>CAVRZW010000001.1:0-18982 GCA_963725755.1 uncultured beta proteobacterium
GACCAAGTCAGCCATGTCCGGACGTTGGCCGGCGCCGATCACGGCGGGCCGGTGCAAGCCGCTCGCAGCTACCTGGCGCAGCTGGCGCAGACCCTGGGGCCGGACTACGAGCCGCCGCGCGCCGGCGCCTTCGCCGTGGCCACCGCGGTGGGCGAAGACAGGGTCGAGCTCACCAACAGCGGCTGGGCGTTCTCCTGCGCGGCCACGCGCCGAGAGCTGGACCTCGGCACCCTGCTCGTGCTCAACGATTTCGAGGCCCTGGCCTTGTCGCTGCCGCGGCTGCAGCCCTCGCAATTGCGGCCCATAGGCGCGACCACCGGCGGGCCAGCGCCCAGCGGCGGCACGCTGGCCGTCGTCGGCCCCGGTACCGGGCTGGGCGTGGCCGGGCTGGTGTCGACCGTTCACGGCTGGGTCGCGATCCCGGGCGAAGGCGGACACGCCACGCTGTCGGCGGCCGACGACTTCGAAAGCGATCTGCTGGCCCGCGTGCGGCGCGAGCATGCCCACGTCTCGGCCGAGCGGCTGCTCTCGGGCATCGGACTGCCGGTGCTGCATGGCGCGGTGGCCGCGGTGCTCGGCCGGCCCGCGCCGGCATCCGAGATCTCGGCCAGCGAGATCGTCGAACGTGGGCTGGACGGCAGCGACGCCGTCTGCAGCCGCACGATCGATGCCTTCTGCGCCTTGCTCGGCAGCTTTGCCGGCAACGTGGCGCTGGTGCTGGGCGCCCGCGGTGGCGTCTACATCGGCGGCGGCATCGTGCCGCGCCTGGGCGAGCGCTTCTTCAGCTCGCAGTTCCGCGCCCGCTTCGAGGCCAAAGGCCGCTTCCAGGCCTACCTGCAGGCGGTGCCGACGGCGCTGATCACCGACACCCTGGCCGCGCTCACCGGCGCCGCGCTGGCGCTGGAGCAGCACGGCCGCTAGCGAAGCCGCCCGGCCCGCTCGCGGGCTCACGGGAGTTCGATGACGGCGCTGTCGTCCATGACCTTGGCCCCGTCGGCCGCGCCGCCGCCGATCGCGAAAGGCTGCGACGCCGGCTCCAGCGCGCGGTAGCCGCCGTCGTAGTCCCAGGTCGTCACGTACACCTTGACGCCGGCAAGCGATGGCAGGCCCCCGAGGGCCGCTGCCGGGACGATGAAGCTGACCCTGTTTGCGGGGCGGTTGACCCGGATCGTCGGCGCCGGCGTCACCGGCTTGCCTTCCTGCGTGGCCGAGGCGCCTTCGGCGGAGAACAGCGCGTTCGACCACCCGCCGGCACGCAACCGCAGATGCCAACGCATGCCGGCAGGCAGGCTGGCGTTCTGCAGCGGCATCACGGTGGCGCCGCCGGCACGGCCGGGCAGCTCGATGAAGATCGTGAAGGCGACATGGTCGAAGCCGTTGGCCGGGTTCCAGCTCGTCGTGACCTCGTGCATCGTCAGGTCCAGCCGCAGCGCCCCGCCGGCGCCGGCCACGCGAATGCGGCGCAGGTCCATCTGGTGGTGGCGACCCCAGCCGCCGTCGCCGGGATAGACGTAGCGGCCGCTCGGGCCGCGGTCGTCGCCGGCCGGGTCGGTCATGTCGGCCAGCAGCTGCCAATGGCGCGCCACGCGGAAGCTGCGCGTCTCGGAGACGGCCTGGCCCTCGGCCCAGGCGGTGAGGCTGTGCACGGTGTCCGGATCGACCATGCGGCTGGTGTCCACGAGGGTTCGCCAGCGGCCGTTGGCGTCGGGCACCACGGTCTGCGCAGTGGCCAGATCGCCATCGACGACCAGTTGCAGCCGCGCCAGGCCGCGGGCGCTGCCACCGACGGCGAAGTCGCCGCCGGCCACAAGTGTCGGACCGCCCTCGGCCGGCGTATCGAGCGCGATCGCGGCGGTCGTCGCCGAGGGTTTGACCGTGCCCGCCGCGGCCTGCCAGACCCAGCCGCAGCGCGGCGGCAGGCGCAACGTGACCCGCCCCTGCGGCCCCACGACGAGGTCGGCCGGCCGCCCGTCCAGACCGTACAGGCCTTCGAGCACGCTGCCCTCGGCCAGGCCGGTGTCGAGGTTCGCCAGCAGCGTCTCCTGGTCGGCGGTGTTGAAGACCACCCACGCCGAGTCGCGGCCATGGCGCATCCGGTACGCCAGCGCCCCGGCCTGCGCGGTGGCGGCCGCAAGCACCTCGGGCTCGCCGCGCGAGAACACCTTGTGGCCGCGCCGCAGGGCCGCCATCGCGGCGATGCTGCGGTACAGCGGCGCGCCGGTGTCGTAGTGATCGCGCCCGCCGGAGGCGAAGCCGGCCTTGAACATCGCCGCCCGCGGCTGGGTGAAGCCCTGCTCGGTGCCGTAGTAGATGACCGGGATGCCGGGCAGGGTCATGATCGCCAGCAAGGCCTGCCTCAGCCCGGCGACAGTGCCACCGGCCAGGAAGCGATCGACATCGTGGTTGTCGACGAAGGTCGGCATCAGCTGCGGCCGCGCGAACAGCTTCATCTGTCGCGAGATGCGGTCGCCCAGTTCGGCCGGCGGCCGGCCGCGCGCGAAGGCGTCACCCAGGGCGCCGTAGAGCGGGAAGTTGAGCATCCCCGGCAGCAGCGGCCGGCCGTCGGCGGCGGTCATGTAGCGCTCGATCTTGCGCGACTGGGTGTCGTCGAACGGCTTGTCGACGCCGAAGCCTTCGCCGAAGACGAGAAACTCCTTGCGCCCGGTCTGCCGTGCCGCCTCGGCGATGCCGGGCGCTTGCGGATCGTCCGCGTGCAGGAAGTCGGCAAAGAACTCGGGTGGCACGTAGAACGCGGTATCGACGCGGAACGCATCGACGCCGACCTCGCGGATCCAGTAGTCGTAGCTCTGGCGCAGCGCCCGGCGCACGCGCGGGTTCTCGGTGTTCAGGTCGTCCAGACCCGACATCTGGAAGTTCAGCTCCTGGCTGCGGTCGCCGTAATCGCGGACATCGGGCGTCCAGTGGTAGATCGCCTCGCGGCGCTGCGCCGGATCGCGCGGGTCGTCGCGGTCGAACGGCGGTTGCGAGGGTCGCGGCACCGGCGGCGAGCCGGTGTGCGGCTCGTAGAAGCGCGCCGCGTCGCCCCGGTCCCAGCCACCGCGGTAGGCGAAGTAGTTGCCGGTGTGGTTGACCACGATGTCCTGCACCAGATACATGCCGGCGGCATGCAGCGCGCCGGATAGCCGCCGGTAATCGGACAGCCGGCCCAGATGGCGGTCCACCTGCAGGAAGTTCTCGGCCCAGTAGCCGTGGTAGCCCGCATAGTGGCCATCGGGCGAGAGCCACTGGTTGGCCACCGGCGGCGTGATCCACAAGGCCGTCGCGCCCAGGCCCTCGATGTACGGCAGGTGCTGGACCAGGCCGGCCAGGTCGCCGCCGTTGTAGCGGCTGCCGTCGCCGGCGCGGAATTCGCCCGCGCCCTGATCGTCGTTGCCGGGATCGCCGTCGGCGAAGCGGTCGGTGACGACGAAATAGATGATCTGGTCGCGCCAGTCCGGCGAGGCGACATGCAGCTTCGGGATGGCTGGCGCAGCCGGCACCGGTCCGACCGGAGTGGCCTGCATCGGGGGCGAAATCAGCCCCATGGCCAATGCCGCGGCAAGCAGGGTCCGAAGGTTCATCGCCGGACCAGTGTAGGGGCTGGTCGCGGGGCCGACCAAGCTCGGGGCAGCTGTCCAGCACCGGGCATCGTTGCATTTTTGCACTGTAGTTTCGCTACAAATGGACCCACGCTTGGCAGAGACTTCGCTGCTGCAATGCAGCATGAACCGGCGCCATAGGCAGCAACAGCCCACGTGAATGACCAGAAAGCCCGAAGTCGGGCCCCGGCCCGCCCTGATCTAGGGTTTTCGCAGGTATCCACGGAATCTAGTTTTGGTACATATTGCCAACTGTAAATACTGCTTTCTGCCGTCCGATCGGGTCGGAGCGCCAGCTGCCCGATCAGACGGAACTGTGTTCGTCCCGAGTCGCTTGAGGAGACATCGATGAAGAATTCCAAGGCCCGGCGCAGCCCGGCGAGCGCGCTGCTCAAGGCCCATCCGGTGGCCGCGGCGGCGGCCGCGCTGCTGTGCAGCACCGCTTTCGCACAGACCGCGCCGGCCCAGCCCAATGCGGCGGCCGCGCCGGCCCAGCCGGCTTCGGCACCCGCGGGCGACGTCGTCGTCATCACCGGCATCCGGCGCGGCATCGAGAGCGCGATCAGCGTCAAGAAGAACTCCGACCTGATCGTGGAGTCGATCTCGTCGGAAGACATCGGCAAGCTGCCCGACACGACGATCGCCGAGTCGCTGGCCCGTCTGCCGGGCGTGACCACGCAACGGGACCGGAACGGCAACGCGACGAACATCAGCATTCGCGGCCTGGGTCCCGATTTCAACGGCTATCTGCTCAACGGGCGCGAGCAGACCAGCACCGGCGACAGCCGGGCGGTCGACCTGAGCGTCTATCCCGCGGAACTGATCTCAGGGGCGACGGTTTACAAGACCAGCGACGCTTCGCTGGTGACAGCGGGCCTCGCCGGCACGATCGACAACCGTCTGGTCGACCCGCTGGCGTTCGGCGGGCGCGTGCTTGCCGCGAACTACGAGAAGACGAAGACCGGCGTGGGGCTGCCCGTGACCGGCTCGGGCAAGCGCTACAGCTTCACCTACATCGACCAGTTCGCCGACCGCAAGCTTGGCCTCGCGGTGGGCTTCGTGCACGCGGACGGCACCAGCAACTCGCTGGCCAACGGCAGTTGGGGCGGCTCGGGTTCGGCCACATTGACCGACGGCACGGTCATGCCGAACGTCTCGGTGCCGTTCGGTGGCGGCCTGGGTTTCGAGAGCGACCGCAACACCGACAAGCGCGATGGCGTTGCCGCCATCCTGACGTTCAAGCCGAACAAGGCGTTCACGAGCGAAGTCGACCTTTACCACGCCAAGATCAAGACGGCCCTCAAGAAGATGGCGGCCAAGGCCGGCAGCTTCACTTCGCTCACGAACGCCACGGTCGTCGGCGGCGTCGTGCAAAGCGGCACCTTCGCCATGGCCCCCGGGGGGTTGATCGCCTACAGCGAGAACGTCTTCGACGACGACACGATCGATTCGCTGGGCTGGAAGAACACGCTGGCGTTCTCGGACACCTGGAGCGGCTCGCTAGACCTCAACCACAACAAGGCCCAGCGCGTCGAGAAGGACATCGAGGCGTACGGTGGCATCGCCGGCGCCGACACCCTGAGCTTCACCAACGGCGGCGCAAACGTCCCCTCATTCACCCTGGGCAACCCGGGCGCCTATACCGATCCGACGCAGATCGCGATCCGTGACCAGGCGGGCTGGAGCGGCGTGACCTACCCCGCCGGCAGCCCCTACGCCGGCCAGACGGTTCCGCAGGCCGGCTACGACAAGGGTCCGACGATCACCGACAAGGTGGACGCCGTGCGCCTGGATTTCCGGCACGACCTGTCCGCGGGTGGCATGTTCACCGACGTCCAGTTCGGTGGCAACTACTCCAAGCGCAGCAAGGACCGCATCACCGACGAAGGCCTGCTCGTCTCCGCCAGCAACGGCGGCTACGACCGGATCACGTACCCGGCCGATGCCTACGTGGCCACCAACGTCGGCGGCACCGGTCTCAACCTGCTGACCTTCGACCCACAGGTCGGCTTGTGGCCGGGTGCGGTGCTGCTGCGCAAGTTCAACGACGACATCCTTTCCAAGACCTGGACCGTCACCGAGAAGGTCTCCACCGCCTACGCGAAGCTGAACATCGACACCACCCTGGGCCGGATTCCCGTCGTCGGCAACTTGGGCGTGCAGATCGTCAACACCGACCAGTCGTCGGCGGGCTACCGGGCCGAGGTCGGTTCGAGCGTGACGCTCACGAACCCCGCGGGCAGCCTGACCACCGACGGCGTCAAGTACACCGACTTCCTCCCTTCGCTGAACCTGAGGGGCGATCTGGGCGGCGGCAACGTGCTTCGACTCGGCTTGGCACAGCAGATTGCGCGTCCGACGCTGACCGACATGCGGAACTCGTTCGCGGCTTCGGTCGATACCAACGGGTCGGATGCGACCTTCGGTGAGTTCGTCGGCTCCGCGGGCAATCCGAAGCTGAAGCCGTTCAAGGCGACGGCGCTGGATGTGTCCTTCGAGAAGTACTTCGGCACCAAGGCGTACCTGAGCGTCGCGGGCTTCTACAAGAAACTCGACACCTACATCACCCCGGCGACGAACCCGAACTTCGACTTCACGGCCTACGCCAACCAGCTCGGGCTGACGATCCCCGAGGCCGGTCCGATCGGGACCTTCACCACCACCGTCAACGGCAGTGGCGGCAACCTGAGCGGGGTCGAATTGACCGCGTCGCTGCCGTTCAACCTGCTGACGCCGGTGCTCAACGGCTTCGGGTTCACGACCAGCTACTCGTACACCGACAGCTCGGTCAACCTGCCCAACCTGATCGGCCTCAACCCATCTCAGCAGGTGCCGTCCGGCGGCCAGCGCATTTCCTTGCCGGGGCTGTCGAAGACGAATGCCAAGCTGATGCTGTACTACGAGCGTGCCGGTTTCAGCGCGTTCGTGGCCGACAACTACCGGTCGACGTACGTCGGCAGCGTCGCGAACACCACCGTCGGTGGTTATCCGTCGCTGGTCTACATCCAGGGGTCTTCCTGGGTGTCGGCCCAGGTGGGCTACGAGTTCCAGCAGGGCCGGCTCAAGGGGCTGGGATTCAGGTTCGAAGGCAACAACCTCAACAAGCCGGTTTACCGCGAGCTGAACTACGACGGCACGCAGAACAACTCGAACCAGACGGGGGCGACCTACGCCTTCAAGCTGAGCTACAAGTACGACTAGCGGCCGGCCGCTGCCAGCCTCCTGCCGGCTCCGGCCGGCAGGAGGCTTTCCCCTTTCGCGAGATCGCATTCGGGGCCGCGGTCGCCATAATCGACTCGCCGCCTGTTCGTGGCCCCACCCAGACCCAGCGCCATGCAAGTGAACGAGAAGCCCGACATCGTCATCGTCGGTGGCGGTACGTCCGGCTGGATGACCGCCGCCGCGCTCGCCAAGGTGCTGCAGGGGCGCTACCGCATCACCCTCGTCGAGTCGGACGAGATCGGGACCATCGGCGTCGGCGAGGCGACGATCCCGATGATCTCGCTGTTCAACCGCCTGCTCGAGCTGGACGAGAACGAGTTCATGCGGCAGACCCAGGGCTCGTTCAAGCTCGGCATCGAGTTCGTGAACTGGGCCCGCCTGGGCGACCGCTACATCCACGGCTTCGGCGTCATCGGGCAGGAGAACGCGACCGTCGACTTCTACCAGTATTGGCTCAAGCAGCACCTCGCCGGCAAGGCCAAGGACCTCGACCACTATTCGATCAACACCGCCGCCTGCCTGCAGAACAAGTTCATGCGGCCGCGACTGGACGTGCCGAATTCGCCGCTGTCGCAGATCGCCTACGCCTTCCACTTCGACGCTTCGCTCTACGCCCGCTTCCTGCGCGGGTTCAGCGAGGCGCGCGGCGTCACCCGCGTCGAAGGGCGCGTCACCGACGTCACGCTGCGCGAAGGCGACGGGCACGTGGCGTCGTTGACGCTGCATTCGGGCCGGAAGGTCGAGGGCGACCTGTTCATCGACTGCTCGGGCTTCCGCGCCCTGCTGATCGAGGGCGCGCTGAAGACCGGCTACGAGGACTGGTCGCACTGGCTGCCGTGCGACCGGGCCGTCGCCGTCCCCTGCGCTTCGATCAAGGAGCTCTACCCCTACACGCGGTCCACCGCGCGCCAGGCGGGGTGGCAGTGGCGCATCCCGCTGCAGCACCGCATCGGCAACGGCCACGTGTTCTCGAGCAAGTACATGAGCGAGGACGAGGCCACGGCGATCCTGCTCGGCAACCTCGACGGGCCGCCGCTGGCCGATCCGCGACCCATCCGCTTCGTGACCGGCAAGCGCAAGAAGGCCTGGAACAAGAACGTGGTGTCGCTCGGCCTGGCCTGCGGCTTCATCGA
Source organism: uncultured beta proteobacterium (assembly GCA_963725755.1). Lineage (GTDB taxonomy): Bacteria > Pseudomonadota > Gammaproteobacteria > Burkholderiales > Burkholderiaceae_C > Rubrivivax. The sequence continues at coordinate 7,955 of CAVRZW010000001.1, forward strand.
GCCGCTCGAATCCACCAGCATCCACCTGGTGCAGATGGGCATCGCGCACCTGCTCACCTTCTTCCCGTCGGCGGGCTTCGATGCCGAGGACAGGGAGCAGTACAACCGCGTGATGAACCAGGAATACGAGTGGGTGCGCGACTTCATCATCCTGCACTACAAGGCGACCGAACGCACCGATTCGCCGTTCTGGAATTACTGCCGCGAGATGGAGGTTCCAGAGACGCTGCGTCAGCGCATCGAACTGTTTCGGACCCACGGCCGCGTGTTCCGGGAAGGCAACGAGCTGTTCACGAAGGTCAGCTGGCTCCAGGTGATGCATGGGCAGCGCATCCGCCCGGCCTCGTACCATCCGCTGACCGACCTGCGCAGCGAGCAGGAAATCCAGGGCTACCTGGATGAAGTCGAGGGCGTGATCGAGGCCTGCGTCGACATCATGCCGACGCACGCGAAGTTCATCGCCGACCATTGCGCGGCCGCCGTGCCGGCCGCCGCGTGAGTCGACCGGGAGTGATCATGAAAGCACCGTACCGACTGGTTTCGGCACTCGCGCTGGCATCGGCGCTGGCCGGATGCGCGACCGCGCCGCCTACCGACGTGATGCTCACCTACGAGACCAAGCCCGAGGGCGCGACGCTCTTCGAGGGCGGCCAGTCGCTGGGCGTGGCACCCGTGACCCGTACCTACAAGGGCGACGGCAAGACCCCGACCATCACGACGCCGGAGGTCACCGCGGTCTGGCCCAGCGGCGCCAAGACGACTTTCTTCACCCTGCTGCCGCCGGGCGCCGACCGGGTCGCGACACTGGAGCGCCCGGCCGATGCGCCGGGTTTGCAGGCCGACCTGGACAACGCCAAGAAGTACGTGACCGAGAAGGAGCGCGAGCAGCAACGCAACAAGGAAGCACTGCGGCGCGACATGGCGCGCGACTCGCAGCGTTGCCGCGACCAGATGTCCAAGGGCAACCTGGCCACCAACGACTGCAACTGACGCTCGCCCCAGGCGCCTCAGGAAGCGTTGCGCCGGCAGGTGAAGAAGCCGTTGAGCGTGAGCCGGGCGCGCGTCGGGTCTGAACTGAGCCGCGCCGGCTGCTGGCTGTCGGCGACCAGGCGCTCGACCTGCGCCGGCGGCACGGTCACCATCGCCAGGCGCACGGAGACGTCCAGCGTCCGTCGGGCGCCCAGGCGTTGCCGCGCATGCTGGGCGAACAGGTCGGCGACACGCGACGCCAACTCCGCGGGCGCCGGAAGCACGAGGCCGGGATAGGGATACCCGTCGGGCGGCGCGAACACGTGGGCCGATGTCCAAGCCACGAGACCTTCGGGATTCGCCAGCGCGTCATCCACGACCACGCAGCAACGACCGTCCGGCAACGGCAAGACGCTTACCTTCGGTTCGGGGTTGAAGAAGCGGCCAGCGGCATCCAGCCACACAGTCATGTTCATGCTCCTCGCGCGAGCCCGCGCGCCCGGTGCGTTGCCTCGTGCGCATCATAGGTCGGCGATGGCAGCGCTCCGGCGCGGCGCGGCGGCACGGCGTCAGACCTGATGCGCCAGCCGGCGCCTGCTGGAGCGCGCATGCGGCACCCATGCCAGCGTCGCCCAGCGCCGCCACATCAGCAAGCCGCGCAGCCATTCGTCGGCGGCGTAGGCGATCCACAGGCCGGGCAGGCCGAGGCCCAGCTGGCTGCCCAGCAGCCAGCTGCCGCCGGCCAGCACGACGAGCATCGACGCGGCGCCGGCCAGCACCGGGTAGCGTGCATCGCCGGCCGCGCGCAGCGCGTTGATGACCACCAGGTTGAAGGTGCGGCCGGGTTCGAGCGGCACCGTCCACCACAGCAGCACACCGCCGGCGGCGACGGTCGTCACGGCGATGCTGACCGCCAAACCCCGCGCCAGCGCGCGGCGCACGACGCGGTGCGCCTGGTGCAGCCTTCCGGCCCCGATCAAGTGGCCGACCACGGTCTCGGCCGACAGGCCCGTGGCCAGGCCGAACAGCAGCCCGATGCCGGTGACCTGCTGCGCGTAGGCCTGCGTCGCCAACGCCTTCGCGCCCAGGCTGCCGGCCACCGCGACGCTGACCATGAAGGCCAGCCGGTAGGCGATGTTCTCGGCCGCACCGGGCAGGCCGATGTGCGCCACCGCGGCGAGCTCGGCGCGCTTCAGCCGCCACCAGTCGGCCGCCTGCGGCACGATCCCCAGTCGCAGCCGCCACAGCCAGCGGTGCAGGCCCAGCGCCAGCAGCCGCGCGACCAGCAAGGCGAGCGCATAGCCCGGCAGGCCGAGCCCGCGCCAGGGTCCCAGGCCCAGCATCAACGGCCCCGCCAGCATCAGGTGTGCGCCATGCATGACCAGCATCACGAGCAGCGTGTCGCGGGCACGCAGGTGGGCGCGCATGACGCTGGCCATGCTCGCGTTCCAGGCATCGAGCAGCAGCGCCGACGATGCGGAACAGGATGAACAACATACCCATCACGACGTTGGCGAGCGCGAACGCGGCGCCGGAGGCGTCGGACAGGTGCCCGGCCAATGCGGTGCCGACGAAGCCCACCGAGATGCCCAGCAGAAGCTCGAGGAACAGCGGCCAGGCGAGGCTGAAGAGGCGGGGCTTGCGCGGCATCTGCGCACGGTACATGCGCGCGCGATCGCGTGGCGTATGCCGCGGCGCGAAACCAACAGCGGCGCGTCTGCGCCGACGGCGCCCACGAGTTAGGGCTGTCGCCGCCGCGGCGCGCTGCGGATCATCGACCCATGCAGCGCCGGGCCGCGGCCGGACGACGGCGGTCGATCGGCGATCGAGTTCGCTCCGCGCTGCGCCGACCTGCAACGACAACCCGAGGAGATTCATGATGGCAAGCAAGCCCGAAGAAGCGGCGACCGGCGCGACGAGCAGCAAGCCCGGGGCGCGCCCCAAGGCCGCTTCCCTGCACATCGGCCTGAACGGCGTCAGCGGCGCGGCCTATGGCGGCTGGGACGGGCCGCTCGCGGCCTGCGAATTCGACGCCCACGACATGGCGGCCATCGCCAAGACGCGCGGCATGAAGTCCACCGTGCTGCTCACCAAGCAGGCCACGCGGGCCAAGGTGCTGGCCGGCATCCGGGCGGCGGCCAAGGCGCTCGGTGGCGGCGACCTCTTCTTCCTGAGCTACTCGGGCCATGGCGGCCAGGTGCCCGACATCAACGGCGACGAGCCCGACCGCAAGGACGAGACCTGGTGCCTGTACGACGGCCAGCTGCTCGACGACGAGCTGTACTTCGAGCTCAGCCGCTTCGCCGCCGGCGTCCGCGTGCTGGTGCTCTCCGACAGCTGCCACAGCGGCAGCGTGACGCGCGAGCTGGCCCCGCCCCCACCGCCGCCCGGCCAGCGCGTCAAGCTGATGCCCGACGCCGTCGCGCGCCGGGTCTATGACCTGCACAAGGCCTTCTACGACAAGCTGCAGGACGACGTCGCCAAGGCCGCGAGGAAGGCCTACGTCGATCCCGATGCGGCATTGGCCCATGTCGGCGCGGCGGCGCAGGCCACGCAGCTCGTCGGCCAGTTCAAGCCGGCCGTGGTGCTGATCTCGGGCTGCCAGGACAACCAGACCTCGATGGACGGCGACCACAACGGCGCCTTCACCGAGCAGCTGCTCAAGGTCTGGAACCACGGCGCCTTCCAGGGCGACTACCGCAGCTTCCACGCCCACATCCGCGCCGGCATGCCGGCGACGCAGTCGCCCAACCTGTTCGTGCTCGGCAGCGCCGGGCCTTTCCTCGCGCAAGGGCCGTTCGCGGTCTGATCGGCCGATCGGCGGCGCTTCAGGCCAGGGCCATGAAAGCCTCCGGGCCGATCCCCGCGGCGCTCAGCATGGCAGCCACCTCGCCGGCATCGCCCAGATTGCGCCGCGCCACCCACATCGCTTCGAAGACGGCGTCGACATAGCGCGCGAAGACCTCGGACCGGCGCATCTGCAGGCCCGTGGCGCCGCGCATCAGCGTCAGCGTATTGACCGGGAAATGCGGGTTGAAGCTGAAAGCTGCGCGCCGGCCTGCGCCGCGATGCGCGGCAGCTGGGTGTGCGCGAGGTAGCTCGCGGGGCTCCCGAAGTCGAAGAAGAACTCGACGGTTCTGCCGTTCACGATGCCGGCCGCCTCACCAGGCTTCCATCCATGGCCGCAGATCGAGCTCGTGGGTCCAGGCGCTGCGCGGCTGGGCGTGCAGCTGCCAATAGGTCTCGGCGATGTGCTCGGGGTTCAGGATGCCGTCGCGCGATTTCAGTGCGTAGCGCTGGGGGAAATTCTGGGCGATGAACGCGGTGTCGATGGCGCCGTCGATCACCACGTGCGCCACGTGGATGCCCTGCGGCCCGAGCTCGCGCGCCAGGCTTTGCGCCAGCGCGCGCAGCGCATGCTTGGCGCCGGCGAAGGCCGCGAAGCCGGCGCCGCCGCGCAGGCTGGCGGTGGCGCCGGTAAAAAGGATCGTACCGCGGCCGCGCGGGAGCATGACCTTGGCGACCTCGCGGCCGGTCAGGAAGCCGGCCAGCGCGCCCATCTCCCAGAGCTTGCGATAGACCCGCTCGGTGGTGTCGGTGACCGCCGATCGAACGTTGGCGCCGATGTTGAACACCGCCACCTCGATCGGCGCGATCTCGCGCTCGATCTGCGCCACCAGTCCGGTCACCGCGGCCTCGTCGCGTGCATCCGAGCCGAAGCCCTGCGCCTGGCCGCCCTCGGCGCGGATGAGATCGAGCAGCGGCTGCAGCTTGTCGGCCTGGCGCCGGGTGACGCAGGCGATGTAGCCCTCGCGGGCGAAGCGGCGCGCGATCGCGCCCCCGGTGGCGTCGCCGGCGCCGACGACGAGGGCGGCCTTGGGGCTGGGCATGTGGGCACCTCCGGCCCGGCAGAGGGCCGGGCAGCGCGATCGTAGCCGCGCGCGGCAGGCCTCTGTCTGTCGCCGCTGCCGGCGCCATCGATCGGCGATGTGTCGGCCGTCCTCAGCCGCCGCTCGCGCGCACCAGCATCCGCTCGAAGGCGTCGACGATCCGGTCGACGAAGGCGTTCTTGTGGGCCAGCGGACCGCCCTGACGCTCGCGGTGCACCAGCATCGTCGCATTGGCCTCGAACACCAGCACCCTGCCGTCGGGCAGGAGCGCGAAGTCGACGCCGGCGAAGTCCAGATCCAGGCGCCGGCCGATCGCAGCGATGGCGGCCATCGCCCTTGTGCCGAGGGCGGCAGCGGGGTCGGAAAGGAAGCGATGCTCCTCGGCGAGCTTCCAGGGTTCCTGCTGCATCGCGGCCGAAAAGTAGTGGACCATCCAATGCGGCGAGATGGCCAGGTGATAGGGCAGCGGCTCGCGGTCGACGAAGACGGCGCGGTACTTGCGGTAATGGCCGTCGGCGCCGCGCGAGTCGCGAAACGCGGTCAGGTAATGAGCGCCGTCGATGGCGAGCAAGGCCGCGTGCAGCGCCTGCAGGTTGTCGCAGCGGACCAGCCCATGACCTCCGTGGCTGGCCGCAGGGCGCACGAGCATCGGCCAACCGATGCCTTCGTGCGCCAGACGATCGGACAGCTGGGCCAGTTCGGACCGCGTGGCCGGCGGCCGCTCATGGCGGGCGCAGGGGGCCACGACCACGTCGGCCAGGCCGGCCAGCCGCTCGGCCAGGCGGTCGCGCCGGGTGAGCGTGACCGCCGCCGGGGTGTTCAGCAGCCGGCGACCGCAGGCCCGCACGAAATGCTCCAGCCGCCCGGCCAGAGGTGCGGCGACATCGGCGTCGCCGATGGCGTTGAACACGAGATCGAAGGGCGGCAGGCGCGCGTCTTCGGTCGCATCGGCATGGTCGATCACGTACTTGATGCGCAGGCTGCGTCCGCCCGACAGCAGCGCCTCGAAGGGCACGTTGCCGGCCGCGCTGCCGACGCACAGGATCAGCAGGCGCCGCGCCGGCCGCTCGACCGGCTCGACGAAGACGCGCTGGATGCGGTAGGCGCGCTGCCGGCTGGCTTCGGCCGCGGCGATCTCGCCCCTGGCGGCGTGGATCGCCGCCAGGTTCTGGTGCGCCAGCGCGACCTCCGGGTCGAGCGCCAGGACCAGCCGGTACCAGCGCTGTGCGGCAGCGTGGTCGCCCTTCATGAAGTAACCGGTGGCCACCATGCACAGCTCGCCGAGCGAGTCGCCCGGCATGCCGGCGGCGTGCGCGGCCAGCGTCTGCGCCGCGATCGCATGCGCCAGCGCACCGAGCTCGTCGCCCAGCGCCCGCCTGGCGTCGGCCATCGCGCGGTGCACGGCGGGGTCCTGCGGCCAGGCCTCGAGCGCCTGCTCGAGGCTTGCCGGTGCGGCCGGTGCCGCGGCCGGGACGCGGCCGCGGCGGCTCACTGCACGCGCTTGTAGTTGGTGTAGCCGCCCTGCGGCCTGACATCGGGCTGCAGCACCAGGAACCCGTGCGCCGGCAGCGTCACGTCGAGCATCGAGGACGCGATCCGCAAGGGCTCGTGCCCGTCCCAGCAGATCGACCAGCGGCGTGCCGTCCATCAGCTTGGAGTCGGTGAGCAGCACCGACTCGGACACCGCGGCGGACGATGCGTTGACGACGACGATGACGCTGTCGGCCGCACGCTCGGTGCGGCGCTCGAAGGCAAAGAGCTTGTGCGCCTCGGCGAGGCGGAAGTCGCCGATGCGCAGCGCCCGGCTCTTGCGGTGCATCGCGACGAGCTGCTTCATCCAGGCCAGCGCCGCGTTGTCGTCGCGCACCTGGTCCCAGCGCATCGGCGCGCGCGACTCGGGGTCGCTGCCGCCCGGCATCGCCAGCTCGTCGCCGTAGTAGACGTTGGGCGAGCCCGGCAGCGTGAACTGCAGCACCTGCGCCAGCCGGCGCGAGGCCTCGTCGGGCAGCGCCGTGGCCAGGCGCTCGGTGTCGTGGTTGCCGAGGTAGGTCCAGCTCTTGAGCATGTGATCGACGCCGGCGTCGTTGATCAGCCGCGCCATCATGCGGCCGCCGGTGGCGGTGTCGATGCGGCCCCCCGCGGTGCGCAGGATCAGCTGGCGCAGCGTGAAGCCGAGCACGCCGTCGACCGACGGGAACCATTCCTGCGGGTAGTTCGCGATCTCGCCCACCACCAGCGAGCCGGGCTTCTCGGCGTGCGCGGCCTGCGTCAGCTCGCTCAGAAAGCGGAAGCCGATGTCGAATGCGACATCGAGCCGCCAGCCGTCGACGCCGTCGCGCAGCCAGCCGCGCACGACCGAGTCGGGCGCGCCCCAGAGGTAGTCGCGCACCTTCGGGTTCTCGAGGTTCAGCTCGGGCAGGTTCTGGTACCGGGCCCACGAGCGGACGCCGCCAGGGTATTGCGGGCCGAAGACGAACCAGTCGCGGTACGGACTCTGGGGGTCGGCCTCGGCCTGCTTGAAGATCTGCGACCGCCGGCCCATGTGGTTGAACACGCCGTCGAGCACCAGCTTCATGCCCCGCCGGTGGAGGTCGGCGGCCAGCGCCTTCGCGTCGTCGCGCGTGCCGTACTCGGGCGAGACCTGCTTGTAGTCCAGCGCGTCGTACTTGTGGTTGGTGTAGGCGAGCACGATGGGGTTCAGGTACAGCACGTCCACGCCCAGGCCCTGCACGTAGTCGAGCTTGCCCTGCAGGCTCTTCAGGTCGCCGCCCCAGAAGTCGATCTCCTGGCTCCAGACCTTGGCGCTCTCGACGTAATGGCCCGGCGTGGGCAGGTCGGTCCAGGGGTGCAGCACCTTCGGAGCCGGGTACAGCGCGCGCTTGGCCTCCAGGTTCGCTGGCGGCGCGAAGCGGTCGACGAAGACCTGGTAGACGACCGCGCCGTTGCGCCAGTCGTTCTCGCGCGCCTCGAAGACGCCGGCATGGGCCTTGTCGAATGCGTTGGCGTAGGACATGGTGGTCTGCGCCTGGGCGGCGGCTGAAAGCACCGCCGCGGCGGCGATGAGGAAACGCTTCATCCCTTGACACCTCCGGCGGTCAGGCCCGCAACGATCCAGCGCTGTGCGAAGACGAACACCAGCGTGATCGGCAGGCCGCTCAACACCGCCGCGGCGGCGAAGTCGCCCCACAGGTACTTCTGGTCGTAGAGGTAGAACTTGCTGCCGACCGCGAGCGTGAGGTTGGGCTCCTCGCGCAGCAGCACGCTGGCCACCGGATATTCGATGATGGTGCCGATGAAGGCGAGCACGAACACCACCATCAGGATCGGTACCGCCATTGGCAGCAGCACGTAGCGGAAGGTCTGCCAATGCGTCGCACCGTCGACCTTGGCGTTCTCCTCGATCTCCACCGGGATCGTCTCGAAGTAGCCCTTGATGGTCCAGATGTGCATCGCCACCCCGCCCATGTACGCGACGATCAGGCCGGCATGGGTCTCGACGCCGAGCCACGGCAGCCTGGTGCCGATGCCGTCGAAGATCGCGTAGATGGCGACCAGCGCCACCGCGACCGGAAACATCTGCAGCAGCAGCATCGCGTTGAGCACCGCGCCCTTCTTCCTGAACGGCATGCGCGCGAAGGCATAGGCCGCGGTGGTCGAGATCGCGACGATGAGCGCCGCCGAGATGGTGGCGATCTTGACCGAGTTCCACAGCCATAGCAGCACCGGGAACGGCGGCTGCGTCACCGTGCCGTCGGGCGCGACGTAGGCGATGCCGAGCGCGAGCTTCCAGTGCTCCAGGCTGATCGTGCTCGGGATCAGCGAGCCGGTGGCGAAGTTGCCGGGGCGCAGCGAGATCGAGACCACCGCGAGCAGCGGAAACAGCGTCAGCGCGAGCAGGGCCCACAGCCCGGCATGGGCCGCGAACACGCGCCAGCGCTGCTTCTTGCCGGTGACGATGGCCATCGCGCGCTACCTCTTCGCCTCTTGCGGCCGCGTGATGCGCAGCTGCACCAGGGCCATGATCGCCACCATCACGAAGATCAGGGTCGAGATCGCCGCGGCGAGGCCGAAGTTCTGCCCGCTGTCGGTGAAGGCGATGCGGTAGGTGTAGCTGACCAGGATGTCGGTGGTGCCGGCCGGCAGCTTGGTGTTGAGGTAGTCGGGCCGGCCGTCGGTGAGCAACGAGATGAGGACGAAGTTGTTGAAGTTGAAGGCGAAGGCCGAAATCAGCAGCGGGGTCAGCGGCCGCGCGATCAGCGGCGCCGTGATGCGCAAGAAGTTGACCAGCGGCGTCGCGCCGGCGATCGCCGAGGCCTCGTAGAGGTCGCTGGGGATCGCCTTGATCAGCCCGCTGCACAGGATCATGATGTACGGGTAGCCGAGCCAGGTGTTGACGATGAGGATCATCGCCTTGGCCAGCAAGGGGTCGGCGAACCAGGCCGGGCGGACGCCGAACAGCGCGTTCAGGATGGCGTTGATCTCGCCGAAGTTCTGGTTGAACAGGCCCTTGAAGACGAGGATGCTGATGAAGCCCGGCACCGCGTAGGGCAGGAACAGCAGCGTGCGGTACAGCGTGCGGTACTTCAGCGAGGTCCACTCGAGCAGCACGGCCAGGGTCATGCCCAGCACGGTGGCGAACAGCACGGTGAGACCGGCAAAGGCCACCGTCCAGACGAAGATGCTGACGAAGGGGCCGCGGAAGTCCGGATCGAGCAGCATGCGGCTGTAGTTGGCCAGGCCGATGTTGACTTTGAAGCCGGGCTGCATGCGGCCGCCGCCCGCGTCCTCGAAGTAGCCGGTCTTGCGGTCGGGGCGGTAGACGGTGCCCGTGGCGTGCTGCGTGATCGAGCCATCGGCGTTCGCCTGCCACAGCGGCTCTATGGGGCCGAACTCGCGCACGCCGGCGTAGCGGATGACGCCGGCGCCCTCGGCGGCGGGCAGTTGGAGCTGCAGCCGCATCAGACCGTCGCGATGGCTCAGCCGGTCGCGCAGCGACAGCGGCGCGCCCAGCGCCGTGTCGCCCAGCGGCTGCAGCGGCACCGGTGCCGCCGCGGCGCCGCCGTCGAGCGACAGCGGCGGCGTGACGAGCACCGGCCCGCCGCCTTCCAGCGGCGAGAGTCGCAGCCGCAGCACAGTGCCGTCGGCGTGCAGCGTGTAGGCCCAGGCATGCGCCTCGTCGGCCACCGTCTGGTCGAGCAGATAGGCGCGCGCCCGCGCCTGACTCAGCAGGTGGTCCGACGAGTAGTTGGTGAAGCCGATCTGCACCGTGTAGAAGAGCGGAAAGGCGACGAACACCAGCATGCCGGCGACACCCGGGAACAGGTACTTCCAGGCCACGCTGACGGCCGTGCCATAGACGAAGACCGCCGCACCGCCCAGCACCAGCACGCCGACCGCGGCCAGCGCCTGGCCCGCGGTATAGAGGCTGAACGCGAACCACAGCAGCAACAGCGCCGCCACCAGGGCCAGCCCCAGGCGCAGGCTGCCGCCGCGCGCGGCCCCGGACGCCTGCAGCGCCCGCAGCGGGCTGGAGTTGCTCATCGGCTCAGCATCCGCGCCGCGGCACCGTCGAGTGCGTCCTTGGGCGACTGGCGGCCGTTGGTGATCGCCTCCATCGCCGCGTCCATCGCCGGGAAGAAGCGCTGCATCTCGGGGATGTTGGGGATCGGCTCGCCGGCCTGCGCGTTGGCCATCGTCGCCACGATGTGCGGATCGCCGCTGAGCTCGCGGAAATATTCCTTGTTGGCCGGCGTGCCCAGCGGCACGTCGGCGCCGATGATCTTCAGGCTCGGGACGGTCAGCAGGTGGTTCTCGATGAATTCGCGCGCCAAGTCCTTGACCTTGCTCGGCGCGGCGATCATGCAGCCGAGCACGCCGACGAACACCTTGCTCGGCTTGCCGGCCACGCTGGGAATGGGCGCGACGCCGAAGTCGATTCCGCTCTTCTTGACGTTGTCCCAGGCCCAGGGGCCGCTGATCATCGTCGCGATCTGGCCGCGGTTGAAGGCCGCTTCCATCTCGGCGTAGCGGGCTCCGCGGGGCATGTGGCCCTCGTCGATCAGGCGCTTCAGCATCTGCGCGCCGAGCACGGCGCCCGGCTGGTTGACGCCGACCACATGCGGGTCGAGCTCACCCTGGGCGTTGCGTCCGAAGACGAAGCCGCCGGGCC
>CAVRZW010000002.1:0-197064 GCA_963725755.1 uncultured beta proteobacterium
GTCGGGCCTGGTCGGAACCCCGGCGGCACCGGGCGCGATGCCGATGATTCTGGACGCCGGAGGCCGGCTCTACCTGCAGCGCTACTTCGACTACGAGCGCAGGCTGGCCACCAGGCTGATGCGTGCGGCCCGCGCCGGGACGACCACGCCGGACGCCGCGACGCGGGAGCGCCTGAACAGCCTGTTCGCGGCCAACGCCGAACTCCTCGGGCGAGCCGTCGATTGGCAGAAGATCGCCGCCGCGCTGGCCCTGAGCCAGCGGCTCACCGTCGTCAGCGGCGGCCCCGGCACCGGCAAGACGACGACGGTGGTCAACCTGCTCGCCTGCCTGATCGCGCAGGACCCCGACGGCCGGATCGCATTGGCGGCGCCGACCGGCAAGGCGGCGGCGCGGATGACCGAGGCGATCCGCCTGCGTGCCGCTCACCTGCCGCCCGAGATCCGGGCCCGCCTGCCGGCCGAGTCGTTCACGATCCACCGCCTGCTGGGAGCGACGTCGGGGCCGGGAGGATTCGTGCATCACGCGGGCCATCCGCTGGCCATCGACACCCTGGTCGTCGACGAGGCGTCGATGCTCGACCTGGCGCTGGCCACCAAGCTGCTGGAGGCCGTGCCCGAGACCGCGCGCATCATCCTGCTCGGCGACAAGGACCAGCTCGCGGCGGTCGAGTCCGGCGCCGTGTTCGCCGAGATCAGCGCCGACCCGTCGCTCGGCGCTGACCGCAGGCGCGAGCTTGCCGGGCTGTGCGAGATCGCGGTCGAGCAGATCGTCCCGCCGCCAGCCGACCCGCCGAGCGCCCTCCACGATTCGGTGGTCTGGTTCAGGCAGAACTTCCGCTTCGCGCCGGACTCGGGCATCGGCCGCCTGGCAGCCGACATCAACGGCGCGCTTGCCGGCGAGGCGATCGGCTGGCTGCGCGCCACCGGTGACGGTTCGGTGCGCTGGCTCGACGACGCCGCCCCGGTGCCGCGCGAGGCCACGGTGCAGCTGCTGCTCGAAGGCTTCGGACCCTACCTGGCGACCGTGCGCCGGGATCCCTCGAACATCGGCGCCATCGCCGAGGCGTTCGGGGCGTTTCGTGTGCTGTGCGCCGTGCACGAGGGCCCGCGCGGCGTCGCGGCGATCAACGAGCGGGTCACGCGCCATGCCGTGCAGGCGCTGGCGCCGCTGTTCGCGGCGAGCGGGATCGACGCGCGTGCGCCCTGGTACCCGGGCCGGCCGGTCATGGTGCTGCGCAACGACCACCTGCTCAAGCTCTTCAACGGCGACATCGGCATCGCGCTGCCCGACGCCGCGGGTGAGCTGATGGTCCACTTCCCGGACGCCGGCGGCGGCTTCCGGCCCCTGGCCACGGTGCGCATGCCGCTGCACCAGACGGCGTTTGCGATGACGGTGCACAAGTCTCAGGGCTCCGAGTTCGACGAGGTCCTGGTCCTGCTGCCGGCCCGGCGCAGCCGCGTCGTCACGCGCGAATTGCTCTACACCGCGGTGACCCGCGCCCGCCTGCGCGTCGCGCTGTGCTCCGGTGCCGAAGTGCTCACTGCGGCGATCGGGTCCCCGACGCGCCGCCACTCGGGCCTGCTGTCGCGCCTGCAGGAGGCGGCTTCACCGCCATCCGAATCCGCGTGACGGGAGAATCCTCGCCACCGGCGACCGGCAGCCGCGCCAGGGCCGCCAGCGGGATGGCGGGGCCGTCCTAGCTCCGCTTGCCGCGCCGCGCCGCCGGCGTCACGAAGGCCGCCCGCTGGCGCGCCGTGTGCTCGAACTGGCGCGCGATGTTGCCGCACACCAGGTCGCACAGCCGGTAGACCGAAGGGTCGGCGATGCGGTAGTAGGCGCTGTTGCCGCGGCTCTCGCGCGTGACCAGGCCATGCTGGGTCAGCAGCGTGAGGTGGCGCGAGATGTTGGCCGAGCTGTACCCGCAAAGCTGCGCCAGCTCGCCCACGCTGCGCTCCTGCCCGCGCAGCAGGTTGAGCACCTGCAGCCGCGTCGGCTCCGACAGGACCTGGAAATAGGCCGCCACCTGGGCCAATGCTTCGTCGGGGAGACCTTCCATGCCAAGACATCTCGGAGGTTGCGCTGTGGTGATCATGCCCTGCCACTGCCTTTCTGTCGTTCGAACCGCGTAACTCTGTACTTGACTATTTAACTACATGTGCAAATAATACCGCACAATCCGATGTCGTTCCAGTCCCGTCTCGCCGCGGGGCCGGTACTGAAGAGAGCCAACGCATGATCAAGACGACCCCCCTGGCTGCCGCCCTGGCCGCCGCCACCTTCACGCTGTCGCTGGGCCTGTGGCCTGCCGCTTCGGCGGCCACCTTGCCCAGCGTTGCCGCCGCGGCGAGCAAGGGCACGGCGACATCCGCCTTCGACGGCGTCGTCGAGGCGGTGCGCCAGACGGTGATCGCGGCCCAGGTGCCGGGCGCGGTGGTGCAGCTCGACGTGCATGCGGGCGACCGCGTGCAGGCCGGCCAGGTGCTGCTGCGCATCGACGCGCGCAGCGCCAGCCAGAGCGCGCTGGCCAGCGACGCGCAGGTGCAGGCCGCGCGCGCGCAGCTCGACGTCGCCACGCGCGAATACGAGCGCCAGCAGCGCCTGTTCCAGAAGAACTACATCAGCCAGGCCGCACTCGAGCAGGCCGAGTCGGCCTTCAAGGCCACGCGGGCGCAGGTCAACGCGCAGCTGGCGCAGGCCGATGTCGCGCGCACGCAGACCGGGCTGCACGTCGTGCGCGCGCCCTACGCCGGCGTCATCTCGGAGATCCCGGTGGCCCTCGGCGACATGGCGATGCCGGGTCGGCCGCTGCTGACGCTGTACGACCCCGCGGCCTTGCGCGTCACCGCGTCTGTGCCGCAGAGCGTGGCCGCGCAGATGGCCCCGGGCCAGTTGCCGGAAGTCGAGCTGCCGGGCCTGCCTGCAGCCAGCCGCCGCGTCACGCCCACCAGCCTGCAGATCCTGCCGACGGTAGATGCCGCCACCCACACGGTCGAGCTGCGCGCGGCCCTGCCCGCCGGACTGGCCGGCGCGGCGCCGGGTCTCTTCGCGCGGCTGTGGCTGCCGCTGGCGGCAGACACCAGCGCCGCCGGCGCGGCCACCGTCTCGGTGCCCGTGCAGGCGGTCGTGCGGCGCGCCGAGATGACCGGCCTGTACGTTCTCGACCCCGCCGGCCACCCGCTGCTGCGCCAGGTGCGGCTGGGGCCGGTGAACGGCGACCGGGTGCAGATCCTCTCGGGCGTCGCCGCCGGCGAGCGCGTGGTCACCGATCCCCAGGCCGCTGCGCGCGCCCGCTGAAGACCGCCATGAGCCACCCCACGCAAAGCGCCGCGCTCGGCGTCTCCGGCCGCATTGCGGCGTACTTCCAGCGCTCCAGCATCACGCCGCTGCTGGCGCTGCTGGCCTTGCTGCTCGGCGCCTTCGCCGTCCTCGTCACCCCGCGCGAGGAAGAGCCGCAGATCAACGTCACGATGGCCAACGTGCTGATCCCCTTCCCCGGGGCTTCGGTGCGCAACGTCGAGCAGATGGTCGCCGGCCCGGCAGAGCAGGTGCTGGCGCAGATCTCGGGCATCGAGCACGTGACCTCGGTCTCGCGCCCGGGCCTGGCGGTTCTCACCGTGCAGTACAAGGTCGGGGTGCCGCGCATCGAAGCCCTGGTGCGGCTGTACGACACGGTCAACTCGAATGCCGACTGGCTGCCCAGGGGCCTGGGCGTGCTGCCGCCGATCATCAAGCCCAAGGGCATCGACGACGTGCCCATCGTCGCGCTCACGCTCTATAGCAAGAACCCCGCCACCGGTGCGTTCGACCTCGAGCGCGTCGCGCACAGCGTGGAGACCGACCTCAAGCGCGTGCCCGGCACGCGCGAGGTGACCACCCTGGGCGGCCCCGGCCGCGCGGTGATGGTCGAGATCGACCCGGCGCGGATGGCCGGCGCCGGCGTCACCGTGCCCGACCTGCGCACGGCGCTGCAGTCGGCCAACCTCGGCCTGCCGGTGGGCGACCTGGTGTCCGGGAACCGCACGGTGGCAATCGAGTCCGGGCCCTTCCTGCGCCAGGCCAGCGAAGTCGGCGACCTGGTGGTCGGCGTGCGCGCCGGCAAGCCGGTGTTCCTGCGCGACGTGGCCGCCGTGCGCGACGGCCCGCCGACGCCCGAGCGCTATGTCTGGTACGGCACGACCGCCAAGAACGGCGCCACCGCGGCCGAATACCCCGCGGTGACGATCAGCGTGACCAAGAAGCCGGGCGAGAACGCGATCGACGTCGCCGATGCAGTGATGCAGCGCGTGGCCACCCTGCACAACACGGTGATCCCCGCCGACGTGCAGGTCGCCGAGACCCGCAACTACGGCGCCACCGCCAACGACAAGGCGGTCAAGCTGATCGAGAAGCTGCTCTTCGCCACCGCCTCGGTGGTGGCGCTGGTGTTCATCGCGCTCGGCCGGCGCGAGGCCGCGATCGTCGGCAGCGCGGTGATCCTGACGCTGATGGTCACGCTGTTCGCGTCGTGGGCCTGGGGTTTCACGCTCAACCGCGTCTCGCTGTTCGCGCTGATCTTCTCGATCGGCATCCTGGTCGACGATGCGATCGTGGTCGTCGAGAACATCCACCGGCATCAGCAGCACCACCCCGGACGCTCGCTGGCCCAGCTCATTCCCGGCGCGGTCGACGAGGTCGGCGGGCCGACCATCCTGGCCACGCTGACGGTGATCGCCGCGCTGCTGCCGATGGCCTTCGTCACCGGCCTGATGGGCCCGTACATGAGCCCGATCCCCATCAACGCGAGCATGGGCATGGTGCTGTCGCTGGCGATCGCCTTCGTCGTCACGCCGTGGCTGGCGCGGCTGTGGATGAAGGCCACGCCGGCACCGGCGGAGCCGGCGGCCGGCGTTCATGGGCACGCGGCGCCGGCCCATGGCGGCAAGGACCACGCCGTCCATGCCGGAGGGCGCGGCCTGGCGGGCAAGCTCGGGCCGGTGTTCCAGCGCGTGTTCCGCCCCCTGCTCGACGACAAGCACGGCGCACGCAACCGCGGCCTGCTCGGGCTGGCCATCGCGGCCCTGATCGCGATCTCGCTGGCGCTGCCGGCCACCGGCCTGGTGCTGCTGAAGATGCTGCCCTTCGACAACAAGTCGGAGTTCCAGGTCATCGTCGACATGCCCGCCGGCACGCCGTTGGAGCAGACCGCCGCCGTGCTGCACGAGCTCGGCGCGTACCTGGCCACCGTGCCCGAGGTCACCGACTACCAGGCCTATGCCGGTACCGCCGCGCCGATCAACTTCAACGGCCTGGTGCGCCAGTACTACCTGCGCGCCGGCGGCGAGGTCGGCGATCTCCAGGTCAACCTGGTCGACAAGCACCACCGCAGCGAGCAGAGCCACGCGATCGCCACCCGCGTGCGGCCGGCGCTGCAAGCCATCGGCAAGCGCTTCGGCGCCAACATCAAGGTCGTCGAAGTGCCGCCCGGCCCGCCCGTGCTCTCGCCCATCGTGGCCGAGATCTACGGCCCCGAGGCCGCCGGCCGCCAGCAGGTCGCCAAGGCGGTGCGCGCGGTGTTCGAGGCCACGCCGGGCGTGGTCGACGTCGACGACAGCAGCATCGCCGCAGCGCCGAAGAAGCTGCTGATCGTCGATCGGCGCAAGGCGGCGATGCTCGGCGTGCCGCAGCAGGCCATCGTGACGACGCTGCGCGCCGGGCTGGCCGGCGAGGCCACGGCCTACCTGCACGACGAGACGAAGTACCCGGCGGCGGCCACGATCCAGCTGCCCCCCGAGCGCCAGGGCGACCTGGGCACGCTGCTGCAGCTGGCGGTGCGCAGCGCCGACGGCCGGCTGGTGCCGATCCGCGAGCTGGTGACGGTGAGCGACACGCTGCGCGAGCAGCCCGTCTATCACAAGGACCTGCTGCCGGTGAACTTCGTCGTCGGCGACATGGCCGGCAAGCTCGACAGCCCGCTGTACGGCGTGTTCGAGATGCGCAGCAAGATCAGCCAGATCGCCACCCCCGGCGGCGGCAAGCTGGTCGAGTACTTCATCCACCAGCCGCAGGACGCCTACCGCGACTACGCACTGAAGTGGGACGGCGAATCGCAGGTCACCTACGAGACCTTCCGCGACATGGGCGCGGCCTACGCGGTCGGCCTGGTGCTGATCTACCTGCTGGTCGTGGCGCAGTTCGGCTCCTACCTGACGCCGCTGATCATCATGGCGCCGATCCCGCTGACCATCATCGGCGTGATGCCCGGCCATGCACTGCTGGGCGCGCAGTTCACCGCCACCAGCATGATCGGGATGATCGCGCTGGCCGGGATCATCGTGCGCAACTCGATCCTGCTGGTCGACTTCATCAACCTGCAGGTGCGCCAGGGCGTGGACTTCAAGCACGCGATCGTCCACTCGGCGGTCACGCGGGCACAGCCGATCGTGCTCACCGGCCTGGCGGCGATGCTCGGCGCCTTCTTCATCCTCGACGACCCGATCTTCAACGGGCTGGCGATCGCGCTGATCTTCGGCATCTTCGTTTCCACCGTGCTCACGCTGGTCGTGATCCCGATCCTCTATTTCGTCGCCTACCGCCACCGGCTCGACGCCCTCACCGGCAAGGCCGACGCCGATTCCCCGTCCCCCACCCACACCTCGCAAGGAACTTGAACATGACCACCTGGCAAACCGTTCGCGTCATCGCCGGCGCATTCATCCTGATCTCGCTGGCCCTGGGCACGCCCGGCAGCCCGATCTTCGTCAACCAATGGTGGCTGGCCTTCACTGCCTTCGTCGGCATCAACCTGCTGCAAAGCGGCCTGACCCAGTGGTGCCTGATGGAAACCATCCTGCGCAAGCTCGGCCTGCGCCCGGGCGTCTGACCTGACGCGCGCCGATTCCCCCACGTTTCGGAGAACCAAACATGAACCTCGTCTGCCCTGCCTGCGGCACGACCAACCGGGTGCCCGAAGAGCGGCTGCACGAGCAGCCGGTCTGCGGGCGCTGCGGCGCCGAGCTGATGTCGACCCAACCGGTGGCGCTCACCGATGCCAGCTTCCCGGCCTATGTGGCCGGCACCGAACTGCCGGTGCTGGTGGACTTCTGGGCCGACTGGTGCGGCCCGTGCAAGATGATGGCGCCGCATTTCGCGAGCGCCGCCAAGCAGCTGCCCGACGTGCGCTTCGCCAAGCTGGACACCGACGCCAACCCGAAGGCCAGCGTCGGCCACCGCATCCGCAGCATCCCGACGATGATCCTGTTCCGCGGCGGCCAGGAAGTGGCGCGCCAGTCGGGTGCGATGGCCGCCGGCGACCTCGTGCGCTGGGTCCAGGCGCAAGTCGCGCGCGAAGGCGCATGACGATGCGAGCCGATCGCCGCTTCATGCACAGCGCCGTCGGCGCCGCGGCGTCACTGACGGCCTCGCTCGCCCTGACGCTGGCGCTGCCCGCGAGCGCGGGGGCCACCGATCTGTTGCAGGTCTGGCAGGCGGCGGCACAGAACGACCGCGACCTCGATGTCGCCAACGCCGAGCACGCCGCGGCGCAGCCGCGGCGCGACCAGGCCAGCGCCTTGTGGCGGCCCAACGTCGGCCTCACCGCCGCGCTGGGCCTGGGCCGCAGCCAGACCGAGACCAGCGGCGCGCAGTTCTCGGCCCCGGGCCTGGGCACTTCGGCGGGCGTCGGCTTCGACACCTCGATCAACCATGGCACCGCCGGGCGTTGGGCGCTGCAGGCGGTGCAGCCGCTGTACAACCCCGAGCGCCGCGCCCAGCAGCAGCAGCTCGGGCTGTCGGTGGACCTGGCCGACCTGCAGTGGCGGGCCGCGCGGCAGACCCTGATGCTGCGCACGGCAGAGCGCTATTTCGACCTCGCGCTGGCACAGGAATCGCTGCGCGTGCTCGAGCGGCAGCTGCAGGCCGTGCAGCACGCCGCCACCGAGGCGCAGGACCGCTTCAAGCTCGGCAGCGCGCCGATCACCGACAGCCACGAGGCGCAGGCCCGGCTGGCCGCGATCCGGGCCCAGGTGCTGGCGGCGCAGACCGACCTGCAGGTCAAGCGCGACCTGCTCGCCGACAGCACCGCCCTGCCCGCGGCCACGCTGGACGCGTGGCTGCCCCGACCCGAGCCGGCGCCCCATCCGCCCAAGGCCATGGAAGCCTGGATCGCCGAGGCCGAGGCCGGCAACCCGGGGCTGCGCATGCAGCAGCTCGCGGTCGAGATCGCACGCCAGGAGGCCACCAAGTTCAGTGCCCGCGCCGCGCCCAAGGTCGATCTGGTGGCACAGGCCGGCCGCGACCGCCTCGGCGGCAGCGGCGACTTCGGATCGGCCGGCAACACGGCGGCCAACGGGATGATCGGCGTCCAGGTCTCGATCCCGCTGTTCACCGGCGGCTACCGCGACGCCAAGCAGGAAGAAGCGCAGCGCCTGACCGCCAAGGCGATGGCCGAAGCCGACCGCATGCGCCAGCAGGTGGCGCAGCAGGTGCGCGCCAGCTGGCGCGGCCTCGCGGTGGGGGCCGAGCGGGTGCAGGCGCTGGATCAGGCGCTGCAAGCCAGCGACGAGCGCGTCGATGCGACCCAGCTCGGCCACGAGGTCGGCCAGCGCACGACGCTCGACCTGCTCAATGCCGAGAACGACGAGGCCGCGGCGCGATTCGCGCTGGCGCAGGCGCGTGTCGGCCTGCTGCTGGACCGGCTGCGCCTGGCCGCGCTCACCGGCCAGCTCGACGAAGGCGCGCTGCGGTCGGCCAACGCCGATCTGGCGCCGGCCCCGTCGCGCTGAAGCTGGCACCGCTCCGCTAGCGGCGTGGCCGCCGGCGCCGGCCGCGCCGGCTCAGCTTTGCAGCTTGAAGATCCCGACCAGTCCGGCCAGGCGCCGCGACTGCTCCTTCAGCGACTCCGCCGCCGCGGCTGACTGCTCGACGAGGGCGGCATTCTGCTGCGTCATCTGGTCGAGCTGTGTCACGGCGACGTTGACCTGCCCGATGCCCTCGGACTGATGCGACGCCGCCGAAGTGATCTCGCCGATGATCGACGTCACGCGCTGTACCGAGGACACGATCTCGTTCATCGTCGCGCCCGCATCGGCGACGAGACTCGAGCCGGAAGCGACCTTCTCGACGCTGGTGCCGATCAGGGCCTTGATCTCCTTGGCTGCGTCGGCACTTCGCTTGGCGAGCTGGCGCACCTCGCTGGCCACGACCGCGAAGCCGCGGCCTTGGTCGCCCGCACGGGCGGCCTCGACCGCCGCGTTCAGCGCCAGGATGTTGGTCTGGAAAGCGATGCCGTCGATGACCCCGATGATGTCGGAGATCTTGCGCGAGCTGGCCTGGATGCCGTCCATCGTCGATACGACCTGCGCCACGACCTGACCGCCGCGCTCGGCGACCTTGGCCGCCGACGAGGCGAGTTCGTTGGCCTGGCGGGCAGAACTGGCGGACTGCCTGACGGTGCCTGTGAGCTGCTCCATCGAACTGGCCGTTTCCTGCAGGCTGGAGGCCGCCTGTTCGGTGCGGCTGCTCAGGTCCTGGCTGCCGTCGGCGATTTCGCTGCTGGCCGTGGTGATGCTGTCGGTCGATCGGCGAACGTCGGTCACCAGCCCTCGAAGCCGCTGCTGCATCTCGGCCAGCGCCGAGATCATGCGGCCCATTTCGTCATGCCGCGCGGCCGGCACGGGCGCGGACAGGTCGCCCTCGGCGATGCGTCGCATCGACAGTTCGACCTGGCGCAGCGGGCCCAGCACAGAGCGCACCGTCAGCCAGGCCACGACCGACAGGACGAGCAGACAGCCGATCGCGGTGGTGATGCCGATGTCCAGCATCCGCTGGCTCTTGGCGATGCTGGCCTCGTAGCTCGCCTGGGCCGCGGTCTCGGTGATCGGGATCAGGGCCTGCAAGGGCTTGACGACGCCCATGTGCAGCACTGGCCAGTCGTCCTCGAGCACGCTGGTCAGGGCGTTCTTGTCCTTGGACGCGTAGCCCTTCTCGAGTTTGGCCAGCGTGCCGTCGACAAGGCTCCATCGGTCCTTCAGCTGCTGGAAGGCCTGCACCGATTCGCCGCTCGTGAAGGCGGCCGCCGCCCGCGGCTCCAGTTCCAGCCACTGGCCGGCCAAAGTCTTGCGCATCTCGCGCACGTCGTTCAACGAGCCCGGGATCGGGATCTGATCGAGGAGGACGGCCGCCGCGCGAAATCGCACTTCGAGCAGGCCATTGTCGATGCGCTGCAGTTTGACCATCGACTCGATGTCCCGGTCGTAGAGCGTCGTCAACGCGCGCCGGTTGACCTGATTGGACGCGATCGCCAGGGCGGCCAGGGCACAGATGCCGAGAACCGCCAAGCCGGCCAGCGCCACCAGGCGCCCCTTCATCGAAATGTGCAATGCCACGGCTCGCTCCGGTTGGACGCCAGTTGCTTCGGCCGCGACTACTGCGTCGGCAGGCCCTTGCTGCTCCACTCGGGGAAGCCGCCGCGGAGCCAGTAGATCTTGCCGTAGCCCGCCTTGTGCGCCACGGCCGCTGCCTTGTAACTCTTCCAGCATTCAGGCCCGTTGCAGAAGAGGACCAGCGGCGCGCTCTTGTCTGCCGGCAGCTTGCCGAGGTCGAAGTGGTCCTGGCTCGCGTCGAATGCCGGGTCCTTGGCGCTCTTCTCCTTGTAGGGGACATTGACCGCCCCCTTGATCGTCTTGTCCGCGTACTCGGCGGCGACCCGGGCGTCGAACATCGGCACGCCCGCGTCGTGCAGCTTCTTGGCTTCCTCCGCGGTGACGACCTTGACGCCGGCCAGCGTCGCCGGCGTGTCGTTCGCCAGCACGGGCGTGCTCAGCACGAAGCCCAGGGCCAGGGAGAGGATGCCTCGCATCCAGTTGCGCTTGTTCATGAAGCTATGTCCTTTCGCAGGTGAGAGACGGTCATGGGCTGCCGCCAGCGTCGGCAATCCATGCACGACGCAACGCCAGTCATGGTCGGTTATCGGGATCCTGCGGCACCACTTGAGGCCTGGGGCCCGAGCTGCGATCGGCACGGCCTGTCGCGCGCGGCCGGCAGGCACCGGCGGGACCCCTGCGATCGGAGGCGCCGGCGCGCCTTGCCGATCTCAGGGTTGTCGAGCTGCCGGGTTTGTCCTAGCCGGCGCGATGGAATATCGGGCCCCGGAATCGCCTCTTTGCCATCAACATGCGCCACTCCATGTTCGGTGCCAAAGAACGCCAGTACAACGGCTGGGTCCGTGACCATTACCGCTTCCTGTTCCGCAGCGCCTGGGCCCTGACCGGCAGCCGCGCGGTGGCCGAAGAGGTGGTGCAGGACTGCTACGAGCTGGCCTGGCGCCATATGCATCAGTTGCAGGACGCGGCGCTGGCGCGCCCCTGGCTGTTCCAGATCCTGCGCCGCGAAGCCTTGCGTCATCTGGCGCCTGCCGCCGGCCCGCACTTCGAGTCCTACGAGGAAGAGCACGACGAGCGCCCGGGTGCCGACGCGATGGCGGCCCTGGAGCAGCGCATCGACATCCTGGCCGCGCTGCAAGCCCTGGCGCCGATCCACCGCGAAGTGCTCACGCTGTTCTATTTCGAGGACATGCCGGTGGCGCAGATGGCCGTGGCCCTCGAGGTGGCGCCAGGCACCGTGCTCTCGCGCCTGAGCCGTGCGCGCGAGCTGTTGCGCCAGCGCATGGAGCCGCGCGGCGCTGCGGCCGCGCCGTCGGCACAGGTGCTGGACTTTCCGGGCACGAACACACGCTCGACGGCCGGCGATTGAGACGGGATGGCGAAGCGATGAACAACTCACACCGCCCCGAGTCGCCGGACGGCCTGCGCTGGGACCAGGCCGACTTCGAGTTCGCCGCCCTGCTCAAGTGCTCGACCGACGCCGGCGAGGCACCGGCCGCATTGCTGCGCCGGGTCCCCTGGCAGCGGTCGGTCTGGGCGCCGGTGGCGGCCGCGCTGCCGCTGGCACTCGCGGTCTGGGGCCTGGTGGCCTGGATCGTTCCACCGCAGGTGGTGCGCGACGCGATGGTCCACGAGCACCGCGAGGCCACGCTGCGGGGCGACTTCCAGCCCGACAAGTCGGCCCTGCTCACCGCACTGGGCATGCCGCCGGGCACCACCCTGCCCGGGCTGGTGCAGCTCCAGCGCCCCTGCGACATCGCCGGGCGCAGCGCCTTCCACGTCACCACCTTCATGGAGAAGGGCGGTGGCATGGTCACGATGCTGGCCTTCGACAAGGTGCTGCCCGAATTGCATCCGGGCGAGACGGGCCGCTGGATGGGCCGCTACTGGCGCGTGTCCACCGGCGCCAGCGGCCGCACCGTGCTGCTGCTGGCCGACAACGCGCAGGTCCTGGCCGAGACCGAAGCTTTCCTGCACCGCGGCTGAGAACGCCGCATTCCCCCGACCGACCGTCCGCTCAAACCACACCGAGGAGACCGCATGAAACGACCCCCCGACTCCCTACGCCGCAGCCTGCTCGCCGGCGGCGCAGGCATCCTGGCCACCGGCGGCCTGGCCAGCCTGAGCCGGGCCGCCTTCGCTGCGCCGCCGACGATCGACCTGCCGATCGCCAACGGCACCCGCTACATGGAAACCTTCCCCGAGAAGCGGCAGATGATCGTGCTGACGACGCGCCCGCCGCAGCTGGAGACGCCGTTCGCGATCTACAACGACGGGCTGCTCACGCCCAACGACGCCTTCTTCGTCCGCTACCACAACAACGGCCTGCCGGCGTCGATCGACGGCGACAAGCATGTCATCAAGATCGGCGGCAACGCCGTCGGCAAGCCCTTCGAGCTGTCGATGGCCGAGCTGAAGAGCGGCTTCAAGCCGGTCGAACTGGTGGCCGTCAATCAATGCTCGGGCAACAGCCGCGGGCTGTTCACGCCGCGCGTGACCGGTGGCCAGTTGACCAACGGCGCGATGGGCAACGCGCGCTGGGTGGGCGTGCCGCTGAAGGACGTGCTGGCGCGGGCCGAGCTGAAGAACACGGCGCGCCAGGTCACCTTCAACGGGCTGGACTTCGCGCTGAAGGGCGGCGGCGACCTGATCAAGTCGATGGACGTCGGCCACGCGATGGACGGCGAGGTCATGATCGCCTACCAGATGAACGGCGCCGAGCTGCCCTTCCTCAACGGCTTCCCGGTCCGGCTCGTCGTGCCCGGCTACTACGGCACCTACTGGGTCAAGCACCTGTCGGAGATCGAGGTCATCGACCACGTCTTCGAGGAGTTCTGGATGAAGCCGGCCTACCGGATCCCCGACAACGACTGCGCCTGCATCGAGCCCGGAACCGCGCCGGCGGCCACGCGGCCGATCGGCCGCTTCGACGTGCGCTCGTTCATCACTTCGCTGGCCAGCGGCCAGCAGTTGCAGGCCGGCCGGCAACTGACGGTGCGCGGCATCGCCTTCGACGGCGGGCAGGGCATCCGCGAGGTCGCCTATTCCACCGACGGCGGCAAGTCGTGGCGCGAGGCGACGCTGGGCGAGGGCCTGGGCCGCTATTCGTTCCGCGAGTTCACGTTCCCGTTCCGGCCCGAGAAGTCGGGCGCGTACGACCTGCGCGTGCGGGCCTGGAACCGCGCCGGCGCGAGCCAGCCGATGGATGCGTTGTGGAACCCGGCCGGCTACATGCGCAACGTGGTCGAGAGCATCGTCGTCAACGCCGCCTGAGGAGAATCCAGAACATGAACAGCAAATTCGTCGTCGCCGCAGCCGTTGCGGCGGCCGGCCTGGGCGTGGGCAGCATCGCTTTCGCCACCGTCAAGACCTACCAGGCTCCGCCCGACACCGTGATGCTCACGCCCAGCGCCTTGCCCGGCTACGCGAAGGCCACCGCGGTGTGCACCAGCTGCCACTCGGCCGAGTACATGCAGTACCAGCCGCCGAATGCGGGCCGCCCCTACTGGGACGCGATGGTCCACCGCATGAAGGCGGTCTTCAACGCGCCGGTCGACGACGCCGACATGCCGGCGATAATCGACTATCTGTCGGCCACCTACGGCAACAAGCAGTCCAAGTGAACGTGCCGGCGCCGTCGCCTCGGCAGTCATGGTGCCGGCGGCGCCGGAGCCTTCTCTGATCGCCCGGCCGGAGCGCTTCCGGCCATCTTCGCTACCAACAGGACAGTTCCATGACAAGACAATCCCGGAGACAACTCTTCTGCGCCGCCATCGTCGCGGCTGCCTCGATGGTCATCGCCAGCCCGGCGCTGGCGCAGACCACGGCCGGCAAGCAGAAGGCCGTGTTCCAGGTCAGCGACGGCGACCCCGGCAAGTGGAACCTGACGCTGAACAACGTGAAGAACGTCGCCAACGAGCTCGGTGCCGACAAGGTCGAGCTGGAGATCGTGGCCTACGGCCCGGGCATCGGCATGCTCAAGGCCGGCTCACCCGTGGCCGCGCGGATCACCGAGGCCGTCAAGAGCGGCATCAAGGTCGTGGCCTGCGAGAACACGATGAAGGCGCAGCACCTGGTCTATGCCGACATGCTGTCCGACATCGGCTATGTCCCCGCGGGCGTGGTCGAGTTGATGAAGAAGCAGCACGAAGGCTGGGCCTACATCAGGCCCTGAGACAGGACGCATGCCGGTCCGTTGCGGACTGGCATGCGGCGAACTGGTTGGGCGGCAGCCATCTGCCGCCCAACCGATCTCTAGCGACGCTTGACCAGCGCGAGTTCGTTGCACCCGTCTTCGGCGATGCGGTAGTCGATCCGGTCGACGAGGCGGTTCAGCAGGCAAAGGCCGAAGCCGCCGGGCTGGTCGCGCTGCAGTGGCGAGAGGTCGAGGTGCCGATCGTCATGTCGTCTCGGATCGAACGGAGCGCCTTCGTCCCGGATCTGGACGACGATGGAATCCGGCCCGTGGGCGACCCGGATCTCGATGCTGGCGGTATCGGGCGCGCCGCCATGCAGGATGATGTTCGAAACCGCCTCGTCGACCGCCAACACCAGTTCGCCGACCCGATCTGCCGGCAGGTCGACCGTGCCGATGCTGGCCTCGATGAAGTCACGGACCCGGCCGAGCTCGTCCAGACTCGGTCTGACGTCGAGCCGGCTCGTTTCGTTCATTCAACCCGGCATGTCGATCACCGTCGGCCGAAGCTCGCGAGCGCCTCGTCGAGCGAACGGTGGATGTCGAAGAACTGGTCGAAGCCCAGCGTCTTCATGACCCTGGCGGCAGCCTCGGACGGGTTCACCAGCATCAACTGACCACCGCCGCCCGCGCCTTTCAGCCGGGTGGCAATGCCGTGCATGGCGCGCAGGCCGGCACTGCCCATGAAGCTCAACGCGCTGAGATCGAGGACGATCCTGTCCTTGCCGCCGGCGATCAGCTCACCCGCCTTGGCTTCGAGCGCCGGATAACTCTTCGAGTCCAGATCGCCGCTGACACGCAGAACGGCCACCCGAACGTCCCCTGCCGCTTCGGAGACGGCAATTTGAAGTGCTGTGCTCATGGTCATCTCTCCATTCATCTGGCT
Source organism: uncultured beta proteobacterium (assembly GCA_963725755.1). Lineage (GTDB taxonomy): Bacteria > Pseudomonadota > Gammaproteobacteria > Burkholderiales > Burkholderiaceae_C > Rubrivivax. The sequence goes on from CAVRZW010000002.1 coordinate 15,441, forward strand.
ATCGACTTCCGGAAGATTCCGGCTTCCTCTTGTCGGCGAATCACGATGCGGACTCCCGATAGACGCTGATCATCGTGACGTCGTCGTACTGATCGGCATCACCGACGAAGCCTTGCACCCGCGCGTCGAGCTCGGTCAGGACGCTCGCGCTGCTTCGGACGGTCGAACGGGCAGCCGCGAGCAAGCGGCTCTCGGCGAACGGCTCGCCGGCTGGATCGCGCGCGTCGCTGGCACCGTCGGTGTAGCCGAGCAGAAGCTCGCCCGACCGGATCTCGGCCCAGCCGACGCCGAACGCCGCGTCCTCGAACAGCCCGACGACCGGACCCGTCGGCGGCAGGGTCGTGCATTCGCCCGAAGCCCCGATGATCCACGGCGCCTCGTGGCCGGCATTGACATAGCAGAGCTGTCCGGTATCGGTATCGATGAGGCCGAAAAAGACGGAGGCGAACATGCTGCTGCCGGCGTGGGTGGAGGCGATGTACCGGTTGGTCGAGTCGATTGCGTGCTGCGCCGTGTCGGCCGTCGCGCCCGGACCCGTCGATGAGGCCATCGCGCCCCGGCTCAACGCGGCCGACCGGATGAGACTGCGGAACAGCGACATGAAGAGCGCGGCGCCGACACCCTTGTCGCAGACGTCACCGATCACCAGTCCGACCGCACGCAGTGCCGGAACGGGGAAGAAGTCGTAGAAATCGCCCGACACCTTGCGCGCCGGTCGCAGCAGACCGTCGAGTTGCCAACCGGTGAAGGCGGGAATCGAATCCGGCAGAAAGCTCTTCTGGATCCGCTGGCCGATGTCGAGTTCGTTCTCCAGCACCTTCGCCCGGATGATGCGCTCGTATTTCTCGTCGATGATCTGGCTCTCGCGTCGGCACAGCGCCTGAATGACGGATCGGCTGGCCTCGGGACGGGCGGCGAGCGTCGCGAAGATGCTCTCCTGCTCCAGCTTGAGCAGCGCGGTATCGCGTTCGGCCGTCGCCGATGCCGTTCTCGGCGCGCTCGACAACGCGGCGATCTCGCCGAGTATTTCGCCGCGGTCGAGCGAGGCGACGAGATCACCACCGTTGTGCACGCGCACCCGACCGTCCACGATCAGATACATCGCGGTTCCCGACTCGCCTCGTTCGAACAGCCGTTCGCCGGCCCGGATGCGGACCGGCATCGGTCAGGCCCGCCAGGACCTCAAGCGTCGAATCGTCCGTCGTGGCAAAGAACGGGCATTGGCGAAGGAACTGACGGATTTCGTTGGAGGGGAGCATCGGGCGATCGCTTCGCGGGTTCGTGATCCCTGAAGCCCTTGCAGCCGATCGCATGGCCACGCCGGCCGGCTCTACTTCGACAGACGCACGATGCCCAACGCCTTCATCACGTACTTCTCGTAGACGGGCTCGGTGTTGCCGGTCCTGATCTTTCGCATGAAGTACCTCTCGAAGGCGATCTTCGCCAGGTGCACCCACTTGCCCTTCTTGAACCAGTTGACGTTGCGGGGCGGGATCTGCGGCAGGGCGACGAAGGCGGCCCCGGTGTCGCCCATGTCGGCCAGGCAGATCGCGTTCCAGGTCGCCTTGGTGGTGACCGGCCGGCCGGCCAGTTCGTCGGCGATGTTGTGGCAGATCGCGGTGACCATGGTCTCGATCATGTAGCCGGTCTTGGGCGCGCCGGTGGGCACCGGCGTGACCTCCACCGGCGGGATCGCCACGCACACGCCGGCCGAGAAGATGTTCTTGTACTTCTTGCTGCGCTGGTTCTCGTCGATGAGCACGAAGCCGCGCGGGTTGCACATGTCGGCCACCGCGGCCACCGGATCGACGCCCTTGAAGGCAGGCAGCATCATCGCCAGCTTGAACGGCAGTTCGTGCTCCTTCACCGGCTGGCCGTGGTCGTCGATCTCGGTCGTGAACAGCTTGCCCGGCTCGACCTTGGTCGTCTTGGCGTTGGTGATCCACTTGATGTCGTGGCTGCGCAGTTCGGACTCGAGCATGCCCTTGCTGTCGCCGACGCCGCCCAGCCCGAGGTGGCCGATGTACGGCTCGGAGGTGACGAAGGTGATCGGCACCTTGTCGCGCATCCTGCGCCGGCGCAGGTCGGTGTCGAGGATGAGCGCGAACTCGTAGGCCGGTCCGAAGCAGCTGGCGCCCGGCATCGCGCCGATGATCACCGGCCCCGGCGCCTGCAGGAACTTCTGGTACTCCTCGAAGAACGCCTCGGCATGCGGCACGGTGCAGACCGAATGCGTGTGGCCTCCATTCGGGCCGGCGCCGGGGACTTCGTCGAACGCGAGCTTGGGACCGGTCGTGATGACGAGGTAGTCGTAGGGCAGCGTCTGCCCGTCTTCGAGCGTCAGCACGCTGCCCGCGGCGTCGATCGCGGTGACGGCCTTGCCGACGAAGGCGATGCCCTTGCGCTTGAGAAGGCTCGGCGATCGGCAGCGTCACCGCGGCCCGATCACGCCAGCCCACCGCAACCCAGGGGTTGGACGGTGTGAACTGGAAGTGATCGGTGGCGTTGACCACCGTGATCTCGTGCTGCTTGGGCAGCAGGCGCGAAGGTCGTAGGCGGCAGGCATGCCGCCGAGACCAGCGCCCAGAACGACGATGTGAGCCATGGCTTGCTCCTCGGCCTTGTCAGGTGCGGCTCGCGCTCAGAACTTGTGACTCCACGAGACGCCGAACGAGTTCTGCGTGCATGCTGATCGTTTCGGTGCCACCGACGCCCGGACCCATCACGCCGTTGAACAGCGACGATCCCGTCACGCTTTGCTTCGGAGCGTACATCAACGCGGCGCTGATCTCGTCGTTCGCGGTCACGGCCCAGGTCAGGCCGGCCGTGTAGTGGTCCGTGATCACCCCCGGCGCCAGGATGTTGAACGTGACATCGGCGCTGCCGATCGGATTGCCGCCGCGGTTGTAGCCGGCGCGCAGCGTCAGCGCCGGCGTCGCCTGCCACTGCAGTCCGAGCTTGACGACGTTGATGTCCTTCCAGCCGAATCCCGGCCCGTCGGACGCGCCCAGCTGGGCCTGCACCGAGCTCGAGTTGGCCACCGATGCCACGCCGCTGTACAGGATGCGCTCGAAGTCCAGCGCCAACGTGATGGCCGGGATCGGCGTGTAGGCGATGCCGGCCGCGTAATGGGCCGGGATGTCGAACTTGCCGCCGTCGGCGAACAAGCCCTTGTACTCGTCGAAGCGGCTCATGCTCATCTTCGGCGCCAGCGACACGCCGACGCTGAACTGGTCGCTGAACCGGCCCATGTAGCCGACGCGGATGCCGACGCCATGCGAGCGCGAGTAGCCGTTGTTCGTGACACTGCCCGGCGCGCTCGAGAAGTAGGGGTTGTCGAACGCCTGCAGGCCGTAGGCCTTGAACTGCTGGTAGCCCACCAGCAGCGACACGCCGATCGAGTTCTTGTCGTTGAGCTTGTAGGCCAGCGTCGGCGCGACGATGAGCTGCATCAGGTCGATGCCCAGCGGGCCGTTGCCGCACAGCATGTTGGCCGGCGCCGACCGACTCGGGCCCGGTCGGGCACTGAACGGACCTTGCGGGTAGTTGGTGTTCATGCCACCGTTGCCGTAGACCGAGACACCGAGCGACATGTTCGCTGCCCACCATCTCGTTGTAGCCGAAGTCGGGGACGATGAAATTCGTGCTGTCGCTGGTGACGCTGCCGTTGATCGTGCGAAGTTGACGGCATCGGTGCGCTGGCTTCGCGGTGCGGCGAGAACAGGTCGAGACCGAGGTCGAGCCGCGAACCGACCAACACCATGCTCGCCGGATTGTTGGCGCCGCCCTGGCTGTCGTCGGCCGTCGCGACCGACGCGCCGCCCATGCCCTTGGCCTTGATGCCGTAGCCGTGCGGGAAGTAGCCATCGGTGGCGAATGCGGCGCCGGCCACGAGACAGCGCGGCCAGCGGGGTGAGTTTGAACGCAGAGTGCAAGCGGGTCATGGTTGTCTCCTTGTGGGTGTGGTCGGGAACGGGAACTGGTGAATTGGGTCACCAGCGCGCCAGCAGTCGGCCGCCTTCGACCTGCTGTCCCAGCGCTTGAGCGGGCTCGTCGCCCTTCGCGATGCATTCGCCGCTGCGGATGTCGAACGCCCACTCGTGCTTCGGGCAGGTGAGCGTGCAGCCTTGCAGGGCCAGGTGCGGGATGTTGGTGGTCTGGTGCGGGCAGCGGCTGTCGTAGACGCGCCAGTCGTCGTCGGCTCGGTGCACGAAGAGGCCGCGGCCATCGCACTCGACGCGCCGCGTCTCGCCGGCGGCGAGTTCGTCGGTGCCCATCAGGTCGTGCCAGCTGCCTTCAGCGCCCAGCGCGGCGGGCTGGAACTCGGGCAGGTCCATCGCCAGGATGATGTCCACCGCCCAGACGATCTTGGCCAGCCCGAGCATCGGAAAGGCCATCAGCAGCGCGTCGAGCACCTCCATCGGCGTGCAGCCGTCGCGCAGCGCGCGGCCGAGGTACTGGCGGAATCCGCGCTCGGTCTGCGAATGCACCTTGCTGATCACCGAGATCAGGTCGCGCGTCTTCGGGTCCAGGTGCTTGCCGCATTCCTTGAGGAACTTGAAATAGTGGCCGACGGCATCGGGCCGCGCCTTGACGAGGTAGTTCAGTGCGTCGCTCATGCTCGTTCACGGTGGGTAGTGGAACTGCCGAGGGTACCCGGTGAATCCCGGCGGATGGAGGGTACACGGCCCCAGGTGGCTCGCCTCATGCCGAGTGCCGGGGCAAGCCAGCCGCGGCCAGCGCCATCAGCGCGACCAGCCCGATGCAGAAGCCGGCATGCGCCCAGTCTCGCCGTCGCAGTTGCGCCGGCACCAGCGCCAGCAGGCACAGCGCGGGCGCCGACGACAACAGCCCGATGCCGACCAGGTTCATCACGTCGCTGCGGCCGATGAGGTCGATCGCATCCCACCCCGCCTTCGCGCCGCTGAGTGCCAGGAAGCGGTGCACCGGCTCACCCCAGAGTTGCGGCAGGCGGGCAAGCGGCACATGCGGGTCACGCCACTCGAAGACGTAGATCGCGAAGATGGCCAGCAGCAGCGCGGTGCAGGCATGGGTCCAGCGTTCGACGAGCTTGGCGTAGATCGCCTGCTCGTCGGCCAGTTCGGCAGCCAGCGTCGGGGTGGGCTCGTCGTAGGCCTTCATCGCTGCGCCCTCATGCCCAGACACCGAGGCCCTTGAGCAGCGAGCGCCCGCCGGCGAACAGGAGCACGCCGATCACCAGGCGGCGCACCGCGGACGCGTTGAGCACGCCGAGCAGCCGGGCACCGATGCGTGCACCCAGCATCATGCCCGCCACCGACGGCACGACGATCATCGGCAGCACCGCGCCGCGGTTCAGGAAGACCCAGGCCGCCGACGAACTCGACAGCGAGAGCACCAGGCTGGAGGTGCCCGCGGCGACCTTCAGCGGCGCGCCCATCAGCAGGTTGATCGCCGGCACGTTGGCCCAGCCGGCGCCGATGCCGAACAAGCCCGCCCATCAGTCCGATGATGGCGAACAGCAGCAAGGCCGTCGGGGTCCGGTGCGTCTGCCAGTCCATCGTGCGGCCCGACGCGCTGTCGGCCAGGCTGCCGTGCAGGCCCCAGGCCAGGGCCAGACGGTCGGGTGCCGTGACGCGCGGGAACTCGGACTTGCCGCTGAACAGCATCAGCACGACGATGCCGAGCACGACGGCGCCCAGCGCGACCTCTATCGTTGCCGCAGGCAGCACGAGGCCCAGCGCTGCGCCGGCGATCGATCCCATCGAGGCAGTCACTGCCAGCGGCAGGGCCAGCCGCAGATTTGCCAGCCCGGCGCGCAGCAGGAACGGGCCGGCGCCGAGCGCACTGGCCAACGCGACCATGGTGCCCGCGCCGCGCACGAAATCGAGGTGGAACGGAAAGAAGCCGCCGACGATCGGAACGAACAGCGTGCCGCCGCCGATGCCGGCCGGCACGGCGACGATGCCGATCACGAAGCAGGTCGCGAAGAGCGCGATCGGCCAGGTCCACCAGGGCATCGCCGCGGAGGCGGCGCCGGCGGCGCAGGCCGGCCCCGCCAGGCAAGCCAGGGCGACCGCCGTGAAGATCCGCGTGGACAGCGGCAGACTGGCGCGATGGGGCCGCATTCAGGAGACCGCCTGGTAGTAGAGGTTCTGCGGGTGGTTGGCCTGCGCGAGGAAGAACCAGCGCTCGGCCAGCAAGCCGAGGTACTGGACGCCGAAGGCCGCGGCCAGCAAGCCGACGCTGGCATGCCGCAATGCCAGCCCCAGCAGGACCAGCGGCAGCAGGAAAGCGCACAGCAGGAACATGCGCCGGATCCAGCCCAAGGCGAGCACGCTTGCGCCGTGGAAGAACTCGCGGGTGTTGAACGAGCCGCCCATGAAGCCCTGGGCGGTCTGCCGCACCTTCGGGTGCTTGACGCCGATGGCGGTCTGCAGGGTCGACTTCGGCTTCAGGCGCGCGTTGCGCCGCAGCGACCACGAGCGGGTCACCAGGCCCAGCAGCGTGATGATCAACGCCCACGCCGCGAAGAAGCCGACCAGCGCCGGCGCTGTCAGGGCGCTGAACAGCGCGGCCAGCGTGAAGCCGGATGCGCCCCCCAGCAGGATGTAGTTGACCACCGTGAGCGGCGAGTGCCACTCGGCCAGGAAGCGGATGCACGCGTAGACCATGCCGGTGCACGCGAACAAGGCGAAGGCCAGCAGCGCGCCGAGCCCGCCGAGCACGAAGCTGAGGTCGATGTCCAGGTCGCCCGGCAGGCGCAGCAGTACCGGCTTGAAGCCCAGCCAGTGCGTCATGCCGTAGAGGAAGACCACGCCCATGAAGGCCGGCAGCACGATCACCTCGCGTGCCAGCCATGAGGTACGCCATTGCGCGGCCGAGCGCCAGGCACGCTCGGGCCGGCCGAGGTGGAAGAAGGAGGCCACCAGACCGCCGGCCAGCAGCAGCAGCGCCAGCGCGCTGCCCACGCCATAGAAGCCCGCGCCGTCCTGGGTCGGCAGCAGCGTGAACAGGGCGTAGAACTGCGCCGTGAAGAGCGCCAGAAACAGACCCTGCCCGGCGCCGATCAACGTGGTGAGGAAAATGACGGAGAAGGCGGGGCGCATGGCGTGGGGCGGCTCACCAGCTGGTGGCGTCGTCGAGCGTCGGCGCGTCCTTGGCCGGCCGCGGCAGGTGGCCTTCGACCATCAGCGGGTTGTCGCTGCGCTCCAGCTCGTCGGCGTGGATGCGGATGGCGGTCTTGCGCCGCGGCAGGTAGTGGTTGGCCGGATGGGTGCCCCACTCGGGCATCAGCGGGTAGCCGCCGTGTTCGCGGATCGCCACCGACGCCGCGGACTGCGGATCGTGGATGTCGCCGAAGATGCGCGCCGAGGTCGGGCAGGCCTTCACGCACGCGGGCTGGCGGTCGGCCACCGACATCGACATGTCGTAGATGCGGTCCACGCACAGCGTGCACTTGGTCATCACCTTGCGCTCTTCGTCGAATTCGCGCGCACCGTAGGGGCAGGCCCAGGAGCAGTACTTGCAGCCGATGCACTTGTCGTAGTCGACCAGCACGATACCGTCTTCTTCGCGCTTGTAGGAAGCGCCGGTCGGGCAGACCGGCACGCAGGGCGGATCCTCGCAGTGCAGGCAGGACTTGGGGAAGTGCACCGTCTCGGTATGCGGGTATTCGCCGACCTCGAAGGTCTGCACCCGGTTGAAGAAGGTGCCGTTGGGATCGGCACCGTAGGGACTCAGGTCGGCCAGCGGGCCGGCGGTGCCGCCGGTGTTCCACTCCTTGCAACTGGTGACGCAGGCGTGGCAGCCGACACAGACGTTGAGATCGATCACCAGGGCCAGCTGGACACGGCTCATTTGCTGCCGCTCCCCCCGCCGGCCTTGCCGCCGGCGTAGGTCAGCACCTCGTCGCGCTTGCGCATGCCCGGGTAGATCGGCAAGGTCTGGAACTGCGGGAAGCTCTCGCGCGCCTCCCCCGGGTCGGCCTTGACGATGCGCACGCGCACGTCGTACCAGCCGGCCTGGCCGGTGACCGGATCGGAGTTGGACACCCGCGCCGCACCGTGCTGCGTGGGCAACTCCTCGGAGATGACGTGGTTGAGCAGGAAGCCCTGCCGCGACTCGTTGGCGTCCGGGGTCAGGTTCCAGGCGCCGCTGGCCTTGCCGATCGCATTCCAGGTCCACACGGTGCCGGGTTCGACCGCCTCGGAGTGGCGCGCCATGCAGCGCACCCGGCCCCATTGCGACTCGACCCAGATCCAGTCGCCGTCCTCGATGCCCGCCACGCGCGCCGTCTGGCTGTTGACGAACAGCAGGTTGTGGGTGTGGATCTGGCGCAGCCAGGCGTTCTGGGAGTCCCACGAGTGGTACATCGCCATCGGCCGCTGCGTGACGGCGGCCAGCGGGTATTTGTGCTTGTCGGTGACGTGCGACTCCAGCGGCTCGTAGTAGAACGGCAGCGGATCGAAGTAGGTCTCGACGCGCTTCTTCAGGTGCTCGGGCGGCTTGCGGGTCAGGCCCTTGCCTTGCGCCGCGCTGCGGAAGCGCTGCAGCACCTCTGAGTACAGGTGGATCAGGATCGGCTCGGCGTAGCGCGTGATGCGGTTCGCGCGCGACCATTCGAGGTAACCCATGTTCCAGTTGCGCATGTACTGGAAGCTGCGCGGCAGCACGTGGTGGTACATGCAGTTGTTCTGCTGGTACATCTCCCACTGGCGCGGGTTGGGCTCGCCGATCAGGAACTTCTCGCCGCCCTTGCCGCGCCAGCCCGCCAGGAAGCCAATCCCGGACCCCGGCTCGGTCTCCCAGTTGACGATGAAGTCAGGGTAGTCGCGGTACTTGCGCTGACCTTCCTTGGTGACGAAGGTCGGCAGCTTGAGCCGCGAGCCGAGCTCGATCAGGACTTCCTGGAACGGTTTGCAGTCTCCGGAGGGCGGCAACACCGGGATGCGGACGGAGTCGACCGGGCCGTCGAACTCGGAGATCGGCCGGTCGAGCATCGACATCACGTCGTGGCGCTCGAGGTAGGTGGTGTCGGGCAGGATCAGGTCGGCGAACGCCGTCATCTCCGAATGGAAGGCGTCGGCGACGACCAGGAACGGGATCTTGTATTCGCCGTCGTCGCCCTTGTCGTTGAGCATCTTGCGCACTTCGGTCGAATTCATCGTGGAGTTCCACGACATGTTCGCCATGAAGATCAGCAAGGTATCGATCGGGTACGGGTCGCCGCGCCAGGCATTGGTGACGACGTTGTGCATCAGCCCGTGCACCGACAGCGGGTACTCCCAGGAGAAGGCCTTGTCGATGCGCACCGGACTGCCGTCGTCGTTGACGAACAGGTCGTCCGGATCGGCCGGCCACCCCAGCGGCATGCCGTCCAGCGGCCGGTTGGGCTGCACGGCGCGCGCGTCGTTGGGCGTGCGCGCGCAAGGCGGGATCGGGCGCGGGAACGGCGCCTTGTGGCGAAAACCGCCCGGGCGGTCGATGGTGCCGAGGATCGACATCAGGATGCCCAGCGCGCGGATCGTCTGGAAGCCGTTCGAATGTGCTGCCAGGCCGCGCATCGCGTGGAACGCCACCGGATTGCCGGTGACGCTGTCGTGCTCGCGGCCCCAGGAGTCGGTCCACGCGATGGGCAGCTCGATGCGCTGGTCGCGCGCGGTGATGCCCATCTCGTGCGCCAGGCGGCGGATGGTCTCGGCCGGGATGCCGGTGATCTGCGCCGCCCATTCCGGCGTGTAGTCCTTGACGCGATCCTGCAGCAGCTGGAAGGCCGGCTTGACGGTGGTTCCGTCGGACAGCTTGAATTCGCCCAGCAGGTACGGGTCGGCGCCCTCCGTGTGCGTGACCACCGCCTTGTTCGTGTGACGGTCCCACCACAGCTTGTTCTGCGGGTCGTAGCAGGCATCCTCTTCGGGCACCTCGGTGCGAACGAACATGCCGAATTCGTCGTTCGCCTCGTCCATGTTGACGAGCTGGCCCGCGTTGCTGTAGCGGACCAGGAACTCCCGGTCGTACAGGCCCTTGGCCAGGATCTCGTGGATCACGGCGAGCAGGAACGCGCCGTCGGTCCCCGGGCGGATCGGCACCCATTCGTCGGCGATCGCCGAATAGCCGGTGCGTACCGGGTTGATCGAGACGAAGCGGCCGCCGTCGCGCTTGAACTTCGCCAGCGCGATCTTCATCGGATTGCTGTGGTGGTCCTCGGCGGTGCCGATCATCACGAACAGCTTGGCGCGGTCGAGATCCGGGCCGCCGAATTCCCAGAACGAGCCGCCGATCGTGTAGATCAGCCCCGCGGCCATGTTGACCGAGCAGAAGCCGCCGTGGGCAGCGTAATTGGGCGTGCCGAACTGGCGCGCGAACAGGCCGGTCAGCGCCTGCATCTGGTCGCGTCCGGTGAACAGCGCGAACTTCTTCGGGTCGGTGGCGCGGATCCTGGCCAGGCGCTCGGCGAGCGTGGCGAACGCCTCCTCCCACTCGATCTCCTCGAACTCGCCCGCGCCGCGCTCGGCGCCGGCCTTGCGCTTCAGCGGCTTGAGCAGCCGCGCCGGCGAATACTGCTTCATGATCCCCGACGAGCCCTTGGCGCAGATCACGCCCTGGTTCAGCGGGTGGTCGGGGTTGCCGTCGATGTAGCGCACCTGGCCGTCGCGCAGGTGCACGCGGATGCCGCAGCGGCACGCGCACATGTAGCAGGTGGTCGTGCGGACCTCGCACACACCGGCCGGCTGCGAAGGCGCAATGGGATCGTGCAGCGGAGGGGTGCGCATGGACCCGCAATTGGGCGGATTGGGGGCCCTTTGCGTCTATAACCGTTTTGGGCAGTCGCTTCCTATCCCAACGGGTAGGTCGGGTCGATCTCCGTTGCCAGTGTCCATTAGAGTAGCGTTCGGGGTTGGCGGCGCCCGCCCGGACAGTGGGTTCCTGTCGACCTTCGGCCTGTGTTGAACTGAGCCCCGGTCGCGACGCGGCGCCTTGTCGCAGCGAGGGACTCTGTGCGAGAGGATGGGTGCTTGAAGATCTGTATCGTGTCCGACAGCCACGACCGCGCGGACCCGCTGCTGGCGGCGGTGGCGACGGCCAAGCGCGAGGGTGCGCGGGCGGTGATCCACTGCGGCGACGTGATCGGCACGAACACCTTGCGGCCCCTGCTGGCGCTGGGCCTGCCGGTGCACGTCGTGCATGGCAACAACCTCGGCGACCCGGTCGCGTTGCCGCGGTTCGCGGCCTCCTCCAAGGGCCTGATCACCTACCACGGCTGGGACGCCGACATCGAACTGGGAGGCCGGCGCGTGTTCGCCACCCACTTCCCGCATCTCGCGCGCGGCATGGCCTGCACCGGCGACTACGACCTGGTGTGCTGCGGCCATTCGCACGTGGCCGGCATCGAGCAACAACCGAATATCACGGGGGGCGAAACGTGGCTTGTCAATCCGGGAACCGTCGCTGGTGTCGGCGGCGACGCAAGCTGGATACTGGGCGACCTGGAGGCGATGACCTTCGAGTTGCGGGGCGACTGACGCCCTGGTCACGCCAACCCCGAAGGTCGAGCATGGAGACACTCAGATGACGCATGTCGCAACGAATTCGGACCTGCTGGTCGTCGGCGGCGGCGTCAGCGGCATGACCGCGGCGCTGGAGGCCGCCGAATGCGGCAGACAGGTGATCCTGGTGGAGCGCAGCCCGACGCTGGGCGGGCGCACGGCCCTGCTGCACCGCTACTTCCCCAAGATGTGCCACCCGACCTGCGGGCTGGAGATCAACCTGCGCCGGCTCCGGGGCAACCGCGGCGTGCGCGTGATCACGATGGCCGAGGTCACCGCGGTGAGCGGCCATGCCGGCGCGTACCAGGTGTCGCTCAGCATCCGGCCGCGCTACATCAACGAACGCTGCACCGCCTGCGGCGACTGCGGCCGCGCCGTGCAGCGGCGGATAGACAACCCGTTCAACTACGGGCTCGACCAGATCGCCGCGGCCTACCTGCCACACGGCATGGCCTATCCGCAGCGCTACGTGCTCGACCCCTCGGTCATCGGCACCGAGGACGCGGAGCGCGCCAAGGCCGCCTGCAAGGTCGGCGCGATCGACCTCGAGATGCAGGAGCAGCAGGTCACGCTGAACGTCGGCTCGGTGATCTGGGCCACCGGATGGAAGCCCTACGACGCGGCCCGCATCCAGCCCTACGGCTACGACCGCTTCCCCAACGTCATCACCAGCCTCGAGTTCGAGCGCCTGGCCGATGCGGCGGGGCCCACCGGCGGGCGGCTGCTGCGTCCGTCGGACGGCAAGGAGGCCCGGAACATCGCGTTCATCCAATGCGCCGGATCGCGCGACGAGAACCACCTGCGCCACTGCTCGCGCATCTGCTGCATGGCCTCGCTCAAGCAGACCCAGTACCTGCGCGAGGCCTACCCCGACGGGGGCGCGAAGTCGACCATCTACTACATCGACATCCGCTCGATCGACCGCCTCGAGGACTTCTACGCCATGGTGCAGCGCGACCCGAGCGTCGGCTTCATCAAGTCCAAGGTCGCGCGCATCGAGGCGGGTGAAGCCGGCAGCCTGGTGCTGCACGGCGTCGACACCGAGGGCTACCATCGCTACGCCACCGAGCACGATCTCGTGGTGCTGGCCATCGGCATGGAGCCCGAGACGGGCGCCGTCACGCTGCCGGACGACATCGTGCGCGACAGCAGCGGCTTCATCGAGGGCTGCCGATCCGGTGGCCAGTTCGCGGCCGGCGCGGCGTCGGGCCCGCTCGACGTCAACCGCTCGGTGCAGAGCGCCACCGCGGCTGCGCTGCGCGCGATCCAGGTCGTCCACAAGGCTGCCAAGGCTGAATCAGCATGAGCGAAATGAAGACTGCCGCCTACATCTGCTCGGGCTGCGGCATCGGCGAGCAACTCGACACCAAGCAGCTCGCGAAGGTGGCACAGCGGGAAGGCAAGATGGCGCTCGTGCGCGAACACGCCTTCCTGTGCAGTGAAGACGGCGTGCAACTGGTGCGCCAGGATCTCGAGAGCGAGGGCGTCACGCACGTGATGCTGGCCGCCTGCTCGCGCCGATCCAAGTCCGAGGCCTTCCACTTCCCCGCCACCGCGATGTCGCGCGCCAACCTGCGCGAAGGCGTGCTGTGGATCGTTGCCGCCGGCGCCGAGCACGACGAACTGCGCCAGGACATGGCCGACGACTACGTGCGCATGGCCTGCGCCGAACTCAAGAAGCTCAAGGTGCCGGCCGGCAATCCGCAGAAGGCCGGGTCGCGCCGGCTGCTCGTCGTGGGCGGCGGATACAGCGGCATGACGGCGGCGCTGGAAGCCGCAGAGGCCGGCTACGAGGTCGTCCTGGTCGAGCAGAGCGGCGAGCTCGGCGGTTGGGCCGGGCGGCTGTGGAAGCGCGTGCCCGCGCGGTCACCCTACCAGGACCCGCAGGAGACCGGCATCGCCGAGATGGCTGCGCAGGTGCGCAAGCACCCGGGCATCAAGCTGGTGCTGAATGCCACGCTGGCCGAGACCGCGGGCGCGCCGGGCCGCTTCACGGTGCAGATCGCGCAGGACAGCGGGACCACGATCGAGGAGACCGTCGGCGCGATCGTGCAGACCACGGGCTTTCGCAGCTACGAGATCAGCAAGCTGCCCGAACTCGGCGGCGGCAGCAATCCGCACGTGATCGACCAGGCCGGACTCGAGGCGCTGGCGCGCGCGGCCGATGGCGGACCGATCCGGCGTGCCGACGGCACCCTGGTGCGCAGCGTGGTGTTCATCCAGTGCGCCGGTCAGCGCGACGACAGCGGCAAGCATCTGCCGTATTGCTCCGGGCACTGCTGCGCCACCAGCATCAAGCAGGCGATGTACTTCAAGGATGCCGCCCCCGAGGTCGACACCCTCGTGCTCTACACCGACCTGCGAACGCCCGGCATGGGCGAGGACTTCTACCGCAGCGCACAGCACAAGGGCGTGACCTTCACGAAGGGCAAGGCGAGCGCAGTCGAGGCCGCGGGCAACGGCTGCAGCGTGCGGTTCCGCGACCTGATCCTCGACATCGACGCCACGGTTTCGGCCGATCTGGTGGTGCTGGCCACCGGCCAGGTCTCGAACGCGGGGGTCGATCTGGACACCTGGGCCAAGGTCACGACCCAGGCCGAGGGTGGCTCCGCGGAAGCCAAGGTGCAGCAGATCGAGCTGCGCAAGACCTCGGTGCTGAAGATGAACTACCGCCAGGGGCCGGACCTGCCACAGCTCAAGTTCGGCTTTGCCGACTCGCACTTCATCTGCTTCCCGTACGAGACGCGCCGCACCGGCATCTACGCTGCCGGCCCGGTGCGCCGGCCGATGGACATGGCACAGGCCCGCGAAGACGCCACCGGGGCGGCGCTCAAGGCGATCCAGGCGCTCGAGAACGCGGCCCTGGGGCGCGCCGCGCATCCGCGATCAGGTGACCTGTCGTACCCGATCGTGCGGCTGGAGGGCTGCACACAGTGCAAGCGCTGTACGGTCGAATGCCCGTTCGGCGCCATCGATGAGGACGAGAGGCGCTTTCCGGTCTTCAACGAGAGCCGCTGCCGGCGCTGCGGCACCTGCATGGGCGCCTGCCCGGTGCGCGTGATTTCCTTCGAGAACTATTCGGTCGACAGCGTGGGGGCGCAGATCAAGGCCGTCGACATGCCCGACGAGTTCTCCGAGAAGCCGCGCATCCTGGTGCTGGCCTGCGAGAACGACGCCTACCCGGCGCTCGACATGGCCGGCATGCAGCGGCACGTGTATTCGGCCTTCGTGCGCGTCGTGCCGGTGCGTTGCCTGGGCTCGGTGAACACGATCTGGATCACCGACGCGCTCAACGGCGGCTGGGACGGCGTGATGTTGCTCGGCTGCAAGAAGGGCGACGACTACCAGTGCCACTTCGTGAAGGGCTCGGAGCTGGCCAGCATGCGCCTGAGCAAGATCGACGACACGCTCAAGCAGCTCAGCCTCGAATCCGATCGCGTCATCACGCACGAGGTGGCGATCACCGACATCGCGCGCGTGCCGCAATTGATCGAGGCGTACGTGGCCAGGATCCAGGAAATCGGCATGAGCCCGATGAAGGGTTTCGCATGAGCCCGCAGGCTTTGCCGAGGGTTCATTCCCGCTTGGCGGGACCGGCCGAAGGCCGGGGGCGTGCACCAGTGAGGCGGCTATGATCAAGACGCAAACCAGCCGGGCGAGCGCGCCCTACCAGCTCGACTTCCTGCGCGAGGTCGAAGACCAGGTCGAGGGCGGCGACTGGGTCCGGATGTGCATGCAGTGCGGCGTCTGCGCCGGCTCGTGCCCGTTCGGCGCGCACTGGGAGCACTCGCCGCAGAAGCTCTTCATGATGATCCGCGCCGGTCAGCGCGACGAGGTGCTGAAGAGCGACGCGATGTGGATGTGCACCTCCTGCTACAACTGCGTCGTGCGCTGCCCGCGCAAGCTGCCGATCACGACCATCATGCACGGGCTGGCCGCCTATTCCGACCGGCTCGGGCTGGCCCCCAAGATGCAGCCCACGCGTGACTTCTCGCTGCGCTTCTTCGGCAACTTCGCGAAGACCGGGCGGGTCAACGAACTCAAGCTGACGCTCGGGCTGTACTTCAAGGACGGGCTGGTCGCAGGCCTGAAGAAGGGTTGGGAGATGCGCCATATCGCGCTCGGCCTGCTCAAGGCGAAGCGGCTGAACCCGTTCGAGCTGTTCGGCGGCCACCGCTGCAAAGACGCCAAGGGCATCGAGGCCATGCTCGCGAAGGCGCGAGAGATCGAGGCGCGCGAGCTGCCCAAAACCTAGGAGAGTCCCGATGGCAACGAAGGAATACGCGTTCTACCCAGGCTGCTCGTCGCAGCTGAAGGCGTCGGCGTCCAACTACATGGTCTCGGTGAACTCGATGTGCAAGACGCTCGACGTCAAGCTCACGACCATCCCCGACTGGAACTGCTGCGGCGCCTCGATCAGCTACGCCGGCGCCGGCGAGCTCACCCGCCACGTGCTCAACGCGCGCAACTTCGCGCTTGCCGAGAAGCATCTGCCCGGGCAGGACGTGGTCGCCACCTGCGCCGCCTGCTGGCTGAACGCGCGCGAGTCCAAGGACAAGCTCGGGACCGACACCAAGTTCCTCGCGCAGGCCAACGAGGCGCTCAAGGAGGCCGGCCTGCAGTACCAGGGCAAGACGAACATCAAGCACATGGTCGAGGTGCTGATCGAGGACTTCGGCTACGAGGCGCTGGGCAAGCCGGTGGTCAAGCCGCTGGACGGCATCAAGTTCGCCGGCTACGTCGGCTGCCAGACGAACCGGCCGTTCGGCATCGCGGGCGAGTCGTTCGAGAACCCGAAGTACCTCGACAAGCTGGTCGAGACCGTCGGCGGCGAGGCGATCGAGGCCTACGACCAGAAGGTCACCTGCTGCGGCGGCGCACTGGCTTTCTCCGAGCCCGAGAAGAGCCAGAAGCAGATTCGCGACATCGTCGAATCGGCCTACGACCATGGCGCCGACATGATCGTCACGCCCTGCCCTCTGTGCCAGGCCAACGTCGAGGTCTACCAGTCGGAGATCAACCGCAAGCAGGGCACCAAGCTGAACATGCCGGTGACCTACTACAGCCAGCTGATGACGGTGGCCTACGGCGGCAGCGTCAAGCAGGCCGGGCTCGACGGCCACCTGATTCAGCCCAAGGCACTGCAGGATCTGGCGAAGAAATAGCGCCCTGGACGAGCGAGCGTGGAACACCTGCCCCCCGACAAGGCCTACGAGATCCTGCAGGGCGATCCCAACGCGCTGCTGATCGACTGCCGGACCGAAGTCGAGTTCTATTACGTGGGCCACCCGGCCGGGGCGATCAACGTCGAGTGGAACACGGCACCCAGTTTCGACCTCAATCCTCATTTCAGCGAGGAGGTGCTTCGCATGGCCGGGCGCAAGGACAGGCCGATCATCCTGATCTGCCGCAGCGGCAAGCGCTCGGTCGATGCCGGCCTGGAGCTGGAGAAGCACGGCTTCACGCGTGTCGCCAACGTGCTGGAAGGCTTCGAAGGCGAACTCGACCCCGAGCACCACCGCAGCACGATGGGCGGCTGGCGCAAGCATGGTCTGCCATGGCGACAGGTCTGAGGCCGGGCATCCGAGACCTCGGGGCTGCCGACCTGTCGGGGCCAGCGCGCGGCGGATGCGCGGCAAGAAAGGGCGCGCGAACGACACCAAGTTTGATCGCCGTCAATCTTCCGCATTGCACAGATGCCGATGATGCGTCGGCGATCGCAGCGCGAACGGTGATCGGTTCTCCGAAGTAGATCCTGAAAGGGACGCGATGGAACCCAGCAAGATCAGCATCATCGTCGTGTCAGGCGCCCATGAGCGCCTGCAGATGGCCGCGATGGTCGCCTCGGTAGGCTCGGTCAGCGGCAACGAGGTCCGGGTCTTCCTGTCGATGAACGCGATGCCCTATTTCGTCAGGGGCAACCAGACACCGCCGCCGCCCGAGGGGCCGTTCGGGACGCTGATGTCCGGCAAGAACGTCCCCGCGTTCCGGACCCTGTTCCAGCAAGCGGTGGAACTCGGCGACGCGAAAGTCTATCCGTGCTCGATGGCGATGGACGTCATGGGGGTCGAGCGCGAGGGGCTGGAGCCCTACCTCAGCGAGCCGCTCGGTCTGACCAAGTTCCTGCACGACGCGCGGAACAGCCAGATCTGGTCGTTCTGATTCCTTTGCCGCGTTTGACGCGGCAGCAACGACAGAGGGGGCCCGATGTCCGAGAAGAAGGTGATCGACGCGCGAGGCAGCTTCTGCCCGGGGCCACTGATGGAATTGATCGGCTGGATGAAGATGGCCGCCGTCGGTGACGAGCTCGAATTGCTTTCGACCGACAAGGGGTCCGCCAGCGACGTTCCGGAATGGGTGAAGAAGGTCGGCCACGAGTTCCTCGGCAGCCGCGAGGAGGCCGGCGTCTGGCACATCACGGTCAAGAAGACCAAATGACGGCAGGCGGCGTTCGTCTGCGCTCACAAAAGGAGACACCATGAAGATCCTGATCATCGGCGGCGGCATGGGTGGAACGATCCTCGCCAACAACCTCGCCCGCCGACTTTCGGCCGAGCTCAAGACCGGCAAGGCCAGGATCACGATGGTGACGGCGTCCGAGAAGCACATGTACCAGCCCGGGCTCCTGTACCTTGCCTTCGGCCGCGTGACGCCCGACGAGCTGTACAAGGACCAGGCGACGCTGCTCGAGCCCGGCATCTCGCTCGTCGTCGATCCGGTCGAGGAGTTCCTGCTCGACCAGAACCGCGTCAAGACGAAGAGCGGCAAGACCTTCGACTACGACATTCTCGCGATCGCGACCGGCTCGCGGCCGGTCCCCGAGCTGATCCCCGGCCTCGCCGAGAGCTCGCAGACCTTCTACACCGAGGAGACGGCGGTCAAGATGTTCCGCGCCCTGCAGGCCTTCGAGGGGGGGCGCGTCATGATCGCGGTGGGCGTGCCCCACAAGTGCCCGATGGCGCCGCTCGAGATCACGTTCATGCTGCACGACTACTTCAAGGATCGAGGCATCCGCGACAAGGTCCAGCTGCACTACACCTACCCGATCGGGCGCGTCCACTCGCTGGAGAACGTCGCCAAGTGGGCGGCGCCGGAGTTCGATCGGCTCGGCATCACCTACGAGACGCTCTTCAACGTCAAGGAGGTCGATGGCAAGGCCAAGGTCGTGAAGACCGAGGAGGGCACCGAGGCGCCGTACGACCTGCTGATCTCGATCCCGGCGCACCGCGGGATGGAGGTGATCGAGAAGAACAAGCTCGGTGCCGGCGGCTGGATCCCGACCAACCGCCAGCAGCTCAACATGGAGGGCCGCAAGAACGTCTTCGTGCTCGGCGACACCACCAACATCCCGATCAGCAAGGCCGGCTCGACAGCCCACTTCGAGGCCGAGGCGCTGGGCGAGAACATCGCCGCGATCGTCAAGCTCGGCGCGCCGGTGCGCGACTACGACGGCAAGGTGTTCTGCTTCATCGAGGCCGGCAAGGATCGCGCGACCTACGCGATGTTCGACTACCTCAACCCGCCCGACCCGAAGCCGCCGACCAAGGCCGTGCACTGGTTCAAGATGGCCTACAACAAGCTCTACTGGATCTCGGCGCGCGGGCTGCTCTGAAGGAGCCGGACATGAACGGACATGCGGAGGAAGCCCGGGGCGTCGATGTCGAGGTCGAACGCCTGATCGCGGCGGCGCGCGACGCGCTCACCGACGAGATGGTGTCGCGCCTGGCGTCGACGGCGGGCGACGCGGTCGACCTGATGGACCAGGTCAACCGCGCCGGGCTGGCGCGCGCGATTCCCGCGCTCGCCCAGATGGTCAGCAACGGCGACCTGGACAGGCTGTCGCAGGTGGCCAGGCTCTACAGCTCGGCGCAGGACTCGTTGACCGACGAGATGATCGGGCGCCTGAGCCAGGCGGTCGGCGACGGGCTCGCATTGCTCGACCAGGTCAACCGCGCCGGGCTCGACCGCGCGATCCCCGCGCTCGCGGAGATGGTCAACAACGGTGACCTCGAACGGGTTGTCAAGCTGGCCCGTTTCTACGGTTCGGCGGAGGATGCGCTGACCGACGAGATGGTGGGCCGCCTCGCCGAGACGGCCGGCAACGGGCTGTCGCTGCTCGACCGCGCCAGCCGAGGCGGTGCCGAGCATGTGGTCAGGATGCTCGAGGGTCTGCAGGAAAGCGGTGCACTGGAACGCATTGCGGCCATGCTGCCGCAACTCGCGGACCGGCTATCGACGGTGCAGGAGGTGCTGCAGTCGATCGACGCCGCGGCAGCCGCGAGCCGGGCGGCCGCACCATCGGCCGGCGGCATCGGCGGGCTGTGGCAGCTGATGCGCGATCCCGAAACGCAGGACACGCTGCGCTTCATGCTGACCGTCGGCAAGGAACTGCGCAAGGGCTGGGGCGCGAAGAAGTAGCCGCGCCGCGCTGCGCCCGACGGCGCGTCGGCAAAGTCCGCGATCCGGCGCGGCACGTGGCGCCGCGCCAGCCTGGCGTCAAAGATCGACGAAGGGCGGTTCTTCCTCGCGCGCCATGCGCTCGGCGGCTTCCTGTTCGAGCTGCCGCTGGCGTTCCGCGATTCTTGCGCGCCGCTCCTCGGCGTTGTGTTCGCGGACCGCGATCGTGTTCTCGCCGAACAGCACCTGGCGCAGAAAGCGGAAACCGAACTGCATCAGGGAGATGTCGTCCATGAGTGCGGCACGCAGCTCGTCGGCGGGCAGGTCGAAGATCTCGGCGAAGCTCTCGCTGGCGACGAACGAACGAAATCGGTCGACGTCGTAGCAGGTCATGAAGAACAACTCGAGGCTGCGCTTCGATGGCTTGCCGATCGTCGGCCCCGAGCTCTTCTTCTTGAGGATCAGCTGCCGCCAGCCGCGAGCGAGTTCGTCGTAGTCGAGCAGGCCTTGCTCGGCGCGGTATTCGTCGATCGTCTGCGTGCGCGGCTCCTGGTGGCCGAGGCAATGGTCCTCGCGAACGATGGCGTAGTACTGGCGGTCGACCGACTCGTCCTGCCTGCGCATCGACAGCAGCGCGACGGGGTAGTAGCGGCATGCGGTCGGGCGATCCTCGTAGACGCTGCAGCCGGCATCGGTCATGAAGCGGCACGCGGTGCCCCCCTCGACCGGCCGCAACTTGACGCCGGCGATGCCGTCCTTCTCCATCTCGTACGGAACGGTGTAGGTGGAGAGGAACTCAGACGACGTCAGGTCGAGGCGCTGCTTCAGCCGCACGATGTCGACCGGCGTCAGCGAGATGTCGATGTTGCTGCAGCAGGCGTTCCAGCACGCGATGCCCTTGCGGCACTGGAATTGCAGGCTCGCACCGCCCTCCAGCGTGGCAGGCGTGACCGGGCTTTGCGGGAAGGGTGAAGGTTCGTTCATGAAGTGCTCGATGCCATAAGAACAAGGGCGCCCGGATGAACCGGACGCCCGACACGATACGCAGTTCGCACGGCCCCTGGCAACACCAGGGTCGTGCGCGGGCCGTCAGTGGGCCGCCGCCTTGAACAGCTTGGACTTGTCGACCAGGTCCACGTGCTTGCGCTTGAAGCAGGTCCACTTCTGCGTGGTCTTGTCGTACACCGAGTTGACGAAGCACTTCCAGTTCTTCTCGTCGACGAAGTTCTTGTCGGTGCGGTAGTAGAAGCCGGGGTAACGCGACTCCTCGCGGAACTGGATGTGCTTCATGTGCGCTTCGGCGGTGAGCACGCGGTGGTAGTTCTCCCAGGCCCGCAGCAGCTCATGCAGGTCCTTGGCGCGCATCTTGGCCGCGTCCTCCTTCAGCAGCTCGAGCTTCTCCTCGGCCACCTTGAGCATCACGTCGTTGGTGTTGTAGTAGGTGGCACAACCGGCGACATATTCGTCCATGATCTTCTGCAGGCGGAACTGCAGCATCTTGGGCGTGATGTAGTGCGGGTTGATGTCGATCGCGGTCGTGTAGTCCTTGTGCTCGAGGAAGGTACGCACGGGCTTGTAGATCTCCTCGGCCAGCACGGCCGGATCGGTGTCGAGCTCGGGCTTCCAGTCCTTGTTGTCGAGCGCGAAGCGCACCATCGCCTTGGCCGCCAGGCGCCCTTCGGCGTGCGACCCGGAAGAGAACTTGTGGCCCGAGGCGCCGACGCCGTCGCCGGCGGTGAACAGGCCCTTGACCGTGGTCATCGAACGGTAGCCCCAGCTCCAGCCGCGCGGCAGATGCGCCGGTACGCCGTCGTAATCACCTTCTTCGGCGGTCGGCGCGCCGAGGTCGGTCGGCCCCGAGACCCAGATCCCGCAGCAGCCCGAATGCGAGCCCAGCAGGTAGGGCTCGGTGGGCATCAGCTCGGACATCTTCTTCTCGGGCTCGATGTTCTCGCCGACCCAGATGCCGCACTGGCCGATGCACATGTCGAGGAAGTCTTCCCAGGCCTCGGCCTCGAGGTGCTTGACCTCCTTCGGCGACAAGGTCTCGCGCAGCTTGGCCAGCGCGGTGACGGTGTCCATGTAGATCGGGCCGCGGCCTTCGCGCATTTCCTTGAGCATCAGGTGGTTGCGCAGGCACGACGCCGGCACCGCGGCCTGGCCGTAAGGCGGGTACTGGTCGAGCAGTTCCTTGTTCTTGACCATGTAGTCTTCGCCGTAGGCATTGATCGCCTTGGCCTTGAAGAGCAGGAACCAGGCGCCGACCGGGCCGTAGCCGTCCTTGAAGCGCGCCGGGACGAAGCGGTTCTCCATCATCGTCATCTCGGCGCCGGCTTCGGCAGCCATCGCGTAGGTCGACCCCGCGTTCCACACCGGGTACCAGGCGCGGCCCGTGCCTTCGCCGACGGAGCGCGGGCGGAACAGGTTGACGCAACCGCCGGCGGCCAGCAGCACGGCCTTGGCCTTGTAGACGTAGATTCGGTTCTCGCGCACCGAGAAGCCGACCGCGCCGGCGATGCGCGACGGATCGTTCTTGTCGTTCACCAGCTTGACGATGAAGACGCGCTCCTCGATCCGATCCAGGCCGAGTGCCTTCTTGGCCGCCTCGGCGACGATCCACTTGTAGGACTCGCCGTTGATCATGATCTGCCACTTGCCCGAGCGCACCGGCTTGCCGCCGTCCTTCAGCGTCGGCAGACCCTCCTTGATCGACTCGGCGCCGTCGTGGCGCACGCCCTCGGAGTCGGTCTTCCAGATCGGCAGGCCCCACTCCTCGAACAGGTGCACCGACTCGTCGACGTGGCGTCCGAGGTCGTAGGCCAGGTCGTCACGCGTGATGCCCATCAGGTCGTTGGAGACCATGCGCGTGTAGTCGGCCGGATCCTGCTCGGTTCCGATATAGGTGTTGATGGCCGACAGGCCCTGTGCCACCGCGCCCGAGCGGTCCATCGCGGCCTTGTCGACCAGCTTGATCTTCAGATCCACGCCGGTCTCTGCCTTGACGGCCTCGGCCCAGCGCATCATCTCGTAGGCCGCGCCGCAGCAGGCCATGCCACCGCCGATCAGCAGGATGTCGAGCTCTTCCTGGACGATTTCGGGGTTTTCGAACGTACCGTTAGCCATTCCGATTCACCTGTTCATGCAATTGCTTTGGGACCCCGGGCTCATTTGCGCCGGATCAACTCACCGTCGCGACCGGGCCGGTAACCGCCCGAGGCAGTGAAGTACCCGGGCTGCTGGATGTCGGCGAGCTTGGGCATCGTCTTGCCGCCGTACGGGTCGATCGAACCCTCGGACGTGGTGCGGGTCGGGAACTTGAAGCGCTTGAGCGTGCCGTTGCGGAACTTGATCGTCCACATGATCGAGTCGGAGCCGCGCATCGGTTGCACCGAGCCGCCGAGCGGAACGATGTCGGCGTAGTGGCGGACTTCGATCGCGTTCTGCGGACAGATCTTGACGCAGGAGTAGCACTCCCAGCACTGCTCGGGCTCCTGGTTCCAGGCCTTCATCGGATGACCTGTCTTCGAGCCGTCCTTGTCGAGCATCATCAGGTCGTGCGGGCAGATGTACATGCACGCTGTCTTGTCCTGGCCCTTGCAGCCATCGCACTTGTCGGTTCTTACAAAGGTGGGCACTTCTGGTCTCCTTCATGCCATCTGGCGTTTGCGTAGCGCGGGATTCGATCGGTCATGTTCACGGCGTCTGCCTGGTGCCGGCGGGTCGCTCGGGGGCGCTCTCGCGGCGCGCCGCCAGCCCGGCGTAGTACTTGCGCAGGATCTCGACCACCTCCGGGCGGCTGAATTCCGGGGGCACATCTGCGCCTTCGGTCAGCGACTTGCGGAACTGGGTTCCGCTGACCTGCAGGCGGTCGGCATCACCGTGCGGGCAGGTGCGGCCGGACGCCATGCCGCCGCACTTGCGGCACCAGAAGGCGATGTCGATCTTGAGCGGCTGGGTCTCCAACGCACCCTGCGGAATCTGGTCGAAGATGTGGTGCGCATCGAACGGCCCGTAGTAGCTGCCCACGCCGGCGTGGTCGCGCCCGACGATGAGGTGCGAGCAACCGTAGTTCTGCCGAAACAGCGCATGCAGCAGGGCCTCGCGCGGGCCGGCGTAGCGCATGTCGAGCGGATAGCCGGCCTGGACGATCGTCGATGCGACGAAATAGCGCTCGGCCAGCACCGCGATGGCCTGGGTGCGCACTTCGGCCGGAATGTCGCCCGGCTTGAGTGCCCCCAGGAGCGAATGGACGAGCACGCCGTCGCAAACCTCGATGGCCACCTTCGCGAGGTACTCGTGCGAGCGGTGCATCGGATTGCGCGTCTGGAAGGCCGCGATCCGCGTCCAGCCCAACTTCTCGAACAATGCGCGGGTCTGCGCCGGGGTCATGAACAGCGGCCCGTACTTCTCCGGGAACCCGCCCAGCGAGAGCACCTTGATCGGCCCGGCCAGATTGACCTCGCCCTGCTCCATCACCATCCGCACGCCCGGGTGATCGGGGTCGGTCGTCTTGAAGACGGTGGCGCATTCGTGCGCCTTGTTGATCGAATACTTCTCGGTGACCAGCATCGTCGCCAGCGGCGTGCCGTCATCGGGATCGACGAGCGCAATCTCCTGTCCGGTCCTGAACGAGGCCGCGGTCGCCGCGTCGGTGGACAGCGTGATCGGAATCGGCCAGAAGAGGCCGCTGGTCATTCTCATGCCGTCGCAGACGCCTTGCCAGTCGGCGTGCGACATGAACCCGTCCAGCGGCGTGAAGCCGCCGATGCCCAGCATGATGATGTCGCCGCGCTCACGCGAACTGACCGGCACGCGCGGCAGCGAACGCGCATGCTCGAGTTCGCGCGTGAGTGCGGCACCTTCGAGCAGCAGCGGCTTCAACGCGCTCCCGCCATGTGGGGCGACCAGGGCCTTCTTCATTGCGTGCTTTCGCGGTGACCCTGTCGCTCCCCACCACGACCCGAGTCGCGACAGGACAGGCCTGCCTTCGGACAGCATGAGCAAGCCGCAGCGGACGGGGATCGGGGGGTGCGCCCGACCGGAAAAACCGGGAAGTTGGCAGGAGACATGAAAAGGTATCTGAACCGTCTGGCTGGGCGACAACCGGTGCAGTCGCCACGATCACCAAAGGGTCATGCTAGTCATCGTCCGTCAAAAGAAAAAGCGGACAATAGTAATAAGAGTGAGCTGCAAAATGAGTCAAGACCTTGCCCCGGGCACGAGTCCCCGCCTGCGCATGAGCCTGCGTCAACTCGAGGTGTTCGTGGCCACCGCGCGCGCCGGGTCGACGCGCGGCGCGGCAGATCACGTCGCGCGCTCGCAGTCGGCGGCAAGCGCCGCGCTGGCCGACCTCGAGGAGTCGCTGGGCGTGCTCCTGTTCGACCGTGTGGGCCGACGCCTGTTGCTCAACGAGAACGGCCGTGCACTGCTGCCCAAGGCAGCCTCGCTGCTCGACCGCGCCGCCGAGATGCAGTACCTGTTCTCCGGCGAACACGACGCGCCTCTGCGCATCGCCGCGAGCCTGACCATCGGCGAATACCTGCTGCCGGACCTGCTGGCCCGCTGGAAGCTGGCGCATCCCGCCAGCCCCGTCCATCTGATGATCCGCAACACCACCGAGGTGATCGCCGCCGTGGCCGCCTTCGATGTCGACGTCGGTTTCATCGAGGGCCCGCAGACCCACCCACGCCTCATCGTGCACCCGTGGCTGGTCGACGAGCTCGTGATCGTCGCTGCGCCGACGCACCCGCTGGCCGGGCGAATGGCGAGCGTGCGCCATCTGCGCGAAGCGACCTGGGCACTGCGCGAACCGGGCTCCGGCACGCGCGAGGCGGTCGAGCGCTGGCTGCTCGACCGGGTCGGGTCGCTCAGGGTCGAGTTCGAGCTCGCCAGTCCGGAGGCGATCAAGCGGCTGGTCGCTGCCGGCGCTGCACTGGGCTGTCTGTCGCGCGAGGTCGTGGCGCGCGAGTTGGAGCAGGGCCGGCTCGTCGAGGTGCAGACGCGACTGCCGCGCGCCACACGCCGGCTTGCCATGGTGCTGCATCGCGACAAGCACCTCGGGCGGGGGGCGGACGACTTCGTTCGCCACTGTGCCGAGGCCACTTCGACCCAGCACCCACCCGCCTGATGCTGCGCTCTTGCCCGCCAGCTCATGAACCGAAGCCCGCGGCATCGGTCGTCGGACGGCATGCCGCGAGGCATTCGAGCCGGTGCCCTGACACAGCACGCGGGAGACGCCGGATGCAGCGCGGACGCAAATGGCGTCCAATACCTGGCCAGCCACTGCGCAGCCCGCCTGCGGGGCGGATCGAATGGATGCCGTGAACGAAGATCCCACCATGCTGAAGCCCCGCGATGCCACCGGGGCCGAGACGGCCGGTACCGGCATCCTGGCCGAGATCGCGGCCGGGCTGTCCAGCGGACGCGACCTGAGCGGGCTGCTGCATCGCCTTCTGGAGCCGACCATCCGGCTGGCGGGCGCCCAGGCAGGTGCGGTTCGCGCGTTGGCGACCGACGGCCAGACCTTCGAGCTCGTCGGCGAGGTCGGCCTGCCCGCTGGCGCATGCGGGAACACCGGTGCAGTCGAGCGCCATTGCGGCCATTGCGGGGCCGCCGCCGACGCCCGGCAGATCGTTTGGGCGACCGACCTGCGGCCCTGCGCCGCGCGCAGTTCGGGCGGTTTCTTCGGTCATGCCTGCCAGCGCATGCTGGTCGTGCCGCTGCTGCACCGTGGCAGGCTGCTCGGCGTCTACAACCTCTTCTACAACACCGGAGAAGAACCGACGCCGGACGTGATGGCGATCCTCAAGTCGGTCGGAGAGCTGCTCGGACTGGCGCTGGACAACGCGCGGCTGGAAGCAGAGAACCTGCGCGCCACGCTGGTCAGGGAGCGCCAGCTGCTTGCCGCTGAAGTGCACGATTCGATCGCCCAGCTTCTCGCCTTTGCCAAGATGCGCCTGCCGCTGCTGCAAGAGGCCATCGCCACGCACGACGACGTGCATTCGCTGCGCTATTGCGCCGACCTGCGCCAGGCGTTGAGCGAGGCCCACGCCGGGCTGCGCGAAGTCCTGACCCATTTCCGCAACCCGATGGACCCGCTCGGGCTCACGCACGCGCTGGAGGCTGCAGCCTGCCGTTTCCGCCAGCGCACGGGGGTCGAGCTCGAATTCGTCAACCGCGTGCCCGACCTTCGCCTGGCCGCCGATCGCGAAGCGCAGGTATTCCACATCGTGCAAGAGGCGCTCACCAATGTGGCCAAGCATGCGCAGGCGAGCCGGGCCTGGCTGACGCTGAGCCGTCGCGACGACCGCATCGAGATCGTCGTCGAGGACAACGGCACCGGCTTGGCCGCGGGCGCCGATCTGGGGGGCACCACCCACCTGGGCCTCGGTATCATGGACGACCGGGCCCGCCGCCTGGACGGCATGCTCGCGATCGGCGCCCGCCAGGGCGGCGGCACCGCGATCCGGCTCAGCTTCCCCGTCGGGCCGGCCACCATGGATGCCCACGCATGACCAATCCCCAGCTACGCATCGTCCTGGTCGATGATCACGCTTTGTGTCGCAACGGCCTGACCGACCTGCTGCAACAGCGCGGCAACATGCAGGTCGTCGCGGCCCTGGGCGACACCGACCAACTGGTGGCGGTGCTGCAGGAACACAAGCCGGACCTGGTGGTGCTCGACCTGCGAATGCCCGGCACCGACGGCCTGTCGCTGCTGCGCCGCATGCGCGCCGAAGGCTGCGACACGCCGGCGCTGATCCTGACCATGAGCGACGCCGAGGCCGACCTCGCCGCCGCACTGCGCGCCGGTGCCCGGGGCTACCTGCTCAAGGACATGGAACCCGAGGACGTGATCGCGGCCATCGGGCGCGCGGCGCGCGGCGAACTGGCCGTGGCGCCCGCGCTGACGCTGAAGCTGGCGCAGATGCTGCAGCGCGGCGGGAAGGCCACCGACCGTTCCGGTCTGCTGGGATCGTTGACCGAGCGCGAGCGCGAGATCCTCGAGCATCTCGCGCGCGGGGAAAGCAACAAGGCGATCGCACGCGCCCTGGACATCAGCCACGACACCGTCAAGCTGCACGTGCGGCACATCCTGTCCAAGCTGAACCTCAGCTCGCGCGTCGAAGCCGCGGTGTTCGCGGTCGAGATGCGCAGCAGCGGCGAGACCGCGGCGCTCGACGCTGCGGGACGCGGCAGCCGCTGAGGCACGCCGCCCTTTTCGGAATCCTTCAGCCGCCGAGCGCGGCACGCGCCACCGGCGCGTCTTCAGTGCCGAACCAAGCCAGCTGCTGGCGCAGCGCGACGACCTCGCCAACGATGATCAGGCACGGCGATTTCAATCCGGCCTGGACCACGCGCGCACCGAGATCGGCCAGCGTGGCGGCGACGACGCGCTGGTCGGCCGTCGTGCCCTGCTCGACCACCGCGGCAGGCATGGCGGCGGGTGCGCCGTGGGCCATCAGCTGGGTGCAGATCTCGCCGAGCGCGCCCAGCCCCATGTAGATCACCACCGTCTGCCGCGGCCGCGCAAGCGCAGGCCAGTCGAGATCGGTGCTGCCGTCCTTGAGGTGGCCGGTGACGAACAGACAGCACTGCGCGTGATCGCGGTGCGTCAGCGGGATGCCGGCGTAGCTGGCCACGCCGCAGGCGGCGGTGATGCCGGGCACGACCTCGAACGGTATTCCGGCGGCGGCCAACTCCTGCAGCTCCTCGCCGCCACGGCCGAACACGAACGGATCGCCGCCCTTCAGCCGCACGACCTGGTGGCCTTCGCGCGCCAGCCGCACGAGCAGCGTGTTGATGTCCTCCTGCACCATCGTGTGGTGGCTGCGTTCCTTGCCGGCGTAGATCCGCCGCACGTCGGGGCCGATGAAGTCGAGCACCTCCGGCGACACCAGGTGGTCGTAGACGACGACGTCGGCCTGCCCGAGCAGGCGCACGGCGCGAAGCGTGAGGAGTTCGGGGTCGCCGGGGCCGGCGCCGACCAGATAGACGCGGCCGTTGCCGGCAGCGCAGGGATGCTTCAGGAGCGGGAAGTCGACGACGGTGTTCATGGGTTCTGTCTCGGTTGCGCGCATGCTCGGGCAGGATCGAGGAAGGGGACGGCTCAGCCGCCGCACTTGCTGCAACCGCCACTGCCGCAGCTGCTTGCCGGTGCTTCGGGCGCCAGGCTGCCGGCGGCGGCAAAGACGAAGCTGAACTCGCCGGGCTCCATCTCGACGAAATCCAGCACCGTGTCCTGCAGCAGCGGCTGGCTGGGTGGCCCGATCAGCACCGTCAGCCCTTCGAACTGCAGCGGGCTGTCGTCCTCGCGCTGTTCGTCGAAGCCCATGCCGTAGTCGAGCGAGCCGTCGGCCTGCTGGCGCGCTGCCACGCGCAGCGCCATGCCGGCGGCGTCGCTGCGTTCGGCGGCGGCGAGGATCTGTTGGGCCGCGCCGGGAGTCATCGTGAACATGCTGGATCTCCGATTCGCAATTCGTCGTTCAATGTTCGCCCTTGGTCCGCAACAGGCCGGCGATGCGGTTGCCCTGCTTCTGCGGCCCGCCGTTCGGGAACAGGTCGTGCAGCGCATGGTTGCTGCCACGCTCGGGCCCCCAGACCTCGCTGAAGTGCCGGATCATCACCCGTACCTGCGCCTGGACGCCGTGCTCGTGGAAGTAGGCGCGCAGGAACCGGATCACCTGCCAGTGCTCGGGGGTGAGCGTCAGGCCCTCGGCCCGGGCCTGCGCTTCGGCGAAGGCCTCCGACCAGTCGCCGAGTTGGCGCAGGTAGCCCTCGCTGTCGGTGTCGACGAAACCTTCGCCGACGCGCAGGCGCCGCACGCCATGGCGGGTGGGGGTGGCATTTTCGATGTCCATCGCGTCCTCTCAGGCAGAAAGAGCCGCCGGCGCGGGCATGGCCGCCGCGCGCTGTGCGGCGCGTGCCTCGCGTTCGTCGGCGATGCGTCGCACGAAGGCGACGAAACGGGGCGCCCAGCCGTCGGTGCCGGCGCTGTGGCGGTGCGCGTACGACGCCAGTACGTTGCCCCAGACGATGCCGTCGTGGCGCCCGTCGATGCCGTGGCCCCGCACCACCCGGTAGGCGTAGCGAACGTGAGGATCGACGTTCTCGAGGCTCGAATGGTGGAACTCGTGGGCCCGCAGCGGGGCGCCCACGGCGGCACCAACCGGCCAGGGGAAGGCATCGGTCTCGTGCAGGTGCACGTAGCCGCGGCCGACCGGGCGTTCGTGCATCACCACGTCGGCCGGGATCGCACCCACCATCTGCGCCACCCTGCCCTGCCACTGCACCGAGCGCGCGAGCACCATCAGGCCGCCGCATTCGGCATACACCGGCAGGCCGGCAACGATCGCCTCGCGCAAGGCATGGCGCAACGGGGCGTTGGCCTGCAGCGCTTCCATGTGCACCTCGGGAAAACCGCCGCCGATGAACAGTCCGTCGAGCGCCGGCAGCCGGGTGTCGGCAAGGGTATCGATCGCGATCAGCTGCGCGCCGGTTGCCTCCAGCGCAGCCAGGTCGTCGGCGTAGTAGAAGCCGAAGGCGCGGTCGCGCGCGATGCCGATGCGCAGCCGGCGGCCGGCTGCGCGCGGCGCGGCCTCGCCGGGGCGCGGCGCATCGAGCGCCGGGGCCTGCGCTGCAACGGCCTGCAGCCGGTCCAGATCGACCTGCGCTTCGACCGCGGTGGCCGCCGCGCGCACCTGCTGCGCGGCGCCGTCGAGTTCCGCCGCCGGCACCAGGCCGAGGTGGCGCTCGGCGACCGCCAGGCGCTCGTCGTGCTGGATCGCGCCCAGCACCGGCACGTCGGTGTAATGCTCGATCACTGCCCGCAGCTTGGCCTCGTGGCGCGCGCCGCCCAGGCGGTTGAGGATCACGCCAGCGATGCGGATGTCGCGCTCGAAGGCCTGGTAGCCGAGGATCAGCGGCGCCACCCCCCGCGTCATGCCGCGCGCGTCGATGACCAGTACGACCGGCAGGCCGAGCTGGCGCGCCAGCGCCGCGTTGCTGTTGCTGCCGTCGAGCGACAGGCCGTCGTACAGGCCCTTGTTGCCTTCGATCAGGCTGAGGTCGGCTCCTGCGGCGTGGCGCGCGAAGGCGGACTGCACGGCCGCCTCGCCCATGAGATAGGTGTCGAGGTTGTAGCAGGCCCGGCCGCTGGCCAGTGCCAGCCACATCGGATCGATGTAGTCGGGGCCCTTCTTGAAGGTCTGCAGAGCGACGCCGCGCGCCGCGAACGCTGCCGCCAGGCCGAGTGTCACGGTCGTCTTGCCCGACGACTTGTGCGCCGCCGAGACCATCAGGCGCGGCACGCGCATCGTCATTTCGCCACCGCTGCCTTGGCCGAAGGCAGGTCGTCCCGCGGCATGAAGTCCAGGACGCGCACGCCGATCGCCGTCAGCACGAAGGCCGCGCCCAGCCCGCCCAGTCCCAGCAGCACCTCGGGCAGACGCGGCGCGTAATGGGCGATCGCGCCGTCGGCGAAGCTGCTGTGCACGACGTAGCCGGGAAAGATGTCCAGCGGGAACGATTGCCCCCCGATGACGAAGACATACAGCAGCGCGAACGCTCCCGCCACCACCAGCAGCGCGGCCGCCTGCACCTGGCCGGCGCTGCCAAGGCGCGGGTGGAACAGCAGCAGCATCGGCAGCAAGGCCCCGAGCACCACGTAGCCGGCCCAGAACAGCCACGGGAAGACAGCCGTCGCACCGTCGCCGCGGCCGAGCAGGATGAAGGCCTCGAAGGCCCCCTGGCGCGCGTAGTACAGGTTGGTCATGTGATAGACGGCGACCAGGTACAGCGAGGCGGCGACGAACACGCCGAGCAGCCGCGCC
Organism: uncultured beta proteobacterium; assembly: GCA_963725755.1. Taxonomy (GTDB): domain Bacteria; phylum Pseudomonadota; class Gammaproteobacteria; order Burkholderiales; family Burkholderiaceae_C; genus Rubrivivax. The sequence goes on from CAVRZW010000002.1 coordinate 47,197, forward strand.
ATGCGCCGGCGCACCGCGTCCGGCAGCACCCGGCCGTTCCACGCGTACATCGCCGACTGCACGACGAGGAAGACGGCCAACCCCCAGCCGAACGAGAGCACGATGAACATCGGTGCGAGCAAGGCCGACTGGTAGGCCTGGCGGGCGACGAGGAAACCGAAGATCGATCCGGTGCCGGTGGTCAGCACGAAGCGCCAGACCAGCGCCAGGACCCCGGCAGCCTTCACGAAGCGGTTCATGCGCCGCTCCATCATCGTCCACAGGTACAGCGCGACGATCGAGAACATGCCCGAGTAGAGGAACACGTTCCAGGCGAACACCGACTTGAAGTTGTATTGCGTCGCAGCGACGATCAAGCGGTCGGGGCGGCCGAGGTCGAGCATCAGAACCATCAGCCCGCCGGCCAGCAGGGCCGCGCACAGCAGCGCCGACAGCGGCGCGCGAGGCTTGTAGGCCGCTTCGCCGAACACCGAACCTATCGAAGCCACGTTGAGCACGCCCGAGGCGGCGACGATCATGAAGATCGCGAACACGTGCGGCATGCCCCAGACGACCTGGTTGGTCATGCCGGTGACGATGTGGCCGTGCTCCTCCATGTAATGCGCTGCGCCCAACCCGGCGGCGGTGACGACCGCGCCTACCGCCAGCAGCAGGTAGAAGATGCGTTCCTCGATGGCGTTGAAGCCCGCCGGCAGCCTGCTCATCGCTAAAGCCCCTGGTAGCGCACGCCGGGATCGAGCGCGAGGTCGGCGCGCAGCTGGGTGCTGGCCAGCTCGCGGATACGGCGCGCGATCTCGCTGTCCGGGTCGTTGAGGTCGCCGAAGATCATCGCGTGGTGGCCGGCCTTGGCACAAGCCTCGACGCAAGCGGGGCCGCCCCCCTTGTCGATGCGGTGCACGCACAGCGTGCAGCCCTCGACGCAGCCCTTGCCGCGCGGCACTTCGGGCTTCTGGTCGGTCAGCGGTTCGTGGACGAACGATCGCGCCTTGTACGGGCAGGCCATCACGCAGTAGCGGCAGCCGATGCAGCTGTGGCGGTCGACGAGCACGATGCCGTCGGCGCGCTTGAACGAGGCGCCGGTGGGGCAGACGTCGACGCAGGGCGGGTCGGCGCAGTGCTGGCACATCACGGGCAGCGAGGCCGTGCGTCCGGTCTTGATCTCCTGGATATCGACCTTGCGGATCCACTGCGAATCGGTCGGCCCGGTGCGACCCGACAGGCCGTTCTCGGTGTTGCAGGCGGTGACGCAGTCGGTGCAGCCGCCGTCGCACTTGGTGGTGTCGATCAGCAGGCCCCAGCGGACCTTGGCGCTGGCGCCGGCCGTGGGCGCCGCCTGCGCGACCTCGATCAGATGGATGCCCGGCGCGAGCATGACGCCACCCATGCCCGCGGCGGCCAGGCCGATGAACTTGCGGCGGCCGGCGAGGCCTTGCAGCGAGCCCGCGGTCATGGCCGCCTCGCCTCCAGCGCTGCCGTGGCGGTCGGCGCGGCCTTGCTCGAGTGGCACTCGAAACAGTCGATCTTCACTGCCGCATAGCTGTGGCAGCTGACGCAGAAGTCCGTCTTCGCCTCGGCGACGCTGCCGGTCTTCACGCTGGCATGGCAATCGATGCAGCCGCGCAGGCTGGCCGGCTCGCCGCGCACGCCCTGATGGACGGTCTCGGTGCGCTGGTGGAACAGCAACTCCATGTGGTGGCGCCGCATGTAGGCCGGGTCGCGGACGCAATGCGTGCCCGGCTTGGCCGGCTCGATGGTCGGCAGCAACGGCGCGGCCAGCGCGCCGCCGGTGACGAGCAGGAGAGCGAGCCCGCGCCAGCGCATCGCACTATTCCCCGAGCCCCATCTGGATGTAGCCGGTCGGGCAGACGTCCTTGCAGATGTGGCAGCCGATGCACTTGTCGTAGTCGGTGTCGACGTAGCGGCCGGTGGTGGACTTGGACTTCGGCACCTTGAAGACCGCCGTCTGCGGGCAATAGACGACGCAGTTGTCGCACTCGAAGCACAGCCCGCAGCTCATGCAGCGCTTGGCCTCGGCGATCGCCTCGGCCTCGGTCAGCGGCAGCACGCGCTCCTCGAAGTTGTTCAGCGCCTGCTCGGCGCTGAGCGTGACGACCTTGCGCCGGTGCCGTGCGGTGTACGGGAAGTGACCGAGGAACAGTTCCTCGTGCGGGATCACGTAGCGGTCCGAGCGATTGTCGAAGTTGTGGATCGCGACGTTGGCGCTGTCGGTGCCGCGGATCGGCTCGTGCACCTCGCTGACCGTCAAGCCCTTCTCGATCAGCTTGCGCTGCATGTCCCAGGTGTGGACGTCGATCTTGGGCCGCTTGTCCAGCGCCTCGCCGGCCAGGAAGCGGGCGATACCGTCGGCGGCGATGTTGCCGTGCCCGATGGCGGTGGTCAGCAGGTGCGGGCGCACGACGTCGCCGCCGACGAAGATGCCCGGCTGGCCCTGGACCTGGTAGTTCTTGTCGGCGTTGATGCCGCCCTTGCCGTTGTTCAGCGACTCCAGGCCGCTGAAGTCCACCGCCTGGCCGATCGCCGAGACGATCAGGTCGGCCGGGATGTCTTCCTCGGTGCCTTCGATGTTCTTGATCTCGAGCCGCCCGCCGGTGATCTTCGCCTCGCAGCGGACGACGCGCAGCGCCACCGCGCGCCCGCTCTCGTCACGGACCACGGCCACCGGCGCCATCCCGCCGCGAATCGCGATGCCTTCGGCCAGCGCGTGCTCGACTTCGTGGCGGCTGGCCTGCATCTTCTCGACCGCGAAGATCGAGGTCAGCGTGACCTCGGCGCCCTGGCGCGCCGAGACCTCGGCGACGTCGTGTGCGACATGGCCGGTGATCGCGTATTCCGGCCGGTCGCTTTCGTTGACCTTGTCGATGTGACCGAGCCGGCGCGCGACGGTGGCAACGTCGATCGACGTGTCGCCGCCGCCGACCACCACCACCCGCTTGCCGACGTGGCGCAGCCGGCCGTCGTTGAAGGCCTTCAGAAAGGCGGTGGCGGTGACGCAGTTGGGGGCATCGGATCCTTCCACGGGCAACGGCCGGCCCGACTGCGCGCCCAGACCGAGGAACACGGCGTCGAAGTCGGCGCGGATCTGCTCCATCGTGATGTCGCTGCCGATGCGGCAGCTCATGCGCGCTTCGACACCGAGATCGAGGATGCGCTGGATCTCGGCATCGAGCACCGCGCGCGGCGTGCGGAAGCCCGGGATGCCGTAGCGCATCATCCCGCCGAGCTCGGCACGCTCGTCGAAGATCGTCACCGAATGGCCCTGGCGCGCGAGCTGGTAGGCCGCCGACAGCCCGGCGGGGCCACCGCCGATGACCGCGACCTTCTTGCCGGTCTGCGTCGCCGGCTTGGGGAACGCAAGCTTGTGCTCGATCGCGTACTCACCCAGGAAATGCTCGACCGAATTGATGCCGACGAAATCCTCGACCTCGTTGCGGTTGCAGCCCGATTCGCATGGCGCCGGGCAGACACGGCCCATCACCGAAGGCAGCGGGTTGGCATCGGTCAGCCGCCGCCAGGCGTATTCCTGCCACGGCACGCCGGCAGGCGGCTTCTCGATGCCGCGCGCGATGTTCAGGTAGCTGCGGATGTCCTCGCCCGACGGGCACGACCCCTGGCAGGGCGGCGTGCTCTGGATGTAGGTCGGGCACTTGTGCGAGTGGTCGGCGTCGAAGATCTCTTCCTGCCACGCCAGCGGCTTGTGGTCACCGTCCTTGTAGCGGCGGAAGGTGAGCGGCTTGGCCTGCGCGGTGTCGGTTTGACCGGACATGGGTCGTCTCCTGTGACTTGTTCAGTGGGGCTCGCCGAGCCGGATCGCCTTCGACACCAGCTGGTGCACGCCGCCGATCAGACCCATGTCGAAGCCGTAGTAAGGCAGTACCTTGGTGAACTGCGCCTTGCAGATCGCGCAGATCGCGGCCATGAAGTTCACGCCGTGCTGATCGACCACGTTCTTCAGCGCCTCCATGCGCGGCAGCGCACCCTTGACCCGCAGTTCGAGCAGGTCGTCGGTGAGCAGGCCGCCGCCGCCACCGCAGCAGAAGGTGGCCTCGTGGGTGGTGCCGGGCTCCATGTCATGGAAGTTGTTCGCCACCGCCTTGATGATCTCGCGCGGGATCACGAACTGGCCGCCTGGCATGTCGCCCATGCGCGAGGCGCGGGCGACATTGCACGAGTCGTGGAAGGTGATGACGCGGTCGTCGTTCTTTTCCTTGTCGAAGCTGATCACGCCGCGCTGGATCAGGTCGTAGGTGAATTCGCAGATGTGCTGCGGCACCGGATAGCGCGGGTCGAGCCAGTCGAAGGGGCCGATCAGGGTGTTCCAGAAGCTGTAGGCGACGCGCCAGGCATGGCCGCATTCACCGATGACGATGCGCTTGACGCCGAGGCGGATCGCCTCCTCCTTCACGCGCATCGAGACCTTCTTCATCTGCTCGTAGTTGCCGATGAAGAGCGCGAAGTTGGCCGCCTCGCTCGCCTTGCTGGACAGGGTCCAGCTCACGCCCGCGGCGTGGAAGACCTTGGCGTAGCCGATCAGGCTTTCGACATGCGGCTCGGAGAAGAAGTCGGCCGAGGGCGTGATCAGCAGCACCTCGGCACCTTCCTCGTCGAGCGGGAAGCGCACGTCGATGCCGGTCTCTTCCTTGGTGTCCTCTTCCAGGCCGGCCAGGGTGTCGGCCAGCGCCGGCTCGGGGATGCCCAGATTGTTGCCGATGCGGTGCACCTTGCCCAGGATCTCGTTGGCGTACTTCTGGCCCAGGCCCACGCTGTCCATGATCTCGCGCGCGGCCATCGTGACCTCGGCGGTATCGATGCCGTAGGGGCAGAACACCGAACAGCGGCGGCACTCGCTGCACTGGTTGTAGTAGCTCCACCACTGGTCGAGAACGTCCTTGGTCATGTCGACCGCGCCGACCAGTCTGGGGAAATGCTTGCCCGCGAACGTGAAATAGCGGCGATAGACCGACCGCATCAGGTCCTGGCGCGCGACCGGCATGTTCTTCGGGTCGCCGGTGCCGAGGTAATAGTGGCACTTGTCGGAGCAGGCACCGCAGTGCACGCAGGCATCCATGTAGACGCGCAGCGAGCGGTACTTGTCGAGCAGATCGCCCATCTTCGCGACCGCACGCTGTTCCCAGCCCTCCGTCAGCTCGCCCGGGAAGCCGAGGTTCGTCTGCAGCGCCGCGCTCGCCACATAGGGCTTGCTGTGCGCCATCGCGCCGACCTGCACCAGCGGGATCACCGGGTACGGCTTGAGCTTGGGCGTTTCGAATGCAGCGGTGGCCATGATCTCGCCCGAACCCTACTTGTCGAGTGCCGCCGCCCAGGCGGCAAGGTGGCGCTGCTCGCGCGGGTTGTCGACCTGGTTGCGGGTCGGGCTGAAGAACAGCCCCGGCGCATGCAGCAGCTTGCTGATCGGGAACACGATCATCAGCAACGCGACGAGGCTGAGGTGCAGCAACAGCAGCGGGTCGCTGGGCAGCGGCTGCCAGTCCACGCGCATCAGACCAAGCATGAAGGCCTTGAGTGCGACGATGTCGGTGTGGGCGACGAAGCGCATCGAGAGGCCCGACAGGCCGATCGCCAGCAGCAAGGCCAGGTGCAGGTGGTCGGACGGCGTCGAGATGTAACGCACGCGGTCGACCAGGACCCTGCGCGCCCACAGCCCGGCCAGCCCCGCGACGAGTGCGAAGCCGGCATAGGCGCCGAAGGCCTGGACCCAGACCACCGGCGTCCACACCGGTTGCTGGAAGTAGCGCAGGTGGCGCACCAGCACCAGCGCCAGCGCGGCGTGGAACATCCAGCCGAAGATCCAGGTCCACTTGCTGGCCTTGAACAGGCTCTCGAACAGCACGACCTCGCGCGCCATGCGCAGCCCGACGCCGGTGCTCGTCGTCGGCGCCGGCGTGGTCGGGATCTTCAGCGGTGCCGGGCTGCCGACATAGCTGCGGATCTTGAACGCCAGCCCGAACACCAGCACCGCTGTCGCCGCATAGAACAGCAGCGCGTAGGCGATGGTGAGGGCCGACATGCGGTCACTGCGCAGCGTGGTGGCAAGGGCGGTGCGCGCTCAGACGCAGCCGGTCGGCTTGGGCAGGCCGGCGATCTTGCAGGCCTGCTTGGCCGGGCCGTAGGGGAACAGCTCGTAGAGGTACTTGCTGTTGCCCTTGTCCGGCCCGAGTTGCTTGCCGATCGCCTTCGTCAGCACGCGCACGGCCGGTGCAATCTGGTATTCGTTGTAGTAGTCGCGAAGGAAGTTGACGACCTCCCAGTGGCTGGGCGTCAGCTCGACGTTCTCGGTCTTGGCGATGACATTGGCGATGTCCTCGTTCCAGTCGCTGAGGTTGACCAAGTAGCCTTCCTCGTCGGTCTCGTATGACTTGCCATTCACTTCGATGCCCATGTCTGTCTCCAGTGGTGTGCGGGTTGGGGGTGTGGCGCCGGGCTCAGAGCCACGACTGGCTGTTGCTATGTTCGGCCACGAGATCGACGAACCCGCCGTAATCGACGGCGGTGACGCCTTCGACCAGCGAGCCGGCCATGCCGCGCGCCTCGAGGTCGGGCTGCAGTGCGTAGACCTTCAGCCGCTGCAGCGCCTGGGCGAGCCCCGCGCTGGCGGCGCCGGCCCGGGTGGCCGCATAGACGCCGTCCTCGATCAGCAGCAGCGCGTGACCCTGCTGGGCCAGGCGCAGGCAGCTCTCCAGGCCGGTGGTCTGGCGGTGCGATTTGTTGACGATGTGCAGCATGGGTTGCCCTAGAAACTCAGGACCACGTCCTGCTGTTGCATCAGTTCGGACATCTCGGCCGTGGAAAGCACTTCCACCGGCACCAGCAGGTCGGCTTCCGACAAGCCGCGCGACTCGAGCGACTCGCGCTCGACATACAGCTTCTCGACGTCGTAGCCCTCCAGCGCGCGGTAGGTCGGCGAGAAGTTCTTGATGCCGATCGCCTTGCTCTGCTGGCCCTTGACGAGCTCGTAGACGCCGTCGTCGACGAACGCCAGGCTCACGTCCTGGTCGAAGGTGGCGGCGATCAGAACCACCTCCAGGCTCTCGAGCGCGTAGATCGTGCCGTAGGGGGCCTTGCGGTTGACGAACATGAACTTCTTCATGGTCAGTCTCCGAAAGTGACCATGCGGTCGGCCTTGATACCGCTGTCCACCAGTTGCCCCAGACCCGAGATGCGGAAGCCCGGTGCCAGCACCTCTTCCTTGATCCCGCGGCGCAGCGCGGCGGCCACGCAGACCACCAGGTCGACCTTGTGCTCGGCATGCAGCGCCGACCAGCGGTTGACGATGTGGCGGTCGTCCTGCGGCGGCTCGGTGAGCCGGGTCGCGTTGTAGACGCCGTCGTGATAGAAGAAGACGCGATGGATCTCGTGCCCCTTGGCGATCGCGGCGACGGCGAACTGGTACGCCGTGTCGCTGGCCTGATGCGTGTAGGGGCCCTCGCTGACGAGCAAGCCGAATTTCATGGCAGCGGTCTTCGCCTCAGAAACGGATGTGCGTGGAGGCGTTCAGGTTCGCCCGTGAGCCGCGCCAGTCGTCGATCAGGTACTTGGTGAACGGCAGGTCGCACTTCTCGAAGAAGCGCGGCCAGCCGATGCGCTCGACCCAGTCGGCGATGCGCTCCCACGAGCGGGCATCTTCCTTGTAGGTGTAGAGGATCTTCTTGACCATCGCCGACACTTCGGGCCAGCGTGGCGGGTTGTTCGGCAGGCCGGAGGCGACCATCTTCATGAAGGTCGGCTTGCCGCGTGCGTTCGAGTTCTTGCCGCCGACCCAGATCGCCAGCTTCGAATGCTCGGGGTCGTTGATCTGCATCGGCGGGCACGGCGGGTAGCAGGCACCGCAGCAGATGCACTTCTTCTCGTCGACTTCCAGCGAGGGCTTGCCGTTGACCATCGCGGGGCGGATCGCCGCCACCGGGCAACGTGCGACCACCGCCGGGCGCTCGCAGACGTTGGCCACCAGCGCGTGGTTGATCACCGGCGGCTTGGTGTGCTGGATGATGATCGCGATGTCGGCCTGGCCGCCGCAGTTGATTTCGCAGCAGCTGGTCGAGAGGTGCACGCGGTTGGGCATGTCCTCCCTGATGAACTCGGTGTAGAGGTCGTCCATCAACGCCTTCACCGCGCCCGAGGCATCGGTGCCGGGGATGTCGCAGTGCAGCCAGCCCTGGGTGTGGGCGATCATCGACACCGAATTGCCGGTACCACCGACCGGGAAACCGCTTTCGGTGAGCGCACCGATCAATGGATCGACCTTGGTCGGGTCCGAGACCATGAACTCGATGTTGCTGCGGATCGTGAATCGCACATGCCCTTCGGCATAGGTGTCCGCGATGTCGCAGAGCTTGCGGATCGTGTAGATATCCATCTGGCGCTGGGTGCCGGCACGCACCGTCCAGACCTCGTCGCCGCTGTGCGAGACATGGTGCAGCACACCTGGGCGCGGGCGGTCGTGGTAGCGCCAGTTGCCGTAGTTCTTCAGCAACGCGGGGTGCATGTACTGCCGGTTGTCCGGCACCCCGCTCTCGATGGGGGTACGCATCTGGGCCATGGGTTGTCTCCCGATGGAATTGTCGTGGCGCCTGCGGCCCGTTGCGGGCCGCAGGCAAGGGGGGAATCAGGCCGCGGCCTTCTTGGCGTTGATGCGCGCGACCTCGTCGTCCCAGCCGTCGGTGCGGACGTAGGGGTTGGTGCGCGGCGTGGCGACCATGTTGGCGTCGATCTCGATGCCGACACCCTCGAGGAAGTTGACCAGGCCGATGCGCTCGATCATCTCGCCGGTGCGCTCGTGCTCGAGCGCGTTCTCGGCGAAGAAGTCGATCACCTTCTGGCCGAGTTCGACCAGCGCCTCGTAGTCTTCCTCGGTCTTCAGCGGCAGGAAGGGAACCACCACGGTGCCCATCAGGTCGCCGATCTTCAGCGTGCGCTTGCCGCCGATGAGGATCGTGGCGCCGGTGTCGACTCCCTTGGCCAGCGCGCCGGTCATCACGTTGACGCAGTGCATGCAGCGCACGCAGTTGCTGTTGTCGATCTCCAGCGCGTGGGTGTCGCTGATCTTGACGCTGGAGATCGTCGCGCCCTGGGCGACGTCCTTGATCTCCTTGAGCAGGATGGTCTTGGTCGGGCAGCGCGTGATGACGTCGTTGACCAGCTCGTTCATGCCATGCTTGGCGTACCACTTGCGCGCGAGCTCCTCGTCGGTGCGCATGTTGTCGCGCCAGGTGCCGATGACGGCCATGTCCGAGCGCTGGATCGAGTTCATGCAGTCGTTCGGGCAGCCCGAGAACTTGAACTTGAACTTGTAGGGCAGCGCCGGGCGGTGGATGTCGTCGAGGAAGGTGTTGATGACCTGGCGGTGCGCCTTGGCCTCGTCGTAGCAGCTCTGCTCGCAGCGCGAGGCACCGACGCAGCTCATCGAGGTGCGCACGGCGGGGCCGGCGCCGCCGAGGTCGAAGCCCAGCTCGTTGAGCTCGTCGAAGGCGTCCTGGACCTTGTCGGTCTTCGCACCCTGGAACATGATGTCGCCCGACTGGCCATGGAAGGCGATCAGGCCGGAACCGTGGCGCTCCCAGATGTCGGCCATCTTGCGCAGCACGTCGGTGTTGTAGTGCATGCCGGCCGGCGGCTGCACGCGCAGCGTGTGGAACTCGGCCGCGTCGGGGAACAGCGGCTTGTCGTTGGCGTCCTTCAGCTCGGTGAAGCGCGGGATCACGCCGCCACCGTAGCCGAACACGCCGACCGTGCCGCCCTTCCAGTAACCCTTCTTCGTGCGGTAGGACGTCTCGAGCTGACCCATCAGGTCAACCATATAGTCCTTGTCCTTGGCCAGCCGCTTCAGGCCGGTGACGAAACTCGGCCACGGCCCGCTCTCGAGCTGATCGAGCATCGGCGTGTCGTGCATTTTCTTGGCCATGGCCTGTCTCCTTTGTGGGCGGATCCTAGGGCCGCGCCGCGCTGGCGCGCCATCACTCTGGTTGGGTATTGGAAGATAGACCGCTTCGGGGAGCCGGACATTACCCAAATGGCGTAGGTCGGGCTCACCCGTCGCGGTGATAGACGGGCTGCCGCCCTGCCGCGCTCAATAGCGCGCTCTGGAGACAAGCCATGACCCGCGTGACAACGCTGGAGAAGTTGCGCGCGCCCATAGGCGGGCAGGAGATCGAGTTGCAGCAGATCGACCACGAGGCCGGCGGCATGAGCCTGCTGCGCACGCGCATCCGCGAGAAGAGCCGCTTCACCGTCTTCGACATCGACCCGCAGACCGCGGAAGCCTGGGGCCATGCCTTGCTGCGCTGGGCGGCCGGACAGCCCGGAGCCGACTGAGGTGGACACCGGTGCGGCGGCCATGGTGGACCTGGCGTTCGCGCTGCGCGGGAGCGAGTTGCCGCGCGACCACCGGCTGCTGCTGGCCAGGGCCCTGGCCGAGGCGCTGCCCTGGCTGGTCGACGAACCGCAGGCCGCCGTGCTGCCGATCAAGCTCGTCACCGGCACGGCGTGCGAGCCGGCGCTGCTCTCGGCGCGGGCCCGGCTTCTGGTGCGCGCGCCGCGCGAACGCGTCGGCGAACTGGAAGCGCTGGCCGGGCGGACCGTGCGGGTGGGTGGCTGCGAACTGGGGCTGCTCGAGCCGCAGGTCCGCGAGTTGCTTCCGCACACCACGCTGTACGCGCACTTCGTCGACGCCGGCGACGCCGACGAGGCCGGCTTCCTGGACGACGTCGACGCGCAACTCGAGCGCCTCGGCGTGCCCTGCCACCGTGTCTGCGGCCGCGAACAGCGCGTGCAGGGCCCGACGCAGGCGCTGCATGGCTACAGCCTGATGCTGCACGGATTGCGCGCGAAGGATTCGCTGCGCGTCCTCGAGCACGGGCTCGGTGAACATCGGCTGATGGGTTGCGGCGTCTTCGTGCCGCACAAATCGGCCGCTGCAGTCGGCGACTGATCGCGTTCGCCCACGATATCCATCAAGGCAAGGCCAGGGAGACAGCAAGCGATGACCTATATCGTCAACGGCAACGAACTCGAAACCGACCCGCAGGGCTACCTGCTCGAGGCCGATTTCAGCGACGAGGTGGTGCGCGTGATCGCTGCCGCCGAGAACATCCAGCTGACCGACGCGCACTGGAAGGTCGTCGGCTTCCTGCGCGACGAATTTCGCGAGCATGGCCACACACCGAACTTCCGCAACATGCTCAAGGGCCTGGCCGACATCCTGCCCGGCTGCGACAGCAAGATGCTGTACGACCTGTTCCCGACCGGTCCGGCCAAGCAGGGCGCCAAGGTGGCCGGGCTGCCGCAGCCCCTCGGCAAGGGCGGGTACTGAGGGCGGACGCATGACGACGACTGCTCATGGGCATGCGCCGGCCGAAGGCCTGGCCGCATGCCGGCGGACAGGCTGAGCCCTTCGATGGCCACCAAGCTGCGCATCAAGGCCCACTGGTTCAAGTCGGAGAAGCCGAAGAGCCCGGAGCAGACCGCCAGCGCGATGGCCTTCATCGCCTGGCGGGTGGCGCTGAACATGCTCAAGCGCATGCGCGAGGCGGGCTTCGACATCGATGCCGGCGCAGCCTATTTCGGTTTCGTGCGCGAGGTGCTGGTGTTCCTGCTCGCCGGCATCGACCGCATCGCCTACGCCAAGCTGGGGGCCGAGGCGCGCGCGCCTTTCACCACCGCGCTGGTGCTGCGCGTGGCCGACATCCTGCGCGAGAACGAGGCCGACCTGCTCGGGCCCGCAGGTCTGCCCGCGGGCGGCGACTACCGCGACCTCTTCATCGACCAGTTCAACGAGCTGTGCGGCCACTATGCCGATTTCGAATGGACCGAAGCCGAAGGTCCGGACTTCGCCTTCACGCGCTACCTCGGCAGCCGGCTCGAGGCGGTGGTGCCCGAGAAGGACCGCAACTGGGTCATCGACCAGGTGATGGCGATCGAAGCGCCGGAAGCAGTGGCGATGCTGCGCAGCGCGATGCACGACGTCTTCTCGACCGAGCCGCGCAGTGCCCGCCGCGCGACGATGACCGGGGAATGAACGTGGCCGCGGTCAGCGCCGTCCCGGCCACCCCCCCGCCCCCGGTCCAGTGGCGGCATCGGGGCTGCTTCGACCTCGACGACGAGCCGGCCTACCGCGCCTGGCGCGCCGCCAAGCTGGCCGCCGCGCCGCGCGACGCCGCCGACTTGCTGGTCGAGGTCGGCGACCCGGCCGCGCTGACCGACGCCGAGCGCGCGGCGCTGATCGATCGCTGCGCGCGCCACAACATGGCGCTGTACCGCAGCGCCGCCCGCGGCGAGAACAAGGCGCTGCCGCGCGAGCTCGGCCGCCAGCTCGGCCTGCTTCGGCTGGACGCCAACTGGCTGGCCGACGAGGACGGCATCTCGCCGATCGCGGTGCGCGAATCGCCGGGCCCGGCGGCGGGCTTCATCCCGTACACCAACCGCGCGATCAAGTGGCACACCGATGGCTACTACCAGCCGCCGCAGCGCGCGATCCGCGGCATGATCCTGCACTGCGTGCGCCCGGCCGCCAGCGGCGGCGCCAACCGGGTGCTCGACCACGAACTCGCGTACATCGCGTTGCGCGATGCGAACCCGGCGCATGTGCGTGCGCTGATGGCGCCCGACGCGATGACGATCCCCGCGCGCACCGACGAAGACGGCGTCGCCCGGCCGGCGCAGAGTGGGCCGGTGTTCAGCGTCGACGGCGACGGCCGGCTGCAGATGCGCTACACGGCGCGCACGCGCAGCATCGAATGGAAGGCCGACGCCGCAACCCGGGCGGCCGTGACCTGCCTGGAGGCGCTGCTCGACGACGGCATGCCGCACGTGCTGCGCGTGCGCCTGGACGCGGGCATGGGGCTGGTCGCGAACAACACGCTGCACGACCGCGAGGCCTTCGTCGACGACCCGCAGCGTCCACGCCTGCTCTACCGCGCGCGCTACCTCGACCGCGTGGCCGATCCGGCCGCCCGGCACTGAACCGGCAGGCAGCGATGTCGCAATGGGTCACCGTCTGGCGCGCCGCCCACCTGGTCGGGGTGCCGCGCAGCACGCTGCAGCAGCGCGTGCGCGGCGGCGAACTGGTGCTCAGCGACGGCCTGGTCTCCACGGCATCGCTGCTGCAGCTGTACCCGCAGGCGCAGTTCGAGGAATCGGGGCTGCTCGAGCGTGTCGCGCAGATCAAGGAGGAGGCCTTCGGCCGCCGCGTGCGCGAGCGCATCCTGCCCAGCCAAGAAGTCCTGGCGCAGCGGATGTTCCGCCAGAGCCAGGAACTGGCCGACCTGCGGCGCCACCTGCAGCGCTACCACGCTCTGGTGCTCGAGCTGCGCGACGCGATCCGCGCCCAGGCCGAGGCGGCACCGGCCGACACGGCGCTGCAGCGGCTGGCGGCGCAGGCCGCGAACGGGCTGGCGAGCGTGCTGGCCACCGAACCCGTTGACATACTGGATGCGATGGACGACATGCTCAAAGTCATGTGTGCCGAGGTCACCGTCCGCCCCAGCGGGCATCGCTTCAGCGTCGAGGGCCACGACACGCTGCTGCAGGCCGGACTGAAGGCCGGGCTCAAGCTCAACTACGGCTGCGGCAACGGCAGCTGCGGCATGTGCAAGGTGCGCGTGGTGGCCGGCGAGGTCGCGCGCGTCCAGCACTTCGACTACCCGCTGTCCGAAGCCGAGAAGGCCCAGGGCTACACGCTGCTGTGCGCGCACACGGCGGCCAGCAGCGACCTGACGCTGGAGACGCTGGAGGCGGACGGACCGCAGGACATTCCGCAACAACAGATCGTGACCACGCTGCGACAGGTGCGCGAGCTGGCGGCCGACACGCGCCTCGTGCACCTGCAGACACCGCGCAGCCACCGCCTGCGTTTCCTTGCCGGGCAGTCGGTCACGCTGGGCCTCGCCGCCACCGGCAGCCGCAGCGGCGAAGGCGACGACCTGCACCGCACGCTGCCGGTGGCGAGCTGCCCCTGCGACGACCGGAACCTGCAGTTCTTCGTCGCCCGCGACGCCGGTGACCCCTTCGCCTGCCAGGTGTTCGACGGCCAGCTCAAGCCCGGCACGGCGGTGAACCTGTGGGGGCCGAGCGGCGCCTTCGTGCTCGCCGAGGGCGACCGGCCGCTGGTCTTCGCCGCCTGCGACCTCGGCTTCGCGCCGGTCAAGAGCCTGGTCGAGCATGCGCTGGCGCGCGACGAGGCACCGTCGCTGTCGCTGTACTGGCTGGCGACACGACCGGACGGCCATTTCATGGCCAACCAGTGCCGGGCCTGGTCGGCCGCGCTCGACAGTTTCGAGCATCACCTCGCCTATCACAGCGATACCGGCGCCGGTGCCCACCAACTGGCGCAGACGATGCGTGCCGACGTGATCGACATCGCCTGCGACTATTACCTTGCCGGGCCAGCGGCCTTCGTGCAGCCCCTGCATGCCGACCTGCGTGCCGCCGGGGTGGCAGCCGCCCAGATCCACACGGAGGTGCTCGGATGACCGACCAGGCTTGTTCGAAGGGCCAGGCCTGCGCCTGCTCGCCGGCGCCGGCGCCGCCGGACGACACGGTGCTCGACAGCTGCGCCGGCGGCGAAGCCTTCGCGCTGCAGGTGCTGGGCGACAGCATGGAGCCCGAGTTCCGCGAAGGCGAGATCATCGTCATCGAGCCCGAAGGCCTCGCCACCGACGGCTCCTATGTGCTCGCCTGGCATGCGGACGAATGGATCTTCCGCCAGTTGCGCGGCGGCGGCGACCGCTGGCATCTGCACGCGCTGAACCCGGCCTACCCCGACGCGCCGCTGGCCAGCCTGGATGCGGTGCGCGGCGTCGTCATCCAGAAGGCGGTGCCCGGACGCCGGCGCGCCAGCCGGCGCTACGCCTGAACCCCCTCCGCCAGAGAACGCAGATGCCCTACTACGTCTACCGGGTGCGCCCCTTCGCCCAACTCGAGCAGCTGGCCGATTTCGTCGTCTTCAAGGACGCCTCGGCACACGCCAAGGCGCTGCGCGCCGTCGCCGACGCACCGGTCGACGGCAAGATCAAGGTGATCTTCGCCGCCGATCCGACGCAGGCCGAAGACCTGCTGTGCCAGATCCGCGAGCCTGGCCCGACTGGCGACGAATAGCGTGGCCGACGACCCCGGCGCACCGGCCCCCGGCGCGGCCTGCTGCCGCGGTCCCGACGCCTGCGTCTTCACCAAGGCCCTGCTGGCGCAGGGCGCGCGCTGCGCGCTGGCGTGCCGGCAGGCGGTGGGCGAGCGCGATCTGCTCACCTGCGGCTCGGCGGTGGCGCACATCAACTGCTCGACGCTGGCGGCGCTGATGCGCGAACGCTCGACCTTCGCGCTGCGCCTGCCGCGCAGCGGCGCACCGATCGAGCACGCCAAGGCATTGCGCCTGCAATGCGGCGGCCTCGCCGGGTTGCAGCTGGCCCTGCAGGCGGCCGAACCCGATGTCCACCAGATGACGCTGCTGGCACAGGATCGATGGGGCAGCCTGCTCGATGCACCCTGGGCCGAGATCGTGCCGGCCATCGTCGCCTGGCAGCCGCGGGCCCGCCGCGCCCGGCCGCGATGACCGCGATCGACCGCAAGGCGCTGGCGCGGGCGGTGCAGCGCAACTGCGATGTCGCCGATGCGCGCCACGCCCGCGAACTCACCTTGTGCATCTACCTGCTCCAGATGCGCGAGCTCTACCGCTGGGAGCAGGACCTGCCGCCGGGCGGCGTGCTGCGCCATGGCGATGTCGGGGCCTGGCTGGACCGGCGCGAGCAGCTCTGGGAGGACCTCGGCGACGCCGGCTACACGGCGCTGACCATCGCCGGCGAGACCCTCGATGCCTTCGACGCCACGGCAGTCAACGCCAGGCTGATGCCGCGCGGACTGGTCTATGGCGCCGGCCGGCTGGCTTCGGGGCGGCCGCTGTTCTTCCTGGGCGAACTGGAGCGCACCGAGCGGCGCAGCGGACTGCAGGTGCTGGTCGCCGGGCGTGAGCTGGCGCGCGGGCTGGCCGCGCCACCCGGCGTGCTGGACGGCACCGACGTGCTGCTGCGCCGGGACGCGCTGCTGCGCTGGCTGTGGGAGCTTTTCGAGGTCTGGAGCCCCAAGCGCCGCGGTGCCTTCGGTGCCGCACTCGCGGCCAGCACCCGGGCCGGCGACGAGACGGCGCAGGTGCTCGATCGCATGGCCGACGAACAGCTCGAGACCTTGCTGCTGCACGAGATCGGCGAGCATCTGGCGGGCGAGCGCCTGGGCCCGGACTGGACTGCGCTGCGACGGGCCACCGGCGGCGACCGGCGCATCGAGCCGCGGCTGCGGGCGCTGCGCGACCATCTGGCCGACTGCCTCGTCACCCTGCCCACCCTGCGCGATCGGGCGGCGGCGGCGGCGATCCACTTCTGGTTCGCGGGCCTGGACGGTGTGCGACTCGCGATGTTCCCGCGCCTGCAGGCAGCCTACGCGGACTGGTGCGCCGGCGATGGCGGCGCTGCGCTCGACGCGGCGCTGCAGGCCGGACGCCAGCATTGGCAGCAGCTCGCCGAGCAGGCGCTGGCGCTCCATCGCCAGCAGCCCGAAGGCTGCGTCGAGCCGCTGGCGCTATTGCTGAACGGCCCGGTGGCGCCTTGCTGAAGCGGAACGCGGCGCCCGCTCAGGCGTCGCCGGTTTCGCGCCAGAGGATGTACTTCATCGTCGCCACCGCGCCGCCGATGATGCCCGCGACGGCCAGAAACGAGCCGACCGCCAGCGTCGAGACACCGGTCACCCCCTGGCCGATCGTGCAGCCCAGCGCGGTAACGCCGCCGAAGCCCATCAGCACGGCACCGAAGAGCTGGTTGCGAAGGTCGGCCAGCGAGGCGAAGCCCTCCCAGCGGAACTTGCGCGTGGCCAGCGCGTAGGCGGCGGAGCCGAGCGCGACACCGGCCACGGTGGCGATGCCGAAGCTCGGATGCAGGGACTGGTCGGTCCACAGCAGCAGCAACTCCAGCGCGTAGGCCAGCGGGCCGACGAAGCTCAGCGATTCCGCCATGTGCGAGTTGGTGCCGAAATACACCGTCTCCAGCGTGTCGGGGTTCTCGCCGTGTCCGAGGTGCCCCGACAGGTACCAGCCCAGCACGACCAGCAGGCCGAGCAAGGTGGCGCCGGCAACCTGCCAGGCGTTGCTGCGGAAGCGCCGGTCCTTGAAGACGAAGACCAGCAGCGCCAGCGCGACGACCCCGGCGGTCGCGGCCAGCGCGCTGTGCGCCTGCAGGCCGCTGGCACGGGCGACCAGCGAGGCCAGGCTCTGGTCCTTCAGGCCGAGCGAGCCGAGGTCGATCGCCGCCGGATCGAGGAAGCTCGCCCGCCACTGCCCGAACAGGCCCTTGAGCGTCATGTACGACGACAGCGCCAGGAAGGTCAGCACGACCAGCGAGCGCACGCTGCCACCGCCCAGGCGGACCAGATTCTTGTTGGCGCAGCCGCCCGCCAAGCTCATGCCGACACCGAACATCAGCCCGCCGACCAGCAGCGACAGCCAGTGCAATGTCGGCTGCTGGTAGACCGACTGCGTCAGATCGACCTGACCGGTCCACTGCAGGGCGCTGGCCCCGATCAGGGCCACCGCGACCGCCAGCATCCACATCCGCATGCGGCCCCAGTGGCCCATGTTGACGACGTCGGACACCGCGCCCATGGTGCAGAAATTGGTCTTGTTCGCAAGCGCACCGAAGACGAAAGCGATCGCGAAACCACCCCAGACGACCAGGGCGGTGGGATTGGCGGCGGTGTCCATTCAGCCTCCTGCTGCAACGACGGTATGCGCGATCCGCAGGGCGCTCAGGGGCACCTCAAGGCGCAGTGGCGCCGGCCACCCGACCCAGGGTCTGCTGGATGATGTCCGGCGCACGCGCAATGCGCATGAACTGGCCCATGCCCAGGGCCGGCCACGACAGCGCGATGCGGTAGCGCGCGTACAGCGCGTAGGCCTTGTTGCCGACGACGTAGATCTCGTACGGCAGCGCGGCGACGTTGTCGGGGCCGATGGTGCCGACCCACCAAGCCTCGCCATGCTCGGCATCGTTGAGCGCGACGCCGAACACGGCCAGCTTGGCCTCGGGCATCTGCACCTCGTAGACCGCCGACGTCTTGGCCACGCCCTTGCCCAAATTCTCGCGCACCGTGCGCACGGCGTCGTCGAAGCTGGCGAAGGCGTTGAGCTCGTTCTTCGACGACTCGATGCGCTCCATGCCGAACATGTAGTGGTAGCTCGGCAGGTCGGCGGCCGGCACGTCGCCGCCGAAGGCCTTGCCGGCGCCCAGCGCATGGGCGAGCCGGGCCTGTACCGAGCGGATCGCCGGCTGCGCGGCGTCGAATGCGCCGCGCAGGTACGCGCGATACCAGTAGTCGGGGTTGGTGTACGAGACCGTGCCGTCGCTCTTCACCCCCACGCGCAGCGTGGCCGCGACGATCGCCACGCCGCCGGCCGCGCGCACCGCGTCGAGCATCGCGCGATCGGTGACGACGATACTGCCGTAGGGGCCGAGCCCGCGCGGCAGGTGGCGGCCGACGACCTCGAAGCCATCGCCGCGCAGGCTCTGCTCCAGGCGCGTCATCAAGACCGGCAACTCGGCCGGCGGTAGCGGTGTGCCGGCGATGTAGGGCTCGATCGCGAAGCTGACAGGCGCCAGCAGCAGCGCCAGCAGCGCCACGAGAAACTGTCTCATGCGTTCACCTCTCCGGGTGCAAGGTGGGGTCGGCGCCAGGCAGCGCGGCCGGATGCCCGCGGCGCGGACTGCGCACCCAGGCCGGCACTTCGGGTCAGATGAACAGGCAGACGTCGGTCTCGCCGGCGAACTTCATGAAGGTCGCGGCGCCGCCGTATTCGATGCCGTCGATGAAATCGCTCTTGTCGAACTCGAAGAGATCCACCGTCATCTGGCAGGCGATGAACTTGACCTCGGCCTCCTGGCACAGCGAGCGCAGTTCCTCCAGCGAGGCCACGCCCTTCTTCTTCATCTTGGCCTTCATCATCGACGTCGCCATCGCCTGCATGCCGGGCAGCACCGAGACGATCACCGGCATCGGCATGGGCATAGGCATCGCCGGGTTGGCGAGCGGGCTGATCGCGATGCCGTCCAGGCTCTTGCGCAACAGCTGCAGGCCGTAGAAGGTGAAAAAGATCTGCACCTCCCAGCCCAGCGCGGCAGCGGTCGACGCCAGGATCAAGGGGGGGTACGCCATGTCCAGCGCACCCTTGGTGGCGATGATCGCCATCTTCTTCGTTGCCATGAAGGCTCCAGTCTCGTTGCGAGGGCGCGTGACGCCTTCAGGCCTTCTTGAGGAAGAAGACGTACTTGCTGTTCTCGCTGCCCGACTCGAGCAGGGCGTTGCCGGTCTGCTCGGCAAAGGCCTGCATGTCGCAGACCGAGCCGGGGTCGGTGGCGACCACGCGCAAGACCTGGCCGGATGCCATGTCGGCGAGCGCCTTCTTGGTCTTCACGATCGGCAACGGGCAGGCCAGGCCCGAGGCGTCGAATTCCTTGTCGAAGTTCATCCACTTGTCTCCATGTTGCCTGGGCACGCGCCCAGCGCGTGTAGGCATTGTCTTATGCAACGGCGATCGACGCCGCGCCCTCTTGATCGCATCGCCATCGGCGCGCGGCGCAGGCCATCAGCCACTCCTGCCGTGATGGGTATTAACGCGGGAAGACCACCTCAGCGTCTATCACCGCGATGGGTAATGCCGAGTAATCCAAGTGGGTAGGAAGCTTCCAGGCTGCAGGCTTGCTGGCGATGCGCAGCGGGCCGGGCCGGCGCACGGCGATTCAGGTGCAAGGCACGATTCTGAACTCGACCCGCCGGTCGAGCGCATCGACCGCGTTGTCGGTGCCGCTGCCGACGATGTTCTCGCGAAAACCCTTGCCGATCGGCGTTGCACGCCCGGTCAGCGCCGGCGCCTCGGTGGCCAGTCGCTGCAGGACATAACTCGCTCGCCGCAGTGACAGCGTGTCGTTGAATTGCTCCGAGCCCGTATGGCTGGTATGGCCGACGATGCTCATGCAGACCTTTGACGCGTCGGCCTGCTTGGCGATCTGGCGCAGCCACATCTCGTACACGCCGCTGACCTTGCGGTCGGACCAGAACTCGGTGCTGCCCGGGTTGAACAGGAACTTGACGCCGAGCTGGTCGTGCCCGATGCCGTAGGCGACGACCTTGCCGAAGGCGAGCTCCGCATCGTCCATCTTGCCCAGCTTGACCTCGGCGAGGTAGATGCCGTTGAGCACGCGCAGCTGGTCGCCGCCTGGCGCACCGCCGGCCGCCAGGTACTTGGCGAGCGCGTCCTGGTACTGCCTGGCGTCGTAGGCCGTGGTCGCTTCGCTGATCACGGTGGCCACCGCGACGCGCTCGAAGTAATAGGCATCGGCGGGCTGGCCCGGCGGCGTTGCCGCGGTGCGTATGTAGCCTTCGATGACCTTGTCCTTCACCAGCACCGGGCTGTCCTGGTAGTAGGGCAGCGGCGTGTGGTCGAGCCCGTCGTCGCGGGCGAGCGCGGATGCCTGCGCCACGACCTTGCCGCCGCGCAGGTCGGTCAGCGCGAGGTCGATGCGCAGCGCGCCCTTGGAGGCCCCCTCCCTGAGATGCGTCATCGTGCCGTTCAGCAGGTACTGGGCCCGGGCCAGGTTGTCGCTGCGAAACGGCAGGATCTCGACCGAGGCGAACTTCGCGGTGATGCGCTCGGTCACCCGGCGTTCGAGCACCTGAGTGGCCTGGGTCTGCTCGCCGGTTCTGGCGTCCAGCATCGGGTCGAGAACGATGCTGTGCTTGGACAGCCGCGACTCGACCTTGGCGAGGAAGGCCGGCAGCTTCTGGGTCTGCCCGACGAGCCCGTCGGTGGCGCGCGCGACCGCCTCGTCGAATGGCAGCTCGGAACCCGTCAACGACAGAGCCTGGGGCGGCGCAGCGGCGCAAGCGCCCAGCAAGATCGCAACCGCCAGACCAGGAAGGGCCAGCCATCCGCGCATGCCACGCAGGTCGATCGACGTCATTGACATTCCCTTCTCAGGTACTCCGTCTCGCTGGCCGTCAGCGTTTCGAGCGAGCCTTTTTGCAGAATATCACTGCACTTGGCGCGTGTGCCGGCGGCATCGGCGGGCGGTGCGCCAGGCGGCGCGGCCATCACGGTGGGTGGCGAACGCCGCTGCGGCGGACGCGGATCCGGCCGGCTTCTCGGTCCGGCGGGTGCCGCTGGCGGCGTGACGGCGGGTGCATCGGCATGCGGCGCGGGGGGCGGCGCAGCCACCGGCAACTGCACCCTTTCCACGGCCGGCACCGACGCTGCCGGCGCGGAGGCTGCCGAAACGGATGCGGACGCTGCCGGCGCGGCATCGAACGTCGCCGGCATGGGCGCGACCGCTGCCGGCGCCGGAGGCGCGCTGGCCGAAGCCGTCTCGGCACCTTGGTCGAAGGCGAAGCGATAGCCGAGCGCACCGGCACCGAGCAGGCCGGCGACGCCGACCAGCGCGTAGACCAGACGACGACGCTGGGCGGCATCGGCGGTGGCCCCAATTGGCCCGCGCTGGGGGTCGGCGGCGGTGGGCGCGACGCGAGCGGGCTTCGGTGCCGGCGCGGGCGCCACCGTCGGCAGCTCGGACGCCGGCACCGGTGCCGGGACCGCCTCGTCCCGCCCGTCGAGCAAGGCCCGAAAGCGGGCGATGCTCTGCGGCCGGTCCTGCGGCCGCAGAGCCAGCGCGGCGTCGACGGCGGCAAGGAACGGTGCACTGTAGCGGCCGGCCGCGGTCTCGCGCAGCGGCTGCATCCGGTCGTCCATCAGCCGCGTCACGGAGGGCGCCGGCCGTTGGCCGGTGATCGCCGCGTAGACCACGGCAGCGAGCGCGTAGATGTCGGTCCATGCGCCCTGGGTCATGTGCGGGCTTTCGCCATACTGCTCGATCGGCGCGAACCCCGGCTTGAGGACGACCGTCAGCGCTTGCGTCATGTCGCCGATCACGCGCCGCGCGGCGCCGAAATCGAGCAGCACCGGGCCGCCGGCGGTGAGCAGGATGTTGTCGGGCGCGATGTCGCGGTGGAAGCAATGGGCCGCATGCAGCACCGACAGGGCGTCGAGCAAGGGCCGCAGCCATGCGCGCAACTCCGCTTCGTCGGGGGGGCGGCCGAGTTCCGCCAGCGCGCGCTTGAGTGTCGGACCCTCGTAGTACGGCATCACCATGTAGGCGGTGTCGTTGGCCTCCCAGAAGCGGTGGACCTTGACCAGCGAAGGATGGTCGAATCGCGCCAGCAGCTTGGCCTCGTTGACGAAGCTCTTCAGACCGAGCGCGAAGGTCTCCTGCTGCCTCGGCGACTTGACGAGCACCGTCATCGATCCGCTGGCACGCGACGCGATCGACGACGGCAGGTATTCCTTGAGGGCGACGCGGCGCTCCAGCGCCTCGTCGAAGGCGAGGTAGACGATGCCGAAGCCGCCCTCGCCCAGCAGGCCCGTGATCCGGTAGTCCAGCAGCCTCGTGCCTTCGGGCAGCGTGTGAACCGACATCGACGAGCTCACCGCAAAGTCCGACCCATGGGTGTCGCCCGCCGACGTGCCGCCACGCCAGCCCTGGCTTGCGCCGTCCCCACCGTTCATCGATTCAGGCATCTGCCGCCATGCGGTTGACCGGCGGGTGGCCGCATCGCCGCCCGCTTTCGCGCAGAACGCACCGCGCCTGCGCGAAGCTCGGACTCTAGCGCTGCGCCGTGGATCAGCGATGCGCCAGCGGCATCAACCGTTCGGCCGAGGGCATCTCGTCGCCGCTGTCGATCTCGATCGCCACCTGCGTGCACACCGCCCGGCACAGCATGGCCACGCGCTCGCTCTGCAGCCGGTAGTAGATCTGCGTGCCATCGCGCCGCTTCGCCAGCACGCCGCTGCGGTAGAGCGTGGCCAGGTGCTGCGACATGTTGGGCTGGGTGGTGTCGATCTCGGCCAGCAGCTGCGAGACGTTCTTCTCCTGCGTGCAGACGGCGCTGATGATGCGCAGCCGGATCGGTGTGGCCAGCATGCCGAACAGCTCGGCCGCCGATTCGAAGACGCGATCCTCGCTGCTGTCGGTCACTTCGCCCCCTGAAGCCGGCGTGGCATCAGCGGACGATTCTATTCGCAACGAATGATGCAAGGGCCAGCCATCGAGATCCCGCGGCTTCGGCACCCGCCCGCCCTGCCCGTCGCTCATTTGCCGCCCTGCGCTTCCATCAGCAGATAGGTGTTGTAGGCGTTCATCCGGTTGGCGGCATGGAACAGCGGCAGCTTGTCGAAGCGCGACCAGTCGGTCTTGGCGTAGGCGTCGTCGAACGGCTCCAGGTTCTGCGCCGCTTCGGCCATCGCGGCGCGCAGGAACAGCAGGTAGTCGCGCGTGAGCTGCATGTCGGCCTGCGGGTCGGTGGAGACCGGACCATGACCTGGCACCACGACCCTGGGATGGTCCAGCATCAGCTTGTCGAGCGAGGCGATCCACTGCCGGCTGTCGGCCTGGCCGATGTAGGGGATGCGGCCGCGAAAGAAGAGGTCGCCCGAGAACATCACGCCGAGTCTGGGCACGAACACCGCCAGGTCCTCGGGCGTGTGCGCAGGGCCGACGTGGCGGATCACGAAGTCGTAGCTGCCCACCTGCAGGCGCGTGACCTCGTCGGTCAACCAGCGATCGGCCGGCACGAGACGGGTGCTGGCGTCGACCCACGGCGCCAGATCGTGGCGGCTGGCCTGGAGCCGGTTCCGCGCCGTGTCGGAATTGAGGTACTCGCGCCCCTCCGTGTGGGCGATGATGGTGGCGCCCGCGGCCTTGAAGACCTGCAGGCCGTAGATGTGGTCGGCGTGGTAATGGGTGACGATCACGTAGCGCACCGGCTGCGGCGTGACGCGGCGGATCTCGGCCAGCAAGGCCTCGGCCAGCGCCGGCGAACCCAGCGCATCGACCACGACGACGCCATCGTCGGTGACCACGAACCCGGCATTGGAGATGAAGTTGCGGTTTGCCGACGAACCCAGCGCTGCCGCGCCCTGCACGTACCAGACCTGGCCGGTGACGGGGATCGCATGCAGCGTGGGCGCCTCGGCGTCGGCGCGCGCCGGCGCCGCGGGCAGCGCGAGACCGGCGACCAGGCAGGCGAGGAAGACGGCGCGCAGGAATCGGATCATGTGCGGACCTGCACGGTGGCCGTCGCCAGCGGGGCTCGCGGCGCGCCGGGCATCGGTTCGTCGAGCGCACCGAGCGGGCGCTGGTCGAGCAGGCGGTCGGTGATCGCGGCACCGGCCCACATCGTGCACAACGTGATCCACGACGTGATCGTGAACACCGAGGCGCCCGACAACCCGGCGCCGACCGCGCAGCCGCCGGCGAGCATGCCGCCGAAGCCCATGCACAGCGCGCCGAGCATGTAGCGCCGCATGCTGGCGCCGCCCTGGAAACCCTCGAGCTTGAGCTCGCCGAACAGCGAGGAGGCGATGAAGGCGCCCAGGAACACGCCAGGCACCAGGCCGAGGTCGAAATTGAGCGGGTTGTTGTTGAACAGCACCCGCGACAGCACTTCGGCCGAAGGCCCGCTGAAGCTCAGCGACTGCACCGGATGGGGATCGAAGGCGACGCGCGAGACCGCATAGGTCGCCCACCAGCCGGCAGCGATGGTCAGGCCGACGCCGATCGCTCCGGCCCAGCCCCAGGCCGTCACCTTCTGCCGCCGCGCCCAGACGATCGCTGCCAGCAGCCAGGCGGCCCCGAAGACCAATGCGCCGCGATGACCGATGCCCAGGCGCGCGACGAGGTCGCGCGGCGTGCCGCCTTCCACCGTCCACCAGACCGAGATCCTTTCGCGCAGCGGGGCCAGCGCGCCGGTCAGCGCGGCCTGGGAGGCGACCGCGAACACCAGACCCGAGATCGCCGAGCGCAGGTTGCCCTGCGCAGCGAGGACGAGCAAGCGGCTGGCACAGCCGCGCGACAGGATCATGCCGATGCCGAACAGCAGGCCGCCGATCGCCGCGCCGGACAGGCTGCCGCGGGCCGCGATCTGGCGCGCGTCGCTGGCGTCGAAGAGACCGGCGAGCGCCAGCGCCTGGGTCGCCATCACCGCGGTGGCGAAGGCGAACAGCCACACCGTGAGCTTGCCGCCGGTGTGGTTGCGCGCGAACTCGATCACCGCCGAGCGCAGGCAGAAGCGCGAGCGCTGGGCGAAGAAGCCGAAGCCGATGCCGATCACGGCGCCGAACAGCGCCAGCGTCGCGTCTTCGCCCAGGCGGTCGATGAGGCTTTCGAGCATGGTGTGAGCCTTGGCCGGGACGACACGGGCCGGGCGGCGCGAACCCGATCGCGTGCGGACGGCCGGGTACGCGGTCCGGCGGTCAGGGTTTGAGGTAGGCGTAGCCCTGCATCTGCAGCTTGGTGATGCGCACCACGCCCGAGGGCGTGAAATCGACCTCCTGGATGAACTGCTCCTTCTTCAGGTCGCGGCTCTTGAGCGTGATCTCGCAGACCTCGAAGGTCACGCCGCGGCTCTTCAGCGCCGAGACCGGACCCGCATACGGGCTGCCGTTGCGGTCTTTCGCGCCCTCCATCAGGAAGTCCACGCCCTGCGCATGGGCCACGAGGACGATCTTGGTGTTGGGCTCGGTGTCGAGTTGGTTGCGGATGTTGCGCAGCGCGCCGATCGCCTGGGTGGCGGTATCGTTGACGTGGTAGACGACCTTGTCCTGGGCCCAGGCGAGGCCGGCGGCGAACATCAGCGCGGTACAGGTCAGGAGCTGACGGATTCTCATGCGCGTCTCCAGTTCGAACTTGGGTTGAAGATCAGGCCGTCGCGATGCCGGGGTTGCCCGCGATGCCGATGAGCGTGGGCGTGTTGACGCGGCGCGGGCTGACATGGCCGCCCGGCTGCGCCTTGAGCCAGGTCTCGACCAGCTCCCAGACCGGCTTGTTCCCCGGCGCGTTGCGCGCCGCCTCGGCCACCGGTGCCCAGCCGGCGACCTTGTACTTGCGGCCGGCGTCCAGCGGTTTGCCGTTCAGCTGCATCCCGGTGATGCGCTGGCCCATCTTCTGGTCCGGCCGGCAGGTGTAGGCCAGGCCGCCCACGCGCACCATGTCGCCGCCCTGCTGGTAGTAGGGGTCGGGGTTGAAAAGGTTGTCGGCCACGTCTTCGAGCACGCTCTTGATCGTCTCGCCGCTCATCTCTGTCACGGTGGCGTAGGGGTAGGTGATGGCCAGCTGGTCCATCATCAGCTCGCGCGTGATCATGTCGCCGGGCAACAGCGTGGTGCCCCAGCGGAAGCCGGGGCTGAACGCGATCTCGGCGCCCTGCACGTCCATCAGCGCATCGCAGACCAGCTGGTCCCAGCTGCCGTTGAAGTTGCCGCGCCGGTACAGCAGGCCGTCGGTGACGGCGAGCTTCTCGGCCAGCCTGGCCTCGTAGGGCTGGCGTACCTTGGTGATCAGCGCGTCCATCGCCGGGTCGGGCTGGATCTGGTTGGCGAACACGGGCAGCAGGCGGTAGCGGAAATCGGTGACCTTGCCGCCCGTGACCTCGAAATCCATCACGCCCAGGAACTTGCCGTTGCTGCCGGCGTTGGTCACCAGGGTCTTTCCGCCGGCCGTACTTCCCCCATTCGCCACCGGCACCGCCAGCGGCACGCCGTCGTGAGTGTGGCCGCCGAAGATGGCGTCGATGCCGCGCACGCGGGTGGCCATCTTCAGATCGACGTCCATGCCGTTGTGCGAGAGCACGACCACCACCTGCGCGCCCTTGCCGCGCACCTCGTCGACCATCTTCTGCAGGTTCCCGTCCTGGATGCCGAAGCTCCATTCGGCGACCAGGTAGCGCGGGTGGGCGATCGGCGTGTAGGGAAAGGCCTGGCCGATGATCGCGACCTTCACGCCGTTGATCTCGCGCAGCACGTAGGGCTTGAAGACCGGGTCGCCGAAGTCGGTGGTCTGGACGTTCTGGGCCACGAACTCGATCGAGCCCTTGAAGTCCTTGTCGATGATCTCCTTGACCCGCTGCATGCCGTAGGTGAATTCCCAGTGCCCGGTCATCACGTCGACGCCGAGCAGCTTGCACGCATCGACCATGTCCTGCGCGTTGGTCCACAGCGAGGTCGCCGAACCCTGCCAGCTGTCGCCGCCGTCGAGCAGCAGCGCACCGGGCCGGCTGGCCTTGAGCTGCTTGACGAGGGTGGCCAGGTGGGCGAACCCGCCGACGCGACCGTAGCGGCGCGCGGCCTGCTCGAATTCGATGTACGTGAAGGCATGCGCCTGCGCCGAGCCCGGGCGCAGGCCGGCAGCCTTCAGCAGCGACTCCCCCACCAGGTGCGGCAGCTGCCCCTGCATGGCGCCGATGCCGAGGTTGACGTTGGGCTCGCGGAAGTAGATCGGCCGCAACTGCGCGTGGCAATCGGTCATGTGCAGCAGCGAGACGTTGCCGAAGCGCGGGATCTCGTAAAGGCCCTGCTGCGCCGTGGCCGCATCGGCGTCGGCCCAGCGGCCCAGGCCCATGCCGGCCGCCGCGGCCGCGCCCAGGACCTGGAGGAATTCGCGCTTGGATAAATTCATGCTTCAGCAATCAACGATATTCAGCGGCGCAAAAAGCCCGCCGGGCGGCGGGCTCCGAATACGAGGTCAATCGTTGACCGGCGACTTCGGATCCAGCAGCAACGCCATCACGTCCCGCAACTGATCTTCGTCGAGCAGTTTCATGTGGCCGAAGCGCGGCATCGCCGAGCACGCGGAATTGCCCCTGCTGTTCCAGAGCTTGGCCCAGGTGTACTGGACGATCGCCGCCGATCCCGGGGCGGTGACGTCCTTGACGCCACGCGCCTTGCCGTAGTTGTAGAGGCTCGGCCCGACCGTGCCGTAGGAGATCTCGGACTTCTCGAGCTGGTGGCAGTTGTAGCACTGGCCCCCATTGCCCGCGGGGTCGACGCTCTTGTTGTTCCAGGCCATTCCCTTGCCGTCTTCGGCCAGCTTCTGGCCCTTGCGCCAGTCGCCGATGTAGCGGCCGCCGGCCGGCCACTTGACGGAGGCCATCGCCTCGGACTCGATCTGCGTGGCCACTGCCGCGGGAGGCGCCTTGTCGGACGAGCAGGCCTTCTGCGCGAGGTCCTGGTCCAGGCGGTCCATCTTGGCGATGCCCTGGGCGCGGAACGACGCCTTCAGCATGGCCTGCGTCTGCTGGTCGAGCGCGGCCTCGGAAGTCGGTGCGGTGGCACAGCCCGCGACGATCGCGACGGCGCCCACGATGGAGGTGAATACAGCGGCTTTGTTCATGATCGGTTCCCTCTTCAGCGCTTGAGTGCCGGCGCGATCGACTCGGCACCCTTGGCGTTGACACCCATGTACACCCCGAGCGCAACGGTCACGTCGGAGCCGAACTTCGGGTAGGGAAAGCGCTGCAGGCGCAGGCAGTCGTTCAGGCGGTGCTGCATGCTCCACATCTGGCCGTTGGAGACACGGTAGGCCGGCCAGGCGGCGAAGCCGATGCCGTCACCCGGGTTCTTCGTCAGGTTGGGCAGGTCCTGCAGCCGGATGCGCTTGCCGTCCACGCCATGGCACGACGCGCACGAGAAGTCCATCGGCCCGGCGCGGTAGAAGAACGCCTTGTGCCCCAGCGCGTACATCTGGCGCTCTTGCTCGTGGTTCTGCGGCAGCGCGAAGCGCATGCCGCGCGACTGCCCGGAGACCCAGGCCGCGATCGCCGTGACGTTGGCCATCTCGCCCTTGCCGAACGGCGTCGTCGCGATCGCCGCGGCGTCGAAGCCCTGCAGCGTCTGCATGCAGGTCACCAGGCGCGACTCCATGTCCTGCACCCGGTCCGTGTCGGCGAAGTAGCGCGGGAGCTCGACGAAAGCGCCCTTGACGACGCCCGGCCCCTTGCCGAGGTCGCATTGCTGCAGGCTGGCGTGCTTGGGGCCGCGAGCGGTCTTCCAGAGCTCCTCGCCCTTGGCCTCGAACAGTTCGGCGGGATTGCCGTCGGCCAGCATTGCGCGGTATTCGGCAACGCCGTCGGCGGCTGACTTGGGTTGCGCGGCGGCGGGGACAACGGCGCAAGCCGTGACCAGCGCTGCGCCCAGGATGTATAGGTTCTTCATGGTCTCCTCGTCTCCTCGCAAGCCCTGGCTCAGGACACGGTGGCTTCGTCGGTTCGCTTGTCGCCGTGGTTGTCGACCCACGAGATCGTGACCTTGTCGCCCGCCTTGCCGCCCTTGACCTTGAACTGCAGGAACGGGTTCTTGGCCACCGAGGGGCCCCATTGCGCAGTGAGAACGGTCTTGCCGTTGAGCTGCGCGGTGACTTCCTGGATGAACCAGGCGGGGATGATCTTGCCGGACGAGTCCTTGCGCTGACCGGTCTCCATTTCATGGGCCATCAGCACGCGCACCACGGTGGCGTTGCCTGCGGCTTGGGCGCGGATGCGCATCGGATCTGCCATGTCGTCTTCTCCTTGATCGTTTGCAGAGCTTGTCGACGGGGGTCTTCAGCCGCCGCAGCCGCCGAGCGTGACCTTCACTTCCTTGGCCGCGTACAGCACCTTGCCGTCGTTCATCATCGCCACCGCGTAGACGTTGGACGACTGGCCCATCTTGACCCGGGTCAGGAACTCGGGCTCGACGGCGTCGGTGACGTCGAACATCGCCGACAGCATGGACGGGTTCTTCTCCACCAGCAGCAGCATGCGCTTGACGCCGGGCAGCGTCGTCGAGGCGCCGACCGGCACCACGGCACCGTTCTCGGCGATATCGGGTCCGGTGATCGTGACGGCGGCGTTGGCGACCGGGGCGCTGCCGCCCAGCGCCTTCATCAGGTCGGCCATGGTCTTGGCATCGAAGGCGGCCTTGTTCCAGTCGGCGGCCTGAGCGGCGGCCACCCCGGGCAGCAGGCCGAGTGTGGCCAGCATGCCGGCGAGCTGGGCCGAACGGGCGAGCATGTCGCGGCGGGTTTGCATGGTGATCTCCTTTATCTGTCTATGCTAATGAACCAACTGCGATCCGTGATGGGTGCGATCCCTTAGGCATTTGCACCCTCTCTCAGCTTCCGGCACCCGCCGCCAGCCAGCGGGCGATCGCGCGCGCCTCGGTGTCGCTCAACGGCTGCGGCGGCATCGTGATCGCGCCCCACAGGCCGGTGCCGCCCGAGCGGATCTTGCCGACGAGGTAATCGACGGCATCGGTGCGCGCGGCGTACTTCCTGGCGACGTCGTGGAAGGCGGGGCCGACGATCTTGGCGTCCACCGCGTGGCAGGCGGTGCAGCTGTTCTTGCTCAGCAGTGCCTGGGTCGTGGCGTTGCTGCCGGCAGCTTGCGGCGTGACGGCCATCGCCGCCAGCTCGATCGCTTGCGCTGCCTGCAGCGTGGCCGGCGGCGGCTTGCTCGTGTCCGCGCCGAGTTGCGCGCCGACGCGCCGGTTCTGCTCGGCCAGGTTGCCATGTGCGTTGCGTGCGAAGTCGGGCAGGAACGAGGCCACCGCGGCGTCGGCCGCGCAGTCCTTCATGCAGGCGACCGCCTTCACGTCGGGCTTGCCGCCGTTGCCGATCCCCTTCCCCGGCCACAGGCCGTGGTCGGTGCGCATGCCGTTGCGGTTGGGCATGCGCTTCTGCACCTCGGCGATGTTGCGGTCCGACAGCGTGAAGTCGTCGGGCACGACGTTACCCAGGTTGAGCATGTAGGCGAGCACCGCATAGACCTCGTCGGGCCGGAGCGACTTGGGCTCCGTCCAGGGCATCGCGCGGTTGATGTAGTCCCACAGCGTCGAGACGGTGGCGACCTTCATCAGCGTCGTGCGCGCCGGAAAGGCCGGGTCGAGCAGACGCGCGACATGGCCGGTCCTGACGTCATCGGCCGTGGTGCCGCCAACCAGCGGCGAGAAGGTCTGGTTGCTCTCGCCGAAGGAGCCATGGCAGACGGAGCATTTGGCTTCCCACAGGTCCGCGCCCTGTGCCACCGAGCCGGAGCCGGGCGGCAGGCCTTTGAAATCGGGCCGCACGTCGATGTCCCACGCCTGCACTTCCTTGGGCGTGGCGGTGCGGCCGATCCCCGGGTATGGCGCGGCGTGGCCGCCCGGCGCCTGCGCACTGGCGGCGATGGCCGCCAGCAGCGTCGAGGCGATCAATGCCTTAGGAAAGCTGGACATTCCTGACCTCCCCGCTTTCCTGGACCAGCCAGGTCTGGATCGCGTTGTTGTGGTAGATCGAGCGCTTGCCGCGCACCGCGCGCAGCTGGCGGTAGTTGGGCTGGACGTAGCCGGTCTCGTCCATCGCGCGGCTCTGGATCAGCGCCGCCTTGCCGTCCCAGACCCAATCCAGGCCGAAGCGGGTCAGGCACTTGCTCATCACCGGGCCCTGCAGCTGGGCGGTGCGCCAGTTGCGGCCGCCGTCGACCGAGACGTCGACCCTCGTCACCTTGCCGCGACCCGACCAGGCCAGGCCATTGATGCTGCAGAAGCCCTTGTCCAGCAGCACCTGGCCGCCCGAGGGCGTGGTGACCACGCTCTTGCATTCCTGCGTGCTGGTGTACTGGCGGTGCTGGCCGTCGGGCATCAGGTCGATGTAGTGCACCGCCTCGTCCTTGGTCGCGTAGGGCATGTCGCCGACCTCGATGCGGCGCAGGTACTTGACCCAGCTGACGCCCTGCACGCCGGGCACCACCAGGCGCAGCGGGTAGCCGTTCTCGGGACGCAGCATCTCGCCGTTCTGGCCGTAGGCGACCAGGACCTCGCCGCTCTCGACCAGCTCCATCGGGATCGTTCGCGTCATCGACGCGCCGTCGGCGCCCTCGGCCAGCAGGTAGCGGCCGCGCCTGGTGTCGGCGCCGGCCATCTCGAGCAGGGTCTTCAGCGGCACCCCGGTGAACTCGCTGCAGCTGAGCATCCCGTGCGTGTACTGGCAGGTGGGCACCGCGACGTTGCCCCACTCCATGCCGCTGTTGGCGCCGCACTCGATGAAGTGGAAGCGGCTCACCGACGGCAGCCGCATCAGCTCGTCCATCGTGAAGACCATGGCCCGCTTGAGCATGCGCTCGTCCGAGCCGTTGATCATCAGTCGGTGCTTGGACGGGTCGATGTCCCACCAGCCCTGGTGGTGGCGCTCGAAATGCAGGCCGCTGGGCGTGACGATGCCGAACAGCGATTGCAGCGGCGCGAACGACACCGAGGCCTGCGTGGTCTGCGTCAAGCCCGGGCTCGGCCTGCGCTGCACGTTGGCCTCGTGACGCGACGGCTTGCCATAGCCGTCGGTGACCACCGATCGCCCGAGGCCGGTCGAATGCGCCGGCAGGTTCAGGATCGCGGGGTCGCCGCCGTCGGCGGGCAACGGCTTGGACTGGGCCACGGCCAGCGGCGCGGCTGCCGCAGCGCCGGCAGCAGCGAAGGCCTTGCGGATGAAGTCGCGCCGGCCCGCCTTGGACTCGACGAAGACCTCGCGCACGCCTTGGGCGTCGAGGAAGTATTCCGGCGCCTTGATCAGGCGACCGGGCGGTGTGCGCTCGGGCTGCAAACTGTCTCCTGGTTTCGACTCGGCGGCCGCCTGCGGGCCTTCGAAGACCCCGGCGACAGAGCCGCCTGGCGATCGCACCGATCGGTGATCATCCACAAATCGTTCTATGCGAATTGCCGAATATTAGTCTCGACAGATGATGTCTTCGCAGGTGGAAACCCGCGCTCAGCCTGCCGCCGCGGGGCCGGAGGGCGGTGCCCAGCGGCGCGCGTTGTCGGCGATGCCATCGGCCAGGCGCGGCAGCAGCTGCAGCGGCAGGTCGTGCCCCATGCCGGGGACGATGTCGGCGACCGCACCCGCGATGCGGGCGGCGAGGTCGCGGCCGGCGGCCGCCGGAATCAGCGGGTCGGCCTCGCCGTGGACGACGCGCGTGGGGGCGGTGATCCGCGGCAGCAGCGCCGAACGGTCGCCGTCGGCGACCACGGCCACGAGTTGCCGCACCGTGCCGGCCGGGCTCCAGGCGCGCTGCACCATGGCCTGCAGCCGGTCATGCTGCCACGCGGGGTCGCTCGGGTAGGCCGGGCTGCCGATGATCGCGAGCATGCGCTGCAGATGCGCCACCACGTCGGCGGTGGCGCCACTGGCGGGCCGCGCGAGCAGCGCACGCCGCACCCTCCATGCCGGTTGCGGCAGGCGCCGCGAACCGCTGGTGGTCATCATCAGCGTCAGGCTCCTGACGCGTTCGGGGTGCCTGGCCGCCAGATGCTGCGCGATCATGCCGCCCATCGAGGCACCACAGACATGGGCACGCGCGATGCCCAGCGCGTCGAGCACGCCCAGCGCATCGCCGGCCATCTCGGCGATGCGATAAGGCGCCGGCACCGGCAGGTGCAGCAGATAACGCGCCATCACCGGGCCCAGCGCCGGCAAGCCGAGGTGGTCGAATCCCTGGCTCAGGCCGGCATCCCGGTTGTCCATGCGCAGCACGCGAAATCCGCGCGCAACCAGCAACTGCACGAACTCCTGCGGCCAGGCCGTCAAGGGCATCCCCAGGCCCATGATCAGCAGCAAGGGCTCGCCCGAGGGCGGGCCCTGGTCGTCGACCTCGATGCCGATCCCGCTGGCAACGATCCGCATCACCGGGCCGCCTGCGCTGGCGGCAACCGGCCCGGTGCGAGCGGGGTCGGCGCCCGGCTCGCACTGCCGGCATCGCGCAGGCCCGTCGAGATCTTCATGCGGCCCCCTCAGCCCGTGCGGCGACGCCGCGTCGGAGCGCCTGCCCGAGCTCGCCCGGTCACCTGCGAGACAGCCGAGCCGACGGCGGTGCTCACGATCTGCCGCGCCGCCTTGCCCATGGCCCCGGTGAGCGTGCGCGTGGCCCTGCCGACCAGGCCTTCGGGCGAGGCGGCGTCGGGGTCGGACTCGCCCGGTCGCGGCAGCGCGCGCAGGTCGTCGAAGGCGATCGCGATGGCCTCGGCAAGCTCGCGCACATCGGGCATCGCTTTCGCATCGGCCATGAGGCCGAAGTCCAGCGACTCGTCGTAGCTCTGCACGGTGATGTTCAACGCCATGCCGTGGACGACGATCGATGCCGGGTAGTTCGTGATCATCCTCGCACCGGCCATGAACAAGGGCACCGGCGGGCCAGGCACGTTGGAGATCACCAGGTTGGCGACCTGGGGGATGCGGTCGGCCACCCGGGCGCGGCCGTACAGGGCGGTGGCGGCCTCGATCAGCCAGGGCATGCCGAGCGAGGGAAAGTCGGTCGGCAGGATCTTCTTGAGGCTGCCCATCGTGGATTTCATCGCCGCCGTCGCCGCCTTCACGTGCGCCAGCCGCTTGTGCAGGTCGGCGATCTGGGTGCCCAGGCTGATGAAGCTCATCGAGGCCTGGTTGTCGGCGCCGGTGTCGCCGCGCTCGCGCAGCGAGATCGGCACCGCGGCGATCAGGCTCTTGCGCGGCAGCGCGCGCTTCTTGCCGAAATAGCGCCGCAGCGCGCCGCTGCAGACCAGCAGCACCATGTCGTTGATGGTCGCGTCGTGGGCGCGGCCGATGGCCTTGAGCTCCGGCAGCGGCAGCGTCACGCAAGCGAAGGCGCGGCCGCTGGTCACCGAGGCGTTGAGCGCCGTGCGCGGTGCCAGCGTGAGGTTGCCGGTCCGCCTGGGGCCCCCCAGCAGGGGCGAATTCATCACCGCCTGCGATGCCGCGTCCTTCAGCGTGCCGACCGTCGACGGCAGCCTGCGCACGATCTCGGCCAGCTTCTGCGCCTGGTTGCCGAGCACGCCTCGCAGCATCTCCGTCATCTCCAGGCGGAAGGTCCTGGGCCGGCGCGAGGCGCGCGCCTCCATCGCCCGCGGCTCGGGGCCGAGGTCGAGGATCGCGTTGGCCAGCGCCACCGCGGCCTGGCCGTCGACCGCCGCGTGGTGCAGCTGCGTGTACATCGCCACCCGGCGCCGGCCTTCGGGCGACGGTGCCAGGCCCTCGAAGACATGGAATTTCCACAGCGGGCGCTTGCGGTCGAGCAGGATCGCATGGAGCCGCGACACCTCGGCTTCGAGTTCGGCCATCCCGGTGCCGACCTTCGCAGACGCTGGCAGCTTGATCTCGACGATGTGCTGCCTCAGATCGGGATCGGCATCGACCCAGGCCGGGTTGGCCAGGTTCAGCGGCATCCACCACAGGCGCCGCCGCAGCACCGGCGTCAACGGCAGCCGCGCGGCGATGTGCTTGCGCAGCGCGGTGACGAAGCGGCCCCGGGTGCCGGCGGGCAGCTCGAAGACGTGCAGCGCGCCCACGTGCATGGGCATCTCGGGGGTTTCGAGGTAGAGAAACGTCGCGTCGAGGCCGGAGAGTTGCTCCATGCGGGCTCCCTTGCAGCGCGACGATGCTAGGCCGATGGCGCGGCGCCGCGGCCCCGGGCTGTCCCTAGGCCGCGTCCGCCGGCGTCAGGCCCGCGACCGGCTGACAGGCCCGCAGCCGGCCTGCAGCGAGCGGATGCGCGCAGGCGCATCCGCCCGTCCTCAGGCCGCCTCGCGGCTGGCGCGCCTGCGGTCGTGCTCGCTCAGGTGGCGCTTGCGCACGCGGATGCTCTTGGGCGTGATCTCGACCAGTTCGTCGTCGGCGATGAACTCGACCGCGTATTCCAGCGTCAGGTCGATCGGCGGCGTGATCTTGATCGCGTCCTCCTTGCCGCTGACGCGGAAGTTGGTCAGCTGCTTGGTCCGCGTCGCGTTCACGACGAGGTCGTTGTCGCGGCTGTGGATGCCGACGATCATCCCTTCGTAAACCGGGTCGCCGGCACGCACGAACATGCGGCCGCGGTCGTCGAGCTTGCCCAGGGCGTAGGTGAAGATCTCGCCGGCGTCCATGCTGATCAGCACGCCGTTCTTGCGCCCGGCGATCTCGCCCTTGTAGGCCTCGTAGCCGTCGAAGATGTTGCTGATCAGGCCGGTGCCCCGGGTCAGGTTCATGAACTCGTTGGAAAAGCCGATCAGCCCGCGCGCCGGGATCCGGTATTCGAGGCGCACGCGGCCGCGGCCGTCGGTTTCCATGTTGACGAGATCGCCCTTGCGCTCGCCCAGGGCCTGCATCACGCCGCCCTGGTGCTGGTCCTCGATGTCGACGGTGACCAGCTCGATCGGTTCGTGGCGCTCGCCGTTGACCTCGCGGAACACGACCCGCGGCTTGCTCACCGCCAGCTCGTAGCCCTCGCGGCGCATGTTCTCCAGCAGGATCGTCAGGTGCAGCTCGCCGCGGCCCATCACCTCGAAGATGCCTTCCTCGCCGGACTCCTTCACGCGCAGCGCGACGTTGGACTGCAACTCCTTCTGCAGCCGGTCCCACAGCTGGCGGCTGGTCACGAACTTGCCCTCGCGGCCGGCGAGCGGGCTGTTGTTGACGCAGAAGTTCATCGTCAGCGTCGGCTCGTCGATGCGCAGCATCGGCAAGGGCTGCGGATCGAGCGGGTCGGTGATCGTGACGCCGATGGTGATGCCCTCCAGGCCGTTGATCAGCACGATGTCGCCCGGCCCGGCTTCGGTGGTCGGCACGCGTGCCAGGCCCTCGAAGGTCAGCACCTGGTTGACGCGGCCCTTGGTCGCCTTGCCCTCCGGGCCTTCCATCACCAGCACGTCCATCATCGGCCGCAGCGTGCCGGCGTTGATCCGGCCGACGCCGATGCGGCCGACGAAGGTCGAGTAGTCGAGCGACGAGATCTGCAGCTGCAGCGGCGCCGCCGGGTCGCCCTCGTGGGCCGGCACATGTCGCAGCACGGTGTCGAACAGCGGGCTCAGGTCGGGGCCCCATTGCTCGCCGGGCGGGCCCTCGGTGAGCGAGGCCCAGCCGTTGAGGCCCGAGGCATAGACGACCGGGAAGTCGAGCTGGTCCTCGGTGGCGCCGAGCTTGTCGAACAGCTCGAAGGCGGCGTTGATCACGAAGTCGGGCCGCGAACCGGGCTTGTCGACCTTGTTGACGACGACGATCGGCTTGAGGCCCAGCGCCAGCGCCTTCCTGGTCACGAAGCGCGTCTGCGGCATCGGGCCCTCCTGGGCGTCGATCAGCAGCACGACGCCGTCGACCATCGACAGCGCGCGCTCGACCTCGCCGCCGAAGTCGGCGTGGCCCGGCGTGTCGACGATGTTGATGTGGGTGCCCTTCCACTCGACGGCGCAGTTCTTGGCCAGGATCGTGATCCCGCGCTCGCGCTCGATGTCGTTGCTGTCCATCACGCGCTCGGCCACCTTCTCGTTTTCACGGAAGGTGCCGCTCTGGCGCAGGAGCTGGTCGACGAGCGTGGTCTTGCCATGGTCGACGTGGGCGATGATGGCGATGTTGCGGATGGCGGCGTGGGTCATGGGCAGTCCTGTACTTCGATCGGGCTCAGCAGGCGGTCGGCGATCAGCTCGCCTGCGGTGATGTGGGCGGTGCCGAGGAAGGCCTTGGGCTCCTCGGCATAGACACGGACGGCGGGCGCGTCGGCCAGGGCCACGCGGCGGCGCAGGCCGCAGAGGAAGCGGCCGGCTTCGTCCTGGCCCAGGCGAACCTCGGGCCAGGCGGCCAGCAGCCTGTCGGCGGGGAGCAGCAGCGCCTCGCGCTGGGGCTCGGTCATCGCGGCCAGCGCCTCGATCGTCACCGCGTCGGCGACGTCGAGCGCGCCGCTGCCGGTGCGGCGCAAGGCACTCAGGTGGGCGCCGCAGCCCAGCGCGGCACCGATGTCCTCGGCCAGCGTGCGGATGTAGGTGCCCTTGCTGCAGGCGACGTCGATGACCAGGGTCTCGTCGTGCCACTCGACGATGGCGATGCGATGAACCGTGACCGGGCGCGCCGGGCGCTCGACCTCGACCCCGGCGCGGGCGTATTCGTACAACGCCCGGCCCGCGTGCTTCAGCGCCGAGTGCATCGGCGGCCGCTGCTCGATCGCGCCGGTGAAGCGGCGGCAGGCGTCGGCGATGGCCTGGCGGTCGGTCCCCACCGGCCGCTCCTCGACCACCTCGCCCTCGCCGTCACCGGTGCTCGTGCGCTGGCCCAGGCGCAGGCTGGCGCGGTAGCGCTTGTCGGCGTCGAGGCTGGCCTGCGAGAACTTGGTCGCCGCACCGAAGCACAGCGGCAGCAAGCCGGTGGCCAGCGGATCGAGCGTGCCGGTGTGGCCACCCTTCTCCGCCCGCAGCAGGGCCTTGGCCTTCTGCAGCGCGTCGTTGCTCGTCCAGCCCAGCGGCTTGTCGAGCAGCAGCACGCCGTGAAGCGGGCGGCGGATGATCTTCTCGCGCATCAGTCTTCTTTGGCGCGCTGGGCATTGGCCCGCGCGATCAGCGCCGACAGGTCGGCCGCTCGCTCGGTGGTCTTGTCGAAGTGGAAGTGCAGCGTCGGCACGGTGTGGATCGACAAGCGCTTGAACAGCCCGTTGCGCAGGAAACCCGCCGCCTCGTTGAGCGCGGTGGCACTGTCCTCGGCCGTGCCCATCAGCACCGAGAAGTAGATCTGGGCATGGGCGTAGTCGGGCGAGACCTCCACACTGTTGATCGTGACCATGCCCACCCGCGGATCCTTGAGATCGCGGATCAGCTCGGCCACGTCGCGCTGGATCTGGTCGGCGACGCGGTAGCTTCGGTTCGGAACGGCCTTCTTGTGTCGCATGGTGTGTTGCCCCAAATGAATCAGCCCCGCCGGAGCGGCGGGGCTGATCGCTGGTTGCAGCGTCGGCGCCCGCCGTCAAAGCGTGCGTGCCACTTCCTTGACCTCGAAGATCTCGAGCTGATCGCCTTCCTTGATGTCGTTGTAGTTCTTCAGCTTGATGCCGCACTCGAAGCCGGCCTGGACCTCGCGCACGTCGTCCTTCATCCGCTTGAGCGATTCGATCTCGCCGGTGTAGATGACGACGTTGTCGCGCAGCAGGCGGAAGCGCGCGTTGCGCGTGACCTGACCCGCGGTGACCATGCAGCCGGCGACGGTGCCGATCTTGCTGGCCACGAACACGGTGCGGATCTCGGCGGTGCCGATGACTTCTTCCTTCTGCTCGGGCGCCAGCATCCCGCTCATCGCCGCCTTGATCTCGTCGACCGCGTCGTAGATGATGTTGTAGTACTTGATCTCGACGCCGTTGTTCTCGGCCAGCTTGCGCGCGCCGGCATCGGCCCGCGTGTTGAAGCCGATGATGACGGCCTTGCTGGCGATCGCCAGGTTGACGTCGCTCTCGGTGATGCCGCCCACGGCGGCATGCACGATCTGCACCTTGACCTCGGGCGTGCTGAGCTTGACCAGGCTTTGCGCCAGCGCTTCCTGCGAGCCCTGCACGTCGGCCTTGACGATCAGCGACAGCGTCTGCGCCGCGCCCTCGCCCATGGCCTCGAACATGCCCTCGAGCTTGGCCGCCTGCCGCTTGTTGAGGTTGACCTCGCGGTACTTGCCCTGGCGGAAGGTGGCGATCTCGCGCGCCCGGCGTTCGTCGGACAGGACCATGAACTCGTCGCCGGCCTGCGGCACCTCGGTCAGGCCCTGGATCTCCACCGGCAGCGACGGGCCGGCCGCATCGATGGACTTGCCGTCCTCGTCGAGCATCGCCCGGACGCGGCCGAAGCTGCTGCCGGCGAGCACGACATCGCCCTTCTTCAGCGTGCCGCTCTGCACCAGCACGGTGGCCACCGGACCGCGGCCCTTGTCGAGCTTGGCTTCGATGATGAGGCCCTTGGCTGCCGCCTCGGTCGGCGCGGTGAGCTCCAGCACCTCGGCCTGCAGCAGCACCTGCTCGAGCAGCGTGTCGATGCCCTGCCCGGTCTTGGCCGAGACCGGCACGAAAGGCGAGTCGCCGCCGAAGTCCTCGGGCACCACGCCCTCGGCCACGAGCTCGCTCTTGACGCGCTCGAGATTGGCATCGGGCTTGTCGATCTTGTTGATCGCCACCACGACCGGCACCCCCGCCGCCTTGGCGTGGGCGATGGCTTCCTTGGTCTGCGGCATCACGCCGTCGTCGGCGGCGACCACCAGGACCACGATGTCGGTGGCCTGGGCGCCGCGGGCGCGCATCGCGGTGAACGCGGCGTGGCCCGGGGTGTCGAGGAAGGTGATCATCCCGCGCGGCGTCTGCACATGGTAGGCGCCGATGTGCTGGGTGATGCCGCCGGCCTCGCCCGCGGCCACACGGGCGCGGCGGATGTAGTCGAGCAGCGAGGTCTTGCCATGGTCCACGTGGCCCATCACGGTGACCACCGGTGCACGCGGCAGCTGCTCGGCGGCCTCGTGGAGCGCGGTTTCCTCCTCGGTGAAGGCTTCGCGGTCGTCGAGCTTGGCGGCCAGCGCCTTGTGGCCCATCTCCTCGACGACGATCATCGCCGTCTCCTGGTCCAGCTGCTGGTTGATGGTGACCATCTGGCCCAGCTTCATCAGCTGCTTGATGACCTCGCTGGCCTTGACGCTCATCTTGTGCGCGAGGTCGGCCACCGAGATCGTCTCGGGCACGTGGACCTCCTGCACCTGCTGCTCGGCGGCCTGGGCAAAGGTGCCGCCCATCTCGCCGCGTTCGCCGCGGCGGGCACCGCCGCGCGGCGCACGCCAGCCGGCGCGGCTGCCGCTGCTGTCGCCGCGGGTCTTCAGCGCGGCGCGCTTCTTGGCCGCGTCGTCGGCCCAGCTCGACGAGAGCTTCTCGCTCTTGACCTGCTTCTTGTCGCCCGCCTTGGCAACGGTCGTCGATGCGGGTGCACCCGGTACCGCCTTGGGCTTGTGAATGGTGCCCTTGATGGCTTCCTTGGCCGCCGCGTCGGGCTTGGGCTCTTCCGGCTTCTTGGCCACCAGCACCTTCTTGGGGCCGGCCATCATCGCGCGGATCGCCGCGGCCTCGGACTCGGCCACCTTGCGCCGGCGCTCGAGGTCGAGCTGGCGCGCATTGTCCTCGGCCGCCTTGTCGGCCGCCTTGACGACGCGCAGCGTCGGCTTCGGCGGCTCGACCGGCTTGGCCGGTTCGGCCTCGGCCACTGCTTCAGGCGCAGTGGCCACGGCCGCCGGGGCTGCAGGCTCGGCGCCGGCCTTGGCACCGGTGGCGACCGCCGCTGCCGCCTGGGCCGCAGCCGCTTCGGCAGCCGCACGCGCCGCGGCCTCGGCGGCAGCCGCTTCTGCGGCCTCCCGCGAGGCACGTTCGTGCTCCTCGCGCTGGCGGCGGGCCTGGGCGAGTTCTTCCTCCTGGACGCGGATGGCTTCGGCCTGGGCGCGTGCTTCCTCCTCGCGTCGCTGCAGGTCGAGCTCCTCGGCGCTCGGGCCGGCGGGCTCTTCGACCGCCGGCGATGCGTCGTCACGCTTGACGAAGACGCGCTTCTTGCGCACCTCGACCTGGATCGTGCGTGCGCGCCCGCTGGCGTCGGCCTGCTTGATCTCGGTCGACGTCTTGCGCGTCAGCGTGATCTTCTTGCGTTCGGCGCCGGCAGCCGTGCCGTGCGCGGTGCGCAGGAAATCGAGCAGGCGCTCCTTGTCGGCCTCGGTGAGGGCGTCTTCGGGCGACTGCTTGGTCACGCCGGCGGAATGCAGCTGCTCGATCAGCGCCGTCGTCGGGCGGCCGAGCTGCGCGGCGAACTGGGCGACAGTGGTCACGGCCATGGGGTCAGGTTCCTCGGGTGTGCGGTGCGGGCGGGCGGCGGGTTCAGGTGGTGAACCAATGCTCGCGGGCCTTCATGATCAGCGTCTTGGCCTGCTCGTCTTCGATGCCCGAAATCTCGGTCAGCTCGTCGACGGCCAGGTCGGCCAGGTCGTCGCGGGTGTGGACGCCCGCGCCGGCCAGCTTGGAGAGCAGCTCGGGCGTCAGGCCCTGGCCGTCGACCTCGAGGTCGCGCAAGTCCTGCGACACCGATTCGACCTGCTCTTCCTTCTTGATCTCCATCGTCAGCAGCGCGTCCTTGGCCCGCGTACGCAGCTCGTGCACGGTGTCCTCGTCGAAGCCTTCGATCTCGAGCATCTCCTGCAGCGGCACGTAGGCCACTTCCTCGAGACTGGTGAAGCCCTCGGCGATCAGGATGTCGGCGACTTCCTCGTCGACGTCGAGCTTGTCGACGAACAGCGCGCGCACCGACTCGCTCTCGGTCGCCTGCTTGGCGTTCGATTCCTCGGCGGTCATGATGTTGATGCGCCAGCCGGTGAGCTCGCTGGCCAGCCGCACGTTCTGGCCGCCACGGCCGATCGCGATCGCGAGGTTCTCCTCGTCGACGACCACGTCCATCGCGTGGCGCTCCTCGTCGACGACGATCGACTGCACGTTGGCCGGTGCGAGCGCGCCGATCACGAACTGCGCCGGGTCCTCCGACCACAGCACGATGTCGACGCGTTCGCCGGCGACCTCGTTGGTCACCGCGTTGACGCGCGAACCGCGCACGCCGACGCAGGTGCCGATCGGATCGACCCGGCGGTCGTGCGAGACGACCGCGATCTTGGCCCGCGAGCCGGGGTCGCGGGCGCAACTCTTGATCTCGAGCAGGCCCTGCTCGATCTCGGGCACTTCCTGGGCGAAGAGCTCGATCATGAAGCCCGGCGCGCTGCGCGACAGCATGATCTGCGGCCCTCTTTGCGTCGGGTCGATGCCCATCAGGTAGGCCCGCACGCGGTCGCCGCTGCGCAGGTTCTCCTTGGGGATCATCTCGCTGCGCTTCAGGCGCCCTTCGACGCGGCCGCTCTCGATGATGAGGTCGCCCTTGTCCAGCCGCTTGACGGTGCCGACGAAGATCTTGTCGCCGCGGACGAGAAAGTCGTTGAGCAGCTGCTCGCGCTCGGCATCGCGGATCTTCTGCAGGATGACCTGCTTGGCCGCCTGGGCGCCGATGCGGCCGATCGTCAGCGAGTCGATCGCCTCTTCGATGTAGTCGTCTTCCTCGATGTCGGGAATGCGTTCCAGCGCCTCGGACAGCAACTCCTCGGCGTCGGGGTTCTGCAGCCCGGCGCTGTCGGGCACGACCAGCCAGCGGCGGAAGGTCTCGTATTCGCCCGTGTCGCGGTCGACCGCGACACGGATGTCCACCTCGCCGCCATTGAGCTTCTTCGTGGCCTGGGCCAGCGCTGCTTCCACCGCACCGAAGACGACGTCGCGATCCACGGTCTTCTCGCGCGAGATGGCATCCACCAGCATCAACATTTCGCGGTTCATCGCTTCCCCTAGCCTCCTTCAACGCCCGGCCCGGCCGCCTGATCCGACGCCGAACCTGCCTGGCCGCCGTCGGCGGCTTGCGCCCCTGACCTGCGGCCCTTGAAATCCACCACCGGCACCAGGCGCGCCTCGCGCAATTCCTCGAGCCGGAAGCCGAGCACCTGCTCGGCCTTGCCATCCTTGAACACCAACTGCCAGCCGGCCCCGTCCGCCGCCGCGCCGAGCACGCCCTGCCAGACCTTGCGGCCCTGGAACGGCGTCTTCAGCGTCACGCTGACGACCTGGCCGGCGAAGCGCGCGAAATCGGCCTCGGTCTTCAACGGCCGATCGAGCCCCGGCGACGACACCTCGAGCCGGGCGTAGTCGAAGCCCTCGACCTCGAGCACGTATTGCAGCTGGCGCGTGACCTGCTCGCAGTCATCGACGGTGACGAACTCGCCCATGTCCGGCGCGCCGCCTTCCGCCGCACGGCTCGGGTAGCCGCGGCCGGGCACGCGATCGATATAGACCCGCAGCAGACCGCGCTGGGCACGCTCGACATCGACCAGTTCATAGCCCAGGCCGCCGACGGTGGTGGCGATCGCCTCGCGCCAGCCTAGGCGCGGTCCGGCAGCGGCGGGCGGCGCGACCGCGCGCGCTCCCGCTCCCGCCCGGCCTTGCCCGCCGTGCCTGTCCGCGCTGTGTCTCGCGCCGTGTCTTGCGCTGTTGCCTGAGGTCTGACCCAAACTCTTGCCGCCCTGATCCGGTTGCCAACCCATGCTCCCGGGCGAGCCGCCAGGACCGGCCCTGCGGAGCGCGGCAGATCACCGCACCCCCAAGAGTCGATCAAGCAAAAAAAATGGGCTGGAAGATTCCGCCCACGCAGCCTACC
Organism: uncultured beta proteobacterium; assembly: GCA_963725755.1. Classification (GTDB taxonomy): domain Bacteria; phylum Pseudomonadota; class Gammaproteobacteria; order Burkholderiales; family Burkholderiaceae_C; genus Rubrivivax. The sequence continues at coordinate 91,115 of CAVRZW010000002.1, forward strand.
CCGGGAAAGTGCGGATTATAGCCCGGCCTTTTGTCACGGGCAACAGGCGCCCCAGGGCGGGGCTGCCGGGGCCGCGCTGCATGCCAGAATCCCTGCCGATCGAGTGACCCACGGAGACACCATGACCTTTCTTGCCGGCAAGCGGTTCCTCATCACCGGCGTGCTGTCGAACCGTTCGATTGCCTACGGCATCGCCCGCGCCTGCCGCGCCCAGGGCGCGGAGCTGGCCTTCAGCTACGTCGGCGAACGCTTCCGCGAACGCATCGTCGAGTACGCCGGCGAGTTCGGCTCCGAGCTGGTCTTCGAGTGCGACGTGGCCGACGACGCCCAGATCGCGCGTGTCTTCGAGCAGCTCGGCGCCGCCTGGGGGCAGTTCGACGGCTTCGTCCACGCCATCGGGTTCGCGCCGCGGGAAGCGATCTCCGGCGACTTTCTCGAGGGCCTGTCGCGCGAGGGCTTTCGCATCGCGCACGACATCTCGAGCTACAGCTTCCCGGCGATGGCCAAGGCCGCCCTGCCCTACCTGCGGCCGAAATCGGCGCTGCTGACGTTGAGCTACCTCGGCTCGCAACTGGCGGTCCCCAACTACAACACGATGGGCCTGGCCAAGGCCTCGCTGGAGGCCAGCGTGCGCTACCTGGCGGCCAGCCTGGGGCGCAAGGGCGTGCGCGTCAACGGCATCTCGGCCGGGCCGATCAGGACCCTGGCCGCCTCGGGCATCAAGGACTTCGGCAAGCTGCTGGGCCTGGTGGCGCAGAGTTCGCCGCTGGGCCGCAACATCACGATCGACGATGTCGGCAACGTCGCCGCCTTCCTGCTCTCGGACCTGGCCGCCGGCGTGACCGCCGAGATCACCTACGTCGATGGCGGCTTCAGCCACGCGATGAGCGGTGCCGGGCTGGACGGCACGGCCTGACTCACTCCTCGCGCACGCAATCGACGTAGTAGGTCCGGGCCACGCCCTCGTCGTCGGCCTCGACCAGGCCGTGCACGTCGGTGTCGAAACCCGGGTACGCGGCGTTGAACGCCCGCGTGAAGCGCAGGAAATCGACGATCTTGCGGTTGAAGCGTTCGCCCGGGATCAGCAGCGGGATGCCCGGTGGGTAGGGCGTGAGCAGCGCGGTCGTGATGCGGCCCTCGAGCGCGTCGATCGCCACCCGCTCGGTGCTGCGCCGCGCGATGTGGGCGAAGGCATCGGTGGGCTTCATCGCCGGCTGCAGGTCCGACAGGTACATCTCGGTGGTCAGCCGGGCGATGTCGTGCCTGGCGTACATGCCGTGGATCGACTGGCACAGGTCGCGCAGCCCCATGCGCTCGTAGCGCGGGTGGGCGGCGCAGAACTCGGGCAGGATGCGCCACATCGGCGCGTTCTTGTCGTAGTCGTCCTTGAACTGCTGCAGCGCGGTCAGCAGCGTGTTCCAGCGGCCCTTGGTGATGCCGATCGTGAACATGATGAAGAACGAATACAGGCCCGTCTTCTCGACCACCACGCCATGCTCGGCGAGGAACTTGGTCACGATGCTGGCCGGGATGCCGGTCTCCGCGAAATGCCCCGACAGGTCCAGCCCCGGCGTGATGATCGTGCACTTGATCGGGTCGAGCAGGTTGAAGCCCTCGGCCAGCGCGCCGAAGCCGTGCCAGTTGTTGTCCGCGCGCAGCACCCAGTCGGCGCTTTCGCCGATGCCCTCGGGCGCCAGCATGTCCGGGCCCCAGACCTTGAACCACCAGTCGGCGCCGAACTCGGCCTCGACCTTGCGCATCGCGCGGCGGAAGTCCAGCGATTCGGCGATGCTCTCCTCGACCAGCGCCGGGCCGCCCGGCGCCTCCATCATCGCCGCGGCGACGTCGCAGCTGGCGATGATCGCGTACTGCGGGCTGGTGCTGGTGTGCATCAGGTAGGCCTCGTTGAAGAGGTGGCGATCCAGCTTGCGCTCGGTCGCGTCCTGCACCAGCACCTGGCTGGCCTGGCTGAGGCCGGCCAGCAGCTTGTGCGTGGACTGGGTTGCGAAGACGAGCTGGTCGCGCGGCCGCGGCCGCTTCTTGCCCATCGAGTGGAAGCTGCCGTAGAACCTGTGGAAGGCCGCGTGCGGCAGCCAGGCCTCGTCGAAGTGCAGCGTGTCGACATAGCCGTCGAGCGCGTGCTTGATCGTCTCGGTGTTGTAGAGCACGCCGTCGTAGGTGCTCTGCGTCAGCGTCAGGATGCGCGGCTTGACGGTCTGCGCATCGACGTCGGTGAGCAGCGGATTGGCGGCGATCTTGCGCCTGATCGCGTCGGGCGAGAACTCGCTCTCCGGGATCGGCCCGATGATGCCGTAGTGGTTGCGCGTCGGCGTCAGGAACACCGGCACCGCGCCGGTCATGATGATCGCGTGCAGGATGCTCTTGTGGCAGTTGCGGTCGACCACGACCACGTCGTCGGGGGCCACCGTGTGGTGCCAGACCATCTTGTTGCTGGTGCTGGTGCCGTTGGTGACGAAGAAGCAATGGTCGGCGTTGAAGATGCGCGCCGCGTTGCGCTCGCTCGCGGCCACCGGGCCGGTGTGGTCGAGCAGCTGGCCCAGTTCCTCGACCGCGTTGCAGACGTCGGCGCGCAGCATGTTCTCGCCGAAGAACTGGTGGAACATCTGCCCCACCGGGCTCTTCAGGAACGCCACACCGCCGCTGTGGCCGGGGCAGTGCCAGGAGTACGAGCCGTCCTGTGCGTAGCCCATCAGCGCCTTGAAGAACGGCGGCGCCAAGCCGTCGAGGTAGCTCTGCGCCTCGCGGATGATGTGGCGGGCGACGAACTCCGGCGTGTCCTCGAACATGTGGATGAAGCCGTGCAGCTCGCGCAGGATGTCGTTCGGGATGTGCTGGCTGGTGCGCGTCTCGCCGTAGATGTAGATCGGGATGTCGGCGTTCTTGCGCCGGATCTCCTCGATGAACTTGCGCAGGTTCAGCACCGCCGGGTCGAGCTCGGGGCCGGGCGTGAACTCCTCGTCGTCGATCGACAGGATGAACGCGCTGGCGCGGCTTTGCTGCTGCGCGAACTGGCTGAGGTCGCCGTAGCTCGTCGCGCCGAGGATCTCGAAGCCCTCCTTCTCGATCGCCTGGGCGAGCGCGCGGATGCCGAAGCCGGAGGTGTTCTCGGAGCGGAAGTCCTCGTCGATGATAACGATGGGGAAGTGGAAACGAAGCATCGGCGCGGCCTGCGGTGGGGCTGAAAAAGTGGGCGAAGTGTAGGGCCGGACCCCCGCTCGACCCAGATGGCTACACTCGATCGGTTCCATATTGTGAACTGGAGGCGACGTTGGACGCGAACGCACCCACCTGGTGGTGGCTGGCCACCGGCGCACTGGTGGCGGCCGAACTGGCCACCGGGACCTTCTACCTGCTGATGGTGGCGCTCGGCGCCGCCACCGGCGCCATCGCGGCGCACCTGGGCGCGGGGAGCAGCGCGCAGATCGTGGTGGCCGCGATCGCCGGCGGCGGCGCCACCGCCGCCTGGCACTTCATGCGCATGCGCGGGCCGCGCCCGGCACCGGCGCAGAGCAACCGCGACGTCAACCTCGACATCGGCCAGATCGTGAACGTGCCGGCGTGGGGCACCGACGGCCTGGCGCGCGTGTCCTACCGCGGCGCCGCCTGGACCGTGCGCTTCGCCGGCCCCGGAGACCCCGCGCCCGGCGACCATGTCATCGTCGCCGTGCAAGGCAGCCAGTTGCAGGTGGCACCCGCCACCACCCAGTGAATCGAGGAAGGGTCCCATGGAAATCGCCATCGTTCTGGCCGTCATCGCCATCATCTTCATCGTCCAGACCTACAAGATCGTGCCCCAGCAGCACGCCTGGGTCGTCGAGCGGCTCGGCAAGTACGACCGCACGCTGACACCGGGGCTGAAGCTGGTGATCCCGTTCGTCGACCGGGTCGCCTACAAGCATTCGCTCAAGGAGGTGCCGCTGGACGTGCCCAGCCAGGTCTGCATCACCAAGGACAACACGCAATTGCAGGTCGACGGCATCCTGTATTTCCAGGTCACCGACCCGATGCGCGCCAGCTACGGCAGCAGCAACTACATCGTGGCCATCACCCAGCTCGCCCAGACCACGCTGCGCAGCGTGATCGGCAAGATGGAGCTGGACAAGACCTTCGAGGAGCGCGCCCACATCAACGGCGGCGTGGTCGAGGCGCTGGACGAGGCGGCGCTGAACTGGGGCGTGAAGGTGCTGCGCTACGAGATCAAGGACCTGACGCCGCCGGCGGCGATCCTGCACGCGATGCAGGCGCAGATCACCGCCGAGCGCGAGAAGCGCGCGCTGATCGCAGCCTCCGAGGGCCGGCGCCAGGAGCAGATCAACATCGCCACCGGCGAGCGCGAGGCCTACATCGCGCGCAGCGAAGGAGCCAAGCAGGCCGAGATCAACAAGGCCCAGGGCGAGGCGGCGGCGATCGTCGCGGTGGCCGATGCCACGGCCGACGCCATCCGCAAGATCGCCGCGGCGATCCAGGCGCCCGGCGGCGAGCAGGCGGTGCAGCTCAAGGTGGCCGAGCGCGCGGTGGAAGCCTACGGCCAGCTCGCCAAGGCCAGCAACACGATGATCGTGCCCGGCCACATGGGCGAGGTGGCCGGCCTCATCGGCACCGCGATGGCCCTGTTCAAGGGCGGCAAGATCACGCCGTGAGCCAGGCGCTGAACGTGCTGGGCACGCCGCTGGTGGCGTGTTCGTTCGACCCGTTGACCGGCTGGCGGCGCGACGGCTGCTGCCACCCCGACGCTGGCGACCGCGGCAGCCACGTGATCTGCGCCCGCATGACGGTGGGGTTCCTGAACTTCCAGATGGAGCGGGGCAACGACCTGATCACGCCGCGCCCGGAATTGCGCTTTCGCGGCCTGGCACCCGGCGACCGCTGGTGCGTTTGCGCGCTGCGCTGGCGCGAGGCTTTCGAAGCCGGCTGCGCACCCCCGGTGGTGCTCGAAGCCACGCACGCCAAGGCGCTGGAGTTCGTGCTGCTCGACTGGCTGCGCCGGCACGCCGTCGCACCGAGTGCCGCGGGCTAGAATCGCGCCCGGCTGCGGCCCTGGCACATGCATGCACCAGGGCCCTCGTCAGGCGCAGGCTCATCCGCAGGGACGGTCCCGCGTCAGGACTCGGAAGGGTGGATGAGCGGTTTAAGTCGCACGCCTGGAAAGCGTGTGGGGGTTAACAGCCCCCCGCGGGTTCGAATCCCGCCCCTTCCGCCAGCACCCCCTCCCAGGTGTTTCTCTTCGTCCCGGATCGGGGAACCGAAGCGCTTCGGGGTTCGCGAGAGGCGCCATCCTGGGCGACAGGGCAACATCGAGCATGGACTCAATCGAGAAGCGGCTGAAGCACGCCAGGACAGTGCGGGGGCTATTGCCACCTGCGTTGGCGCGTCTGGCAGATATCGGGCGGGGCAGCGTCGGGAATATCGAGGCGGGCATCGCATGAGCACAATCTGCCCTTTGCATCGGTACCTCGCCAGGATCGGACTCGCCTGCATGGTCCTTCCCTGGAATGTTGCGGCCTTTGCAGACGATTCCCCGACGGTCACGCCGTATCGCCCCAGTGTCTCCACTCCAGCCGCGCTCTCTGCGCCAGGCTGGCTCGAGATCGAAGCCGGAGTTCAGCGCAGCCGCGCCGACGATCCTGTGCGACGCGACAGCGTGCCGTACACGCTGAAGCTCGCCCTCTCGCCCGACTGGGGCATTCGCGTCGGGGGCGATGCCCTCCTGCAGCAAGTCGGCGCGGACGGCCTCATGGTTCGCGGTGGAGGGGATACCACCGCCGTCTTGAAGCGCCGGTTCGAGCTGAGTGAGGTCTCGGCATTCGGTCTGGAACTCGGGACGAAACTGCCGACAGCGCGCACGGGTTTGGGCAGCGGACATTCGGACGCCGGTCTCAATGGCATCTACAGCACGGACTTCGCAGGCTCCTGGCACACCGACATCAACCTCGCGGTGACGCGGCTCGGCGGCGTTGACCCGGGAATGGGCCGCACGCAAATGGGTTGGGCGGCCGCGGTTTCGCGAAACCTGACCGAGCAATGGGGAATGGTCGGCGAGTTCTCGGGCACCCGACAAGCAGGCAATGCCCGCACCGCTCAGGCGCTCGTCGCCGCGAGCTATTCACCCTCTCGCTTGGTCACCCTGGATATCGGCGTGAGCAGAGGCCTCAATGCGGCCTCGGGAGGCTGGTCGGTCTTCTCGGGGCTCACGTTCCTGGCGGCGCAGCTGTTCTGAGCGGCGGAGCCGAGCCTGTGCGTCCAGCCGGCTGCGCCAGTCCGGACCGCAGTCTCGCCAAGGCATCCCGATGAATCGGCAATGCCGCCAACCCGGCGACGCCCATCGGCACGCCGGACGCGGTAGACAAGCGCGCCGCCCAATGGAGCGCCCAAAGTCGCGTCAGCGCCGTCACCGCCGGCATCGCGATGCGAGCAGGCAGGTATGCGGCCTCGCAGAGCCGTTGCTGCAGGCGCCGCGCGTTCTCCGCCGGCGAGCGAGCGGTGTATTCATCCGCGACCTCGGCGATCCGCAGCGCGGTGCAGCACGTTCGGCGGCGTCAGCCGCGGTGGCGCCGAAGTGCGGTCATCCGAAATGTGCCGAACAGCATGGCCAGGGCCAGCGTCGCGCCGCAGACATGGAGCGCCACGCCGACCCCGAAGGCCTGGACCAAGGCTCCGGCGGCGACGCCGGATGCAGCCGGAACGACCTGCGAAATGATGGTGTACATGCTGACCACGCGGCCGCGCACTTCGTCGGCAGCGTTGGCTTGAATGCCGGCGACGATCAGCGACAGCGCGAGCCCACCCGAGACGCCGACTGCGCACAGCAGCGCCACCGCGATGCGCGTGTCGTGGACCGCGCCGAGCGCGGCCAGTGCCAGGCCGGCCAGGGTCGTGGCGCCGAAGATCGCATGCCCGTGGTGCACGCGGCGCGCTGCGATCAGCGCCAGCAGGCCGCCGGCGATGAGCGACAGCGCCAGCGTGCCGAGGAACCAGCCGCGCTGCAACTCGCCGAGCCCGAGCTGCGTGGCGGCCAGCTTGGGCAGCAATACCATCATCGGCCCCATCGCGAGGTAGCCGGCCATCGCGGCCACCATCAGCTGCAGCAGCAGCGGCCGCGCCCTCACGGCCGCCACGCCGTCGCGGATATCGGCCATCACCGGCTGGTGCGCGCGCTCGCTGCGGCGCGTCCGCACGCCGAGCAGCGTCAGCGAGGCGAGCGCGAACAGCAGCGCAGCGCCGATGAACACGCCCGGCCAGCCGAAATGGCGGCGCATCAGTGCAATGGCCACCGGCCCGAGCCCGAAGCCCAGCATCACAAACAGGTTGAAGATCACCGACGCCGGTTTCAGCTCGTCGGCGCTCGCGATCTGGCCGAGCGCGGCCATGCGCGCGGGCGCCACGAACGACCAGCCCACGCCGGCCAGCGCTGCGGCGGCCACGAGCAGCGGCACGCGCGAGGCCGCGTCGGCCAGGCCCCGATCGGCCAGCCACAGCAGGCCTGCCGCGACGATGAACAAGGCCTGCGCCGCCAGGATCAGCCGCCCCGGTGCGAGCCGATCGCACAGCACGCCGGCGTACCAGCCCAGCACTATGGGCGGGCCGAAGCACAGTCCGAAGCCGATGCCCGACAGCAGGTCGGAGCCGATCACCTCCTGCGCGTAGATGATCACCGCGTAGTTGATCATGTGGCCGGCGGTGAAGGCCGCCAGGCACGACAGGTAGAACCAGCGGTGGCGCAGCAGGATCATCGGGCGCCCGTGGCTGCGGTCTGCACGCGGATCAGGGTCGGCTGGGCGTCTTCCACCTGCCAGCTCGGGAAGCTGGAGGTCGAGGTGTAGACCGTGCCGTCTTCGGCGATCTCGATGTCGCGCGTGAAGGCCACGCGGCGTGGCAGCGGCACCCTGCGCCAGGCCCGGGTCCGGATGTCCAGCGCGTACAGCGAATCCGACTGGTTGCCCGTGACCCAGACGATGCCGCGGCGCTTGTCGACGTTCAGCGCGTAGGGCGTCTCGCTGCCCTTGGGAACCACCGGCAGGTCGAAGCGGGTGAAGCGGCCGGTCTTCGGCTCGTAGCGCGCGATCGCCGATTCGGGGAAAGCGGTGATCCACAGGTTGCCTTCGGCATCGCTGCGCAGGCGGCGCGGCCCGGCGAAGGGCGTCGCGATCATCGTGATCTTGCCGCTGGCGGGGTCGATGCGGCCGATCTCGTCGGTGTGCAGGCGCGCGAACCAGACCATGCCGTCGGGCGCGACGTCGATGCCGTAGGGCAGCGGCGTGCCGGTCGAACTGCGATCGACCGGCAGCCAGTTGGCCAGCGGCAGGCCCCAGTCCATGAGCTTGAACAGCGGGCGGATCAGCGCCACCGTGAGCCGCTCGCGCAGCGAGCGCGTCGGCAGGTCGTACAGCGTGAAGCGCTGCGTCGCGCGATCGAACATCGCGATCTGGTTCGACAGCGCGAGCGTGAACCACACGCGGTCCCGGGCATCGATGCGGATCGTGTGCGGATAAAAGCCAGCGCCGATGTCGTGCAGCGTGAAGGCCTTGGTCTTCGGGTCGAACTCGACCAGCCGCTGCTGCGCCGAAGGGGTGATGAAGATGTGCCCGTCCCTGGCCGACTGCGCCAGCGAATGCGCGTTGGAGGTGTCGTCGTGGCGCGGGAAGTCGCGCAGCCGCGCGGCGATCAGGCCGCCCGGCGCATCGCCCTCGCGGTGCGGAATCCTGTACACCGTGACGGTGTCGGTGCGCGGGTCGATCTGGTAGAGCCGGTCCTGGATGTTGTCGGCGACATAGACCCGGCCGTCGGCAGCGAGCAGCTGGTCGTGCGTTTGCGACATGGCGTCGCCGATCGGCCATTCGGTGATCGTCGTGGCGGCCAGCGACGGGTCCCAAGGCGCGGGTTCGGCCAGCAGGGACGGATCGTCGCGCAGCCTGCGCCAGCCGGCGCTCAGCATCTCGGGCAGCGCCTTCTGGTCTGCCGTCGAGAGCCGCGAGCCGTAGCGCACCATGCGCGGGATCAGCTCGCGCCATTCAGCGGCCGAGCGTTCGCGGCGGATGAAGGCGTTGCCCTGCTGGTGGCAGAAGCCGCACTGCAGCATGAAGTGGCGCTTGCGCGCGGCGTCGCCGAGGTCGAGCGCGCCGAGCCAGACGTTGGCCGGCTTGGCTTCGGCGAGCTTGACGGGGTCGGTCTCGCGCTGCAGCGCCACGCTGGCCGTGGCCTGCCCCGGCGCGGCCTCGACGCTCGCATCGCGATAGCCGGGCTTGCGCACGAGGTACTTCACCGCCACGCCGCGCCCGGCCCAGCTCGCGCGGCCCGCGGCATCGGTGAAGCGGGTGATGTCGACGTCGACCCTGCGCGCCCGGCCCGGTGCCGGGTAGCCGTGGTCCGAGGTGTCGAGCGGCCGCGGCACGGCGGCCACCTCGCGCACCATGGCCGCGGCGAGGGGCTGGCCGGCGGCATCGGTGACGGTCAGCGTGGCTGCCGTGGCTGCCGGGGCGGCCGTCGCGGCCGCGAGGCCGAGTGCGGCCAGCGAACGGTGGAACTTCATGCAGATCTCCGGGAAGGCGGGTCGAATTCCGCGCCGACGCGGCGCAACATCAGGCGCTCGTAGGTGCGCGGCGCCAGCCGGCTCGGCCACCAGGCCAGGCGCGAGGTGGTCGCGGGCAGGCACAGGCGCTGGCCGCGCCGCGCGATCAGCGATTCGAGCGCCGTCCAGATCGAGCGCCACGATCCTGGCACCCGCAATCGCGAAGCGGCGGGCCAGCGCGCTGCCCAGCCCGCCGGCTGCTCCGGTGATCACGACCGTGTTGCCGCGATAGAGGCGCTTGCCGGCCATCGCTCAGCCGCCGCGGCGGGCCGCCCACCAGAAATCGAAGACCTCGGCCGAGGTCTTGCGGGGCTGGTAGCCGAACTCCTGCTTGAGCCGCCGGTTGTCGAGCACCGGCCGGTAGCGCAGGAAGCGCAGCTGCTCGGGCCCGTACTGCGTCAGGCCCAGGCGCTTGCCGATCCACAACCCGGCCTGCAGCAGCCAGGGCGGCAGCACGCGGCAGCGCTTACCCATGCGCGCAGCGATCTCGTGGATGGTCAGAGCGCCGTCGCCGGCGACGTTGTAGATGCCATCGCGGCTCGAGCGGATCGCGTGCAGGATGGCGCCGACCACGTCCTGATCCCAGACGAAGACGAAGGGGCTGTCGGCGCCGGCGATGGCCAGCGGACGCGGCTTGTCGAAGAGGGCCGTGATCTGGTTGGAGACCGTCTCGCCGAGGATGGTGCCGATGCGAAACACCGTCTGGCGCAGCGCCGGCTCGCGCTCGCGGTACTCGGCCAGCATCTCTTCGACCAGCCGCTTGTGCCACGAATAGGCGAACTCGTGGTTGCCGCGGATCACGTCGGTCTCGCTCAGCCAGGCCGGGTTGTCGGGGTGGTAGCCGTAGGCCGCGCCCGACGACGACACGACCACGTGCCGCACGCCCGCGGCGACGCAGGCCTGGAGCACGTTGCGCGTGCCTTCGACGTCGACCTGGTACTCGAACTCGCGATCGGCCATCCTGCCCGGCGTGACGATGGCGGCCAGGTGCACCACGGTGGCGATGCGGTGCCGGCGCAGCAGGTCGGCCAGGGACGGGTCGCGGATGTCGGCCACCGCGTAGGTCACACCCGGCAGGCGTCGCTCGGGTGGCAGCTCGCGCACGTCGAGCGAGACGATGCAGTCGATGGTCGTCGGGCCACCTCCGGCCAGTGCGGCTGTGACCTGGCGGCCCAGATAACCGGCACCGCCGGTGACGAGAACACGCGTGCCGCTCATGCCGATACCGGCGCAGCGACGACGGGTGGGCGCTTCATCCAGAAGGTCGAAAGACTCACGCCGGCCACGATGTGCCAGATCCCCCACCAGGCGGTGACGATGGCCATGCCGCCCAGGCCGCCGAAGAAATTGAACACCAGCACCAGGCCGAGGCCGGAGTTCTGGATGCCGGTCTCGAAGGCCACCGCGCGGCGGTCGCGCTCGGGCAAGCCCGCCGCGCGCGCAATCCCGTAGCCGCCGGCCAGCGCCAGCGCGTTGTGCACCAGCACCACGACGACCACGAAGCGGCCGTATTCGCGAAAGATGGCCCAGTTCATGGCCAGCGCGCCGAGCACGAAGGCGACGAACACGAGCAGCGAGAACGTGCGCATCGGTCCGTGCACCCTCTTCGCCAACGCGGGGAAGCGGTGCGAGACCGCCAGCCCGGCGGCGAGCGGGATGCCCAGCAGCATGGCCACGTCGAGCAGCATGTGCAGCGCATCGAGCGAGAAGCTGCGCAGCAACGCGTTCATCCCGGGGTCGAGCGAGCCCCAGAAGGCCACGTTGACCGGCGTCATGACGATCGCGCCCAGCGTCGACAGCGTGCTGATCGACACCGACAGCGCCGCATTGCCGCCCGCACGGTGGGTGAAGAAGTTGGAGATGTGGCCGGCCGGGCACGACGACACCAGCAGCATGCCCAGGCCGATCGACGGCAGCGGACGGATCAGCAGGATGAGCAGGAAGGTGAAGGCCGGAAACAGCAGGTGATGGCTGACCAGCCCGATGGCCAGCGCCTTGGGCGTGCGCAGCGCGGCCCTGAAGTCGGCCAGCTTGAGATCCAGCGCGATGCCGAACATCACCAGCGCCAGAACCACGTTCAGGCCCAGCTGCGCCTGCGGGTTGAAGTTCAGCCGGACCAGATCGATGCCTGTGCCCACGGGTCTCTCCTCGGGTGGATGGGCGCGGGTTTCGGACGAACCCGCTGGCCGCGATTCTTCAGCAGACGGTGCGCTCCCGGCGCGGTTCGACTCGTGGTGCAGCCTGAAGCCGCGAGCCATCGAAGGCGGGGCGCCCGCCCGTTCGGACACCTCACCGGGCCGAGAACCTGTCGGTGGCGCGGATGAGCTGGTCCAGGATGCCGGGCTCCGAGAATGCATGTCCCGCATCGTTCACGAGCCGGAACTCGGCCTGCGGCCAAGCCCGGTGCAATTCCCAGGCCGTCTTCGCCGGCGTGGCCATGTCGTATCGGCCTTGCACGATGACGCCGGGTATGCCGCGCAGCTTGCCCGCATCGCGCAGGAGCTGCCGGTCCTCGAGGAAGCCGTCGTTCATGAAGTAGTGGTTCTCGATGCGCGAGAAGGCCAGCGCGAAGTGCGGGTCGCCGTGGACTTCGTCGACATGCGCGTCGGGCAGCAGCGTGATCGTGCGGCCCTCCCAGCGGCTCCACGCGACCGCGGCCTCCAACTGCGCCCCCTCGTCGGTTCCCGTGAGCCGCCTCTGATACGCAGCCATGAGGTCGTTTCGCTCCTCGGGCGGGATCGGGGCGACGAAATGCTCCCACTCATCCGGAAATATCCACGACGCGCCTTCCTGGTAGTACCAGCGAAGCTCTTCCCGGCGCACGGTGAAGATGCCGCGGAGAATCAGCTCGCTGACGCGGTCCGGGTGGGTCTGCGCATAGGCCAGCGCCAGGGTGCTGCCCCAGGATCCGCCGAAGACCAGCCACTTCGCGACACCGCATTGCGTCCGCAGCGATTCGATGTCCGAGACCAGATGCCAGGTCGAGTTGGCGTCGATGCAGGCATGCGGCGTGGACCGTCCGCATCCGCGCTGGTCGAACAGCAGCACGCAGTACTTCTCGGGATCGAACAAGCGGCGATGCTCGGGCGTGCACCCGCCGCCCGGTCCGCCGTGCAGGAACAAGGCCGGCTTGCCGCCCGGGTTGCCGCAAAGCTCCCAATACACCCGGTGTCCGTCACCGACATCGAGCATGCCGGATTCGAACGGCTCGATCGGTGGGTAGAGCTGCGCCAACCTTGGATCGGAGTGCCGCGAGGCTTCGGGAATGCTGTTCATGAATCGATCGTACCCGCCGGCTGAAGCCCGACCCCGGTCGGGTCGCCTCATCACGCCGTTGGTGGTCTGGGCGGGTGCGGCGAGCGAGGTCGCGCCGAGCCCGGCGGAGGTGGCGGGCGTTCACCGCATCCCCGCCAGCGAGTTGCTGCGAGCCGACGCGCCGGTGCTGAACCAGGTACGAGGTGCGCCGCACCCCGTGCTGCGGATGCCGGTCGGCGAGGCCCGGATCGCCACCGCCGGCGGACTCAGAGCCGCTCGAACACCGCCGCGATGCCCTGCCCGCCGCCGATGCACATCGTCACCAGCGCATAGCGCTTGCCGGTGCGGTGCAGCTCGTACACCGCCTTGGTCGCCAGGAAGGCGCCCGAGCAGCCGATCGGGTGGCCGAGCGCGATCGCGCCACCGTTGGGGTTGACGCGGCTCATGTCGAACTCGAGGCCGCGCGCGACCGCGATCGCCTGGGCCGCGAAGGCCTCGTTGCTCTCGATGACGTCCATCTGGTCCAGCGTCAGGCCGCCCTTCTTCAAGGCCAGCTTGGTCGCCGGGATCGGACCCTCGCCCATGATCTCGTTGGGCACGCCGGCCACCGCGTAGCTGACCAGCCGCGCCAGCGGCTTGTATCCCGCAGCGGCGGACAGCGCCGCGTCGCCGAGGACGAAGAAGGCCGCACCGTCGTTGATGCCCGAGGCGTTGCCCGCGGTCACCGAGCCGTCCTTCTTGAACGCCGGCTTGAGCTTGGCCAGCGACTCCAGCGTCGTCGCGGGCTTGACATGCTCGTCGGTGTCGAAGACGACCTCGCCCTTTCGGGTCTGCTTGACGATGGGCACGATCTGGGTCTTGAAGCGCCCTTCGGCGATCGCCGCCGCGGCCTTGCGGTGCGAGGCCAGGGCGAGCTCGTCCTGCTCCTGCCGCGTGATGCCCCACTTGGTGGTCAGGTTCTCGGCCGTGATGCCCATGTGGCCGACGCCGAAGGGGTCGGTGAGCGTGGCCACCATCATGTCGACGAGCTTGGTGTCGCCCATGCGCGCGCCGTTGCGCATCGCGGTGGACAGGTAGCCGCCGCGGCTCATCACTTCGACCCCGCCGCCGATGCCGTAGTCGCAGTCGCCGAGCAGGATGTTCTGCGCCGTCGTCACGATGCCCTGCAGTCCCGACGAGCACAGGCGATTCACCGACATCGCCACGCTTTCCATCGGCAGCCCGGCCTGGATCGCGGCCACGCGGGCGACATAGGGGAAGCGGCTCTCGGTGGGGATGGTGTTGCCCACCGTCACGTAGTTGATCGCCTTGGGATCGACGCCCGATCGCTCGACCGCGGCCTTCATCACCGTGCCCGCCAGCTCGGCCGGCTCGATGTCGGCCAGTGCACCGTTGAAGGTGCCGATCGCCGAACGCGCCGCACCCAGGACCACCACATCACGCTTGCTCATTTGCCATCTCCTTGCGCTTGCCGATTGGACAGCGCCCGAGTGGACGCCAGATCGCTGGCGACCAGCTTACGCCAGATCAATAACCGCGCCCGCCTCCGGACCCTCCAGCCGCGCCGGCCCGCTGCAGCAACTGCGCCACCACCGCCACCGCGATCACCTCGGGCTGCTTGCCGGCGATGCCCGGCACGCCGATCGGGCAGACGATGCGCTCGATCAGGGCCGGCGCGAAGCCACGGTCGCGCAGGCGGCGCTCGAAGCGGGCGCGCTTGGTCTTCGAGCCGATGAGGCCGAAGAACCCGAAGTCGCCGCGGGCCAGGATCGCCTGCGTCAGCGCCAGGTCGAGGTCGTGGCTGTGCGTGAGCACGAGGTAGAAGGCGCCGGGTGGCGCGGCGGCCACTTCGGCCTGTACCGGCTCGGCGCAGACGCGCTCGATGTGCGGCGGCAGCGGCGTGGCCGGGAATTCGGCCTCGCGCTCGTCTATCCACTGCACGCGGCAAGGCAGGCCGGCCAACAGCGCGACGATCGCACGGCCGACATGCCCGGCGCCATAGAGCTGCAGCGTGAAGGCGGACGCCGGCACCGGCCAGGCTTCGGGGTCGGCCTCGGCGAGCAAGACGATGCGCAGGCGCAGCGCGCCGCCGCAGCATTGACCCAGCGTCGGACCGAGCGCGACCTGCTGCTCGACGGTGCCGCTGCCGGCATCGACGAGCCGGCGCGCGTCGGCGATGGCGCGCAGCTCGAGGTGACCGCCGCCGATGGTGCCCAGCACCTCGCTGGCCGCCACCAGCATGCGCGTGCCCGCTTCGCGCGGCACCGAGCCGCGGGCGGCAGTGATCTCGACCACCGCCGCCGGCCGCGCCGCGGCGCGCCAGCGCAGCGCGGCCTCGCGCAGCGACTGCGGCGTCATGCGGGCGCGGCCCGCAGGCCGTCGGCGCCGACCGCCGCACCGCGATCGCCGTCGGCGACCGCCGTGATCGCACGCAGGATCGCCTCGCTCGTCGCCGGCGCCTGCAGCGGCGGATCGACGCGATGGCCGCCGACGGCCGAGACCGCGTCGCGGATGGCGAAGAAGACCGAGAACGGCAGCAGCAGCGGCGGCTCGCCCACCGCCTTGCTGCGGTGGATGCTGTCCTGCGGGTTCGGCGCGCTCGAACAGCCGGGTGTGGAACTGCACCGGGCAGTCGTTGGCGGTCGGGATCTTGTAGGTGCTGGGCGCGTGCGTCATCAGCATCCCGGTCTGCGGGTGCCAGACCAGTTCCTCCATCGTCAGCCAGCCCATGCCCTGGATGAAGGCGCCCTCGATCTGGCCGATGTCGATTGCCGGGTTGAGCGAGCGGCCGGCGTCGTGCAGGATGTCGGCGCGCAGCAGCCTCCACTCGCCGGTCAGCGTGTCCACCAGCACCTCGCTGACCGCCGCCCCGTAGGCGAAGTAGTGGAACGGGTTGCCCTGCAGCGTGCTGCGGTCCCAAGAGAGGCCGGGCGTGGCGTAGAAGCCGTCGCTCCACAACTGCACCCGCGCCTGGTAGGCCGCGGCGACGACGTCGACGAAACGCAGCGCCCGCGCGCCGACCAGGACCTGGCCGTGGGCGAAGCGCACGCCGGCGGCATCGACGCCTGCCTCGGCGCCCCATTGCGCGGCAGCGACATCGGCCAGCCGCTGGCGGATCCGGCGCGCCGCGTCCTGCGCCGCCTTGCCGTTGAGGTCGCTGCCGGTGCTGGCCGCGGTGGCCGAGGTGTTGGCGATCTTCTGGGTGTCGGTGGCGCTGCAGCGCACGCTGGCCAGCGGCAGCCCGAGCTCGTGCGCGACGACCTGCGCGACCTTGGTGTTCAGCCCCTGGCCCATCTCGGTGCCGCCATGGTTCACGAGCACCGAGCCGTCGGTGTAGACATGCACCAGGGCGCCGGCCTGGTTGAGGTGCGGCAGGTTGAACGAGATGCCGAACTTCAGCGGCGTCAGCGCCAGGCCCTTCTTCAGCACCGGGCTGGTCGCGTTGAAGGCGGCCATCTCGCGCCGGCGCGCCGCGTAGTCGCTGCTGCGCTCGAGCTCGTCGACCAGCTCGTGGACGATGTTGTCGACCACCGGCTGCCCGTACGGCGTGACGTTGTTCGACTCGGTGCCGTAGAAATTGGCGCGCCGCACGGCCAGCGGGTCACGGCCCAGCGCGCGCGCGACCGAGTCGATCAGCATCTCGATCGCGATCGCACCCTGCGGGCCGCCGAAGCCGCGGAACGCGGTGTTGCTCTGCGTGTTGGTCTTGCCCGAGTAGCCGTGCAGCGCGACGTTCGGCAGCCAGTAGGCGTTGTCGAAGTGGCACAGCGCGCGCGTCATCACCGGGCCCGAGAGATCGGCCGAATGGCCGGCGCGCGAGACCAGCGTCGCCTCGGCGCCGAGGATGCGGCCTTCGTCGTCGTAGCCGACCTCGGCCTCGTAGTGGAAGCAGTGGCGGCGGCCGGTGATCAGGAAGTCGTCGTCGCGATCGACGCGCAGCTTCACCGGCAGTTGCAGCCGCACCGCGGCGATCGCGGCCACGCAGGCGAACAGCGCCGACTGCGATTCCTTGCCGCCGAAGCCGCCGCCCATGCGCCGGCATTCGACCTGCACCGCATGCGCCGGCCGGCCCAGCGCCTGCGCCACCAGGTGCTGCATCTCGCTCGGGTGCTGGGTCGAGCAGAACACCTTCATGCCCTGGTTCTCGGTCGGCACCGCGTACGAGATCTGCCCTTCGAGGTAGAACTGCTCCTGGCCGCCGACGTCGAAGCGCGAGCGCAGCCGGTGCGGCGCCGCGGCGATGGCCTGCCGTGCCTGGCCGCGCTGCAGGTGCATCGCCGGCAGCACGTACTGCTGCGCGGCATGCGCCTGTTCGGGCGTGAGGATGGGCGGCAGCGGCGCGGCGCGGACCACCGCCTCGGCCTGCGCGGCGGCCCGGCGCGCGGCGTCGCGGGTGCGGGCGACGACCGCGAACACCGGCTGGCCGAGATAACGCAGCGTGGCCCCGGCCTCGCCGGCAAGGATGGGATCGTCGGCGACGAGCGAACCGCAATCGTTGACACCGGGGATGTCGGCGGCGGTGAAGACATCGACCACGCCCGGCAGCGCGCGGATACGGTCGAGGTCGATGGCCTCGATCACGCCATGCGCGATCGGCGACAGGCCGAGCGCGGCGTGCAGGGTGCCGGCGAGTTCGGGCAGGTCGTCGGTGTAGGGCGCGGCGCCGGCCACGTGCAGCGGCGCCGATTCGTGCGGATGGCCGATGCCGACCGCGGCGAAGACGGCCGCGGCCGGCGACTCGACGGGCTCGTTCATGCCGGTTCCTCGCGTGACCAGACGCTCACCGCGCGCTCCGGCAGCGCCGCGCCGGGGCGGGTCTCGAGCCAGAAGCGGCGCAGCAGATTCTGCGCCACCTGCATGCGGTAGGCCGCGCTGGCGCGCATGTCGGTCAGCGGCCTGAAGTCGCTGGCCAGCGCGGCCTGCGCCGCCTGCAGCGTGGCCTCGGTCCAGGGCTGGCCGCGAAGCGCGGCTTCGGCGCCCGCGGCGCGCCGGACCGTCGCCGCCATGCCGCCGAAGGCCAGGCGCGCATCGGCGATCCGATCGCCGTCGAGGTCGATCGCGAGGCCGGCGCACAGCGCCGAGATGTCGCAGTCGAAGCGCTTGCTGATCTTGTAGGCCCTGACCTTCTGTGCGACCGGCCGACCCTGCGTGCCGCGCCGCGGCACCTCGATCGCCTGCACGAACTCGCCCGGTTCGAGCCGGCTCTTCAGGTAGTCGAGATAGAAGCCATCGAGTGGCAGGCGGCGCACCCGCTCGCCCTGGCGCAACACGAGCTGCGCCGCGAGCGCCATCAGCACCGGCGCCGAGTCGCCGATCGGCGAGCCGTTGGCGACATTGCCACCCATCGTCCCGGCGCGCCGGATCGGCAGCGAGGCGAAGCGCAGCCAGACGTCGCGCAGCGTCGGCCATTCGGATGCCAGCGCGCGCCAGGCGTCTTCCAGCGATGCCGCGGCGCCGATCGCGATCAGGTCCTCGCCGACCACGATGCGTTTGAGCTCGGCCACGCCGCCGATGTAGATCAGCTCGCCCAGCTCGCGGAACTGCTTGGTCACCCACAGGCCGAGGTCGGTGCTGCCGGCCAGCAGCCGCGCCTGTGGACGCGCCAGGCGCAGGGCGGCAAATTCGGCCAGCGTGCGCGGGGCCTGGAAGCGGCCCTCGTCGGCCAGCGGCGGATCGGCCTGCAAGGCGCGCAGCGCGTCGGCGACCGGCGCGCGCGCCAGCCGCCGGGGCGGCGCCATCGAGAACATGCGCTGGCCGGCGTCGAGGATGGGTCGGTAGCCGGTGCAGCGGCACAGGTTGCCCGAGAGGTCGTCGGCCAGCTGCTGCCGGGTCGGACGCGTGCCAGCCGCCTGGTGGCGCTCGTAGCAGGCCCACAGCGACATCACGAAACCCGGGGTGCAGAAGCCGCATTGCGAGCCGTGGCAATCGACCATCGCCTGCTGGGTGGGATGCAGCGCGCCGGTGGCCGCGGCCAGGTCCTCGACCGTGAACAACGCCTTGCCGTCCAGCGTCGGCAGGAACTGGATGCAGGCGTTGACCGGCTGCAGCGACAGCCCGCCACCGGCGTCGAGCTCGCCCAGCACCACGGTGCAGGCGCCGCAGTCGCCCTCGGCGCAGCCTTCCTTGGTGCCGGTGCAGCGGGCGTCCTCGCGCAGCCATTCGAGCACGGTTCGCGTGGGGGCCGCGCCGGCGACCTCGACGATGGCGCCGCGGTGGAAGAAGCGGATCGGGCGGTGGTTCGTCGGCATCGGAAGGTCCCTGGGGCTTACCCCGAAGTTAGCGCGTCGGCTGCAAGCAACAATACGTCTTCGATGATGATTACTATGCTTGAATGATTATGGTGAAACGACCCGACTTCGACACCATCGACCTTCACCTCATCCGGGTCCTGCACACCGTGATCACCGAACGCAGCGTCTCCCGCGCGGCCGACAAGCTGGCCAGCAGCCAGCCGGCGGTGAGCGCACAGCTCAGGCGGCTGCGGGCGCTCACCGGCGACCCGCTTCTGGTGCGCGCCGGCCAGCAGATGCAGCCCACCGAGACCGCCTTGCAATTGCTGGACCCGGCGGCGCAGATGCTGCAGCAGGCCGAGCGCCTGTTCGGCCCGCACAGCCGCGCGGCGCGCGGCGCGCCGTTCGAGGCCGGGCGGGCCGACGCCCTGTTCCGCGTCGCCGCCAGCGACTACCTCGACCCCTTGTTCCTGCCCCGCCTGGTGGCGCATATCAAGCGCGCCGCGCCGGGCGTGCGGCTGGAGCTGATGCCGTTGACGCAGGACTACGACTACCGCCGCGCGCTGGCCAGCGGCGACGTCGACCTGGTCATCGGCAACTGGCTGCTGCCGCCGGAGGAGCTGCACCTGGGCCGCCTGTTCAGCGACGAGGTCGTGTGCCTGGTCGCCGAGAACCACCCGGTGGCGCGTAGCGGCGGCGGCCGCGCCTGGACGGTGGCCAGATACCTCGACTGCGAGCATGTCGCACCGATGCCCCTGCACCCCGGCGCGCTGGGCGTGATCGACGAGCACCTGGCCGCCGCCGGCATGCGCCGCCGCATCGTCGTGCGCGCCTCGCATTTCGGCCTCATCCCGATGATGGTCGCCGACAGCCTGCTCGTGCTGACCACCGGGCGCCTGTTCTGCAGCCGCTACGTCGATGCGCTGCCGGTGCGCATCCTGCGCTGCCCGGTGGCGTTTCCGCCGCTCAACTACTACCAGCTCTGGCACGAGCTCACGCACAACGCAGCGTCGATGCGCTGGTTCCGCGAGCAGGTGCGCGAGGTTGCACGCGGCCTGTCCGGGCAGAAGATGCCGCGCCGGGCCGCCGCATGATCGCAATCCGCGCCGACCTGCTGGACTTCGACGCCACGCCGGCCTGGCAGGGCACGGCGCCGGACGGTGTCCGCTTCCGCCCCGACCACTGGCTGCTGATCGGCAGCGACGGCCGCATCGTCGGCGCCCAGACCGAAGACCCGGGCCCGGGCTGGGAGCGCCACGACCACCGCGGACGCCTGCTGCTGCCGGGCTTCATCGACACCCATGTGCACTGCCCGCAGCTCGACGTGATCGCGAGCTACGGCGCCGGCCTGCTCGACTGGCTGGAGACCTACACCTTCCCTGCCGAGCTGCGCTACGCCGACCCCGAAGTGGCAAGGGCCGGGGCGGCGCGATTCCTGGACGCGCTGCTGGCCCATGGCACGACCGCCGCAGTCGTGTTTCCGACCGTGCACAAGGCCTCGGCCGAGGCGCTGTTCGCCGCCGCCGAGCAGCGCAACATGCGCATCGTCGCCGGCAAGGTGCTGATGGATCGTCATGCGCCGGCAGGCCTGCGCGACGACCTGCCGAGCGCCGAGCGCGACTGCGAGGCGTTGATCGCGCGCTGGCACGGCCGCGGCCGCAGCAGCTACGCGGTGACGATCCGCTTCGCCGTCACCAGCTCGCCGGCACAGCTGGCGCTGGCCGGCGAGCTCGGCCGGCGCCACGCCGGTCTGTTCATGCAGACCCATGTGGCCGAGAACCCGGACGAAGTGCGCTGGGTGGCCGAGCTGTTCCCCGAGGCGCGCAGCTACCTCGACGTCTATCACCGGCATGGCTCTGCTGCACGAGCGCGCCGTCCTGGCGCATGGCATCTGGCTCGATGCCCACGACCGGGCGCTGCTGCGCGACACCGGTGCACAGATCGCCTTCTGCCCCAGCAGCAACCTGTTCCTCGGCAGCGGCCTGTTCGACTGGCAGGCAGTGGTCGACAGCGGCCACCGGGTGTCGATGGCCACCGATGTCGGCGGCGGCACCAGCCTGTCGATGCTGCGCACGCTGGCCGAGGGCTACAAGGTGCAGGCGCTGCGCGGCACCCGCGTCAATGCCTGGACGCTGCTGCACGCCGCGACGCGCGGCGCCGCGCAGTCTCTGGGCCTGGCGCACGAGATCGGGCACCTCGGTGCCGGCGCGCTGGCCGACGTCGTCGTCTGGGATTGGGCCGTCGGCGACGTCGCGCAGCACCGCGACGCGATCGCCCGCGGCGACGTGCCGGGCGTCCCGCCGCAGGACCTGCACGCCCGCGTCTTCGCCTGGATCACGCTCGGCGACGAACGCAACGTCGCCGCCACCTGGGTCGCCGGGCGGCCAGCCGCCGGATCGCGCTGAGGCCATGGCGACCGTCGCCGCCGATGGTATGGATATTGCGCTGTCCTGCCCCGAGCCTCTTTTCACCCGCGTTCACGAACCCAACTCAAAGGAAGAACATGCTGCCCCGGAAGCCCGCCTTGCGAATCACCGCCGCCCTCGTGCTCGGCGCCACCATGCTGTCGAGCCATGCGGCCGTCTGGAGCGATACCGCGGTGAGCCTGCGCTATGGCACCGCGTTCGCCGAGCCCTACGACAACAACGCCGACGGCTCGCGCAAGGACGTCACCAAGGACATCGTCGGGCTGACCCATGTCAGCGGCTACAAGTACGGCACCAACTTCTTCAACGTCGACATCCTGCTGTCCAACGGTGCCGACCCGGGCAACGGCACGGCCGGCAACCCGGGCGCCCAGGAGGCCTACATCGTCTATCGCCACATGCTGGACATCGGCAAGGTCGCGGGGCGCGACATCAAGTTCGGCCCGGTGCGCGGCCTCGGCCTGACGGCCGGCTTCGACCTGAACACGAAGAACGACGGCTACGCGTCGAAGAAGCGCATGCTGGTGGTCGGCCCGACGCTGATGTTCGACGTGCCGGGCTTCGTCAACCTCTCGGCGCTGCTGCTCAGGGAGAGCAACTCGCCCAACGGCATCCCCAGCCGCTACAGCTACAAGACGCACGGCGCGCTCGAACTCGACTGGGGCGTGCCGATCGGCGCGCTGCCGCTGTCGTTCAACGGCTATGCGCAGTACATCGGCTCCAAGGGCGACAACGAATTCGGCGGCCCGACGGCGGCCGAGACCCATGTCGACATGAACGTGATGGCCGACATCGGCGCACTGGCGGGCGGGGCGAAGGACACCTTCAAGCTCGGCGTCGAATACGAATACTGGCGCAACAAGTTCGGCAACCCGGCCACGACGCCGGGTGCCGGCCCCGGGGCGATCGCCAAGACGCCGATGATCCGGGCGGAATACCATTTCTGATCCGGGCCAGGGTCCAGCGCTTCCCGGAACTGCCGGGCGTCGCAAGACGCCGGGTCGGGACTCGCCACGCCGTGATCGCATAGGCCGCCCATGCTCAGGCTCGAACTCGCCGGCATCAGCAAGCAGTACCCCGCGGTACGCGCCAACGACGGCGTGACCCTGCGCGTCAAGCCGGGCGAGATCCACGCCGTGCTCGGCGAGAACGGCGCCGGCAAGAGCACGCTGATGAAGATCATCTACGGCGCCGTGCATCCCGACGAGGGCGAGATCCGCTGGAACGGCCAGCCGGTGAGCATCAGGAGCCCGGCCGAGGCGCGCGCCATCGGCATCAGCATGGTCTACCAGCATTTCTCGCTGTTCGACACCCTGACCGCGGCCGAGAACGTCTGGCTGGGCCTGGACAAGAGCCTGAGCCTGCCCGAGGTCGCGCGCCGCATCGGCGAGGTGGCGCACAGCTATGGCCTCGACGTGGACCCCCGGCGGCCGGTGCACACGCTGTCGGTGGGCGAGCGGCAGCGGGTCGAGATCGTGCGCGCGCTGCTCACCGACCCGAAGCTGCTGATCCTCGACGAGCCGACCTCGGTGCTCACGCCGCAGGCGGTCGGCAAGCTGTTCGAGACCCTGCGCCGCCTGGCCGAGCGCGGCTGCAGCATCCTCTACATCAGCCACAAGCTCGACGAGATCCGCGCGCTGTGCCACCACTGCACGGTGCTGCGCGGCGGCAAGGTCACCGGCGAGGTCGATCCGACCCGGGAGACCAACGCCAGCCTGTCGCGGCTGATGATCGGTGCCGAGCCGCCGCAATTGCAGCACCGCGAATCCAAGGCCGGCGCGGCGGTGCTCGAGGTGCGCGCGCTGAGCCTGCCGCGGCAGGACCAGTTCGGCGCCGACCTGCACGACATCGGCTTTGCGGTGCGCGCCGGCGAGATCGTCGGCGTCGCCGGTGTCTCGGGCAACGGCCAGCAGGAGCTGATGGCGGCGCTCTCCGGTGAAGACCCGCGCGCCCCGGCCGGCAGCATCGCGCTGGCCGGGCAGGACGTGGCGCGCGCCGGCCCGCGCGCGCGGCGCAAGCTCGGGCTGCATTTCGTGCCCGAGGAGCGCCTGGGCCGCGGCGCGGTGCCCACGCTGAGCCTGGCGCAGAACACGCTGCTCACGCGCACCGAGACGGTTTCGGCCGGCGGCTGGATCGCCACCGGCCGCGTGCAGCGTCTGGCCGAGGAATTGATCGCACGCTTCAACGTCCGCGCCGGCGGCTCGGGTGCGGCGGCGCGCAGCCTCTCGGGCGGCAACCTGCAGAAGTTCATCGTCGGCCGCGAGATCGCCGCCAGGCCGAAGCTGCTGATCGTCACGCAGCCGACCTGGGGCGTCGACGTCGGCGCGGCGGCGCAGATCCGCGGCGAGCTGCTCAAGCTGCGCGACGAAGGCTGCGCGGTGCTGGTGGTCAGCGAGGAGCTCGACGAGCTGTTCGAGATCAGCGACCGCCTGCTCGTGATCGCCAAGGGCCGCGTCTCGCCGAGCGTGCCGATCGCGCAGGCCACGATCGAGCAGATCGGCGAATGGATGTCCGGCCTGTGGCAGGCCCCGCAGGCCCCGCAGGCGCAGCCGGCCGTGGCGACGGAGGCCTGAGCATGCTCAAGCTCGAAGCCCGCCCGCAACCGTCCAAGCTGATGTCGCTGGCCTCGCCGCTGCTGGCGCTGATCATCACCGTGATCATCGGTGTCGGCCTCTTCGTCCTGCTCGGCAAGGACCCGCTGCGCGGGTTGCAGATGTTCTTCGTCGAGCCGGTGAAGAACCTCTATTCGCTGTCCGAGTTGTCGGTCAAGGCGACGCCGCTGATCCTGATCGCGCTCGGGCTGGCGGTCTGCTACCGCTCCAACGTCTGGAACATCGGCGCCGAGGGTCAGTTCATCTTCGGCGCCCTGGGCGGCGGCTGGGTCGCGATGCAGGCCGGCCCGACCACCGCCTGGATGGGGCACGGCATCGTCGTGCCCATCCTCGCCGCCGGCGTGCTCGGCGGCATGGCCTGGGCCGCCGTCGTCGCGCTGCTGCGCGACCGCTTCAACGCCAACGAGATCCTGGTCAGCCTGATGCTGGTCTACGTCGCCGACCTGTTTCTGGGCTGGCTCGTCAACGGCCCGTGGAAGGACCCACTGGGCCACAACTTCCCGCAGACCATCAACTTCCTGCCGCAGACGCAGATCCCGCGCCTGATCCCGGGGCTGCGCGCGCACATCGGGTTGCTGATCGCGCTGGCCGCGGTGGGCGGCTTCTGGGCCTTCCTGTTCCGCACCTACCGCGGCTTCGCGCTCCAGGTCGGCGGGCTGGCGCCGGCAGCGGCGCGCTACGCCGGCTTCTCGTCGCGCAGCGCGCTGTGGACGGCGCTGCTGATCTCCGGCGGCATGGCCGGCCTGGCCGGCGCCCTCGAAGCCGCCGGACCCCTGGGCCAGCTCACGCCCTATGTGCCGGCCGGCTACGGCTTCGCCGCGATCATCGTGGCCTATGTCGGACGGCTGCACCCGGTGGGCATCGTCTTCTCGGGCGTGCTGATGAGCATGTTCTACATCGGCGGCGAGCTGGCGCAGTCGCGCCTGGGCCTGCCCAAGGCGCTGACCGGCGTGTTCCAGGGCCTGCTGCTGTTCACGCTGCTGGCCTGCGACACGCTGATCCTCTACCGCCTGCGCTGGCAACGCGCAGCACCGGCGCCGCGCACCGCGCCCGCCGACGCGCAGGAAACCTGAGATGGAGGGCCTCGCGCTGCTCCTGGCCGCCACGCTGAACGCGGGCACCGTGCTGGCGGTCGCCGGCATCGGCCTGCTGATCAACGAGCGCGCCGGCGTCATCAACCTCGGCGCCGAGGGGCTGATGCTGGTGGCGGCGATCGCCGGCTTCGCCACTGCGGTCCACACCGGCAGCGCCTGGCTGGCCTTCGGCGCCGGGGCGCTGGCCGGCGCCATGCTGGCGGCGCTGTTCGGCCTGCTCGTGATCTGGCTCAACACCAACCAGGTCGCCACCGGCCTCGCGTTGAGCCTGTTCGGCGGCGGCTTCTCGGCCTTCATCGGCATCGGCTACGTGCAGGACAAGCTGGTCGAGCAGCCGCAGTACCGGATTCCCTTCCTGGCCGACATCCCGTTCGTCGGCCCGGCGTTCTTCCGCCAACACCCGATGGTCTATCTGGCCATCCTGCTGCCGCTGGCCTTGAGCTGGTTCCTCTACCGCACGCGGGCCGGGCTGGTGCTGCGCGCGGTCGGCGAATCGCCCGAATCGGCGCATGCGCTGGGCTACCCGGTGCGCCGCATCCGGCTGGCGGCGGTGGTGGTCGGCGGCGCGCTGTGCGGCGTGGCCGGGGCCTACGTCTCGGTGATCTACACGCCGCTGTGGGTGGAGGGCATGATCGCCGGCAAGGGCTGGATCGCGCTCGCGCTGACCACCTTCGCCACCTGGCGGCCGGCGCGCGTGCTGCTCGGCGCCTACCTGTTCGGCGGCGTGACGATGCTGCAGTTCTACCTGCAAAGCCGCGGCGTGCAGATCCCGAGCCAGTTCCTCAGCATGCTGCCCTACCTGGCCACCGTCGTCGTGCTGGTGCTGATCTCGAGCAACGCGGCCTGGATCCGCGTCAACATGCCGGCTTCGCTGGGCAAACCGTTCTTCCCGGGCTCCTGATCGCGCGAGCCCGTTCCGTTCCCCGCTTCACTTCACACCAGGAGAGAGAGTCCCCATGAAGATCCACACCAAGCGCTCGCTGCTCAAGCTCGCGGGCTGGACCGCGATCGCCGCGATAGCCTCCCTGGCCGCCTGCGGCAAGAAGGAGGAGGCGCCGGTGCCCGCGGCCCCCGCCTCGGCCGCCCCCGCATCGGCGGCCAAGGCCGCGCCGCTGAAGATCGCCTTCGCCTACCTCGGCCCGGCCGGCGACCACGGCTGGACCTTCGCCCACGACAACGCGCGCAAGGCCATCGAGGCCGCCTTCGGCGACAGGATCCAGACCAGCTTCGTCGAGAACGTGCCCGAGTCGGCCGATGCCGAGCGCGTGTTCCGCGACATGGCCAGCCAGGGCAACAAGCTGATCTTCGGCACCAGCTTCGGCTACATGGAGCCGATGCTCAAGGTCGCGGCCGACTTCCCCGACGTGAAGTTCGAGCACGCCACCGGCTTCAAGCAGAGCGCCAACCTGCGCAGCTACGACAGCCGCAGCTACATGAGCGCCTACCTGGTGGGCATCATCGCCGGCAAGATGAGCAAGAGCAACGTGATCGGCGTCGTCGGCTCGATCCCGGTGCCCGAGGTCATTCGCAACATCGACGCCTACACGCTGGGCGCGCACAGCGTGAACCCGAAGATCAGGACCAAGGTCGTCTGGGTCAACAGCTGGTTCGACCCGCCCAAGGAGACCGAGGCCGCGCAGTCGCTGATCAACGGCGGCGCCGACGTGCTGCTGCAGAACACCGATTCGACGGCCGTGCTGCAGACCGCCGAGAAGAACAAGAAGTACGCGTTCGGCTGGGACAGCGACATGTCCAAGTTCGCGCCCAACGCGCATCTGGCGTCGGCGGTCATCAACTGGACGCCGTACTACACCAAGGCCGTCAACGACGTGCTCAACGGCACCTGGAAGGGCAACACCGCGACCTGGTGGGGCGTCAAGGAAGGCGCCAACGACGTCGTCGCCATCAGCGACAAGGTGCCGCAGGACGTGAAGGACCTGGTCGCCAAGGCCAAGGCCGGCATGGTCGACGGCAGCTTCGAGATCTGGAAGGGTCCGATCGAGGACAACACCGGCAAGGAGATGCTCAAGAAGGACGAGGTCGGCGACGACAAGTTCCTGAGCAGCCTGAACCTGTACGTCAAGGGCGTCGAAGGCAAGGTGCCGGGCGGCAAGTAGGCCTGCAGGACGGCGGCGGGCGGTGCTCGCCGCCGCTTGCCCGCCCGCACAGGCGATCGGCCGCCGTGCGGCCCTCAGCCGCGCGTCGAGACCAGCGCCACGCCGCCGCAGGTGACGACGATGCCGACCAGCGTCAGGCCGCTGGGCACGACGCCGAACAGCGCCCATTCCAGCGCCACCGCGACGATCGGCGTCAGGAAGAACAGGCTCGTCACCTTGGTCGCATGGCCGCGGCGCATCAGCGCGTGCAGCGCGTTGACGGCCAGGATCGAAGCCATGATCACCAGATAGGCGATCGCCCCCAGCAGCGCCCAGCGCCAGCGCACGACGAAGCCTTCGACGGCGAAGGCCAGCGGCGCGAGCAGCAGCACCGACAGCGCGAACTGGATGAAGGCCGCGCCGCGCAGGTCGGCACGCGGGCAGAACACGCGCTGGTACAGCGTGCCGCAGGTGATCGCCACCAGCGAGATCGCCACCGCGGCCAGGCTGCCGGCGCTGACCGCGTGCACGTCGACCTTGTGCCACACGACCAGGGTCACGCCGGCCAGCCCCAGCGCCACGCCCAGCCACTGCCGCAGGTGCAGACGCTGGCCCATGAAGCGGTGCGCGATCACCGCGGTGAACAGCGGCTGCGTGGCCAGCAGCAGGGCGGTGACGCCGGCCGACATGCCGAGGTACTGCGCGTAATGGCTGCCCGAGAGGTTGATCGCATGCATCAGCAGCCCCGCCACGCCGACGTGGAAGAACTCGCCCGGGCTCGCCGGCCAGCGCGGCCGGGTCGCGATCACGATGGGCAGCAGGCAAAGCAGCCCGAAGGTGAAGCGCAGCGTCAGGAAGGTGAATGGCGCGGCGTAATGCAGGCCGGCCTTGGTGGCCAGGTAGCCCGAACCCCAGACGATGACGAAATACCAGGCCAGCAGCGTGTCGAAGCGGTCTTGGTCGGGCGATGGCATCTGGGTCGCTGCGGTGGGCGGGCGCCGGATGCTACCCGCGCCGCCGCCCGACCCGCGCGCCGGTCGAAGCGGCGCGGGCCGACGTCGGCGAGAATCGATCGCCGCCCCGCCACGCAACCCACGGCCATCCCCGACCCGCGCCATGTCCGCCAGCCGCACGCCTCCCGCCCTGCCCGGCGATCTGCTCGAGCCCCAGACCGCCCGCTACAGGCCGCTGCCGGGCCGCCGGCGGCTGCTGATCCTGCTGCTGGCGATCGCCACCGCAGTCACCATCTTCTGGCTGCTTCTCTACCGACCGGGCGGCGTCAGGGCCACCCGCGTGCGCTTGCTGCCGACGCTCTGTACGCCGGGACAGACCACCGGATGCATCGGCGGCCAGAGCGACGTGATCGCACTGCCGGCGGCTTCTGCAGCCCCGGGCCCCGGCGCCGGTCGCGCCGACCGCAGCGCGCCGGCGTCCGGCGCCCTGCACTGAGGGCGCGCCCGCGTGGCAGGCCCAGGGAGGGAGATCGGAACATGACAGGACCTCTGGACGTCGGCGCCTACCTCGAGCGGATTCGATGGGGCGGCACGGTTCGGCAAGACCTCGAAACCTTGACGGGTCTGCTGCGCGCGCACATGGCGGCCATTCACTTCGAGAACCTCGATGTCCTGCTGGGTCGACCGATCCGCCTGGACATCGAAGGCATCCAGGACAAGCTCGTTCGCGCGTCGCGCGGCGGCTATTGCTTCGAGCACGCCACGCTGCTTGCGGCAGCGCTGGAGAAGCTCGGTTTCGAGCCGGTTCGGCACACCGCCAGGGTCGTCCTCTTCGTGCCGGCGACCGCGGCCCCTCGAACCCACATGTTTCTCACGGTCCGGGTCGCCGAGGGCAGGTTCGTCCTGGACCCCGGCTTCGGCTCGCTCGCGCCGCGGCTCCCCGTGCCGCTGGTCGAAGGCGAACGGGTGTCGACAGCCGAGGAGACGCATTGGATGGTCCGCGACGGCCGCCTCTGGAAGCTGTGCGCCCAGGTCGGCGGCAAGGCCGTCGACGGCTGGGTCTCGACCATGGAGGAGGAGAACCTCGTCGATTTCGAGATGGGAAGCCACTTCACGGCAACCCATCCGGGATCGCCGTTCGTCAACCGGCTCATGATGCGCGCACTCACCGCCGACGGCCGCATCACGGTGATGAACCGCGACGTGACCTTCTGGCACGGCGACCGGCCCGAGCAGATGCAGCTGGCCGATCGCGCGGCGCTCAGGGCGCTGCTCACAGCCCACTTCGGCTTCGACCTGGCGGAAGCGGAGCAGCTCCGGGTGCCATCGCTGCCCGATTGGTCCTGAACATCGCAGGCCGGTCGGCTGCCGACGCCGGCCGCCCCCTCGTCGTCGCGTCGATCGCCAGCCGGGTCACGCCGCCACCAGCCACTGCGGCGACATGCCGCGCGCGAGGCAGGTCTGCACCACCCGGCCCCACAGCGCGGCATCGCGTTCGCCCAGCGCTGCGAGCGCCCGCGTGCCGAGGTCGCGGTAGCGCCGGCACCAGGCATGCCAGACGAAGAGGAACCATGGGGCTGCCGAACAGCCCATGCGCGGCAGCATCGAGTCGAACCGCTCCAGCACCTCGTCCTCGTCGAGCACGAGCGGAAAATTGAACACGCCGTGGAAGCCGAAGCTGGCGATGCCCGGGGCCGCCGGCGCTTGCCAGCTGCTGGCCGCCGGCAAGCGCTCGCAGGCGAAGGCGCCGGCCAGCACCGGATCCGGAAAGCGCAGCCCCTGGGCCTGCAGCGCGGCCCGGTACTTGAAGCAGATCTGCAGGTCCTCGGCGGTCTCGACGTCGGCCTGCGGCTCGTCGCGGCGCAAGCGCCGGAGCGCATCGAGCAGGCGCCGGCTGCGCAGCGAGAAGCCGCCGCTGCCCACCGCCTGTGCCAGGTGCGGCCAGGGCGCGCCGATGTAGTCCCAGTCGCTGAATTCGCGCCGCCAGCGGCGGCCGTCGATGACGAAGCCGTCCCACTGGATCAGCAGGTTGAGCTCGCAGCCGGTCCACTCGGGCAGCCGGTCCAGCGTCAGCGCGTTGTACTGCGACGGGCTCGCGATCGGGTCTATCGCCACGTGCCGCGCACCCGGCACGAAGGCCTGGTCGGACAGCAGCAGGCATTCGCGGGCATCGACCTCGCGCAGCGTGCGCTCGACGGCGAAGCGCGCCATGCGCTTGTCGGGGAAGGTGTCGGCGATGACGATGCCCAGGCTCAAGTTCGCTCCTTCGGCCAGGGTGGCCTTGCCAGCGCAGGATGTTGATGGCCGGCGCGATGGCGAGGCCCGCGAATAGCGGCGGAAAGAGGCATTGAATTCGCGCCGCGTCGACGCCCGGGCCGGGGCATGCGCGCCGGCCGGAACGCCGCGGCGCGGCCTCAGTGCGGCTGCACCCCGAAGGCGAATGCCAGCAGCGAGAAGGTGACGAAGGCCAGCACCGTGCTGCTCATGATGATGCGCGCCACGCGGCCGTTGTCGGCGCCGTAGCGCTCGGCCAGCAGCGAGACGTTGCTCGCACTCGGCAAGGCCGCGGCCAGGGTCAGCACGGTGAGCTGGAAGACCGTGATCGGCGCCCCCATTGCATGCGCCACCGCGGCCAGCATGAACACCAGCAAGGGGTGCAGGAAGAGCTTGATCAGCGCCACCGGCAGGTACTCGGCCAGCGGCGTGCGGCGCGCCGCGTGCCGGCTGGAGCGCCAGAGCACGGCGCCGATCGTGAACAGCGCCACCGGCGAGGCCGAGTCGGCGAGCATCCCGACCAGCGTGCCGACCGGCCCCAGCGGCCCGGTCAGCTTGAACCCGGTGACCGAGAACACCGCGCCCAGCGCGATCGACCAGGGCAAGGGGTTCGACAGCGCGCCGCGCAGCGCCCGCGCCAGCGCCGCACGCGCGCCCTGCCCGGCCGCACCGTGTGCCTGCGCCAGCGCGATGCACAGCGAACTGGTCACGAACAGGTCGGCCAGCACGGTGCAGATCACCGGCCCGGCCGCGTCCTGCCCCATCAGCGCCACCAGCAGCGGCACGCCCATGAAGCCGGTGTTGGGGAAGGCCGCCACCAGCGCGCCGAAAGCCGCGTCCTGCAGGTGGATGCGGTCGGACAGGGTCAGCGCGACGGTGACGAACACGATCAGCAGCGCCGACACCAGATAGACGCCGAGCATCGCCGGGTTGAGCAGGTCGAACACCTTTGTCGAGGCGCCGAAGCGGAACAGCAGGCAGGGCAGCGCGAAGTACAGCACGTAGCCGTTGAGTCCCGGGATCGCGCTTTCCGGCAGCACGTGCCGGCGCGCCGCCAGGTAGCCGCAGAGCACAAGCGCGAAGAACGGGACGGTAACGGCGAGAATGGCCTGCATGCGGCCGCGAGTATCTCAAGGCGACCGATCCGCAGCTTCTTGCGTAAGCTCGCGGCATTCACACCGACTGCGGCAGGACCATGGCCACATCCCTTCTTTCGACAATCGGCCGCGCCCTGCGCGGACTCTGGTGGCTGCTCGACGCCAGCCGCCGCGCCCTGCTCAACCTGCTGCTGCTCGCGCTGGTCGTGGCGCTGGTCTGGGGCCTGATCAGGGGCGGCCCGCACGCGCTGGCGCCCAAGACGACCCTGGTGGTCGATCTGTCGGGCCGCATCTCGGAGCAGTACGCCGTCAGCGTGCGCGCCGGCGCGCTGCAGCAGCTGCGCGGGGAGGACGTCGAGCAGCTGCGGCTGCGCGACGTGCTGGGGGCGCTGGATCTGGCGGCCAAGGACGACCACATCACCCAGGCGCTGTTGATGCTCGACGACCTGCAAGGCGCCGGCCTGCCGACGCTGCGCGAGGTGGCCGCGGCGATCGACCGCTTCAAGGCCGCGGGCAAGCCGGTCTATGCCTGGGGCGCGGGCTACGACCAGCGCCAGTACTTCCTCGCCGCCCACGCGACGAAGATCTGGCTCGACCCGATGGGCCAGGTCGCCGTCGAGGGCTACGGCGGCTGGCGCACCTACTACAAGGACCTGCTGGACCGCCTGGGCCTGAGCGCCAACGTGATCCGCGCCGGCAAGTTCAAGGACTTCTACGAGACCTACACCGCCAATGGGCCGTCGCCCGAGACCCAGGAGGCCGACCGCGAGCTCTACGGCGGCCTATGGGCCGACTGGCTGGCCGCGGTCGAGGCGGCACGCAAGGAGCCCGCGGGCAGCATCATGCAGGCTATCGATTCGCTGCCGGCGAGCCTGCAGGGCAGCGGCGGCGACCTGGCGCGCTGGGCGCTCGACCACCATGCCGTCGACGCGCTGAAGACGCGCGAGGAGATGCGCAGCGCGCTCGTCGCCAGCGGCGCCGGCGACGACGAGAACAAGACCTTCCGCCAGGTCGCGCTGGGCGACTACATGGGCCGGCTCAAGCCGCGCACCGGCGGCGACGCGGTGGCGGTGATCGTCGCCGAAGGCGAGATCGGCGACGGCAACGCGGGCCCGGGCGCGATCGGCGGCCTGAGCACCGCGGCGATGGTGCGCAAGGCGCGCGAGGACGGCCAGATCAAGGCGATCGTGCTGCGCGTCAACTCGCCCGGCGGCAGCGCCTACGGGGCCGAGCTGGTGCGGCGCGAGCTCGCGCTCGCGCGCAAGGCCGGCAAGCCGGTGGTGGTGTCCATGGGCGACGTCGCGGCCTCGGGCGGCTACTGGATCGCCACCGCCGCCGACGAGGTCATCGCCGACCCGGCCACGATCACCGGCTCGATCGGCGTCATCGCGCTGTTGCCCAGCGGCCAGGACGCGCTGGCCAAGCTCGGCGTGCACACCGGCGGCATCGGCACGACCTGGCTGACCGGCGGCTACGATCCGCGGCGCGGCCTCGACCCGCGCTATGCGCAGCTCGTCCAGGCCAGCATCGACCATGTCTATGCCGATTTCACGCGCCATGTCGCCGAGGCGCGCAAGACGACGCCGGAGCAGATCGATGCAGTGGCCCAGGGCCGGGTCTGGACCGGCGCCGACGCACTGGCGCGCGGGCTGGTGGACCGGATGGGCAGCTTCGAGGACGCCCTGAATGCCGCGGCCCGGCGCGGCAAGCTGGGCAAGAACTTCCGGGTCCAGTACATCGAGGCCGAGCCGGGCCGATTCGAGCAGCTGCTGCGCCGCTTCGGCCTGGGCGAGCTGATGCTGCCGGGCGCGGCGCCGGGCAGCCAGTTGCAGGCCGTGCTGACGGCCATGGGGGCGGCCTCGCCGGTGAGCGGCCAGATGGCGCAGGACCTGGGCTGGCTGGCCGAACTGGCAGCCCGGCGGAAGCCGTTCGTGGCCGTCGCGCATTGCCTGTGCGCGGTACCGTGACGACGGCCGGCGTCGCCGGCTCAGGCCCGCCGGATCGCCGCCCTGCCCGCCTCGACCGCGAAGCGCCCGGTGTCGGCCGCGCGCTTGCGGCGAGGCTTGCACGAAGCGTCAGGCATGCTGCGGGTCGGACCGGGCGCTTCTGCGGCTGACCCACGCCAACGCGAGAAACAGCCCGAGCCAGACGACGGTTCGCAGCGTCATGGCGCGAAGACTCTCGATCGCAACAGAACTCTGCGCGGCGTACAGATAGGCAATTGCTCCCAACACGAGCAGATTGAGAACGAAGATCGCGGCCGCGGCGTACTTGCCTTGCTCGGCGTCGCGCCAGGCGATGACACCCGCTGCCACGTACGCCGCTCCCATCGCCGTGTTGTAGATCAGCAGCGGCCAGAACACGACGTATCCCGGATCGGATCCGGCAAGGACACGCGCGCCGGCGACGATCGTGACCAGGCCGAAGAGCGCCGCCACCAGCGCCGAGACTCGCTGGACGATTCTGATCCGTCGCGATCGATCCATCCCGGTCTCCGGTGAGATGCCCGGACTACGGCCTGGGCAGCGCCACCGGCTGCGCGATCGCGTCCAGGCTCAGCCCCTGCTGCCGCAGCAGCGCCTCGAGCGCCGGCCGCAGCGCACCCAGGCGCTCGTCGATGGCGTCGCGAACGGTGTCGACGAAGACCTGCGTCTGGCGCTCGATCTCGATGTTGAGCCGGTCGCCCCCGACCTTGTCGCCGAAGGTCGTCATGCGCAGCGTCTCGGGGATCAGCCAGACCTCGAACCAGCCGCTGCCGCCCGGCTCGCGCTCGGCCTGCGCCACCGTCAGGCTGGCGCCGTTGACCGCGATGTAGCCCTTGGCGAAGACGTAGCGCATCCAGGGCGCGGGCACCGCGATGCGCAGCACGTGGTTGTTCTCGGGCCGGCGGACCTCGGCCAGCGTGGCCATGAAGTCGACATGCCCCGACAGCGGATGGCCGCCGATCTCGGCGCCGTCGCGCGCCGCGCGCTCGACGTTGACGCGGCTGCCCGCCTGCAAGGTCGCCAGCGTGGTCAGCGCCAGCGACTGCTGCATGACGTCGAAGTCCGCCGCGTCGCTGCCGTGCAGCGCGGTCACCGTCAGGCAGGTGCCGTCGACCGCGACGCTGGCGCCGACGGCCAGGCCCGCGCGGAAGCCGGGCGGCAGCGCGAGCCTGAAGCTGTGCAGACCGGGCCGCTCGGTGACGGCGGCGACGGTGGCGATACCCTGGACGATGCCGGTGAACATGGACGGCGAGCTTAGCAGTGCTGACTACACTGCGGCATGACCGAACCTGCCGCGCCCGGGGCGATGCGTTTCGAGATCGACCCCGACATCACCGTCGCCCGCACGCTGCACGCTGCGTTCTACCGCAGCGAGGCGGTCTTCGCCGAGGTGCGCGAGCGGGTCTTCGTGCCCAGCTGGCAATGGCTGGGCCGGGTCGACGACGTCGCCGCGCCGGCGAGCTTCGCGCCGCGCGAGCTGCTGCCCGGGCTGCTCGACGAGCCGCTGCTGCTGGCGCGCGACGAGACGGGCACGCTGCGCTGCCTGTCCAACGTCTGCAGCCACCGCGGCAACCTGCTCGTCAGCGCTCCGGGCCGGGCGGCGCAGATCCGCTGCGGCTACCACGGCAGGCGCTTCGACCTCGACGGCCGCATGCGCTTCATGCCCGCCTTCGAGGGCGCGCGCGACTTCCCGGGCCCTTGCGACGATCTGCCCGAATTCCCGTTCGGCACCTGGGCCGGGCATGGCTTCACGGCGCTGTCTCCGACGTCACCGCTGGACGCGCTGCTCGCGCCGATGCGCGAGCGCATCGCCTGGCTGGCGGTCGGCGCGTTCGAGCCCGATGCGCAGCGCTCGCGCGATTTCACGTTCGACGCCCATTGGGCGCTGTATGTCGAGAACTACCTCGAGGGGCTGCACATCCCCTTCGTCCACCCGGCCCTGAACCGGACGCTGCAGATGGCCGGCTACCGCTACGAGCTCGGGCCCGCCTCGGTGCTCCAGGTCGCGGCCGCACGCGACGGCGAAGCGGCCTTCGACCCGCCGGCCGGATCGCCCGAACAGGGCCAGCGCATCGCGGCGTACTACTTCTGGCTGTTCCCGAACCTGATGTTCAACTTCTACCCCTGGGGCCTGTCGGTCAACGTCGTGCTGCCCTTGTCGCCGACGCGGACGCGGGTGCTGTTCCGCTCGTTCGTCGCCGATGCCGCCCTGCTCGCGCAAGGCGCCGGCGGCGCGCTGGACCCGGTGGAGATGGAGGACGAGGCGGTGGTGCTCGGCGTGCAGCGCGGCATCCGCTCGCGCCTGTACCGCGGCGGACGCTATTCGCCGCAGCACGAGCACGGCGTGCACCATTTCCACCGCCTGATGGCCGCCGCGCTGGAGGAGACGCAGAGATGAGCCCAGCCCAGTTCCAGGGCGCCACGACGGTGGTCGATTCGGTGCTGTTCCGCGACGCCTTCGGCACGCCGGCGATGCGCGAGATCTTCTGCGACCGCTCGCTGATCGCGCGCTACATCGAGGTCGAGGTCGCGCTGGCCCGCGCCCAGGCCCGCTGCGGCGTGATCCCCGCTGCTGCGGCCGAGGTCATCGCCAGCCGCTCGCGCCTCGAGGCCCTGGACCTGGACCTGCTGCGACGCGAGACCGACAACGTCGGCTATCCGATCCTGCCGCTCGTCCACCAGCTCGTGCAGCTGTGCGGCGACGCCGGCCGCTACCTGCATTGGGGCGCCACCACGCAGGACATCATGGACACCGCGGTGGTGCTGCAGCTGCGTGCCGCGCTGACGGTCGTCGATGCCGACATCGCCGAGCTGCGCCGCATCCTGGCCGCACTCGCGCTGCGCCACCGCGACACTGCGATGGCCGGCCGCACGCACCTGCAGCAGGCCCTGCCGATCACCTTCGGCTACAAGGTCGGGATCTGGCTGGCGATGTTCGACCGCCACGCCGAGCGGCTGGCGCAGCTGCGCCCGCGCGTGCTCGTCGGCCAGTTCGGCGGCGCCGCCGGCACGCTGGCCTCGCTGGGCACCGAGGGCCTGGCGGTGCAGAGGGCGCTGATGGCCGAGCTCGAGCTCGGCGTGCCGGCCACCACCTGGCATGTCGCGCGCGACGGCTTTGCCGAGGCGGTGAACTTCCTCGCCCTGGTCACCGGCTCGCTGGGCAAGATCGCGCTCGACGTGATGTTGATGGCGGCAACCGAGTTCGGCGAACTCCAGGAGCCATTCGTCAGCGGGCGCGGCGCGAGCAGCACGATGCCGCAGAAGCGCAACCCGATCTCCAGCGAGCTGATGCTGGCAGCGTCGAAGGCGGTGCGCCAGCACGCCGGGCTGATGCTCGACGCGATGGTGCAGGACTTCGAGCGCGCCACCGGCCCCTGGCATGCCGAATGGATCGCGCTGCCCGAAAGCTTCGTGCTCGCCGCCGGCGCCCTGCACCAGGCCAGGTTCATGCTCGGCGGGCTGGTCGTCGATGCCGAGCGCATGCGCCGCAACCTGGGCATCACCGCGGGCCTGATCGTGGCCGAGGCGGTGATGATGGGACTGGCACCGCATACCGGCCGCCAGCAGGCACACGACATCGTCTATGCCGCATGCCGCGCGGCCGGCGACGGCGGTGGCACGCTGGCCGAGGTGCTGCTGCGCGTACCCGAGGTCACCGCGCACCTCGACCGCACCGCCATCGAGCGCCTCACCGACCCGGCGAACTACCTCGGCCTGGCGCCGGAAATGGTGGACCAGGCGCTGGCACTGTCGGCGGCGCAGCCGCGCTGAGCCGCGGCGCACCGCCGTCCTCGCCGACGGTTGGCAGACCGGCAGCTTGACCGATGTCAAGCCCCGCACGCCGTTTCGCGCGAATGATCGAAGCCGGCGGTCGCTGCCGCCCGTCCGGCGAACACGAGCGCCGGATCGCCAGGCGCGCCCGGCGCGACTCCATCAGCCACCCCCATGAGCACCCCAACCAAGACGACCGAGCCCCGTTCAGTCGATTTCGACGCCTTGCGCGATCTCGACCGCCTGCGCGAGGCCGGCCTGGCGCGAACCACGGCGGGCCTGTCGCCCGAGTCGCTGATGCTGGCCTGGACCGACTGGGCGATCCACCTCGCCGGCGCACCGGGAAAGCGGCTCGAACTGGCGCTGCGCGCGTCACAGGCCGCAACGGCGGCGCTCGCAGGTGCGATTCCCGCCGACACGGGCCCGATACCCGTCGATGCCAGCGATCCGCGGTTCAGGTCGGCCGACTGGCAGCAGTGGCCGTACAAGGCCTGGGCGCAGGCCTTCCTGCTGAATGAGCAGTGGTGGCGCGAGGCGACCAGCAACGTGCCGGGGACCGACCCCCATCACGCGGCCGTGGTCGCTTTCGCCTGCCGGCAATGGCTGGACATGATGGCGCCGTCGAACCTGCCCTGGACCAACCCCGAGGTCGCCCAGCGCACGCTGGCCGAGCAGGGGCTGAACCTGTGGCGGGGTGGCATGCATTTCTGGCAGGACGTCGCCCGACTCGCCACCGGCGCGCCGCCCGAGGGCAGCGAGGCCTTCGTCGTGGGCCGCGATCTCGCCGCCACGCCGGGCAAGGTCGTGCTGCGCAACCACCTGATCGAGCTGATCCAGTACCGCCCGACGACCGAGACCGTGTTCGCCGAGCCGGTGCTGCTGGTGCCGGCGTGGATCATGAAGTACTACATCCTCGACCTGTCGGCGCACAACTCGCTGGTGCGCTGGCTGGTGGCGCGGGGACACACGGTGTTCTGCATCTCGTGGCGCAACGTCGGCCCCGACGACCGCGAGCTGGCGATGGAGGACTACCGGCGGCTCGGCGTGATGGCCGCGCTGGACGCGATCGATGCCATCGTGCCCGGGCGCCACGTGCATGCCCTCGGCTACTGCCTGGGGGGCACGCTGCTGGCCATCGCCGCCGCGGCGATGGCGCGCGCCGGCGACGATCGGCTGGCCACCGTCACCCTGCTCGCGGCGCAGACCGACTTCACCGAGCCCGGCGAGTTGCAGCTGTTCATCGACCCGGCGCAGGTCCACATGCTGGACAGCACGATGTGGCAGAACGGGGTACTCAAGGCCGGGCAGATGTCGGGCGCGTTCCAGATGCTGCATTCGATCGACCTCATCTGGTCGCGCGTGGTCCATGACTACCTGATGGGCGAGCGCGCGCCGATGATCGACCTGATGGCCTGGAATGCCGACACCACGCGCATGCCCTACCGCATGCACTCCGAGTACCTGCACAAGCTGTTCCTGGGCAACGACCTGGCGGCCGGTCGCTACATGGTGGACGGGCACCCGGTGGCGCTGCAGAACATCCGCGTGCCGATCTTCGCCGTCGGCACCGAGACCGACCACATCGCGCCCTGGCGCTCGGTGTTCAAGATCCACTACCTGGCCGACACCGAGGTCAGCTTCGCGCTGACCAGCGGCGGCCACAACGCCGGCATCGTCAGCGAGCCCGGCCATCCGCGGCGGCATTTCAGGTTGACGACGAAGGCTGCCGAGGACCCCTGCGTGAGCGCCGACGAATGGCAGGCCAGCGCGCCGCTGCACGAAGGCTCGTGGTGGACGGCGTGGCAGGGCTGGCTGGCGCAGCGCTCGGCCGCCCGGCGCGTGGCACCGCCGGTGCTGGGCGCCATGCGCCGCGCGCCCAGCGGCGCCGAGGGCTATTCACCGCTGTGCGATGCACCCGGCACCTACATCCTGCAGCGCTGAACGGGACGAAGGATGAGCGGCGCTGAGCCGCCTCGGCGCGAGGCGCTCCGACGTCGACGCTGATCACCGGTGCACAATCCGTGCGCTCGACGGTCTGCTGGTGGTTCGTCGCCGAGATGGTTGCGGGTATTTCGACCGGGCCGCATCCGGCCCGGCAGCCGGCGTTGCGGGCCCGGCGGCAGCCCCCAGGTCTCGCAGAGCTTCATCACGACATGCCAACACGCTACGACCGAGTCGCCATCGCCTTGCACTGGTCGATCGGCCTCGCCGTCATCGCGCAGGTGAGCTTCGGCATCTTTCTCGACGAGATCGCACCGCGGGGGACACCGGCGCGGGGCACGGTCGTGAACCTGCACAAGTCGTGCGGCCTGGTGCTGTTGGCGCTCGTCCTGGCCCGTCTGGCCTGGCGCCTGCGGCATGCGCCACCGCCCTGGCCCGCATCGGTGCCGCCATGGCAGCAACGCGCCGCCCGGTGGACCCATCGCGCGCTTTACGGATGCATGCTGCTCTCGCCGCTGTCGGGCGCGACGGCCTCGAATTTCAGCAAGCACGGCGTCAAATTCTTCGGAACTTACATACCGCCCTGGGGACCTGACCTGCCGGCGGTGTACGCGTTCTTCAACGGTCTTCACGACATCGTCGGCTGGACCTTCGTCGGATTGATCGCCGTCCATGTCGCTGCCGCCCTGAAGCATCTCTGGTGGGACCGCGATGGCGTGGCGGGCCGCATGTCGATCCGGAACCCGTAGCCTGCCGGTCGCAGGACGTCTTGTTGAGCGAGAGAGTCACCATGGCCTTGAATCGATGGATCTGCGTGGGGGCGGTGCTGACGGGTGCCGCGCCCTGGGTGCTCGCGGCACCGTTCGCCTACGTGCCCAACCAAGGCTCCGGAACCCTGAGCGTGATCGACACCGCCACCGACAAGGTGGTCGCCGAGATCCCGGCCGGGGCCAAGCCGCGCGGCACCGTGATCAGCCCCGATGGCAAGACGGCCTACGTCAGCGACCAGCCACACAACGGCCTGGTGATCGTCGACCTCGACCAGCGCAAGGCCACCGGGACCGTCGCGCTGGGCGAATCGCCGGAAGGCCTGGGGATCTCGCCCGACGGTCGCTGGGTGGCCGCGGCGGTCGAGGAAAGCAACGACATCGCCTTCGTCGACACCCGGGCCGGCAAGCTGGCCTTCGTCGTCAAGGTGCTCGGCAAGAACCCCGAGCACGCCGAGTTCACGCCCGACGGCAAGCAGGTCTATGTCAGCGCCGAGGAGGGCAGCGCGATCGACGTCATCGACTTCGCGTCGCGCAAGGAGATCGCCAAGATCCCGGTCGGCGCACGCCCGCGCGGCATCGGTTTCTCGCCCGATGGCAAGCAGGCCTACGTCGCCGCCGAGGCCGCCAACGAGGTCTATGTCATCGACACCGCGACGCACGGCGTGCTCGCCAAGATCCCGGCGCGGCTGCGCAGCAACGGCATCACGGTGCACCCCGACGGCAGCCGGGTTTTCGTCTCCAACGGCGGCGACGCGAGCGTGTCGATCATCGACACCAGGACCCTGGCGATCACCGCGACCATCGGCGTCGGCCAGCGCCCCTGGAACATGGCGCTGACACCCGATGGCAAGAAGCTGTACGTCGCCTGCGGCCGCTCGGGGACGGTGTCGGTGATCGACGTCGACCGCGCGGTCAAGATCGCCGACGTGCCCGTCGGCAAGCTGCCCTGGGGCGTCGCCATCCGCTGATGCCGCACGGCCGGTTCGCGTTCAGAAGCCCTGCCGCCAGCGCACGCTCACCAGCGCGTTGCGACCGGCCGCTGGCTCGAAGAAGCGCTGGTTGCTCTCGTTGACGATGACACTGCCGGCGACGCTGCGGTCGGCCAGGTTGTCGACGCGCGCCATCAGTTCCAGCCGGCCGGGGCCGAGGTCGACATGCCATTGCGCGCGCAGCGCCAGCAACCCGTAGCCGCCGGCGAAATCGCTGTTGGCGTCGTTGACGGCCTGCGGGCCCTGGCCGCGAAGTTCGACGCCGAACTCGGCCGCGCCGGGTGACCAGACCAGTTCGGCGAAGGCGTTGCGCGGCATCGTGCCGGCGATGCGCTTGCCGGCGAAGTCGTCGCGGTAGACGGCCCTGAGCAGCGTGAGTGCGAGGTCGGCGCGCCAAGCCGGCGCGATGCGCCAGGCCACCGAGGCCTCGGCGCCCTGGCGCAGGGTGTGGCCAACGTTCTGGTAGGTGCTGCGGCCGCCGCTGCTGGCGAGCACGCCGATCTCGTCGCTGGTCTCGGCGCGGAACAGGGCGCCCTCGAAACTCAGGGCCTGGTCGGCGGTGTGCCATTTGCTGCCCAGCTCCCATTGCTGGCTGCGCTCCGGGCGCAGCCCGGTGTTCAGGCCCGCGCCGCCGTCCGGGCGGTAGGCCAGTTCGGTCAGCGTCGGCGTCTCGTAGCCGCGGCCAGCGCTGGCATACAGGCTCCAGGCCACGGTCGGCTGCCAGCGCAGCGCCAGGACGGGCAGCGTGTAGGCATAGGCCAGGCTGGCGGCCGGCCCGCCGCTCAGCTTGTCACGCGAGCTGATCGTGAGCCGGCCATGACGAACCCCGGCGATGGCCGTGACGGTCGGGCCAAGGTCGACCTCGCCCTGGGCATAGACGTCGCTGCGGCCGGCGCGGTCGTCCTCGTCCTTGCGCAATTCGCCCGTCACGCCGAGCACCTGGGTCGTGCCGCTGCCGGTGAAGTTGTTGTAGCCCTGCCGGTTGTCGCGCATGTCGTCTTCGGCCGCGCCGGTGACCAGGCGCAGCCCCTCCCAACGCCAGAACAGGCGCGCGTCGATGCCGCCGTAGTAGCGGTCGAATGCGATCACCCCGCCTGGGCTGGTCGGCGCGGCCTGGACGAAAGTGGGGATCGACTGCCACTGGGTGACGCTGCGCTGCCCGTAGTAGGTCGCGACCTCGCTGCGCAGCAACGGTCCGGCACCCTGGAAGCGGTGCTGCCACTGCAGGCCGGCCTGGTCCTGCCAGAGCTTCTTGCGCGTGTCGTACTGGAGGGCCTGCGGCGCGGTCTGGCGCGGGTCGGCGTCGAACTGCGCGCGCGTCAGGCCCAAGGGATCCTGTGCCGGCTGGTCGATCCCGTTGAGCACAACCACCACGCGGTCGGCGCCATTGCCTTCCCAGCCCAGCCTGACGTTGCCGAAGGTCCGCCTGGCCTCGCTGTGCGGCCTGAACCCCTGGCTCTGGAAGCCGCTGGCCTCGGCGCGCACGCTGAAGCCACCGTCGAAGGGCGCGGCCAGGCCCAGGCGAAGTTGCTTCAGACCGGCACTGCCCTGGTCGACATCGACGTTGAACTCGCGCTTCGCCGGTGCACGCGTGATCAGCGCGATGACCCCGCCCGAGCTGCTGCCGTAGAGCGCCGAGAACGGGCCGCGCAGCACCTCGATGCGGTCGGCGCCGGCGAGGTCGAAATGCGAGACCTGCCCCTGCCCGTCGGCCCCGGCAGCCGGAATGCCGTCGGAGTACAGGCGGATGCCGCGCACCCCGAAGCTGGCCCGCGCGCCGAATCCGCGCGAGCTGATCTGCAGGTCCTGCGCGTAGTTGTTGCGCAGGTTGACCACCAGCCCCGGCACTCGAGCCAGGGCTTCGGAGAGGTTGATCATCGGTCCGGCGCTGCGCAGCGCGGCGGCATCGACCACGTCCACCGAGTAAGGCGCGTCGAAGGCGCGTTGCTCGGCCAAGCTGCCGGTGACGACCACGGTGTCGGTGGTCTGCGCCACCGCCGGCAGCGCCATCGCGATCAGGCACCAGGCGCCAGCCAGACGGCGCAGCCCTGCAGGTGGAGCGAACTGCTTCGAATCGGTCATGGAATCCTTGGCCTGGCCGCTGGGGTTGTCCGTGTCTGCTGACGCAGAAGGGCTCGGCACTTCCGCCGCCTGCCGGCGCGC
This sequence comes from uncultured beta proteobacterium, assembly GCA_963725755.1. Taxonomy (GTDB): domain Bacteria; phylum Pseudomonadota; class Gammaproteobacteria; order Burkholderiales; family Burkholderiaceae_C; genus Rubrivivax. Next base: position 134,357 of record CAVRZW010000002.1, read on the forward strand.
TCTTCGGCTGCGCTGGCGAGACGGGCTCACGCGACGCGGTCCGCGGACCCGGATCGCCGCGCCGTGTCGCCGAACGCGCTCAATGCGAGGCCAGCAGCGCCAGCACGTCGGCGTGGCCGCCCTGGCGAGCCATGTCGGCGGCGCTGAGGCCGCGGTCGTCGCGCAGATCGGATCTTGCGCCGCGTTCGAGCAGGAGCTTCACCGCGTCCGCATGCCCCTGGCCGGCGGCCCACATCAGCGCGGTCAGGCGGTTGGCGTAGACGGCGTTGACGGGAACGCCGTGGTCGAGCAGCAGCCGCAAGGCCTCGGTATGGCCCTGCCCGGCGGCATAGACGACGGCCGGCTTGTCCACGCGGTCGACCGCCTCCGTCCGGGCGCCGGCGTCGAGCAGCAGGCGAACCATCTCGGCGTAGCCGGCGTAGCTCGCAGCCATCAGCGGCGTCACCCGCGCGACCGACTCGACATTGACACCGGCACCCGCTTTCAGCAGGGCTTTCGCCATTTCGACCTGGCCCTTCTCGGCGGCCATGAACAGCGGTGTCTTGCCGACCCGATTGCGCGAATCGACGGCCGCGCCGTGCTGGAGCAGGGTCGTGACCGAAGCCAGGTCGCCCTGGCGCGCAGCGACCAGCAACTGCCCGTTGGGGCTCGGATCGTTCGACGCCTGAGCGCCGGCGCCGCCGGCGAGCAGACCCCCTAATACAAACACGGTCGCGATTCGAATTAGCATCAATTCCGGCTCCTCGCGGATATATCTTCAATGTTGCGGCGCAGCGTTAAAGAGCGCCATGCGGCACGGCATTTTCGGCTATTGTGCGTTGCGGGCAAGCAGGGCAAGCCCTGCGGGCCGCAACTGCGCCCTGCGCAAGACTCAGGGCCACGGTTCCATCGGCGCTCTGATCGACGGTTCAGACAACAAACAGGAGATTCGACATGCATTCGAGAGCGACAAAACCCCGCTTGGTTCCCTTGGCGCTTGGATGCGCACTGGCCTGCATCGGCAGCGCGGCATTCGCGCAGGCCGAGATCAAGGGTGGAGCCGGCGCGACCGGTGCGCCGGTGCCCAAGGACATCTCGGTGTCGCAGGCACGGCTGGACGCCGCCGACAAGGACGGCAAGAACTTCCTGCAGTCGAACATGAGCTACGCGCAAACGCGCTACTACCCGGCGACGCAGATCAACACCAAGAACGTCGCCAAGCTGCGGCCGGCATTCATCTTCCAGACCGAAGTCCTCGAGTCGATGGAAACCGCACCGATCGTGGTCGACGGGATCATGTACCTGACGACCTCGTACAACCACGTCTACGCGATCGACGCCGCCACCGGCAAGGAGTTCTGGCACTACAAGCCCAAGCTGGGCGAGGTCACCACCTACTGTTGCGGCCCGAACAACCGCGGCGTGGCCGTCATGAACGACCGTGTCTACATGGGCACGCTCGACGCGAAGCTCGTGTCGCTCGACGCCAAGACGGGCAAGGTGATGTGGAGCGTGCAGATCGCCAACCCCGAGGAAGGCTATTCGGAGACCATGGCGCCGGTCGCGGTCAACGGCAAGATCCTGATCGGCACCAACGGCGGCGAGTACGGCATCCGCGGCTTCGTGAAGGCCTATGACGCCAACGACGGCAAGCTGCTGTGGACCTTCCACACGATCCCGGAAAAGGGCCAGGAAGGAACCTGGGCGACCCACGACGCCACCGGCCGCGACGAGCACCGCGACATCGCGGCCGAGAAGGAACAACTGGCCAAGGAGGGCGGCGACTTCTACAAGACGCTGGGCGGCGGCGTGTGGATGGCCCCGGCGGTCGACAAGGAGACCAACACCGTCTTCTTCGTCGTCGGCAACCCCAGCCCCGACCTGTACGGCAAGGAGCGTCCGGGCGACAACCTCTACACCGATTCGATCGTCGCCGTCGACCTCAACACCGGTGCCTACAAGTGGCACTACCAGTACATCGCGCACGACGTCTGGGACCTGGACGCCGTCTCGCCGGTGATCCTGACCGAAGCGATGGGCAAGGACGGCAAGATGCACAAGGTCGCCATCCACGGTGGCAAGACCGGGCATGTCTACGTGCACGACCGCGCCACCGGCGAGCTGATCCGCTTCAGCGACGCGATGATCCCGCAGGAGAACATGTGGGTGCAGCCGACCCCGCAGGGCGTGCGCATGCTGCCGGGAGCCAACGGCGGCGTCGAATGGAGCCCGATGGCGGTCGACCCGAAGCTCCACTATGCGTATGCCGCCAACCTGCACCAGCCGATGACCTACTCCTACGAGGAGTCGAAGTACCCCGGCGGCAAGCTCTGGCTGGCGGGTGCGTTCAAGACCATCGCGAGCGAGAAGCAGTGGGGTCGACTCTCGGCGGTGAACCTCAACACCGGCAAGATCGCGTGGCACTTCGACACCGAGCAGCCGCTGATCGGTGGCGTGCTCGCCACCGCGGGCGGGCTGGTCTTCACCGGCGAGGGCAACGGCCTGTTCGATGCCTTCGATGCCGCGACCGGCAAGAAGCTGTGGCATTACCAGGCCGGCGCCGGCGTCAACGCGCCGCCGGTGTCTTACAGTGTGGGCGGCAAGCAGTACATTGCGGTGGCTGCCGGCGGCAACACGCAACTCGACTACAAGCGCGGCAACTCGGTCGTCGTGTTCTCGCTGCCCTGAACGGGCGATAGCAGCGGTCCATCAAGCTCTGCGGCCCCGCCCTCGGGCGGGGCCGTTTTCATTGGGGAGATACTGAACTGATGTCTGCCGATTCAACTTCGACGCGGTTCGCACCGTTCGTGCGGGCCGTCGCCAGTGCCGGACTCGCCTTGGCGGCGCTGACCGCGACGGCGCAGGATGCACCACCCAAGGCAGCCATCTGCGTCGCCTGCCACGGACCAGGCGGCAATTCGGAGCAGGCGCTGGTGCCGACGCTGGCCGGGCAGACGGCGCGCTACCTCTACCTGCAGTTGCGTGACTTCAAGGCCGGTCGCCGCAGCAACGAGCAGATGACCCCGATCATCGCGGGGCTGGGCCCCGACGAGATGCACGCACTGGCCGACTACTTTGCCGGCCAGAAGCCCACGCCGACGGGCTTTTCCGCCGATCCGGCAAAGGCCAAGCTGGGCAGGGCGAAGGCCGACGAAGTGCTGTGCACGATGTGCCACCTGGGTGGCTTCTCGGGGCAGAACGAGATCCCGCGCGTGGCCGGCCAGCACTACGGCTACGTCGTCAAGCAGCTGACGGATTTCCGGGCCCGCAAGCGCACCAACGATGCGGGCAGCATGACCAGCGTGGCAAAGTCGCTCTCCGACGCCGACATCGAGAATCTGGCCCAATACATCGCCGGCCTGTAGTCCAGCGCGGCATCCGGGCCCGCAGACGCCAAGCGCTGCTGCATCTCGGCGCGCGCCGACGAAGCCGGTTCCGTGCAGGCGAGATCCGATGTCATTCCGACCACGCCCCATCGCGCGACTGCCGGCCCTTCGGCGGTCGACATCCGATCTGCCTTGAAGGCCGCACCCATGCAAAAGGCCGCTTCGCGCTCGGGGCCAGCCGCCAAGCGAATTCGACGATGTCGGTCCAGACGCTTGCGGATCTCCGTGGGCGCCCTGTGGCTGGTCATCCTGGCGCTGCACGGCGTGGCGAGAGCTGCCGACACCGCGCCGGCGCAGCAGACCGTCGTCATTTCGACGACCCCGATGTCCGGCCTGGGCATGCCGCTGAACCGCGTGCCGGCCAACGTGCAGACGCTGCTGCCTTCGAACAGCGCCGGCCGCAGCGGGCCGAGCCTGGCCGACACGCTGTTGCGGGAAGCAGGCAGCGTCAGCATCAACGACACGGCCGGCAATCCCTTCCAGCCCGACGTGAACTTCCGCGGCTTCACGGCCTCGCCGGCGCTGGGCACGCCGCAGGGCCTGTCGGTGTTCGTCGACGGCGTGCGCGTCAACGAGGTCTTCGGCGACACCGTCAACTGGGACCTGATCCCGAGCGCGGCAATCGCCAGCATCACCGTGATCCCGGGATCGGACCCGGTGTTCGGCCTGAACACCCTCGGCGGCGCGCTCAACGTCGCAACGCGGACCGGCTTCGACAGCCCCGGCACCTCGGTGCAGGCCTATGGCGGTTCGTTCGGCCGGGCAGCGCTGGAATTCACCAGCGGCGGCCACGGCCAGCACCTGGGCGGCTTCGTCGCCGGCAACTCGGTTCGCGATGCCGGCTGGGGCCAGCACAACCCGAGTCGCGTGCAGCAACTGTTCGCCAGCGCCGACTGGCGCGATGCGCTCACGCGGGCCGCGCTGAGCGTGACGCTGGCCGACACGCGGCTCGAAGGCAACCAGTCGCTGCCGCTGTCGTTCATCGCCGACTACACGCAGGCCTACACCTGGCCCGACTACCAGACCAACCGGCTGGCCTTCCTCAACCTGAAGGTCAACCACCGCCTGGCGGGGGGCCTGCTGCTGGAAGGCAACGCCTATTTCCGCAAGCTCGAGACCTACGTCGTCAACAGCAACGTCAACAACGACTTCGATCCGGCGCTGAGCGTGGGCGCCGGCAACCAGCCCACCGGCAACGCGATCAACACGATCGAACAGCTGCGGCCCGGCGCCTCGCTGCAGATCAGCGTCCCGGCCGCCCTGTGGGGGCACCAGAACCAGCTGATCCTGGGCGCCGCGGTGGACCGTGGCCGCACCGCCTTCACGCAAGCGGATCAGGAAGCCGGCGCCTCGCGCGACACCGCCTCGACCTCACCCGTCTTCCTGGCGACTTCTCTGCGCTCCAGCGCCACCGCCGCGGGGGCCTACCTCAGCGACACCTTCGGCATCGACGCCAAGACCTTCCTGACGGTCTCGGGCCGCTACGACCATTCCACGGTCAAGCTGGACGACCAGACCGGCACCGCCCTCGACGGCAGCCACGCCTTCCACCGCCTCAATCCCGCGCTCGGCCTGACCTACACCCCTGCGCCAGGGCTGACGGTGTACGGCGCCTATGACGAAGGCATGCGCGTGCCCACGCCGGTCGAGCTGAGCTGTGCCGACCCGAACGCGCCCTGCTCGCTGCCCAACGCCTTTGCGTCCGACCCGGCGCTCAGTCCGGTGCTCAGCAGGACACTGGAGGTCGGCGCCCGCGGCCGCTTCAAGCCGACCCTGGGCTGGAGCGCCGCGGCCTTCCGCACCACGCTCTCCGACGACATCCAGTTCATCAGCAGCGGCGGTGGCGCGACCAGCGCGGGCTATTTCCGCAACGTCGGCCAGACGCGGCGCCAGGGGCTGGAACTCGGGCTGGATGGCGTGTTCGATCGCCTCCGGGTGAACCTGCACTACAGCCTGATCGACGCGACCTTCGAGTCGCCGCTGGTCCTCAACAGTCCGAGCAACTCGACCGCCACCGCACTGAGCTGTGCCGGCTGCACCGAGATCCAGGTGCTGCCCGGCGACCACATCCCGGGCATCGCGCGCCAGACCTTCAAGCTCGGCATCGGCTACGAGCTGACGGCGGCGGCGTCCGTGGACCTGGACATGGTCGCGCAGACGAAGACCTATGCGCGCGGCGACGAGAACAACCGGGATATCCACGGGTCCGTGCCCGGGTTCGCGGTCTTCAACCTGGACGCGCGCTACCGGCTGGCCGGCGGCTGGGAGCTGTTCGCCAAGTTGGTCAACCTGCTCGACCGGCGCTACTCGACCTTCGGTGCCCTGGGCCAGAACGTCTTCACGGCGCCCGGCAACAGCTTCGACAGCAGCGGCGCGAGCTGGCGCAACGAGCAGTTCCGCTCGCTGGGTGCGCCGCGCGGCGCCTGGATCGGCGTGCTCTACCGCTTCGGTGACGGCACCCAGTGACGCCGCGGGATGGGGTGGTGCACCGGTCCGGTCCGCGGTCTACGGCCCGCGCGCCGTCTGCGCCCGGCGCCCCTCGTCACCGGGTCTATCCGCCGCCGCGCTGCAGGCAGAGGTCGAAGTAGCGCATGAACTCGGCGCGCTCGGCGGCGTCGACGCCATCGAAGTGGAAGCGCACCCGCATGCGCGGCATCACGACCAGCGCGATCCGGCGCGGCGGCAGCACGGTCCACTCCAGCTGCAGGCAACCGCTGCCGATGGCCACCTCGGCAACGCCGGGCGCCGGACATGCCAGCGCATGCGCACGCACCGCGCCCGGCAGCCAGCGCAGCCATTCAGCTTCGGTGCAGCCCTGTTCGCGCTCGAACTCGGGCGGGATGTCGTGCAGCATCAGCCACCGGCGATCGGCGGCCAGATCGCCAGCACGTCGCCCTCGGCCAGCCTGCGCGACGCCCGCTCCTCGGGTGGCACGAAGTGACCGTTGACCAGGACCAGTTGCACCATCTTGGCCGGCAGCTGGTAGGGGGCGACGATCTGCTCGATGGTGGAGCCTGGCGCCACGTCGAGCGTCACCCGGTTGCCGATCCGGTGTTCCGGCGGCAGGTACTCGGTGAGGCTGGCGTACAGCTTGAAGGTGATGCGCATCGACGCGACCCTGCCGCCGGCTGCAGCTTCAGACCAGGGCATGCCGGCCCTGTGCCTGGGCGCAGTCGAGGTAGGCCTCCATCATCAAGGTCGGGTCGCCGAGCAGCTTGTCCTTCCATCCGCCGAGGCGGACCTGGCCTTCGACCAGCCCGCGCATCACGCCGACATGCTCGGTCCAGCCGATCGAGTTGCAGCCGACCAGACGGTCGGCGTCGAACTGCAGACTCAGGTGGCGGCCGCCCGCCTTGTCGGTCAGCTCGACATGCTGGCCGCCGGGCACGCCCTCCCACTGGCCGAAGCTGGTCGAGACCAGGCCCAGCGTGTCGAGCACGTTGATCTGCGTCACGCCGCGCAGTTCTGTGCGCAGGCCGACCATGTTCAGGGCCGCGACACGGGCCTGCTCGGCGGCGTTGGGCTGGATCGCGCTGACGATCATCTTGCCGCTGACCTTGTCGAAGGCCTCGGCGCAATCGCCTGCGGCGTAGACGCCGGGAACGTTGCTCTGCAGATGCTCGTCGGTGAGCACGCCGACCAGGCAGCGCACACCCGAATGCTCGAGGAAGCCGATGTTGGGCTTGACGCCGGTGGCGGTGATGAGCAGGTCGGCGTCGAGCACGGCACCGGTGGACAGGCGGACCGTCATGCCCGGGCCGGCACTGCGATCGACCGCATCGACGCGGGCGCCGGTATGGACCGCGACGCCCTTGGCCGCGCACCAGTCCTTGATCATGCCGCCGGCCGTGGGCCCCATCATGCGCGGCACCATGCGATCGCCCATCTCGACCACCGCGAGCTTCACGCCGCGCGCAGCCAGAGCCTCCATGATGATGCAGCCGATGAAGCCGGCGCCCATCTGCACGACGCGCGCACCGGGCTGGGCCTTGGCCATGATGGCGCGCGCGTCGGCCAGGGTCCAGCACGAATGCACGCCCGAGCCGGCGATGCCCGGGATCGGCGGCGTGGCGGGCGACGAGCCGGTGGCGATCAGCAGGCGGTCGAAGGGCAGCTCGCTGCCGTCTTCCAGCATCACCGTGCGCGCCGCGCTGTCCAGCCGCACGGCGCGGCCACGCCGCAGCGTAATGCCGAGCGCCGCGTAATGGCCCGGCGTGTGGCGCAGCTGCGTGCCGGGCTCCTGGATGTCGCCGATCAGAAGGTAGGGGATGGCCATGCGCGAATACGGCGCCTCGGGCTCGTCGCCAACGAGCACGATCTCGTCGGCGGGCGCATGCTTGCGGATCGTTTCGGCGGCGATCACGCCGGCGGGGCCGGCGCCAAGGATGAGGTGCTTCATCGTGGGAGTTCCAGAAATGACAAGGCGGTTCCACGAACCGCCTTGGGGTTCAACGGCAAGGGGTCAGCTCACAAGCCCAGCCGTTCGCGCGTGTCGGCCTTGAGCTGGCCGTCGGCATCCCAGCCGCGGGCGGCGTAGTACTTGGGCAGCATCTCGGGCAGCTTGCTGACCAGGCCCTTGGCCGGGCCGGTCTTGGCCGGCTCGTTGAGCAGCCGCGGCGGCAGGTTGTCGTCCTTGGACGTGAAGCCGGCGCGGTTGTTGAAGTCGCGCTCCATGTTCCAGATGCGCTCACCGATCTTGCTCAGGTTCTCCAGCGTGAACTCGGGTCCGCAGGCTGCAGCCACCTGCGGCGCCACGTCGGCCAGGCCCCAAGCGAAGCTGGTGAAGATGCAGATGCCGGCCGAGTCGAAGGCTGCGGTGGCGTCCTGGAATGCCATCACGAGTTCGGGCTTGCCTTCGGCGCTCAACGGATCGGTCTTGACCGGGATGCCCAGCACCTCGCTGGCCACGGTGTAGCCGCGCAGGTGGCAGGCGCCGCGGTTGCTGGTGGCGTAGGCCAGGCCCATGCCCTGGATGCCGCGGCTGTCGTAGGCCGGGAATTCCTGACCCTTGACCGTCATGCTCAGCTCGGGGTGACCGTACTTGGCGGTCAGGCGCTTGCTGCCCTGCCCGATCTCACGGCCGAAGCCCTCGCCCTTGGCGGTGATCTCGGCGAAGTGCGCCAATGCCTGCGCCGAACCGAAGCTGGCGTCGATGCCGAGCTGCTCCTTGGTGAGCACGCCCATCCCGTAGAGCTCCATCACGGCGCCGATGGTGGCGCCGAAGCTGATCGGGTCCATGCCGTGCTCGTTGCACAGCAGGTTGGCGTATTGCAGCGCCTCGAGGTCGTTGACACCGTTGGCCGCGCCGAGGGCCCAGGCCGCCTCGTATTCCAGGCCGCCGCTGGCACCCCAGTACTGGGGCTTGTTCTCGACCGTGAAGTGGCCCTTGTCCATCTTGCTGATGCGGCCGCAGGCGATCGTGCAGCCGAAGCAGGCCTGGTTGGTGACGAGCTGCTTCTTGCCGTCCGTCGCCCGCGGCGTGGCCATCGCCTCGGCCCCGATGTCCTTGGCGCCCTCGAAGGCGACGTCGCGGTGGTTGCGCGTGGGCAGGGCACCCATCTCGTTGATGACGCTCATCAGCACCTGCGTGCCATAGGCCGGCAGGCCCTGGCCAGTGACGCCGTTGTCGTGCAGGATCTTCTTCTTCTCGGCGATGACCTTCATGAACTCCTTGGGGTCGGCGATGTTGCCCACGCCCTTGGTGCCGCGCACCGCCACGGCCTTGAGGTTCTTGCTGCCCATCACCGCGCCCACGCCCGAGCGCCCGGCAGCGCGGTGCAGGTCGTTGACGACGGCCGCGAACAGCACCTTGTTCTCGCCGGCGCCGCCGATGCACGAGATGCGCAGCAACGGGTCCTGGTGACCCTGCTTGAGCGCGGCCTCGGTCTCCCACACCGTCTTGCCCCACAGCTGCGACGCGTCCTTGAGTTCGGCCACGTCGTCCTGGATCAGCAGGTACACGGGCTTGGGCGATGCGCCCTCGAAGATGACCATGTCCCAGCCGGCCATCTTCAGCTCCGCCCCCCAATAGCCGCCGGAGTTGCTGCAGGCGATGGCGCCGGTCAGCGGGCCCTTGGTCACCACCGTGTAGCGGCCGCCGGTGGAGGCCATCGTGCCGGTCAGCGGGCCGGTGGCCCAGATCAGCTTGTTGGCCGGCGACAGCGGGTCGGTCTTGGGGTCCATCTCCTCGACGAGATACTTGGACGCCAGACCGCGCGAGCCGAGGTATTCGCGCGCCCAGGTCATGTTGAGCGGCTCAGAGGTGACGGTGCCGGCCGTGAGGTCGACGCGAAGGATCTTTCCTGCCCAGGACATTTCGTGGTCTCCCTAAGCCGCGGCTTGTTGGTTGCCGAGCTTGTCGGCCCAGGCATGCATCTTGTCGAGACCGGTCCAGTTGGCGTCGATGTAGGTGATGGCGCCGGTCGGGCAGGCCGTGGCGCAGGCCGGGTCGCCGCCGCACAGGTCGCACTTCTGCACCTTGCCGGTCTCCTGCACGTAGTTGATCGTGCCGAAGGGGCAACTGATCGTGCAGACCTTGCAGCCCACGCAGGTGCTGTCGTTGACGATCTTGGCGCCGGTGGCCTTGTCGACGGTGATCGCCTCCACCGGGCAGGCATGCAGGCACCAGGCCTCGTCGCACTGGGTGCAGGTGTAGGGCACCTTGCGCCCGGTTTCGTGGAAATCGAAGACCTTGATGCGCGATCGGGCCGGCGCGAAGACACCGTAGTTCTCGTAGGAACAGGCCATCTCGCATTGCAGGCAGCCGGTGCATTTCTCGGCGTTGATATGGAGGCTCTTCTGCATGGCTGGCGTCTTTCGCGGTCGGTCCGTTGAATGAACTTTCAGGCGCGCCGTCGTGGTCATTGCGGGCCCGGAGCTAGGCAATCATGGGCATATGCAGGACGAGGGGAAACCTGGTATTAACCCTTGCGTCGGCGCGATTTGCCGCTGGCGCAGCCCCCGCCTGAGCCGCCGGGCCCGGCAGCCGAGCGGCGGTGGCCCGTGGCCAGCCTCGATCGCCATGGCGCGGAGCTGTCAATCGGCACCGTCGAGCCGGCGCCCGTCGCCGAACTGAACGCGACGAAATGGGACGCCGTTCAAATGCCCGGCGGCGTACGGCTCTGCCGCCAGGTGTCGCGAAATGGAACAGTCATTCAATTCCGCGACAAGGCCTGGGAAGAGGCGCGGAAGCAGGGTCAAGACCTCGTTCTCATTACGCATCGTAGTTATCGTTTATTGCCACGAAGGTTTCACCGACGTAATACTCATCGCGGACGAAGCCCGGAAGCCCCTGCGTTCGCGGCATTCGGCTCGCGGCCCGAGAAGGTGCTCGAGCACCACTGGTGCCGCGGCGAACTTGGGAGACAACCGGCCCGTCAGCCAGCGAAAGGAAGCGCCCGAAAGCTCGAATGCCCTGAATGGCGATCAAGGCCAACGGCCCGTCCCGTCGACGACATGCTGTTTCACCACCAGGAGAAGACACGATGATCAGAAGACGAATTGGATTTCTCTTCCGCTTTGCAGCGGCCACGACGGTCGCCGGCGCGCTCGGCACCGCCGCCTATGCCGAGGGCGGAACGGCCGAGGCAGCCGATGCAAACGGCTGGCCGATGTATGGCCATGGCTACGACAACACGCGCTATTCGCCGCTCAAGCAGATCAACACCGCCAACGTCGGCAAGCTCAAGCTCGCGTTCTCGTTCCAGCTCGGCTCGCTGCGCTCCAACGAGTCCTCGCCGATCGTGATCGGCGACACCATGTACGTCAGCACCTCGTGGGGGCCGAAGTACGTGTATGCGCTGGACGCCCGGACCGGCGCGCTGAAGTGGACCTATCAGCCGGACGTCGCTGACGATACGCTGCAGTACGCCTGCTGCGACGTCAACAACCGGGGCGTGACCTATGCCGACGGCAAGATCTTCGTCGGCCGGCTGGACGGCAAGCTGTCCGCGGTGGACGCGGCAACCGGCAAGGAGCTGTGGACCTCGACCGTCGTCGACTACAAGCAAGGCTCGGTGATCACGTCGCCGCCGCTGGTCGTGCGCAACATGGTCATCACCGGCTTCGGCGGCGGCGAATACGGCGTCCGCGGCAGCCTGCAGGCCTTCGACGTCAGTACCGGCAAGGAGCTCTGGAAGACCTACACGGTGCCAGGCCCCGGCGAGGCCAACAACGACAGCTGGAAGGGCGACAGCTGGCAGCACGGCGGCGCCGCGCCCTGGCTGGTTGGCTCCTACGACGCCAAGACCGACACCGTGTTCTGGGGCACCTCCAACCCCGGCCCGTGGAACTCGGTCGTGCGCAGCACCGGCGACAGCAACTACGGCAAGCTGAGCAACCTGTACTCGTCGAGCACGGTGGCCTTCGACGCCGGTACGGGCAAGATCAAGTGGTGGGTGCAGGCCACGCCGCAGGATGCCTGGGACTACGACGGTGTCAACGAACTGGTGCTGGCCGACCTCAAGATCGGCGGGCAGAAGACGCCGGTCTACATGAAGGCCGACCGCAACGGCTTCTTCTACGTCGTCAACCGCGACAACGGCAAGATCCTCTCGGCCGAGAAGTACGTGCTGGCGAACTGGGCCAACAAGATCGACCTGGCCACCGGCAAGCCAGAGGAGAACTCCGACAAACGCCCGGGTCCGAACCATCCGGTCAAGGGCGTGTGCCCGAACCTGATCGGCGGCAAGAACTGGCAGCCGATGTCGTTCAATCCGCAGACCGGCCTCGTCTACATCCCGACCAACAATGTCTGCATGGACTGGGCGGTCTCCGAGGTCAACTACCGCAAGGGCGTGTTCTATCTCGGCGCCGACTTCCCGACCATGCCCGGCCCCGGCGGCTACATGGGTGAGCTGGTCGCCTGGGACCCGGTGGCGCAGAAGAAGGTCTGGGGCGTGAAGACCGACCTGCCGTTCAATGGCGGCACGCTGACGACGGCAGGCGACCTGACTTTCTGGGGCGACCTGCACGGCATCTTCCACGCCTACGATGCCAAGACCGGCAAGGAGTTGTGGAACGCGTCGCTCGGCTCGGGGATCGGCGCCGGCCCGGTCAGCTACGCGGTGGGCGGCAAGCAGTACGTGGCCATCGTGATCGGCCGCACGGCGTCGATCCCGGCCTTCCTGGGCGATGTCGGCAAGAAGATGACCGAAGCCACGCCCGAAGGTGGTGCCGTCTTCGTGTTCACGGAGTGAGCATGCGATTCGCCAAGCAACTCGGCTTGGTGGCAGCCCTGGCTTGCGGGGCTGCCGCCTCGCAAGCCGCGGTTCAGCCGCTGCGGCTGTGTGCCGACCCGGCAAACCTGCCGTTCAGCAGCAACGCGCCGGAGGCGGTCGCCAAGGGTGCGCCGGGCCTGTATGTCGAGATCGGACAGGCCGTGGCCGACGCGCTGGGCCGCCCGATGGAGACCGTCTGGTCGTTGAGCTACTTCGGCAAGCGCAACGTGAGGACCACGATGCTGGCCGGCCGGTGTGACTTCGCGGTCGGGCTGCCGGCGATTGCCGATTTCATGGGCCCGAGCGTGATCTTCTCGCGCCCGATCCTGAGCCTGGGCTACGCGTTGGTCGTGCCCAAGGGCCGCGCTGCAGTCGGCCTCGACAGCCTGAAGGGACAGCGGGTGGCGGTGCAGTTCGCATCGCCGCCGCAAAGCCTGCTCGCCACGCGCAGCGACATCACCTCGGTCACCGTGATGGACCCCGAGGAAGGGATGCGGCGGCTGGCCGCCGGCGACGTCGACGCGGCCTTCATCTGGGCGCCGAGCGCAGGCTATGTCAACCACGCCACGCTGGGCGACAGGTTCGACGTGATCCCGATCGACGCGCCGCAGATGCGGTTCCAGGCCGCGATCGGCTTCTCGAAGAAGGAGACGGCGCTGCGCGAGGAGGTCAACGCCGCGCTGGCCGGCCTGGAGCCGCGTATCCGCGAGCTCAGCGCCAAGTACGCGGTGGCGGCGACGGGTCCTTCGCTCACCCTCACCGATGCCGGACCGGTGCAGGTCGCGGCCGCCGAGCCGGCCGCCCCGCCGACCCGGGGTGAAGCCGACAAGGGCGACGCCGCCGCCGGCAAGGAGGTCTTCAACGGCACCTGCGCGCACTGCCACGGCCCCGACGCCATCGTCGAGGATCGCAAGATCAACCTGCGCCGGCTGCACCACAAGTACGGCGACCAGATGGACGATGTGTTCTTCACGACGGTGACGCACGGTCGTCCGTCCAAGGGCATGCCGGACTGGAGCGCCGTGTTCACGCACCAGGACTTCGTCAACGTCCTGGCCTACCTGAAGACCTTGCAGGACAAATGATCGTTCGATCGGGACCGGCGGCCGAGACAGCGTGAGTGCGGGCGGAGTCGACAGCGAAGGGCGTGGCCGCAGCAGGCGCCGCGCTGGCGGCTTGCCCGGCGTTCAGCGCCACCGGCCGGGCCGGCGAAGCCGCCTGCGGCCAGGCCCTGTTCGACAAGAACTGCGCGGCAACGTACGAGGGCATCGCGCTGTCGCCCGCCATCGAATCCCACACCGCGCAGGCAAAGGTGTCACGTCATGAATGCTCAGGATCTCCGGTCTGTCCAGGCGCCATTGAAGGAGCGGTATCGCGAAGACCCCGATGCCGCCCTGGTCACCCTGAGTGCGCAGGGCCGCATCGGTGAAGGCGTCAGTTGCAGGATCGAAACCGGCAAGGCGCTCGTCGTCGCCGGCCTGCACCCGGCCACCGGAGGCAGCGGGCAGACTGCCTGTTCGGGCGACATGCTGCTCGAGGCGCTGGTGGCCTGTGCAGGGGTGACGCTCAACGCGGTGGCCACGGCCCTGGGCATCGAATTACGCGACGCCACGCTTCGGGCCGAAGGCGATCTGGACGTCCGCGGAACGCTGGGTCTGTCGAAGGAGGTTCCGGTGGGCCTCCAGAACATTCGACTGCAGTTCACGCTCGACACCGACGCCTCGGAGGAACAACTCGCGACGCTTCTGCGCCTGACGGAGAGGTACTGCGTCGTGTACCAGACGCTGGCGCGGCCGCCTGCCTTGGCGGTCACCCGCAAGCTTGCCGCGACCTGAGCGCGCTCGCCGGTCGCACCCGAATTCCCCGACGGGTCGCCAAGAGCGCATCGGCATACAGCGTGAGACGGGGCTGCGCTACCCGCCACGCGGGGCCGCTCACGCGCTGGCGCTGTCCAGGCGGGCCAGGTCGTCGGCCGGCAGCCGCAGCTGCACCGCCGCCATGACTTCGGCCAGTTGCGCCGGCGTGGTGGCACTGACGATGGGCGCCGTGATGCTCGGCCGCGCCATCTGCCACGCCAGCGCCACCTGCCCCGGCGTGGCGCCGTGGCGCGAGGCCACTTCGTCGAGCGCGGCCAGGATCTTCAGCCCACGCTCGTTGAGGTAGCGCGCGACGACGTTCTTGCCGCGCGCGCTCTTGGCCGCGTCCTCGGGCTGGCGGTACTTGCCGGTCAGGAAGCCCGCCGCCAGGCCGTAGAAGTTGATCACCCCGATGCCGTGCCGCACGCAGACGCCCTCGATCGCATCCTCGTAGACGGCGCGGTCGTAGATGTTGAACAGCGGCTGCAGGGACTCGTAGCGCGGCAGGCCTTGCGCGGCGCTCAGCTGCAGCGCCTCGTCGAGCCGCGCGGCGCTGTAGTTGGAGGCGCCGATCGCCCGCACCTTGCCGGCCGCGATGAGTTCGCCGAAGGCGCCCAGCGTGTCGGCCAGCGGCGTGCCGGCGTCGTCGTCGTGCGCCTGGTACAGGTCGATGCGGTCGGTCTGCAGCCGGCGCAGCGAGTCTTCCACCGCGCGCCGGAGGTAGGCCGGCGACAGGCCCTTGCGATCCGGCCCCATCGGCTTGCCGACCTTGGTCGCGATCACGACCCGATCGCGCTTGCCGCTGCGCTTCAGCCATTGGCCGATCAGCGTCTCCGATTCGCCGCCCACATGCCCGGGCGCCCAGATCGAATACACGTCGGCGGTGTCGATCAGATTGAAGCCGGCATCGACCCAGGCGTCGAGGAGGGCGAAGCTGGTGGCCTCGTCGGCGGTCCAGCCGAAGACATTGCCGCCGAAGGCCAGCGGCGAGACCTGCAGGCCCGAACGGCCCAGGGGGCGCAGCTGCATCACAGTCTCTCCTCGCGCAGCAGGTCGAGCTTGTCCTGCACCGCACGGTCGGAGTAGCTGAACAGCACCGCGTCCTCGTGGCCGCTGTGCTGCACCGTGACCCAGCTCGGGACGACGAAGATGTCGTGCGGCCCCCATTCGAAGACCTGGTCGCCGACCCGACTGCTGCCGCGGCCCTCGACGGCCACGAACACGGTGCCGTCGGTGGATCGGTACGGCCGGCTCTCGAAGCCCCTGGGCAGCAGTTGCATCCAGGTCGCCATCGTCGGCATCGCCCAGCCGCCGTTGACCGGGTTGACGTAGCGCATCTTGTGGCCGTGCCAGGGGTTGATCTCGCGGAAGCGCGAGAGCTTGTCCAGCGCCTCGCGCGTGCGGGCGTAGGGGTAGTTGAAGATCGGCGAGGTCTGCGATCCGTATTCCTGGTCCACCGGCAGCAGGTTGCTGCCGGCTTCGGCCATCGCCGCGCCCTCGGGCCGATCCACCGGATGCACCTTGCCCGGGTAGCCCTCGCGGAAGCTGGCGCCCAGCAGGTTGACGATGTGCATGTCCAGCCCGTCGAGCCAGACCATCGGCGCGCTGCCCTCGTTGCCGTGGTCGTGCCAGGTCATCGACGGCGTGATCACGAAGTCACCCGGCGCCATCATCGTCTTCTCGCCCGCCACCGCGGTGAAGGCATCGCGGCCCTCGATGACGAAGCGCAGCGCCGAGGCCACGTGCCGGTGCGCCGGCGCGACCTCGCCCGGCAGGATCACCTGCAGCCCGGCGAACAGGCTTTGCGTGATCCGCGACTGCCCCGGCAGGCCCGGGTTCTCGAGCACCATCACGCGGCGCTCGGCCTCGTCGGTGGAGATCAGGCGGCAGGACTCCATCACGAACGGCCGCACCTGCGCGTAGCGCCAGATCGCCGGCACGCAGCGCGGGTTCGGACGGTCGGTGACCAGGCCATGCAGCACGCGCCACAGCGGCGCCAGGTGCGACTGGCCGGCGCGCTCGTAGAAGTCGCTGCGCCCGGCCTCGGCCGCCAGGTCGACGCTGGGAAGGATGCCCGCGTCGCCGGCGCCGCCGGCCGCTGGGGTGCTGCTCATGCGAGGCTCTCGTGAAACGCCGGAACGTCCGGCGACGCGCCGGCGCGCGCACGCCGGTCAAGCCCTTATCTTAAGCGGCGGCCGCCCGGCGGCACCGGGCGCGTGCAGCATTGGGCGTGATCGCCAACACCGGCAGGCGCGGGGTTGCACGCCCAGGGCCGCGATGGCAGCATCCGCCAGCCCTGCAGCAGGGCGCCGGACATGCGGCGCTGCGGCCTGGGCGGGATGCCTTTCGTTACGGGGCGTCGCCATCGCCGTCGTGCGGAAGCGCGGTGGCCTTGTCCATCAACCCTTGTCCATCGACATCAACTGGAGTTCCGAATGTTGCGTCAAACGATCCTGGTTGCCGCCCTCGCCTCGGCCTTTGCCGGCGCGGCTTTCGCGGCCGCCGACAAAGCCAATCAGCATGCTCAAGCGCCCGAGGACCTCAGCAACAAGGGCGAGCCGCCGATGTTGGGAATCCACTGGAGCCGCGACACGCACCCGGCCCGGCCAGGCGGCACGTCCAGCCCCCTCATGAACTACCACGGCGGCAAGATCATGCCCAACGCATATACGGGGGCGATCTTCTGGGGCCCGAGTTGGACCAACAGCAGCTTCGTCGGCGACAAGATCATCGGCCTCGACGCCTGGTACACCGGTCACAGCGGATCGAACTACGCCAAGACGGTCGACGAGTACACGGGTACCAACGGCTCGGTCGGCGCGACGACCCCATACGCCGGCCATCTCATCGACACCTCGACGGCTGCGGGCGGCTCGAAGACCTCGACCATCCTGGCCGAAGTCTGCAAGCAGGTCACAGCCGGGAACATCACACCCGACCCTCAAGGCAACGGCTATTACGCGGTCTATTCCGACGTCAAGCGCGGCCATGCCGGGTATTGCGCCTGGCACAGCTACGGAACATGCGGCGGCATCCCGGTGCAGTTCGCGTTCTTCTTCAACCTCGACGGCGATGCCGGCTGCAACCCGGCTGACACCACGACCGGGCATTCGCAGGGCCTCGCGGCGCTGGCCAACGTGACGGCGCACGAGTTGTCGGAGGCGCGCTCGGACCCGGCCAGCCCCGGCGCCTGGTACGACGGCAGCGGCGCCGAGAACGGCGACAAGTGCGCGTGGACTTTCGGCGCCCCCTACGTGACCTTCAGCGACGGCAACATCTGGAAGCTGCAGGGCGAGTGGTCGAACGCGGCCTACACGGCGGGCACCGGCTACGCGAATTCGTCGGGTCAGAAGGGCTGCCTTGCCGGTTCTTGAGGCGTCGACGGCGGCGCGCCAGGAGCCTGGCTCCTGGCGCCGAGCCGCAGCGCTGTCGGGCCTGCTGATGCTGTTGGCCTGGCTGGCGGCGCCGCCCGCGGCGCAGGCGCAGGATCCGACGGCACGCGGTGGCGCCGGCGCCGCGTCCGGCATGGCGACACGAAGCGTGTCGAGGTATCTCGATCTCGAGCGTGCACTCGAGCAGGCGATCGAAAAGCGCGACCGCGCCGCCATCGACGGCCTGCTCGACCCCGACTTCGACGCCCGTTCGCCCGCCGAGCCCGACCCCGCGCCCCGCGTCGCGTGGCTGGAGGCGGCGCTGGCCGGCCCCCCCTGCCGCGCTCGCGTCCGCGAGCTGTCGCTGCGCGAGTTCGGCGATCTCGCGATCGTCAGCTTCCTGCTCGATCGGCGCGCGCCGTGCATGCGGCGCCGCGCCGGCGGCACGCTGTTCGTCACCGACGTGTGGCAGCAGTCGTCGGGCAGGCTGCTCGCCCGTTCGGTGGCGCAGCCGGTCAACCCGCCGGCGCTGCCCGATCGACCGTCCGGACGGGAATAGCGTCACCGCCCGCACCGGCCCCGACAGTCATCTTCGAATCCACCGTCGCGCCTGCCACCGAGCCCTCGCCGAAGTGACCGGCGGGCCGTGAACCATCCACCGGATCCCGGTCCTCAGCACGCGGCCCCGGCCAGGCCGTCGCACAGCACCGTCAGCAGGGCTGCGTCGGCCGGCGCGACGTCGCCGGCGCGCAACCGCGCAGCGCGTTCGATCGAACGCAGCCTGAAGAACAGCTCGTCCTCGATCGCCTCCACCTCGGCGGCGTCCTGCGCCGCCACCGACTCGACACTCCACAACCCGCTGGCGTACCAGCCCTTGCGCAGACGGCTCAGCAGGAACCGGGCCAGCGCCAGCGCGTCCTTCGCCGCCGGCGACTGCGCGCGCGGCAGCAGCGCGCTGGTCGTGTCGTGCGCGGTCCTCAGCCCCGCATCGAGCCGGGCCAGGCGTGCTTGCACCTCGTCGGTATCCAGCCGGGCTTGCAGACCGGGCTCGGCGCGGACCGCCGCCGTGATCTGGCCGACCCAGCCGAGGTCGAACTCGCCGGGAACCACTCTGAGCGCGACGCTGGCGCGTGCCAGGTCCGGACGCTCGCTGCGCAACACGGCGAGCGTCGCCTCGCTGACCGCGAGCAGGCGGCCGAGTGGAGAGATCGCGTCGCGCTCCAGGCCATGCGGGTAGCCGGAGCCGTCCATGCGCTCATGGTGTTCGGCGATCGCACGCGCCAGCGCGCCAGGGTAGTTCGTCAGCTGCGCCGCGAGCAGGTGGCCGACATGCGGGTGGACCACCAGTTGCTGGTAGCTCTGGAAGTCGAGCGCGCGGTCGGCATCGGCCTCGCCGAAGCGCGGGTCGATGTACATCTCGCCGAGGTCGTGCAGCAGCCCGCACAGCATCGCCAGGCGCAGCTCGGCCGTCGTGCCGCCGTGCGCGACCATCAGCGCGCCGCTCAGCGCCATCGCCTGCACCGCGTGGTCGAACGACTCGGGGCGCGAGGCCTGGCCCGCGGTGAGCAGCAGCTGCGCCACCGAATGCAGCGGCAGGTGCGCCGCTTCCTGCACGATGCGCGTCGCCTGCGGCCGCAGCAGCGCCGCCAGCGGTGTCCCGGCCTCGACCAGCGCCTGCGTCGCCAGCACCAGCGTGTGCGCGGTGACGCCATCCTCGGCCATCAGGCAGCTTTCCAGCGGGTTGAGCAGCTGGCGGTCGAGGAGCTTGCGCTGCAGCGCGCCCGAGACCGGCATGTCGCGGGCCCACAGCTTGATGCCCGAGATGTCGAAGATGTCGCGCGAGGCGATGATGCTCTTCGTCGCACTGGCTTCCAGGATCGTCGCCAACGCATGCGGGTTGGCGGTCGAGAACGAAGCCGTGCTGGCAGATCGGGTCATGGCGGTCTCCTGCGGGTCGCGGTCTCCTCCGATATCGGCCCGCGCCGCCGCCGACTGAGCGGCAATGGTGACTGTTCGAAACGCTCCGCAGCTCGGCGCACGGGTGAACCGAATGCCACGCCGAGGGATCGGCGCCTTTGCATCAGCCGAGTCGTCGATGCTGCTCATGCATCCTTGATCAAGCTCGTTGCCTGAGCCGGATCGCTCACAAGCGGCACCTGTTCGCTCTCCATCGCCAGCGGCGCGGACGAGCGGGGCGCGGACGGGCGCGGTGTCCGGCGACGCACGAACCGCAACCTCAGACGGCGCAACGCCGATCAAGGAAACAGCGGAACGTTCGGCTCCAGGCCCTCGAGTTCCGACTCGGGATGGTGGCGCCTGACGAGCGCCTCGATCTCCTCGACGCGATTGCGCGGTACGTCGACCATCATCAGCAGTTCGCCACGCGCGATCGCCGCCTCGAACTTCTCGAGCCGACCGCTCGGCAGACCGATGCCGACCATGCCGGACATCCAGGCACCGAAGCCGACGCCGAACAAGGTCAAGCCCAGCAACGCACCGCCACCCAGCGCCAGTCCCGCGGGCGGGAAGGTGACCGCGACCACACCGGCGAGCAAGCCCGCCAGGCCGCCCGCTGCCACGCCACGCTGCAGGGCCGGGACGAGATCGGACCTCTGCGCCATCCTCGCCTCGGGCAGGTCCTCCAGCGCGGTGTCCTCCCTCGCGACGACGTGAAGGTGGTGCTCCTCGATGCGGGCCAGCAGTAGATCGTCGACGATCGCCCGGGCCGATGCGACGGTCGGAACCAGATAGTAGATTCTGCGCATCGTGGATCTCCCAAGAAGGCGCCAGGCAAGGGGTGACAGCGCAGGACCTGATCCACCTGCCATGACGCCGCAAAACTACCCGTCCCAGGCCCAGGCGGCTTGACGGAACGCAACGCCAACCCCGATTCGGATCATCGTGCCCGCGTCGGTGGGCATGGCTGCGACGAATCGCTTGCCGTTGACGGAATTCAATCGGCCACGCGTCAACCCGCATAGACTGTCCTCGGCTTCGGGTCAGCTTGCCAAACGCTGCGCAGCCGCGGACGCAGTGGCCCGACCGCCGTGAGCCAAGACCACACGACCTTGCCGACAAAGGGGAAGACCATGGCCAACGAGGGCTATCACGAGCCGATCAACGAACTTCGGGACGTCACGCGCGACATGCATCGTGCGGTCGTTTCGCTGATGGAGGAGCTGGAGGCGGTGGACTGGTACAACCAGCGGGTCGACGCCTGCAAGGATCCGGTGCTGCGCTCTATCCTCGCGCATAACCGTGACGAGGAAAAGGAGCATGCGGCGATGCTGATGGAATGGATCAGGCGCAACGATGGATCCTTCGAGAAGGAAATGCGCGACTACCTCTTCACCGACAAGTCGCTGACACACGATTGAGGGTGTGTCATTGCGTGTCGATGGGGGTTTGCGCATCGGTGGCGTTCAAGTCGGCCCTCCCGGGTCGGCGGTGAAGGGTGAGGACTTCCGGCCCACGCGACGGCGCCGAAACCGGTCGGCCAGCCACTTCAGCGCCAGCGCTGCCAGATAGAGCGCCGCCGCGCACAGCACGATGGTGGCCCCTGCGGGAGAGTCGGTCTCGAAGGCCACGCCCAGCCCGGCGACGATGACCAGGCCGGCGACGGCCGTGGCCCCGAGCATCAGCCGGCCAACCGAAGCGGCCCACACCAGCGCGGTGGCCGCGGGCAGCGTCAGCAGGGCCATCACCAGCACCAGCCCGACGGCCTGCACCAGCACCACCACCGCCAAGGCCACCACCGCCAGCAAGCCCAGGTACAACGCGGTCGTGGGCAGTCCGCGCACGCGCGCGAACTCCTCGTCGAACACCGTGGCCACGATGGGGCGGTACAGGGCGGCCAGTACGCCGAGCATCAGCAGGTCCAGCAGCGCCATCGCCGCCACCTGCTCGCGCGTGACCATCAACATCCCGCATGAATCAATGCCTTGCATCATTCCGCTGCTGCAAGTCTGTTGCGCAATCCGAGCCGGGCGTTGCGTTGCGTCAAGCCGCGGGACCCAGGACTCGAGGACTTCGGCGCCCGGCTTGTCCATGTGTCGCCGACCGCTTCTTGATTCAGCGCAACGCCGGGCGGTCGACGACAAGCAGACTGGCTTTCATGTGATGCGAAGGAGATGACGATGCCACTGCCGATGGTCGACCAGCACCTGCAAGTCGGTGCGCCGGATCCCGAGCTCGAAACCTCGCCGATCGTCGGCGAGGACGACGAGGTGGAAGTCGAGCCCAACGTGGCGGGCGGCGGGTGCCGCTTCAACGGCGTCGGCTACCGCATCGGAGACTTCGTGCTGAGCGGTGACGAGTTGCTGCACTGCGAGGCACCCGGCGTCTGGGTGCGCGAAGGCGAGATGCGCCCGCGCAAGAGCGGCGGCGGGTCATAGCGCCGGCATCACCCGGCACACAACCGGAACGCCCATGAAGGCGCTCATCGTCAGCGCCGACCGGTTCGAGGACAGCGAGTTGCTCGAGCCGCTGCGGCGCCTGCGCGACGAAGGCGTGACCGTGGACGTGGCGTCGACGCGGACGGGTTGCATCACCGGCAAGCATGGCCAACGCATCGAGGTCGACAAGGTCGTCGCCGGACTGGATGCCGCCGACTACGACCTGCTCCTGCTGCCGGGCGGGGAAGCGCCGCTGTCGCTGAGCCGGGACCCGGCGGTGCTGCAGCTCGTGCGTGGATTCGCAAGCGCAGGCAAACCCATCGCGGCCATCTGCCATGGGCCGCAAATCCTCGCCGCTGCCGGCTTGCTGGCGGGGCGACGCGCGACGGGAACCCGCTCGGTGGCTGCCGAGCTCAGGGCGGCCGGCGCCCGCTACGAGGACGAGGAGGTCGTCGTCGACCAGGGGATGATCACCTCACGCAAGCCGTCGGACCTGCCCGCCTTCATGCGTGAAGTGATGCGCGCGCTGGCGCGCGCCTGAGCCCGGGCGTCTCATCCGCTGCGCGGCTTCCAGGTCTCTTCGGGCAGCTGCTGGAGCACCTTCTTGAAGTCCTCCCACGCCAGCGCCGGCCAGACCTGCGAGTGCGACCGGCCATAGCTGCGAACGAGCACCGACACGCGCGTGGCCGATTCGACATCGGGTGCCTCGAACACGTCGACGTAGTCGCAAGGTCCGAGCACGGCGTAGCTGGCGATCCACTTCACTTCCGGACAATGTTCGCGGATCTGGTCCGCGACATGGCGTTCCAGCGTCTGGAACGATCTCGGCTGGTGCAGGGCGTCGGCCGAGACCTGGGTTTGCATCACGAACAAGGGCACGATGAGCTCCTTCAAGGCATCGCCTGAATGACCCAGCCTAGGCCGCGGCGGAAGCTTTGCATTGAGAAGGCTCAATCCGCACCCGAAGGCCCGGCGCCAGCATGTCGCGAATGCCGTGCCGCTGGCATGGACGGATGGGCAGCAATGAATGAGGCGACCCGGGTCGCCGTCGTCACGGGCGGCATGGGAGGGCTGGGTGAGGCGATCTGCAAGCGCCTCGCGGGCGCTGGCCTGAAGGTGGTGGCGATGCATTCGCCGGCGAACGACCGCGTCGCGTCCTGGCTCGCCGCACGCCGCGACGAGGGCTTCGCGTTCGAGACCGAAACCGTCGACGTCGCCAGCCTGGCCTCTTGCCGCAGCGCCGTCGACGCGGTGCGCGCACGTCTGGGGCCGGTTGCGGTGCTGGTCAACAACGCCGGCATCACCCGCGACGCGAGCTTCCGCAAGATGACCGAGGACGATTGGCACAGCGTGTTGCGCACCAACCTCGACTCGATGTTCAACATGAGCAAGCAGGTCGTCGAGGACATGCTGGCGCTCGGCTGGGGCCGCATCGTCAACATCTCGTCGGTCAACGGTCAGCGCGGCGCGTTCGGACAGGCGAACTACGCGGCATCGAAGGCCGGCATCCATGGTTTCACCAAGTCGCTCGCGATCGAGTTCGCCAAGAAGAACATCACCGTCAACACCGTGTCGCCGGGCTACCTGCGCACGCGCATGGTCGAGAAGGTGCCCAAGGAAGTCATCGACAGCCGCATCCTGCCGGAGATCCCGCTCGGCCGGCTCGGCGAGCCCGACGAGGTGGCGCAGCTCGTCGCCTACCTCGCCTCGCCGCAGGCGGCCTTCATCACCGGCGCGAACATCTCGATCAACGGCGGCCAGCACATGTACTGAGAGCCGCGGGACGCGCCGGGACGCTCATCCCGGCAGCAGCGGCTCGCCACAGGTCGCCGCGATGCGCTCGCGCGCCGCGTCGCGCAGCTGCACGGCCGCGTGCCAGTCCGGGCCGCGCGCCCGCAGCGGCGCGTGAACCTGGATCTGCACCGGCTGGCGACGCGGCCACCACGATCCGTCGCGCAGGACCGAGCGCGTGCCGCGCAGGCTGACCGGCACCAGGGCCACCCCGACCTGAGCCGCGACCACGAACGCGCCCATCTGGAACCCCCGCAGGCCCGGCGCGCGCGTCAACGTGCCCTCGGGGAAGAACACCAGCGACTCTCCGGCCTGCACGGCCAGGAGCAGCGACTTGGCATCCTCGACGCTGCGGTGCACGTCGTCGCGCTCGACGAAGCGCGTGCCCATGCGCGACAGCACCCAGCGCAGCGGCCATGACTGCGCCAGTTCGCGCTTGGCGACGAAACTCATCCCGGATGGAAGAACGGCGGTGAGGAGCAGCCAGTCGACGTAGCTGGCGTGGTTGACGACGACGACGGCCTGACGGCCCTCCAGGTGCCCGGCCCCTTCGACCCGCATCGGAAGCATCGACAGGCGCGCGACCAGGCGGGCGACAACGCGCGCGACACGCTTGCGGGCGCTGCGCCCGGGCAGCAGGGCGACCAACGCGGCTGCCGTGGCGCCGAGGCCGAACAAGGCCCACAGCCAGGCTGCATACAGAAGGTCGAAGGCCCGCCGCAGCGGTTCGCGCAAGCGGCGGGCGAGCGCATCGAGCCACAGGCGGGCGAGCTGCCAGACGACCGGCCGGCCAGTCGCACGCAGCTGGCCCTGCTCGTACAGCGCGCGACAGGCGGCGCGCCGGATCTTGCCGCTGGATGTCTTCAGCACCGTGCGCGGCTCGGCCAGCAAGATCTCGTCGGCGGGCACGCCCAGCAACGCGATCGAGAGCTCGGCGATGCGCTCGCGCAGCGCGGCGCGTTGCACCGGGTCGCCGACCCTTGTCTCGGCCAGCACCACGACGCGGTCGGTCGCGCTCACGGGATCGACGGCGCCGAACACCGCCACGCAGCCCTGGCGAATGCCCTGCAGATGACCCACCGCCTCCTCGAGGTCGTAGGGGTGGATGTTGTGGCCGCCGCGGATGATCAGATCCTTCACCCGGCTGGTGAGGTAGATCTCGCCTTCGGCGATGTAGCCGACGTCGCCGGTGTCGAGCCAGTCGCCACGAAACAGGGTCCGCGTCGCCTCCGGGTTGTGAAAGTAGCCGGCGGTCGCCGCCGGGCCGCGGAACTCGACCCGCCCTTCCCTGCGTTCGGGCAGCTCCGCACCGCGGGCGTCGACGACGCGGATCTCGTGCCCCGCCAGCGGCTGGCCGCAGCTGACGACCTGCATGCCGGCGGACGCCTGGGCGGCGGGCAGCGGCTCGGCGCGGCCATCGGCGCGCAGCGCGCGGCGGTCGATGCAGTCGATCTTCGGCCCGCGTCCGAGCGGCGGGAAGGCAAGTCCGACGCCGCTTTCGGCCAGGCCGTACATCGGCATCATCGCGCGCGGGTCGAAGCCGCAGGGCCGCATGCGCTCGGCAAAGCGCGCCAGCGTGGCCGCGTGCACCGGCTCGGCGCCATTGGCCGCCACCCGCCAGGCGCCGAGATCGAGGCCCTGCAGTTCGTCGTCGGGCACCTTGTTGGCGAGAATCTCGTAGGCGAAGTTCGGTGCCGCAGACAGGGTGCCCCGATGCTGGTGCAGCGCCCGCAGCCAGCGCGAAGGCCTTGCCAGGAAGCCCTGGGGCGGCATCACGAACAGCGGCACGCCGTGATAGAGGCTGCCCATCCAGGCGCCGATCAGCCCCATGTCGTGATACAGCGGCAGCCAGCTCACGAAGACGTCGCCGGGGCCTGCCTTCAAGGCCTGCCCCATGGCGCGGATGTTGGCCAGCAGGTTGGCATGGGTCAGCACCACCCCCTTGGGCTGGCCGGTGCTGCCCGAGGTGTACTGCAGCAGCGCCGTGTCCTGCGCCCCCCGCGTCACCGGATGCAGCACGCCGCCCAGTGCGAGCAGGCGATCGGGCGTGAGGACCGCGCGCAGGCCCGAGGCCCCCGCCCTCAGGATGCGTGCCGCCGCCAGGGCGTGCTCGTCGCTGACCAGCAGCACCGCGCGGCCGTTGTCGAGGATGTGGGCCTGGCGGCGCAGGTGGTCCTCGATCTGCGACGCTCGAAACGGCGGATAGATCGGGATCGGCACCCCGCCGGCGAGCAGGATGCCGGTGAAGGTCTCGAAGAACGCCAGGCTCGTCGGCAGCATCAAGGCCACGCTCTCGCCCGGAGCGAGGCCCGAGCGCTGCAGTCCGGCAGCGACGGTACGTGCGCGCTCGAGCAGCCCGGCATGGGTGAGCCGCCCGACGGGCGCGTCGTCGCCGAGCAAGGTGACGTGCACGCGCTCGCCAGCACGATCGGCGTGCCACTGCAGCACCTCGATCAGCGTGCCGGCATGGTCAGGCAGCGCAAGCTCTTCCGCCGCGGGCAGCCGCACCTCGGTGGCGGGGCGCGGGCCGAGGTCGGCGGGCTGTCGCGGCGCCGCGGCCGCCAGCGCCCGCAGCAGGTCGCGCGGCGTCTGCGCCTCCTGCACCATCGCCTCGGGCATGCGAACGGCGAAGGCATTCTCCAGCCTCAGCATCAGTTCCATGCGTGCCAGGCTGTCGATGCCCAGCGTGCGCTCCAGGTCGTCGTCGAGCGCGACTGTCGGGGCGTCGCCACCGCGCAATTCGCGCAGCATCGCCGCGATCACGGCCAGCAGTTGCGGCGGCGTCGCCGCGCTCGGGCCCGGCCCGCCGGTCGCTGCCGCACCTTCCCGAGGACGATCCATGCGAACACCCTGCTGGCCCGAACAGGAGAAAGATCAGGCCATGGCGGCGCCTTGGCCTTGCGGTTCCTCAACCGGAGTCCACATCGACCGGCATCGAACGCCGGGTTGCGTCGCCTCAACGTGGGTGCGCCGCATCGCATGCATACATCACCACCTGCGACGGGGAGTTGCGATGCACGACCACTGGGAGCACTTCGACCACGGCGCCGACATCGGCGTGCGCGGTTTCGGGGCGACCAAGTCCGCAGCGTTCGAGCAGGCAGCGCTGGCGCTCACCGCGGTGATCACCGAACCGAGCCGCGTCGCGGCCCGCGAGACGGTGCCGATCGCCTGCAAGGCCGCCGACGACGAGTTGCTGCTGGCAGCCTGGCTCAACGCGATCGTCTTCGAGATGGCCGTCCGGCGCATGCTGTTCGGACGCTTCCGTGTCGAGCTGCTCGACGGCGAGTTGCGGGCCACCGCCGACGGCGAGCCGACCTCGGTCGAGCGGCACGAGCCAGCGGTCGAGGTCAAGGGGGCCACCTACACGGCGTTGCGCGTGGCGCGCACCGGCGATGGCGGCTGGATGGCGCAAACCGTCGTGGACGTTTGATCATGGACATCGGCACATTCCTGCAAGACGGACCCTGCGAATGGCGAATCGCCCCGCGCGACAGGATGCGGGTCCCGGTCGTCATCTATGCCACCGAGGCGCTGGTGCGCGAGATGGACGAGAAGGTGCGCGAACAGGCGATCAACGTGGCCTGCCTGCCCGGCATCGTGGGCGCCTCCTACGTGATGCCCGATGCCCATTGGGGCTATGGCTTCCCGATCGGCGGGGTGGCGGCATTCGATGCCGCACGAGGCGGCGTGGTGTCGGCCGGCGGCGTCGGCTTCGACGTCTCCTGCGGCGTGCGCTGCCTGCACACCGGCCTCGCGCGCGACGATGTCGTGCCGGTGCAGCAGCGGCTGGCCGACGCGCTGTTCAGCCACATCCCGGCCGGCTTGGGCAGCCGCGGCGCGATTCACCTGAACCACGACCAGATGCACGACATGCTGACCGGCGGGGCGAAGTGGGCGGTCGAGCACGACTGGGGCACGGCGGCCGACCTCGAACGCATCGAGGAGCATGGGCAGATGCTGCACGCCAAGCCGGCCAACGTGTCCGACATGGCCAAGCAGCGCCAGCGCGAGGAGATGGGCACCCTGGGCAGCGGCAACCACTACCTCGAGGTGCAGGAGGTCACCGAGATCCACGACGCGTCCATCGCGGAGGTCTACGGCCTGAAGCGAGGCGACATCGTCGTGATGATCCATTGCGGCTCGCGCGGCCTGGGGCACCAGATCGGTACCGACTACCTGCGCATGATGGTCGAGGCGGCGCCCGCCCATGGCCTGACGCTGCCCGACCGCGAGCTGGCCTGCGCGCCGCTGCGCTCCGATCTGGGGCAGCAATACCTGGGCGCGATGCGCGCGGCGATCAACTGCGCGCTCGCCAACCGGCAGATCCTCACGCACCTGGTGCGGCAGGTGTTCCAGCGCATCGTTCCGAAGGCCCGGCTGCCGCTGCTCTACGACGTCTCGCACAACACCTGCAAGGTCGAGCAGCACCGCGTGGACGGTGAACTGCACGAGCTGTTCGTCCATCGCAAGGGCGCGACACGCGCCTTCGGCCCGGGCCACCCCGACCTGCCCGAGCCCCTGCGCACCGCCGGCCAGCCGGTGCTGATCGGCGGCTCGATGGGCACCGGCTCGTACGTGCTGGCCGGCACGCAAGCGTCGGAGGCGCTCGCCTTCTCGTCGGCCTGCCATGGCGCCGGACGGGCGATGAGCCGTCACGAAGCGCTGAAGCACTGGCACGGCCGCCAGGTGGTGGACGAACTGGCCGCGCGCGGTGTCATCGTGAAGAGCGCCTCGTCGCGAGGCATCGCCGAGGAAGCGCCCGGCGCGTACAAGGACGTGGCCGCCGTCGTCGACGCGGCCGACGCGGCGGGACTGGCGCGGAAGGTCGCGCGCCTGCAGCCGCTGATCTGCGTCAAGGGCTAGGCATGGACGTGATCACCCTGCTGCTCGCGGGTGACGTGATGACCGGGCGCGGCATCGACCAGGTGATGGCCGAGCCGCTGCCGCCCGTGCTCTACGAACCCTGGGTCCGCGACGCGCGCGAGTACGTGCGGCTGGCCGAGACGGTCAACGGCAGGATTGCGGCGCCGGTGTCGATGGCCCACGTCTGGGGCGACGCGCTGGCGGCGATGGACCGGCTCGCGCCCGACCTGCGCATCGTCAACCTCGAGACGGCCATCACCCGCGCCGACACACCGTGGCCCGGCAAGGGCATCCACTACCGCATGAGTCCGGCCCATGTGGGTTGCCTGACCGCAGCGCGCATCGACGCCTGCTCGCTGGCCAACAACCATGTGCTGGACTGGGGCCTGCAGGGGCTGGACGAGACGCTGGCGACGCTGCATGCGGCGGGTCTGGCCACCGCAGGCGCCGGTGCCAATCTGCAGCAGGCCCGCGCGCCGGCCGTCGTCTCGCGCCGCGACGGCGCGCGACTGCTGCTGTTCGCCGCGGCCACCCCGAGCTGCGGCGTGCCGCCCGACTGGGCCGCGCGGGCGCAGCGCGGCGGCGTCGACCTGCTGCCGCGGCTGGACGATGACGCGGCCCAGGATCTGGCCGAGCGCGTGCGGCAACAGCGCCGCGACGGCGACGTCGTGGTCGTGTCGCTGCACTGGGGCGAGAACTGGGTCGACGAGATCCCGGTGCAGCACCGCCGGTTCGCGCACCGGCTGATCGACCTCGGCGCCGCGGACCTGGTGCACGGGCACTCGTCGCACCATCCGATCGGGATCGAGGTCCACGCGGGCAAGCTCGTGCTCTACGGCTGCGGCGACCTCGTCAACGACTACGAAGGCATCGCACCGCAGGGCCGGCACCGCTCCGACCTCGGATGCCTTTACGGCGTGACGGTCGATCGCGCGAGCGGCCGGCTCGATCGGCTCGATCTCGTCCCGATGCAGCTGCACGGCTTCAGGCTGACGCATCCCCAGCCCGCTGCACGCCAGTGGCTGCAGCGCGAGCTCGACCGGGCCTGCCGGGCGGTGGGAACCCGCATCGAAGCGGGCTCGGCGGGGCCATGGCGCCTGCGCTGGGACTGAAGGTCAGCGCTGCGGCAGTCCTTGCAGCCGCCCAGGTGCGGGCCATGGTTCTCGTCGAGCGCCAGCTTCCACGGCAGCACGCTGGTCCACGGCCACCGACACCGTCGCACCTCAGAACTGCGCCGCATACTGCGACGGGTCGATGGCGGCACCGATCACGAGCGGCCGGTCGGTCGGGCGCGGCGCCGCCAGCACCGCCTCCAGCGCCCGCGCGCTGTCGACGTTGACGCCCTCGCAGCCCATCGCTTTCGCCAGCATCGCGATGTCGGTGGCTGCTATGCGCGTGCCCCAGCTCGGATAGTGGCGCGCCATCTGCTTGAGCTCGATGCGGTTCAGGCTGTTGTCGCAGAACACGACCACCACCGGCGCGAGTTTCAGCGTCGCGGCCACGCGCAGTTCGGCCTGCACCATCGCCATGCCGCCGTCGCCGGTGAAGCACACCACCGGCCGCTCGGGGTGCAGCAGCTTGGCCGTGATCGCCGCCGGCAGCGAGAAGCCCATCGACGACAGGCCGTTGCTCATCAGCACGCTGCGCGGCGCATGCGCCGTCCAGCCCTGCCCCACCAGCAGCTTGTGCGAGCCGACGTCGGTCGTGACGATGGTCTCGGTCGGCATCGCGGCGCGCACCACGTCGACCACGTCGCTGGGATTGAGCCGTCCGCGCCACGCGGCCGGCAGCGTAGAGGTCGCGAAGCCTGGCGCGGTGGGTGGCGATCTCGGCCTCGGTCCAGCGGCTCTCGCAGCGCATCTCGGCCGCGATCGCCTCGAGGATGGTCGCGATGTCGCCCACGATCTCGAGCTCGGCACCGTAGACCTGGTCGGTGTTGGGCACCGTGTCGACGTGAATCGTGGGTGCCGTGATGGGCCAGGGCTTGATCAGTTCCACCGCATCGAAGCCGATCGCCAGCAGCAGGTCGGCGCCTTTCAGGAAGTCCCAGACACAGGCGCTGCACGCCATGTCCAGCGTGCCGGCGTAGAGCGCGTGCGTCTCCGGCAGGATGCCCTTGGCCATCGGCGCCACCACCACCGGGCAGGCTATCGCCTCGGCCAAGCGCCGGAGCGCGTCGCCCGCGCCCGACCAGACGGCGGAATGCCCGACCAGGATCATCGGCCGGCGCGCCGCCTGCAGCCGGCGCACCGGGTCGGCCGCGGTGCCCGGCGCCGCGAACACCTGCGGCGCGCGCTGCGCCGCCAACGGTGGCAGCACGACGGCGTCGTCGGTCGCGGTGGCGCCCACCACGTCGGCGGGCGTGGTCAGGTGCACGGGGCCGGGCCGCTCGGCCATCGCGGTGCGCAGCGCCCGGCGCATGATCGTGGCCACCGTGTTGGGCTGCACTGCGGTGGCCCACTTGCTGATCGGCTTGAACAGCGTCGCGTGGTCGATCACCTGGTGCGTGAACGTGGGCTCGCGCTTGCCCTCGATCTGGCCCGAGATGGCAATCATCGGCATGCGGTCGAGCCAGGCGCTGGCCACCGCGTTGACGAGGTTGGTCGAGCCGGGCCCGAGCGTGGACACCGCCACGCCCGGCCGGCCGGTCAGCTGGCCGTAGGCCACCGCCATCAGCCCGGCCGTGCCCTCGCGCGAGCCGAGCACGAAGTCCATGTCGGCACGGCGCGCGGCCTCGAGGAACTCGACCGTCGGGTCACCGGGGTAGCCGAACAGATGGCGGATGCCGGCCGCCGCGAGGTACTGGATGATGACTTCGGAGGTGTTCATCGGGATGCCTTCGCGGCGACGATCGACGGCGCCGGCGCAGCGGCACAAGAGTGGCACAAGCGCCGGTTGCAAGCGGCCAAAGAAGAAGGCCCCGGAGGGCCTTCTGCTAGGCGGGGAGGCTGATGGGGAACGCCCCTCCGCCACCCGAAGCCAGGAAGATCAACGGCTTGGAGACAGTTGCCACACGGCTGCTGTGCAGCAGATTGTGTGGCAACTTGGGCCCGAGCGGAAGGCCTCTCAACGCATTCGGCAGTCAGGCCAACCGCCAAGAACGACCCACATCGTCCGAATTCGGTAGCCCAATTTTGCCACCGGCAGCCACGTTCTGGGTCACGTCCCAGCGCATGGCCCGCGCATGCAGCACGCAGTCTCCGACGCTGACCTGTCGCGCAGGCGTCCGGCCACGTGAAGACGTCACCTCTGCCCCCCGACTTCGCGCACTGACATTGCCGCAGCCGCAGAACAACATGCAACCAGGCCAGTGATCGTCGCTGGCCGCAGCAACCGAAAGGCGCCGACCATGAACACCACTTCAACCCGTTCCGTCGCGATCCTGGCCGCCATCGTCGCTAGCGTCTTCGTCGTGGCGTTGTCCCATGCTCGCCATGCGCAGCCGGCTTCCTTCGTGATCGCACGAGTGTCGGCTCCCGTCGTGCAGAGCCAGCTCGGCGACACCTCCGTGCCGGCCGCCAGCACCGTCTTCGCCGGCCGCGCCGATGGTGCCGACGAGGTCGCGCCTACCTTCTGAGCTTCGTGGGAGATCCGGCGCAGTGCTGGCTGCGCCGGATCAGGTCGCCAGCCCGTACCGCGCCGCGAACGACTCCAGCACGATCTCGGGCCACAGCGTCAGGAGCGCCTGCACCAGCGCCGGATCGGCCGCGGGCCAGCCGGCCCTCGAACCACGCGGCATGGCGCCTGAACAGCGAGGCCGCGTGGTCCGGGGTGAAGAGCTCGGCCGAGCTCTCGCGTGCCTGGATGCGGCTGAAGTCGCGCATCCGCCGGCAGGCTTCGTCCTTGGCCGCCACGCGCCGCTGCGGGTCGTCGAACAGCGCGAAGTCGGTCCACAAGGTGCTGCCCGGGAAACGCACCCGGTGGATGACGAGCTCGCGGTCCGGGAGCACATGCACCGGGGTCCCGGCGCACGGGCGTTCGAACTCCGCTGCGGCGCCGTCGATGCTGCTGCCGCAGAACTCGTGGTTGCCCGGCGCATAGAGCACCGGCTTGTCGAATCGCGGCGTCCAGGCCACCGCTTCGCGCGAGCGCGAAATGTCGCCGGCCAGCACGACCACGTCGGCATCGTTGACCGGCCTGTCCATCGCTCCGAAGCCCAGGTGCAGGTCGGACAGGATGTTGAGCTTCATGAACACCACCCCGGGGTCGTTGGCGCGCTGGCACGCAAGCCCGCGCCTTGGCCAAGAACAGGGTCGGGCATCACAGCGCCAACGGCGTCAACCCTGCCTGCCGGCGCGTCAAGCCTTGCAGGTCGGACGTCGCGACCGGTCGGTGTCGGGCACCGTGCTTCTGCGGCCCTGGGTCTTCAGCGGGCCGGTCTGCGCCAGGTCGTGCAGGATGCGCGAGAAGTGTTCGGGCGTCAGGTTCAGCTGCGATGCGATTTCCGCCTTGGCTGCCGGGAGCGTCAACACCAGGCCCGTCTCGCCGCGGTCATGGTGCAGCAGGAAGGCGATGAAGCGCCGGTGCCGCTAGCGACGGACTGCCGGTCGAGCTCGCGCACCAGGCTCTCGACGCGTTGGCTCAGGCCCGCGATCATGCGCCGCGCGAACCTCGGGTTGCGCTCGAGTTCCGCGAAGACGGCCTCCTTGGGCAGGTGCAGCACCAGCGCGTCGCCGGGGTGCTGGCGCTCAGCTTGATCTCGCCATGAACGACCACGTACATCCCGGTCGCCGGCTCGCCCTGGCGGAACAGCGTTTCGCCGCGCTTCAGCGGCCTGCGCGTCGTGCCAGCCGCCAGGCGGGCCCGCGTCGCTGCGCCGAGTTCCTTGAACAGCGGCAGGCTGGCCAGGAAGGTTTCGGGTGGGATCTTCATGCGGGCCATCGGGTTCAGGCAAGCAATTCGATCAGCGCCGGGTCATCGCCGTGTTCGAGCAGGATCGTGCGCACCCAGCCTTGCCACGCATCGGCGAAGGCCTTGCGCTGGGTGGCATCCACTTGCGGCGCAAAGGCCTACTGCAGCAGACCTGACAACGCCGCCGGCCGGCCAACAGCCTGCGGTCGATGCGCCAGTTCGACCGCCTGGCCAGTGTCCAGCCGCGTGAAGCGGATCTCGCCGGCCATCGGCACACCAAAGCGCAGCAGGCCCTGGCGCGCGAAGCGGCGGGCCAGCGCCGTGCGCGTCATCAGCCAGGCCCCAGCCACCGTCGGGCAGGGATGCCCGGTGAGCCCGACGGCATCGACGTCGCAGTACTCGATCACCCCTGCCTCGGACGCGCCCTGCGCCTCGGCCAACGGATCGACGACCACGATGGACGGCACGGACTCGAAGAACGCGGGCGTCTGCATGGCCATCGTCATTCCGCCCTGACCGGCGCGTGCTGCCCCAGGCGCTGCCGGACGACCTGGCCGACCAGCAACGCTGCCGGGTACATCACCTCTTCCTCGGTGCGCGCGTGCTGCACCAGCGCCTGCGCGAACTCGACGATCTCGGCGCTACCGGCGCGCTGTGCCACGTCGCGCAGTTTGCGCAGCGCCGCGACGATCGCTCGGTGTTCGGCCAGCATCTCCGGCAACCCGGCTTCGAGCTGGTCGGTCAGCACCAGCACCTGCGCCATCTCGGGTGTCGCGTCGCCGCGCGCCAGGGCCACCAGCAGGCCCAGCGGGGGCAGCGCGATGCTGTCCTCCTTCACGAAGTGCGGGTGCATCAACCGCGCAACGGTCCGGGCCGCCTCACCAAGTTCGCCTGCGGCCTGCGTGGCCAGCCGAAGCCGCTCGTGCAGGGCTTCATGTTCCTGCCGCAGGGGAAGTGGGATCTCGAATCTCATGATGGGCTCCTTGGGGTTCAGTGAACATTGCGGATCGGCTTGAAGCGGGGATGGTCGAAGTGGCTGCCATACTCGTTGACGGCCAGCGCCACCTTGACCAGACCCTGATCGGGGCACAGCGTGGCGTTCTTGCCGGCCATGGCGTCCGTGCCTTCACAGAGATCGACAATCACCAAGTACAGCATGGCATCGGCCTGCGGCTCGAGCTTGCAGTTGGCGCCGATGTTGCCCACCTCGGTCTCGACCTTCGTGGCCAGCTCGCGGTACGCCACCGCGTCGAGCTTGCCGGCATGCGCGGCACTCAGTGGACGCTGAAGTCGATCACGATGGCCCCCGGCTCGCGCTGCCGGTACTCGACGCTGACGCGTGCGCCATAGCGCTGCTCGATCTGCGCCAGCAGCGGCAGCGGGTCGTGGTCGTTGGCGAAGCGCATGGTTTCGCCCGGTTGCAAGCTGTCGAGCGCGCCGAAGATCGCTGCATGCCGGAATCGCTTCGCGACGCCGCGGGCGTCGAAGGGGTAAATGGCGTCGGGAGAAAGGTGAAGATGAGGTCGTGACATGGAAGGGCCCTCAGGGTTGAGCGGGAAGGAAGCCGGATGGCGCCGGCAGGTCCACCTGCGCCGGGTTGCGCCGCAGGCGCATTGCCCGGCCGATGCGGTCGAGTTCGGCATCGCTCAGCAGTCGCTGTGCCATGGGCAGCAGTTCGGCCTCTTCACGCGCAATGTGCCGCTCGTACAAGTCGGTGAAGCCTTTCACGTCTTGCGGCGCCAGCAGCGCCGGACCGCCCGCCGCCACTTGTTCGAGCGCCAGGCGAAAGGCGCGCCAACGGCTTTCGAGTTGGCGATGTTCGGCCGTCAGCGCAGCCGTCATCTCGCGCAGGCACACCGCATCGGAGCCGGCCATGGATTCGAGCAGCGCCGGAAACAGATCGACTTCCTCGTCGGCGTGGTGGTCACGGGCCGCGGTGTCGAAGTAGCGCATCACGCCGAGCGCCGCACTGCGCGCATCGGCATCGGCACCCTGCGCCAGCACGTGAGGCGCGAGCCGCTGCAGGGCGGCGCATTGCTGCGCCACGCGCAGGTGGCAGGCCGCCAGCATCTCCAGCGGCACCTCGAACCCGACGGCGTGCTTCAGGCGCAGGATCTCGGCGCCGCGTATGGGTTGCAGGATCGGGGTGGCGCTGGCATGCACGTCTTCCAGGAGCAGGATGTTCAGGCTCATGGGGAATCGGTGGTTCGCGGTGATGGGACCGGATCGGTCGTCTACAGACCGAGGGTGAGCAGGGCGGCTTCGGACATCATCGAGCGGTCCCAGGGCGGGTCGAACACGATGTCCACGGTGGCTTCGCCCACGGGCGGCAGGGCGAGCACCTTGTCGCAGACTTCATCGGCGATGACCTCGCCCATGCCGCAGCCCGGGGCGGTCAAGGTCATCTTGATGGAGACGCGGAACTGACCATCGTTCATGGGCAGCACGTCGCAGACGTAGACCAGACCCAGCTCGACGATGTCGACCGGAATCTCGGGGTCGTAGCAGGTCTTCAGCGTCTGCCACACCAGGCCGCGCAGGTCGTCGGGTCCGATGTCCGTCGGCGCCGCGGGCGCGACGGGCGCGGGCTTGCCGATGGCGTCTGCATCGGCGCCGCGCAGCCGCATCAACTGTCCGTCGACCCACAGCGTGAACGAACCGCCGAGGGCCTGCGTGATCTGTGCCGGCGTGCCGGGCGGCAGATCGGCCGGCCGGCCGTCCGGGACGCACTCGACCCGAACTGCGCGCGTGATCACCACCGGCTCGCGCAGCGGTCTCACGGCGCGTCACCCAGCGCATGCATCAGCGCATGCCAGCCCAGCAGCGCGCACTTGATGCGGCCCGGATAGCGCCGCACTCCAGCCAGGCTGATCAGCTTGCCCAGGTACGCCGCCTCGGGTTCGAGTTCGCCGGTGAGCACCGCGCGGAAGCGCTGCTGCAACTGCTGCGCGAGCGCAACGTCGCGCCCGCGCACGGCCTCGGTCATCATCGACGCCGAGGCGATGCAGATCGCGCAGCCCTGTCCGCTGAAGCGGATGTCCTGCACCTGACCCTGGGCCACGTTCAGCGTCACCTGCAGGTCGTCGCCACAACTCGGGTTGTGGCCGCGGGCTCGGTGCGTTGGCGCCGGCAGCGTGCCGAAGTGGCGCGGCGAGCGCTTGTGGTCCATCACCACGTCCTGGTACAGGTCGAGTTCGGCCGCCGTGGTGGTGTTCATCGCAGCACCTTCAGGGCACGCGCCACGCCGGCCAGCAGGCGCTCGACTTCGGCATGCGTGTTGTAGAGCGCGAACGAGGCCCGGGTGGTCGGCCCCAGGCCCAGGTGGTCCAGCAGCGGCTGCGCACAGTGGTGGCCGGTGCGCACGGCAATGCCTTGCTCGTCGAGCAGCGTGCCGATGTCGTGCGGATGCACCCCCTCGGCAACGAACGAGACGATGGCCGACGGCCCGGTCTCGGCCGACAGCACCGTGACGCCGGGCAGCGTGGCCAGGCCGGCAGCGGCATGGGCACGCAACGCGCTCACGTGTGCGTCGATCCGGACACGCCCGGTGTGATCGATGAAGGCGGCCGCCGCCGCCAGGCCCACCGCACCGGACACGTTCGGCGTGCCGCCTTCCAGCCGCATCGGCAGTTCGGCGAAGCTCGCCTCGGTGGCGCTGACCCACGCCACCATGTCGCCGCCGTAGCGCAGCGGCTCAAGTCGCTCCAGCGCGCCGCGCCGCCCGACGAGGACGCCTGTTCCCATCGGGCCATACATCTTGTGGCCGGAGAAGGCCATGAAGTCGCAGGCCAGCGCCGACAGGTCAGGCACCGCGTGCCCGACCGCCTGCGCGGCGTCGAGCACGGTGAGTGCACCCGCGTCGGCGGCCAGCGCCAGCAAGGCCTCGAAGGGCGGCCGCTCGCCGCTGGCATTGGCGCAGGCGGTCACGGCGAACACTCGCGTGCGGGGCGTCAGCAGGGGGGCCAGGTCCTCGACATGGAGGCAGCCTTGTGCGTCGGGGCGCAGGATGCGCAGCAGCGCCCCGCAGCGCCGCGCCGCCTGCTGCCAGGGCACCAGATTGGCATGGTGCTCCAGCCCGCTGACGACGATCTCGTCACCGGCCTGGATGACCGCGGCCGAGGCACCCGAGGTCGACAGACCGTGCGCCACCAGGTTGAGCGCCTCCGTGGTGCCGGAAGTGAACACCAGTTCGTGCGTCGCACCGGCACCGACGAAGCGCTTGAGCGTGCCTCGCGCGTGTTCGAAGGCATCGGTGGCGCGCTGGCTCAGCGTGTGCACGCCGCGATGGATGTTGGCGCGGTCGTGCTGCTCGAAATCGCGCATCGCATCCAGCACCGGCAGCGGCGTCTGGGTCGTCGCCGCGTTGTCCAGGTAGGCCAGCGGCGCACCATTGACGTGCTGGGCCAGGACCGGAAAGAGGTCACGCAGATCGCCGGGCGGGTCAGCCACGCGATCGCCCTCAAGATGGCCCGCAAGGT
Organism: uncultured beta proteobacterium; assembly: GCA_963725755.1. Classification (GTDB taxonomy): domain Bacteria; phylum Pseudomonadota; class Gammaproteobacteria; order Burkholderiales; family Burkholderiaceae_C; genus Rubrivivax. Next base: position 172,547 of record CAVRZW010000002.1, read on the forward strand.
CGCCCGGAAGGTTGCCCGCATGAACTCCCGCAACCGCGCGCTGCAGCCCGTGCAGGTCACCCATGACCAACCTCCTGTGCCGCAGCCTGCCCGGCGGGAAGGTGACGCGCCACCGCGCTGCCAAGCAGCGTGTCAATCGCCAGCGTCTGCATCAGCTCGGGCCCGCCCAGGCCCCGCTCCAGCAAGGCGCTGGCCATGCCCTGGACGATCAGGCCGCGCGCGCTGTGTTCGTCCAGGCCGCGTTGGCGGGCATAGAACAGCGCTTCTTCCGGCAAGGCGCCCCAGGTGGCGCCGTGCGCCGCCTGCACCTTGTCATGCTCGATCTCCAGGTGCGGCCGCAGCACCAGGCGCGGCTGGCCGCCGGTGGGAATGCCCGTCAGGTGCTGCCGCACCGCGGCTTCGTCGGCCCCGGGCGCGATGTGCGTATGGGCGTTGACCACCGCACGCGCGGCGCCGCTGGCCAGCACCAGCGCCTCGACCGTGCTCGCCGTGTGTGCCGCGGCGTGCGACACCCGCACCTGCTGCTCCAGCGCCGAGCCGGCGGCGAACAGCACCGCGGCGGTTCGCGCCGTGGCGTGCTCGGCGTGCAAGTCGATGCGATTGCGCTGCAGGTGGTAGCTGCTGCCCGCGGCGATCAGCGCCTGCTGGTAGCTGGCACCGCGGCCCAGCCGCGCATGCAGCTGGTGCGCCACGCGGTCGCCTGCATCCGGCACGACGATGCGCAGATGCTGCAGCGTGGCACCGGCGCCCAGCCGCAGGTGGGTCTGCAGGTTCTGCACGACGGCGTGCTGGCAGTTCAGCGGCTCGCGCTCGTGCCGCTCCACCAGCACGCAGTGCACGCCGGCCTGCACGTCGATCACCAGCAGCGGTGCCTCCACCGCGGCACGCGGCTGGTGCCGCAGTTGCAGCCAGACGGTCTGCCCTGGTTCCCGATCCGCACCCGGGATGCCGCCAATGTGCAGGCGCAGGCCTTGTCGGCACAACGTGCGGTGGGCCCAGACGAAGGGCGCCGCCTCGTCGTCGCCCGGCAGCGGCAGGCCTGCAAACAGTTCGGCGCGCTGCACCGGGTCCAGCGCGTCGAGCCAGCGGGCGTCGACGCGGCCCTGCGCCGTCTCGCCGACCGGGTGCAGGGTCCAGCCGGCACCGGCAAGCGGGTGGGCTTCGCAGCCCTGGGTGGCGGCTTCGGCCTGCTCACCCAGCCACACCGCGGCGGCCGGTGGCGGCAGGTGGCGAAAGGCCTCGGCCTTGCGGGCGACCCAGCCTCGCGTGGCAAGCTGGTTGCGGGCGGCACGGACGTCGGCGCGGGCGCTGTCCATGGTTCTAGACCGCCACCGCTTCGGCCGCCGGCGCGAACCCGGTGCGGGCGATGTCGCCGGCCAAGGAAATGTCACCGGTCTGCGCAATGCAACCTTGGTCGAGCCGCAGCACCGCGTCGGGGGCCAGCGACTCGATCAGCTGCAGGTAGTGCGAGATCACGATGAAGGCCGTGCCCTGCGCGCGCAACTCCTGCACCAGCTGCACGACGGCGCGCACGCCGTCGACATCCATGCCCGAGTCGATCTCGTCCAGCAGCGCCAGCCGCGGCTTCAGCAGCGCGAGCTGCAGCAATTCGTTGCGCTTGCGCTCGCCACCGGAGAACCCGTCGTTGACCGGCCGGCCCAGCATGGTTTCGGGCAGGCCGAGCCGGGCCGCCGCCGCGCGCGCGTCGCCCAGGAAATCGAAGGCGTCGAGCGGCGCTTCGCCGCGCGCGGCACGCATGGTGTTGAGCGCGGTGCGGATGAACAGGTTGTTCTTGACGCCGGGGATCTCGGGCGGCGCCTGGAAAGACACGAACAGGCCGGCGCGGGCGCGGGCTTGCGGGCTCAGCGACAGCAGGTCCTGGCCGGCGAAACGCGCCCGTCCACCGACCACCCGGTAGCGCGGGTGGCCAGCGAGCGTGAGGCCCAGCGTGCTCTTGCCGCTGCCGTTGGCGCCCATCAGCACCACCAGCGCGCCAGCGGGCACGTCGAGCGAGACCGACTTCAGCACGTTGCGCTCGCCCACGTCGACACGCAGGTCGCGCACTTGCAGCAGGGGTTCGGGATGGGTCACGGCTCGTTGTCCTTGGTGTGGTGATGGGCTCGGGCTTCAGCCGACGGCGCCTTCCAGCGACACCGCGAGCAGTGCCTTGGCCTCGAGCGCAAATTCCATCGGCAGTTCTTCGAGCACGGCCTGGCAGAAGCCGCCGACGATCAGCGCCGTGGCTTCGGGCGTATCGATGCCGCGCTGCTGACAGTAGAAGAGGCGTTCCTCGGAGATGCGGGTGGTGGTGGCTTCGTGCTCGACGACGGCGTCGTCGCGTGCCACGTCGACATAGGGGTAGGTGTGCGCGCCGCAGTCCGGCCCGATGAGCAGCGAGTCGCACTGGGTGTGGTTGCGCGCACCAGCCGCGGTGGGCGCCATCCGCACCAGCCCGCGGTAGCTGTTGTGCGCGTGGCCGGCGCTGATGCCCTTCGAGACGATGCGGCTCTTCGTGTTGCGACCCAGGTGGATCATCTTGGTGCCGGTATCGGCCTGCTGGAAGTGGTTCGTCACCGCGATCGAATGGAACTCGCCGCTGGACTCGTCGCCACGCAGCACCACGCTCGGGTACTTCCAGGTGATCGCCGAACCGGTCTCGATCTGCGTCCAGGAAATGTGCGAGCGCTTGCCCGCGCACAGGCCGCGCTTGGTGACGAAGTTGTAGATGCCGCCGCGTCCCTGCTCGTCGCCCGGGTACCAGTTCTGCACCGTCGAGTACTTGATGTGCGCGTCGTCGTGTGCGATCAGTTCCACCACGGCCGCGTGCAGCTGGTGTTCGTCGCGCTGGGGCGCGGTGCAGCCTTCGAGGTAGCTGACGTGGCTGCCGGCCTCGGCGATGATCAGCGTGCGCTCGAACTGGCCCGTGTTGCGTGCGTTGATGCGGAAGTACGACGACAGCTCCATCGGGCAGCGCACGCCCTCGGGGATGTAGACGAACGATCCGTCGGAGAACACGGCCGAGTTCAGCGCGGCGTAGAAGTTGTCGCCCGGCGGCACCACCGTGCCCAGGTAGCGCTCGATCAGTTCGGGGTGGTGCTGCACCGCGTGCGAGAAGGAACAGAAGATCACCCCCACGTCGGCCAGCTGCTCGCGGAAGGTGGTGCCCACCGAGACCGAGTCGAACACGGCGTCGACGGCCACCCCCGCCACGCCAGCCAGCTGGGCCCGCTCGTGCAGCGGCACGCCCAGCTTCTCGTAGGTCTCGAGCAGCTTGGGATCGACGTCGGCCAGGCTTTGCGGCCCGTTCTTCTGGGACTTCGGCGCCGAGTAGTAGCGCAGGCTCTGGAAGTCCAGCGGCGCCATGCGCAGCTTGCCCCAGGTCGGGTGCGGCATGGCCGACCAGCGTTCGAATGCGGCCAGGCGCCACTTCAGCAGGAACCCGGGTTCGCGCTTGCGGCGCGAGATCGCGCGCACCGTGTCGGCGTCCAGCCCCGGCGGCAAGGCGTCGGACTCGACGTCGGTGACGAAGCCGTAGCGGTAGGGGTGCTCCAGCGCGCGGGTCAGCGGCTCAGCCTGTTCGAGTTCAGCCACGGCAGGCCTCCGATTCAACGACTTCGAAGCCGGCCGTGTGGCCGAAGTAGCCCCGGTACAGCTGGCGCGCGATGCCGCTTGCCACGGCCTGCAAGCGCTTCGCCGTGTCGCGGTCAAACAGGGCCTGCGTATGCAGGGCCCACAGGCGCAGCCATCTGTCGAAGTGGTCCTGGGTGACACCCGACACCGCCATGTGCCTGGCGAAGACGTTGCCGTTGAAGCTGCGGCTGCCCAGCATGACAGTGCTCCAGAACTCGACCATACGCGGCAGGTGTGTGGCCCAGCGGTCGCACAGCACGGCATCGACGGTGGGACCGAGCAGGCGGTCGGTGCGCACGTCGTCGTAGAACCGATGCACGAGCTGCGTGATCGACGCGCGGTCGACGGCAGCAGGAGATGGGTTCAGGTTCTGGGTGTTCATGCGGGCGCTTCTTATTGAGGTATAGCGTATGCATGTTTAAGTCGTCTGGCAAGCTTGACGAACCTAACCCGCGACGGCGCCGCGGGCATTGCGCGCTGCGCGGCGCCGGCCTGGGGGTCAGCATGCCGAGCTTGGCGGAACTGGCACGAAGACGTGCCGGCACGTCGGTGCAGTTCCCTTCAATGCCCTGGCACGCAGCGAAGCGACGCCGCGAAGCAGAAGATCGCGCCGGGCGACGGCGTTGTTGTGCATTTCGTCATGCGCGCCACACACGAGCGTGACCGTGCCTTTGCGTGCCTGCTCGGCGGCCGGTTCGTAGGTACGCCTGGTCCGCATGCCGTTGGATGGGACCTTCGTCTTGATGCCGATCCCCGATCGGGCCGCCGGCGCGCCGGCCACACGTACAGCATGGCCAACGGGCGCAGGGGCATGATGGGATGCCCGACAGGCAGGGGCAGGACAGCGCATGAGCGTCAGGCGACGCCGAATTCAATTCAGCGCCGACGACAGCGTCAACAATGCCATCAAGGAATTGCCATGGCCACGACACGAATCGAACGCGACGCCTTCGGCGAGATCGAGGTGTCCGCCAGCGCGCTGTGGGGTGCGCAGACGCAGCGTGCGCTGCAGCACTTCCGTATCTCCACCGAGCGCATGCCCGAGGCGCTGCTGTTGGCGCTGGCACACGTCAAGCGCGTCGCGGCCCGCGTCAACGGCGAACTGGGCTTGCTCGACGCGTCGCTGGCCCACGCCATCGCGCGGGCCGCTGACGAGGTGCTGGCGGGCGCGCACGCTGGCGATTTCCCGCTGTCGGTGTGGCAGACCGGCTCGGGCACGCAGACGAACATGAACATGAACGAGGTGCTGGCCAACAGGGCGTCCGAGCTGCTGGGCGGTGCGCGGGGTGAGGCACGCCGTGTGCACCCGAACGACCATGTCAACCTGGGCCAGTCGTCCAACGACGTGATCCCCACCGCGATGCACGTCGCGGCCGCCACGGTGATCGCCCGCGACCTGCTGCCGGCCCTGCGCGGCTTGCGCCGGACGCTCACAGACAAATCGGCAGCCTTCGCCGACATCGTGAAGATCGGCCGCACCCACCTGCAGGACGCCACACCGCTGACGCTGGGGCAGGAAATCTCGGGCTGGGTGGCGCAACTCGCCCTCGCCGAGCGGGCCATCGCGGCCGGCCTGGCGCCGCTGCACGAGCTGGCCATCGGCGCCACCGCGGTGGGCACCGGGCTGAACACGCACCCGCAGTTCGGCGAACGCGTCGCCGCCGGCCTGGCCGCCGACACCGGGCTGCCTTTCTGCTGCGCATCCAACCGCTTTGCCGCGCTCGCCGCGCACGATGCGCTGGTGAACGCCCACGGCGCGCTGAAGGTGCTGGCGGTGGCGCTGACGAAGATCGCCAACGACGTGCGCTGGCTCGCCTCCGGCCCGCGCTGCGGCCTGAGCGAGCTGCATCTGCCGGAGAACGAACCCGGCAGCTCGATCATGCCCGGCAAGGTCAACCCGACCCAGTGCGAGGCGCTCGTCATGGTCGCTGCCCAGGTGATGGGCAACGACGTGGCCTTGACCATCGGCGGCGCGGCGGGCCAGTTCGAGCTGAACACTGCCAAGCCGTTGATCGCCCACAATTTCCTGCAAAGCGTACGGCTGCTGGCCGATGGCATGGCAAGCTTCGACGCATACTGCGCGCGCGGCATCGAGCCCGACCGTCGACGCATCGCCGCGCTGCTTTCGCAATCGCTGATGCTCGTCACGGCGCTCAGCCCGCACATCGGCTACGACCGGGCGGCGGCCATCGCGAAGAAGGCCCACGCCGATGGGTCCTCGCTGCGCGAGGCGGCGTTGGCGCTGGGCACGGTGACGGCCGCCCAGTTCGACGACTGGGTGCAACCGGATCGCATGGTGTGACGCGCGGCAGGGTCGCGTCGACGATCAAGCCCGGATCGCCGACAACGCGGCCGTCGCGCCTGTCCCCCATGCCGCAGCGGCGAAGTCGAAGGGCCATACTCGGCCGACGGCCAAGCCCCCTGGAGGTCGCACATGCATACGTTCCAGATCTACCGCTATGACCCCGACGCCGACGACCGGCCGCGCATGCAGGCGCTCGAGTTGGAGGTCGGCGACGGCGACCGCATGCTGCTCGACGTGCTCCTGCGGCTGAAGGCCGTCGACCCGAGCCTGAGTTTCCGGCGCTCGTGCCGCGAAGGCGTCTGCGGATCGGACGCGATGAACATCAACGGCAAGAACGGGCTGGCCTGCGTGACCAACATGCGGGCGTTGCCGAAGACCGTCGTGCTCAAGCCGCTGCCCGGGCTGCCGGTGATCCGCGACCTCGTCGTGGACATGACGCAGTTCTTCAAGCAGTACCACTCGATCAAGCCCTGGCTCGTCAACGATGACCCGCCGCCCGAGCGCGAAAGGCTGCAGTCGCCGCAGGAGCGCGACGAACTCAACGGCCTGTACGAGTGCATCCTATGCGCCTGCTGCTCGTCGGCCTGCCCGAGCTATTGGTGGAACCCCGACAAGTACGTGGGGCCGGCCGGACTGCTGCAGGCCTACCGCTTCCTCATCGACAGCCGCGACCAGGCGACCGGCGAACGGCTCGACAACCTCGAAGACCCCTACCGACTTTTTCGCTGTCGGTCGATCCTGAACTGCGTGGATGTCTGCCCGAAGGGTTTGCTCCCGGCAGCGGCGATCATCAAGATCAAGGACATGATGGTGCGGCGTGCCGTGTGATTGAGCACGAACCCATTTCTCGCCGAACTCACCCAGCGCGTCCGCGAAGCGCTTCGGCTGCGCCCCCATCTGCCTCGACCGTTCGGCGACCCGCTGCGCCCGCCCCACCACCGCCGTTCGACGCCAGCCAGCGGCGGAAGTCGAGGATCGAGGCAATGAACTTCCTGCGGTAGTCCCGGGTGTGGGCGAAGTGCTTTCGGTCCAGGACCGCGCTGCGATAGATCACCAGCGTGCGTCGCACCCAGGTCAGCGTGGCCACCCCGCCGTCGCGTTGCAGGAGAAACGCGATGCGCGAAGCTTCTGCGCCCTGTGCGCGTGCGGCGTCGATTGCCTGAACGGTTTCACTCGTCATGGACGATCGCTGTCGTGCGCCAGGCCTCGAGGCACTGCGGACCGCAGAAGTGATAGATGTAGTCGGCGCCCTCGAAGTTGAGCGCCACGGTGGCGGCGATGCCGTTGCGGCAGTGCCTGCACTCGAAAGGGGTCTCCGGGCCCTCGGACTCCGCATCGATGTCGACAGCGGCGCTGCAATCGGAACCGCGGGCCGCCTCCCCCGCCTTCCGCGACGTGGCGCGGGGGGTGGCCCGCGGCGCGCGAATCGGCGTCACCGCGATGGCGTCGCTGGCGGGAAATGTCTCGGCGAGTGCCTCGTCGAGCCGCCATTCGTCGTGCCCGCGGGCATGAGGGGACGCGGACGAAGTCGGCTTGCTCGATCTGACCGGCAAACCAGGAGCCCTGCGGTCGATCTGGGTCATGGAACCTCTCCAAACGGATCAGCGAACCTCTTGCGCCCGCCGCTTGCGGGATCAGGCACAAATACAGCGCCGGGTGTCCGCTGTCAAGGGATCACCCCTGGGCGCCTCACCAGTGTTCAACACGCTGGTGTTACGACTGATCGAGCAAGGGCCATCCGATCCCGATCAACGACTTGTGGATCGCCGCCAGCGCGCTCGAGCATGGCGCCGCGCTGCTGACTCGCGAGGCGCATTCAAACCGGCTCGATGGGCTGCGCCGTGGCCAGAAGCTGGAAGACTCCCTGCCTTGATGCACGTGCGCACTGCTCTGGACTGAAGCCGATCGAATTCGCGGCGCACGACAACGACCCACTGCGCGCCCTGTCGTCAAGTCTTCCGGCACGTTCACCACCAACAACAACGGCCCCGTCGGGGCCGTTGTGTGTGGTGTTGTTTGGGGTGGCTGATGGGAAACGCCCCGTCAGCAGATTACCTCAGCGAAATCAATGACTTAGCGGCGGATGCTACACAGTGTCGTGTAGCACATTGTGTAGCAACTCGCTGGACGACGGAAGCCACAAAGACGCTGGGGCGCGATGTCCGCCCTTCCCGCGCGCCGCGCAGATGGACAGCGCACGCCCAGGGCGGACCGTCGCCGCTGGCCTATGCGGTGGTTCGCCGATGGCGGTCGACGCCGGCTGAGCAGCGGGTGCCGGTGCTCGCAGCGGGCAACCCACCGGCCGCTGTACTTCGCACACCGGTAGTTCGAGGCTGGACGACCGGTCTCTGCAATTCAGCGGTCGGCCGCCGCAGTCCGCAGGGTGGCTCTTGACGGCCATGAACCGCCCTTCAGGCCGGCAACCTGAGTGACAGGTCAAGACTGAGACTGTGTGAGAACCCGGCGAAGAGCAGGCGATCGGCCAGCGAGCAGCCGGAACGTCGGCCCATGCTTGCTTCGAGCCACAGTGGTCGATCTGAGGCGATATTCCGCGCCCACCACTTCTACTGGCGCATTTGGCTGGGATTGCGAATGAGGCGGCGCTCACGCGCCCGCCAACTTCATCGCCTTCATCGTTCTAGCAATACCGAGGATGGTCATCACGCGCTTGAGGTTGTATGCGAGCACATGAAGACTCATTTCGGTCGAGTCGTTGGGCAACCGGCGCGTCAAGAAGTGCGCTGAACCCATCCAGTGCTTCAGCGTGCCGAAGATGTGTTCGACGGTTCGCTTGCGTACCGTCATTGCGCTCGGTCGCCGGTCCAGCCGTCTCTGCACAGCTTCGAGGACGTGCTCGTGCTCCCAACGAGAGATGCGCCTGTAGTCGCTCGGGGTGCATTGCAGCTTCATTGGGCATCGCGGGCAGGCGCTGCTCCAGTAGCGACGCAGCTGGAGGCCGGCCTCTTCCCGAGTGAACCGGTAGATGGCCCGTTGCCCGGCGGGGCACTGGTACCCGAGTGTTCAGACGCATGCCTGCCCGCACGGTGCGCCTTGATCCAGTTGAACAGCGTCTGGTCCACCACGCCCAGCGTGCGTGCCGCCGCCGCGATGCTCTGACCGCCTTCGACCAGGCGCACGGCCTCCTGCTTGAACTCCAGCGTGTAGCGCGCCCTCGGTGTCGTCTTCGTCATTTCCGTTCTCCTTGCCTGGATTGAATCACTCAGCAAGGGATACGGTTTCCGGGGACATGATCAAAGCGAGGTGGAGCCTCCTCAAAACCCGGGGCGGTTCAGGCGGGATCCCGACAGCACGGCGACTGGCCGGCAGTGGCGCGTCAAACCCGCCCTGCGGACGGCGGCTGCGGTGCGCCGGTGCTGCCACTGCCACGCCGGGCGCACCAGTCGCCGCGGCAAAGGCGCGGGCGGCGGAAAATCAGGGCCACGCCGAGTGCGATCAGCAAGAGCGGGCCGATGACGTGGAACGAGCCGATGGGGATGAGGCCGAAGTACTTGGCGAGTCCGAGCGAGCCAATGACGATGAGTGCGATGGGGAAGATTCTCATGAGGTGCTCCGAGTTGACGTGAGAGGGTTGGTGGGAAAGCGTTGAAGCCAGCGAGCGTCAGCGTTGCTCACTAGGTACGGGCGGTTGAGCAGACGACTTCGGGGATGAGCCGTCACCTGCGGGTGTCGGTGCGGACGGACTGCCACCGTCACCCCCATGGAAGTGAGAGTGCCACTGCCGCATACCCGCGCGAAAGCGCTCGCGCTCTTCTTCGCTCAGGCTGGCCCAGCCGGGACCGAAGTGGCGGTGCATGCGGCGCTCCCAGCGGTCTTGCATGCGTTCACGCACGTCCGCGCGCCAGCGCGGGCCGCGCGCCAGCATGGCCACGCCGATGCCGATGAGCAGCAAGGGCCAGAACAACTGCAAGAAAGCGGGGTCGATGAGGCCATAGTGCTTGAGCAGCTCGAAGACGCCGATGGCGATGAGGGCGAGCGGAAAGATGCGCATGGTCTTCTCCAAGAAAGCGATCGCGCGCGAGCGCGCTAGACGATGAGGTCGCCGTATTCGGCTTGCAGCCGTGCGCGCAGAGCCAGCACGGCGTAGCGCTTGCGCGCGAGCAAGGTGTTCTGCGGCACGCGCCATTGCGCGGACATGTCGGCGAACGAAAGGCCTTCGATCTCGTGCGCCACGAACACGTCGCGCTGCTCGGGCGGCAGCGTCTGCAGCGCGGCTTGTATGGAGCCGAGCAAGACCGACCGGGCATAGGCCGCATCAGGGCCCGCCGCGGGGTCGGGCAGGTTCTCTTCGAGCCATCGGCGGCCGTCTTCGTCCTCAACGGCCGGCAGCGGCTCTTCCTTCTTCTTGCGCGCGCGGTCGACGATGCGGTTCTTGGCCACTCGAAACAGCCACGCGCCGGCTTGTTCGATGGCATCGGTGGCGGCGTAGAACTCGAGCCACACGTCCTGCAGGATGTCTTCGGCCTCCGCGGCATCGCGCACCTGGCCGCGGATGAAGTTGCCCAGGCGCGACCGCTCACGCGCAACGACTTCGGTGAAGCGCGAGGCGTTGGCGGGCATGGTGAATTGGGCTGGCGGGAGCGGGCCGGCTAGGGCGTCCATGCGAGGTAGACGAATGGGCGTGGGGAATATTGTGGGCGGGCGGTAGGCGGTGCCTAGGCGCGGGCCTCGGTCGTCACCATCGAGGCGCCGCAGGTTCCACGAGCAACCACCGGCACGGCCGGAGCCCTTGCGGCGCGGCGGGTGAAGTCCACCGCCGGTTGGTGGCCATTGGTTGGCGCAGGCGGCTGGCCGGGGGTGCCGAATAGTCAGGGCGCGTGGCCGGCAGCTGACTGGGGCGACCGCGGACTACGGCTCCCGGCCATTTGCAGCCCTTCGCCAGCGTCCGCAATGCTGCCGCCCGGGCCGGCACCGCGGTGCCAACGTCTAGATCTGATCCAACGGGCTGCGGATACCGCGCCCGCCGCGATTCAGGACATGGGTGTAGATCATGGTCGTCGACACATCGCTGTGGCCCAGCAGTTCCTGGACGGTCCGAATGTCATAGCCGGACTGCAGGAGGTGTGTGGCGAATGAGTGGCGCAGTATGTGCGGCGAGCAGGGCTTGTCGATGCCGGCGCGCTTCGCGGCCACGCTCATGGCCTTCTGGATGGAGGTCTCGCTGAGGTGATGACGCTGAATGGTGTCGCTGCGGGGATCCTTGGAACGCTTGGCGCTCGGAAAGACCCATTGCCAACCCAGAGCACGGGACGCACTGGGGTACTTGACGGCCAGGGCGTGCGGCAGCCAAACCGTTCCGAATCCTTCGTCCAGGTCGCGCTGGTGCAGCGCTCGGACCTTGGCCAGTTGCTGTTGCAGCGGCAGCACGAGGTTCTCTGGCAGTACGGTGACCCGGTCCTTGCCACCCTTGCCACTGCGCACGAGCACTTCACGGCGCTCGAACTCGACGTCCTTCACGCGCAGTCGGAGGCCCTCCAGTAACCTCATGCCGGTGCCATACAGCAGGGAGGCCATGAGCCCGGCGCTGCCATTCATCTCACCTATGAGCATGCGCACCTCGCTGGGCGTCAGCACGACGGGCAGCCGCCTGGGGTTTCGGGCGGCGACGATCTCGTCCAGCCAGGGCAGGTCGAGATTGAGTACGACGCGATAGAGGAACAGCAGCGCCGACTTGGCCTGTCCCTGCGTCGACGGCGACACATCGCGCTCGACCGCCAGATACGACAGGAACTTCGCCACCTCGTCAGCGCCCATGTCACGGGGATGGCGCTTGTCATGGAACAGCACGAACCGCCGCACCCATTCCACATAGGCCGTCTCGGTGCGGATAGAGTAGTGGCGCAGTCGGATCTCACGCCTGACGCGGTCCAACAAGCGGGGTTCACCGGCGGGCCGTGCGACGCTGGCAGTAGCTGTGTTCGATGCGGCACACTCTGCCGGCAGATGGCGGGGTCCTGGCCCCAGAGGAGGTGTCGTGCTCATCCGGGAAAATTTAGGCGGCCCATTGCGCCGATGGAATCACTCCTCGCAGGGGCCGGAGAGGGGCCCTCTCATGGGGGTGCCTGTCGTCGCGCCATCACCCCCAACTGAGGTGGCATTCCGCAATAGCCCGACGACTCGTCCCCTGAGCCGTGCGTCTACATTACGTTAGGCGTCGAAAGCAAATGCGCTTCTACATCGGCGATCCAAAACCCGGGAAGAAGCTCGCGGAGATCTCCCCTGCATCGCTGCGCGCACGCTGTTGGCTAGCCCGCGTGAATCAAGAGCAATTGATCCCAGACGATCGTATCGTCCAAGTCTGTGGCGGAGTCCTAATACTTGAGGCCCTTGATTACCACCACGATCAGTTCGAATCGCGTGTAAGGAAACTCGCTGATTACTATGGAAGGCCGGTCTTTGACCTACCGAACGAGAATCCTGCCTCTTTCTATGGCCTACCGACGGAGGTTGATCGAAAACATCTTGCGGCTCTTGATCACGAGGCCGTGGCGTATCTCAACCGACTTGGGCAGTTTTGGTACTTTGCTAAGGCAATGCGCTTGAAAACTCTAGTGCCGAAAGTGACCGAGCTCGTCTCGTTTCGACACAAACATACAGCTCATCGTTCTATCGATATGCCCAAAGGCGAATCGATAGCAGAACTAGAAGCTCAGGCAATGGCCTTTGGCTTTCACAAACTGTCAATCAATGGGTATCCGACCTACCAGCTGCTTGACGGAGGCAATCACCTGAACTTCAATATGCGAGAGGATCATGCGGTCCTCATGAATGAAGGTCTACGTGCTCTCTGGGCCATTCATGCACCGCCCGTCGACGCCTAACCCCTCGCTCAAGCGGAGCGCCAACGGCAGGCCACCAGGCCCGGGCTGGTGGTACGCGGTACATTTTCACCAGCCCGGGCCTGGCGTCCTGCCGTCGTCGCCCGCTTAGCTCGAACGTTAGGCGTCACATGAACATCCGCCCCATCCGTCCCACCGAACTCGAAGACGCCCGAGCTCTGCTGGCTGCAGGAGGCTGGGAGGCACGCGCCGCGGATCTCACGAAATTTGGCGAGTTGGTGGCCAGATCGCAAATTGCCCTGGTGGCAACAGAAGGAAGTGAAATCATCGGCTTCGTCCGTGCTCTGACCGACGGAATGTCCAACGGCTACATCTCGATGCTGGTCGTTGCAGAGCGGCATCGACGAAAGGGAATCGGTGCGGCGCTCGTGCGCGCTTGTATGGGTGAGAACGAAGACATGACTTGGGTGCTTCGTGCCGGAAGGCCAGGGCTCAAGGCGTACTACGAAAAGCTAGGCTTCCGGGTCTCCCAGGTCGCCATGGAGCGGCCACGGCGCAAAGAGTGACGCCTAACCCCTCGCTCAAGCGGAGCGCCAACGGCAGGCCACCAGGCCCGGTCTGTGGCGCGCGTACATTCTCCACAGCCCGGGCCTGGCGTCCTGCCGTCGTCGCCCGCTTAGCTCGAACGTTGGGCGTCATGAGCGAACGTTCATCACTTCTCGAGCGCCGGCAGCTTCTCTCGCTTCAGTGCCGTTGGCCAACTTCGAAGAAATTCAATTTCATCGGCCCAGCCGCACGCCGCCCTCAAGCCTGTGCCGCTGCCACTCGTTGTCGTGAATTCGAATTCGTGCGCCTTCGCGCTACGGCGCTTCGGAACAGATGCACACCACCTTCGTCCCGGGCTGCCCGTCCGCTGGCGGGCAGCTCACCTCCGGTTGTCCGCGTTGCCTTCCTCACTCAAGACTCGTATCCTCACCTCGGTCTGGGGCAGCTTCGCCCGCCGTGCACGCTCGATTGACCAGAGACACTGAGGCTCGCCTGCAATCCCGGTTCATCCGCAATGCCATTGGCCAGCTTCGTGCGCATCACCGAGATGACGCCCAACCCCTCGGTCGAGGCGAGGCCCAACAGCAAGGGCCCGCGAAGCGCCGTGGTTTATCCTGCACTTCGCGGGCCCTTGCCGTCGGTCCCGCCTCACCTCGAACGTTAGGCGTCGCAAGCCACCGCTGCGCAGCTCCATGGCCGCCCAATGAACACTGGTACTCGCCCCAGTCCGACAAGAGAGATCCAGAACATGGCAGAAGTACTCTTTGAGAGGGTCACGAACCCGGAGGGAAAGACATGGCGGCGCTCGCACGCCATCAACAGCGAACACTTCGCACTCTGCATTCATGCGCTCTACCCTGGTGTAGCGAACGTATCAGAGGAGGACCCAGACGATGACTCGGGCTTGCCCGTCGTGTCCGTGGGGATCTTACCAGCGACGCGGCCCGACACAAGCCGAGTGCGCTCCGGCGCCCCGGAATCTGTGGTAACGTACCCAACCGCAGGCGGATTCCGCCGACACCCCGCGATGCCAAGGAGGCCGAGATGGTTCACTCGATCGATGAGTTCCTGTCGAGCTGGAAGTTCGAATCGGACGCGACCCTGAAGATCCTCGACGCGCTGACCGACGCCTCCCTCGCCCGAGAAGGTGACGCCCGAAGGGCGGTCCCTCGGCAGGCTCGCCTGGCACGTCACCCTCGCCCCCGGCGAGATGCTCCGCCACGCGGGGCTGGCCTTCGACGGGCCGCCGGATGACGCGCCCGTCCCGAAGACGGCGCGCGAGATCCACGATACGTACAAGCGGTCGTGCGAGACCCTCGTCGCAGCCCTTCCCAAGGCGTGGACCGACGCGATGCTCGCCGAGAAGGTCCCCATGTACGGGGCTGGAGTGGGCCCGCGGCATGGTCCTCTCGGTCCTCATGGTGCACCAGACCCACCATCGCGGCCAGATGACGGTCCTGATGCGCCAGGCCGGCCTCCGTGTCCCCGGGATCTATGGACCCGCAAAGGAAGACTGGGCCTCGATGAACATGCCGCCCCAGGAGTAAGGACTCGCGCTGGGGGACGATCCGAATGAGACTCCACGGAAGGAGGTATCGATGAAGCGGCGCACCACCGCACTCGTGATTCTCTTCGCGCTGGCCGCGATCTTGATCCTGCTGGCGCAGGCGAACATTCATGCCGGTCCCGCGCCCCAGGCGGATGCTCGTGAGGTCCTCATGAAGGCGGACGCGGACTTCGACGCTGCCGTCGCCGAAAAGGGCATCGATGCGTGGGTCGCAAGTTTCGCGGAGGATGGCCTGATGTTCCGGGCCGGCGAGCCCGTCCATGGGAGGGCCGCGATCCGCGAGCTGATGGCCCCGGCGTTCGCCACGCCAGGGTTCTCGCTGCGCTGGAAACCGGTCGCCGCAGACATCGCCGCTTCCGGGGACCTGGGTTATACATACGGAACCTACCAGAACAGCTCTCCGGGAGAGGACGGCAAGCCGGAGGTGCGGACCGGAATGTACGTCACGATCTGGAAGAAGCAGGCGGACGGATCGTGGAAGGCGGCAGTCGATCTGGGGAGCGCCGCCCCCCGCCAGGGCCGAAGAAGGACTGAACTCGCGGGCGCCCAGGTGTGCTCACGAACGTCCGGGGGCGCTCACGAGCGCCCAGGGCAGCGCGCGTCCGGCCGCAGTGCGACATGCGTCCCGACAAGACAGGGATTCAAATTCAGCCGACAGGAATCCCGATAACACAGAAATCCAACCTGCGGAATCTACTCAACCGGCCGCGATCGCGAGGTGCTCCATGGGCGTGAACCCCATTCCCGATCGATACCACACCGTTACCCCCTATCTCGTCTGCAAAGGACTGCCCAAGCTGCTCGACTTCCTCGCCACCGCATTCGATGCGGTCGAGGTGGAGCGGGCGCTGGACGGGGATGGCCGCGTCATGCACGCGGAGACGAAGATCGGCGACTCGATCATCATGATGGGCGAGGCGAAGGAAGAATTCCCGCCGGTCATGACGTCCCTCTACCTGTACGTCGCGAACACGGACGCGACCTACAAGCGCGCGCTCGATGCCGGCGCGACCTCGATCATGGAACCGGCCGATCAGTTCTACGGAGACCGCAATGCCGGCGTGATCGACCCCTCGGGCAATCGCTGGTGGATCGCCACGCACATCGAGGATGTGTCGCCGGAGGAACTGGCACGCAGGGCGAGGGAGCGGAAGTAGATGGACGCGGCGCGGCGGGCATCCCCCGCCGCGCGATTCTTCACCGTTTGAGCGTCTCGACCAGATCGAGGGGCGTCGTCACCGGCGCCTTGCAGACGAAGCCGGCGCACACATACGCCGCCGGGCGCCCCTGAACGAGGCTCTTCCCCGTCAGGCCCGCGAGCCCGGCATCGCTCGCGCCGTCGCCGCGCAGCAGAACCGTGTGCGGCAGAAAGAGGCGATCCACGATCCCGCGCAGGGCCCGCGTATCGCCATCCTCCTCAGGCCCGACGATCGCGACCTCCTGAGACGGCGCAAGAAACAGATCGAGGGCAACGAGCATCTGGCTCGCGCCCATCGGGAAGTTCTGCATCATGGGGACGAACGCGCGAAGGACCCGCTCGGCCTTCATCAGGGAGTCCGACTCGCCGAGGATTCGCGCCAGGCGGATGAGCCCGTAGGCCGCCATCGAGTTGCCCGACGGCACCGCGCCATCGCTCGCGTCGCGCGTGCGCGCGATCAAATCCCCCTGCCCCTGCGCCGTGTCGAAGAAGGCGCCGTCCTGCTCGTCCCAGAAACCGGCGACCATGGCGTCACACAACGAAGACGCATCGGCGAGCCAACGCGGATTCCCCGTCGCCTCGTAGAGATCGACCATGCCGGTCAGGAGACAGGCGTGGTCGTCGAGGAAGGCGGGGATCTTCGCGTCTCCGTGGGTCCACACGTGGAAGAGGCGGCCTTGCGAATCCCGCATCCGCGATCCGATGAACTCCCCCGCGCGCACGGCCGCATCGCGGTAGCGGGGATCGGCAAGGGCCCGGGAACCCCGCGCGAAGGCCATGATCGCCAGCCCATTCCAGTCGGCCAGGATCTTCTCGTCGCGAGAAGGCTTCTCGCGTCCTTCACGATGCTGGAAGAGCGCCGAACGGCACGCGGCGAGCCGCGATGCCACCGCCGATTCGTCGAGGCCGAGGCTCGCGGCGAGGGCCGCGTCCGTCTTGGCGCGATAGAGGACCGAGCGACCTTCGAAGTTGCCCACCTCGTCCACGCCGTAAGCCCGCTCGAAGAGATCGGCGTCTTCGTCGGTGAGGACGCTGCGGATCTGCGGGACCGTCCAGACGAAGAACGCGCCCTCCTCCCCCTCGCTGTCGGCGTCCTCGCTGCTGTAGAATCCGCCCGCCGGATCGGTCATGTCGCGGAGGACGTAGTCGAGCGTCTCGCGAACCACGCGGGCGTAGTCGGCCGCGCCGGTCGCCTGCCACGCCTCGAGGTAGCAGCCGGCCAGCAGGGCGTTGTCGTAGAGCATCTTCTCGAAGTGCGGGACGAGCCACCGGTCGTCGACGCTGTAGCGGTGGAAGCCGCCGCCGAGGTGATCGTAGATCCCGCCGCCGGCCATCTCGTCGAGGGATGTTCGCGCCACCTGGGCCACTTCCAGATCCCCCGAGCGTCGATACTCGCGCAGCAGCAACTGGAGAACGATGCTCTGCGGGAACTTCGGCGCCGTCCCGAATCCTCCGTGGTCGAGATCGTGATTGGCGACGATGGATTGCGCCGCTGCGTCGAGCAGCGCCGGCGTCAGAAGCGTATCTGCCTGGGCCCACGGCGGCGATGCCCGCGATCCGCTGCGCGACCTGCTCTCCGCTCGATTCGATAGTCTCGCGGTCCGTGCGGAAGGCGCCGGCGACCGCCTGCAGGAGCTTCGGGAAGCCGGGCCGGCCCCACCGGTCCTCGGGAGGGTAGTAGGTGCCCCCGAAGAACGGCTTGAGCTGCGGCGTGAGAAAGACGCTCATCGGCCACCCGCCCGCGCCCGAGATCATCTGGACCGCGCTCATGTAGATCCGGTCGAGGTCGGGTCGCTCCTCGCGATCGACCTTGATGTTGACGAAGAGGTTGTTCATCAACTCGGCGATTTCCGGGTTCTCGAACGACTCGTGCTCCATCACGTGACACCAGTGACAGGCCGAGTAGCCGATCGAGAGGAAGATCGGCCGATCCTCCCGCGGGCGCGCTCGAGCGCCTCCTCCCCCCATGCGTACCAATCGACCGGATTGTGCGCATGCTGGCGGAGGTACGGGCTGGACTCATGGATCAGCCGATTCGGCTGGCGCTCGGGCGGGGTCATCGGACCTCCTTGGATGGCGGGAACTCCCACGCCTCCCGTCCAGCGGATGCGAATCGAGCGCACCTACTTCGAATTGTCGGCGGCTGTCCGCCTGGCGGTACGGGGCGCGGAACGCGCAATGCTATCACGCTCCGCAACATCTTCTCGGAAGGAAACGGAAAAAAGGGCTTGGCACGGGCTTATGCGGATCTGTATATTTCCCCCAAGTTCGTTCACGAAAGGAAGGTCTGCGACGTGAGGATGAGCACCTGCATCTATAGGACGCCGGCTCGATTCCCGAAGGGAGTCGTCCCAGGAGCGGGTGCATAGCACGCTGACCTAGAGTCACCCTGCAAACCCGCTCACCAGCCGCGAGCGGGTTCTTCGTTTCCAGCCCGAAATCGTTTCCGGAAGACCACCCACTCGTTGCTGAGAACCGACACCGATCCTCGTTCGTACCGGGACTTCGCGAAGGAAGGGTGAGATGACTTCGAAATACCGACTGATCTGGCACTTGATGGAAGGCCAGCGTCTCCGATACGCCGTCGCCATTGGCGCGCTCGTGCTCGGCTCGTGCGTCATGTACCTCGTGCCGCTCGTGCCGCAGGTCGTGATCGACGGCATCCTCGTCGACTCCGACGGGAAGGCCTCTGAGATGGTCCGGCGCGCCGTGGAGATGGGCGGCGGTCGCGAATACCTGCGCGCGCACCTCTGGATCGCCGCGGCCGTGCTCGTGGGACTCACCGCGATCGCCGGCGCACTCACATACATCCGTACCCGGTGGTCGGCGATGGCCAGCGAGGGGATCGTCGTGCGGGTCCGCGACCGGCTCTACGACCAGATCCAGCACCTGCCGTGCTCCTACCACGACAAGGCGGCGACGGGCGATCAGGTCCAGCGCTGCACCTCGGACGTCGAGACGTTCCGGCAGTTCCTGGCCAACCAGGTCGTCGAGATCGGCCGCGGCACTCATCATGATGATCGTCCCGATCCCGCTCATGCTCGCGCTCGACCCTCGCATGACGCTCGTGTCGGTCCTCGTGATCCCGCCGATCGTCATCTTCTCGATCGTCTTCTTCCGGAGGGTGCGGTCGGCCTTCAAGCAGGTCGACGAGGCCGAGGGAAAGATGACGAGCACGCTGCAGGAGAACCTGACCGGGATCCGGGTCGTGCGGGCCTTCGCCCGGCAGGAATACGAGAAGGAGAAGTTCGAGGCGCGCAATGCGGTCCATCGGGACCTCGACTTCCGGCTCTACAAGCTAATGGCGTGGTACTGGTCGACATCGGACCTCATGTGCATGGGACAGAAGGCGCTCGTCCTCGCGGCCGGCGGTTACTGGCTCGCGACCGGGCAGCTCAAGGTCGGGGCGTTCTACTTCTTCCTGGCCGTGGTGAACATGTTCATCTGGCCGGTGCGGATGATGGGGCGGATCCTGACAGAGCTCGGCAAGGCGACCGTGTCGATTGGCCGGATCGGGGAGATTCTCGAAAAGGCGCGCGAGACCGACCCGGTGAAGACGGAGGTCGGGACCGTCGCCGGACGACGGGGCGAGGTCGTATTCGAGCGTGTGATCTTCCACCACGGCGGGGAGAAGCACATTCTGGACGATATCTCGTTCCGCATAAGCCCGGGGCAGACCGTCGCGCTGCTGGGCCCGTCCGGAGCGGGCAAGTCGACGATCGTGAACCTGCTCCTGCGCTTCTACGATCCGGAATCGGGCGTGATCCGGCTCGACGGCCAGGATATTGGCACCATGGAGCGGAAGGCGGTGCGATCTCAGATCGCCGTCGTGATGCAGGAGCCGTTCCTCTACTCGAAGACGCTGCGGGAGAACATCCGCCTCGGTCGTCAGAGCGCCCCCGAGGAGGAGATCGAGGAGGCCGCATCCATGGCCTGCGTCCACGCGTCGATCCTCGAGTTCGAGAAGGGCTACGACACGCTCGTCGGCGAGCGCGGCGTGACCCTCTCGGGCGGGCAGCGGCAGCGGGTCGCGATCGCGCGTGCGCTTCTCGGAAACACGCCGATCCTGATCCTCGACGACGCCCTGAGCGCCGTCGACACGGAGACCGAATCGATGATCCTCGAGGCGTTGGCGCGGCGGCGCGGGAAGCACACGACGATCCTGATCGCCCACCGCCTCTCGACCCTGATGAGCGCCGACCGGATCCTCGTGCTCGATCACGGGCGCCTGATCCAGGAAGGGACGCACGCGAGCCTCCTCGAGGAGGACGGTCTCTACCGGCGTGCTCTGGGATATCCAGAACGAGGTAGAAACGGATCTCGTGAACGAGATAAGGACCGCAGGAGCGGCGGGATGAGCCGACAGTGCCGTCCCGCTACTGGAGATAATGAACGGCATGGCGCCCGGCTCGCCGTTGGCACGCGCCGGACTGGCTGCGCCTGGCGCGTTGTGGAGACACGTCGGGCCGGCCGCAATCAACGCGTCATTGAATAGGCAGGTCACTATATGAGCGACTTCGAATTTCAGGAAGAGGACTACAAGAAGAGGCTCGACCCCGGTCTCTGGAAGCGGATCCTGGCGCACGCGCGCCCGTATCGCCGCGCGCTCGCGGGACTCGCCATCGCCGGCGTGATCGTCGCCGCCGTCGATGCGCTGCTCCCCCGGGTGACCGGACTTGTGATCGATCGAGGCCGTCCAGCATGGTCCCGGCCGGCAGCTCTGGAGATGCTGTCGGTCGAGTACCTCGGGCTCGTTACGCTGATGGCCGGAATGGTCTGGTTCTTCATCGTCATGGCGGGACGCGCCGCGACCGGGTTCGCCTACGACCTCCGCAGGGCCGGGTTCGCGCGGTTACAGGAGCTGTCGTTCTCGTTCTACGACCGGCGTCCGGTGGGCTGGCTGATCTCGCGGATCACCTCCGACTGCGATCGGGTCTCGGGCATCATTCCGTGGTTCCTGCTCGACCTGGTCTGGGGGACGTCGTTGGTCGCGGGCATCAGCATCATGATGCTCCACCTCAACGTGCAGCTCGCCCTCCTCGTGATGGCGGTCCTGCCGCCGCTCGCGATCGCCAGCGTGATCTTCCAGAGGAAGCTCCTGCGCAGCCAGCGTGAGATGCGCAAGACGAACTCGAAGATCACGGCGAGCTTCAACGAGGAGATGATGGGGGTCGGACCACCAAGGCGCTCGTCCGCGAGGAGGCGAACCTCGGCGAGTTCCGCTCGCTCTCCGGCGAGATGTACGGATACTCGATGCGCAACGCCATGCAGGCCGCCGTCTACCTTCCGATCGTGATCACGCTCGGGAGCGTCGGCGTCGGCCTATCCCTGTGGCGGGGCGGCGTGGACATCTCCGCCGGCGCCCTGGGCGGCGCGGTGGCCGCGCATCACGGGCGGGAAGAGGAACCCGATGACCTTCGGCACGCTCGTCGCCTTCATCCAGTACGCGGCGTTCTTCTACATCCCGGTGCAGGAACTGGCGGAGCGGTTCACGCAGCTGCAGGCGGCGCAGGCCGCGGCGGAGCGGATCCAGGGGCTTCTCGACACCGTTCCGGAAATCCGGGATGGCGCGGACGCCGTCGACCCGGGGGAGGAGACGATCGGGCAGATCGAGTTCCACGACGTCTCGTTCCAGTACAAGGAAGGGCAGACCGTACTTCAGGATTTCAACCTGCGCGTGCGCTCCGGCGAAACGATCGCCCTGGTCGGACCGACCGGCGGCGGGAAGAGCACGATCGTGAGCCTGGTGTGCCGATTCTACGAGCCGACCGCGGGAGAGATCCGGATCAACGGCGTCGAATATCGGAAGAGGAGCCTGCTGTGGCTGCAGTCCCAGCTCGGCGTCGTGCTGCAGACACCGCACCTCTTCAGCGGCAGCGTGAAGGAGAACATCCGGTACGGACGGCTCGACGGCCACCGACGAGGAAGTGCCACGAGGCGGCCCGGCTGGTCAACGCCGACGGGTTCATCCAGAACTTGGAAAGCAAGTACGAGACCGATGTCGGCGAGGGCGGCAACCGGCTCTCGACCGGGCAGAAGCAGCTCGTCTCGCTCGCCCGGGCCGTCCTGGCCGATCCGCAGATCTTCGTCATGGACGAGGCGACCTCCTCGGTCGACACCGAGACGGAACGGCTCATCCAGAGCGCGATCGAGACCGTCCTCGAGGGGCGGATCAGCTTCGTGATCGCCCATCGGCTCTCGACCATCCGGTCGGCGGACCGTATTCTGGTGATCGAGAAGGGACGGATCGTCGAGGAGGGGAACCACGAAGAGTTGATCCGTCGCCGCGGGCATTACTATGGTCTCTATACGAACCAATTCGCCCGCGAGGGGCAGGACCGAATCCTCGAGGAAGCATCGAAGAGGGCATAGATCGCCGGCGTGGCGTGCCGCAGCGTCACGACCAACGGGCGGCGGAGGCACAAACCTCCGCCGTCCGTCCTTTCTTGGGCACGGCTCTGGCTTTGACACACGGTATGGACACCTCCCTCTCCCCCGCCGGCACCGTCCCTCCCTCAGAACCTCCGAAACCCCGGCTCCTCGACCAGGTCCGCGCGGCCATCCGCGCGCGACACTATAGCCGGCGGACGGAGGCAACCTATGTCGCCTGGATCCGCCGCTACATCTTCTTCCACAAGAAACGCCATCCGATGGAAATGGGGGCCGAGCAGATCAGCGCCTACTTGTCCTATCTCGCTACCGCCCGCAAGGTCAGCGCATCGACGCAGACACAGGCCCTATCGGCCATCCTGTTCCTCTATCGCCAGGTCTTGCGCAGGGATCTCGGTGAGATGAAGGAGATCGTGCGGGCGAAACGCGCGGTCCGGCTCCCCGTGGTCCTGAGCCGCGAGGAGGTCCGCCGTCTCGTTCGAGAACTGGACGGCCTCGACAGACTTCTGGCCGTCCTCCTTTACGGATCGGGCATGCGGCTCATGGAATGCATGAGGCTTCGCGTGAAGGACGTCGATTTCGACCTGAACGAGATTGTCGTGCGGGCGGGCAAGGGAGGGAAGGACCGAGTGACCATTCTCCCCGCTTCCGTCAAGGAGGAGGTTCGCGGCCAGATCGCCAAGGTCCAGCGGTTGCACGAGCGGGATATCACAGCGGGCGCGGGATGGGTGGAACTGCCCATGGCGGTTGAAAACAAATGGCCGACCGCCGGAAGAGAACCAGGTTGGCAGTGGGTCTTCCCCGCGACACGCATCTACGTCGAGAAACAGACGGGCCATCTCAGGAGACATCATCGCCATGAAACAACCCTCCAGCGAGCCATCAAGGAGGCTGGCCGGCGGGCGAGGATCAGCAAGCCGATCGGCTGTCACACGCTGCGACACTCCTTCGCCACGCGCCTGCTCGAGGCCAACTACGACATCCGTACGATCCAGGAGCTGCTGGGGCACGCGAACGTGACAACCACGATGATCTACACCCACGTCCTGAAACGGGGGGCAGGCGGTGTCCACAGTCCAGCGGACGGCTTGTTCCTACCGCGCAACACACGGAGAGAGAGCGAGGATGGCGCCCTTGTGGGTAGGCCAAGACGTTGACAGCCAGGGAGAGTCGGGATAGATTCACATATAGCACATAGTGTTGCTATATGTGGAGGCTATCTTCATGGCACAGATGCACTTCTACGTTCCAGACTCCATCGCCAAAAGGCTCCGGGCGCGAGCACAATCTCTGGGCCTCACCAGTCTCTCCCGGTACCGCCACCGTCGTTCTCCGGGACCTGGCCGAAGGATGGCCTGTGGGGTATTTCGAAAAGGTTGCCGGTGGATGGCAAGGCAAACCCCTCCGGCGACCTGCCCAAGGAGCTTACGAGGAGCGGGAAGAACTCTGATGTACCTCCTGGACACGAACGCATGCATTCAGGTCTTGAACGGAAGTTCTCCTACCCTCATCAGCCGATTGGAGGCATCCGACCCATCGGAGATCATGCTTTCTACGATCACCAAGGCCGAATTGCTCTATGGCGCACGTCACAGCACCCGGGTCAGGCGAACCTGCTTCTCCTGGAGAAGTTCTTCCGCCCGTTTGCCTCGTTGCCCTTCAACGAGGGATGCGCCGAGTGCTACGCCGGGATCCGATCGGAACTCGCGTCCCAAGGTAAGCCAATCGGACCGCATGATTTACTCATTGCGGCGACCGCGCGGGCCCACGATCTGACCCTCGTGACCCACAACACCCGTGAGTTCCTGCGTGTCGTGGGACTCCGGGTCGAGGACTGGGAGTAGGCGTTCGCCGAACCGGGATCGGTTCCGATCGAGATTTCGTCAGTCGCCCTATGCAGCGGCCACTTCCCTGATGTAGAATTCCCGCAGGACATGTCGCGTCTACCTGCGTGACCGAGTGCTTCTGCCGGAACAAGCTATAGCGACAGCCTGAGGTTTGGAAATGCGCCGCTTCTCTGTTGCCTGCCGAAGGTTGCGATGCGGGCCAACCCCCCGAGGGTCGTCCCATACCCCGACGACTCAC
>CAVRZW010000003.1:0-295793 GCA_963725755.1 uncultured beta proteobacterium
TGACCAGCATGACGACGCCGCCGACGAGAGCAGCAGTCACCAGGGCTCCCGACGGTCGCGAGGACGATCCCGCGGCCCATGAGGGGGCGGATGCTCGCCCACCGCGTGTCGAGCCCGCCGGAGAACAGGATCAGCGCCAGCGCGACGACGCCGACCGAGCGCGCCAGCCCGGCGTCGTCGAAGTAGATGCCGCCGAGTCCCTCCGAGCCCGCGAGCATGCCGATGCCCAGAAAGAGCAGCAGCGCCGGTACGCCCCGAACGCCCGGAGACCTTGCTCGCGAGGATGCTGAGAAGGACGAGGACGCAGGCGAGGAGCGGGACAAGCGCCAGCTCCTGCATCGCTCCTCCTTCGGGGTCGGGCGGGTCCGGCTGCCTCGGAGAGAGGGGGTTTTGGTCCTACCCGGCCGGCGCTACTTCATCTGCTCGCCGGCGTGCGGGCCGGGGCCCATGTCCCACACGGAATCCGACGGTGATGCGCACGACGTACTTCATCGGCGGCAGGTGCAGCTGCTCGCTGATCGCCTTGAGCTTCTCGTTGACCGTGTCGAACACTTCGCCGTGGTCGATCAGCTCGGCGTGACCCTTGACCTGCATCGCCACCTTGCGCTCGGGGTCGTGGATCCCGATGGCCACGCGCGCGTCGTGCGCCAGGTTCTCGCGCGTCTTGTGGCTGAACATGTCGGCGAAGTACAGGTGCTCGTCGTCGAGCAGCGCTCCGCTGCCCTTGATGGAGACGTTGGGCATGCCGTCCGGCCCCACCGGTCGCCACCCAGACGTTGTGGCCGCCCGCCAGCAGGTCGTGGAGTTCCTTGGGGATGAGTGTGATCGCAGCCTCCTCGTGCTCGCCGTGCCCGCAGTGTAGTCCAAATCAACGGCCGCTCGCGGGGCCCCTGGGTACGGGTGCTCTTCATCGGCGGCGAGGCCGGCGAACGCCGCCGCCGCGCCGAAGGAAGACAGTCACAGGACCGACCGACTGACCGGAGGACGAGGCATGGTCTCAGCGCGCGACGCCCACGACGACTGGTACGACGACAACGAGCCGTACAGCGACGCGGGGAACGAGAGGGACCGCTCGCCGGCGCGTCCACTCGCGCTGGTGGGCCGTCCGCGGCTGGCGTTCGAGCTGGTCAGACCGGACGGCTTCGAGGCGGCGCAGACCATCGCCGACTGCCTGCGCGCCGGCGCCCCGGTGCTCGTTGACCTGCACGGCGTCGACCGCGAGCTGGCCGGTCGCCTGATGGACTTCTGCAGCGGCCTCGCCTACGCGGTGGAGGCCTCGCTCCAGCACATCGGGCGCGAGGTGCTGCTGCTCGCGCCGAGCCACGTGGACGTCTCCGGCGACGTCGCTTCGGGGGTCCGCGAACCCGGCTTCTACAACCGGAGCTGAGGCGGCGGATGACCGCCGGATCAGGGTGCGGACCGCTTCCGCGCAACGTCCATCGGTTTGCTCCGTGTGTGCCGGGGTGCTACGGTCCCTTGCTCAAGCCCGGCGCCGGGGCCAGGACCATGAGTCACCCGGCGCGAAGGAGGCGATTCGCTTGACCCCCATCCGCAAGGCGGCCTTTCTCGGTCTCATAGCGCTCATCGTGCTGCTCGCGGCCGCCGCTACGGCGTCGGCCGGCCCCATCAAGGCCAAGAAGGCCAGGCTCGCCGCCGTCCAGGCGCAGCTGAGCAAGGTCTACGAGCAGTCGGACATGGCCGTCGAGCGCTACAACGAGGCGGCTTCGCGGCTGGAGGACGTCCAGGACCGCATCACGCGCAACCAGCACCTGCTCAAGGTCGCCGAGTACAAGCTCGGCGTGGCCAACGACCATCTCACGGCCAGGGCCGTCCAGGTCTACAAGGCCGACGGACGCCGGCATCCTCGATGTCGTGCTCGCGTCGCAGACCTTCGAGGACCTGCTCACACAGATCGACGTCATGCAGCGCATGGCGGAGAGCGACGCTCAGACGGCGCGCGCCGCCAAGGTGTACTTCGCGCAGGAGATCTCCGACCGGCGCATCGCGCTCGAGGCGGACCGCAAGTCGGCGGTCAGGCTGGTGGCGCAGCGCGAGGAGAGCAAGGACCAGGTGCTCGCGCTGCAGGCCCAGCTTGAGGGCACGGCCGGCGGCCTCAAGAGCGAGATCGCCGATCTCGAGGCGGCCGCCGCCAAGGACGCGCGCCAGGAGGCGGCCGAGCGGGCCGCGCTCGCGGCGTCGCAGGCCTCGAGCTCGTGGTCGAGCGGTTCGTCGGGCTCGAGCTCCTCCTCGTCCTCGAGCTCGGGCGGCGGAGGCGGGGGCGGCGGCACCGTCGTCGACCCTGGCGGCTCCGGCCGCTCGGCCGTCGTCGCCATCGCGCAGCGGTACCTCGGCGTGCCCTACGTGTGGGCCGGCGCCAGCCCCGGCTCGGCTTCGACTGCAGCGGCCTCACCATGTACTGCTGCGCTCAGATCGGCATCGGCCTCTCTCACGGCGCCACCGACCAGCAGCGTGGAAGCGCAGCACCGGCCGCGCAGGCTCAAGCTGGCCACGGTCTCGCTGGCCGGCTGCTTCGGCTGCCACATGTCGTTCCTGGACATCGACGAGCGGCTGTTCGAACTGGTCGAGCGCATTGAGTTCGACCGCTCGCCGCTGACCGACATCAAGCAGGTCGGCCATTGCGACATCGGCCTCGTCGAAGGCGGCCTGTGCAACGCCGAGAACGTCGTCGTGCTGCGCGAGTTCCGCGGCCATTGCAAGACGCTGGTCGCGGTGGGCGCCTGCGCGATCACCGGCGGCCTGCCGGCGCAGCGCAACCACCTCGACCTGGGCGCGATGCTGACCGAGGTCTACCGCAGCCGCCCGGGGATGAGCGCGGCCAGCCGCATCCCCGACGACCCCGAATTGCCGCTGCCGCTGAACAAGGTGCACCCGATCCACGAGGTCGTCCATGTCGACTACTTCCTGCCCGGTTGCCCACCCTCGGCCGACGCGTTCTGGGCCTTCCTCACCGACCTGATGGCCGGGCGCACGCCGCACCTGGGGCATGGCCTCATCCATTACGACTGAGGGCCGATGAGCATGCCGCTGGAAACCGCGTCCGACGAGAGCATCGCGCAAGGCCTGCGCCGCGTTGCGATCGAACCGCTTTCGCGCGTCGAGGGACATGGCAAGGTCACGATCCTGCTCGACGCGGCGGGTCACGTGCAGCAGGTGCGGCTGCACATCGTCGAGTTCCGCGGCTTCGAGAAATTCATCGAGGGCCGGCCGTACTGGGAGGTGCCGGTGATGGTGCAGCGGCTGTGCGGCATCTGCCCGGTATCGCACCACCTGGCGGCGTCCAAGGCCTTCGACCGCGTGGTCGGCGCGCTGCCCGTCACGCCCACCGCCGAGAAGATCCGGCGCCTGATGCACTACGGGCAGGTGATGCAGTCGCACGCGCTCCACTTCTTCTATCTGGCGTCGCCCGACCTGCTGTTCGGCTTCGACTCGGATCTGAACAAGCGCAACATCGTCGGTGTGGCGGCCGCGCACCCCGACATCGCGCGCAAGGGCGTGCTGCTGCGCAAGTTCGGCCAGGAGGTGATCCGCGCCACCGCCGGCAAGCGCGTGCACGGCACCGGCTCGGTGCCGGGTGGCGTCAACAAGCACCTGAGCGCCGACGACCGGGCGCTGCTGCAACGCGACGTGGTGCAGATGAAAGCCTGGGCACAGGACGCGGTAGCGATAGCCAAGAGCCTGCACGCGCAGAACCCGGCGCTGTACGACCGTTTCGGCGCCTTCCGCTCGAACCTGCTCTCGCTGGTCCGTGCCGACGGCGCCCTCGAGCTCTACGACGGCGTGATCCGCGCCCGCGATGCCGCCGGCGCGATCCTCTTCGACGGCGCCAGCGACCAGGGCTACCTCGATCTGATCGAGGAGCAGGTCAAGCCCTGGACCTACATGAAGTTCCCGTTCCTGAAGAGCCTGGGCCCCGAGCACGGCTGGTACCGCGTGGGGCCGCTGGCCCGGGTTCAGAACTGCGACTTCATCCCGACGCCGCTGGCCGAAGCCGAGCGCGGCGAATTCGTGGCCTGGGGCAAGGGCGAGCCGGTGCATGCCACGCTGGCCTACCACTGGGCGCGGATGATCGAACTGCTGCATTGCGTCGAGGTCATCGAGGGTCTGCTTGCCGACGGCGACCTGCTCGCCGGCGCGCTGATGGCCGGCGGCGCGCACCACCGCAGCGGCATCGGCGTCATCGAGGCGCCGCGCGGGACGTTGATCCACCACTACGAGGTCGGCGACGACGACCTCGTGACGATGTGCAACCTGATCGTCGCGACGACCCACAACAACCAGGCGATGAACGAGGCCGTGCGCTCGGTGGCGCACGAATACCTGGACGGCCAGGAACTGACCGAGGGCCTGCTCAACCGGATCGAGGTCGCGATCCGCGCCTTCGACCCCTGCCTGTCCTGCGCCACCCACGCCGTCGGTCGCATGCCGTTGGACGTGGTGCTGATCGGCCCGGCGGGCGAGCCCGTCGACCGCGCACTGAAGTCGGCCGACGGCGGCTTCGGGCGCGACGGGCCCGCAGCCCGAGGCACGCCGTGACACCGGCACGGCTCGTCTTCGGCTGGGGCAACGCGAGCCGCGGCGACGACGCGCTCGGGCCGCTGTGCGTCGAGCGGGTGCGCGCGATGCTGGACGCCGCTGGCCTCGGCGACCGCGACGTCGAATGCCTGGACGACTACCAGCTGCAGGTCGAGCATGCGCTGGACCTCGTCGGCCGCCGCGCGGTGCTGTTCGTCGATGCCAGCCTGGACTGCCGTGCGCCCTTCGAGGCCACGCCGCTGCAACCCGGCGCACCGGCCGGCTTCAGCACCCACGCGCTGACGCCGCAGGCGCTGCTGCAGGTGTTCCGCGACCTGCAGGGCCAGGAGCCGCCGCCGAGCACGCTGCTGGCGATCCGCGGCAATCGTTTCGAGCTGGGCGCGCCGCCCGGGGCCGCCGCGCTGGCCAACCTGGAAGGGGCCATGAGATGGGTAAGCCAGTGGCTGGCACGATGAGCCGCGAGCACCGCAACAACCTGACGCGACGCACCTATGCGCTGGTGCTCGCCGGCGGCCGCGGCAGCCGCCTGCACCAGCTCACCGACCACCGCGCCAAGCCCGCGGTGCCCTTTGCCGGAACCATGCGGATCATCGATTTCACGCTCGCCAACTGCGTCAACTCCGGGCTGCGGCGGATCGGCGTGCTCACCCAGTACAGGGCGCAGAGCCTGATCCGCCACGTCGAGCGCCGCTGGGGCTTCCTGGAGGCCACGCTGGGCGAGTACGTGGACATCGTGCCGGCGCAGCAGCAGACCGGCGAGAGCTGGTACACGGGCACCGCGAACGCGGTCTTCCAGAACCTGGAGATCGTCCGCGAATCGGAGCCGGAATACGTGGTCGTGCTGGCCGGCGACCATGTCTACAAGATGGACTACAACGTGATGCTCGCCGAGCACGCGGCGCGCCGTGCTGACGTCACGGTGGCCTGCCTGGAGGTGTCGACCGAGGAGGCCTGCGGCTTCGGCGTCATGAGCATCGACGCCGAACAGCGGATCGTCGCATTCCAGGAGAAGCCCGAGCACCCGACGCAGCTGCCGGAGTTGCCCGGCAGCGCGCTGGCGAGCATGGGCGTGTACGCGTTCAGCGCCGACTTCCTGATCGGCCTGCTCGAGCGCGATGCGGTGAAGGAGGATTCATCGCACGACTTCGGCCGCGACCTGATCCCGGGCCTGCTCGGCTCGGCACGGGTGTTCGCGCATCGCTTCGCCGACAGCTGCGTCAACATGGTCGGCGACCGGCCCTACTGGCGCGACGTCGGCACGCTCGACGCCTACTGGGCGGCCAACCTCGACCTGACCCACGTGCTGCCCGAGCTCAACCTCTACGACACGTCGTGGCCGATGCCCAGCCGCGAACCGCACCGGCCGCCGGCGAAGTTCGTCCTCGACGAGGTCGGCCGGCGCGGCAGCGCGGTCGATTCGCTGGTCTCCGGCGGCTGCATCGTCAGCGGCGCCTCGGTGCACCGCTCGATCCTGTTCAACGACGTCCGCATCGAGGAGCGCAGCACGGTCGAGGACGCGGTCGTCCTGCCCGATGTGCGGATCGGCCGCAGCGTGGAGTTGCGGCGCGCGATCATCGACAAGGGCTGCGTGCTGCCCGACGGCTTGCGCGTGGGCGTCGATGGCGACTTCGATCGCCGGCATTTCCACGTCACCGAACGCGGGGTGACCCTCGTCACGCCGGACATGCTGGCGAGGCTCTGAGCATCGCCATGCCGCGCCGCGCCAGCGCCACCCCCGAGCCCGGCAGCGCCTACCCGCTGGGCGCGCGGCCGATCGACGGCGGCGTGCACTTCAGCATCTA
The DNA here is from genome assembly GCA_963725755.1 of uncultured beta proteobacterium. Classification (GTDB taxonomy): domain Bacteria; phylum Pseudomonadota; class Gammaproteobacteria; order Burkholderiales; family Burkholderiaceae_C; genus Rubrivivax. The sequence continues at coordinate 6,357 of CAVRZW010000003.1, forward strand.
TTCGGCGCACGCGCAAGCCGCCGAGCTGCTGCTCTACGACCAGGCCGACAGCGACGCGCCCTCGCGCGTGATCCCGCTCGCCGACGACATCCACCACACCTGGGCCTACTGGCATGTGTTCGTGCCGCGGCTCAAGCCCGGCCAGGTCTATGGCTGGCGCATGGAAGGGCCGCTGGACCCGATGCGCGGCCACCGCTTCGACGCCGACAAGGTGCTGCTCGATCCCTACGGCCGCGCGATCGCGATCCCGCGCGCCTACAGCCGCGCCGCCGCCTGTGCACCCGGGCGCAACGACGCGGTCGCGCTGAAGAGCGTCGTCGCCGACGACCAGGCCTACGACTGGGAAGGCGACCTCCCGCTGCGGCGGCCGTTCGCGCAGACCGTCATCTACGAAGCGCACGTGCGCGGCTTCACGCGCCACGCCAGCTCGCGCGTGTCCCACCACCGGCGCGGCACCTACGCCGGGCTGGTCGAGAAGATCCCGTACCTGGTCGACCTCGGCGTCACCGCGGTCGAGCTGATGCCGGTGTTCCAGTTCGACGCCCATGACGCGCCGCCCGGGCTCGTCAACTACTGGGGCTACGCGCCGCTGTCGTTCTTCGTGCCGCACGCCGCCTACGCGAGCCGACGCCAGCCGCTGGCCGTGATCGACGAATTCCGCGACATGGTGAAGGCGCTGCACCGCGCCGGGCTCGAGGTCATCCTGGACGTGGTCTACAACCACACCACCGAAGGCGACGAGCACGGACCCTGCCTGAGCCTGCGCGGCCTGGACAACGCCACCTACTACATGCTCGACGACGCCGGCCGCTACGCCAACTACACGGGCTGCGGCAACACCCTCAATTCCAACCAGGCGGTGGTGCGCAGATTGATCATCGACAGCCTGCGCTACTGGGTGCAGGTAATGCATGTCGACGGCTTCCGCTTCGACCTCGCAGCGATCCTGTCGCGCGACGAGGAAGGCCGGCCGCTGGTGCGCCCGCCGGTGCTGTGGGACATCGACTCCGACCCCGCGCTGGCAGGCACCAAGCTCATCGCCGAGGCCTGGGACGCCGCCGGGCTGTACGAGGTCGGCAGCTTCGCCGGCGACCATTGGAAGGAATGGAACGGCCGCTTCCGCGACGACGTGCGCTCGTTCGTGCGCGGCGACCTCGATACCGTGCCGGCCGTCGCCGACCGGCTGCTCGGCAGCCCGGCGCTGTACGCGGCGAGCCAGCGCGAACCGGCGCAGAGCATCAACTTCATCACCAGCCACGACGGCTTCACGCTCGACGACCTGGTCAGCTACGACCGCAAGCACAACCAGGCCAACGGCGAGGGCAGCCGCGACGGCAGCGACGACAACCGGAGCTGGAACTGCGGCGCCGAGGGCCCCACCGACGACGCCGCGGTGCTCGCGCTGCGCACGCGCCAGATCAAGAACCTGCTGGCGATCAACGTGCTCGCGCTGGGCACGCCGATGCTGCTGATGGGCGACGAGATGCGGCGCAGCCAGGGCGGCAACAACAACCCCTATTGCCAGGACAACGAGACGAGCTGGCTCGACTGGACGCTGCTGGCACGCCACGCCGAGATCCACCGCTTCGTGCAGGGCCTGATCCGGATCCGCAACCTGCGCGAATCGGTGCGCGAGGACCATCACCTGACGCTGACCGAGCTGACTGCGCGGGTGCGCGCGCAGCTGCACGGCGTGCAGCTGGCCGCGCCCGACCTGCGCGCGATCTCGCACAGCGTTGCGGTCACCGCGACCAACCTCTCCGGCGACCTGCTGATGTACTTCGCGCTCAACGCCTACTGGGAAGCTCTGGACTTCGAGCTGCCGCCGCTGCCCGACGGGGCGAGCCCCTGGCGCCGCATCATCGACACTGCCGAGCCTTCGCCGCGTGACCTGGTGGAGTTCGCCGACGCCGAGGTCGCCAGCGGCACCACCCTCCGCGTCGAAGCGCGCTCGGTGGTGGCATTGTTCGCGCCGCTGCACCGCCCTTGACGTTCGCTGCGCCCGGCGGCTTCGGGGCCGCGGATTGCGCGGCGTCAAGGCATTCCGGCCGACCGCGGCTGAACATGCTCCGCGAGGTCCACGCAGGAGGCCGTCATCGCCGATTCGAAATACACTCTTCCGCCATCGGAGCTGGTGATGGGCGACTTGCCGCTGTCCTGCAGCAGGAGCCCGTCGCCGCGCGAAATGTTCAAGCCCCTGCTGCCACGATGAAGATTCTGCTACCCATAGACGGCTCGCCCGACGCGCTGGATGCGGTGCGCCATGCGCTGCACCTGGTGCAGGAGGGCCTGCACGCCAGCTTCGTGCTGGCCAACGTGCAGCCGCCGGCCAACTTGTACGAGGTGGTCGTCGCGCACGACGTGGCGGTGATCGAGAAGCTTCGCAGCGATGCCGGCGCCGACCTGCTGCAGCCGGCCGAAGCGCTGCTCAGTGCGGCCGGCGTCGACTGGGAGAGCGAGGTCGTCGGCGGCGACCCGGCCGCCGTGCTCGTCGAGATGGTCGAGCGCTACGGCTGCGACGCCGTCGTGATGGGCACCCATGGCGCCGGCAGCCTGCGCAGCGCGCTGCTCGGCTCGGTCTCGGGCGCGCTGCTGCGCCACAGCCCGGTGCCGGTGACCGTGGTGCGCCGGACGGAGCCCGACGCCGAGCCGGGCGCCGAGCCCGAAGCGCCGACGGCGCGCTGACGCCCGCCGCACCGGGCGCCGCTTCGAGCGGCCGCCTCGCGCTGCGTTGAGGCGCGTCAACCGGCGATGTCCTTTGCCGCCGCAACATCGGCCGCAGCCGCCTGCGGCGGTGGGAGCGCGCAGATGGCCGACTCGAAGTACATCCGCTGGTTCGCCGACCTGTCGATGGACGACGTGCCGCTGGTCGGCGGCAAGACCGCCTCGCTGGGCGAGATGTTCCGCCAACTGCAGCCGCTGGGCGTGCGCATCCCCGACGGCTTCGCCATCACCGCCACCGCCTACCGCGACGCGCTGGACGCCGCGGCTGCCTGGGCGCCGCTGCACGCGCTGCTCGACGGACTCGACAAGCGCGACGTCGATGCCCTCGCCCGTGCCGGCGCGCGGGCGCGCGAGATCGTCTATGCGGCGCCGATGCCGGCGGCGGTCGAAGCCGGCATCCGCGACGCCTGGCGCGCGCTCGAGGCCAGGGTCGGACCGGGCCTGAGCGTGGCCGTCCGCAGTTCGGCCACCGCCGAAGACCTGCCCGGCGCCAGCTTCGCCGGCCAGCACGACACCTTCCTGAACATCCGCGGCGAGCAGATGCTGATCGACGCCGTCAAGCGCTGCCAGGCCTCGCTGTTCACCGACCGCGCGATCTCCTACCGCACCGACCAGGGCTTCGACCACTTCAAGGTCTTGCTCTCGGTGGCGGTGATGCAGATGGTGCGCAGCGACCAGGCCGCCAGCGGCGTGATGTTCACGATCGACACCGAATCGGGGCACCCCGATGTGGTCTTCATCACCGCCGCCTGGGGCCTGGGCGAGAACGTGGTCCAGGGCGCGGTGGACCCCGACGAGTTCTACGTCCACAAGCCGAGCTTCAGGGCCGGGCACCGCTGCGTGCTGCGCAGGCGCCTCGGGCGCAAGCAGATCCGCATGGTCTACGGCGACGGCAGCACGCGCGAGCCGGTGCTCAACCAGCCGACGCCGGCCGAGGACCGCGCGCGCTTCTGCCTGAGCGACGCCGACGTGCTGGAACTCGCCGACGCCGGCATCAAGATCGAGGATCACTACAGCCGCCTGGCCGGCGGCTGGCGACCGATGGACATCGAATGGGCGAAGGACGGCCCCGACGGCGAGATCTACATCGTCCAGGCGCGCCCCGAGACATCGGTCTCGCAGCGCACCGTCAACGTGATCGAGGAGTTCGTGCTCGAAGGCAAGGGGCCGGTCCGCGTCCAGGGCCGGTCGGTCGGCGAGCGCATCGCCGCCGGCCGCGTGCGGCGAATCGCCGACGCGAGCCAGCTGCATCTGTTCGAGCCGGGCGAGGTGCTGGTCGCCGACACCACCGCGCCCGACTGGGAGCCGGTGATGAAGACGGCGGCCGCGATCGTCACCAGCCGCGGCGGGCGCACCTGCCATGCGGCGATCGTCGCGCGCGAACTCGGCATCCCGGCGGTGGTCGGCGCCGAGGGCGCGAGCGAGCGGCTGCAGGACGGCGAGGCGGTCACCGTCTCCTGCGCCGAGGGCGACATCGGCAACGTCTACGAAGGCAGGCTGCGCTTCCGCGTCGACAGGAGCGACCTCACCGGCTTCAAGCGCCCGGCCACCGAGGTGATGGTCAACCTGGGCAACCCCGAGCTGGCCTTCAAGACCGCGCTGCTGCCCAGCGACGGCGTCGGCCTGGCGCGGATGGAATTCATCATCAACGAGCACATCAAGGTCCACCCGATGGCGGTGCTGCACCCCGAACGCATCACCGACCCCGCGGCGCGGGCGCTGGTGCAGGCACGGTCCGCCGGCTACCCCGACGGCGCGAGCTACTTCGTCGACAAGCTCGCCGAAGGCGTGGGCACCATCGCCGCGGCGTTCTGGCCGCGGCCGGTGATCGTGCGGCTGTCGGACTTCAAGAGCAACGAATACGCCGCGCTGCTCGGCGGGCGCGACTTCGAGCCGCACGAAGAGAACCCGATGCTCGGCTTCCGCGGTGCCGCGCGCTACATCCACCCGGCCTACGAGGAAGGCTTCGCGCTCGAATGCGCGGCCCTCAAGCGCGTGCGCGAAACGATGGGCCTGACCAACCTGAAGGTGATGGTGCCCTTCTGCCGCCGCCTCGACGAGGCGCGCCGCGTGCTCGAGACGATGGCGAAATACGGCCTGAAGCGAGGCGAGAACGGTCTCGAGATCTACGTGATGTGCGAGATCCCGAACAACGTGCTGCTGATCGACGAGTTCGCCGAGCTGTTCGACGGCTTCTCGATCGGCAGCAACGACCTCACCCAGCTCACGCTCGGCGTCGACCGCGACAGCGCGATCGTCGCCAGCTCGTTCGACGAGCGCGACCCCGGCATGCTGAAGATGCTCAAGCTCGCCGTCGAAGGCGCCAGGCGCAACGGCCGCCACAGCGGCATCTGCGGCCAGGCGCCGTCGGACCACCTGGAGATCGCGCGCTACCTGGTCGATCTGCGCATCGACAGCATCAGCCTCACGCCCGACCGCGTGCTGCGAACGATGCAGGTGGTGCGCGAGATCGAGCAGGCGCAGGGGCGCGCGCCGCGCGCCTGAAGCCGCGGGCAACGCGGGCTCGACCACGCTCGAGGCCGGCCTGCGCGGCGCGGCGCCGGTCGGGCGGCGTCGAACGACAGCTTGAGCCAGGTCAGCCCGGCGGCATCCTGCCGGCGCCAGAATTGCCCGCGCACCCGGGCCGCCGTGCTCACCGCGCGCCAGCCCCCGCCCACCCATCCGATCCACGCGCCCCGATGCTTTCCCGCCTGCCGGCCACCCTGCGCGGCATCGTCACCGGCTTCACGCTCCTGCTCAGCACGCTGCTGTTCACGCTGCTGATGGTGCCGCCGTCGCTGGCGAAGCTGCTGCTGCCCGTCGACGCCGTGCGCGCCGGCTGCGACCGCGCGCTGAATGCACTGGCCTCGGCCTGGGTGGCCGTCAACAACGCCTGGATCGCCGCCGTCTGCCCGGCGCGCTGGGACGTGCAGGGCCTCGAGCAGCTGCACCGCCGCGGCTGGTATCTGGTGTCGAGCAACCACCAGAGCGCGGTCGACATCCTGGTGCTGCAGCGCATCTTCCACGGCCGGATTCCGTTCCTGAAGTTCTTCCTCAAGCGCGAGCTGATCTGGGTGCCGGTGATCGGGCTGGCGTGGTGGGCGCTGGACTTTCCTTTCATGAAACGCGGACGCGGCGCGGGTTCGCAGCGCAGCGACCTGAAGACCACGCGCGAGGCCTGCGAGAAGTTCAAGCGCATCCCGACGTCGGTGATCAATTTCGTCGAGGGCACGCGGTTCACCGCCGCCAAGCATGACCTGCAACGCAGCCCGTACCGGCATCTGCTCAAGCCCAAGATCGGCGGCCTGGGCATCGCGCTGGCAACGATGGGTGAGCTGTTCGAGTCCCTGCTCGACGTGACGATCGTCTACCCGCAGGGCACGCCGAGTCTCTGGGATCTGCTGTGCGGGCGGATGGGCGGCGTCACCGTGCGCGTGCATCGGCGCCAGATCCCGCCCATGGTGCTCGGCGGCGACCCGGCCGGCGACAAGGTCTATCGCCAGCGCCTGAGCGCCTGGATCGAGCAGCAATGGAGCGAGAAGGACCGGCTGATCGACGGCCTGCTGCAGCCTGGCCATGCGCCTGCGGCCTGAGCTCGGTCAATGCTCCGCTGCTCGCCTGCGGGCACCACCCAACCCGATGAAAGGGCCCGGCCCGGCGCCGAGGGTCCAGGGGCAGTCCTCGGTTCCCGGCCTCGTGCCGCCTGATGCGCCCGCTGGCCGGCGAGTTAGGGGTTTCCCGGAATCATTGCCCCACATTGTCCCAAGTCAAACGTTGTCCCAGTCGCGGTCTCCAGACTGCTCTTCCTCGCTCGGAGGTTCATGCAGGTCCGAACCGCGGTCGCACATGTACAAGCGCATCCTGGTCCCCATCGATGGCGGCAAGCTGTCCGAACGCGCCATTCATGCCAGCATTGCACTGGCGACCCAGCTGGGCGCTGCACTGACGGGCTTCGTGGTGGAGCCGTTGCCGGCGGGATCGTTCGGGCGCTCCAGCGTGCTCGATGAGAGCGAAGACGGCGAAGGCGAGACAGCGACTTCAGCCAGCGCACGCAAGGCCCTGGCGCTTTTCGAAGAGTGCGCCCAGGCAGCCGGCGTGCCGTACGAAGGCTTCCACCACCCTGCGTCGCGAGTCGACCGCGCGATCATCGAGGCGGCGGAATCGCACAACTGCGACATGATCGTCATGGTGACGCACGGCCGTGGCGCGTTCGGTGAGTTTCTGTACGGCTCGCAGACCAAGGCGGTGCTGGCGGGCAGCAAGCTCCCCTTGCTGATATTGAAATGAACGCCCGCTCCGCACTGACCGCCGAATGGTCGCCAGGATCTTCCGCTGCCGTCGTGACTGCGGTCCTCGGTCTGCTCATCGCGGGCGCTGCCCGCGCCGGCACGGGCGAGGATCTGATTGCCGTCAACAAGTGTTCCAAGTGCCACACGGCGACGACGACCAAGAAGGCGCCGTCGTTCGCATCGATCGCAGCGAAATACAAGGGCGATGCCACGGCACCGGAAAAGCTCGTCGCCACGCTCAAGACCGGCGGCCCCGACGACCACGGCAAAGTGGCCGCGAGCGACGCCGACCTGAAGGCCATCGTCGCGGTCGTGCTGTCTTCGAAGTGAGGTCGCCGGATTGATGGTCGGTGCAGTGGAAGGGTATCGAGCGCAACTGCCTGCAAGCCGCGACATCGCCGGTTGGCGGGCCAATGACGGCCGGCCGTAGGGGCGGCGTCGTCAATATCGCCCGCGCTGCGGCCCGCCAGTTGGCGCGCTCGCGGGGGCGCAGGGCGGGCGTCGACCATGACCGCCATTCGACAGCAATCGCCCGATACTCACCCACTGGCGATGCAAGTCGTCGGATCCTGCAGACCCCCGACCCCGCCGTGCCAGGATCAGCCATGGCCTCATCTTGCCCCTTGCAGCTGCGCACCTCTGCCGCCGTGGCCTGGAGCGCGCAGCGCAGATCGCCAATGTCTCGAGCATCCAACGAATCATCGTCCTGCCCGATCAGTGCCGCGGAACGCCAGGCGCAGGCCGAACGCCTGCTGACGCTGCCGGCCGCCGCCGCCGCGCCCATCCTGCGCGGCATCGAGCGCCGCACACAGCCCCACCAGCCGACCCCCGAAGTGCGCCCATGAAACCCAGCTGGCAGGCCCGCGTGGCCGCATTCATCGTCCGGCGGCGCGTCAAGCCGGCGCTGGGCGACCTCTCCGACATCGCCCGCGTGCGCCGCGTCTTCGACCAGCCTCTGCCGGTGCCGCGCGGCGCGCGCTACACCGAGGCGTTGGTGGGCGGCGTCGCCGGCGAATGGGTCGAGGCCGAAGGCGCTGCGGCCGGCGGCACCACGCTGCTGTACCTGCACGGCGGCGGCTTCGTCGGCTGCTCGCCGCGTTCGCACCGCTCGCTGACGGCGGCGCTGGCCCTGCAAGGCCTGCGCGTGTTCGTGCCCGACTACCGGCTCGCGCCCGAGCACCCGTTCCCGGCCGCGGTGCAGGACGTCCAGGCGGTCTGGCACGCGCTGCGCGCAGAAAGGCCGGGCCGGCTGGTCGTCGCCGGCGACAGCGCGGGCGGCAACCTCGCGCTGAGCCTGATGCTGGCGCTGCGCGACGCCGGCCAGGCGCTGCCCGACGCCGCCGCGCTGTTCTCGCCGGCCGCCGACCTCACCGGCGGCAGCCCCTCGCTGCTGGCCAATGCCGAGCGCGACGCGATGTTCCGCGGCGACCATCTCGCGCACCTGGCCGACGCCTACATGGCCGGTGCCGACCGCTCGCAGCCGCTGGCTTCGCCACTGCTCGGTGACCTGCGGGGCCTGCCGCCGCTGATGATCCAGGTGGGCGAGAACGAGGTCCTGCGCGACGACAGCATCCGCCTGGCGCAGAAGGCGCGCGCGGCCGGCATCGCGGTGGACCTGCAGGTCTTTCCGGTGGTGACACATGTCTGGCAGCTGTTGTGGCGGCTGCCCGAGGCAAGGCGCGCGGTCCGGGCCGCTGCCGATTTCCTGCGCGCGGCCACGCGCGAGCGCACCGTGGAGCACCACGACGTGATCATCGTCGGCGCCGGTCTGTCGGGCATCGGTGCCGCGGTGCAGCTGCAGCGTTACTGTCCCGACAAGCGCTTCACGCTGCTCGAGGCGCGGGACGCCCTCGGTGGCACCTGGGACCTGTTCCGCTACCCCGGCGTGCGCTCCGATTCCGACATGTACACGCTGGGCTACGTCTTCAAGCCCTGGAAGGACGCCAAGGCGATCGCCGATGGCCCGGCGATCCGCGACTACATCGCCGAGACCGCGGCCGAGCACGGCATCGCCCGCCACATCCGCTTCCAGCACCGCGTGGTGAGTGCCGATTGGTCGGCCCGCGACGCCTGCTGGACGGTGGTGGTCGAACGCGGCGCGGCGCGCGAGCGCAGCCTGCTGCGCGCGAGTTTCCTGCTCTTCTGCAGCGGCTACTACAGCTATGCGCAGGGCTGGCGGCCGCATTTCCCCGGCGAGGAGCGCTACGCCGGCACGCTGGTGCACCCGCAGTTCTGGCCCGAGTCGCTGGACCATGCCGGCAAGCGCGTGGTCGTGGTGGGCAGCGGCGCGACCGCGGTGACGCTGGTGCCCGAGCTGGCCCGGACCGCCGCCCACGTGACGATGCTGCAGCGCTCGCCCACTTACGTCGTCTCGCGCCCGTCGCGCGACGCCATCGCCGAGCGCCTGAAGCGCTGGCTGCCGCCGCTGCTCGCATACCGCCTGGTGCGGCTGAAGAACCTGCTGCTCGGCATGTACTTCTACCGCCTGGCGCGCAAGTATCCCGAGCGCGCCAAGGCGCGCCTGGTCGGTCTCGTGCGGCAGCAGCTCGGCCCCGGCTACGACGTGGAGCGCCACTTCACGCCGCACTACAACCCATGGGACCAGCGCGTGTGCCTGGTGCCCGACGGCGACCTCTTCCAGGCCATCCGCGAAGGCCGCGCGTCGGTGGCCACCGACCAGATCGACAGCTTCACCGAGCACGGCATCCGGCTGCGCTCGGGCGATGAACTGCCGGCCGACATCGTCGTCACCGCCACCGGGCTGCAGCTCAACGTGCTCGGCGACGTGAAACTCAGCCTCGACGGCAAGCCCTGCGACATGTCGCAGGCCCTGGTCTACAAGGGCATGATGTACGGCGGCATTCCCAACCTGGCCAGCACCTTCGGCTACACGAATGCCAGCTGGACGCTCAAGGCCGACCTCAGCGCCCGCTACCTGTGCCGGCTGCTCGAGCACATGGACCGCCACCGCATCAAGGTGGCCACCCCCGTTCGCGACCCGGCCGTCACCCCCGAGCCCTTTCTCAGCTTCACTTCGGGCTACGTGCGTCGAGCCATCGAGATGCTGCCCAAGCAGGGCGACCGCAAGCCCTGGCGCCTGTACCAGAACTATCTGCTGGACCTGCTGACCTTGCGCCTGGGCAGGATCGACGACGGGGTGATGAGCTTCGAACGAGAGGCCGGCGCCTGAGATCCAACCCCACCCGGAGACCGCGCGATGATCGACCTCTACACCTCGCCCACGCCCAACGGCTGGAAGGTCTCCGTCGCACTCGAGGAACTGGGCCTGCCCTACCGCGTGCACGCCGTCGACCTGACGAAGGGCGAGCAGAAGACCGAGGCCTACCTGCGGCTCAACCCGAACGGGCGCATCCCCACCATCGTCGACCACGACAACGACGACTTCGCGGTCTTCGAGTCGGGTGCCATCCTGATGTACCTGGCCGAACGGACCGGCCGCCTGATGCCCGGCGATGCCAAGGGGCGCTCGCTCGTCGTGCAGTGGCTGATGTTCCAGATGGGTGGCATCGGGCCGATGATGGGCCAGGCGAACGTGTTCTTCCGCTACTTCCCGGAGAAGATCCAGCCTGCGATCGACCGCTACCAGAACGAATCGCGCCGCCTGTTCGAGGTGCTCGACCGCCGGCTGGGCGACAGCGAATGGCTGGCCGGTGACTATTCGATCGCCGACATCGCGCACTGGTGCTGGGTGCGCACCCACAAGTGGTCGGGCGTCGGCATCGAGGGCCTGCCGCACCTGCAGCGCTGGCTGGACGCGATGAAGGCCCGCCCGGCCTGCCGCCGCGGCATCGAGGTGCCGGTGAAGGTCGACAGCGCGCTCAAGGACGACGAGGCCACGCAGGCCTTCGTCGAACGCGCGCGGCAGACCGTGCAGCGCTGAACGCCGTCCGATCCGAAGGAACCCCCCCATGATCACGCTGTACGACTACGCGATGGCGCCGAGCCCGCGCCGCGCACGCATCCTGCTGGCCGAGAAGGGCGTGGCGCACGCGACCGTCGCCGTCGACCTGCGCGCCAACGAGCAGCTCGGCGACGCCTACCGCGCGATCAACCCGCAATGCACGGTGCCGGCGCTGCGACTGGAAGACGGACAGGTGCTGACCGACAACGCCGCGATCGCCGCCTACCTCGAGGCGCGCTTTCCCGAGCCGCCGCTGCTGGGCACGACGCCGCTTGAAAAGGCCGAGATCGCGAGCTGGAACTGGCGCGTCGAATTCGAAGGCTTGCTGGCGGTGGCCGAGGCGCTGCGCAACAGCGCGCCGGCGATGAAGGATCGCGCGCTGACAGGACCGGTCGGCTACCCGCAGATCCCCGAATTGGCGGCGCGCGGACTGGCCCGTGCCAAGCAGTTCTTCGAGGTGCTGAACGCGCACCTGGCCGACCGCGAGACGATCGCCGCCGGCCGCTTCAGCATCGCCGACATCACCGCCGTCGTCGCGGTGGACTTCGCGCGCGTGCTGCGCATCAAGCCCGGCGAAGAACACCCTCACCTGCAGCGCTGGCGCGCGGCCATGGCCGATCGACCCGCGATGGCGCTGTAGCCGGCCCGCGGCGGCGGCCATCGCGCGGCCCGGCGGGTGCCGCCGCCCGCTGTCCACGCCTGCGCTCGATCGACGCCGAACGCGCCCGCCAATGTGCGCCAGCGCACAGACGCGCATGCGAAGTGCCCGTCAGGATGCGGCACATCCAGAGATGGCCATCACTGCCCTGCGCGCTTGTGAGTCCGAAGATCGCAGTCCCACAACGCCGATCGGTACCAGGCCCCCATGAAACCTGCCATGTCCAGGACAGGTAAACGCGCCGTCGTTCCCGCCGTCGCCCGCGAGCCCGGCAACACGACCGAAGCAAGGCGCCAGAGGGCGTTGCTCAAGACCGGCGCACTGCAGAGCGCGATTCTCAACAGCGCCAACTTCTCGAGCATCGCCACCGACGACAAGGGCGTCATCCAGCTCTTCAACATCGGCGCCCAGCGCATGCTGGGCTATGCGGCCGCCGACGTGATGAACCGGATCACCCCCGCCGATTTCTCCGATCCGCAGGAGGTGATCCTGCGCGCCCAGGCCCTGAGCGCGGAGTTCGGCACTGCGATCGCGCCCGGCTTCGAAGCCCTCGTGTTCAAGGCTTCGCGCGGGATCGAGGACATCTACGAGCTGACCTACCTGCGCAAGGACGGCAGCCGCCTGCCCGCGGTCGTCTCCGTAACGGCGCTGCGCGACGCGCAGGGCGCGATCATCGGCTACCTGCTGATCGGCACCGACAACACCGCGCGCAAGCAGGTCGAGGCCGAGCAACAGCGCCTGGACCAGCGTCTGCGCGATCAGCAGTTCTACACCCGCTCCCTCATCGAATCGATCGTCGACGCGCTGATCACGACCGACCCTTCCGGCATCATCTCGGACGTCAACGAGCAGACCGAGACCCTCACCGGCCGCACGCGAGACGAGCTGATCGGAACGCCCTTCAAGCGGTATTTCACCGATCCGCAGCGCGCGCAGGCGTGCATCGAGCGGGTCCTGAGCGAGAAGAAGGTCACCAACTACGAACTCACCGCCTGCGCAGCGGACCGCCGGGAGACGGTCTTGTCCTGCAATGCGACGCCGTTCTACGACCGGGACCGGATGCTGAAGGGCGTGATCGCCGCGGCGCGCGACGTCACCGAGCGAAAGCGCATGGATCAGGCGCTGGACGAGACGAATCTCGAACTCCAGGGCGCCAAGGTCGAGGCGGAGCGTGCCAACCTGGCGAAATCGGACTTCCTGTCCAGCATGAGCCACGAGCTGCGCTCGCCGCTCAACGCGATTCTCGGCTTCGCGCAGCTGATGGAGTCGGGGTCGCCGGCACCGACACCCGGCCAGAAGGACAGCATCGACCAGATTCTCCAGGCCGGCTGGTACCTGCTGGAGCTGATCAACGAAGTCCTCGATCTCGCCCTGATCGAGTCGGGCAAGCTGACCTTGTCGCTCGAGCCGGTGTCGCTGGCCGAAGTGCTGGGCGATTGCCAGGCGATGGTCGAGCCCCAGGCGCGCAAGTGCGGCATCGCCGTCAATTTCTATCCGCCCGGCGACCCCATGTTCGTCAACGGCGACCGCACGCGGATCAAGCAGATCTTCGTCAACCTGCTGTCGAACGCGATCAAGTACAACCGGGTCGGCGGCACGGTCGAGGTGACCTGGCGCACCAGCCCGGGGGACCGCATCCGGGTGAGCTTTCAGGACACCGGCGACGGTCTGTCAGCGGACAAGCTGGCACAACTGTTCCAGCCCTTCAATCGACTCGGCCAGGAGGCCGGCATCGAGGAAGGCACCGGGATCGGCCTCGTGGTCTGCAAGCGACTGGTCGATCTGATGGGCGGCGAGATCGGTGTCGACAGCAGCGTCGGCGTCGGCAGCGTGTTCTGGATCGAGCTGAACGCGACCCGCGGCATCGAGGAGCCCGCCGACGCGACGCCGCCCGTCTCGGCGGCCGCTGCGGACGTCGCGGTCGGGACGAGCTTGCGCACCGTGCTTTGCGTCGAGGACAACCCGGCCAACCTGACGCTGGTCGCCAGGCTCCTGGCCCGCCGGCAGGACATCCACCTGCTCAGCGCGAGGGACGGCCGGCGCGGCATCGAGATCGCCCGCACGGCCCTGCCCGATGTCATCCTGATGGACATCAACCTGCCCGGCATCAACGGCGTCACGGTGCTCAGGATCCTCGCCGGCGACCCGGCCACCGCGCACATCCCGGTGATCGCACTGAGCGCGAACGCGATGCCCAGGGACATCGAGAAGGGGCTGCAGGCCGGGTTCTTCCGCTATCTCACCAAGCCGATCAAGATCAACGAGTTCATGGACACGCTGGACCTGGCCCTGGAGTCCGCAAGGGCGGCAGCGGGCCCTGCAGCCGAGGAGCTGGCAAGCCAATGACTATCGAGCTGGACATCCTCGACGCCGGCATCCTGATCGTGGACGACCAGGATGCCAATGTGCGGCTCCTGAGTCGCCTGCTGGCAGAGGCGGGCTACACGCGCGTCTCGTCGACCATGCAGCCGACGGAAGTCTGCGCGCTGCATCGGCGCAACGACTACGACCTGATCCTGCTCGACCTGCAGATGCCCAGGATGGACGGGTTCAGCGTCATCGAAGGCCTGAAGACCAACGACCTCGACAGTTACCTGCCGATCATCGTGCTGACGGCCCAGCCGGGCCACAAGCTGCGCGCGCTGCAGGCCGGCGCCAAGGACTTCATCAGCAAGCCCTTCGATCTGGTCGAGGTCAAGACGCGCATCCACAACATGCTCGAAGTCCGGCTCCTGTACCGGAAGCTGGAGGGCCACAACCGGGAACTCGAACAGGCCGTGCGCGACCGCACGGCGGAGCTGCGCGAAAGCGAGGCCCGCTACCGCAGCCTGACGGAGCTGGCCTCCGACTGGTACTGGGAGCAGGACGAGAGCGGCGAATTCACCAAGGTGTCCGGCCCGGTGATGGAGATGCTCGGCATCCGCGTGGGCCCGCTGGTGGCGGATTCGGCCCCTGTTCCCGACGACGGCTGGGACCCGGCCGAGCGGCAGTCGCTTCGAGCCAACATCGCGGCCCGCCGACCCTTCATCGACTTCCTGTTCCACCGCGTCAACGGCGACGGGTCGCCGCAGCAGTTCCGGGTCAGCGGGGAGCCGATGTTCGACCGCACCTGCCGCTTCGTGGGCTACCGCGGCATCGGCGTCGAAGTGACGGCAGGCAAGTAGGACGCCGCCCATCGTCGCAGCCGGTACCGATGCCCGACACACCCAACCAGAACCACCTGATCGCCGCCGTGCCCACTGCGGAGTACGAACTCCTGTTCGACGCCCTGGAGCCGGTCTCGATGATGCTGGGCGACGTGCTCTATGAACCTGGCATGCAATTGCGGCATGCCTACTTTCCGACGACGGCGGTCGTGTCGCTGCACTACGTCACGGTCTCCGGCGCATCGGCCGAAACGACCGCCGTGGGTCGCGAAGGGATGGTCGGTATCGCGCTTTTCATGGGTGGCGACACCACGCCCAGCTCAGCCGTGGTGCAGGCGGCAGGCCATGGCTATCGGATGGACCGCAGCTCGCTGAAGCAGGCTTTCGAGCGCCAGGGGCAGATGCGGCGCCTGCTGCTGCGCTACACGCAGGCGCTGATCACGCAGATCTCGCAGACGGCCGCCTGCTACCGCCATCACTCGGTGGGGCAACAACTCAGCCGCTGGCTGCTCGCGACCGTCGATCGTTCGCCGCCGGGAGAGCTGGTGATGACGCAGGAACTGATTGCCGGCATGCTGGGCGTGCGACGCGAGAGCATCACGCAGGCGGCAGCGGGCCTGCAGGACGTCGGCTACATCCGTTGCCGCCGCGGCCACATCACGGTCCTCGATCCGATCGGGCTCCAGACTTGCGCCTGCGAGTGCTACGGCGTGGTGAAGGACGAGTTGCACCGGCTGCTGACCGAGACCTTGCTTCGGCAAGACGACGCCGGCCCCGGGTGACCGCGCATAGCTCCGGGTTGGCGACCGCTGCGGCACGACCGGGATAGAGTGCAGATCCCGGCCACCCAGACCTCACCGACCCAGCCATGAGCTTCGGCCTCCCGCGCTTGCTGCTCAGCGTTGCCGCGGCATCGGCGAGCGCACTCGTCATGGCCCCGCCCGCCCGGGCCTGGGGCGACGAGGGTCACGAAATCATCGCGGCGATCGCCTATCCGCGGCTGGATCCCGCGGTGCGTCGCAAGGTCGACGCGATGCTGAAGCGTGATCCCGACCCATTGACGGCGCCGGACTTCGCCAGCCGAGCGACCTGGGCCGACAAGTACCGCGACTCCGATCGCGACACCACGAACATTCACTACGACGGGACGCGCGAGTGGCACTTCGTCGACATCGAGCTCGACGGTGGCACGCTGGACGCGGCCTGCCACGGCCACCCGCCGCTGGCGGCCGGCACGCCCGCGAGCGCGGGCCCGGCCGGTGACTGCGTCGTCGACAAGATCGGGCAGTTCAGCACCGAGCTGGCCGACCCGGCGACGCCGCCGACGGAGAGGTTGCTGGCCCTGAAGTTTCTGCTCCACTTCGTCGGTGATCTGCACCAGCCGCTGCATGCGTGCCGACCACCATGACCGGGGCGGCAACGAGGTCGCCGTCCGCTTCGGTGCACCCGCGAAGACGAGCAACCTGCACGCGTACTGGGATACGCATCTGGTGCAGGAGCTGGGCCGCCGACCCCAATCGGTCGCCAAGGCGCTGGCCAGGTCGATCACGCCGGCCCGGGCGCGAAGCTGGACCGCCGGCGGGCCGGCCGACTGGGTCGCCGAGTCAAACGCCGCCGCCAGGTCGGTGGCCTACGATTTCGCGGGCGAAGCCACTTTCGACGACGGCCATGGCGGCACCGGCGAGCAGCTGGATGCCGCCTACGATGCCCGCGCCTTGCCCGTGGTCCGGCTCCAGCTCAGGAAGGCCGGCGTGCGCCTGGCGGCGATCCTGAACCGGGTCTTGAAGTAGCGTCGAATCAGCCAGTACGATGGCCGGCTTCGTCGCCGCGGAAGTCCGACCTTGAATTCGCCCCGCTTTCACGGACACCTCGGCCTTCGGAGAGAACGATGAAGCTGCGGATCCTGGCCGACGATCTGACCGGTGCGCTCGATGCCGCGGCGCCGCTGGCCGGCGTGGCCAGTTCGCGCCGGGTGCCCGTGTACCTGGAATCGCCGCATGCGAGCGACGCCGAAGTCCAGACCCTTGCGATCGCCACGCGCGACGTCGACCCCGAAACGCTGCCGCAACGGCTGTCGAAGGCCGTTCCCTGGCTCGCCGACGCCGACCTGTCGTTCAAGAAGATCGACAGCTTGCTGCGCGGCAATACGTTCGCCGAAGTCGCGCACCTGGCATTGACCGGGCCCTTCGAGCGCGTGATCTTCGCCCCGGCGTTTCCGGCGCAGGGTCGCCTGACCCGGGCCGACCGGCATCGGGTGCACGAGACGGTCGCTGCCGGCCCCACGCTGTCGAGCAAGTTCGAGCGGCTCGGCGTTTCGGCGCAGGCCTTGCACCGGGTCGATGCAGGAGCGCTGCCCGCAGCGCGGATCCTGATTCCCGACATCGAGACAGATGCCGACCTGCTCCGGCTCGTCGCGCTGGCCGACAACGGCAGCGCCGACAAGTGGCTGTGGTGCGGGAGCGCCGGCATGGCCCGGGCCTGGGCGCGGCATCTGGGCGTCTGCGACCGGCCCGCTGCCAGCGAGCTCACCCAGCCGAGGCCGCTGCTTTGCATCAGTGCCAGCATCCACCCGGCGTGGCGAGCGCAATGGGCGGCGCTGCGGGAGCAGCAGTGGTGCGAGACGCTGGCCGGCGACGCCAGCGGGCTGCGGCGCGCTGCGCAGGCCCTCGCCTCGAACACCGGCGTCGCGCTCGACCTCGCGAGCCCGCTGGCTCTGAATCCACCCCAGGCGGCCGAAGCGCTGGCGGCCACGATGGAAGCCCTGGTCGACCGCTTGCCGCGACCGGCCCAGGCCGTGGTCATCGGCGGCGATACGCTGCTCGCGCTGTGCCGTGCCAGCGGCGTGACCCATCTGGCCGCGCTCCCGGAAGGGCGGACCGGGTGGGGCCGCTGCGAACTCGTCGGCGGCCGCTGGAACGGCCTGGTCTGCCGCACGCGATCGGGCGCCTTCGGTGCCGCCGACGATCTCTGTTCGGTGCTGGACCGCACCGCCCCGTCACCGACCAAGGAAACCCAGTGAATCCACCCCTGCGCATCGCCCTCACGATGGGTGACCCGGCCGGCATCGGCCCGGAAATCATCGTCAAGGCGGCTCACCTGCTGCGCGATCGGGTGGCGAGCGGAAGCGTCCGGCTGCTGGTGCTGGGCAGCGCCGCGGCAATCGACGCCGCGTCGCGCCAGCTCGGCCTGCCGGTCGACGGCCTGCTGGAGATGGTCGATGTCGGCCCTGTCCCCGGTGATCTGCGCACCGGCGAAGTGTCGGCCGCCGGCGGCGAATGGGCTTACCGCGCGGTGCAGCGCGCGGTCGAGATGTGCCGGGCGGACAACGCCGACGCGATCGTCACGGCGCCGCTGTCGAAGGAGGCGCTGAACCTGGCCGGCCACCCGTTCGCCGGCCACACCGAGCTTCTGGCCCACCTGACGGGCCAGCGCGACGCGGTGATGATGCTGGCGCACGGCAACATGCGCGTGAGCCATGTGACGACGCACTGCGCACTGGCCGATGTGCCGGGACGCGTCACGCCGGCACGACTTCGGCGCGTGTTCGACCTGACGCTCGAGGCCCTGCGCAGCCTCGGGATCGCGCAGCCGCGGGTCGCCGTCGCTGCGCTGGACCCGCATGCCGGCGAAGGCGGCCTGCTCGGCAGGCAGGACATGGACGTGATCGCGCCGGTCGTCGCCGACTACGCCGCCCGCGGCGAGCGGTTCAGCGGCCCGCATCCGGGCGACACCGTGTTCGTCAAGCTGCGTGCCGGCCAGTTCGACGCCGTCGTCGCGATGTACCACGACCAGGGCCACATCCCGGTCAAGCTGCTCGGATTCAACGTCGACCCCGTGACCGGCGCCTGGGCCGCGATCAGCGGCGTCAACGTCACGCTCGGGCTGCCGGTCATCCGCTGCTCGGTCGACCACGGCACCGCGTTCGACATCGCGGGCCGCGGCGTCGCCAACGCCGACAGCCTGGTCGACGCGGTGGACTACGCGGCGAAGCTCGTCGCGGGGCGACGCATCGCGATGGCGCGGGTGGCCTCCAATGCCCTGTCGATCCCGCAGTCGAAGCCGGACCTCGACGCTGCAGCCTGAGGCGTTGCTCAGGGTCAATCCACCGCGACGCAGAAGGCCCAGCATTCACGCTGGCTGATGCAGGGGACTGCGAGCGCGAAGCCGGGCCCGCGCCTGGACTCTCCTCTCCCGCGCGAGCCGGATGGAGCCTGATCGTGAGATGGATCAAGCGCACGGCGGCAGTGGCAGGCGTCCTGCTGCTCCTGTGGGCAAGCGCGTGGGTGGCCGTGCCGCCGCTGGTCAAGTGGCAGGCGCAGACCAGGCTCTCGGCGCTTGTCGGCCGCAGCGTGACCTTGGGCGACGTGAGTTTCAACCCCTGGGCGCTGGAGTTGACCGTCGACGAGATCGTGGTCGGCGCGGGCCCGGGGGCTTCATCGCCGTCGCCTACGGTCGCGCTGCCCGCATCGGGCGCAGCCATGCCGCCAGGGCCCGCGGCAGCCGCGGCCGAGCCGCTGCTGCGCGTCGCGCGAGTTCGCGCCAACTTCGCCTTCTGGCCGCTGTTCAGGGGCGTGCCGGTCATCGAAGCGCTGGACATCGACGCCCCGCAGCTCAGCCTGGCGCGGCTTTCTCCAGGGCATTACGACGTCGACGATCTGATCGACAGGTTCACCCGGCGCGCCGGCCCCCCGGCGGCGGAGCCGACCCAGTTCGCCCTTTACAACCTGCAGGTGCGCGATGCGCGATTGCGCTTCGACGATCGGCCGGCGGGGCGCGTGCACCGGGTCGAGGCCCTGCAGCTGGCACTGCCGTTCCTGTCCACCCTGCCGGCGCAGGCGGAGATCAAGGTCGAGCCGCATCTGGCCTTCAAGCTCAACGGCACCTCCTTCGACAGCGATACACAGGCCACACCCCTGGCCCGCACCGAACATGCCTTGCTGAAGCTGGCGGTGGCCGACCTCGACGTCGGCCCCTACCTGGGCTACCTGCCCCGATCGCTGCCGGTCCGCCTGACCCGCGGCGCGGTGTCGGCCGATCTGGCCCTGGAGTTCACGCGGCCCAGAGGCGGCCGACCCAGCATCTCGCTGCGCGGTTGGGTCGGGGCACGCGACATGGCCTTGAGCGACGCTTCCGGCGCGCCGCTGCTTTCGTGGCGGCAACTCCGGCTCGGGCTGCGCGACGTGCAGCCGCTGGTCCGCCGGCTCGCGTTCGACACGCTGCGCATCGAGGGGGCGCAGGTGCACGTTGCGCGCGATGCCGCGGGCCGCTTCAGCGCACTGCAAACAGCGGCGTCCGCCCCCGGCGCGCCCGCTGACGGGACGCCGCGCGGCGCGCTCGCGGCGAGCGCGGCCAGCGCCACCGCGGCCACCGGGCGTGCCGCCACGCCATGGCAGATCAGCCTGAACGCGATCGAATTCGTCGATGGACGCGTGCTGTGGAACGACGCCGCGGTCAAGCCCGCAGCGGCATTGCAGCTCGACGACCTGTCGCTCGTCGCCAAGCAGGTGCAATGGCCCATGGCTCGCCCCGTTCCCCTGTCGCTGGCGGGCACGCTCCGCGCGCAGGACGGCAAAGCGGCTCCGGCAGGCCGCGTGACGGCGCAGGGGCAGGCCAGCGACCGCGAAGCCAAGCTGACGGTCGCCGTCTCGGATCTGGCACTCGACCGCCTGGCGCCGTACCTGCAGCTGGCGCTGGTGCCTCGGGTCGAGGGGCGGCTGTCGGCGCAGACGACGCTGGAATGGTCGGCCGCCGCGAATGCGCCCCGCCTGCAGTTCGCGATCGCGCACGCGACGCTCGACGCGCTGCGGGTGCTGCCCGGCGGCGGCCGCGCCGCGCAGGACGGCGCGGCACTCGAACAGCTGGCGCTTGCCGACGTGCAGGTCGATGTCCCGGCCCGTACCGTGACGCTCGGCAGCGTCAAGCTGGTGAAGCCTTCCTTGCTGCTCGCCCGCGACCCGGGTGGCCGGCTGAACGTCGCGCGATGGCTGCGCAGCCCGGGGGCGGCGGCCGGCGCGGCCAAGCCGCACCGAAGCGCGAAGGTCGCCGGGTTGCCGTGGCAAGTTCAGGTGCGCAGCCTGATGCTGGAAGGCGGGCGGATCCGGGTCACCGACGCGCTTGCGCGGCGCGACGCAGGCGAGCCGCCGTTGCGCGCGGAGCTGCGCCAGCTGCAGCTCGGCATGCAGAACTTCTCCTGGTTCGGCGACCGCGCGACACCAGCCGCGAAGCTGCAGTTGAGCGCCCTCGTGAGCGGCCCCGTGAGTTCGGGCGCGAAGGCAGCGCCCGCAGGCAAGGTGGACTGGAAGGGCGAGGTCGGTTTCGGGCCGATGCTGGCCAACGGCAGCCTGCGCATCGTTCGCTTCCCGGTACAGCTGTTCGAACGCTACTTTGCCGACCTGCTGCCGGTCAGCCTGTTGCGGGCCGAAGCGGGCTACACCGGCCGCCTGTCGGCGCGCGAGCAGGCTGCCGGCTGGGCGGTGACGGCCGCGGGTGACGTGCTGCTCGGCGACGTGCATGTCACCACCTTGCGCGACCCCACCAGTCCGGCCTTCCTGGCGACCGGAGCCGACGAACTGCTGAGCTGGCAGTCGTTCGCGTTCAAGCGCGTGAAGTTCACGATGAGGCCGGGCACGCAACCCCAGCTCGAGATCGGCGAGCAGGCGCTGACCGACTTCTACTCGCGCCTGGTCGTCACCGAGCAGGGCCGCTTCAATCTGCAGGAGGTCGGCGCGGCGGCGCCTGCCGCCAGCGCTGCCGGCGAGAGCCGACCGGCAGCGCAGGCGGGCCTGCCACTGGACGTCAGCGTCGGCACCACGACGCTGAGCAACGGCCGCATCGACTTCAGCGATCACTTCATCCGCCCCAACTACAGCGCCTCGCTGACCGAGCTCAACGGCGAGCTGGGTCCCTTCCGTTCCACGACGCGCGAGATGGCGGCGCTGCAACTGCGCGGCCGTGCGGCCGGGACCGCGCTGCTCGAGATCAGCGGCCAGATCAACCCGACCGTCAGGCCGCTGGCGCTGGACATCAAGGCGCGCGCGACCGATCTCGAACTGGCGCCGCTGTCGCCGTACGCCGGCAAGTACGCCGGCTATGCGATCGAGCGCGGCAAGCTCAGCCTGGACGTGGCCTACAAGATCGACGCCGACGGCAAGCTCCAGGCGACGAACCAGCTGGTGCTGAATCAGCTGACCTTCGGCGAGCGGATCGAATCGCCGAGCGCGACCAAGCTGCCGGTGCTGCTCGCGGTGGCGCTGCTGAAGGACCGCCACGGCGTCATCGACATCAACCTGCCGGTCAGCGGCAGCGTGAACGACCCGAAGTTCAGTGTCGGCGGCATCATCTTCAAGCTCATCCTCAATCTGCTGGCGAAAGCCCTGACCGCGCCGTTCGCGCTGCTCGCCGGCGGTGGCAGCCAGGACCTCAGCTTCGTCGAGTTCATGCCGGGCACGGCGGTCATTGCCGACGCCGGTTCGAGCGCCCTCGAGAAGGTCGCCAAGGCACTGACGGACCGCCCGGCGTTGAAGATGACGGTGACCGGAACGGCCGACCTGGCATCCGAGCGCGAGGCGTATCAGCGCGAGGCGATCGACACGCGCCTGATCGCCGAACGCCGCCGCGAGGGCCTGCGCGCCGGTGCGGCGGCGAGCGCGCCCGTCACGCTCGCTCCCGAGGACCGGGCGCGCTTGCTGAAGGCGCTGTACCGGCAGACCGATCTGCCCGACAAGCCACGCAACGCGCTCGGCCTGGCGAAGGACATCCCCGGCCCGGAGATGGAATCCTTGTTGCGCAAGAACGTGCCGGTGACAGCCGAGGCGATGCGCGAACTCGCGCTGCAGCGAGGCATCGCGGTGCGCGACGCGCTGATCGCCAAGGGTCTGACCAACGAGCGGCTGTTCCTGGCGGCTCCGAAGGTGCGCGAATCCGGCGAAGGCGATGTCGCGTGGACGCCGCGTGTCCAGCTGAGCTTGTCGGTGAAGTGACTGCTGCTGGCTTTCGGCGGTGCCTATCGCCGACGGGTGTGCCCGCGCCTGCCTGAAACCGGTCGCGGATGCAAGGCCCAAGGTTCGCAGGCCTCGCGTCCGGTCGGGGCGTATGCTTGGGATGCCACGACAAGGGCAGACATGTGCCAGTGACCGGAATGCCGATTCGGCTGCCGACACCTTCAGGAGCAAGTCATGCCGAACACAGTTCGCAAGCCGGCGATCCCGCCCGTCCGGGCGATCACCACCGGCTACCGCGAGCAAAGTGCACCGGCCTTGGTGCTCAAGACGCTTTGCTCCACCTGCCAATTGCTGGAGTTGTGCCCGCCCTGCGGCTTGACGGGCAAAGGGATGGACGATGGGCAAGGTGGCATGTTCGCCCGGCGCAAGGTCGCGGCCGGTCAGGTGCTCTACGGGCAAGGCGACACGTTCCGATCCATCTACGCCGTGCGCTGCGGCACGCTGAAGTCGACCGTGACGCTCCCGGATGGTCGCGAGCAGGTCTGCGGCTTCCACCTGACAGGAGAAGTCATCGCCCTCGACGGCATCGGCAGCGGCACGCACGCCTCGACGACGACTGCGCTCGAAGATACCCAGGTCTGCGCCATTGCCTATGCCCCGCTGATCGACTTGGTCGCGCGCGATCCGGCACTGCAGCGTCGGCTGAGTCGGCTCATGAGCCTGGAAATCGTGCGCGGACACAGACACATGATGCTGCTCGGAAGCTTGAATGCGCAGGAGCGGCTGGCGGCCTTCCTGCTGGACATGTCGCAGCGTTTCAGCGCGCATGGTTACTCGGCGCGCGAATTCAACCTTCGCATGACCAGGGCCGAGATCGGCAGTCTTATTGGCCTGACGGTGGAAACCGTCAGCCGCACGTTCTCGATCTTCCAGGATCAAGGCCTTCTCCAGGTCGACGTCCGCAAGGTCCGCATCACCGACCTGGGGGGCCTCTCGCGACACTGCGAGGCGCTGCTGCAGGTGCGTTGAGAACGACCGCGAGCAGAAATGCGTAGGCCGGCGGCCTGGTCAGCGGCTGCTTTGCTTGCCCGGTAGCCGCCTGACTGCGCCGAGTATGCCGCGCAGGATCTCGATCGGTGGCGGCGGGCAACCGGGCACCACCACATCGACGGGAATCACGTTGGCCACCTTGCCGCAACTGGCATAGCCCTCGCCGAAGATCCCCCCCGTGCTGCCGCAGTCGCCGACGGCCACCACCAGCTTCGGTTCGGGCGTGGCGTCATAGGTGCGTCGCAGCGCTTCCTCCATGTGACGCGAGACCGGCCCGGTCACCAGCAGCATGTCGGCGTGGCGCGGGCTGGCGACGAACTTGATGCCCAGCCCCTCGATGTTGTAGTAGGGGTTGTTGAGTGCGTGGATTTCGAGCTCGCAGCCGTTGCACGAGCCGGCATCGACCTGTCGGATCGTCAGGGCCTGGCCGAGGATGTCGAGGAGGTCCTGGTGGATGCGCTGAATCGCCGGGCTGTCGGCGTCGACGATCGACGGCGCCGGCTCGGTGACGATGCCGGTGCGAACGATCTGCTTGAGGACGTGCCACATCAGAGGTCGTGCCCCGAGTAACTCAGGTTGAAGGACTTGTTGATCAGCGGAAAGTCCGGGACGATGTTGCCGATCACGGCGTGCTCGAGCACCGGCCAGTTCTGCCACGAAGGGTCGTGGCAATGGCAGCGCACGATGCGGCCATCGGCCCCCACTTCCAGTGCGACGAAGACCTCGCCGCGCCAACCCTCGACCCAGCCGGCACCGGTCGCCGCTCCCGCGGGCATTCGCATGTCGGCGACGATGGCGCCTTCCGGCAGATCGCGGCACAGTGCCCGGATCAGCCGCAGCGATTCGAAGACCTCGTCGAAGCGCACCGCGACCCTTGCCGCGACGTCGCCGTTTCGGTGCGTGGCCATCGCGACTTCGAGGCGGTCGTAGGGGGCCCACTCGTGATCGCAGCGAAGATCGAAGGCCTGCCCGCTGGCCCGCCCGGCCAGGCCCGTGAGGCCGAGCTGCGATGCCAGTTGCGGCGTGACCCGACCCGTGGTCAGGAACCGGTCCTGAAGGCCGGCGTGCTCGTCGTAGACGATCCTCAGCGTGCGGACGACGCGCTCGATCTCGTCGCACTGCCGGAGCAGGCGATCGCGCATCGGCGGCGCCAGGTCGGTTGCGACCCCGCCGGGCACGACGGCGTCCATCAGCAGGCGGTGACCGAAGGCTTCCTTCGACAAACGCAGCCAGTCCTCGCGCAGGCGCGAGAACTGCGCGAGCCCGAAGGACAGGGCCGCATCGTTGGCCAATGCGCCCAGGTCGCCCAGGTGGTTCGCCACCCGCTCGCGCTCCATCATCAGCGCGCGCAGCCAGGCCGCACGGGTCGGGACGCTGCAGCCCCAGGCGGACTCGAGCGCCATGCAATAGGCCCAGGCGAAGGCCACGGTCGAATCGCCCGACACGCGGCCGGCGAGCCGGTGGGCGTCCAGCGGCGCGAGTTCGGTGAAGCGCCGTTCGATGCCCTTGTGCACATAGCCCAGCCGCTCTTCGAGCCGGAGCACCTTTTCGCCGACGACCGAGAAGCGGAAGTGGCCGGGCTCGATGATGCCGGCGTGCACCGGGCCGACCGCGATCTCGTGGACGCCCACGCCTTCGACGCGCACGAACGGGTACTCGGCCGGCAGGAGTCCGGCCTTCGCCGGCCCGGGTTCGGCGTCGTGCCGCAGAGGGCCGCTGCCGGTGGCCCACAGGCCATGGTCGAGCCAGGGCCGCTGGTCGCGCGCGCCTTCGGCACGCAGCCCGCAGAGGTCGGCCATCGCGCGCTGCATCCGGCCGGCGCAGGGGAACGCGGGCGACAGGTCCGGGAAGCCCGGCGCAGCGGCGTCGACCGGCAGTTCGAGCCAGACCAGCCCTTCGAGCAAGGCCAGCGCAGCGCACGCCGCCATGCCGCCGGCCCCACGATCGATGCCCCACATCGCGACCAGCCTGCCGCCCTGGCTCGCGACGGTGCCTGCGGCGGCGCTCCAGCTGCCGCGATCGACCGGCGAATGCCAGATCGGCAACGGCGCCGGCAGCCGACGCAACTCGAGGCCGAGGTCCGAGATCGCCATCGCGTCACTTCCCGAGCATGGCCGCCGCCTGGCGGTACCAGGCGTCGAGGTAGGGCGGGACATACAGGCCCAGCATCAGCCCGAGCGCGAGGTGGGCGAACACCGGGATCAGCGCCGGCGGATGCGCCAGGGGCTTGACGTTGGTGTCGCCGAACACCATCGGCTGGACCCGGCTGAAGACGGTCGCGAATGCCAGACCCAGGGCGATCAGCAGGAACGGCGTCGCCCAGGACTGCTCGCGCATGGCGGTGGTGACGATCAGGAATTCGCTGGCGAAGACACCGAACGGCGGCATGCCCAGGATGGCAAGTGCGCCCAGCATCAGACCCCAGGCGACCGTCGGGCTGACCTTGATCAGCCCGCGGATGTTCGCCATGATCTGTGTCCCGGCCTTCTGCGTCGCGTGGCCGACGGCAAAGAAGATCGCGGACTTGATCAGCGAGTGCACCGTCATGTGCAGAAGGCCGGCGTAGGTGGCGATCGGCCCGCCCATGCCGAAGGCGAAGGTCATCATGCCCATGTGCTCGATCGACGAGTAGGCGAACATGCGCTTCACGTCCTTCTGCCGGATCAGGAAGAAGACCGCGGCAACCACGGACAGCAGGCCGAAGCCCATCATCAGGCGTCCCGAGAGCGCGCTGCTGTGCAGCGCCCCGTCGGTCAGGACCTTGCAGCGCAGGATCGCATACAGCGCCACGTTCAGCAGCAGGCCGGAGAGGATCGCCGACACCGGCGTCGGCCCCTCGGCATGGGCATCGGGCAGCCAGTTGTGCACCGGCACCAGGCCGACCTTGGTGCCGTAACCGATGAACAGGAACGCGAAGGCCAGCGTGATGATGTTGGGGTCGAGCTGGCCCCTGACCGCGTCCAGGTTGGTCCAGAGCAGCGCGCCGCCTTCGGGGCCGATGACCTTCTCGGCCGCCATGTACAGCAGCACGGTCCCGAACAGGGCCTGCGCGATGCCCACCCCGCACAGGATGAAGTACTTCCAGGCGGCCTCCAGGCTGGCCGCCGTGCGGTAGACGCTGACCAGCAGCACCGTGGTCAGCGTGGCGGCTTCCATCGCGACCCAGACGATGCCCATGTTGTTGGTCGTCAGCGCCAGCAGCATCGTGAAGCTGAACAGCTGGTACATGCTGTGGTACAGGCGCAGGCGCGGCGGCGTCATCTTGCCGTGATCGCGCTCGACGCGCATGTACGGCCGCGAGAAGATCGATGTGGTCAGGCCGACGAATGCCGTCAGCGTGACGAGGAAGACGTTGAGCGGGTCGATGTAGAACTCCTGGGCCCACGCCAGCATCGGCCCGCCCCGGATGATCTGCACCGTCAGGACGCAGGCCGCGACGAAGGTGCCGAAGCTGAAGGCCACGTTGACATCGCGCGCGTTGTCGCGGTGGCCGACCAGCGCCAGCACGACGCCACCGGTCAGCGGGCAGGCCAGCAGGAGGGCCAGCGTGGTGGACGCGAAGCTCAACTCAGTCCTCTTTCAGTTTCTCGAGGTGACGGATGTCCAGGCTGTCGAACTGCTCGCGGATCTGGAACATGAACACGCCCAGGATCAGCACGCCGACGAGAACATCGAGCGCGATGCCGAGCTCGACCACCATCGGCATGCCGTAGGTCGCGGCGGTCGCCGCGAAGAACAGGCCGTTCTCCATCGCCAGGAACCCGATGACCTGCGGCACCGCCTTGGCACGCGTGATCATCATCAGGAACGACAGCAGCACGCAGGCCAGCGCGATGCCCAGCGTGCCGCTGGCCAGCGCCGACGACAGGTGCGAGATCGGTATCGCCAGGTTGAAGGCGAAGATCACGACCCCGATGCCGATCAGCATCGTCGTGGGGATGTTGATCAGCGTCTCGACGTCCCAGCGGATGCCGAGCCGGTCGATGACCCGGTGCAGCAGATAGGGGATCAGCAGAACCTTGAGCACGAACGTGAGGCCCGCCGACAGGTACAGGTGGTGCTGGTTCGTCACGTAGCCGACCACCGCGGTGGCCAGCGCCAGGGTCGCACCCTGCATCGTGAACAGATAGATCAGCGACAGGATGCGTCGCTGCGAGATCATCGCGAACGCGAGCATCAGCAGCACCGCGCCGAGCAGGTTGACGAACTGGATCAGCAGCGCGCTCATCTCGGGGGCCGGTGATCAGCGCGCGAGCAGAAGGTGGACCAGCATGCCGATCACCGCCAGCAGGAAAGCGGTGGCCAGGAACTCGGGGACGCGGAAGATGCGCATCTTGGCGCTGACCGTCTCGAGCACCGCCAGCAGGAATCCGACCATGCCGAGCTTGAGGACCAGGACCGGCAGCGCGAGCAGCATTTCCAGCGGCGCATGCGCCTCGGCCACTCCCCAGGGCAGGAACAGGGCCAGTCCGATGCAGGCGTAGGCGAAGAGTTTCAGGCTGGCCGCCCACTCGAGCAGCGCCAGATGACGGCCCGAGTACTCCAGGATCAGCGCCTCGTGCAACATCGTCAGCTCGAGGTGGGTGGCCGGGTTGTCTACCGGCACACGCGCGTTTTCGGCCAGCGACACCAGCGTGAAGGCGACGCCGGCAAACGCGAATCCGGGGTAGATCGCCAGGTCGCGGTGGGCGAGCGTTTCGACGATGGTGGTCAGCGAGGTCGACTTGGAGACCAGCGAGGCCGAGAACAGCACCATCAGCAGCGCCGGTTCGGCGAGAAACCCGACCAGCATCTCGCGGCGAGCGCCCATGGTTCCGAACGCGGTGCCGATGTCCATCGCGGCCAGCGAGATGAAGACGCGGGCCAGAGCGAACAGCCCGACCAGCGCGATCGCATCGGCCGCCGGTGCCAGAGGCAGGTCGGTGGACAGCGTGGGGATGATCGCGCAGGCGACGACCATGCATCCGAACTTCACGTACGGCGCGGTGCGGAACAGCCGCGACGCGTCGTCGGCGACCATCGATTCCTTGTTGAACAGCTTGTGCAGCATCCGGTAGGGCTGCCACAGGCTGGGTGCCGACTTGTTCTGCAGCCAGGCACGCCACTGGTTCACCCAGCCGGTCAACAGCGGCGCCAGCGTGATCGCGATGACGATCTCGAGCAACTGCGACAGATAACCGGTGAAGTTCATGCCAGGCCTAGCGCATGACGACCAGCAGCGTGGCGACCAGGGTCAGAAAGCTGTACAGCAGGTAGACGGCGATGCGGCCCTGCTGCATCAGCCCGACCAGTCTGGCCAGGTAGTTGGCGAGATCGACCAACGGCACGTAGAGCCAGCCCCAGAAACGGTCTTCGACCGTCACGCGATAGCGGGGCTGCTCATCGAAGGGTGTCGGCAACTCCCGCTGCATCACGAAGAAGGGTTCGAAGATCTGGCGGATCGGCTGGCCGAATCCCTCGGCCGTGTCCTGCATGCGCGCGGTGCCCCAGGGGAAGCCGCAAGCCCAGGGCCGACCGCGGCGTGTCCGGCCGTGGTACAGGCGACGCACCAGCAGGTAGGCAATCGCAAAACTGGCCAGGATGCCGAGCAGGAAGACGACCGGTCCGTAGCTCGCCTGCTCCATGCTGTTGGGTGCCAGCAGCCAGGGGCTGTTCGCCACCCTTGCGCCCAGGCCCGCCTGGACGAGTTGCTGCGTCACGGGGTCGATCAGCTGGATGAACTGGGTCGGAAGCAGCCCGAGCGCCACGCAGGCGAGCGCCAGCCAGACCATCCCCATGCGCTCCCAGGCGCCGGCATCGTGGGCGTGGGCGAGCTTGTCCTCGCGCGGCTGGCCCAGGAAGATCACACCGAAGAACTTGACCATCGTGTAGCCGGCCAGGGCCGCGACGAGCGCGATCAGCGCGGCGACGACCGGGATCAACATCGTCAGCAGCGGCACCGGCAGACCCGGTGCGAACAGGAAGCTCTGCAGCAGCAGCCACTCGGAGACGAAACCGCCCAGCGGCGGCAGACCGGCGCTGGCCAGCACACCGAGCAGCGTGAGCCAGCCGACCCAGGGCATGGTGCGGATCAGACCGCCCAGCCTGCCGAGGTTGCGCTCGGAGGTCGCGTGCAGCACGCTGCCCGTGCCCAGGAACAGCAGGCTCTTGAAGCAAGAGTGGCTGGCCACGTGATAGAGGGTCGCCGTGAGGGCCAGGGCGGCCATCGGCTTCATCTCGTAGCCCGAGAAGACCAATGTCAGACCGATGCCGACGAAGATCAGCCCCATGTTCTCGATCGACGAGTACGCGAGCAGGCGCTTCATGTCGGTCTGCACGGAAGCGAACACGACCCCGAACAGGGCGGTCGCCAGACCGATGGCCAGCAACAGGCCGCCCCACCACCACAGCCGCAGGTGCAGCAGGTCGAAGGACACGCGCAGCAGGCCGTAGATCGCGATGTTGAGCATGACGCCGCTCATCAGCGCCGATACCGGAGACGGCGCTGCGGGATGGGCTTCGGGCAGCCAGACATGCAGCGGCAGGACGCCCGCCTTGGCGCCGAATCCGAACACGGCCAGCAGGAAGCCGATCGAAGCCCAGAACGGGGTCAGCTCCTGCGCACGCATGTTGGCGAAGGTGTAGTCGCCGGTGTTCGCCTGCAGCACACCGAAGCACAGCAGGATCGCGATCGCGCCGATGTGCGCCATCGTGATGTACAGGTAGCCGGCGCTGCGCACCTCCGGAATGCGGTGGTTCGCGGTGACGAGGAAGAACGACGACAGGGCCATCGTCTCCCACATGACCATGAACGAGTAGGCATCGTCGGCAAGGACCACGCCGACCATGCTGGCCAGGAACAGGTGGTACTCGAGGCAAAGCAGGCCCGGCGGTGTCCCCTCGCCCTTGCGGAAATAGCCCGCCGCGAAGGTCGAGATGCCGGCCGAGGCAGCCCCGATCACCATCAGGAAATAGGCCGACAGGTTGTCCAGCCGAAGGTGAAACGGCAGCGCCGGCAGGCCAATGGGCAGCACCGCCACCTCCGGGGTGCCGGGCAGCGCGGTCAGGGCCACGCCGAACAGCACCAGGCCGAGCACGCCTCCGGCGGGGAAGAGCACGTGCGAAACGAGGACGAACCGGCGCAGGGCGAACACGCCCGTGACGCCCAGCAACAGCCAGCCCGCGATGACCACCAGCACCCAATCCAGGTGCAGCCATGGGGTGGCAGCGCTCAGGCCGTTCACGGATCAGGCCTTGCGACGACCCGCAGGACGGCTGGCGGCGGGCAGCACCTTGCGCCTGGGCCCGGGTTCAACGCGGGCCGGAGCGACGCTGTCCACCGGCAGGTCCTCGTCCTCCGCCGTGCCGCCGGCGACGAACTGCACCCCGTGCTCGGCGAGGTAGTCGCGGATGAGCTGCCGCACCACCTGCGAGGCGGTTCGATCCTGCTTCGCGCACAGGCGCTCGAAGGCGGCCTTCTTGTTCGGATCGATGAGCAGCGTCAGCCGCGCGGTCTTGCTCTCCATGGAACCTCGACGTCGCAACACATGAATCACATCGCACGCACATCGTACATGAATACCATGCGACTGACCTGCGACCCGCCCGAAAATCTCGACCGGGCCGCGGGTCAGAATGCAGGCCATCGACCACTGCCGACCGGTGCCCCCATGCGACTGACCGCGGATGCCCAGGGCGTCTATCCCATCGCGCCCACGCCCTTCCTCGACGACGGCCGCATCGACACCGGCTCGATCGACCGTCTGGTCGACTTCTATCTCGGCATCGGCGCCACCGGTCTCACCGTGCTGGGCCAGCTGGGCGAAGCGCCCAAGCTCACCCATGCCGAGGGCGTCGAGGTGACGCGGCGCATGATCCGGCGCGCGCCCTCGCTGCCGGTGATCGTCGGCGTGTCGGCCCCCGGCTTCGCGGCGATGCGCGAACTGGCGCACGAGGTCATGGCGGCCGGCGCTGCGGGGGTGATGATCGCGCCGCCGAACACGCTGCGCACCGACGACCAGATCGTCGGCTACTACCGGCAGGCCGTCGAGGCCCTCGGCGCCGACCTGCCCTTCGTGATCCAGGACTACCCGCTGACCTTTGCCGTGCAGATGACGCCGGCCGTGATCCGGCGCATCGTCGACGAACTGCCGTCGTGCGTGATGCTCAAGCACGAAGACTGGCCGGGGCTGGAGAAGATCTCGGCGCTGCGTGGCTACGAGCGCGCCGGCGCGATGCGCCACATCGCGATCCTGTGCGGCAACAACGGCCTGTTCCTCGACTACGAGATGGAGCGCGGGGCCGACGGGGCCAACACCGGGTACGCCTTCCCCGACATGCTCTGTGACGTCGTGCGGCTGTCGGCCAGCGGCCAGCGCGAGGCCGCGCACGACCTCTTCGACGCCCACCTGCCGCTCCTGCGCTACGAGCAGCAGCCCGGCGTCGGGCTGGCAGTGCGCAAGTACCTGCTGATGCGCCGCGGTCTGCTGTCCAGCGCTGCGATGCGCAAGCCCGCGGCCGCGCTGACGGCGACGGCACGCGGCGAGGTCGAGCACCTGCTCGCCCGGCTGGCGCGCCACGACGAGCGCGCGCGGCTGGCACCGATCTGACGCGAGGGCAACGGTCGATCCGCAGCCCCGTCCACGCCATCCCTGCCCCTGTTCTTGCCGCAAATGAAACGCTACATCGACATCCTCGCCGACGCGCTGACCCGCGTGAAGGAGATCATGCCCTGGGACCTGCGTGACCGGCTCGCGAGGGAGCCTGTACCGCTGGTGCTCGACGTGCGCGAGCCGGCAGAGTTCTCGCGCGTGCGCATCGCGGGGTCGGTCAACGTGCCGCGCGGCGTGCTCGAGCAGGCCTGCGAGTGGGACTACGACGACACGGTGCCGGCGCTGGCCCGCGGCCGGCAGTCGGAAATCGTGGTCGTGTGCCGTTCGGGCAATCGCT
This sequence comes from uncultured beta proteobacterium, assembly GCA_963725755.1. Taxonomy (GTDB): domain Bacteria; phylum Pseudomonadota; class Gammaproteobacteria; order Burkholderiales; family Burkholderiaceae_C; genus Rubrivivax. The sequence continues at coordinate 39,014 of CAVRZW010000003.1, forward strand.
CGGTCCTGGCCGCCGACGTGATGCAGTCGATGGGCTTCACGAATGTCGTCTCGTTGAAGACGGGCGTGCGCGGGTGGAATGATTTCGAGCTGCCGCTGGTGGACGCCGCGGGGCAACGCGCAGACATCGACGCCGTCGAGGCGTGGCTGGCTCCACAGGTTCGCCCCGACCAGCGGCGACCGGCGCGCTAGGGTGCCGCGGCACGACGGGCACGCCGGCGGGGGCCTCGCGGCTGCTCACCGACGCTACAGTCGCGGGATGAGGTTCGCCGACGAACTGCTCGGTACCCTGCGCGAGGCCTTTGCGGGCCGCGACGTGCCGCGCGTGCGTGCGCTGCACCTGCCGCCGGTTCCGTGGGCGGGCACCAAGGACGGCGAGTTCGGCGCCGTCGAGCTGGACAGCGGCGCGCTGGGTCTGAGCTACGTGCTGCTCGACGACACCCTGGCGACGATCGGCGAGGCGGGGGCAGCGGTTCAGGGCATCAGCGCGCTGGACGTGGCGCAATGGTGGGCCGATGGCGGCGGCGCGCGCGCCGCGCTCGGCTTCGCGGCGGTCAACGCGTTGACGCGCGAGCTCTTCGACCGCGCCCGCTTCGTGCCGCCCGCAGCCGCCGATTCGATCGGCGGGCTGGACCCGCGGCCCGGCGAGCACATCGGCATGGTCGGCTTCTTCCCTCCGCTGGTGAAGCAGGTCACCGCGCATGGCGCCCGGCTCACCGTGCTGGAGCTGCGCGCCGACCTGGCCGGACCGCGCGAGGGCTTTCGCATCACGCTCGACCCGGCCGAGCTGGCCTCGTGCACGCAGGTGCTGGCGACGAGCACGGTGCTGCTGAATCACACGCTGGACGACATCCTGGCGGCCTGCCGATCGGCCCGACGCATCGCGCTGATCGGGCCCGGCGCCGGCTGCCTGCCCGACGGCCTGTTCGCGCGCGGCGTCACGCTGCTCGGCGGCACCTGGATCGTCGACGGCCAAGCGTTCAGGCGAGCGCTGGCCACCGGCAAGCCCTGGGGCGGCGCGACGCGCAAGTTCGGGCTCACGCGCGAGACCTACCCGGGGCTGCCCGCCTTGCTGGCAACGATCGGACCATGAGACCTGCCCTGCCCGGCGTGCAGCAGTTGCAGGCGCACATCGCCGCCCTGGAGCAAGGCCTGCTGGAGCGCGGCACCGCGGTGCGCCTGCTGCTGCTGGCAGCGCTGGCCGGCGAGCATGTGCTGCTGATCGGCCCGCCGGGCACCGCCAAGAGCGAGCTCGCACGGCGCCTGCACCGCGCCTTCGCAGGCGCGCGCTATTTCGAGCGCCTGCTCACGCGCTTCTCGACGCCCGAGGAGCTGTTCGGCCCGCTGTCGCTGAAGGCGCTGGAGGACGACCGCTACGAGCGGCTGATCGACGGCTACCTGCCCACCGCGGGCATCGCCTTCCTGGACGAGGTGTTCAAGGCCAATTCGGCGATCCTCAACGCGCTGCTGACGCTGTTCAACGAGCGCGAGTTCGACAACGGCTCGGGCCGCATCCGCACGCCGCTGATCTGCGCCATCGGCGCCAGCAACGAGGCGCCAGCCGACGATTCGCTGCTCGCGTTCCACGACCGTTTCCTGCTGCGCGTGCCCGTCTCGCCGGTGGGCGACGCCAGCTTCGCCGCGCTGCTACGGCTCGACGACCGCGCCGCGCCTTGCACCGCGGACCCGGTCACCGTCGAGCAATTGAGCGGCCTGGCCGCCGCCGGCGAGACGGTGGCCCTGGGTGACGTCGCGGTCCAGGCCCTGACGCGCCTGCGCGCGTTCGCGGCCGGGCAGGGCCTGGCCGTCTCCGACCGCCGCTGGCGCCAGCTGGTCGGGCTGATGCGCGTGGCTGCCGCGGCCGAGCGGCGCAGCGCCCTCGACCTCCTCGACCTGTGGCTCGTGCCCTTCGTGCTCAGCCCCGACATCGACGCGGTGCCGCGCCTGGCGGACTGGTTCGACGAGCAGCTCGGCGCCCGACCGCAGCCGCTGACCTGGCTGGGCCATGCCGTGCAGGCCTTCGAGAAGCAGCTCGAACTGGAGCTCAGCCTGCCCGCCGAGGCGCTCGACGATTCGGCGGGCAAGCTGGCCCTGGCCCGCGCCGTCTCGGGCTATGGCGAGGCCGGCGGGCCGCTGCGCATGATCGCGAGCGCGCTCGAGGAGCAGAGCCGACGCCGCTTCAGCCCGGCGCACGTGGCGGCGCGCGTGGCCCAGGTGGACGAGGTGCTCGAGCGCGTGGCGGCCGCGCGCCAGCCGGTGGCCGAGGCCCTGCGCGCCTTGCAGCAGGCATTGGCCGGGCGCCTCTGGGTGCCACCGGATCTGGCCGGGCGCTGGTGCGACGCGCACCGCCAGACCCTGGCCGGGCTGGATGCAGCGGACCAGCGCCTGCGCGCCGTGCGACAGGCGTTTGCAGGACTGCCGGTCGACGAGCAGGTGCCGCCCCAGGCGCCGGTGGCGATCGACACCGGCGCCTGAGCAAGGGCGCAGGCGGCCGACGCAGGCTGCGGCCACAATGCGCGCAAGCCCGTTGGCCGGATCCCCTGCCGATGAACCTCGACGCTCCCTACGACCTCCTGGCGCCGTTGCCGCGAGCGCTGTGGCTACCCGCGCTGGTGACCAGCGCCGGCCGGACCCCGCGGCGGCTGGACGACCTGCAGCGCTGGCGCGCGGCGTTGGAGCGGGGCGAACTGCCCGATGGGGATGCCGACTTCGGCGACGCCGAGGCCACGGCACCGCTGCGTGCGGCCTGCGGCGACCTCGGCCTGCCGGGTCTGTGCCGCGGAGCACCGGCGCTGGTCCAGCAGCTGCTGCGCGCGCTGCTGTGGCACCTGGACCGCCTGATCGACCTCCAACCCCGTCGCACGCGGACCGAGGCCATCGGGCAGGTGTCCGGCGAGTTCCGCGACGCCTGGCAGCGCGAGAAGGGCGACTGGGACACCGTGCTCTCGCTGCTGCACGGCCTGGGCGACCTGGCCAATCTGCGCTGGGACGAGCTGCGCGGCCTGCTCACGTCGCGCGAATGGCACGAGGCCCAGCGGATCGCCGAACGGCTGGCGCAACTGCCCGACCTGGTGGCGCTGATCCGTCGGCTCGGCCGCGGCGAGCATGCCGCACGCCCGCAGGCGCTGCCGCCGCGGCCGCAGGATGCCTCGCCGCGGCGCGTGCTCGGGGTCAAGGTGGTCGAGACGCGGCTGCCCGACATGCCAGGCGAATTGCGCGGCATCCGGCACGGCGGCCGTATCGAAGGCATGCTCGGCAGCGAGGCGGCGATGCTGCTGCATCCCTTGCTGCACAAGCTCTGGCGGGCCCGCTTCGCCGAGGCGCGCCTGCTGATGTACGACAGCGAGGCCGTGCTGCACGACCTGCGCCCCGACCCCGCCGCCCCGCCACGCAGCGATCTCGCGCCGCCGCGACCCGAGGCGCTTGAGCGCGGGCCGATCATCTTGTGCCTGGACACCTCGGGATCGATGCGCGGCGCGCCGGAGAACATCGCGAAGGCCGTCGTGCTGGAGGCCATGCGCACCGCGCACCGCGAGCGCCGCGGCTGCCTGCTCATCGCCTTCGGCGGGCCGGACGAGATCATCGAGCGCGAGCTCGGCTACACGCGCGAGGGCCTGCAGTCGATGCTGGACCTGATGGGCCAGGCCTTCGACGGCGGCACCGACATCCAGGGCCCGATCGAGCGCGCCATGGCCCGCGTGCACGAGGCCCGCTGGGCCAGCGCCGACCTGCTCATCGTCAGCGACGGCGAATTCGGCTGCACGCCGGCCACGCTCGAGCGGCTCGACGATGCCCGCGAGCAGCTCGGCCTGCGCGTGCAGGGGGTGCTGGTCGGCGACCGCGAGACGATGGGCCTGATGGACGTGGCCGACGAGATCCACTGGGTTCGCGACTGGCGACGCCATGCCGACGGCCCCGACGCGCAGGTCCAGGGAAGCTTCTCACCGGTGCACAGCAAGAGCCTGACCGCGCTGTACTTTCCGAACGCGCTGTCGCGCCGCGCGGCGCGGCACCGGGCGAGCTGATTTGGTGGCGCCGATCAACCGATCAACGCTCATCTCGCGATGCCCGTCCGCAGCGCCGGGCACGGCGTGGCCAAACGCAAAACGCCGACCTCTCGGTCGGCGTTCGTCATCTGCCAGGTTATTGTTCTTATCGATCTTTTCTTGGTTGCGGGGGCAAGATTTGAACTTGCGACCTTTGGGTTATGAGCCCAACGAGCTACCAGGCTGCTCCACCCCGCGACTGAGCCTGAAAGTATAGCCGAATTCGGGCCTTGCTGTCACTCGGCCTTGTCGGCGGCTGCATCCGCATCGGCTGCGGGCTCCGGCCGATCGACGAATTCGACGAAGGCCATCGGCGCGTTGTCGCCAATGCGAAAACCCATCTTCAGAATCCGCGTGTAGCCGCCCGGTCGCGCCTTGTAGCGCGGGCCGAGCTCGTCGAACAGCTTGGTGACGACGTCGCGGTCGCGCGTGCGGTTGAAAGCCAGGCGGCGGTTGGCCAGCGTGGGTTCCTTGCCCAGCGTGATCAGTGGTTCGACGACGCTGCGCAATTCCTTCGCCTTGGGCAGCGTGGTCTTGATCGCTTCGTGCTTGATCAGCGAGTTGCACATGTTCCTGAGCATCGCCAGGCGGTGCGAACTGGTGCGGTTGAGTTTGCGGGGGCCGTTGCGGTGGCGCATGTCGCGCTCCTTTCGTTGATTGTTCCCCCGGCCGGATCAGGTACCGGGGGTTGGCACCGGCTTCCATGCGGAAGCCACTTCGAGGCCAAAGGCGCCGGGGCGCCCCTGCCTATCGCTTGTCCAGGCCCTGGGGAGGCCAGTTCTCCAGCCGCGCGCCCAGCGTGAGCCCGCGCGAGGCCAGCACTTCCTTGATCTCGTTGAGGCTCTTGCGGCCCAGGTTCGGCGTCTTCAGCAGTTCGGTTTCGGTGCGCTGGATCAGGTCGCCGATGTAGTAGATGTTCTCGGCCTTCAGGCAGTTGGCCGACCGCACGGTGAGCTCGAGCTCGTCGACCGGGCGCAGCAGGATCGGGTCGAAAGGCGTCGGGCGCGACACCTGCGGCACCATGCTGTCGATCGGGTTGACGTCGATCTGACCGAAGAACGCGAGCTGCTCGACCAGGATGCGCGCACTCTGGCGGATCGCCTCTTCGGGGGCGATGGCGCCATTGGTCTCGATCTCCATCACCAGCTTGTCGAGGTCGGTCCGCTGCTCGACGCGAGCGTTCTCGACCGCGTAGCTCACGCGGCGCACGGGCGAGAACGAGGCGTCCAGGACGATCCGGCCGATGCTCTTGGTCGGCTCGTCGCCGTAGCGGCGCAGGTTGCCCGGCACGTAGCCGCGCCCTTTCTCGACCTTGATCTGCATGTCGAGCTTGCCACCCTGCGCCAGATGCGCGATGACGTGCTCGGGGTTGATGATCTCGACGTCGTGCGGCGTCTGGATGTCACCGGCCGTGACCGGGCCCTCGCCTTCCTTGCGCAGCACCAGCGTGACCTCGTCGCGGTTGTGCAGCCGGAAGACCACGCCCTTCAGGTTGAGCATGATGTGGACGACGTCTTCCTGCACGCCGTCGATCGCCGAGTACTCGTGCAGCACGCCGGCGATGGTCACCTCGGTCGGCGCGTAGCCCACCATCGACGACAGCAGCACGCGCCGCAATGCGTTGCCGAGGGTGTGGCCATAGCCGCGCTCGAAAGGTTCGAGGGTGGCTTTCGCGCGATGGCCGCCAAGCGGCTCGACCTGGATGGCCTTGGGCTTCAGAAGTGTGGTTTGCATGTGTTCTCTAGTTCCTGTCAATACCCTCGGCTCGTTACACCGATAAGGCTGATGGACCGCGCCGGGTGGTGATGCTTGAGCTTCGCACCCGGCAAGCGAAGCCAAAAGGAAAGGGCTCCGGCCGAAGGCCGAACCGCCCGCTCTGGTTTCTTATCTCGAGTACAACTCGACGATCAGCGCTTCCTTGATCTCGGCGCCATGCTGGTCGCGGTCAGGCACCTTCTTGAAGACACCTTCCATCTTGGTCGCGTCGACCTGCACCCAGTCGGCCAGGCCGATGGATTGCGCCAGTTTGAGGGCATCGACCACCCGCAACTGGGTCTTGGACTTGTCGCGCAGCGCGATCGTGTCACCCGCCTTGACCTGGTACGACGGAATGTTCACGACCTGCCCGTTGACCGTCAGCGCCTTGTGCGACACGAGCTGGCGCGCTTCGGCACGGGTCGACCCGAAGCCCATCCGATAGACCACGTTGTCCAGCCGCGATTCGAGCAGCGCCAGCAGGTTCGCACCGGTGTTGCCCTTGCGGCGCTCGGCCTCGGCGAAGTAGCGGCGGAACTGGCGCTCGAGCACGCCGTACATGCGCTTGACCTTCTGCTTCTCGCGCAACTGCATGCCGAAGTCGGACGTGCGCGAGCCGCTCGTGCGACCGTGCTGGCCGGGCTTGCTGTCGAACTTGGCCTTGTCGCTGATCGAGCGCCTGGCGCTCTTCAGGAACAGGTCGGTGCCTTCACGGCGGGAGAGTTTGGCCTTGGGGCCGAGATGACGTGCCACTTGCGTGTCCTCAGTATGCTTGTCTGACGCGGCGGCAGGCTTCCGGGGAAGCCGCCCGCGCGAGTCTGGCGACGATCACGCGCGCAGACGGTGGGCTTGTGCGAAGGTTTTGGCCTTCAGGAAAAACAGCCGGCTCGCAGAAGAATGCTCGCCGGCCCGGAAAACTTTTTATTGTAAACGCTACGACACCGCACTGCAGCGCAGCGCGGTCTGCGCGGCTTCAGATCCGGCGGCGCTTCTGCGGCCGGCAACCGTTGTGGGGAATCGGCGTCACGTCGCTGATCGAGTTGATGCGTATGCCCAACGAGGCCAGCGCACGCACGCTCGACTCACGACCGGGCCCGGGGCCCTTGATGCGCACGTCCAGGTTCTTGATGCCCTGTTCCTGCGCTGCGCGGCCGGCGTTCTCGGCCGCGACCTGCGCCGCGAAGGGCGTGCTCTTGCGCGAGCCCTTGAACCCCTGGCCACCGCTGGAAGCCCAGGCCAGCGCTCCGCCCTGGCGGTCGGTGATGGTGATGATCGTGTTGTTGAACGATGCATGCACATGCGCAATGCCGTCCGCCACGTTCTTGCGGACTTTCTTGCTCACGCGCCGCGCGGCGGTGTTGACGGGTGCCTTGGCCATGTCTTGACTCTTTCAGTGTTCCGGGCAGCTTACTTCTTCAGCGCTTGGGCGCCCTTGCGCGGCCCCTTGCGGGTGCGCGCATTGGTGCGCGTGCGCTGGCCACGCACGGGCAGGCCGCGACGGTGGCGGAAACCGCGGTAGCAGCCCAGGTCCATCAGACGCTTGATGCTGATCGACAGTTCGCGACGCAGGTCGCCCTCGATCGTCATGCGGCCGATTTCCTCGCGGATCTTTTCCAGATCGGCATCGGAGAGGTCCTTGATCTTCTTCGAATACGCGATCCCGACCGTCTCGCAGATCTTCTGCGCCGTCGACCGCCCGATACCGTAGATGGAGGTCAGGCCGATTTCCGCATGCTTGTGCGGCGGGATATTGATGCCGGCGATACGTGCCATGTTTGTTCCTTACGAGTCAGCCCTGGCGCTGCTTGTGGCGCGGGTCGGTACAGATCACTCGCACCACACCTTTGCGGCGGATGATCTTGCAGTTGCGGCACATCTTCTTGACCGAAGCGGCGACTTTCATGGTCTTCTCCTTGACCCCAAAACTTTGAATCTCTACTTGGCGCGGAACACGATGCGCGCCCGCGTCAAATCGTAGGGCGTGAGCTCGACCGTGACCTTGTCGCCCGGCAGGATGCGGATGTAATGCATGCGCATCTTGCCGGAGATGTGGCCGAGCACGACGTGGCCATTTTCCAGCTTGACGCGGAAAGTGGCGTTGGGGAGATTCTCGAGAATCTCGCCCTGCATCTGGATGGCATCGTCTTTGGACATGTCAGTTCTGATCAGCTCGTCTTGAAGTTGGCCTTCTTGAGGAGCGACTCGTACTGCTGGCTCATCACGTAACTCTGCACCTGGGCCCAGAAGTCCATCGTGACGACGACGATGATCAGCAACGAGGTGCCGCCGAAGTAGAACGGCACGTTGTACTTGAGGACCAGGAACTCGGGCAGCAGGCAGACCAGCGTGATGTAGACGGCACCCGCCAGCGTGAGGCGGCTCAGGATGCGGTCGATATGCTTGGCCGTCTGCTCGCCGGGGCGGATGCCGGGGATGAACGCGCCGCTTTTCTTCAGGTTGTCCGCGGTCTCGCGGCTGTTGAACACCAGCGCGGTGTAGAAGAAGCAGAAGAAGACGATCATCGTCGCGTACAGCAGCACGTAGACCGGCTGGCCGGGGGACAGCCCGGCGGACAGGTCCTTGAGCCAGCGCAGGCCTTCACCGGTGGCGAACCAGCCGACCACGGTGGCGGGCAGCAGGATGATCGAGCTGGCGAAGATCGGCGGGATCACGCCCGACATGTTGAGTTTCAGCGGCAGGTGCGAGGACTGGCCGCCGTAGACCTTGTTGCCGACCTGGCGCTTGGCGTAGTTGACCAGGATCTTGCGCTGGCCGCGCTCGACGAACACGACCGCGAAGGTGACGGCGCCGACGACCGCGATCACGAACAGGCAGGCAACGATGCTCATCGCACCGGTGCGCACGAGCTCGAACAAGCCGCCGATTGCCGCCGGCAGGCCGGCCACGATGCCACCGAAGATCAGGATCGAGATGCCGTTGCCCAGGCCGCGCTCGGTGATCTGCTCGCCCAGCCACATCAGGAACATCGTGCCCGCCACCAGGCTGACGACCGCAGTCATGCGGAAGCCGAAGCCCGGGCTGATGACGAGACCCGGCGAGCCTTCGAGGGCGAGCGCGATGCCCAGGCTCTGGAAGGTGCCCAGCAACAGCGTCCCGTAGCGCGTGTACTGCGTGATCTTGCGCCGACCGGACTCGCCCTCCTTCTTGATCGCCTCCAGCGAGGGGAGCACGTAGGACATCAGCTGCATGATGATCGACGCGCTGATGTACGGCATGATGCCGAGCGCGAAGACGGTGAAACGCGACAACGCGCCGCCGCTGAACATGTTGAACAGGTTCAGGATGCCGCCGCTCTGGCTCTTGAAGAGCTGTTGCAGCGCATGCGGGTCGATCCCGGGCACGGGGATATGCGCCCCGATCCGATAGACCACCAGCGCAAGCAGCAGGAAGACGACCCGCCTGCGCAGGTCACCGAACTTGCCGCCCTTGGCGAGTTGACTGGCGTTGGTTGCCACGTTGACGCTGGTCCTCAGGCGGTGGCGGTTGCCGCTGGTGCAGCTTCGACGGTACCGCCGGCAGCCTCGATCGCCGCCTTGGCACCAGCGGTCGCGGCGATGCCCTTGAGCACGACCTTGCGCTGCAGCTCACCCGACTTGATGACCTTCACCACGCGCACCAGCTGGCGCACCAGGCCCGCGGCCTTCAGCGTCACGAGGTCGACCTCGTCGGCGCCCAGGCGCTGCAGGTCGGAGAGCGTGACTTCGCCGTTGAACTTGAGTTGCGCCGACTTGAAACCGCGCTTGGGCAGGCGCCGCTGCAGCGGCATCTGGCCGCCTTCGAAACCGACCTTGTGGAAACCACCGGCGCGCGACTTCTGGCCCTTGTGGCCACGACCCGCGGTCTTGCCCAGGCCCGAGCCGATGCCGCGGCCGACGCGGCGCCTGGCGTGCTTGCTGCCGGTCGAAGGCTTGATCTTGTTGAGTTCCATCACAGCACCTGGACCAGGTAATCGACCTTGTTGATCATGCCGCGCACCGCCGGCGTGTCTTCGAGGGTGCGCTGGCTGTTGACCTTGCGCAGCCCCAGGCCGCGCACGGTGTCGCGGTGCGACTGGCGGGTGCCGGCCACGCTCTTGACGAGCTTGACGGTGAGGGTCTTCTTGTCGGACATGAATGTTCTCCGGCCGCGGCTCAGTTGAAGATGTCTTCGACCGACTTGCCGCGCTTGGCCGCCACTTCGGCGGGCGTGGTCGAGCGGCGCAGCGCGTCGAGCGTGGCGCGGACCATGTTGTACGGATTCGACGAGCCCAGGCTCTTGGCGACGATGTCGGTCACACCCATCACCTCGAAGACGGCGCGCATCGGGCCACCGGCGATGATGCCGTCGCCGGGCTTGGCCGGCGCCATCAGCACCTTGGCCGCGCCATGCTCGCCACGCACGTTGTGGTGGATCGAGCCGTTCTTGAGGCTGATCTTGGTCATGTTGCGGCGCGCGGCTTCCATCGCCTTCTGCACCGCCACCGGCACTTCCTTGGCCTTGCCCTTGCCCATGCCGATGCGGCCGTCGCCATCACCGACGACGGTCAGCGCGGCGAAGCTCAGCGTACGGCCGCCCTTGACCACCTTGGTGACGCGGTTGACCGCGATCATCTTTTCCTTGAGCCCGTCGTCGTTCGCTTCGGTCTGCGCGCGGGGAGTGAACTTTGCCATCTGTGATCTTCCTTGGGCGCGGCTTAGAAGTGGAGACCGGCTTCGCGCGCGGCTTCGGCCAACGCCTTGACGCGGCCGTGGTAGGCGAATCCGGAGCGGTCGAAGGCAACCTTTTCGATGCCCGCAGCCTTGGCCTTCTCGGCGATGCGCTTGCCGATGATCGAGGCCGCAGCGGCGTTGCCGCCCTTGCCGCTGGCGCCGATCTGCTCGCGGACTTCCTTCTCCGCCGTCGACGCGGTGGCCAGCACCCGGGCGCCGTCGCCCGAGACGATGCTGGCGTAGATATGCAGGTTGGAACGGTGCACCGCCAGGCGCGCCGTGCCCTGAAGCGCGATGCGCAGACGGGTCTGGCGCGAACGGCGCAGGCGTTGTTCCTTCTTGGTCATGCTCATGGCTGCGCTCCTTACTTCTTCTTCGTCTCTTTCAGCACCACGCGCTCGCCGGCGTAGCGGATGCCCTTGCCCTTGTAGGGCTCGGGCGGACGGAATGCGCGGACCTCGGCGGCCACCTGCCCCACGACCTGGCGGTCGGGGCCACTGATGACGATCTCGGTCTGCGTCGGCGTGACCACCTTCACGTTGGCCGGCATGTCCTTGACCACGGGGTGCGAGAACCCGATCTGCAGGCTCAGCTTCTGACCCTGGGCCTGGGCGCGAAAGCCGACGCCGACCAGGTTGAGCTTCTTCTCGAAACCCTTGCCGACGCCGCTGACCATGTTGGCCACGAGCGCGCGCATGGTGCCGCTCATCGCGTTGGCGGCCGTCGAGTCGTTGACCGGTGCAAAGGTGATCTGGCCACCCTCGCTCTTCAACTGCACGAGCGAATTCAGAGCGCGCGTGAGCGTACCGGTGCCGCTCTTGACGGTGATGTTGTCGGCCGTGATCGCGATATCGACCCCTTTCGGGACGGCGATCGGCATCTTTCCTACGCGGGACATTGCTTGCTGCTCCGTTGTTGGGCGATCACGCCACGTAGCACAGGACTTCGCCACCGACACCGGTCTGGCGCGCCTTGCGGTCGGTCATCACGCCCTTGGGCGTGGTGACGATGGCCACACCGAGACCGTTCATGACCTGCGGAATCGCATCGCGACCCTTGTAGATGCGCAGGCCGGGGCGGCTGACGCGTTCGATGCGCTCGATCACCGGGCGGCCCGCGTAGTACTTCAGCGCGATCTCGAGTTCGGCCTTGCCGCCCTCGTCGTGCAGCGCGAAGCCGTCGATGTAACCCTCGTCCTTCAACACCTGCGCGATGGCCACCTTCAATTTGGAAGACGGCATCTTGACCACGCTCTTGTCCACCGCTTGCGCGTTGCGGATGCGGGTCAGCATGTCGGCGATGGGATCACTCATGCTCATGAAAAGTCTCCTGATCGGCTCAAAGGATCACCAGCTGGCCTTGACCACGCCAGGGATGTCGCCCTTGAACGCGAGCTCGCGGATCTTGTTGCGGCCCAAGCCGAACATGCGGAAGGTGCCACGACCGCGCCCGGTCACGGCGCAGCGGTTGCGCAGCCGCGTCGGGTTGGCGTTGCGCGGCAGCTTCTGAAGCTCCAGACGGGCCCCGTAGCGCTCTTCGTCGGAACGCTTGGCATCGTTGGCGACGGCCTTGAGCTCGGCGTATTTCTTGGCGTACTTGGCAACGAGCTTCTCGCGCTTTTCCTGACGTTGCGTGACGGACAGTTTGGCCATGTCGTGCCTTCAGTTCTTGAACGGAAACTTGAACGCCGTCAGCAGTGCCCTGCACTCGTCGTCGTTCTTCGCACTGGTCGTGATGCTGACGTTCAGCCCACGGATCGCATCGATCTTGTCGTAGTCGATCTCGGGAAAGATGATCTGTTCCTTGACGCCGATGTTGTAGTTGCCGCGGCCGTCGAAGCTGCGGCCCGAGATACCGCGAAAATCGCGGACGCGTGGCAGGGCCACGGTGACGAAACGGTCGAGGAACTCGTACATGCGCACGCCGCGCAGCGTGACCATCGTGCCTATGGCCTGGCCTTCGCGGATCTTGAAACCGGCGATCGGCTTCTTGCTCTTGGTCACCACCGGCTTCTGGCCGGCGATCTTGGTCAGGTCGCCGACCGCGGCGTCCATCACCTTCTTGTCCGAGACCGCCTCGCTCACGCCCATGTTGAGCGTGATCTTCTGCAGGCGCGGCACCTGCATGACCGAGGTGTAGCCGAACTTGGCCATCAGCTCGGGCACGATCTTCTCGCGGTAGATCGCCTGCAGTCGCGCCTGGGCGGCCGGGCCTTGGTTCGCGGGGCCGGCAGGGGCCGCTGCTTGTTTCTTTGCCATTGCAGTTACGCCTTGATTTCTTCGCCGGAAGACTTGAAGACGCGGACCTTCTTGCCGTCGGCCAGCAGCTTGATCCCCACGCGATCACCCTTGCCGGTGGCCGCGTTGTAGATCGCGACGTTGGACTGGTGAATCGGCATCGTCTTGTCGACCACGCCGCCGGTGGTGCCCTTCAGCGGATTGGGCTTGACATGCTTCTTGGCCACGTTGACGCCCTCGACGACGATGCGTTCGTCGTCGACGCGCTGCGTCACGGTGCCTCGCCTGCCCTTGTCGCGGCCGGTGGTCACGATGACCTGGTCGCCCTTGCGAATCTTGTTCATGGTCTCAGTCCTAGGAGCGGTGCGTCTCGGCGCACGTCAAAGCACTTCGGGCGCCAGCGAGACGATCTTCATGAAGCGCTCGGTGCGCAATTCGCGCGTGACCGGGCCGAAGATGCGCGTGCCGATGGGCTCGAGCTTGGCATTGAGCAGCACGGCGGCGTTGCCGTCGAACTTGATCAGCGAGCCGTCCTGGCGCCGCACGCCCTTGGCGGTGCGCACGACGACAGCGCTGTAGACTTCGCCCTTCTTGACGCGGCCCCGCGGCGCGGCCTCTTTGATGCTGACCTTGATCACGTCACCGATGCCGGCATAGCGGCGCTTGGAACCGCCGAGCACCTTGATGCACATGACGGATTTGGCACCCGTGTTGTCGGCCACGTCGAGCCGCGATTGCATTTGGATCATTGTCGTCTCCCCAACTTGCCCGCTGCTTGGGTCTCGAGGACCTGGGCTGCGGCCAGTCTTGGGCCCGTGTATGGGTGGAACCGCTGGCGGCGCCTCCGGAAAGACTGGAGGGCCGCGAACAGCTAAGCAAAAAATTATCGCACTAAATCGACCACCGCGTCAAGCCGCGGTGTCGCCTTCGACTCAGGCGAGCAGCGTCTTGGCCTGCACCAGCAGCGTCGCAGCGTCGCTGACCTCGAACTTGCCCGGGCCTTCGATGTTCAGGGACTTGACGACCCCATCGACCACCAGCATCGAGTAGCGTTGCGAGCGCACGCCCATGCCGCGCGCGCTCAGGTCCAGCGTCAGGCCGGCAGCCCTGGTGAAGTCGGCACTGCCGTCGGCCATCATGCGCACCTTGCCGGTGGTCTTCTGGTCGCGGCCCCAGGCACCCATCACGAACGGGTCGTTGACCGAGACGCACCAGATCTCATCGACGCCTGCCGCGCGCAGGGCTTCGGCCTGCTCGACGTAGCCCGGCACATGCTTGGCCGAGCAGGTGGGCGTGTAAGCGCCCGGCAGTGCGAAGATCGCGAGCTTCTTGCCGGCGGTCGCCTTCTCGATGTCGAAACTGTTGGGCCCGAGCGAGCAGCCATTGCCCTCGACCTCGATGAATTCCTGCAGGCTGCCGGCGGGCAGCTTGTCTCCGACTTTCAGCATGGTGTTGCTCCTGACTTGATGACAAACGACCGGCGCCAGAGTGTCCGGCAGCCGGTCGCTTCAGGGTCGCGCGACAGGATATGCCCCGTCGCGATCCGGGGTCTTAGACGATCTTGGCCTTCTCGAGCAGGCGCGTCACGACCCAGGACTTGGTCTTGCTGATCGGACGCCCTTCGGCGATCTCGACCAGGTCACCCATCTTGTAATCGCCATTCTCGTCGTGGGCGTGGTACTTGCGCGAGCGGGCCACGATCTTGCCGTACAGCTCGTGCGCGTTTCGGCGCTCGACCAGCACGGTCACCGTCTTGGAGCGCTTGTCGCTGACCACCCGACCGACGAAGGTCCGGGTGTTCTTGGCCGGCGCGACGGTGGTGGTGGCGGCTTGTGCTTCGCTCATTTGGCGGTCCCTTGGCGCTTCTTCTCGGCAATGATGGTCTTGGCGCGCGCGATGTCGCGCCGCGTCTTGCCGAGCTGGGTATGGTTGGTCAGTTGCTGGGTCGCGCGCTGCATGCGCAGGCCGAAATGGGCCTTGAGCAGGTCGGAGACTTCCTTCTCCAGCGCCGCGATGTCCTTGGTGCGCAGTTCGGATACTTTCATCGTCTTGACTCCTGGCCGATCACGCGCCGACCTGGCGGGCGACGAAGGTCGTGCGCAGCGGCAGCTTGGCGGAGGCGAGCAGGAAGGCCTCGCGGGCCAGCTGCTCCGGAACGCCGTTGATCTCGTAAAGCACCTTGCCCGGCTGGATCTCGGCGACGTAGTACTCCGGGTTGCCCTTGCCGTTGCCCATGCGCACTTCGGCCGGCTTCTGCGAGATCGGCTTGTCCGGGAAGATACGGATGAAGATGCGGCCGCCGCGCTTGATGTGGCGGCTGATGGCACGGCGTGCCGCCTCGATCTGGCGCGCCGTGATGCGGCCGCGCTCGGTGGCCTTGAGGCCGAAGTCGCCGAACGACACCGCCGCACCGCGCGTGGCGATGCCGGTGTTGCGGCCCTTGTGTTCCTTGCGGAACTTGCGACGTGCGGGTTGCAGCATCGTTATTCTCCTTTGGTCTCGCCGCCAGCAGGGGTCGCTGGCGCCGCCGCGGGCGCCGCTCGGCGCACGCGCTTGACGGCCGGGCCCTTCGGACCTTCGGTGGCCGGTGCCGCCGGGGCTGCCGCGACGTCGGCGCGCGGAGCACCGCGATCGCCGCCCGGGCGACCCCGACCGCCGGGAGCCCCGGGACGGTCGCCCGGCCGTGGTCCGCGACGGCCACGGCGGTCGTCGTCACCGGCCTCGGTCTTGGGCAGTTGCGGGGCCTCGCCATTGGCCAGACGGTCGCCGCGATAGACCCAGACCTTGACACCGATGACGCCGTAGGTGGTCTTGGCTTCGGAGAAGCCGTAGTCGATGTCGGCCTTGAGCGTATGCAGCGGCACGCGGCCTTCGCGGTACCACTCGCAGCGCGCGATCTCGATGCCGTTCAAGCGGCCCGAGGACATGATCTTGATGCCCTGGGCGCCCAGGCGCATCGCGTTCTGCATCGCGCGCTTCATCGCACGACGGAACATGATGCGCTTCTCGAGCTGCTGCGTGATGCTGTCGGCGATCAGTTGGGCATCGACTTCCGGCTTGCGGATCTCTTCGATGTTGACGGCCACCGGCACGCCCAGGCGGCGCGCCAGTTCGGCCTTCAGGTTCTCGATGTCCTCGCCCTTCTTGCCGATCACGACGCCCGGCCGCGCCGAGAAGATCGTGATGCGGGCGTTCTTGGCCGGACGCTCGATCAGGATGCGCGAGACGGCCGCGCTCTTGAGCTTGGTCCGAAGGTAGTCGCGGACCTTCAGGTCCTCGGCCAGCATGCCGGCGAAGTTGCGGTGGTTGGCGAACCAGCGCGACTGCCAGGCACGGGTGACGGCGAGGCGGAAGCCGATCGGATGGATTTTCTGTCCCATGTGTTCTTCCCAGCTTCTCAGTTGCCGACCGTCACGTAGATGTGGCAGGTGCCCTTGCTGATGCGCGCACCGCGACCCTTGGCGCGAGCCGAGAAGCGCTTGAGCACTGCACCCTGCTCGATGTAGATCGAGGTGATCTTCAGCTCATCGATGTCGGCGCCGTCGTTGTGCTCGGCATTCGCGACGGCCGAGTCAACGGCCTTCTTGATGATGCCGGCGGCCTTCTTCTGCGTGAAGCTCAGGATGTTCAGCGCCTGATCGACCTTCTTGCCGCGGATCATGTCGGCCACCAGCCGGCCCTTGTCCACGGAAAGGCGGACACCGCGCACGCTTGCTTTGGTTTCCATGTCGCCGGCTCCTTACTTCTTCGCCTTCTTGTCCGCGGGGTGACCCTTGAACAAGCGGGTGAGGGCGAATTCGCCGAGCTTGTGGCCGACCATTTGGTCGGTCACATAGACCGGCACATGCTGCTTGCCGTTGTGCACGGCCACCGTCAGGCCGATGAACTCGGGCAGGATGGTGCTGCGGCGCGACCAGGTCTTGATCGGCTTCTTGTCCTTGATGGCGGCGGCCTTCTCGACCTTTGCCATCAGGTGGTGGTCCACGAAGGGACCCTTCTTGAGTGAACGCGTCATGGTTGCTTTCCCTCAGGCCTCACTTTTTGCGCCGCGAGACGATCATCGTCTGCGTGCGCTTGTTGCTGCGGGTGCGGTAGCCCTTGGTCAGCGTGTTCCACGGCGAAACCTGCGGCTGACCCTCACCGGTGCGGCCCTCGCCGCCGCCGTGCGGGTGGTCGACCGGGTTCATCGCAACGCCGCGCACGGTCGGACGGATGCCCTTCCAGCGGATCGCGCCGGCCTTGCCGTACTGGCGCAGGCTGTGCTCTTCGTTGCTGACCTCGCCGATGGTGGCGCGGCAGTCGATATGAATCTTGCGGACCTCGCCCGAGCGAAGCCGCAGCTGCGCGTAGATGCCTTCGCGCGCCATCAGCGTCACCGACGCGCCGGCCGAACGCGCGATCTGCGCGCCCTTGCCCGGCAGCATCTCGACGCAATGGACGATCGAGCCCACCGGGATGTTGCGGATCGGCAGCGTGTTGCCGGCCTTGATCGGTGCCTCGGCGCCCGACATCAGCGTGGCGCCGGCGTCGACACCGCGCGGTGCGATGATGTAACGGCGCTCGCCATCGGCATAGCACAGCAGCGCGATGTGGGCGGTGCGGTTGGGGTCGTACTCGATGCGCTCGACCTTGGCCGCGATGCCGTCCTTGTTGCGCAGGAAATCGACGACACGGTAGTGGTGCTTGTGGCCCCCACCCTTGTGACGCATCGTGATGTGGCCGTTGTTGTTGCGCCCGGCGTTCTGCTTCTGCGGCTCGAGCAGCGACGCCTCAGGGTCGCCCTTGTGCAGATGCTTGTGCACCACCTTGACCACGGCACGGCGGCCCGGCGAGGTGGGCTTGACCTTGATGACAGCCATTTAAGCGACCTCCCCGGAGAAGTTGAGCTCCTGCCCGGCCTTCAGCGAAACGAATGCCTTCTTGACATGGTCGCGGCGACCGATCGCGCGGCCGAAGCGCTTGACCTTGCCCTTTTGCACCGACGTGGTGACCGAGGCGACCTCGACCTTGAACATCAGTTCCACGGCGGCCTTGATCTCGGGCTTGGTGGCGTCGCGCAGGACCTTGAACAGCACCTGGTTCTGCTTCTCGCCGATGCGCGTGGCCTTCTCGGAAATGATCGGCGCCACGAGCACTTGGCTCAGCCGGCCTTCGTCGAACTTCTGGGCGACGGGATTGATGCGGCTCATGCGAACATCTCCTTGAGCTGCTCGATCGCGCCTTTGGTCACCAGCACCTTCTTGTAGAAGACGAGGGACAGCGGATCGGCGTAGCGCGGCTCGACCACCAGCACGTTGGCCAGGTTGCGCGAAGCCAGCGCCAGGTTGTCGTCGATCTGGTCGGCGATCACCAGCACCGAGTCCAAACCCATGGCCTTGAACTTGGCCGCCAGCAGCTTGGTCTTGGGGGCATCGACGCCAATGGAATCCACCACCGCCAGTCGCCCGTCGCGGGCCAGTTGCGAGAGGATCGACGCCATGCCGGCGCGGTACATCTTCTTGTTGACCTTGTGCGAGAAGTTCTCGTCGGGCCGGTTCGGGAAGATGCGGCCGCCCCCGCGCCACAGCGGCGAGGAGGTCATGCCGGCCCGGGCACGGCCGGTGCCCTTCTGGCGGAACGGCTTCTTGGTCGAATGCTTGACTTCGCCGCGGTCGAGCTGGGCCCGGGTGCCCTGGCGCGCGTTGGCCTGGAAGGCGACCACGATCTGGTGCACCAGCGCTTCGTTGTAGTCGCGCGCGAACACGGTGTCGGGGGCGTCGACCTTGGCGGTGGCCTGACCCTGGTCGTTGAGGAGCTCGAGCTGCATCACTGGGCTCCCTTCTTCAACTTGGCCTTGATGGCCGGGCGGACGACGACATGGCCGTTCTTCGATCCCGGCACGGCGCCGCGCACCAGCAGCAGCTGGCGCGCCTCGTCGATGCGCACGACGTCCAGGTTCTGCGTGGTGACGGTCTCGTCGCCCATGTGGCCGGTCATCTTCTTGCCCGGGAAGACGCGGCCGGGATCCTGCGCCATCGAGATCGAGCCCGGCACGTTGTGCGAACGGCTGTTGCCGTGCGACGCGCGCTGCGACTTGAAATTGTGGCGCTTGATGGTGCCGGCGAAGCCCTTGCCGATCGACGTGCCCTGCACATCGACCTTCTGGCCGGCAGCGAAGACGCTCACCGGCAGCACGGCCCCGGGCGCGTACTGACCGACAATCTCGGCGCTGACGCGGAATTCCCTGAGGATTCGCCCGCCTTCGACACCGGCCTTGGCCAGATGCCCGGCTTCGGGCTTGTTGACGCGGCTGGCCTTGCGCTCGCCGAACGCGACCTGCAGCGCGTTGTAGCCGTCGGTGGCCGCCGTCTTGACCTGCGTGACGCGATTGTTGGACACGTCGAGCACGGTCACGGGGATGGCATCGCCATCGTCCGTGAAGATGCGCATCATGCCCACCTTGCGGCCCAGCAAGCCGAGCTGTTCGCTCATGCTCATGGTTTTCTCCAGCGCCCTCCACCGACGCTTGCTCCGCGCGGTGTCATTCGCCTTTGTTCACGATCCCGACAACGATTGGCCGGGGTGATAAATGCCAGCTTCAGCCGTGGCTGAAGCTGGGAAAGCCGGCGAGTATAGCAGCTGCGGGCAAGCCCGCAACCGCTCCCTCACCCATCCTATTGAAGCTTTATCTCGACGTCCACGCCGGCGGGCAGGTCGAGCTTCATCAATGCATCGACGGTCTTGTCGGTGGGGTCGACGATGTCCATCAGGCGCTGGTGGGTGCGGATCTCGAACTGGTCGCGACTGGTCTTGTTGACGTGCGGCGAGCGCAGGATGTCGAAGCGCTGCATGCGCGTCGGCAGGGGCACCGGGCCCTTGACGATCGCGCCGGTGCGCTTGGCGGTGTCAACGATCTCCAGCGCCGACTGATCGATCAGCTTGTAGTCGAAGGCCTTCAGGCGGATGCGGATCTTTTGCTTGGTTGACATGTGAGTTCCTTGATTGGACGTTGCTGAAGCCGGCCCTGGGGTCCGGAAGGGAGCCCGACAGGGTCAGAGCCGGCCGCGTTCGTGCGGCCCCGGGGCTCACATGTCACTCGATGATCTTGGCGACGACGCCGGCGCCCACGGTGCGCCCGCCCTCGCGGATCGCGAAGCGCAGCCCCTCTTCCATCGCGATCGGCGCAATCAGCTTGACCGTGATGCTCACGTTGTCGCCCGGCATCACCATCTCCTTGTCCTTGGGCAGCTCCACCGCCCCCGTCACGTCCGTCGTGCGGAAGTAGAACTGCGGCCGGTAGTTGTTGAAGAACGGCGTGTGGCGCCCGCCCTCTTCCTTGCTCAGCACGTAGATCTCGGCCGTGAAGTGCGTGTGCGGCTTGACGCTGCCGGGCTTGCACAGCACTTGCCCGCGCTCGACGTCCTCGCGCTTGGTGCCGCGCAGCAGGATGCCCACGTTGTCCCCCGCCTGCCCCTGGTCGAGCAGCTTCCTGAACATCTCCACGCCGGTGCAGGTCGTCTTCTGCGTGGCCTTGATGCCCACGATCTCGATTTCCTCGCCGACCTTGATCACCCCGCGCTCCACCCGCCCGGTGACCACCGTGCCGCGCCCGGAGATGCTGAACACGTCTTCCACCGGCATCAGGAACGCCCCGTCGATGGCCCGCTCGGGCTGCGGGATGTAGCTGTCCAGCGCGTCGGCCAGCTTCATGATCGCCTGCTCGCCCAACTCGCCCTTGTCGCCTTCCATCGCCAGCTTGGCGCTGCCGTGGATGATCGGCGTGTCGTCGCCCGGGAAGTCGTACTTGGTCAGCAGTTCGCGGACTTCCATCTCGACGAGTTCGAGCAGTTCGGCGTCGTCGACCATGTCGCACTTGTTGAGGAACACGATGATGTACGGCACGCCCACCTGGCGCGCCAGCAGGATGTGCTCGCGCGTCTGCGGCATCGGGCCGTCGGCCGCCGAGACCACCAGGATCGCCCCGTCCATCTGCGCCGCACCGGTGATCATGTTCTTCACGTAGTCGGCGTGCCCGGGGCAGTCCACGTGCGCGTAGTGCCGCTTGCTCGTCTCGTATTCGACGTGCGCGGTGTTGATCGTGATCCCGCGCGCCTTCTCTTCCGGCGCCGCGTCGATCTGGTCGTACGCCTTGGCCTCGCCGCCGAACTTGCTCGCCAGCACCGACGTCAGCGCCGCCGTCAGCGTCGTCTTGCCATGGTCCACGTGACCAATCGTCCCCACGTTCACGTGCGGCTTGGTGCGTTCGAATTTACCTTTTGCCATTTTCAATCTCCAAAAAGAGCAGTGCCAGTGATCGGTTTAAGGTTTCCGGCGGCTCGTTGACTCGTCTGCCACTGGCAGCAGACGGCGACCCGCCGAAGACCGTATGAACTGAAACGAGAGCGGGGCGCCCTGCGGGCACCGCTTCAAGATTGTTACTTGCCGCGGGCCGTGATGATCGCGTCGGCCACGTTCTTCGGGGCCTCGCTGTAATGCTTGAACTCCATCGTGTAAGTGGCGCGGCCCTGGCTCATCGAGCGCAATGTCGTCGAGTAGCCGAACATTTCCGACAGCGGTACTTCGGCCTTGATGACCTTGCCGCCGCCGGGCATGTCGTCCATGCCCTGGACCATGCCGCGCCGCGACGACAGGTCGCCCATCACGCCGCCGGCGTAGTCCTCGGGCGTCTCGACCTCCACCGCCATCATCGGCTCCAGGATCACGGGGCTGGCCTTGCGGCAACCATCCTTGAATCCGATGCTGGCGGCCATCTTGAACGCGTTCTCGTTCGAGTCCACCTCGTGGTACGAACCGAAGGTCAGCGTGACCTTCACGTCGACCACCGGGTAGCCGGCCAGCACGCCGTTGGGCAGGGTGTCTTCCACGCCCTTCTTGACCGCCGGAATGAACTCGCGCGGCACCACACCGCCCTTGATCGCATCGACGAACTCGAAGCCCTTGCCGGGCTCCTGCGGCTCGATCTTGAGCACGACGTGGCCATACTGACCCTTGCCGCCGGACTGGCGCACGAACTTGCCCTCGATGTCCGAAACCGGCTTGCGGATGGTCTCGCGGTAGGCGACCTGCGGCTTGCCGACGTTGGCCTCGACGCCGAATTCGCGCTTCATGCGATCGACGATGATTTCCAGGTGCAGTTCGCCCATGCCGGAAATGATGGTCTGGCCGCTTTCCTCGTCCGTACGCACGCGGAACGACGGGTCTTCCTGCGCCAGACGGCCCAGGGCCACACCCATCTTTTCCTGGTCGGCCTTGGTCTTTGGCTCGACGGCCTGGCTGATCACCGGCTCGGGGAAGATCATCTTCTCGAGGGTGATGATCGACTCCGGGTCGCACAGCGTCTCGCCCGTGGTCACGTCCTTCAGACCGACGCAGGCAGCAATGTCGCCGGCCAGGATTTCCTTGATCTCTTCGCGCTGGTTGGCGTGCATCTGCAGGATCCGGCCGATGCGCTCTTTCTTGCCGCGGATCGGGTTGAAGACCGAGTCGCCCGACTTGAGCACACCCGAATAGACGCGCACGAAGGTCAACTGGCCGACGTAGGGGTCGGTCATCAGCTTGAAAGCCAGGGCCGCGAACTTCTCGTCGTCGGCGGCGCGGCGCGCGGTCGGCTTGTCGTCGTCATCGGTGCCGGGCACCGGCGGGATGTCGATCGGCGAAGGCATGAAGTCGATCACGCCGTCGAGCATGCGTTGCACGCCCTTGTTCTTGAAGGCCGTGCCGCAGAACATGGGCTGGATCTCCGCCGCGATCGTGCGCGAGCGAATCCCGCTGATGATCTCGGCCTCGGACAGTTCGCCCGATTCCAGGTACTTGTTCATCAGATCTTCGCTCGCCTCGGCGGCCGCCTCGACCAGGTTCTCGCGCCATTTCTGCGCTTCCGCGACGAGTTCCGCCGGGATCTCCTGGTATTCGAACTTCATGCCTTGCGAGGCCTCGTCCCAGATGATCGCCTTCATCACGATGAGGTCGATCACGCCGGTGAAGTTCTCCTCGGCACCGATGGGCAACACCACCGGAACCGGATTGGCCTTCAGGCGTGCCTTCATCTGCTCGTAGACCTTGAAGAAGTTCGCGCCTGTGCGATCCATCTTGTTGACGAAGGCCAACCGCGGCACCTTGTACTTGTTGGCCTGGCGCCAGACGGTTTCACTCTGCGGCTGCACGCCGCCGACCGCGCAATAGACCATGCAGGCGCCGTCGAGCACGCGCATGCTGCGCTCGACCTCGATCGTGAAGTCGACGTGCCCCGGGGTGTCGATGATGTTGATGCGGTGCTCGGGATGGGAAAAGTCCATGCCCTTCCAGAAGCAGGTGGTTGCCGCCGACGTGATCGTGATGCCGCGCTCCTGCTCCTGCTCCATCCAGTCCATGGTGGCCGCGCCGTCGTGCACCTCGCCGATCTTGTGGTTGACACCGGTGTAGAACAGGATGCGCTCGGTGGTGGTGGTCTTGCCGGCATCGATGTGCGCGCTGATACCGATGTTGCGGTAGCGCTCGATGGGGGTCTTGCGGGCCATGGTAAATCTCCAAATGCAGGGGCCGCCTTCGGGTTAGTGGTAACCCGTAGAGGCGGCCGGGAAGCGGGTCTTAGAAGCGGAAGTGCGAGAAGGCCTTGTTCGCTTCGGCCATGCGGTGCACTTCGTCGCGCTTCTTCACCGCGCCGCCGCGACCTTCGCTGGCTTCGAGCAGTTCGTTGGCCAGGCGGGCCGCCATCGACTTCTCGCCGCGCTTGCGGGCCGATTCCTTCAGCCAGCGCATGGCCAGGGCCTGCCGGCGGACGGGGCGAACTTCCACGGGAACCTGGTAGTTCGCACCGCCGACGCGGCGGGACTTGACCTCGACCATCGGCTTGATGTTGTTCAGCGCGACCATGAAGATCTCCAGCGGATCCTTCTGCGCCTTGCTCTCGACCTGCTCGAGCGCGCCGTAGATGATGCGCTCGGCGATCGCCTTCTTGCCCGATTCCATGATCACGTTCATGAACTTGGACAGGTCGATGGAGCCGAACTTGGGGTCGGGCAGGATCTCGCGCTTGGGTACTTCGCGGCGACGTGGCATGGGAATCTTCCTTCTTCGGTTTCAGTTGGCGCGGGCTTCGTCCCGCGCCGCGAAAGGCCATCAGGGCCCTTCACTTACTCGGCAGGCTTGCAGGCCTGCCGCAGGTTTCGGCCGTCAGGCCTTCTTGGGACGCTTGGCGCCGTACTTGGAGCGCGACTGCTTGCGATCCTTGACGCCTTGCAGGTCCAGCGAGCCGCGCACGATGTGGTAGCGCACGCCCGGCAGGTCCTTGACCCGGCCGCCACGGACCAGCACGACGCTGTGTTCCTGCAGGTTGTGCCCTTCGCCGCCGATGTACGAGATGATCTCGAAACCGTTGGTCAGGCGCACCTTGGCCACCTTGCGCAGCGCCGAATTCGGCTTCTTGGGCGTGGTGGTGTAGACGCGCGTGCAGACACCGCGGCGCTGCGGGCTGTTCTGCATCGCAGGCGACTTGGACTTCGTGACCTCGACCTGACGGCCGTGGCGCACGAGTTGGTTGATGGTTGGCATTGGTGCTTGTTCCCGTTTGAAGCTGCTCGTACCTGTTTCCGGAAACAGCGCCGGCCGCCGAGACCCGGAATGACCAGGGTGAGCAAGCGGAGGAGCGCATCGCGCGCGCAACAAAGAGCGCGGCAGTGTCTGCCGAAAAGCTTTCTATTGTATTCTGACCCGCAGGCCAGGGCAAGTGACCTGCCGCGGTGACCGCCAAATCAGCGCTTCGCAGCCGCCGCGGGACTCCCGATCGAGTCCGACCGCGCCCGAGGCTGCAGCCGGCGCCACAGACGCCACGCCCACAAGCCGCTGCCGAGCAGGCGCAATGCGCGCCGAGGCCGCGTCGCGACGACGACAGCCACCGCTGCCAATGGCCACGCCGGGTTCTGGCGCAACCAGTGCCAGGCGGCACGAACCTGATCCAGCGTGCCCAGAGGCCGGCGCCAGCCCGCCAGTTCGACGCCGAGTTGCGCGCGCAACTCGGCGCTGCGCGACAACAGGCGGTCCCGCCGTTCCCTCAGCGGCAGCTTGGTGCGCAGCCCACTCACCGGGGAACGTTCACCATGGGCACGCTGATGCTCGCGCCTCGGGTGGTCGGGCGTCCTCATGGCTCGTCGGCGCTGTCTTTGGCCAGGCTTTCGCGGTCGCGCGCCAGTTCCGCGGCGGTGAGCCTGAACAGGCCGTCGGGACGGCGCAGGCGCGCGCGCGCCGCGCTGAAGGCCCAGGCCCCGCCGCCGAGGAAGGCCAGCGCCAGCAAGCCGAGTGTCAACCGGCGTTGCTCCGGTTCGACCAGCATCACCACCCACGCGCACAGCAGCAACGCACCGACGCCGACGCCGAGCAGGGCGATCACGGCCAGCCCCAGGGCGTCGAACAGCCGCAGCTTCTCCTGCTCGAATTCGAGCGCGAGCAACTCGAGCCGGACCTGGGCCAGCTCCAGTCCGGTCGAAAGCAGCCGCCGGGCCGAGGCGTACAGCCCGGGCTGCGGCTTGGCGTTGGCGACCACCGGACGGCCGCGGGTCAGCGCCGTGCGATCAACAGGCCGACGAGCAGGCCGACGCCCGCTGCCAGGCCGACCGCGGGCCAGGGCTTGTCGTGCACGAAATCGTCGGCAGCCAGGCCGGCCGCCCTGGCACGTTCGAAGGCATCCTCCTGGATGTCACCCAGGCGGTCGCGGGCCCGCAGCAGGCGCTCCTGGACGCGCTCGCGCAGCCGGGCCGCACCCTCACCGGCCTGGTCCTTGCTCAGCGACAGCAACTCCTCGGCATCGGCGATCACGGCCTTCAGGTCTTCCATCAGGCGTCCTCGTTGTTCTTCGGCTCTCGCGGTCATCGTTATGCTCCTCAGTCAACGCTAGGTGTTAACCATAGCCCTGCTCGGCACATCGGGCAAGGAAAACCGCGCAACAGGCTTTGTTGATGACCTCCCAGAACACGCCGATCATCGTCATCGACACCAATGTCGTGCTCGAAGCATTGCTCTTCGACGACGCGCGGGCGGCCGGCTTGAGGGCAGCGCTCGAACGCGGGACTTGGCGCTGGCTTGCGACGGCGCCGATGCGCGACGAATTCGAGCAGGTCGCCCAGCGTCCGGTGCTGCGCCGCTGGAAGCCCGACCCGCAGGGGTTGCGTCGCGCTTTCAACGCGCTGGCGACCCTGGTCGATCCGGCGCCGCGCTCGGCGCTGCGCTGCAGCGACGCGGACGACCAGATGTTCATCGATCTCGCCCTGGCGCGGGGCGCCCGCTGGCTGCTGACGCGCGACCGCGCGCTGCTCGCACTGCGCCGCCACGCCGCGCGCGACAGCCTGGTGATCGGCCCGCCCGAGGCCATGCCGGCCGCGGCATCCGGAAGGACCTGATCCGATCGGCAGAAGGATGAAAAAAAGGGCGGCCGAAGCCGCCCTCCTGATTGCCGACTCAGGTGGATCAGTCGCCGGCATCCCCCGCCGCCGCGGCTGCCGCAGTGGCGGCATCGACGTTGGCCATCTGCACCGCCGCCAGCTCCTCTGCCTCCTGCAGCGCGATGGCGCGGCGCTCGCTCTCGTCCATCGCCTCCTTCGCGCGGCGCGCCTCGTGGAAGGCCATACCGGTGCCCGCCGGGATCAGGCGGCCGACGATCACGTTCTCCTTCAGCCCGCGCAACTCATCGCGCTTGCCCATGATGGCCGCCTCGGTGAGCACGCGGGTCGTCTCCTGGAACGAGGCCGCGGAGATGAACGAGTCGGTCGACAGGCTGGCCTTGGTGATGCCCAGCAGCACGTCGGCATGCGTGGCCGGAACCTTGCCTTCGCCCCGCAGGCGGTCGTTGGTGTCCAGCAGTTCTGAACGCTCGACCTGTTCGCCGGCGATGTAGCCGCTGTCGCCCGGGTTGACGATCTGCACCCGGCGCAGCATCTGGCGCACGATCACCTCGATGTGCTTGTCGTTGATCTTCACACCCTGCAGGCGGTAGACGTCCTGCACCTCGTCGACGATGTAGCGCGCGAGTTCCTCGATGCCCAGCAGGCGCAGGATGTCCTGCGGGTCGGCCGAGCCGTCGACCACCAGCTCGCCGCGGTTGACCACCTGACCCTCGTGGACCAGGATGTTCTTCTCCTTGGCGACCAGCTCCTCGTGCACCTTGCCTTCGTGGTCGGTGATCTGCAGGCGGTTCTTGCCCTTGGTCTCCTTGCCGAAGCTGACGGTGCCGGTGATCTCGGCGAGCGTGCCCACGTCCTTCGGTGAACGGGCTTCGAAGAGCTCGGCCACCCGCGGCAGACCGCCGGTGATGTCGCGCGTCTTCTGGCCTTCCATCGGGATGCGTGCCAGCACTTCGCCCGGCGCCAGGTCCTGCCCGTCGCGCACCTGGATCAGCGCGCCGACCGGGAAGCCGATCGTCACCGAGTGGTCGGTGCCCGGGATCTTGACCTCGTGGCCGGATGCATCCAGCAGCTTGACCTGCGGCCGCACGACCTTGGCCGCGCCGCGGCGCTTGGGATCGATCACCACCAGCGTCGACAGGCCGGTGACCTCGTCGACCTGCTTGGCCACGGTGACGCCTTCCTCGACGTTCTCGAACTTCGCGCGGCCCGCGAACTCGGTGATGATGGGTCGCGTCAGCGGGTCCCAGGTGGCCAGCACGGTGCCGGCCTTGACTTGCTGGTCGGGCTTGATGTTGAGCGTGGCGCCGTAAGGCAGCTTGTGGCGCTCGCGTTCGCGGCCATGCGGGTCGGTGATGACGATCTCGCCCGATCGCGAGATGACCACCAGCACGCCCTTGCCGTTGGTGACGTAGCGCATCGTGGCGTTGAAGCCGATGATGCCGTCGCTCTTGGCATCGATGCTGCTGGCCACCGCCGCACGCGACGCCGCACCGCCGATGTGGAAGGTGCGCATCGTCAGCTGCGTGCCGGGCTCGCCGATCGACTGCGCGGCGATCACGCCGATGGCCTCGCCGACGTTGACTTCGCCGCCGCGGCCGAGGTCGCGGCCGTAGCACTTGGCGCAGATGCCGAAGCGCGTGCCGCAGGTCAGCGCGGTGCGCACCTTGACTTCGTCGACGCCCGCCGCCTCCAGCACATCGATGATGTCTTCGTCGAGCATCTCGCCGGCGCCGAGCATCGGTTCCTGAGACTCGGGGTGCAGCACCTCGACTGCCGTGACGCGGCCGAGGATGCGGTCACGCAGGCTCTCGATGACCTCGCCGCCCTCGACCAGCGCCCGGCGGTTCATGCCGTTCTGGGTTCCGCAATCGCGCTCGGTGACCACCAGATCCTGGGTCACGTCGACCAGACGCCGCGTCAGGTAGCCCGAGTTCGCCGTCTTCAGCGCCGTGTCCGCCAGGCCCTTGCGGGCGCCGTGGGTGGAGATGAAATACTGCAGGACGTTCAGGCCTTCGCGGAAGTTGGCCGTGATCGGCGTCTCGATGATCGAACCGTCGGGCTTGGCCATCAGGCCGCGCATGCCGGCGAGCTGGCGGATCTGCGCTGCGGAGCCGCGCGCACCCGAGTCGGCCATCATGTAGATCGAGTTGAACGACTCCTGCGTCACTTCGTTGCCGTGACGGTCCTTGACCTTCTCCTTGGAGAGCTGGGCCATCATGACCTTGCCCACCTCGTCGCCGGTCTTGCCCCATATGTCGACGACCTTGTTGTAGCGCTCGCCGGCGGTGACCAGGCCGCTCACGTACTGCTGCTCGATCTCCTTGACTTCCTTCTCGGCGCGCTCGATCAGGCCCGGCTTCTCCTTCGGCACCAGCATGTCGTCGATCGCGATCGAGATGCCGGCACGGGTCGCGAGCTTGAAGCCGCTTTGCAGCAGCTTGTCGGCGAAGATCACCGTGTCCTTCAGGCCGCACTTGCGGAAGCTGACGTTGATCAGACGCGAGATCTCCTTCTTCTTCAGCGCCTTGTTGATGTTCGAGAACGGCAGCCCCTTGGGCAGGATCTCGGACAGCAGCGCGCGGCCGACCGTCGTGTCCACGAGCCTGGTCTCGGCAACGAACTCGCCGCTGGCCGGGTCTTTGACCCATTCGGTCAGACGCACCGCGATCCTGGCGGTGACCTCCACCGCGCCGTTGTCGAGCGCGCGCTGCAGTTCCAGCAGGTCACTGAAGACCATGCCCTCGCCCTTGCCGTTGATGCGCTCGCGGGTGGCGTAGTACAGGCCCAGCACCACGTCCTGGCTCGGCACGATCGACGGCTCGCCGTTGGCCGGGAACAGCACGTTGTTGGAGGCCAGCATCAGCGTGCGGGCTTCCATCTGCGCCTCGATCGACAGCGGGATGTGCACCGCCATCTGGTCGCCGTCGAAGTCGGCGTTGAAGGCCGAGCAGACCAGCGGATGGAGCTGGATCGCCTTGCCCTCGATCAGCACCGGCTCGAAGGCCTGGATGCCCAGGCGGTGCAGCGTCGGTGCGCGGTTCAGCAGAACCGGGTGTTCCTTGATGACTTCTTCCAGGATGTCCCAGACCACCGGCGTGCCGGATTCGACTTCCTTCTTCGCCGCCTTGATGGTGGTGGCGATGCCCATCGCCTCCAGCCGGCTGAAGATGAAGGGCTTGAACAGCTCGATCGCCATCAGCTTGGGCAGGCCGCACTGGTGCAGCTTGAGCGTCGGGCCGACGACGATGACCGAACGGCCCGAGTAGTCGACGCGCTTGCCCAGCAGGTTCTGGCGGAAGCGGCCGCTCTTGCCCTTGATCATGTCGGCGAGCGACTTCAGCGCCCGCTTGTTGGCGCCGGTCATCGCCTTGCCGCGACGGCCGTTGTCGAGCAGCGAGTCGACCGCCTCCTGCAGCATGCGCTTCTCGTTGCGCACGATGATCTCGGGCGCCTTCAGCTCGAGCAGGCGCGCCAGGCGGTTGTTGCGGTTGATGACGCGGCGATAGAGGTCGTTCAGGTCGCTGGTCGCGAAGCGGCCACCGTCCAGAGGAACGAGCGGGCGCAGGTCCGGCGGCAGCACCGGCAGCACCTCCATGATCATCCAGTGCGGCTTGATGCCGCTCTTCTTGAAGGCTTCCAGCACCTTCAGGCGCTTGGAGTTCTTCTTGATCTTCAGCTCGGAGCCGGTCATGTCGTTGCGGATCTTGTCGATCTCCGCATCGATGTCCATCTCCTCGAGCAGGCGCTTGATGCCCTCGGCACCCATCAGCGCGACGAACTCGTCGCCGTACTCGGTGTGCTTGGCCTCCCAGTCGTCCTCGCTCATGATGCTGAACTTCTTCAGCGGCGTCATGCCGGGATCGACCACGACGTAGGCTTCGAAGTACAGCACGCGCTCGATGTCGCGCAGCGTCATGTCGAGCACCAGGCCCAGTCGCGACGGCAGGCTCTTCAGGAACCAGATGTGCGCGCAGGGCGCGGCGAGGTCGATGTGACCCATGCGCTCGCGCCGCACCTTGGTCTGCGTGACCTCGACGCCGCACTTCTCGCAGATCACGCCACGGTGCTTCAGGCGCTTGTACTTGCCGCACAGGCACTCGTAGTCCTTGATCGGACCGAAGATCTTGGCGCAGAACAGGCCGTCGCGTTCCGGCTTGAAGGTGCGGTAGTTGATGGTCTCCGGCTTCTTCACCTCGCCGAACGACCAGCTGCGGATCTTCTCCGGGCTGGCCAGTCCGATCTTGATGGCATCGAAATGCTCATCGGGGGTGAACTGCTTGAAAAGGTCGAGTAGTCCCTTCATGCATCTGCTCCTTAATTGCGTTCGAGTTCGATGTCGATGCCAAGGGAGCGGATCTCCTTGACCAGGACATTGAACGATTCGGGCATGCCGGCCTCGATGGCGTGCTCGCCCTTGACGATGGACTCGTAGACCTTGGTGCGGCCGTTGACGTCGTCGGACTTGACGGTGAGCATTTCCTGCAGGATGTAGCTCGCGCCGTAGGCTTCCAGGGCCCAGACTTCCATCTCGCCGAAGCGCTGGCCGCCGAACTGCGCCTTGCCGCCCAGCGGCTGCTGGGTGACGAGCGAGTACGGACCGGTGGAGCGGGCGTGCATCTTGTCGTCGACCAGGTGGTGCAGCTTGAGCACGTGCATGTAGCCCACGGTCACCGGGCGCTCGAACGGCTCGCCCGTGCGGCCGTCGCTGAGCGTGGCCTGGGTGCGGGTGGCGGTCAGGCCCTTCTTGGCGGCGATGTCCTCCGGATAGGCCAGCTTGAGCATGGCGCGGATCTCTTCCTCGGCCGCGCCGTCGAACACCGGCGTCGCGAAGGGCACGCCGTGGCTCAGGTTCTCGGCCATCTCGCGCACGTCGGCGTCGCTGAGCTCGTCGATGCGCTCGCTGCGGCCGCCCGACTTGTTGTACAGCTCGTCGAGGAACTTGCGCAACTCCGCCGCCTTGGCCTGCTGCTGCAGCATGTTGCCGATGCGCTGACCGATGCCCTTGCCGGCCCAGCCCAGGTGCACTTCGAGCACCTGGCCCACGTTCATGCGCGACGGCACGCCCAGCGGGTTGAGCACGATGTCCACCGGCGTGCCGTCGGCCATGTAGGGCATGTCCTCGACGGCGACGATCTTCGACACCACGCCCTTGTTGCCGTGGCGGCCGGCCATCTTGTCGCCAGGCTGCAGGCGGCGCTTCACGGCCAGGTAGACCTTGACCATCTTGAGCACGCCCGCGGGCAGCTCGTCGCCTTGCGTCAGCTTCTTGCGCTTTTCCTCGAAGGCGAGGTCGAAGCTGTGGCGCGTCTGGTCGTTGGCGTTCTTGATGCTTTCGAGCTGGTTGGCCACCTCGTCGTCGGCCGGGCGGATGTCGAACCAGTGGTACCTGTCGATCTCCGCCAGGTACTCCTTGGTGATGACGGTGCCCTTGGCGATCTTGTTCGGACCGCCGTTGGCGGGCTTGCCCACCAGCAGCTTCTCGATGCGGTCGAACGCGTCGGCCTCGACGATGCGCAGCTGGTCGTTGAGGTCGAGCCGGAAGCGCTTGAGCTCATCGTCGATGATCTGCTGCGCCCGCTTGTCGCGGGTGATGCCTTCGCGGGTGAACACCTGCACGTCGATCACGGTGCCGTTGGTGCCCTGGTCGACACGCAGCGAGGTGTCCTTCACGTCGGAGGCCTTCTCGCCGAAGATCGCACGCAGCAGCTTCTCTTCCGGGGTCAGCGTGGTCTCGCCCTTGGGCGTGACCTTGCCGACCAGCACGTCGCCGGGGTTGACCTCGGCACCGATGTAGACGATGCCGGATTCGTCCAGCCGCGCCAGTTGCTGCTCCGACAGGTTGGGGATGTCGCGCGTGATCTCTTCCGAGCCCAGCTTGGTGTCGCGGGCCATCACCACCAGCTCCTCGATGTGGATCGAGGTGTAGCGGTCTTCGGCCACCACGCGTTCGCTGATCAGGATCGAGTCCTCGAAGTTGTAGCCGTTCCAGGGCATGAACGCGACCAGCATGTTCTGGCCCAGCGCCAGCTCGCCGATGTCGGTGCTGGCGCCGTCGGCCACGACGTCGCCGCTGGCGACATGGTCGCCGCGCTTGACGATCGGGCGCTGGTGGATGTTCGTGTTCTGGTTGCTGCGCTGGTACTTGATCAGGTTGTAGATGTCGACGCCGACTTCGCCGGCCACCGTCTCCGCGTCGTTGACGCGGATCACGATGCGGTTGGTATCGACGTAGTCGACGATGCCGCCGCGGCGCGCGGTGACCACCGTGCCCGAGTCGACCGCAGCGACGCGCTCGACACCGGTGCCGACCAGCGCCTTCTCGGGTCGCAGTACCGGCACCGCCTGGCGCTGCATGTTGGCGCCCATCAGCGCGCGGTTCGCATCGTCGTGCTCCAGGAACGGCACGAGCGAAGCGGCCACCGAGACGATCTGCGCCGGCGCCACGTCCATGTACTGCACGCGTTCGGGCGACAGCAGGACGGACTCGCCCTTCTCGCGCGCCGACACCAGCTCGTCGATCAGACGGCCGTCCTTGTCGAGCGAGGCGTTGGCCTGCGCGATGACGTACTTGCCTTCCTCGATCGCCGACAGGTAGTCGATCTGGTCGGTCACCTTGCCGTCGATCACGCGCCGGTAAGGCGTTTCGAGGAAGCCGTACTCGTTGAGCTGCGCGAACAGCGCCAGCGAGTTGATGAGGCCGATGTTCGGACCTTCCGGCGTCTCGATCGGGCACACGCGGCCGTAATGCGTCGGGTGCACGTCGCGCACCTCGAAGCCGGCGCGCTCGCGCGTCAGGCCGCCCGGGCCCAGGGCCGAGACGCGCCGCTTGTGCGTGATCTCGGACAGCGGGTTGGTCTGGTCCATGAACTGCGAGAGCTGGCTGGCGCCGAAGAACTCCTTGAGCGCCGCGGAAATCGGCTTGGAGTTGATCAGGTCGTGCGGCATCAGGGCCTCGGTCTCGGCCTGTCCCAGGCGCTCCTTGACGGCCTTCTCGATCCGCGCGAGTCCACTGCGATACTGGTTTTCGGCCAGCTCGCCGACGCAGCGCACGCGCCGATTGCCCAGGTGGTCGATGTCGTCGACGTCGCCGTTGCCGTTGCGCAGATCGACGAGGATCTTGACGACATCGAGGATGTCGTCGTTGGACAGCGTCATCTTGCCTTCGGGCGTGTCGCGGCCCACGCGGGCGTTGAACTTCATGCGCCCGACGCGGCTCAGGTCGTAGGTGTCCTCGCTGTAGAACAGGCGGTGGAAGAGGGCCTCGACCGCGTCCTCGGTCGGCGGCTCGCCGGGGCGCATCATGCGGTAGATCGCCACGCGCGCGGCGAGCTGGTCGGCCGTCTCGTCCATCGCCAGCGTCTGGCTGATGTAGGCGCCCTGGTTCAGCTCATTGGTGTACAGGCACTGGAACTCCTTGATGCCCGCGGTGCGCAGCTTCTTCAGCAGTGCTTCGGTGATCTCGTCGTTGGCCTTGGCGACGATCTCGCCGGTCTCGGGATCGACCATGTTGCGCGCGATCACGCGGCCGATGATGAAGTCCTCGGGCACGCTGACGAAGCCGGTGCCGGCCTGCTCGAGCGTGCGGACATGGCGCGCGGTGATGCGCTTGTCCTTCTCGACGATCACATGGCCGGCCTTGTCGGTGAGGTCGAAGCGTGCGACCTCGCCCTTCAGGCGCTCGGGCACGAACTCCATCTGCGCGCCGGTGTCCATCAGACGGAAGTTGTCGTTCTGGAAGAAGTGCGCGAGGATGCTTTCGGGGTTCAGCCCGATGGCCTTGAGAAGGATCGTCACCGGCATCTTGCGGCGGCGATCGACGCGGAAATACAGGATGTCCTTGGGGTCGAACTCGAAGTCGAGCCAGGAGCCGCGGTACGGGATGATCCGGGCGCTGAACAGCAGCTTGCCCGAGCTGTGCGTCTTGCCCTTGTCGTGCTCGAAGAACACGCCCGGGCTGCGGTGCAGCTGGCTGACGATCACGCGCTCGGTGCCGTTGACGATGAACGAGCCGTAGTCGGTCATGAGCGGTACTTCGCCCATGTAGACCTCCTGCTCCTTGATCTCCTTGACCAGCTTCTGCGGGTGTGATTCGCGGTCGTAGATGATCATCTGCAGCTTGGCACGCACGGCCGCGGCATAGGTCAGCCCACGCTGCTGGCATTCGCGCACGTCGAACGGCGGCTTGGCGATGTTGAATTCGCTGAACTTCATCTCCACGAACCCGTTGTGCGACGTGATCGGGAACGCGGACAGGAAGGCCGCCTGCAGCCCTTCGGGCTTGCGCTTGGCGGGTGGAACATCCTTCTGCAGGAACGCGACGTAACTCTCGCGCTGCATCGTCAGCAGATAGGGAACCTTGAGGACACTCTCACGCTTGCCGAAGCTCTTGCGGATCCGCTTGCGCTCGGTGTAGGTGTAGGGGGTTGCTTGCGCCATTGAACTCTCCGTGTCGAGAGCATCCACCGGGCCGTGGCAGGTGCTCGTCGGCGACTGGCGACTCAGGAGTTGCTCCTGAGGTCTGGTGGCAGGCCACTACCTGCCGCTGGCGGACAACCCCGGCATTGCACCGGAGCCCGACCAAACCTGTTCTCTGCAGTCGGATCAGAGAACACTTGCAAGGGCGGCACGCCGCCCTTGCAGGTGCTCCCTGCGGCACCGAAGTGCCACAGCGAGCGACAGCCTTACTTCACCTCCGCCTTGGCGCCGGCGTCGAGCAGCTTCTTCAACGCGGCTTCGGCATCGGCCTTGGGGATGGCTTCCTTGACCGGCTTCGGCGCGCCGTCGACCAGGTCCTTGGCTTCCTTCAGGCCCAGGCCCGTCAGCTCGCGCACGGCCTTGATGACCTGCACCTTGTTGGCGCCGGCCTCGAGCAGCACGACGTTGAATTCGGTCTTCTCTTCGACCACCGCGGCGGCAGCACCGCCACCACCGGCAGCCGGCGCAGCCATCGCGGCCGCGGAAACGCCGAACTTCTCTTCAATGGCCTTGACCAGGTCATTGAGTTCCATCACCGACATGCTGTCCATCGCGGACAGGAAAGAGTCTTTATCGAATGCCATTTGGGGTTCCTCGAAATCGATTAGTTCAATGAATCAAAGATGCGTGAACGTCGGTTGCCTTCAGGCCGCCGACGCAGCTGCGGCCACGGCCTCGGCAGGCGCATCGACCGCCGCACCGCCACCGCGCTTTTCGGCCACTGCCGCGAGCACGCCGGCGAGACGCTGGATGGGCGACTTCAGCAGACCGGCGATCTGGGCGATCAGCACCTCGCGACTCGGGATGGCTGCCAGGGCCTTGACCCCGTTGGCATCCAGCGCCTTGCCGGCATAAGCGCCGCCTTTGACGACCAGCTTCTCGTTGCCCTTGGCGAAGTCGGAGATGACCTTCGCCGCAGCCACGGCATCCTCGGAAAAACCATAGATCAGCGGGCCGACCATGGCACCCTGGGCGACCTCGAAAGGCGTGCCGGCAACGGCGCGACGGGCGAGCGTGTTCTTCAGCACGTGAAGATAGACGCCCTTGTCGCGCGCATCGCGGCGCAGCTTGTTGAGGTGTTCCACGGTGAGGCCACGGTACTCGGCCAATGCCAGGGTCTGCGAACGTGCGGCCTGCGCCGACACATCCGTGACCACGGTCGCCTTCTCGTTGCGATTGAGACTCAAGGTCTGCTCCTCACACAAAACATGCCTTGGGACCTTGCGGCCCGGCCGGCACACCAGGAATCAGCAGCCATCTGTTTCGGAAAACCCTTGTCGAGGCATTCTTCGCAGCGGGACCGCCATCTGCGCTGGCTTTGAGCTCGACCTTGCGGTCTCGCTCGCGATTACGGGATCCGGGCAGCGCCCTTCCCCCACCAGCGGTCTTGGATGGCCTGCGCCAGGCTTCGAACAGTCCGAAGGGACTGTCTGAGGTCCGGGCTCAGCCCACCAAACTCATTCGCCGCGCGCCAGACTCGCTCGCGGCGCCGATTCACGTTACGCGTTGGCGACGATCGAGGCCGTGTCCACACGGACACCGACACCCATCGTCGAAGACACCGCCACCTTGCGCAGGAACACCCCCTTGCTCGTGGCCGGCTTGGCCTTGTTCAGCGCATCGATGAGCGCACGCAGATTTGCCGACAGCTTGTCGGCGTCGAACGAACGGCGGCCGATCGTGCCGTGGATGATCCCGGCCTTGTCGACCCGGAACTGCACCTGGCCGGCCTTGGCGTTCTTCACCGCGGTGGCCACGTCGGGCGTCACCGTGCCGACCTTGGGGTTCGGCATCAGGCCGCGCGGGCCCAGGATCTGACCCAGCGTACCGACGATGCGCATCGTGTCGGGCGAAGCGATCACGACGTCGAAGTTCATGTTGCCGGCCTTGATCTCGGCCGCCAGGTCGTCCATGCCGACGATGTCGGCGCCTGCGGCCTTGGCCTCCTCGGCCTTCGCGCCCTGGGCGAACACCGCCACCCGCTTGGTCTTGCCGGTGCCCGCAGGCATCACGACCGCGCCGCGAACGACCTGGTCCGACTTCTTGGCGTCGATGCCGAGTTGCACCGCGACGTCGATCGATTCGTCGAACTTGGCGGTGGCGCATTCCTTGACCAGCGCCAGCGCGTCGGCCAGCGGGTAGAGCTTGGTGCTTTCGACCTTGCCCTGCAGGGACTTGGCCTTCTTCGTGAGCTTGGTCATGTTCAGACTCCTTCGACCACGAGGCCCATCGAGCGCGCCGAACCGGCGATCGTGCGCACCGCGGCGTCCATGTCGGCGGCGGTGAGGTCCTTGATCTTGGTCTTGGCGATTTCCTCGAGCTGCTCGCGCGTGACCTTGCCCACCTTTTCCAGGTGCGCCTTGCCCGAGCCCTTCTCGATCTTGGCCGCCTTCTTCAGCAGCACGGTCGCCGGCGGCGACTTGAGCACGAAGGTGAACGACTTGTCGGCGAA
This sequence comes from uncultured beta proteobacterium, assembly GCA_963725755.1. Taxonomy (GTDB): domain Bacteria; phylum Pseudomonadota; class Gammaproteobacteria; order Burkholderiales; family Burkholderiaceae_C; genus Rubrivivax. The sequence goes on from CAVRZW010000003.1 coordinate 76,081, forward strand.
CGCGGTGATCACCACCGGCAGCTTCAGCCCCGGCTCGTAGCCCTGCGTCTGGGCGTTGAACGCCTTGCAGAACTCCATGATGTTCAGCCCGCGCTGCCCCAGCGCCGGGCCGATCGGCGGCGACGGATTGGCCTTGCCGGCCGGTACTTGCAGCTTGATGAAGCCGACGATCTTCTTTGCCATGCGGCACTCCTATCGAGTTCGAACGCCGGTGAACGCAGTGTTCAACGCGGCTCCTCGTCACTCAGCCCGAAAACCAGGGTTCAGCGCGCCGGGGCTGCGGCGGCGCGCCGGCCGAATCAGACTTTCTCGACCTGCGCGAAATCGAGCTCGACACCGGTGGCGCGGCCGAAGATCGTCACCGAGACCTTGACCTTGCTCTTCTCGTAATTGACTTCCTCGACGGCGCCGTTGAAGTCGGTGAAGGGACCTTCCTTGACGCGCACCAGTTCGCCCACGACCCACTCCACCTTGGGCCGCGGCTTGTCCACGCCTTCCTGCATCTGGTTGACGATCTTGGCGACCTCGGCCTCGGAGATCGGCGCCGGGCGGTTGCGCGCACCGCCGATGAATCCGGTGACCTTGCTGGTGTGCTTCACCAGATGCCAGGTGTCGTCGGCCATGTCCATCTCGACCAGCACGTACCCCGGGTAGATGCGGCGCTCGGTGACCGACTTCTTGCCGTTCTTGAGCTCCACCACTTCCTCGGTGGGGACCAGGATGCGGCCGAACTTGTCCTGCATGCCGGCACGGTCGATCCGTTCGCGCAGGTTGCGCTCGACCGCCTTCTCCATGCCCGAATAGGCGTGCACGATGTACCAGCGCTTGGTGGTCGGCACCCCGGTGGGCGCCATGCTCGCGATCGAATTTTGTTGCTGCTCGGTCATGTGTTCACCTCTAGCGGCGCCAGCCCAGGATCAGGTCGTACAACAACCACTCGAGCGTCTTGTCGGTCAGCCACATGTACAGCCCCATCGCGAACACGAACGCGAACACGTAGCCCGTCATCTGCACGGCCTCCTTGCGCGTCGGCCAGACGACCTTGCGCACTTCGCGCACCGAGTCGCGGCCGAAGGCGACCAGTTGCTTGCCGGATTCGGAGGTGAAGAACACCGCGACCGCCGAGCCCAGCAACGCGAGCAGCGCGACCACGCGCAACCAGAGATCCTGCTTGCCGAGGTAGTAGTAGGCGACGATGGACGCCAGCAACAGCACGACCGCTGCGGCCAGCTTGGCCTTGTCTGCGCCCGTGGAGACGGTTTCGACTTGGGGTTGGGTGGACATGACTTTCAATCTCGGTCGCCGCCATTCAGCAGCAGAGCCCGCCTGGAACTGCGCTGTCCCTGCGGGCTGGCTTTTCGAGGGCCACCCGGCATCACCGGGTGGCAGGGGCAGAGGGAATCGAACCCCCAACCTTCGGTTTTGGAGACCGACGCTCTGCCAATTGAGCTATACCCCTGCGGCAATCCTTGGGCTCTAACGGCTTATTCGATGATCTTGGCCACGACGCCGGCGCCCACGGTGCGCCCGCCCTCGCGGATCGCGAAGCGCAGCCCCTCTTCCATCGCGATCGGCGCAATCAGCTTGACCGTGATGCTCACGTTGTCGCCCGGCATCACCATCTCCTTGTCCTTGGGCAGCTCCACCGCCCCCGTCACGTCCGTCGTGCGGAAGTAGAACTGCGGCCGGTAGTTGTTGAAGAACGGCGTGTGGCGCCCGCCCTCTTCCTTGCTCAGCACGTAGATCTCGGCCGTGAAGTGCGTGTGCGGCTTGACGCTGCCGGGCTTGCACAGCACTTGCCCGCGCTCGACGTCCTCGCGCTTGGTGCCGCGCAGCAGGATGCCCACGTTGTCCCCCGCCTGCCCCTGGTCGAGCAGCTTCCTGAACATCTCCACGCCGGTGCAGGTCGTCTTCTGCGTGGCCTTGATGCCCACGATCTCGATTTCCTCGCCGACCTTGATCACCCCGCGCTCCACCCGCCCGGTGACCACCGTGCCGCGCCCGGAGATGCTGAACACGTCTTCCACCGGCATCAGGAACGCCCCGTCGATGGCCCGCTCGGGCTGCGGGATGTAGCTGTCCAGCGCGTCGGCCAGCTTCATGATCGCCTGCTCGCCCAACTCGCCCTTGTCGCCTTCCATCGCCAGCTTGGCGCTGCCGTGGATGATCGGCGTGTCGTCGCCCGGGAAGTCGTACTTGGTCAGCAGTTCGCGGACTTCCATCTCGACGAGTTCGAGCAGTTCGGCGTCGTCGACCATGTCGCACTTGTTGAGGAACACGATGATGTACGGCACGCCCACCTGGCGCGCCAGCAGGATGTGCTCGCGCGTCTGCGGCATCGGGCCGTCGGCCGCCGAGACCACCAGGATCGCCCCGTCCATCTGCGCCGCACCGGTGATCATGTTCTTCACGTAGTCGGCGTGCCCGGGGCAGTCCACGTGCGCGTAGTGCCGCTTGCTCGTCTCGTATTCGACGTGCGCGGTGTTGATCGTGATCCCGCGCGCCTTCTCTTCCGGCGCCGCGTCGATCTGGTCGTACGCCTTGGCCTCGCCGCCAAACTTGCTCGCCAGCACCGACGTCAGCGCCGCCGTCAGCGTCGTCTTGCCATGGTCCACGTGACCAATCGTCCCCACGTTCACGTGCGGCTTGGTGCGTTCGAATTTACCTTTTGCCATTTTCAAGCGCTCCTGGCTGAAGAACTGAAGTCGAGTTGAACGAGATCGAAGATTCTGGTGCCCATGGCGCGGATCGAACGCGCGACCTCTCCCTTACCAAGGGAGTGCTCTACCACTGAGCCACATGGGCATCGGTACGGGTCTGGCGGCTGCCCAGGCAACCGGCAGGCCCGTAACGACGTTGCTCTCACACCTTCCTTGGAGCGGGAGACGGGAATCGAACCCGCGTCATTAGCTTGGAAGGCTAGGGTTCTGCCATTGAACTACTCCCGCTGCGAATCCCCGCCCCAATCCGCTCACGACCCTGCCACTCACGAATCTGCCGGGGATCTCTCTGGTGGAGGAGGGTGGATTCGAACCACCGTAGGCGTAAGCCAACAGATTTACAGTCTGCCCCCTTTAGCCACTCGGGCACCCCTCCGGAGAGCCTGTGAGTGTAGCACGCTCGCCGGTCACCCCAGGGCCCAGTCCAGCCCGCCGCGGCCGGCATCGGCGAGGAAACGGCTGGCCTGGCCGAAGTGGCCGCAGCCGATGAATGGCCGCGGCGGACGCGTCGCCGACAACGGTGAAGGATGGCTGCATTGCAGCACCAAGTGGCGGGCGCTGCCGGCGCCCGCCTGCGGCGCAAGCGCATGCGCATGCGCGCCCCACAACATGAACGCCTTGGGCGCCGGATCTGCAGTCAATGCCTTGAGTATCGCGTCAGTGAGCACACGCCAACCCAGCTTGCCGTGGGCCGCCGGCCGACCGTCTTCGACGGTCAGAGTGGTGTTGAGCAGGAGCACGCCGCGCTGCGCCCAGGCCACCAGCGAACCCGAGGGCGGCGCTCCCAGACCGAGGTCGCGCCCGAGTTCGTTGAAGATGTTGCGCAGGCTGGGAGGCGGCCGCTGCCCGGGCGCGACCGAGAAGGCCAGCCCTTCGGCCTGGCCCGGCCCATGGTACGGGTCCTGGCCGAGGATCAGCACCCGGGTCTGCGCCAGCGGCGTGAGCTGCAGGGCGCGAAAGACCTGCGCCGGATAGACGACGGCCCCGGCGGCCACGCGGGCATCGACGGCCTCGATCAGCGCCCGGCCGGCCGCACTCCCGCGCCAGGCGTCGATCAGCGGCTGCCAGTCGCCGAACGGCGCGTCGAGCAGTCGCGCCAGCGGCTGCGTCAGCTGGCTCAAGCGAAGAGTTCGGCCAGCGCCGCGCCCGGGTCGGGCGCGCGCATGAAGGCTTCGCCGACGAGGAAGGCATGGACCCCGGCGTCGCGCATGCGCTGCACGTCGGTGCGCGCGAGGATGCCCGACTCGGTGACCAGCAGCTTGCCTGCCGGCACGCGCGGCAGCAGATCGAGCGTGGTCGCCAGCGTGACCTCGAAGCTGCGCAGGTTGCGGTTGTTGATGCCCAGCAGCGGCGTGGCCAGCCGCAGCGCGCGATCGAGCTCGGCAGCGTCGTGCACTTCGACGAGAACGCCCAACCCCAGCGCGACGGCGCAGGCCTCGAGATCGGCCATCTGCGCGTCGTCCAGGCAGGCCGCGATGAGCAGGATGCAGTCGGCCCCCAGGCCGCGCGCCTGCACCACCTGGTACTCGTCGATCATGAAGTCCTTGCGCAGCACGGGCAGCGTGCAGGCCGCGCGCGCCTGCTGCAGATAGGCATCGGCGCCCTGGAAGAAGCGCTCGTCGGTCAGCACGCTCAGGGCCGCAGCGCCATGCCGCGCGTAGCTGGCCGCGATCTCGGCCGGCACGAAGTTCTCGCGCAGCACACCTTTGCTGGGGCTGGCCTTCTTCACCTCGGCGATCACCGCCGCCTGCCCGGCGGCGATCCGGGCGCGCAGCGCGGCCTCGAAGCCGCGGACGTCGCGCCGCGACTCGGCCTCCTCGCGCCAGCTCGCCAGGCTGCGCCGTGCGCGCGCCGCCGCCAGCTCCTCGCGCTTGACGGCGACGATGCGCTGCAGGATGTCGGTCACCGGGTGCCCAGCCTGTTGCTGACGCCGACGAACTGGCTCAGCTTGGCCATCGCCTTGCCCGAAGCCACCGCTTCGCGGGCGCGCTTGACGCCGTCGGCCACCGAACCGGCGATGCCGGCGCAGTACAGCGCCGCGCCGGCGTTGAGCAGCACGACATCGCGGATCGGTCCGTCCTCGTTGGCCAGCGCGCGCTGGATGCACTGCACCGACTCTTCCTTGTTCGCCACCCGCAGCACCCGAGAGTCGTACACCGGCAGCCCGAAGTCGCTCGGATGCACGACGTACTCGCGCACCTCGCCGTCCTTGAGCTCGCCCACCGCGGTCTCGCCCGACAGCGAGATCTCGTCCATGCCGTTCATGCCGTGGACGACCATCACATGCTCGCTGCCCAGGCGTTGCAGCACGCGCACCAGGATGCCCACCAGGTCGGGATGGAACACGCCGAGCAGCTGGTTGGGCGCACCGGCCGGGTTGGTCAGCGGGCCCAGGATGTTGAACAGCGTGCGCACGCCCAGCTCCTTGCGCACCGGCGCGGCGTGCCTCATCGCCGCGTGGTGCTGGGGCGCGAACATGTAGGCCACGCCGGTTTCCTCCAGGCACAGCGCCACCTGCTCGGGCGTCAGGCCGATGTTGGCGCCCAGCGCCTCCATCACGTCGGCCGAGCCCGAGGTCGACGACACCGCGCGGCCGGCATGCTTGGCCACGCGCGCACCCGCCGCGGCGGCGACGAAGACGCTGGCGGTGCTGATGTTGAAGGTGTGCGAGCCGTCGCCGCCGGTGCCGACGATGTCGACGAGGTGGCTGCGGTCCTTCACCGGCACCGGGGTGGCGAACTCGCGCATCACCTGCGCCGCGGCAGCGATCTCGCCGACCGTTTCCTTCTTCACACGCAGGCCGATGGCCAGCGCGGCAATCATCACCGGCGACATCTCGCCGTTCATGATGCGTCGCATCAGCGCCAGCATCTCGTCGTGGAAGATCTCGCGGTGCTCGATGACGCGCGTCAGCGCCTCGGTGTTGGTGATCGGCATGGCAGGCTCCTACAGATGCTGGCGCAGCAAGACGACGGCGCGATCGACGTCGGCCGCCGAGACGTCGAGATGGGTGACGAAGCGCAACCGGAGCAGGCCCGTGCACAGCACGCCGGCATCGCGCAGGCGCTCGACCACCCCGGCAGCCTTTTCGGGCGCCAGGTCGACGAACAGGATGTTGGTCTGCGGCGGCGTCACGGTGACGCCAGGCAGGCCGCTCAGCCCTTCGGCCAGGGCCCGGGCGTTGGCGTGGTCTTCGGCCAAGCGGTCGATGTGGTGGTCGAGCGCGTGCAACGCGGCCGCGGCCAGCACCCCGGCCTGGCGCATGCCGCCGCCGAGCATCTTGCGGATGCGATGGGCGCGGGCGACGAGCTCGCGGCTGCCGACCAGCGCCGAGCCCACCGGCGCGCCCAGGCCCTTGCTGAAGCAGACCGAGACGCTGTCGAAATGGCGCGCGATCTCGGCCGCCGGCACGCCGCTGGCCACCGCGGCATTGAACAGCCGCGCGCCGTCCAGGTGCGTCGCCAGGCCCCGGCTGCGCGCCAGCGCCGTGGCGGCCTCGATGTAGGCCTGCGGCAGGATCTGGCCGCCCCAGGTGTTCTCCAGCGCGAGCAGCCGGGTGCGCGCGAAGTGCGCATCGTCGGGCTTGATCGCGGCGGCGATGTCGCCCAGCGCGATCGAACCGTCGGACTGCTGCGGCAGCGGCTGCGGCTGGATGCTGCCCAGCACCGCCGCACCCCCGCCTTCCCAGCGGTAGGTGTGCGCCATCTGGCCGACCAGGACCTCGTCGCCGCGCTGGCAATGCGCCATCAGCGCGCACAGATTGCCCTGGGTGCCGGTGGGCACGAACAGCGCCGCCTCCTTGCCGAGCATCGCCGCGATGCGTTCCTGCAGCGCGTTGACGCTGGGGTCGTCGCCGAAGACGTCGTCGCCGACCTCGGCGGCGGCCATCGCGGCGCGCATCGCGGCCGTCGGCTTGGTGACGGTGTCGCTGCGAAGGTCGATCGTATTCAATGCACCTGCTCCAGGAAGTTCTTCAGCATCGCATGCCCATGTTCGCTGAGGATCGATTCGGGGTGGAACTGCACCCCTTCCAGCGCCAGGTGACGGTGGCGAACGCCCATGATCTCGCCGTCTTCGGACGTTGCCGTCACGACCAGTTCGTGCGGCAGCGAAGCGCGCTCGATCGCCAGCGAGTGGTAGCGGATGACGCTGAACTGCTCGGGCAGGCCGTGGAACACGCCGCGCCCGTCGGTCGTGATCGTGCTCGCCTTGCCGTGCATCTGGACCTTGGCGCGAACGATGCGCCCGCCCAGCGCCGCGCCGATGGCCTGGTGGCCCAGGCACACGCCCAGCAGCGGCAGCTTGCCGGCGAAATGGCGGATCGCCTCGACGCAGATCCCCGCCTCGGCCGGCGAGCAGGGCCCGGGCGACAGCACCAGTCGTTCGGGCTGCAGCTCGGCGATGCCTTCGAGCGTGATCTCGTCGTTGCGGAACACCCGCACGTCCTGCCCCAACTCGCCGAAGTACTGCACGAGGTTGTAGGTGAAGCTATCGTAGTTGTCGATCATGAGCAGCATTTGCGCTCTATCCTATTGATTTCATTGGATGTTTTGCGACACCCAGTTCTGGTACCCGCTCTGATACCCGCTCTTCCTGTCGCTGGCGAAGCCGGCGCGACGCGCTGGGTGGGGAGTCTGGATCGCCCGCAGGGGCGCAATAGGTCGGTCAGGCTGATGGCTTGCGCCAACGCTGCCGGAAGAGAGCCGCTGTGTATGAGGACATCACACGCATGGCTGACATTATCGCCGGCTTCGCGCAGCGGCAGAGCCCGCCTTTCCCACCGGGATCGGCGCGTCCTGGCGGGCACGCCGATCCGCACCCGGCGATCACGGCGATGTTCGCAGCCGATGGCCGGGCGCCGCTCGGTAGCCACCTTGCGGGAGTTCCCACTCATCGGTCAAACGAGGAGTCGCCATCACGAATCGCGCATCTACACTTGATCGGGGGAATCGAATTCCATCGGATCCCTTCGTCCACAAACACGATGACAGGAGACATGCAATGAAGAGAATCGGCTCATTCGGCGCTGCGCTTGCCGGCATGTGCGCGGCAGTGCTGCTGGCCGCCGCCCCGGCGAGGGCGGACGACTTCGCGGGCGCGCAGGCGACCAAGAGTCACTACGGCGTGATCTTCCATATCGACGCGGGCGGCGAGGCGACGATCAAGAAGACGCTGAACAACATCGAGAACCTGATGAACGACCCGCGGCTGAAGGGCAAGGTCGAGATCGAGCTGATCGCCAACAGCAAGGGTTTCGCGGCCTACGTGAAGAACAACGGCTTCGAGAAGAAGCTCAGACAACTGCAGGAAGATGGCGTGATCCTGGCCCAGTGCTCGAACACGCTGCGCGAGCTCCACGTCGACCGCAAGGATCTGTACCCCTTCATCCACATCGTGCCGTCCGGCATGGGCGAGATCACGCTGCGCGAATCGGAGGGCTGGGCCTACATCCACCCCACCCCGCCGAGCTCGGATCTGTAAGGGCGCGGTCCGGTCCATTCACCCGCGGGGCCCTTCGGGGCCTCGGCGCTTTCCGCGCGGCCGGAAGCCGCGGCCGAGCCGCTTCAGAACCCCTCTTCGACCAGCTCGGCGGCGCGGATCAGGGCCCGCGCCTTGGCCTCGGTCTCCTTCCATTCCAGCTCGGGCACCGAGTCGGCGACGATGCCGGCGGCGGCCTGAACGTACAGCGTGCCGTCCTTGACGATGCCGGTGCGGATCGCGATCGCCAGGTCCATGTCGCCGGCGAAGCTGAGGTAGCCGCAGGCGCCGCCGTAGATGCCGCGCTTGACGGGTTCGAGCTCGTCGATGATCTCCATCGCGCGGATCTTGGGCGCACCGGTCAGGGTGCCGGCGGGGAAGGTCGCGCGCAGCACGTCGAGGTTGCTCATGCCGGGCTTGAGCAGGCCCTCGACGTTGCTCACGATGTGCATCACGTGCGAGTAGCGCTCGACCGCGAACGATTCGGTGACCTTGACGCTGCCGGTCTTCGCGATGCGGCCGATGTCGTTGCGCGCCAGGTCGATCAGCATCAGGTGCTCGGCGCGCTCCTTGGGGTCGTTCGAAAGCTCGACCTCCAGCGCCTTGTCCTGCTCGGGCGTGGCGCCGCGCGGCCGGGTGCCGGCCAGCGGCCGGATCGTGACCTTGTCGCCCTCGGGCGTGTGCTCGTGGCGCACCAGGATCTCGGGGCTCGCGCCGACGATCTGGAATTCGCCCATGTCGTAGAAATACATGTACGGCGACGGGTTGAGCGAGCGCAGCGCGCGGTACAGCGACAGCGGACTCTCGGTGTAGCGCTTCTTCAGGCGCTGGCCGATCTGCACCTGCATCATGTCGCCGGCGGCGATGTATTCCTTGGACCGCGCCACCGCCGCCAGGTAGTCGGCCTTGGCGAACTCGCGCTCGACCGCATACGAAGGCCCGCGCCGCACCGGCGGGGCGGTGACGCTGAAGCGCAGCTTGTCGGCCAGCTCGGCGAGCCGCTTCTTGCCGTTGAAGTAGGCCTCGGGTCGCGCCGGATCGGCATAGACGATGAGGTACAGGCGCCCGGAGAGGTTGTCGATGACCGCCAGCTCTTCGGTCTGCAGCAGCAGGATGTCGGGCGTGTCGAAGCCGCCCGGCTTGCCGGTCCTGGCCAGCCGGGGCTCGATGTAGCGCACCGCGTCGTAGCCGAAGTAGCCCGCCAGCCCGCCGCAGAAGCGCGGCAGCCCCGGGCGCAGCGCGACCTTGAAGCGCTGCTGGTAGGCGGCGATGAAGTCGAGCGGGTTGCCCTCGTCGGTCTCGACCACCGCGCCGTCGGTGACGACCTCGGTGCGGAAGCCGCTCGCGCGCAGCAGCGTGCGCGCCGGCAGGCCGATGAACGAATAGCGGCCGAAGCGCTCGCCGCCGACCACCGATTCGAGCAGGAAGCTGTGTCTGGCGCCGCCGGCCAGCTTGAGGTAGAGCGACAGCGGCGTCTCGAGGTCGGCGAAGGCCTCTTCGATGAGCGGGATGCGGTTGTAGCCCTCGCGGGCCAGGCTCTGGAATTCGAGTTCGGTGATCACTTCTCGCACCTGTTCAGTCTTGCGCCGCCGGGCCGTGGGCAGGGCCGCGAGGGCTCGAACGACGGGGCCGGGGCACCTGACCCCTGCGCCAGTCTCATGCGACGGCAACCTGCGCGCAGGCGCCGTCCCGGGTCAAGCGTGGCAGGGCGAGCGACGCCAGGGCCAGGCTCCCCGGTCGCGCGGACCGGGCTGGCGAGCAGCCTGAGGGCGGATGCTGGGGCGGGCTTGGGTGGACATCGCTGGCCAAGTCTAGCAGCCGCACCGGCGACGGGCTCAAGCCGCGCGCAACAGCAGCGCGAGCTGGTCCAGACGGTCGATCACCGCATCGGCGCCGGCGGCAGCCACCGGTTCGCCGTGGTTGTAGCCATAGCTGACCAGCACCACCGGGCAGCCCGCGGCGCGCGCAGCAGCGGCGTCGTTGCTCGAGTCGCCGACCATCAGCGTGCGTGCAGGCTCGCTGCCCAGGGCCCTGCAGGTCTGGAGCAGCGGCAGCGGGTCGGGCTTCTTGCGCGCGAAGGCGTCGCCGCCGAAGGCCTGCTCGAAGAAGCCGTCCAGGCCCTTGAGCGCCAGCAGCGGGCGCGCGAACACGGTTGGCTTGTTGGTCAGGCAGGCCAGCTTCAGGCCAGCGGCGCGTAGCGCCCGCAGTCCTTCGACGACGCCGTCGAAGACGCGCGAATGCTGGCCGTTGATGGCCAGGTAATGGTGCTGGTAGCGCGCCCAGGCCGGCTCGTAGAGCGCGGCGGGTGCGCCGACCTCGGCCAGCGTGCGGGTGAGCAGGTGCTCCGAGCCCTTGCCGACCGTGCGCGCGATGAAGTCGCGGCCCACCGGCGGCCAGCCCAGGTCGGCCAGGGCCAGGCGCAGAGCGACCTCGAAGTCGCCGACGGTGTCGACCATCGTGCCGTCGAGATCGACGATGGCGGCTTCGAATTCGGTGTTGGGCAAGGGCATGGGGAACGGCTGGCGGCGACGGATCAGCGCATTTTGCCGTTGCGTGCGCGGACCCCGTCTCGGACCCCGGCACGCCCGCGGCGCGGGACCGCCGAATGGCGGTCGAGCCAGGCCTGGAACTCGGCGTACCAGAGCTTCGAGTTGGCCGGCTTGAGCACCCAATGGTTCTCGTCCGGGAACCACAGCAGCCGCGCCTCGATGCCGCGCGCCTTCAGCGTGTTGTAGCAGGCCAGGCCGTTGCAGTCGGGCACGCGAAAGTCCTGCGCGCCGTGGACGACCAGCGTCGGCGTGGCCATCGCGCCGGCAAAGGTCGCCGGGCTCTGTGCCAGCACGCGCGGCAGGTCTTCCCAGTACTTCGCGGCCAGATCCTTGGGCCGCACCGCGTACGAATCGGCGCTGAAGCTGGCGACGCGGTCGAACACGCCGGCATGACAGACATAGGCGCGGTAGCGGCCGGCCGGCACGTGACCGTTCATCCACGCGACCAGGAAGCCGCCGTAGCTGCCGCCGGTGGCGAACAGCCGCCGCGCGTCGGCCCAGGGCTGCGCCAGCAGCCAGTCGGTGGCGGCCTCGATGTCCTGCAGTTCGAGCTCGCCCTGGCGGCCGATCAGGCTGTCCTTGAAGGCGAAACCGAAGCCGCTGGAGCCGTGGTAGTTGACCTGGGCCACGACCTGGCCCGGAGCCGCGAACACATGCGGGTTCCAGCGGTAGCTGAAGCTGTCTCCCGCCGCCGCATGCGGGCCGCCGTGGATCACGTGGACGACCGGATGCTTCTTGCGGGCGGCAAAGCCGCTCGGGAAGGTCAGCCAGACCTGGATCTCGTCGCCGAGCGCGCCGCGGACGCTGACCTCGCGCACCTCGCCCAGCGCCAGACCGGCCAGCAGGCGGTCGTTGAAGCGCTCCAGCCGCAGCGCCGGACCGGCGCCGCGGCGGGCGAACACCTGCACCGGGTGGTGCGCGCTGTCGGCGGCGACCGCGACGACGTCGCCGGCGATGTCGAAGCCGTGGACCCAGCCACCGGCATGGGCGACGCCGACGCTGCCGTCGGCCAGCGCGTATTGCCACAGGTGGCAGCGCCCGCGTGCTTCGACGGCGAAGCAGATCGACGCGCCGTCACCGGCCCAGCGCAAGGGTCCTTCGACGGAACGATCCCAATCGGCGCCCAGCGCCTGCCATTGGCCGTATCGCTCGCCGTCGAGCTCGATCAACGCGAGCTGGTTCAGGGCCGTGTGCTTGTGACCGACATGCGCCGCGGTGGCCGCCAGGCGCTGGCCGTCGGGGCTGTAGCGTGGCGCGCCGAAGTCCCAGGCCGGGTCGTCCACCAGGGGCGCGATCCGGCGCCGGCGCAGGTCGAGCTCGGCCAGCGCCAGCCGGTTGCCGACCAGCGGCTGCGGCGCCGGGTCGTGCACGAAGGCGATGCGCCGGCCGTCGGGGCGAACGTCGAACACCTCGTGGCCGGCAGCGTCGCGCGGCAGCTCGTAGGGCGTGCCCTCGAACAGGTCGCTGACGTGGCCGCTGGCGACGTCGAGCAGCAGCAGGTGCAGCACCCGACCCTGCGGAACGTTGTGGTCCCAGTGGCGGTAGAAGGCCTCGCTGGTGGCGTAGCCGCTTTCCTTGCGCTCGCCGAAGGCCTTGTGCGCGCGGGCCTGCGCGGCGCTGCCATGAAGCTGCGGCCAGACCCAGGCCGCGAAGACGATGCCGCGCCCGCCGGGCAGCCATTTGAACGACTCCACGCCGGGTGCGAAATCGCTCACCCGGCGCGCCTCGCCACCGTCAGGGGCGATCACGTACAACTGTGGCGTGGCGTCCTTGGTGCCTTGCTGCTCGCGACGGGCGACGAACGCGATGCGGTCGCCCTGCGGCGACCAAGCCGGCTGGCCGTCCTTCTCGCCGCACCAGGTCAGCCGGCGCGGCGCGCAGCGGTCGGTGGGCAGCAGCCAGAGCCCCGTGCGGCCCTGGTTGTCGGCCATCGAATAGCGCGTGACCGCGCACACGGCGTGGCGGCCGTCGGGCGCCAGCGCCGGCGCGCCGACGCGTTCGATCTGCCAGAGCTTGTCGACGGTCAGTGCGGTTCGGGTGTTCGCCATGCCCCGGAGTTTCTCCGGATTCGACTGCCACCGCGCCCAGGGCCGGCTCGGTCAGCCGATGCTCTCGACCTGCCGCGACTGCTGGTAGGCGCGGCCGAAACGGTTGGCCAGGAAGGCCGGCAGTCCGACCTGCTCCTGGCGGATGAATCCCTGCTGCGGCAGCTGGCCTTCGCGGAACAGGTCGACCGCGGCGCAGACGCCGGCGGCAGTGGTGATCTGGATCGCCGACAGCGGCGCGGCGTCGCTGCGGTCGGCGAAGATCTTGCGCGCGAAGACCTCCTGCACCAGGTTGCCGCGGCGCATGCCGCTGACGGTGACGAACACCAGCACCACGTCCTGCATCGTGCTCGGGATGGCGCGGCGCATGATGTCCTTCAGCGTCTCGGTGTCCTTGTTGAGCTGCAACTCCTCGAGCAGCATCTTCATCAGGTCGCGGTGGCCGGGGTAGCGCACGCTCTTGTAGTCCAGCGTCTGCACGCGGCCGGCCAGCGTCTCGCACAGCGTGCCGAGGCCGCCCGAGGTGTTGAAGGCCTCGTACTCGGTGCCGTCGAGCGAGAAATGCTCCATCCCCTCGAGCGGCAGGACCTCGATGTTGCGGCCCTCGCGGATCGCCTCGCAGGGGTGGCAGTACTCGTTGATCAGGCCATCGACGCTCCAGGTCAGGTTGTACTTCAGCGCATTGGTCGGGAAGGCCGGCAGCGCGCCGACGCGCATCTTCACTTCGTGCAGCGTCTCGAAACCCTGCGCCAGGTGGTGGGCGACGATGCCGATGAAGCCCGGCGCCAGCCCGCATTGCGGCATGAAGGCGGTGCGCGCGCCGGCGGCGAGTTGCTGGATCGCTTTCGTCGCGGCCACGTCTTCGGTGAGGTCGAAGTAGTGGCAGCCGGCATCGCGCGCCGCGGTCGCGGCCAGCGTGGCCAGGTGGTAGGGCAGCGCGTTGATCACCGCATCCTGGCCGCGCAGCACGGCCAGCAGATCCGCTGCCGCGGCGGTGTCGACGACCTTCGTCTGCACCGCGTCGCCCGCCACGTGGGCCAGCGCCAGCGGGCTGCGGTCGACGACGGTCACCTCGTAGTCGCCGCTGTCGGCGAGCAGGCGGGCGATGGTCTGGCCGATGTGGCCGGCGCCGAGCAGGGCGATGCGCATGGGTGTCTTTCCGTCGATCGATGGGATGACCGCCCACTCTAGAGGCGGCTATCGACGGAAGAAAGCGGTGTTTCGTCGAAACCGGCGCTTATCTCGGCGAACAGGTGGTCGGTCGCGACGAAATGGCTTGTCGCCGTCGCCTCACGGTTGCCGCGCGAGTTGCGACTTGTGCTCGCGTGCGGCGGCACGCCTGGCCCGCGTGGTGGCCTTCTCGTAGGCTTCCTCGGCCTGCCTGCGCATCTCGATCGCCCGGTCCAGGGCCTCGTAGTAGCGCGCCAGCGTGTAGGTGTTCTCGGTGCCGATGTAGATCGTGCGTCGGCGCGGCTTCTGGCCGAAACGCGGGATCAGCACCGAGAGGCTGCAGTCGCGGGTGTGCCCGCCGCGCCGCAGGCGCACGACCGGGCCCGAGATGCCCACCGGCAGATCGCTGGTCTTGTTCTGGCTCGGGCCGCGCTGCAGCAGCGAAGGCGCCGGCAGCACGGCGATGCGCTTGAGCAGTTCCTTGGTCGCCTTCGCCAGCGCCGCCGCGGCGCCGCTGCCGTCGTTGCTATGGTCGGAGAAGAGCTTGGTGCCACCGTATCGCAACTGCCAGCCGTGGGTGGCGCGGTGATCGATTCTCTGGATGCACTGCGGAACCTCGAAGGTCTCCCCGCTGAAGATGACGATCTGGCGGACTTTCATTCGGTGTCCCCGGCGCGGATCGGTGAGTCCGCCTGGCTGCTGGTTCTGCGCCGCCCAACCCCCGGGCGGCGCCAGGGCAACACTTTAGGCCAGACCGGGCTGCCCGCCGGGGCGGCATCGCGGCGGCATCGACAATCCCGGCTTCCGCTGCCACCCACTGCCGCCGCCATGCCGCTGGACACCCTCGACCGCCGCTTGCTCGCCCTGCTGCAGACCAACGCCCGCACGAGCGCCGCCGACCTCGCGCGCCAGCTCGGCGTGGCGCGGACCACGGTGCTGGCCCGCCAGGCGCGGCTGGAGCGCCAGGGCGTGATCGTCGGCTACACCGTGCGCCTGGCGCAGGACGAAGGCGACCGCGGGGTCGAGGCCTATGTCGGCATCAGTACCGCGCCCAAGGCCGCGGCGCTGGTCACCCGGCGCCTGGCGACCTTGCCCGAACTGCGCCAGCTGTGCTCGGTCAGCGGCGAGTTCGACTACCTGGCACTGCTGCACGCCGAATCGCCGGCGCGGCTGGATGCACTGCTCGACGAGATCGGCGCCATCGAAGGCGTCACCCGGACGACGACCTCGGTCGTGCTGGCGCGGCGCATCGACCGCAGCAGCTGATGCACAGGTGGCTCAGCCCTCGGGCTTGCAGGCCCGAGGGCCTTCGTGAGGCGCAGAACAGTCCGCAGGGTCTGTTCCGCGTCCGCACTCAGCGCAACGCGGCGCGCATCGCTTCGATGACGGCCTTGTAGTCCGGGCGGCCGAAGATGGCGCTGCCGGCCACGAAGGTATCGGCGCCGGCGTCGGCCACGCGGCGGATGTTGTCGACCTTGATGCCGCCGTCGACCTCGAGCCGGATCTCGCGGCCGCTGGCGTCGATCAGCTTGCGCGCCTGCTCGACCTTGCGCAGCGCAGAGTCGATGAAACTCTGGCCGCCGAAGCCGGGGTTGACACTCATGATCAGCACCAGGTCCAGTTTGTCGATCACCCATTCGAGCACGTCCAGCGGCGTCGCCGGGTTGAACACCAGGCCGGCCTGGCAGCCTTCGCCGCGGATCAGCTGCAGCGTGCGGTCGACGTGGATGCTGGCGTCGGGGTGGAAGCTGATCAGGTCGGCGCCGGCCTTGGCGAAGGCGCTTGCCAGCGCGTCGACAGGCTGGACCATCAGGTGCACGTCCAGCGGCACCGGCGTGCCGTCGGCGCGCACGCAGTGCGGCTTGATCGCCTGCGCCACCAGCGGACCGATCGTCAGGTTGGGGACGTAATGGTTGTCCATCACGTCGAAGTGGATCCAGTCGGCGCCGGCGGCGATGACCGCCTTGACCTCCTCGCCCAGGCGCGCGAAGTCGGCCGACAGGATGCTGGGGGCGATGCGGTAGGTCGTCATCGCCACATTCTAGAAGCCCTGCCTACAATGAACCGCATGGCCAAACCCGAGTTCACGTGCGAGGTGAGCGTGCAGTACCTGCCCGAGCAGTCGCAGCCGCCGGAGGGCCCCTACGCCTTCGCCTACACGGTGAGCATCCGCAACACCGGCGACATCACGGCGCAGCTGGTGGCGCGGCACTGGATCGTCACCGACGCCGACGGCCATGTCGAGGAAGTGCGTGGCCTGGCGGTCGTCGGCCACCAGCCGCTGCTCAAGCCGGGCGACCACTTCGAATACACCAGCTGGACGCGCATCGCGACGCCGCACGGGCAGATGCGCGGCACCTTCCTGTGCATGACCGAAGAGGCGCATCCCTTCGACGCCGCGGTGCCCGAGTTCCAGCTCGTCTTCCCCGGCCTGCTGCACTGAGCGCGTCAGCGCCAGCGCCGGCACCGCCCCAGTCCGGACCGCCCGCATGGACACCCCCGTCGTCATGATCGGCATCAGCGCTGCCGTGCTGGTGTCGTACTGGTACACCCACCTCGGCCGCGTGCTGCGCTTTCCGGCGGTGGTCTTCCTGTTGCTGACCGGGCTGCTGCTGCGCGCCGGCACCGATTCGTACGGCATCAGCATCGAGCCGCAGGCGGCGCTGCTGCCGGTGCTCGGCACGCTGGGCCTGATCCTGATCGTGCTCGAAGGGGCGCTCGACCTCGACCTGGTCGAGGGTCGGCGCGGCTTCCTGCAGCGCACCTTCGCCGCCGCGGTGCTGGGCGTCGTCGGCAGCACCGCGGTCCTCGCGGTCCTGCTGCGGCTGCTGTTCGAGATCGACTGGTCGGCCGCGGTGCTGGTCGCGATCCCGTTCGGCGTCATCAGCAGCGCCGTCGCGATCCCCGGCGCCGACGTGCTGCCCAGGGACGAGCGCGAGTTCGTGATCTACGAGAGCTCGTGGTCCGACATCGTCGGCGTGATGCTCTTCAACGCCGCCTCGGTGGCCGCCGCCGTCGGCGGCAGCGGCGGCGGGTTCACGCTCAACCTCTTCGGCGGCGCCCTGGCGGTGCTGGTGATCGGCAGCCTGCTCGGCCTGGGCATGATCTGGCTGGTCGGCAACCTCGAGGGTCAGGTCAAGTTCCTGCCGCTGATCTTCGGCCTCGTGCTGGTCTATGCCGCCGCCGAGGTGCTGCAGCTCTCGCCCTTGCTGATCGTGCTCGTGCTCGGCCTGATGCTCAACAACCCGCACCTGCTGCGGCGGGTCAAGGTCCTGGCGCGGCTGCAGAGCACGCATTACCCGGCCGAGCTGCACCGCCTCAAGCACCTGACCGCCGAGGCCACCTTCCTGGTGCGCACCTTCTTCTTCCTGGTGCTGGGCTACAGCACCGACCTCGGCACGCTGGCCGACCTGCGCGCCTGGGGCGTCGCGCTGCTCGTCGTGGCCCTGGTGTTTGGGCTGCGCTGGCCGCTGCTGTGGCTGCTCAACGGCCGCCGGCCGCTGCCGCTGCTGTGGGCCGCGCCGCGCGGCCTGATCACGGTCGTCCTCTTCTACTCGCTGCCGGCCGAGGTGCTGCCGGCATCGCTGCCGCACGGTGCGCTGATCCTGGTCGTGCTGCTGAGCTGCATCGTGATGGCGCTCGGCCTGCGCCGCAAGGTCGCGCCGGCCGCCGATGCAACCGCCGCGGCCGCGCCGGTGGCGGAACCGCGCTGAGCGGCGCCAGCGGCAGATCGGCGATCGGCCGCCGAGCCGTGGCGGCTCAGCGCTCGGCGTCGTTCGGGTCGCCGCCGCGGCGGCCGGCAAACATGATCCACCAGACGATGAACACCGCCAGCGCCAGCGCCAGCAAGGCTTCGAGAATCAGGGCCCACATGGCTGCGACTCTACCTGCGGCCGCGAGCTCCCGGCGACGCGCCTTCGGGGGCCTTCACCGGCGCATGCGCGGCCACAGCATGTTCAGCGCCAGCCCCAGCAGCACCAGCGCCGCGGCGGCCAGCTTCCACGGCGGCAGCGCCTCGCCCAGCACGAGCGCCGACGCGCCGATGCCGAACACCGGCACCAGCAGCGCCAGCGGTGCCACCGTGGCCGCCGGATGGCGCGCCAGCAGCCAGCCCCAGGCGGCGTAGCCGAACAGGCTGTTGCCCAGCGCCTGCCAGAGCACGGCAGTCCATACCGAGGCATCGGCGGCGGCCAGCCCCTGGGCGATGCGTGCCGGCCCTTCGAACCACAGCGCCAGCGCCAGCAGCGGCGGCAGCGCGAAGGCGCTGGACCAGACTACGACGGCCAGCATGTCGACCCGGCCCATCGTGCGCGCGAGCTGGTTGCCGCCGGCCCAGGCAGCCGCCGCACCGAGCACCAGCACCAGGCCCAGCGGCGTCGTGCTGGCATCGGTGTGGGCGGCGATCAGCGCCAGGCCCGCGACCGCCAGCGCCAGCGCCAGCCACTGCAGGCGGCCCAGGCGCTCGCCGTCGGCAGCCATCGCCAGGCCGATCGTGAAGAAGACCTGCGTCTGCACCACCAGCGATGCCAGCCCCGGCGAGATGCGCCCGGCGATCGCGAGGTACAGCAGCCCGAACTGGCCGGCGCCGATGAACACGCCGTAGGCCGCCAGCCGCCGCCAGGGCACCGCGGGCCGGCGGATGAACAGCGCCGCCGGCAGCAGCACGAAGGCGAAGCGCAGCAAGGCCAGCAGCAGCGGCGGCAGGGTCTGCAGCGCGATGCGGATGACGACGAAATTGGTGCCCCAGACGGCGACCACCGCCAGCGCCAGCAGCGCGTGGCGCAGGGGCAGGCGACCGCCGTCGGCCGCGGCCTTCAAGGCGCGACGACGACGCGGTTGCGCCCCTGTGCCTTGGCCTCGCGCATCGCGCGCTCGGCGCGCTCGAGCGTCTGCTCCACGGTCTCGCCGGCATGGTGCTCGGCCAGCCCGGCCGACAGCGTGATGCCCACCGCGTCGCTGCCATGCAGGATGCGCAGCGCCGAGACGCGCTGGTGCAGCCGCTCGAGGCCGCCGCGCGCCAGCGCCGCACGGGTGTCGGAGAGCATCAGCACGAAGACCTCGCCGCCCCAGCGGGCGAACACATCGCACACGCGCACGTGGCGCAGCGCCTCCTGCGCCACCGTGCGCAGCACGGTGTCGCCGATGACATAGCCATGCGCTTCGTTGACCGCCTTGAAGCGGTCGATGTCGAGCATGGCCAGGCAGAAGGTCTGGCCCGAGCGCACGCAGCGCTGATGCTCCTGTTCCATCACCACCTGCATCTGTCGGTGGTTGACCAGGCCGGTGAGCTCGTCGCGCGTCGTGTGCTCGCGCAGCCGGGCCAGCGCCTGTGCGAGTTCGGCGCGCTGCGCCCGCGCGCGATGGCGCATCCGCGATAGCCGCGCCGCGAGCAGCGAAACGCCGGGCAGCATGGTGGCCACGATCAGGAAATGCCCGATCTCGATCGCCGCCGGGTACTCGTGCGGACGCAGGCGGGCCATCAAGGCCATGGTCGCGCCGAAGACCACCACGGCGTAGGCGCTGACCCAGCGCATCTGACGCGGCGACGCGATGAGCATCCCGAACATCAGCACGACCATCACCATCGGGAACACCACGCCGCGCCCGGGCCCGAGCAACGCATAGGCCACCGCGCCGCTGCTGAGCGCGAAGACCATCTGCGGCACGGTCAGCGAAGGCTCGTGCCAGCGCCGCGACCAGCCGCTGCGGATAAGGCCGTAGAACACCGCCATGCCGGCGAAGGTGACCGCCGACCACCACGCCACCGGCCGCACCCGGACCACGCCGGCCCAGACGAAGTACCAGATCCCGAGCATGCCGCTGGCCAGCAGCAGCAGCGCCAGCCCCGCCTGCGCCAGCCGCGAGCGGTGTACCGGATCGGAGGTGAGCAGGACGTCGAGCAGACGACTCATGAAGTGGCGCTTGTCCCCGCGCTGCGAAGGGCGCAGGGTAGCGCACTCCGCGGCCGGCACTTCATGGCGGGCAGACGACGCAGTCGCGCCCGGCGCGTTCTTCGGCCGCCGCGCCCCCGCGCTGCAGGCCTGGGCTCAACGCGGTGGCACCAGGTGTGACAAGGGCAACGCGGCCGCGGCCTTGACCTCGCCGAGCGAGAAGCTGGTGTGCAGGTCCTTGACGTTGGGCAGCTTGAACAGGGTGTCCATCGACCAGCGCGAATAGGCGTCGAGGTCGGTGCACATCACCTGCAGCTCGAAGGTGCCGGCGCCGCTGATGTAGTGGCAGGACACGACTTCGGGCAGCGCCCGGATCGCGGCTTCGAGCGCGCGCGTGGCGTCGGCGTTGTTGCGCTCGGCATCGACGCGCACGAAGGCCAGCACCCCCAGGCCGATCCGGCGGCGGTCGATCTCGGCGCGGTAGCCGGTGATGTAGCCCTGCTCCTCCAGCCACTTCACGCGCCGCCAGGTCGGCGCAGCCGACAGGCCGATGCGCGCCGCCAGGTCGGTGTTGGTCAGGCGCGCATCGGCCTGCAGCTCGCGCAGGATCGCCACGTCGTAGCGGTCGAGCATGGATGCAGGGGCTTCGGCGGCCGGCACCGGTGGGCCGCTGTCTTTCGCCTGATTGCGCTGTTTGAGCGTGATCTTCTTTTCCATTGGCTGTTTCGAGCAAGATCGTTTCTCGCAGCATGCCTGACATGGCATCAAAAGAAAAGACATGTGCCTTCCGTTTCCATACACTGGCCAGTTGCCGCTGCCAGGAGTTGTCGCCATGAACGCCCCTCTGCCCGAGTCCATCCGCAAGGCGCTTGAATCCGCCAGCCTCGACGACAAGTACAGCCTGGCCGCGGGCCGCGCCTTCATGAGCGGCGTGCAGGCGCTGGTGCGGCTGCCGATGCTGCAGAGGCAGCGCGACGTGGCGGCAGGGCTGAACACCGCCGGCTTCGTCAGCGGCTACCGCGGCAGCCCGCTGGGCGGCTACGACCAGGCGCTGTGGGCGGCGAAAACGCACCTGGCCGACAACCACATCGTGTTCCAGCCCGGCGTCAACGAGGAGCTCGGCGCCACCGCGGTGTGGGGCACGCAGCAGCTCGACCTCTACCCCGAGAGCAAGAAGTACGACGGCGTGTTCGGCATCTGGTACGGCAAGGGTCCGGGTGTCGATCGCTGCAGCGACGTCTTCAAGCACGCCAACATGGCCGGCACCAGCAAGCATGGCGGCGTGATCGCGATCGCCGGCGACGACCATGTCGCGAAGAGCTCGACCGCACCGCACCAGAGCGATCACATCTTCAAGGCCTGCGGGCTGCCGGTGTTCTTCCCCAGCGGCGTGCAGGACATCCTCGACATGGGGCTGCACGCGTTCGCGATGAGCCGCTTCTCGGGCGTGTGGAGCGGGATGAAGACGATCCAGGAGGTGGTGGAGTCGTCGAGTTCGGTGGTCGTCGATCCCGCTCGCGTGAAGATCGTGCTGCCGCAAGATTTCGCGATGCCGCCCGGCGGCCTGCACATCCGCTGGCCCGACGCGCCGCTGGAGCAGGAAGCGCGGCTGATGGACTACAAGTGGTACGCCGCGCTGGCCTACGTGCGCGCCAACCGGCTCAACCACAACGTGATCGAGAGCCGCCACGACCGCTTCGGCATCATCGCCAGCGGCAAGGCCTTCAACGACACGCGCCAGGCGCTGGCCGACCTGGGCCTCGACGACGACACCTGCCGCGCCATCGGCGTGCGGTTGCACAAGGTCAACGTGGTCTGGCCGCTGGAAGCGACGATCACGCGCGAGTTCGCGCAAGGGCTGCAGGAGATCCTGGTCGTCGAGGAGAAGCGCCAGGTCATCGAATACCAGCTCAAGGAAGAGCTCTACAACTGGCGCGCCGACGTGCGCCCCAACGTGCTGGGCAAGTTCGACGAGCCCGAAGGCGACGCCACCGGCGGCGAATGGAGCATGCCCAACCCGAGCGAGAACTGGCTGCTGCGCGCCAAGGCCGACCTGACGCCGGCGATCATCGCCAAGGCGATCGCCAAGCGGCTGAAGAAGCTGGGCGTGGCGGCCGACATCGCCGCGCGCATGGACGAGCGGCTGGCCATCGTGCAGGCGCGGGAGAGGCAGCTGACCGAGCTGAAGGTCGACACCGGTGACCGTGCACCCTGGTTCTGCAGCGGCTGCCCGCACAACACCAGCACCCGCGTGCCCGAAGGCTCGCGCGCGATGGCCGGCATCGGTTGCCACTACATGGCGGTGTGGATGAACCGCAGCACCAGCACCTTCAGCCAGATGGGCGGCGAGGGCGTGGCCTGGGTCGGCCAGGCACCGTTCACGAAGGACGCGCATGTCTTCGCCAACCTCGGCGACGGCACCTACTTCCACAGCGGCATCCTGGCGATCCGGCAGAGCATCGCCGCCGGCGTCAACATCACCTACAAGGTCCTCTACAACGATGCGGTGGCGATGACCGGCGGCCAGCCGGTCGGCGAGCGCCCCGAAGGCCACAGCGTGTTGCAGATCATGAAGAGCCTGGTCAGCGAAGGCGTGGCCAGGCTCGTGATCGTCACCGACGAGCCGGCCAAGTACCACGGCGTGGCACTGGAGGCGGGCGTCACCGTGCACCATCGCGACGAGCTCGACGCCATCCAGCGCCAGTTCCGCGAGTTGCACGGCACCACGGTCATCATCTACGACCAGACCTGCGCCACCGAGAAGCGCCGGCGGCGCAAGCGCGGCAAGCTCGCCGACCCCGAGAAGCGCGTCGTCATCAACGAGCTGGTCTGCGAAGGCTGCGGCGACTGCAGCGTGCAGAGCAACTGCCTGAGCGTCGAGCCGGTGGAGACCGAGTTCGGCCGCAAGCGGCGCATCAATCAGAACAGCTGCAACAAGGATTACTCCTGCGTCAAGGGCTTCTGCCCGAGTTTCGTCACCGTCGAGGGCGGCCAGCTCCGCAAGCCGAAGAAGGAGACGAAGGGCGACCTCGCCGGCCTGCCGGCGCTTCCCGAGCCGGTGCTGCCGCTGACCGAGACGGCCTGGGGCATCGTCGTCGGCGGCATCGGCGGCACCGGTGTCATCACCATCGGCCAGTTGCTGGGCATGGCGGCACACCTCGAGGGCAAGGGCGTCGTCACGCAGGACGCCGGCGGGCTGGCGCAGAAGGGCGGCGCGACCTGGAGCCACATCCAGATCGCGAACCGGCCCGAGGCGATCCACACGACCAAGGTGGACACCGCGCAAGCCGACCTGGTGATCGCCTGCGACGGCATCGTCGGCGCGATGAAGTACACCCTGACGGTGATGCAGCAGGGCCGCACCTATGTCGCCCTGAACACCCATGGCACGCCGACCGCCAGCTTCGTCAGCAACCCCGACTGGCAGTTCCCGCTCGGCAACTGCGAAGCGGCGGTGCGCGACAGCGTCGGCGAAGCGCTGGTCGGCGCCTTCGACGCCGAGCAGGCGGCCGTGCAACTGCTGGGTGAATCGATCTACACCAACCCGCTGCTGCTCGGCTACGCCTGGCAGAAGGGCCGGGTGCCGATCTCGCATGCGGCGCTGATGCGTGCGATCGAGCTCAACGGCGTGCAGCCCGACAACAACAAGGCGGCCTTCGAATGGGGCCGGCGCTGTGCGCACGACCTGGCATCGGTGCAGGCGCTGTTCAAGGCGCAGGCGGTGATCCAGTTCGTCAAGAAGCCGGGGCTCGATGAACTGGTCGCCAGGCGGGTCGAATTCCTCACCGGCTACCAGGACGCTGGCTACGCCGCGCAGTACCGGGCCTTCGTCGGGAAGGTGCGGGCGGCCGAAGCCAAGGCCGTCGGCGACAAGGGCGGCACGCCGATGTCCGAGGCCGTCGCACGCTACCTCTTCAAGCTGATGGCCTACAAGGACGAGTACGAGGTCGCACGGCTGCACACCGACCGCGCATTCAGCGACCGGATCGCGGGCATGTTCGAAGGCGACTACAAGCTCGTGCACCACCTCGCGCCGCCGGCGATCGCGAAAAGGAACGCCCGGGGCGAGCTCGTCAAGCGGCCCTTCGGCCCTTGGATGCGCAGCGCCATGGGCGTCCTGGCCAGGCTGAAGGGCCTGCGCGGCACCGCCTTCGACCCCTTCGGCCGCACCGACGAGCGCAAGGCCGAGCGCGCCCTGATCGGCGAATACCGCGCCTGCATCGACGAGTTGCTGAGCACGCTCGATGCCGGCAACCGCGCGCTGGCCGCCGAGATCGCGCGCATCCCCGAGGACATCCGCGGCTACGGCCATGTCAGGTCACACCACCTGCAGGCCGCGCGCACCAAGTGGGATGCGCTGATGCGGCGCTGGCGCGCGGGCGATCTCAAGCAGGCCGCGTGAGCTGGCACGCGCTGAGCGCCGCGCAGGCCATCGAGGCCGCTCGCGCGCCGGCGCGGCTGCCCTTCTTCATCGACGGTTCGGCGGTCGGGTCGGTTGCCCGCGACGACCTGCCGGCGCTCGCGTGCTGGCAAGCCGAGCTGCGGATCGACGAGCTGGGCGTCACGCTCACCACGCCGACCACGCTGCGCGACGCCCGGCTGGCGGCGATCAACGCCGCCCTGCGCGACCAGGGCCTGGTCCGCGGCTGGCGTGACGAGACCTTCGCCGTCATCGACCCGCGCGACGGTACGCTTCTGGCGCGCATCGAACGCGCGGCGGCGCGCTTCTGGGGCACGCTCACGCTCGGCGCGCACGCCAACGGTTATGTCGCCGATGCCCTGGGCCGGCCGGCGCGGCTGTGGATCGCACAGCGCGCCGCGACCAAGGCGACCGACCCGGGCCTGTTCGACAACCTCGTCGGCGGTGGCGTGCCCGACGGCCAGACGCCATGGCAGGCGCTGGTGCGCGAAGGCTGGGAGGAGGCGGGCCTGACATCGACGCAGATGCAGCCCACCCGACCCGGCCGCGTGATCCGGCTGCAGCGCCGCATCCCGGAAGGCCTGCAGGTCGAGGACCTGCACGTCTTCGACCTCGCATTGGCGGCCGACGTCACGCCGGTGAACCAGGACGGCGAAGTCCAGCAGTTCAGCTGCCTGCCGGTGGCCGAAGCGCTGGCGCTGGCGGCGGGACGCACGATGACCGTCGATGCGGCGCTGGTCACGCTGGACTTCGCGCTGCGTCACGGCCTGCTGCCGGCCGCGACGGCGGCCTTGCTGTCAGCAGCGCTGGCGCCGATGTTCGTCGGCGCAGCGCGCCGCGATCCATGCGCCTGAACGCGCGGCCCCGGCGGGATGGCCATACTGCAGGCCCATGCCGACAACTACCGCCGTCCAGCGTTACACCGCCACCGCCATTGCGCTGCACTGGCTGCTGGCGCTGATGCTCGCGGTCTCGTTCGGCGTCGGCCTCTACATGAGCGACCTGCCGTTCTCGCCGACACGGCTCAGGCTCTTCAACTGGCACAAATGGGCCGGCGTCACGATCCTGGCGCTGTCGCTGCTGCGGGCGCTGTGGCGGCTGACGCACCGCCCGCCGCCCGCGCCGCCGCAGCCCGCGTGGCGACGGCGCACCGCGCAGGCCTTGCATGGGCTGCTGTACCTGCTCTTCTTCGCCGTGCCGTTGGCGGGCTGGGGTTACAGCTCGGCCGCCGGGTTCCCGGTGGTGCTGTTCGGCGTGCTGCCGCTGCCCGATTTCGTCGCCCCCGACCGCACCGTGGCGGCGACGCTGAAGGCTCTGCACGGCACGCTGGCCTGGTCGCTGGCCGTCGCCGTGCTGCTGCACGTGGCCGCGGCGCTCAAGCACCAGTTCATCGACCGCGACGGCCTGCTGCAGCGCATGCGGCCCGGTCGCGCCTGAGCGCAGCGCCGCGGCAACACCCGAGGATCACCGATGTCCACCCGATCGCCGTCCATGTGGGGCCAGCTCGCGCTGCTCGCCGCCCTCGCCCCGGCCGTCGCGCCGCCGGCCTTCGCGCAGCCCGGAGCGGTGCAGGTGGTGGCCGCGGGCAGCGAGATCGCGTTCACCACCCACCAGCTCGGCGTGCCGGTGGAAGGCCGGTTCATGCGTTTCGACGCCCGCATCGCGCTCGACCCGAGGAAGCCGGAAGCCGGCAGCGTGAGCTTCGGCATCGACACCGGCAGCGCGCGCTTCGGCAGCCCCGAGCTCGACGCCGAGGTGCCCAAGCCGACCTGGCTCGACGTGGCCAGGTTCCCGCAGGCGAGCTTCCGGTCGAGCGCGATCAAGGCCGCCGGCCCGGGCAGGTTCGAGGTCATCGGCAAGCTCGGCATCAAGGGTCAGGTGCAGGACATCGTGGTGCCGGTGCAGATCGTCCAGGCCGGCGGGGTCAGCACCGCCAGCGGCAGCTTCACGATCAAGCGCCTGGCCTTCAAGGTCGGCGACGGCGAATGGACCGACACCTCGATGCTCGCCGACGACGTGCAGGTGCGCTTCAAACTCGCGCTGACCGGCCTGGCGCCGCTGTAGCGAGCGCCTCTTCCCCGCATCCCGCGGCGCCACCCTTTGGAGTTCCGATGGACAAGCTCGTCGTGGCCGCCGCCTGCCTGCTCGGCATCGGTCCGGCGCAAGCCGGGACGGCCACCTACGCGATCGACCCGACGCACACCTTCGCCACCTTCGAGATGCCGCATCTCGGCACTTCGACCCTCCGCGTCCGCTTCGACAGGAAGCAGGGTTCGGTGCAGCTCGACCGCGCGGCCGGGACCGGCCATGTGGAGATCACGATCGACATGAATTCCGTCGATTCGGGCGTCGATGCGTTCGACAAGGACCTGCGGAGCAAGGACGTCTTCGATGCGGCCACCTACCCGAGCGCCAGGTTCGTCGGCGACCGCTTCGTCTTCGACGGCGACAAGGTCAGCCAGGTCTCGGGCGCGCTGACCCTGCACGGCCAGACCCACCCGCTGACCCTGAAGGCCACCCGCTTCAACTGCTACACCAGCCCGATGCTCGGGCGCGAGGTCTGCGGCGGCGACTTCGCGGGCGTGATCCGGCGCAGCCTGTGGGGCGTGAAGCACGTGCTGGACCGGGGCTTCCCCGACGACGTCCATCTGCTGGTGCAGGTCGAGGCGATCAGGCAGTAGCGCGGCGCGAAGCCGGCACATCGGGCAGGATCGGGACATGAAGGTCGCCCGCCTCGCCGCCTGTCTTCCTGCCTGCATCCTGGCGCTGGCCGCCGCTGCGCCGCTGCGCGCCGCCGCCGAGCCGGCGGTCTATCTGCTCGACCCCGCGCACAGCTTCGTCCACTTCGAGCTGCTGCATTTCGGCACCTCGACGATCCGTGGCCGCATCGGGCCGGTGCAGGGCGCCGTCACGCTGGACCGCGCGGCCGGCCACGGCGAGCTCGGCCTGCGCATCGCGACGGCCAGCGTCAGCACCGGCATCCCGGTGTTCGACGCCCGCATCCGCGAAGGCGACCTGCTGGCGACCCAGGCCCAACCGGAAGCGTTCTTCGTCGCCACCCATTTCCGCTTCGAAGGCGACCGCCTGGCCGAGGTGCGCGGCGAGTTCACCTTGCGCGGCGTCAGCCGACCGCTGTCGCTCCACGCCCGGCATTTCGGCTGTCGCATGGACGCCAGCGGTGCAGCGCCGGTGCAAGTCTGCGGCGGCGACTTCGACGCCGAGTTCGACCGCAGCGCGTTCGGCATCACCTTCGGCCTGCCGTTCGTCGCCGACACCGTGCGCCTGGTCGTCTCGGTCGAAGGCCGGCGGCGCTGAACGAAGGGCGGGCCGGCGAAGGTGTTCCGGCCGTCGCCGACGGCTGCAGCCTGTCGCGCCCGGGCAGCGGTGCGTCGGTTGCCGCTTTCGCCGCCCCCGGCGGTGCGTACAGTGGGCAACATCCGACACCAGTGTCCTGCCCGAGCTCATGACCCCCCAGCCCCCAGGCCAGCCCGGCACCGCGCCGCCATCGAGCGCCGCCCTCTGGCACGGGCGCTGGCAGCGTTTCTCGGCTGCCACCGTGCGTGCCTTCCACGCCTACGCCAACTGGCTCGTGAGCATCAGCTGGCGCCGCTTCATCGTGCTGGCGCTGGGCTTGCTGATCGTGGTCGCCATCGTCCACGACATGCCGCCCTTCACCTGGACGATCACCGAGCGGGTCGAGTCGCAGCCGCCGCGGGTGGTGTTCATGCCACCGCCCACGCCGACCGCGCCGACCCCGCCCGCGGCACCGAAGACTCCCAGGGGCCCCGAGGTCTCGATGCCCGGCATCCACATCGAGTCGCCCGACAAGGACCAGGGGGTCGAGATCAACATCGGCAAGGACGGCATCCGCATCACGCCCAAGGTCACCCGGCGCGCCGATGCGGCCTCCGCCGCCGCCGCCGCCGACGCTGCGCGCAGCGCCGCCAGCGCCGCGCAAGGCGCTGCGTCGGCGGCGCTGCAGGGACTGCACATCACGCTGCCGCCGGGCGAGGCCAGCGACAGCGTGCGCGAGGCGGTCGATGAAGCGAAGCGCCAGATCGAGGCGTCGATCCGCCAGGCGCACGAGGATGCCGCCCAGGCCAACCGCGACGCCGCGCAGGCCCGCGAGGACGCGGCGCAGGCGATCGCCGAGCTGACGCAGGCGCAGCGCCAACCCACGACGCGAATCACGCGGGTGGGCATCGGCGACGTGATGATGCAGTTCACGCTGCTGTGGATCATGGCCTCGGCGATCATCAAGTTCACCTACAAGGGCCGCATGCAGGCCGAGGTCAAGGCGGCGCAGGCCACCGAGACGGCCGAGGCCGAGTCGCTCAAGCGCCAGGTCGTCGAAGCGCGGATGGCGGCGATGCAGGCGCAGGTGGAGCCGCATTTCCTGTTCAACACGCTGGCCTCGATCGACCACCTGATCGAGACCGACCCGGCGCGGGCGAGCACGATGCAGAAGAACCTGATCGCGCTGCTGCGTGCCAGCATGCCGACGATGCGCGAGGCCAGCGGCAACGGCCAGAGCGGCGTGCGCGACCTCGGTCGCGAGCTGGCGGTGATCCGTCCCTACCTCGAGATCCTCAAGGTGCGGATGGAAGAGCGGCTGACGACCGAGATCGCGGTGCCCGACGGGCTGCTGTCGGCCGAGTTCCCGCCGATGATGATCCAGACCCTGGTCGAGAACGCGATCAAGCATGGACTGGAGCCCAAGGCCGAGGGCGGCTCGCTGCGCCTGGCCGCCGAGATCGTCCACGGCAAGCTGCAGGTCACGGTGGCCGACACCGGGCTGGGCTTCGGCAAGGCGGCCACCGCCGGCACCGGCGTGGGCCTGGCCAACATCCGCGAGCGGCTGCAACTGCTGTACGGCCCCAAGGCCACGCTCACGGTGGCCGCCAACCAGCCCAGCGGCACCGTGGTCACCGTCACCGTGCCCTACCGGACCGTCGAGGGGACCCCCGCATGACCGACGAGGACATCTACGCCTTCGGGCCGGTGCCGCCGGCGCCGACGCCGCCCGCGAGGCGGCGACGCTGGTGGCCCTGGCTGCTGCTCGGCTTGCTGGTGCTGGGCGTGCTGGCCGCGGCGGCGCTGGCGGCGGCGCTGCTCGGCCTGGCCGATTCGGCGCCACACGGCCTGCACGTGCAGATCGACGGCGACGACTGGAGCACGACCTTGATCGACGGCGAGGGCCTGCGCGCGCATTGGGGCCTGGCGCTCGTCGGCTTGACCCTGGCGTTGACGGCGGTCTTCGTCGTCGTCACGGTGGTCGTGCCGATGGCCGTGCTGCTGGGCCTGCTCGCCGCCGCGCTCGGCATCGGCGTGGCCTTGCTCGCGGTGGTCGGGGTGGCGGCAGTGGCGCTGTCGCCGGTGTGGCTGCTCGCGCTGCTGCTGTGGCTGGCGCTCCGGCGCCGGCCCGCGGCCGCGTAGGATGGCGGCATGAACGGGCCCGAGACACCCCCGCCGCGAGCGGTGATCGCCGACGACGAGCGCCTGATGCGCGAGCAGCTGCGCGCCCGCCTGGCCGAGGTCTGGCCCGAACTGCAGATCGTCGCCGAAGCGCGCAACGGCCTGGAGGCGGTGCAGCTGGTCGACGCGCACCGCCCCGACATCGTCTTCCTCGACATCCGCATGCCCGGCCTGAGCGGCGTCGATGCGGCGCGCCAGATCGCCCAACTGCCGCCGCGCCCGGGCGAAGAAGACGAGTTGCTGCCCGAGATCGTCTTCATCACCGCCTACGACCAGTACGCGGTCGAGGCCTTCGAGCAGGGCGTGGCCGACTACGTGCTCAAGCCGGCCGAGCGCGACCGGCTGCAGCTCACGGTCGAGCGCATCAAGAAGCGCCTGGCCGCCCGCGCCAGCGGCGCCGAGGCGCCGCCCGGGCCGCATTTGCAACAACTGCTGCACCAGCTCGCGGTGCGGCTGAACCCGGGCCAGGCGCCGCAGTACCTGCAATGGATCCAGGCCACCGTGGGGCAGGCGATCCAGATGATCCCGGTCGACGAGGTGCTGTTCTTCATCAGCGACGAGAAGTACACCCGGGTGCAGACGGCGCAGGTCGAGGCCCTGATCAGAAAGCCGATCAAGGAGCTGGTCGACGAGCTCGACCCGCGCCTGTTCTGGCAGATCCACCGCAGCACGCTGGTGGCCGTGAAGGCGATCGCCGGGGTCACGCGCGACTTCCGCGGCCGCCAGATCGTCAGCGTCAAGGGCCACCCCGAGAAGCTCGAGGTCAGTCGCAGCTACGCGGGGCTGTTCAAGGGCATGTGAGCAGCGGCCGCCGGACTACGGTGGCAACGTGGTTCGTGACCCAGTTCACACCTGGCTCGGGGCAAGCCGCGCGGTCGGCGCCGCGCGCTGAAGCATCTGCTCGCACATGCGCACCGGCCGTCACTGCAACCGGGCCAGCGCACCGGTAAGTTCGGCTGCGTCTGAAGTCAAGCGCGACGCCGACCGATATCGAGGCCGGCGGCCGCAAATGCCGCGGCCGCGCCCCGACCCCGCTTCACCTGCCACGCCGACGTTCCTGGACTGCCCATCACCATGCTCTTCGCCACCACCCGCCCGGGCCAACTGCAATTCGATTTCGCCGCCCGCAGCGTGCCGCGCTCGGCCGGTGGCTGGCTCAAGCGCGAAGAAGCGATCATGGGCACCGCGATCACGGTCGAACTCTGGTCCGACGAACGCCGCCACGGCGAGGCCGCCGCCGCCGCGGTGATGGACGAGATGCACCGCATCGACCGCGCGATGAGCCCGCACAAGCCGGGCTCCGAGCTGTCACGGATCAACCGCGAGGCCGGACGCCGCGCAGTGCCGCTGTCCGAGGAAATGGGCCGGCTCGTCGAGCGTGCGCTGGCGTTCTCGCGCCTCACCGGCGGCGCCTTCGACATCAGCTACGCCGCCGTCGGCCAGCTCTACGACTACCGCGCGCGGGTGAGGCCCGATGCCAAGACACTGGCCGCAGCGCGCGAGTTCGTCGGCTGGCAAGGGCTGCAGTTCGACCCGCGCACGCGCAGCCTGCGCTTCGCCCGCGAGGGCATGCGCATCGACCTCGGCGGTTTCGCCAAGGGGCATGCGGTGGACAACGCGGCGGCGATCCTGCGCCGCCGCGGCATCACCAGCGCCATCGTCAGCGCCGGCGGCGACAGCCGGGTCATCGGTGACCGCCGCGGCCGGCCCTGGAGCGTGGCCATCCGCGACCCGCGCCGCGCCGGCGAGAACGTCGCCGTGCTGCCGCTGGAGGAGGTGTCGATCTCGACCTCGGGCGACTACGAGCGCTACTTCGACGACGGCGACGAGCGCGTGCACCACCTGATCGACCCGGGCACCGGGCACAGCCCTCAGGGCGTCCACAGCGTGACCATCCTGGCCGCCGACGGCCTGACCAGCGAGGCGCTGTCCAAGGCCGTCTTCGTGCTCGGCGCCGAACGCGGGCTGGCCCTGGTCGAAACCCTGCCCGGCATCGACGCCGTCGTGGTCGACAGCCGCGGCGTCCTGCACGCCTCGTCGGGCCTGTCGGCGGCGCCGACCCGTCAATGAGTGCGCGAAGCGCATCGGCGCCGCTTCAGGAGGGCGCGCGGATGGAGTGCTGGTCCTCGCTGGGCCTCGCCTTGGCCGGGGCCCTGATCGGCCTCGTACTGGCCGGATGCAACGGCACCGACGGCCCCGGCAACAGCAGCGCCGACACGGTCACCGTCAACGGCGACGTGCCGATCGCCTATGTCAAGCGCAGCGCCGGCGTGACCCTGAATCCCCTCGACGGCGCCAGCTTCGCCCCCGGCGGCGACCTGATGGTGCGCGACAAGTCCTCCGCGAGCGCCACCGAAACCAACCTGACCGCGCAGTTCACGCAGGGCCAGGGTGACGCCTCCAAGCCGGAGGTCA
The DNA here is from genome assembly GCA_963725755.1 of uncultured beta proteobacterium. Lineage (GTDB taxonomy): Bacteria > Pseudomonadota > Gammaproteobacteria > Burkholderiales > Burkholderiaceae_C > Rubrivivax. The sequence continues at coordinate 108,244 of CAVRZW010000003.1, forward strand.
GCTACGACGGCAAGAAGATCGTCTTCTCGATGAATTGCCCGGCCAGCAACACGTCCGCCATCAACGGCGTGCCGGCCTGCACCGGCCACTGGAACATCTGGGAATACGACATGAGCGTGGGCGGGCTGACCGGCGGCAGCTTCCGCCGCATCACGTCCAGCACGCAGGACGACGACGTCGATCCGGTCTATCTGCCGGCCGGCGGCGGCATCGTGTTCTCGAGCAACCGGCAGGCCAAGTCGCACCTCGCCCAGGCGCTGGGCCAAGCCTATTACGCCACCGACGAATACGAGCGCCAGCGGGTGTTCAACCTGCACCGCATGGCGCTGGACGGCAGCGACATCCGGCAGATCAGCTTCAACCAGAGCCACGACCGCAACCCGGTGATCCGCCCCGACGGCAACATCATGTTCTCGCGCTGGGAACATGTGGGCGACCGCAACCGCTTCGCGATCTTCACCGTCAAGCCCGACGGCACCAACATGTTCGTCTTCTTCGGTGCCCACAGCCAGGGCAACAGCTACCTGCACCCGCGCGACATGGACCCCAAGGGCGCCTTCGCCGGACAGGTGCTGTCCGACCTGATGCCGCTGTCGCGCACCCAGGAAGGCGGCGCGCTGCACTTGCTGGACGTCGCCGACTATTCCGAGGACAACACACCGGCGGACAACACGATCCCGCCGGTCGGCGGCCAGCGCGAGATCACCGCGCAGTCGCTCAACGACGGCAGGGGGCTGTCGATGTACGGCCGCGCGACGGCGCCCTACCCGCTGTGGGACGGCACCGACCGCATCCTGGTTGCCTGGCACCCGTGCGAGGTCACGCGCAACGGCGTGCTGGTCTCGTGCAGCACGCTCAGCGCCGACGAGGTGGCGCGCCTGTCCGACCCCACGCGCACGACCCAGGCGATCCAGGCCGACACGCTGCAGGACAACGCGCCTTCGGACTATGCGATCTACATGTTCGACCCGGCCAAGCAGACCTGGCTGATCGTGGCCGCGCCGCCGTCGGGGTTCATGTACACCGGCCCGATCGCGCTGCAGCCACGGCCCGAACCCGGCGTGCTGCAGCCGACCGCGGTCGATCCGGCGCTGGCTTCGCAGGACATGGCGCTGATCGAGGTGCGCAGCGTCTATGACACCGACCTGCTGCAGCGCATGGCCGAGCCGATGCTGGTCGCCAGCGACCATGTCGGCTGCGCGCTCGGCATCGCGATGACCGCCCCTGCCGACCCCACCGACACCCGCATCCAGGTCGCGGACATCCTCGGCATCAAGAACCCCGCCAACCCCGCCTATGGCTGCGCGCCGGCGCGGTTCGTCCGGGCCACGCGCGCGGTTGCCCCGCCCGCGGGATCGACCGGCGTGCGCAACGCGATCGGCGAGACCGACTTCGAGCCGGTGCAGATCCTGGGCTATGCGCCGGTCGAGCCCGACGGCTCGTTCAAGCTGCAGGTGCCGGCCGACGTGCCGCTGGCCTTCTCGGTCATCGATGCCCAGGGCCGGGCGATCCAGACCCACACCAACTGGATCCAGGTGCGCCCGGGCGAGCGGCGCACCTGCGACGGCTGCCACAGCCCGCGCCGCGGTGCCGCGATCAACACCGGTGCGATCGTGGACACGATGCCGGCGGCGCTCGTGCCGGCGCTGGCGTCGCAGCACCGGGCCGGCGAGACGATGGCTTCGACACGCACGCGACTGAACCCGAGCCTCCTGAACCTGATGCCCGACCCCCTGTACACCGACGTCTGGGCCGACACCACGCAGGCCGGCGTCAGCGCGCGCCCGGCGATCGCCCTGCTCTACACCGGCAACGCCAACCCGGCCGACGACCTCGCCACGCCGGCTCCCGGCAACGGCGTCATCAACTATGCCGAGAACATCCAGCCGCTGTGGGATCGCGACCGCGGCGCCAACACCTGCACCAACTGCCACACCGACCCGGTCAAGCTCGACCTGCGCGGCACCATTGCCGGCACCGGCCGCCTGACCTCGTACGAGGAGCTGACCGTGGGCGACCCTCTGATCGGCGCCAACGGCCAGCCCGAAGTCCAGGTCGAGGACGGCGTGCCGATGGTCGTGCGCGGCCCGGCATTGGTGAACACCAGTTCGGGCGACGTCAACAGTGCCGGCCAGGCGCGCAAGAGCCGGCTGACCGAGATCCTGTGGGGCCAGACGCTGCTGGCCGGCGCTGCCGCCAGGACCACCTTCCCCGATCCACCGGCAGGCGCCCCCGACCACGGCCGCATGCTCAACAAGGCCGAGAAGAGGCTGCTCGCCGAATGGATGGACCTCGGCGGCCAGTACTACAACAACCCCTTCGACGCCGGCGCCGGCGTGCGAACGGTGACTGCACTCAGCCAGGACAGTTTCACTGCGCAGGTGCAGCCGATCCTCGACGCCAGCTGTGCCAGCTGCCACCAGGCCGGGCTGGGCGACCCGCAGAACCGCTTCGTCCTCACCGGCAACCCGCAGGGCGACTACAACGTCACGCTGGGGATGATCAACGACACCTGCCACGCCGCCTCCAATCCCTTGCTGGCGCGGCCTTCGACGGTGCCGCACCCGGCCGCCGCGATCACCCAGACGACCGCCGTGCTGCCGGTCGGCAGCGCCGGTTACGACCGGATCGCGAGCTGGATTGCCAGCGGTTGCCCCTCGCCATGATCCCGCCCAGCCGCACTGAGGGCTCATGCCGGCGTGCGCAGCACGAAGGCAACCAGTGAGCACCACCGATCCGATGACCGTACCGCCGCAGTTCGTGGTTCGCGCAAGGCACCGCCTTCCGTGGCATGTCGGCGCGATGTTGCTCGCGGGCGCCGGGCTGGCCGATTGCGGCGGCGGCAGCGCACTGTCGAATCCGGACACGATCGCCAACCCCGCCGGCGCCGGGGGCCAGATGCTTTCGTTCGTCTATTTCCAGCGCTGCATCGCCCCCGTGCTGACGACGCCGATCCCGATCACCGTCAACGGCACGACGACGACCAACACCTGCGCCGCCGGCGGTTGCCACGACGACAGCACCGGCACCGGGGGCGCGTTGCGCCTGATCGGCAGCGCGTCGCCCGCCGACCTGACCCAGACGCCCGAGGTGATCCGCACCAGCGACAGCTACAAGAACTTCTACTCCGCGCTCGGGGAAACCGTCGCCGGCCAGCCCGACCAGAGCCGCCTGCTCGACAAGCCACTGGTTCGTGGCGTGCTGCACGGCGGCGGCCAGATCTTCGCCAGCCCCGACGACCCTGCGGCCCAGCTGATCCGATATTGGATCAGCCGTCCGATGCCTCAAGGGCAGGACGAGTTCAGCAGCGCCGCCGACACCATGTTCACGAACGCGGACCCAGTGACCGGTGCCTGCAACACCAACTGACCGCGTGCCGATGCGCTTTCCTGCTCGCCTGTCGTGCTGCCTGCTCCTCGGCCTGGGGGCCGGTGCCGCGTTTGCCGAGGAGCCGCCCGCGTCGCCGGCGACCCCGGCCGCCGCAGGCAGCGACCATGGCGAACAACTGCAGGTCGCCGACCCCTACCTCGAACTGCACACCGGCCCCGGTCGCGGCTACCCCGTTTTCTTCGTCGTCGAGCGTCACCGATGGGTCGAGGTCGAGCTGCGCCACACGGACTGGTTCCGCGTCCGCGCCGAAGGCGGCCAGGTCGGCTGGGTGGCGCGCAGCCAGCTCGAGACGACGCTGACCGCGGCCGGCGGAAGCAAGACCTTCCGCGACCCGCTGCAGGCCGACGAGTTCGGCCGCCGAGTCGAGTTCGGCGGCGCCTGGGGCCGTTTCCAGTCCGACCCCATGCTCAAGCTGTGGCTGCAGGTGCGGCTCGCCGACACGGTCGGCATCGAGCTCGACGCCGGCCAGGTGCAGGGCCTGTATTCGGGCACCGACTTCTGGCACCTGAGCCTGAGCTCGGAGCCCTGGTCCGACCAACGGCTGTCGCCCTTCTTCGCCATCGGCCTGGGCAAGTTCGGCAACACGCCCAACGCCAGCCTGATCGATGCGGTGCCGAGCAAGGCCAAGCTTGGGGTGGCCACGATCGGGTTGCGCTGGCATCTGTCGGAGCGCTTCGTCGCCCGGCTGGACTGGTCGCTGACCACGGCCTTCGTCTCCGACACCCGCAGCACCGAATACCGCAGCCTGACGGCCGGGATCGGCTTCCACTTCTGACCGCCGCCACCATGCGCTCCACGACCCTGAAGTCCATCTGCCTCGCGCTGTTCGCCGGCGCTCTCGCCTCGTCCGCGCTGGCCCAGGACCGGCCTGCCGCGGCCGGCCCGACCAGCGCTCCCGCCAGCGACCAGCTCATCGTCCCGCAGGTCGAGCGGCGCGACATCGCGGTGCCCAGGTACCCGTCCAACGACTTCGAACTCGGCCTCTTCGCCGGCACCTACGCGACGCAGAATTTCGGCTCCAGCGGCGTCACCGGCCTGCGCCTGGGCTACCACGTCACCGAGGACTGGTTCGTCGAAGGCAGCTACGGGCGCACCAAGGTCAGCGACTCGGCCTTCCGCCAGGTGCTGCCGGCCGGCATCTTCGCCACCAGCAGCGAATCGCTGTCGTACTACGACGTCGTGGCCGGCTACAACCTGCTGCCGGGCGAGGTCTTCTTCGGCAAGGGCAACGCCCGCGCCAGCCAGGGCTACGTCGTCGCCGGCCTGGGCAGCACGAAGTTCGCCGGGCAGACACGGCAGACGATCGCGCTGGGCTTCGGACTGCGGCTGATCCTCTCCGACCATTTCGCGGTCCAGGCCGATGTGCGCGACCACATCTTCTCGCTCGACCTGCTGGGCAAGCGCCAGAGCACGCAGAACCCCGAGATCGTCCTCGGCCTGGCCGCCTTCTTCTGAGCGCCTTCCCATGAACATGCGTCGCCTCCACCCCCGCTTCATTTCGGTCCTGTCGCTGCTCCTGCTGGCCGCCGCGCAGCCGCCCGCTGCGCTGGCCGCGCTGGCGCCGCAGGCCCCCGCGCCCGACTTCACGCTGCGCAGTGTCGACGGCCACAACCTGCGCCTGGCCGAGCAACGCGGGCAGGTGGTGCTGGTCAACTTCTGGGCCAGCTGGTGCGGCCCCTGCCGCGCCGAGATGCCGCAGCTCAGCCGCCTGTACGACAAGTACCGCGCCTCGGGCTTCGTGATGCTGGGCGTGAACATCGACGACGATCCGCGCACTGCCACCGCCACCGCGGCACGCTGGGGCCTGAAATTTCCCGTGCTGCTCGACGCCGACAAGGCGGTCAGCCGCCTCTACGACCTGGGCAGCATGCCCTCGACCGTGCTGATCGACCGCGACGGTCGCGTGCGCTACCTGCACCGCGGCTACCGCGAAGGTGCCGAGGACGAGGTCGAGCGCCAGATCCGCGCCCTGGTCAAGGAATGACGATGGCGCCGACCCAGCGCACGATCAGGCAGGCGCTCGCCTTCGGGCTGACCCTCGCCGCCGCAGCCGGCAGCCTGGGCGGTTGTTCAGTGCAGCCCTGGGTCAAGCCCTACGAGCGCGAGCACCTGGCCGACCCGGCGATGCAGTTCGCGCGCGACACGCTGCCCGATGTCCATCGCGAGCACATCCACAGCGTACGCGAAGGGGCGCGCGGCGCCACCGGCGCGCAAGGAGGCGGCTGTGGCTGCAACTGAGTCGGACGCAAGGGCCCGCCTGTGCGGGATCGCGGCCTCGGTGCCTCGTTCCGGGGACGCGCGACGGCACCCATGGCGCCTGGCCGGCGCGTTGGCGGCCCTGTGGCGCGGCCTGCTCGGTGGCCTGCTCGGCGGCGTGATGAGCGGCGGTGCGGCGCACGCAGCCGCCTTGCCGGACGACAAGGCCGAGACCCTGTTCCACAGCTACGACGGCGGCGGCGTGAAGGCCAGCGGCCCGGCACTGCTGGTGCGCAAGAGCATCGCCGACCGCGTCTCGCTGTCAGCGCAGGTTTACGTCGATGCGGTGAGCAATGCGTCGATCGACGTCGTCACCACCGCCAGCCCGTTCAAGGAAACGCGCAAGGCGGTCCAGTTCGGCGCCGAGACCGTGGTTCGCGACTCGACGCTGTCGGTCTCGGGCTCGCGCAGCCGCGAGCCCGACTACCTGGCCGATGCCGTCGACCTGGATCTCACGCACGAGGTCTTCGGCGGCATGACCACCGTGAGCCTGGGCTTCACGCGTGGCCACGACAGGGTGGGCAAGAAGGGCATCCCGGGCTGGCTCGACGAAGCGCTGCACTGGCATTACCGTGCCGGCGTGACGCAGATCCTCACACCGAGATGGCTGATCAGCCTGAACGCCGAGGCGATCGCCGACAGCGGCTACCTCGGCAGCCCCTACCGCGCCGCGCGCGTGTTCGGCGCCGCGGTGCCCGAACGCAACCCGCGCACGCGCAGCAGCCGCGCCCTGGAATTGCGCACCACCAACGACGTCAGCGAATGGGTGGCGCGCAGCTCGGTCCATGCCAGCTACCGCGCCTACTGGGACAACTGGGACATCCGCGCCCACACCACCGAGCTCGCCGCCAGCAAGTACCTGGGCGCGCATCTCCTGCTCGACACGACGCTGCGCTTCTATTCCCAGACCCAGGCGCTCTTCTACAGCGACGACGCGACCACCGAGACGCTGTACGTCTCGCGCAACCGCCAACTCAGCACCTTCAACGATATCTCGTTCGGTGCCAAGATCACCTACGACTGGTCCGGCCTGCCGCCCGGCTACACGCTCAAACTCACGGCAAGCGCCGAACGCATCAGCTTCCGCTACCGCAACTTCACCGACCTGCGAACCGGCCTGCCCTATGCCTTCGACGCCAACGTGCTGCAGCTCTATGCCTCGGCCACTTTCTGACAAAGAGACCTCGCCATGCGCCTGAACCTTGCACGATGCTGCGCCGCCCTGGCGGCGCTGATGCTGGCGCTGCCGGTGCTGGCCGCCGATCCGACCCTGCCGAGCCCTGCGCCGGCGGCGTCAGGCCCTGCTGCAGCGGGCATCGCAGCCGCGCCTCTGGACGACCGCGTGCAGGACCTCAAGTCCGAGATCATCACGCTGAACCGCGACCTGCTGGTGCTGGAGGAAGAACTGCTCTACCCGGCGGGCACCCAGGTCGCCGTGTTCGTCTCGATGGACGTGGGCAAGCTGTTCGAACTCGAGTCGGTGCAGCTCAAGCTCGACGACAAGCTCGTCGCGAGTCACCTTTACACACCGCTGGAAGTGCAGGCCCTGCACCGCGGCGGCGTGCAGCGCGTGTTCATGGGCAACCTGCGCACCGGCAAGCACCGCATCACGGCGTTCTTCACCGGCCAGGGTCCGCACGACCGCGACTACAAGCGCGGCACCACGCTGGAGTTCGACAAGGGGACCGAACCACGCTACATCGAGCTGCGCATCAAGGACGCGCAGGCCAAGCTGCAACCCGAGTTCGAGGTCAAGGTCTGGCAGTGAGGGGCCTGCGCGTCGTCCTGGCCGCGGCCTGTGTCGGCGGCTTTGCGGTGGCCCATGCAGCGGGCGATGCGACCGCGCCTGCGGCCGACATCGACGCACCGCATGCCATCGCCGCGCCGTTCTACGGCGACACCTTGTTCGACTTCTACCAGGACAAGACCTTCGCCGCACTCACCGGCCTGATGGTGTCGCAGCATTTCGGCCGCATCGCGCCGCACGACGACGAGGCCGAGGTGCTGCGCGGCGGCATGCTGCTCGGCTACGGGCTGCTCCACGAGGCCGAAGGCGTGTTCGCACGGCTGATCGACCGCAACGCCTCGCCCGCGGTCCGCGACCGCACCTGGTATCTGCTCGCCCGCAGCCAGCATCTGCGCGGGCTCGATGCGCAGGCCGAGCGATCGCTGGCGCGCATCGCCGCACCGCTGCGCGGCGGACTCGAGGCCGAGCGTCGGCTGCTGCAGGCGCAGCTGCTGATGGCGCGCGAGGACTACGCCGGCGCCGCCGCCCTGCTCGACGCCCTGCAGGCCAGCCCCGACGCCAGCCCGATCACGGCCGCCTACGCCCGCTTCAACCTCGGCGTGGCGCTGATCAAGCGCGGCGACCGCAAGGGCGGCTATGCCCAGCTCGACGCCATCGGCCTGACCCCGGTCGCCGGCGAGGAGATGCGCAGCCTGCGCGACCGTGCCAACCTCGCCCGCGGCTTCGCCGCGCTGCAGGCCGGCGAGCCGATCGAGGCCCGCGAGGCGTTGCGTCGCGTGCGCCTGAACGGCAGCGCCTCCGACAAGGCGCTGCTCGGCTACGGCTGGGCAGCCGCGCAACTGCACGACCCGCAGCTGGCACTCACCCCCTGGCAGGAACTCGCCGGCCGCAGCGGCAACGACGCCGCGATCCTGGAGGCGAAGATAGCGGTGCCCTATGCGATGAGCGAGCTCGGCGCCTACGGCGGCGCGCTGCAGGGCTACCGCCAGGCGGTGGCCGGATTCGGGCAGGAGCGGCGCGCGCTCGCCGAGTCGATCGCGGCGATCCGCGCCGGCAAGCTGGTGCAGGGCCTGCTGGCGCTCAACCCCGGCGCCGACGGCGGCGAACTCGGACACCTGGCCGACATCCGCGCCCTGCCCGAGATGCCGCATGGCGCGCACCTGGTGACCATCCTGGCCGGCAACGAATTCCAGCAGGGCTTCCGCAACCTGCGCGACCTGCAGTTCCTGGGCGCCAACCTGGCGCAATGGCTGCAGACCCTGGACAGCTTCGACGACATGCTGGCCACCCGCCGCCGCGCCTTCGCCGAGCGCCTGCCCGCGGTGCGCGAGCAGGCTGGCCGCGCCGACCTGAAGACGCTGCAGCAAAGGCTGGCCGCGCTGCAGGCCGAATTTGCGCGCGCGGTGGCCACAGGCGACGCCGCCGCGCTCTCGACCGCACACGAGCTTGAACTGCAGGGCCGCATCGGGCGCGACCTGGGCATCCTGGCGCGGGTGGGCAACGAGACCGATCTGGGCGACGCCGGCGAGCGGCTGCGCCGCGTCGCCGGCGCGCTCACCTGGCAGCGCAGCCTGGACATGCCGGCGCGGCAATGGGAAGTGCAGAAATCGCTGCGCACGGCGCAGACGGCGCTCGAAGAGGCGCAGGACCGCGACGCCGCACTGACGCTGGCCCAGCAACTCGAGCCGCTGCGCAACCAGCGCTTCGCGACCCGCATCGCCGCTCTCAGGCAGCGCCTGGCGGGCCTGCAGCCGCAGGTGGCGGCGCTGGCCGGCGAACAGCAGGCGGCTTTGCAGGACATCGCGGTGGCCGAGCTCGAGCACCAGCAGCAGCGGCTGGGCGTCTACACCGCGCAGGCGCGGCTGGCGGTCGCACAGATCCTCGACCGCGCGCGGCTCGCGCGCCGCAGAGAAGGCGAGGCGCCGCAATGAGGGCCAACGCGATGGCGCTCTCGATCTGCGCCGGGCTGCGGCGCGCCCGCGCGAGCACCTCCACGCTGCCGCTCGCCTTGCCCCTGGCGCTGCTGATCGCCGGCTGCGCGAGCCCGCCGGCCGGTGACGACGCACCGACGCTGGCCAGCCTGTCGCAGCGCGAAGTGAAGGTCGATGTCGCGGCCGACCCCGGCGTCGAGGAAGACACCGCGCAGACCATCGCCGCCTATCGCAGCTTCCTCGAGGTCGCACCGACCGCGGCCCAGCGCGAACAGGCCACGCGCCGCCTCGGCGACCTCGAGATGGACGAGGCCGACCGGCGCGCCGCGCGCAGCACCGACCCCGCCGGCAGCGTGCCCGACTACAGGCCCGCGATCGAGCGCTACCAGGCCTTCATCAAGGCCTACCCCGACGACCCGCACAACGACCGCGTGCTCTACCAGCTGGCCCGCGCGCAGGAGCAGAGCGGCCAGCTCGAGGCCGCGCTGCAGAGCCTGACGCTGCTCGTCACCCGCTACCCCGGCACCGTGCATGCCGACGAGGCGCAGTTCCGCCGCGGCGAGATGCTGTTCGCGCTGCGCCGGTACCCGCAGGCCGGGGCCGCCTACGCCGCGGTGCTGCGGGGCGAGCAGCAAGGCGAGCGCACGCCGTTCTACGAGCGCGCGCTGTACATGCGCGGCTGGTCGCTGTTCAAGCAGGGACGCCTGGAAGAGGCGCTGCATCCCTTCTTCGGCGTGCTCGACCTGAAGCTGGCGGGTCTGACCCCGCGGCAGCGCGACGAGTCCGACCTCGCCGCGGTGCGCGCGCTCAGCCGCGGCGACCGCGAACTGCTCGACGACACCTTCCGCGTCATGAGCATCAGCCTGTCGAACCTGCAGGGCGCGGCATCGGTGGCGGCCTTCATCACGAGCCCGCTGCGCGAGAGCTACGAGTTCCGCGTCTATCAGCAGCTCGGCGAGTTCTACCTGCGCCAGCAGCGCGTCAAGGACGCCGCCGACACCTTTGCCCTCTTCGTCAAGCGCCAGCCGCTGCACGCCCAGGCGCCGCTGATGCAGGCGCGGGTGATCAGGATCTACGAGGACAACGGCTTCGAGACCCTGGCGCTGCAGGCCAAGGAAGATCAAGTGCGGCGCTACGGTGCCGACAGCGAATTCCGCCGCTACAACCCTGGCGACTGGCGGCGCACGCAGCCCCTGGTGCGGGCCAACCTCGCCGACCTGGCGCACCACTTCCACGCGCTGGCACAGAAGAGCCACGCCGAGACCGACGTGCGGACGGCAGCCCAGTGGTACCGCCGCCTGCTGGCCGAGTTCCCCGGGGATGCCGACACGCCGAACCAGCGCTTCCTGCTCGCCGAGCTGCTGTACGAGAACCACCATTGGACCGAGGCCGTGACCGAGTACGAGACGGTGGCCTACGCCCCCGGCGCGCCGGGGGCCAGCCCGCACGCCGCCGACGCCGGCTACACCGCGCTGCTGGCCTACGCAGCGCAGATCAAGGGCAGCGCGGAGCCGACGGCGCGCGCGGCTCTGCGGCAGCAGGCAGTGCAGAGCTCGCTGCGCTTTGCCGCTGCCTTCGGCGGCGACCCGCGCGCCGGCGCCGTGCTCGTCCATGCCGCCGACGAGCTCTACGCGCTGGGTGATGGCGAACGCGCGAGTTCGGTGGCACGCCAGGCACTGGCGCTGAGCCCGCCGCCGGCACCCGAGCAGCGCCGCACCGCCTGGACCGTGATCGCGCACCACGCTTTCGAGCAGGGCGCCTTCGCCGACGCCGAGAAGGCCTACGGCGAAGTGCTGGCGCTGATGCCGCAGAAGGGCGACGCCGCCAAGGACCGCGACGCGATCGCCGAGCGCCAGGCCGCGGCGATCTACAAGCAGGGCGAGCAGGCGCGCAACCGGGGCGACACCCGCGCCGCGGTCGGCTACTTCGAGCGCGTGGCCTCGCTGGGCACGCTGGCGGCGAGCTCGGCGGTGCGCGCCAGCGCGCAGTACGACGCCGCGGCGGCGCTGATCGGACTGAAGGACTGGGCCGGTGCGGCGGGCGCGCTCGAGGCCTTCCGGCGCGATTTCCCCGGCCATCCGCTGCAGGCCGAGGTCGCGCCCAAGCTGGCGCTGGTCGATCTCGAGCTCGGGCGGTCGAGCGCCGCCGCGCGCGAGTTCGAGCGCGTGGCCGACGCCACGAAGGACCCCGAGCTCGCGCGTGGCGCGCTGTGGCAGGCCGCCGGGCTCGACCAGAAGGCCGCTGCCGATGCGGCCCCGCGTTCGCCGCTGCTGGCACGCGCGATCCAGTCCTACCAGCGCTACCTGCAGCGCTGGCCGCAACCGCTGGAGCCGGCGGTCGAGGCGCGCTGGCGCCTGGCCGCATTGGCGCGGCAGAACGGACAGGCCAAGGACGCCGTGGCCTGGATGCGCGCCGTGCAGCAGGCCGACCTCGCGGCTGGCGAAGGACGCACCGCGCGCACCCGCACGCTCGGCGGCCGGGCCACGCTGGCGCTGGCCGAACCGCTGCTCGATGCCTACCACCAGGTGCGCCTGGTCGAGCCGCTGGCCAGGCAGCTCAAGCTCAAGAAGGCGCGCATGGAAGCGGTGCTCCAGGCCTATGCCGCGGCGGCCGAGGCCGGCATCGCCGAGGTCACCACCGAGGCCACGTTCCGCACCGGCGCGCTGTACCAGGACTTCGGCCGTGCGCTGATCGACTCGGCGCGGCCCCGGCGGCTGTCGAAGACCGAGCTCGAACAGTACAACGTGATGCTCGAGGAGCAGGCCTTCCCATTCGAGGAGAAGGCGATCGGGCTGTACGAGACCAACGCGCGGCGCACCACCGACGGCGTGTATGACACCTGGGTCCGGCAGAGCATCGCCGCGCTGGCCCAGCTCGAGCCGGTGCGCTGGGGCAAGACCGAGCGCGGCGACGCCAGCCTTCCAGCCGACGCCGCGGCATTGCAGGCCGCGATCGATGCGGTGCAGGCGCCCGATCTGCGCCGGGTGCCGCTGCTCAACCAGCTCGGCATCGCCGAGCGGCAGCAAGGCCATTTCGAGCCCGCGCGGCAGGCCTACGAATCGGCGATCGCGCTCGACGCCACCGCGCTCGCACCCAAGCTCAACCTGGCGATCCTGTACGACCTGTACCTCGGCGATGCCGCCCGGGCGCAGGTGCTGTACCAGCAATGTCTGGCCCTGTCGCCGGCCGATGCGCCGCTGCTGGGCAAGTGGCTGGCCGAGCTCAAGTCGCGCAAGCCCGCGCCGGCGCCGGCAGCCGCGGCCAGCCCCAAGGAGACCTCATGAAGCGAGCCCTCGCGCTGCTGCTGCTCACCGCCGCTGCGGCCGCGCCGGCGCAGGACCGCGCCGCCATCGACCGCACGAAGATCATCGGCAACAGCGAACTGCCCAAGGTGCTTTACATCGTGCCGTGGAAGAAGCCGCTGCCCGGCAAGCTCTCGGGCCGGCCAGTGAACAGTGTGCTCGACGAAGCGCTCTCGCCGCTGGAGCGCGATGTCTTCCGGCGCGAGATCGCCTACGACGCGCAGCTCCAGGCGCGTGCCGACGGCAAGCCCGACGCGGCCGCCGCCACCCCTCACCTTTCCAGCCAACCCGCCCCGAACGGAGCCAGCCGATGAACACCTTCAACACCGTGGTCAAGTTCTTCCAGGATTGCGGCGTCTTCCTGATCCCCAGCCTGACGATGATGTCGATCGGCCTGGCGATCGCGGTCGAGCGCTTCATCTTCCTCGGCCGCGCCCGCAGCGAGAACCGAAAGCTCTGGGAGCAGGTGCTGCCCTTGCTGCAGAGCGGCCGCTTCAAGGAGGTCGCGGGCGTGGTCGCGTCGTCCGACTCGGCGATCGGCAAGCTCGTCGGCAACGGCCTGGCGCGCATGCAGAGCGCGCGCCGGCGCGAGGACATCGACCACGCGATGGAGGAAGGGATGATGGAGATCGTGCCGCGGCTGGAGAAGCGCACCCACTACATCGCCACCTTCGCCAACACGATCACCCTGGTCGGCCTGCTGGGCACCATCATCGGCCTCATCGAGGGCTTCACCGCGGTGGCCCAGGTCAACCCGGCCGAGAAGGCCCAGCTGTTGTCGGCGAGCATCTCGGTGGCGATGAACAACACCGCCTTCGCGCTGATGGTGGCGATCCCGTTCCTGCTCATCCACGCCTTCCTGCAGGCGCGCGCGTCGGAGATCGTCGACAGCCTGGAGGCAGCCAAGATCACCTTCCTGAACCTGGTCGGCCGCCTGGGCGGCGAGCAGATGGTCAAGGACGCGCGGACCTCATGAACGCGCTGCGAGCGCACCGCCCACCGCCGCCGGAGTCGCCATGAGAACACGCCGCCTGCGCAAGGAAGCAGCGCACCTGGAGATCACCGCCTTCATCAACCTGATCGTGGTGCTGGTGCCCTTCCTGCTGGCCACCGCGGTCTTCACGCGGCTCGCGGTGATGGACCTCAAGCTGCCCGCGGCGCAGTCGGCGCTGGAGCAGCTCAAGGGCAACGATCTGCAGTTGGAAGTCGTGATCCGCCGCGACGCGATCGAGGTCGGCGACCGCATCGGCGGGCTGATCCAGCGCATCCCGCGCCACCTCGCCGGCCAGCCGGCGGACCAGGAGATGAAGGCACTCGGGGCCTTGATCGTGCAGATCAAGCAGCGCTTCCCGGACAAGACCGAAGCCTCGGTGCTGGCCGAGCCCGACACCCCGTACGACGACCTCGTGCAGGTGATGGACGCGGTGCGCGCCAGCGTCGTCGCGCAAGGGCCGCAGCTCGTGCGCACCCAACTCTTCCCCGACATCTCGATCGGCGACGCGCCGGTGCGCGCACCGGGCAAGGCAGGAGGCCCCTGATGGCCGCGATGTCCGCCCTCGAGCGCCGCGCCGAACGCCGCTCGCGCAACAAGACGATGGTCGACATGAACCTCGTCTCGCTGATCGACGTCTTCACGATCCTGATCTTCTTCCTGCTGTCCAGCGCCACCGGGGTCGAGACGCTGGTCAGCCCGAAGGCGGTCGACCTGCCGCTGTCGATGGCCGACGAAACGCCCAAGCAGACCGTGCTGCTGGTGGTCACCGAAGAGGAGGTGCTGGTCGAAGGCCGGCCCGTGGCGCTGGTGAAGGATCTGCTGGCCAGCAACGACGACCTCGTCCCGGGGCTGAAGGCCGAACTCGACGTGCTCGGCAGCCGCAAGGCGCTGCGGGCCGAGAACGCCGCCGGGGCCCAGGCGATCACCCTCATGGCCGACAAGGAGCTGCCGTACCGGCTGCTGCGCAAGATCATGTTCACCTGCGCGCGAGCCGGCTTCAGCGACGTGTCGTTCGCGGTGCGCAGAAGGATAGACACGTGATGGCAGCGCTGGCCCTGTCCTCGCCGGTCTCGTTCCGTCAGCCGGTGCTGCCCTGGTCGGTGGCGGCCGAGGACGAGAAGCGCTTCAAGCGCATCCTGCGCCGCGTGCTCGCGGTGGCGCTGCTGCTGGCGATCGCGCTGCCCTTCGTGCCGCTGCAGAAGGCCGAGCGCATCGAGGTCCAGCCCTTGGCGCCGCCGATGGCCAAGCTGCTGCTCGAGCGGCCGGCCCCGCCGCAACCCAAACCGCCGGAGCCGGTGGCCGATGCCGCCAAGCCCGAGCAGGCGGCACCCGACAAGCCGGCCCCGGTCACGCCGGCCAAGCCCGGAAGGGCTCCGGTGCCCGAGGCGCGCAAGCCGGTCGAAGGCAAGCCGGCGGGCGAGGTGGCGCTGGACCGCGCCAGGCGCAAGGCCAGCGGCGTCGGCCTGCTGGCGATGAAGAACGAGCTCGCCGAGATGACCGGCGCGCCGGTGGCGGTGCAACTGCGGCAGGACATCAAACGCGGCCCCGGCGTCGGCAGCGGCAGCGGCCCGGGCGTGGGCGCCGGCACCGAGGCCGGCGTGCCGGTGCGGGCGATGATCACCTCGAATGCGACCCGCGGCAGCGGCGGCATCAACACCGCCGCCTACAGCCGCGACACCGGCGGTGGCGGGCTGGCAGGCCGCGCGACGACGCTGGTCGAAGGCGTGACCGGAGGCGGCGGTGGCGGCGGCCCGGGTGGCAGCCGCGCCGGCAGCGGCATCGGTGGCACCGGCCATGGCGCCGGCGGCACCCTGGCCAGGGGCGGCAGCGGCAAGGCCAGCAGATCGATCGAGGAGATCAAGCTCGTCTTCGAGCGCAACAAGGGTGCGATCTACGCCCTGTACAACCGCGCGCTGCGCGACGACCCCGCGCTGCAGGGCAAGGTGGTGCTCGAGCTGACCATCGCGCCGTCGGGCCAGGTGACCGCGCTGCGCCTGGTCTCCAGCGAGTTGAAGGCCACCGAGCTCGAGCACAAGCTGCTGGCGCGCATCCGGCTGTTCGACTTCGGCACCAAGGACGTCGACACGATGGTCGTCACCTGGCCGCTGGACTTCCTGCCTTCCTGAACGCGGCCGCGCCGGCCACACTCAGGCCAAGCCCTCGTACAGCGCCACGAACTCCTGCGTGAGCTTGTGGCGCGCGTCGAGGTGGATCATCGGCCGCGCCTGTTCGTGCGATTCCTTGATCTTCACGCTGGCGCTCAGGTACGGTTCGAGCACCGGCAGGCCTTCGGCGATCAGTTCCCGCACCGTGCGCTGCGGCAGGCTGGCGCGGGCCTGGAACTGGTTGACGACGATGCCCTCGACGTTCAGGTCGGCGTTGTGGTCGGCCTGGATCTCCTGCACGCCGGCCAGCAGCGCGTACAGCGCCTGGCGCGAGAAGTCGTCGCAATCGAACGGGATCAGGCACGCGTCGGCGGCGATCAGCGCCGAGCGGGTGTAGAAGTTCAGCGCCGGCGGGGTGTCGATCCAGATCTGGTCGTAGTCGTCGGCCAGCGCCGCGAGCGCGTCGCGCAGCTTGTAGATCTTGTAGCGGCTCTCGAGCTTGCCGTGCAGCTCTTCCAGCGCCGGGCTGGCCGGCATCAGGCCCAGGTTCTCCCACGGCGTGGCGACGATGAAGTCGGCCGCCTGCGGCCCGCGCACGCTGAACTTGAGCGTGGCCTCGAAGAACTCGGCCGCGCCGCGCTCGGGCGCCGGCCCGTCGTGCCCGAGCAGATAGCGCGTCGAATTGCCTTGCGCGTCGAGATCGACGACCAGCGTTCGCTGGCCGCTCGCGGCCGCGATGGCGGCCAGGTTGCAGGTGATGGTGGACTTGCCCACCCCGCCCTTCTGGTTGAAGACGACGCGTCGCATGCAGGCTCCCGGGTCCGTTGTTCAGCGCGTATTGTGCGCTGCAGCATCGACCGCTCCCAAGCGCCGCGACTCAGGTGCCGCCCGCCGACGCCCGCTCGGCGGCGCGGGCGGCCATCGCATCGCGCAGCTTCCTGAGCCGGTCGCGCGGATCGCCCTTGTCGACCGCCTCTTCGAGCTTCATCTCGGCGATGAAGCGGCTGGCGATGCCGGCCACGAGGCCCCGGCCCTTCTTGCGCCGACGCAGCATGCTGACCACCAGCGTGCTGCGTGCGCGCGTGATGCCCACGTACATGAGGCGGCGCTCCTCTTCCAGCCGCTCGGGGGTCATCTCGGCGTTCTTGTCCTCGCTGCCGCTGCGAAACGGCAGCAGGCCTTCGTTGACACCGGCGAGCATCACATGCTGCCATTCCAGGCCCTTGGCGGCGTGCAGGGTGGACAGCGTCACCACGTCCTGCTCGTCGGCGCGGTCGGCCAGGCTGAGGATGACGGCGATCGTCTGCGCCACCTGCAGCACGGTCTGCTTCTCGGTCTCGAAGCTGCTGCCGGCTTCCTGCGTCACCTGCCCGCCGCAGCGCTTCGCGATCCAGTCGACGAAATCGAGCACGTTGGCCCAGCGCGCGGCGGCCAGCTTCTCGCTGTCCTCGCCGTCGTGAAGGTGCTGCTCGTAGGCGATGTCCTTGAGCCAACCCAGCAGCAGCGCCTTCGCGTCCTCGGCGCCGGTGGCGTGGCGCGCGCGGTGCTCGAGCTCGTTGAGCTCGCGACCGAATTCATGCAGCGACTCGACCGCCTTGCCCTTCAGCACGCTGCTCAGGATGGGCGAGAACAGGGCCTCGAACAGGCTGAGCTTCCACTTCGATGCGAACTCGCCGAGCGCGCCAAGGGTCTGGTGGCCGATGCCGCGCTTGGGCGTGGTCACCGCGCGCAGGAACGCCGGGTCGTCGTCCTGGTTGACGAGCAGGCGCAGCCAGGCGCAAAGGTCCTTGATCTCGGCGCGGTCGAAATAGCTCTGCCCGCCCGAGACCTTGTACGGGATCTGCGCCGCGCGCAGCTTCTGCTCGAACACCCGCGCCTGGTGGTTGGCGCGGTAGAGCACCGCGAAATCGCCGAACTTCACGCCGCCGGCCGAGCGCAGCGACTGGATGCGCGAGACCGCCCGCTCGGCCTCGTGCTCCTCGCTGTCGCAGTCGATCAGCCGCACCGGCTCGCCGTCACCGAACTCGCTCCACAGCCTCTTCTCGAACAGCTTGGGGTTGTTGGCGATCACCGCGTTGGCCGCGCGCAGGATGTGGCCGGTGCTGCGGTAGTTCTGCTCCAGCGCGATCAGCTTGAGCTTCGGATAGTCCTGCGGCAGGCGGCGGAGGTTCTCGATCGTCGCGCCGCGCCAGCCGTAGATGCTCTGGTCGTCGTCTCCCACCGCAGTGAACAGGCCGCGTTCGCCGACCAGGGCCTTCAGCAGCTCGTACTGCACGGCGTTGGTGTCCTGGACCTCGTCGACCAGGATGTGGTGGAACTGGGCCTGCCATTTCGCGCGCGCCTCCTCGTCACGCTGCAACAGCTTCAGCGGCAATCCGATCAGGTCGTCGAAGTCCACCGCCTGGTAGGCCTGCAGGCGCTCCTCGTAGCGGCGCATCACGCGCGCGGCGATGCGCTCGTCGTCGTCGGCCGCTGCCGCGTCGGCACCGTCGGCATCCAGGCCCTGGTTCTTCCACAGGCTGATCGCCCATTGCCATCGCCGCGCCTGCGCCGCCTCGGTGGTGCCGCCGGCATCGCGCAGCACACCCAGCACGTCGTCGCTGTCGAGGATGCTGAAGTTCTCCTTCAAGCCGATGCGCGTGCCGTCGCTGCGCAGCAGCCGCACACCGAGCGAATGGAAGGTGCTCACCGCCAGATCGCGCGCCGCGCGCGGCCCGACCAGCGCCTTGGCGCGCTCGCGCATCTCGGCCGCGGCCTTGTTGGTGAAGGTGATGGCCGCGATCTGCCTGGGCTCCAGGCCGGCCTGCAGCAGGCGGGCGATCTTGTGCACGATCACGCGCGTCTTGCCCGAGCCGGCGCCGGCCAGCACCAGGCAGGGCCCGGCGAGATGGTGGACCGCTTCGTCCTGGGCGCGGTTGAGCGAGACCGGCGCCCCCGTCACTGCAGCACCGGCGCCAGCCGCCTTCGCGCCAGCTCGGCCGCCAGACCCTGGCGTGCCGCCCAGTCGGCGAGCTGGTCCTCGCCGATGCGGCCGACGTTGAAGTAGGTGGCCTGCGGATGCGCCAGGTAGAAGCCGCTGACGCTGGCCGCCGGCAGCATCGCCAGGCTCTCGGTCAATTGCATGCCGATCTCATGCGCCGCCAGCACGCGGAACATGTCGGCCTTGACACTGTGGTCGGGGCAGGCCGGGTAGCCGGGGGCGGGCCGGATGCCGCGGTACTTCTCTGCGATCAGGTCGTCCAGCGACAGCGCCTCGCCGCTGGCGTAGCCCCACAGCTCGGTGCGCACGCGCTGGTGCAGCCGCTCGGCGAAGGCCTCGGCCAGGCGGTCGGCCAGGGCCTTGAGCATGATCGCGCTGTAATCGTCGTGGTCGTCGGTGAACTGCTTTTCCCTCTTCTCGATGCCCAGGCCGGCGGTCACCGCGAACAAGCCGATGTAGTCGGGCGGGCCACCCGCGGGGGCGATGAAGTCGGCCAGGCTGCGGTTCGGCCGCTTGACACCCTCGACCACCGGCCGCTCGGTCTGCAGGCGCAGCGGGTTCCAGCGCAGCGCGACCTCGGTGCGCGACTCGTCGGTGTAGATCGCGATCGTGTCGTCGTCGATCGTGTTGGCCGGCAACAGCGCGACCACGCCGCTGGCCTTCAACCAGCGGCCCTCGATCAGCCGCTGCAGCAGCCGCTTGGCGTCGCTGAACACGCGCTGGGCCTCGTGGCCGACGATCTCGTCGCGCAGGATCTCGGGGAATCGGCCGGCCAGGTCCCAGGTCTGGAAGAACGGACCCCAGTCGATGTACGCGGCGAGCTCGGCGAGGTCGTAGTTCCTGAACACGCGGCGGCCGATGAACTTCGGCTTGGGCGGCGCGTACGCCGACCAGGCCATGCGCGCCTTGTTCGCCCGCGCGGCGGCCAGGGTCACCAGCGGCGTGGCCTTCTTCGCCGCATGCAGCGCACGCACGTGGGCGTAGTCGGCCTCCAGTTCGGCGATGTACTTCGCCGCCCGCTCGTCGGAGAGCAGATCCGAGCACGCGCCGACGCTGCGCGACGCATCGGGCACGTAGACCACAGGCCCTTCGTAATGCGGCGCGATCTTCACCGCGGTGTGCACGCGGCTGGTGGTCGCGCCGCCGATCAGCAGCGGAATCTTGCGCAAGCGGAACCAGTCGTCGCGCTGCATCTCGGCGGCGACATGCTGCATCTCCTCCAGGCTCGGCGTGATCAGCCCCGACAGGCCGACGATGTCGGCGCCCTCGACCCGCGCCTTGGCGAGGATGTCCTGGCACGGGACCATCACGCCCATGTTGACGACCTCGAAGTTGTTGCACTGGAGAACGACGGTGACGATGTTCTTGCCGATGTCGTGGACATCGCCCTTGACGGTGGCGATGACGATCTTGCCCTTGGGCTTGACGTCGCCGCCGGCGTCCTGGGTGGCCTGCTTCTCGGCCTCGATGTAGGGCAGCAGGTGGGCCACCGCCTGCTTCATCACGCGCGCCGACTTCACGACCTGGGGCAGGAACATCTTGCCCTGGCCGAAGAGGTCGCCGACCACGTTCATGCCGGCCATCAGCGGGCCTTCGATCACGTGCAGCGGGCGGCCGCCCTTGGCACGGATCGCTGCCCAGGCTTCCTCGGTGTCGGCGGTGATGAACTCGGTGATGCCGTGCACCAGCGCGTGGCTCAGGCGCTCGGCGACGCTGCCGGCGCGCCAGGCCAGGCGCGCGCTGTCGTCCTTGGCCAGGCCCTTTGCCGATTCGGCAATCTCGACCAGCCGCTCGCCGGCGTCCTTGCGCCGGTTCAGGACGACATCCTCGACCCGCTCGCGCAGCACCGGATCGAGGTCGTCGTAGACACCCACCATGCCGGCGTTGACGATGCCCATGTCCATCCCCGCCTTGATCGCGTGGTACAGGAACACGGTGTGGATCGCCTCGCGCACGGGGTCGTTGCCGCGGAAGCTGAAGCTCACGTTGGACACCCCGCCGCTGACCTTGGCGCCCGGCAGGTGCTGCTTGATCCAGCGCGTGGCCGCGATGAAATCGACGGCGTAGTTGTCGTGCTCCTCGATGCCGGTGGCGATGGCGAAGATGTTGGGGTCGAAGACGATGTCCTCGGCCGGAAAGCCGACCTCGTCGACGAGGATGCGGTAGGCCCGCGCGCAGATGTCGATCTTGCGCCGGTAGGTGTCGGCCTGGCCTTGTTCGTCGAAGGCCATCACGACGGCCGCCGCACCGTAGCGCCGCACGAGGGTGGCCTGGCGCCTGAACTCGGCCTCGCCCTCCTTCAGCGAGATGCTGTTGACGATGCCCTTGCCCTGGATGCACTTCAGGCCGGCCTCGATCACGCTCCACTTGCTGCTGTCGATCATGATCGGCACGCGCGCGATCTCGGGCTCGCCGGCGATCAGCTTCAGGAAGCGCTCCATCGCCGCGGCGCTGTCGAGCATCGCCTCGTCCATGTTGATGTCGATGACCTGGGCACCGTTCTCGACCTGCTGCCGCGCGACCGCCAGCGCGTCCTCGAATCGGCCTTCGAGGATCATGCGAGCGAAGGCCTTGGAGCCGGTGACGTTGGTGCGCTCGCCGATGTTGACGAACAGCGCACCGGGGCCGAGCGTCAGCGGCTCGAGGCCGGACAGGCGCATCGGCGGCGGTGCGTTGGTGGCGAAAGCGGATTCGGCATCGTTGCTGGTGGTCATGGCGCGTCTCCCCGGAGTTCCGGCGAGCGCCGTTGCCAGCCGCCGGTGGCCCGTGGCGGGCCGGCGGCGCTCCGAGCCTGGCGGGCGGGGCCGGGTGGCCTGCCCGTCGCAACGCTCCTCGGAAGCGCAGTGATTCTATCGGCGCCCCGCGTGCCGGGCGCCGTGGCCTGCAGCGCCCGGTCAGCGGCTGTGTGAGGTCAGGCGCGCCAGCGGCCCGGCGCGGCTGATGCCGGGGCCGACGCGGTGTGCGGTCGCCGGCGGTGGCTCGTCGGCCGGCGCCACGCCGATCTCGCCGGCCGCCTCGTCGGCTGCAGGTGCGACGCTCGGCCCGCCCAGGCGCATCGCCACGCCGACTGCCAGGATGTCGATGATCAGCAGGTGCAGGATGCGGCTGACCATGGGCACATGGGTGGCCACGTCTTCCGCGTGATCGACGATCAGCGCGACGTCGGCGCGCTTGGCCAGCGGCGAATGACTGGCGGTGATCGCCACCACCCGGGTGCCGCGGACGCGGGCCTGTTCGGCCACCGCCAGCAGGTCGTCGATGCGTCCGCTGGCGCTGATGATCACGATCACGTCGTTCGGGCGCAGCACCTGAGCCGCCAGCAGCTGCAGGCGCGGGTCGGTGAAGCTGGCCGAGGGCACGCCGAAGCGCAGGAACTTGTACTGGGCGTCGTCGGCCACCACGCCGTAATGGCCGACGGCGAAGAAGTCGATCCGCCCGGCGGCGGCCAGCAGGTCGATTGCGCGCGCCAAGGTGTCGCGGTTGAGCTGCTCGCGCACCTGCAGGATGGCGCTCGCCGTGTTGCCCAGCACCTTCACGCCGAGCTCGAGCATCGAGTCGGTGCCGGTGACCTGGGTGTGGGTCAGCGGGATCGTGCCCGACAGCCCCGAGGCCAGCCGCCGCTTGAAGTCCGACAGCCCCTCGCAGCCCAGCGTGCGACAGAAGCGGATCACCGTCGGCTGGCTGACCTGCGCCGCGCGCGCGATCTCGGCGATCGGATCCGACAGCGCGGCGCGCGGGTGCGCCAGCACATGGTCGGCCACCCGTCGCTCGGCCGGCGAGAGCCTCTCCCGCGCGCGCTCGATCTGGCCCAGGATCGCCGAGCCATGATCCACCTGGCGCGCCCGCAACTGCGCGGCGAGGATCGCCGAGGCGCCGACGAAGGTCGCCTGCTCGGCCGTGACGACATAGGTCGGGATGCCGCGGACGTACTCGCTGAACCGGCCCTTGTCCTCGAAGCGCGCGCGGAACGGCGAGCGGTCGAAATACGCCCCCAACCTCGGGACGATGCCGCCACCGATGTAGATGCCACCGAAGGCGCCCAGCGTCATCGCCAGGTTGGCCGCCGCGGTGCCGAGCATGGCGCAGAAGGCCTGCAGCGTCTCTTCGCAGACGGCGTCGCCCCCCTCCAGCGCCAGCCGCGTGATCTCCGGCGCCGCCAGCGGCCGTGGTGCCAGGCCCGCGCGCTCGCGCAGGGCTTCGTGGATCAGCTCGAGCCCGGGGCCCGACAACAGGCGCTCGAAGGAGACATGCGAGTAGCGGCGCAAGCCATGGCGCAGGATCGCGATCTCGCGCTCGTCGCGCGGCGAGAAGCTGCTATGCCCGCCTTCGGTGCCCAGCGCCACGAAGCCGTCGGCCACCGGGATCAGGCCGCTGACGCCCAGGCCCGAGCCCGCGCCCAGCACGCCCACCACGCTGTGCTCGCGCGCGCTGCCGCCGCCGACCTGCCGTCGCTGGCCAGGCGCCAGCCGCGGCAGGGCCATCGCCAGCGCCGTGAAGTCGTTGACCACCACCAGGGTCGAAAGGCCCAGGCGCTGGCGCATCTGCTCGCTGGAGAAGCGCCAGTGGTAATTGGTCATGCGCACTTCGTCGCCTTCGACCGGGTTGGCGATGGCGATCGCCGCGTGCTCGATCACCGTTCCCGCCGGCAAACCGGCCAGGTAGGCGCTCACCGCGGCGTGGAAGTCGGCATGTTCGGCGCAGCGCAACGAGTCGGTATGCTCGAAGATACCGGGGGCGGTCTCGAGCGTGAAGCGCGCGTAGGTGCCGCCGATGTCGGCAAGCAGGCGGGGGCTGAAAGGCTCGGTCATCGCGTGAGGGGCAGTGCGGTCGTTGGGGCAGCTGCGCGGCAACGCAGGAAATGCGATTCTGCATCCTGCCTTGCAACTTGTAGCTTGACTACAGGTAATCCCCAGGACCTGGGTCCATCGCCATTAGGGATCGGCAAGATGTCGATCGTTTGATCCCTTGTTGGCGATCTGTAGTTTTGCTACCGTCGCGTCGATGGGGCGGCCAACCGGCGGCCATTCGAAACGGGCTGCGCCGGCGAGGCGAGGGGCGAGAATGCGGCCGCCTGCGTGGCCCCTTGCAGAACCATCAGACGATGAGATGAACGAATCCAGCCTTGCCAGTCCACCGGGCCCGGCCAACGGCGCGGCACCGCTGCACCGGCCCTGGCTGCTGGCCGACATCGGCGGCACCAACGCGCGCTTCGGCTGGCTCGCCGCCGGCGCCGACCAGGTCAGCCATGTCCGGACGTTGGCCGGCGCCGATCACGGCGGGCCGGTGCAAGCCGCTCGCAGCTACCTGGCGCAGCTGGCGCAGACCCTGGGGCCGGACTACGAGCCGCCGCGCGCCGGCGCCTTCGCCGTGGCCACCGCGGTGGGCGAAGACAGGGTCGAGCTCACCAACAGCGGCTGGGCGTTCTCCTGCGCGGCCACGCGCCGAGAGCTCGACCTCGGCACCCTGCTCGTGCTCAACGATTTCGAGGCCCTGGCCTTGTCGCTGCCGCGGCTGCAGCCCTCGCAATTGCGGCCCATAGGCGCGACCACCGGCGGGCCAGCGCCCAGCGGCGGCACGCTGGCCGTCGTCGGCCCCGGTACCGGGCTGGGCGTGGCCGGGCTGGTGTCGACCGTTCACGGCTGGGTCGCGATCCCGGGCGAAGGCGGACACGCCACGCTGTCGGCGGCCGACGACTTCGAAAGCGATCTGCTGGCCCGCGTGCGGCGCGAGCATGCCCACGTCTCGGCCGAGCGGCTGCTCTCGGGCATCGGACTGCCGGTGCTGCATGGCGCGGTGGCCGCGGTGCTCGGCCGGCCCGCGCCGGCATCCGAGATCTCGGCCAGCGAGATCGTCGAACGTGGGCTGGACGGCAGCGACGCCGTCTGCAGCCGCACGATCGATGCCTTCTGCGCCCTGCTCGGCAGCTTTGCCGGCAACGTGGCGCTGGTGCTGGGGGCCCGCGGTGGCGTCTACATCGGCGGCGGCATCGTGCCGCGCCTGGGCGAGCGCTTCTTCAGCTCGCAGTTCCGCGCCCGCTTCGAGGCCAAGGGCCGCTTCCAGGCCTACCTGCAGGCGGTGCCGACGGCGCTGATCACCGACACCCTGGCCGCGCTCACCGGCGCCGCGCTGGCACTGGAGCAGCACGGCCGCTGACCCCCGCACTTGCGCAGCCAGTCACGTCGCCGCCCGGTGCCTGTGCTTTTGGCAGCTATCGGTAAGTCCCGGCCGACGCCAGTTGGCGACGTCGAGCAACAGCCCGCGCTGCGGCGTCAACTGCAACCGGCGCGCGTTCGTGCCGCCGATTTGACCCCACAAGCTTGGGGACCCGTCCCACACCCGCCGCGCGCCGTCGCCAGCGGCCGTGGGATCGTCAGGCACCACCTGGACGTAGTCAAAAACAACAGTCCAGCGCTAGGGGCGGTCCGCGGCCAGGAGGAGCAACTTGCGAGCGAATGCATATCGATTCCGACGTAGGACTGTCGAGTCTGCGCAACGCTAGGGAAAGCACGAAAGGGGCAAATGTAGTCTGGCTACTAGAGTGAGCACTCCCATCGGAGTCGGCCGGTCAATATGCGTCGGTCGGGCAGAGATGCCCCCGACGGCGGCGGGCAAGGCCATCGAGATCAGCAAAGGACATGCACGGTGCTGAGGTCGGACGGACGGCGAAACGGACGTCTCTGGCGGGTTGCCGTTGCCCTGCTGTGTGCGCTCGGCATCTGTTCGGGCGCCGTGCTGGCGCAGGCACCGCCCAGCCGAACCTGGGCCGACGAGATCCTCTACTTCGTGCTCATCGACCGCTTCGCCGACGGTGACTTGGACAACGACATCGGCGTGCAGCGTGACAACCCGGGCGGCTGGCACGGCGGCGACCTGCGCGGACTGACCGAACATCTCGACGAACTCGCCGACCTGGGCATCACGGCGATCTGGATCAACCCGGTCCAGCTGCAACAGGCGCGTGGCATGCCGGCACAGGCGCCCGGGGTGGGCAGCTTCACGCACGAGGGCTTTCACGGCTACTGGATCTCCGACTTCGAGAAGATCGACCCCCATTTCGGCACCCTGGCCGACCTGCAGCATTTCGTCGACGAGGCGCACAAGCGTGGCATCAAGGTGCTGCTCGACGTCGTCTACAACCACACCGGCTACACCTCGATCTACGCCCAGCGCAAGACATCGTCCGGCGAGGCCTGGATCCGCGTCGGCGAGGGCAACTGCGAGATCGCCCCGGTCACCTGCGCCGTCGGCGGCCTGCCCGACCTGCGCACAGAACTGCCCGAGGTACGCGACTACCTGCTCGACGCCAACATCACGCTCGCCAAGGAAAGCGGCGTCGACGGCTTCCGCCTCGACACCTACAAGCACGTCTCGAGCGACTTCTGGGCCGAGCACCGGCGGCGCACGCGCGCCGAGCTCGGCGCCGGCTTCTTCCTGCTCGCCGAATACTGGGGCGGCAACGCGCAGGGGCTTGACCCCTTCTTCGAGCGCGACGAGATCGACGCCGGCTTCGACTTCGGCTTCAAGGGCAGTTGCGAGGGCTGGGTCAGCGGCCGCGGGCGTTCGATTGCCTACGCCGCCTACCTGCGCTCGCGCCACCAGGTGCGCAAGGGGCATCTGCTGGCGCATTACCTGTCGAGCCACGACGAGCCGATGGCGCTCGGCGACCTCGGCGGCGACCGCGATCGGTTCCGGGTCTGCGCTGCGCTGCAGATGACCTCGCTCGGCATGCCGGTCATCTACTACGGCGAAGAAGTGGCACGCGGCGGCCACGAGTGGCCGTTCAACCGCAACGACATGCCCTGGGGCGGGCGCGACATCCTGCCCGGCAAGGGGGTGGCGCGCGACGAGGCAATGCGCGCGTACTACAAGCAGCTGATCCGCATCCGCAAGGCGCATGCGGCGCTCAGCCGCGGCGACTACCAGCTGCTGATGAAGCCACAGGACCAGACCCTGGCGTTCGCACGCCACGACGCCGCCAGCGGCGACTTCGTCATCGTGCTCGCGAACCGGGACGCCGAGCCCGTCGACGCCGACGTCGCGGCGCCCGCGGGTTGGCCGGCCGCTGCACGCGACCTGCTGGCCGGCGAGGCCGTCGCCAGCGCTGATGGCCGCATCAAGCTGACGATGGCGCCGAAGTCGGTGCGCATCCTCGTTCCCGGCACTCACTAGTCGGAACCCACCATGGCGTCCATCACCCTCGACCATGTCGGCAAGGCCTACACGCCGGAGGTCACCGTCATCCGCGACCTGAGCTTCGACATCAGGGACGGCGAGTTCATGGTCTTCGTCGGGCCCTCGGGCTGCGGCAAGTCGACCGTGCTGCGAATGATCGCCGGCCTGGAAAGCATCACCAGCGGCAGGATCCTGATCGGCGATCGCGTCGTCAACGACGTGCACCCGAAGGACCGCGACATCGCGATGGTCTTCCAGAGCTATGCGCTGTACCCGCACATGACGGTCTACGACAACATCGCCTTCGGTCTGCAGATACGCAAGCTGCCCGAGGCCGAGATCAAGCAGCGGGTGCAGGCCGCGGCCGACACCCTGGGCCTGACCGCCTTCCTCGACCGCAAGCCGAAGGCGCTTTCCGGCGGCCAGCGCCAGCGCGTCGCGCTCGGGCGCGCGATCGTTCGCAACCCGTCGGTGTTCCTGTTCGACGAGCCTTTGTCGAACCTGGACGCCGAACTGCGCGTGCACATGCGGGCCGAGTTGTCCAAGCTGCAGCGCAACCTGAAGACGACGACCGTCTACGTCACGCACGACCAGGTCGAGGCGATGACGATGGGCCACCGCATCGCCATCCTGCGGCCCTGCGGCAGCGACGCCGGCGTCAGCAACCTGACCCAGGTCGGCACGCCGATGGAGGTCTACGACACGCCGGCCAACCTGTTCACCGCCGGCTTCATGGGCACGCCGAAGATGAACCTGCTCAAGGCCAAACTCTCGGACGACGGCCGCGACGTGCTGTTCTTCGGCGTTCGGATGCCGGTGTCGGCGCAGTTCAGCAGCGCGGCGCAGAAATACAAGGGCCGCGACGTCATCCTCGGCATCCGGCCCGAGCATATCGGCGCCGCGCACGAAGTCGACTGGAAGAGCGATTGCAGCGTCAACGGCACGATCGAGATCCTCGAGCCGCTCGGCCACGAGGTCATCGTGCATTTCGACATCCAGGGCACGACCGTCGCCGGTCGCCTGCGCAGCCACCAGGCCCTGCCCAGCCCGGGCGAGCCGATCTCGCTCGTCGTCAAGACCGAGGCGATGCACCTGTTCGATCCGGTCAGCGAGAAGCGCCTTGCCTGACACCCGTGAACCAAGACCAAGGAGCCGAGCGATGAACACCCCGATCAAGACCGCCGTCGCTGCCACCCTGCTGGCCGTCGCCGGCGCCAGCTTCGCGCAGGCGCCCAACGAACTGGTCGTCTGGCATGCCTACCGCGGGGCCGAGAAGGCGGCCTTCGAGAAGGTGATCGGCATGTTCGAGAAGAGCCCCGGCGCCAAGGGCATGAAGGTCAACACGCTGGCGATCCCCTACGACGCTTACGCGGACAAGATCAGCGCTGCGGTGCCGCGCGGCAAGGGCCCGGACCTCTTCATCTACGCGCAGGACCGCCTCGGCGGCTGGATCGAGGCCGGCAAGACCGTCGAGCCGATCGACTTCTTCGTCGACAAGGCGGTCAAGGACCGCCTGCTGCCCGGGATGATCGACGCGATGACCTACCAGCGAAGCATCTATGGGCTGCCGATCAACTACAAGATGACGACACTGATCTACAACAAGGATCTCGTCAAGACGCCGCCCAAGACGACCGACGAGATGGTCAAGCTCGCGAAGTCGCTGACCAATACCGCGTCGGGCCGCTACGGCCTGGCCTACTGGTACACCAACTTCTATTTCCATTCGGCACTGATGAACGCTTTCGGCGGTTCGGTGTTCGACAAGAACGGCAAGCTGGTCGTCGACAGCCCGGCCACGGTGGCCTCGCTGAACCTGATGATGACCTGGTACAAGAAGGACGACATTCTGCCGCCCGAGCCGTCGGAGGCGCTGATCGCCTCGATGTTCAACGAGGGCAAGGCGGCGATGGTCATCAACGGGCCCTGGTTTGTCGGCGACATCGACAAGAAGATCAACTTCGGCCTCGCACCGCTGCCGGTGATCAGCGGCATCAACAAGCCGATGCGGCCCTGGATGACGATCGAGGGCGCCTACGTCGCCGCGAGCTCCAAGCACAAGGAAGCCGCCTACGAACTGGCGAAGTACCTGACCTCGGAGGAGGCCGGGCTCGTGCTCGCGATCGAAGGCCGGCAGCTCCACACCAACAAGGCCGTCTACAACAACCCGCAGGTCAGCGGCGACCCGGTGCTCAAGGCCTTCCGCGACCAGCTCGAGAACGCCGAGCCGATGCCCAACCGGCCCGAGATGACAATGGTCTGGTCGCCGGCGACGACGGCGATGAACAAGATCGTCAAGGGCAACGCCAGCGTCGAGGCGGCGCTCAAGGAAGCGGCGGCGGCGATGCAGGAAAGCATTGCCGCGCTGCGCAAGGGCCGCTAGGCGCGAGCGCCACAGGCAGCGACGCAGCATGGGCTGGACTGAGCGACTGAGGCAATCCGCTGCCGCAGGCATGGGCGTCGCTGCGGCGCTCGTGCTGGTGCTCGGCGGCTGGCTGCAGAGCGCGGCCGACGCCGACATCGCCGCCCACGACCGCGAGCGCGAGGCGCTGCTGCTGGCCAATGCGGTCAGTGCCTCGCTGGCCGGCGTGCCCGAAGACGGTGTCAATCAGCGCTTGCAGGCCTGGCGTGAAGGCAGCCTGGCGATCGAGTCGCTGCAGCTCGTCGCCGGGCGCCAGTTGCTCGGCTCGACCCGCGCCGAGGACGAGGCGCCGCGTTCGCTCAAGCTCGCCGAGAAGCCGCTGTTCGACCTCATCGCCGCGCTGCGCGCGGCCGCCGAGACCAACGCCAGCGAAGGCGTGACTCGCAAGAAGACGATCCAGCTCGAGGACAAGGGCGGCGTCGTCACCGTCGGCGTGCCCTACCGGGTCAAAGGCAAGATCGAAGGCATCGTGCAGGCGCGCGTGAAGCCTGCCGTGCGCCACGTCGGCGCCAGCGGCGGTCCCGGGCTCGCGCTCGGCGTGTTCGCCGCGGCGCTCGTCATCGGCGCCCTGCTTCGCGTCGACCCGGCGAGGCGCTTCGACACCAGCCGTGCGATCGCGGTGGCAGCTCTGCTTGCGATCGTCATCGGCTACCAGCAGCAGCGGCTGGCAGCGATGCGCGAGGTCCTGGCCGCCAGCGACGCCGCGATCGGGCAGGTGCAGGCCGCCGCCGCGGCGCTGTCGACAAGCCTGGGCGCACAGGCGCCGACCGGCCGAGCCAGCCCCTGGGACATCGACCACTACGGTCGCCCGCTCGGCCTCGTCTCGCCGGCCGGCGAGCTGCTCGCGAAATCCGGCGTGGTGGTCAGGGAGACGCGCACCGTCTTCCTCGAGCGCAGCCTGTGGGCGGTCGACGTCATCGGTCTGGCGGCGCTGCTGTTCTTCGTCCAGGGCTATGCCGCGCGCAGCTGGAAGGCCTTCCGCGAGCACGCCGACGCCTACGCCTACACCGCGCCGGCGATGATCGGCATGCTCCTGCTCGTGTTCTTCCCGTTCTTCTACGGCATCGGGCTGTCGTTCACCGACACGACCTTGTTCAACGAGTCGGCGCCGTTTCGCGAACGCTGGATCGGCCTCGACAACTACGTCCAGATCCTGGGTGACTTCAACATCGTCACCAAGAGCGTCGAAGGCACCGTCGTCAACTACCAGAACTTCTACTGGACGCTGATGATGACGGTGATCTGGACCGTCACCAACGTCAGCATCGGCGTCAGCTTCGGCTTCGTGCTCGCGCTCGCGCTCAACACCGAAGGGCTGAAGGCCAAGCCGATCTACCGCGTGCTACTGATCCTGCCCTGGGCGATCCCGAACTACATCACCGCGCTCGTCTGGCGCGGCATGTTCCACCCGCAGTTCGGCGTCATCAACCAGGTGCTGCAGATGTTCGGGCTCAAGCCGGTAGCCTGGTTCGACGGCGTCTTCAGCTCGTTCATGACCGGGCTCGCGACCAACGGCTGGCTCAGCTTCCCGTTCATGATGGTCGTGATCCTGGGTGCGCTGCAGTCGATCCCCAAGGACATGTACGAGGCGGCCGAGGTCGAAGGGGCGACACGCTGGCAGCGCCTGCGCCGCATCACGCTGCCGCTGCTGCGGCCGACGCTGGTGCCGGCGATCGTGCTGTCGGTGGTGTGGACCTTCAACATGTTCAACATCATCTTCCTCGTCTCCGGCGGCGAGCCGGCGGGCGCGAACGAGATCCTGATCACCAAGGCCTACAAGATCGCGTTCGAGCAATACCAGTACGCCTACGCCGCCGCCTACTCGACGGTGATCTTCGTCATCCTGCTCGTCTACGGGTACTTCCAGACCCGGCTGACGCGAGCCACGGAGTCGTACTGAGATGGCGCGCGAGAACAAGAACCACGTCTGGGTCCACGTCGGGCTGATCGCGTTCACGCTGCTGGCGATCTACCCGGTGCTGTGGGTGCTGGCGCTGGCTTTCTCGGGCCAGCAGAGCGTGGGCCTGATCGACCTGCCGAAAGACCCGAGCTTCCTCGAGCGGCTGCGCGGCGTCATGCCCTGGCCGGCGCATCCGTCGGTGAAGAACTTCGTCGACGTGATGACCGAGCAGCCCTTCGGCCGCTGGGTGCTCAACAGCGCGATCGTCTCGGTGATGACGACGCTGCTCGGCGTGTTCCTCGCCTGCACCGCGGCTTATGCGTTCTCGCGCTTCCGCTTCCCCGGCCGCAACGCCGGGATGCTGGCCTTCCTTGTGTCGCAGATGTTCCCCGGCACGCTGATGCTGATCCCGCTGTTCATCATCATCGTCAAGTGGCTCGGGCTGGGCAACACCTACTGGGGCCTGGTGATCGTCTACGCGACGACCGCGATCCCGTTCTGCGTCTGGATGCTCAAGGGCTACTTCGACACCATCCCGATCGACATCGAGGAATCGGCGGTCATCGACGGCGCGTCGCGCCAGACCATCTTCATCCGCATCATCCTACCGCTGGCCAAGCCGGCGATCGCGATCACCGCGCTGTTCTCGTTCATGACGGCGTGGAACGAATTCATCCTCGCTTCCGTGCTGCTGGAAGCCGAGACCATGTACACGGCCCCGGTGGGCCTGCGCTTCTTCGTCGGGGGGTTCTCCTCCCAATGGGGATTCTTCGCCGCCGGCTCGGTGATCGTGTCGCTGCCGGTCGTGATCCTGTTCCTGTACCTGCAGAAGTACCTTGTCTCCGGCCTCACCGCCGGCAGTGTGAAGTAGCCAACAAACCCCTGTCCCTGAGGAGCCAAGCACCATGAAGACACGTCCGTCCTTCCAGGCACTCGGCATCGCCACCGCGCTCGCGGTCGGTGCCGTCGCGGCCCATGCCGTCGAGTTCAGCGACCCGCGCGGCGACGACAATGGCCCGGGCAACTACACCTACCCGACCGATGGCGTCTACAAGCCGGGTTCGTTCGACCTCACCAAGTTCAAGGCCGAGAAGAGCGGCGGCAATGTGGACTTCTCGGTTGACGTGGCGGCCAACCTCGAGGATCCCTGGGGCATGGGCGGCGGCTTCGCGGTGCAGATGGTCTTCATCTTCATCAAGACCGGCGCCCCCGGCGGCCACACCGAGTCGTTGCCCGGGCTGAACCTGCAGTTCGCGCCCAGCAGCGAATGGAACAAGGTCGTCATCCTGTCGCCGCAGAAGAAGGCGCGCGTCGTCTCCGAGGCCGAATCGAAGGCGGCAGCGGTGGTGAAGGACATCGTCGTGCCCAACATCACGCGCGGCCGCGGCCGCACGATCAGCGGCTCGGTGCCGTTGTCCGAACTCGGCGGCGACGGCAACGTCGATGGCTGGGGCTACCAGGTGGTGATGCAGTCCAACGAAGGCTTCCCCGCCGCTACCGACCTGCTCACGCGCAAGGTCAACGAGTACGAGGGCCAGCACCGCTTCGGCGGCGGCAACGACGGCGACTGCGACCCGCACACGATGGACGTGCTCGACGGCCCGGACGCCAAGCAGGCCGACATGCTGGCCTACACCTGCGGCCCGAACGGCGAGTCGGTGAAGAAGGCGACGCTGAAGATGATCCACAAGTGAAACGACAACCCGACAAGGAGATGACCCCCATGAGAAAGCACACCCTCAAGCCGCTGGCCGCCGCGGTCGGCCTGATGCTCGCCGCGCCGGCCTTCGCCGCCGGCCTGGACTTCAGCGGCTCGAACATCTACATGAAGTTCCTCGACGGCAACCAGCTCAAGGCCAACACCAACCACAGCATCGACACCGCCAGCGGCGGCGACCAGGGCCAGTTCACCGAGATCAACCTCGTGTTCAAGGCCACGATCTCCAAGCAGGTCGAGGCCGGCGGCCGCATCCAGAGCCGCTCGTCGGACGCCTACTGGACCGACTTCGGCGGCTTCGGACTGGAGGGGGCGTCGACAGGCGACCAGGCCAACACGCAGAAGTGGATGAAGCTGCGCGGCGCCTACCTCCTGCTCACGCCGGGCTACAAGTGGCTCGACCAGGCGCTGATCGGCTCCAGCCAATGGGGCCAGTTCGACCCGTTCACGGTCGGCGCGGTGCGCTACATCGACCGCGACAACTACAACGGCCTGTACTTCAAGGGCCCGCTGCCGATGAAGGGCGCGAGCTGGGAGTTCGCGCGCATCTCGCCGCCGAACTACCTGCAGTCCAACTACGGCCAGGGCTCGAGCTGCTGCAGCAGCGACTCCACCCAGTACAACGAAGGCGTCTACATCGCCCAGGCCAAGGCCCAGTTCGGCCCCGCCCGGCTGGCGACGAGCTACCAGTGGTTCAACGACCACCAGCTCAAGGCCGACGCCACCCCCAACAACGGGCAGGACGAGGAGACCTTCTCCAAGACCAACGTCTTCATGCTCAAGGCCGAGGGCACGGTGGCGAACTTCGTCGACCTCAAGGGCGCGTACTACCACTCCCAGTACACGGCGCCGCTGTTCGACCAGCCGTGGATCAACAGCCCGAAGTCGGACATCAGCGACCGCGCCTATAAGGTCGACGTCGGCCTGAACAACCTGCCGGTCTCGGGCCTGACGATGAACTTCCAGTATTTCAACATCGGCGCCGGCTTCTACAGCAACATGGCGGCGCGGCGCGAGAGCGACGTGCTGCTGACCGAGGGCTCGGAATCGGCCTGGTACGGCTGGGGCCAGCAGATCTGGCTCGGCGGCGCGGCCAAGGACTACCAGCAGGCGCCGTCGTCGCCGCACTGCTGGTCCGCCGTCAACGGCCGCTGCGCCGCCGACAGTGGCCTGGCGGCCGGAGCCAACGGTCTGGTCGACAACGCCTTCATGGACTTCGATGAGGCGCCCAACGAGTCGGTGCAGGGCTGGAAGGGGTTGACGGGGGTCGTCAACTACGAGATCGCGAAGATCCCGATGTCGCTCGAATACACCCACCTCGGCTACAACTACAACTGGCAAAACTATTCGCCGACGGGGCCGCTGTCGAACTACTTCAATCTCAACAACGACCGCAAGACCAACATCGTGGCGGCGAAGATCGGTTACGTCATGCCGTTCGCCGGCGGGATCGAACTCGGAGCGAAGTACAAGCTGGTCGACGACAAGAATGCGGGCCAGGTCAACAACGCCACCGACGACCGCGACACGAAGGACCAGGGCGTCACGCTCAGCGCCGGCAACCAGGTCTTCAGCGACTTGTACGGCAGCGTGTCCTGGGGCCGCTATACGCGCAAGATCACCGCGTCGGGCGCCGCCTTCGACAACAACAAGAGGATCCTGAGCGTGAAGATGGCCTACAACCTGGCCGGCGCCGAGATCGGCGGCCTCGCGCAATGGGTCAATGGCACGGGCGACCCGCTGGAGACCGGCACCCCGGTCGACATCAAGCAGTACCGCCTCAAGGTGTTCGTGCAGGCGAATTTCTGACCAGCGGCGACCGCCGGCCGCCATGCCAGTGAGAAGGGCCCCTTCCCCGGTCGCGGGGCGGGGCTCTTTGGCTTACGCTTCGGGGCCCGAAACCGAACCGGGCTGCCCGTCCGTTCTTCAATTCGAGACCCACAATGAAGATGCTTTCCTGCGCGGCCTTGCTGCTGCTGCCGCTGACCTTGGCCGCGCAGCCGGCGCCGTTGTTGAACATCACGGATCCTGAAGCTGATGACATCGGCGCTGGCGCGCTGGTCTACCCTGGCGACAGCGCCTACTCGCCGGGCGACCTCGACCTGCGCTCCCTGCGCGCGTTCGCCGAGAACGGCGGTGTGCGTTTCGAGGCGACGTTCCGCAACCTGATCCGCCACCCATCCACCGTCCATCCGCCGGGACCGGGGTCGGAAGACCTGTCGGCCTTCGCGCGCCACGGCTTCTACACCTTCAACCTCGACCTGTACATCGACACCGATCGCGTGCCCGGTTCGGGCAACACGTTCACACTGCCGGGCCGCGGCGCGACGGTCGCCGCGGCCAGCGCGTGGGAAAGGGCCATCGTCCTCACGCCGCGCCCGGAGCTGATGCGGCGCCAGTTCATCGACCTGCTGGAACACGCCGCACCGGGCGAGCCCGGTGCGACCGAAGCGCAGGTCGATCGTTCGGTCTTCTTCGTCGCCGACGTACGTATTCGAGGACGTTCGGTATCGTTTTTCGTCCCCGACCATGTGATCGATGCCGCGACCCTGGCACGGTCATCGATCGTCGCCTTCGTCACCGCGGCCAAGCTCTCGACCGAAGCCGAAACCAACCTGTTCAGCCGCTTTGCAGGCGCCGCGGCAACGGTGCCATCGCTCGGCGTCGCTCGGCCCGAGGCCGGCCGCCCGCAGCTGGCCATGGGTTACGGCGGCGATCGCGCGCCGCCCACCGCCGTCGTCGACCTGCTGACGCCGCAGCCCTCGCAGCAAACGGCACAGCTGACCCAAGGTGTGTTGCAGGGCCTGAACCGGGAGAACCGCTACGGGGCCGGCCCCGACGAGCCGATGGCGACACCGGCGACTGCGGCGGTGGATGCGGGCGCGGTGTCGTTTTCGCGCGCGCTGACAGCGCTGGTGCGCGGCGAGACGAACGCTGCCGCCGCGGCACCGGCACCGACTCCAGCGCCCCCGGTTCCGGTGCCGACCCAAGCCGCGGCCACTCCCGCCCTGCCGGCCGCTCCTTCAGCGCGCTCCAACCCGACGACCGCGCCTGCAGCACCCGCCGCGGTCGCTCCGCCACCACGCCGGCCGCACGACGCGGCGTTCTACGAAGAGCAGGAACAGCGCCTGCGCGCGCTCAAGCGACTGCGCGAAAGCAACCTCATCACCGAGGACGAATACCAGCTGAAGCGACGCCAGGTGCTCGACCAGCTCTGAGGTTCATCGCGCGTTCAGCGCACGCTGAACACCCGCAGCGACTGTGCGGGC
Source organism: uncultured beta proteobacterium (assembly GCA_963725755.1). Classification (GTDB taxonomy): domain Bacteria; phylum Pseudomonadota; class Gammaproteobacteria; order Burkholderiales; family Burkholderiaceae_C; genus Rubrivivax. The sequence continues at coordinate 144,429 of CAVRZW010000003.1, forward strand.
AGCGTGACGGCAGCGCTGCCGTCGGCGCCGGCGGCGAGGTCGGCGCCGCCCCCGGGATAGGCGCTCGCGAGGCTTGCGTTCGCCGGCAGCCCGCCGACCGAAACTGTCGCTGTGCCGCTGCCGTAGTTGACGACGACCAGGGTGCGTTCGCTGCCAAGGTGGCGCTGGAAGCTGATCGCACTGCCGCTGGCCGCGGCGTTCTCGTAGGCGCCGGCGGCGATCGACGCGAATCGCTTGCGCAGGCCCAGCATCGCCTTGTAGAACGACAGCAGCGACGCCGGGTCGGTCTGTTCGGCAGCGACGTTGAAGGTGGCAACATTGGCCGCCGCCGCGCGGTAAGGCTCGCCGCTCGTGAAGCCGCCGCTCGCGGTCCAGCTCATCGGCGTGCGCAGCTTCGGATCGCCCGACAGCGTGGCCGCGCCGGCCATGCCGATCTCCTCGCCGTAGTAGATGAACGGCGTTCCCGGCTGCAGGAGGTAAGTGGCGGCGGCAAGCTTGTACTGCGCCAGGTTGCCGCCAAACTGATCGTAGGGGCGCTGGCCGGCGAACGAGTCGTGGTTGGACAGCATCGTCGAGATTCCCGCAGGTTCGGTTTTCGGGAAGTCGGCGACACGCTGCACCGCAGCCGGATCGCCCTTGGCAGCGGCAATCAGGTTCGCATTGTTGTTGAACGCGAAGGCGCTGCCGCACGCGCCCGTGTAGCCGAAGGAGTCGCTCGGGCCTTCGCAGACTAGGAAGCGCTGCGCGTAGCCGTCCATCAGCTGGCGCACGTTGCGCAGCAGCGTGTAGTTCTGCGGCTGGTTCTCCCATGCGCTCGGACCGTTCTCGACCAAGTTGCCGACGGCGTCGAAGCGAAAACCGTCGACGCCACGGTTCAGCCAGAAGCGCAGGTTGTCCTGATGCCAGGCGACGACGCTCGGATTGACGAGGTTGAAGTCGGGCATCTGGTCCCAGAACGGCGCGAAGTAGTAGTTGCCGGCGCTGCCGCGCCAGGGGTCGTTGCCGTAGATGCTCCAGCCGCTGGGCTTGAGGCCCTGCCAGACGTACCAGTCGCGGTAGGGGTTGGCGTTGCTCGCCTTGGAGTTGATGAACAGCGGATTGTCGGCCGCACTGTGGTTGATCACGTAGTCGATCACGACGCCGATGCCGCGCGCATGCGCCTGGCGCAGCAGTTCGTCGAAGTCGGCCAGGCTGCCGTACTGCGTTCGATGTTGCGGTAGTCGGTTACCGCATAACCGTGGTCGTGGTCCTCGCTTCGCGTCACCGGCATCAGCCAGAGGCCGGCGACGCCAAGGTCGCGCAGATAGTCGAGTTGCGCCGTCAGGCCGCGCAGGTCGCCGATGCCGTCGCCATCGCTGTCCTTGAAGCTGCGGACGAAGATCTCGATGAAGGCGCCGTTCTGCCAGCCAGCGCCAAGCGCACTGCCCGGGTCGGCCTTGGTCACGCTGCTGACGTCGACCGCCGGCAAGTTGGCGCCGGGGTCCGGCGGCGGCGCGGCGGCGGCGCTGCCGCCGGACCCGCCGCCACAGGCAGCCAACGCAGTGACTGCGAAGGTACAGGCCCAAGCAATGCGGACAAGAGCAAGACGGCTCGGCATGGAGGCGCTCGTGGAAACGGCTCAGAGGCAGGTAACTGTAGTGTGACTACAGATCGGCGACAAGGCCGGTCGCCGCCCCTGAGGCAATCACAGCGAACAACCAGGGTTAGCCCGGGCTGATCGTTGTAGCTTTCCTTCACTAGCGTCGAGGCTTCCGGGCACGCCCGCGCGGCGCGGACGATTCTCGAATCGGTAAGGAGAGGTTGCCACGCATTGTCCGGGAAAACGATCGGAACGCCTGCCGCTGGAGCGACAGGAATCGCCGCGGTGCTTGCGTGCAGCGAACAGTTGGGGCAATGCTTACAGGGGTGCGAGTCGCGCCGCCTCGTCGCCGGAGCCACCATCCGGCTGAACCCACTTGGCTCCCGTCGAGGTACAGACCTCGATCCACGACAACGCCTTCTTGGACCCCAGCGCATGCGAAATCGACGGCGCGAGCGCGGCCATCAGGACGGTCAGAACGGCAATCCAGGATGTCAGGGCACGCGGGTACGACGAAAGCGCATGGGGGTGGATCAAATGGGCGGAATCCTCGGGCTGCGATCCTGCAATCTGGCTGGGTAGGGCCCCCCGGCAAATGCGGGGGTTGCTACTCCGCAGGCGCTTGCAGGCCACCTCGGATGCTGGCCAGGGGCTGGAATGAACTGCCCATTCGGGTTCGCAGGTTTCAGTGCTGCGCCGCAGACGACTTCGTGGTCGCATACGCCAACCAGGCCCGTGGCGAGCCGCTTGTCATCCGGCACAAGCCGTCGTCGGCAGCGCTGAGAGCGGGCCGGGCACGGCGCCGACAGCAGGTGCGGTCGATCGCCGTCACCGCCAGCGGCACCGTGGTCGCAGAGTGTGGCAAGGTCGCCAACGGCGTGGCGCCAGACAGAGCGAAGGCAGCGTCTGGCGTATCGCCAGCCTGCGACCAGCCTCGAAGGGCGCCTGCGCTACGACGCCCGCATCGTCTCGCCGTTTGCCCCGCCGGGTGACTGCGGCGGTGCAACCCCGACGCCGTACCCTGTGTCCATCGCGCTGCCGTACGCGGCCTTTCCATCCTCCTTCAACGGACACTTCGCATGAGTCAGATCCATTTCATCGGCGGCGAAAAGGGGCGGCGCCGGCAAGTCGCTGCTGGCGCGCGTGCTGGCCCAGCACTTCATTGACCGCGGCCTGCCATTCATCGGCTTCGACACCGACCGCTCGCACGGGGCGCTCCTGCGCTTCTACGCCGACTACGCCGCACCGATGCCGCTGGACGGCCACGACAGCCTGGACCGCGTCGTCGAGGCAGCGGCAGAGGACCCGGCGCACCGCGTGTTCGTCGATTTGGCGGCGCAGACGCAGACCGCACTCGTGCGCTGGCTCGATGAGGCGGGCGTGGCCGAACTCGCGGCCGAGCTCGGTGTCGGGCTGAACTACTGGCACGTGATGGACGCCGGCCGGGACTCGGTCGATCTGCTCGCACGCTGGCTCGACGGCTCGGGCGCGGCGCTGCCGCTGGTGCCTGTGCTCAACGAGGTGCGCGGCGAGGGCTTCGAACAGCTCGTCGCCTCGGCCCTGCAGGAACACGCGCAGGCGCTCGGCGCACGCACGCTGCGCCTGCGCAAGCTGCCCGATGCGCTGCTGCAGAAGGTCGATGCCGCCGGCAGCAGCTTCTGGGCCGCCACCCATGCCGGCGGCCTGGGCCTGCTCGACCGGCAGTGGCTGAAGCTGTCGCTGCAGCGCACCGGGGCCGAGCTCGACGGGCTGGGCGTCTGATGGCCAGGCGAGGGACGCCGCGGTGGCGCGGCCGGTGAACCAGCGCCTGGCGACGCTGGCACGAACCCGGCCGTTCGCCGGCTTGACCTCGCATCCGCACCTGTACCCTGCCTTCGTGGACACCTCGGGGCAGAAGATCGCCGGCCTCTTCGACGATGGACTGAATCCCGACGAGCCGGGCTGGCGCGCCTGGCGCGATCGACTCGTGCCGCTCCTGCAGACGACCCGCGCCTCGACGCCGGCATCTTCGGCTGGGCGGCGGGCTGCCGGGGCGCCTGCCTATGACTTAGGGCTGTCGCGGCAGCGGCTGGCTGCCGATCATCGGCCAGTGCAGCGCGGGTCCGCGCCGCGCCGCCCTGCAACGACGACCCGAGGAGATCGACCATGGCCAGCAAGCCCGACGACACGACCGCCAGCGCCGCCCAGCGCAAGCCCACAGCGCAAGCCAAGGCCGTGTCCTTGCACATCGGCCTGAACGGCGTCAGTGGCGCGGCCTATGGCGGCTGGGACGGGCCGCTCGCGGCCTGCGAATTCGACGCCCACGACATGGCGGCCATCGCCAAGACGCGCGGCATGAAGTCCACCGTGCTGCTCACCAAGCAGGCCACGCGGGCCAAGGTGCTGGCCGGCATCCGGGCGGCGGCCAAGGCGCTCAATGGCGGCGACCTCTTCTTCCTCAGCTACTCGGGCCATGGCGGCCAGGTGCCCGACGTCAACGGCGACGAGCCCGACCGCAAGGACGAGACCTGGTGCCTCTACGACGGCCAGCTGCTCGACGACGAGCTGTACTTCGAGCTCAGCCGCTTCGCCGCCGGCGTCCGCGTGCTGGTGCTCTCCGACAGCTGCCACAGCGGCAGCGTCACGCGCGAGCTGGCCCCGCCCCCACCGCCGCCCGGTCAGCGCGTCAAGCTGATGCCCGACGCCGTCGCGCGCCGGGTCTATGACCTGCACAAGGCCTTCTACGACAAGCTGCAGGACGACGTCGCCAAGGCCGCGAGGAAGGCCTACGTCGATCCCGATGCGGCATTGGCCCATGTCGGCGCGGCGGCGCAGGCCACCCAGCTCGTCGGCCAGTTCAAGCCGGCCGTGGTGCTGATCTCGGGCTGCCAGGACAACCAGACCTCGATGGACGGCGACCACAACGGCGCCTTCACCGAGCAGCTGCTCAAGGTCTGGAACCACGGCGCCTTCCAGGGCGACTACCGCAGCTTCCACGCCCACATCCGCGCCGGCATGCCGGCGACGCAGTCGCCCAACCTGTTCGTGCTCGGCAGCGCCGGGCCTTTCCTCGCGCAGGGGCCGTTCGCGGTCTGATCGGCCGATCGGCGGCGCTTCAGGCCAGGGCCGCGGCGACGAAGTCGAGCCGGTCCTGGCCGAAGAACATCTGCTCGTCGACGAAGCAGGTCGGCGCGCCGAAGGCGCCGCGCGCCACCGCCTGCTCGGTCTGCGCCACGAGTGCGGCCTTGACCTCGGGGTCGCCGACCAGGGCCATGAAAGCCTGCGGGTCGATCCCGGCAGCGATCAGCACGGCGGCCACCTCGCCGGCATCGCCCAGGTTGCGCCGCGCCACCCACATCGCTTCGAAGACGGCGTCGACATAGCGCGCGAAGACCTCGGGCCGGCGCATCTGCAGGCCCGTGGCGCCGCGCATCAGCGTCAGCGTATTGACCGGGAAATGCGGGTTGAGGCTGAAAGGCACGCCCCAGCGCGCCGCCCAGCGAGCGAGGTCCTGCGCCATCCAGCGCCCCTTGGCCGGCACGCTCGCGGGGCTCGCGTTGCCGGTCGCCTTGAACACGCCGCCCAACAGCATCGGACGGTAGACCAGCTGCGCGCCGGCCTGCGCCGCGATGCGCGGCAGCTGCGTGTGCGCGAGGTAGGTGGTGGGGCTGCCGAAGTCGAAGAAGAACTCGATGGTCTTCACCGCGGGTCTCCGTTCACCAGGTTTCCATCCACGGCCGCAGGTCGAGCTCGTGGGTCCAGGCGCTGCGCGGCTGGGCGTGCAGCTGCCAATAGGTCTCGGCGATGTGCTCGGGGTTGAGGATGCCGTCGCGCGATTTCAGCGCGTAGCGCTCGGGGAAATTCTGGGCGATGAACGCGGTGTCGATGGCGCCGTCGATCACCACATGCGCCACGTGGATGCCCTGCGGCCCGAGCTCGCGCGCCAGGCTCTGCGCCAGCGCGCGCAGCGCATGCTTGGCGCCGGCGAAGGCCGCGAAGCCGGCGCCGCCGCGCAGGCTGGCGGTGGCGCCCGTGAACAGGATCGTGCCGCGGCCGCGCGGCAGCATCGCCCTGGCCGCCTCGCGGCCCATCAGGAAGCCGGCCAGCGCGCCCATCTCCCAGACCTTGCGGTAGACGCGCTCGGTGGTGTCGGTGACCGCGAAGCGCACGTTGGCCCCGATGTTGAACACCGCCACCTCGATCGGCGCAACGTCACGCTCGACCTGCGCCACCAGTTCGGTCACCGCGGCCTCGTCGCGTGCATCCGAGCCGAAGCCCTGCGCCTGGCCGCCCTCGGCGCGGATGCGATCGACCAGCGGCTGCAGCTTGTCGGCCTGGCGCCGGGTGACGCAGGCGATGTAGCCCTCGCGGGCGAAACGGCGCGCGATGGCGCCCCCGGTGGCGTCGCCGGCGCCGACGACGAGGGCGGCCTTGGGGCTGGGCATGTGGGCACCTCCGGCCCGGCAGAGGGCCGGGCAGCGCGATCGTAGCCGCGCGCGGAAGGCCTCTGTCTGCCGCGGCTGCCGGCGCCATCGATCGGCGATGCGTCGGCCGTCCTCAGCCGCCGCTCGCGCGCACCAGCATCCGCTCGAAGGCGTCGACGATCCGGTCGACGAAGGCGTTCTTGTGGGCCAGCGGACCGCCCTGGCGCTCGCGGTGCACCAGCATCGTCGCATTGGCTTCGAACACCAGCACCCTGCCGTCGGGCAGGAGCGCGAAGTCGACGCCCCCGAAGTCCAGATCCAGGCGCCGACCGATGGCGGCGATGGCGGCCGTTGCCCTTGCGCCGAGGGCGGCGGCAGGGTCGCACAGGAAGCGATGCTCTTCGCCGAGCTTCCAGGCTTCCTGCGCCATGGCGGCCGAGAAGTAATGGACCATCCAGTGCGTCGAGATGGCCAGGTGATAGGGCAGCGGCTCGCGGTCGACGAAGACGACGCGGTACTTGCGGTAGTGACCGTCGGCGCCGCGCGAGTCGCGGAACGCGCTCAGGTAATGCGCGCCGTCGATGGCGAGCAAGGCCGCGTGCAGCGCCGGCAGGTTGTCGCAGCGGGTCAGCCCGTCGCCACCATGGCTGGCCGCGCGGCGCACGAGCACCGGCCAGCCGATGCCGGCGCGTTCCAGGCGATAGCCGAGTTCGGCCGGCGTCGCCGGCGGCCGCTCGTGGCGGCTGCAGGGGGCCACGACCACATCGGCCAGGCCGGCCAGCCGCTCGGCCAGCCGGTGGCGCTGCGTGAGCGCCACCGCCGCCGGGGCGTTCAGCAGTGGGCGGCCGCAGGCCTGCGCGAAATGTTCCAGCCGCGCGGTCAGCGGTGCGGCGACATCGGCGTCGCCGATGGCGTTGAACACGAGATCGAAAGGTGGCAGGCGCGCGTCTTCAGCCGCGTCGGCACGGTCGATGACGTACTTGATGCGCAGGCTGCGGCCGCCGGACAGAAGCGCCTCGACCGGCACGTTGCCCGCCGCACTGCCGACGCACAGGATCAGCAGACGCCGCGTGGGCAGTTCGACCGGCTCGATGAAGACACGCTGGATGCGGTAGGCGCGCTGCCGGCTCGATTCGGCCTCGACCATCTCGCCCCTGGCAGCGTGGATCGCGGCCAGGTTCTGGTGCGCCGGCGCGACCTCCGGGTCGAGCGCCAGGACCAGCCGGTACCAGCGCTGCGCGGCAACGTGGTCGCCCTTCATGAAATAGCCGGTGGCCACCGTGCACAGCTCGCCGAGCGACGGCCCCGGCGTGCCGGCGGCGTATGCGGCCAGCGTCTGCGCGGCGATCTCATGCGCCAGCGCACCGAGCTCGTCGCCCAGCGCCCGCCTGGCGTCGGCCAACGCGCGGTGCACGGCGGGGTCCTGCGGCCAGGCCTCGAGCGCCTGCTCGAGGCTTGCCGGTGCGGCCGGTGCCGCGGCCGGGACGCGGCCGCGGCGGCTCACTGCACGCGCTTGTAGTTGGTGTAGCCGCCCTGCGGCCTGACATCGGGCTGCAGCACCAGGAAGCCGTGCGCCGGCAGCGTCACGTCGAGCATCGAGGACGCGATCCGCAAGGGCTCGTGCCGTCCCAGCAGATCGACCAGCGGCGTGCCGTCCATCAGCTTGGAGTCGGTGAGCAGCACCGACTCGGACACCGCGGCGGACGATGCGTTGACGACGACGATGACGCTGTCGGCCGCACGCTCGGTGCGGCGCTCGAAGGCGAACAGCTTGTGCGCCTCGGCCAGGCGGAAGTCGCCGATGCGCAGCGCCCGGCTCTTGCGGTGCATCGCGACGAGCTGCTTCATCCAGGCCAGCGCCGCGTTGTCGTCGCGCACCTGGTCCCAGCGCATCGGCGCGCGCGACTCGGGGTCGCTGCCGCCCGGCATCGCCAGCTCGTCGCCGTAGTAGACGTTGGGCGAGCCCGGCAGCGTGAACTGCAGCACCTGCGCCAGCCGGCGCGAGGCCTCGTCGGGCAGCGCCGTGGCCAGGCGCTCGGTGTCGTGGTTGCCGAGGTAGGTCCAGCTCTTGAGCATGTGATCGACACCGGCGTCGGCGATCAGCCGCGCGATCATGCGGCCGCCGGTGGCCGTGTCGATGCGGCCGCCCGCGATGCGCAGGATCAGTTGGCGCAAGGTGAAGCCGAGCACGCCGTCGACCGACGGGAACCATTCCTGCGGGTAATTCGCGATCTCGCCCACCACCAGCGAGCCGGGCTTCTCGGCATGCGCGGTCTGGGTCAGCTCGCCCAGGAAGCGGAAGCCGATGTCGAAAGCGACATCGAGCCGCCAGCCGTCGACGCCGTCGCGCAGCCAGCCGCGCACCACCGAGTCGGCGTCGCCCCAGAGGTAGTCGCGGACCTTCGGGTGCTCGAGGTTCAGCTCGGGCAGGTTCTGGTACTGGGCCCAGGAGCGAACGCCACCGGGGTATTGCTTGCCGAAGACGAACCAGTTGCGGTACGGGCTCTTCGGGTCGGCCTCGGCCTGCTTGAAGATCGGCGACTGGCGGCCCATGTGGTTGAACACGCCGTCGAGCACCAGCTTCATGCCCCGCCGGTGCAGGTCGGCGGCCAGCGCCTTCGCGTCGTCACGCGTGCCGTACTCGGGCGAGACCTGCTTGTAGTCGAGCGCGTCGTACTTGTGATTGGTGTAGGCCAGGGCGATCGGGTTGAGGTAGAGCACGTCCACGCCCAGGCCCTGCACGTAGCCGAGCTTGCCCTGCAGGCTCTTCAGGTCGCCGCCCCAGAAGTCGATCTCCTGGCTCCAGACCTTGGCGCTCTCGACGTAATGGCCCGGCGTGGGCAGGTCGGTCCAGGGGTGCAGCACCTTCGGAGCCGGGTACAGCGCGCGCTTGGCCTCCAGGTTCGCCGGCGGCGCGAAGCGGTCGACGAAGACCTGGTAGACGACGGCGCCGTTGCGCCAGTCTTTCTCGCGCGCCGCGAAGACGCCGGCCTGGGCCTGATCGAATGCATTGGCGTAGGACATGGTGCTCTGCGCCTGGGTGGCGACTGGAAGTGTCGCCGCGGCGCCGGTGACGGTGACGGCCGCGGCCGCGGCGACGAGAAGATGTTTCATCCCTTGACTTCCCCGGCGGTCAGGCCCGAAACGATCCAGCGCTGTGCGAAGACGAACACCAGCGTGATCGGCAGGCCGCTCAACACTGCCGCAGCGGCGAAGTCGCCCCACAGGCAATTCTGGTCGAGCTCACCCTGGGCGTTGCGTCCGAAGACGAAGCCGCCGGGCCCGGCGAGCATCGGCCAGGTGAAGAAGGACTTGTTGTAGTCCCACAGGATGGCGTGCTTGCCCTCGGCCTGGAGCCGGTTGTCGAGCGCGATCACGTCGTCGAAGCTCGCCGGCGGGGTGCGCACGAGGGCCTTGTTGTAGATCAGCCCGATGGCCTCGATGGCCAGCGGATAGCCCCAGACCTCGCCCTTGTAGGTGAAGGCCTGCCAGGCCGAGTCGGCGATCGCCTCGCGCACCTGGCGCGGCGGGCGCACCGGCACGATCAGCCCCGACTTGGCCCATTCGCCGGCGCGGTCGTGCGGCCAGCAGAAGATGTCCGGGCCCTTGCCGGCGGCGGCGGCGGCGGCGAACTTGTCGGGCGCGCCTTCGGGGTGCTGGACCACGACCTGCACGCCCGACTCGCGCGTGAAGGCGTCGCCCACCTTCTGCAGCCCGTTGTAGCCCTTGTCGCCGTTGATCCACACCAGCAGCTTCAAGGGTCGATGCGCTTGCGCCGACGCAGGCGATGCGCCGGCCAGCATCGCTGCCGACGCCACGGCCGCCAGCGCGCTCGCCACCGCCGCGAGGCGGTCACGCCGCATGCCGTTGCTCGGTCGATGCCAGGCGCGTGAAGGCCCGACCCTCGGCGTCGAAGAGATAGGCCCTCGCGGGAGGCACGCCCAGAGCCAAGGCCTGGTCGCTGGCGACCCGGCGATCGCCCTCGAGGGCGCAGGTGATCACGTCGTCGACGCCGGCATTGCTGCAGTAGGCATAGGTCATGCTGCCCAGCGATTCGACGAAGGTCACCGTCGTCTGCAGCGCGTTGTCGGCTTCGCCGGCGCGCAGGTGCTCGGGACGCACGCCCAGGGTGACCTTGTCGCCGGGCCGCGCTGCCGCGGCATCGACGGCGCAGCGGATCGCCTCGCCGCCGCCGAGCCTGACGACCGCGCCGGCGGCCGAGGCCTCGACCACGGTGGCGGCGATGAAGTTCATGCCCGGGCTGCCGATGAAGCCGGCGACGAACAGGTTGCACGGATGCTCGTAGAGCTCCATCGGCGCGCCGACCTGCTCGATGCGTCCGGCTTGCAGCACGACGATGCGGTCGGCCAGCGTCATCGCCTCGACCTGGTCGTGGGTGACATAGACCATCGTCGTCTTGAACTGCTCGTGCAGCTTGGCGAACTCGTAGCGCATCTTCACGCGCAGCGCGGTGTCGAGGTTGGACAGCGGCTCGTCGAACAGGAAGACCGCGGGCTGGCGCACGATCGCGCGGCCGATCGCCACCCGCTGGCGCTGGCCGCCGGAGAGATCCTTGGGCCGGCGCTGCAACAGGTGGTCGATGTGCAGGATCTTCGCCGCCTGCGTCACCGCGGTCTCGATCTCGGCCTTGGGCACCTTGGCCAGCTTGAGGCCGAAGGCCATGTTGTCGAACAGGTTCATGTGCGGGTACAGCGCATAGCTCTGGAAGACCATCGCGATGCCGCGCTCGGCCGGCGGCACGTCGTTGACGACCCGGCCGCCGATGCGCAGTTCGCCTTCGGTGACGTCCTCCAGCCCGGCGATCGTGCGCAGCAGCGTGCTCTTGCCGCAGCCGCTCGGGCCCACGAAGACCATGAATTCGCCGTCGCGAATCTCGAGGTCGATGTCGTGCAGGATCTTCACCTCGCCGTAGGCCTTGCCGACCCCGGACAGTTTCACATCGGCCACGTCTCGCCTCCGCTTCACGCGCCGGTCGCACCGGCGTATTTGTAGAGAATATACAAGCCGGCAAAGCGTCGGACAATGAGCATCCGCATCGGACTTTTGGCGTTTACCCTTGTGAATCAGCGACTTAATCTGAATCTTTCAGACAGGCGATGTAGCACAACTACAGGACGCTCGCCGACTGGATGACTGCGCTGTCGCACCATCGCGAGGCCGACGCCGGCGCGCCATGAAACCGTCCTCCAGAACCTCCGGCGTGCTGCTGCACCTGACCTCGCTGCCCGGCCCGCATGGCATCGGCGACCTCGGCCCCGACGCGTACCGCTTCATCGACTGGCTGGCCGATGCCGGGCAGTCGCTGTGGCAGGTGCTGCCGGTCAATCCGATCGGCCCCGGCAACTCGCCGTACCAGAGCCCCTCGGCCTTCGCCGGCAGCCCGCAGATGGTGGCGCTGGAGCCGCTGGTCGAGCGCGGCTGGCTCGCGCTGCCGGTGCTGCCCGAGGGCGGCTTCGACGAGCAACGGGTGGACTTCGACCGCGTTCTGCCCTGGCGCATGACGCAACTGCGCGCCGCCGCCGCCGGATTCTTCGCCCGGGCCGGCCGACCCGAGCGCGATGCGCTGGCCGCCTGGTGCGAACGCGAAGCGGGCTGGCTGGACGACTACGCGCTCTTCATGGCGCTGCAGACGGCCCATGGCGATCGACCCTGGTGGACCTGGGCGCCGCCGCTGCGCGACCGCGAGCCGGCGGCGCTGCAGGCCACCCGCGCCACGCACGCGCAGGAGATCGCCTGCCACCGCTTCGTGCAATGGTGCTTCGAGACGCAGCTCGGCGCGCTCAAGGCCTACGCCAACGAGCGCGGCGTGGCGCTGGTCGGCGACCTGCCGATCTTCGTCGCCCACCACAGCGCCGACTGCTGGTCGCGCCCCGACCTCTACGAGCTCGATGCGCTGGGCCAGCCGACAGTGGTGGCCGGCGTGCCGCCCGACGGCTACACCGCCGACGGCCAACGCTGGGGCAACCCGTTGTACCGCTGGGACCGCATGGCCGCCGAAGGTTACGTCTGGTGGACCGCGCGCCTGCGCCGGCTGCTGACGCAGGCCGACGTCTTCCGGATCGACCATTTCCGCGGCTTCGCCGGCTACTGGGAGATCCCGGTGAACTGCCCCACCGCACGCGAGGGCCGCTGGGTACCGGGCCCCGGCGCCGCGCTGTTCGAGGCCGTCGAGCGAGCGCTGGGCCGGCTGCCCATCGTCGCCGAGGACCTGGGCCACATCACCCCCGACGTGGTGGCGCTGCGCGAACGCTTCGGCTGGCCCGGGATGCGCATCGTCTACGAGGGCTTCCTCTACGGCGCCGACCACCCGTTCCTGCCGCACCACCACGTGCCGGACGCGCTGGCCTACACCAGCACCCACGACAGCGACACCGTGTGCGGCTGGTGGGATGCCGCGCCGACGGCCGAGCGCGAATTCGCCGCCGCCTACCTCGGCCTGGATGCGCGCGCGAGCGGCGCCGAGGTGGCGCGGGCCGTCGTGCGGGTGACGTTCACCTCGGTGGCCCGGATGGCGCTCGTGCCGATGCAGGACCTGCTGGCCCTGGGCAGCGGGCACCGCATGAACCGCCCCGGCACCCTGGGCGCCGGCAACTGGGGCTGGCGCTTCGCGTGGCGCGACGTCGGGCCCGAGCCGGGCCGGATGCTGGCGCGGATCAGCGCGGCCAGCGGCAGGGCGCCGTACGGACGGCCGGGCGCGACGCGGGAATCATCCGGCACACCGTCGCGCGACGGCCCTGGCGCCACCGAAGGCTTCCAGCCCGACCCGATGTCGGCAAGACGCCGCCGCTAACGACCCCGGCCGCCCCTGCCGTACCCATAGCCGCGCGGGCCCATGTGCCCGAATGACTGGTCGAGAGTGTTGCGCTGCTCCGGCGTCAGCACCGCATACAGGTCCGTCATCGCGCTGCTCATGGCTTGCATGCCGGACAGGTGCTGCGTCATCAAGCCGATGTGCAGGGCCATGCGGGCCTGTGGCGTCGTATCCGCGCCGGCAGCCTTCCAATGCTGCTCGCGCGCCGCCTGCATCAGGCTCGCCTGTTCGGCGGCCTTGGCGGCAAATGCCTTCCAGGCCGGCTCTTGCTGAGCGGTGATCGCCAGTTCGGTCTTGAGGTTCGCCAGGTTCTGCTCGGACATGAATCCGAACCCGCCACCCCACATGCCGCCATAGCCTCGCGGGCCCATGCCACCGTACATCATGCCCATGGGCCCGAAGCCGGCCGGACCCCAGCCCGGTCCGCCGCAGGCGCCGAATGTTCCGTCCGGTGCAGCTGCAAAGGCCGTCGCCGCAACCAACACCAATGCGCCGGCCGTGCCGGCAAGAATCTTGTGAACGCGCTTCATGATCTGTTCCTTCTGGATGCCCCGGTTGTTCCGGGTTGGCTTCATTGCAGCGCTGCCACGTAAGCCGGCCATGTCATTTCGAGGCATTTTTGTAGTCACCGGTGTCAGTCCGCGGGGTCGACACAGTGCGTTACTCTGAGCTGCGACATCCGCCCGGCAAACCGATTTCAATGCCTGCCATGGACCCGCTCGACCACATCCTGATCGTCGACGACGACGCCGAGATCCGTACCCTGCTGGGCGCCTACTTCGCCCGCAACGGACTGCAGTCGACCGCGGTGGGCGACGGCAAGTCCATGTGGCGCGCACTGGACGCAGGCCATTTCGACCTCGTCGTGCTCGACGTGATGCTGCCCGGCGACGACGGCCTGACCCTGTGCCGCGAGCTGCGTGCGAAGTCGGACCTGCCGGTGATCATGCTGACTGCGCGCGGCGACGAGACCGACCGCATCGTCGGCCTCGAGATGGGCGCCGACGACTACCTGCCCAAGCCCTTCAACCCGCGCGAGCTGCTGGCCCGCATCAAGGTCGTGCTCAAGCGGGTGCGCAGCCTGCCGCCCAACCTGCGCCCCGACGCGAGCCGCGAGCTGGCGTTCGCGGGCTGGAGGCTGGACACCGTGCACCGCCATCTGCTGTCGCCCGAGGGGGTGGTGGCCTCGCTCAGCGGCGCCGAGTACCGCCTGCTGCGCATCTTCCTTGCGCACCCGAATCGGGTGCTGAACCGCGACCAGCTGGTCGACATGACCCAGGGACGCGAGGCCGATCCGCTGGACCGCAGCATCGACGTTCAGGTCAGCCGGCTGCGCCATCGCCTCGGCGACGACCCGAAGGATCCGCAGCTGATCAAGACCGTGCGCGGCGAGGGCTATGTGCTCGCAGTGCCGGTGACGGGGCTGGCCTGATGCGCCGTCTCTGGCCTCGATCGCTGTTCGGCCGGCTCGTCGGCGTGCTGACCGTCGGCCTGGTGCTGACGCAGGTCCTGAGCGCGTGGATCAACTGGGCCGAACGCGATCGCGTCCTGCTGGAGGCGGCCGGGATGCAACCCGTGCAGCGGGTCGCCGACATCGTGCGCCTGCTCGACTCGCTCGACGCCACCGAGCGCGAGCGCATCGTCGCCGTCCTCAACGCGCCGCCGCTGGTGGTGACGCTGGATCGCCCGCCCTTGCGCGAGGACTCGCCGGGGGAAGCAGGGCCTCACGCCCGCATGTTCTCGGCGATGCTGCACGCCGCATTGGGCGACGGCCGAGCGGTGCGGGTGGCGGCGCGCATCGGTCGCCCCGAAGACCGGCCAGGCCCAGCGCCGTGGGCGGGCCGCCGCCCGATGATGATGGGGCCCGGCGGCAACGGCATGTACGGCCATGGGCTCGTGCCGGGCGGTGTCCAGCTCGTCACGCAGGTGCAGCTGGGCGATGGCCAATGGGTCACCTTCGACACCCAGCTGCCGCGCGAGTCGGCCAGCCTGCCCCTGCGCCTGCTCCTGACCTTGGCCGTGCTGCTGCTCGTGGTGCTGACCCTGTCGTTCATCGCGGTGCGCTGGCTGAGCCGCCCGTTGCAGACGCTGGCCGACGCCGCCGAGGCGCTGGGGAAGAACATCCACCGTCCCCCGCTGCCGGAGGACGGGCCGAGCGAGGTGCGGCAGGCGGCGCAGGCCTTCAACACCATGCAGTCGCGCCTGGTGCGCTACATCGAGGACCGCACCCAGGTGCTCGCCGCAATGTCGCACGACCTGAAGACGCCCTTGACCCGGCTGCGCCTGCGCGCCGGACTGCTCGACGACGACGACACGCGCGAGCGCTTCGAGAAGGACCTGGGCGAAATGCAGTCGATGGTCACCGACGCGCTGGCAGCGCTGCGCGGCCTCGACGGCCCGACCGAGTCGGTCCCGGTGGACATGATGGCCCTGCTCGAAAGCCTGCAGGCGGACAACGAGGAGATGGGGCGGTCGGTCGAGATCGAGGGGCGTGCCGGCGCGCCCCTGAACGGCGACCCCCTGCGGCTCAAGCGCTGCGTGGCCAACCTGCTCGAGAACGCCGTGGTCTACGGCCGGCGCGCGCACATCCGGGTCGAGGACAGCCCGAAGGCGCTGACGCTGCGCATCCGTGACGAAGGCCCCGGCATCCCCGAAGCCCTGCTCGAGCGGGTGTTCGATCCGTTCTTCAGGCTCGAGGGCTCGCGCAGCCGCGACACCGGCGGCACCGGCCTGGGACTGAGCATCGCCCGCAACATCGCGCGCGCGGCGGGGGGCGACGTGTCGCTGCGCAACGCCGCGCAAGGCGGGCTGGAGGCCTTGCTGGTGCTGCCGCGTTGAGCCGGTCGGCCTCGGCCGCCGCCGGGCGCATCACCGCCTGACCAGGAACACCATGACGGTGCGCGCCGGAATCGCGATCCTCGCGCTGCCACGCGCGTCGATCACGACGGCGCCCGCCCCGGGCGGATAGACCGCCTCCAGGTTCGCCCCGGCCGGCAGCCCGGGGGCCAACGCCGTCGCAGGCGCGAGACCGTAATTGATCACCGCCAACGTCGTCTCTTCGCCCAGCCGCCGCTGCCAGCCGGCGACGCGGTCCTGGGCGAAGCTGGCTTCGAAGCTGCCGCGCGCGATCGACGACCAGCGGTTGCGCAGCCCGATCATCGCCTTGTAGAAGCTGAAGATCGAGCCTGGGTCGGCACGCTCTGCCGCGACGTTCTGCGCCGCCAGGTTGGGCGCCAGCGGGCGGAACGGGTGGCCGCTGGTGAAGCCGCCGTTGTCCGGGTCCGGAGCCCAACTCATCGGGCTGCGGATCGGCAGGTCGCCATGCAGCCCGGCGGCGCCGGCCTGCCCGATCTCCTCGCCGTAGTAGATGAAGGGCGTGCCCGGTTGCAGCAGGTAGGAGGCGGCGGCCAGCTTGTACTCGGCGACGTTGCCGCCGAGCTGGTCCCACAGCCGGCGGCCGGCGAAGATGTCGTGATTGGACAGGAAGGTGGCCATCGTCGGCGAAGCGCTGCGGTAGTACGTGGCCATCGCCTTCACGGCCGCCCGGTCGCCCCGCGCCGCCTCGACGAAGTGCTGCGTGTAGCCGAAGGCGAAGGCGCCGCCGCAGACCGAAGGGTCGCCGTAGGCCTGCGGCTCGGCGGTCGCCTCGCAGACCACCGTGCGGTGCTCGTAGGCCTTGATCGTGTCCTGCAGCCGCTTGGTCAGGGCGCGGCTTTCGGGCTGGTCGTTCCAGTGCTTGGCATCGTTCTCGATCATGTGCGGCACGGCGTCGAGGCGGAAGCCGTCGAGGCCGCGGTTGAGCCAGAAGCGCAGGCTCGAGAGGTGGTAGTCGACGACCGCCGGGTTGCGCAGGTTGAAGTCG
The DNA here is from genome assembly GCA_963725755.1 of uncultured beta proteobacterium. GTDB lineage: Bacteria > Pseudomonadota > Gammaproteobacteria > Burkholderiales > Burkholderiaceae_C > Rubrivivax. The sequence goes on from CAVRZW010000003.1 coordinate 161,105, forward strand.
GGCATGTGGGGCCCGAAGGTGCCGTAGTAGAAGCCCTTCGCTCCTGGCGGCGGGGCCGGCAGGTCCTTGAAATCGCCCTTGAACAGCCAGGGCTTCGCCGCGGCGTAGTACCAGGGGTTCTGACCCCAGACGTCCCAGCCCTCCGGAGCGTTGTCCGACCAGACATACCAGTCGCGAAACGGGTTGCCCGGTCCCTTGAGCGACTCGACGAACATCGGGTGCTGGGCCGCGCTGTGGTTGACGACGTAGTCGATGATCACGCCGATGCCGCGCCGGTGCGCCGCGGCCAGCAGGGCGTCGAAGTCGGCCAGGGTGCCGTATTCGGGCGCGACCGCGCGGTAGTCGGTGGTCGCGTAGCCGTGGTCGCCGTCGGCGTTCTTGGTGATCGGCATCAGCCAGATGCCGTGCACACCCAGTTCCTGCAGATAGTCCAGGCTTTGCGTGACCCCGCGCAGGTCGCCGATGCCATCGCCATCGCTGTCGCGCCAGGCGCGCACGAAGATTTCCATGAACGCGCCATGCTCCCACCCTTCGGGCAAGGCGCTCGTGCGGTCGCCGATCGGAACCGGGCTGATGTCGATGCCCGCTGGCACCGGGCCGCGGCCGGTGACCGGCCTGGCCGGCCCGACATCGATCCCCGGCTGCGCGCAACCGAACAGCGTCGCCAGCAAGGCAGCGCCGGCGATGGAGCGCAGCGCAGCGCGGCCGCGCGAGGACGATGGGGCCAGGGTCATGGATGGCAGCTTCGGACCGTCGACGAAGCGCGCAATGTAGGCGAACTACAGCCGAATGACCATTGCCGATCACCCATGGCTGGCCGCGGTAGAGGGATAACCATCTTCGGCTTGTAGTTTTGCTTCTATACGATCGTCCGCCATCAAACGCGCGCCGCCGGAGCCCCGATGCGATCCCGCCAGACCTTCGCCAGCCTCGCCATGGGCCTGGGCGCGCTGCTCGCCGCGCTGACCGCGCCGGTGCTGGCGAGCCAACCCACGCTCCAGTCCTGTGACGGCGACTTCGCCCGTCTGCTGCAACCGGTCGCCGCGGCGTCGGCGGCGATGGACGCACGCGCGGTCTGGCTCGACCGGCAACTGATCCGCTGGCCGCAGGCCGAGCGCCCGGCCCCGTCCGAGCGCTTCAAGCTGGCCTATTCCGCTCGCGGGCAGATCGATGCCGAACCCGGTCGACCCGTGGCCGGTGCCGACGGCATGCTCGACCTCGAGCCGTTCGACGGCCACCTGCCCGCCGCCCTGGCCGAACGCTTCAAGTGGGTCGGCGCCGGCCCGACCCTGGCCCTGCGCACTGCCGACCTGCCGCGCCTGCCGACGCTGCTGCGCGGCCAGCTGGTGCTGGTTCAGGCGGACGCGGCCGGGCTCGTGCGCCGGGCCACCCGAGTGCAGCTGGCCGGCGCCCTGGACGATCTCTACGCCGCGGCCGGCCGGCTCGGCGATCTGGGCGCCCTGCCCGCCCGCACCCGCACGAGCTTCAGGCTCTGGGCGCCCACCGCGCAGGGGGTCTGGCTGTGCCTGCACCCCAGCGGCACGGCGCCCGCCGCGCGGCTGGCGCCGATGGTCTTCGACGACGCCACCGGTGCCTGGGGCGCCGAGTTGCCGCAGGACCTCGGCGGCGGCTACTACACCTACCTGGTCGATGTCTTCGTGCCGGGCGTCGGCCTCGTGCGCAACCGCGTCACCGACCCCTATTCGCTGAGCCTGAGCACCGACTCGCGCCGCAGCTGGATCGGTCGCCTGGCCGACCCCGCGCTGCAGCCCGCCGGCTGGGCGACGACGCCGCGTCCGCAAGAGCCGCTCGCGAACACCGACCTCGTGATCTACGAGTTGCACCTGCGCGACTTCTCGGCCAGCGACGCCACCGTCAGGCCGGCCTGGCGCGGCAAGTACCTGGCCTTCACCGAGGCCGGCTCCGACGGCATGCGCCACCTGCGGGCGCTGGCCGCCGCCGGCGTGACCGATGTCCACCTGCTGCCGGTGTTCGACTTCGCGACCGTGCCCGAGCAGGGTTGCATAACCCCCGAGCCGAGTGGCGGTCCGGCCAGCGAGAACCAGCAGGCGACGGTGACGGCACACGCGGCCGAGGACTGCTTCAACTGGGGCTACGACCCGTACCACTTCGCCGCCCCGGAGGGCAGCTACGCCACTGATGCCGCCGACGGCGCAACCCGCGTCGTCGAGTTCCGCCGCATGGTGCAGGCCCTGCACGCCGCGGGCCTGCGCGTCGGCATGGACATGGTCTTCAACCACACCGCCGCCGCGGGGCAGGCCGCGCACTCGGTGCTCGACCGCATCGTGCCCGGCTACTACCAGCGGCTGGACGCGAAGGGCCAGGTGGCCACCTCGACCTGCTGCGCCAACACCGCGACCGAGAACCTGATGATGGGCAAGCTGATGGTCGACGCCGCCGTGGTCTGGGCACGCGACTACGGCATCGACAGCTTCCGCTTCGACCTCATGGGCCACCAGCCGCGCGCCGCGATGGAGCGGCTGCAGCAGGCGGTCGACGCCGCCAGCGGGCACCACGTCCCGCTCATCGGCGAGGGCTGGAATTTCGGCGAGATCGCCGACGGCGCACGCTTCCAGCAGGCCGCGCAGGGGCAGCTCGACGGCAGCGGCATCGCGACCTTCAGCGACCGCGGCCGCGACGCCTTGCGCGGCGGCGGCTGCTGCGACGATGCCGCTGCGACGCTGCAGCGGCAGGGCTGGATCAACGGCCTGCACTACGCCCGCAACGCCGCCGCGCAGGCTGCACACGCGGGCACGCTCGACGAGTTGCGGCGCACGGCCGACCTGGTTCGGGTCGGGTTGGCCGGCACGCTGCGCGACTACCGGCTGCGCACTTTCGACGGCCGCGTGAAGACGCTCGCCGCGATCGACTATGCCGGCCACGCCGCCGGCTACGCGAGCCAGCCGGGCGAGGTCGTCAACTACGTCGAGAACCACGACAACGCGACCCTGTTCGACATCGACGCGCTGAAGCTGCCGCAGGCGACCAGCCGCGAAGACCGCGCCCGGGTCCAGCTGCTGGGCCTGGCGGTGACCGCGTTCAGCCAGGGCGTGGCCTACTTCCACGCCGGCAGCGAGGCACTGCGCAGCAAGAGCCTGGACCGCAACAGCTTCGACAGCGGCGACTGGTTCAACCGCCTGGACTGGAGCTTCAGCGACAACCATTTCGGCAGCGGGCTGCCGCCCAAGGCCGACAACGGCGCGCTGTGGCCGGCGATGCGGCCGCTGCTGGCCGACTCGGCGATCAAGCCGACGCCGGCCGAGATCCGCTTCACGAGCGACGCCTTCCTCGACCTGCTCAGGATCCGCGCCAGTTCGAGCCTGTTCCGCCTGCGCAGCGCCGAAGAAGTGAGCGCGCGCCTGAGCTTCTTGAACACCGGCGCCGAGGCCGACCCGACGCTGATCGTCGGCCACCTCGACGGTCGCGGCCTGGCCGCGGCGGGCTTCAGGGAGATCGTCTACGCGATCAACGTCGACAGGCAGGACAAGACCGTCGCACTGCCGAGCCTGCGGGGCCATGCGCTGGTGCTGCACCCGGTGCTGCGCGCGCCGGGCGCGGCCGACACGCGGCCGGCCGCGCAGTCGCGCTGGGACGCTGCGAGCGCCACGCTCACGGTGCCGGCGCGCACGGCGCTGGTCTATGTGGCCCCGTGAGCCGCGGTCCCGGCGTGAATGGCGGGCTCAGTGCGCGTGGAGCGTCTCGCCAGCCTTCAGCCGGTAGACCGTGCCGCAGTAAGGGCAGCGGCCCTCGCCGGCGGTGGCGACATCGATGAACACCTTGGGGTGGCCGCTCCACAGCGGCATGCGCGGGTTGGGGCAGAAGGTCACGCCGGGGCCGACGAGGTCGGCAGCGGCGAGTTCGACGACGGCCTTGGGTTCGGGCATGGTGCTCACACCGGGGTCAGCCATTCGGCGTACTTGGGGTTGCGTCCGTTGACGATGTCGAAGAACGCGGCCTGGATCTTCTCGGTCACCGGACCGCGGCTGCCGGCACCGATCTGCACCCGGTCGAGTTCGCGGATCGGCGTCACCTCGGCCGCGGTGCCGGTGAAGAAGGCCTCGTCGGCGATGTAGATCTCGTCGCGGGTGATGCGCTTCTCGACCAGCTTCAGTCCCAGGTCCTGGCAGATCGCGAGGATCGTGTCGCGGGTGATGCCGTTGAGCGCGCCGGCGGAAAGATCGGGCGTGTAGACGACGCCCTTCTTGACCACGAACACGTTCTCGCCTGCGCCTTCGCTGACGAAGCCGCTGGCGTCGAGCAGCAGCGCCTCGTCGTAGCCGTCGTCGGTGGCCTCGAGGTTGGCGAGGATCGAGTTGGTGTAGTTGCTCACCGTCTTGGCTTGCGTCATCGTGATGTTGACGTGGTGCCGGGTGTAGCTGCTGGTCTTGACGCGGATGCCGCGCTTGAGGCCTTCCTCGCCCAGGTAGGCGCCCCAGGGCCAGGCCGCGACCATCAGGTGGATGTCGTTGCCGCGCGGGCTGACGCCGAGCTTGACGTCGCCGATCCACACCAGCGGGCGCAGATAGCAGCTCTCCAGCGCGTTGACGCGCACGACCTCGCGCTGCGCCGCCATCACCTGCGCCGGCGTGAACGGGATCTGCATGCGCAGGATCTTGGCGCTGTTGAACAGCCGCTCGGTGTGCTCGGGCAGGCGGAAGATCGCGGTGCCGCGCTCGGTCTTGTAGGCACGGACGCCCTCGAAGGCGCCGCAGCCGTAGTGCAGCGTGTGCGTCAGGACGTGGATCTTGGCGTCGCGCCAATCGACCAGCTGGCCGTCCATCCAGATCTTGCCGTCGCGGTCCGACATCGACTTGGGCGTTCCTTGGGGCGACATGGGCGTTCCTTGGGGCGTGAAGAAGGGGAGTCGGCGATTTTAGGCGTCGCAGGACCGGCCCGGCCATCACGCAGAATCCTGCCGATGGATGGCCTGCAAACCTGGGTGATCAACCTCGACCGCGCGCCCGAGCGGCTGGCGCGCATCGCTGCGCAGATGCAGCGCCTGCAACTGCCCTTCGAGCGCCTGCCGGCGGTCGATGCGCGTGCCTTCACGCCGGCGCAGCAGGCCGCGATCGACGAGGCCGCCTACCGGCGCCAGCACGGGATGCCGTCGCTGCCCGGCGAGCTCGGCTGCTACCTGTCGCACGTCGAGGTCGTGCGGCGATTCCTGGCAGGCGGTGCCGATTTCGCGCTCGTGCTCGAGGACGACGTCGTGCTGCACGACAGCCTGCCCGCCGTGCTGCGGGGCCTGATCGCGCACCCCGCACGCTGGGACATGGTGAAGCTCTCGGCGGTGCACTCGGGCACGCCGGTGCCGGTGCTGGAGGTGGCGCCGGGCCACTCGCTGGCGGTGATGCTCAGCCGCTGCACCGGCTCCAGCGCCTACCTCATGAACCGTCGCGCCGCCCAGGCCTACGCGCAAGGGCTGTTGCCGATGAGCCTGCCCTACGACCATGTCTTCGACCAGGGCTGGCGCTTCGGCCTCAAGGTGCGGCTGGTCACGCCCACGCCCTGCGGGCACGACGACCAGATCGTCTCGAACATCGGTGCGCCGCCGAGCCATGCGCGCAAGTTCCACTGGACGAAGCGGCTCTCGACGCATGCCTTCCGCGCCCGCAACGAATGGCGGCGGCTGGTCTATGGCCTGACGCAGGCGCTGCGCGAGAAGCTCGGGATCGGCGTCAGCGCTTGACGACGTCGCGCTCGCGGCGGCCGACGCGGCCGCTGCGCAAGGCATCGGCCCAGTCGCCGCGGCCGTTCGCCTCCGCCTGGCGCGCCGCGGCTTCCGAGTCGTAGGCCACGGCGCGCAGCTGTACGTCCCAGCGCCCGTCGCGGCGGTCCAGCAGCGCGTAGCGCGCGTGCGGCGAGCCGGTCTCGGCGACATGCTCGTACGGATGGTCGTCGTCGAACGCCGGCAGGCCGACGCTGCCGGGGTTGACGATGCGCAGCGCACCGAGCTGCAGGTCGCGCGGCAGGTGCGAGTGGCCGCACAGCAGCAGGCCGCCGGCGATCGGCCCCAGCCGTGACGCGATCTCGTCCGCCGTGGCCGCGCGCAGGCCGGCCGGCGTCACCGTCTCCAGCAGATAGACCAGGTCGCTCGCCGGCGTGCCATGGACGCAGCGCAGATCGGGCGCGGGTGCCATCGCCGGCGGCAGCGCGGCCAGCCAGTCGCGGTGGGCGGCGGAGATGCGGTCGGCGGTGTAGCCGTCGGTCGGCCCCATGCGTTCGCGCGCCAGGGTCAGCAACTGGCGCTCGTGGTTGCCGGCGATGGTCGGCCAGCCGCGCGCGATCAGCCAGTCGGCGGTCTCTGCCGGCCACAGCGGGCCGCTCAGGATGTCGCCCAGGTCGAGCCAGCCATCGACGGCGCCGGCATCGGCGACCACCGCCAGCAGCGCCGGCAGGTTGCCGTGGATGTCGGAGACCACGCCCAGGCGCATCGCCGAGTTCCCTGTCGCTGCGTTCAGCTCAGGCCGCGCACGGCCTCGATCGCCTGCTCGATGCGCTCGACGGCGTGGACCGTCAGGCCCTCGATCGGCTTCTTCGGCGCGTTGGCCTTGGGCACCACGGCGACGCTGAAGCCCAGCTTGGCCGCTTCCTTCAGCCGCTCCTGCCCGCGCGGCGCCGGCCGCACCTCGCCGGCCAGGCCGACTTCGCCGAAGGCGATGAAGCCGCGCGGCAGCGGCTTGCCGCGCAGGCTGCCCTGGATCGCCAGCAGCACCGCCAGGTCCGCCGCCGGCTCGGCGATGCGCACCCCGCCCACCGCATTGACGAAGACGTCCTGGTCCATGCAGCGTCACGCCGGCATGCCGGTGCAGCACCGCCAGCAGCATCGCCAGCCGGTCGCGGTCCAGGCCCACCGAGAGGCGCCGCGGGCTGGGCCCGCCGCTGTCGACCAGGGCCTGGATCTCGACCAGCAGCGGCCGCGTGCCTTCCAGCGTCACCAGCACGCAGGAGCCCGGCACCGGTTCGCCATGCGTCGACAGGAAGATCGCACTCGGGTTGCTGACCCCCTTCAGTCCACGCTCGGTCATCGCGAAGACGCCGATCTCGTTGACGGCACCGAAGCGGTTCTTGATCGCGCGCACGAGACGAAAGGCGCTGTGCGTGTCGCCTTCGAAGTACAGCACCGTGTCGACGATGTGCTCGAGCACGCGCGGCCCGGCGAGCGCGCCTTCCTTGGTCACGTGACCCACCAGCACCATGCTGCAGCCGCGCGTCTTGGCCACGCGCGTGAGCTGCGCCGCGCATTCGCGCACCTGCGCCACCGAGCCGGGAGCCGAGCTGAGCTGGTCGGAATAGACGGTCTGGATCGAGTCGATGACGCAGAAGTCGGGCGCCTCGGCCTCGACCGCCTTGAGGATCCGCTCGAGCTGGATCTCGGCCAGCACCCGCACCTTGCTGCCGCCCAGGCCCAGCCGGCGCGAGCGCAGCGCGATCTGCGCGCCGCTCTCCTCGCCGGTCACGTACAGCACCTTCATCTGCGCCGACAGCGCATCGACGGCCTGCAGCAGCAGCGTGCTCTTGCCGATGCCGGGGTCGCCGCCGATCAACACCACCGCGCCCTCGACGATGCCGCCGCCGAGCACGCGGTCGAGCTCTTCCTGTCCGGTCGGGGTGCGCGCGACATCGGCGGCCTCGATCTCCGACAGCGTGGCCACCGGCTGGCTGCGCGCCAGGGCCTGGAAGCGGTCGTTGCGACCGCTGCCGGAGGCCGCTTCGGCCACCGTCTCGTCGAGCGTGTTCCAGGCCCCGCAATGCGGACACTTGCCCAGCCACTTGGCGTTGCTGCCGCCGCATTCACGGCAGGTGTAGATCGTCTTGGCCATGCGCGGATCGTAGTCCGCGGCCTGCCCCGCTACTCGGCGACGCGGCGACGGCCGGCCTTGGTCTGGCCGCGCTGCGCCTTGCTCGCCAGCCGCCGCTGGCGCGAGCCGTAGGTCGGCTTGGTCGGCCGCCGCGGCGCCTCGGGCTCGGCCACCGCGTCGACCAGCGCCTGCAGCCGCGCCAGCGCGTCGGACTGGTTGCGCGGCAGGCTGCGGTGGGTCTGGGCCTTGATCACGACCACGCCGTCGTCGCTGATGCGCTGGTCGGGCAGCGCCAGCAGGCGCGCCTTGATCTCGTCGGGCAACGAAGAAGCGCGAATGTCGAAGCGCAGGTGCGCCGCGCTCGACACCTTGTTGACGTTCTGCCCACCGGCGCCCTGCGAACGCACGGCCGTGAACTCGACCTCGGCCGGCACTACGCTCACCCGCCGCGCGGTCATCGCCGAGACGCCTTCATTCGATCGCGCGCACCGGCACGCGCGGCGCCAGCGCGCACATCAGCTCGTAGCCTATCGTGCCGGCGGCATGCGCCACGTCGTCGATGGCCAGCAACGCGCCGCCCGGCCCGCGGCCCCACAGCGTCACCTCGCTGCCGAAGCCTGCCGAGGGCACCGGCGTCAGGTCGACCGCCAGCATGTCCATCGACACCCGGCCCACGGTGCCGCTGCGAACGCCGTCGACGAGCACCGGCGTGTCGGTGGCGGCATGGCGCGGATAGCCGTCGGCATAGCCGCAGGCGACGATGCCGATGCGCTGCTGCTGGGCCGCGCGGTAGCTGCTGCCGTAACCCACCGTGTCACCGGGCTGCAGCTCTTGCGTGGCGATGATCCGCGAGCGCAGGGTCATCGCCGGTTGCAGGCCCCAATGGCGGATGTCGTGGGCCGGGAAGTCGGGCGCGCTGCCGTAGCAGACGATGCCGGCACGCACCCAGTCGCTCTTCACGCCGGGCAGGTCACTCCCGAGCGCCGAGCCATGGCGCAGCGTGGCCGCGCTGTTGCTCAGGCTTCGCTCGCCGGGCAGGTCGCGCGTGGCCGCGTCGAAGGCCGCGACCTGGTGGGCGATCCCGCGCGCGCCGTCGGCGTCCGAGAAATGCGTCATCAGCGAGATCTCGTCGACCTGCGGCAACGCGTCCAGCCGCGCCCACGCGCTGCGGAACGCGTCGGGGCGGAAGCCGAGCCGGTTCATGCCGCTGTTCATCTTGAGGAAGACGCGATGGGGGTGCTGCGTCTTGTGCGCCGCCAGCCAGTCGATCTGCTCGCGACAATGGACCACATGCCACAGGTTCAGGCGCGAACAAGGTTCGAGGTCACGCTGCTCGAAGCAGCCTTCGAGCAGCAGGATCGGCCCGCGCCAGCCGAGATCGCGCAGCTGCTGCGCCTCCGCCAGGTCGAGCAGGGCGAAGCCGTCGGCGGCACGCAACCCGGCGTAGGCGCGTGCCAGGCCGTGGCCATAGGCGTTGGCCTTGACGACGGCCCACAGGCGCGCGTCGGGCACCGCAGCGCGGGCGCAGGCCAGGTTGTGGGCCAGCGCCTGGGTGTCGATCAGGGCTTCGATGGGGCGTGGCATGACGGGGCTTGCGTGGGAGTCGCGCGGCGAGGCCTCGCACGAGGCATGACCGGGCGCGCCGATTCTGCCAGCCGCAGGTCGCGTGCTATAACCCGGCGCCCTGAAAACGGAGATTGCGCGCGCATCTTTCGCCTTCCGCCGCCCATGCGCGCGACACGATGAAAAAAGGCTTTTCGACCATCATGGCGGCGCAGTTCTTCAGCTCGCTGGCTGACAACGCGCTGCTGGTCGCGGCCATCGAACTGCTCCACGCGAGCCACGCGCCGGCCTGGCAGACGCCGGCGCTGGCGCCCCTGTTCGCACTGTTCTACGTCGTGCTCGCGCCCTTCGTCGGCGCGCTGGCCGACGCGCGGCCCAAGGGCCAGGTCATGTTCGGCAGCAACAGCGTCAAGGTGGTCGGCTGCCTGATGATGCTGTTCACGCCCCACCCGCTGGTCGCCTACGCGGTCGTGGGCCTGGGAGCGGCGGCCTATTCGCCGGCCAAGTACGGCATCCTCACCGAGCTGCTGCCGCCTTCGCAGCTGGTCAAGGGCAACGGCTGGATCGAGGGCCTGACCGTGGGCTCGATCATCCTGGGCATCCTGCTCGGCGGCCAGCTCGTCGGCCCGCGCCTGGCGCCGTTGCTGCTGCAGATCGACTTTCCGTTCATCGACACCGGCGTCGACACGCCGCCCGAGGCGGCCATCTCGATCATCGTCTTCCTCTACGTGATCGCGGCGCTCTTCAACCTGAAGATCCCGCGCACGACGGCGCCGCTGCAGCCGCTGGCCGGCGGCGTGCGCGAGCTGGTGCGCGACTTCGCGCGCTGCAATGCCCGCCTGTGGGCCGACAAGCTGGGCCAGATCACCCTGGCCACGACCACGCTGCTGTGGGGCATCTTCGGCAACCTGCGCATCATCGTCTTCGCCTGGGCCGCGGCGGCGCTGGGCTACGGCACGACGCAGGCGTCCAACCTGGCCGGCGTCGTGATCGTCGGCTCGGTCATCGGCGCCGTCACGGCTTCGGCCGTGATGCGGCTGGAGCGCGCGGTGGCGGTCATCCCGCTGGGCATCGCGGTGGGCTTTCTGATCATCGGCCTGAACCTGATCACCAAGGCCTGGATCGCGGCGCCGTTCCTGGTGCTGCTGGGCGCGCTGTGCGGGTTCCTGATCGTGCCGATGAACGCGCTGCTGCAGCACCGCGGCCACAACCTGATGGGCGCCGGGCGCTCGATCGCGGTGCAGAACTTCAACGAACAGGCCTGCATCCTCGGCCTGGGCGCCTTCTATGCCGGCATGGCGCGCTTCGGGCTGTCGGCCTTCACCGCGATCGCGGTCTTCGGCCTCGCGGTGGCCACCGTGATGGAGCTGATCCGCCGCTGGCACAAGCGCAACCTGGCCGTCGACGGTGACGAGGTGCAGCGGCTGCTGGCGATCGCCCGCATCGATGGCCATTGACGACCGGCCCGGCGCGACCGGCAGCGACGGCAGCGCGCGCGCGCCGGGCCCGCCGATAGCCACCGACGGATCGCGCGGGCCCGCCGGGCCGGGAACGCTGCCGGCCCTGGCGCTGATGCTCAACGCGCTGACCTGGGGCGTGTCGTGGTGGCCGTTTCGCGAACTCGAGGCGCGCGGCCTGCACCCGCTGTGGGCCACGATGCTGATCTACGCCCTTGCGGTGCTGGCGATCTCGCTGGTGAGCCCTGGCGCCTGGCGCACGCTCTGGCGCACGCCCTCGCTGTGGTGGCTGGTGCTGGCCGCCGGCACCAGCAACGCCTGCTTCAACTGGGCCGTGACGGTGGGCGATGTGGTGCGCGTGGTCCTGCTTTTCTATCTGATGCCGCTGTGGGCCGTGCTGCTCGCACGCCTGCTGCTCGGCGAGCCCTTCGGCGCCACTTCGCTGTGGCGGGTGGCGCTCTCGCTGGTCGGTGCCGCGATCGTGCTTTGGCCGGCCGACGGTGGCGTGCCGCTGCCTCGCACGCTGGCCGAATGGCTGGGCCTGCTCGGCGGCATCAGCTTCGCGTTGAACAACGTGATGCTCAAGCGCGAGGCGGGGCAGCCGGCCGCCGCGCGAGCGCTGGCGATGTTCCTCGGCGGCAGCGCGGTGGCGGCGGCGCTGGCCCTGGCCTTGAGCCTGCGCGGCGCCATGGCCTGGCTGCCGGCGGCGCAGCCGGGCTGGATCGCCGGCGCATTGGCGATGGGCGCCATCTTCCTCGCCGGCAACATGGCGCTGCAGTTCGGCGCCTCGCGCCTGCCGGCCAGCGTGACCGCGGTGGTCATGGTCACCGAAGTGTTCTTCGCCTCGATCTCGGCCGTGGTGCTGGGTGCCGGGCGGCTGACGCCGGCGCTGCTGCTCGGCGGCAGTCTGATCGTCGGCGCAGCGCTGCTCGCACGCCGCGGCTGAGCGTCAGGCCGGCGCAGCCGGAGCTCGAGGTAGCGCTGCGCGATCTCGCTGTCGCCGACGATCAAGGCGCGCAGCGCCGGTGGCGCGGCAGGGGCGGTGTCGCGCTTCGGTCGCAGCGACGGCGGGGGCGCGGTGCACGCACTGTCAACGACGGCTGCCCTGGCCGCCCGCCATGCCGGCCGACAAGGCGCCGACGCGCGTGCCCCTCTGGGCCACCGGGCATCGGGGCCGGCGCTAACATCCAGGCCCCCGCATGACCGGAGCGCGCCCATGGCCGCCACCAGCCTGTACGACTTCGACGCCGTCTCCATCGCCGGCAAGCCGGCCGACTTCTCCAGCCAGCGCGGCAAGGTGGTGTTGATCGTCAACACCGCCAGCGCCTGCGGCTTCACGCCGCAGTTCACCGGGCTCGAGAAGCTGTGGCAGGACTACGCCGACCGCGGCCTCGTGGTCGTCGGCTTCCCGAGCAACGAGTTCGGCGGCCAGGACCCTGGCAGCAACGACGAGATCGCGTCCTTCTGCCAGCTCAACTACGGCGTCAGCTTTCCGATGATGGCCAAGGTCAAGGTCAACGGCGGCGACGCCCACCCCCTGTGGCAATGGCTCAAGGGCGAGGCGCCCGGGGTGCTGGGCACCCAGGCGATCAAGTGGAACTTCACCAAGTTCCTGATCGGCCGCGACGGCCGGGTGATCAAGCGCTACGCGCCCAACGACGCGCCCGAGACCTTGCGCCAGGACATCGAGAAGGCGCTCGCGGCATGACGATGTTCAGCCATCTCGAGCCCTACGCGGGCGACCCGATCCTGAGCCTGAACGAGGCCTTCCAGCGCGACCCGCGCCCGGACAAGGTCAACCTGTCGATCGGCATCTACTTCGACGACGCCGGCCGCATTCCGGTGCTGGCCAGCGTGAAGCGCGCCGAGGAACAGATGCTGGCCGAAGGTGGCCCCAAGCCCTACCTGCCGATCGAAGGCGCGGCCGACGCGCGCAGCGCCGTGCAGCAGCTGCTCTTCGGCGCCGGCCACGAGGCACTGGCCACCGGCCGCGTCGCCACGCTGCAGACGGTGGGGTCCAGCGGCGGCCTGAAGGTCGGTGCGGACTTCATCAAGCGCTGGCTACCCGGCAGCGAGGTCTGGGTCAGCGACCCCACCTGGGACAACCACCGCGCGATGTTCGAAGGCGCCGGTATCGCGGTCAACGCGTACCCATACTTCGACGCCGCCAGCGGTGGGCTGGCATTCGACGCCATGCTCGCCGAGTTGTCGTCGCTGCCGCGACGCAGCGTGGTGTTGCTGCATGCCTGCTGCCACAACCCGACCGGGGTCGATCTGACGCCGGCGCAGTGGCGCGCGCTGATCCCGGTGCTGCGCGAGCGCGAATTGCTGCCCTACCTGGACCTGGCCTACCAGGGCTACGGCGACGGCATCGAGCAGGACGCCTTCGCGGTGCGCGAGCTGGCCGCTGCAGGCCTCAGCTTCTTCGTCGCCAACTCGTTTTCCAAGAGCATGAGCGTCTACGGCGAGCGCGCCGGGGCGCTGAGCGTGGTCTGCGCCGACGCCGCCGAGGCGGCGCTGGTGCTGGGCCAGCTCAAGGCCACCGTGCGGCGCAACTATTCGAGCCCGGCGATCCACGCCGCCGGCATCATCGCCCGCGTGCTCGGCGACCCGGCGCTGCGCGCGGCCTGGGAGACCGACGTGACGGCGATGCGCGAACGCATCGCTGCGATGCGGCGCAGCCTGCACGTCGTGCTGAGCGCCAAGCGGCCCGACCGCGATTTCGGCTATTTCCTGAGCCAGCGCGGCATGTTCAGCTACACCGGCCTGAGCCCGGCGCAGGTCGACCGGTTGCGCGAGGAGTTCGGCGTCTACCTGGTGCGCTCGGGCCGCATGTGCGTCGCCGGGCTCAACAGCGGCAACGTCGAGCGCACGGCCGAGGCCTTCGCCGCCGTCACCTGACGCGGGTCGCAGCCCGGGGGGCGGGCGTTCAAGCGGCCAACAACCGCTCGTTGGCGGTCGCAGCACCCAAGCCGGCGAGTTGCCCGAAGAGATCCTTGGGATCGTGCAGCGCCGGGATCAGGTCGATTTCGGTGCCGAGCGCCAACCCGCGCGCCAGCTCGGCCACCAGGCCGAGGGCCGAGAAGTCCTCGAGCGCGAAGCCGACCGAGTCGAACAGTGTCAGCTCTGCGGCGCTGCGCCGCCCGGCCGCCTGGCCGGTGAGTACGCGCCAGAGTTCGGTCACCGCGAAGTCGCCCGGCATCTGCTGCACGTCGCCTTCGATGCGGCTTTGCGGTTCGTATTCGACGAACACGCGCGCGCCCTCGAGAATCCCGGGGTGCAACTCGGTCTTGCCGGGGCAATCGCCGCCGACCGCATTGAGGTGCATGCCCGGCTCGATCATCGCCGGCGTCAGGATCGTCGCGTTGCGCTTGTCGGCGGTCACCGTGGTCACGATGTCGGCGCCGCGCACCGCCTGCGCAATGCTGTCGGCGAGCTGCAATTCGAGCCCGCCCGTGCCGCGCAGGTGGCGCACCAGCCTGGCCGTGGCCGCCGCGTCGACGTCGAACAACTGCAGCCTGCGGATGCCGAGCAGGTGGTGAAAGGCCAGGGCCTGGAACTCGCTTTGCGCGCCGTTGCCTATCAGCGCCATCGTGTGCGCGCCGGGGCGGGCGAGCGCACGGGCCGCCATCACCGAAGTCGCGGCCGTGCGCATTGCCGTTGTAAGTGTGAGCTCACTTATGAGCTCTGGCTTACCGGTGAACACGTCGGCCAGCACGCCGAAGGCCATCACCGTAGGCAGCCCGCGGTGATGGTTGTTCGGGTGGCCGTTGACGTACTTGAAGCTGTAGCGCCGGGCATCGGCCACCGGCATCAGCTCGATCACGCCCTGCGCCGAATGGCTGGCCACCCGCGCCACCTTGTCGAACTCGGGCCAGCGCCGGAAATCGGCCGTGATCGCAGCCTCCATGCGCCGCAACACCTCGGGCAGGCCATGGGCGGCGACGATGCTGACGATGTCGCGGGTGGTCAATAGCATGGTCATGGCACGACTCCTGGTATCGGGGCTGCGATCGATTCTTCGACAGCGCCGAGACAAGGAGAAGCGCCAGAACAGCCTCGCCTTCGCCAGCTTTCTGCTGTTTCGTCACATCCTGATGTCAGAATGCTGCATGGACTCGACAGACCTCCAGCTCATCGGCTTGCTGCGCCAGGATGCGCGCGCCAGCGTCGCCGCGCTCGCGCACAAGCTCGGTGTTTCGCGCGGCACCGTCAGCAACCGGATCCGGCGGCTCGAGGACAGCGGCGTGGTCGTCGGCTACACGGTGCAACTGCGCCCCGACACCGAGCCCAACCGCATCACGGCCTGGATGAGCATCACGGTCGAGGGCAACCAGACGCGCGCCGTCGTCGCCACCCTGCTCGGCGAGCCCGGGGTGGCCGGGCTCCACGACACCAACGGCCGCTGGGACCTGTTGGCCGAGTTGCGCGCCGCCAACCTGGGCGAACTGGCCGACGTGCTCGAGCGGGTGCGGCTGATCAAGGGCATAGGCGCCACCGAGACCAGCATCCACCTGCAGACCTACAAGCTGTCCTGAAACCCTGCCCCGGGGCCGCGACCCGCAGGCGGGCCTGCGGCATCATCGAAGGGAATGGCTCTGTTCCTGCTCAAGCGCCTGGCCGCCCTGTTCGTCACCCTGGCGGTGGCGTCGGCGATCGTCTTCTCGGTGCTCGAACTGCTGCCCGGCAACGCCGCCGAAGTCATCCTCGGCGACACCGCCACGCCGGCATCGGTGGCGGCCCTCAAGACCCGGCTGGGCCTGGACCAGCCGCCGCTGCAGCGCTACCTGCGCTGGGTCGGCGGGCTGCTGCAGGGGCGCACGCAGGCCAGCATCAGCTACGACACACCGACCGCCGAGCTGATCGCGCAGCGGCTGCGGGTGACGCTGCCGCTGGCGCTGCTGGCGATGGCGCTGACCGCGGCGCTGGCGCTGGTCCTCGGCATCTATGCCGCGTCGCGCCACGGCCGCGCCGGTGACATCGGCGTGATGGCCGCGAGCCAGCTCGGCATCGCGATCCCGAATTTCTGGTTCGCGATCCTGCTGATCCTGCTGTTCGCGGTACGCCTGCAATGGGTGCGTGCAGGGGGCTTCCCGGGCTGGACTGCGGCCGAGGGGGGCGGGATCGTTGCCGGTTTGCGCGCCTTGGCCTTGCCGGCGCTGGCGCTGGCGGCGGTGCAGGCGGCGATCCTGACCCGCGTCACGCGGTCGGCCGTGCTCGAGGTCATGCGCGAGGACTTCGTGCGCACCGCACGCGCCAAGGGGCTGAGCCGGCGCCAGGCCCTGTGGCGGCATGTGCTGCGCAACGCGATGATCCCGGTGCTGACCGTGGCCGGGCTGCAGTTCGCCAACCTGGTGGCAGGCACGGTCGTGATCGAGAAGGTCTTCGTCCTGCCCGGCGTCGGCCGGCTGGTCTTCGAGGCCATCGGCAACCGCGATCTGGTGCTGGTGCGCGACGTCGTCATGCTGCTGGCGGCGATCGTGGTGGTGCTGAGTTTCGCCGTCGATGTGCTGGTCGCCTGGGTCGATCCGCGACTGCGCCAGCCATGAAGACCCCATCCTCTGCAGGGGCCGGCGCGCCGCGCCATCGCGGCCTCGCCGTCGGCGGCCTGCTCAGCGCCCTGCTCGGCGCGGCGGCGCTGCTGTCGCTGTTCTGGTCGCCCTACCCGCCGGCGGAGATCGACATCCCGTCCAAGCTGCAATCGCCTTCGTTCGCGCATTGGCTGGGCACCGACAACCTCGGCCGCGACATCGCCAGCCAGCTCCTCGTGGGATCGCAGAGCAGCATCGTGGTGGGGGTGGTCGCGGTGGGCATCGGCCTGCTCGCCGGCCTCGCGCTGGGCCTGCTCGCCGCCGCCCGGCGCGGCTGGATCGAAGAGGCGATCATGCGCGCCTGCGACTTCACCTTCGCCTTCCCGGCCCTGCTCTCGGCGATCATGCTCGCGGCGATCTACGGCCCGGGGCTGCTGACCAGCATCGTGGCCATCGGCATCTTCAACATCCCGGTGTTCGCCCGCCTGACCAGCGGTGCGGCGAACGCGGTCTGGGCGCGCGACTTCATCACCGCCGCGCGCGCCGCCGGCAAGGGGCCGATGAGGATCACCTTCGACCATGTGCTGCCCAACGTCGCCAGCCCGTTGATCGTCCAGGCCACGATCTCGTTCGCCACCGCGATCCTGGCCGAGGCGGCGCTGAGCTACCTGGGCCTGGGCACGCAGGCCCCCCAACCGAGCTGGGGCCGGATGCTCAGCGACGCCCAGAGCCTGCTGTTCCAGGCACCGCAACTGGCGCTGTACCCGGGTGCGGCGATCATGCTCAGCGTGCTCGGCCTCAACCTGATGGGCGACGGTCTGCGCGACCTGCTCGACCCCCGGCTGTCACGCCAGCGCTGAATGCATCGTCGATGCGAGAAAGGCCTGCCCCGATGAAGATCGATTTCGTCTCCGACATCGCCTGCCCCTGGTGCGCGGTGGGCCTCAATTCGCTCGAACGCGCGCTGGAGCGCATCGGCAGCGAGATCCCGGTGACGCTGCAGTTCCAGCCCTTCGAGCTCAACCCGACGATGAGCGTCGAAGGCGCCGATGCCGCCGAGTACCTGCGCACCAAGTACGGCCTGAGCGAGCAACAGCTGGCGCACAACCGGGCCGCGATCCGCGAGCGCGGTGCGGCGGTGGGTTTTGCCTTCGGTGACCGGCTGCGGGTGTGGAACACCTTCGACGCCCACCGACTGCTGCACTGGGCCGGACTGCAGGGCCCGCCGGACAGCCAGCGCGGACTCGAGCATGCGCTCCTGCGCGCCTACCACGGCGAAGGCCGCAACCCGGGCGCCGAGGACGTGCTGCTGGAGCTGGCCGGCGCCGCCGGGCTGGACGTCGAAGCGGCGCGCGAAGTGCTGGCCAGCGGGCGCTACGCCGACGAGGTGCGCGCGGCCGAACGCTTCTGGCAGCAGGCCGGCATCCACTCGGTGCCTTCGATCGTCATCGACGGGCGCCACCTGATCCAGGGCGGGCAGACGCCCGAGGTCTTCGAGCAGGCCCTGCGCCGGATCGCGGCCGAAGGCTGAAGTCCCGGGCCGCCATGCGGCGCGGGTTCAGGCGGGCGGATTCGCGGCCGGCAGCGGCCGCAGCTGTGCCGGCGGCAGGTGCAGCTGCACCTGCCCGGCGCGTGCAGCATGGGCCGAGGCCTCGAAGACCATCAACGAGCTGCCCAGGGCTGCCACGCGGACCCGGTAGCAGCGCAGGGGGCCCAGCAGCTCGGCATGTTCGATCTCGCCGGCCAGCGTGTTCTGCGTCGGCGTCGCCGCGTCGGCGAAGGCCACCGCCTCGGGCCGGATCATCAGCGCCAGCTCGCCCGTCGGGACCGCGGCATCGAGTTCGAGCCGCACCGAGCCGACCCGCACGGCGCCGGCTTCGCCGCGGGCCTGCAGCAGGTTGACCTGGCCCATGAAACGCGCCGTCATCTGGCTGTGCGGGCGCAGGTACAGCGCGTCGGGTGTATCGATCTGGGCGACGCGGCCGTGGTCGAGCACCGCAATGCGGTCAGACAGTGCCAGCGCCTCGGCCTGGTCGTGGGTGACGAAGACCGCAGTGATGCCCAGCCGCTGCTGCAGCGTACGGATCTCCTCGCGCATCTGCTCGCGCAGCGCGGCATCCAGGTTCGACAGCGGCTCGTCGAACAACAGCAGCGCGGGCTCGGCGACCAGCGCGCGCGCCAGCGCCACGCGCTGCTGCTGGCCGCCCGAAAGCTGGTGGATCGCACGCTCGGCCAGCCCCTCCAGGCCGACCAGGCGCAGCGCCTGCGCCACCCGCTCGCGGATCGCGGCACCGGCCAGGCCGCGCTCGTGCAGCGCCAGGCCGAGGTTGCCCGCCACGTCCAGGTGCGGCCACAGCGCGTAGGACTGGAACACCATGCCCAGCTGGCGCTCGCGCGGTGGCACGAAGATGCCGGCCGCAGGGTCGCAGACGACGCGATCGTCGAACAGGATGCGCCCGCCGTCGGGCCGCTCGAGGCCCGCGATCATGCGCAGCAGCGTGGTCTTGCCGCTGCCCGAGGCGCCGAGCAAGGTCAGCAGCTGCCCGCTGTCGATGACCAGCGAGAGCTCGCGGATGACCGGCGTCGCACCGAAGCGCTTGGCGAGCCTTTCGATCGTGATCTTCACGGCCCGGCCTCCCGCCCTGCACGGCGGCCACCGGCCAGCCGTCCCAGCCCCATCACCGCGAGCACGAGCGCGATCATCCACAGGCTGACCACGCTGCCCTGCGTGTAGTTGCCCTCCTGGAAGCGCAGGTAGGCCTCGTAGGCCAGCGTCTCGTGGCCCTGGGTCGCCAGCAGACTCGTGGCCGAGATCTCCTTGACGCTGTTGATGAAGGTCAGCACGAAGCCGCCCACGGCGGCCGGCGCCAGCAGCGGCACGACGATGCGCAGCACGATGCGCATGCGCGTCAGGCCGGCGATCTCGCCCGCCGCCTCGAGCTCGGGCGCCAGCTGCGCCAGTCGCGCCGAGATGCCCCGCACCGGGATGCCCAGAAAACGCAGCACGTAGGCCAGCAGCAGCAGCCCGAAGCTGCCGTACAGGTTGAACAGCCCGCCACCGAAGGCCAGGATCAGCGCCAGCCCGATGACCAGGCCAGGCAGCGCGAAGGCGACGAAGCTCACGCGGTCGGCCAGCCGCGCCCAGCGCCGTCGCAAGCGCTCGCCGGCATAGACGA
Organism: uncultured beta proteobacterium; assembly: GCA_963725755.1. GTDB lineage: Bacteria > Pseudomonadota > Gammaproteobacteria > Burkholderiales > Burkholderiaceae_C > Rubrivivax. Next base: position 180,655 of record CAVRZW010000003.1, read on the forward strand.
TGGTCAGCGCGAGCAGCGTGCAAGCGCCGGCGCTGGCCAGCGCCAGCCCCAGGCTGTTGAAGAGCGCGCGGCGCAGCTCGGCGTCGCGCAGCAGCGCCGCATGTCGCGCCAGCGTCCAGTTGCCCGGCCCCCAGCCGCGGCCCCAGCTGTCCAGGCAGCTCACCAGCGCCAGTGCGACCAGCGGCACCAGCGCGGTCGCCAGCACGAAAGCCCAGGCCAGGACGGCCAGCGGCCAGCGCCAGCGCCCGAGCGCGATCCGGTTGCGCACCGAAGCCTTGCCGCCGACGCTGACGACCGAGCGCGCACCGGCCAGCCGCTTCTGCCCGACCAGCACGGCCAGCGCGACCAGGCCCAACACCAGCGCCAGCATGCTGGCGCCGCCGAGGTCCAGCGGCGGGCTCGTCGCCAGCCCGTAGATGCGGGTGGTGAGGGTGTCGAAGCCGCTGGGCGTGCCCAGCAGGCTGGGCACGCCGAACTCCTCCATCACGTAGGCGAAGACGAGCAGCAGCGAGGCCAGCAGGGCCGGCCCGGCCAGCGGCAGGGTGATGCGCAGGAACACGCGGCGCGGTCCCAGCCCGGCGACGCGCGCCGCCTCTTCGAGCGCCGGGTCGGCCGACGCCAGCGCGGCCGCCACGCCGAGATAGGCGAACAGGTAGAGGTGCAGCACCAGCACGGCCACGATCGCCAGCGAGCCGTAGGCGCCCAGCGGCGATGCGCCCAGGCCCAGGCCTTCCCACAGTCCGCCATGGGTGAAGACCTCGACCCAGGCCGAGGCGAGCTGGAAGCCGGGGATCACGTGCGGCAATGCGACGAAGGGGAACAGCGCGAGCGCGCCGGGCATGTCGCTGCGCGCTGCGAGCCAGGCCAGCACGGCTCCCAGCGCGGTCGCCAGCAACGCACAGGCCAGGCCCAGCACCAGCGAATGCCACAGCGGCCCGAGCAGCATGTAGCGCTGCGTGAACGTGCGCACCAGCGGGTCGAGCGACCAGCCGCCGTCGTCGCCGGTGAAGGCGCCGCGCAGCAGCTCGACGCCGGCAAAGGCGGCAGCAAGCAGGAACACCGCGGTCGCCGCCAGTGCCAGCATCGGCAGAACGCCGTCCGACAGCCAGCGCCTCAGGATGGCCCGCGCCGAGCCGCCCGCATCGCGGCCCGGCCGGCGCCAGCGCGAAGTCCCTTGCGGGACCTCGCGTCCGGGCTCAGCCACCGAAGATTTCGCGCCAGCGCTGCTGGTTCTCGCGCGCGTGGGCCTCGATCCAGACCGGGTCGGGCATCAGAGTGTGCAGGGCCGCATAGTCGGGCAGGCCGCGCGGCGGCTGCACGTCGGCGCGCGCCGGGTAGATGCCGGCCTCGGACAGCACGTTCTGCGCCAGCGGCGAGAGCAGGAAGCGGTAGAACAGCTTGGCCGCCGCCGGGTGCGGCGCCTGCGCGAAAACCCCCAGCGGCGAGGCCACCGGCACCGCGCCGTCGCTGGGCATCACGATCTCCATCGGCGAGTTCAGGAACTCGGGCTGGTACTTGTACAGCGTCAGCGAGATGCCGGCGCCGCGCTCGCCGCTGGCCACCGAGCGCGCGACGTCGGGCACGTCGCCCAGGACCAGCACGTCGTTCTTCTTCAACGCCTCGAAGTACTTCCAGCCGAACCGAGGGTCCTTCCACAGCGCACCGTCGATCATGTTCGTCGAGCCCGAGATCAGCGGCGACGCGATCGCGACCTTGCCCTTCAGCGACGGGTGTGTCAGGTCGGCAAAGGCGCGTGGCGGCTTGGGCAGTACCTTCTTGTTGACGAGCAGCACGCCGACCAGGATGCGCCCGGCGACGTAATGGCCATCCGGGTCCTTGGCAAGCTTGATCGCCGCCCATTCCGGCGGCCGGTACGACAGCAGCAGCTTCTTGGCCACCAGGCCGGTGAAGGTGGTCGGATCGGCCAGCCAGACCACGTCGCCGCCCAGGCTGCCGGCGCGCGACTCGGTGTCGATGCGCGCCAGCACCTTGCCGGTGCCGCTGCGGAAGAACTCGGTCTCAACGCCCGGATACTGGGCCTGGAAAAGCGCCTTCCAGCGGTCGAGCAGGAAGCCCGGCACCGAGGTGTACATGACCACCTTGCCTTCCTTCCTGGCCTGCTCGTGCAGTGCGGCCATCTCCGGCTCGGCCGCGGCCTGCGCCAGACCGGACCAGCCGCCGCCCAGGCCCGCGAGGCCGGCTCCGGCGACGATGTTCTTGACGAGGGTGCGTCTTTGCATGATCGATGCTCCTGTGGTGTTTGCCGGCTTCGGCGGGCGATCGTAGCCGCGCAGGTGCGGGGTGCGCCTTCCGGGCAATCCCGCGCGCGACAACCGATGCCGCACGGCTCGAACGGCGCGCAGGCAGGGCCATGCAGGCGCGCGCGGGAGCAAGCTCGGGCCATCGCCGCGCTATCGTCGGGTACTCGCCGGCCTTGCGGCCACCACCCCCCCGACCCGTCGCGGCCTTGCTCGAAGTCACCGACCTGCGCGTCACGCTGCCCACCGCGCGCGGTGGCGCCGCGGCCTTGCGCGGTGTCTCGTTCTCTCTCGAGCGCGGTCAGACACTGGGCCTGGTCGGCGAATCGGGCTGCGGCAAGTCGATCACCGCATTGGCGCTGATGGGCCTGCTGCCCGAGGGCGCGCAGGTCGCCGGCTCGATCCGCTTCGACGGCACCGAGCTCACGACGCTGGACGAGGCCGCGCTGTGCCGGCTGCGCGGCAAGCGCATCGCCATGGTGTTCCAGGAGCCGATGAGCGCGCTCAACCCGCTGCACCGCATCGGACGCCAGATCGCCGAGCCGCTGCGGCTGCACCTGGGACTGTCGGCCGCAGCGGCGCGCGAGCAGGCGCTGCGCCTGCTCGAACGCGTGAGGCTGCCGCAGGCGGCGCAGCGGCTGGACGCCTATCCGCACCAGCTCTCCGGCGGCCAGCGCCAGCGCGTGCTGATCGCCATCGCGCTGGCCTGCGGGCCCGAGCTGCTGATCGCCGACGAACCGACCACGGCGCTGGACACCACGGTGCAGCGCGAGGTGCTGGCGCTGATCGGCGAGCTCGTGCGCGAGGACGGCATGGGCCTGCTGCTGATCGGCCACGACCTCGACGTGATGACCGACACCGTGCAGCAGATGCTCGTGATGTACGGCGGCACGGTGGTCGAGAGTGCGCCGACCGCGGCCTTGTTCGCACGCCCGGCCCACCCCTACACACGCGGCCTGCTCGCCGCGCGGCCGCGGCTCGATCTCGGCCGCGTGCCGGGCGCCAGCGGCCGCCGCGGCATGCGGCTGGCCACCATCCCCGGCCGCGTGCCCGAACTCGCCGACCTGCCGGCCGGCTGCCCCTTCGCCGATCGCTGCAGCCGGGTCACGGCGGCCTGCCGCGCCGCGCCGCCGGCGGCGTTCGCGCTCGACCGCGGGCACGAGGCGCGCTGCATCCACCTCGACACCGGGGCGACCGCATGAACACACCGCTGCTGGCCGTCGACGGCCTGGCCATGCGCTACCGCCTGGCGCGGCGGCACTTGTTGGCCGCCGCGCCGGTCGTCCTGGCGCTGGCCGACGTGAGCTTCGAGATGCAGGCCGGCCGCAACCTGGGCGTGGTCGGCGAATCGGGCTCGGGCAAGAGCACGCTGGCGCGCCTGGTGATGGCGCTGGAGCCACCCAGCGCCGGGCAGGTGCGGCTGGAAGGCGTCGACCTGCACGCACTGCCGGCAGCCGCGCTGCGCCGCGCACGCGCGCAGCTGCAGATGGTGTTCCAGGACCCCTACGGCTCGCTCGACCCGCGCCGCAGCGTGCTGCAGACGGTGGCCGAACCGCTGGCCCTGCTGCACGGCGCCACGCGCGCCGAACAGCGCGAGCGCGCCACCGAGATGATGGACGCCGTGGGGCTGCGCGCGGCCGACCTGGCGCGCCACCCGCACGAGTTTTCGGGTGGCCAGCGCCAGCGCATTGCGATCGCGCGGGCGCTGATCACGCGGCCGAAGCTGATCGTCGCCGACGAACCGCTCAGCGCGCTCGACGTCAGCGTGCAGGCCCAGGTGCTCAACCTGATGCAGGACCTGCAGGACCGTTTCGCCGTGACCTACCTCTTCATCAGCCACGACCTGGCCGTGGTGGACCTGGTGTGCGACGAGCTCATCGTGCTGCACGACGGCCGCATCGTCGAGCGCGGCCCGACGCAGGCCTTGTTCCGCGCGCCGCAGCGCGCCACCACGCGGCGGCTGCTGGCGGCGTTGCCGGGCCGCGCGAGCGCCTGACACGGCCTGCGGCCCGGCGCGCCACGGAGCGCCGGCCGCCGCGGCCGCACCTCGACCTCGCGCGAGCGCGCTACATTCCGGCCCATGGCCCACCCCGACGTCCGCGGCAACCCCTGCGCCAGTCGCTCGCGCGCCGCGCTCGACGCCGCCGAGCAGGCGCTGTGGCGGATGATGTCCTTCTACGACACGCCGCTGGCCGACCTCGACCGCGCGATCGCTGCCGACCCCGGCTGGGCGCTGCCGCATGCGATGAAGGCCGGCTTCCTGCTCAGCCTCACCGAAGCCGCGCTGCTGCCCGAAGCGGCTGTGCACCTGGCACGGGCCCGCGCCCTGGAGCCGCAAGCCACGCCGCGCGAGCGGGCCCATCTGGAGGCGGTGCAGCAGGTCCTGGACGGCCGCTGGCATGCCGCCTGCCGCATCTGGGACGAATTGCTGCTGGAGCACCCGCGCGATGCGCTGGCGCTGCAATGGGCGCAGCTGTGGGATTTCTACCGCGGCGACACGGCCGGGCTGCGCCAGCGCCCGGCCCGCGCGTTGCCGGCCTGGGACGAGGCCGACCCGCTGTTCGCCCATGTGCTGGCGCTGTACGCCTTCGGCCTCGAGGAGGGCAACCTCTACCCGCAGGCCGAGGGAGTCGGCCGCCGGGCCCTCGCCATCGACCCGCGCGTGCCCTGGGCAGTGCACGCGGTGGCTCACGTGATGGAGATGCAGGGGCGCTTCGAGGAGGGTTCGGCTTGGCTGAGCCAGCACAAGGCCGGGTGGGCCGAAGGCAACGGCTTTGCCGGCCACCTGTGGTGGCACAAGGGCCTGTTCAGGCTCGAGGCGCTGGACACCGCCGGTGTACTGCGCCTGGTCGACAACCACCTCAGCGGCAGCGCGCTGCAGGTCACGCTGCAGCGCGTCGACGCGGCTTCGCTGCTGTGGCGGCTGCACCTGCTGGGCGAAGACGTGAGTGCGCAATGCGCGGCGCTGCTGGCCGGCTGGGCGCTCGGCGACGACGATGCCGGGCACTACGCCTTCAACGACGTCCACGCCGTGCTCGCGATGCTCGGCGCCGGCGAACTGCCGCGTGCCGAGGCCTGGCTTTCGCGCTGCGCCAGGCGCGCCCTCGACGTCGAGGACGCCCGCCGCGCCAACCACCAGATGGCACGCGAAGTCGGGCTGCCGCTGATCCGCGGGCTGATCGCTTTCGCCCATGGCGACGCCGACGGCGCCACCGGTCTCATCTACCCGGTTCGTGGCATCGCACAACGCTTCGGCGGCAGCCATGCGCAGCGCGACCTGATCGACCAGACGCTGCTTGCCGCTGCCGCCATCGGCGGCCACCAAGCGCTCGGCCGCGCGCTGGTCAACGAGCGCAGCATGGCCAAGCCGCTGACGCCGCTCACGCGTCACTGGATCGAACGGCTCGCCCTGGTCCCGCGGCCGACGCATGACGCCGGCCAGGCACCCTGCTAGTAGATCGGCTCGGGCAGCTGCTCGGCGGCCACCGCACGCTGCACCGCCGGCCGCGCCAGCACCCGCGCCAGGTAGGGGCCGATGTGCGGGTAGTCGCGCGCCGGTCGCTGCGCGAAGCCGCGCGTCCAGCGGCACAGCATGAAGCAGAAGGGATCGACTGCACTGTAGCGCTCGCCGAGCAGCCAGGGCCCGCCGCTGCGCGCCAGTTGGGCGTCGATCTGGGCCAGGCAGTCACCCGCCTTGGCCTGCGCATGCGCCTTGACCTGAAGCGCGGCGGCGGCGTCACCGGGGTCGACCATGCGATCGGGATAGAAGTAGTGGATCAGCGTCGCCTGCAGCGTGTTCGTCAGCCACACCATCCACTTGTAGAACTCGGCCCGCTCATGCGTACCCAGGGCCGGCGCCAGGCCCGCGGCCGCATGGGTGTCGACCAGGTGCAGGCAGATCGCCGCCGTCTCGTAGAGCACCAGGTCGCCATCGACGAGCACCGGGATCAGCCCGTTCGGATTGAGCGCCAGGTAGGCCGGGGCCTTGTGTGCGCCCCGGGTGCGGTCGACGAGCGCCAGCTCGAACGGCACGCCGAGCTCGTGCAGCAGCACGTGCGGCGTGAAGCTGGCGTTGCCGGGGTAGTAGTGCAGCGTGATCATCGCGCGATCTTAGGGCCCGCGGCCGTGGCAGCATGCGCGCCATCGCCTTGCATCGCTTCGCGAATGACCGCCATGTCCGAATACACCGCCCAGGTCGTCTGGCAGCGCGGCGCGCTGGAGACCTTCACCGACCAGCGCTACAGCCGGCGCCACATGCTGCACTTCGACGGCGGCGCGGCGCTCGCCGGATCTTCGTCGCCGCATTCGGTGCCGCTGCCCTGTTCGGATCCCGGCGCGGTCGACCCCGAGGAGCTCTTCGTGGCTGCGCTGGCCAGCTGCCACATGCTGTGGTTCCTGGCGCTCGCCGCGCGCGCCGGCTTCAGGGTCGAGCGCTACCGCGACAATGCGGTGGGCACGATGGCGCGCAACGCCGCGGGCCGCATGGCAATGACCCGTGTCACGCTGCGGCCGCAGGTCGGCTTCAGCGGCGACCGGCGACCGACGGCCGCCGAGCACGGCGCCTTGCACCATCAGGCCCATCTCGACTGCTACATCGCCAACTCGGTGACCGCCGACGTGCTCTGCGAGCCCGTGCTTGCGGATGACGATCCGGCGCCGCCCGGGTGACCCCCTCCGCAGCTGCGGGGACTTGAAAGCGGGCCGACTCGCGCCCAGATCATCCGGTGCCGATGCTCGCGCCCCTCGCCTTCTTCCTCGTCCTGGTGCTGGCCGCGGCCGCGTGGCTGGTCGGGCCGCGCGCCGTCGCGGCCTGGCGCCGCAGCCGCGTGCTGCGCCGGCCCTTTCCGCCGGCCTGGCGCGAGATCCTGCACCGGCGCATGCCGCTGTTCGACCGCCTGCCGCCGGACCTGCAGACGCGGCTGAAGCAGCATGTCCAGGTGCTGGTGGCCGAGAAGCCCTTCATCGGCTGCGCCGGACTGGCGGTGAACGACGAGATGCGCGTGCTGATCGCGGCCCAGGCCGGATTGCTGCTGCTGCAGCCTCACGCCGGCTACTTTTCCGAACTGCGCCAAGTGTTGGTCTATCCGGGCGCCTTCGTCGTCGAACGCGCCAGCCACGACGGCAGCGGCCTGACCCACGAGAGCCGCCGCGCGCTGGTCGGCGAATCTTGGCAGCAGGGGCAGGTGCTGCTGTCGTGGGACGACGTGCTGGCTGGCGCCGCCGACCCCGACGACGGCCACAACGTGGTGATCCACGAATTCGCGCACCAGCTCGACCAGGAGCGCGGCCGCGCCAACGGCGCTCCCTGGCTCGGCCGGCGCGACCGCTATGCGAGCTGGGCCGAAGTGTTGGGCCACGAATACGCCGCCTTGCGCGGGCGCCTGGCCCGCGGCGAAACGGGGCTCATCGACCCCTATGCCGCCACCGATCCGGCAGAGTTCTTCGCCGTCGTCAGCGAGCATTTCTTCGAACAGCCGGCGGCGCTGGCGAACGGTCACCCGGCGCTCTACGGTGAGCTGGCGCGCTACTACGGCGTCGATCCGCGAAGCTGGTGAAGCGAGGTCCCGTCTTCGGGCATCGGAGCGAGCCCGGTTCACCCCAACCGCATCGCGTTCGCATTGCAGTGCGACGGCCGAATTGCGCTGCGAACTCGGGTTCATTCCGCGGCTCGAGCTGCTGGTGTTTCATTTCGTGCATCCGCTCCGAATCCATTACCGCCGGCGACAAGTCTGAGGCGCCAATGCCGCACAGATCGTGCGTTATGCACCTTCGGATGGCATCCTGCGGAGTTGCGCCGAAATCACGTTCTGGCGAATTGCGCGCGACGAATCTGCAACCTCGAATGCAATGCGCAGGCATTGAGGTCATAATTTGAAATAATTGGCGCAGTCGACGCAGTACCCAGCAGACGCCAACTCGCGGGCGCCGACCCGGTGATTCAGGGAGCATTTATCCGACAGGACCTCATGACCAAGACCTACGCCCAAATCGTCAAGCAGATCGAGACCCTCAAGCACGACGCCGAAAAGGCGCGCCGCAAGGAGATGGATGGCGTGATCGACCGCATCCGCGAGGCGATCACCGTCTATCAGTTGACGGCGGAAGACCTCGGCTTCGGCGTCAGGCAGAAGAAGGCGCCCAAATCCGCCGCACCGGCCAAGCGCCGCAGGGGAAAGACCGCGGCCAAGGCGCCCACGGTGATCAAGTTCCGCAACGAATCCGGCGGCACCTGGGGCGGCCGCGGCAAGCGCCCGCAATGGCTGCGCGATGCCCTGCTCGCGGGCAAGACGCTGGCCGATTTCGCCGTCAAGTAGGAGGGCGTGCGGGCCGCGGCGGCGCCCGGGCACGCTCTCAGCGTGCGCAGGCCTGGCGCACCGCGTGGTCCCACGCCGCCATGCGTTCGGCGGCACGCTCGCGCGACATCGTCGGGTGGAAGCGCCGCCCGACCTGCCATTGCGCGGCCAGCGTGTCCAGATCGCGCCACACCCCGGTGGCCAACCCGGCCAGATAGGCCGCGCCCAGCGCGGTGGTTTCGGTGACTTGCGGCCGAACGACCGGAATGCCCAGCAGGTCGGCCTGGAACTGCATCAGCAGATCGTTGACGCTGGCACCGCCGTCGACGCGCAACTCATGCACCACGTCCTGCGTGCTGCGCGATGATGCCGCACCGTCGCGCGCCATCGCCTGCAGCAACGCCGCGCTCTGGAACGCGATGCTCTCGAGCGCGGCGCGCGCGATGTGCGCCACCGTGCTGCCGCGCGTGAGGCCGACGATCGTGCCGCGCGCCTCGGCGTTCCAGTACGGTGCGCCCAGGCCGGTGAAGGCCGGCACCATCATCACGCCGCCGGCATCGGGCACGCTTTCGGCCAGCGCCTGCACCTCGCCGCTGGCGCGGATCGCCTGCAGGCCGTCGCGCAGCCATTGCACCACCGCGCCGCCGATGAAGACACTGCCCTCGAAGGCGTATTCGGGCGTCGTGCCGGGCTGCGCGGCAGCCGTCGTCACCAGGCCGCTGGCCGAGGTCTCGAAGCGCTCGCCGGTATGCATCAGCATGAAGCAGCCGGTGCCGTAGGTGTTCTTGGCCAAGCCGGGGCCGAAGCAGGCCTGGCCGAACAGCGCCGCCTGCTGGTCGCCGGCGATGCCTGCGATCGGGATCGCCGCGCCCAGCGCCGTCGTCTCGCCGAACACATGGCTGGACGGGAACACCCGCGGCAGCAGGCTGTCGGGCACATGCAGGACCTTGAGCAGCTCGCGGTCCCAGACGTTGTGGCGGATGTCGAAGAGCATCGTGCGCGACGCGTTGCTGACGTCGGTGGCGTGGACGCGGCCCTCGGTGAGTTTCCACAGCAGCCAGCTGTCCACGGTGCCGAAGGCGAGCTCGCCCTGCGCGGCAGCGATGTGCGCGCCGCTGACATGGTCGAGGATCCAGCGCAGCTTGGTGGCCGAGAAATAGGCGTCGATGACCAGTCCGGTGCTGTGGCGGATGGTCTCGGCCAGTCCCTGCGCACGCAGCTGCGCGCACAGCGGCTCGCCGCGCCGGTCCTGCCAGACGATGGCGTTGTGGATCGGCCGGCCCGTGCGCCGGTCCCAGACCAGCGTCGTCTCGCGCTGGTTGGTGATGCCGACGGCGGTGACGTCCTTGGCCTGCAGGCCGGCGCTGGCCAGCGCCTCCCGTGCGGTCGCGAGCTGGCTGGTCCAGATCTCCTCCGGATCGTGCTCGACCCAGCCGGGCTGCGGAAAGATCTGCCGGAACTCGCGCTGCGCCATCGCGACGATCCGCCCGCCTTCGTCGAAGACGATGCTGCGCGAGCTCGAGGTGCCCTGGTCGAGGGCGAGGATGAATTTCGTCATGTCCTGTCTCCTGCCTCGCTGCATGGGCCGCCGGCCCCGCGTTGCCTTCAGCCCATCGCCTCGTCCAGCACCTCGATCCAGTGGCGCACGGGCGTCGACGTGCCGGTCTGCAGATGCTGGATGCAGCCGATGTTGGCCGAGACGATGACCTGCGCTTCCAGCGGCGCCAGGTAGCCCAGCTTGCGGTCGCGCAGCTCGTAGGCGAGTTCGGGCTGGAGCACGCTGTAAGTGCCGGCCGAGCCGCAACAAAGATGGCTTTCGCCGGTCGCCAGGCTGACCTCGAAACCCAGTGCGCCCAGGTACGCTTCGACGCCGCCACGCAGTTGCTGGCCATGCTGCAGCGTGCAAGGCGGGTGAAACGCCAGGCGCCGGGTCTTCGGCGCTCCGAGCTTGCCGGCCAGCGCGCCGGCGATGTCGGGCAGCAGCTCGCTGATGTCGCGCGCCAGTGCCGCGACCCGGCGCGCCCTCTCGGCGTAGTCGGGGTCCCGCGCCAGCGCATGGCCGTAGTCCTTGACCATCACGCCGCAGCCCGACGCATTGGTCACGATCGCCTCGACCCGGCCCTGCGAGGTGAGCCCCTCGACCAGCGGCCACCAGGCGTCGATGTTGCGCCGCATGTCAGCCAGGCCGCCTTCGACATCGCTCAGATGGTTGCGGATGGCGCCGCAGCAGCCGGCGCCGTCGGCCACCAGGGTCTGGATGCCGACGGCGTCGAGCACGCGCGCTGTCGCGGCGTTGATGCCCGGCATCATCGCCGGCTGCACGCAGCCCAGCAGCAGCAGCACCTTGCGCTCGTGCTCGCGCGTCGGCCAGCGCTGTGCATGCGCGGTCGACTTCGCCGGCACCTTGTCCTTCAGGGCGGCCGGCAGCAGCGGCCGCGCGAGCTGGCCGAGCCGCATCGCGGGGCCGAACAGCGACGAGGTCAGCCCTTGCTTGAGCAGCCAGCGCAGCGCGCGTTCGCCGCGCGGCCGCTCGACGCGCTCATCGACGATCTCGCGCCCGATGTCGACCAGGCGCCCGTACTGCACGCCGCTGGGGCAGGTGGTCTCGCAGTTGCGGCAGGTCAGGCAGCGGTCGAGGTGCTGCTGGGTCTTGCGCGTGACCGGTGCGCCTTCGAGCACCTGCTTCATCAGGTAGATGCGGCCGCGCGGGCCGTCGAGCTCGTCGCCCAGCAGCTGGTACGTCGGGCAGGTGGCGGTGCAGAAACCGCAATGCACGCATTTGCGCAGGATGGCCTCGGCCTCCTCGCCTCGATGCGTGCCCTTGAATTCGGGTGCCAGGTTGGTTTGCATCAGGTCTTCCGCCGGGCCGCCCCAAGGGAGACCTGCGCCCCCTCGGGGGGCCGCGAACGAAGTGAGTTGGGGGGCTGCATCAGGCCAGCCGGTAGGACAGAACCCAGTAATGCTCGAACTCGATCCACTCGGGATCGCGGGCCCGCGGGCCGAGCACGGTGAAGGCCTGCTCGCGGGTCGGGAAGTTCTTCAGCACCTCGTGCGCGCTGCCGTCGTCGAGCGTGCGGTTCTGGTAGGTGTTGCCCTGCCCGTCGCGGCGCGCCAGCGGCGTGCTGCTGCCGGGCACGAAGCGGTTGTCGAGCATCACCACGCGCGAGCCGGGCTCCAGGCGCGCGTGCAGCGTGGCCAGCCAGCCGGGCAGGCGTGACCAGGGCACGTGGCTCCACCAGCAGCCGGCGAACGCCGCATCGAAGGTCGCACTGCCGATCTCGTCGAAGCTGTAGGCATCGACGGTGGCGAAGCGCACGCATGCCGGCATGGCCTTGGCGCGCGCGACCTCCATCGTCTCCGGGTTGAGGTCGGTGGCGAGCCAGGACTGCGCATCGCGCGCGCCATGCGGCGTCCACCAGCCGGTGCCGCAGGCGATCTCGAACACGCGCCGGCCGGCGAACGCGTCGGGCAGCCAGGCTTCCATCGCGCGCAGGTCGACCTGGCGTTCGGGCTTGAAATAGACGCGCTCGTAGATCGACGCCCGGCGGGCGTAATAGGCGCGCATGTCCCCGGCGATGTCGGCGCCCATCGCTCTACAGATCCGGCAGCAAGCGGCCGGGGTTGAAGAGGCCGTGCGGATCGAAGGCCTTCTTCAGTTCGCGATGGATGCGCGCCAGCGGCGGCGAAAGCGGCGCGAACACACCGGCGCGCTTGTCGCCGCCGCGGAACAGCACCGCGTGCCCGCCCGCCGCCTGCGCCGCCTCGCGCAGCACGCTGGCCGGCGCGCTGGTGCACAGCCAGCGCTGGGCCCCGCCCCACTCGACGAGCTGTTCGCCCGAAAGCTCGAGTGGCGCCGCGGTGGCCGGCACCGACAGCCGCCACAGCGAGGCGCCGCCTTCCACCGCCTTGGCCGCGCCGATGAAGAATTCGTCGCGGTGGTCGCGCAGCCCGGCCCAGAAGGCGGCCGCCATCGCCGGCTCGATGGTCTCGCCGCCGATCTTCTCGGCGGCAGCGCGTACCGCCGCGGCGGCGCCGGCCAGGCGCAGCACCAGCATGCCGTCCCACCAGGCGCTGGCGTTCAGCGGCAGCGGCCGGCCGCCCCATTCGTTGAGGCGCCTGATCGCGCCGGCCTGGTCGGCCTCCAGCCGCAGCGTCGACGTGGCCGCGGGCAGCGGCAGCACCTTGAGCGAGACCTCGCAGATCACGCCCAGGATGCCCAGCGAGCCGGCGAGCACGCGCGAGACGTCGTAGCCGGCCACGTTCTTCATCACCTGGCCGCCGAAGCTCAGCACCTCGGCGCGGCCGTTGAGCAGCGTGGCGCCGAGCACGTAGTCGCGCACGCCGCCCGCCGCCGCTCGCGCCGGGCCGGCGAGGCCGGCGGCGACCATGCCGCCGATGGTGCCGCCCCGAATGCCGGCATTCGCCGGGCTCTCGAAGCGCGGCGGCTCGAAGGGCAGGCACTGCCCGCGCTCGGCCAATGCCACCTCGACCTCGGCCAGCGGGGTGCCGGCGCGCACGGTCATCACGAGTTCGCTCGGCTCGTAGCTGCTGATGCCGCAAAGCGGCGCGACGTCGAGCGGCTCGCCGCGCAGCTCGCCACCGTAGAAGTCTTTGCTGCCGCCGCCGCGGAGGCGCAGCTGCGTGCCGTCGGCACCCGCTGCCCGTACCCGGTCGACGAGACGAGCCAGAGCCTCGTCCATCTAGAACCGCTCCAGCCCGGGGAAGGGCAGCAGCCCCTTCTTGACGTGCATCTTCCCGTACTCGGCGCAGCGATGCAGGGTCGGGATCACCTTGCCGGGATTGAGCGTCTGGCCAGGGTCGAAGGCGCGCTTGACCGCAAACATCTGCTCGCGCTCCTCGGGCGCGAACTGCACGCACATGCTGCTGAGCTTCTCGACCCCCACGCCATGCTCGCCGGTGACGGTGCCGCCCATCGCGACGCTGGTCTCCAGGATGTCGGCGCCGAAGAGTTCGCAGCGGCGCATCTGGTCGGCGTCGTTGGCGTCGTAGAGGATCAGCGGGTGCAGGTTGCCGTCGCCGGCGTGGAAGACGTTGCAGCATCTCAACTCGTACTTGCGCTCCATCGCCTGGATCGCCAGCAGGATGTCGGCCAGCCGCTTGCGCGGGATCGTGCTGTCCATGCACATGTAGTCGGGGCTGATGCGGCCGCTGGCCGGGAAGGCGTTCTTGCGTCCGCTCCAGAACTTCAGCCGCTGCGCCTCGTCCTTGCTGACTTCCATCCGCTCCGCGCCGCTGCCCGAGAGCACGTCGAGCATGCGGTCGATTTCCTCGGCCACTTCCTCGGGCGTGCCGTCGCTCTCGCAGAGCAGGATCGCCGCGGCGTCGAGGTCGTAGCCGGCGTGGACGAAGTCCTCGACTGCGGCGGTCATCGGCTTGTCCATCATCTCCAGCCCGGCCGGGATGATGCCGGCGGCGATGATCGCGGCCACCGCGTCGCCGGCCTTTCGGATGTCGTCGAAGCTGGCCATGATGCAGCGCGCCAGCTGTGGCTTCGGCACCAGCTTGACCGTGACCTCCGTGGTCACCGCGAGCATCCCTTCGCTGCCGACGATCAGCGGCAGCAGGTCCAGCCCCGGCGCGTCGAGCGCCTCGCTGCCGAATTCCACCGCCTCGCCTGCGGCCGTGAAGCCGCGCACGCGCAGCACGTTGTGCAGCGTCAGGCCGTACTTGAGGCAGTGCACGCCGCCCGAGTTCTCGGCCACGTTGCCGCCGATCGTGCAGGCGATCTGGCTCGAAGGATCCGGCGCGTAGTACAGACCCAGCGGCGCCGCCGCCTCGCTGATCGCCAGGTTGCGCACGCCGCATTGCACGGTGGCCGTGCGCGCGAGGCGGTCGATCGTGACGATCTTGTTGAACCTGGCCAGCGAGAGCGTCACGCCGAGCTCGTTCGGCAAGGCCCCGCCCGACAGCCCGGTGCCGGCGCCGCGCGCGACCACCGGCACGGCCAGCGCGTGGCAGGCCTTGAGCACCGCGGCGACCTGGGCGTCGGTCTCGGGCAAGGCGACCGCCAGCGGCTGCTGGCGGTAGGCGGTGAGGCCGTCGCATTCGTAGGGCACGGTGTCTTCGCGGTGCCACAGCAAGGCGTGCGGCGGCAGCAGCGCCGACAGCGCGTCCACGACCTCCTGCTGCCGCGCGGCGCGCTGCAGAGCATGGTTGACGGCGGGGGTGAGCGGCGCGTTCATCGGCGGGCATTCCGATGCAGCGACAGGGTGGCTGCATTGCGGCGGCACTTTACGCCATCGAACACCGGCCGCGGGCCCGGGCGGCATCGCCGCGGCGTCACGGTGGCTTTGACCGCGGCCGGGCCCACCGCGCGCAGAGCATGCCGCCGCGTCAGGCAGCGCCGGCGGTGAACACGGTGAGCACGCCGGTGTAGCCGTAGAGATGATGGCGCGCGATCTCACCGCCGGCGAAGAAGCCCACCAGCGGCACATCGCCCAGCGCATGCTGCACGATCTTCAACTCGGCCGAGGGGGCACCGAAATGCGGCCCGCCGCGGCCGGCGCAGCTGATGTAGATCGCGCCGAGGATGCGTCGCAGCGGTTCGACCGCCGCAGCGGCCGGCAGCATGGCCGGCTCGAGCTGGCTCTCGACCTCGTCGCGGATCTCGCTGCAGATGCGCACCAGGTCGCGTCGCGCGGCCTGTACGTCACGCTGGCAGAACGCCAGCCGCATGCCCGGCTGCAGCGTCTCGGCCACCGCCAGCGCCTGGCGCCCGGGGTCGAGGCCGATGAGGTGGCGCACCCGCGTGTCGGCTCCGAACTGCCGGCCGCCTCGCGTCGCCAGCGCGCTGTCGCCGGCGTCGGTCAGTCCGACCAGCGTCGCGCGCAGCCGCGGCAGCGCGGCGCGCGGATCGTCCAGGCGGGCCATCCCGAGGTCGCGCAGCAGGCAGGCCAGCGCCGGCTCGCCGTCGAGTTCGAGCGCGACGTTGCGCTCGCAGGCCGTCACCGCGCGCGTCGGGCCCACCGGCTGGCAGCCCTGGGTCACGCGCGAGATCAGCGCCACCTCGCTGCTGAACGCCACACCCGACAGTCCGCCCTGCCAGACGCCGTCGGCCAGGTGCACCGCGCTGCCGCGCGAGGAGGCCAGGCCGCCGAAGAGGTAGCCCGAGGCGGTACGGTCGCTCATCTCGGCGATCAGCTCGGCCAGATCCGGCGTGCCCGGGTCGGCGTGGACGAGCGCGCTGAAGGGCTCGATGCGGTGCAGCTTGCGCGCGCCCGAGAAGACCTCGAAACGGTCGGCGGGCAGCGCCGCGAGCATCAGCACCAGCGCCGGCTCGTCGATGTACTCGACGCCGCTCGCGGCCACCCCCACCGCGACGCTGCCGACCCAGGACACGCCAGGCCAGCGCAGGCGCAACTCGGCGTGCAGCGCCGCCGCATGGGCCGCGAAATGGTCGCTGAAGTAGGCAAAGCCCAGGGACAACGGACCGGCCAGGCTGGCGTCGTGACTCTCCCGCCGGGCCTCGATCTGCGCCGCGGCCAGCGCCAGCGCCCCGCGCCAGTCGGGGTGCGTGGCATGGCCGACCAGGAATTCCTGCATGAACCGGCCTTCGCCCCTCAGGCGCCGCGCTTGCGTGCCGCTGCGGGCCGCGCGCGGGTGGCGGCCTTGCGGCCGGCGGCGGGCGCCTTGGCGGCCTTGGGTTTCGCCGACGATGCCGGCTTGCTGCCCGCCGCCGCCTCGGCCGGCTGCGCGCTGTCGGGCGTCGTGTCCTTGACTGCCCTGGCTGCCAGCTCGGTGAACTGGTGGGTCAGGGCGGTCCACCATTGCATCGGGTCGATCGCCGGCGGCGCCGACGCCCCGCCTGCCGCCGGCTTGGCGGGCTCGGGCGCCGGCTCGGCGGCTGGCGGCGGCGCGGGGGCCGGCGCCGGCGCCGGCGTCGGCGTCTTGATCGTCAAGGCCTCGCGCAGGTCGGCCAGCGGCAGGTTCATCGACTGCAGCGTGGACAGCGTCATGCGCTGCACTTCCAGCGCCTGGATCGTGGTCGCCAGCAGCTTGGCGTTCTGCTCGAGCCAGAACTGCACCGTGCGCAACTCCTGGATCCGCTTGTCGAGCTCCTCGGGGTTGAGCGTGGGTGCGATCCATTGGCTCATGCCGGGCAGGGCGGCGCCGGCGTTCTTCATCAGACCCTGCAGAAAGTCGAAGCCCGGCACCAGCCGGGTCAGATCGCTTGCACCCGCCATCGTCGCGTCTCCATCAGCTTGCGGCCTGGCGATTGTGCGCGCCACGACGCCGGCGCGACGGCCGATGCCGGCGCGCTCGCAAGCATGCGCCTGGGGCCGTCGGCAGGCACTCGCAACGATGCAGGTCGCCGCTTGCGCAGACCTCAGCGCGCGAAGGGGATCCGCTCGACCGCAAAGCCGCGTTCGCGCATCAGGCGGGGCAGCGATTGCGGCCCGGTCATGTGCAGCGCGCCGACGGCGGCGAACACGCGCCGGCCCTTGGCGTGCAACGCCGCGATGCCGTC
Organism: uncultured beta proteobacterium; assembly: GCA_963725755.1. Classification (GTDB taxonomy): domain Bacteria; phylum Pseudomonadota; class Gammaproteobacteria; order Burkholderiales; family Burkholderiaceae_C; genus Rubrivivax. The sequence continues at coordinate 197,694 of CAVRZW010000003.1, forward strand.
GGCCAGCGCCGGGTTGCGCTCGTCGTTGAGGCGGCGCATGAAGGCGCCCTCCTCGTCGCTGTTGACGCACTCGCACCAGCTGTCGTAGTCATCGAGCGTCTTCAGGTCGCCCGCTTCCCAGGCCTTGGCCATGTGCGCGAGCACGCGCCGCCCGCTGCCGTCCTCGAGTTGCGCCAGCGTCTGGTCGAGCACCGATCGCGCCTCGGCCGGATCGGTCGGCACCAGCGCGGCCTTCTGCTGCTCGGCCGTCTCCAGCGAGACCACGCGGTGCCCCAGCGCGTGCATGCGCGCCAGCAGCAGCTGCTCCTGCGCGTCGTTGGCATCCATGCCCAGCCAGCGGGCGTCGAGCACGGTCAGCGTGGTCGCCTGCAGCACCGGGTGCAACTCGGCCATCGACTCGGGTGCGACGCAGGCGTGGGCGAAGGCCTGGTTCAGCCGCGCCTGCAGCGCCGCGGAAAGCTTGGGCCCCGGGCCGCTGTCGGCCAGCGCGGCGATCAGGGCCGGGTCGTTGGGGTCGATTTCGAGCGCCAGCACGTCGCTGGCCTTCATCGCCGCGACCAGGTGCGGGCCGAACCCGCGCCAGGCCGGCTTGCCCACGTGCAGGGTGCCGAAGAGCCAGCTGCTGTGACCGTCGCGCGTGATGCGCCAAAGCAACCCGCGGTCCTTGGCCACCGGCGCCGCGGCGGCCACCGTGGGCGGGCAGGTGGTCGCCGCGGCCCAGGTCGCCGAAGAAGCCAGCAGCAGCAAGGCCAGCCAGGCAGCCAGGCGACGGCTCCAGTGCAGTGGAAAGATCATGGGGCTGGACGATGCCACGAAAGCGGCGCCGCAGGGTGCGCCGGACGGTGCAGCCATACCGCCGCCTGCCACGAGCTTGGCACCAGCGTCAGGTTGTCCTCGGAAATGAGGTAGCCGTTTGCATGGCGCGGGCTCAGTGCGCGCCGCCGAGATCGATGCGCAGTACGCCGTCGCCTTGCTGCCAGCGCAGGCGACCGAGCACGTCCATGCCCAGCAGCGGCGCGGCCAGGTCGGGCAGCGCGGCCATGCGAAGGCGATCGACGCGTACGCCGCCGTCCAGCGCCACATCACCGACGACCACCTGGCCCTGGACCACGCCGCCGGCGGTGCTCGAGCGCATCCGGCCGACCGCGGGCAGGCCGAGCTCGCGCGCCAGTGAGGTCGGAATCGAGGTGCCGGTGGCGCCGGTATCGACCAGGAAGTCGACTGTGCGCCCGGCTACCCGGCCCGGCCAGTGGTAATGGCCGTCGGCGGCGCGTCGCAAGGCCAGCGTGCCGCCGTCGATCTCGAAGCGGGCTGCCCGTTCGTGGACCTGCCAGGCCTGCACGGCGACGAAGACGCACGTGGCCAGCAGCAGCCAGACCGTGACGTGCTTGAGCCAGCGCGGCAGGTCGCTCACCCGTTGGCGAGACCGTTGCGCCGGTTCATGCCACTAGCGGCGCCACGCGCTGCTCGATGGCGCCGAACACGCTGGCGCCGTCGCGGCCCAGCACCTCGATGCGGATGCGGTCGCCGAACTGCATGAACGGCGTCTTCGGCGCGCCGCTCTCGATGGTCTCGATGGCGCGCCGCTCGGCGATGCAGCTCACGCCGTGGCTCCAGTCCTTGTTGCTCACGGTGCCGCTGCCGACGATGCTGCCGGCGCGCAGCCGGCGCGTCCTGGCCACGTGCGCGATCAACTGGCCGAAGTGGAAGGTCATCTCCGGCCCGGCTTCGGTCAGGCCGACGCGCTCGCCGTTCCAGCGGCTTTCGACGCTCAGGTGCAGGCGGCCTCCGGCCCAGGCGTCGCCGACCTCGTCGGGTGTGACTGCCACCGGGCCGAAGGCGGTGGCCGGCTTGCTCTGCAGGAAGCCGAAGCCCTTGGCGAGCTCGGCCGGGATCAGGTTGCGCAGGCTCCAGTCGTTGGCGAGCAGCAGCAGGCGCACGCTCTCCAGCGCGGTGTCCGGCGCGGTGCCGATGGCCACGTCGCCGGTGACCACCGCCACCTCGGCCTCGAAGTCGATGCCCCATTCGGTGCTGGCGAAGACGGCATCGTCGCGCGGCCCGAGGAGGTCGTCGCTGCCGCCCTGGTACATCAGCGGGTCTTCGTAGAAGCTGGCCGGCACCTCCGCGTTGCGCGCGCGGCGCACCAGCTCCACGTGGTTGAGATAGGCCGAGCCGTCGACCCATTGGTAGGCGCGCGGCAACGGCGCCATGCAATGCGCGGGGTCGAAAGGAAACGCATGCCGCGCCTTGCCGCCGTTGAGGGTGGCGCCGAGGTCTTCCAGTTGCGGGGCGAGGAAGTTCCAGTCGTCGAGCACCTGCTGCAGCGTGGTCGCGATGCCGGTGGCGAAATGGGCGCTGGCGAGGTCGCGCGAGACCACGGCGAGCTGGCCGTCGCGCGAGCCGTCCTTCAGGGTGGCGAGCTTCATGGGGATGCGCAGGTGATGGGACTCACGCTATTGTGGGGCGGCGCCTGTCGCGCTCCGCGTTGCCCTCACCCGTCCTCACCGCCGCGCAAGCGATGTCGAAGCTGCCCCTGCCTGCACCTGGCCCGCGTCGGCGCACCGCCTGCACCCTGGTGGCCGTGGTGATCGCGGCGCACGGACTGCTGCTGTCGACCCTGCCCCGTAGCGCCGGTCCCGCGCGCGAGCGCGGCGCGAGCCACGTGGTGCGGGTGCGGCAGATGCCAGCGCTGCAGGCGCGCGGACCCGTGCCCCGGCAACGCCCGGCAGAACCCGGGCGACAGGCGCCATCGGGTCCTCCGACACCTGCCGTGCTGGCAGGCGACGCGCCAACGCCCGGACTCGCCCCGAACCACGGGCCCCTGCCCCGCCCACCGGCGACATCGTCGATGGCGCCGGCAATGGCGCCGGCAGCGAACGATCCGGGCGGATTGGAGGTGCCCGTCTATGCGACCCGATTGCCGCCGGCCGCGAACCTGCGCTACCTGATGCAGCGAGGCGCTGCCAGCGGCCCGGCGGAACTGCGCTGGCAACCGCAGCAGGGGCATTACGCGCTGGCGCTGCACGGCACCCTTCCCGGCCGCCCGCCGCTGGCCTGGGCCAGCGCCGGCGAAATCGACGCCCATGGCGTGGCGCCCGAACGCTATGTCGAGAGCCGCCGCGGCCGCGAACAACGGGCCGCCAACTTCCAGCGCGCCAGCGGGCGCATCACCTTCAGCGGACCGCAGGTCGAGGTCACGCTCGTGGCCGGCGCGCAGGACCGTCTGAGCTGGCTGCTGCAGCTCTCGGGCGTGCTGGCGGCCGATCCGGCGCTTGCCGCGCCCGGGCAGCAGATCACGCTGTTCGTCGTCGGCGCGCGCGGCGATGCACAACGCTGGGTCTTCGATGTCGTCGGCAGCGAGGACGTCGGGCTGCCCGAAGGGCTGGCGCATGCGCTGTTGCTGCGCCGCGAGCCCGAGCGCGCCTACGACACCCGCGCCGAGGTCTGGCTCGACCCGGCGCGCCGGCACCTGCCGGTCCGCGTGCGCTGGCAGGCGCCCCCATCGACCGAGGTCACCGAGTTGTCGCTGCAGGCGATCGACACGCCGTGAGCCAGGGTGACGCTTGAAATCCGGGCTGGCCATGCCCATCTGTCGCTGTCAGGAGATTCGCATATGCAGATGCTCTACAACTCGGACAGTTTCGTCGTCGTGCAGTTCGACGTTCCCACGGCCCGCGATGGAGAAGCATCGGCCCGCGGCGGTTACGAAATCGTCGACAAGTTCGCGCGCAAGGAGATCTTTCTCGAGGGTGCGTTGGCCCAGCGCTTCCAGCAAGGCGTGCAGGCACTGGCGCAGGACAGCCCGCAGGGCATCAATCCCGAGGCGATGGACGACTACATCGCGGGCTTCACCGCGCTGGCGCAGACGCCGCTGACGCTGCATTAGGCAAGGGGCCGGGCGCCGACCGGCCAAACCGTCCCGCGCCGGCCAACGTCGGGGTCAAGCCAGGACAGGGCTTGTCGGGACCTGCGGGCTGCGCCAAGATGGGTTCGTCCGAGTTCCTTGCCGAGCGCCGCCCATGGCCCGAGGGTTCGCCGATTCCCGCTGCGTGCTGTCGCCCGGCCTGGCGCGGGTGCCGGTGCTCGACGTGCTGTGCTCGCATTTCGTGCTCACGCTCACAGTGCGCCAGGCGGCGCGCTTCAACCTGCGGCGTGACTGGAACAGCCTGCTCGCGCTGGTCGGGCCGCACCTGGTCTGGCCACAGCCGGTGCTGGCGCGCGTGCGCGCCTTTCTCAACCGGCGCTGCAAGGGCAATCCGCAGTGGCGCGGCCACGAGGCCCTCGCCGACGAGGCCTTCGTCGGGCGCCACGGCCCCTGGCGCGGGCCCTACGAAGAGGGCACCCTGTTCTTCTACATCGACGAGATCATCAAGGATTCGCCCAAGGATCTGCTGACCGTGCTCGCCGCCACCTGCGACTGGCTGGGCCGGCGGCTGAAGAAGGAATCGACCCTCGTCCAGAAGAACATCGACGCCCTGGCCGGCCTGCTGCAGCTCAATCCGGCCGAGCGCGCGCTGCTGCTGTATGGCACGCTGGCGCGCTACCAGCGCGACCTGCGCGGGCTCCTGGTCGAGTTCAAGGTCGGCAACGCGCAGGAGGCCTTCGAGGCGCTGGCCGCGGTGGCCGGCGTCGAGGCCGCCGAGGTGGCCGAGGCGCTGCGCGCGGGCTCGCGGCTGGAGCGCATCGGCATGGTCGAGAACCTGATCTCGGAGCAGAACATCACCGACCTGGCCGACCTGATGAAGGTCAGCGACCAGCTGCCGCCGGTGCTGATGCGGGAGTACCGCGCCCCGGACGAGCTGATGGCGGTGTTCACGCGCCCGGTCGGGCGCAGCGAGCTGGCACCGGCCGATTTCGCCTTCGTCGAGCAGGACGCGGCGACGCTGACCGCGCTGCTGAAGAACGCCACGCTGCGCAAGGAGCCCGGCGTCAACGTGCTGCTCTACGGCCCCCCGGGCACCGGCAAGACCGAGCTGGCCAAGGTCTGCGCCGCGGCGGCCGGGCTGCAGCTCTACGAGGTCGAATACGCCGACCGCGACGGCAACAGCCTTTCCGGCCGCGACCGCTACCGCAGCCTGCAGATCAGCCAGGTGTTCCTCAAGGGCAGTGAGAACGTCGCCCTGCTGTTCGACGAGGTCGAGGATGTCTTCCCGCCGATCAGCACCGAGGCCGCGCAGCTGATCGCGCGGCTGGACAGCAGCGACGGCGCGCCCAGCGCCAGCGTCAGCGGCAAGGCCTGGGTCAACCAGATCCTGGAGACCAACCCGGTGCCGGTGATCTGGGTCACCAACCGCATCGAGCAGATCGACCCCGCGTTCCGGCGCCGCTTCCAGTACCACCTGCAATTGCTCGGCCCACCGCCCGGCGCCCGCCAGGCACTGGTGCGGCGTGCGCTGGCCGGCGCCGAAGTGAGCGCAGGCTTTGCCACTCGGTTGGCCGAGCGCCGTGCGCTGACGCCGGCGCAGATCCGCACCGCGGTGCGCTTCGCGACGCTGGCCCGGACCGGGGCCGCCGGCGCCGCGGACTTCGAGGCCCTGATCGAGCGCCAGCTCGCCAACGCCGACCGGGCGCTGGGCACCGATCGGCCCGAGCGCGGCGCGCGGCCGGTGGTGACGGCCTACGACCTGACCCTGCTGAACCTGGAATCGCGCTTCGAGCTGCCGCGCATCATCGAGGCGCTGGCCCGCCGCGGCCATGGCACGCTGTGCTTCCACGGCCCGCCGGGCACCGGCAAGACCGCGCTGGCCGAGCACATCGCGCAGGCCTTGCAGCGCCCGCTGACGATCCGCCAGGCCAGCGACATCGCCAGCAAGTACGTCGGCGAGACCGAGCAGAACATGGCGTGCATGTTCGACGCGGCCGGCGACGAGGGCGCGGTGCTGCTGCTCGACGAGGCCGACAGCTTCCTGCGCAGCCGCCGCCTGGCCGAACGCAGCTACGAGGTCAGCGAGGTCAACGAGATGCTGCAGGGCATGGAGCGCTTCGCTGGCATCTTCATCTGCACCACCAACCTCTTCGACGAGCTCGACGAGGCGGCCTTGCGCCGCTTCACGTTCAAGATCCGCTTTCATCCGCTGAGCGCGGCGCAGCGCGAGCGCATGTTCGTGGCCGAGGCGCTGGGCGGCGACGCGGCGGCATTGACCGCCGGACAGCGCCAGCGGCTGGCGGCGCTCGACGCATTGGCGCCGGGCGACTTTGCCGCGGTGCAGCGCCAAGCCGAGATCCTGGGCGCAGCGCTCGACGCCGACGAATTCCTCTCCCAGCTCGAAGGCGAGCACCGGGTCAAGCCCGAAGTGCGGCAGCGGCGCGGGATCGGCTTCCAGACCTGAGGGCGCTCTGCCTCAAGGCTTGCCGGCGGTGGTCGATAACCAACCGATGAACACGGTTGCCGCATTCAGCGAAATCTTCGGTCAACCCGATCCCGTGGTGGTGATGCTGGCCGGTTGCCTGCTCGCCGCGCTGCTCGGCCTGGTGCTGTACCTGCGGATCTCGCGCCGCCTGCGGTCGCGTCTGGCCGCCGCGCATTCGCAACTCGACAGTCTGCGCGCCCACGACCCGCTCACCGGCCTGCTCACGCGCCAGGAGCTGGAAGCCGAACTCGATGCCGCGGTTCAAGCCTGCGACCGCGGCGCGCGGTCGTTGGCGCTGCTCTACGTGGGTCTGGACAATTTCCGGCCTATCAACGAGAGCTACGGACACCGCGCCGGCGACGCCCTGCTGGTTCAGGCGGCGCAACGGATGACTGCGCTGGCCGCCTTTGCGCCAATCGTCTCGCGCGTGACCGGTGTCGAGTTCGCGTTGCTGATCGGGGTCGACCGCGCGCATGCCTGGCTGGCCGCCGCCGAGGTTCTGGGCGCGCTGTCGCGGCCTTACTTCGTCGAGGGGCTGGAGCTGGAGCTGGCCGCGTCGGTGGGTATTGCCGTCTATCCGGACCACGGTTCGCGGCCCCGGCTGCTGGGACACGCGGCGCTGGCGATGCGCGCGGTCAAGCTGGGCGGAGGCGGCGCCCACGCCTACTACGACCCGGCGCTGGGCGCCGACCTGCGCGATCAGGCCGAGCTGTTGCAGGACCTGCGGCACGCGGTCGAGCGCGGCGAACTGCAGCTCTACTACCAGCCCAAGATCGACGCCCGCAGCCTGGAGGTGACGGCCGCCGAGGCCTTGCTTCGCTGGCAGCATCCGCAGCGCGGCATGATCAGCCCGTTGGTCTTCGTCCCGCTGGCCGAGCGGCATGGCCTGATCGGCATCATCGGCCGCTGGGTGATCGAACAGGCCTGCCAGCAGGCCGCCGACTGGCGCGAACGCGGGCTGCGCATGCGCGTGGCGGTGAACATCTCGGGCTACCAGTTGCGCCAGGACGACCTGGTGCCCTTCATCGAAGCCACCTTGCAGCGGCACCGGATTCCGCCGTCGCGCCTGACCTGCGAGATCACCGAGACGGTGGCGATGGAGGACACCGAAGTCACGCGGCGCGCCTTCGAACGCCTGCGCCAGACCGGCCTGCATGTCTCGATCGACGACTTCGGCACCGGGCACTCCAGCCTGGCCTCGGTTCGACGCCTGCCGGCGGCCGAGCTGAAGATCGACCGCGCCTTCGTCACCGACCTGGCCAGCGGCGAGCGTGCCCGCACCATCGTGCAGACGATCGTGCAGATGGCCCATACGCTGGGCATGCGCGTGGTCGCCGAAGGCGTCGAGACCGAGGAGCAGCGCGACATGCTGGTGGCGCTGGGCTGCGACGAGTTGCAGGGCTACCTGTTCGCCAAGCCTATGACCGCCACGGCGATCACCTTGTGGGCCAATGACGACCCAGACGAGGAACGGCTGGCGTTTCGCGCGTCGCTGTTCGGCCCGACGGTGCCGGCGCCGCTCGAGCCGGCAACCTAGGCGCCGTTCGAACCGAACTGAGGCCGGGCCGGCCGGGCGCCGCGGCGAAATGCGATCATCCACACGCCGACGCACCGAATCCAGATGAAAGAGGCCACCCCCTCCCCCGCCGAGTCGTCCTGGCTGCTCTGGTCGCTGGGCGCTACGGTGGCGTGGCTCGCGGCCTATGTGGCGCTGGGCTGGGTCGAGATGGCGCAGCGCGCCTCGGGACTGCGCCAGCGCTGCGACGCGGTCGTCCTGGCCGCAGCGACGCTGGGCACCGGGCTGTGCTCCGCCGCGGTCATCTCGCTCGGCGCTGCGGCGCTGGCCTTTTCGCTCGGGTACGACGCCTGGTCGGCGTCGGCGCTGTGGGCCGCCGCCATCGCCGGCAGCGCGGTCGTCGTCTGCTGGCCCGCATTCAGCCAGCGCTGGTGGGCTCTGCTGGGCAGCGGCACGCTGCTGGCACTGCTCGCCGCGGAAGTGCAGGCCGGCTGGATCCTGGCCGCGGGCTTGCGGCCGGGCGTGGTGTGGCAGGCGGAGCTCGTCGCCGCCGCCGTGATACTGATGATCGTCGGCTGCAGTGCCAGCCTGTGGCTGGCGTTCTTCGGCTTCAGCCAGGACAGCCGGCACCGCATGCCGTGGCGCCTGGGCGCCTCCGGGCTGCTCGGGCTGAGCCTGACAGCCGGCCTGCAGCTGATGATGGCCGCCGGCCGCCTGGAGGCGCAGATCGGCTCGAAGCATCTGCACGAAGTGCCCGGCACCGTGCTGAGCCTGTTCTGCGGCGTGCTCGTCCCGATGGTGCTGGCGGCCATGGGCATCGACCTGGAGCTGCGCCGTGAGGCGAGACGGCGTTCGAACTCGAAGTTCGTGCCCCACGGGCGCCGGCGGCGCCACCATCGCGCGCCAGGTTCGTGAAACCGACGCGCGGCTGCCCGCGTTTTCTACAATGAAAAGATGAGCAAGAGCAACCGGCCCCCCTACACCCGCGGCGGCGCGCTGGCCACGATGCTGCAGCAGCGCATCGCGATCATCGATGGCGCGATGGGCACCATGATCCAGCGCTACCGGCTCACCGAGGCCGACTTTCGCGGATCACGCTTCGCCGGCCATGGTCACGATCTCAAGGGCAACAACGAACTCCTGGTGCTGACCCGGCCCGACGTGATCGCCGAGATCCACGCCCAGTACCTGGCCGCCGGTGCCGACCTGATCGAGACCAACACCTTCGGCGCGACCTCGATCGCGCAGGAGGACTACGGCCTGGCGCACCTGGCGCGCGAGATGAACGTGGCCGCCGCGCGCATCGCGCGCCAGGCCGCCGACACCTGCAGCACGCCCGAGCGGCCGCGCCTGGTCGCCGGTGCGCTGGGACCCACGCCGCGCACCGCCAGCATCAGCCCCGACGTCAACGACCCCGGCGCCCGCAACGTCAGCTTCGACCAGCTGCGCGACGCCTACCGCGAGCAGGCCGAAGGGCTGCTCGAAGGCGGCTGCGACCTGTTCCTGGTCGAGACCATCTTCGACACGCTCAACGCCAAGGCGGCGATCTTCGCCCTCGACGCGCTGATGGAAGACAGCGGCGAGCGCCTGCCGGTGATCGTCTCGGGCACCGTCACCGACGCCTCCGGCCGCATCCTGTCCGGGCAGACGGTGGCCGCGTTCTGGCACTCGGTGCGCCATGCGAGGCCGCTGGCAGTCGGGCTGAACTGCGCCCTCGGCGCGGCGATGATGCGACCCTACATCGAGGAGCTCGCCAAAGTCGCCGACGACACCTTCGTCAGCTGCTACCCCAACGCCGGCCTGCCCAATCCTATGAGCGAGACCGGCTTCGACGAGACGCCGGAGGTGACCGGCGCGCTGATGGAGGAATTCGCCCGCGCGGGCTTCCTCAACATCGCCGGCGGCTGCTGCGGCACCACGCCCGAGCACATCGCCGAGATCGCGCGCCGCGTCGGCGGTTACCGGCCGCGGACGCGGCGCGACCCGCTGTTCACGCCGCTGCTGGCGGCGTAGGACGGCAATCAGTCGTAGACCTCGGCGTCGGGGTCGGTGGCCTCGAGCTCGTAGGCCGCGGCGAGCATCGCCAGCCGTCCGATCACGCCGTACATGTAGAAGCGGTTGGGCGCACTGGCGCCCGGGCGCACACCGGGCCGGGGCAACTGGGTGCCACCGGCAAATGCCAGCGGCACGTAGGCCGAGCCGGGCAGGCTGAGGTCCTCGTCGGTGCCGCGGTCGGCATGCACGCGGTAGAAGCCGCCGACCACGTAGCGGTCGATCATCACCACCACCGGTTCGGCCACCGCATCGTTGATGCGCTCGCACGACGGCACGCCTTCCTGGATGATGACCTCGCTCGGTGCCCGACCGGCGCGCGCCAGGCCGTCGCGGCCACGGGCCACGCGCTCCGGGTCGTCGAGCTCCTTGGTATCGCGCAGGGTCATGATGCCCATGCCGGTGGCGTTGTCGGCCTTGACGACGACGAAGGGCTTCTCGTTGATGCCGTATTCCTTGTACTTGCGGCGCACCTTGGTCAGCAGCGCATCGGCCTGCGACTTGACGCATTCCAGGCCGGCAGCGTCGTTGAAGTCGACCTTGCCGCATTGCCCGTGCATCGGATTGATGAGCCACGGGTCCATGCCGAGCAGCTTGGCAAACTTCTTGGCCACTTCCTCGTAGCTCCGGAAGTGCCGGCTCTTGCGCCGGATCGGCCAGCCGGCATGCAGCGGCGGCAGCAGGTACTGCTCGTGCAGATGCTCCAGCACCCGCGGCACGCCGCCGGCGAGGTCGTTGTTGAGGAGGATCGTGCAGGGATCGAAATCCTTCAGCCCCAGGCGCCCGCGGGTGCGCACCAGCGGTTCCAGCGTGAGCTGGCTGCCGTCGGGCAGCGGCAGCGGCGTGGGCGCGGTGACCGTTTCGTCCAGCGACCCCAGGCGCACGTTCAGCCCGGCCTGCGTGAAGACCTGCACCAGGCGCTGCACGCTTTGCAGGTAGAAGCTGTTGCGGGTGCGACTGTCGGGGATCAGAAGCAGGTTCTTGGCCTCGGGGCAGATCTTCTCGATCGCGGCCATCGCCGCCTGCACCGCGAGCGGCAGCATCTCGGGCGTGAGGTTGTTGAACGTGCTGGGGAAGAGGTGGGTGTCCACCGGCGCCAGCTTGAAGCCGGCATTGCGCAGATCGGCCGAGGTGTAGAACGGCGGCGTGTGCTCCATCCACTCGAGCCGGAACCAGCGCTCGATGGCCGGCATCGACTCGAGGATGCGCTGCTCGAGCTCGTTGATGGGGCCGGTGAGTGCAGTGGTGAGGTGGGGGACCATGGCGAGGCCTGTGGGGCGTGCAGACGGGGATTCTAGGCAGGCCACCGATTCCGCGGCCGGCACCGGCCAAGACGAGAAAGGGCGCCCGAAGGCGCCCTCTGTCGATCCCAGGCCGCCGGCCTGCGGGGACCATGCCGGCGGCGCAAGCCGCCGCCAAGGTCACTGGTTGTAGGCCGTCTCGCCGTGCGAGCTGATGTCCAGGCCCTCGCGCTCCTCTTCTTCCGATACGCGCAGGCCGATCGTCATGTCGACGATCTTGTACGCGATCAGCGAAACGACGGCCGACCAGACGATCGTCAGGCCGACGCCCTTGGCCTGGATCAGGAGCTGGTCCCAGATGCCGTTGGAGCCGACCGCGCCGGTGACCCAGTCGGTCACCAGGCCCGGGCCGCCGAGCGACTGGCTGTTGAAGATGCCTGTCAGCAGCGCCCCGGTGATGCCGCCGACGCCGTGCACGCCCCACACGTCCAGCGTGTCGTCCGCGCCCAGCATCTTCTTCAGGCCGGTCACGCCCCACAGGCAGACGAAGCCCGCGGCCGCACCGACCACCAGCGCACCGACGATGCCGACATTGCCCGCGGCCGGCGTGATCGCCACCAGGCCCGCCACCGCACCCGATGCAGCGCCCAGCATCGACGCCTTGCCCTTGAGCAGGGCTTCGCCGATGCACCAGGCCAGCACCGCGACGGCCGTGGCCGAGAAGGTGTTGAGGAAGGCCAGCGACGCGCTGTTGCCCGCTTCGAGCGCCGAGCCGGCGTTGAAGCCGAACCAGCCGACCCACAGCAGCGAAGCACCGACCATCGTCAGCGTCAGGTTGTGCGGCGCCATCGACTCCTTGCCGTAGCCGACCCGCTTGCCGATCATGAACGCGCCCACCAGACCGGCGACGGCGGCGTTGATGTGCACGACGGTGCCGCCGGCGAAGTCCAGCGCGCCCCACTGCCAGGCCAGGCCGGCCTTGGCGTTCATCGCGTCGACGACCGCCTTGCTCGTGTAGGCGTCGGGGCCCATCCAGAACCAGACCATGTGCGCGATCGGCGCGTAGCTGAAGGTGAACCACAGCGCCATGAACATCAGCACCGCCGAGAACTTGATGCGCTCGGCGAACGAGCCCACGATCAGGCAGCAGGTGATCGCCGCGAACGTCGCCTGGAAGACGACGAACACGATCTCGGGCAACACCACGCCCTTGCTGAACGTGGCGGCCACCGAGAAGGCCCCGCTCGCCGGGTCGAACACGCCGTTCAGGAACAGGCGACTGAATCCGCCGATGAACTGGTTGCCCTCGGTGAACGCGAGGCTGTAGCCGTAGATCACCCACAGCACGACGATCATCGAGAAGGTGACGAACACCTGCATCAGCACCGACAGCATGTTCTTGCTGCGGACCAGGCCGCCGTAGAACAGGGCCAGGCCGGGGATCGACATCATGATGACCAGGGCGGTGGACACCAGCATCCAGCTGACGTCGCCCTTGTTGACGGTTTCGACCGGCGCCGATGCCGTCGCCGATGCGGCCGCGGGTGCGGCCGTCGCAGCCGCCGCGGCGGCGGACGCATCGGCGGCGGGCGCCGATGCGGCGGCGGCCGATGCTGCGTCTTGCGCATGCACCGTTCCGCCGAGACCCAGGAGCGCAATGCCCAGGGCCAGGATCGCGAAGAATTTCTTCATGGTGGGGTCGTCTCTTGTGTTGGGTCGGGAGGAGGCGTCTACAGGGCGTCCTTGCCGGTCTCGCCGGTGCGGATGCGCACCACCTGCTCGAGCGTGCTGACGAAGATCTTGCCGTCGCCGATCTTGCCGGTGCGGGCCGAGCTCTCGATGGCTTCGATGACGCGGTCGACGATCGACTCGTCCACCGCCGCCTCGATCTTCACCTTGGGCAGGAAATCGACCACGTACTCGGCACCGCGGTAGAGCTCGGTGTGGCCCTTCTGGCGCCCGAAGCCCTTGACTTCGGTCACCGTGATGCCCTGAACGCCGATGCCGCTGAGCGCTTCGCGAACTTCGTCGAGCTTGAAGGGCTTGACGATTGCAGTCACCATCTTCATGGAAGGTTCTCCGTTGCAGTGGTCAGAAGGTGTACTTGGCGCCGACGACCAGGGTGGCCTTCTGCAGGCTCTTGTCCGACGGTGCGTAGTAGTAGGCCGGCACGCCGTTGACCTTCTTGTCGTCGGTGCCGATCACGGCCGCCGACACCGAGAAGCCGCTGCCCAGGTCCTTGCCCAAGGTCAGCGAGTAGTCGGTGTACGAATACGCGCTGTTGTGGGCCACGCTCTGGTGACCGATGTGCGGCGCCAGCGAGAAGCCGGAACCGAGATCGAACGAAGCCGACAAGTCGAGGTAGCCGCTGCTCTTGCTGTCGACGAAGCCGAACAGGTTGGACACGCTGTGCGAGTACTTCAACGTGGCCGGCCCGTAGGTCAGCGCGCCGTAGACCTCGGTCGTGTTGGCATTGGCGAAGCCCGGGATGTCGCCCAGCTTGTTGTTCGGGTACTGGTAGGTCAGCACGCCGACGTCGTAGCTCAGACCCTCGACGATCGAGCCCCGGTAGCCACCGTAAATGTCCCATTCGACGGAGTCGTCGCCACCGGCGTCCTTGATCCATTTGATCGAAGAGAGCCAGGTGCCGACGTACAGGCCGTTGGGGTTCGTGTAGTCGATGCCACCTTGCAGCGCGGGCTTCAGGCGCGACTGCGAGATGCCCCGGTAGCGGTAGTCGCTGACGCCGCCGATGTTGAAGGCCACCGAAGGCGCGGGCGGGTCTTCGGCGAACGAGATGGCAGGCAGGGTGGCCAGAGTGGCCGCGGCGGCAAGCAGCCTGAGGGTCGATTTCTTCATGGGTTCTCCGGGGGTCAGGGTTGGAAACAGGGTGCTGGGCATGTAATTGCAGCTTCCGTGCCACCGTCGACGCGCACTGCCTGCGCCCTGCTACAGCGCGCTGGCGAGGTGGCGGCCGCGACGCAAGCCCTCCCTTGGGGGCCCCAAACGGGTGCGCACCAATGCAGTGCTGGCGGCTGGCGGTCGCCCCTGCGCAGAATGGCGCGACGGAGTCGAGGAAGGCAGGTCTGGAGATGACGCTCTCGGTGGTGATGAGCCGCGCGCTCGACGGGCTTCAGGCGCCGGCGGTGCATGTCGAGGTCCAACTGGCCAACGGCCTGCCGAGCTTCGCTCTGGTCGGGCTCGCCGACACCGAGGTCAAGGAATCGCGCGAGCGGGTCCGTGCCGCCTTGCAGCAAAGCGGATTTGCGTTCCCGCACAACAAGCGCATCACGGTCAACCTGGCGCCGGCCGACCTGCCCAAGGAATCGGGCCGTTTCGACCTTCCGATCGCACTCGGCATCCTCGCCGCCGCCGGGCAGCTCGACGCGGCGCGGCTGGCGGCCTGCGAGTTCGCGGGCGAGCTTTCGCTGGCCGGCGAGCTGCGACCGGTGCGCGGTGCGCTGGCGCTGGCGCTGGCGGCCCGCCGCGAAGGCGGCGCGCGGACCCTGGTGCTGCCCACCGCCAGCGCGTGCGCCGCGGCCCAGGTGCCGGGACTCGACGTGCGCGGCGCAGCGACCTTGTCCGAAGTCGCTGCCGCCCTGCTGCCCGGTGACGCTGCACAGCCGCTGCCGGCGGCCAGGCCGCTGCCGCGCGGCCCGGCGATTGCCGGGCCCGACCTGCGCGATGTCAAGGGCCAGGCCGGCGCCAAGCGGGCCCTGGAGATCGCGGCGGCCGGGGCCCACAGCCTGCTGATGGTCGGCCCGCCGGGCAGCGGCAAGTCGATGCTGGCGCAGCGGCTGCCGGGGCTGCTGCCACCGCTGTCGGACGAAGAGGCGCTGGCCAGCGCCGCACTGCGCGGCCTGACCGGTGCCGGCAGCGATGCCATCGGCAGCGACTACCGCCCGCTGCGGGCGCCGCACCACACCGCCAGCGCCGTCGCATTGGTGGGCGGCGGCTCGCCACCGCGGCCGGGCGAGATCTCGCTCGCCCATGGCGGCGTGCTGTTCCTCGACGAGCTGCCGGAATTCCCGCGCGCGGCGCTGGAGGCGCTGCGCGAGCCGCTGGAGACCGGCCGCATCACGATCTCGCGCGCGGCGCGACAGGCGGCGTTTCCGGCCCGCTTCCAGCTCGTCGCCGCGATGAACCCCTGTCCCTGCGGCTGGCTCGGCGCGCCGGCGGCGCTCGGCAAGGCCTGCCGCTGCACGCCCGAGGCCGTCGCGCGCTACCAGGGCAGGCTCTCGGGGCCCTTGCTCGACCGCATCGACCTGCAGGTGGAAGTGCTGGCCGCTCGCCCCGATGAGATGCTGGCCGCCCCCGAGGGCGAATCGACCGCGGCCGTGGCAGCACGCGTGGCTGCGGCACGCGACCGTCAGTTCGTGCGCCAAGGCGTGCCCAACGCGCTGCTGGACGCCGCCAGCATCGACGACTGCTGCCGGCTCGATGTCGCCGCCGCCCGCTTCCTGCGCAGTGCCGCCGAGCGCCTGGGCTGGTCCGGCCGCAGGCTGCACCGCTGCCTGAAGGTGGGACGCACGATCGCCGACCTGGCGGCCAGCGAGCAGGTCGCCACGGCCCACGTGGCGGAAGCGCTGCAGCTGCAGCGCGTGCTTGCATGAGAGCGCTCGGCGCCCTGGTCCCTAGATCGCGAGGGGGTCGATGTCCACCGCCCAGCGCAGCAGCCCCTTGTGGCGCGCGCGCAGCCCGTGCAGCGCCGGCAGCCAGGCAGCGAGCATGCGCTGCAACGCGGTCCGCGACGGCGACTCCAGCAGCATCTGCATGCGCTCGACGTCGGCAATCCTGGACACCGGCGGCGGCACCGGCGGATAGACCGTCACGCCAGCGTGTTCGCGGGCCAGCTCGGCCGCCTCGCGCAGGAACGCGCCGGCCACTTCCGCGCTGCGGCCCTCGGCGCGCAGCAGCGCCAGGCTGGCGAACGGCGGCAGCCCGGCCGCCCGGCGCTCGGCCAGCTGGGCCTCGGCGAAGGCCTCGTAATCGTGCGCCCGCAGCGCGGCGTACAGGGGATGCCGCGGCGACCAGGTCTGCACCCACATCTCGCTGCCGGCGGCCTGCGCCGCATCGCGGCCGGCACGCCCGGCGGCCTGCATCAGCAGCGCGAACAGCCGCTCCGGAGCGCGGAAATCGCTGCTGAACAGCGCCGTGTCGGGGTTGACCGCCGCCACCAGCGTGACACGGCGGAAGTCGTGTCCCTTGGCCAGCATCTGGGTGCCGACCAGCACATCGACCTCGCCTTCGTGCACGGCCTGCAATTGCTGCTGCAGCCGGCCCTCGCCGCGCGTGCTGTCGGCATCGATTCGGCCCACCCGCGCCGACGGCAGCAGGCTGGCGAGCTGCTCCTGCAGCTTCTCGGTGCCGCGGCCGATGGGCGCGATGTCGAGGTTGCCGCAGTCGGGACAGGCGCGTGGCACGCGCTCGCTCAGGCCGCAATGGTGGCAGCGCAGCGTGCGGTCTAGCTTGTGGAATACGCGCCAGGCGCTGCAATGCGGGCAACCGCTCTTCCAGCCGCAGGCGCCGCAATGCAGCACCGGCGCGTAGCCGCGGCGATTCAGCAGCAGCAGGCTCTGCTCCCCCCGTTCGAGGCGCTGCTCGATCGCCGCCAGCAGCGCCGGCGCGAGCACGCGCTCGCCTTCTGCCGGACGCGGCAACGCGCCCATGTCCACCAGCCGCACCTGCGGCATCGCGCCGCCGCCGATGCGGCTCGGCATTGCCACCCGGCGGTAGCGGCCTTCCAGTCCCCGCTGCCAGCTTTCCAGCGACGGTGTGGCCGAGCCCAGCACCACCGGCAGTCCGAGCCGGTGTCCGCGCCAGACCGCCAGGTCGCGTGCCGAGTAGCGCGCGCCCTCCTGCTGCTTGAAAGAAGGGTCGTGCTCCTCGTCGACGACGATCAACCCCAGCCGCGGCATCGACGCGAAGACCGCCAGCCGCGTGCCCAGCACCAGATCGGCGAGTCCCAGATGCGCCAGCAGCCAGTGGCGCAGCCGCTGCGCCGGCGTCAGCGCACTGTGCAGGCTGACCATCAGATGGCCCGGGAAGCGTTGCGCGAAGCGCGCCTCCAGCTGCGGCGTGAGGTTGATCTCGGGCACCAGCACCAGCGCTTGGTGGCCCTGCGCCAGGGCAGCGTCGGCGGCGCGCAGATAGACCTCGGTCTTGCCGCTGCCGGTGGCGCCGTGCAGCAGCACCGGCGCGCCCGGGCGCAGCAATTCGGCCACGGCATCGGCCTGCTCGGTCGTCAGCGCCGGAAGCCGCGGCGGCGGACCGGCCGGCGCGGTGGCGATTCGCTGCAGGCGCGCGATGCGGCGCGTGAGCTGGGTGTTGTCGAGCTTGCGCAACTCGGGCGGCAACACCGCCAGCGCCAGCTCGCCGACGCCGCGCTGGTAGTAAGCCGCGGCGAAGTCGACCAGCGCCCGCCATTCGTCGGCCATCGGCGGCAGCGCATCCAGCGGCGGGCCGGCAGGGCGCAGGGCGCCGGGTGCCGGTGCCGCGTCGGCCCGGCGCCGCCAGACCAGGCCCGGCACCTCACGCTTGCCCAGCGGTACACGAAGCAGAGTGCCCGGCGCAAGCGGACGTTCACTCGTGTAGTCGAGAAGACCGCCGACGCCGGAGTGACGCGGCGTTTCCACCGCCACCGCCACGATCAGCGGTTCAGCCATGCGGGGCGCCTGTGAAGTTGCGCGCGAAAGCTAGTCTGAACTTCAATGAGCGAGCGCAAGTGGCTGATTGACAATGACTTTTCGAACTGTCCACCCAATCTGTGGATAACATTGTGCGCAAACTGGGCCGATGCGCGCCAAGTCCTTGATTCTGTGGATGTCGGCCTTCGATGCCCGTTTTGGCGGCAAGGCTTCGATATCATTCAAATCAAGGACTTAGCTTCAATTCAGATGAATCGGCACGGACCTGCTCACGATCAGATCCGGGTTGCAGCGCAGCAAGGTTTTTGGGGATAAGTCAAGCCCTGAGCGCTCACTTACCCCGGACCTCAGGCCCAGCGGCAAGCCGGTGCAGGAATCGACCTCACGGCCCGGCGCGCTGCGCCTTCGAACGACTGTGAACCGCTTCGACCAGCGCCGCCACGTGCTCCGGCGGCGTGTGCTGGCTGATGCCGTGACCGAGGTTGAAGACATGGCCGTCCCAGCCGCCGTCGGCGCGCTGCGGCGGACCGAAGCTGTCGAGCACCGCCACCGCTTCGCGTGCCACCACCTCCGGCGGCGCGAACAGGACCATCGGGTCCAGGTTGCCTTGCAGCGCCACGCGCTTGCCGACGCGCGCCCTGGCGGCGCCGAGATTGACCGTCCAGTCGACACCGACGACGTCGGCGCCGCAGGCGGCAATCTCGTCCAACCACGGCCCCCCGCCCTTGGTGAAGACGATCACCGGCACGCGCCGGCCATCCTTCTCGCGCTGCAGGCCCTGCACAACCTGGCGCGTGTAGTCGAGGCTGAAGCGCTGGAACGCGCCGTCGGCGAGCACGCCGCCCCAGGAGTCGAACACCATCACCGCCTGCGCACCGGCATCGATCTGGGCGTTGAGATAGGCCGCGACCGCGGCCGCGTTGACGGCCAGGATGCGGTGCAACAGATCCGGCCGCGCGTAAAGCATGGTCTTGATCAGCCGGTAATCGTCCGAGCCCGAGCCTTCGACCATGTAGCTGGCCAGCGTCCAGGGGCTGCCCGAGAAGCCGATCAGCGGCACCCGGCCGGCGAGCGCGCGGCGGATCGAGGTGACGGCGTCGAACACGTAGCGCAGCGTGTCCAGGTCCGGCACCTGCAGCGCCGCCACTGCGGCCTCGTCGCGAACGGGGCGCGCGAAGCGGGGCCCTTCGCCCTGGCCGAAACTCAGGCCGAGACCCATCGCGTCGGGCACCGTGAGGATGTCGGAGAAGAGGATCGCCGCGTCGAGCGGGAAACGCTCCAGAGGCTGGAGCGTGACCTCGGTGGCGTACTGCGGGCTGGTCGCCAGGCCCATGAAGCTGCCGCCGGCCCTGGCCCGCGTGGCGTTGTATTCCGGCAGGTAACGACCGGCCTGCCGCATCAGCCAGACCGGGGTGTGCGGGGTGCTCTGGCGCAGGCAGGCGCGCAGGAAGCAGTCGTTCTGAAGGGCTGGCCACATGCATCGGATTATGGCCGTGGCTGCGGGCTGGCCTGCCTTGAAGCGACGCCGTCACACCCCATCTGAAGCGCGGCGGGTACGATCGCCTGCCAGATCCGGAGGAACACCGAATGAGCTCTCACGCACCCCGTGCCCTGCGGGCGCTGGCCATGCTGGCCGCCCTGACCCTTGCTGCCCTTCTCGGTGGCTGCGGTTACAACGACTTCCAGCGCCTGGACGAACAGAGCAAGGCTGCCTGGAGCGAGGTGCTCAACCAGTACCAGCGCCGCGCCGACCTGGTGCCCAACATCGTCGCCACGGTCAAGGGCGAGGCCAACTTCGAGCAGGAGACGCTGACCAGGGTGATCGAGGCGCGCGCCAAGGCGACCTCGATCCAGGCCACGCCGGAACTGATCAACGACCCGGCGGCGTTCCAGAAATTCCAGGCCGCGCAGGGCGAGTTGACGGGTGCCCTGAGCCGCCTGATGGTGGTCAGCGAGCAATACCCGACCCTGAAGGCCAACCAGGCGTTCCAGGACCTGCGCGTGACGCTGGAAGGCACCGAGAACCGGATCACGGTGGCGCGCGGCCGCTACGTCAAGACGATCCAGGAGTACAACGTGCTGACGCGCAGCTTCCCGACCAACCTGACGGCGATGATGTTCAGCTACCACGTCAAGCCCAACTTCACGGTCGAGAACGAGGCCACCATCTCGACTCCGCCCAGCGTGAGCTTCGACAAGCCCGTTGCGCCGGCGCCGGCGGCATCGCATTGAGCGTCTGATGTCCCTGCGCAGCGCCCTGCGCTGGCTGATCGCACTGCCAGCGGCCGCGATGCTGGCCATGACGCTGGCCGCACCGGCGCGCGCGCAGGACGTGCTGCCCGTGCCGGCTCTCAGCGCCCGCGTCATCGACCAGACCGCCACCCTCGACGCCGCGCAGCGCGCCGCGCTGGACGGCAAGCTCGCCGCCTTCGAGGCCCAGGCCGGGCCGCAGATCGTGCTGCTGATGGTGCCGACGACGGCGCCGGAGGACATCGCCGCCTACGCCCAGCGCGTCGCCGACAACTGGAAGATCGGCCGCCGCGAGGTCGGCGACGGCCTCCTCGTGGTGGTGGCCAAGAACGACCGTCAGATCCGCATCGAGGTGGCCAAGGCGCTGGAGGGAGCGGTCCCCGACCTCGCCGCGCGCCAGGTCATCGACCGCGCTATGGTGCCGGCGTTTCGTGCCGGCGACTATGCCGGCGGCCTGAACGCCGGCGTCGATCAGCTCATCGCGCGCATCAAGGGCGAGAACCTGCCGGCACCGACGTCGCGCGGCGCCGGCCTGCAGCAGGGCATTCCGTTCCAGCAGGGGATGATGTTCTTCTTCGTCGGCGTGCTGATCGTCGGCGGCCTGCTGAGTGCCTTGTTCGGGCGCAGGGTGGGCTCGATCATCACCGCCGCCGGCGCGGGCGGCCTGGCCTGGTGGCTGGGCGCCGGCGTGCTGCTGGCCATCGGCGCCGCGCTGGCGACGGTGGTTCTGGTCGGCGTGCTGGGCATCGGCACCGTGCTGCAACTGCTGGCGATGGGAGCCGGCCGCGGCGGTGGGGGCGGTGGTGGTGGCGGCGGGGGCTTCTCGTCGGGCGGCGGCGGTGACTTCGGTGGCGGCGGCGCCTCGGGGCGTTGGTGATGGGCCGCCTCGCTCGCATCGCCCGCCACCGCTGGCTCGACGAGCGTCATGTACGGCGCGCCCTCGACGCGTCCGCGCTGGCCCGGCTGCAGGCCCGCCTGGCGGCCAGCGAGGCGCATCACAGCGGCGAGATCCGCGTGTGCGTGGAAGCCGGTCTGCCGTTGCCGTACCTATGGCGCAGCGCTTTGCCACGCCAACGCGCGGTGGACCTGTTCGGCGAACTCGGTGTCTGGGACACCGAGGCCAACAACGGTGTCCTGATCTACCTGCTGCTGGCCGAACGGGCGATCGAGATCGTCGCCGATCGGGCGGTCGCGCGCCTGGTGCCGCAGGCGCACTGGACCGAGGTGCTGCAAGGCATGCGTACGGCCTTCAACGCCGGGCGCTTCGAGGACGGCCTGACCGGCGCAATCGATGCGGTCGATGCCGCGCTGGCGCGGCTTTTTCCGCTGGCGCCAGGGCAGGCCAACCCGAACCAGTTGCCCGACCACGTCGATATACGCTGAGCGCTGCCCCCGCGGGGCACGAACGTCGCTCAGTCGCCGACGCGGCAGGCAGTCTGCGATCCGCTCCAGTCGGCCAGCGTGCCGTCGAGCGCGGCCCCGCGGCGCACCGCCGTCATCTCGGCGACGATGGACATCGCGATCTCCGGCGGCGTCTTGCCGCCCAGGTTCAGGCCCACCGGGCCGCGCAGCTTGCCCACCTCGGCTTCGCTGACGTCGAACTCGAGCAGGCGCTTGCGCCGCGCGTCGTTGTTGCGCCGTGAACCCAGCGCGCCGACGTAGAAGGCCGGCGTCTTCAACGCCTCCATCAGCGCCAGATCGTCGAGCTTGGGGTCGTGGGTGACGGCCACCAGCGCGCTGTTGGCGTCGAGGTTCATCGCGATCACCAGGTCGTCGGGCATCAGGCGCGAGAGCGTCACGCCTTCCATCGCCGCCCAGCCTTCGTGGTACTCCTCGCGCGGATCGCACACCGTGACCCGGTAGTCGAGCATCACCGCCATGCTCGCGAGATAGCGGCTCAGCTGGCCGCCACCGATCACCACCAGCCGCAGCCGCGGGCCGTGCACCGTCTCCAGCACCTGGCCGTCGAAGCGCAGCGCGTCACCGTCGTCGCAGGGACCCATCGAGACGAGGCCGGTGGCCAGTTCCAGGCGCCGGCGCACGACGCGGTGCTGCTCGATCGCCGACAGCAGTTCGCGCAGCAGGCTCTGCGCCGACAGCGGCTCCAGCACGATCTGCACCGTGCCGCCGCAGGGCAGGCCGAAGCGTTGCGCCTCCTCGGCCGTCGCGCCGTAGGTCGTCGTTTGCGGCAGGCGGCCGGCGAGTTCGCCGTGCCTGACGCGCTCGATCAGGTCGTCCTCGATGCAGCCACCCGACAGCGACCCGGCGACCTGGCCGTCGTCGCGGATGATCATCAGCGAACCCGGCGGCCGCGGGCTGCTGCCCCAGGTCCGAACCACCGTGCCCATCACGACGCGATGCCCGCGGTTCATCCAGTCCATCGCGCTGCGTATGACTTCGACGTCCATGCTGTTCATAGCCGGGCTCCTTGAGCGGTCGGGTCGAAAAGGATGCCACAGTCGCGCCGGGCGTGCGCAGCGCGTGGGCCGAGGCAAAGCCAGGGCATGCCTACTTCTCGAACCGGATCAGGTCGCTGGCGACGACCCGGATCCGTGCAAGGCATTGGCCCTTCGCGTCGGAGAACTTGTTCAGATCGCCCATCTCGCAACGGTCACCGCCGTTGACCTCGATGCGTGCGATGTCACTGCACGAGATCCCCGAAAAGTCGGCCGCGCTCTCTTGCACCCCACCCGGTCGGATCGACTGAAAGGCCATGCTCACCGTTTCGAAGACGACGCCGTTCGGGCGATACGCGGAAAGATAGGGGACGATGCTGACGATCTCGTAGGGCAGCCCGTTGTGCAGGCTCAGCACGATGCGACAGATGCTGCCCTGATCGATCTTGCGGTCGAGGTGCAGTTCGGCTTCGCCGACCTGCTTTGCGCCGGGCGCCGTGTCGCCCTTCGAAGTGTCTTGCTGATAGCGCCAGGTGCCGTCGTCCTTCAGGACGATGCGCCGCCCATCGGGGGCGGTGACCTCGAAGTCGGCGTAGGCGGTCTGAGCCAGCAGCGCGGCAACACCCAAGAGCAGCGCTCTCGCGCCGAAGCAACGCGAACGCCGGCTACGCGGCATGTCGCGGCGATGGGCGACGGCTTCGGCCGGTGTTGCGTTCACGTTGGTGCCTCGCGTGTCACGGAGTGGTGGCGCAGTCGGTCCGAGGCGCGAATCGGTTCTGGCCGGATCCTCTTGCGGAGTTCGCTCGCTGTGCGGCCGTCGCCACACCTCGACAGCAACGAGGTACGCAGGCGACAGACGAGGGCACAGGGCGGGCAACGATACCGCATCCAGGCACAGCGAATTGCCGGCCAGGCGGCTCGGGTGTCGATCGGCTCGAACGGAAGATGGTGAGCCATGGGTCACGCCACGGCCGGCTCAGGCAGCAGTGATCAACGCGATCAGCGATGCGCTGGCGCCTTTCGGCGTGCGCGTGGCATCACATCGTCGTTGAGCGTGATCAACAGGCCGGTCGCCTATGTTCGGCAACGCACGGAGCGCTGCCGCTGGGACGCTCACACTTACTCGTGTCGATCAGTCCAAGGTTGACCGTTCGGCGCAAGGCAAGGCTCACCGGAGAGGCGCCATGATCACCTGCACCACGATTGCCGTCGCACTCGCCGTCGCCACCTTGCTGGCGGGCCCGGCCTGTGCGGTCAGGCGGTTCGCCCCCGGGCCATGATTGGAGAAGACCCAATGAACGCGATCAAGATGGCAGGTATCGCGCTGATCGTCGCCGGCATCCTCGGATTGCTCTACGGCGGCTTCAGCTACACCAAGGACACCCACGAGACCAAGCTGGGACCGATCGAGTTGTCGATCAAGGACAAGCAGACGGTCAACATCCCCGTCTGGGCCGGTGTGGCCGCGATCGCAGTGGGCGGCGTACTGCTGTTGTTCGGCGGCAAGACGCGTTGATGCACCGACCCTTCGCGGCCCGGTGCGCTGCACCGGCACGCGGGTGCCGTCGTTCTCGAGAGGATCCATCGTGCACAGGCAGTCTCTCCGCCTTCGCTTCCTCGCCTTGGTGGCAGGGATCGCCCTCTCGGCCTGCAGCGGCTGGGCCAGCGCCGACCCGCCGTCGCGCGTCGCGCGTCTGGGGTACCTGAGCGGTGCGGTCAGTTTCTCGCCGGCCGGCGAAAGTGACTGGGACCAGGCGGCGATCAATCGGCCGCTGACCACCGGCGACCGGCTGTGGGCCGACGCGGGCGCGCGGGCCGAAGTCCAGGTCGGCGGCGCCCTCGTCCGCATGGACGCCGTCACCGCGCTGTCGGTGATCAACCTCGACGACCGGATCGCGCAACTCGAACTGACCCAGGGCTCGCTGAACGTGCGCGTGCTGCGCCTCGCCACCGACCAGGTGTTCGAAGTCGATACGCCGAACCTCGCGTTCACGCTGCGTCAGGCCGGCGCCTACCGGATCACCGTCGACCCCGATCGCGACACGACGACGATCGTCGTGCGCAGCGGCCAAGGTGAGGCATATGGCGAAGACGCGGCGTATGTCATCGATGCCCGCCAGACGTATCGCTTCGCCGGGACCGGGCTGCGCGAGGTGGAGGCATTCAACGCGCCCCCACCCGACGATTTCGACCGCTGGTCGAGCGACCGGGACCGCCGCTACGACGCCTCGCTGTCGGCCCGCTATGTCTCGCCGGACGTGGTCGGCTACCAGGATCTCGACGCGAACGGCACCTGGCGCGTCGATGCCAGGTACGGCAACGTCTGGACGCCGAATCGGGTGGCGGCAGGTTGGGCGCCGTACCGGGACGGGCATTGGGTCTGGATCGACCCCTGGGGCTGGACCTGGGTCGACGACGAGCCCTGGGGCTTCGCGGTGTCGCACTACGGCCGCTGGGCCAACTTCAACGGCCGCTGGGGCTGGGTGCCCGGCCCCGTGCGCACGCCCGCCTACTACGCCCCGGCGCTGGTGGTGTTCGTCGGTGGCGGCAGCTTCCAGTTGACGATCGCCAGCGGCGTCGTCGGCGGCGTCGCTTGGTTCCCGCTCGGGCCACGCGAGGTCTATCGACCGGCCTATCCGGTCAGCCGGAGCTACTTCGAGAACATCAACCGCAGCAACACGGTGATCAACACCACCGTCATCAACAACACCTACAACAACACCAACCTGACCGATGCCGCTTATGCGAACCGGCGCGTGCCGGGTGCGGTCATCGCCGTGCCGAAGACGACCTTCCTGCAGTCGCTGCCGGTGTCCAGGGCAGTGGTGCAGGTCGTCGCGGCAGCGATCGCCGGCCGGCCGCTGGCGGTCGCGCCGGCGGTGGCGCCGACCCAGAAGAGCGTGCGTGGCGCGGCAGCCCGGGCCGACAAGCCGCCGGCGCGCGTATTCGAGCGGCCGGTCATTGCCCGCACCGCGCCGCCCGCGGCGCACCCGGGTTTCGCAGCGCAGGAGGCCCAGCTGGCGGCCACGCCAGGCAAGCCGCTCGACGACACCGCGCGCAAGCAATTGAAGCCCGCAGCGACCGCCGTGGCGCCCGTCGTCAAGCTGGTCGCGCCAGCCCCGGGCGCACCCCGTGAACTGCGCGCGCCGCCGCCGGCGCCCGCGGCCAAGCCGGGCGATGCAAACCGCGAGCCCGTCGAGCCGAAGGCCCGCACGGCACCCGCGGCGGCCGCAGCGTCCAGGCCGACCCCGGCGGCGGCCCCGACTCCGGCGCCGCCACCGAGGGCTGCACCTGCGCAAGTCAGACCGCCCGCGACGGTCGCCCAGCCACCGGAGCAGCGCGGGCGGCCGGAACCTCGGGCCAGGGCGGAGCAGCGTGACCAACCGGCGATGCCGACCCAGACCGCGCCGGCACCTGCCGCGACGCAGCCTGAACCACTGCCTACTGTCACGCCCACGCCGCGACCTGCTGAAGCTCGGCCGGCGCCCGAGGCGCAACCGCGCGCTCGGGCAGCCACGAGCGCTGCGAGCAAACCGGAAGCGGCCGTCGCGGCGCCGGTCGTCAAGGCGGTCGTGCCAACCCCGGAGGCGCCCCGTGAACTGCGCCCGCCGGCAATGCCCGCGCCCAAGCCGGGCAATGCAAAACGAGAGTCCGATGAACCCAGGGCCCGCACGGCACCCCCGGCGGCTGCAGCGTCCAGGCAGACCCCGACGCCGACTCCAACCCCAACCCCAACCCCAACCCCAACCCCGACTCCGGTGCCGTCGCCGAGGGTTGCGCCGACACAGGCGAGGCCGCCCGCGACCGCCGCCGAGCCGCCGGAGCAGCGCGGGCGACCGGCGACGCCGACCCGAGCCGCGCCGGCACCTGCTGCGAGGCAGCCTGAACCACCGCCTGCTGTCGCACCCAAGCCGCGTCCCGCTGAAGCCAGGCCGGTGCCCGCGGCGCAGCCGCGCGCACAGGCAGCCTCGAGCGCTGCCAGCAGGCCGGAAGGCAACAAGAGAAGCGACCAGGCGAAGGACCGCGAAGAGCCCGACCGCAAGCCCAGACCCTAGGCCCGCCGAGGGTCAGCGGTCCTTGGCTCGTCGCCCTCGACCGTGCCCGCACAATCCGCCCATGACGACGCGGCTCGTGTTCCTGGTGCCGGGCTTCTTCGGCTTCACGTCCGTGGGTGCGGTGAGCTACTTCGAGGACGTGGAGCGGGCACTCGGCCGCGCGTTGCGCCGGCGTGGTGTCGAGGCACGCATCGTGCGATGCAGAACAAGGCCGACAGCCTCGATCCCGCGGCGTTCGGCCGCGCTGCGCCGCGAGGTGATCCGCCATCGCGGCCTCGAGGCCGAGGAACTGCATTTCGTCGGGCACTCGACCGGGGGCCTGGACGTGCGGCTGCTGCTGACGCCCGGATTGAGGAGTTCGGGCGATCGAATCGGTCGAGCGCATCGTCGACCTCACGCGAACAGCGATCACGGTCGCGACGCCGCACCATGGCTCGCCGCTGGCCAATCACTTCGTCACCGTCCAGGGCCAGACCCTGCTGATGGTGCTCAGTGCCCTGGCAAGCTCGGGGCAGGGCCGCGGCGTCATCCTCGCCACTGCGAAGGCGCTCGCCCTGGTCGCACGTCTCGACGACTGGCTGCGGCGCACGCAAGGCCCGCTCGATCGCATCGCCGAAGGGCTGCTGCGGCAGATCCGCTTCGATCGCGGCGACCCGGTGTGGCAATACCTCAGCGAGATCGAGCAGGACCAGGGCGCCGTGCTGCAGCTCACGCCCGAGGGGATGGATCTGTTCGCCGCGGCCGTCGCGGATCGCCCCGGGATCGACTACGGATGCGTCGTCTCGGGCGTGCCGGAACCGCGCGAGGAATTGAAGTTGACCGAACTGCTGGACCCCGAGTACGTCGCGCTGCGTGCGCTGTTCAGGTTGCTGCACGGACTGACGGCGCGGCCGCATCCCCGCTATCCGTACCCGGAGCTGACGCAGGCGACACAGTCGCTGCTCGATCGCGAACTGGGCTTCGCAGCGTCCCCGCACACCAACGACGGCATCGTGCCGACGCTCAGCCAGCTGCACGGCCGGATGCTGCATGTCGCGCGCGCCGATCACCTCGATGTGGTCGGACACTACACGCTGGCAGGCGGGCGTACGGCGGACTGGTTGCCGTCGGGCGCCGGCTTCACACCTGAAGCATTCGAAGCCACGTGGGACGCGGTCGCAGCCGCGATCGCGGGCGGACGGAATCCAGCGCGCGACCAGCGACGACGCTGACCGGCCGCGGGGCGCCCGCGTCGAACGGCGACGCCGGACCTCAGGCCTTGGACGCCCGGGCTGCCGCCTTCTTGGCCGCGACCTTCTTCGCTGGTGCCTTCTTGGCCGCCGCTGCCTTTGCGGGTGCCTTCTTGGCCGCTGCCTTCTTGGCCGGCGCCTTGCCCTTCGCGGCGGCCGGCCGGACTTTCAGCTTGGCCTGCGCAGCCTTCTTCGTCGTCTGCAGCTTCTTCTCTGTCTCGCGCACCAACTTGTGCAGCGATCTCCTGGCCTCGTTGATCGACTTCCGCAGCCGCCCCTCGACCCGATTCAACAAGGTGTCGAACCGTCGCGTCGCCTGCCCGCGTTTCGCCAGCGCGGCTTGCTTGGCCTTGTCCAGTTCGGACGCGACCGTGGCTCCGATCTCGTCGGCCTTCTGGCTGAAGGCCTGACCGACGTGGTGGGCGGCATCGGCGAGGCTGTTGGCCGCGGCGGAGAGTTCGGGATTCTTCGGCTTGCGAGTGGCCATGACTGTCTCCTGTTGCAGGAATGAGGTGACCCTCAATGTACCGCGGTGCTCCACGATATGACCCACGCCCGCGCCGGTATGCAGTGGCCACGCAACACCTGTGGCCCGACGACCCCTCTGTTCGGCTTCACACCGCGACAAGCCGACCTTCAAACCGCGAGCGCCGACCTTCGAATTCGGAAGTGACCGCAGCTCGAATGCGATCGCCCCATCAGGCCAGCAGCGGGTCGAGCACCTGCTGCCATGCCTGGGCGCATTTCTGATAGCCGCCACGCGTCAGGTGGATCTCGTTGACCCAGTCGCCGGAAACGTCGGTGCTGTCGGATTCGGCAAGAACGACCCCGGCGCTCATCGAGTCTGCGACGAACACCGCGCATTGCGGATCGCGCTGCCGCCGCGCGGCGACGAGGTCGTCGATGAGGCTGCGCAGTCGCGATAGCAGTTCATCGGCCACCGCCAGACGATCCGCAGGCAGCACGCCGTAGCTGTCCAGCGCCGGCAGCAGCCAGGGGCCGAAACCCAGCCCCGCCGGCGCCGGCCGCGGCATCACGCGGGCGTAGTTGTGCCAGACAAGCGGCGTCGTGCGGTTGATGCCGCTGTCGCGCAGGTCGATCAACTGGTCGAACACGGCGCCGATATGCCCGACGAAGGTCGTCCAGCCGGGCTCGCTGATGTAGGCCGCCGGCGCCAGCGGGTCGGGGCCACGCTCGGCGGCCGTGCGCAGCAGGCGAAACGGGAGATCGGCCGAGGGTGGCGCCCCGGTGGCGGCGATCAGGTCGTTGCCGCCGCCGGAGAGCAGGATCACGTGCCACTTGGTCGCCAGCCTGCCGGCGAGGAAGCGGCGGAAGTAGGGCGCGGTGGTGGTGTCGGTCATCCGGTGCAGCACCGCGCCGGGGTAGGCGCAGTTGACGATCACGGTCGACTGCAGCAGCTTGAGCTCGGCCAGGATCCGCGTCGTCTTCGTCGGTGGCAGGGCGCCGATCGAGAACCACGAATCACCCTGGGCGAGGCACTGTCGCTGATAGAGATCGAACGGGTACGGGCCCTGCTCGCCGCCGCCGATGGCGGTGAGCGGGTCGATGATCTGCGGGCGTTGGCGATCGGGCATGGTGAGTCCCTCGGGTTCGTGTCTGCGCTGTGGAGTCGGTCGGAAAGCAGAGCACAGGACGCGCTGGAGCGCCATCCCAAGGCTCGGCGGCGCGAGTGCCAGGGAACTGAATCTCGAAGCCAGCGCGGGCATGGGCCCTGCCGTGAGCCCTGTCGCCGACCCGGATTGAGTTCGATCAACGCTCGCACCCGCACATCCGAGCAATGTTCGCCAGCGCACAGACGCGAGCGGATGCAGGGCTCAGATTAGCTGTTGCGCTATCGCCTTAACTTCACATTCACATTCAAATGCCTCGGAGGTTCACCATGCTCACGCGCTTGACCATTGCTGCCGCCACCGCTTCGGTTGCATTGCTCTTCGGATCCGGCTGCGCCGTCACGCGTGAGCAGGAAACCGTCGGCGCCTATGTCGACGATGCCACCATCACGACCCAGATCAAGAGCCGATTCGTCGAGAACAAGGAAGTCGACGCGGCCAGCATCAAGGTCGAAACGCTGAACGGCACCGTCATGTTGTCCGGATTCGCCAAGGACGCGACCGAGAAGAACACCGCCGAGGCCATCGCGCGGAAGGTCAACGGCGTCAAGGCCGTCAAGAACCAGATCCTGGTCCGACCTTGAGCCGTCACGCGAACTTGTGCTGCCGCTCGCTCGATTCACGGCATGCGGCAGGAAACCGATCTGAACCGGGACCGCATCGGACCCGGCAGTTGTAGGTCCGCATGGCTTCAGCGCCGATAGACCGATTCCGTTGCATCAACCCCTGAAGGAGAAACACATGGGCCTGGGAACCATTTTGCTGATCATCCTGATCTTGATGCTGGTCGGGGTCTTGCCGACCTGGCCGCATAGCAGGAGTTGGGGCTACGGGCCCAGTGGCGTGCTCGGCTTGGTCGTGCTCGTCATCATCGTGCTGCTCGTATTGGGCCGGCTGTAGCGGTCGCCTTCTCGTCGGTCGCGCCCGTTTGAAACAGCGGCATGCGTCCGACATTCCACCGCCAATTCTCGAATCCGGACAATAAACAAAGCCTCTCATGAACAGACTCGTTTCGCTCAGCGCTTCCCTCGCCACCGCCGCCATGCTGGTCCTTCCGGTGGCGCACGCTGCCACGATGACCAAGGCCGACTACAAGGGCAGCAAGACCCGCATCAGCGCGGACTTCAAGGCCGACAAGGCCGCATGCGCTTCGCTGGCGGCCAATGCGAAGGACATCTGCATCGAAGAGGCCAAGGCCAAGGAGAAGGTCGCACGCGCCGAACTGGAATACGCCTACACCGGCAAGTCCGGCGACCGCAACAAGCTGTTGGTGGCGAAGGCCGAGTCGGCCTACGCGGTCGCCAAGGAAAAGTGCGATGACAAGGCGGGCAACGACAAGGACGTGTGCGTCAAGGAAGCCAAGGCCGTCAGGGTCAAGGCACTTGCCGACGCCAAGATGGGCAAGGAGATCGGCGAGGCCAAGAAGGATGCCGCCGCCGACAAGCGAGACGCCGATTACAGCGTGGCGGTAGAGAAGTGCGACGCCTTGGCAGGCGATGCAAAGGCCAGTTGCGTCGCAGCCGCCAAGGCCAAGTTCGGTAAGCCCTGAAGGCCCTGGAATCGGATGCCCGGCGTCCGGCCCAGTGATCGATGTGGGTGCGGTGCACGGACCGGGACAGGGCTCGGCGGCGAGATCGATTTTTCGCTCATCGGATGACAACAGGGAGAGAACATGGTAACCAACTACATAACGCGCGATAACTTCGGCATGTACGCCAACAGCAGCGAGGGGCCAGGCCCGGCGCTGATGGGTGCGAACACGCTGCTCGGCAACGACGTCCACAACAAGGACGGCGAGGATCTGGGCGACATCAAGGAGTTCATGATCGACATGGCCTCCGGCAAGATCGCCTATGCGGTGTTGTCGTTTGGCGGCCTGCTGGGCATGGGCGACAAGCTGTTCGCCGTGCCTTGGGCAGCGTTGAAGCTGGATACGGTGAACAAGCGCTTCACGCTCAACGTCCCGAAGGAAGCTCTGAAGGACGCTCCAGGTTTCGACAAGGACCGCTGGCCGTCGATGTCAGACAGGACATGGGCCAGCGGGGTGCACAGGTTCTACGGCACCCCCTACGGCACCGACTGACCCCACCAAGGCAGTCGCTGCCTAGCTTCACGGGACTCGACCGGCACGGAATCGAGCTCTCCAACACCAACTCGAGGTGAATTCATGAACAAGGATCAAGTCAAGGGCGCGCTCAAGAAAGCGGCAGGCGAAATTCAGCAGAAGACCGGCAAGGTCCTCGGCAGCTCGGAGCAAGAGGCCAAGGGCCTGGCGAAGAAAGTCCAGGGCAAGGCACAGGAGAAGGTCGGCGACGCGAAGGAAGCGCTGAAAGACGCGCGAAGCAAACTCTGATCGCCGTCGCTGTTCAAACGAATAGGCCGACAACCTGTTCGGGCTTTGCTTCGCGCCGGGAACCGCGCTCGGCTGAACGCTCTCGGCACGGTCGGTGCATCGAGATTGGTGAGTGATCCTGGGCGAAGTTGCTGCCCTGGTGCAGGCGTCGCCTCATCGGCACCGCGGCATGTTCTCCGCTTCAGTCAAGGTGCCGGCCTTCGGATCTGGTATGAGGGATGAGTCATGTCAACCCGACAGCCGACCAGGCGGAGTTCCTCATGAATGCCAGCGCCAACGACGCTCATGGCTGGATCACTGCATCGTCTGACCACACCCCGGATACATCACCGGCGGAACTGTCCGCCCTGGAAGATCATTTGGACGCGTGCAAGGCGTCGCGCGGCCGAATGTTCGCTCTGGCGCGCGCCGCAGATGCCATGCACAGCTTCGTCGCAGGGCGCTTCGTAACGACGCTGATTCTGGTTGCGCTGTTGATCGCGCTGATCGCTGCCGCTTCCCTGGCCTTTTAGGCAAGGTCCCGGCGGCGTTCGATTGCCGACATCGATCGAGCCCGGTCGTGCGAAGGCTTCTCGATCCGTGCCCACTCGGGCCGCCATGCAAGGTGCCTTCAATGGCACCTGATCGACCTGGGCCTTCATGGCGCCGACGTTCCCGCATACTCGCTCATGGCTGACTCCTCGATCGGCGACCCGCGAGCCGCCGCCGCCATCCGCGCGCGCATCGTCGGGTTGGGCGCATCCGCCGGAGGGCTGGGGCCGCTGGAGGAATTCTTTGCCAACGTTCCAGCCTCGAGCGGCCTGGCCTATGTCGTCGTGCAGCACATGGACCCGACACACAAGGCGATGTTGAGCGAATTGCTGCAGCGTGCGACTGCCATGCCGGTGCGCGAAGCCACCGATTCGCAGCACGTCGAAGTCGACACCGTCCACGTCATCCCGCCCGATGCCGAACTCACGGTGTCGGGCGGCATGCTCCACTTGGCCGCACCGTCGCGGCCGCGCGGCTTGCGACTGCCTATCGACGTCCTGTTCAGCTCGTTGGCCCGGGACCTGGGCGACCGCGCGATCGGCGTCGTGTTGTCGGGCATGGGATCGGACGGCACGCTGGGCCTGCAGGCGATCAAGTCGCAGGGCGGCCTGACCTTGGTGCAGCAACCCGAGTCGGCGGATTTCGACTCGATGCCCAGGAGCGCGATCACCGCCGGTTGTGCAGACATCGTCGCGCTGCCGGCCGAGATGCCGGGGCGGATCCTGGGTGTGACGGGGTTGCAGGCGCCGACCGAACTGCGGACAGCGGCTGACGGTGACCACGGCCCCTCTGCGCTGAGCGCCATCCTGGGCCTGCTGCACGAGCACACCAAGCACGATCTGGCGCTGTACAAGTCCAACACGCTGGTGCGTCGCATCGCGCGCCGCATGGCGGTGCACGGCCTGGACACGATGGACGCCTACGAGGCCTTCCTGCGCGAGAACCCACAGGAACTGGATCTGCTGTTCAAGGAGATGCTGATCGGCGTCACTGCGTTCTTCCGGGATGCCGATGTCTGGCAGGAACTGGAGGACACGGTGTTGCCCACCTTGCTGGCCCGGCGCTCTGCCGACGGTGCACGGCTGCGCGCGTGGGTGGTGGGTTGTTCGACGGGGGAGGAGGCTTATTCGCTGGCGATGGCCTTCAGGGAAGCGGCCGAAGCGCTGCCCGAGTACGGCGCGTGCGAACTGCAGGTCTTCGCGACCGACCTGAGCGCGGATGCCATCGCGGTCGCCCGCAGCGGGCAGTATCCCGCGGCGATCGCGCGCGACATGTCGCCACAGCGCCTGGCCCGCTTCTTCACCGAACGAGCCGGCGGCTTTCTGATCGACCAGCGCATCCGCGAGATGGTGCTGTTCGCGCAGCACGACGTGATCCTCGACCCGCCGTTCACGCGGCTCGACATCCTGTCCTGCCGCAACCTGATGATCTACTTCGGCGCATCGCTGCAACGGCGATTGATACCGCTGTTCCACTACAGCCTGCGCCCTGGCGGCGTGCTGTTGCTCGGCGGATCGGAGACCGTCGGTCGTTCGCAGGCGATGTTCAGGCCCCTGCACCCGAAATCGAGGCTGTATTGGCGCAGCGACAATGACGCCGCCGCCGGCACGGTATACCTCGCCCCCCCGCGACGTTCATCGTCGCGCACGGCCGCCCAGGAGACGAATCTGCCCCACCCGACCACTCCGCCCGCCAACCTGCAGTCGCTGGCCGACCAGGTGCTGCTGCAGGCATTCTCGCCGCCAGCGGTATTGGTCAACGAGGGCGGAGACATCGTCTACATCAGCGGGCGCACCGGTCGCTACCTCGAACCTGCGGCCGGCAAGGCCAATTGGAACATCCACGTGATGGCGCGGCCGGGCATCCGGACGCAACTCGCGGTCGCCCTGCGGACCGCCCTGCACGACAAGGGATCGGTCGAACTGCGCGGCCTCAGGCTCGATGACGAGACGCCGGCCAGCGTCGACATCACGGTGCAGGCCCTCGTGCAACCCAAGGCTCTCGCGGGCATGGCGATGATCGTCTTTCGAGACGTCGCCGCGGTACCGGGCCAACGCCGGCGGCGGGGCAAGTCGGCCGGGGCCGTCGACGCCGCAGTCGACGACGAACTGATCCGCTCGCGGGAGGAGATCCGCGCGCTGCGCCAGGAAATGCATGCGTCGCAGGAGGAACTGCAGGCGGCCAACGAGGAATTGCAGTCGACCAACGAGGAGTTGCAGTCGACCAACGAGGAGCTGACCACCTCCAAGGAAGAGGCGCAGTCGATGAACGAGGAACTGCAGACGATCAACGGCGAACTGCAGTCGAAGCTCGACGACCTCGCGCTGGCGCAAAGCGACATGCAGAACCTGCTGAACAGCACCGACATCGCGACGCTGTTTCTCGACAATGACCTGAACGTGCGGCGCTTCACCGAACAGATCACCCGCGTGGTCCACCTGCGCGACGGCGACATCGGCCGCCCGCTCAGCGAACTGGCCACAACAATGATCTACCCGGAACTGCATGCCGACGTGAAGGAAACGCTGCGCACCTTGGCGTTCAGCGAGAAGCAGATCGCGACCACCGATGGGCACTGGTTCTCCGTGCGCATCATGCCCTACCGCACGCTTTCCAACGTCATCCAGGGGGCGGTGATCACCTTCGTCGACATCACGGTCGCGAAAGAACTGGAGTCTCGCTTGCGCAAGGCATAGAGTGAGGCACGGGCAGCATCATTGCAGAAGGATTCCATGTCCAATCAGACCATCGCACTGGACCGGCTGGCGGACCTCCGCATCCGGGCGGCGTCGCGATTGACCGGCGCTGCCGGCGCAAAGGGGTTACCTGGCAATGCATCCGATGCGCTGGCGGTCCTTCACGACCTGGCGTCGTCGCCGGCCACCGCGGCCGACGCGCTTGCGCTGCTTCACGAATTGCAGGTCCATCAGGTCGAACTGGACCTGCAGGCCGAGGAGTTGCGCGAGTCGCGTTCCGAGCTGGAGTCTGCGCTGCGCCGGCAAACGGAGCTCTACGATTTCCAGCCTGTCGGCTGCTTCACCATCGATCGCAGTCTTGTCGTGCACGAACTCAACCTGACCGCTGCCAGCATGCTCGGCATCGGGCGCGACGAAGCGTACGGACTGTCTCTGGACGGCTTTCTGGTTCCCGGCAGCGCACGCACGCTGCGTGAACTGGTCCGGAGCGGTGCGCAGGACAAGGCCGGTGCAGCGTCGACGCTGCAGTTGATTCCGAAGAACGGAATGGACCGGGTGGTCCACGCCCGCATCGGCGCCGACCCGGCCGGCCAGCGCTTTCTGGTGGTGTTGGTCGATGCCGACGAAGGCCGAGCGGTGCCGGCCGCCAAGAACTGAATCCCGACGATCGCAGGTCGAAGAGAAGAGCGTGGGCGCGGGAGCCCTCCATGACACCGGCACTTCCGACGTGGCAACGTAGACATCGGTGGGTCCCGGGTCGGTTCGCCCTGCTGGCCCTTCTCGGCCTTCTGTGCCTTCTCGGTCTGGCGTCCTGCAGCAGTCTGCCGACCATCGTGCCCGACCTGGCCCGACGCCCCGGGCCGCCGGTGCAACTGGAAGGGGCCCGCGGTCCCCTGTCGGCCGTACAGAGCAAGGCGGCCCTGCAGGCGCTGCAGGGCCGCGACGGCCAGGATACCGGCATCTTCGACCGCCACCTGGCGCGCGAGGAGGCCATCGTCGGCAGCCCGCTGACCACCGGCAACCAGGTGCTGTTGCTCCAGGACGGACCGGCCACCTACCAGGCGATGCTGGCGGCCATCCTGGCGGCCCGCGATCACATCAACATGGAGACCTACATCCTGGACGACGACGATGTCGGCCAGCGCTTTGCACAGGCGCTGATGGCCAAGCAGCGGCAAGGCGTGCAGGTCAACCTCATTCGTGACAGCGTCGGCACCCTCGGCACGCCCAAGGCCTTCTTCCAGCGCCTGGCCGACAGCGGCATCCGCATCGTCGAATTCAATCCGATGAATCCCTTGGTGGCGCGCAAGGAGTGGGAACTGAATCAGCGTGATCACCGCAAGGTGCTGATCGTCGATGGACGCGTCGCCTTTCTGGGCGGCATCAACATCAGCAGCGTCTACTCCGGCGGCTCGTCCAGCCAGGGCATGCGCGCACGGCCGGCCGGCCAGCCGGCATGGCGCGACACCGACCTGCAGTTGCGAGGGCCGGTGGTGGCCGAACTCCAGAAGATGTTTCTCGCAAGCTGGGCCGCGCAGAAGGGTGAGCCGCTGGCGACGAGCAACTTCTTCCCGCGAAGCGAGACCGCCGGACGGCAAGTCGTGCGTGCGATCGGCAGTTCGCCCGACGAACCTTTCAGCCTGATCTATGCCACGCTGCTTTCGGCCATCGGCAGCGCCGAGACCAGCGTGCACCTGACCAACGCCTACTTCGTCCCCGACCCGCAGTTGCTCGCCGCTCTCGAGGCGGCCGCCGGGCGCGGCGTCGACGTGACGCTGATCCTTCCCAGCCGGACCGACTCGTGGCTCGTGTTCCACGCCGGGCGCGCGTACTACGAGCAGCTGCTGCGGGCCGGCGTCAAGATCTATGAGCGGCGCGACGTGATCCTGCATTCGAAGACGGCACTGATCGACGGCGTGTGGGCCACCGTCGGGTCGACCAACCTCGACTGGCGGAGCTTCCTGCACAACCACGAGTTGAACGCAGTGGTGCTGGGCGTCGAATTCGGCAACCAGGTGCAGGCGATGTTCGACAAGGACCTGGCAGCGTCCGATGCCATCACGCTCGAGCAGTGGACGCAGCGTCCGATCCATCTGCGCCTGAAGGAGCTGTTGGCCCGCGTCTGGGCCTACTGGCTGTGAGCACCGCGCGCTGACCATCCGGCACCGGCCGGCGCGCGCGAGCGATGCGTCTTCTAGGGCGTTGCGTTGGATCGCGTCACCACGTAGATGTGCCAGACGGCGATGAACATCGCGGCGATCGTCGGGCCCACGATGAAGCCGTTGATGCCGAACACCGCCATGCCGCCCAGCGTCGTGATCATCACCACGTAGTCGGGCATGCGCGTATCTTTTCCGACCAGAACCGGCCGCAGCAGGTTGTCGACCAACCCGATCACGAGCGTGCCGTAGGCGAGCAGCGCGATGCCCTGCCAGACGGCACCGACGATGAAGAAGTAGATCGCGACCGGCAACCACACCAGCGCGGCGCCAACGGCCGGCAGAAGCGAGAGGAAGGCCATCAGCACTGCCCACAGCAAGGCCGCGCTGACCCCCAGGAACCAGAACGCGATGCCTCCCAGTGCGCCCTGGATGGCCGCCACCAGCAGATTGCCCTTGATCGTCGCGCGGATCACGGCAGCGAACTTGTCGACCAGTTCGTTCTTGTGCTCCGACGACAGCGGAATCGCGCGCCGCACTGCACGCGCCAGCGAGACGCCGTCTCGAATCAGGAAGAACGCGATGTACACGGTGATGAACAGATCAGCGACGAACTTGAAGGTGACCTGCCCGATGCCCAGCGCACGGGTCGCGATGAACTGGCTGCCCTGTGCCACCACCGCGGTCAGCCGGCGCTGCAGGGTGTCGAAATCGGCCAGACCGAACCGGTCGAGCAGCGCCATCATCCAGGCGGGCAGAGCGTCGAAGACCCGGTGGAAGTAGAGCGCCGGATTCCACTCGCCTGACTGCAACCGGTCGTAGACCAGCATCGCCTCGCGCGCCAGCGCGGTGCTGACGATCGCGAACGGAACGATCACGATCACCACTGCGATCAGCAGCGTCACCAGTGCCGCCGGCGTGCGCTTGCCGCGCATACGGAGCAGCAACCGGCGGTACACGGGCGCGAACAGCAACCCGATGACGCTGGCCCAGAGAATCGTTCCGGAGAACGGCAGCAGGATCCAGCCGAACGCGAGCGAGACGGTGACCAGCAGCAGCAGGAGCGCCCGGTTCTCCAGGTAAGCCGACACGTTTTCGTCAGACTGAACCATTGCGGTACTTGCACGCATGCCGGAAGCGATGCCGACATGGTAGCTGGCGGCGACCTGGACCAGGCCCTTGCCTTCGGGCCGTCAACCGTCCAGGCCCAGAGCAGTCTGTTTCAATCCGGGTGCGCCGCGGTGCCCGCTCCATGCGCTGTCGAACACAAGAGTGCCCTCGGTTGAGCTCCGTCAATGGGGTGCCGTGCCGGGCCGCTACAAAACTCAGCTGTGATCTCGCCCTTCAGGGAGGCCCGCGTTGTCCCGTCCGACCGACCCAAGATCCAATCACCTGCTGGCCGCGTTGACCGACGCCGAGTGGCAGCGCTGTCGGTCTCAACTCGAGTGCATCGAGTTGAAGCCGGGTCAGGTGCTGTACGAACCGGGCATGATGCAGAGCCACGTGTACTTTCCCACCAGTGCGATCGTCTCGCTGCTGTACGCGATGGAAAGCGGCGCGTCGGCCGAGATCGCCGTCGTCGGCAACGAAGGCATCGTCGGCATCTCGCTGCTCCTGGGCGGCGAATCCACATCCAGCCGTGGCATGGTGCTGAGCGCCGGACACGGATTTCGGATCGGAGCGCAGTCGATCAAGGACGAGTTCAACCGATGCGGTCCGGTCACGCATCTGCTGCTGCGCTACACCCAGGCGCTGATCACGCAGATGGCGCAGACGGCGGTGTGCAACCGCCACCATTCGCTGGACCAGCAGCTGTGCCGCTGGCTGTTGCTGATCCTGGACCGGTCGCAAGGCCGCGACCTTGTGATGACGCAGGAGCTGATCGCCAACATGCTCGGCGTGCGCCGCGAGGGCGTGACCGAGGCCGCGCTCAAGCTGCAGGCGGCCGGGCTGATCCGCTACGTGCGCGGCCACATCTCGGTGCTCGACCGCCAAGGATTGGAGCAGCGAAGCTGCGAATGCTACGCAGTGGTCAAGAAGGAATGCGACCGGCTGTTGTCCGCAGATCGGGCGGCACGGCCCAGCAACGCGGGCCTGAGGGCGTTAACCGCCTGGGCGGGAGCAGGGCTCTACCGGACGACAAGGCAAGATGTTGCAGATGCAGGCGGGACCTGATCGCACCACGCACTTGGCCGACGCGAATCGCATACCAGCGCCCGTCGGCAGCCCGTCGGAGCAGAGACATCGCAGCACGGAACCCGGCCACGCGTCCTCGACGGCCAAGGCGCGAATGGCCGCAGCCTGCGCCTTGACACGCTGCGTCGGAACAGGTCGACACAAGGCTGACGAGCTGGAAGAACGCACTCCGAACGGTACGCAGCGATGACGATCGGCGTGCGCTTGCCAATGCAGGCGCTCCTGGTGGTTGTCTACGCGCGCATCAACCGGCCCGATACCTATCCGAAGGGGAGCGAACCGCGCGAGGTATTGAAGACACGGCATTTCATGCTCGGGTGGCGGTACTCGTACGGGTCATGTTGGGTGCGGTGGGTCGCCTGACCGGCCCGACGTCGGGCCAGGCTCAGGTCGCGCTGAAGTCGTGCAGCCGGTCGCTGCCGCGCGCGGCGTGCACGCCGGCGTTGAACGAGACGATGATCCTCTCGGCCTGGCCGTCGTAAGGCAGCGCCTGGTGCGCGAGCCACGACGGAAAGATCACCAGCTGTCCCGGCCGCGGCGCGATGTCCAGTTGCGGCGGCTGCAGGTAGGCGTTGCCGAGGTCGATGTGCGCGCCGCCGAGATGCGCGAACGGCGGGCCGTAGAAGCGCGTCACGCCGTTGGCCGCGCCATAGGTCGGGTGCGCGCGCCGCCGCTCGTCGGCATCGACCTGCACGCAATAGACGCCCGACCAAGAGCAGTTGCCATGCGTGTGCACGTCGTGGAAGGCGCCGAGGTTGGAGGTCTGGAACCACATCCCGGCGATCGCGAGCTGCAGGTCCGGGCCCGGCACCGGCCAGGCACCGCGATTGGCGACACTGACGGTGTCGCGCAGGCTGGCGACCACGAAGCGCACGAAGCCCTCCCATTCGGGCAGGCGGATGCGCTGCAGCAGGTCGTCGTCGCTGGCAAAGAAGGCCGGCTCGGAGTCGGTGGCGTCACCACGCGCGTGGCGCTGCGTCGCCCGCAGCGCGCCGAACACGCGCACCAGCAGCGGATTGAGCGACTCGGCCTGCTCGCAGTGGTGCACGCCCAGCGGCGTGGGCCACAGCGCGTGGAAGCCGCCGGCCAGGCTCACGCGCCGGCCGCGGCGGCCACCGACGCCGGCCAGCGCAAGGCGTGGCCGGTCTCGCGCTCGAATCGTTCGAGGTCTGCGGGCGTGTCGATGTCCACCTTGTAGCGGCGGTTGTCGGTGACGAAAGGCTCGGAAGCCTCGGCATGCGCGGCCTGCCATTGACGGCAGCCCAGGTTGACCGCACCGGCCAGGATCTGCTCGCGCACCTCGGCGGTGAAGATCACCGGGTTGCCGCGCTCGCCGCCGACCAGCGGGAAGACCACCGAGGCGGCCTCGGACCGCTTCTTGAACGCGCCGATCAGCGCCGTGATGTCCTGCGCGTTGAGCAGCGGCTGGTCGGCCAGCGTGACGATCACCGCGTCGAGCTTGCCCGCCAGCGCCGCCAGCCCGATGCGCTGCGACGAGACCTGGCCCTGGTCGGGGTCGGGGTTGCGCACCACGGTGACCGGAAATGCCTGCACCACCGGCTCGATCAGGTCGGCATGGTGGCCGAGAACGACGACCACCTCGTCGACGCCCGCGCCCGACAGCGCGATCAGCTGGCGCGTGATCAGCGGCACGCCGCCGAGTTCGAGCAGGCTCTTGGGCCGCGTGCCGATGCGCGAGCCGCTGCCCGCGGCCAGCAGCACGGCGCCGACCACGACGCGGCTGTACAGGCCGCCGCCCCCCTTGAGGATGCAGCCCATCTCAGCGTGCCGGGCCGCCCGCCGCCGGGCGTGCCGGCGCCGCGGCCGGGGTAGCGCCATCGTGCGCGGCCGCGGCGCCGCCGCCGCAGCAGGAGCCGGCGATCGGCGGCAGATCGGGCAGGGGCTGGATCGCCGCCGGCGCCCGTGGCGCGGTCGCGGCCTTGCCCGCACTGGCAACCGGTGCCGCGCCGCGGCGCGCGGCGA
This sequence comes from uncultured beta proteobacterium, assembly GCA_963725755.1. Lineage (GTDB taxonomy): Bacteria > Pseudomonadota > Gammaproteobacteria > Burkholderiales > Burkholderiaceae_C > Rubrivivax. The sequence continues at coordinate 238,979 of CAVRZW010000003.1, forward strand.
CCACCGCCGCCAGCACCGACAGCGCGATCTCCTCGGGCGTCTGCGCGCCTATGGCCTGACCGGCCGGGGCGACGATCGCCGCCACCGCAGCGGCGTCTTGCCCGGCTTCGACGAGCGAGGCCTTGAGCACCTCGGCCTTGCGCGCGCTGGCGACGAAGAACACCTGCCTGGCCTGCAACGACAGCGCCGCGCGCAGGCCCTGCAGGTCGCGTCGGCCCTGGGTGGCGACGACGACGAAGCTGCCTGCGGCGATCTCGGCCACCGCAGCCGCCTCGTCGCCGGCGAGCACCCGCTCGGCATCGGCAAAGCGCGCCGCATCGGCGCCCTGCGCCAGCACCGTCACCGGCAGACCGACGCGCGGCGCCAGGCCGGCCAGCGCTGCGGCCAGCGGCGAATCGCCGATCACCGTGAGCCTGGCGCGCGGCAGCATCGGGTCGATGAACAGCTCGAGCGTGCCGCCCGAATGGCAGGCCATCCCGAACTCGAGCACGTCCTCCAGTTCGCGCATGTGGCCTTCCTCGGCCGGCGCGATGCGGATCATCCGCGCGCGGCCGTCGGCCAGCGCCTGGCGCACGGTGCGCATCACTGCCGGCTGCGCGCAGCCGCCGCCGATCCAGCCGTCGACGATGCCGTCGGCGGTCACCACCGCCTTGTCGCCGGGTCGCGCCGAGGCCGGCGCCTGGACGCGCAGCACCGTCACGAGGGCGAAGGGCTGGTCTTGTTGCTGCAGCCTTTGCGCGGCGGCGAGCAGGTCGTGGGCGGCAGGGCTCATGGTGTGGCTCCTTCAATGCAGGACATCGGCGGCCAGCGCGAGGTCGCGCAGGCTGTTCAGGCGGACGAAGCAGTCTATGGCTTGCAGGGCTTGTCGGACTGCCGCCGAGGCCGGCGGGTTCGGGCTCGGGTGGAACCAGGTGATGCGCGCGCCGCGGCCGCGCACGGCGGCAAGCTCCCCGGCCAGGCGCTGCGGCTCGTCGGCGTCGAAACCGTCGGACAGCACCCACACCCGCGCGCTGCGGCCGAGCTGGGCGCGCGCGTGGACGCGATGGAAATCGGCCAGGCTGGTGGCGATGCGGGTGCCGCCGCCGAAGCCGGCGGTGACGGCATTGATCTTCTCCTGCACCGCCGCCGAGTCGCGCTGCAGCAGCGGCGTGACCTCGGCCAGCCGGGTGTGGAAGACGAACACCCGGGCGTCGACGGCAGCGACGAAGGCGCGCGCGATGCGCAGGAACAGCTGCGCATGCGTCTCCATCGAGCGGCTGACGTCGACGAGGATGAACACGCGCGGCTTCTCGCGCCGTTGCCGGCGCCAGGCCGGCGCCAACGGCAGGCCGCCGGTCTTCAGGCTCGCGCGCAGGGTGCGCCGCACATCGAGCCTGGCGCCGCGCGGGTCGTCGCGCCAGCGGCGCGTGAGGCGCTCGCGCAGGCGGCGCGCGATGCGCTCGGCCAGCCGCTGCAGCTGCGCCAGGTCCTGCGGCAGCCATTCGGCCAGCGATCGGTCGTGCAGCGCCTCGGTGCGGCTGGCGCCACCCCGGGCCCGCGGCGCGCCGGCTTCCTGCAGCTCGCCGGCAGGTTCGGCCACGGCCGTGTCGAGCGCGCGCGCGCCGGGCTCGCGGCGCGGCGCGTCCATCGCTTCATGCAGCGATTCGACGACCTGCCGCAGGTCGCGCGAAGGCCGGGTCTGGCCGCTGACGCGGACCGATCCCTTGTGCCGCTGCGGGTACCAGTAGCGCTCGAACAGATCGGGCCAGCGCCGCCAGTCGCGCGCGTCGCGGCAGGCGATGGCGCGCCAGCCGGCTTCCAGCCGCGCCGCGCGATCGACCGGCAGCGCGAGAGCCGCCTGCACGAAGGCCTGCTGCTCGGCGATGCCGACGTTCAGGCCATGGTCGCGCAGCATCGCGGCGAAGCCGGCGATGCTCTCCAGCGGGCCGGTCGCTGCGACGTCGGTGGCCATCACGCCGCCGCGCCGCTCTTCTCGGCCACCCCCACGCTGCGCCGGCCCTCGATGAGCTGGCGCACGCGCTCGGGGCCGAGCTGGAAGCGGTCTTCGCGCGTCTTCAGCAGGCAGCCCAGCGTGCCCATCAGCGCCTGCGGGTCGTCGGGCAGGGCCTTGAACTGCATGCGGTGCAGGGCGCGGATCCAGTCCAGCGTCTCGGCCACGCCCGGGGTCTTGCCCAGGTCCTCGCGCCGCAGCCGGTGCACGAAGGCGACCGCCTGCTCGGTCAGCGCACTTTCGGCGTCGGGCAGGGTGGCGCGCACGATCGCGGTCTCGCGCGCCAGCGTGGGGTAGTCGAGCCAGTGGTACAGGCAGCGCCGGCGCAGCGCGTCGGACAGCTCGCGCGTGCCGTTGCTGGTGAGGATCACCGCCGGGACGTGGCGCGCGGCGATGGTGCCGAGCTCAGGCACGGTGATCTGGTAGTCGGCCAGCACCTCGAGCAGGAAGGCCTCGAAGGCCTCGTCGGCGCGGTCGATCTCGTCGATCAGCAGCACGCAGGGCTGCTCGCTGGCGATGGCCTGCAGCAGCGGGCGCTCGAGCAGGTAGTCGCGCGCGAAGAGGTCGCTCTCGCGCACCTTGTCCGACCCCGTCTCGTGCAGTCGTATCGCCAGCAGCTGGCGGCCGTAGTTCCACTCGTAGGCGGCCTGCGACAGGTCCAGCCCTTCATGGCATTGCAGCCGCACGAGGCGCCGGCCCTGGGCGCGCGCCAGCGCCAGCGCCAGCGCCGTCTTGCCGACGCCGGCGTCGCCCTCGATCAGCAGCGGCCGCTGCAGCTCGCCGGCCAGCCACAGCGTGGTGACCAGGCCCGCGTCGGCGATGTAGCCGGCACGCTGCAGTTGCTGCGCCAGCGCCTGCTCGTCCATCTACAAGGCCACACCGCTCTTCTTGAGCTGTTGCCAGACGCGCCAGCTGCTGTGTGGCATCGTCATGTCGGCCACGCCCAGGTGCGCGAAGGCATCGACCACCGCCGAGGTGAAGGTCGGGATCGAACCGACGTGCGGGCTCTCGGCGACGCCCTTGGCGCCGATCGGATGATGCGGGCTGGGCGTCACGGTGTGGTCGGTCTCCCAGTGCGGCGTCTCGACCGCGGTGGGCAGGAAATAGTCCATCAGCGTGTTGCCTTGCAGGTTGCCCTGGGCGTCGAAGGGCATCTGCTGACCCATCGCCACCGCATAGCCCTCGGTCAGCCCGCCGTGGATCTGGCCCTCGATGATCATCGGGTTGATGCGGGTGCCGCAGTCGTCCAGCGCGTAGAAGCGGCGCACCTTGGTCTCGCCGGTCGCGCGGTCGATGTCGACCACGGCCAGGTAGATGCCGAAGGGGTAGGTGAAGTTGGGCGGGTCGTAGTAATGCACCGCCTCCAGCCCCATCTCCAGCCCCGCCGGCACGTTGTTGTAGGCGGCCCAGCAGATGTCCTTCATCGTCTTGTGGCGGGCCGGGTCGCCCTTGACGTTGAAGCGATCGATCTCCCAGTCGAGGTCGCCCTCGCCCACTTCGAGCAGGTGGGCCGCGATCTTCTTGGCCTTGGCGTGGATCTTGCGCGCGGCCATCGCGATCGCGGCACCCGCCACCGGCGTGCTGCGGCTGCCGTAGGTGCCCAGGCCGTAGGGCGCGGTGCTGGTGTCGCCCTCCTCGACCTGGATCACCTCGCTCGGGATGCCGAGTTCGGTGGCGATGATCTGGGCGTAGGTCGTCGCATGCGCCTGGCCGGTGGAGATGGTGCCCATGCGCGCGATCGCCGAGCCCGTCGGGTGGACGCGGATCTCGCAGCTGTCGAACATGCCGACGCCGAGGATGTCGCACATCTTGCTCGGACCGGCGCCGACGACTTCGGTGAAGCTGACCAGGCCGATGCCCATCAGGGTCGGGCAGTTCGGGTCGGCGCGCTTGGCCGCCTGCTCGGCGCGCAGGGCCTTGTAGTCGACCGCCTTCAGCACCTTGTCGAGCGCGGTCTGGTAGTCGCCCGAGTCGTACTCGAAGCCGAACGGGCTGTGGTACGGGAACTGCTCTTTCTTGATGAAGTTCCTGGCCCGGATCTCGGCCTTGTCGATGTTCAGCGTCTGCGCCAGCACGTCGACCATCCGCTCGATCAGGTAGACCGCCTCGGTGACGCGGAAGCTGCAGCGGTAGGCCACGCCGCCGGGCGCCTTGTTGGTGTAGACGCCCTTGACCTGGCAGTAGGCGGCCGGGATGTCGTAGCTGCCGCTGCAGATGTGGAACAGGCCGGCCGGGAACTTGGTCGGGTCGGCGCAGGCGTCGAAGGCGCCATGGTCGGCGATCACGTTGACGCGCAGGCCGAGGATCCTGCCGTCGGGCGACGACGCGATCTCGCCGTCCATGTGGTAGTCGCGGGCGAAGGCGGTGGACGAGATGTTCTCGATCCGGTCCTCGATCCACTTCACCGGCTTTCCGAGCACGATCGACGCGACGATCGCGCAGACATAGCCCGGGTAGACGCCGACCTTGTTGCCGAAGCCGCCGCCGATGTCGGGGCTGACGATGCGCACCTTGCTCTCGGGGATGCCCGAGAGCAGCGAGACGACCGTGCGCACGACGTGCGGCGCCTGGCTCGTCATGTAGGTCGTGAGCTCGCCGCGCACCGGGTCGAAGCTGGCCACGCAGCCGCAGGTCTCCAGCGGGCAGGGGTGCACGCGCGGGTAGAACAGGTGCTGCTTGACGACCACCGGCGCGGCGGCGAAGGCCGCATCGGCCGCGGCCTTGTCGCCGGCGTCCCAGGTGAAGATGTGGTTGTGGTGCTCGCGCGGGCCATGCGCGCCGCTGGTCTTGCCGGCCAGGTCCTCGCGCAGCACCGGTGCGCCGGGCTCGAGCGCCTTGTATGGGTCGATCACGACCGGCAGCTCCTCGTACTCGACCTGCACCGCCTCGACGCCATCGGCGGCGGCGTAGCGGTCCTCGGCGATCACGACGGCCACTTCCTGCATCTGGAAATGCACCTTTTCGTCGGCCAGCACCGCGGCCACGTCGCCGGCCAGCGTCGGCATCCAGTGCAGCTTCAGCGGCTTGAGGTCGTCGGCGGTGAGCACGGCGATCACGCCGGGCACCTTCAGCGCCGCGGTCTTGTCGATCTTCTTGATGCGGGCGTGGGCGTAGGGGCTGCGCACGATGTCCATGTGCAGCATGCCGGGCATCTTGATGTCGTCGACGTAATTGCCCTTGCCCTGGATGAAGCGCGCGTCTTCCTTGCGCAGGCGGCTGTCGCCCATGCCTTGCAGCGCATCCTTGCGTTCGAGCAGCTTGGGATCGGTGGGTGCGTTCATGTGCTTGTCTCCTGGCTCTCGGGCGTGATCAGGCCGTGGTGGCTTGTGCTTCGCGCAGCTTCCTGGCCGCGTACTGCACCGCCTTGACGATGTTCTGGTAGCCCGTGCAGCGGCACAGGTTGCCGCTGATGCCGGCGCGGATTTCCTCCTCGCTCGGATCGGCGTTGTCCTGCAGCAGGCGGTAGGCGCGCACCAGCATGCCGGGGGTGCAGAAGCCGCACTGCAGGCCGTGTTCCTTGTAGAAGCCTTCCTGCACCGCGTGCAGCACGCCGGCCTGGGCCAGGCCTTCGACGGTCAGCACCTCGCTGCCGTCGCACTGCACCGCGAGATGGGTGCAGCTCTTGACCGACTGGCCGTCGACATCGACGGTGCAGGCGCCGCAATGGCTGGTCTCGCAGCCGATGTGCGCGCCGGTGAGGTTGAGTTCCTCGCGCAGGAAGTGGATCAGCAGCGTGCGCGGCTCGACCGCCTTCTCGTGCTTGCGGCCGTTGACGGTGACGGTGACGATTTTCTTGGCCATGCTGTGGGTCTCCTTCAGGCGCAGCGGGCAGCGGCGGCGCAGTTCACTGGCAGCGGGCCGCAGCGGCCCGCAGGGCGCGCTGGACCATCTGGCCGGCCATCGCGGTCTTGTATTCGACGTCGCCACGCAGGTCGGCGGCGGGGTCGGCGATGGCCGTCGCGGCCGCGGCGGCGGCGGCGATGCCGGCGCCGGTCAGCGGCTTGCCGAGCAGGGCCTGCTCGGCGGCGGCCGCACGCAATGCGGTGGGACCGACATTGGTCAGCGCGATGCGCGCGTGGCTGACCTGGCCGGCGCTCATCCGCAACACGACGGCGGCGCCGGCGGTAGCCCAGTCACCGGTCTTGCGCTTGAGTTTCTCGTAGGCCCAGCCGGTGCCGCTGGCCAGCGCCGGCACCCGGATCGCGACCAGGATCTCGTCGTCGGCCAGCGCGGTCGCGTAGGGGCCGAGGAAGAAGTCCTCGGCCTTGACGTTGCGCCGGCCCTTCGGCCCTTCGAGGGTGAAGCTGGCGTCGAGCGCGATCGCGATCGCCGGGTGGTCGTTGGCGGGGTCGCCATGCGCGATGTCGCCGCCGATGGTGCCGCGGTTGCGCACCTGCGGGTCGCCGATCAGCTTCGGCGCCTCGGCCAGCAGCGGCACCTTGGCCCGGAGCAGGGGCGAGGCGATGAGATCGGCCTCGACCGTCATCGCGCCGATCACCACCGCGTCGCCCTCTTCACGGATGCCGCGCAGCTCGGGGATCCGGTTGATGTCGATCAGATGGCCCGGCTGGGCGAAGCGCAGCTTCATCATCGGCAGCAGGCTGTGGCCGCCGGCCAGGATCTTGGCCTCGGCGCCGAGGCTGCCGAGCAGGCCGATGGCTTCGCCCACCGATTTGGGCGCGTGGTACTCGAACGCGGGTGGGATCATGGATGTCTCCTTTGCGGGCTGCGGCCGCTTCGCGGCGGCTCGATCGACGGAACAGCGCGATGTTGACGCCAGGCCAGGTGTCCGCCAACGGGCAGGGGTATGGCGCTGCGGACCTTCGAGGCGCGCAGGCTGCACGAACGGCAGCCTGCGCGCATGAACGGCGGCCGGCACCCGGCCCGGCCCGCGATCTGCGGGAAAACGATAGGTCGGGATTAACCCTGACGCAGCACCGCGGCACCCGCCGGGACGCCGAAACGCGCCAGCACGGCGGCCTGGCTGGAGCGCGACACCGGCACCGGCTCGGCCTGGCCGTGCAGGCGCAAGGCCAGCCGCCCTTCCTCGCGCATCAGCTCGGCGACGGCGCGCAGGTTGACGATGTAGGTGCGGTGCACGCGCGTGAAATGGGCCGGATCCAGCCGCGTCTCGAGGTCGCCGATCGACAGGTTGCAGAAGCGCGTCTCGCCCGCGGTGACGACCCGCGTGTAGTGGCCGTCGGAGCGGATCGACAGCACCTCGTCGGTATCGACGAGCACGATCTTCTGCTCCCACACGGTGGGGATCTTCAGCAACTGGCGCCGCGCGCCGGCCAGCGGCGGCGCGCCCTCGGCCGCACTCACCGCGTCGGTGATGTCGTAGAAGACGAGCACGTAGCCGGTGCCCTCGCGATCGGCCCCGGCCATGCGCGTGACCTTGATCAGCAGCACGCGCTCGGGGATGTTGATGATCATCGCCATCGGCGGCGGGTTGGCCACCGGGCATTGCCCGGCCTGCTCGAGCAGGTATTCGACCTTGGGCTGCGAACGCTCGGGGTGGAAGCTCAGCACCATGCGGTCGAAGGGCTGCCTGGCCTCCACCGGCAGCACGCGGCGCGCGAAGTCGTTCATCGCCACGACATGGCGCCGCACGTCGAGCTGGACGACGCCGACGTCGAAGCGCTCGAGGGCGAGCAGCGGCGATGCGGTGGCGGCCTGGGCGTTCATGGCGGATGCGGGCGTGGTCGGTGGCGGTCCCTCGGGCGAGAACCCGCACGATAAGCGAGACCGGCCGCGATGCCCGCCGCTCCGGTCCATGAACGACAAACCCGCCCGGCCGAGGCGGCGGGGCGGGTCTGGCACTCGAAGCCCACGAATTCGCGGGGCGCCGCAGCTACTTGCGTCGCAGCTTCTGGATCGCCGCCAGTTGCGCGGCCATGGTCGCGAACTCGCTTTGCGCCGCGGCCAGGTCGATGTCGCTCTTGGCGTTCTTCATCGCCTGCTCGGCCAGCTTCTTGGCCTCGGTGGCCTTGGCCTCGTCGAGGTCCTTGCCGCGGATCGCGGTGTCGGCGAGCACGGTCACCGAGTCGGGCTGCACTTCGAGGATGCCACCGGCGACGAACACGAATTCCTCGTCGCCGCCGTCGGCCGGCTGGATGCGCACCGCGCCGGCCTTGATGCGGGTGATCAGCGGCGTGTGGCGCGGCAGGATGCCGAGCTCGCCGCTCTCGCCCGGCAGGGCGACGAACTTGGCCTCGCCCGAGAAGATGCTCTCCTCGGCCGAGACGACGTCAACGTGGATGGTGGCCATCACGGCTCCTTATTGGATCTTCTTGGCCTTCTCGAAGACGTCGTCGATGGTTCCGACCATGTAGAACGCCTGCTCCGGCAGGTGGTCGCATTCGCCGGCGACGATCATCTTGAAGCCGCGGATCGTCTCCTTCAGCGGCACGTACTTGCCCGGGCTGCCGGTGAACACCTCGGCGACGTGGAAGGGCTGGCTCAGGAAACGCTGGATCTTGCGCGCGCGCGAGACGGCCAGCTTGTCTTCGGGGCTCAGCTCGTCCATGCCCAGGATGGCGATGATGTCGCGCAGTTCCTTGTAGCGCTGCAGCGTGGACTGCACCGCACGCGTGGTTTCGTAATGGTCCTGGCCGACCACGTTCGGATCGACCTGGCGGCTGGTGCTGTCCAGCGGGTCGACCGCCGGGTAGATGCCCAGCGAGGCGATGTCGCGCGACAGCACGACGGTGGCGTCGAGGTGGGCGAAGGTCGTTGCCGGCGACGGATCGGTCAGGTCGTCGGCCGGGACGTAGACGGCCTGGATCGAGGTGATCGAGCCGACCTTGGTCGAGGTGATGCGCTCTTGCAGGCGGCCCATTTCCTCGGCCAGCGTCGGCTGGTAGCCCACCGCCGACGGCATCCGGCCGAGCAGCGCCGAGACCTCGGTGCCGGCCAGCGTGTAGCGGTAGATGTTGTCGACGAAGAACAGCACGTCGCGGCCTTCGTCGCGGAAGCTCTCGGCGATCGTCAGGCCGGTCAGCGCGACGCGCAGGCGGTTGCCCGGCGGCTCGTTCATCTGGCCGTAGACCATCGAGACCTTGCTCTCGCCCAGCGACTCGAGGTTGACGACGCCCGACTCGGCCATCTCGTGATAGAAGTCGTTGCCCTCGCGGGTGCGCTCGCCGACGCCGGCGAACACCGACAGGCCGCTGTGCGCCTTCGCGATGTTGTTGATCAGCTCCATCATGTTGACGGTCTTGCCGACGCCGGCGCCGCCGAACAGGCCCACCTTGCCGCCCTTGGCAAACGGGCAGATCAGGTCGATGACCTTGATGCCGGTCTCGAGCAGTTCCTGGCTCGGGCTGAGCTCGTCGTAGGCCGGGGCCTTGCGGTGGATCGACGCGGTCAGCGTCTGGTCGACCGGGCCGCGCTCGTCGATCGGGTTGCCCAGCACGTCCATGATGCGGCCCAGCGTGGCCTTGCCCACCGGCACCGTGATCGCCGCACCGGTGTTGCTGACCATCAGGCCGCGGCGCAGGCCGTCGGACGAGCCCAGCGCGATCGTGCGCACGACGCCGTCGCCGAGCTGCTGCTGCACCTCGAGCGTGAGCGCGGTGCCTTCGAGCTTGAGTGCGTCGTAGATGTGCGGCATGGCGTCGCGCGGGAATTCGACGTCCACCACGGCGCCGATGCACTGGACGATCTTGCCTTGAGCTTGGGTTGCAGCCATTTCGTAGTTCCTTCGGATCGAATCTCTAGACAGCGGCCGCGCCGCCGACGATCTCACTCAATTCCTTGGTGATCGCGGCCTGGCGGGTCTTGTTGTAGATGAGCTTGAGCTCGGCGATCAGGCTGCCGGCGTTGTCGGTGGCGGCCTTCATCGCGACCATGCGCGCGCTCTGCTCGCTGGCCATGTTCTCGGCCACGGCCTGATAGACCAGGGCCTCGATGTAGCGGGTGATCAGCTCGTCGATGACGGTCGCCGGATCGGGTTCGTAGAGGTAGTCCCAGGCATGCTTGGACTTCTCGGCATCGCTTTGCTCGAGCCGGTGCGCGCCCAGTGGCAGCAGTTGCTCGACCACCGGCTCCTGCTTCATCGTGTTGATGAAGCGCGTGAAGCACAGGTGCACGGCGTCGATCTTGCCTTCGACGAAGGCGTCGAGCATGACCTTGACCGGGCCGATCAGCTTCTCCAGCTGCGGCGCGTCGCCGAGCTGGATCGCGTGGCTGACCACGTTGGCGCCGATGCGGTTGAGGAAGCCGAAGCCCTTGTTGCCGATCGCCACCGCCTGGATCGTGCCGCCGGCGGTCTGCACGTCCTTCATCTTGTTGGTGACCGCACGCAGCACGTTGGTGTTGAGGCCGCCGCACAGGCCCTTGTCGGTGCTGACGACGATGAACCCGACCGCCTTGCTGCTGCCCTCGAGGCGCTGGTAGGCCGACTTGTATTCCGGGTTGGCCTGCGCCAGGTGGGCCGCGATCGTGCGCACCTTGTCGGCGTAGGGCCGCGCCGCGCGCATGCGCTCCTGCGCCTTGCGCATCTTGCTGGCGGCGACCATCTCCATGGCCTTGGTGATCTTCTTGGTGTTCTCCACCGATTTGATCTTGCCGCGTATTTCCTTGCCGACCGCCATGGTCTGGACTCCTTGTTCGGCGAGGCGTTCAGGTGAAGGACTTCTTGAACGCCGCGATCGCGCCGGTCAGTTCTTCCTCGGCCGCCTTGTCCATCGCCTTGTCGTTCTCCAGCTTGGCCAGCAGCGCCGCATGGCTGCTCTTCAGGTGCTGGTGCAGGCCGTGCTCGAAGCCGAGCACGTTCTTGACCTCGATCTCGTCGAGGTAGCCCTTGTTGACCGCGAACAGCGTCGCCGCCATCAGGCTGATCGGCTGCGGCGAGTACTGCGCCTGCTTGAGCAGTTCGGTGACGCGGGCGCCGCGGTCGAGCTGCTTGCGCGTGGCGGCGTCGAGGTCGCTCGCGAACTGCGCGAAGGCCGCCAGTTCGCGGTACTGCGCCAGGTCGGTCCGGATGCCGCCCGACAGGCTCTTGATCAGCTTGGTCTGCGCCGCGCCGCCGACCCGCGACACCGAGATGCCGGCGTTGATGGCCGGGCGGATGCCGGCGTTGAACAGCGAAGTCTCGAGGAAGATCTGGCCGTCGGTGATCGAGATCACGTTGGTCGGCACGAAGGCCGAGACGTCGCCGGCCTGGGTCTCGATGATCGGCAGCGCGGTCAGCGAACCGGTACGGCCCTTGACCTCGCCCTTGGTGAAGGCCTCGACATAGTCGGCGTTGACACGCGCGGCACGCTCGAGCAGGCGGCTGTGGAGATAGAACACGTCGCCGGGGAAGGCTTCGCGGCCCGGCGGGCGGCGCAGCAGCAGCGAGACCTGGCGGTAGGCCACCGCCTGCTTGGACAGGTCGTCGTAGATGATCAGCGCGTCCTGTCCGCGGTCGCGGAAGTACTCGCCCATCGTGCAGCCCGAGTAGGCCGAAACGTATTGCATGGCCGCCGACTCCGAGGCACCGGCGGCGACGACGATGGTGTATTCCATCGCCCCGTTGGCTTCCAGCGCGCGCACCACGTTCTTGATCGAGCTCGCCTTCTGGCCGATCGCGACGTAGACGCAGGTCATGTTCTGACCCTTCTGGTTGATGATCGTGTCGATCGCCACCGCGGTCTTGCCGGTCTGGCGGTCGCCGATGATCAGTTCGCGCTGGCCGCGGCCGATCGGCACCATCGAGTCGATCGACTTCAGGCCGGTCTGCACCGGCTGGCTCACGCTCTGGCGTGCGATCACGCCGGGGGCGACCTTCTCGATGACGTCGGTCATCTTGGCGTTGATCGGGCCCTTGCCGTCGATCGGCTGGCCGAGCGCGTTGACGACGCGGCCGATCAGCTCGGGGCCGACCGGCACGTCGAGGATGCGGCCCGTGCACTTGACGGTGTCGCCCTCGGAGATGTGCTCGTACTCGCCCAGGATCACCGCGCCGACCGAGTCGCGCTCGAGGTTGAGCGCCAGGCCGTAGGTGGCCACGCCGCTGGCGGTGGGCGGGAACTCGAGCATTTCGCCGGCCATCGCGTCGGACAGGCCGTGCACGCGCACGATGCCGTCGGTGACGGACACGACGGTGCCCTGGTTCTTGATGTCGGCCGAGACCGCCAGGCCTTCGATGCGGCTCTTGATCAGCTCGGAAATTTCTGCGGGGTTGAGATTCATGGGGTTCTCCGGAAGTCCTACGCGATGAGCGCAGCCTTCATCTGTTCAAGACGGGCCTTGACCGAGGTGTCGAGCACCTCGTCGCCGACGACGACGCGCACGCCGCCGATCAGTTCGGGGGCGATCTCGACGGTGGCGTTGAGCTTGCGGCCGAAGCGCTTCTCGAGCGCGGCCAGCACCTCGGCCAACTGCTCGCCGGCGATCGGGAAGGCGCTTTGCACGATGGCGTCCCAGACGCCGGTCGCGCCGTTGACGAGGGCCAGGAACTGCGCCGAGATCTCGGGCAGCGCCGCCAGGCGGCCGTTGTCGATGACCGCGCGCAGCAGGTTGCCGACCTTGGCGTCCAGCGCCAGTCCCTGGCTCTGGGCGGCGCCGGCGACGACGTCGAAGACCTGGGCCGCCGTGACCTTCGGGTTGTCGGCGAACTGACGCAGCTCGGGACTCGCAGCCAGCGCGGCCAGGCCGGCCAGCTGCGGCTTCAAGCGCCCGGCATCGCTGCCGGCCGAATCGAACAGCGCCTCGGCGTAGGGGCGGGCGATGGTCGCCAACTCGGCCATTTCAGAGCTCCGCCTTCAAGCGGCCGAGGAGGTCTGCATGCACGGCGGGATTGACCTCCTTGCGCAGGATCGCCTCGGCACCCTTGACGGCCAGGCTGGCGACCTGGTCGCGCAGGGCCTGGCGTGCCTTGACCGACTCCTGCTCGGCTTCGGCGTGCGCGGCGGCGACGATCTTGGCCGCTTCGTCGCTGGCCTTGGCCTTGGCTTCTTCGATCATCTGCTGCGCCAGGCGCTCGGCGTCGGCCAGGCGCCTGGCGGCGTCGTCGCGGGCAGCCGAGAGCTGCTGCTCGACGCGCCGGTTGGCCACGACGAGCTCGCTCTTGGCCTTGTCGGCGGCAGACAGGCCTTCGGCGATCTTGCGCGCGCGCTCGTCGAGCGCGGCGGTGATCGGCGGCCAGATGAATTTCATCGTGAACCAGACCAGGATCAGGAACACGATCATCTGGACGATGAGGGTGGCGGTGATGTTCACGTTCTTGCCTCGGTCACGGTGACGGGGATGGCACGGCAGCGCTCGGCGCCGCGATGCCTGCCAAGAAGAGCCGACCGGCTTACTTGGCGCCGCCAGCCGCGGCGAGGGCGCCGGCGATCTGGCCGAGGAACGGATTGGCGGTGGCGAACCACAGTGCGACGCCGGTCCCGATGATGAACGACGCGTCGATCAGGCCGACGAGCAGGAACATCTTGGTCTGCAACTCGCCCATCAGCTCGGGCTGGCGGGCGGCCGACTCGAGGTACTTGCTGCCCATGATGCCGATGCCCATGCAGGCGCCGAGCGCCCCCAGACCGATGATCAGGCCGGCGGCGAGGGCAACAAAGCTGATGACTTCCATGATGACTCCTAGTGCGAGAGGTGGTGTTGGAAAAGGGGAAAGCGAAGAAAGGGAAACGGGAAGGGAACTGCCGCGGGATTCAGTGCGCGTCGTGGGCCTGGCCGATGTAGACCAGCGCGAGCATCATGAACACGAAGGCCTGCAGCGTGATGATCAGGATGTGGAAGATGGCCCACACGGTGCCGAGAAGGACCTGCGCGATCGCCAGGCCGATGCCGGTGGCCGACAGCGTCCAGGCCCCGCCCATCAGCGCGATGAGCAGGAAGATCAACTCGCCCGCGTACATGTTGCCGAACAGCCGCATGCCATGCGAGACGGTCTTGGCGACGAACTCGATCAGCTGCATCGCGAAGTTCACGATGCCCAGCAGCAACGCGAAGAACGGGTTCTTGCTGGTGCCGAAAGGCGCGGTCACGAGTTCGTGCGCCCAGCCGCCGGCGCCCTTGATCTTGACGTTGTAGACGAGGCAGACGACGAGCACGCCGACCGACAGGCCCATCGTCACCGAGAGGTCGGCGGTCGGTACCACGCGCAGGTAGGCGTGGTGTGCCTCGCCACCGAAGGCGACGACGATCTTCTGCCAGATGAAGGGCAGCAGATCGACCGGCAGCAGGTCCATCGCGTTGAGCAGGAAGATCCAGACGAACACCGTCAGCGCCAGCGGCGAGACGAGCTTGCGGCTGGTGGCGTTGTGGACGATGCCCTTGGCCTGGGTCTCGACCATCTCGACCAGGATTTCGACCGCGGCCTGGAAGCGACCGGGCACCCCCGAGCTCGCCTTGCGTGCTGCCAACCAGAGGACGAAGCAGGTGAGCAAGCCCAGCAGGATCGAGAAGCCCACCGAGTCCCAGCTCACGACCGAGAGGTCGAACGGGCCGTGCAACTCCTTGTTGCGCCAATGGGTCAGGTGGTGAACGATGTACTCACCGGCGGTGAGGCCGCTCTCGGCGGCTGGGGCTTCGACTGCCATGGTCGTCTTGTCTCGTCCGTCAGTTCAACTTCTTGCCGGCCGGCCGCCACAACAGCGCCAGCCAGTACACCTTGATGCACAGCACCAGACCCACCAGCAGCGCCGGCCAGCTCAGGTGCTGCACGAGTCTCGGGGCCAGCACCAGCATGGCGACCGAAACCGCGATCTTGACCGACTCCCACAACATGAAGCTGACGGCGCTCACGCCGGGCGACATGCTCGAAAGCCGGCTCGTCATGCCGCGCGCAATCAGCGCGCCCGGCACCACCACCGCGGCGGCGCCGTAAAGCGCCGACCAACCCACCTCTTGCCGGCCGGTGATCAGCGCTGCGAGGAGCGCCACCACCACACCGACCCAGGCCTGGGCCGCGACCACCCTCCACGGTGACAGTGGCGGATCGGCGCGGCGCAGGACCTGTGCCTGCTCCCTCGTCAGCGGCCTGAAGGCCTGTGCTGCCGCCTCATCTTCTTCGTCCCAGCGGTCGCTGCGGGTCAGCCGTTCGATCGCCATGGTCGGGTGAGGTCAGCAAAGCCTTGAAATTATACGAACAAACCCGAAGCCCCGGTCAGCAGCCCCGGCCGGCGCGGCGGACAATGCGCGCGAGCGCGGAACCCGCACCCCGACGCCACCCTCTGACACCGACATGAAACCCGCCCTCCTCCGCTTCGCGCTGACCGCCCTGGCGGCGATGCCGAGCCTGCTTCTTGCGGCCCCGCCCGGCGCCGTGGTCACCACGCCGGAGGTCCGCGCCGAGCTCGTCGCCCAGGCCGCCGAAGGCATCGTCGCCGGCAAGCCGGTATGGCTGGGGCTGGTCATCGAGCACCAGCCCCATTGGCACACCTATTGGAAGAATCCGGGCGACTCGGGTTTGCCGACCACGCTGCAATGGACCCTGCCCGCCGGCGTCAGCGTGGGCGAGATCGAGTGGCCGACGCCGCAGCGCCTGCCGATCGGGCCCCTCCTGAACTACGGCTACGAAGGCACGTTGCTGCTGCCGGTGGCGGTGACCGTGCCGGCCGGCTTCCATGCCGAGACGCTGGACGTGCGGCTGCACGCGGACTGGCTGGTGTGCAAGGACGTCTGCATTCCCGAGAGCGGCGACTTCGCGCTGAGCGTGCCGACGCAGGCGGCCACGGCGGCCCACGCGGCGCTGTTCGCCCAGGCGCGGCAGGCCTTGCCGCAGCCGGTGCCGGGCGCGCAGGCCAGCGCCGCGGTCGACGGCAATGCGCTGGTCATCAAGGTCAGCGGCCTGCCTGCGGCGTGGCAGGGGCAGGCCCTGCATCTGTTCCCCGAGACGGCGGGCGTGATCGACAACGCGGCGCCGGCAAAGGCGTCGTGGGTCGGCGGCGCCTGGTCGGCCCGCGTGCCGCTGGACCCGCAGCGCAGCGCCGCGCCCGCCGTGATGCCGGTCGTGCTGGCCGCGCCCGGCCAGGCCGCCGGCGCGCTGCTCCAGGTGGCCGTGACCACACCGTGGCCGGCCGCAGCGCCGGCGCCCGCACCGCTGCCGGCGCTCACCGACGGTGCCGTGCCGGCTGCGGCGCCGGCCGTCGGCCCGCCGGCGGCCGCCGGCTTCGGCCTGGCATTGCTGCTGGCGCTGGCCGGCGGTGCATTGCTCAACCTGATGCCCTGCGTGTTTCCGGTGCTCTCGCTGAAGGTGCTGGGCTTCGCGACCCATGCCGATGACCGGCGCGGGCTGCTCGCCGGAGGCCTGGCCTACACCGCAGGCGTGGTCCTGTCCTTCGTCGCCCTGGCCGGCCTGTTGCTGGCGCTGCGCGCTGGCGGCGAGCAGCTCGGCTGGGGTTTCCAGCTGCAGTCGCCCGCCGTGGTGGCGGTGCTCGCGGGCCTGTTCACGCTGATCGGGTTGAATCTGGCCGGCGTGTTCGAGTTCGGGGCCATGCTGCCGAGCGCCTGGGCCACTGCGCAGGCCCGCCATCCGGTGGTCGACGCGCTGCTCACCGGCGTGCTCGCGGTGGCCGTGGCCTCGCCGTGCACGGCGCCGTTCATGGGCGCTTCGCTGGGGGCGGCGCTGACCTTGCCCGCGGCGCAGGCGCTGGCCATCTTCGCCGCGCTCGGCCTGGGCATGGCGTTGCCGTATCTCGCGGCCAGCAGCTGGCCGCAGCTGGCGCGGCTGCTGCCGCGCCCGGGCGTGTGGATGCTGCATCTGCGCACCCTGATGGCGTTCCCGATGTTCGCCACCGTGGTCTGGCTGGTCTGGGTGCTGGGGCAGCAGGTCGGCATCGACGGCGCCGGCGCGCTGCTGCTGCTGCTGCTGGCGCTGGCCTTCGCGGCCTGGGCGCTGGGGTCGCCCGCGCTCGGGCCGCTGGCGCGGCGCGGCTTCGGTGCTGCCGCCGTCCTGTTGATGGCGGCCACCCTGTTCTGGGCCGCGCCGGTGCTGCGCCAGGGCGCGGCGGCACAGACGACCACGGCCGACAGCGCCGAACGCTGGCAAGCCTGGTCGGCCGAGCGCGTGGCGCAGGCGCAGGCCGAAGGCCGGCCGGTCTTCGTCGACTTCACCGCCGCCTGGTGCGTGACCTGCCAGTTCAACAAGCGCACGACGCTGCGCGATGCCGGCGTGCAGGCCGCTTTCGACGCCCGGCGCGTGCTGCTGCTGCGCGCCGACTGGACGCGGCGCGACGCCGCGATCAGCGCCGAGCTCACCCGCCTGGGTCGCAGCGGCGTGCCGGTCTATGCGCTGTATGCGCCCGGCGGCGGCGGGCCGCGCCTGCTGAACGAGCTGCTCAGTCCCGACGAAATACACGCCGCGCTCGACGCCCTGCCCGCACGCTGACCGCGACCGGGCGTCGGCGAGCGGTCCGCCGTCACGGCAGCTGGTGGTACTGCGCGGCGAGCGACTTGAAGCCCGCGGTCTCGACCTCGTGGCCGAGTTCGTCGGCCAGGATCGCGGCCACCGCGTCGGCCTGGCGCGCGGCTTCTGCAGCGTCCAGGAACAGCAGCCGGCAGCGCCGCGCGAGCATGTCCTCGACGTCGCGCGCCAGCTCGTAGCGGGCGGCGAAGCGGACCATCGCTTCGCTCAGACCCCCGCGCTGCGATTCGGCGTCGCGCCACAGCCAGCGGTCGGCACCGGGCAGCGTGCGCAGCAAGGCCGCCTCGCTGCCGTACAGGTGTTCGCCCGGTGCCTCGCCCAGCGGCCGCCCGGGTGCGGCGCCGAGCAGCGGCAGTCGGGTCGTCACGCCACCGGGGCGACGCGGCAGCAGGCCGCGCGCCATCGCGCGCTCGAGCACGTCTTCGGCCATCGCGCGGTAGGTGGTCCACTTGCCGCCGGTGACGGTGACCAGGCCCGAGCGGCCGATGATCACCTGGTGCTCGCGCGACAGCGCCTTGGTCTCGACGGCGGCGCCTTCATCGCCGCCCGGCTCGCGGCCCGGCTTGACCAGCGGCCGCAGCCCGACCCAGACCGAGCGCACGTCGGCGCGCTGCGGTGCGCGCGCGAGATAGCGGCCGGCCTCGCCGAGGATGAAGGCCACCTCGTCGGCGAAGGGCCGGGGTTCGAGCGCCAGGTCCTGGCGCGGTGTGTCGGTGGTGCCGAGCACGGTCTTGCCCAGCCAGGGTACGGCGAAGAGCACCCGGCCGTCTGCCGTCTTCGGCACCAGCAGGGCGTGGGTTCCGGGCAGGAAGGCGCGGTCGACGACCAGGTGCACGCCCTGGCTGGGTGCGACCAGCGGCGCGCGCTCGGGTTCGCCGTCATCGCGGTCCATCGCCCGCAGCGCATCGACCCAGACGCCGGCGGCGTTGACGACGCAGTGCGCGCGCAGCGTCGCAGTCTCGCCGCTCTCGGCGTCGCGCACCTGCACGCCACGTACCTGGCCGCCCTCGCGCAACAGGCCGATGGCGGTGCAGTGGTTGATCACCAGCGCCCCACGCGCCAGCGCCGTGCGCGCCAGCAGCAGCGCCAGGCGGGCGTCGTCGAACTGGCCGTCCCAGTAGCGCACGCCGCCCCACAGGCCGCGCGGCTGGGCGCCGGGCAGCAGTTCCAGCGTGCGCCGCGTGCTCAGCCACTCGGTGCTGCCCAGGCCCTGGCGGCCGGCCAGGGCGTCGTAGGCCTTCAGGCCCACGCCGTAGAAGCCGCGCTCCCACCAGTGGTAGGCCGGCATCACGAAGGGCAGCCGCTGCGCCACGTGCGGCGCGTTGGCGAGGATCGCCGCGCGCTCGTGCAGCGCCTCGCGCACGAGATGGATGTCGCCCTGCGCCAGGTAGCGCACGCCGCCGTGGGCGAGCTTGGTCGCGCGCGACGAAGTGCCTTTGGCGAAGTCGTACGACTCGACCAGCGCCACCGCCAGGCCGCGCGCCGTGGCGTCCAGCGCCACGCCCAGGCCGACCGCGCCGCCGCCGACGACGACGAGGTCCCATTGGCGCGGCTCGCGCAGCCGCGCGAGCAGGCCGGCGCGATCGACCGGCGGGCTCATCCGCGTGCGAAATGCACCGGCAACCCCGGCACGTCCACGCGCAGCGACAGCACGCAGCCGGCCAGCGGCTGGGCTGCGAGTTCGTCGGCGGGGCGGCGGTTGCGCGCGGTGGTGACGAACAGCGTGCGCAGGTCGGGCCCGCCGAAGCAGGGCATGGTCGGGCAGCGCACCGGCAGCGGCACTTCGCCCAGCAGCGTGCCGTCGGGGGCCAGGCGCAGCAGGCGCTGGCCCTCGTACATCGCGACCCAGTACGCGCCCTCGGCATCGACCGCGGCACCGTCGGGCCGGCCGCCATAGCCGGCCAGGTCCTGCCCGGGCTCGCGGGGCGGGAATTCGGCGAACACGCGCCGGCGCGACAGCGAGCCGTCGCTGCCGTCGAAGTCGAAGGCATCGATGCGGTGCGCCGCGGTGTCGCTCCAGTACATCGTGCGGCCGTCGGGGCTGAAGGCCAGGCCGTTGCTGACCGTGATGTCGCCGGCGATGCGGTCGAGCCGGCCCTCGGCCCAACGGTACAGCGCCGCGTTGGCCGGTTGCCGCGGCTCGTAGAGCGTGCCCACCCACAGCCGGCCCTGGGGGTCGGCCTTGCCGTCGTTGAAGCGCTCCTGCGCCATGTCGTAGGGCGCGCCGGCCAGGCGCTGGCGCCGGCCGCTGGCGGGGTCGAAGCGGAACAGCCCGTCGCGCATCGCCAGCAGCAGCGCGCCGCCGGGCAGCGGCGCGCAGCAGCCGGGCTCGGTGTCGAAGTCCCACCGGTCATGGGCAGCGCCGATGGGCTCGAAGCGGTGCAGCGCCTTGCCCGGGATGTCGCACCAGTAGAGCGCCGCCTCGTCGGGGTGCCAGAACGGCGATTCGCCCAGCAGCGCGGGCGCGACCGGCAGGGCCGTGATCGCGGGCCAGGTCATGCGGCAGCGATGTCCAGCTTCATCCAGGCATCGAAGGTCGCGCCAGACTCCAGCGTGCGCAGGCCATGTGCGGCCGGGTCGGACATGTGGATCGCGTTGCTCACGTGGCTCACCGGCTCGACGCAGTAGTAGGGCCTGGTCTCGGGCGTGAAGACGACGAGGTAGGGCAGCGACGAGCTCAGGCGCAGCGAGAACTTCTCGTCGCGGATGCGCGCCGCGCCGCGCCAGCCTTCGAAGCAATGGTCGAAGGCCAGGTGCGCGACATCGCCGTCGATGCCGGGCTGCGGCACGCGCCGCGTCGGCAGCCCGCTGGCGTCGCTTTCCCAGCGGTCGGTGAGCTCGATGTGCAGCCGGCTGTGCGACCGCTTGGCGAAGTACGGGTGCCAGCCCAGCCCCACCGGCTGCGGCTGCGGCGCCAGGTTCGTCAGCGCCAGGTGCATCTCCAGCGCATCGGCGCCGAGCACCAGGCGCTGGCGCAGGTCGAAAGCGAACGGCCAGTCGGCGTCGGGCGCATGGCGGTAATGCAGTTCGGCCTCGGTGGCGCTGGCCGAGCTCACTTCCCACGCCCGTTGCCAGGCCACGCCGTGCAGCGAATGCGGGTTGTCGTCGAAGTTGGGTGCCGTCGTGTAGTCCTGGCCGAGCCAGCGGAAGCGGCGGTAGCCCAGGCGGTTGGAGTACGGCGCGAGCGGGTAGCAGCCGGCCAGGCGCGACGAGGCCAGCGCGCCGGGCTCGGTGCTGCGCAGCAGCGGCAGGCCGCCCTTCCACAGGCCGGCGATGGCGCCGCCGAGGTCGGGTCGCAGGGCCAGTCGCAGGTCGCCGGCGCGCAGTTCGATGATGCTCATGGGCCGGATGATGCCGCATCGGGCGCGCGGCGCCCGCGGCGACGGCATCAATTGCCCAGGCTGCCGATCCAGGCGGCGAAGGCGCCGCAGGCCAGCGCCACCAGCAGCGCCAGCAGGCGCGCGGCGGCACCGTCTGCGCTCGGCGGCGTGCCCACGGGCAAGCGCTTGTCGCCGCTGAGCATCGGCCGAACGAGGTCGTTCTTCCGGCGCAGCAGGTAGAACAGGATCGCCGCCAGATGCAGGCCGACCAGCGTCAGCAGCAGCCATTGGCCGGGTCCGTGGTGCCAACTCGTCGCCGCCAGCCCCTTCTCGTTGCTGACGAAGCGGTTCAGCGGACCGGTGGTCGCGATCTCGTCGTCGGCGACCAGCCCGGTGGCCACCTGCACTGCCAGCAGGCCGAGCAGCGCGAACACCGACCCGCTGCCCAGCGGGTTGTGGCCGACCTCGAATGCGTCGCCGGCACGCAGCTCGCCGCGCAGGTAGCGCAGCAGGGTGCCGGGCGCGTAGAGAAAGCTCGTGAAGCGCGACCAGCGCCCGCCGATCAGGCCCCACACCAGTCGGAACAGCAGCAGGGCCATGATCGAAAGGCCGCAGCGCATGTGCCAGACCATGGCGTTGCCACCGATCCAGGCGGTGGTCGCCGCGGCGATGACGAATGCCGCCAGCAGCCAGTGGAACAGACGCGTGGGCAGGTCCCAGACGCGGACGGTGGACAAGGCGGCGATGGTCATCGCGCGATCTTCACCGGCCCGCCGGCGCCGCGCAACCGCGGGACCATCGCTGTGCTCGCGGCGGGACAAGTCCGGCCCGCGCCCACGAGCCACGCACCTCTTGCGTACACTGCGCGCGGGCAAGCGCCGGCCGAACCGGTCCGTTCCCTGCGGATTGCCCCGCCGAGTCCCCCCTGCCGGAGATCCACCGCATGAAGCGAATCCTTGTCGTCACCGCCGCCATCGCGGGGCTGTTGTCCAGCCTGCCCGCCGTCGCCCAGTTCCAGAAGCCGCAGGCCGCGGTCGAATACCGCCAGGCCGTGATGACCGTGATGGGCCACCATGTCGGCCTCATCGGTGCGATGGCGATGGGCAAGGTGCCCTTCGACGCCGCCGCCGTCGCCGCCAACGCCGACATCGTCGCGTTGATGTCCAAGCAGCCCTACGTTGCCTTCGTCAAGGGCACGTCGACCGACGACATCATCGAGTCCAAGGCCAAGCCCGGCATCTGGACCGATCGCGCAAAGTTCGACGACGAGGCCAAGACGATGCAGGACGCCGTGCTCAAGCTCGTCGCCGCCGCCAAGACCCATGACGCCGGGCAGGTCAAGACGGCCTTCGGGACGGTCGCGAAGGCCTGCAAGGCCTGCCACGACGATTTCCGCAGCGAGTGATCACAAGCCCGCTGCGGAACATCCGCAGCGGCCGTCAACCGCTGCTGAGCACGACCTCGCCGCGCGCCGTCGCCAGCGTGGCCACCAGCGCCGGCCCGGGAGCTGCATGCACCGAGACCCCGCGCAGGCGCAGCACGTCGCGCGCCCGCGCCGGCACGCCGTTCAGGGCCAGCGCGCGCAGCGTGACCCCGCTGTCGGGCAGCTGCTGCGCCGGATGGCGCCCTTGCCACTGGATCAGCGTCGGCAGCGCGCCGCCGCAGTCGAGCCGCCCGTCCTCGCGCACCAGGATCTGCCAGGCCAGCGGCCCCTGCGGCGTCTCGCGACCGGCGCTGACCGGGTCTCCGGGCTTGCAGCCCACCGCGATCAGGCCCCAGCGGTGCATGTCGAGCATGGTCGAGCGGGCCACGGCGTGGATCAGCCGCGGTCCTGCGGCCAGGCTGGCTTGCAGGGCCGGGTCGTCGAGGCCGAACCAGCGCGGCCGCGCCGGCGCTGGCACGTCGGGGTCGATGGCGATGATCTCCAGGTACGCATCCGGGTAGGTCGGGCCGGCGATCTTCAGCAGCCGGTTGTGCGTGCCCATCAGCGGGTGCTTGCCGCCCGGCGCAGGCACCACGCCCAGCGCGGCCTCGCACCAGGCCACTCCCTGTTCGAGCGAGGCGGCGGCCACCACCAGATGGTCGAGCAGGACACTCACATGTGCACCGTGCCTTCGATGCAGCCGGCGACATCGCCGCCGATCCAGATCGCGTCGCCGTCCTGTTCGACGTACACGCGCCCGGCGCGCCCGAGCGCTGCGCCCTGCGCTGCGATGTAGCGCGGCGGCGCCAGCCCGGCGCCGATCAGCCATTGCGCCAGGCCGGCGTTGAGGCTGCCGGTGACCGGGTCCTCGGGCACGCCGAGCGAGGGCACGAAGGCGCGGACCTCGAACATCGTCTCGTGCCCTGCCGGCTGCGCGCCGACGAGGCCGAGCTTGAGCTCACCGAGCCGCGCCCAGTCGGGCCGCACCGCGAGCACCCGGTCGGCCGAACGCAGCATCACCGCGCACCAGCCCGGGCCGTTGTCCACCCACTGGTGCTGAACGAGGTCCTCGGCTTGCAGGCCCAGCGCCGCGGCGATGCGCTGCCGCAGCGCCGGCTCGAGCGGCCCGCGGCGGCGCAGCGGCGGTGCCGCGAAGGCCAGCCGCGCGCCCTGGCGCCGGACGCGCACGAGACCGACGCCGCATTCCTGGACCACGACGCCGGGCTCGCGCGGCACCCCGCCGGCGGCCAGCCAGGCATGACAGCTGCCCAGGGTGGGGTGGCCGGCGAAGGGCAGCTCGCCGCCCGGCGTGAAGATGCGCACGCGGTAGTCGGCCTCGGCGGCTGCCGTCGGTGGCAGCAGGAAGGTCGTCTCCGACAGGTTGGTCCAGCGTGCGAACGCGGCCATCGTCGCGTCGTCCAGCCCTTGCGCGGCATGGACGACGGCCAGCGGGTTGCCCTTGAGCGGGACGGTGGTGAAGACGTCGAGTTGGTGGAAGCGTCGGATCATCGGTGCTGCCGCCTGTCGGGCCGGCCCTGCTGCCTGGATGCAAATCGCCGGGCAGTCTATGCGAGGCCGGCGAAGCGGCTCTCCACGCCATCCGCGACCGACCCTGCGCGAGTCCGGCACATGGCGCCCGTACGGCTGGACACAGATGAAACACCATGACCCGGGAGCGGCATGGCGCCAGCAGGTCCAATGCAGCGAGTTTGGTGACGAATTATTGCTGTGCCGCCCACCCCGTTCCAATCGACCCAGCTGCTGGAAGCCGCCGACCTGATGCGGGTCAGCGAGTTCGAGCGCCAGCACAACGGCCGCCTGCGCATCGAAGACGCCGAGGCGGGCGCCACGCGGCTGAGCGCGCTCAACCCGTCGCTGATGCAGGACCTGCTGCGCTTCGAGCCCGCCCAGGGCGAAAGCCTCGATCTGCTGCAGGTGCTGGCGGCGTCGCTGCGCCACAGTCGCCCGCTGCTGCTGCATCTGCAGATGGTCTATCGCGTCATCCCGCTGACGATCTGGCCCGCCGAGCGGCAGGCGCAGAGCGCGCTGCCGCTTGCGCAGTTCCTGGAGCTGCGTCTGCCCGAGCTTCGCGTGCTGCGCGTCGAGCCGGCGCCGCCACGCGCCGCCGGCGACAGCGAGTCGCCCAGCGCGGAGCAGGCGCCGGAGCCGATCGGCCCGCTGCTGTGGGAGCTGGCACTGCGCGGTTCGCGCGCCAGCCTGTTGCCGGAGATCGCCGGCGTGGCCGCCTACCGCGCGGTGCCCGGCACCGAACTCCAGCAGCTCGACCTCACGGGCTCGCTGGCCGCGGCCGTCGCCCGCCTGCGTCAGCAGCCCACGCCGCTGCGCGAGATCGCCGGCTGGGCGGCGTTCGATCGCGAACGCGCGATCCGCCTGCTCAACGGGCTGTACCTGCTGAGCTCGCTGATGATCAGCCGCACCCATCCGGCGGCGATCGGGTCCGGCTGAACACCGCCGGCCCGGGCCGGATCGCTACGCCGGGACCTGGCTGCCAAGCTGTTCCCACCGCTCCAGCGCCGCCAGCAGTTCGACCTCGATCGCGTCGTGGCGGGCCTGCAGGCCGGCCACGCTCTGCGGCTCCCGGGTGTAGAGATCGGGGCTCGCCAGGCGGGCGGCGATCTCGCGCTGCTCGGCTTCCAGCGCCTCGATGCGCGCCGGCAGGCCGTCGAGCTCGCGCTGCTCCTTGTAGCTGAGCTTGGCGCGCGCGCCGGCCGGGCGCGCCACCGCCGCAGTCGCCCGCGGCGCTGCGACCGGCGCGGCAGGGACCACGCGCGCGCGTTCGCGCTGTTGCTTCCAGTCCTCGTAGCCGCCTTCGTATTCGCGCCACAGCCCGGGGCGACCGCCGAACTCGGGGTCGCCTTCCCAGGCGATCGTGCTGGTGACCACGTTGTCGAGAAAGCGCCGGTCGTGGCTGACCAGGAACACCGTGCCGGCGTAGTTCTGCAGCAGCTCCTCGAGCAACTCGAGGGTGTCGATGTCGAGGTCGTTGGTCGGCTCGTCGAGCACCAGCACGTTGGCCGGCAACGCGAACAGGCGCGCCAGCAGCACGCGGTTGCGCTCGCCGCCGGAGAGCGTGCGCACCGGCGCGTTGGCGCGCTCGGGGGCAAAGAGGAAATCGCCGAGGTAGCTCATCACATGCTTGCGCGTGACCTTGGGCTCCTGGCCGACCTCGATCCACTCGCTGCCCGGGCTGATGGCGTCGACCAGGGTCGCGTCGAGATCGAGCCCGGCGCGCATCTGGTCGAAGTAGGCCACCTGCAGCCGCGTGCCCTGTCGCACGCTGCCGGACGTGGGCTGGATCTCGCCCAGGATGAGCTTGAGCAGCGTCGTCTTGCCGCAGCCGTTGGGCCCGATCAGGCCGACCTTGTCGCCGCGCAGGATGGTGGCCGAGAAGTTGTCGATCAGGGTGCGATCGCCGTAGCGCATCGAGACGCCCTTGAGCTCGGCGACGATCTTGCCCGGCGGCAGGCCGGCGTCGAGTTCGAGCCGCACGCGGCCGAGCTGCTCGCGGCGGGCCATGCGCTGCTCGCGCAGCTCGAGCAGCCGCTGCACGCGGCCGACGCTGCGCGTTCGCCGCGCCTCCACGCCCTTGCGCACCCAGACCTCTTCCTGCGCCAGCAGCTTGTCGGCCCGCGCGCGTTCCAGCGCTTCGCTCTCCAGCTCGCGTACCTTGGTCGCCTCGTACGCACCGAACGAGCCCGGGTAGCTGCGCAGCAGGCCGCGGTCGAGCTCGACGATGCGCGTGGCCACGGCGTCGATGAAGGCGCGGTCGTGCGAGACCAGCACCAGCGCCCCGCGCCGACCCACCAGGAGTTCCTGCAGCCATTCGATGGCCGCGATGTCGAGGTGATTGGTCGGCTCGTCGAGCAGCAGCAGGTCGGGCGCGGCGACCAGGGCGCGGGCCAGCGCGACGCGCTTCTTCGTGCCGCCGGACAGTGCATCGACCGCCGCCGCACCGTCCAGCCGCAGGCGCTGCAGCACTTCGTCGACGCGCTGCTCCCAGGTCCAGCCGTCGAGCGCCTCGATGCGCGTCTGCAGCGCGTCGAGGTCGTCGAGCTCGGAATGCGACTCGTAGCGCTGGCGCAGCGCGCGCGCCTCGGCCACGCCTTCGGCGACGGCGTCGAAGACCGTCGCGCCGCTGGCGAAGCCGGGCTCCTGCGGCACATAGACTCGGCGCAGGCCGGTCTGGACCTGCAACTGGCCGTCGTCGGGCTTTTCCAGCCCGGCGAGGATCTTGAGCAGCGACGACTTGCCGGCGCCGTTGCGCCCGATCAGCGCCAGGCGCTCGCCGGCCTCGATCGCCAGCGCCGCGCCATCGAGCAGGGGAACGTGGCCGAACGCGAGGTGCGCGTCGGCAAGGGTGAGGAGGGCCATCGCGCGATTGTCCGCCGCCGGCGGCGGCGGACCGCGCTCGTCAGAAGCGCAGCCGCAGCCCGGCCGTCAGCGCGTTGACGACGACACTGCCCGTCTGGTTGCCTTCGGCGCCGGTGACGTCCCACGCCAGCTCGACCGCGACCCTGGGCGCGACGTCGACAAGCAGACCGAGGCCGAAGGTGGCGTCGAGCGCGCTCTTGGTGCCGTCGTCGGTGCGCGAGTGCCAGCTGTTGGCGGCGCCGGCACGCAGCAGGCCCTGCACCACGGGGTTGAAGCGCAGGTACCAGGCGCCGCTGATGCCCGCGGTGTGCACGCGCAACGACCCGCCTGGCGGGGCGTTGATCGACGAGCGGCCGAAATCGCTGCCCCAGACCTCGACCGCGAAGACGCCGAAGCGCCAGCCCCCGCCGAGCTTGGCGGTGGTGGCGTGCGCCGCATCGCAGTCCGAGAAGAACCAGCAGTCGTAGTGGTACTGGGTACCGCCGACCGCGGCGACCAGGTAGGGGCCGCTGTCGGCGGTCTGCGCCCGGGCGCCGAGGGCAGCGGTGGCCAGCAGGCACAAGGCCATTGCGCGGATGAGGGTCTTCATGCGACCTCCTTGCCGGCGTCCGCGGCGGCAGATCGTCGCCACGCCCGGGCTGGGTCGATGCTGACAGCGTCGCCGCAGCCGGCGCTGATCTGCGTCAAGCCAGCGCGCGCTCCAGCGCGTCGACGAACATCTTCGCCACCGGAAAGCCGGTCTGCTGGGTGATCTCCTGGAAGCAGGTCGGGCTGGTGACGTTGATCTCGGTCATGCAGTCGCCGATCACGTCGATGCCGACCAGCAGCAGGCCGCGCGCGGCCAGCAGCGGACCGATCGCGCCGGCGATCTCGCGGTCGCGCGCGCTCAGCGGCTGGGCCACACCCTTGCCGCCGGCGGCGAGGTTGCCGCGGATCTCGCTGCCCTGCGGAATGCGCGCCAGCGAATACGGTACCGGCTCGCCGCCGATCACCAGCACGCGCTTGTCGCCTTGCACGATCTCGGGCAGGTACTTCTGCACCATCAGCGTCTGCGCGCCGCCGCGGTTGAGCGTCTCGGCGATGCTGCCCAGGTTCAGTCCGTCGGGTCCGACGCGGAAGATGCCCATCCCGCCCATGCCGTCCAGCGGCTTGAGGATGATGTCGCGGTGCTCGGCGTGGAAGCGCTTGACGTCGTCCTCGCTGCGGGTGACCAGCGTCGGCGCGATGAACTGCGGGAACTCCAGGATCGCAAGCTTCTCGGGGTGGTCGCGCAGCGCCGCCGGCTTGTTGAAGACGCGCGCGCCCTCGCGCTCGGCCTGGCCCAGCAGGTGGGTGGCGTAGAAGTACTCGCTGTCGAAGGGCGGGTCCTTGCGCATCAGCACCGCGCCGGTCTCGCGCAGCGCCTGCGGCCGCAGCGCGCCGGCGCGGAACCAGTCGGTGGCATCGCCCGTCAGCTCGATCTCGCGCACCAGGCCGGTCACCGGCTCGCCGCGCTGCCAGCGCAGGTCCTGCGGCCCGCAGGCCAGCAGCCGGTGCCCGCGCGACGCGGCCTCGCGCATCATCGCGAAGGTCGAATCCTTGGTGGTCTTGAACGACGCCAGCGGGTCGGTCACGAAGAGCAGGTTCACGGTATTTGTCTCCCGGGGCGGGCCGCCACTGTGGCACAAGCCGCACAGACATGCTTTCTCTGCGGGCTGCGGGCATTCAGTCCTGGGCAGGGCATGACGATGATGTGAAAATAGGGTTTACACCAGCATGTGCCGCCTTGCCGCCTATCTTGGAGAACCGCTCTTCCTGGAAGAGTTGATCGCCAAGCCGCGCCACTCGCTGATGCGGCAGTCCCTGCGCGCCGACCAGGCCAAGATGCAGACCCATGGCGACGGCTTCGGCATCGGCTGGTACGGCGAGCGCGCCGAGCCCGGCGTCTATCGCGACGCCACCCCGGCCTGGAGCGACGACAACCTGCTGGCGCTGTCGCAGACCCTGCGCTCGAGGCTGTTCTTCGCCCATGTCCGCGCCGCCACCTTCGGCGCCAGTTCGCGCCAGAACTGCCACCCGTTCCGTCACGGCCGGCACCTCTTCATGCACAACGGCCAGATCGGTGGCTACGGGCAGATCCGTCGCGCGCTGGAGTCACGCCTGGCCGACGACCTGTACGCCGCGCGCCGCGGCGCCACCGATTCCGAGCTGCTGTTCCTGCTGGCGATCGCCCGCGTGCGCGAGGGCATGGCCCTGGACACCGCGATGCTCGCCGTGCTCGACGAGACGGCAGCGCTGATGCAGGCGCGCGGCATCGACGAGCCCTTGCGCTTTGCCGCCGCGCTGACCGATGGCGAGCGCCTGGTCGCCTTTCGCATCGCCAGCGACGGCAAGCCGCCCAGCCTGTACCTGCGCCGCTGCAGCGGCGGCGTGATCGTCGCCAGCGAACCGCTGTGCGACGACGAGCCCGACTGGCAAGCCCTGCCGGTGGGCGCGGTGGTGAAGGCGGACGCGGCGGGATGCCAGATCGCCGCCGCGGACGGCCAGATCGCATGTTCGGCCGCCAGTCCGGTGCCGGGACTGGCGATCGAAGCCGCCGCCATCGCCGCCTGAGCGGGCGGCCGACGCAGCCCTCGAGCAATGCGGCCGCCAGCCAGCTGCGGCCCGAGCTGTCGCGCTCGCCGGTCTTTGTCATCGGCGGTCCTTGTTTACCCTAACTAGAATGCCGAGGATGCGGCTGGAACAGCAATTCGTCCTCACCCTCGCCTGCCGCGACGCCAAGGGTATCGTCCACGCCGTCTCGGGCCTGCTCTACCAGGCCGGCTGCAACATCGTCGACTCGCAGCAGTTCGGCGATCTCGAAGGCGAGGACGCCACCGGCCTGTTCTTCATGCGCGTGCACTTCCAGGCTCCCCCGCAACTGGCCCGCAGCGAGACGCTCTCGACGCTGTTCGAGCACACCCGGCAGCAGTTCGGCATGGACGTGCGCTTCCACCCAGTGGCAACGCGGCCGCGGGTGCTGTTGATGGTCAGCCAGCATGGGCATTGCCTGAACGACCTGCTGTTCCGCTGGAAGAGCGGCTCGCTGGCGGTGGACATCCCGGCCATCGTCTCCAACCACGGCAGCTTCGAGGCGCTGGCCGGCAGCTACGGCATCCCGTTCCACCACCTGCCGATTCCGAAAGGTGAGAACGGTGGCAGCAGCGCCGAGGCCAAGCGCGCGCAGGAGCGTCAGGTCGAGGCTCTGATCGATCGCGAGCGGATCGACCTGGTCGTGCTCGCGCGCTACATGCAGATCCTGGGCCCCGCGTTCTGCCAGGCATTGGCCGGGCGGGCGATCAACATCCACCACAGCTTCCTGCCCAGCTTCAAGGGCGCGCGGCCCTACTTCCAGGCCCATGCGCGCGGCGTCAAGCTGATCGGCGCCACCGCGCACTACGTCACCGCCGACCTCGACGAGGGTCCGATCATCGAGCAGGACGTGCAGCGCGTGGATCACACGCTGTCGGCCGACGACTTCACCGCGGTCGGTCGCGACATCGAGTGCATGGTGCTGGCGCGCGCGGTGCGCTGGCACGTCGAGCGCCGCGTGCTCGTCAACGGCCACAAGTGCGTGGTCTTTCGCTGAAGCCGCAACGCCTTGGTTCGCCGCAGAATCCCGCTGGCCGCCCTGGGCGGCAGCCCCGACGACATCGAAGCGCAGTTCTACGAGGCGCTGCAGCGGGGCGACCTCGAGCGCCTGATGGCGTTGTGGGCCGACGACGAAGAAATCGTCTGCGTCCATCCGGGCGGGTCGCGGGTGATAGGCGCGGCGGCCATCCGCGCCAGCTTCGAGGCCCTCTTCGCCGGCGGCGGCGTCCCGGTGCGGCCCGAACAGGTGCGCCGCCTGCAGCAACTCGGCTCGGCCCTGCACCATCTGGTCGAGCGGATCGAGGTGGCCACCGAGGGCGGCATGCAGACCGCCTGGGTGCTGGCGACCAACTTCTACATCAAGACGGCGCAGGGCTGGCGCCTGGCCTCGCACCATGCCAGCCCCGGCGTGGCGCAGCCCCTACCGACGCCAGGCGTCGATTCGCCGGCCACGCTGCATTAGCTCCGGTGAGCAGACCGCCGCCCGAGACGCTTTCCCTGCCGCCGTTCGACGCCGGCTACCGCGCGCCGCGCTGGCTGCCCGGGGGCAACGTGCAGACGATCTGGGCCGCCACGCGTTCACGCCACCACCTCGGCGGGCCGCCGCAGTTCGAGCGCGAGCGCTGGAGCACACCCGACGGCGACTTCGTCGATGTCGATCACCTGCGGCGGGCGCCAGACGCGCCCGCCGCAGCACGACACCTGGTGCTGTTCCACGGCCTGGAGGGCAGCAGCGCGAGCCCCTACGCGCAGGCCTTTGCGACCGTCGCGCGCTCGCGTGGCTGGGCCTTCTCGGTGCCACATTTCCGCGGCTGCTCGGGCGAGATCAACCTGGCACCGCGCGCCTACCACTCGGGCGACTTCGAGGAGATCGGCTGGATCCTGGCCCGCTTGCGCGCGGGCAGCGCCGCGCCGCTGCTGGTGGTGGGCATCTCGCTGGGCGGCAACGCCCTGCTGCGCTGGGCCGAGGAGGCCGGCGCGAGTGCGGCAGCGATCGCGGCGGCGGTGGCCGCGGTGTCGGCGCCGATCGACCTCGCCGCCGCCGGGCGCGCGATCGACCGCGGCTTCAATCGGCTGGTCTATGCGCGCATGTTCCTGGCCACGATGAAGCCGCGTGCGCTGGCGCGGCTGCAGCGCCATCCGGGCCTGTTCGACCGCGAGCGGCTCGCCGCCGCGCGCACGCTGTACGAGTTCGACAACGTGTTCACGGCGCCGCTGCACGGCTTTCGCGACACGCCGGACTACTGGGCCCGCGCCTCGGCCAAGCCGCACCTGGCGCGCATCCGCATCCCGGCG
Source organism: uncultured beta proteobacterium (assembly GCA_963725755.1). GTDB lineage: Bacteria > Pseudomonadota > Gammaproteobacteria > Burkholderiales > Burkholderiaceae_C > Rubrivivax. The sequence continues at coordinate 270,373 of CAVRZW010000003.1, forward strand.
TTGCTGCTCAACGCGCGCAACGACCCTTTCGTGCCCGCTGCGTCGCTGCCGGCGGCGCGCGCGGTGGGCCCGCATGTCACGCTGTGGCAGCCGGCGCACGGCGGGCATGTCGGCTTCCCGCAAGGGCCGCTGCCCAGCCACACGCTGGCGATGCCCTCGGCCGTGGCCGACTGGCTGCAGGCGCGGGCCTGAACGTGTAAGTTCGACACCATGGACCCGATCGTCGAAGCAGCACTGCGCAAGTGGCCGAACGTGCCGCATTGCTACGACTGGCTGGCGCTCGATGCGCGCGGCGACTGGTACATGCGCGACGAGCGCATCCAGGCGGCCGGGCCTTTCTCGCTCGTCAAGGGCAGCCGCATCGACCACGAAAAGCTGCGCGGCTTCATCGAGCGCAACTACGCCAGCGATGCCGACGGTGCCTGGTTCTTCCAGAACGGGCCGCAGCGCGTCTACGTGCAGCTGGCGGCCGCGCCCTGGGTCTGGCGCGTGGGCGACCGGGCCGGCTGGCCGGTGCACAGCCACACCGGCCGCGCGGCCCGGGTGCTCGGCAGCTGGCTCGACGAGCCCGGGCGCCTGTTCCTGGACACCGACATCGGCTTCGGCATCGTGCACACGATGGACATGGGGCACGCGGCGCTGGCGGTGGATGCCGGCCACTGGCAACCCCAAACGCTGGCCTTCGAGCAGATGCCCGGGCGCTTCGGCTACCGGCTGCGGCCGGCGCCGGGCCCGGGTTGAGGTAGCGGTCGCAGCAGGATCAGGCGTCCCGGCGTTCACGCGCCCTGCGGCGGCGCGGATGCGCGGGCCACGCAGGAAGGCCGCCTCGAAGGCGGCCCTCGTTCACGCTGCGTCAGGGCAGCAGGTGGCGCCGGCGCCGGCCGGAACGCTCATTTGGCGGCACTGGCTGCGGCGCTGGCAGCGCTGGCCGCGCTGGCCGGCGCAGCAGGCGGCGCGGGCTCGGCAAACTTGGCGCCGCCGTGGTTGGCCATGTAGACGACCGCGCGGCCGACCTCGAAATCGGAATATTCGCCGCCGCCCTGGGCGGTCATGTTGCCCTTGCCCTTGAGGGCCGAGGTCAGCAGCGCCTCGTAGCCCTTGGCGATCCGCGGCGCCCAGGCCGCGGCATCGCCGAACTTGGGTGAACCGAGCGCGCCGACCGCATGACAGGCCGAGCACTGACCCTGGAAGACCTGTTCTCCCGTGCGCGCCGGCCCGGGGCTGGACGCATCGCGAATCCTGACCGTGCCCACCGGCTGGATGCGCTCGGCCACCGCCTCGGCGCTCAGCCCATCGCTGCCGGCCCCTGTTCGGTTGCCGAAATCCACGTAGTTGACGAGCAGGATGATGCCGAGGATGGGCACCAGGAAAGACGCGATGACGGTCGCGATCAGCTGCTTGGGGGTCTTGATAGGCCCTTCGTGGGCCGCCTCTTCGTGTTCTTCGTGGGGCGGCGTGGGGTCGTGCGAGTCGCTCATCGAATCCTCGGGTCCGATCTTCCGGTCGGCGGCGGGCCCGCTGCGGGGCAAAGCCCGCCGATTATAGAGGGCCGCCCCGGGGTCGCCCTCGGTGCAGGCGGGGGCGACGCCCCCGGGCGCTAGAATGCCGGGTTGCGGTATGCGACCGTGGTGAAGTGGATATCATTGGGCCCTCCGAAGGCTTAGTCGCAAGTTCGATTCTTGCCGGTCGCACCAAGGTCATGCCGGATCCGCGCCTGACCCGCCGAGCGGGCCCCGATCGCGCCCGTCGATGCGCCACGAGGTCTCGGCACGCGCGCCCGCATGCTGCCTGACAAGACATGGCGAGCGCTGGCTGCACTCGCCACGCCAACGGCCGGGTGGCTTCGATGATCCGGATTCGTCTTCTGCCTGATCCGCCGCGCCCAGCGCTCCAGCTGCAGGCCACGCGCGACCGGGCTGCCGGGTGGGCGACCCGCACCCTGTTGCTGGCGTCGTTCGCGATGATTCTCGGCGGCTGCGCGAGCCGGGCACCGATGCGCGACGGCCCGGGCGCGAATCCGCCGCCCGGCCTCGAGCAGTTGCCCGATGCCGAGCCGCGCATCGAGCCGCTGCGCGTGGGCGGCCCGAACAAGCCGTATGCCGTGCAGGGCCGGCGCTACGTGCCGATGACCGAGGACCTGCCGTTCCACGAAAGCGGCGGCGCTTCCTGGTACGGACGAAAGTTCCAGGGCCTGCCCACGGCCAGCGGCGAGCCGTACGACATGTATGCGATGACCGCGGCGCACAAGACCTTGCCGATCCCGAGCTACGCGCGCGTCCGCAACCCGGCCAATGGCCGCGAGGTGGTCGTGCGCATCAACGATCGCGGGCCCTTCGCGCCCGGCCGCGTGATCGACCTGAGCTACACGGCCGCGCTCAAGCTCGGCGTGCTCGGCGGCGTGGCGCCGGTGGAGGTGCAGCGCCTGACCTTCGCCGACATCCTGGCGCGCCGGCGTGGCCAGGATCAGCCCATGGCGGTCGTTGCGGCGGCACCGGAAACACCCGTGCTGCCGCTCGACGATCCCGCGCCGGGCGATGGTCCGGCCGTGCTGGCACAGGCGCTGGCGGCACCGGGCTTCTGGTTGCAGCTGGGTGCCTTCCGCGCCCGCGAAGGCGCTGCCGAACTGCAGCAGCGCGTGCTGGCCGTGCCGCCGTCCGCGGGCGAGTTGCCGGCGGTGGCGGTATTCGAGGACCGCGGCTGGTTCCGCGTCCAGGCCGGTCCCTGGGCCGATCGCGCGCTGGCCGAGACAGCGGCCGGCCGCCTGCGCCGGCAGTTCGGCCTCGCGCCCTTCGTGCTCCAACGCGCGGCGCCGGCACCTGCGGACCCCTCGGCGGCGCACCCCTAGGTCCGAGCGCCGCGGCGCCTTGCCCGCGGCGCGGTTTGCGCCGATGCTGCCTCGCCCGACGAGGAGACCCGACGCCATGGCTGCCAGCGACGACGCCCTTCCCATCACCTTCGCGGTTCCGGGCACCAGCGGTCCGCCCCTGGCCAGCCGCGGGCCGGCCACGCCGGGAGCCGCGCTGCCCGGGCGCGTGAAGGCTTCGATACAGGTCGCCACCCGGCGCGACGCCGGCGCGCCGCTGCGGGTGACGGCAGTGCCCGGCGAGGACATCGTGGCCCTGCATATCGAGGGCGGCCCGGTGTTGCTGCTGCACCCGGCCACCGCGCGCGACCTGCTGCAGGGACCGGGCGGCGGCCAGCGTGGCGGCGGCGACGTCGCGGTCGCTGCCGAGCTGGCCTGGCCGGGGCCGGACACCAGCGCGTCCGAACGCGGCCTGGGCGACATCGGCCGCGTCGTGGTCTCGGCGTTCCAGGTCCTCACCGGCCTCGTCAAGGACCCGGCGGCCGACTTTGCGGCCAGCCAGGTCGTGCAGCGCGTGGACGCCCAGGTCGATGCCGGCGTCTATCGACTCGCGCCCGAGGGCCTGCCCAAGCTCAAGGACAGCGGGCTCAAGCTCGACCGCGTCCCACCGGCGACCGACCCGATCCTGGTGCTGCTGCACGGCACCTTCGTCGAGACCACGAGCACCTTCGAGAAGCTCTGGCTGGGGCACGCCACCGGCGTCGGCCAGCTCTTCGCCCATTACGCGGGCCGCGTCTACGCGCTCGACCACCCGACCCTGGGTGCGAGCCCGATCGCCAACGCGCGCACGCTGGTCGATGCGCTGCCCGACGGCGCCCGGCTGCATCTGGTGACGCATTCGCGCGGCGGGCTGGTGGCCGAGGTGCTGGCGCGGGTGGCAGGCCCGCTCGGCGTCACCAACGACGACCTGGCCTTCTTCGCCGACCCGGCCTATGCGAGCCAGCAGCAGGAACTGCACGAACTCGGCGCGCTGGTGAAGACCAAGGGCGTGCAGGTCGAGCGCGTGGTGCGCGTGGCCTGCCCGGCGCGCGGCACGCTGCTGGCTTCGGGCCGGCTGGACGCCTACCTGTCGGTGCTCAAGTGGACCCTGGAGGCCACCGGCGTGCCGATCCTGCCGGCATTCGTCGATTTCCTGGCCGAGGTCGCGCGCCGGCGTGCCGACCCGACGATGATCCCGGGCCTGGCCGCGATGATCCCCGGCACGCCGCTGGTCGACTGGCTGAACGCCGCGCCCGAGCCGCTGCCGGGCGACCTGCGCGTGGTCGCCGGCGACCTGCAGCATGGCAGCACGCTGGGCAGCTGGCTCAAGGCGCTGCTCGCCGACGCCTACTACTGGACCGACAACGACATCGTCGTGCAGACGCGCTCGATGTACGGCGGCGGCCAGCGCGCCGGCGGCGCGACCTTCCTGCTCGCGCAGGGCAGCGAGGTCACGCATTTCAGCTACTTCGCCAACGAGCAGACCGCCGGCGCGGTGGTGCAGGCGTTGATCCAGCCGCAGCCACCTGCCGGCTTCCGATCGATCGGGCCGCTGTCGTGGGCCGGCGAGGATGCCGGCGGCGAACGCGGCGCGGTGCGCAGCGCGCCCGATGCGACCAAGCCGGCGGTCTTCGTGCTGCCGGGCATCCTCGGCAGCAACCTCAAGCAGGGCCTGCCGCCGGACGACCCCCGCATCTGGCTCAGCCCGCGGCTGATCGGCAACTTCGACCGCCTGGCCTACGAGCCGGGCGGCGCCGACCAGGTCGCCGACGACGGGCCGATCGGCCTGGTCTATGGCCAGCTGGTGGCCTTCCTCGACGCCAGCCACGAGGTGATCCCGTTCGGCTACGACTGGCGCCGGCCGCTGGAGGAAGAGGCCGCCCGCCTGGCCGCAAGTCTGCGCCAGGCACTCGACGCCCGTCAGGCGACGGGGCAGCCGGTGCGCATCCTGGCCCACTCGATGGGCGGGCTGCTGGCGCGCACGCTGCAGCTCGTCGAGCCCGAGCTCTGGCAGCGCCTGATGGCGCACCCCGATGCCCGGCTGCTGATGCTGGGAACGCCCAATGGCGGCTCCTGGGCGCCGATGCAGGTGCTCTCCGGCGACGACACCTTCGGCAACGCGCTGGCGGCGCTCGGCTCACCGTTCGCCAACCGGAAGGCGCGCAGGCTGATGGCCGCGATGCCGGGCCTGCTGCAGCTCCAGGCCGGCCTGCTCGACCCCAAGCTCGGGCTGGACCAGGAAGCGGTGTGGCGCAAGCTCGCCGACGATGATTACCAGCGCGAGCAGCTGAAGAACTGGTGGCACCGCTTCGCCGACGAGATGATGGGTGCCGCCTACCAATGGGGCGTGCCGCCGCAGGCCGTGCTCGACCAGGCCAGGGCGCTGCGCACCAAGCTCGACGCGCAGGTCGATGCCGCGCTGGCGGCCCATGCCGACAGGCTGCTGCTCGTCGTCGGCCACGCCAGGTTCACGCCCGACGGTTTCGAGGTCGGCGACGACGGCTTCGTCTATCTCGACGCCCAGGATGGCGGCGACGGCCGCGTGCCGCTGGAGTCGGCGTTGCTGCCCGGCGTTCGCACCTGGACGCTGGACTGCGAGCACGGCAGCCTGCCCAGCGCGAGCCAGGCCTTCGACGCCTACGCCGAACTGCTGGCGCAGGGCAGCACTTCGGCATTGACTCCGCTGGCGGCAGCTCGCGGTGAAGCCGCCGCGGTGCCGCATGTGCGCAGCCGCCCATCGCGCCGGCCGCCGTCGGCCAGGCCGGCGGGCAGCATCCCCGAGGTGTTCGGCGCTCCGGCCATCGGCTTCGCCGGCGCGGCCGCCCCGGCGCTGCCGGCGCTGGACGTGGTCGTCCTCAACGGCAACCTGACCTTCGTGCGCCAGCCGCTGATGATCGGGCACTACCGCGCACTGGAACTCACCGGCACCGAAGCGGTGGTCGACAAGCACCTCGGCGGCGCGATGCACATTGCGCTCGAAGCCGGCCTGTACCCGGACGCGCCGGGCACCCACCAGGTCTTCTTCAACACCCAGCCCAGCCGCGACAACCCGTGGCAGTTGCCGCGCCCGCGCGCCGTCATCGTCGTCGGCCTGGGCGAGGAAGGCGGCCTCAATGCGACCCAGCTGCAGGATTCGGTGTGCCAGGGCGTCAAGGCCTGGGCCCAGCGTGCGGCCGAGAACGCCGACGACGCGAAGGCCATCGGCAAGGCCGAAGACGCGCCGGGAAGCGCCGCGGGCCTCGAGCTGGCGGCGACGCTGGTCGGCAGCGGCGGCATGGGCATCTCGCCCGGCACCGCAGCGCGCGCCATCGCGCAGGGCGTGCGCCAGGCCAACCAGCGCCTGGCCGCGATCGGCTGGCCGCTGGTCGGCCGGCTGACGCTGGTCGAGCTGTACCTCGACCGCGCGGGCGAGGCGTGGCGCGGCCTGCAGGTCCTGGCCGCAGCCGCCCCCAGGGCCTTTCGGATCGCGCCGGCGATCGCCAGCGGCACCGGGCCGCTGCGCTACCAGCCCGAGAGCGGCTACCGCGGTGCCGGCTACGACCTCATCAGCACCACGACCACCGCCGACGCCACGATCTCGTTCGCCCTCGACACCCGCCGCGCGCGCACCGAAGTGCGGGCCCAGCACACGCAGACCAAGCTGCTCGACCAGCTGGTGGCGCGCGCCGCCACCGCGCGCACCAGCGATCCCAACCTCGGCCGCACGCTGTTCCAGCTGCTGGTGCCGCTGGAGCTGGAGCCCTTCCTCGGCGGTACCGACCGCGTGGTGCTGCAACTCGACGACGGCACGGCACCGATCCCGTGGGAACTGCTGGACACCAGCGCCCCGCGCCACGGCGAGGCCGCCACCAGCGACGAGCCCTGGGCGATCCGCACCCGGCTGCTGCGCAAGCTCAACACCTCCCAATTCCGCAGCGCGCCGCGCGATGCCGATGCCGATGCCGCGGTGCTGGTGATCGGCGCGCCCAAGGTCGACGACCCCGACTACCCCGAACTGCCCGGCGCGGTGGCCGAGGCGCAGGCCGTGTCCGACCTGCTTCGCGCGCCCGAAGCGCTGGGTGAAGGCCGGGTGACGGCGCTGCTCGCCAGCCCCGAGTTCGACGCCGTCATCGGCGCGCTGATGGCGCTCCCCTGGCGCATCGTGCACGTGGCCGGGCATGGCGCGCCGATCGTGCGCGACGACAAGGGCAAGGTCACCTCGTTCGGCGGCGTGGTGCTGTCGCAAGGAGTCTTCCTCGGCCCCGACGAGATCGGCAAGCTGCCGGTGGTGCCCGAGCTGGTGTTCGTCAACTGCTGCCACCTGGGCGCCCACGACATCCAGCAGACGCTCAAGCTGGAGCAGCCGGGCGCATTCGCCGCCGGCGTGGCCGATGCGCTGATCCGGATCGGCGTGCGCTGCGTGATCGCCGCCGGATGGGCGGTCGACGACGGGCCGGCCGAGATCTTCGCGACCACCTTCTACCGCTGGCTGCTTGCCGGCCAGACCTTCATCGACGCCGTGGCCGAAGCGCGGCGGGCCGCGCTTCGGGCGGCGCCGGGCAGCAAGACCTGGGCTGCCTACCAGTGCTACGGCGACCCGAACTGGACCTTGCGCCGCGCCACCGGCGACGCCCAGGGCCCGTCCGCCGCGGCCGATGCCACGCGCGACCTCGCCTCGGCGCCAGGCCTGGCGCTGACGCTCGAAGAGCTCGCGGTGCGAACGCGGTTCGAGCTTCCCGACACCGCCGACGACGACGCCGCACGTGCCGCGCGCCAGGCCACCCGGCACAAGCTCCAGGCCCTGCAGGGCCGCTATGCGGCGGCCTGGGGCGCGATGGGGGCGGTGGCCGAAGCCTTTGCGGTGGCCTGGGACGCCGCCGGCGACCCAGGCGCGGCCATCGACTGGTACGCCCGCGCGGTACGTGCCGACGACGGCAGCGCGTCGCTGAAGGCGCAGGAGCAACTCGGCAACCTGCGGGTGCGCTGCGCCTGGACGCGGCTGCAGGCCGCGCCGGCCGACGCGGCAGCGCGCGACGCCGCGCGCGGCGAGATCACCCTCGCCCTGCGCGAGCTGCAGACGCTGGCGGCACTGCAGCCGACGAGCGAACGCCTGTCGCTGTGCGGCTCGGCCTGGAAGCGGCTGGCGCAACTCGAGGGCCTGGCGGGCCGCCCGGGCCGCCCGGCCAAGAGCGCAGCACTGACCATGGCCCTGCGGGCCTACACCGAGGCCGAGGCGCTGGCCTGCGAAAGCGCACCGGCGCAGGCCTTCTACCCGGGGCTCAACCGCATGGCGATCGAGCTCGCCTTGAACGCCGACTCGCCGGCCTGGCGCGGCTTCGATGCCGCCGCCAGCGCGCGGCTGCAGCAAAGCCTGCAGGACAAGCATGCGTGCGATCCCGACTTCTGGAGCAATGCCGGCCTGATCGAGTTCCAGCTCTACTCCGCGCTCGTGGCCCGCAATCTGGCCGCCCAACAGGCGGCGCTGGCTGCCGGCTACGCCGATCTCCATGGCCGGGTGCAGGCGCGCAACTGGTGGGCGTCGGTCGCCGACCAGGTGGCCTTCGTCTGCGCTCATCTGTCCCCGCGCGCCATGGCCGCCGAACGGCGCGCCGCGGAGATGCTCGTGGCGCAGCTGGCGGGCTACGCAGCCTGAGCGGCGGCGATCGCCGCAGCCAAGACGCCGTCAACCAGCCGGCAGGTCGAGCGTCACCAGGGTCCCCCGCCCCGGGGCGCTGGCCACGCCCACCGTTCCCTGGTGCAACTCGGCGATGCGCTTGACGATGGCCAGGCCCAGGCCCTTGCCTTCCTCGCTGGTCGCCGGCGCGGCGCTGTCGCGGCTCTGGTAGAGGCGGTCGAACAGATGCGGCAGGTCGGCCGCCGCGATGCCTGCGCCCTCGTCGTGCACGCTGACGGCAACCCGCGGCCCGCGCCGCTCGGCGGCCAGCGTGATGGCGCGGCCGGCGGGCGTGAACTTGAGCGCGTTGTCGAGCAGGTTGGCCACCGCGCGCTCGAACAGCTCGATGTCCACCGCCGCGATCGGCGCCTCGTCGCCGCGCTGCTCGAAGCGCAGCGCCACGCCCCGCTCGGCCGCGCGGTCGGCGAAGCGCAAGGCGATGTCGTCGAGTACCTCGGCCAGGTCCAGCCGCATCGGGTGGAGTCTGAATTGGGGCTCGTCGAGCAGGGCCAGGTCGCCCAGCGAGCGCACCATGCCGGCGGCGTTGCGGGTGTTGCGCAGCGCCACCTCGACCAGGCGGCGGTCTTCGTCGCGACCGGCCTGGCCGACCCAGCGCTGGTCGAGCGTCTCCAGGCAGGCCACGGTGGCGGTCAGCGGCGAACGCAGGTCGTGCGACAGGTTGGACACGCTCTCGCGGCGGAAATGGTCGAGCCGCTGCAGCTCGTCCCATTGCCGGCGCAGCGTGGCGAGCAGGGCATGGAAGCCCTTGCGCAGGCGGCCGAATTCGTCGTCGCTCGCGGCCGCCGACGGCACAAGCGGCATCGGATCGGCGGCCACGCCGCGGAAGCCTTCGCGCGCCGCGGCGGCCACGTCGTCGCTGAGCCCGCGCAGCGGGCGCGTGACGGCGGCGATGATCCAGGCCGCCAGCGCGGTCGCGAGCAGGATCACCGCGAGCACCGAGCCCAGCGCCGGCGAAACGAAGCTGCTCGCCAGCAGTTCCAGCCGCGACGCCGGCAGGCCCGGCCGCCGGCAGACCAGGTACAGGTAGCCGGCCACGCCCTGGCTCGGGCGGATCACCGACCGCCGCAAGGGCCGCGCGGCGACCACCGCGCCGGCCTGCATGTACTCGGGGTCGTCGCCCATCACGTAGGCCGCCTGCCTCGGGTCGCCGCTCACGGCGGCGGCCGCCGCCTGCTGCACCGGTGCCAGCGCCACCTTGAAGCCGTCGGGCAGCCTGGCCTGCCCGGTGCTGGCGAGCACGGTGCCGTCCGGACCCAGCAGGTAGAGCTGGCTGTCGGGCTCGTAGAGCAGCAGGTTGCGCAGGAAGAGGCCGAACTCTTCCGGGTTGCGCTCGTGCTGGTCGAGCAGGTCGTCGTGCAGCGCCACCACGCGGCCGAGAAAGGCGTTCGCCTGCTGCCAGGTGTTCTGGTGGTCGAAGCGCTCGAACGCGATCGCCACCGTGACGATCACCCCCAGCGCGGTGGCCAGGCCGGTGAGCAGGATCGTCAGCGCCAGGCGAAGGCGAACGGTCACGGCCGCGTGGCCCGCCGGGCCGTCCCAAGCGCCATGCCAGCCCCTCGGGGAGCGGCGAACGAAGTGAGCGTCGGGGCCAGCATCACGGCGGCGCATCGCGCATCTTGTAGCCGGCACCGCGCACGGTGAGGATGAAGCGCGGCTGCATCGGGTCCTGCTCGACCTTGGCGCGCAGGCGGTTGATGTGGGTCGTCACCGTGTGTTCGTAGCCGTCGTGCGAGTAGCCCCACACCGCGTCGAGCAACTGGGCGCGCGAGAACACATGCCCGGGGTGGGTGGCGAAGTGCAGCAGCAGGTCGAACTCCAGCGCCGTGAACTCGAGCCGCCGCCCACCGACGCGCACCTCGCGCCGGCCGGGCGCGATCTCGAGTTCGCCGTTGCGCACCATCCCGGTCGCCGTCGGCGCCGACTGCGCCGCGCGCAGCAGCTCGCTGCGCCGCAGCAGCGCCTTCACGCGCGCCACCAGCTCGGCCATCGAGAAGGGCTTGGTGAGGTAATCGTCGGCGCCCAGTTCGAGGCCGAGCACGCGGTCGAGCTCGGTGCTCTTGGCGGTGAGCATCAGGATCGGCGTCGCGCGGCCGCGCGCGCGCAGCGCCTTGCACACCTCCAGGCCGTCGAGCGCCGGCATCATCAGGTCGAGCACCAGCAGGTCGCTGGCGCTCTCGGCCTGGCTGGCCAGCGCCGCCTGGCCGTCGGCCACCGCCGTCACCGCGTAGCCGGCCTGCTGCAGGTTGAGCACGATCAGGTCGCGGATGTCGGCCTGGTCTTCGGCGACGAGGATTTGGCTGGGCATGGGTGGATGGTCGGCGCCTGATGCGCGCTTCTTACACCGATGTGATCTGGCTGTGATCTTCGGTGAGGCTGGCGCGAGGCGAGCCTTGCACAGTGTAGCCATCGACTGCACCCCGAAGGCCCCCATGCCAACCGCCATCGATCACGCCACCGGCGCCGCCCCCGCGGCCCCGCCGCTCGCCGCCGCGCCGGCGATTCCGGTGACGGTGAGCTGGGCCGAGATGGCTGCCCACCGCGGCACCCTGGTGCAGTACGCGCGCCGCCGCCTGCTCGACCCGGCGCTGGCCGAAGACCTGGTGCACGACGTGTTCGAGGCCGTGGCCACTGGCCGCGCGACCTTCGCGGGCCGCTCGGCGCTGCGCAGCTGGCTGGTCGCCATCCTCAAGCACAAGATCGTCGATCTGGTGCGCGAGCGCGCAGGCCACGACAGCCTCGACGTCGGCGACGACGAGGGCGAAGGCCTGCAGCTCGAATGCCCGCAGCCGCGCCCCGACCAGGTGGCCGAACAGCGCGAGCGACTGGCGCAGACGCTGCAGCGCATCGCCGCCCTGCCGGCGTCGCTGCAACGGGTGGTCGAGCTGCGCCTGCTGCGCGACGACAGCACCGAAGACGTCTGCCGCGAACTGTCGATCAGCGAGCAGAACCTCTTCGTGCGCCTGCACCGGGCGCGGCGCGCGCTGGCGTCCTGAACGGGCGGCTAATGGGACTCGGCGCCCGACGAACCCAGCCCCACCGGCGCCGGCGCGGTCATCACGATCCTGCGGAACAGCGGCTCGTAGTCGGGCGCAGCCTGGTGGCCGGTGAGCGGGTCGAGGTTGGCGCCGAAGGCAGCGTCGAGCTCGGCCCAGTCGGCGTCCTGCAGCGTCCGCCGCGCGGCGGGCAGGATCTCGCTGTCTTCCACCGCCATGTGCTCGAGGTAGAAGCGGGTGTAGGTGGCCAGCTGCTTCTCGAACGCCACCCGCCGCGGTTCACCGAGCACCTCGTAGGCCAGCAGCGCATGCTCGAGATTGCGGATCGCGCGCTCGCCGGCAGCGTGGTCGCGATCCAGCCGCTCGATCACCGGCGCCAGTTCCGGGCAGCGCGCGGCGACCTTGGGAAACAGCAAGTCGCTTTCCTTGGGGTGGTGCAGGCGCTCGGGGAACTCGTCGATGTACAGCAGCATCGCGCGCAGCACCCCGAAGTCCGGCGCATGGCCCTCGCGCTGGGCCTGCATCACCAGCAGCCCCAGCGAGCGCAGCATCGCCGCCAGGGCCTGGTGTTCTTCGTTGATGACGTCGAGGGTGGTGTGGCGCATGGTGGCAAGGATGGCAGCACCGCGCTCGCCGCGCTTGACACAGGTCAAGCGCCCTGCGGGCCGCCGCGCTGCAGCTGCTGGTGTGCGCAACCCGTGGCGCCGAAGCCGACTTCCAGCGCCGCCAGCAGCGCGCGGGCGCGCTGGCTGTTGTCGGCTTGCAGGTTGCAGACATAGACGTCCAGCGTCACCGCCCCCAGTTCGGGCCAGGTGTGCACCGCCAGATGCGACTCGGCCAGCAGCACGACGCCGGTCACGCCGCCGGCGGCGGCCGCATCGGCGCCAGGCTCGCCAGGGGCCGGAAAGCGGTGAAAGACCTCGCCCACCGGCTGCAGGCCGCTGGCCGCCACCGCCTGCAGGCAATGCGCGCGCAGCGTGGCCGGGTCGGTCATCAGGGCCCGCTGCGGCGGGCAGCCGCGCAGGTCGGCGGTGAGGTGCAGGCCTTGCATGCGGCGGATGATAAGGAGCGCTGTGCCGGCGCCGCAGCGGGCATCGGCGCGACCCGGCCCGCTCCTAGAATCGAGGCTCCCTCCCGCTCGCACCGCCTGCCGGCGCCCCACGATGCCTTCCCTCGACTCAGACACCTCCCTGATGGCCAACGCCATCCGCGCCTTGGCGATGGACGCGGTGCAGCAGGCCAATTCGGGCCACCCCGGCGCGCCCATGGGCATGGCCGAGATCGCCGTGGCGCTGTGGGGCGACGCGCTGAAGCACAACCCGGCCGACCCGCAATGGGCCGACCGCGACCGTTTCGTGCTCTCCAACGGCCACGCCTCGATGCTGCTGTACGCGCTGCTGCACCTCAGCGGCTACGAGCTGCCGATGAGCGAGCTGCGCAACTTCCGCCAGCTGCACAGCATGACGCCCGGGCACCCCGAGGTCGACGTCACGCCGGGCGTGGAGACGACCACCGGCCCGCTCGGCCAGGGCCTGGCCAACGCGGTGGGGATGGCGCTGGCCGAGAAGTTGCTGGCGGCCGAGTTCAACCGCCCCGGCCACAGCATCGTCGATCACCGCACCTGGGTCTTCATGGGCGACGGCTGCCTGATGGAAGGCGTCAGCCACGAGGCCTGCGCGCTGGCCGGGGCCTGGAAGCTGAACAAGCTGGTCGCTTTCTACGACGACAACGGCATCAGCATCGACGGCCCGGTCAAGCCCTGGTATGTCGACGAGGTCGGCCTGCGCTTCGCCGGCTACGGCTGGGACGTGATCGGCCCGCTCGACGGCCACGACGTGTCCGCGGTGCGGGCCGCGATCGCGCAGGCGCGCGAATCGGCGACCAGGCCGACGATCATCATCTGCCAGACCACCATCGGCAAGGGCGCGCCCAACCGCGGCGGCACGGCCAAGGCGCATGGCGAGGCCCTGGGCGCGGACGAGATCAGGCTCACGCGCGAGGCGCTGCACTGGCCCCACGAGCCTTTCGTGATCCCCGAGGCCGCTTACACCGCCTGGGACGCGCGCGCCGCCGGCGCGCAGGCGCAGTCGCGCTGGTCCGACGCCTACCTCGCCTACAAGGCCGAGCATCCGCAACTGGCGGCCGAGTTCGCGCGCCGCATGACGGGCGAGCTGCCGGCCGACTTCGTGGCCACGGCGGTCGAAGCGATCGAGACCGCGCATGCCAGGGCCGAGACCGTGGCCTCGCGCAAGGCCAGCCAGATCGCGCTCGAGGTGTTCACCAAGGCGCTGCCCGAGATGCTCGGCGGATCGGCCGACCTGACCGGATCCAACCTCACCAACACGGCATCGACGCCGGCGCTGCGCTTCGACGCCGCGGGGCATTCCAACGGCGGCCGCCACATCAACTACGGCGTGCGCGAGTTCGGCATGGCCGCGATCATGAACGGCATCGCGCTGCACGGCGGCTTCATCCCCTACGGCGGCACCTTCCTGACCTTCAGCGACTACAGCCGCAACGCGATCCGCATGGCCGCGCTGATGAAGCGCCGCGTGATCCATGTCTTCACCCACGACAGCATCGGCCTGGGCGAGGACGGGCCGACACACCAGAGCGTGGAGCATGCGGCCAGCCTGCGCCTGATCCCCGGCCTCGACGTCTGGCGCCCCGCCGACACCGCCGAGACCGTGATCGCCTGGACGATGGCGCTGGGCAACCGGGCGCGGCCCACGGCGCTGCTGTTGTCGCGCCAGAACCTGCCCTACCTGCCGAAGGCGGCACTCGACGACATCGGCAAGGGCGCCTACGTGCTCGCCGAACCGACCGAGGTGGGGCTGAAGAAGAAGCCGCAGGCGGTGATCGTCGCCACCGGCAGCGAGGTCGGCCTCGCACTGCACGCGCAGGCCGAGCTGGCGAAGCTGAAGATCGCGGTGCGCGTGGTCAGCATGCCCAGCACCACCGTGTTCGACCGCCAGAGCACCGCCTACAAGACCCGCGTGCTGCCGGCCGGCGTGCCGCGCGTGGCGGTCGAAGCCGGCGTCACCGACGGCTGGTGGAAGTACGGCTGCGCCGCCGTCATCGGCATCGACCGCTACGGCGAAAGCGCCCCGGCACCGGCGCTGTTCACGCATTTCCATTTCACGGTGAGCAACCTCGTCGACACCGTGCGCAAGGTCTTGTCCCCATCATCCAAGAAGGAGTGATTCCATGACCATCAGAGTTGGCATCAACGGCTTCGGCCGCATCGGGCGCATGGTGTTCCGCGCCGCGGTGCAGAACTTTCCGAACATCGAGATCGTCGGCATCAACGACCTGCTCGAGCCCGACTACCTGGCCTACATGCTCAAGTACGACAGCGTGCACGGCCGCTTCAAGGGCGAGGTCGCGGTCGACGGCCACACGCTCGTGGTGGGCGGCAAGCGCATCCGCCTGACCGCGGTCAAGGACCCGGCCGAGCTGAAGTGGGGCGAGATCGGCGCCGACATCGTCGTCGAATCGACCGGCCTGTTCCTGACCAAGGAGACCTGCCAGAAGCACCTCGACGCCGGCGCGAAGAAGGTGATCCAGAGCGCGCCGTCCAAGGACGACACGCCGATGTTCGTCTATGGCGTCAACGACAAGAGCTACGCCGGCCAGACGATCATCAGCAACGCCAGCTGCACCACCAACTGCCTGGCCCCGGTGGCCAAGGTGCTCAACGACAGCTTCGGCATCAAGCGCGGGCTGATGACGACCGTGCACGCCACCACGGCGACGCAGAAGACCGTCGACGGCCCGAGCAACAAGGACTGGCGCGGCGGCCGCGGCATCCTCGAGAACATCATCCCGAGTTCCACCGGCGCGGCCAAGGCGGTGGGCGTGGTGATCCCCGAGCTCAACAAGAAGCTCACCGGCATGTCCTTCCGCGTGCCGACCTCCGACGTCTCGGTGGTCGACCTGACGGTCGAGCTGGTCAAGGAAGCGAGCTACACCGAGATCTGCGCCGCGATGAAGGCCGCCAGCCAGGGCGCGATGAAGGGCGTGCTCGGCTACACCGAGGACAAGGTGGTGTCCACCGACTTCCGCGGCGAGGCGATGACCTCGGTCTTCGACGCCGAGGCCGGCATCGCGCTGGACAAGACCTTCATCAAGGTCGTGGCCTGGTACGACAACGAGTGGGGCTACTCGAACAAGGTGCTCGAGATGGTGCAGGTGATCGCCGGCTGATCGCGGGCTCCGGGTCGGCTGGCGCCGACCCGGGTCATCGGATCCGGTGGCAACCGGGTCGGCGCCGCGCGACGCCGGAACAAAGCACGGTCTTTCGGCTGCTCTTGGAAACGTCACGGCAACGGCGATCGACTAGGCTACAGCCTGTGTCGCTTCGCCCGCCGCCCACGCCACCGCACCCGCCCTCGGGGCTGGCGCAGTTCGCGCCGGCGGCGCGCCGGCTGTGCTTCGGCGCGGTGCTGCCCTTGGCCCTGGGCACGTCGGTGGCGGCCTGCAGCCAGCCGCGAGACGCCATGACCGAACCCGTTGCATCCTGTGCGCTGGTGTTGATGACCCAGGCCGACTGGGCCGCCACACCGGCGCTCGCAGCCGAAGTCGCGCGCCGCGCCGGCCTGCCGGTGCGCGGGATGCAGGCGATCACGCCGCGGATGTTCGCGGTGTCGCTGGATGCCACCAGCGCGGCCGACTGCAGGCAGGCGACCGCCCGCCTCGCCGCCGACAAGGCCTTCGCCGTCAGCGTCGAACCCGACCGCCGCCGCACGAGACCGGTGCGCCCCTCTGCTTCCTCCGCCCAGTGAGTTGTCCATGCGATCGCGTCTTGCCGAGCTGCTGAGCCTTGCCACCGTCGCCCTGGCGGCGGCGCTGGGAGCGATGCCGGGCACCACCTACGGCGCAGGCGCGCCGCGGCCCTCGTCCGCACTGCCCAGCGAAGACGCGAGCGGCGCCCGCGTGATCGTCAAGTTCAAGGCCCAGGGCAGTCTGATGCGCGCGCTGCACGCCGGGAGTGCGACGGCACCGGGCCCGCAACTCGCGGCCACGCTGGGGCAGCGGCATGGTCTGGCGCTGAGCGACGGGCGGGCGATCCAGAGCCGCACCCAGGTCGTTCGCGGCGACCGCAGCCTGAGCTCGGCGGCGCTGGCGGCCCGGCTCGCCGCCGACCCCGAGGTCGAATACGCGGTACCCGACTACCGCCGCCACGCGCTGGCCGCACCCAACGACCCGTTGTACGCGGCCAGCCCGACGATCTCGCCGGCCGCCGGCCAGTGGTACCTGCGGGCGCCCGACTCGACCTTCGTCTCGGCGATCGACGCCGAGTCGGCCTGGAGCGTGACCGCCGGTTCAGCCAGCGTGGTCGTGGCCGACCTCGACACCGGGGTGCGCTTTGACCACCCGGACCTGGCCAACAAGCTCTACCCCGGCTACGACTTCATCAGCGACACCGCGACTTCGGGCGACGGCAACGGCCGCGACCCCGACGCCAGCGATCCCGGGGACTGGACCACCGCCGGCGAATGCGGCAGCGGCCAGGCGGCCGAGAACAGCAGCTGGCACGGCACCCAGACCGCCGGCCTGCTGGCTGCCCAGACCGGCAACGGCATCGGCATGGCCTCGGTCGGCCGCGACGTGATGCTGCTGCCCGTGCGCGTGCTGGGCAAATGCGGCGGCAGCGACTCGGACATCGTCGCCGCGATGCTCTGGGCAGGCGGCATCGCCGTCAACAGCGTGCCCGCCAACCCGCACCCCGCGCGGGTCATCAACATGAGCCTGGGCGCCCCTGGCAGTTGCACCGCGGCCTACACCGACGCGATCGGCCAGCTCACGAGCAAGGGCGTGGTGATCGTCGTCGCCGCCGGCAACGACGAGGGCCTGGCGGTCGGCGCGCCCGGCAACTGTGCCGGCGTCGTCACCGTCGCCGCGCTGCGCAACGTGGGCACCAAGGTCGGGTTCTCGAGCGTGGGGCCCGAGGTGGCGATCGCGGCGCCGGGAGGCAACTGCATCAACCTCGACCGGCCCGTGCCTGTACCCGATCCTGACCAGCACCAACAACGGCACCACCACGCCCGGTACCAACACCTACAGCGACAGCAGCAACATCTCGGTCGGCACCAGCTTCTCGACGCCGCTGGTGGCCGGCACGGCGGCGCTGATGCTCTCGGCCAACCCGGCGCTGACGCCGGCGCAGGTCAGGAGCCTGCTGCAGAGCAGCGTGCGAGCGTTCCCGACCCAGCCGCCGGGTTCCACCGTGCCGGTTTGCCAGGCTCCCACGACGACCGCCCAGAACGAGTGCTACTGCACGACATCGACCTGCGGGGCGGGGATGCTCGACGCCGGCGCCGCGGTGGCAGCCGTCACGCGCGCCAACCTGTTGACGGCGAGCCTCACGCCTTCGGCCTACACGGTCCTGCCGGGCACGCCGGTGCGCTTCGACAGCAAGGGCTCCGCGGCCACCAGTCCGGCGACCATCACCGCGTACCAGTGGACGATTGCCGACGGCCAGGGTCTGGCGTCGTTCAGCTCGGCCACCAATGCGGCGACGGCGACCGCCGTGGCCAGCGGCGGCACCGGCTTCACGGTCAGGCTCACTGTCACCGACAGCCTCGGCCAGCAGGCCAGCAGCCTCCAGGCGGTCGACGTCACGGCGCCGGCGCCGACGGCCACCGTCAGCGCATCGGCCTCGACGGTCACGGTCGGCGACACAGTCACCTTCGATGGCAGCGCGTCGACCGCCGCCAGCGGCCGCACGATCGCGAGCTACCGCTGGGCCCTCGCCAGCGGCAGCGCCTTCGCCGCGTTGAGCGGCAGCACCACCGGATCGACCGCGACCGTCAAGACCAGCGCCGCGGGCAGCTTCACGGTGGCGCTCACGGTCACCGACAGCGCCGGCGTCCAAGGCAGCGCCAGCGCCACCGTCACCGTCAGCAGCCCGCCGCCCCCCGCCAGCACAGGGGGTGGTGGCGGCGGCGCGATGAGCCCGCTGTGGGTGCTGGGCGTGGCGGCGGCGAGCGCCGCGCTCGCAGCGACGCGTCGCCGCGGTGGCCCGGCGTCCGCCATGCGGCGGCGCTCACGCCCGACGCTCTTCGGGCGCGCTCAGGACGCGTTCAGGGCTTGGCGACGCAGGGCTTGAAGCCGCCGGCCAGCGCGGCGCCGGGCAGCGCGAGCAGACGGGCCTGCTGATCGGCGTCGGCCCGTGCCACGCGCAGCCAGGTCTGCGCCGGCGACGCCGGCAGGCCGACCACGCGCAGCCCGCGCAGCGGCGCGCTGGCGGCCAGCGCGGCCAACGCCGCCTCGGCCCCGGCCCGGCTGGCATGGCGCGACAGCACCAGGCCAGGCGCGAGATCGGCAGGCGCGTCGATCTCCTCGTACGCCAGGCTCAGGCGCGTGAGCTCGGCCTCGCGCGCGCGCCGCGCCGCGGGGTCGGCCAGGCGGCCGGCATAGACCAGCCAGCGCGGTGGCGGCAGCACCGGCTCGCGCGACCAGGTGCCGGCGGGCAGCTGCGCCGCGGCCAGCGCCGACTCGGCGGCCGCGATGTCGGCCTCGACGAACGGGCCGGCCTGCAGGCACGCCACGGCCGCCGCGCGGGCCGCGGTCACCGCGGCACTGGCGGCAACCGGGGGCAGCACGGTCACCGCGTCGGCATGCAACTGCGCGGCGATGCGATCGGGCTCGTGATCGCCCTGGCGCGGCGGCGCAAAGCCGGGTGCGAACCAGCCCTGCACCCAGCCATAGAAGACGACGTTGGCCAGCAGGACGAGCGCGACCAGGGCGCGCAGCATCAGGCCGGCCCTGCCGCGGCAAGCAGGCGGACGCTGACCTCGCCGCTGACGAGCTCGTGCAGCCCGCCGCGGCGCAGGCGCAGCGCGCCGCGCTCGTCGACGCCTTCGGCGACGCCCTCGGGCCATGCCGGCGAGGTGGTCGTCACGGCCTGGCCGAGCAGCAGGTCGCGCCGCGCGAAGGCCGGCGCCAGCGGCGCGAAGCCTTCGCGCTCGAAGCGCAGCAGCGCGCGCACCAGCGGCTCGGCCGCCAGCGCCAGCGCCGCCGGCGCGGTGATCGCGGGGGCGATCTCCTGCAGGCAGGCATAGCCATGGGCCAGGCCCTCGATCGCCTGCGGCAGGACGTTGATGCCGACGCCCACCACGCACATGCGGCGCTCGCCGACGCTGACGGTCTCGATCAGGATGCCGCCGAGCTTGCGCCCGCGGCCGGGGCCGTCGAGCAGCCACAGGTCGTTGGGCCATTTGAGGACGATGCGCGGTGGCGCGGCGGCCTGCGCTGCCGCCGGCGGCGGATCGAACGCGTCGGCCAGCGCGATCCCCACCGCCAGCGAAAGCCCCGACCAGTCGATCGGCGCCAGCGGCAGCGCGAGCGAGAACGTCAGCGACGCGCCGGCGCTGGCAACCCAGTCGCGGCCGAGCCGGCCGCGACCGCGGGTCTGGTGTTCGGCGACCAGCAGGCAGGGCTGGATGTCGACCTCGCGCCGGCCGTAGGGCGTGCGCTCGCCGCCCACCGTCTGCGCATCGAGATCTCCCGGGCGGGTGACGCGGCCGTCGCGCGCGCCGCTGGATGCGCGCGCGCGGTCGAGCAGCCGCGTGTTGGTGGAATCGACCCGCGCCACGACCTCCACCGACAGCCCCGGCAGCAGCGGCGCCAGGCGCTGCCACAGCGCCTCGGCGCCCCAGTTCAGGTGCTGCTGAATCGGATCCAAGGCCGCCTCGTTACGTTTTGGCTCCGGTCCCGGACCTGGCGGACCCGGACTTGGGCGCGAGCATCGTGCGGCGACATGCCGGGCTGCCGCAACGGCACGCATATTCCTTCTTGAGCTTGGGCGTGTAGCGCTCGTCGATGATCAGCCCGTAGTCGTAGAACAGCTCCTCGCCCGGCGAGAGATCGCGCAAGGCATGGATGAAGACGCGACCGTCGACGGTCTCGTCGGCCTGGCAGTTGGGCTCGCAGGCATGGTTGATCCAGCGCGCCGCGTTGCCGCCCACGTTGGCATCGATGACATGCTGCTCGTCGACGTGGAAATAGAAGGTGTGGTTGGGGTCCGCCGGGTCGTGCGGATGGCGGCGCAGCGCCTCGGGCCAGGTGATGACCTCGCCCTTGTATTCGATGATCCGCTCGCCCGCGGCGATCGGCTGCAGCGCGAACACGCCCTTGCCGTGGACGCCGCTCCTGCGAACCTGGATGCGCCGCGGGTCGGCGCGGGCCGTCGTCTGGGCCGGCCGGCGGCCGGCGCGGGCCTCTTGCGGTGTCTTGCTCATTCGGTACATTGAATCCGTACGAGCGCGCGTGCGTGCGCGCGAGAGTGGCGGATTGTAGGCATGGCTTCAGGCCCCCTTCGGGCGCTGACGCCGCAAAAGGAACCATGAGCAAGACCATCATCATTGCCGAGAAGCCGAGCGTCGCGCAGGACATCGTGCGCGCGCTCACCCCCCAGGCGGGCAAGTTCGAGAAGTTCGCCGACCACTTCGAGAACGACAAGTTCGTGGTCACCTCGGCGGTCGGCCACCTGGTCGAGATCAAGGCGCCGGACGAATACGAGGTCAAGCGCGGCAAGTGGAGCTTCGCCCACCTGCCGGTGGTGCCGCCGCACTTCGACGTCGCACCGATAGACAAGGCCAAGACGCGGCTGAACGCGGTCGTCAAGCTGGTCAAGCGCAAGGACGTGGGCGCGATCGTCAACGCCTGCGACGCCGGGCGCGAGGGCGAGCTGATCTTCCGCCTGATCCTGCAGTACGCCTTCGGCGACAAGGTGCATGGCAAGCCGATCACGCGGCTGTGGCTGCAGAGCATGACGCCGCAGGCGATCCGCGACGGTTTCGACAAGCTGCGCAGCGACGCGCAGATGCTCGGCCTGGCCGACGCCGCGCGCAGCCGCAGCGAGGCCGACTGGCTGGTCGGCATCAACGGCACGCGGGCGATGACGGCCTTCAACTCGCGCGATGGCGGCTTCTTCCTCACCACCGTCGGCCGGGTGCAGACGCCGACGCTGTCGATCGTGGTCGAGCGCGAGGAGAAGATCCGCAAGCACGTGGCGCGCGCCTACTGGGAGGTCAAGGCGAGCTTCGACGCCGCGGCCGGGCAGTACGACGGCAAATGGTTCGACCCCAAGTGGAAGAAGAACCCCGACGATGCCGAGGCCCGCGCCGACCGGCTGTGGAACGCGCCCGACGCCGAGGCGATCGCCGCCGCGGTGCGCGGCCAGCCGGCCACGGTCACCGACGAAGCCAAGCCCAGCACGCAGGCGTCTCCGCTGCTCTACGACCTGACGACCCTGCAGCGCGAGGCCAATTCGCGCTTCGGCTTTTCCGCCAAGACCACGCTGAGCCTGGCGCAGGCGCTGTACGAGAAGCACAAGGTGCTGACCTACCCGCGCACCGACTCGCGCGCGCTGCCCGAGGACTACCTGCCGACCGTCAAGCAGACCTTCGGCATGCTCGCCGGCGCCGACCTGCCCGGCCCGCTGCGCGAGCTCAGCATGCATGCGCGCAAGGGCCTGGATGCGGACTACGTCAGGCCGACCAAGCGCGTGTTCGACAACGCCAAGGTCTCGGACCATTTCGCGATCATCCCGACGCTGCAGGCGCCGACCTCGCTCAGCGAGATCGAGCTCAAGCTGTACGACATGGTCGTCAAGCGCTTCATCGCGGTGTTCTACCCCGCGGCCGAGTTCATGGTCACGACCCGCATCAGCAAGGTCGCGCTGAAGGGCGCCGAGCACCACTTCCAGACCAACGGCAAGGTGCTGGTCAACCCGGGCTGGCTGGCGGTGTACGGCAAGGAGGCGCAGGACGAGGACGCCAACCTGGTGGCGGTCGCGCCCGGTGAGCAGGTGCGCACCGCAGACGTCGCGGTCCATGCGCTGAAGACCAAGCCGCCGGCGCGCTACACCGAGGCCACGCTGCTGTCGGCCATGGAAGGCGCGGGCAAGCTGATCGAGGACGAGGACCTGCGCGACGCGATGAAGGAAAAGGGCCTGGGCACGCCGGCCACCCGCGCGCAGACCATCGAAGGGCTGATCGCCGAGAAGTACATGCTGCGCGACGGCCGCGAACTGGTGCCCACGGCCAAGGCCTTCCAGCTGATGACGCTGCTGCGCGGCCTGGCGATCGAGGACCTGACCAAGCCCGAGCTCACCGGCAATTGGGAGTACCAGCTCGCCGAGATGGAGCATGGCCGCCTGAAGCGCGAGGCCTTCATGGGCGAGATCGCCAAGATGGCCGAGCGCATCGTGCGCAAGGCCAAGGAATACGACCGCGACACGATCCCGGGCGACTACGCGACGCTGGCCACGCCCTGCCCGCATTGCGGCGGCGTGGTCAAGGAAAACTACCGCCGCTTCGCCTGCACCGGCGCCTCGGGAGCCGAGGAAGGCTGCGGCTTCTCGATCACCAAGATCCCGGCCGGCCGCGCCTTCGAGATCGCCGAAGCCGAGGCGCTGATCCGCGACAAGAAGATCGGCCCGCTGGAGGGCTTTCGCAGCAAGGCCGGCTGGCCCTTCACGGCCGAGATCAAGCTGGTCGAGGACCCCGAGATCGACAACTGGAAGCTCGAGTTCGACTTCGGCGACGACGCCAGGCAGGCCGAGGGCGACGGCGAGCCGGTGGACTTCTCGGGCCAGCAGAGCCTGGGGCCCTGCCCCAAGTGCAAGGGCCATGTCTACGAGCACGGCAGCAACTACGTCTGCGAGCACAGCGTGGGCGCGCCGGTGACCTGCGACTTCAAGACCGGCAAGATCATCCTGCAGCAGCCGGTGCCGCGCGAGGAAGTCGCCAAGCTGCTGGCCACCGGCAAGACCAGTCTGCTGGAGAACTTCGTCTCCAACAAGACGCGGCGCAAGTTCAAGGCCTACCTGGCCTACGACCCCAAGGAAGGGCGGGTGAGCTTCGAGTTCGAGCCTCGCGCCGCCAAGGTCGCGGCCAAGGCGCCCGCGAAGGCCGCGGCGAAGAAGGCGGCGGCCAAGAAGACCGCAGCTTGAACCGGGCCTGGCCCTGCCTGCGCGCGCAGGGCGACGGCTGCGTGCTGCAGGTGCTGGTGACGCCCAGCGCCCCGCGCACCGCGGCCGACGGCCTGCACGATGGCTGCCTGCGCGTGCGGCTGGCGGCGCCGCCGGTCGACGGCAAGGCCAACGCGGCCCTGCTCGGCTGGCTGGCCGACGAGCTGCACCTGCCGCGGCGCAGCCTGCGCCTGCTGCGCGGCCCGGCCGCGCGGCGCAAGCAGGTCGCGCTGGCAGCGCCGGTCGGGGCGGTGGCGACGTGGCTGGACCGCGTGCTGGGCGCCGCCGGGTGAACGCGCTCGTGTTTCAGAAGCTGCTGGCCATCGTCCTGACGGTGGCGCTGGGCTATGTCGCAGCGCGGCTGGGCTGGCTCGGCCGCACGGCGCCCGACACCGAGGCGGGCGGCGATCCGGCGCGGGTGCTCGCCGGCGCGGCGTTCTATCTCTTCGTGCCGGCGCTGCTGTTCCGCACCACGGCGCGGCTGGACATGGCGCACATGCCCTGGCGCACCGTGTTCGCGTTCTTCGTGCCGGCGATCGCGACCTTGCTCGGCGTGTACCTTTGGCACAAGCGCCGCGCCGGTGCCGGCCGGTCGTCCCCGGCCGCGCCGGCGGTCAATGCGATCGCCTGCACCTTCGGCAACTCGGTCCAGGTCGGGATCCCGTTTGCGGCCGCGCTGTTCGGCGACGCCGGGCTGCCGATCCACATCGCGCTGGTCAGCCTGCACGCGCTGGCGCTGCTGTCGGTGCTGACCGCGCTGGTCGAGCTCGACCTCGCGCGCGCCGGCGCCGGCGGCCACGATCGCGCGTCGCGGCGGCGCACGCTGGCGCAGACCGCGCGCAACACCGTGATCCACCCGGTCGTGCTGCCGGTGCTCGCGGGGCTGGGCTGGAACCTGGCCGGCGGCAGCCTGAACCCGGTGATCGACGAGACCCTGGCCACCCTGGCCACCGCGGTGGTGCCGCTTTGCCTGGTGCTGATCGGTGTCACGCTGGCCGCCTACGACCTGCGTGGCCGCTG
The DNA here is from genome assembly GCA_963725755.1 of uncultured beta proteobacterium. Classification (GTDB taxonomy): domain Bacteria; phylum Pseudomonadota; class Gammaproteobacteria; order Burkholderiales; family Burkholderiaceae_C; genus Rubrivivax. Next base: position 294,882 of record CAVRZW010000003.1, read on the forward strand.
GCGCGGCGCGCTGGGCATCGGCGCGGTCAAGCTGCTGATGCTGCCGGCCGCGGTGCTGGTGGTGGCGCGCTGGGGCTTCGGCCTGCAGGGCGTGCCGCTGGCGGTGGTGGTGATGCTGGCCGCGATGCCCACCGGCTCCAATGCCCTGATCTTCGCCCAGCGCTACGGTGCGCTGCAGGCCGAGGTCACCGCGGCGACGGTGCTCTCGACGCTGGGCTTCGCGCTCACCGCACCGCTGTGGCTGGCGGTGCTGGCCTGGATCTAGGTCGAGTCGGCGCGGCGTTTTGTTGGCATCATCCGACCCCGACCCTTCCCCAACGCGAGGAGACGATCCGATGAAGCGCTACCCCACGCTGTCCGCCCTCTGCGCCGCCGCCCTGCTGGGCAGCGCCGCGACCCAGGCCGCCGGCTTCGAGCTGGCCAGCCCGACGATCAAGCCCGGCAGCATGCTGACCGAGGCCCAGGTCTTCAACGGCTTCGGTTGCAGCGGCAAGAACATCTCGCCGGCGCTGAAGTGGAGCCACGCACCGGCCGGCACGAAGAGCTTCGCGGTCACCCTGTACGACCCCGACGCGCCGACCGGATCCGGCTGGTGGCACTGGGTCGTCTACAACCTGCCGGCGTCGGCCACCGGGATCCCCGAAGGCGCCGGCAGCGCCGACGGCAAGGGCCTGCCGGCGGGGGCCGCGCAGGGCCGCACCGACTTCGGCGCGCCCGGCTTCGGCGGCGCCTGCCCGCCGGCCGGCGACAAGCCGCACCGCTACGTCTTCACGGTCTACGCGCTGAAGACCGACAAGCTCGAGGTGCCGGCCGACGGCAGCGCGGCGCTGGTCGGCTTCATGATCCACGCCAACCAGATCGGCCACGCGAGCTTCACCGCCAGGTACGGCCGCGGCAAGTGAGCGATGGGGG
>CAVRZW010000004.1:0-157656 GCA_963725755.1 uncultured beta proteobacterium
TCGACTCGATCGCGCTGCCGGACTCGATCTTCTACATGGAGAAGCAGTCGACGGACTATCCCTACACCCCCGACGGTTCGCGGATGTGGAACGCCGACACCGAGTGGGTGGATCCGCTGATCGCCGCGGGTGCCATGGGTGCGGTGACGTCGACGCTGCGGTTCTACACCAACGTGATGAAGCTGGGGTCCCGCAATCCGCTGCTGCTTGCGCGTCAGGTGGGGTCGGTGGCCAACCTGACCGACAACCGGTTCGGGTTCGGTGTCGGAATCGGCTGGGCACCTGAGGAATTCGAGTGGTGCGGCGTCCCGTATCCCGAAACGGGGTAAGCGCGTCGACGAGATGATCGACGTGATCAAGCTTGTTCTCGGCGGCGGCATCGTCGAATTTCACGGCGAGTTCTACGATTTCGACAAGCTGCAGATGGAGTCCCGCGCCGTCCAAGCCGGTGCCGTTCTACGTCGGCGGCCACACCGACGTGGCCTTACGCCGGGCGGTGCGTATCGGCAATGGCTGGACGCAGCGCGATGATGAAAGGCAAGCAGATCGCGGAGACGATCGCCCAGCTAAGGGCGCTGCTGGCCGATGCAGGCCACGCCGGTGACCCGTTCGAATACCAGGTGGTGTGCATCGACAAGTTCGGGGTCGGTGGCCACCGCGAACTCGCCGAGTCCGGCGTCACCGACTACATCACCATCCCGTGGATGTTCGAGGGGTTGGGCTTCGACCCGCCGCTGGAGCAGAAGAAGGATGCGATGAAGCGGTTCGCCGACACCTATATCCACTCGGGATGGCAGGACTGATGATCGATTCGCCGGTCCACTTGGCGGGTAAGCGATCCCGCGAAGCGGCGGTGGCCCGCGACAAGGAAGCCTGGCTGGCGGTGTTCGCCGACGACGCCGTCGTCGAGGACCCGATCGGGCCGTCGCACTTCGACCCGGAAGGCAAGGGGCACAGGGGCAAAGAGGCCATCGCGAAGTTCTACGACATGGCGATCGCCCCCAGCGAGCTGACGTTCAACTTCGAGAAGACCTACCAGTGCGGCAATGAGGAAGCCAATGTCGGCAACATCGTGATCCGGTCGAGCGGGTACGAGGTCGTCGCCGAGGGCGTGTTCACCTACCGGGTGAACGACGAGGGCAAGATCGTCGCGCTACGCGCGTACTGGGAGCTCGACGCCGCCACCAAGAGCGCGCGCAAGATCTAACCGCCGGGTCGACGGTGTTTGAGGAGCAGAATTTGGTCTTGAGTTTCGCAGTTTGACGCGTGTGACTCCTGTGATTTCTGGGGCTGTTGGCGTGTTCGGCGTGTCGCCGTGATCCGGTGGCAAGCATGACGAAGCATCGGCGGTTGTGAAAGTTCAACCCCGAGATGGAGTTCCGCCGATGCTTCCGGGCCTGACCCTACCCGCATCGTGGCGTTCGCTGTTGGACGTGTTTCGGCCCGCGTTTCGCCGCGGATCGACATTCGCGTTGTTCGCGCTGCTGGCTACCGGGCTGGCGGCGCGGACCACCCGGCGCACGGTGTGGGCATGCTCGCCGGGGCGGGGCATGGCCGCGGCGGTGTCGTTCCACTCGGCGTGCCGGTTCTTCTCCCACCACGCCTGGGACGTCGACCCGGTCGGGCGGTGCTGGCCCGGCTGATCGTGGACCGGCTGCTCGGCCGGGGAGCGGTGATCACGGTGGTGGTCGACGACACGCTGTTCCGCCGCTGGGGGCCCAAGGTGTACGCCGCGTACTGGACCCACGACGGCTCCGCCCAGGACCCCAACGCGCTCGGCCGCGGCAACCGGTGGGTGATCGTCGGGATCGTCGTCACGCTGCCGTTCTGTACCGCCCGGTGTGCCTGCCGGTGCTGTTGCGTTGTGGCGCGGCAAGGGCACCGCCTCCCCGGTGCAGCTGGCAGGCGAGATGATTCGACTTCTGGCCCAAGCATTTCCGGAGCGCCGTGCACGTGGTCGGCGACACCGCCTACCACGGCAAGGCCCTGCTGTCGAGCACACCACGATCACCACCCGGCTGCGCGTCAACGCCGCCCTCTACGCGCTGGCCCCACCGCGCACCGGCAGACGCGGCCGACCCCGGCTCAAGGGCGACCGGCTCGCCCGACCCGCCGACCTGGCCGCCACCGCCGACTGGCGACCGGTCACCCTGACCCGCTACGGCCACACCGGCACCGTCGAGATCGCCCCGTTCGTCGCATCTGGTATGGCGTCTTCGGCAACACCGGGCCGCACCGTCCTGGTCCGCGACCCCGGCGGCGACGGGTCGTGGCACTCGTCACCACCGACACCGACAGCCACGCCGACCACCTCGTCGAACGCTACACGCACCGCTGGTCGATCGAGGTCGCCATCGCCGCCGGCAAACAACTACTCGGCATCGGCCAGGCCCGCAACCGACTGCCGCGCGCGGTGGAACGCACCGTGCCGCTCGGCTTCTGCGTCTACAGCCTCGTCATCGTCTGGTACGCGCTGCACGGATACCACCGAGACGACCTCGCCGCACGCCGCGAGGTCCAGCCCTGGTACCCACAGAAAGACGAGCCCGCCTTCGAAGACATGCTCGCCAAACTCCGCAGAACCCTTGTCGCATCCCGAATTACGGGCGTTGCCGCAGCTCAGCCCGATCCACACAAATACCGCGACTACGAACTGGCCTGCGCCGCAGCCGCCGCGTAACTGCGAAACTCAAGTTTGGTGTCGCCGGCCGTATTGGGTCCGGTGGTGGAACTGGCTGAGCAGGCCGGCTTTCGCGGTTGATCGGCGAGCACGTGGACCTGCCGTCGAGACGGGTGAAGTCTGGGCCGGTCAACCCGACCGACCATCGCCGCGATGATGTGCGGCGCAGACAGCATCGATGAAGGCGGAATGCTGCGCCCCGGCCCCACGCCGCGGGTGTTTGACGAGGTGAACGACGAGGGAGGTTGTGCACAGCTGTTGTGCCGATGGCGCTGCAGTTGCCTTCAGCGTTCGGCCAGCCGTAGTTGGCGCCAGGCGCCATTGGACGGACGTGCTGGATGACTCCTTAGCTGCTGCGCTGCCTTGGGCAGGGTCGCCACGCCGGTGATCGTCAGGGGATTGCCGTTTGGGTCGCTTTCAATGGCCATCAGGCAGGCGTCTGGCCTTCGAGGGTGGCGGTGACGTTGATGTTGCGCACGCTTTGGGTGTTGCTCAATCCGCCTGTGCCGGCGCCGAAGCCGACATAGGCGAAGTTCGAGCCGCCCAGGAATTGGGTAGCGATGTTGCCGGTGAGCGTTCCCCTTGGCTGGCCGTCGAGGGTGTAGCTCAGCGTCTGCGTTGCCGCATTCCAGCTGACCACCACCGGATGCCACGCGCCGTCCTCGATATTGGCCAGCGCCACCGGCGTGGTGGCAAACGCGCTGTTGGTGCCGACGAAACCGGTGTGGTCGCTGGCGATGTCGGAGCCGGGCATGCCGGCGGCGCTAAGGTCCCCGGCGCTGCTGGCGTAGGTGTCGAACTCGATCCCCAGCCCGTTTTGGATACCGCCGACCGCCAAGCCGCTGCCGGGGGCTCCGATGGCGTTGGCGCCCCGGGGATCGTTATGCAACACGAAGGCCGCCCCGTCGGCGCCGGCGTCGCTGCTGCCCAGATTGACGTCGAAGGCGACGGTGAAGTTCTGGCGCACATCGATGCGCCCCGTCGACATCGCCGTGCCGGCCTGATTGCCCGCCGTCGTCAGCGTGAAAACGTTGTTCGCCACACTCGCGCTCCCATGCGGCGTCAGCGTCACGGCGCCGGGCGGCGGGGTGACCGTCACGCTGACTTGCGCGGATCTCGGCGTCGTTCCGTCGGTGATCGTATAGGTAAAGCCGCCAGCACCGCTGAAGCCCGCGGTGGGGGTATACGTGACCGTGTTGTTGCCGTTGACCGCTGCGGAGCCGCCCACGAAGTTCGACACACCGGTAACGGTGAGCGGATTGTTCTCGGGATCGCTGTCATTAGCGAGCACCGCAATGGTGACCGCAGTGCCCGCCGCCGTGGTCGCCGTATCGTTAACCGCGACGGGGGGATTATTGCCCGGCGGGGTGACCGTCACGCTGACTTGCGCGGATCTCGGCGTCGTTCCGTCGGTGATCGTATAGGTAAAGCCGCCAGCACCGCTGAAGCCCGCGGTGGGGGTATACGTGACCGTGTTGTTGCCGTTGACCGCTGCGGAGCCGCCCACGAAGTTCGACACACCGGTAACGGTGAGCGGATTGTTCTCGGGATCGCTGTCATTAGCGAGCACCGCAATGGTGACCGCAGTGCCCGCCGCCGTGGTCGCCGTATCGTTAACCGCGACGGGGGGATTATTGCCCGGCGTCTGGCCTTCGAGGGTGGCGGTGACGTTGATGTTGCGCACGCTTTGGGTGTTGCTCAATCCGCCTGTGCCGGCGCCGAAGCCGACATAGGCGAAGTTCGAGCCGCCCAGGAATTGGGTAGCGATGTTGCCGGTGAGCGTTCCCCTTGGCTGGCCGTCGAGGGTGTAGCTCAGCGTCTGCGTTGCCGCATTCCAGCTGACCACCACCGGATGCCACGCGCCGTCCTCGATATTGGCCAGCGCCACCGGCGTGGTGGCAAACGCGCTGTTGGTGCCGACGAAACCGGTGTGGTCGCTGGCGATGTCGGAGCCGGGCATGCCGGCGGCGCTAAGGTCCCCGGCGCTGCTGGCGTAGGTGTCGAACTCGATCCCCAGCCCGTTTTGGATACCGCCGACCGCCAAGCCGCTGCCGGGGGCTCCGATGGCGTTGGCGCCCCGGGGATCGTTATGCAACACGAAGGCCGCCCCGTCGGCGCCGGCGTCGCTGGCGCCCAGATTGACGTCGAAGGCGACGGTGAAGTTCTGGCGCACATCGATGCGCCCCGTCGACATCGCCGTGCCGGCCTGATTGCCCGCCGTCGTCAGCGTGAAAACGTTGCCCGCGACACTCGCGCTCCCATGCGGCGTCAGCGTCACGGCGCCGGGCGGCGGGGTGACCGTCACGCTGACTTGCGCGGATCTCGGCGTCGTTCCGTCGGTGATCGTATAGGTAAAGCCGCCAGCACCGCTGAAGCCCGCGGTGGGGGTATACGTGACCGTGTTGTTGCCGTTGACCGCTGCGGAGCCGCCCACGAAGTTCGACACACCGGTAACGGTGAGCGGATTGTTCTCGGGATCGCTGTCATTAGCGAGCACCGCAATGGTGACCGCAGTGCCCGCCGCCGTGGTCGCCGTATCGTTAACCGCGACGGGGGGGTTATTGCCCGGCGGGGTGACCGTCACGCTGACTTGCGCGGATCTCGGCGTCGTTCCGTCGGTGATCGTATAGGTAAAGCCGCCAGCACCGCTGAAGCCCGCGGTGGGGGTATACGTGACCGTGTTGTTGCCGTTGACCGCTGCGGAGCCGCCCACGAAGTTCGACACACCGGTAACGGTGAGCGGATTGTTCTCGGGATCGCTGTCATTAGCGAGCACCGCAATGGTGACCGCAGTGCCCGCCGCCGTCGTCGCCGTATCGTTAACCGCGACGGGGGGATTATTGCCCGGCGGGGTGACCGTCACGCTGACTTGCGCGGATCTCGGCGTCGTTCCGTCGGTGATCGTATAGGTAAAGCCGCCAGCACCGCTGAAGCCCGCGGTGGGGGTATACGTGACCGTGTTGTTGCCGTTGACCGCTGCGGAGCCGCCCACGAAGTTCGACACACCGGTAACGGTGAGCGGATTGTTCTCGGGATCGCTGTCATTAGCGAGCACCGCAATGGTGACCGCAGTGCCCGCCGCCGTGGTCGCCGTATCGTTAACCGCGACGGGGGGGTTATTGCCCGGCGTCTGGCCTTCGAAGGTGGCGGTGACGTTGATGTTGCGCACGCTTTGGGTGTTGCTCAATCCGCCTGTGCCGGCGCCGAAGCCGACATAGGCGAAGTTCGAGCCGCCCAGGAATTGGGTAGCGATGTTGCCGGTGAGCGTTCCCCTTGGCTGGCCGTCGAGGGTGTAGCTCAGCGTCTGCGTTGCCGCATTCCAGCTGACCACGACCGGATGCCACGCGCCGTCCTCGATATTGGCCAGCGCCACCGGCGTGGTGGCAAACGCGCTGTTGGTGCCGACGAAACCGGTGTGGTCGCTGGCGATGTCGGAGCCGGGCATGCCGGCGGCGGCAAGGTCCGCGGCGCTGCTGGCGTAGGTGTCGAACTCGATCGCCAGCCCGTTTTGGATACCGCCGACCGCCAAGCCGCTGCCGGGTGCTCCGATGGCGTTGGCGCCCCGGGGATCGTTATGCAACACGAAGGCCGCCCCGTCGGCGCCGGCGTCGCTGGCGCCCAGATTGACGTCGAAGGCGACGGTGAAGTTCTGGCGCACATCGATGCGCCCCGTCGACATCGCCGTGCCGGCCTGATTACCTGCCGTCGTCAGCGTGAAGACGTTGCCCGCGACGCTCGCGCTCCCATGCGGCGTCAGCGTATTTGGGGGGAGAGCTGGAATTGGCTCTATAAGCAATCTAGAAATATTACCCGCTCCGAGGTTCGCAACGTACACGTACCCGTCGGGTCCCTGGCTAAAGGCGACGGGGTAATCTCCGGTGCTGTATAAAAACTTCACATCGCTGCGATTGTTGGCATCGACCACGTACACCTCGCCGTCGGCGACGTCGGCAAAGAAGAGATCGTTCTGAAATTCCGCTGGGTATCGCGATCCTGAGTAAACGTAAGGCGCGCCGACGCCCACAATACACCCGACCTGAAAACCCGGCAAACTATCGTCGTGAGCAAATGCACGGTAGGCTGGTGTTAGCGTTATGGTGCCATTGGCGACCGCCGCGTAGAATGCCGCGGCGCTGGGGAGGTCCTGATATCCCGGTGCCTTTAGAGAAACGCCATTATCGCCGCCTTCGTAATATGGCCAGCCAAAATTAGCTCCAGCATTGCCACTCTCGATCTCGTCCCAACTAAACCACCCGGTATTCCCTATGAAGAGACGCCCATCCTGAGCGAACCCCATGGAAAACGGGTTTCTCAGGCCTAACTGGTAGACCTTGGAACGGTTGGCGCTGAGATCGCCGCCCGGCTCGACAAACGGGTTGTCTGGTAGTCCCAAACCGGTTATTGGGTCGATGCGCAGGATCTTGCCGGACAGACTGTCTAAGTTCTGAACACTGACACCGCGCGGGTCCGTTGTGTCGAAGGACGCGCCATCTCCGATCGAAACATAGAGAGCGCCGTCCGGGCCGAACGCCAGCGATCCGCCGGCATGACTCCGCGAATCGACCTTGATGTAGCTATCGACGTATTGCCCTGTTTGGGCGTTGAAGCCCGACTCGGGCTGGCTGATATCGCTGGTACTGTCGACGGCTCCGGCTCCGCTGATGGCCGCAAGCGTCCGCGGCTGTTGCGCGACCTGGCCTGGAACAGCGACGCCGCCGAGCAAGATGACTTCGCTGCCGGGAACCGCCGTCGTGTAATTGGTCGTCGCATCGGCGGTGAAGCGCACCACATAGGCAAAGCGGTTTCCGCCGCCGTCCGGACCCGCATTCCCTTGTTTGCCGACGGTATCCGGGGGATCAACGACATAGAACGCATAGACATAATTGTGCTCTGGCTGACCCGGCAGGACTGGCGTACCGAAAGCGGGATCCAACACGATGTCGAGCAGGCCGCGATCCTGAGCGTCATTTACTTTCGAACTTATATCGATGAAAGTCGATTGTTGAGCACCGGTATTCACATTGAATACTTTGATTACGCCGCCTTTTTCAGCGACATACATTAGTGATGGATTCTGCGGCGCAAATTCAAACGCCAACGGTTGATTTGACCGGCACGGTCGCGGCGCTTCCGGGCGTGATGCCCAACGCCGCTTGCATGTCCGGCTGCACAAGGGGGTTCAGCCCAGACACGTTGGCGAGAGTGAAGAAGGTACCGCTCGGCGCGATCTGGGCGACCGAATGGTCGTCCATGAAATTGAACTCGGTGTAGACGCGCGCAAGATCACTGATGTCGTAGTGCGCGTACGCTGCAGCGGTGTAGCGCTCGTCAGGGCGTTGAAAGTAGTTCAGCGGGCCGTAGTTGTAGAGGGACGGCCCTGGGACGGCTTGCCCTTGAGCATTCAAGGTCGTGTAGGTGCCGAAGTCCAGCGTGAAGTTCGTCGGATACGCGGTCCCAGAGCCGCCGCACTTGAACTTCCCGCCGCCTGCGAGGGCCAGGGAGCAGGCCGAGAAGTCGCGTGCCGCCTGCAGCATTGCGGCCTGCTTCTGGTAGCCGAAGAAGACTGTGGCGTTGCCCTTGTTGTCGGCGAAGTTGGAGCCCAGCGTGATGCTGAGGTCGGTGGTTCCGCCGTCGCCGCCGACGCTGCCCGGCAGGCGGGAAGTTCTTCGCGTTATTCGCCGCATCCACATCCGAAGGGTTGTGCTGCGAGTGGTTGTAGATGCTGCGGTTGGCTTCGATCTGAACGCCCTGGAAACGGTCGTTCATGATGAAGTTGACGACACCGGCGATGGCATCCGAGCCGTAGACTGCGGACGCACCGCCAGTCAGCACGTCCACTCGCTTGATCAGCGAGACCGGGATCTGGTTCAGGTCTGGAACTGCGTTGAAGGGTGCGCCGACGTTGTTCGGGTCACCGGCAGGCAGACGACGGCCGTTGACCAGCACCAGCGTGCGCTCGGGGCCGAGGCCGCGCAGGTCAAGCGTGGCCGTACCGGTCGCGCCGTTGGACACCTGAGCACCGAAGCCCGCGAAGACCTGCGGCAGGTTGTTCATGAGGTCTTCGACCGTTGTCTCGCCGAGCATCCATCTTGATCGATTCGGACGCTCAACGTGATGATCGGGCGACGCCGTATCGGTGGCTCAGCGACTTGATGCGCGAACCCGTGACCTCGACGCGCGCGTTGGCCGCATCCTGCGCCAGCGCCGGCAGGGCGCCCAGCAGCAATCCTCCGCCCAGCGCCGCCATGACGCCCGCGCAAACCTTCGTTCGTTTGAACATGCAACAAACTCCTCTAGGAAAGTTGATCCATAACCTTTGCTTCGCAGCAAGATGCATTCCCGCCCCACACGGGGCGGATGCACCATTTGCGACGCTCTGTAAAACCATTGTGTAGCCGGAGGTGAGCGTCAAGCTTCGGGAAAACCCAAGGCCATGACCGCCCGAACCGGGGGTTGCGCGCAAGGCATCGACGCCGAGACACGAGGCACGGCGCGGGTTTGGCGGCTGTGGACACCTGCGACGGCGGGGTCATAAATTCGCAAAGCGCCGGCGCCGATCTGTTGGCGGCAGACAACAACGGCGCGGCCCCAGTTCACGTCGGTCATGCCGTGCGCTCGCTGACCGAGTCGGCCGGCCCGCGGTCTCGTCAGGCTGTCTGCAGCCTCGGCACTGCCGCCAGCAGCGTGCGCGTGTACTCGCGTGTCGGCCGCGCCAGCACGTCGGCGCAGGCGCCCTGCTCTTCGATGCGCCCGGCGCGCATCACCGCGACGCGGTCGGCGATGTATTCGACGACGCCGATGTTGTGGGTGATGAAGAGGAGAGAGACGCCGAGCTCGCGCTGCAGCTCGCGCAGCAGGTTGAGGATCTGCGCCTGCACCGACACGTCGAGCGCCGAGGTCGGCTCGTCGCAGACGATCAAGCGCGGCTCGACCGCCAGCGCCCGCGCGATGGCGATGCGCTGGCGCTGGCCGCCCGAGAACTCGTGCGGGTAGCGCCCGAGCGCATCGCGGCGCAGGCCCACGCGGTCGGTCAGCCGTTCGATGCGCTCGCGCCGCTGACCGGCGTCGAGATCGGGCTGCAACGCCGCCAGCCCCTCGTCGAGGATCTCCGCCACGCGCATGCGCGGGTCGAGCGAGCCGAACGGGTCCTGGAAGATGATCTGCACCTTCCGCCGCGCTGCCAGCAGCTCGGCGCCCTGCATCTCGAACAGGTCGCGGCCTTCGAGCAGGGCGCGGCCTTCGATCGTCGCCGTGCGCCGCAGCAGCTGCACGATGGCCTTGCCGGTGGTCGTCTTGCCGCAGCCCGACTCGCCGACCAGGGCCAGCGTCTGGCCGTGGCCGACCTCGAACGAGACACCGGCCACGGCGTCGAAATGGCCGCGCACCCGCTGCATCAGGCCGCCGCGGATCGGGAAACGCACGCGCAGGTCCTGCACCGCGAGCAAGGGCCCTGGCGACGGCGCCGCGGCCGGCGCCGGGACAGGCGCAGCCACCGCGGCCGGCATCGAAGCCCTGACCGGCACCGCGCCCGGGGCGTAGAGCAGGCAGCGCACCTCGTGCCTCGGCGTCAGCGCCTGCAGCTCGGGCAAGGTGCTGGCGCAATGCGGCATCGCCTCGGCGCAGCGCGGTGCGAAGCGGCAGCCCTCGAAGCGCGTCGTCAACGGCGGCACGGTGCCGGCGATCGCCTCCAGCGGGCCGTCGCGCCGGCCGCTGCCGGGCAGCGCGCGCATCAGCGCCCGCGCATACGGGTGCTTGGGCGCGGCGAAGAACTCCTCGGCCGGCGCGACCTCGATGATCTGGCCGGCGTACATCAGCGCCACCCGGTGCGCCATGCCCGAGACCACCGCCAGGTCGTGGGTGATCAGCAGCATGCCCATGCGCTGCTCGCGCTGCAGTTCCTTGAGCAGGTCCAGGATCTGGGCCTGGATCGTCACGTCGAGCGCGGTGGTCGGCTCGTCGGCGACCAGGAAGTCGGGCTCGGCCGCCAGCGCGATGGCGATCATCACGCGCTGCTTCTGGCCGCCGCTCATGCGGAAGGGGTACTCGTCGATGCGCCGCTCGGGCTCGGGGATGCCCACGCGCCGCAGCCAGTCGATCGCCTTGGCCCGCGCCGCCGCGCCGCGCAGCGGCGTGTGGGCCTCGATCGCCTCGACGATCTGCTGGCCGACCTTCATCACCGGGTTCAGGCTGGTCGCCGGCTCCTGGAAGATCATCCCGATGCGGCCGCCGCGCACCGCGCGCATCCGCGACTCGGGCAGGCCGAGCACGTCGATCGCGTCGCGGCCCTGGCCGATGTGGATGTCGCCGCCCGCGACAACCCCGCTCTCGGGCAGCAGCCGCATCAGCGCCAGCGCCGTCATGCTCTTGCCGCAGCCCGACTCGCCGACGAGGGCGAAAGTCTCGCCGCGTTCGATCGCCAGGCGCATGCCGTCGATCGCGCGCACGAGGCCGGCCTCGGCGTCGAGCTCGACCTTCAGGTCTTCGATCCGCAGCATGGTCAAGCCGCCTTCCGCACCGGCGCCACACGGCGGCGGAACGATCGCGCCCGCGGGTCGAAGGCGTCGCGCACACCGTCGGCGAACAGGTTGGCCGCCAGCACCAGGGTGACCATGAAGCCGAAGGCGGCGGCGAACGACCACCAGACCACCGGGTCGCGGCTCATCTCGTTGCGGGCCAGGTTGATCATGCCGCCGAAGCTGTTCATCGACGGATCGACGCCCACGCCCACGTACGAGAGCACCGCTTCGTAGAGGATCAGCGACGAGAAATCGAGCACCGTGACGATGAGCATCAGGTGGGCGACGTTGGGGAAGATGTGGCGCACCATGATGCGGGCGTCGCTGACGCCGAAGGCGCTCGCGGCCTGGACGTACTCGAGCTCGCGCAGCTTCATCGTCTCGCCGCGCAGCAGGCGGCACAGGCCGGCCCAGCCGGTCAGGCCGAGCACGGCGCAGAGCAGGAAGAGCTTGACGTCGGCGCGCTCGGCGCCGGTCTCGAACATGTCGGGGTTCTTGTCCAGGAACACCTGCACCATCAGCACGCAGGCAGCGATCAGCAGCACGTTGGGCACAGAAGACAGCACGGTGTAGAGGTACTGGATCAGCTCGTCGATCCAGCCCCTGAAGTAGCCGGCCAGCACGCCCAGCGTCACCGCCAGCGGCAGCGTGGCCACCGTCGCCAGGCTGCCGATGACGAACGCGGTGCGGATGCTCTTCAGCGACTGGTAGAGCACGTCGTTGCCGGTGGTGTCGGTGCCCAGCAGGTGGTACGGACCCGACAGCTGGCTGGCCGGGCCGACGAGCAGGCACAGCACCCAAACGGTACCCAATGCCACGTGCCAGGGAACCTGCGACTCGCGCCGCCGGATGCGCGTCCAGGCCGCGGCCAGCGAACTGCGCTCGCCGCGCGCCACGGCGGCGACCAGCGCCGCGCTCAGCAGCAGCGCCGCCAGGGCGCCGTGCAGCAGGCCGATGCCGGCGCGCCGGGCCAGGTCGGGCAGCCATTGCGTCGCCGGATCCTGGAGATGGGCGCCGCCGAATTTCAGCCGCGGCGCGACGCGCTCGACCTCGCCGCCCACGACGACCGATTCCTTGGTGAAACCCAGGTACGACAGCGGCCGCGAGTAGGTCTGCTCGCGCGACTGCACGAGACGCCACAGCGCGGCATCGAGCAGCGAGCGGGTGCGCGAGTCGTAGGCCGGCGCGGCATTGACGATGCCGGGCGCCGGCGGCAGCCGCAGCCGGTAATGCACGCTGTCGAGCAGGGTCACGCCCAGGCACAGCAGCAGCACCAGCGAAGAGGCCAGCGCCGGGCCGTCGCGGAACACCTTGCCCCAGTTGGCCGCCAGTTGCGGTCGGCGCAACACCATCACGACGTAGCCCGCCAGCGCCGCAACGAGCAGCCAGACCGCGGCGTCGGTCCACAACAGCACGAACTTTGGCATGGTCCTAGCTCAGTCGAACCCGGGGATCGACCCAGGTGTAGGCGATGTCGATGAGGACATAGGTCAGGATGTAGAGCAGCGAACCGACGAAGACCATCGTGCGCACGATCGCGAAGTCCTGCTTGCCGATCGCCTCGATCACGTAGGCGCCCAGGCCCGGCAGGCCGAAGAAGCTCTCGAACACCAGGCTGCCCAGGAACACGTAGGGCAGGTAGCTGCCGGCACTGGTGACGATCGGGATCAGCGCGTTGCGCAGCACGTGGCGGTACAGCACGGCGGTCTCGCTCAGGCCCTTGGCGCGCGCGGTGCGCACGTAGTCCTTGCCGATCTCCTCGAGGAACATCGCCCGGTACAGCCGCGCCTCGCCGCCCAGGCGCGCGATCAGCGACAGCCCGATCGGCAGGACCAGGAACTTGATCGCGTCCAGGCCGCCGGCGTAGCCCGAGATCGGCGCCAGCTTGAGCACGCGCGAGAACAGGTACTGGCCGACGATGATGTAGAAGAGGCTGGAGATCGACAGCATCAGCACGCAACTGACCACGCCCCAGAAATCGAGCCGCGAGTTGCGGAACATCACCAGCAGCAGCGCGAAGCCGGTGCTCGCGATCACCTGCAGCACGAACAGCGGCAGCGCGAGCTGCAGGCTCACCCACATGCGGGTGGCGACCTCGTGCCCGATGTCGCCCGAGCTCTCGGAGTCGGCGCGGCCGAAGCGCAACGCGAACAGCGACACCGAGCGGTCCCAGAAGATCGTGTCGGTGAGGCGCGCGCTGCCCTCGTCCTTCGGGTTGTAGTAGAGCGGCTTGTCGTAGCCGCGCTCGACCTTCCACTTCTCGATCGCTTCCTGCGTGACGCGCTTGCCGCCCAGGTTCAGGCGCGCCATGTCGTCGGGCGTGTTGACGGTGAAGAAGAGGATGAAGGTGGCCAGGTTGACGCCCAGCAGCACGAGCACGGCATAGACGAGCCGCCGCAGCAGGTAGTTCAGCATCGCCCTGCCCTCAGCCTGCCAGCACTTCGCCGCGCGCGTTGGTGCGCTCGCGCCGGTGCAGGTTGCGCCGCGCCAGCCACACCAGCAGCGCCGCCACGGCGGCGAGCAGTCCGATCGGCCACCACACCGGGCGGTTCCAGGCCTTCAGCGCGGCCACGCGCTGAGGCACGTCCAGCCGCAGGTAGCGACCATGGTCGCGGATCAGCACCGCCGGCTTGAAGTTGTGCACCCATTCCTGCGCCGCGGCCGACGCGTAGGGGAAGAAGCCCATCGTCCAGGGCGCGTCCTGCTGCGCGATGGCCACCATCTTGTCGATGAGCTGCTGCTTCTCGGGGCCGTCCTCGAGCGCCTTCATCTGCTCGAACAGGCGGTCGTATTCGGGATTCGAGTAGTTGGACGTGTTCTCGCCGTCGTACCTGGTCTTGCCGGCCTTGGTCGTGAGCAGGAACAGGAAGTTCTCGGCGTCCGGGTAATCTGCGTTCCAGCCCAGCCAGAAGACCTGGTACTTGCCCTTGCGCACCTTGTCCTGGAACTGGTTGTTGTCGGTGGCGCGCACCTCGAGCTGGATGTCGATCTTGGCGAACTGGCGCACGACCCAGTCGATCTCTGGCTTGCGCTCGGGGGTGGGCAGGGCATAGAAGTCGTAGTTCAGCACCAGCGGCTGGCCGGTCTTCGCATCGCGGCCGTTGGGGTAGCCGGCCTCGGCCATCAGCTGCTTGGCCTCGGCGATCGAGCGGCGAACGATGCGGCCGTTCACCACCTTGTGGGTGACCGGGTTGACGCCTTCCAGCGTGCCCTCGCGCGAGCCGAAGATGCCCGCCGGCAGCGGGCTCATCGCGGTGACGCCAGCCTTCTTGGGAAAGACTTTGGAGTACTCCTCCCAGTCGATCGCGATCGAGATCGCCTGGCGCAGCTTGCGATTGCGCGCCTGTTGCTCGGGCGTCTTGCCTTCGCCGATCACCGGGTCGAGCATGTTGAAGCCGATGAAGTAGCTGTTGACGTCGGTGCCCCGGTTGAGCCGGAAGCCACGCGCAAGGTATTCCTGACGCACCTCTTCCGAGTCCTGCATCTCGACCAGGTAGCTCATGCCGGTGTCGGTGCGCTCGAAGACCTCGAGGTCGTAGAAGCCCTGGCGGAACTTGCCGCGCTGCGGCACCGCCTCGCGCTCGACGGTGGAGACGATGCCGTCGATGAAGGGCATGGTCTTGCCGCAGTCGTCGAGCAGGCCGGCCGCCTTGTCGCCCGGCATCCCGTGGCAGGGGTAGGGCTCGCCGCGGTAGTTGGGGTTGCGCTTGAGCGTGTAGCTGCGGTCCTTGGTGTACTGGGTCATCATGAACGGACCCGTGCCCACCGGCCAGTTGTCGAGCGACAACCCGCGCTCGGCCATGCCCGGCTGGCTGTAGAACGCATCGGCCTCCCACGGGATCGGCGCCATGAAGGTCATCTGCATCCAGTACTTCCACTGCGGGTACTTGCCGATGATGCGGATGCGCAGCAGGTACCTCTCGGGCGCGCTGGCGCCGGCCAGCGGCCATTTGCGGAAGTCGAGGAAGGGCTTGTCGAGGCTGGACGGGTCCTGGCCCTGCAGCAGCTTGGCGTCTTCTTTCTTGATCAGCTCGCCGTAGTCGTGCAGGCCGACCACGTATTGCGCGAAGGTGCTGAAGATCGGCGCCGTGATGCGCGTCGTGGCCTGGCGCTTGAGTGCATAGACGAAATCCTCGGCGACCAATTCGCGCGTGCCCTGGACCTCGAAGTCCAGCGGCGTGCGCCGCTTGCCGAGCTCGCCCGGCTTCAGGTGGTGGTAGAGGTAGTGCCCCTGCGCATCCTTGGCGAAGGCCGGATGCGGCTGGTACAGGATGCCGTGCTTGATCGGCACGTCGTAGATGCTCTCGGCCACCTGGTCGGCCGGGGCGTCGTCGGGCAGCGGACGACCCTCCTTGTCGACGTAGCGCGGCTTGACGACCTCGGCCGCGGTCTTGGGCACGAGCTGGAACGGCCGCTTGAGGTAGTGGTAGCCATACGGCGGCTCGTAGACCTGGTAGGTGACCGCGGTGTCGTTGCTCCAGTACGAGGCCGTGGGGTCGAGGTGGCGTGGCGTGCTCTCGACCATCGACGTGTACAGCATGTTCGACGCCGCGGCGTCGCTAGGCCAGGGGTCGTTGTCGCAGGCCACGAGCAGCAGCGCCACGCAGGCGAGCAGCAGGTGGCGCAGGCGGAAACGCCATGAAAGACGACTTGGTCCGCGCATGCGGCCTCCAGGCAATGCGCCGTCGCGTCGCAGGGTGGCTCGACGCGGCAGCACCATAAACACTCGCGCCTTCGGGCCCACCTCAGCTTGTGGCCGGGCGGACCCGAAGGCGAAGCGGCATTCTAGGCCGCTGCCGGCGCTACCAGCCGACGAGCGCGTTGCGCCCGTCCACCAGCAAGCGCACCCTCGCGCCCAGCGGCAGGCTGACCTTGGGCTGGACATGGCCGAAAGGCAGCCCGGTGAGGATCGGCGTGCGGGTCGCGGCGCGCAGATGGGCGACGGCGCTCTTGAGCGAATACCCGCGGTCCAGCGGCGACGGCTTCCAGGCGCTGAAGGCCCCCAGCAACACCGCCTTCTGGCGCGCGAGCACGCCGGCCTGGTGCAGTTGCAGCAGGCCGCGCTCGACCCGGTACGGATGCTCGTTGACATCCTCGACGAAGAGGATGCCGCCCTTGACCGTCGGCCAGTGCGGGGTGCCCAGCAGCGAGCACAGCATGCTCAGGTTGCCGCCCCAGAGCAGCCCGCGCGCCGCCAGGCCATCGAAGCCGGCCTCGGTGCGAAACCCCACCGCCTCGAGCTCGCCGCGCATCGCCTCGCAGAAGCAGTCGCGCGTGACCTCGTCGACGCCGCCGGCCTCGTCGCTGCGGCTGAAATCGTCGATCGCCATCGGCCCGGCCCAGCTGGCGGCACCCGCGTGCGCGAGCAGGCCCATCTGCAGCGCCGTCATGTCGCTGTACCCGACCCAGCGCGTGCCGGCGGCGACGCTGCGCGCGAGCAGCTTCCAGTCGATGCGATCGAGCAGGCGCGTCAGGCCGTAGCCGCCACGCGTGGCCATCGCGATCGAAGGCGCGGCGCGGGCCACCCGGTGCAGCGCGGCCAGGCGCGTCTCGTCGTCGCCGCCGAAGCGCTGATGGCGCGCCAGCGCGCTGTCGTCGAGCGCGACGTCGAAGCCGTATCCACGCAAGCGCCGCGCGGCCAGACGCAGCGGCGCGGCGCGCGGCACGACGCCGGCGGGAGACAGGAGCTGGAGCAGGGTCATGGTCGCATTCACTTCGGCTCGGACGACGCGGGAGGATCGAGCGTGATCTCGATCGCATCGCCGGCAGGGATGGGCGCGGGCGACGCTTCGTTGCCGCCGCGCCGCTGCGCGCGCCGCGCGGCGAAGAACCCGCGCAACAACTCGCCGCAGGCCGGCGCGAGCACGCCGCCGACGATCTCCGTGTGGTGGTTGAGCCTGGGCTGGGCGAACAGATCGACGACCGACCCTGCGGCGCCGGTCTTGGGATCGACGGCACCGAACACGACGCGGCTGAAGCGGGCGTGCATCAGCGCCATCGCGCACATCGCGCAGGGCTCCAACGTCACGAAGAGCTCGCAATCGGGCAGGCGGTAGTTCTCGGCCAACAGCGCTGCATGGCGCAGCGCGACGATCTCGGCATGGGCGGTGGGGTCGTGGGTGGTGATCGGCCGGTTGTAGCCGGTGGCCAGCACCTTGCCGTCACGCATGATGACGGCACCCACCGGCACCTCGCCCACCAGCAAGGCGTTGTGCGCCTGGTCCAGCGCCAGGCGCATCGCGTATTCGTCGGCTTCCTGGGTCATGGCGCAGAACCCTTCCCGGCGTGCCCGCCCTGCCCAGCCGCCCAGGCCCGGCGGCCGGCCTCGCGCGCCGCGACATGCGCCGCGCGCTGTTGCGCCACCCAGGCAAATGTGTCGAGGCCGGCGAGCGCATCGGCCACCGGCGCCTGGTCCGGGCGCAGATCGGCGCGGGCGGTGCGGCGGTACGCGCGGCCGAAGCCGTCGCGCTGCAGCCAGCCGGCGTCGACCAGCCAGCGGCGGAGCTCGACATGGTCGGTGGCCAGCCACGCCGCCGGCCCGGCGAGCTGGGCCTTGAGCTGCAGGTTGATCTCGGGTTCGGTCGACACCGCAGCCTCGGGCAGGCCGGCCCACACCAGCCCCAGGGCCAGCGCCTGCTGGGACGGCACCAGGCCGCCGAGGCCAACGCGCTCCTTGACCACCAGTGTGGCGAGGCGCTGCAGCAAATCGTGGGTGGGGTCGGACATGGGCCGCATTGTCGGCGGCCTGCCGGATCGATGTAACAGGCTGGCGGCGCATGGGCAATCAGCCGAACTCGACCCGCAGGCACATCGGCCCTCTGGTCGACAAGCCTCGGCCAAGAGCCACTTTCGCCGGAAGCAGCCGGCCGTACTCTGACTCGAAGTCTGCCGCGCCCGGGTCACGCGCCCTCGTTGACTTGGCTCAACGGCGACAAGCGAGACATGTCCGACAACTCACCAACCGTCGAACGGCACCGTCATGTCGTCCGACTTTGCCAGGACCGCCGCCCACGAGCCCACCGCCGAATCCATCGCCCGGAAGGTGAACGGTGTCAGGAACGAGGCAGCCGTGCGGCTTCGAGCGCAGGGGCGAATGTGTCTTCGTCCGCTCAATTCACCAGCCAAGGAGATCAAGATGAACTGGGACCAGATCAAGGGCAACTGGAAGCAAGTCATGGGCAGGGCCAAGGAACAGTGGGGCAAGCTCACTGACGACGATCTCGATGTCGTTGCGGGCCGCCGCGACCAGCTTGCCGGCAAGATCCAGGAACGCTACGGCATCGCCAAGGACGAAGCCGAACGCCAGCTTGCAGAGTGGCAACGCAAGGCGACGGATTCCTGGTTCCCGAAGGACAAGACTCACCACTGAAGCCATGCAGAGGCGGGCCGGCCATTCCCGGCCGGCGCCGCTCAACCGAAGGAGTCACCAAATGCTCGAAACAATCGCAGTCATCCTGGTCATCCTGTGGCTGCTCGGCATCGTCACTTCATACACGATGGGCGGACTCATCCACGGCCTCCTGGTCATCGCGATCGTGGTGATCCTCATCCGGCTCATTCAAGGGCGGCGGGTCTAGCTGCGCCGGTGTGGAACGGTCACCCAAGCCCGGACCGAATGCAGCGATCGGGCGATGGCGCTGCCTGCGCCGTCACTGAATGCCAAGTCCACTTCACCGCCGACCCGAGATGACGACAGCGCCAGCGCCGGTTCGTGCCGGCGGGTGGGTGAAGGCCGCAGCGGCGATCGGCAATGTCGTATGCGCGTTGCTGACGGCAGGATGTGCGGGAAGCCTGCGTGCCCCCGAACGTGCGCCGCAGCCCGAGGTGCCATCCGTTGCCGCACCCTCTGGCGCGAAAGCTTCGGTCGAGTCGAGCGGCGCTTCTTCCGCGCCATCGCCCGAGCCGCCGAAAGCGGTGAGTGCGGCGCGCAAACCCGTCGCCGTCGAACCGAAGGCTCCGCAAGCCGCACCCGCCGGATCGGGGACTCCCCGTCCAGGTGCGCCCAAGGCAGTGGCGTCGGTGCCCAAGGTGCCCCCACCGCCCGCGATCGCCGCGCAAGCGCCGAAGAGCGAGGCGCCGGCACCGGCGGTCGCGAAGCCGGCCCCACCGCCAGCGCTGGACCTCAAGTCGCTCGAGACCCGCCTCAAGGAGACGAATGCGATCGGCGTCTTCACCAAGCTCACGCTCAAGAATCAGGTCGACGATCTGCTGGATCGATTCCGCGGCTTCTACCAGGGACGGATCAAGACTTCGCTGGCCGAGTTACGCCATTCGTACGATCTGCTGGTCCTCAAGGTGCTCGCGCTGCTGCAGGATGCCGACCCACCGCTCGCCACCGCGATCGCAGCTTCGCGTGAATCCATCTGGGGCATTCTGTCGAACCCGACGAAATTCTCGGCAATCTGACTGATCCACCGGAGAGACTCCCATGAACAAGCACAGGCGCGCGAGGACTTGGGCGTCAGTTGTCTTGTCGACGATGCTCTTCGCGCTGCCGTCCCGCGCAGCGGACGACGCGGCGCTCCTCAAGGACCTGACCTCGGTGCTCGCACTTCTGGGCCTGCCCTGTGGCCAGGTGGTCAGCGCCGTCACGCTGAAAGACAACGATCACATTGCTGCCTGCCAGGACGGGAATCGCTACCGGATATTCATCAACGCAGAGGGCCGGGTCGTCGCGGAGAAGCAATAGTCGCAGCGGCATGACCGCGGCCGCACTTCGTTGCCGCGTCTTGCGTCAAAGCGCGCCCCCATCTCGCGCGCACGCAATGACTTCGGATCGAAGCCATTTGCCCTGTGTACGACAGCGCACAGACCTGCCTCGCCGAGCGGCATGAGCTACCCTTCTTTGAATCTGCTTTTCGGATGATCCGGATCAATCCCGCGTTCCGTTCGCGGCGGTTTGATTCCGATGCTTGTACAGGAGGACTCAAATTGCGCTACCTCATCATCGTGCTTTCGATGCTGATCGGGCTGGTCACCTCGGCCGCAGCCCAGTTCAGCATTTCCATCGGGCTTCCCGGCGTGAGCATCGGGGTCAACCTGCCCGTGTTCCCGGAGCTCGTCCGGGTGCCGGGCTACCCTGTCTACTACGCGCCGCGGCTGCAGGCCAACTTCTTCTTCTACGACGGCCTGTACTGGGTCTACCAGGACGACAACTGGTACGCGAGTTCCTGGTACAACGGCCCTTGGGGGCTGGTGGCACCGGAGGCCGTGCCGCTGTTCGTCCTGCGCATCCCGGTGCGCTACTACCGCAGTCCTCCGCCGTACTTCCGCGGCTGGCAGCCCGATGCACCGCCGCGCTGGGGCGAACACTGGGGCCAGGCATGGGAACAGCACCGGCGCGGCTGGGACCAGTGGAGCCACAGGTCCGCGCCCGCGCCGGCCCCGTTGCCCACCTACCAGCGGCGGTATTCGGAGAGCCGGTATCCGCAGCTCGAGCAGCAGCAGGTCCTGCGCAGCCAGAACTACCGCTACCAGCCCCGTGACGCCGTCGTGCGCCAGTACTTCCAGGAGCAGACACCGCGCAGGGCACCGCCGCCACCCCAGCGCGAACAGCGAGGCCCTGAGCCGGTCCAACGCCAGACCCACCCGGCGCCGGCGGCTCAGGAACAGAGAAGACAGCCAGCACCCGCGGTCGCGCCGCGCGAGCAACGTCCGCCGGCAGTCTCCAAGCCGAAGGAAGGTCCGCAAGACAGAAGACAGTCGCAGGAGAAGCAGCGCAAGCAGGAGCAGGACAAGGACCGCGAGAAGGACGACGAACGGGGTCGGGGACCCAGGCCGTAGTTCGACCGGACCGATGTCGATGCAACCGGGGGGCGTGAATTCATCGTCAGCGAGCCAACGCGGTGCAGCCCAGAAACGGCGCCACGAAGCCGACCAGACCCATCGCACTCGCCTCCCTCCACTTGCGACGAAACACCTTCGGGTCGAGTTCCGCGCCGGCGAGGAAGGTCAGCACGATGGCACCGGCGCCGGCAAGGAACTTCAGCCACGACGCGTCGCCGGCGAGCAATGAACCGCCGAGCGCCGCGCCGATGACGAGCTGGGCGATGGTGCCGACGACGATCTCGGACAGCGCGGTGGCAACGCGCAGCCCGATCGACAGCAGCGTGGCGAGCAGCGCCAGCCCGAGCCACAGGGCCGCCAGGGCCCAGATCTCGGTCATGGTGCTCCCCCATGCGCCGGCGCATCGCCGCCTTGCGGATCGCCGACCTTGGGGTTGATGACCCCGAAGCGCGCCGGTATGCGCGCATAGAACACGCGCACCTTCTCATGCTGCACGAGGTCGAGAAGACGCTGCGCCTCGTCGTCGGTGACGATGAACTCGACCTCCACCGTCAGGGTGCCCGCAAGCTCGAAGAAGTGGTCTTCGTGCAGCACCTGGTGGCTGCCGAAGCCGGCCATCGCGCGGAAGGCCGAGCCGCCGCGGATGCCCATCGCCTTGGCTTGCTGCAGCAGCCATTCCCACAGCAGCCCGTGGTGCAGCCGCTGGTTCTCGTGAACGTAGAAACGCAGGAACGAACCGTCCATCGCTGTGCTCCTTTCAGGCCTCGCGGCGCGCGGCGGTCAGGGGGCGTTCCCCACCATGCCCATCTCCAGCGGAACCTTGATGTAGAACATGGCCAGCTGCTCGCCGGCCAGGTGGGCGAGAAAGTGCTGGGCGTCGGCCTCGGTAAGCGCGAAGCCGACCTCGACCGACACGTCGCCGGCGAGCTCGAAGAAGTGCTCCTCGTGCAGCTTGCCGTGGCGGCCGAAGCCGGCGATCGCGCGGAAGGCCGAGCCACCGTGGATGCCGAGTTTCCTGGCCTCCTCCAACAGCCACTCGTAGGCCAGGATGCCGTGGTGGCGGCGTTTCTCCTGCACGTAGAACTTGAGATAGACGCCTTGCACTGTGGGCTCCTTTGGAGTGATCGATTTCAGCAGGACTGCTGCCCGGAACGACGACGCGCACGCCACGGATGAAGACGTCCGGTCGCCAGGTCCACGCAGGCTCCGTCAGGCCCTGACGAACAGCGCGTTGGCGATCAGGATGCCCGCCGCGGTCAGCGTGAGCGAGCCGGCCAGGTGCAGGCTCGCGGCCCCCAGGGCCCACCCGAACTCCTGCCGCCCGATCAGGGTGACGACCTCCAACGAGAAGGTCGAGAAGGTCGTCAGCCCGCCCATGAAGCCGGTGATGATCAGCAGCCGCCATTCGGGCGCCAGGCCGACGTTGTGGGTGAAGAAGGCACTGGCCAGGCCGACCAGCATGCCGCCGACCAGGTTGGCTGCCAGAGTGCCCAGCGGGATCGTCGGGAAGATCGGGTTGAGCCAGCCGCTCAGCCACCATCGCAGCAAGGCGCCGCAGCCGGCACCACCGAAGACCGCAAGAAAGGGTAGTCCGCTCATGTCGCTCCTTGGTCGTCGGGACTGGAGCAGCGCGGCCGGGCATGAACTGCGCATTGCGCAAGAAAAAGCCTACCGGGCCCCTCCGGGCAATCGGTAGGCATCATCAGCCCAAACGGGCGGTTCCGGGAGGCATGCCATCTCCCCTGCACGCAGTATATCGATCGGCTCGCTGGGCTGCAATCTGCGATCGTCGCAGGCGTAAAATTCATTTCAGTTAAGCTGCCCGGCGCGCGGCAAATCGGGCGCACGGGCATCGGCAATTGGAGAGCCCGATACGGAGAGCGAATGGAATTCATTGGTGAGAACAAATACGGCTTCGATGCCAACTCGCTGGGTTTTCCGAGCATTCTCGGATGCCAGGCAATCTGTTTCCAGACGAGCCGCGGGTTATACGGATTTCACGACGCGAAGTCGGGCACTTCGGGTGCCCGGGCACATTTGACGCCGCTTCAGGTGAGTGACGACAAGTTGCGCGTTTTCGCGGGCTGGGTCGGCAGCCAACTTCAGCGAGGCGAGGCGGGTGTTGCCGTTTACGGCGTCATCAACCGCGACGAGCAGTACTCACCCAATACGCAAGGCAACACGGACTGGAAGAACGTTCTTCTCGGCCTTGCAAACGCATTGACCTTCACGGGCGACGTTTACGGCGCGCGCGTCTCGAGCCACGTGGAGAAGAAGGGGTCGATCTACGTGCAGTTCGACCTGGTTGGCACTACGGTGACGGCGGGGTTCAAGCGATGGTCCAAGATGGACGTGGACGTACACAACAAGGTTGCCACGACGAACCAGGGGCAGTTGAATCCATCCGGTGCCACGTTCGTCGCCGCGCCGCTTTTCGGTAGTGGCAAAGTGGCACCGGTCGTCAGGAAGGATGCCGGCAAAGGCTTCAACCTCAACCGCATTGCCCAGGTGAAGTTCTTCAAGTTTCAGTAGCCAGCAGCTGGCTTTCCGCACTGGCATCCGTCGCCTTACCCACTTCGGTACGGGCCAGTGGGATGCAGAGGTCCCGCCAATCAATCAAGCACTTGCGACGGCCTGGAAGCGCCTTCTGTCGCTCATTCCGACAGTCCCCGAAGATGCCGATGGGCCAGAAGCTGGAGCCCCTCACTCCCACTCGATCGTCGCCGGCGGCTTGCTCGAGACGTCGTAGGCCACGCGGTTGATGCCGCGCACCTCGTTGATGATGCGGCTGGACACCTTCTTCAGCAGGCTGTAGGGCAGCTCGGCCCAGTCGGCGGTCATGAAGTCGCTGGTCTGCACCGCGCGCAGCGCGACGACCCAGTCGTAGGTGCGGCCGTCACCCATCACGCCCACGCTCTTGACCGGCAGGAACACGGCGAAGGCCTGCGAGACCTGGTCGTACCAGCTCTGGCCGGTGGCCGGATCGACGGTGGCGCGCAGCTCGTCGATGAAGATCGCGTCCGCGCGGCGCAGCAGGTCGGCGTACTCGGGCTTGACCTCGCCGAGGATGCGAACGCCCAGGCCCGGGCCCGGGAACGGATGGCGATAGACCATCTCGCGCGGCAGCCCGAGCGCCACGCCGAGCTCGCGCACCTCGTCCTTGAACAGGTCGCGCAGCGGCTCGAGCAGCTTCAGGCCCAGCGTGGCAGGCAGGCCACCGACGTTGTGGTGGCTCTTGATCGTGGTCGCCTTCTTGGTCTTGGCGCCGCCGGACTCGATCACGTCGGGGTAGATCGTTCCCTGGGCCAGCCACTTCGCGTTGGCCAGCTTCCTCGCCTCGCGCTGGAAGACCTCGACGAACTCGCGGCCGATGATCTTGCGCTTGGCCTCGGGGTCGGACACGCCTTTCAGCGCGCCCAGGAATTCGGCGCTGGCATCGACGTGAAGCACCTTCGCATGCAGGCGGCCGACGAACATCTCCATCACCAGCTGCGCCTCGTTCAGGCGCAGCAGGCCGTGATCGACAAAGACGCAGGTGAGCTGCTCGCCGATGGCGCGATGGATCAGCGCCGCGGCCACGCTCGAATCAACGCCGCCCGACAGGCCCAGGATGACCTCTTCGCTGCCCACCTGCGCGCGGATCGCGGCCACGGCTTCGGCGACATGGTCGCGCATGATCCAGTCGCCGCGGGCACCGCAGATGCCGAGCACGAAGCGCTGCAGCAGCGCCGCGCCCTGCAGCGTGTGCGTCACCTCGGGGTGGAACTGCACCCCGTAGTAGCCGCGCGCCTCGTCGGCCATGCCCGCGATCGGGCAGCTCGGCGTGCTGGCCATCAGCTTGAAGCCGGGCGGCAGCGCGGTGACCTTGTCGCCGTGGCTCATCCACACCTTCAGCATGCCGTGGCCTTCGGGCGTGGCGAAGTCCTCGATGCCGTCCAGCAGCTTCGTGTGTCCGTGGGCGCGCACCTCGGCGTAGCCGTACTCGCGGTGCGTGCTGGCCTCGACCTGCCCGCCCTGCTGCACGGCCATCGTGAACATGCCGTAGCAGATGCCCAGCACCGGCACGCCGGCATCCCACACCGCCTGCGGCGCGCGCAGCTCGTGTTCCTCGTAGGTGCTCGCGTGGCTGCCCGAGAGGATGATGCCCTTGGGCGCGAAGGCGCGGATGAAGTCGTCGCCGACGTCGTTGGGGTGGATCTCGCAATAGACATGCGCCTCGCGCACGCGGCGCGCGATCAGCTGCGTGACCTGCGAGCCGAAGTCGAGGATCAGGATCTTGTCGTGCATCACGCGCCCGTGGTCGCAACCGCCAGACGCGTGCGTCGAACGCGGCGGAAGTGGCCGACCGCGAAGGCCAGCGCCAGCGCCTGCAGGGCGGCGCAGAAGAACATAGGCAGGCCGATGCGCCAATCCCCCGCCGGGAAATGCGACACCACGCCCAGCAGCGGCGCGGCCAGCGTCGGCGCGATCACCGCCATGAGGCTGTTCAGCGCGCTCACGGAGCCCATCGTCTGACCCTGCTTGCTGCCGTCGGCGGCGCCCGAGATCAGGCTCTGCAGGGCCGCGGTGATGGTGTTGCCGAGCACGTTGGCGACGATCACGATGTACATCATCCAGCCTTCGGTGACGAGGCCGAAGGCGACGAACGCCAGGGTCGAGGAGACCAGCCCGAGCACCGCCAGCCGCTGTGGCGTGAAGCGCTTGAGCAGGCGGCCGAGCAGCACACCCTGCACGAGCGCAGCGACCACGCCGATGGCGAACAGCGACCAGCCGTTCTGGGTCGGCCCCCAGTGGAACTTGAAGGTCGTGTACAGCACCCACACGGTGTAGAGCGCGAACTGCGCCAGGCCCGCGCAGGCCAGCACGCCGACGAGCATGCCCACGCCCTTGAGCTGGGCCAGTTCCTTGAGCGAGGTCAGCGGGTTGGCGCGGCGCCAGTCGAGCGCGCGGCGGCGCTCGGGCGGGAGCGATTCGGGTAGCACGAAAACGCCGTAGACGAGATTCAGTAAGGCCAGCGTGCCCGCGACGAAGAAGGGCAACTGGAGGTCGATGCCGCCAAGCAGGCCGCCGATCACCGGGCCAAGGATGAAACCGATGCCGAACATCGCGCCGAGCATGCCGAAGCGCTTGGCGCGCTCGTCGGGCGTCGAGATGTCGGCCACGTAGGCATTGGCGACGGCGGCGTTGGCCTGGAGGCCGCCGCCGATGATCCGCGACACCACCAGCATCCACAGGCTGGTGGCCAGCGCGGTCATGAAGAAGTTGGTCGCGACGCCGCAGAAGCCGAGCAGCAGGACCGGACGGCGGCCGAAGCGGTCGGACAGCGCGCCCAGGATCGGCGCGCCGAAGAAGGTGGCCAACGCGAACACGAAGGCGATCACGCCGTACCAATGCGTCTGTTCGGCTGGGCTGCTGGTGAACTTGCCCACCAGGGCGGGCAGCACCGGCACGATGACACCGATGGCCAGCATGTCGATCAGCACCGTCAGCATGATGAAGCGCATCGCGGCGGCGCGCGCCGGGGGCGGGCTGGCCGCCGCCGGGGAAGGATTCGGGGAGTCGGTCATTCCATGCGGTAGTTCGGGGCTTCCTTGGTGATCTGGACGTCGTGGACATGGCTCTCGCGCATGCCCGCGGCGGTGATCTGGACGAATTCGGCCCGCTGCTGCATCTCTTCGATGCCGGCACAGCCGCAGTAGTGCATGGCCGCCCGCAGTCCGCCGGCCATCTGGAAAACGATGGCGACCACCGAGCCCTTGTACGGCACCTGGCCCTCGATGCCCTCGGGCACCAGTTTGGCGGTGCTGAGGTTGTTGCCGGCGTCCTGGAAGTAGCGGTCGGCACTGCCCTTCTGCATCGCGCCCATCGAGCCCATGCCGCGGTAGCTCTTGTAGGTGCGGCCCTGGTAGAGGATGGTTTCGCCCGGCGCCTCTTCGGTGCCGGCGAACATGCTGCCCATCATCACGCTGCTCGCGCCGGCGGCAATGGCCTTGGCGATGTCGCCCGAATAGCGGATGCCGCCGTCGGCGATCAGCGGCACGCCGCTGCCGCGCAGCGCCGTGGCCACGCTGTCGATGGCCATGATCTGCGGCACGCCGACACCTGCCACGATCCGCGTGGTGCAGATCGACCCCGGGCCGATGCCGACCTTGACCGCGTCCGCGCCCGCCTCGACCAGCGCCAGCGCGGCGGCACCGGTGGCGATGTTGCCGCCGATCACGTCGACCTGCGGGAAGTGCCTCTTGATCCAGCGCACACGGTCGATCACGCCGGCGCTGTGCCCGTGCGCCGTGTCGACGACCAGCACATCGACGCCGGCCTTGACCAGCCCCTCGACGCGCTCTTCGGTGCCTTCACCCACGCCGACCGCCGCGCCCACCCGCAGCTTGCCGTGGGAATCACGCGCCGCATTGGGGAAGTCGGTCTGCTTGGTGATGTCCTTGACCGTCATCAGCCCGCGCAGCTCGAACCCATCGGAGACCACCAGCACCCGCTCCAGCCGGTGCCTGTGCATCAGCGCCTTGCCTTCTTCGAGCGAGGCCCCCTCCGCCACCCAGACCAGCCGCTCGCGCGGGGTCATGATCTCGCGCACCGGGGCCTCGAGCCGGGTTTCGAACCGCAGGTCGCGGTTGGTGACGATGCCCACCACCACCTTGCCGTCGAGCACCGGGAAACCGCTGACGCCATGCTGGCGCGACAGCGCGATCACATCGCGCACGCGGGCCTCGGGGGTGACGGTGATCGGGTCGCGCAGCACGCCCGATTCGTAGCGCTTCACGCGCGCCACCTCGGCCGCCTGCTGCTGCGGCGTGAGGTTCTTGTGCACGATGCCGATGCCGCCCTCCTGGGCGATGGCAATCGCCAGGCGGGCTTCGGTCACCGTGTCCATCGCCGCCGACACCAGCGGCACGTTGAGCGCGATGTTGCGTGAAAGGCGGGTGGCGAGACTGGTGTCGCGCGGCAACACCTGGGAGAGGGCCGGCACCAACAACACGTCGTCGAAGGTCAGCGCTTTGCCGAGTAGGCGCATGCAAGGGCTCCAGACGCAAAATGAGATTATAGGGAGCGGCCCGCGCGCTCACGTCCGGTCACATCGCGCGTCGGCCCGGCCGTGCCGCAGGCCGGACTACCGCACTACACTTGCACGATGCAGAAACTTCCGCGCACGCCCCTTCGGTGGGCATTCGCCCTGGTCGCGCTCTCGGCCCTGCTGGCAATGCCGGCGCATGCCCAGTGGAAATGGCGCGACAAGGACGGCCGGATCACGGTCAGCGACCGCCCGCCACCCAAGGATGTCCCCGACGCCGACATCCTCGGCCGGCCCGACCCCCACCGTGTCGTGCCGGCGTCGGTGCCGGCCAGTGCCGCCAGCGCGGCCCTGGTGCCCTCGCCCCCGCACCTCACTCCGCTGGAGCAGGAAGTCGAAGCCCGCAAACGCAGCGCCGACCAGGAGCGCGCGGCAAAGGCCAGGATCGACGAAGAACGTAACGCCGCGCAACGTGCCGAGAACTGCCGCCGCGCCCGCAGCCAGGAGATGGCGCTGCAGAGCGGGCAGCGCATGGCGCGCGTCAACGAGAAGGGCGAGCGCGAGGTGCTCGACGACAAGGGCCGCGCAGAAGAGTTGCGGGTGGCGCGCGAGGCGATCGCTTCGGACTGCCGCTGAGGGCGGTCAAGGATCGCGGGCGACCCGTGATTCCTTGTGACGCCGATAGCGCTGCCGCCTCGCCTCCTTGGGATCGACCGTCAGCGGGCGGTAGATCTCCACGCGGTCGAGGTCACGCAGCAGCGCCTCGGGCTCGCGCGGTTTGCACCACACGCCCACGCGCAGGCCGGCCAGCGCCAGGGCATGGCGCTCGAGCAGACCACTGGAACGCAGCGCGTCGGCAAGCGTTGTGCCCGCCGGCAAGCGCAAGGACACGCGGTCACAGTGCCCGGGCTGCGGGCAAAAGACGACTTCGATGCGCAGCGCGCCGGCATCCGCCGGCCTGCTGCCACCCCCCGCCTCAGCGGGCGCCGTAGACGTCTTCGGCACGGCGGACGAAGGAATCGACGAAGGTGTTGGCGACCTTGTCGAACACCGGGCTGACCACGGTCTCCAGGGCCTGGCTCGCGAAGGCGTAGCGCAGTTCGAACTCGATCCGGCAAGCCCTTGGCGTGGCGCCGCCGGCGTCGGGACGACCCAGGGCGAGAAACTGCCAGTTCCCCTCGAGCAGCGAGAACGGGCCATCGACCAGCCGCAGCGTCACCGATCGACCCGGCACCTCGGCGTTGCGGGTGGTGAAGGCATGGCGCACGCCCATGTAGGCCAGGCCCAGCCTGGCGGTGACGCCGTCCCCGTGCCGCTCCAGCACCTGCGCGCTGCTGCACCAGGGCAGGAAATCGGGGTAAGCCTCGACCGCGGTCACCAGCTCGTACATCTCGGCCGGCGAGTACCACAGCAGGACCGACTTGCGCACATGCTTCATACAATCGGCACATTGTAGAAGCGCGTCCAGGCCCCATCTGAGCGCGACACCATGGCCACCATCGCAGAGAACCGCCGCGCCCGCTACGAGTACAGCATCGAAGAGCAATTCGAGGCCGGCATGGTGCTGCAGGGCTGGGAAGTGAAGGCCGTTCGCGCCGGGCAGGTGCAACTCACCGATGGCTACGTGCACATCCGCGACGGCGAGCTGTACCTGATCGGCTGCCGCATCAACGCGCTGGGCGCGGCCTCCACGCATGTCCAACCCGAGGCCGACCGGACCAAGAAGCTGCTGATGCACCGCGAGCAGATCCGCCGCCTGATCGGCAAGGTCGAGCAAAAGGGCTTCACGCTGGTGCCGCTGAACCTGCACTACAAGGGTGGCCGCGTCAAAGCCGAGATCGCCCTCGCCAAGGGCAAGGCGCAGCACGACAAGCGCAACACCGAGAAGCAACGCGACTGGGAAAGAGAGAAGGGCCGGCTGATGAGACACAAGGTCTCGTCAGGTCCGAAGGCCTGAGGCGCGCGGTGGTTCAGGCGAGCGCTTGCGCCATCGCCTGCGCGAGATCGGCCTGCAGGTCGGCCACCGCTTCGAGACCGACCGAGAAGCGCACCAGGTGGCCCCGCAGGTCGTTGCGCACCCGGGCTTCGGCCGAGCGCATCGCAGCCAGGTCGTAGGGCACGACCAGGCTGACCGGCCCGGCCCATGAGTAGCCGATGCGAAAGAGCCGCAGCGCATCGACGAAGGCGTCCACCTGCGCGGCGCTGAAGCGCTCGTCGAGCAGGATCGAAAACAGCCCGGCCGCGGCCGTGCAATGGGCCTGCCAATGCGCGTGACCCGGGCTGCCGGCCACGGCCGGGTGCAGCACCCGCCGCACCTCGGGCCGCGCCGCCAGCCAGGCGGCGAGTTCGCGCCCGGCGCGGTCCTGTGCCGCATAGCGCAGTGGCAGCGTGGCCAGCGAGCGCAGCACCAGTTCGGCGTCGTTGCCGGCCACGCCCAGGCCCAGGTGCATGTGCGTGAGCTTGATGCGCTCGGCCAGCGCGTCGTCGCGGGTGACCACCGAGCCCATCAGCAAGTCGCCGCCGCCGCTGGGGTACTTGGTCAGCGCCTGCATCACGATGTCGATGCCGAGATCGAAGCCGCCGAAGGCGATGCCCGCGCCCCAGGTGTTGTCCAGCGCCGTCGTCACGCCGTGCGCCTTGGCCGCGGCGACGAGACCGCCGAGGTCGGGAAATTCCATCGTCACCGAGCCCGCGGCCTCGATCCAGACCAGCCTGGAGCGGGGTCCGATCGCAGCCGCCAGCGAGGCCGCGTCCAGCGGGTCGTAGAGCCGGTGCGCGATACCCCAGCGCGCCAGCTCGTGGCGCGCGAACTCGCGGCTCGGGCCATAGACGTTGTCGGGCAGCAGCAGCTCGTCGCCGTGCGAAAGCAGCGCCTGGTCGACGAGCGCGATCGCCGCCAGCCCGCTGGGCACCAGCGCGCAGTGCCTGCCACCCTCGAGCGCTGCGATGCGCTCTTCCAGCGTGAAGGTGGTGGGGGTGCCGTGCAGGCCGTAGGTGTAGCCGGTCTTGTGGCGCCAGTCGCGCGCGCGCATCGCGGCCACGCTCTTGAAGATCACGGTCGAGGCTTTGTGCACGCCGGGCTGCGGCGACTCGAAGCCGGCCGGCGGCCGGTAGGCGTGGTGGATGAGTTCGGTGGCCAGGTCGCGGGTCATGCGCTGCGCTTTCTCGAAACGATCAGATGGGGACGCCGATCAGGTCGTGACCCTCGGCGGCGACGATGCGGGCGCGCGTGAACTCGCCGACCTTCAGGGTCCTGGAGGCCTTCTCCGGCGGCAACAAGCGCACCACGCCGTCGATCTCGGGCGCGTCGGCGTAGCTGCGGCCGACGCCACCCTTGCGGCCCAGCGCCGGCGCGTGATCGACCAGCACCTGCATCGTGGCGCCGACGCGGCGCTGCAGCCTGCGCGCGGAGACCTCTTCGGCCACCGCCATGAAGCGCGCGCGCCGCTCTTCGCGGACCTCCTGCGGCAGCATGCCGGGCAGCTCGTTGGCGGCGGCGCCCTGGACCGGCGAGTAGGCGAAGCAGCCGGCGCGGTCGATCCCGGCCTCGCGGATGAAGTCGAGCAGGGTCTCGAACTCGGATTCGGTCTCGCCCGGGAAGCCGGCGATGAAGGTCGAGCGCACGACGATCTCGGGGCACAGCTCACGCCAGCGCGCCAGGCGCTCGAGGTTGCGCTCGCCGCTGGCCGGGCGCTTCATGCGCCTGAGCACGTCGGGGTGGGCATGCTGGAACGGCACGTCGAGGTACGGCAATACCCGGCCCGACGCCATCAGCGGCAGCACCTCGTCGACGCTCGGATACGGATAGACGTAATGGAGTCGCACCCAGGCGCCATGCGGTTCGGCCAGGTCGGCCAGCTTCGTGCACAGCTCGAGCAGCCGCGTCTTCACCGGCTGGCCGTCGAAGAAGCCGGTGCGGTACTTCAGGTCGACGCCATACGCGCTGGTGTCCTGGCTGACGACGAGGAGCTCCTTCACGCCCGACTCGAACAGCGCCCGCGCCTCGGCCAGCACGTCGCCCACCGGACGCGAGACCAGGTCGCCGCGCATGCTGGGGATGATGCAGAAGGTGCAGCGGTGGTTGCAGCCCTCGCTGATCTTCAGGTAGGCGTAATGCCGCGGCGTGAGCTTGATGCCGGCGATCCCGCGGGCCTCGGGCACGAGGTCGATGAAGGGGTCGTGCGGCTTGGGCACATGCAGGTGCACCGCGTCCATCACTTCCTGCGTCGCGTGCGGGCCGGTCACCGCGAGCACCTTGGGGTGGACCTCGCGCACCAGGTTGCTGCCGCCGTCGCCGCTCCGGCCGCTCCTGGCTCCCAGGCAGCCGGTGACGATGACGCGGCCGTTGGCGGCCAGCGCCTCGCCGATGGCGTCCAGGCTTTCCCTGACGGCGTCGTCGATGAAGCCGCAGGTGTTGACGATCACGAGGTCGGCACCGGCGTAGGTGCGCGAGGTCTCGTAGCCCTCGGCGCGCAGCTGCGTGAGGATCAGCTCGGAGTCGGTCAGCGCCTTGGGGCAGCCAAGCGAGACGAAGCCGATGGTGGGGATGTTGCCGGTGGCGGTGGTCTGGGACATGGCGCGATTTTCAGGCATCGCGCCGCGCGGTCACCGAAGGCTCATTTCTTGGTGCCGGGAAACCCCGTCATGCCCGGGAACAGTGAGCCGGCCTTCTGCATCTGCTCGAACATGCCGCGGCTCTGCTCGAGGTAGTTGCCCATCAGGCTCTGCAGCGCCGCGGGCTGGCCGCTGAGGAACTGGGTCCAGGCCTCGGGCGACAGATGCTTGGGGTCGTAAAGGCCCTTGCTCTGGTTGATGAACTGCGACTGCAGCTCGGCGAAAGCGGCCATATTCTTCTCCAGCATGGTGCCCATCACGCCCTGCATCGCGTGGCCGTAGAAGCGGATGATCTGGCTCAGCGTCTGGGCGCTGAACATCGGCACGCCGCCGGACTCCTCCTCCAGGATGATCTGCAGCAGGATGCTGCGCGTCAGGTCGTCGCCGGTCTTGGCGTCGCGGACCTCGAAGTCCTCGCCGCCGAGCACCATCTGCTTGACGTCGGCCAGCGTGATGTAGCTGCTGGTGCGGGTGTCGTACAGGCGCCGGTTGGGGTATTTCTTGAGCGTGCGCACCGGGCTGGGAGCCTCGGCATCGGGCGAAGGGGCCGGGGCGCGGCGTTGAGCAGGCATGCGGGCCTTCCTGTTGCATTGTGCAGGCCCATTCTAGGAGCCGGGCCCTCGGGGCCTCACGGGGTTTTTCCCGCCGCGGGCGGCACGCCCGACGCCCCGCTGGCGACGAAGTGCGGATTCTCGAAGCCGGGCTTGCCGTAGCGCAGCGGCGCGCCCGCCAGATCGCAGACCCTGCCGCCGGCGGCGCGCAGCACGGCGTCGCCGGCGGCGGTGTCCCATTCCATCGTGCGGCCGAAACGCGGGTACAGGTCGGCCAGACCGGCAGCGATCAGGCCGAACTTGAGCGACGATCCCGCCGTGATCCGCGCCGCCACCGGCCGGCCCTGCAGCCAGGCAGCCAGTGCCGCTTCGTCGCCATGCGAGCGGCTGCTGGTCAGCGTCGCACCTGCGGCAGGCAGCGCCCGGCAGACAATGGCGCGGCGGCCGCCGCCCTCTTGCAGCCACGCGCCCTGCCCCACCACGCCCGCGTACAGCCGGTCCGGCACCGGCAGGAAGACCACGCCCAGCACCGGCACGCCGCGCTCGACGAGCGCGATGTTGACCGTGAACTCGCCGTTGCGCGAGACGAACTCGCGCGTGCCGTCCAGCGGATCGACGAGCCAGAAGCGCTCGCCCGCGGCCGGCGTCTCGCCGCGCGCCGCGGCCTCTTCGGCCACCACCGGCCAGTCCGGCGTCAACGCCTGCAGGCCGGGCACGATCAGCGCCTCGGCGCGCTCGTCGGCCGCGGTCACCGGCGAGGCGTCGGCCTTGCCGCGGACCGCGAAGTCGCCGGCGTAGACCTGCAGGATCAGCGCCCCGGCGGCGCGCGCCAGGCGCTCGACCGTAGGCAGCAACTCGCGCAGCGCAGCAGCGTCGGACCGCCCGGCCCCGGGGTTCGTGTTGATCATGCGCACTATGCTAAGGGCACGGCCTGCCGCTAGACTGGGGCGACCCGCGCCTGCTGTGCGCCGGGACCCAAGAAGCCCGGGAGGCCCTTTGCGCAAGCCGGTTACCCGCACGCCCCGCCGCGCCGCCGCGGCTGCCGAACCCGGCCCGGCTGCAGCCATCCATGCGCTGGCCTGGGCCGGCCTGCAAGAGCGGGCGATCGCCGCCGCCACGGCCGCGCTGCTACCACCGGCTCTGCCCCCCACCGAGCGCCTGGCCTTGCTCGACCTGCGCGCCGAGAGCCTGATCGCGATCGGTGACTTCGCCGCCGCGATGGCCGACGCGCAGGCCATGCAGGCCGTCGCCCGCAAGCTGGGCGATGCGGCATCGAAATCGCGTGCGGCAAGCCGCCTGTCGCTGGTGCAGGCGCGCCAGGGCGATCCTGTCGGGGCCGGGCGTTCGGCCCGCAGGGCCCTCGCCGCGGCGCGCAAGTCCGGCGACGCCAGCCTCGAAGCTCTGGCCCTGCTCCGCCTGGCCGAGGCCGAGTGGCGTGACGGCAACCACGCCGCCGGCCTGCGCCACGCGGAGCAGGCGACCGCCCTGTTCGAGCACCTGGGCGATGCCGTCTGGCAAGGCCCCGCGCTGTGGTCGCAGCCCTGTGCACTGTCCAACCTCGGGCGCGAGGTCGAGACCCGCCGCGAGGTCACCGCTGCCTGGCGCGATCATGTTCGCCGGCAGGGCCTGCCGGCCGCCGAGGCGCTGGTGCACCTGCAGGCACGCACCAGCGTGGGCGAGCCCTTCGAGCGCCTGGTCGACACCGGGCTGCGCCTGAACGAGCTGAAGCGCGAGGCCGACTGGCGCGAGTTCCTGGTCGAGGAGGCGACCGAGCTCAGCGGCGCCGAGCGCATGCTGCTCGTGCTGGCCGAGCCCGTCGGCCTGCAGCTGGCCGGCGACGAGCTGCCGCTGGGCGAGGACCCGGCCGCGCTGCTCACAGCGATCGGGCCCTGGCTGGACGAGGCGCAGCGCACGCGCGCCGTGAGCCTGCGCCACGGCCCCGAAGGCGCCGCGCCGGTCGACCAGCGTTCGTGCCTGATCGCGCCGCTGATCGCGCAGCGCGAGTTGCTGGGGTTTCTCTACGCCGACATCGAGGGCCTGTTCGGCCGCTTCAACGACAGCGACCGCGACATGCTCGCGATGCTCGCCAGCCAGGCCGCGGCGGCGCTGGCCAACATCCGCGCCACCGAGGGCCTGGAACGCCAGGTCGCCGAGCGCACGGCGCAGCTCGACGGCCGGGTGCGCGAGCTCGAGGTCATCAACACGGTCCAGCAGGCGGTGGCCGCGGCGCTCGGCTTCCAGGCCGTCGTCGACACGGTGGGCGACAAGCTGCGCGAGGTCTTCGCCACCGGCGACCTCAGCATCCGCTGGTGGAACGAGGCCAACGGCAGCGAGCAGACCCTCTACGCCTACGAGCACGGGGTGCGGCTGAGCAGCGAAACCCGCGTGCCCGAGCCCGGCAGCCCGCAGGAACGCCTCTACCGCAAGGGCCGCGAGCCCGTGATCATCGGCTCGGTGGCCGAGCAGCTGGCCCGAGGCCTATCGGTGCGCCCAGGCACCGACCGCGCGCGCAGCCTGCTCGTCGTGCCGATGCTCGCCGGCGACCGCGTGCTCGGCTCGGTGCACATCGAGAACCACGAGCGCGACCACGCTTTCGGCCCCGCCGATGCGCGACTGGTGGCCACCGTGGCATCGAGCATGGGCGTGGCGCTGCAGAGCGCGCGCCTGTTCAGGGAGGCGCAGGACGCGCGCGCCGCGGCCGAGACCGCCAACGAGGCCAGGAGCGCCTTCCTGGCCACCATGAGCCACGAGATCCGCACGCCGATGAACGCCATCATCGGCATGAGCGGGCTCTTGCTCGACACGCCGCTGACCGACGAGCAGCGCGACTTCGCCAACACCATCCGCGACCGCGGCGACGCGCTGCTCATCATCATCAACGACATCCTCGACTTCTCGAAGATCGAGGCCGGGCGGATGGACATCGAGAGCCAGCCTTTCGACCTGCGGGAATGCGTCGAGTCCGCGCTGGACCTGATCGGCGGCCGCGCGGCCGAGAAGCACCTGGACATCGCCTACATCTTCGAGGGCGAGGTGCCGGCGGCGATCACCGGCGACCTCAGCCGGCTGCGCCAGGTGCTGCTGAACCTGCTGAGCAACGCGGTCAAGTTCACCGAGAGCGGCGAGGTCGTGCTCACGGTCTCGGCCGACGGCGACGAGCTGCATTTCGCCGTGCGCGACACCGGCATCGGCCTCACCCCGGCAGACATCAGCCGCCTCTTCCAGTCGTTCTCGCAGGCCGACTCCAGCACCACGCGCAAGTACGGCGGCACGGGGCTGGGGCTGGCGATCAGCAAGAGACTGGCCGAGTTGATGGGCGGGACGATGTGGGTGGAGAGTGCTGGGCCGGGCCGCGGCGCCACCTTCCACTTCACGCTGCGCGCGCCGGCGGCCGACTCGCCGGCCATGGCCCGGCGCGAGTTCATCGGCCCGCAGCCGGCGCTGCGCGGCAAGCGCATGCTGGTGGTGGACGACAACGCCACCAACCGCCGCATCCTGGCGCTGCAGGCGGCCAAGTGGGGCATGGCGGTGCTGGAAACCGGGCACCCCGCCCAGGCGCTGGAGATGCTGGGCTCCGACCGCTTCGACCTGGCCATCGTCGACATGCACATGCCCGGCATGGACGGCACCGCCCTGGCCCGGCACATCCGGGAATCCGGACATTCGCTGCCCCTGGTGCTCTTCGGCTCGCTGGGCAGGGGTGAGGCCGACAGCAAGCTCTTCGCGGCCACGCTGGCCAAGCCGCTGCGCCAGAGCCAGCTCTTCGACACGCTGGTCACGCTGCTGGGGCAGGACGCCGCGCCGAAGCTTGCACCGCCGGTGGCCCCACCGAAGATCGACGCGACGCTGGCCAGGCGCCACCCGCTGCGCATCCTGCTGGCCGAGGACAACGTGGTCAACCAGAAGCTCGCGCTGCGGCTGCTGCAACGGATGGGCTACCGCGCCGACCTGGCCGGCAACGGCATCGAGGCGATCGAGAGCGTCGAGCGCCAGCCCTACGACGTGGTGCTGATGGACGTGCAGATGCCCGAGATGGACGGCCTCGAAGCCAGCCGCCGCATCACCGCGAAGTGGTCTGTCGGCGAGCGTCCGCGCATCGTGGCGATGACCGCCAACGCGATGCAGGGCGACCGCGAGGAATGCCTGGCCGCCGGCATGGACGACTACCTGGCCAAGCCGATCCGCGTCGAAGAACTCGTCGAGGCCCTGCAACAGGTACCGCGCAGAAGGGAATCACCCCATGGCCCCTGAGCCGCTGATCGACGCTGCCGTGTGGCGCGGACTGCAGGACACCGCCGGCGCCGATTTCGCCACCGAGCGGGCCGGCACCTTCCTCGAAGAGGCACCTCTCCTGCTTTCCGAACTGGCGCTCGCCCATGCGCAGGACGACGCCGGCTACACCGGCACCCAGCAGCGCGCGACCTGCACCTGTGTCGGCAACGCGGTCAACCTGGCGGCGCGGCTCGAGGCGCACACCAAGCAGGCCGCACGCACGATCCTGATCGATGCCAGGGCGCGCCGCACCCTGGCCGCGGGTGGTCGCTGGAAGCGCTGGGTGCGGTGCCGCTGAAGGGCTTCGCCGTGCCGGTCGAGGTGTTCGCGGTCGGGCCGCGACACCCTGCGGCCGGCTAATGCTGCGCCGGGGGGGCCGGCTCGGCCGCGACCAGCAAGCGGCGCAGTTCGCTCAGCCGGGCCTTGACGCGGTGCGCGTTGTCGTCGCCCATGCGCAACAGCATGCGCTGGCCCGCACTCAGCGACTGCAGCGCGCTGTCGTCGAACTCGTAGAGCACCCAGGGTCTCACCGGTGGCATCGACCCTTGGACCACCGGCCGGTGCACCTTCGGCGACGGGCCGGCATCGGGCGTGGAGAGCAGCAGGTCGATGACCTCGATCAGCCGGTCGTTGAAAAATCGCCTCGGGTAGCCCAGATCGGCGTAGGCCTGCTGGAACAGCGGGTAAAGCCGCACGTAGGTGGTGACGGCGGCCTGCAGATCGACACCTTCGATGAGCCGCACGTAGGGCGCGTAGCGCTCGGCGTTAGCGGCGCCGACGACCTGCGAACCGCCCTGGTCATCGACCGTGAAGCGCCCCCCCGCGGGCGCGAGCGGCCACAGTGCTGCACTGGCGGTGCCGCGCGCCAGGTTGTCCACCGTGGCCACGAAGCGGTGCGGGAAGTCGTCGAGGTGGAACATCGTCAGCGCGAGACGACGCCCGAACAGCGCGATCAACGACGCATCGACGTCGGGCGGCGACGAAGCCGCCTGCGCGGCGGCCGCGATCGGGTGGCTGACCACAGGCGCCGCCGCCTCGGGCGACGGCGTGACCGGCAGCGGTACGGCGGGTTGGGCCACCGGCGGTGGCGCTGGCGGGGGCGCCTGGCGGCCGCCGAACCAGAGTCCGGCGGCCAGCAGCAGCAGGACCACCGCACCGATCGCGTAGGCGTTCTTCTTCACCGCCGGCTCTCCATCGTCATCGCTGGGAATCGTTCGTGGGCGGCAGGATACGCCGCTCGCGGGGAGTGCCGCGACGGAGCGCGGTCCAGGTCATGATCTGTCGGCGCCCGCCTACGCCGGGCCGGCGCCTTGGCCGATTCACCGCCGGTGCGCGGCGAGCGATGCTGGGGCCCCTGCCGCAGACGCATTCCGCGCCTGGACCACGCGCAGCGCACCGGAGATGCCTCTTGAACGTCCACCTCGGCCTTGCGCCCATCATCTCGCTGCTGGCGGGCATCCTGATCCTGGTCATGCCCAGGCTGCTGAACTACATCGTCGCGATCTACCTGATCGTGATCGGGCTGATCGGCCTGTTCGGGGCCGGGACGATGCGCCTGGGTTGAAGCGCGCGAGCATGCGCCAGCCCGAACAACGATGACGACCCGCAGCGAGGACCCCGCGAAGACGGCACCACCGGCGCCGCCGGTCCGCGACGAAGCCGACCAGATCGGCCAGAACATCGCCGCCGTGCACGCGTTCTATGCCCGCGAGGCGAGCCAGCTCAGCCACTCGCAGCGGCTGGCGGAGCGCATTTCCCGCGGCGTCGGTCAGCCGGCGTTCCTCGGCCTGATCCTGGCCTTCGTCGCGGCCTGGATCGGCGCCAACGCGCTGCGCGTGGCGCTCGGCCTCGCCGCGTTCGACCCGCCGCCCTACTTCTGGCTGCAGGGCATCCTCGGCCTGAGCGCGCTGCTGATCACCACCGTCGTGCTGACCAAGCAGAACCGCGTCGCCCGCCTGGACGAACAGCGCGCCCACCTCGACCTCAAGGTGATGCTGCTGATCGAGCAGAAGACGGCGAAGATGATCGACCTGCTGGAGGAACTGCGGCGCGACTCGCCCCACGTCAGGGATCGCCACGACCCCGATGCGGCCGCGCTGCAGCAGGCGATGAACCCGGGCCGGGTGCTGGCGGCGCTGGACGAACCAGGCCCCTCGGCCGAGGCCACCGGGCCGGCCGCTGGCGCCAGCCCGAACGAGCCCGCGGCGGGGTGATCGCGCGACGAGGCGCGGCCGGCCTGCCTGCCTCAGGCGGTGCTCGCGAGCGCCGCGCAAACATGGCTGAAGCTGCCCGCGACGACGAACAGGTGCCAGACGAAATGGGCGTAGCGGACCCTGCCGTCGAACAGGAAGACCAGCGCACCCAGCGTGTAGGCCACGCCGCCCGCGAGCAGCCAGGCCAGCCCGACAACCGGCAGACGGTGGAACAGCGGCCCGGCGGCGATCAGCGCGACCCAGCCCATCGCCACGTACAGGCCGGTCGACCACAGCGGATGGCGCAGGCGGTTGCACAGCTTGGCGGTGACGCCGATGGCCGCCGCGCCCCAGACGATGCCGAACAGCGTCCAGCCCCAGGCACCGCGCAGCACGCCGAGCAGGTAGGGCATGTAGCTGCCGGCGATGAAGAGGTAGATCGCGGCGTGATCGAGGCGATTGAACCAATGCTTGACCCGGCCTGACGGCAGCGCGTGGTACAGCGTGGAGACGAAGTACAGCAGCATCATCGTGGCCGCGAACAGGCTCGCCCCCACCACCGCGGCGGTACCGCCGCGCTGGCCGGCGAAGTGCACCAGGATCGGCAGCGAGGCCACCGCCAGCACGAAGGCCAGGCCATGGCTGATCGCGTTGGCGATCTCCTCGCCCAGGGTCTGTGCGCGCTGGTCGGAAGCGTCCATGGCCGTCATCGTAGCCCGCCCCCGCGGCGACGTCCCCACACCGCGGACACGAGCCGGGCCGGCGGGGCTCAACGCAGCGCCAGCGGCGGTCCGGCCAGCCGGAGCGCCTGCAGCAGCGATGCGTCGGGCCAATGCCACTGCGCCGCCAGCGCGGGCGATTCACCCTGGCGCGGCCACCAGCGCTGCAGCACCCAGGCACGCGCGCCCAGGGCCTTGAGATTGCGCGCCGCGTTGAGCAGGGCCTCGTCGTCCACCAGGGCCGGGTGGTAGGTCGTGCGGATCTCGTGCGCCACGCCGCTGGCCAGCACCAGGTCGAGCGAGCGCCGCGCGCGGATGCCGCTGAAGCGCCGCGAGGTCAGCGCTTCGTAGGCGGCGAAATCGGTCTTCAGGTCGAGGCCGACCCATGACAGATCGGGCAGCAGCGCGGCCAGGCGCTCGGGAAAGATCCCCGCCGTGTGCAAGCCGGCCTGCAGCCCCAGCGCGCGCACCTGCGCGACGGCGCCGGGCAACTGCGGCGACAGCGTCGGCTCGCCGCCGCTGAAGACCACGCCGTCGAGCAGGCCCACCCGGCGCGCGAGCGTGCGCAGCACGTCCGGCCAGGCCGGCCCGCCACCGGGCCCGCGCGCCTGCATCCCGGGGTTGTGGCAGTAGGTGCAGCGCCAGGGGCAGCCCTGCACGAAGGCCACCGCGGCCAACTGTCCGGGCCAGTCGGCGGTGCTCAGCGGCGTGAAGCCGCCGAGTTCAAGGACGGCCGGCGTCGGCGGGCGATTCGCCATCGGGGCGCAGGAGCGGTGG
This sequence comes from uncultured beta proteobacterium, assembly GCA_963725755.1. GTDB lineage: Bacteria > Pseudomonadota > Gammaproteobacteria > Burkholderiales > Burkholderiaceae_C > Rubrivivax. The sequence goes on from CAVRZW010000004.1 coordinate 41,135, forward strand.
CCCGTCGAAGTACCTGCGTTCATTGAATTCGCCCTGCTTGCCGACGTTGAACGAGGCCATCGGCCGGTGGTAGCCCATGACGCGTGTCCAGACCTCGCAGCGCTGGCGCTCGTGCTCGGCCAGCACGGGGTGCTGCAGTGGGGTGAGGCTGTGGCTCATGAGGAGTCCTTTCCGGAACGGAGCGAGAAGCCCGGGGCACGCCGTTCAGACCGGCTGCGCCGCCGGTGCAGCCGGCACGGCGCCCGCACCTGTCTTGCGCGCCAGCGCCTCTTCGTCGCACTTGGGGCAGAAGGCGTGCTCGCCGGCCAGATAGCCGTGGCTGGGGCAGATCGAGAACGTCGGCGTGATCGTGATGTAGGGCAGGCGGAAGCGGCCGAGGGCGCGCCTGACCAGTTCGCGGCAGGCGGCCGACGACGACACCCGCTCGCCCAGGTACAGGTGCAGCACGGTGCCGCCGGTGTACTTGCGCTGCAGCGCCTCCTGGCGCTCGAGCGCCAGGAAGGGATCGGTGGTGAAACCCACCGGCAGCTGCGACGAGTTGGTGTAGTAGGGCTGGTCTTCGGTCCCGGCCTGCAGGATGCCGGGCAGGCGCCTGCGGTCTTCCTTGGCGAAGCGGTAGGTGGTGCCTTCGGCCGGCGTGGCCTCCAGGTTGTACAGGTGCCCGGTCTCTTCCTGGAGCTGCACGATGCGCTCGCGGATATGGTCCAGGTAACGCAGCGCGAAGGCTTCGCCGGCCGGTGTCGTGATGTCGTCGCGGTCGGCGCTGAAGTTGCGGATCATCTCGTTGATGCCGTTGACGCCGATGGTCGAGAAGTGGTTGCGCAGCGTGCCCAGGTAGCGCCTGGTGTAAGGGAACAGGCCGTTGTCGATGTGACCCTGGACGACCTTGCGCTTGATCTCCAGGCTGGCGCGCGCCAGAACGATCAGCGCGTCGGTGCGCGCCAGCAGCGCCGCCTCGTCGCCCGCGTTCAGGTAGCCCAGCCGCGCACAGTTGAGCGTGACCACGCCCAGCGAGCCGGTCTGCTCGGCGGAGCCGAACAGACCGTTGCCGCGCTTGAGCAGCTCGCGCAGGTCGAGCTGCAGCCGGCAGCACATCGAGCGCACCATGCGCGGCTCGAGGTCGGAGTTCAGGAAGTTCTGGAAATACGGCAGCCCGTACTTGGCCGTCATCTCGAACAGCAGGTCGGTGTTGGGGTGCTCCCAGTCGAAATCGCGCGTGATGTTGTAGGTCGGGATCGGGAACGTGAAGGCCCGGCCCTTGGCGTCGCCGGCCATCATGACCTCGATGTAGGCGCGGTTGATGAGGTCCATCTCGGGCTGCAGCTCGCCGTAGGTGAACGGCATCTCCTGGCCGCCGATCACCGGCACCTGCTCGCGCAGGTCCTCGGGGCAGGTCCAGTCGAAGGTCAGGTTGGTGAACGGCGTCTGCGTGCCCCAGCGCGAAGGCACGTTGAGGTTGTGGATCAGCTCCTGCAGGCATTGCCGCACCTGTTCGTAGCCCAGGTGGTCCTGGCGCACGAAGGGGGCAAGGTAGGTGTCGAACGAGCTGAAGGCCTGCGCACCGGCCCATTCGTTCTGCAGCGTGCCCAGGAAGTTGACGATCTGGCCGACCGCACTCGACAGGTGCCTGGGCGGCTTCGCCTCGACCTTGCCGGGCACGCCGTTCAGGCCCTCGTGCAGCAGCGTGCGCAGCGACCAGCCGGCGCAGTAGCCGGCGAGCATGTCGAGGTCGTGGATGTGGAAGTCGGCCTCGCGATGCGCCACGCCGACCGCGGGTGGATAGACATGGTCCAGCCAGTAGTTGGCGATGACCTTGCCAGAGACGTTGAGGATCAGGCCGCCCAGCGAGTAGCCCTGGTTGGCGTTGGCATGCACGCGCCAGTCCTGTTGCGCGAGGTACTCGTTGACCGAGCGCTCGACGTCGACCGACACCTGGCGGTCGCGCCGCAGCTGGCGATGCTGCTCGCGATAGACGATGTAGGCGCGCAGGGTCGCGAAATGGCCGGCGCCGTCGAGCACGCGCTCGACCTCGTCCTGGACCTGTTCGACCCCGGTCACGCGTCGATGCAAGCGGGCCACGACACTGGCCGTCAGCTCGGCGGCCCGGGCCTCGGTGAACTCACCGGTGGCGACGCCGGCGCGCGCGATGGCGGCCTGGATCTTGGCGGCGGCGAAGGCTGCGGTCCGACCGTCGCGCTTGATCACGGCCAGCGGCGGCGCGAACGTTCGGTCGGCCGACGGAATTGGCGCTGTGCTCATGGCTGGACACTAGATCTGTGGGCGGGAAACGCAAGATACGCTACCTGTAGCGTACCGGCGCAGAAAGGCGCCTTCTCTTGATGCAGCGCAAATCGCGCCACACAGCCCCTCGGAAGTCACTGCCGGACGGCGTCGGGGCGCCGGGCCCGGTGCCCGCACGCAGCAGCCTCAGCCCTGGGGCGCGATCTCGACGTTGTCGATCAGCCGCGTCGCCCCCAGCCGCGCGGCGGCCAGCACGACCAGCGCGGAACCGGGCATCGGCGGGCCGAGGTCGGCGCCGCGGCGTATCGCAACGTAGTCGGGCTGCCAGCCACGGCGCCGCAAGGCCTGCATCGCGTCGGCCTCGAGCGCGGGCCAGTCGCCGTGGCCGCTGGCAACCGCGGCGGCGACTTCGCGCAGGGTGCGCGAAAGCGCGACCGCCTCCGCGCGCTGCGCGGCGTCGAGATAGCCGTTGCGCGACGACAGCGCCAGCCCGTCCTGCGCGCGTGTCGTCTCGCCCGCGAGAACCTCGATCGGGAGCGCGAACTGGCGCACCATGCCTTCGATCACCCGCAGCTGCTGGTAGTCCTTCTTGCCGAACACGGCCGCGCGCGGCTGCACGGCGTTGAAGAGCTTGAGCACGACGGTGCACACGCCGGTGAAGAAGCCGGGGCGAAAATGACCTTCGAGGATGTCGGCCAACGCCGCCGGCGGCTGCACGCGGTAGGTCTGCGGCTCGGGATAGAGCTCGGCCTCGGCGGGGGCGAAGACGAGGTCGCAGCCGGCCGCGCGCAGCAACTCGCAGTCGCGCTCGAAGGTGCGCGGGTAGGTGTCGAAGTCCTCTTGCGGCGCGAACTGCAGCCGGTTGACGAAGATGCTCGCCACCACCGGTGCACCGGTCGCGCCGGCGGCCAGCCGGGCCTGCGCCACCAGCGAGAGGTGGCCCTGGTGCAGGTTGCCCATCGTCGGCACCAGCACGCTGCGTGCGCCGGTGAGCTGCTCGCGCAGTCCGGCGATGGTCTCGACGATGCGCATGGGCCTGCGGTGCCGCGTGCCGCCGATCGCTACTGGTAGCCGTGCAGCGCCGGGTCGGGAAAGCTCCCGTCCTTGACCGCCGCCACATAGCGGCGCACGGCGTCCTCGACACCGCCGCCTTCGTGCATGAAGTTGCGAACGAAGCGCGGCAGCTTGCCCGTCGTGATGCCCAGCATGTCGTGCAGCACGAGCACCTGGCCGCTGCAGTCGGGCCCGGCGCCGATGCCGACGACCGGGATCGGCAGCGCTTCGACCAGCGAGCGCGCCAGCGCATTGGGCATCAGCTCGACCACCAGGATCGATGCGCCGGCCTCGGCCAGCGCCAGCGCGTGCTGCTGCAGGGTCAGCGCGCCCTGCTCCTCGCGCCCCTGGACGCGCCAGCCGCCCAGCGCATGCACCGACTGCGGCGTCAGGCCCAGGTGGGCGCAGACCGGGATCCCGCGCTCGACCAGCATGCGCACGAGGGGCGCGGTCCAGCCGCCGCCTTCGAGCTTGACCATCTGGGCGCCGGCCTGCATCAGCCGCGCCGCGCTGCGCAGCGCCTGCTCGGCCGACGCCTGGTAGCTGCCGAAGGGCAGATCGGCGATCAACCAGGCGCCGCGGTTGCCGCGCGCGACGCAGGCGGTGTGGTACGCGATCTCGTCCAGCGTCACCGGCAGCGTGCTCTCGTGACCCTGCAGCACCATGCCCAGCGAATCACCGACCAGCAGCACGTCGACCCCGGCGACATCGAGCACCTTGGCGAAGCCGGCGTCGTAGCAGGTCAGCATCGCGATCCTTTCGCCGGCAGCGTGCATCGCGCGCAGGCGGTGCAGCGTCATCGCCTTGCGCTCCATGGCTCAGGTCTCCATCGGGCGCAGGCCCAGGCGCGCGAACAAGGCGCGGTCGCGCTCGGCCTGCGGGTTGGCGGTGGTCAGCAGGCGCTCGCCGTAGAAGATCGAATTGGCGCCGGCGGCGATGCACAGCGCCTGCAGCGCCTCGTCCATCTGCTCGCGGCCGGCCGACAGGCGGACCATCGCGCGCGGCATCGTGATGCGCGCGACCGCGATCGTGCGCACGAACTCGAACGGGTCCAGCGGCGCGGTGCCGGCCAGCGGCGTGCCTTCGACCTGGACCAGGTTGTTGATCGGCACCGACTCCGGGTAGGGATCGAGGTTGGCCAGTTGTGCCACCAGCCCCGCCCGCTGTGCGCGGCTCTCACCCATGCCGACGATGCCGCCGCAGCAGACCTTGATGCCGGCGTCGCGCACATGGCCCAGCGTGTCGAGGCGGTCCTGGTAGCTGCGGGTGCCGATGATCTGGCCGTAGAAGCCGGGGTCGCTGTCGAGGTTGTGGTTGTAGTAGTCCAGCCCCGCGTGCTGCAGCGCCTGCGCCTGGCCACCGTCGAGCATGCCCAGCGTCATGCAGGTCTCCAGGCCCAGCGCCTTGACCTCGCGCACCATCGCGCTGACGCGCTCGATGTCGCGCGGCTTCGGGCTGCGCCAGGCCGCGCCCATGCAGAAGCGCGTCGCGCCCTGGGCCTTGGCGGCCTGCGCGGCCTCGACGACGGTCTCCAGCGGCATCAGCTTGCCGGCCTCGACGCCGGTGTCGAAATGCGCCGATTGCGGGCAATAGGCGCAGTCCTCGGGGCAGCCGCCGGTCTTGATCGACAGCAGGGTCGAGAGCTGCACCTCGCTGGCGTCGAAATGCTCGCGGTGTACTTGCTGGGCGCGGAACAGCAGGTCCATGAAGGGCAACTCGAACAAGGCCTGGACGTCGGCGACGGCCCAACGCAGCGCCGGCGCCGCGCGCCGGCCGGGGTGCAGGGATGACAGATCCACGGTGGCGGTCGATGACATGGGGCGTCTGCGCTGAAGGTTCGCTGGGGGAGCCCTGGCAACAGGGCCGGGCATTATGCGGCCGGCCCGCGCTCAGGCCGGCTGCGCCTTGCCCCGGCGGCGGCGGCGCACCCAGCCGACCGCGCGCAACAGCGCACGCCACAGGTAGCGCAGAAAGAGCAGCGTGGCCAGCGCCTCGAGCAGGGTCACGACGAAGGCCGCGGCAGTGTTCCAGCGCGCGTCGCGACGGTGGAACTTGGCCAGCGCGCGGTCGCGCGAGGTCTCGATGCTGTCGTAGAAGCTGGGAATCACGAGCAGCGTCAACAGGGTGCTGGTGATCGTGCCGCCGATGATCGCCACCGCCATCGGGCGGTAGAACTCGCCGCCCTCGCCAACCCCGATGGCCACCGGCAGCATGCCCGCGATGAGCGCGAAGGTGGTCATCAGGATCGGCCGCAGCCGCTTGCGGCCGGCGGCCATCAGCGCCTCCTCGCGGTCCATGCCCTGGGCCTCGCGCACGCGCGCCGCATCGAGCAGCAGGATCGCGTTCTTCGCCACCAGGCCCATCAGCATGATGACGCCGATGAAGCTCATCAGGTTGAGCGTGCCGCGGGTGAGCAGCAACGCGACGACGACGCCGATCAGCGACAGCGGCAGCGACAGCATCACCGCCAGCGGCGCCGTGAAGCTGCCGAACTGCATCACCAGGATCAGGTACATCAGCCCGATGCCCGAGACCAGAGCGATCGCCATCTGCGTGAACACCTCCTGCTGGTCCTTGCTCGCGCCGGCCAGCTCCGGACCGTAGCCGGGTGGGTAGTCGATCGCGCGGGCGATCTTCATCGCGTCGGCGGTGACCTCGCCCGGCGAGCGGCCCTGCGCGTTGGCGGTCACCGAGATCGTGCGCTTCCCGCCCGAGTGCTGGATCTGCGACGGCCCGTGCCCCATCGTGACGGTGGCGATCTGCTCCAGCGGCACCATCTGGTTGCTGCCGCTGACGGCGATCGGCAGGCGCTCGATGTTGCTCGCATCGACGCGGTCGTCGGGGTGCAGGCGCACCGCGACGTCGCGCGTCTCGCCGCCCGGGTCGACCCAGTCGCCGGCCTCGACGCCGGCAAACGCCACCCGCAGCGCCTGCGCCGCGTCGGCCGCCGAGATGCCCAGCGTGTTGGCCAGCCCGCGGTCGAGCTCGATCTTCATCTCCTCCTGCGGCGCCTGTTCCGACAGGCCGACGTCGACCGCACCCGGCACCTTGCGCAGCCGCGCCATGAAGTCGTTGGTGATCGCCAGCAGGCGGCGCGAGTCGGCGCCGGTGAAGCGGATCTGGACCGGCTTCTGGGTCCCGTTGTTGAGGTCGTCGAGCACCGTGTATTCGGCGCCGACCAGGCGCGCGGTGAGCGCGCGCAGCGCGGCGGCGATCTCGACCGACGATCGCTTGCGCCGGGTGCTCTTGCCGATGTCGACGTAGATGCGGCCGCCGCCCGGGTTGACGTAGGCGTTGGTGGCCACCGTCTCCGGCAGCGTGCGGGCCAGGGCTGCGGCCGCCTCGACCTTGAGCCTGGCGTACTCGAGGCTGCTGCTCGACGGCGTGCGCACGTCGATGGCCACGGTGCCGGCGTCGGAAGCGGGCAGGAAGCTCGAGCCTCCGAACTTGGCCTGCAGTCCGAGTGCGCCCAGCAGGCTGAGCACCGCGAACAGCACCATCCAGCGCCGGTGGTGCAGGGCCCAGGCGATGACGCGGCCGTAGCGGTCGGACTGGTGGTCGAACCAGTCGTTGAAGCGCGCCAGCAGCCGGCTGATGCCGCGCTTGGGTGCCCGATGGTGCCCGGGCGGGTCGCCCCAGTAGGCGGAGAGCATCGGGTCGAGCGTGAACGAGATGAACAGGCTCACCAGCACCGATGCGACCACCGTCAGGCCGAAGGGCCGGAACCACTGGCCCGAGACGCCGGGCATGAAGGCCACCGGCACGAACACGGCGACGATCGAGAAGGTGGTCGCGGCCACCGCCAGCCCGATCTCGGCGGTGCCGTTCAGCGCCGCGGTGCGGCGGTCCTCACCGAGCTCCATGTGACGCACGATGTTCTCGCGCACGACGATGGCGTCGTCGATGAGCACGCCGATGGCCAGCGACAGCCCGAGCAGGCTCATGAAGTTGAGCGTGAAGCCGCACAGCCAGACCGCGATGAAGGCGGCGATCACCGAGGTCGGCAGCGACAGCGCGGTGATCAGCGTCGAGCGCCAGGAGTTCAGGAACACATAGACGACGAAGATCGTCAGCCCGGCGCCGAACACCAGCGCGTGGATCACGTTGTCGAGGCTGCTCTGCGCGTCCTGGCCGCCGTCCTGCGTGACCTCGAGCTTGGTGCCAGCAGGCAGGGTCTTGCCGACGTCGGCGACGGTCTTGCGGATCTCGTCGGCCACCGTCACGGTGCTCGCCTCGCGGGTGCGGGTGATCGAGATGCCGACGTTGGGGTGGCCGCTGCGCTCGGAGAAGCCGGTCAGCTCGGCGAAGCCGTCGCGCACCTCGGCCACCTGCGACAGCCGCACCAGCTCGCTGCCGCTGCGCTTGATCACGATCTGCCCGAACTCTGCCGGCGAGGCGATGCGCCCGACCAGGCGGATGCTCTGGTCTTCCAGCGCGCCGCGCACCTTGCCCACCGGCGCCGTCGCGTTCTGGGCCCGCAGGGCGGCGACCACGTCGGTGACCGAGACCCCGAACTCGCGCAGCTTGGCCGAGTGCAGCAGCACCGAGAGTTCGCGCTGCAGGGCTCCGTTGACGGTGACCACGGCCACCCCCGGCAGGCCGCGGAAGCGGTCCGCGAGCTCGTCCTCGGCCAGGCGCGAGATCTCGGCATGCGACTGCGAGTCGGACGACAGCGCGAGCTGCATGATCGGCTGGTCCGACGGGTCCACCCGCTGCAGCATGGGCTCGCGCATCTCCACCGGCAGCTTGTAGCGCACCGAGGCGATCGCATTGCGCACCTCGTCGGCGGCGATGATGAGGTTCTTGTCGAAGTCGAAGATCAGCACCAGGGTGGCGTTGCCTTCGCCGGCGGTGGAGCGCAGTTCGTCGATGCCGGAGATGCTCTGCATCGCCTTCTCGATGCGGTCGATGACCTCGCGCTCGACCGTCTCGGGCGACGCCCCCGGATACGGGATCCTGACCACCAGGACCGGCGGCGCCACGTCGGGGATCTGGTTGACGCGCAGCTTGGACAGCGCGAGCAGGCCCAGGCTCATCAGGCCGATGATGATCACGATCATCGCGGTCGACCGCTTGATGCTGAATGCGGAGAGGAACATCGCTGCCTCACCCGGCGGCCGAAGCCGCCTTGACCGCTGCACCCGCGCCGGTCAGATCGAATCGCTGGCCATCGATCAGCGTGCTGCCCGGGTCGCGCAGCACGCGGTCGCCGGCCTGCAGGCCCGTCAACACCGGTACCTCGCCGGTGCGCGCGTCGCGCGGCCCGGCCGTGACTGCGACCTTGCCGATCGTGCCCTTGCCCAGGCGCCAGACGAAGGCGGCATCGCCGGCGCGCACGAGCATGGTCTCGGGCAGCATCAGTGCCTGTGTGCTGCCGGTCTCCACGCGCCCTTCTGCGAACAGGCCGGCCACGCGCGGCGCCGCATCGCGGTCGGCGAAGTCGACGATCAGCGCAACCTGGCGCGTGGTGACGTTGGCGGTGGCGTCGATGCGGCGCACCTTGCCGGCAAAGTCACCGTCGTTGTAGCCGTTGACGCGGAAGCTCACGGCCTGGCCGACTTTGAGTTCCTGCATCCGATCGGCCGAGACCAGGCCCTCGAAGCGCATGCTGCGCGGGTCGATGACCTTGACCAGCGCCTTGCCCACCTGCGCCGTGTCGCCGACCGAGACCTGGCGGTCGCTGAGCACGCCGTCGAACGGTGCCCGCACCAGCGTGCGCTGCAGCTGCTGGCGCGCCGAGGCCACGCGGGCCCGGGCCGCCACGAGGTCGCTTTGGGCGTTGTTGCGCCTGACCTCGGCGTCGTCCAGCGACTGCTGCGAGCTCATGCCCTGCAACTGCAGGGTCTTCAGCCGCTGCACCTGGCGCTCGGACTGGTCGAAGGCCTGGCTTGCCGCGCGCACCGCCTCTTCGGCGGAAGCCAGGCTGTCGCGGATCGCGGCGTCGTCCAGCCGCACCAGGAGGTCGCCGGCGCGCACCGCCTCGCCGTTTTCCTTCGGCACCTGCAGTACCACCGCGGCCACCTCGGCGCGCAGGTCGGCGCGACGCTCGGGCTCGATCGAGCCACTGATCACCGGCCCGCTCGCGAGCAGGCTGGGGGCCACGGTGTACAGGTCCTCGGGGGCAATCATCAGGCTGGGCGCGCTGGCCGCCGTGGCGGCCGTCGACGCGGGGGACTTCTCGGCCTTGCCGCAGGCCGCCAGCAAGGCAACGAGAGCGACCACGATGAGGCGATGACGCATGGGCTTGCGGCCGCTCGCGGCAGCGGGCGAACCGAAAATGTGAAGGCGCGAGGGTAACGCCTGTCGATCATGGGGGGGCACCCCCATGCGACGAACCGACACCTGTGCGGCGCCAGCGGCAGCCACCCGGGGTGGAGCGCGCGGCGGCGCTACGGCTCGTCTTCCCGGCCGGCCGCGTCCGCCGGCCGCGCCCTTCGCCCGGCTCAGCCCTGCAGTTCGCGCAGCTCGATATCGACCGGATCGGCGTCGCGCGCCAGCGGGCGCAGTGCCTCGCGCGCCAGTGCCCGCGCCGACGGCGAGCTGAGGTCACCCTGCATCTCGAACTGGCTCGGAGCGAAGTCGCCAATGGCAGCGTAGGCAGCGGCCAGGGTTTCGGCGTCGGACCGCGTTGCGACCGCGGGCTCGGGCACGGGCTCCACGGGCAAGGGGTCGAGCACCGAGGACCCACGGTCGCCGGCCGCGTCGGCCTCGGTCTCCATGTCGGCGTCGGCGCCGGGGGCCATTTGCTCGCGCTCGATGATCGCCACCGCCATCTTCGAGCGCAGGCTGGCCAGGCCCACCGGCGACCAGTTGGTGACCAGGCCCTCGAGCTGGTCCAGCGCCCGCTGCAGCACCTCCAGCGGCAGCTTGCGCAAGGCACGCAGGCCCTTCTTCTTCAGCGCCTGCTCGACGAAGACGAGGTGGCGCAGGGTGGCCCGCGTCTCGGGCAGTTCGTCGAGCAGGGTCGCCAGCTGCTGGCGCATCAACGCCAGGTCCTGGGCTTCCTTGGCGACGACCAGCGCGGCCCGGGTCGGCGCGGGGGCCATGCCCGGCCGCGGACGTTCTTCGAGCACGATGCGCACGCCGTCTTCGGCGCGGCGCAGCGCGAGGTCGTGCTTGAAGAAGGCGGCCAGGGCCGATCGCAGCGGGTGGACGAGGCGGACGAAGGCGTTCATCGAAGTCGTACCTTGGGGCGAGATCGGCCGGGCCGGCTGCGCCCGGGATGCCGGGGATAGGCTGACTATCGGCCAGAATCGGCCGGGACTTGAGGCCGGGTTGTGACCGGAGGCGACAGGCGCCGGCCAAGGTCAGTGGGCAACGCTCAGGCGAGGCAGGTACGGTTCTTGCCGCTGCGCTTGGCTTCGTAGAGAGCCTCGTCGGCGCGTTCGAGCGTGGATTGCAGCGGCTCGCCCGGCCGCCAGTCGCTGACGCCGGCAGAAAATGTCACAAATACCTCGCGGCCGTCGTGCAGGAACAGCGCCTCGCTGAGGCTGCGCTGCAGCCGCGTCAGGACCTGCTGGGCCTCGACCACTTCGGTGGCCGGGAGCAGGACGACGAATTCCTCGCCGCCGAAGCGCGCCAGGTGGTCGGCGGGACGCAGCCGCTCGCGCACCGCGGCGGCCAGCGCCTTGAGCGCCTGGTCGCCGGCAGCATGACCGAGACTGTCGTTGAGCTTCTTGAAATTGTCGATGTCGATCAGGCCCACCGACAAGGGTGGCACGGGGTCGCCGCCGGCCTCGTGCAGGCGCTGCTGGCGGGCGCTCTCGGCCTCGAACGCCTGCATCAGGCCGCGCCGGTTGGCCACCTGCGTCAGCGCGTCGGTGGAGACCTCGTCCGAGAGACGGCGCAGTTCGGCCTCGAGCTCGCGCACCTTGGCTTCGAGCTCGGTGGCGCGAGCGTGGTCAGCCTGCAGGCGCAGCTGCGTCTGGCTGACCACCGTCTGCACGACGCGGGCATCGTCGAGCAAGGCCTTGACCACGCCGGCCAGGCCCTGCAGGCTGTCGGCGCGCTCGATGGCGTCGGCGTGGCGCGCGGTGGCAAGCTGGAAGCGACCGGTGTGTTCGCCGAGTTCACCCACTTCGAGCAGCATGTCCTGGATCAGCTGCTTGAGCGCCGTCCGCGCCGCCTGCCGCTCGTCGCGCACGCGCTGCTGCTGCTGGCGTGTTTCGGCGAGCAACGCGCTGGCCGCGCGCACGCCGCGCACGCTGATTCCTTCGCGCAGGTCGGCGCCCAGCCGGGCCTGCAGGTTGTCGCACTGGCCACGCACCCAGCTGTCGTCCTCGACCAGTTCGGCCAGGCCGGCGCTGAGCGACTGGCACAGGACGCCGAGCTCTTCGATCAGGTGGTGGCGATGCGCGAACAGCCGCCGCGCCTGCTGGCACAAGGCATCGATCTGGGCGACGCGCTCGGGCGTCGCGCCCTCGGCAGCCACCGCATCGGCCAACACCGCGAGTCGCCCCGCAAGGTCGGCCGCCCGCGGCTCCTTCGCGTCCAGCCCGGCGCGCACGGTGCCTTCGAGACTGGCCACCAGCGGCCGCCAGGCCTGGGCGTCGCCACCCGTGGCGGCGGCAGCCTCCAGCGGCAGATCCTCGACGCCAGCCTCGGTGGGGTCGGCAGGCCGGTCGCTCTCCCAGGCACCCATCAGCGATTGCAGCCGTTGCAGCAGGCGCTGGGCGTCGCTGCGGCTGCCGTCGAGCACGCGCTGCAGGCTTTCCTTGCGCCGCGCCCCGGTCCATTGGCGGCCACCGCGCTCGAGGTTGTGGGCGAGTCGCTCGACCAGCGCGGCCCAGGCGGCGCCTTGCGCGCGGGCTTCGGATGCGGCCGGCGTCGCCGGCGCCGCGGCCTGGCCGGACTCCTCGGCGTAGGCGCGGGCATAGTTCTCCGGCGTCGGCTCGAGCTGGGCCTGGGCCAGCCGGCGCAGTGCCCCCTTGGCCACCTGGGCGGGTGGCGCGGCCGCTTGCTGGGCGGCCACTAGCGGTAGGGCCGGGCGCCGCCCGCGCGGGCGAGCCCTGCGGCCTGCTCGTTGTCGATCGCCGCCGCGATCCAAGGCGCCTTGCGCGGCAGCACGGTCTGCTCGTGCCAGCGCTGCAGCTCCTGCGGCGGCACGGCGCGGCTGAACATGAAGCCCTGCATGACGCCGCAGCCCAGTCGGTGCAGCACTTCCATCTGGCGCAAGGTCTCCACCCCTTCGGCGACCACGCGCAAGCCCAGCGAACGCGCCAGCGCGATGATCGCCGTCACCACCGCCGAGCTCTGCGGCGTGATGCCCAGGTCGCGCACGAAGCTGCGGTCGATCTTCAGCTCCGAGATCGGCAGCGTCGTCAGGTAGGCGAGCGACGAGTAGCCGGTGCCGAAGTCGTCGATCGAGATCTCGACACCGATCTCGTTGAGGCGGTGCAGCGACGGAATGACGTTCTGCAGGTCCTTCATCAGGTTGTCTTCGGTGATCTCGAGCTGGATCACGCGGTGCGGAACGCCGAACGAGGTCACGCACTGGTGGATGTGCTCGACCAGGTCGCTGCGCTCGAACAGGCGGCTGGGCAGGTTGACGGCGATCGAGTCGGCGAAGCCGAAGGCCTCCTGCCACGACCGCGCCTGCTGCGCGGCCTCGCGCAGCGCCCATTCCGACAACGGCACGATGAGGCCGGTCTCCTCCGCCAGCGGGATGAAATCGCCCGGCGCCACCAGGGTGCCCCCGCGCTGCCAGCGCATCAGCGCCTCGGCACCCACCATGCGGGCGCCGCGCACGTCGATCTTGGGCTGGTAATGCAGCACCAACTCGTCGCGCTCGATCGCCTTGTGCAGCGCCGTCTCCAGCTCGAGCTTGTCGCGGCCGCGGCCGGCCAGCTGCGGGCTGTAGATCGCCGAGGAGTTCTTGCCCTGCGCCTTGGCCGAGTACATCGCGACATCGGAGTTGCGCAGCAGATCGACCACCGAGTTGCCGTCGCGCGGGAAGATCGCGACCCCGACGCTGGCGGTGACGAAGCATTCCTGGCCGCTGACGAAGATCGGCTCGCGCAATGCCTCGAGCACGCGCTGCGCCACGCGCTCGGCGTCCTGCTCGGACCCAACCTCGGGCAGCAGGGCGACGAACTCGTCACCGCCCAGGCGACCAACGGCCTCCAGCGAGCGGTGCGAGCGCACGCCGGCGGTCTCGAGCGCACCGTCCATGACCTGGTCGCTGTGGCGCACGCAGGCGCGCAGGCGACGACCCACCTCGACCAGCAACTCGTCGCCGGCACTGTGGCCCAGGGTGTCGTTGATGATCTTGAAGCGGTCGAGGTCGATCAGCAGCAACGCGCATTGGTGCTGCAGCCGCCGCGCCTGCTCCAGTGCCCGCTCGGCGCGTTCGATCAGCTGGCGGCGGTTGGGCAGGCCGGTCAGGGCGTCGAAGTTGGCCAGCCGGCGGATCTGGTCCTCGGCCACCCGGCGGTCGGTCACGTCCTGCACGATGCCGGTGTAGCCGATGCCGTGCCCATGCTCGTTGAATTCGGGCTCGGCCTCTGCGTGGATGATGCGCTGGCGGCCGTCGAGAAGCACGATGGGCACGTCGCAGGCCAGCACCGAGGCATGGCGCAGCGCCTGGTGCAACTTGCGCAGGAAGGCGCGCCGGTCGTCGTGCGGCACCATCCGCAGCAGCGCGCGCAGACCCACCGGCTCCTGGGGGCCGACGCCGAACACGCGCAGCGCCTCGGGCGACAACAGCAGCCCGGTCGGGTCGGCACGATCGTGGCGCCGCCAGTCGAAGCTGCCCATGCGCGCCAGGTCCTGTGCGCGAGCCAGCTTGCTCTTGCTGCGCTCGAGTTCGATCCGCGTGCGCGAGGCGCGCAGCAGGTAGTGCAGCCGGCCCGCCAGCAGGCTCCACTGCGCGGCCTTGACGAAGAAGTCGGTTGCCCCGGCCTGGTAGGCACGCGTGATCGACGCGTCGTCCTCCAGCCCGGTGAGCATCAGTACGGGCACGTTCTCGAACCCGGGCAGGCGGCGCAGGCGGCGGCAGGTGTCGAACCCGTCCAGGCCCGGCATCATCGCGTCGAGCACGATGATGTCGGGCGTCCAGTCGCGCAGCATCTGCAGCGCCTGCTCGCCGCTGCCGACTTCGGTCAGCTTGAAGCCGCGCTCGCGCAGCGCCAGCGCGGTCAGCAGCAGGTTGACCTCGTCGTCGTCGACCAGAAGGACTTCGGGTTGCGCCGGGTGGCTGTCGTCGGCGAAAGGATGCTGCGCGGTCATGGGCTTGGGGCTCAGGACCGCAGCATAGCGGCAACCGCCGCCAGCGCGGCTTCGCCCGCGGCGACCAGTCGCTCGACGTCGGCGTGCAATCCGGCCGTGTCGCCATCGCGCAGGCGGCGCTCGACCTCGGCGCAGGCCTGCGCCAGCGCCAGCGCGCCGACGCTGGCCGAAGACGACTTCAGGGTGTGCGCGACGCCCTTCACGATCTCGGCGTCGCCGTCCTGGAGCTGCACCGACAGCTGCGCGAGCATGCGCGAAAGCGAGGTCTCGAAGGCCGCCAGCACGCGCCTGAGGACGCCGTGCCGGCTGTCGGGATCGAGCTCGCGCAGCCTGGCCAGCGCCCCGGGGTCGAGCGTGATCTTGGGCGGCGCTGGCGGGGCGGCGCTCATGACGGCAGGCGGCATTTCCGCGGGCGCGGGAAAAGGCATGGCAATGGCCCCTGGGGCAGGCAGGCCGAAGACGGCGAATCCGCGAGGATGCGCAGGGCGGACCGGGCCGTCAAGGCGGGGAACAGCGGGGCATGACGAGAGCGAGACATCGCGACCTTCCTCTGGCCGGCTCACCCCTTGGGCGGACAGCGGGCGCGCACCGGATGGGCGTTGACAGGAGTTTCGGCGATGCGCGGGCGAACTTGAGCCGCGACCGTGCCGGCGGCGCCTCCGTACAATTCCTCCTCATGTTTGCTTCACGCCCGGGCCGCCGACCTCAGGCCGCCGGACACTTGGCGGTGCTGCTGGCCTGGCCGGCCCTCGCCGGCTGTGCCGACGGCCCGGGCGGCGTCGGGGCCTGGGGCTTCGTCTGGCTGGCTCTGCTGGCGGTGTCGGTGGCCGCCTATGCGCTCGGCGCCGCTCTTGCACGTGCCGGCAGCAACCAGGCGCTGCGCCAGGCGCGAGCCGATGTGCGCGACCTGCGCCGGTTGCACGATGGCTGGTTGTGGGAGACCGACGCCAGCCACCGCCTGGTCAGCTGGCGCGGCCCGGGCAGCGCGGCCCAGCCGCGCTGCCCTCTGTTCGCGCCCGATGCCGGCGATGCGTCCAGCCCGGACCCCGAAGCGAACGATGCGCGCGCCGCGCTGGCCGGCTGCCTGCGTGCCGAGCAGGCCTTCGCCGGCCTGCGAGTGACGGTGCCACAGGCCGTGGAGGGTGCCCATGTCTGGGTCCTCGCCGGCGCGCCCCGGCACGACGACAGCGGTCGCTTCTGCGGCTACTTCGGCAGCGCCAGGCCGGCCGACGAGGCGGAGGCCTCGACCGCAACCGCCGCGGCGCTGCCGGACCTGCTCGCCGCCCTGCCCGGCCCGGCCGTCTGGGCGATGGCCACGCCGGCCGGCTGGCGGATCCGGCATTTCAACCAGGCGGCCCAGGCGAAATGGCCGGCCTTGACCACCGGGGCAGACCTCGACACGCTCGCCGACGCGCTGCCCGACGCCGTGCGCGATGCGCTGCCCGCGGGCGGCGACGGCAAGGCAAGCGCAGCCGACGCCGGCGGCTGGCAGCTCCGGCCCTGCGCGCCTGTGCCCGCCGGGCCGAGCGCCCTGCTGCTGACGCAAGGGCCTGCCGCAGGCCAGGTTGGCGCGGCGGCGACGGCCGAGAGCGACAGCTTCAGCTTCACCGTCTCGCACGACCTGCGGGCGCCGATCCGCGTCGTCGAGGGCTTCACGCGCATCGTCAAGGAAGACTATGGCCGCCTGCTCGACCGCGTGGGCAACGACCATCTGGACCGTGTGCTCGGCGCCGCAGCGCGCATGAACCTGATGATCGACGCCCTGCTCACGCTGGCCCGGCTGTCGACGCAACCGCTGGCGCGGCAGCCGGTGAACCTGTCGCAACTGGCTGCCTATGTGATCGACGACCTGCGGCGCACCGCGCCCGAGCGCGAGATCGAGATCTCGATCGAGCCCGGTCTGAGTGCGCAGGGCGACCCGACCCTGCTGCGCCTGGTGCTGGAGAACCTGCTGGGCAACGCGTGGAAGTACAGTGCGCGCTCCACCCGGGCCCAGATCGCGCTGCGCTCGGTGGCGCACGGCAGCGGCCGCGCGCTGGTCGTGCGCGACAACGGCGCCGGCTTCGACATGCGCTCGGCCGAGCGCCTGTTTGGTCTGTTCCAGCGGCTGCACAGCGCGAGCGAGTTTCCGGGCCACGGCGTGGGCCTGGCCTCGGTCCGGCGCATCATCAGGCGCCATGGCGGCGAGATCTGGGCCGAGGCCGAGCCGGGCCGCGGCGCCGCGTTTTTCTTCACGTTGTCGGCCTGAAGCGCCGCCGACGCGGCTTCAGTTGGCCGTGCGGGCGAGCTCTTCAACGGCGCCGAGCAGCCGCTCCGCCTGCGCCCGAGGCGTCAGACCCTGGGCCTGCGCCAGGCTGTGCAGTCGCCGCAGGGCCTCGACCCGGCCCAGCGAGTGGCGGTGCATCAGCACGCCCACGGCCAGTGGCAGCGGATCGGCCAGCGATTCGACGATCGCGGCGACGGCAACCGGGACCGACGGCGGGGCGTCGGCGTTGGCGGCGCGCACACGTGCCAGCGCGGCTTCGACCGCGGGCACGATCTGTCCCACGTCCAGCGGCTTGATCAGGTAGTCCAGCGCGCCCAGCGACTGCACCTTGGCGCGCGTGGCCTCGTCCGAGAAGGCCGACAGGAACATGAACGGGATGTGGTAGGCGTCGCGCAGCGTCTCGGCCACGTCGAAGCCGCTCTTACCTTCCATGCGGATGTCGAGCAGGGCCAGAGCGGGCCGGCGCTCGCGAGCGAGCAGGATCGCTTCGTCGCCGTTATCGGCGTCGATGACCTCGTATCCGGCCTGCGCCAGGCCATGCGTGACGGTGGCCAGCACCAGCCGGTCGTCATCGACGACCAGGATCCGGCCCTTGCTGGCGGTCTGCGCGCTCATCCGGCGGATTGTGGCCCATCCTCCGCTGCGGGCCGCTGCACGCCGGGCGGGCGCAGCTCGACCTCGGCGACCACTTCGTCGCCTTGCTGCAGCAACGACAGCGTGGCGCTGCGCCGCGGCAGCAGGGCCCGCACCAGCCCCAGGCCCGTGACCCCGCCGCGCACCTGCGCCAGGTCGAAGCCCGCCGGCAGCATGCCGCGATTGGCGATGCGCACCCGCACCACGTCGCCCTCGGCGGCAAGGCGGCAGCGCACGATCTCGCCGCGGCCATGCTTGATCGCGTTGGTCAGCAGTTCGTTGAGGGTCAGCGCCACCGGGATCGCCTCGACCTCGGGCAGCAGGTGTGGCACGCTGTCGGCGGTCACGACGGCGATCTCGCGGCCGAAGGTGCGTTGCACCGACTGCGCGATCGCGCGCAGCAGCCCGTCCAGCTGCAGCGGCCCGGTCGAACCGACCTGAAGGCCGTAGACCTGGGCGATCGCCTGCACCTGGCCGACCGCCTCCGACAGCGCAGCTGCGAGTTCGGGGTGACGGGCCGCGTTCTGCTGCAGCAGGCCGGCCACGCCCTGCAGGTTGTTCTTGATGCGGTGGTGCACCTCGCGCACCAGCACCTCGCGCTGGACGATGGCGGCCTGCAGCCGCGCCCGCTCGGCCGCGCGCTGGCCGGAGACGTCGCTGGCCACCAGCAGCAGTTGCTCGACGTTGCCGGCACCGTCGTCCACCGGCGTGATGCGGCAGTCCCAGACCCGGGCTTCGGCGGCCAGGACCCGCGATTCGACACCCTCGCCGGCCGTGACCGGCACCGGCCTGCCATCGTCGCGCCATTCATGCTGCGCGTCCTGGTGGCCGCCGGCGGCCAGGCTCAGCCATTCGCGCAGGGCCGCGGCCAGCGCCGGCGGCGCGCTGTCCTCCGGCAGGGCGCCGGGCAGTTCGGCCATCGGGCGGCGGAAGAAGGCGGCCGCGGTCTGGTTGATCTGCTGCACGCGCAGGCTGCGGGCATCGAACAGGGCGATCGCCAGCGGCGCGGTCTCGATCACCCGCTGCAACGAGGCCTGGGCCTGGGCGATGCGCAGCTCGGCCTGGCGGCGGCGCTCGATGTCGAGCAGCGCGAAGGTCAGCTCGGGCTCGCTGCCGGCGGCGTGCCCGGTCAGCACGGCGTTGCCGACGACCCAGAACTCGCGCCCGTCGCGGCCCTTCAGCCGGCATTCGAAGGTCTCGCTCTGTCCCTCCTGCAGCCGATGCAGGAAATCGGTGCGCCGCAGCGGATGGTCGGGCTCGGGCGTGGCCACGATGCTCATCGGCTCGCCGACGAAGTCGGCCAGTTCGCCGGCGAACATGCGCCGCGCCGAGCGATTCATCCACTGGATGCCCTGCGCCGAGACGGTGACGATGCCGACCAGCACGGAGTTGAGGATCGCGCGCGTGCGCTCGGCCTGCAGCGCCATCGTCTCGCGGGCGCGGCGGCGCTCGTCGATGTCGACGAAGGAGCAGATGACACCCGCTTCGGCGTCGTCGGCATCGACCGGTCGCACCGCCACCTGGACCCAGACCAGGCTGCCATCGCGGCGACGCAGCCGCCGCTCGCCGCTGAACCGGCCATGCTCGCGCAGGCCCTGCGCGATCAGCGCCTCGAAGTCCACGCAGTCTCGCGCGCTTTCGTAGAGTTCGGCCGCGTCCAGCGAGTTCAGCTCGGGGCTGGCCCAGCCTGTCAGCGCGGCCATCGCCTGGTTGGCGCGCTCGATGCGCGCGCCGCGCTGGTAGACGATGCCGACCTCGGACAGGCTGAACATCAGCTCGCGGTCGCGCAGCAGCTGCTCGAGCTCGGCTTGCTGGGTCTTCAGCCGCGTGATGTCGGTGAGCACGGCGACCGCCTCGCTGTGCTCGCCGGCCGCCTCGGCCCGCCGCACCGACAGCGAATACCACTGCGGCGGCCCTTCGCCGCGCGCCAGCGGCAGTTCGGCCTCGAAGGCCCGCCCCGCCGCCAGCGCCTGCAGCGCCTGGGCCGCGCTGGGAGCGCCCCGCATCGCCCCGATGCTGCGGCTGAAGATCTCCTCCAGCGAAGCCCCCGCCGCGGCGCCGGCCGCGAAACCCAGCATGCGCTCGAAGCGCTGGTTGCAGCGCACCAGCACCGGCCCGCGCAGGTAGGCGATGCCGGCAGTCGAACTGTCGAGGATGGTGGTCAGCTCGCGCAGCAGTTGCTCGTTGCGGCGCTGCGCGCGCTCCTGGTCGGTGACGTCCAGCGTGACCACCGACGTCGTCGTGCGGCCGCCGGCCAGCGCGCCCGGCTCCACCCGCGTGAGCAGCCAGCGCAGACCCAGTTCGGGGTGGCGCACGGCATAGCGGACCTCGGTGCGTTCACCGCCGCGCAGGGCGCGTTGCAGGCGCTCGAATTCGGCCATCGATTCGGGCTCGACCAGCTCGCGGTTGATGCCCTGCAGCACGCCCGACGACCGGGCCGGCGCCGATGGCGCCCGCCGCGCAGCCGGCCTGCCGGGCGCCAACCAGCCGCGGCTGGGGTCGTAGGTGGCCACGCCGATGCTCGCGGTGTCCATCAGCATGCCCATCTCGAGCTGGGCCAGATCGCGCTCGTCCTCGGCACTGAGATCCTGCACCACGGCCATCACGCGGCACGCCCCGTCGTCGGCGACATGGCTGGCCAGGCGTGCGCTCAGGCGCCGGCGGCGGCCGTCGCCCAGCGGCACCAGCGCCTGGCATTCGATCGGCGGCGCCCCCGGCACCAGCGCCGCCAGCATCGTCCCGTCCTGCCAGCCCAGCAAGGCCTGCAGTTCTTCGGGTGCCTCGGCCAGCACCTCCGGGACGCGTTCGACCAACGCCTCGAATGCGGCATTGCAGCGCACGATGAGACCGGCGGGGTCATAGACCAGCATGCCGTTGCCGCTGAGATCGAACCATTGCGCCATCTCGTCCTGGGCGCGCCGGGCCTGCTCGCGCGCCAGCACCTCGGCCGTCGTCTCCTTCCACAGCGTCAGCCACTGGGGCGCCGTCGGCGTGCCGATGTTCAGGACCTCGGTCGAGAACCAGCGCTGCCGCCCTTCGGCGTCGCCGAGGCGGCGCAGCAGCGGCGACAGCGGCTGGCCGGCGCGCGCGGCGGCGGCCCATTGCTGGCGCTGCTGGCGATGCGCGTCTCGTTCTTCCGGCGCTTCGAAGTCGATCGGGTCGCGCCCGGGCAACGCGCTGCGCGCGCGGCCGATCAGCGCCGCGTAAGCCTCGTTGACCTCGAGCAGCCTGAAGTCGGCGCCCTGCAGGGTGACCGCCATGCCCAGGCGCCACAGCGCACCCAGCCATGCCGCGGCGACACCGGCCGGCCCGGACCCGCCCTGGCGCGTGTCAACCGTCAAGCTGGCGCGCCGCTGCAAGCGCGGTCAGCACCGCGCGGTTGACCACCGCCGGCGCGAGCAGCAACGCCTCGGCCTGTTCGCGGATGTCGAACACCGCCTCCTGCTCGATCGCGCGCACGAGGTCGAGGAAGGACTTGTACGGGCCGCCCTCGTCGCGCAGCGCCTGCTGCACCCGCTCCGGCACCGGCACGCTGCGCAGCAGTTCCGGGAACGGTTGCCCCAGCAGGCGGTCGAGCAGAGAGAACACGCCGCAGATGAACATCTCGCCGCGCTGCTCGGCGTCGCCCGGCTCCTGGCACAACGCCTCCATCAGCAGCCCGCGGCGCACCGCCGCGAACATCAGCGGACGCGCGTTCGCGCCCTTGGCCGAAGAGGCCAGCAACAGCGCCAGCCAGCGCTTGAGGCGCTGGTAGCCAAGCATCATCAGCGCATGGCCGAAGGAGTTGATCTCCACCGACAGGCCGAAGGCCGGCGAGTTGAGATAGCGCATGAGCCTGAACGCCAGCGTCGGGTCGCGCCGCAGCACGACCTCCAGGCGCGCCACCGGCTCCTCGCGGTCGACCGCACTGATCAGCTCCATCACCGTGCCGACGTCGGCCGGCACGCTGGCGCGGCCGGTAGGCTTGGGCGGGGCATCGTCCCAGGGCCAGCCGAGCACGGCCACCGCGCCGCGCGCGAATGCGGCCTCGATCTCGGCCGTGGTGCGCGCGCCGGCCTGTACCGTGCTGATCCGGCGCACGCCGGGCGGCGGCGGCGCCGCGGTGCGCCGCTCGTCGCTGGTCTCGACGATGGAATGGCTGAACAGGGCCAGCAACTCGGGCGCCAGCGGCGCCAGCGGGCGGCCCTTCAGGATCAGCACGGTGCCCTCGGCGTGGAGCGCGCGCAGTGCGGCCACGTGGGTCGCGTCGCCGGCCATGAACGCCGGCACCTCGATCATCAGGTGCGGCCCCGGCGCCGCGGCCATCACCGCGCGCAGCAGGGCCTCGCCCGCGAGGTTGAGCACCACCGGCGGCCGCACCGTCGTGCGCTGGCCGACGGTGGCCGGATCCAGCGGGCGCGGCGCCAGCCGCAGTGGCTGCCCGCTGTCCTCGGGCGGCCAGACCTCCGCGATCGCGCGCAGCAGCGCGACCGCATCGGGCGCGGCGTCGGGCCGCTCGGGGAACACTGTCAACCGGGTCGAGACGACCGCACGCTGGCGGTCGATCATCGGGCTGTAGCCCAGGGCCACCTGGCCGAGTACGGGATGGTCTTGCATGCGGGGGCGTTGGCGGGTGGAAGCGAGCCGGGGTCGGCGCCGGCAGCGTCAGCCGCTGGACGGATTGACGTAATTGAACAGCGACATCTGCTGGATCAGGGAATAGGTCTTCAGGGCCGCCTGGTAGGCCGTCTGCTGGTTCTGGAAATTGGAAATGGCCGACGTCATGTCCAGATCCTGGGCGTTGGACTGCTGGGTCTTCGCATCCAGCGTATTCTGGCTGAGCCGCGCGCTCACCGTGTCGGCCGTGTTCAGCGCCTGGCCGGCCGCCGATTGCGCGCTCAGGATGTTGTTCGACACCGAATCGATGCCAGCCAGCCCCTGCGAGACCGCCTGCGCGATCTGGCCACTGCTCTGCCCGGGTGTGGCCAGCGCGTTGATGGTCCTGGTCAGGGAGTCGAAGACCGAGAGCGTGCTGCCTGGATTGGCGGGGTCGGGTGCCTGCATCCAGGCCTGGCGGCCATCCACCGTCAGCGGCATCGGCTGGCTGCTGACCGCCTGCTGCTGGCCGGGCAGGCCGACATAGGTCACGCCGCCAGGCGCGTCGACGAAGGGCGGCTTGTCGGTGCCCTGGCCGCCGAAGAGGTAGCGGCCGTTGCCGTCGGTCGAGTTGGCCAGCGACAGCAGGTCGGTGCGCAGGCCCTGGAGCTGCTGCACGATGGAGGCGCGGTCGCTGTCGGTGTAGCTGCCGTTGCCGGCGCCGACCACCAGCGATCGCGCCTGCTGCAGCAGCGTGCCGGCGTTGCCGAGCGCGCTTTCGCTGAGCTGCATGTCGCTCTGGCTGACGTTCAGGGCGGTCGTCTGCGCGGCGGCCTGAGACTGGGCGGCCAGCGACCGCACGACCTGCGCCGCGGCGGCCGGGTCGTCGCTGGGCACCTGCACGCGCAGGCCACTGGTGAGCTGGGCCTGGCTCGTGCTGAGCGCCTGATAGCGCGCCTGCAAGCTGTCCACCGAGGACTGGAAGGCGTAGAAGGTCGAAATGCGCATGGCGTCGGGTCCCTTGGTTGGCGGCCTCAGGCGATCTGCAGGACGGTGTCGAAGATCGCCTGCGCGACCTGCAGGATCTTGGCCGCCGCCTGGTAGCTCTGCTGGAACTGGATCAGGTGGGCGGCTTCATCGTCGACGTTGACGCCGGACTCCGAGCTGAGCGACTGCTTGGCCTGGTCGGAGGCTGCGCTCGAGATGTTGGCCGCCGATTGCGCGCTCTGCACCTGCACGCCGACATCGGAGATCGCCTGCGCCCAGGCGTTGGTCGGCGTTTGCCCACCCACCAGTGCACCGTTCTGCAGGCCGAGCATGCCGATCGCATTGCCGTTGTTGGCGGCTACCGCCGAGACCGGCGTCGGCGCCACCGTGATCACGTCGCCGGTTTTGGGCACGCCGCTCAGCTGGATCGAGAAGCCGTTGAAGTCCTGCGGCGGTGTCGGAATCGGTTGGCCCGGTTGCCAGGTACCGGCGCCGCCGCCGACGGCATTGCCGCCGGCGTCCAGCAGCTGCCAGCTGTAATCGCCGCTGCCGCTGGTGAACGTGATCTGGGTCGTCGCCCCCGGCGTCGGCAGCGTCGCGCTCCTGACCTGCAGGCTGGCGACGCCGGCGGTGCCGGTGTTGGCGCTGGCGGTGCTCGCCACCAGCGGCGAGGCGGCGGCGATGCTGAGCGGGTTGCTGAGCAGCGCGCTCATCCCGGTCGCCGCCTGCGCCACCGGCTGCAGCAGGAAGCGGTCGCCGGGCTGGGCGTTGCTGATGTCGATCTTCACGCCGTCGACGACGTCGCCGCTGTTGACCGTCGTGACCTTGCCGTCCGCAAGCCGGGTCAGCTGCCAGCTGCCGGGGCTGGTCGTGCTCTGCGCCAGCGCATAGTCGCTGGCCTGCAGCGCCGAAGAGTCGGTGACGGTCAGCGTGACGCTGCCCAGGGGCGCACCGGTGGCCGGATCGGCGGCGTTGGCGGCGTTGGGCAGCGCCTGCGGCGCGCCGATGCCGAACATCGGCGCGCCGGTGCTCTGGCCCACCGGAGGCTGCAGGCTCAGGCCCGCTTGCTGCGCCTGGTTGAGCGCCCCGCCGACGGCCGCGGCGAGTTGTCCGATCAGGTTGGTCCCGGTCACCAGGTTGTTGTTCTGGAAGTTCAGCAAGCCGGCGATCGTGCCGCCGCCCAGGGTGCTGACGTCGATCGCACGCGCCTTGCTCCCGTCCATCACGCCCAGCGCGGTGCGCGCCGGGTCGGCCGGATCCTGCATCGCCGTCAACGGCGTGGCACTGGACCCCAGCACCAGCGTCTGGCCACCGGCGATGAACAGCGAAACGGTGCCGTCGGCGTTGTTCAGGCGCGCGACCTGGATCTCGCCCGACAGCTTGGAGATCAGGGTGTCGCGCTGGTCGAGCAGCTGGTTCGGCGGCTGGCCCTGGGCGCTGGCGGCGGCGATCTGCTGGTTGAGGCCGGCGATGCTCTGCGTCAGGCTGTTGACCTCGGCCACCGAGGCGCTCAGTTGCTGGTTGACGGCCGTCTGCACGTTGTCCAGCGCCGCGCCGGCCGAGTTGAAGTTGGCCGCCAGGGCGCTGGCCTGCCCGAGCACGACCTGGCGCGTCGATCCGTCGCTCGGGTTGCTGGCCAGCGCGGACAGCGAGCTGAACAGCTGGTTGATCGAATCGCCCAGGCTGCCGGTGCCGATCTGGAACGAGTTCTGCATGCTCTGCAGCTGGGCCAGCGTGGCACTGTCCATCGCCGACTGCGACGTCGCGGTGGCCGCGTTCGAGGTCAGGAACGCGTTGTAGGCCCGGGTGACCGAGGTCACGTCCACGCCGCTGCCGACAAAGCCGGACCCGCTGTACTGGCCGAGCGCGGGGCTCAGCTGGACCTGCTGCCGCGAGTAGCCCGCGACGTTGGCGTTGGCGATATTGTTGCTGGTGGTCTGCAGCGCGGCGTAGTTGGCGGCCAGGGCCGAGACACCGATCGACATCAACGAGGAGGCACTCACCGCCCGCGCTCCTTCAGGCCACCGAGCGCTGCAGCCGCAGCGTCGTGTTGATGACCCGCGTCAGCTTGTCGGCATAGGCGGGGTCGGTCGCGTAGCCGGCGCGCTGCAGGCCCTGCGCGAAGCCGGCGGCGCTGCCGGCGCTGGCCAGCACGGTCTGGTAGCGCGGGCTGGCCTTCATCAGCTGGGCGTAGTCGGCGAACGACTCGGCGTAGCTGCCATAGGCGCGAAAACGGGCCACCACCTTCTGCGGCTGGCCATGGACGTATTCGGTGGTCGTGACGTCGGTCGTCGGGCCCTTCCAGTGGGCGCCCGCCTTGATGCCGAACAGGTTGTACGACGGCGTGCCGTCGGGGTTCAGGATCTCCTTGCGCCCCCAGCCCGTCTCCTGCGCCGCCTGGGCGACCATGAAGCTGGCCGGGATCCCGGTGGCCACCTCGGCAGCGCGCGCCGCCGCGCTGTGCTGCTGCACGAAGCCGGCCGCACCGACCTGCGGAATCTTCGTCGCCACCGGGGCCTTGGACAGCGGCGCCGGCGTGTTGTTGGCCGATCCGGTGGCCGGTATCGGCCCCGGGCTCAGGCCCATCTGCCGCTGGAGCTGCTTCATGATCGCGTCCGACAGCCCGCCCGGCTGCCCGCTGAGCTGGGTGGCGAGCTGCGTGTCCAGCATCTCGGTGCCCATGGCGCTGCCCGCGTTGTCGAGTGCGCCGGTGTCGAGCGTCGTCGCGCGCATGCTCTTCATCAGCTCGTTCATGAACAGCGACTCCAGCTGGCGCGCCGTCGCGCGCAGCGCCGCCTTCGGGTCCTTGGCCGCGAGCGCCGACAGCGACCCGAGCGAGCGCGCGTCGGTGGCCAGGCCGGTGGCAATGGTCGGGTCGACACCGATCGGGTTCATGGCTCAGATGACCTCGATCTCGGCGTGCAGCGCGCCGGCGCTCTTCATCGCCTGCAGGATGGCCAGCAGGTCCATCGGCGTGGCGCCCAGCGCATTGAGCGCCTTGACCAGGTCAGCGAGCCGGGTGCCGGCGGCCATGTTGACCAGCGCACCGCCTTGCTGGTGGATCGAGATGTCGGACTTCTGGGCCTGCACGGTCTGACCCTGGCCGAGCGCATTGGGCTGGCTGATGACCGGCGTCGTGCTGATCGTCACCGACAGGTTGCCATGCGCCACCGCGCAGGCGCTGAGCGTGACCGCGTCGTTCATCACCACCGAGCCGGTGCGGGCGTTGAGCACGATGCGTGCGGCCGGCGCCTCCAGCCGCAGCGGCAGGTTCTCGATCTCGGCCAGGAAGGCCACGCGCGCGTCTCCGGCCTGCGGCACGTTCACACGCACGCGCCGGCCGTCCAGCGCCGCCGCGGTGCCGCTGCCCTTGGCGGCGTTGATCGCGTCGGCCACCGCGTGGGCAGTGGCGTAGTCGCTCGCGTTCAGGCCCAGCGTCAGGCTGCTGCCCTGGCCCAGCGGCGTGGCCACCGTGCGCTCGACGCTGGCGCCGTCGGGAATGCGGCCAGCCGAAAGGTGGTTGATCTGCACCTTCGAGCCGCCGGCGGCAGCGCCGGCGCCGCCGACGATGAGGTTGCCCTGCGCCAGCGCGTAGACCTGGCCGTCGGCGCCCTTCAGCGGCGTCGCGATCAGCGTGCCGCCGCTCAGGCTCTTGGCGTTGCCCACCGACGAGACGACGACGTCGATGTTCTGTCCCGGCTGCGCGAACGGCGGCAGGTCGGCGGTGACCATCACCGCGGCGACGTTCTTCAGCTGCATGCTGGTGCCCGCCGGCACCGTGATGCCCATCTGCTGCAGCATCGCTGTCACGCTCTGGACCGTGAACGGCGTCTGCGTCGTCTGGTCGCCGGTGCCGTCCAGGCCCACGACCAGGCCGTAGCCGACCAGCTGGTTGCTGCGCACGCCTTCGACGCTGGCCACTTCCTTCAGGCGCACAGCGGCGACGGCTGCCGCGGGCCACGCCAGCGCAACGACGGCGAGGACGAGGGCCGGCCCGGCGAGACGGCGCAGCAGAGACACGCGATTCGTGCTCATGGCGTCAGAACGGCAACACGCTCATGAAGATCCGCCCGAGCCAGCCCATCGCCTGGGCCTCGGCCTGCTGGCCGCGGCCGTGCTGCTCGAGTCGCACGTTGGCGATCTGCAGGCTCTGCACGGTGTTTCCGGGCTGGATCGCCCGCGGGTCGAGCTGGCCCGAGAAGCGCAGCACGTCGACGTTCTCGTTGACCCCGATCTGCTTCTCGCCGGCGATCACCAGATGGCCGTTGGGCAGCACCTGACGCACGACGGCGGTGATGGTGCCGGTGAAGTTGTTGCTGTTGACGGTGGCGCCCTGGCCGGAATAGGTGTTGTTGGTCGTGCCCCCGACGCCGAGCTTGGCCAGCGCGCCGGCGTGGATGCCGGGCAAGGCGGTGATGCTGGCGCCGACGCTGCCGGCCTTGGCGATCGAGCTGGTGGAGCTGGACATCGCGCTGACGCTTTCGACGATCTGCACGGTCAGCGTGTCGCCGACCAGGCGCGCGCGGTAGTCCTCGAACAGTGGCCGGTAGCTCTGCGACTGGAAGATCGCCCCGTTGTTCGGCGCCACCAGCGACTCCGGCATGCTCGTCGGCAGCGGCGGTGTGGTGTCGGCCACCTGCACCCGCGGATAGATCGTGCTGCACCCGCCCAGGACGAGCAGGCCGATCGCGCCCAGCAGGCGCAGCAGACGGTGCAGCCCTTGCACGCGTTGGCTCACAGCTGGCCCAGGCTCTGCAGCATCTGGTCGGAGGTCTGGATCGCCTTGGAATTGAGCTCGTAGGCGCGCTGGGTGGCGATCATGCCTACCAGTTCCTCGACGACGTTGACGTTGCTGCCTTCGGTATAGCCCTGCTGCAGCGTGCCGTTGCCGCCGACGCCCGGTGCCGCGGAACTCGCCGAGCCTGAGGCCACGGTCTCGGCGTACAGGTTGCCGCCGCGCGGATCGAGCCCCGCCGGGTTGATGAACGACGCGAGCTGGATCTGCCCCACCTTGGCCGGCTCGGTCTGCCCGGCCACGGTGGCAGTGACGGTGCCGTCGGCGGCGATCGTCACCGCCGTGGCCCCCGGGGGCACCGTCAACCCGGGCTGCACCGTGTAGCCGGCCGCGGTCACGATCTGGCCGCCGGCGTCGGTCTGGAAGCTGCCGTCCCGGGTGTAGCCGGTGGTGCCGTCGGGCAGCTGGATCTGGAAGAAGCCGTTGCCGTTGATCGCCAGGTCCAGGTTGTTGCCGGTCTGCTGCAGCGTGCCCTGGCTGAAGTCGCGCGTGCTGGCCGCGGCGCGCACGCCCAGGCCGACCTGCAGACCCGTGGGCAGCTGGCTCTGGGCCGAGGTCGCCGAGCCGGCGGGCCGCAGGTCCTGGTACATCAGGTCCTCGAACACCACGCTGGAGCGCTTGTAGCCGTTGGTGGAGACGTTGGCCAGGTTGTTCGAGATGGCGTCCAGCTTGGCCTGCTGGCCTTCCATCCCGGTCTTGGCGATCCAAAGCGAACGGATCATGGTGTGTCGGTCCTCGAGTAGGTGGGCCATCTTGGCCCGGCCCCGGGCCCGTCGAGGGCCGGAAATGAGGCCGTGGGGGCGGGCTTTTCCGGTCATGGCCGGCCGCAGCCTCGGCGCGCAGCGCCGCTACTGGGGGGCGAGCAGCTTGGCCGCGGCCTGGTCGCGCTGTTCGGCGCCCTGCAGCATCTTCATCTGCTGCTCGAACTGGCGCGCCGCAGCGATCATCTCGACCATCGTCGAGACGGTGCTGACATTGGAGCCCTCGAGCGCGCCGCTCTGCACGCGGGCCGTCGTGTCGGCGCTCAGGTCCGCGCCGTCGCTGCCGCGGAACAGACCGTCGGTGCCGCGCTCCAGCGGCGCCTCGGGCGTGACCAGCTTCAGCCGACCGACCTGTTGCGGCCGGCTGCCCTGCACGGCGGAGGTGATGCTGCCGTCGCTGCCGATCGCGATCTGGCCGTTCAGAGGCACAGTGATCGGACCGCCGTCGCCGAGTACCGGCAGACCGGCGGGCGTCACGAGCTGGCCTTCGGGGCTGACCTGCAGCGAGCCGGCGCGCGTGTAGGCCTCGGTGCCGTCCAGCGACTGCACCGCCAGCCAGGCGTTGCCCTGCATCGCGACATCCAGCGGCCGGCCGGTGGCTTCCACCGGTCCCGGGGTGGCGTCGTAGCCGACCGTGGACTCGAGCGCATAGACGCGCGTCGTCGCACCGTCGCCGCGCACCGGAACGCCGCGAAACGCGTCCAGTTCGGCGCGAAAACCGTTGGTCGAGGCGTTGGCCAGGTTGTTGGCCAGCGCGTCCTGGCGCTGCAGCGTCGCCTTGGCGCCCGACATCGACAGGTAGATGAGGCGGTCCATGGCCGCTCAGACCGCCAGGCGCAGCAGTTCGGGCGCAGGAGCGCGAGACGGTTGGGCGCGCCTCATGCTCAGAGCCCGTTGACCAGGGTCTGCAGGATCGTGTCCTGGGCCTTGATGGTCTGCGCGTTGGCCTGGTAGACGCGCTGCGCGGTGATCAGGTTGACCAGTTCGCTGGTCAGGTCGACGTTGGATTGCTCCAGCGCGCCCGACTGCAGCACCCCGAGGTTGCCCTGGCCGGGAACGCCGACGACCGGCGTCCCCGAGGCCACGGTGGTGGCCCAGTCGTTGTTGCCCACCGGCTGCAGGCCCTGCAGGTTGCGGAAATTGGCGATCGCCACCTGCCCGGCCGCCTGCGACTGACCGTTGGAGTAGTTGGCCGTGATGACGCCGTTGTTGCCGATCTCGATGCCGATGAGCTGGCCGGCCGCATAGCCGTTCTGGGTCAGCGCGGTGACGCCGAAGGCGGAGCCGAACTCGGTCGTCTTGGACAGGTCCAGCGTGCTCGAGATCGCCAAGGTGCCTGCGGTGGCGTCGGCCGGTACGGTAAAGGACACCGGCGCGACCGGCGAAGTCGGCGCGGCGCCATTGGCCGGAAAGGTGACGGTGGTGATCGGCACCGGCGCTCCGGCGCCGCCGCTGCCCACGTCGACGCCATTGGCGGTGGCAAAGACATTCCAGTTGTCGGTGGCCGACTTCTGGAAGTAGTAGGTCAGCGGAACCGCCTGGCCCTTGGCGTCGTAGACCGTCACCGAGGTGGCGTTGTTGTAGGTCGTCGGGTCGGTGTAGTCGATCGGCGTGCCCGCGGTCGGCGCCGTCACCGGCGAGGCCGCGTTGAGGTTCATCGAGATCGCGATCTGGCTGGTCGCCTTCGGGGTGACGTCGCCGGTGGGCAATTGCAGCGGCACCGTCTGTCCCTGCGCGATGTTGCCCGCTGTATCGGCGGCATAGCCCAGGAGCTTCTGCCCGGCGGTGTTGACGATGTAGCCGTTCGCGTCGACGTTGAACTGCCCGCTGCGCGTGTACTGGGCCGGATCGGTGCCGGTGACGACCTGGAAGAAGCCGCCGCCGTTGATCGCCATGTCCAGCGGATTGCCGGTGGTCATGATGCTGCCCTGCGTGAACTGCTGCGCGACCGCGGCCACATCGACGCCGATCCCGACCTGGTTGCTGCCGGCGCCGTTCAGCGCGGCGGCATACATGCCGGCGAATTGCGCCCGCGACGACTTGGCGCCAAAGGTATTGGCGTTGGCGATGTTGTTGCCGATGACGTCGAGGTTCGTGCTCGTGGCGTCGAGCCCGGAGAGACCTTGCTGGAAGCTCATGGGATGGGGTCCTGGGTTGAAGTCAGTTGAAGGCCACGATGTCGCCGAAGGCGATGCCGCCGGAGTACTCGGTGTTCAGGGTCAGACCGTTGCTGCCCGAGGTGACCGACTGCACCTGGTCCTTCATCAACGGGGTCACGCTGAGCGCCGCACCGCCGGCGGTCGCCGAGACCTTGAAGCTGTAGTCGGCGCCGTCGGCGACGTTGGTCGCCGCCCAGTTGAAGGAATGGTTGCCCGCGGTCTGGGCGCCGAGGTCCATCGTGTCGACCACCCTGCCGCTGGTGTCCATCACCTGGACCTGCACGTCGTCGGCGGCGTTGGCGAGCTGGAAGCCGCCGGTGCCGGTGCCGCCGGCCACCGCGAGGCGGTTGCCGTCGACGGTGACGTCGTGGCCGACGAGCGCGGCGCCCTGCAGCGTCTGCATCTGCACGAGCTGCGTGTTCAGCCCGCTGACCGTCGTGTTGAGCTGCTGGATGCCGTTGACGGTGTTGATCTGCGCGATCTGGCTCGTGATCTGCGCGTTGTCCATCGGGTTGAGCGGATCCTGGTTCTGCAACTGCGTCGTCAGCAGCTTCAGAAAGGCGCTCGCGCTGCCGACCGCCGTGCTGCCGGCCCCCAGCGAATTGGCCGACGAGGTCGCGCTGCCCGCCTTGGTGGTGGCATTGAGGGCGGCGAACGGGTCGGTGCTGGCGACAGTGCTGGTCATGGTGTGCCTTGGTTGGGTCTCAGCCCTGGCCGAGCTGGAGAGTCTTGGACAACAGGCTGCGCGCCGTGTTCATCACTTCGATGTTGTTCTGGTACGAACGCGAGGCCGAAATCATGTCGACCATCTCCTCGACCGGATTGACGTTGCTGTAGGTGACGTAACCGTCGGGGCCGGCGCTCGGATTGCCCGGATCGAGCACGCGGCGACCGGGGGTCTGGTTCTCGGTGACCGTCGAGACGCGCACGCCGGCGCTGGCCGCGGCGTCTTCGCCCTGGCCCATCAGCGCGGTCTCGAAGACGACCTGGCGCGCCTTGTAGGCGCTGCCGTCGGGCCCGGCCACGGTGTCGGCGTTGGCCAGGTTGGACGCCACCACGTTCAGGCGCTGGCTCTGCGCACTGACCGCGCTGCCCGAGACGTCGAAGATGCTGAGCATGCTCATGCGGCGCTCCTATCAGGATTGGTTGTAGGACTTCATCGCCGTCGTCAGATTCCTCACGTCTTCGCTGATGAAGCGCAGCGTGGCCTCGTACTTGAACGAGTTCTCCAGCGAGGCGCTGCGCTCGCGGTCCATGTCGACGGTGTTGCTGTCGAGGTTGGTCTGTGCCGGCACCGCGTAGCGCAGCGCCGGGTTCGGCGTGCTGCCGCCGGCCATCACGTCGCTGGCGATGCCGCCGCCCACGCCGCTGGCGCCGGTGGCGTCGCGCAGCGCGGCGGCGAAGTCGAAGTCGCGCGCCTGGTAGCCCGGCGTGTCGGCGTTGGCGATGTTGCTGGCGATCACACGCTGCCGCTCGGCGCGCAGGATCAGCGCCTTGCCGTTGAAGTCCAACGTGTCGGTGAGTCCTGGGATCATCTGAGGCTCCTCGCTCCCGAAGCTGCGCGGCAAGTGGCTCGCGGCGCTCTGGGCTTGGAAGGCATTCTGGGCAGCCAGGACAGGGGCATGAGCGGAAATAGAGGGCTGAAGCGCCGTCATTTCGATCCCAGGGCCGCCACCCCGCTGGATACAGTCGGCAACGTGAACATCCCCTTTCCGGGCCGATCCGTGTCGCCCTTCCTGCCTCGATCGTTGCCGCGATGGCTGCGTGCGTCGGCGGCGAGCCTGAGCCTGATGGCGGCCGCTGCGCTGCCGGCGTCGGCACAGGTTCCGGCGCTGGCCCAGGTGCCGGCCGAGGCCGTGGCCCGCGCCCTGGCCCTGGCCACCGAGGCGGCCACGGCAGTGGCACCGCGCCGGGCCCGCGTGGTGGCCGAGCCAGGCATGCTCGACCCGCGGCTGACGCTGGCGCCTTGCGCCCAGGTACAGGCCTATCTGCCTGCGGGCGTGCCGGCCTGGGGCCGCACCCAGGTCGGGCTGCGCTGCACCGGGGGTCCGGTGCACTGGCGCGTCTTCCTGCCGGTCAACGTGCAGATCTGGGCCAGCGGCGTCGTCAGCAAGGGGCCGCTGCCCTCCGGCGCGCGGCTGACCGCCAGCCAGCTCGGCGCGGCGCAGGTCGACTGGTCCGTGGCCGGCGGCGCCTTCGACGACCCCGGACCGCTCGAGGGCCGCACGCTGACAAGGCCGCTGGCGGCAGGCGAGGCCTTGCGCGCGGGTGACCTGCAGGCGCGCCAATGGTTCGCGCTCGGCGAGACGGTGCGCGTCGTGCTCGAAGGTGAAGGCTTCTCGGTCAGCACCGAGGGCCAGGCCCTGACCCGCGGCCTCGACGGCCAACTGGCCCGCGTGCGCACCGAAAGCGGTCGCGTGCTCGCGGGTCGCGCCGTCAGCGACCATTGCCTGGAGGTGTCGATGTGATGGCGCCCCCGCTCGCCGATCCCCGCGATCAAGGGGGTTGCGAAAGAATCTGCATCGAGCGGCTAAAGTTCTCCCGGCCGCTGTCCGATAGAGCGTCTATGTCCTTGGGCCGGCACCCGCCGCGTGCCCATGACAGGAGTCCACCATGAAAATCGGTCCTATCGAATCCCAGCCCACCAATCCGGCACCCGCCGACCGCAAGACTGCGCCTGCGCAGGGCCAGCTCGCGGCCGAAGCCAGCGCACAGGTCGACTTGTCGCCGGTTGCCAAGCAGGTCGGCAGCGCCGCGGACGGCAGCTTCGACACCCAGAAGGTCGCGGGCATCGCACAGGCCATCCGGGACGGCCAGTTCAAGGTCAACCCCGAGGCGATCGCCGACAAGCTGATCGCCCACGCATCGGAGCTCCTCGGACGCAAGGTCAGCTGAAGTCAGCACCGACGTTGCCATGATCGACTCCCAGGACGAACACCGCGCGCTGCAGGACGTGGCCGACCTCGAACCCCTGCTGGCCGCCGTCGAGGCCCAGCTCAGCGCGCTCGGGCTGGCGCTGTGCCGGCACGACGCCGCCGCCGTCGACGACGCAGCCGCCGCGCTGCACGGCGCGCTGTCTGCGGCCGTCGATCACTTCAGCCGCGCCGCCCGCCGTGGCGGCGTGCCGCCCGTGCTGCGCCAGCGCCTGGCGCTGGCCGGCGGCCAGGTCGCGGCACAGCGCGAGGCCCTGGCCCGCGCCACGGCATCGCTGGACCGCGCGCTCGACGTGCTGCTGCCGCGGCAGGCGCCGGCCGGCCTGTACTCGGCTGCAGGCGCCAGCAGCCGCCTGCCCGGCCAGGGCGGCAGCCTGTTGGCCTGAGCCCGCCGCAAGGCCCCACCGGCGGGCGCGCTACGAGCTCGGCCCGGCCTGTCCGATCAGGAAGGCGTACTCGCGCGCGGCCTCCCCCAGGACCTGGAAGCGCCCCGAGGCGCCACCATGCCCGGCGTCCATGTTCACGTGCAGCAGCAACTCGTGCGCATCGGTCTTGCGCACGCGCAGCCGGGCGACGTACTTGGCCGGTTCGAAGTACTGGACCTGCGAGTCCCACAGACCCGTGGTGACGAGCATCGCCGGGTAGTCCTGGGCGCGCAGGTTGTCGTAGGGGGAATAGGCCAGCATGCCCTCGTAGGCCGCCTTCTGGCGCGGGTCGCCCCATTGCTCCCATTCGTTGGCGGTCAGCGGGATGCTCTCGTCGAGCATGGTGGTGACGACATCGACGAAGGGCACCTTGAGCACGATCCCGCGGTAGCGCGACCCGGCCTGGTTGGCCACCGCGCCCATCAGCAGGCCGCCGGCCGAGCCGCCGCTGGCGAAGACCTTGTCGGCCGCACCCCAGCCGGCCTGCACCAGCGCTTCGGTGGCATCGACGAAGTCGTCGAAGGTGTTCTGCTTGTGCATCAGGCGACCGTCCTCGTACCAGCCTTCGCCGAGTTCGGCACCGCCGCGGACATGCGCGATCGCGACCACGAAGCCGCGGTCGAGCAGGCTGATGCGGTTGGACGAGAACTCGGGGTCGTACGACAGGCCGTAGGAACCGTAGCCGGTGACGAGCAAGGGCGCGCTGCCGTTGCGCTCGGCACGGTCGGGCCGCCAGGCGATGGTCACCGGGATGCGCTTGCCGTCGCGCGCATTCGCCCACAGCCGCGCGGTGGCATAGCGCGCGGCTTCGTAGCCCGGCACCGGCTGCTCCTTGCGCAGCACCGTCCTTCCGCTGGCCAGGTGCAGGTCGTAGGTGGCCTTGGGCCGGACCATCGAGGTCACCGTGTAGCGCAGGTGGGCGGCGCGCGGATCACGGTTGTCGCCGAGTTCGACCGTGCTGCCCTCGCCCGCCGCCAGCGGCTGCGAGCGGCCGCCGCCCAGCAGCCGCACCCGCGTGTCGGCTTCGACCCGCTCCTGCACCGCGATGCCGCGCTCGAGCAGCGCGAAAGCCTCCAGCGTGGCCTGCTCGCGCGCCGGCACCAGCGTGCGCCACAGGCTGCGCACGTCGGGGGCACCCTCGGGCGCGCTGACGAGCCTGAAGTTGAGCGCGTCCTCGTTGGTGCGGATGACCCAACGGCCGTGCAGGTGGTCGGCCGTGTGGCGGAACTTGGCGCGCCGCGCCAGCACCACGCCCACGGCGGCGGTGGGCCGGTCGGCCGGCACGACCCGCGTCTCGGCGGTGTCGGTGCCGCGCAGCGCGATGATCACGTAGTGGTCCGACGCGCTGCGATCGAGGCCGACGAACAGCGTCTTGTCGGCCTCCTCGTAGACCTTCACGTCGTCGGTCGCAGCCGTTCCCAGCAGATGCCGATAGACAGGCCCGCTCTGCAGCGTGACCGGATCCTGGCGGATGTAGAAGATCGTGCGGCTGTCGTTGGCCCAGGCCAGGTCCTCGAGCACGCCGGGGATTTCGTCGGCGAACACCTGCCCGGTCACCAGGTTCCTGAAGCGCAGCGTGTGGATGCGGCGGCCGCCGGTGTCCTCGGCCCAGGCGAGCAGCCTGCCGTCGGGGCTCGTCGCCGTGCCGCCGACGTGGAAGTAGGCCTTGCCCGCGGCCAGCGCCGGCTGGTCGAGCATGACCTGCTTCGGCGCCTTGGCATCGGGCCGCTCGGGGCCGCCGCGCTGGCGCATCAGCCGCGGGTACTCGGCGCCGGCGGCGTATTCGCGCCAGACCCACCAGCCGTGGTCATAGACCGGCGGCGTGCTGTCGTCCTCCTTGATGCGCGAACGCATCTCGGCTACCAGTTGCGCCTGCAGCGGCGCCAATGGCGCCAGCACGGCGTCGGTGTAGGCGTTCTCGGCCTCGAGGTACTGCAGCACCTCGGGCCGCTTGGTCCGCGGGTCGTCGTCGCGCAGCCAGTAGTACTCGTCGCTGCGGTCGCCGTGCGGGCTGTGCACGGTGTGCGGCCGCTGCTCGGCGACCGGGGGCATGGGCTTGGGCGTGGGCATCGAACGATGATAGAGGGCCGTGCCCCGGCCCGCGCCCGCATGCGCCTCAGGCAGCCATGGGCACCAGGAAATCGCGGCTGATGCCGACGCCGAGGTCGTTGACGCGGTCGAGGAACTCGGTCAGAAAAGCATGCAGCCCGGTGGCCAGGATCTCGTCGATGCGACCGTACCGGAGATCGGCGCGCAGGCGGCCGGCGCGGCGCAGCGTCTCGCTGCTCTGATCGTTGGCCACCCTCTCGAGGTTGCCGACGACATCGTTCATGCACGCCGCCAGCGAGCGCGGCATGTCGGGGCGCAGGATCAGCAGTTCGGCGACCTTTTCGGGCCGGATCACGTTGCGGTAGACCTTGCGGTAGATCTCGAAGCCCGAGACCGATCTGAGGATCGCGCTCCAGTGGTAGAAGTCGACCTCCAGCCCTTCCCTGGTGTCGGGACCGAAGTAGTCGCTGCCGGCCAGGGCCTGGAATTTGACGTCGAGCAGCCGCGCCGTGTTGTCGGCACGCTCCAGGAACGTACCGATGCGCAGGAAATGCAGCGCCTCGTCCTGCAGCATCGTGCCCAGGGTGACGCCGCGCGAGAGGTGCGAGCGGAACTTGACCCACTCGAAGACGTTGCCCGGGTCGCGCTCGAAGGCGTCGCCAGCGAGCATGCGGTTGAACTCCAGCCAGGTCTGGTTCTGGGTTTCCCAGACCTCGGTCGTCAGCGCGCCGCGAACCGCGCGCGCGTTCTCGCGCGCCGCGCGCAGGCAAGCCACGATGCTCGACGGGTTGGTCTCGTCGCGGACCATGAAGTCGATGACGCTGCCGGCGCTGACGACCTGGTACTTCTTCGAGAAGGTCGCGGTCAGCTCGCTGATCGACAGCAGCCCGCGCCAGCCTTGCTCGGTGGTATCGGCCGACTGCGGCAGCAGCGAGGTCTGGTAGTTGACGTCGAGCATGCGGGCGGTGTTTTCGGCGCGCTCCATGTAGCGCGCCATCCAGAACAGGTGGTCGGCGGTTCTAGACAGCATCTCAGTTCTCCCGCTCAGTCTTCAAGAACCCAGGTGTCCTTGGTCCCCCCGCCCTGAGACGAGTTGACCACCAGCGAGCCCTCCTTCAGCGCCACCCGCGTCAGCCCGCCGGGCACCATCTGCACCTTCTTGCCCGAGAGCACGAAAGGCCGCAGGTCGATGTGGCGCGGGGCGATGCCGCTGTCGACGAAGGTCGGGCAGGTCGACAGCGCCAGCGTCGGCTGCGCGATGTAGTTGGCGGGGTTGGCCTTGACGACGGCCCTGAACTCGTCGATCTCGGCCTTCGTCGCCGCCGGTCCGACCAGCATGCCGTAGCCGCCGGCGCCGTGGACCTCCTTGACCACCAGCTCGCCCAGGTGGTCGAGCACGTACGCGAGGTCGTCGGCCTCGCGGCACAGGTGGGTGGGCACGTTGTTGAGGATCGGCTTCTCGCCCAGGTAGAACTCGATCATCTTCGGCACGTAGGGGTAGATGCTCTTGTCGTCGGCGATGCCGGTGCCGATCGCGTTGCACAGCGCGATGTTGCCGGCGCGATAGACGTCGAGCAGGCCGGCGCAGCCCAGCGTGCTGTCGGCGCGGAAGGCCTTGGGGTCCATGAAATCGTCGTCGACGCGGCGGTAGATCACGTCGACGCGCTTGGGGCCCTGGGTGGTGCGCATGAAGACGAAACCGTCGCGCACGAACAGGTCCTGGCCCTCGACCAGCTCGACGCCCATCTGCTGGGCCAGGAAGGCGTGCTCGAAGTAGGCGCTGTTGTACATGCCCGGCGTGAGCACGACCACGGTCGGCTCGTTGACGCCGGCCGGCGCCACCGCGCGCAGCGTCTCGAGCAGCAGGTCGGGGTAGTGCGCCACCGGCGCGATGCGGTGCATGCTGAACAGCTCGGGGAACAGCCGCATCGTCATCTTGCGGTTCTCGAGCATGTAGCTCACGCCGCTGGGCACGCGCAGGTTGTCCTCGAGCACGTAGTAGGTGCCGCTGCCGTCGGCCGAGCACTCGGGGTTCGCTGCGCGCACGATGTCGATGCCGGCGATGTGCGAATAGACGTTGCCCGGCACGGCGACACCCATCATCTCGGGCCGGAACTGGGCGTTGCCCAGCACCTGCTCGGCCGGCACGATGCCGGCCTTGAGGATCTCCTGCTCGTGATAGACGTCGTGCAGGAAGCGGTTGAGCGCCGTCACGCGCTGGGCCAGACCCGCCTCCATCGTCTTCCATTCGTGTTCGGGGATCACGCGCGGGATGAGGTCGAACGGGATCAGCCGCTCGGTGCCCGCGCCGTCCTCGTCCTTGGCGCCGTAGACGGCGAAGGTGATGCCGACGCGGCGGAAGATCATCTCCGCCTCCTCGCGCCGTGCCTGCATGCTCGCGCGCGGCTGTCGCTGCAGCCAGCGCTCGTAGGTGCGGTAGTGCTCGCGGACCTCCTGGCCCGGTGCGAACATTTCGTCGAACGCCGACTTCATGGGCTGCTCTTCTCCTGTCGGGTTCACCCTAGCAACTCGCGTTCCGGGCCAAGCGCATCCAGCCGCCGCGTGCGCACTGCGACGCTCAGGGCGTGGCTGCCGCCGCCCCGGATGACGCCACGCAGGGGCGTGACATCGCCGAAATCGCGCCCCACCGCCACTCGGACATGGCTGCCGCCCGGCACCAGGTCGTTGGTCGGATCGAGGTCGAGCCAGCCCGCGCCCCGTCCATCCGCCGGCACGCCCGGCGTGCCCGGGCACCAGACCTGCACCCAGGCATGCGAGGCGTCGGCGCCCTGCATCGCAGCGCCGCCCTCGGCCGCTTGAGTCAGCAGGTAGCCGCTGACGTAGCGCACCGGCAGCCCGAACATGCGCATCGCTGCCGCCATCAAATGGGCGAAGTCCTGGCACACGCCCGCCCTGCTGGCCCAGACTTCGAGCAGTGGCGTGTCGACCCCGGTGGCCTGGCTCTGGTAGCGGAAGTCGGCGTGGATGCGCTGCATCAGTTCGATCGCCGCCACCGCCACCGGCCGCGATGCCGTGAACGAAGGCGCCGCGTAGTCGCGCAGCGCCGCCAGCCGCGGCACGAAGGGCGAAGGCAGCGCGAACTCGACCGCCGGCTCGAACGGACCGCCTGCGACGTAGCGCAGCCTGGCCGCCAGCGCGTCCCAGGCCGGCGACGCCTCGGGCTCGAGGGCGTCGAAGCGCGCCGTCACCCCGCAGCGGCTGCGGGCCCGCACCGTCAGCGCCCGGTGTGGCTGGGCCAGGCTGAAGCGGCGCTCGGCATTGCCCATCGCATCGATGCCGCAGCGGCTGTGTCCTGGCGGCGGATCGATCTCGAGCTCGAAGGCCAGCAGCCGCTGATGCGCATCGTGCAGCGGCTGCAGGTGCGCCAGATGGTGCGCCAGCGACACCGGCGCCGCATAGTCGTAGCGGGTCTCGTGGACGACCTCGAGCTGGTTGCTCATCGTCGCCCCCGGGGCGGTTCGCAGTCGGCGCGGGTCGGCATGCTCACACCCGCTGGTCCACGCCCTGGGCCAGGGTGAAGAAGCGTTCGCCGACATGCTCCGCCAGCATCGCCGCACGCCGCCCCAGGCTGAGCGCGAGCGAGCGCAGCGCCTGCGCGATCACCGCATCGTCGGCCCCGCGCAGCGACTCCAGCGTCAGGCCGGCGCCTGCGGCCGGCAGCAAGGCGAGCAGCGCCTGCCGCCCCTCCTCGTCGCCCGGCAGCTTGCCGATTTCGGTGCGCAGGCGGCGCAGCACGCCGGCGAAGGCGCGCGGGTTGTCGCTGTCCAGCACCAGCAGGTCGGCCAGCGCCAGCAGGTCTTCATGGCGCTGGTAGCGGGCACGGAAGGTGATGGCGCTGTCGAAGAGTTCGAGCAGCAGGTCGATGCCGGCCACGCTGGCGAGCGCCTGGGCATCGAGGAAGGTCTGGAAGCGCGCCGACACGCCGATCAGCCGCTCGAGCAAGCGGCCCACGGTGAGCAGGCGCCAGCCATGGTCGCGCGTCATGCGGTCGGTCTGCGCGCCGGTCACCGCGGCCAGATGCAGTGCCAGGCGGTCGAGCGCAGGCAGCACCTGAGGCAGCGTCGGCAGCTCGCCGGGCGGCGCCTGCAGCGCGCGCGCGAAGCTCTCGCGCATGGTCCGCAGCAGGCCCCAGTGCTCCGAGCTCAGCCGCTCGCGCAGCGCCATCGACGCCCGCTCCAGCGCCGCCAGGTTGTAGGCGATGCTGGTGGCGGCCTGGGCATCGACCAGCCCGGCCAACATCGCGCGCTCGAACAGCGTCGCCGACTGGACCAGCGTCGGGACGCCCGCGGGCGCCAGACCGGAGGTCACGGCCAGCGCCGAAACCGCCTGCAGCACCGCCGGCGGAGCATCGCTGTCGGCGTCGATGAGCATCAGCGTGGCCCGCGCCAGCCGCACCAGCTGCTCGGTGCGCTCGGTGTAGCGGCCGAGCCAGAACAGGTTCTCGCCCATGCGGCTGGCCACCGGGCGTCGGCGGCCGACGATGTCGTCGACCTGCAGGCGCTTGGGCAGCATCGAGAAGGTGTCCACCGGACCTTCAGTGAGGACCCAGGTGTCCAGGCTGGTGCCGCCTCGCTGCATGCTCACGCTGCCGTCGTCGCGCTGCGAAACCCGCGTCATCCCGCCGGGCAGCACATGCCAGCGCCCCAGACCGTCGGCGATGGCGTAGACACGCACCATCGCAGGGCGCGGTATCAGCACGCCTTCGCTCCAGATTGGCGCACGCGAGAATCGCAATCGCCCCTGAATGGTCCAGGCGTCGGGGTCGTCCTCGATCGCCGCGTCGGCGCCGTCGCACAGCTGCGAGGTCTGGCCGCCGCCGGGGTAGGTGGTGCGCAGGATCTTGTCGTCGAGCCGGGCACGGGCGTCGGACCAGGCCGCGGCCTCGCCGCACCACCAGGTCGAAAGCGACGGCAGGCGCAAGGCCTCGCCGGTCAGGCGCCGGGCGATCGCGGGCATGAAGCCCTGGATCGCCGGCGACTCCAGGAACGCGCTGCCCAGTGCATTGGCCATGACCACGGTGCCGGCGCGCGCCGCCTGCAGCAGACCAGGCACGCCGAGCGCCGAATCCGGGCGCAGCTCGAGCGGGTCGCACCAGTCGTCGTCGAGCCGCCGCAGCACGCCGTGCACCGGCTCCAGGCCTTCGACCGTCTTCAGGTACAGGCGCTCGTCGCGCACCGTCAGGTCGCCGCCCTCGACCAGCGGCACACCCAGGTAGCGCGCGAGATAGGCATGCTCGAAGTAGGTCTCGCTGTAGGGCCCCGGGGTGAGCAGCACGATGCGCGGCGTGGCGCCGCCGGCGACCTCCTGCGCCGCCAGCTCCAGGGTGTCGAGCAGGCGCCGGTAGCTGCTGGCGATGCGCTGCACGCGCAGGTCGCGGAACGCCTCCGGGAACTGGCGCGAGATGACGAGCCGGTTGTGCAGCACGTAGCCCAGGCCCGATGGCCCCTGGGTGCGCTGCGCCACCAGCGACCAGCGGCCCTGCGGCCCGCGGGCGATGTCGAAGGCGGCGATGAACAGGTGCAGCCCGGCCGGTGGCTGGACCCCGATCATCGGCCGCAGCCAGCCCGGGTGGCGCAGCAGCAGCGCCGGCGGCAACAGCCCCTCGTGCAACAGGCGCTGCGGGCCGTAGAGGTCGGCCAGCATCAGCTGCAGCAGCTCGGCGCGCTGGATCACGCCGGCCTCGATCACCGCCCAGTCGGCCGGCTCGATCAGCTGCGGCAGCAGCTCCAGCGACCAGGGCCGCGACGCAGCGCCCAGGTCGGGGTTGTCGCCGAAGACGTTGTGGGTGACGCCATCGAGCCGGATCCGCTGCGCCACCTGCGCGACGCGGAGGTCGAGGTCGGTCGCGACCTCCAGCCCGCCGGCCGGCGGCGGCAGCGCGCCGGCGAAGCGCTGCCAGGGCGGGCGCAGCGCGCCGCCGGCATCGCGCAGCTCGTCCCACACGCCGGGCTCGGCGGGCAGGGCCCGGCTCGCCAGCGTGTGCGCAGCCGCGTCTGCCGCCGCGACCGCGGCGTCAAAGGGCAACGAGCTCTGGGACTGGGATTGCGCCATGCGCGCCGATCATCACATGCGCAGATCGATCGTCAATGGGTGCTCCAGGCTCGGCGCGGCGGCTTGCACGTCCAGCGTTCCCGGCGTGTGGCCGAAGCGGAAGAAGCGCGCCAGGCGCCGGCTCTCGGCCTCGTAGGCGTTGACCGGAAAGACGTCGTAGTTGCGCCCGCCCGGGTGCGCCACGTGGTAGCGGCAACCGCCGATCGAGCGCCGCTGCCAGCGGTCGACGATGTCGATCGTCAGCGGCGCATGGACCGGGATCGTCGGGTGCAGCGCCGAGGCCGGCTGCCAGGCACGGTAGCGAACGCCGCAGACGAACTCGCCCACCCGCCCGGTGGACTGCAGCGGCAGCGCGCGGCCGTTGACGGTGACGAGATGGCGGTTGCCGTTGAGGCCGCTGGCCTTGACCTCGAGCCGCTCGAGCGAGGAGTCGACATAGCGCACGGTGCCGCCGGCCGCACCTTCCTCGCCCATCACGTGCCAGGGCTCGAGCGCGTTGCGCAGCGTCAGCTCGATGCCCATCACCGCGACCTCGCCGATGAGCGGGAAGCGGAACGCGAAGTGCGGCGCGAACCATTGCCGGTCGAAACCGAAGCCGGCGGCCTGCAGGTCGGCCATCACGTCGTCGAAGTCCATCTGCACGAAGGTCGGCAGCATGAAGCGGTCGTGCAGACCGGTGCCCCAGCGCGTCAGCCGCGTCGCGCC
Source organism: uncultured beta proteobacterium (assembly GCA_963725755.1). GTDB lineage: Bacteria > Pseudomonadota > Gammaproteobacteria > Burkholderiales > Burkholderiaceae_C > Rubrivivax. The sequence continues at coordinate 84,015 of CAVRZW010000004.1, forward strand.
GCGGCCGCGGTAGGGCTCGCGCCAGAACCAGGCCACCAGCGCGCGCAGCAGCAACTGCTGGGCCAGGCTCATGCGCGCGTGCGGCGGCATCTCGAACGCGCGCAGCTCGAGCAGGCCCAGGCGGCCGGTGGGGCCGTCGGGCGAGTAGAGCTTGTCGATGCAGAACTCGCTGCGGTGGGTGTTGCCGGTGACGTCGACCAGCAGGTTGCGCAGCGTGCGGTCGACGATCCACGGCGGCACCTGGCCATGGAGGCCGAGCACGCGTTCGAGCTCGTTGAGGCCGATCTCGACCTCGTAGACCTGGTCCCCGCGCGCCTCGTCGAAGCGAGGCGCCTGGCTCGTCGGGCCGATGAACAAGCCCGAGAACAGGTAGCTCAAGCTCGGGTGGTTGTGCCAGTAGGTGATCAGGCTGGCGAGCAGGTCGGGCCGGCGCAGGAAGGGGCTGTCGGCCGGTGTGGCGCCGCCGAGCACGAAATGGTTGCCACCGCCGGTGCCGGTGTGGCGGCCGTCGAGCATGAACTTCTCGGTCGACAGCCGCGTGTGGTGCGCGGCGTCGTAGAGGAATTCGGTGTGATCGACGAGCTCGGTCCAGTTGCTCGCCGGGTGGATGTTGACCTCGATCACGCCGGGGTCGGGCGTCACCGAGAGCTGCTTCAGGCGCGGGTCGCGCGGCGGCGGGTAGCCCTCGAGCACGATCTTCACGCCGACCTCGGCGGTGGTGGCCTCGATCGCGGCGAGCAGCTCGAGGTAGTCCTCCAGGTGCTTCAGCGGCGGCATGAAGACGTAGAGCAGCCCGCTCTTGCCTCCATGCTCTGCTTCCGCCTTCGGTCCGTTGCCGCGCTGCGGGTCGCGCACCTCCACGCACAGCGCGGTCCGGGTCAGCTCGCCCGCGGACTCGTAGCGCCGCGGCGGCGCCAGCGGGTCACGCGCGAACGGCGTGACCGGGTCGTGCGCGGTGCCCATGCGCAGCGCCCCCGGGCCGCCCTTCGATTCGGCGGGCCAGGCCTCTTCGCCCGGCGCCGCCGTGTCGCCGATCGCCTGTTGCATTCGCAGCGCCGCCGCCGACGGCAGCGGCGCCAACGGCGCGAACGGGTCCTGCGCCAGCGTCCACGGCCGGTCGCCGGGCGCCGCCCAGGGCAGCGAGTCGAGCGGCAGGCGCAGCCCCATCGGCGAGTCGCCCGGCATCAGGACCAGCCGTTCGTCGCGCAGGAACCAGGGGCCGGTGATCCAGGTCGGGCCGGCCAGGCCGACCGGCCATTCGCGCTTGATCGGCAGCAGGTAGCCCACGGTCGCGTCCAGGCCCTGGGTGAACACGCGGCGCAGCCGTGCGCGCTCGAGCTCGTCGTCGAGCCGGGCATCGAAGGGATCGACGTTCACCGGCAGCCGGCGCTCGCGCCACAGGTAGTACCAGGCGTCCTCGAACGCCGGCTGCACGAAGCGCGCATCCAACCCCAGGCGCCGCGTCAGCGTGTGGATGAAGCGCTCGGCGTCGGCCGCGCTGTAGCGCTGCGGGTCGCGCTCGTCGGCGAACAGGCTGGGGTCGTTCCAGCAGGGCTGGCCATCGGCGCGCCAGGCGATCGTCAGCGCCCAGCGCGGCAGCTGCTCGCCCGGGTACCACTTGCCCTGGCCGAAGTGCAGGAAGCCGCCCTGCCCGTAGCGCTCGCGCAGCCGGTGCACCAGCGCGGTGGCCAGGCCGCGCTTGGTCGGGCCCAGCGCGTCGGTGTTCCACTCGGCGGCGTCGCGGTCGTCGACGGCGACGAAGGTCGGCTCGCCGCCCATCGTCAGGCGCACGTCCTGGGCCTGCAACTGCCGGTCCACCGCATGGCCGAGATCGACGATCGCCTGCCACTGGCCGTCGGTGTAGGGCAGCGTGACGCGCGGCGATTCGTGGATCCGCGACACCGCCATCTGGTGCGAGAACTCGACCTCGCATTCGTCGATCGCGCCGCTGACCGGCGCCGCGCTGCTCGGTTCGGGCGTGCAGGCCACCGGGATATGGCCTTCGCCGGCGAGCAGGCCCGAGGTCGGGTCGAAGCCGATCCAGCCCGCGCCGGGCAAATAGACCTCGCACCAGGCGTGCAGGTCGGTGAAGTCGACCTCGGTGCCCGAGGGGCCGTCGAGTGCCTTCAGGTCGGGCTTGAGCTGGATCAGGTAGCCCGAGACGAAGCGCGCCGCCAGCCCCAGGTGGCGCAGTGTCTGCACCAGCAGCCAGCCGGTGTCGCGGCACGAGCCGCTGCGGTTGGTCAGCGTGAGCTCGGGCGTCTGCACACCGGGCTCCATGCGGATCAGGTAGGCGATCTCGCGCTGCAGGCGCTGGTTGAGGCCGACCAGGAAGTCGATCGTGCGCACCTTCGCCAGCGAGACGCTCTCGACGAAGGCCTTGAAGCGCGGCGTCGGCTCCGACTTGACGAGGTAGGGCCCGAGGTCGTGTGCCAGTTCGGGCGCGTAGGCGAACGGGAAGTTCTCGGCCTCGGGCTCGAGGAAGAAGTCGAACGGGTTGAGCACCGACATCTCGGCCACCAGATCGACGGTGACCTTGAACTCGCGCGTCGCCTCCGGGAACACCAGCCGCGCCAGGTAGTTGCCGAACGGGTCCTGCTGCCAGTTGATGAAATGCTTGGCCGGCTCGACGCGCAGCGAGTAGCTCAGGATGCGCGTGCGGCTGTGCGGCGCCGGGCGCAGGCGCACCACCTGCGGCGACAGCCCGATCCGGCGGTCGTAGCGGTAATGCGTGACGTGGTTCAGCGCGACATGAATGGACACGGGGATGGGCTCCTGGCCGGATCGGGCGTTCCGGCAACCGGGACTTGCAAGCCGCGGGCCACCTCGACGGCAAGCCGCAAGAAAGCGCCCGTCTCAAGGCGCGGCGGTGCCGAGCCGAGCGGCCGGCGCGGACCTGTCGGCGGCAGCCCCCTCGACCGGAACCCGATGATGCCAGTAGCGCCGCGCCGCCTCGCGCTCGCACACGCCCTCGGTGGCCGCGACGCCGGCCGGCAGCGTCCAGGCACCGCAGCGGTCGCTGCGCACGAGGGCGACGTCGCGTTCGGCATAGCGCGCCACGACATCGGGCGCCGGGTGGCCGAAGCGGCTGCGGTAAGCGGCCTGCACCACGGCCAGGCGCGGTCGCACGGCGTCGATGAAAGCCGCACTGGACGAGGTGCGGCTGCCGTGGTGCGGAACGATCAGCACGTCGGCCTGCAGGGCTTCGGCGTCGCGCTGCAGCAGCGCCGCCTCCTGCGCCACTTCAATGTCGCCGGTGAGCAGCGCGCTCGTCTGGGTACCCTGCAGGCGCAAGACGCAGCTCATCGCGTTGGACTTCAGCCCCTGGCCGTAGTCCGTGGCCAGCGGGTGCAGCAGTTCGAAGCGAACGCCGTCCCAGGTCCAGGTCTGGCCGGCTTCGCAGCGCCGCTGCGGCAGGTTCGGCGGCAACCCCGCCAACAGCGGGTGGTCGGCGTCGAGCGAGCTCGCCAGGGCTCGCACCGGCAGGCCGGCCAGCAGCGACGCCGCACCGCCGATGTGGTCGCTGTCGCGGTGGCTGAGCATGAGCAGGTCGATCCGGCGCTCGCCGCGCGCGTGCAGCAGCGGCAGCAGAACCCGCGCGCCGGCATCGGCTTCGGGCGAGTACTGCGGACCGGCGTCGAACAGCAGCAGGTGGCCATGGGTGCGCACCAGCACCGCCGTGCCCTGGCCGATGTCGGCGGCCACCAGCTCGAACTGCCCCGATGCCGGCCGCGTCACCGGCGGGGCCAGCAGCGGCAGCATCAGCGGCAGCGCGCAGGCGCGCAGCCGCCAGGGCAGCGGCAGCACGGCGAGCAGGCCTGCAAGCAGCCCGCAGGCCATCGCCCAGGCCGGCGCCGCGGCGGCCGTCCACAGCGCCAGCGGCAACGCGGCCAGTTCGTGCAGCAGCGCCATCAGGGCCTGCACCAGCCAGGCATCCAGCGACCACAGGATCGGCAGCAGGGCACCGAGCAGGGCCAGCGGCGTGATCACCAGCGTCACCAGGGGGATCGCCACCAGGTTGGCCGCGAAGCCCACCAGCGAGACCTGCTGGAAGCACAGCAGCGTCAGCGGCGCCAGCCCGACCGTGGCCACGGCCTGGCTGCGCAGGCCGGCGAGCGCCGTCTGCCGCAGCCGCGCACGCCAACCCGGCGGCAGCCTGCCCGGCGCATGGACCGGCTCCGACGCCACCAGCAGCGCCACGGCCCCGAACGACAGCCAGAATCCGGGCTGCAGCATCGCCCAGGGGTCGGCCAGCGTCACCACCAGCGCCGCCGCCAGCAGCACCGCGGACATGGGCCAGCGCAGCCCGGCACTGCGCAACAACACCACGACGCCGATCATCCACACGGTGCGCTGCGACGGGACACCCCAGCCGGCCAGCAGGGCGTAGCCGGCCGCTGCAACCCAACCCCCCAGGCGCGCAGCGACCGGCGCCGGGCAGGCGAGCATCAGTCGCGGCGACAGACGCCACAGGCGCGCGACCAGCCCCGCCGCCAGCCACGCGAACATGGTCACGTGCAGGCCCGAGATCGACATCAGATGGGCCACGCCGGTGCTGCGGAACACGGCCCAGCCCTGGCTGTCGATCGCCGCCTGGTCTCCGATCGCCAGCGCGGCGAGCACGCCAGCCGCCAGGGGGTCGCTCACCCGGCGCTGCAACGCATCGCGCAAGGCCTGGCGCCAGCGCGCGACCGGATGGCCGACCCCGTCTTCGAGCTTGATCGCCGGCGTCTCGGGCTGCGCGCGCACGCTGCCGCTGGCGCCGAGGCCACGCTCGAAGTGCCACAGCTCGAGATCGAAGCCATGCGGGTTGAGCGTGCCATGCGGGGCGCGCAGCCGCACCGTCATGCGCCAGCGTTGCCCCGCGCGCAGGGACTCGTCGGGGCCGCTGATCGCGACATCGTCGTCGCCGCTGCGCCACCAGCCCAGAGCCAGTCGCGCCGGCAGGCGCACCGGCTGCCCGTGCAGGCTCGCCGATTCGGTCTCGAGGACGAACTGCGTGCCCAACGCGCCGGTTCGCGGCAGATCGGAGACGACGCCGGTGACCAGCAGGTCCTGCCCTTCGAGCGCCGGTGCCAGCGCGTCGGCGAGCCTCGCATCGGCGCGCAGCGTGGTGCTGGCAAAGCCGAGTGCCGCGAGCGCGAGCGCGAGAGCGACCACTCCGGTTGCGCGCCGGCGCCAGCGCCACGCGCCGATTGCCAGCAGCAGCGCGCCCGCCGCCAGCCACGCGGTGGCGGCGTCCGACGGCAATGCGGGCTGCTGCAACTGCCAGGCCACACCGGCGAGCCAGCCCAGCGCGAGCAAGGCGCCGCGCGACGCCGGCCCGGGCTGTTCTCCCATGGGCCCAGTGTAGGATGCCCGCTCACGCGGAGGATCCCCTGCCATGACCGTCGCCGAGCGCCTGCAAGCCCTCGCCATCACCCTGCCGCCGGTCGCCACGCCGGCAGCGGCCTACCTGCCTTTCGTGCGCAGCGGCAACCTGGTGTTCCTGTCCGGCCATATCGCCAAACGCGACGGCCGCGCCTGGGTCGGCCAGCTCGGACTGACGACCAGCACCGAGGAAGGCCAGGCCGCGGCGGGCGCGGTGGCGATCGACCTCCTGGGCACGCTGCAGGCCGCCGTCGGCGACCTGGCGCGCGTCAAGCGCATCGTCAAGGTGCTGAGCCTCGTCAACAGCACGCCCACCTTCACCGAGCAGCACCTGGTGACCAACGGCTGCAGCGAGCTGCTGGTGGCGGTCTTCGGCCCCGAGATCGGCGCGCACGCGCGCAGCGCCTTCGGCGTGGCGCAGTTGCCGATGGGCGCCTGCGTCGAGATCGAACTGACGGCCGAGGTGGAATGAACCCGGCCGCAGTTCAGCGGCGCGTGTTCGGCGCCACCATCGCCGTCTCGCTGGCCGCCATCGGCGGGGCGCTGGTGTTCCAGCATGCCTTCGACCACCCGCCCTGCCCGTGGTGCATCCTGCAGCGGCTGATCTTCGTCGCGATCGCGCTCGCCGCCCTGCTCGGGATGCTGCCGCTGCGCGCGGCGCGGGGCGCGGCTGCGGGGCTGGTCGGAGCGCTGGCGGCTTGCGGCGTGGCGGCGGCGCTGTGGCAGCACTTCGTCGCGGCGGCCACGGCGTCGTGCGACATGACGCTGGCCGACCGGATCATCCGCGGCCTCGGCGCCGACGAACTCTGGGCCTACGGTTTCGCCCCTTACGCCTCCTGCGCCGATGCCGCCGTCAAGCTGCTGGGCGTGCCTTTCGAGTTCTACAGCCTGACCCTGTTCGTCGCCATCGCGGCGGCGGCCGCCTTCGCCCTGAGCCGCCGAGGCTGAGCGCCTGCCTGACGGGCGCGACCGGGCCTCGCGTTCAGCTCCGCTTGCGACGCGAGGCGATACCGGCTGCACCCAGCGCAAGCACGACGAGGGCCGGGGTCGCGGGCTCGGGCACGTTGCCCCCGGTGCTGCCGGTCAGCAGGAAGTCCTGGCTGCCATTCTTGGTCAGCACGTAAACGTCGTAGGCGCTGCCCCAGCCCGCCGAGTCGGCCAGCAAGGTGTTGGCGAAGGCGTCGTAGGGGCTGCCGGCACGCTTGTCCTGGAAGATGCCGGCGTTCAGGCTGCTGTCGGTGTCGTAGATGACGTTCCAGATCGCCAGCTGCAGCGAGGTTGATTCGGCCGCGTTCTGGATCAGCCCCTTGGCGCTGGCATAGCTCATCAACTGGCCGACCCGGCTCGCGGTCTGGGCGGCGGTCTTGCCGTTGGCGTTGGCGTTGGTCCACTCCCCGTACGCGCTGCCATCGACGACGCTGTAGTTCGTCATGTCGCCGCTGGGCAGGTAGAAGAACTCGCTGAGCTCGACGCAGTACGAGACGAAGTTGCTGATCGAGCCGCTGAATCCGTCTTCGGTGCCGTTGAAGGTGAGCTTGCCGGTGAAGGCGCCGGCAGCGCCGTTGTCCTTGGCCAACGGGTCGTTGGCGCTGACGACATTGACGGTGTTGCTCCAGCTGTTGCCGTAGGCCCAACCGGTGAAGTTGACGGTCGCAGCCTGCGACAGCGTCGCGGCGGCGCCCAGGACGGCGGCGGCGATGACGCGAGGAAGGTGCTGGTTCATTCTTTTCGCGACCCGTCTTGTGCGGGTGGCGCCAGGGAGATGCGGTAACTGGACGTTACAAGTCAGCCAGCTTTGTTGCATCCCCGTGGCGCGGGGGTCGCTGCGACGCACCCCGCGTTTGCGTGACGGCGGTCACGGTGCACGACGCAGCCGCCGGCGCGTTGCGTGCCGGCCCGCAGCGCGCGGTCAACGCAGCCGCTGCACCTTGACCAGACCTTCGACCTTGCGCCCCTTGCGCGCTCGCCGGCCCAGATGCTGCGCCAGCGCGGCGCCCTTGAGCAGCTCTTCCTTGGCGCGCCCGCCGCGGCCGCTGCCGGCCACGATGAGCTGCTCGGCCAGCGTGGTCGCCGAGACCAGCGGCGCCTTCGCATCGACGTCCATCAATGTCAGCCCCTTGCCGCCGCCGGGCTGGAGCTTGACCTCGTCGAGAGCAAACACGAGCAGGCGGCCGTCGGCGGCCAGGCAGGCGACCTGCGCATGCGCGGCACCGACGGCCACCGGCGGCAGCAACTGGGCGCCCTCCTCGAGCGTGAGGAAGCTCTTGCCGCCGCGGTTGCGTCCCTGCAGGTCGCCGGCCTGGGCGAGCAGACCGAAGCCGGCGCTGTTGGCCAGCAGCAGCGTCTGCGCAGCGGGTCCGGCGAAGTAATGCGCGATCTGGGTGCCCGGCTCGAGGTCGATCAGCGAGGTCACCGGCACGCCGTCGCCGCGCCCGCCGGGCAACCCTCCTGCGGCAATGCTGTAGACGCGGCCGCGGCTGCCGAAGGCCAGCAGCGTGTCCACCGAGCGGCAGGCGTAGGTCGCATGGAGCGCGTCACCGGGCTTGAAGCTCAGCGCCGCGGCGTCGACCTCGTGGCCCTTGAGCGCACGCACCCAGCCCTTCTGGCTGACGACCACGGTCACCGGCTCGTCGACGATGCGGATCTCGGCCACCGCGCGGCGCTCCTCCTGCACCAGCGTGCGGCGGGCGTCGCCATGGGCCTTGGCATCGGCCTCGATCTCCTTGACCACGGTGCGCCTCAGCGCGGCCGGGCTGGCCAGGATCTCGTCCAGCCGATCCTTCTGGGTCCGCAACTCGCTCAGCTCCTGCTCGATCCTGATCGCCTCCAGGCGCGCGAGCTGGCGCAGGCGGATCTCGAGGATGTCCTCGGCCTGGCGATCGCTGAGCGCGAAGCGCGCGATCAGCGCCGGTTTGGGCTCCTCGGCGTTGCGGATGATGCGGATCACCTCGTCGATGTTCAGCAGCACGAGCTGCCGGCCTTCGAGCACGTGGATGCGCTCGGCCACCTTGGCCAGGCGGTGCCGCGTGCGCCGCTCGACCGTGACCAGGCGGAAGGCGATCCATTCCTGCAGGATCCGGCGCAGGCCCTTCTGCACCGGGCGGCCGTCGCTGCCGATCATCGTGAGGTTCAGCGAGACGCTGCCCTCCAGGCTGGTGTGCGCCAGCAGCGTGGTGACGAGCTCGCTCGCTTCGACGCTGCGGCTCCTGGGCTCGAAGACCAGGCGCACCGCGGCTTCCTTGCCCGATTCGTCGCGCACCGCATCGAGCACGGCGAGCAGGCCTTGCTTGAGCTGCAGCTGCTCGGGCAGCAAGGCCTTCTTGCCGGCCTTGACCTTCGGGTTGCTGATCTCCTCGATCTCTTCGAGCACCTTCTGCGTGCTCGTCTGCGGCGGCAGCTCGGTGACCACGAGCTGCCACTGGCCGCGCGCCAGGTCCTCGACGACCCAGCGCGCGCGAACCTTCAGGCTGCCGCGGCCGCCGGCGTAGGCCTCGCGGATCTCGGATGGCGGGCTGATGATCTGGCCGCCGCCGGGGAAGTCGGGCGCGGGCAGCAGCGCGTACAGCTCGTCGTCGGACAGCTTGTCGTTCTTCAGCAGCGCGATCGTGGCCGCGGCCACTTCGCGCAGGTTGTGGCTGGGCACCTCGGTGGCCAGGCCCACCGCGATGCCCGAGGCGCCGTTGAGCAGCACGAAGGGCAGGCGCGCCGGCAACTGGCGCGGCTCTTCGGTCGACCCGTCGTAGTTGGGCTGGAAGTCGACCGTGCCTTCGTCGATCTCGTCGAGCAGCAGGCGCGCGATCGGGGCCAGCCGCGCCTCGGTGTAGCGCATCGCCGCCGCGCCGTCGCCGTCGCGGCTGCCGAAGTTGCCCTGGCCGTCGATCAGCGGGTAGCGCTGCGAGAAGCCCTGCGCCATCCGCACCAGCGCGTCGTAGGCCGCGGTGTCGCCATGCGGGTGGTAGCGGCCGAGCACGTCGCCGACCACGCGCGCGCTCTTCACCGGCCGCGGGCCACCGGCACCGGTGTGCGCCAGCCCCATGCGGTGCATCGCGTAGAGGATGCGACGCTGGACCGGCTTGTTGCCGTCGCACAGGTCGGGAAGCGCGCGGCCCTTGACGACGGAAAGCGCGTATTCGAGGTAGGCACGCTCGGCGTAGTCGGCCAGCGGCAGGGTGTCGACGGGGTCGGGCGGGGGCGGGGTGAACAGATCGGTCATCGAGGCTGGAGCAAGGTGCGGGCACAGCGCAGGCATGGAGCGGGCGGCAGGTTCGGGCCCGCGAGGCCGGGATTGTCGTGTAGCCGGCGAGCGGTCCGCGCCGACCGGTGTCCGGTATCCTCGGGCGCCAACGCCGAGACGAGCCATGTTTCGCGCGCCCGGAGCGCGGCGCCCGCGGGCTCGGCCAACGCCCGGGAGCCCGAACCTTGCCGCCTGACCCGAACCCTCCTGCCGCGCCGGTGGCGCCGATCGCCACTGCATCGCGCCTGGCCATCCGCGCACGGCTGGGCAGCGAGCGCGAGTTGCCCGTGGCGGTCGCGTTGGCGCTGGCGCTGCTCCTGCTGCTCGGTGGGCTGGCGCTCCACGGCACCCTGAGCCTGCGCTCGGACAGCAGGGCCCTGCAGCGCGGCCAGCGCAGCCTGACCGCACTGGCGCGGCTGGGTGCCGTGGTGGCCGAGGCCGAAGGCGCGCTGCGAGGCCTGGCGCCGACCGCCAACCCCGAAGCGCTGGCGCCCTACCGCCGCGCCACGGACGAGTCGGAAGCGCAACTGGCCGAGTTGCGATCGGCGCTGGCCGCCGACGACGCGCAGTTCAACCGCCTGGTGGCCCTCGGTGCGCTGCTTTCGCAGCGCTTCGACGCCCTGGTCGCGGCGCTGCAGGCGAACCCCCGAAGGGCCGGCGCGCCGCCGCTGACCGCCGATGCGAGCGACGACGCGCACCTGCACGACCGCGTGCAGGCGGCGCTGGCCGAGCTGCGCCTGCACGCCGAGAAGCAGCTCGCGGTCGCGCAGGCGCACCACGATGCCAGCGCCAGCCGCGCGCTGGTCTCGATCGCCTTGAGCTGCGCTGCAGCGCTGGGTCTGGTGGGCTTCGGCGGCTGGCGGCTGCAGCGCGAGCGCGTGCAGACGCGGCGCGCGGGCGCCCGCCAGCAAGCCGCGTTGCGGGCCCAGGTCCTGAGCGACCGGGCCTTGCAGCGCGTGCTCGACACCTCGTTCGACGCCCTGTTCACGATCGACGCCGAAGGCCGCTTCGAGCGCACCGGCGCCGCCTGCGAACGCCTGTGGGGCTGGCCGGCCGAGTCACTGCCGGGCAAGCCGTACATCGATCTGGTGTTGCCCGAAGACCGCCGCAAGACCGAGCAGGCGATCGAGGCCGCGCCGGCGGGCCCGGACAGCACCGAGGTCCGCGGCCGCTGCAGGCATCGGAACGGCAGCACGGTCCATGTGCTGTGGCGGGCCCAGGGGCTCGGCAGCGACGGCAAGCTGCTGTGTCTGGTGCGGGACGTCAGCGAAAGCGAGAAGCTGCGCGTCGAGTCGTCGCGGCTGAACGAAGCGTTGCAGCAGTCCAGCGCCGATCTGGCACAGGCCCGCGAGCAGGCCGAAAGCACGGCCCGGCTTCGCACCGCCTTCATGACCCACGTCGGCGCCGGATTGCGCTCGTCGCCGGTGGCGATCGTGAGCCTGGCCGAGATGCTGCAGCAGGGTCTGGGCGGGCCGCTGAACGCCGAGCAGCAACGCGAGATGGCCAAGTTGCTCGAGACCGCGCGCAGCCTCGGCGCGCGCATCAACGCGCTGCTCGATCTGGCGCTGATCGACGGCCGCCAGCTCAATCTTGCGCGCGAGCCGTTCGACCTGCTGGAAGCCGTCCAGAAGGTCGCCTCGGACATGCGCGGCCCGGCCGAGAAGAAGGGCCTGCGCTTCGATTGCCAGCTCGCTGACGACCTCGGTTACGCGCGCGGCGATGCCGCGCGCGTCGAGCAGGTGCTGCGCGCGCTGCTCGAGCACGTGATCCGGAGCACAGCCGCAGGGCCGGTCGCCCTGCGCGCCGCTTCGCCCGTCGGCGGCCTGATCCGGATCACGATCAGCGACGGTGGCCCCGCAATGACGCCCGAGGAAGCGGCCGGTCTGTTCGATCCGTTCCGCGCCGGCGGCGCCGGCCTGGTGCTGGCGCTGGCCAGGCAGCTGGCGATGCTGATGGGCGGCGAGATCGGCGTCGGCAGCGAGCCCGGCGGCGCCAACGGGTTCACGCTGAGCCTGCCGGCCGACGACCTGCACCAGGCCTGAGCGGCGGCGAATCGTCGTGCTGCGCCCGCCGGGCGCCGCCGACCGCGCATTCGAGCCCGCAGAACTCAGGCCGGGAAGCGCTCGCGCAGCTTGAGCTTCCAGAACTTGCCGGTGCTGGTGCGCGGGATCGCGTCGAGCACCTCGTAGCGATCGGGCAGCTGCCACTTGGCGAAGCCCTTCGCCAGCAGGTGCGCGGCCAGCTCTTCCGGCGTCGCCGAAGCGCCTGGCTTGAACACGACGCAGGCCAGCGGCCGTTCGCTCCACTTGGGGTCGGGGATCGCGATCACGGCGGCCTCGGCCAGCGCCGGGTGGCCCATCAGGGCGTTCTCGAGATCGACCGAACTGATCCATTCGCCGCCGCTCTTGATCAGGTCCTTGGTGCGGTCGGTGATGCGCACGAAGGCCAGCTCGTCGATCGTCGCGACATCGCCGGTGCGCAGCCAGCCGTCGGCGGTGAACTTGTCCTCGGAGGCCGGCATGCCGTGGTACGAGCCGGTGATGAAGGGCCCGCGGACCTGGAGCTCGCCCGGTGTCTTGCCGTCCCAGGGCGCATCGGTGCCGGCCGCGGTGTCCGGATTCGTGCGGATGCGCAGCTGCACCAGCGGCGCCGGCACGCCGGCCATCGCGGCGCGGCGGTAGCGCTCGTCGGCGCTGGCGCCCTTCAGCTCGGCGCGCGGGTACGACACCGTGGCCAGCGGCGAGGTCTCGGTCATGCCCCAGCCCTGCAGCAGCCACACGCCATGCCTGTCGTAGGCGCGGATCAGCGACTCGGGCACCGCCGCGCCGCCGACCAGGCTGCGCATGCCCGGCGGCAGCTTCCAGCGCCCGGGCTGCTCGGCCAGCCCGCGCTCGTAGGCCTGGATCACGCTGAGCCAGATCGTCGGCACGCCCAGCGCCATCGTCGGCGGCTCGAGCTGCATCAGGTCGAGCAGGTCGTCGGCATGCAGGTGCGGGCCCGGGAACACGAGCTTCATGCCCAGCATCACCGCCGCGTAGGGCGTGCCCCAGGCATTGGCGTGGAACATCGGCGCCACCGGCAGCAGCACGTCGGTGCCCTTGAAGTCCCAGTGGTCGCCGAGGCAGCCGACCAGGGTGTGCAGCACCGTGCTGCGGTGAGAGTAGACGACGCCCTTGGCGCTGCCCGTGGTGCCGGACGTGTAGCACATCGAGACCGGGTCGGTCTCCTCGTGCGGCGCGTAGGTGAAGGACTCGCCGTCGGCGCCGGCCAGCAGCTGCTCGTAGTCCTCGAACTCCCCCGGCACCGGCGCGCCGGAGAACGGGAACACGATGACGCGCTCGAAGCGGTGCAGGTGCGCGAACTGCCGGTACAGCGGCAGCAGGATGTCGTCGACGACGATGAAGCGATCGCCGGCGTCGGCGGCAATGGCACCGATGTCGCCCGGCGCCAGGCGCAGGTTCAGCGTGTGCATCACGCCGCCGCAGGCCGGGATGCCGAAGTAGCACTCCAGGTGCGCGTGGTGGTTCCAGGCCAGCGTGGCGACGCGCTCACCCTTGCGCAGCCCCAGGCCCTGCAGCGCCGCGGCGAGTGCGCGCGTGCGGCGGTAGATCTCGCCGTAGCGGTGTCGCACCAGGCTCTTGTCGGGCCGGCGCGAGACGACCTCGTTGCCGGCGAAGATCGTGCCCGCGCGCTCGAGCAGGTGGTTGAGCGACAACGGCACGTCCATCATCGTGGTCTGCATCGCGGGCCTCCCAGCCGTACTGCGGATGCGGAACATCGTAGCGACGTTGTCCGCGCCCCGGCGCTAGGTGTTTACGCCGTCGGCTTCGAGCCCCAACGCCACGCGCGCCTGGTACTCGCGGTCGAGCAGACTCATCACGATCAGCGTGTCGTAGCCGTCGGCCGCATCGCCGCTGATGCGCACGCTCTCTCGCAGCCGGCCTTCCTCGACGAAGCCCTCGCTGGCGTACAGCGCGAGCGCCGGCGTGTTGAGCGACTTGACGTCGAGCCAGAAGCGGTGCGCATGCAGGTCGCGGAAGGCCATGCGCTTGAGCAGGCGCACGCAGCGCCGGCCCAGCCCCAGGCCCTTGGTCTGCAGCACCAGGCGCTTGAGCTCGACGCTCCGGTGCGGGTTGCGGCAGCCCTGCAGGATCACGAAGCCGTCGCGCGCGCCGTCGGCGCCGGCCTCGACGATGAAGTGGCGGAAATCGGGAAAGCGCACCGCGCCCTCGTGCTGGGTGCGTTCCCAGGGCGTGATGAAGGGGCGGTTGCGCTGGTCGTTCTCGACCGAGGCGACGAAGTCCAGGTCCGACAGCATGGTCGGGCGCAGGCGCAGCGGCGGCGTCCGGGTCGGGATCGCCGCGGGCCCCGGCGACGGCAGCTCAGACATCGACCTCGACCGCGTCGCCGTGCAACTCCATCAGGTCGCGCCGCGCCTGCGCCTCGCCCTTGCCCATCAGCTTGGTCAGCGAGACCGCGGTGGCGTCGAAGCCGCGGCCGTCCCAGCTCACCGGCAGCAGGCGGCGCGTCTCGGGGTTGAGCGTGGTCTCCCACAGCTGCTCGGCGTTCATCTCGCCCAGGCCCTTGAAGCGGCTCAGGCTCCACGAGCCCTCGCGCGCACCCTCCTTGCGCAGCTTGTCGAGTGCGGCCTCGAGCTCGCCTTCGTCGAGCGCGTAGAGCTTGGCCGCCGGCCGCTTGCCGCGCGCCGGCGCGTCGATGCGGAACAGCGGCGGCCGCGCGATGTGGACATGGCCGCGCGCGACCAGCTGCGGGAAGTGGCGGAAGAACAGCGTCAGCAGCAGCACCTGGATGTGCGAGCCGTCGACGTCGGCATCGCTCAGGATGCAGACCTTGCCGTAGCGCAGGCCGCTGAAATCGACCGCGTCGGCCGGGCCATGCGGGTCGATGCCGATCGCCACCGCGATGTCGTGGATCTCGGTGTTGGCGAACAGCCGGTCGCGGTCGACCTCCCAGGTGTTGAGCACCTTGCCGCGCAGCGGCAGCACGGCCTGCGTCTCCTTGTCGCGGCCCATCTTGGCGCTGCCGCCGGCGCTGTCGCCCTCGACCAGGAAGACCTCGTTGCGCGCCAGGTCGCGGCTTTCGCAGTCGGTGAGCTTGCCCGGCAGCACCGCCACCCCCGATCCCTTGCGCTTCTCGACCTTCTGGCTCGCGCGCTGGCGCGCCTGCGCCTGGCGGATCACGAGCTCGGCCAGCCTGCGCCCATGCTCGACATGCTGGTTCAACCACAGCTCGAGCGCCGGCCGCACGTAGCCCGATACCAGGCGCAGCGCGTCGCGCGAGTTCAGCCGCTCCTTGATCTGGCCCTGGAACTGCGGGTCGAGCACCTTGGCCGAGAGCACGAAGCTGGCGCGCGAGAAGACGTCGTCGGGCAGCAGCTTGACCCCCTTGGGCAGCAGCGCGTGCATCTCGACGAAGCCCTTGATGGCCCCGAACAGCCCGTCCTTGAGGCCCGACTCATGGGTGCCGCCGGCGACCGTCGGGATCAGGTTGACGTAGCTCTCGCGCAGCGTGTTGCCGTCCTCGGTGAAGGCCACGCACCAGCTCGCCCCCTCGCCTTCGGCGAAGTTCTCGGTCTCGCCGGCGCCGGCATGCTGCGCGCCCTCGAACAGCGGGATCAGCGGATCGGCAGCCAGGCCCTGCAGCAGGTATTCGCGCAGGCCGCCGGCGTAGACCCACTGCTGCGCCTCGGGGTCCTTGGCGCCCGGCTTCTCCTGCGCCAGCACCACCGTCACGCCGGGCATCAGCACCGCCTTGCTGCGCAGCAGGTGGACCAGTTCGGCGCGCGGCAGTTCGGCGCTCTCGAAGTACTTCGCGTCGGGCCAGACGCGCACCGCGGTGCCGTGCCGGCGCTCGCCGCTGCCGGCCTTGCGCAGGGCCAGCGGCTCGACGACGTCGCCGCCGGCGAAGACGGTGGTGGCCACCTGGCCTTCGCGCCACACCGTCACCGCCAGCCGCCTGGCGAGCGCATTGGTCACGCTCACGCCCACGCCGTGCAGGCCGCCGCTGAAGCTGTAGGCGCCGCCGGCGCCCTTGTCGAACTTGCCGCCGGCGTGCAGCCGGGTGAAGACGATCTCGAGCACCGGCACCTGCTCATCGGGGTGGAGGCCGAAGGGAATGCCACGGCCGTCGTCCTCGACCGTCACCGAGCCGTCGAGGTGCAGCGTGACCGCGATTCGCTTGCCGAAGCCCGCCAGCGCTTCGTCGGCGGCGTTGTCGATCACCTCCTGCACGACGTGCAGCGGGTTGTCGGTGCGGGTGTACATGCCCGGCCGCTGCTTGACGGGCTCCAGGCCCTTGAGGACGCGGATCGAGGCTTCGGCGTAGGTGCTGTTGGCTTTGACTGAGGGCATGCCGTGGGATTCTAGGAGCCAGCCTCCGCATGCCGTTCAGCGGTGTCAGGCGTTGCGGTAGCGCGCCATCGACAACCCCGCCACGTCGATCTCGGGCCGCTGGCCCGAGACCAGATCGGCGATCACGCGCCCCGTCCCCGCGGCCATCGTCCAGCCCAGCGTCCCATGACCGGTGGCCAGCAGCAGGTTGGCGATCGGCGTGGCGCCGACGATCGGCGTACCGTCGGGCGTCATCGGGCGCAGGCCGCACCAGAAGCTGGCCTGGGACAAGTCGCCGCCCTGCGGAAAGAGGTCGGTCACGACATGGTCCAGGGTTGCCCGCCGCGCCTGGCGCAGGTTCAGGCTGTAGCCGGCCAGTTCGGCCGTGCCGCCGACGCGGATGCGGTCGCCCAGTCGCGTCACCGCGACCTTGTGTGTCTCGTCCATCACCGTGCTTTCGGGCGCGCCGGCGGCATCGGTGATCGGCACCGTGATCGAGTAGCCCTTGACCGGATAGACCGGGATCCGGATGCCCAGCGACCGCAGCGCGAGCGGCGAATAGCTGCCCAGTGCCAGCACGTAGCGATCGGCGCTCAGGCGCCCGGCCGAGGTCTGCACGCCGCCGATCCGGTCGCCGGCTCTCTCGATGCGCACGATCGTGGTCCGGAAGCGGAAGCGCACGCCGGCAGCCGCCGCCATCCCGGCCAGCCGGTTGCTGAACTTGAAGCAGTCGCCCGTCTCGTCGCCCGGCAGCCGCAGCGCGCCGACGAACTTGTGCTGCGTACGCGCCAGCGCCGGCTCGACGGCGCAGAAGCCGGCACGGTCGAGCACCTCGAAAGGCACGCCGTACTGCCGCAGCACGGCCACGTCGCCGGCGATGCCGTCGAGCTGCTTCTGCGTGCGGAAGAGCTGCAGCGTGCCCCGCGCGCGGTCGTCGTAGGCGATGCCGGTTTCGGCGCGCAGCGCCTTGAGGCAATCGCGGCTGTACTCGGCGATCGGCACCATGCGGCTCTTGTTGAGCGCGTAGGCGCGGGCGCTGCAGTTGGCCAGCATCGCGGCACCCCAGCGCCACATCGCCGGGTCGAGCAGCGGCCAGATCACCAGCGGCGAGTGCCGCATCAGCATCCACTTGAGGGCCTTGACCGGCACGCCGGGCCCGGCCCAGGGTGCGCTGTAGCCGGGCGAGACCTCGCCGGCGTTGCCGAAGCTGGTCTCCAGCGCGGCGCCGGCCTGGCGCTCGACGAGCTCGACCTCGTGCCCGGCGCGGGCCAGGTACCAGGCGCAGGACACGCCGATCACACCACCGCCCAGCACCAGCACCTTCATTGCTGCCCAACCCGCATGCTTTCGATGGATGGCCACTGTAGTCGTGGCGACGCCGCCGGCCTGCGGCGATTTCCGGGAAAATCGCTGAATGAACCAAGCTTCGGGCCCCGCCCGCCTGTCGATGCTGCAAGTGCTGCTGTGCGGCGCCGCCATCGTGACGCTGAGCATGGGCATCCGCCACGGTTTCGGGCTGTGGCTGCAGCCGATCACGATGGACCGCGGCTGGACGCGCGAGACCTTCGCCTTCGCGCTGGCGGTGCAGAACCTGGCCTGGGGGCTGGCCGGTCCCTTCACCGGCATGCTGGCCGACCGCTGGGGCGCACTGCGCGTGCTCGCCGTCGGCGGCATGCTGTACGCGCTGGGCCTGGTGCTGATGGCGCTGTCGACATCGGGGCTGGCCTTCATGGGCAGCGCCGGGCTGCTCATCGGTGTGGCGCAGTCGGGTACCACCTACGCCGTGATCTACGGCGTGATCGCGCGCAACGTCGCACCCGAGAAGCGCTCCTGGGCGATGGGCGTGGCCGCCGCCGCGGGTTCGTTCGGCCAGTTCCTGATGGTGCCGGTGGAGAGCGGGCTGATCGGCCACTGGGGCTGGCAGGACGCGCTGTTCCTGCTCGGCTGCGCGGCACTGGCGATCCTGCCGCTGGCCTTCGGGCTGCGCGAGCCGCGGCGCGCCGCGGTCGGCGGCTCGCACCAGAGCGTGGGCGCGGCTGTGCGCGAGGCTTTCCGCCACCCCAGCTTCGGCTTGCTGATGGCCGGCTACTTCGTCTGCGGCTTCCAGGTCGTGTTCATCGGCGTGCACATGCCGAGCTACCTGCGCGACCACGGCCTGGCGCCGCAGGTCGCGGCCACCGCGTTGGCCCTGATCGGGCTGTTCAACGTCTTCGGCACCTACGCTGCCGGCGTGCTCGGCCAGCGCATCGCCAAGCGCCACATCCTGGCCGGCATCTACCTGTCGCGCGCCGTCGTGATCGTGGTCTTCCTGCTCGCGCCGCTGACGCCGATGAGCGTCTATCTCTTCTCCGCCGTGATGGGGCTGCTGTGGCTTTCCACCGTGCCGGCCACGAACGCAATCGTGGCCCAGATCTTCGGCGTGCAGTACATGTCGATGCTCGGCGGCTTCGTCTTCCTCAGCCACCAGCTCGGCTCGTTCCTCGGCGTCTGGCTGGGCGGGCGGCTGTACGACGCCACCGGCAGCTACGACGTCGTTTGGTGGATCGCGGTCGCGCTGGGCGTGTTCGCGGCGCTGATCAACCTGCCGGTGCGCGAGACGCCGATCGTGCGCTCGGTGCCGCTGACCGCATGAGGACCCGGGCAAAGCCGCTGCTGCGCGCGGCAGCCTGGGCGGCCGCGCTGGTGGTGCTCGGCGCCGTGTTCATGGCCTACCTGAACCCGAACGTGATGGTCGATCTGGCCACCCGCCTGTGGGCGTGTTTCTGACCCCGCACGCCGCACTCTCGCCATCGGCCTGGGTGCAGCGTTTCGCCGGCCTGCTGCCGCCGGGCGGCCGCGTGCTCGACCTGGCCTGCGGCAGCGGGCGCCACCTGCGCTGGCTGGCGGCGCAGGGCTTCGCGGTGACCGGTGTCGATCGCGACGCGGCGGCACTGGCGCCGCTGGCGGCCTTCGGCGAGACGCTGGTCGCCGACCTCGAAGCCGCGCCCTGGCCTCTCCCCGGCCGGCGCTTCGACGGCATCGTCGTCACCAACTACCTCTGGCGGCCGCTGTGGCCGGCGCTGCGCGACGCGCTGGCCCAAGGCGGGGTGCTGATCTACGAGACCTTCGCCCTCGGCCAGGAGCGCATCGGCAAGCCCTCGCGGCCCGAATTTCTGCTGCGACCCGGGGAACTGCTGCAGGCCTTCGCGGGTCTGCGGGTGGTGGCCTTCGAGCACGGTTTCGAGGCTGCGCCGCCGCGCCACGTGCAGCGCATCGTGGCGGTCAACGAGGCACCCGGCCTCGCCGCGCCGCCACGCTACCCGCTGGCGGGCGGCACCGTAGCGCCCGCCGGCTAAAATCCGCCGATTGCCCTGGACCCGGACCGCATGAAACCCATCGTTGGCAGCATCGTCGCACTCGTCACGCCGATGCACGAAGACGGCAGCGTCGACTTCGATGCGCTGCGCCGCCTGATCGACTGGCACATCGCCGAAGGCACCGATTGCATCGGCGTCGTCGGCACCACCGGCGAGTCGCCCACGGTATCGATGCAGGAGAACTGCGAGATCATCCGGGCGGCGGTGCAGCACGCCGCCGGCCGCGTGCCGATCATGGCAGGCACCGGGGCCAACGCCACCAGCGAGGCGATCGAGCTCGCGCGGTTCGCGCGCGAAGTCGGCGCCGATTGCCACCTCTCGGTGGTGCCCTACTACAACCGGCCGTCGCAGGAAGGCATCTACCGCCACTTCCGCGCCATCGCCGAGGCGGTCGATCTGCCGCTGGTGCTCTACAACGTGCCCAGCCGCACGGTGGCCGACATGCTGCCGGAGACGACCTTGCGGCTGGCCCAGGTGCAGGGCATCGTCGGCGTCAAGGAAGCCACCGGCAACATCGAGCGCGCCTGCGCGCTGATCAGGCAGGCGCCCAAGGGCTTCGCGATCTACTCGGGCGATGACGCCACCGCGGTGGCGCTGATGCTGCTGGGCGGCCACGGCAACGTGAGCGTCACCGCCAACGTGGCGCCGCGGCTGATGCACGAGCTGTGCAAGGCCGCCACCCGCGGCGATGCGCGGCAGGCTGCCGCCCTGCACCTGCGTCTGCTGCCGCTGCACAAGCAGTTGTTCTGCGAGCCGAGCCCGGCGCCCACCAAATGGGCGATGGCGCAACTGGGCCTGTGCAGCCCGCAAGTGCGGCTGCCTATCGTGCCGCTGACCGAGGCCGGCCAGGCCCTGGTCGGCCAGGCGCTGCGCGAGTCGGGCTTGCTGGTTTGATCCCGTTCTGCATTTCCCCCCTTCCCCAGCCAAGTTCCACAGTCGCAGCCGCGCCAGCGGCTGTCGCGGAGACTCCAACGTGAATTCCCCTTCTGCCGCCACCCCCACCCGGCTTGCCGTGCTTGCGCTGGTGGCAACGCTTGCCGGCTGCTCGACGATCGGGGGATGGTTCTCCAACGACAAGGTGGACTACGGCGGCAAGCCCGTCAAGCCGCAAGCGCTGGAGGTGCCACCCGACCTCTCGCAGCTGACGCGCGACTCGCGCTACCAGGTCCAGGGCGGCGTGATCAGCGCCTCCGGGGCGACCAGCGCTGCCAGCGCGCCGGCAGCGGCAGCCGCTGGCACGCCCACGGTGGCCATTGCCCGCGAAGGCGGCATGCACGTCGAGCGCGACGGCCAGATGCGCTGGCTCGTGGTACCGCAGACGCCAGAGCAGCTGTGGCCCAAGGTGCGCGATTTCTGGCTCCAGCGCGGCTTCAAGCTGATCACCGAAGATGCCAAGGTCGGCGTGCTCGACACCGACTGGGTCGAGAACAAGGACAAGGCGCCACTGGGCCTGGTGCGGAGCCTGCTGGGCGGCGTGCTGGACAACGTCGTCGACACCGGCCTGCGCGACGCCTTCCGCACGCGCATCGAGCGCACCGCCGGCGGCAGCGAGATCTACATCACGCAGCGCGGCATCGAAGAGGTCTACGCCAACGACCAGCACGACCAGACCGTCTGGCGGCCGCGCCCGAACGACCCCCAGCTCGAGGCCGAGATGCTGACGCGTCTGATGCTGGTCCTCGGCGGCGCGGCCCGACGGCCAGCGCCAGCGCGGCCAGCGCTGCCGGCGCCACTGCGGTGGCCCTGGCGCCGGCGGCCAGCGCGGCCGGCGGCACGCAACCGACGACCCTGGTCGTGGACGAACCCTTCGACCGCGCCTGGCGCCGCGTCGGCCTGGCCCTGGACCGCGGCGGCTTCACGGTCGAGGATCGCGACCGCACTGCCGGCCTGTACTACGTGCGTTGGGTCGACCCCAAGAACGTCGGCAAGGACGAGCCGGGCTGGTGGGCGAAGCTGTGGGGCGACAAGAGCAACCCGCAGGAGGCGCTGCGCTACCGCATCGCGCTCAAGCCCAGCGGCGACAAGACCACGGTGACGGTGCAGAACTCGACCGGCCAGGTCGATACCGGCGACAACGCGCGCCGCATCGCGAGCCTGCTGATGTCCGACCTGCGCTGACCCCAGGCCCGAGGGGCGAGAAAAAGGGCCACTGCGCGGGTGGCCCTTCTTCCATCGGCGTCGCGTCCGCCTTCAGCGCGCCGCCAGCGGCACCACGTCGCGCCGGATCGAGCCGACGTAGAGCTGGCGCGGGCGGCCGATCTTGTACTCGGGGTCGCCGATCATCTCGTTGAGCTGCGCGATCCAGCCGACCGTGCGCGCGAGCGAGAAGACCGCCGTGAACAGGCTGACCGGAATGCCGATCGCCCGCTGCACGATGCCCGAGTAGAAATCGACGTTGGGGTAGAGCTTGCGCGAGACGAAGTAGTCGTCCTCGAGCGCGATCTTCTCCAGCGCCATCGCCAGCTTGAACAGCGGGTCGTCGTGCAGGCCCAGGGCGCCGAGCACCTCGTGGCAGGTCTCGCGCATCAGCTTGGCGCGCGGGTCGTAGTTCTTGTACACGCGGTGCCCGAAGCCCATCAGCTTGACGCTGCTGTTCTTGTCCTTGACCTGCTTGATGAACTCGCCGACCTTCTCGACGCCGCCGTTGCGCTGGATCTCCTCGAGCATGTTCAGCGCCGCCTCGTTGGCGCCGCCATGCGCCGGACCCCACAGGCAGGCCACGCCGGCGGCGATCGCCGCGAACGGGTTGGTGCCCGAACTGCCGCACAGGCGCACGGTCGAGGTGCTGGCGTTCTGCTCGTGGTCGGCGTGCAGGATGAAGATGCGGTCGATCGCGCGCACCAGCACGTCGTTGGGCTCGTAATCCTCGCAGGGCGTCGCGAACATCATGCGCATGAAGTTCGCCGAGTACGAAAGGTTGTTCTTCGGATACATGTAGGGCTGGCCGGTGCCGTACTTGTAGGCCATGGCCACCAGCGTGGGCATCTTGGCGATCAGGCGGATCGCGGCGATCTCGCGGTGCTGCGGGTTGTGGATGTCGGTGCTGTCGTGATAGAAGGCCGACAGCGCACCGACCAGCCCGGTCATCACCGCCATCGGGTGGGCGTCCCGACGGAATCCGCGCAGGAAGAACTGCATCTGCTCGTTGACCATCGTGTGGTTGGTGACGAGCTTGACGAAGTCGGCCCTCTGCGTCGCGTTCGGCAGGTCGCCCTTGAGCAGCAGGTAGCAGGTCTCGAGGAAGTCGCAGTGGTGCGCCAGCTGCTCGATCGGGTAGCCGCGGTACAGCAACTCGCCCTTGTCACCGTCGATGTAGGTGATGGTGCTGTTGCACGAGGCGGTGGACAGGAAACCCGGGTCGTAGGTGAACCTGCCGGTCTGCGCGTAGAGCTTGCGGATGTCGATCACTTCCGGGCCGATGCTGCCCTTGTAGATCGGCAGTTCCATGCTCGGGCTGCCGTCGGAGAACGACAGCGTGGCTTTCACGTCGGAGGGGGTCATCGCAGTGCCTTTCTTCAGGTCGTGAGCGGGCGGGGGAGGCGCATCATGGCGAGCACCTCGCGCGCTTCGGGGATGTCGATGATTTCACTTATGGCCTGCGGTTCCTTGCGCCAAAGCAACAAGTCGAGCAGGTCGTTGTCAGGCAGGTCCATCAAGGCCTGCAGCCCCTCGGCCTGTCTTGTCGTGATCGTCTCCTCGTAACGGCGGAAGAAGCGTTCGATGATGAGGTCGTTCTCCAGCAGGCCGCGGCGGCAACGCCAGCGCAGCTTGCTCAGGGCGCGCTCGTCGAGCCTGGCACTCATGGCGCTCAGATGGTCCGGCGGACCATCAGCTCCTTGATCTTGCCGATCGCCTTGGTCGGGTTCAGGCCCTTGGGGCAGACGTCGACGCAGTTCATGATCGTGTGGCAACGGAACAGGCGGTAGGGGTCCTCGAGATTGTCGAGGCGGCCCCCGGTGTCCTGGTCGCGGCTGTCGGCGATGAAGCGGTAGGCCTGCAGCAGACCGGCCGGGCCGACGAACTTGTCGGGGTTCCACCAGAAGCTGGGGCAGCTGGTGGAGCAGCTCGCGCACAGGATGCATTCGTACAGGCCATTGAGCTCGTCGCGCTCTTCCGGGCTCTGCAGGCGCTCCTTGTCGGGCGGCGGCTCGTCGTTGACCAGGTAGGGCTTGATCGAGTTGTACTGCTTGAAGAAGAGCGTCATGTCGACGATCAGGTCGCGGATCACCGGCAGCCCGGGCAGCGGCTTGAGCACGACGGTACCCTGCAGCGTGCGCATGTTGGTCAGGCACGCCAGGCCGTTCTTGCCGTTGATGTTCATCGCGTCCGAGCCGCAGACACCCTCGCGGCAGCTGCGGCGGAAGCTCAAGGAGGGGTCCACCTTCTTCAGCTTCATCAACGCGTCGAGCAGCATGCGCTCGCTGCCGTCGAGCTCGACCTGCAGCGTCTGCATCCGCGGCTTCTCGTCGGCGTCGGGGTCGTAGCGGTAGATCTGGAAGGTGCGCGTGGTGGTGGTCATCGTCGGCTGCCTCAGAACGTGCGGACCTTGGGCGGAATGCTGGCCACGCTCAGCGGATTGAGCTGGACGGGCTTGTATTCGAGGCGATTGCCGTCCTTGAACCACAGCGAGTGCTTGAGCCATTCGACGTCGTTGCGACCGAGCGGGTGCTCGGGGTCGTCGGCCGGGCGCTCGTATTCCTTCACGGTGTGGGCGCCGCGGCATTCGTGGCGCGCGGCGGCCGACTCGATGGTGGCCTGCGCCACCTCGATCAGGTTGTCGACCTCCAGCGCCTCGATGCGGGCGGTGTTGAAGACCTTGCTCTTGTCCTTCAGGACGATGGCCTCGACACGCTGGCGGATCTGCGCGATCCGCGCCCTGCCCTCGTCGAGCAGCGCCTGGGTGCGGAACACGGCGGCGTGGCCCTGCATCGTGTTGCGGATATCGCCCGCGACGTCCTGCGCGTACTCACCGGCGGTGCTGGCATCCAGCTGCGCGAGGCGGGCGAGCGACTTGTCGGCTGCGTCCGCGGGCAGCGGCTTGTGAGCCTGGTCGACCCCCTTGAGGCTGTCGACGATGTGGTTGCCGGCCGCGCGCCCGAACACCAGCAGGTCGAGCAGCGAATTGGTGCCCAGCCGGTTGGCGCCGTGCACGCTGACGCAGGAGCATTCACCCACCGCGTACAGGCCGTGGACCGGGGTGCTCGGATTGCCGTTCTTCGGCACCACCACCTGGCCGTGGATGTTGGTCGGGATGCCGCCCATCTGATAGTGCAGCGTCGGCACCACCGGGATCGGCTCCTTGGTGATCTCGACATTGGCGAAGTTGTGTCCGATCTCGTGGATCGACGGCAGCCGCTTCATGATCGTCTCGGCGCCGAGGTGCGTCATGTCGAGCTGGATGTAGTCCTTGTTCGGCCCGCAGCCGCGCCCTTCCTTGATCTCCTGGTCCATGCAGCGGCTGACGAAGTCGCGCGGCGCCAGGTCCTTCAGCGTCGGCGCATAGCGCTCCATGAAGCGCTCGCCGTTGCTGTTGCGCAGGATCGCGCCCTCGCCGCGGCAGCCTTCGGTCAGCAGCACGCCGGCGCCGGCGACGCCGGTGGGATGGAACTGCCAGAACTCCATGTCCTCCAGCGGAATGCCGGCGCGGGCGGCCATGCCCAGGCCGTCGCCGGTGTTGATGAAGGCGTTGGTGCTGGCCGCGAAGATGCGCCCCGCGCCGCCCGTGGCCAGCAGCGTGGTCCTGGCCTGCAGCACGTGCACGTCGCCGGTTTCCATCTCCAGCGCGACGACGCCGAGCACGGCGCCCTCGACATCGCGGATCAGGTCGAGCGCCATCCACTCGACGAAGAAGTTGGTGCGCGCCTTGACGTTCTGCTGGTACAGCGTGTGCAGCATCGCGTGGCCGGTGCGGTCGGCCGCGGCGCAGGCGCGCTGCACCGGCTTTTCGCCGTAGTTGGCGGTGTGGCCGCCGAAGGGGCGCTGGTAGATCGTGCCGTCGGGGTTGCGGTCGAACGGCATCCCCATGTGCTCGAGCTCGTAGACCACCTTGGGCGCTTCGCGGCACATGTACTCGATCGCGTCCTGGTCGCCCAGCCAGTCCGAGCCCTTGACGGTGTCGTAGAAGTGGTAATGCCAGTTGTCCTCGGCCATGTTGCCCAGGCTGGCGCCGATGCCGCCTTGCGCGGCCACCGTGTGCGAGCGCGTCGGGAAGACCTTGGACAGGACGGCCACGTTCAGCCCGGCCAGCGAGAGCTGCAAGGCTGCGCGCATGCCGGAGCCGCCGGCGCCGACGATGACGACGTCGAACTTGCGCTTGGGGATGGAAGAGGTCGGCGCCACGATCTACAGCCTCCAGAGCACTTGAACCGCCCAGCCCATGCAGCCCACGAGCCAGACGATGCTCGCCACCTGAAGCACCAGGCGCAGGCCGACCGGCTTGATGTAGTCCATCCAGATGTCGCGCATGCCGACCCAGGCGTGCCAGCCGAGCGCGATGAAGACGACGAAGGTGAGCACCTTCATCCACTGCGCGGCGAAGATCCCGGCCCAGGTGTCGTAGCCCAGCGGGCCGCTGGCAAAGATGAGCTGCACCAGCAGCACCAGCGTGAACAAGGCCATCAGCGTGGCCGTCACGCGCTGGCTGAGCCAGTCGCGCATGCCGTAATGCGCGCCGACGACGACGCGCTTGGAACCGTAATTGACCGACATGGGTGAATGCCTCTTCTGGTTCTAGTACAGGCCGAAGAGCTTGGCGCCGAGCAGCAGCGTGAGCAGCACGCTGGCCACCAGCGTGACGACGGCCGAGTTGCGTCCCTGCGCCATGCTGACGCTGTGCGTGATGTCCATCCACAGGTGGCGCACGCCGGCGATGAAGTGGTGCAGGTAGGACCAGATCAGCGCCAGCACGACGAGCTTGACCAGCCAGGCGGGCACGAATCCGATGCCGATGCTGAAGGCGCTGGTGAAGCGCTCGTAGCTGACTTCGGAGCTCAGGCTGTTGTCGAACAGCCAGATGACGAACGGCAGCAACACGAACATCAGCCCGCCGCTGGCGCGGTGCAGGATCGAGACCCAGCCCGCCAGAGGCAGCCTGTACTGCAACGCGTTCACCAGGTGCATCGCGCCGGGTCTGGGTCTTGCGGTCTCGGTCATGATCTCTCTCTGCAGCCGGTGAAACCATTCGAGTCTATTGCAACGCCGCAGGCTTACACGGACCTGCTCGACAACGCGGTCAGCTCAGTTCGTTGCGGTAGTGATGCGCCAGCGTGTGATACAGGCCACGGCGCAACTCCACCGGCCGGTCGCCATAGGTGAAGGACAGCCGCTCCACGGACAGCAGCGGCGTCCCCGGGGCGAGCCCCAGCAGTTCGGCATCGTCGGGCGCGGCGGCGACGGCGCGGATCTTCTCCTCGGCCCGGATCATCTGAACCGCGAATTCGACCTCGAAGAGCCGGTACATCGGCCCGCGCCAGGCCTGCAGCCGCTCGGCCGTGAGGCCCTTGAACAAGTTGCCCGGCAGCCACAGGTCGTCGAGCACGACGGCTCGGCCGTCGGCCAGCAGCAGCCGGCGCACCTGCATCGCGGTCTCGCCGGACTTCAGCGCGAGCAGCCGCGCCACTTCCAGCGGCGCGCGCATGCGGCGGCAGTCGAGCAGCCGGCGCTGCAGTGCGGCGGAGCCGCCCGCGTCGGGGACCAGGCGCAGGAAGCGGTACTGGGTGGCGGGTTCGCCATGGGTGGCGACGAAGGTGCCCTTGCCCTGGCGGCGGACGAGCACGTTCTCGGTCGCCAGCTCGTCGATCGCCTTGCGCACCGTGCCCTGGCTGACGCGAAAGCGCGCCGCCAGCTCGGTCTCGCTGGGGATCGCCTGGCCGGCTTGCCATTCGCCGGCCTGCAGGCCCCGCACCAGCAAGGCCTTGATCTGCTGGTACAGGGGGCTGAACGATGGCGCCGGCTCGGGCGGCGCCATCGGCGGGGCGACGGCGGACATAGGCTCATTGTCTTACATAAGACATAAGAGTGCCGTCAGGACCGGAACACTAGAATCCTTGCGGTGTCGCGCTTGCCCGCGTTCGCTGCGGGCGTTTCGACCTCTCGTCGCCCCCCGCGGCCCAGGATTCGCCCCTCGATCAGCCAGGAGACCCTCATGTCCAAGAAGCCCGTCCGCGTGGCCGTCACCGGCGCCGCCGGTCAGATCGGTTATGCCCTGTTGTTCCGCATCGCCTCGGGCGAGATGCTCGGCAAGGACCAGCCGGTGATCCTGCAGCTGCTCGAGATCCCGGACGAGAAGGCGCAGAAGGCCCTCAAGGGCGTGATGATGGAAATCGACGACTGCGCGTTCCCGCTGCTGGCCGGCATGGAAGCGCACAGCACGCCGCAGACCGCGTTCAAGGACAGCGACTACGCCCTGCTCGTGGGCTCGCGCCCGCGCGGGCCGGGCATGGAGCGCGCCGAGCTGCTGTCGATCAACGGCGCCATCTTCACCGCCCAGGGCAAGGCGCTCAACGCGGTGGCCAGCCGCGACGTCAAGGTGCTGGTGGTCGGCAATCCGGCCAACACCAACGCCTACATCGCGATGAAGAGCGCGCCCGACCTGCCGCGCGCGAACTTCACTGCCATGCTGCGCCTGGACCACAACCGCGCCTTGAGCCAGATCGCGGCCAAGACCGGCAAGCCGGTGGCCAGCATCAGGAAGCTCGCGGTCTGGGGCAACCACTCGCCCACCATGTACGCCGACTACCGCTTCGCGACCGTCGATGGCGCCAGCGTCAAGGACATGATCAACGACCCCGCCTGGAACAAGGACGTGTTCCTGCCGACGGTGGGCAAGCGCGGCGCAGCGATCATCGAGGCGCGCGGCCTGTCCTCGGCGGCCAGCGCCGCCAACGCCGCGATCGGCCACATGCGCGACTGGGCCCTGGGCACCGGCGGCGAATGGGTGACGATGGGCGTGCCCAGCAACGGCGACTACGGCATTCCCAGGGACCTGATGTTCGGCTTCCCGGTGACCTGCGAAGGCGGCAGGTACAGCGTCGTGCAAGGCCTGCCCATCGACGCCTTCAGCCAGGGCTGCATCGACAAGACCCTGGCCGAGTTGATCGGCGAGCAGGACGGCGTCAAGCATTTGCTCTGAGCACGCCCGCGCCGTGACCTCACCCCGCGAGGCCCTGTTCGGCGCCGGCGAGGTGGCGCCGAACCTGCCGGTCTGCGATCACTATGCCGGCGTCGAGCCGCGCATGAGCAAGAGCCTGCAGCTGCAGGCCGAGCTGGGCCCGGTCTTCGACGTCACGCTGGACAACGAGGACGGCGCGCCGGTGGGAGGCGAGATCGAACAGGCGCAATGCATCGTCGAACTGCTCGCCGGCCCCGACAACCGCTTCGGCCGCGTCGGCGTGCGCCTGCTGCCGGTGGCGCATCCGCGCTTCGCCGACGTGGCGGCCATCGTGTTGCGCAGCGCGCGCGCACCGGCCTACCTGATGCTGCCCAAGCCCGACGGGCTGGCCGACGTGCAGAGCGCGGCACGGGCCATCGACGCACTCGGCGGCGCCGCGGTGCCGCTGCACGCGCTGGTCGAGACCCATGGCGCCCTGCGCGAGGTGTTCGCGATCGCCGCCCACCCGCGCATCGAGTCGCTGTCCTTCGGGCTGATGGATTTCGTCTCGGCGCACCGCGGCGCCATCCCGGCCGAGGCGATGGGCGTGGCCGGGCCGGGAGGCCAATTCGACCACCCGCTGGTGCTGCGCGCCAAGCTCGAGATCGCCGCCGCCTGCCATTCGTTCGCGAAGACGCCGTCGCACTGCGTGGTCACCGAATTCAGGGACCCCGAGGCGTTGAAGGCCGCGGCCACGCAGGCCTGCCGGCGCCTGGGTTACACGCGGATGTGGAGCATCCACCCGGCGCAGATCCGGCCCATCGTCGCGGCCTTCGCGCCCACCGCCGACGAGCTGGCGCTGGCGATCGAGATCATCAGCGCGGCCCAGGCCGCGCAATGGGCGCCGATGCGCCACCGCCACGGCGGTCAGGACCAGTTGCACGACCGCGCCAGCTACCGCTATTTCTGGCACCTGATCGAGCGCGCCCAGCGCAGCGCGGTCGCCGGCGGCCCGGCCCTGCCGGCCGACCTTCGCGCCGCCTGGTTCGCCTGACCCCGGGTGCACGGGCCCTGCTCGCCCTGGCGCCGTGACGCCGCACTGATGCACCGATGAGCGGATTCCGACTGCGCGGCCTCGGGCTGCTGCGAAGGCTGCTGCTTGGCCTGGGCACGCTGCTCGTCGCCTGCGCGCTGGCGCTGGCCGCGGCGGCGGTCTGGTACTGGCAGGACCTGCCGCCGCTGGACAAGGCGATCGACTACCGGCCGCGCCAGCACCTGCAGGTGCTCACCGCCGACGGGGTGGAGATTGCCGAGTTCGGCGCCGAACGGCGCCTGTTCGTGCCGATCGCGCAATGCCCGCAGCGGCTGCGCGACGCCGTGCTGGCGGTCGAGGACGCCGACTTCTACCACCACGGCGCGATCAGCCTGCGCGGCATCGCGCGCGCCCTGGTGACCGACTTGAGCGGCGGCGCGCCGCAGGGCGCATCGACGATCACGCAGCAGGTGGCGCGGACCTTTTTCCTGTCCACCCGGCGAACGCTGGAACGCAAGATCAAGGAAGCGCTGCTCGCCGAGCAGCTCGAGCACCGGCTGGGCAAGGACCAGATCCTGGAGCTCTACCTGAACCAGATCTACCTCGGCGAGCATGCCTACGGCTTTGGCGCCGCGGCGCAGGTGTATTTCGGCAAGCCCCTGGCGGCACTGTCGATCGCCGAGACCGCGATGCTGGCCGGCCTGCCGCAGAACCCGATCAACGCGAACCCCGTCGCCAGCCCCGAGCGCGCGCGCAAGCGCCAGCTCTGGGTGCTGTGGCGCATGCGCAAGACCGGCGTCATCGACGAAGCCGCCTACGCGCAGGCGGTGGCTGAAAAGATCGTCCTCAAGAGCCCGCTGTTCGTCGACGTCAGCGCGCAACACGTGGCCGAGATGGCGCGCCGCGCGGTGGTCGAGCGGCTCGGCGACAAGGCCTACACCGAGGGCATCCGTGTCGTCACCACTCTGCGCGCCGACGACCAGCGCGCGGCCCACGCAGCGCTGCGCCGTGCGGTGATGGCGCACGAGCGCAAGCAGCCCTGGCGCGGCCCCGAGGACCAGGTGAGCCTGCCGGACGACCCGGCCGAGGCGGACCGCAACGCCGCGCTCGCACTCAAGGACCAGCGCGACGACGCCGACCTGCGGGTGGCCATCGTGATGAGCGCCGACCCGCACCGCATCGTCGCCAAGCTGGCCAGCGGCGAGACGGTGACGGTGACGGGTGACAGCCTGGACCGGGTCCAGGCCGCGCTGTCGCCCAAGGCGCCCGACGCGCTGGCGATCCGCCGCGGCTCGATCGTGCGCCTGCTCTCCGTGCCGCAGGGCAAGACGACGCAATGGACCCTGGTGCAATGGCCACAGGTCGAGGCCGCCTTCGTCGCGCTCGACCCGACCACCGGCCGCGTGCGCGCGCTGGTCGGCGGCTTCGACTTCAACCACAGCCAGTTCAACCATGTCACCAGCGCCGCGCGGCAGCCGGGATCGAGCTTCAAGCCCTTCCTCTATTCGGCCGCCTTCGAGCAGGGTGTGATGCCCGAGACGCTGGTCAACGACGCACCGCTGCCCGCCGCCGAAGGCGACCCCGCGGGCTGGAATCCGCAGAATGCCGACGGCCGCTACGACGGCGAGATCACGGTGCGCGAAGCGCTGGTGCAATCGAAGAACATGGTCAGCATCCGGCTGCTGCAGCATGTGGGGCTGGAGGCGGCACGCGACTGGATCGCGCGCTTCGGCTTCGACATGAAGCAACAACCCGACGACCTCACGCTGGCGCTGGGCAGCGGCAGCGTGACGCCGTTGGAGCTGGCGCTCGGGTACGCGGTCTTCGCCAACGGCGGCCATCGCATTGCGCCCACGCTGATCGAGCGCATCACCAGCGCGCAGGGCGAGGTCCTGTACCAGGCGCCGCCGCCGCCGCCGCTGACCGAGGACAACCGCGTCGTGCCGGCGCGCAACGTGTTCCTCGTCAACTCGCTGCTGGCCGACGTCACGCGCCGAGGCACAGCGGCGCGGGCGCAGCAGGCGTTGCAGCGGCCCGACCTGTACGGCAAGACCGGCACCACCAACGATGCCGTCGATGCCTGGTTCGCCGGCTTCGCGCCCGGCGCGGTGGCCGTGGCCTGGATGGGCTACGACGACCCAAGGAGCCTGGGCGAAGGCGAGTCTGGCGCCGACCTGGCGCTACCGATATGGATCGACGCGATGAGCGAGATGCTGCAAGGCGTGCCGGTGCAGCCGCTGACCGACTACCTGCCGCCCGCGGGCATCGTCGCCGCCGGCGACGACTGGCGCTACAGCGAATGGGCCGACGGCGGCGGGCTGTGGCAGCTCGATGACCCGGTCCCGACGGCCGCAGCCGCAGCCGCAGCCGCGAGCGCCGCCTCGGCTGCGGCCTCTGCGCCCACCGCCGCAGCGAGCAGCGCCGGCCTGGCCGCGCTGCGTGCGCCGGCCGCGCCCGCCGCGCCGCCTTGAGCCGACACACACCGCCCGCGCTCAGTCCAGCGCGGGCGCGATCCCCTCGGCGTAGTCGTAGAGCGCTTCGAGGATGGCCTGCGCCCGTTCGTCGCCGCGCTCGTCGGCGGCTTCGGCGAGGCTGTCGACCTGCTCGAAGAAGCGGGCCAGCGTCAGCGCCCCGCCCTCGCCGTGGTGCAGCCGGGCGGCGCAGTGCTGCTGCCAGCGTGCGCGCTCATCGCCGCCGAGCGTGGCGGTGAAGTTGCGTGCGCGGTAACGGAACACGAGCTCCTCGAGCCGGCTGTCGTTGAACGCCGGGCGCCTGGTCGCAAGCTGGTCCGGCGTCAGCTCGCGCAGGCGCTGCAGCGTGCGCCGGTCCTCGTCGGCCAGGAAGCCGCCGTAGAGGTCTTCGTCGACATCCAGCGCCGCCATTGCGGGCCGCGCGAAGACCTCGCCCCACAGCCCGTCGAGCTTCCGGCCCAGCGCGGCCGCATGCTCGGCATGGCGCAAGGCCGCGTCCACGTCCAGGTTCCAGCGCTGCGCCGCGTCGCCGAGCGTGCGCAGGTTGCCGATGACGACCGGCGACTTGTTGATGTGGACGGTCTTGATCGGCAGCCTCGTCTCGCCGTCCGGCAGTTGGTCGGCGCGCGTGAACAGGCGCCGGCGCACGGTCTCGGCATCGAGCCCGGCCAGCTCGCGCGGGTCCTGCGCCAGGTCCCAGACGATCAGCTCGTTGCGGTTGCTCGGGTGCGGCGCCAGCGGCCAGACCACCGCCAGACAGCCGCGCTCGACCGGGTACATGCCCGACAGGTGCACGAAGGGCCGGCCGACGCCGATCTCGGCGCGCACCGCGTCCTTGCTGCGCAGCTTGAGACAGAAGTCCCACAGCCGCGGCTGCCGGGCCTTGACGAGCCGCGCCAGCGCCAGGGTCGCGCGCACGTCGGACAGCGCGTCGTGGGCCGCCGCATGGCCGATGCCGTTGGCCGCCGTGAGCTGCTCGAGCCTGAACGAAGGCCGGCCGGCCATCTCGCCGCTTTCGTGCCGCGGCCAGACGATGCCCTCCGGCCGCAGGGCCCAGGTGCAGCGCACGACATCGAGCAGATCCCAGCGGCCGCAGCCGTTCTGCCACTCGCGCGCATAGGGATCGATCAGGTTGCGCCAGAACAGGAAGCGCGTGACCTCGTCGTCGAAGCGGATGCTGTTGTAGCCGACGCCGATCGTGCCCGGCGTCGCCAGCTCGCGCTCGATCGCGGCGGCGAAGGCCTGCTCGGGCAGGCCCTGCTGCAGCGCCTGCTGCGGCAGGATGCCGGTGAGCAGCACGCTCTCGGGGTCGGGCAGGAAATCGGGCGCCGGCTGGCAATGCCACATCACCGGATCGCCGAGCTGGTTCAGCTCGGCGTCGGTGCGCAGGCCGGCGAACTGCGCCGGCCGGTCGCGCCGCGGCACGCGGCCGAAGGTCTCGTAGTCGTGCCAGAAGAAGCTGGTGTCGGCCATCGGCGGGACGATAGCGCAGGCCGTCGACCCTGCACCACGCTGCCCGCGCTACTTCTTCTTCGCCGGCGCCTTGGACTGCAGCGCGTCGGACATGCCGATCAGCACGCCGCTGACCATCGCCGTGTAGCTCTCGGCCAGCGCCTGCGCGGCGCGCATCGATGCCGCGCGCGTGCTGCGCATCGCGCTTTGCATCTGCTCGGTCATCTGCTCGGCGGTCGTGGCCGCCTTCGCCCCCGACAGCGTGCCGCCGGCCTGCATCTTCTCCAGCACCTGGCCCCAGGCACCGGCCAGCGGGGCGGCGGCGCCCTCGGCGGTCTTCTTGAGCGCGGCGAACATCGTGTCTTCCACCTTGTCGAGATCGTCCAGCGCCTTGGCCAGATGCTTCTCGCGCATGTCGGCACCCTGCGCCATCAGGGTCGACAGCGCCACCCGGTTGGCCTCCACCGCCTTGAGCATCGCGTCGTCCATGCCGGCCACGGCCTGATCGAGCAACGCCTCGGGGGCCATGCCCGCGCTCAGGTTCTTCGCCGCCCCGGCGCTGGCCGCCTCGGCCACCGCCTTGAGCGCACTGCGCATGTTCTTCAGCGTCAGTTCACGCCCCTGCAGCGCGGCCATCGTGGCGTCGGCGGTGGCCTTGCGCAATTGCGCCCCCTGCTTGGCGCTGGCGCCCTCGAACATCGCGATCAGGGACTCGGCATCGAACATCGGCTTGGACATGGCAGCTCTCCTGGGTTGTGGACGCGATGCTCGCACCGACCGGCGCGGCCGACAAGCGGCATCGAGCCCGGAGTCGGTGACGGCGCCGGCGCGGATCCCGCGGCTAAGATGGCCGCGACACCGCCGCGCACCGGAGATCCGCGCCCATGAACAACAAGCTCGCCCTGCCCGCCGCGATCGTGGCGATCGCGCTGGTCGCAGGCGCTGTCTGGGCCTGGCGGTCGCACCAGCCTGCCGACGACCCGAACCAGCTCACGCTCTACGGCAACGTCGATATCCGCCAGGTGTCGCTGGCCTTCAACGCCAGCGAGCGCATTGCCGAATTGCGCGTCCGCGAAGGCGACAAGGTCCGGGCCGGCGATGTGCTCGGCGTGCTCGACGAACGCACGCCGCGCTTGCGGCTGGCGCAGGCCGAGGCGCAGATCGGCGTCCAGGAGCAGGCCTTGCTGCGGCTGAAATCGGGCAGCCGGCCGGAAGAGATCGCGCAGGCGCGCGCGAACCTGGCCGCGGCCGAGGCCGAAGCCGATCTGGCGACCAGGCAGGTCACCCGCCTGAAGGCGACCAGCGACGCGACGGCGGGCAAGGGTGTCAGCCGGCAGGACCTGGACAACGCAGTGGCCCACCGGCAGGTGGCGCTCGCGCAGGCCGAAAGCGCCCGCAAGGCGGTGCAACTCGTGATCGCGGGCCCGCGCAAGGAAGACATCGCGCAGGCCGAGAAACAGCTCGCCTATGCCCGCGCCCAGCAGGCGCTGGTCCAGCGCCAGATCGAGGACTGCGAGCTGCGCGCGCCGATCGCCGCCGTGGTCCGCGCCCGCCTGCTCGAGCCGGGCGACATGGCCTCGCCGCAGCGGCCGGTGTTCACGCTGGCCATCACCCAGCCCAAATGGGTTCGCGCCTACGTGGCGGAAGCGCAGTTGGGGCGCATCCGCCCCGGCATGGCAGCCAGCGTCAGCACCGACAGCCAGCCCGATCGCCGCATCCCCGCAAAGCTCGGCTACATCTCGTCGGTCGCCGAATTCACGCCCAAGACGGTGCAGACGCCCGAGTTGCGCACCAGCCTCGTCTACGAAGTGCGGTTCATGGTCGATGACCCGCAGGACGAATTGCGCCTGGGCATGCCGGCCACGGTTCATCTCCGTCTGCCGCCCGCGGGCCAGGGCCAGGCCGCAAGGCCATGAATCCTGCTCCGGCGTTGACCGGCGAGCATCTGCGCCGCAGCTTCGTGGTCAAGGAAGCGAAGCGCCGTGTCGTCGCGCTCGACGACGTCTCGGTCAGCGTCGCGGCGGGCTCGCTCACCGCCCTGGTCGGCCCCGACGGCGCCGGCAAGACCACGCTGCTGCGGCTGGCGGCAGGCTTGCTCGTGCCCGACGCCGGCACGCTCACCGTGCTGGGCATCGACGTCGCGCGCAATCCGCAGGCGGTGCAGGACCGCATCAGCTACATGCCGCAACGCTTCGGTCTCTACGACGACCTGAGTGTGCAGGAGAACCTGGACCTCTACGCCGACCTGCACGGCGTGCCCCTGAGCGAGCGCGCCGCGCGCTACGCCAGGCTGCTGGAGATGACCGACCTCGGCCAGTTCACTGCGCGGCCGGCGGGCAAGCTCTCCGGCGGCATGAAGCAGAAGCTCGGTCTGGCCTGCACGCTGGTGCGCAGCCCCGAGCTGCTGCTGCTCGACGAGCCCACGGTGGGCGTGGACCCGCTGTCGCGGCGCGAGCTGTGGCAGATCGTGCAGCAACTGGTCGACGTCGAGAAGCTGACGGTCGTCGTCAGCACCGCCTACCTCGACGAAGCCGAGCGCTGCTCGCAGGTCTTCCTGCTGCGCCAGGGCCAGGTGCTGGCGTCCGGCGCGCCCGCCGAGCTGCGCCGGCATGCCGATGGTCTGTGCTTCGTCGCCACGCCGCCGGCCGACCGGCCGGCGCGCTGGCTGCAGGCGCGGCTGCTGGACGACGCGCCGAGCGTCTTCGATGCCGTGCCGCAGGCCGGCGAGGTGCGCTTCATCCGCCGGCCCGAGGTCGACTCGCCGCAGGCGCTGGCAGCGCTGGACGGCGCTCCGATACGCGCCGTCGAGGCTGGCCTGGAAGACGGGTTCATGGTGCTGCTGCACCGGAGCGAGCCCGACCGGGCCGCGGTGGTGCCGGCATCGCATCCGTCGGACCGGGCTCCGACCCGCAGC
This sequence comes from uncultured beta proteobacterium, assembly GCA_963725755.1. Lineage (GTDB taxonomy): Bacteria > Pseudomonadota > Gammaproteobacteria > Burkholderiales > Burkholderiaceae_C > Rubrivivax. The sequence goes on from CAVRZW010000004.1 coordinate 120,283, forward strand.
GAAGACATCGTCATCGAAGTGAAGGATCTGGTGCGCAAGTTCGGTGACTTCGTCGCCGTCGCGAACACCTCGTTCACCGTCCGGCGCGGTGAGGTGTTCGGCCTGCTCGGGCCCAACGGCGCGGGCAAGACGACCACCTTTCGAATGCTCTGCGGCCTGCTCCCGGCCACCGGCGGCAGCCTCAGCGTGGCCGGTGTCGACCTGCGCCACGCCCGCGCGGCGGCGCGGCGGCGGATCGGCTACGTGTCGCAGAAGTTCTCGCTCTACGGCAACCTGAACGTGACCGAGAACCTGCAGTTCTTCGCCGGCGCCTACGGCCTGCGCGGCAACCGGGCGGCCGAGCGCATCGGCGCCGTCGTCGAGCAGTTCGACCTCGGCGGCCTGCGCGCCACGCCGAGCAGCCAGCTGCCCGGCGGCTACCGGCAACGGCTGGCGATGGCCGCGGCGCTGCTGCACGAGCCGCAGATCCTGTTTCTCGACGAGCCGACGAGCGGCGCCGACCCGCTGGCAAGGCGCGAGTTCTGGCGCCGCATCACGGCACTCGCCGAACAGGGCACGACAGCGGTGGTCACGACGCATTTCATGGAGGAAGCCGAGTACTGCGACCGCATCGTGATCCAGGACGCCGGCAGGGTGCTGGCCCTCGGCACGCCGCGCGAAGTGCGCCAGCAGGCCGGTGGCGGCGCCGGCACGAGCGGCGCGCTGAGCATGGAGCAAGCGTTCATCGACATCGTCGAGCGCTCCCGCGGCGCCGACGACAGTGCAAGGGCGGCAGCTTGAACAAGACCGCCTCGCCTTCGCGCCGCAGCGGCTTCTGGGTCCGCCTCACGGCGTTGACGCGCAAGGAAGTACGCCAGCTGCTGCGCGACCGCAGCAACCTGGCCATCGGCATCGCGCTGCCGCTGCTGCTGATCCTGCTCTTCGGCTACGGCATTTCGCTCGACGTCAACAACGCGACGGTGGCCGTCGTGATCGAGGATCCGTCGCCGACCGTCGTCGACGTCCTCTCGGGGCTGCAACTGTCGCCCTACTTCACGCAGAGGAACGTGCACTCGATGCCGGAGGCCGAGCGCCTGATCGACGCGCACGAGGTCGAGGCGATCCTGCGCGTGCCCAGCGACTTCACGAGCGCGCTGGCCGCCGGCCGGGGCCGGCTGCAGCTCGTCGTGCATGGCGCCGACGCGGCCACCGCGCGCGTGATCCAGGGCTACGTGGCCGGCGCGCTGGCCCGATGGGCGGCGCGCAGCGCCGACCGCCAGGGCCGGCGCGGCGCTGCAACTGCCGGTGCGCCCTTCGGTTCGGTCGGCGTCGAGCAGCGGCTGTGGTTCAACGCCGCCAACACCAGCACCTGGTACCTGGTGCCGGGGCTGATCGTGCTCATCATGACGCTCACCGGCGCGTTTCTCACCTCGCTGGTGGTGGCCCGCGAATGGGAGCGCGGCACGCTCGAGGCGCTGTTCGTGACCCCCGTGCGCCCGACCGAGATCCTGCTGGCGAAGATGATTCCCTACTTCGTGGTCGGGATGGCCGGCTTCGCGATGTGCCTGCTGGCCGCGCGCTTCCTGTTCGGCGTGCCGGTGATGGGCTCGTTGCTGCTCCTGGTGCTGAGTTCGGTGCTCTACATGTTCGTGGCGCTGGGCGTGGGCTTGCTGATCTCGTCGGCAACCAAGAGTCAGTTCATCGCCAGCCAGGTCGCCCTGCTGACGAGCTTCCTGCCTGCGCTGATGCTCTCGGGCTTCCTGTTCGACCTCAACAACGTGCCGCCCGTGGTGCGCTTCGTCGGCGAGGCGCTGCCTGCGACCCATTTCCTCGAACTCATCAAGACGCTGCTGCTGGCGGGGAACGTCTGGCCCATCGTCTTCAAGGACTGCGCCATCCTCGCCGCCTATGCGGTGGTGCTGCTCGCCGCCGCGCGGCTGGTGACGCGCAAGCGGATCGTCTGAGCTGGGGCCATGACCGACCTTCTCTTTCGCCTGCTCGCCCTGATGCGCAAGGAGCTGCTGTCGGTGCTGAAGGACCCATCCAGCCGCGCCATCCTCTTCGTACCTGTGCTGCTGCAAAGCCTGCTGTTCGGCTATGCGGCGACCTACGACCTGTCCAACGTACCGTATGCCGTGCTCGACCTGAGCCGCAGTCCGACCTCGGCCCAGCTGCTGGCGCACCTGGACGGCACCGGCTTCTTCCGCCGCGTGGCAACGCTGCAAGCCGCCTCCGAGATCGCGCCGACGATCGACACCCAGCAGGCCTTGATGGTCATCCGGATCGGCCCGCACTTCGAGCAGCAGCTGCTGGCCGGCGAGACGGCGCCCGTCCAGCTCATCCTCGACGCCCGCAACTCGACCAGCGCCAACTCGGCGGCCGCCTACGTCGGCTCGGTCGTCGACGCGTTCAATGCCGAACAGCTGCAGCAGCACGGCGGCGCGCCCCCGGCGCTGACGCTGCAGACGCGGGCCTGGTTCAACCCGAACCTGGAGACGCGCTGGAACTTCATGCCGGCATTGATCGCCACCCTGAGCATGCTGCAGACGCTGCTGCTGACCGCGCTGTCGGTGGCACGCGAGCGCGAGCAGGGCACCTTCGACCAGTTGCTGGTGACGCCGCTGTCGCCGACCGAGATCATGATCGGCAAGGCGGTGCCGCCGATGCTGATCGGCCTCGTCCAGTCCACGCTGGTGCTGCTCGTCACCCGCTTCTGGTTCCAGATCCCGATGGCCGGGTCGCTGCTCACGCTGTACGCCGGGCTGGCGGCATTCATGATCGCGGGCGTGGGCATCGGCCTGTCGATCAGTGCGCTGGCGGCCAACATGCAGCAGGCCGAGCTGTACACCTTCGTGCTGCTGATGCCGATGATGCTGCTCTCGGGCCTGACGACGCCGGTGGCTTCGATGCCGCGGGCGCTGCAGATCGCGACGCTGGTGAACCCGGTCCGGTTCGGGATCGACTTCGTGCGGCGCGTCTACCTGGAAGGCGTCGGCCTGGCCACGGTGCTGCCCGACCTCGTCCCGCTGTTGCTGATCGCGGCCGTCACCCTGCCCGCCGCGGCCTGGCTGTTTCGCCATCGCCTGGTCTGAAAATGACGACATCCATGTCACGCCCGGCATCCCTGCCTTGCCGCCCGCCCGTGCCGAAGCGCGGTGCCGCTGCGTTGCCTGCGCTGCTTTGCCTGCTGGCCGCTCTCGCCGGCTGCACGACGGTCGGCCCCGACTTCAAGCCGGCCGATGTCGATGCGCCGGCGCACTGGTTCGACCGCCATGGCGGCTCGCAGGCGCTCGCCGCGTCGCCCGGGTCGAGCTCGCTGCTGCCCGCCGACCGCTGGGCCGTGTTCGGCGACCCCGAGCTGACGCGTCTGCAGTCGTTGGCGCTGCGGGCCAATCAGGATGTCAGGACCGCTGCGCTGCGCGTCCTGCAGTCCCGCGTCGAGGAGGCCACCGTGAGCGCGCAGCGAGGCGCGCAGGTCGCTGCGAAGGGCGGCGTCTCGCGCCAGCGCCAGAGCGAGGTCGGCAGCGCCTCGCGGCTGGTGAGCGCGATCGGGGGCCCGAACAAGCAGCAGCTGCTGGATGCGCTGAGCGCGCCGTTCACGCTCTACCAGGCCGGCTTCGATGCCTCCTGGGAGCCCGACCTGTGGGGCCGGATACTGCGCTCCGAGGAGGCCGCGAACGCGAACACCGAAGGACAAAGGGCGGCGCTGCGCCAGGTGCGGCTCAGCGTGACGGCCGAGCTCGCGCGTTCGTACTTCGTCTTGCGCTCGGTCCAGCGCCAGCGGTGGCTCGCGCAGGAGGAACTGGCGGCCGCGCACGAGATGGCGGGTCTGCTGAAGGCCCGGTACCGAAGCGGCATGACCGACGAATCGGCCGTGATCCGGCAGCGCTCGCAGGTGGCCGGCCTGCAGGCGATGATGCCGGCGCTGCTGGCCCAGGAAGCGCAGGCGATGAACCGGATCACGCTGCTGTGCGGGGCCGAGCCCGGCGGCTTGAACGACGAGTTGGCGGCAACGGGCATGAGCGGCAGGGCGGCGGCGCTGCCCGACCTGCGGCTCGGGCTGCCCTCGGAACTTGCGCGCCGGCGCCCGGACGTTGCCGCTGCCGAGGCCCGCCTGCATGCCGCCACCGCGAGCATTGGCATCGCGGTGGCCGACCTCTATCCGCGCATCACTCTGGGCGCGAGCTTCGGCCTGGAGGCCGTCGGCAGCGCCAAGTTCGGCGACTGGGGCAGCCGGCAATGGGCCCTGGGGCCGAGCCTGAGCATTCCCGTCTTCGACCAGGGCCGGCGCCGTTCGATCATCACCTTGCGCGAACTCCAGCAGCAGGAGGCGGCGGTGGCCTTCCAGCAGACCGTGCTGAAGGCATGGCACGAGGTCGATGACGCGATCTCGGCCTATCTGGCCGAGACGCAGCGCGACGAACGAATGCTGGAGCGGGTGCGCAACGACGAGGACGATGCCAGCCTGGCACGGGCCCGCTATGCCAACGGCTTGACGACCTACCTGCCGGTCCTGAACGCGACCACCACATTGCTCGCCGCCCAACGGGACCGGACCGACAGCAGGGCCCGCGTCGAGACGGCACTGGCGGCGCTGTACAAGGCACTGGGCGACGGCGGCGACCTGCCCATCGACGGCCAGTGATCAGGCATCTCGTGGACGCGTGCCGCGGGTGCTCAGCCCCACGCCGCAGTCGCGCATGAGCGGCGCCGATCGATTTCTAGGAATCCTGGAGGCGCGATCCGGAGTCGAACCGGACTGGACGGATTTGCAATCCGTTGCATAACCGCTTTGCTATCGCGCCAAGCGTGGGCAGGATGCTACCAAGAAGAAGGGGAAGCCATTGGCTTCCCCTTCTTCGAGCAACCTGGAGCGGGAAACGAGGCTCGAACTCGCGACCTCAACCTTGGCAAGGTTGCGCTCTACCAACTGAGCTATTCCCGCGTCGCCTCGGCGCTCGTCAGACATCGCTGTCTGGCGTGCGCCGAGCCTGGCATTATAGGCAAGCTCCTGAGGCCTTTGCAAACGCTCAATGAGGAAGGCCGTCGGCCGCGAGTGGCGCCGCCACTTCGGGCTTGGTCGCTGCAGCCGCCGCGGCAACGGGCTCTTCGTCGGCCAGGGCCAGAGGCACCCTCTCGAGGGCGATCTGCAGCACCTGGTCGATCCACCGCACGGGCACGATCTCGAGATTGTTCTTCGCGTTCTCGGGGATGTCCTGCAGGTCCTTGACGTTCTCCTCCGGGATCAGCACGGTCTTCACGCCACCGCGGTGAGCGGCGAGCAGCTTCTCCTTGAGCCCGCCGATGGCCGTGACCTCGCCGCGCAGCGTGATCTCGCCGGTCATCGCCACGTCGGCGCGTACGGGGATGCCGCACAACGCCGACACGAGCGCCGTCGTCATCGCCGCACCGGCACTCGGGCCGTCCTTGGGCGTGGCGCCGTCGGGCACGTGGATGTGCATGTCACGCTTCTCGAAGAGCTCGTCCTTCAGGCCCAGGCGGCGGGCGCGCGAGCGCACCACCGTGCGCGCGGCCTCGACCGACTCCTTCATCACGTCGCCCAGCGATCCGGTGCGGATGATGTTGCCCTTGCCCGGCATCACCGTGGCCTCGATGGTCAGCAGGTCGCCGCCGACCTCGGTCCAGGCCAGGCCGACGACCTGGCCGACCTGGTTCTTCTTCTCGGTGCGACCGAAGTCGAACTTGCGCACGCCGAGGAAGTCGTTGAGGTTGTCCTCGGTGACCACGACGCGGCCTTCGTACTTCTTGAGCTGCTGCCCCTTGACGACCTTGCGGCAGATCTTGGAGATCTCGCGCTCGAGCGACCGCACGCCGGCTTCCCGGGTGTAGTAGCGGATGATGCCTCTGATGGCGCCTTCGGTCAGCTCCATCTCGTCGTCCTTGACGCCGTTGTTCTTCTGCTGCTTCGGCGCCAGGTAGCGTTGCGCGATGTTGAGCTTCTCGTCCTCGGTGTAGCCGGCCAGGCGGATGACTTCCATCCGGTCGAGCAACGCCGGCGGGATGTTCATCGAGTTCGAGGTGGCGACGAACATCACGTCGGACAGGTCGAAATCGACCTCGACGTAGTGGTCGCTGAAGGTGTGGTTCTGCTCGGGGTCGAGCACTTCCAGCAGCGCCGACGACGGGTCGCCGCGGAAGTCCATGCCGAGCTTGTCGATCTCGTCGAGCAGGAACAGCGGGTTGCGCACGCCCACCTTGGACAGGCTCTGCAGCACCTTGCCCGGCATGCTTCCGATGTAGGTGCGGCGGTGGCCGCGAATCTCGGCCTCGTCGCGCATGCCACCCAGCGCCATGCGGACGAACTTGCGCCCGGTGGCGCGCGCCACGCTCTGGCCGAGCGAGGTCTTGCCCACCCCGGGCGGCCCGACCAGGCAGAGGATCGGCGCCTTGAGCTTGTCCACGCGCTGCTGCACCGCGAGGTACTCGAGGATGCGGTCCTTGACCTTCTCGAGGCCGAAATGGTCCTCGTTGAGCACTTCCTCGGCGTGCGCCAGATCATGCTTGATCTTGGTCTTCTTGGCCCATGGCAGCGCGACCAGGGTGTCGATGAAGTTGCGCACCACGGTGGCTTCGGCCGACATCGGCGACATCAGCTTGAGCTTCTTGAGCTCACCCTCGGCCTTCTTGCGCGCTTCCTTGCTCATGCGCGCGGCCTTGATCTTCTTCTCGAGCTCCTCCAGGTCGGCACCCTCTTCGCCGTCGCCCAGTTCCTTCTGGATCGCCTTGACCTGCTCGTTGAGGTAGTACTCGCGCTGGCTCTTCTCCATCTGCCGCTTGACGCGGCCGCGGATGCGCTTCTCCACCTGCAGGATGTCGACCTCGTGCTCGAGCAGCTCGAGCAGCTTCTCCAGCCGCTTAGGCACCGAGAACAGGTCGAGCACGGCCTGCTTGGCCTCGAGCTTGAGCGGCAGGTGCGCGGCGATCGTGTCGGCCAGACGGCCCGGATCGTCGATGCCGGCGATGCTGGTCAGGATCTCGGGCGGGATCTTCTTGTTGAGCTTGACGTACTGGTCGAACTGCTGCGTCACCGCGCGGCGCAGCGCCTCGATCTCGGGCGTGGCCTCGTTGCCGGCAGCCACCGGCACCACCTCGCCGACGAAATAGTCGTTGTCCTCGGTGATCCGCTCGGTGTTGGCGCGCTGCACGCCTTCGACCAGCACCTTCACCGTGCCGTCGGGCAGTTTCAGCATCTGCAGGATCGAGCTGACGCAGCCGACGTCGAACATGTCATCGGCCTTGGGCTCGTCCTTGCTGGCGGCCTTCTGCGCGACCAACATGATCTGACGGCCCGATTCCATGGCCGCCTCGAGCGCCTTGATCGACTTCGGCCGCCCCACGAACAGGGGGATGACCATGTGCGGGAACACGACCACGTCGCGCAACGGCAGCAACGGAAGCGTGATCGGGTCAGATGGAAGGATGGGATGACCGGACATTGGGAGACCTCTCTTTCTCAGGCCCACTTGGGGCCCGAGCGCAGGAATGCAAGATACAGGCGCGCCTCGCCGCCTGTGCAGGTGTGGCGCTCAATCAGGCGCTGGCCTTCTGCTCGCGGTACACGAGCAGCGGCTTGGCGCCTTCCTCGACGATGTGGTCGTCTATCACGACCTTGGCCACCCCGTCCAGGGTGGGCAGATCGAACATGGTGTCGATCAGCGAATGCTCGAGGATGGACCGCAGCCCGCGGGCACCGGTCTTGCGCAGCAGGGCCTTGCGCGCGATGGCCACCAGGGCCGAAGGCCGGATCTCGAGTTCGACGCCGTCCATCGCGAACAGCTTCTGGTACTGCTTGACGAGCGCGTTCTTGGGTTCGGTGAGGATTTGCACCATCGCCTCCTCGGTCAGCTCGCCCAGCGTTGCGACGACCGGCAGGCGGCCGACGAGTTCGGGAATGAGGCCGAACTTGATCAGGTCTTCGGGCTCGGCGTTGCGGAACAGATCGGCCGCACGCTTCTCCGTCTTGCTGTGCACGCTGGCCGCGAAGCCGATGCCCGACTTCTCGGTCCGGTTCTGGATGACCTTCTCCAGCCCGTCGAAGGCACCGCCGCAGATGAACAGGATGTTGGTCGTGTCGATCTGCAGGAAGTCCTGGTTCGGATGCTTGCGCCCGCCCTGCGGCGGCACGCTGGCCATCGTGCCCTCGACCAGCTTGAGCAAGGCCTGCTGCACGCCTTCGCCAGAAACGTCGCGCGTGATGCTGGGGTTGTCGGCCTTGCGGCTGATCTTGTCGATCTCGTCGATGTAGACGATGCCGCGCTGCGCCCGCTCGACGTCGTAGTTGCAGTTCTGCAGCAGCTTCTGGATGATGTTCTCGACGTCCTCGCCAACGTAGCCGGCTTCGGTCAACGTGGTGGCGTCGGCGATCACGAAGGGCACGTTGAGCAGCCGCGCCAGGGTCTGCGCCAGCAGCGTCTTGCCCGAGCCTGTCGGGCCGATGAGCAGGATGTTGCTCTTGGTCAGCTCGACCTCGTCCTTGGATGCGTTGGCACCCATGTGCTTGAGCCGCTTGTAGTGGTTGTAGACCGCCACCGACAGCGTGCGCTTGGCCACTTCCTGCCCGATCACGTACTGGTCGAGGCTGGCCTTGATCTCGCTGGGGATCGGCAGGTCCGACTTGGCCGACTTCGCGGCCGGGCCCTCGGCCGGGACCTCGTCGCGGATGATGTCGTTGCACAGCTCGATGCACTCGTCGCAGATGAAGACCGACGGGCCGGCGATGAGCTTCTTCACCTCGTGCTGGCTCTTGCCGCAGAACGAGCAGTACAGAACCTTTTCGCCTGAGGCGCCCTTCTTTTCAGCCATGGATGGATTTACCAGCGGTGTTGAGCGCGAAGTGCTCGGTCATCATAGATCAACTGCTCGCCGGGCGACCGGCACGAAAAGCGCGGCAAAGCGGGCCCGCTTCGGGCCTCCGCCCAAAGCCGGCGCGCTTCATGCGCCCGGCGGACTGCAGCGTTCAGGCCCGCTTGTCCAGAACCTGGTCGATCAGACCGTAGTCCTTGGCCTCGATGGGCGACATCCAGAAGTCGCGCTCCATGTCGGCGGTGATCTTGTCCAGCGGCTGCCCGGTGCGGTCGGCATAGATCCGGTTGAGCTGCTCGCGGGTCTTGATGATCTCGCGCGCCTGGATCTCGATGTCGGTGGCCTGCCCCTGTGCACCGCCCGAGGGCTGGTGCAGCATCACGCGCGAGTTCGGCAGCGCCGAGCGCTTGCCCTTGGCGCCGGCCATCAGCAGGAAGCTGCCCATGCTCGCGGCCATGCCCATGCACAGCGTGGAGACATCGGGCTTGATGAACTGCATCGTGTCGTAGATCGACAGCCCGGCGCTGACGCTGCCGCCCGGCGAGTTGATGTACAGGAAGATGTCCTTGTCGGGGTTCTCGCTCTCGAGGAACAGCAACTGCGCCACGACCAGGTTGGCGGTGGCATCGTTGACGGGCCCGACCAGGAACACGATGCGCTCGCGCAGCAGCCGGCTGTAGATGTCGTAGGCGCGCTCGCCGCGCCCCGACTGCTCGATGACGATGGGCACCATGCCCAGGCCCACGGTCTCCTGCACGCTCATCGAAAGGTCCTTTCGCATCAGGATGCGCTCATCAGTTCGTCGAACGGTAGCATCTTGTCGATGACCTTGGCGCGGCCGAGCACGAACTCGGTCACGTTGTTCTCGATCACTACCGCCTCGACCTCGGCCATGCGCTGGCGGTCGCTGAGGTACCAGCGCATCACCTCGGCCGGCTTCTCGTAGCTCTGGCTGAGTTCCTCGATGTGCGCCTGCAACTGCTCGGGCCTGGCCTGCAGGCCGTTGGCGCGCACCAGTTCGGCCACCACGAGGCCCAGGCGCACGCGGCGCTCGGCCTGCGGCCTGAAGATCTCGGCCGGGATCGGCGTCGTCTCGGCATCCTTGACGCCGCGCTGCTTGAGGTCGGCGCGCGCGCCCTGCACCAGGCGCTCGGTCTCGCTGGCGACCAGCGCGTTCGGCAGGTCCAGCTCGGCGGCCTTGCTCAGCGCGTCCATCACCGCCGCCTTGTTGCGCGCCTGGACGCGGAACTTCACCTCGCGCTCCAGGTTCCTCTTGACGTCGGCCCGCAGCGCCTCGACCGTGCCTTCCTTGATGCCCAGCGCCTTGGCCAGCGCCTCGTCGACGTCGGGCAGGTTCTGGGCTTCGATCTTGCTCACCGTGACCAGGAAGTCGGCCTCCTTGCCCGCCACTTCCTTGCCGTTGTAGTCGGCCGGGAACTGCAGCGGGAAGGTCTTGCTCTGGCCGACCTTCATGCCGCGCACGGCCTGGTCGAACTGCTCGAGCATCTGGCCTTCGCCGATGATGAACTGGAAGGCCTCTGCCTTGCCACCGGCGAAGGGCTCACCGTCGATCTTGCCCTCGAAGTCGATCGTCACCCGGTCGCCTTCCTGGGCGCCCTCGGCCTGCGGTCGCAGGCCGAAGGTGCGGCGCTGCTTGCGCAGGATCTCGATCGTGCGGTCGATCGCGGCCTCGGTCACCTCGGTGCCGACGCGCTCGACCTCGGCGGCCGAAAGGTCACCGATCTTGACCTCGGGATAGACCTCGAAGGTGGCGTCGAAGGCCATCTGACCCTCGGGTGCCTCCTCCTTCTGCGTGATCCGCGGCGCGCCGGCCACACGCAGCTTGGCCTCGTTGGTCGCCTCGTTGAAGGCCTGCCCGACGCGGTCGTTGACGACCTCGTACTGCACCGAGTAGCCGTAGCGCTGCGCAACCACCGACATCGGGACCTTGCCCGGGCGGAAGCCGTCGGCCTTCACCGTGCGCGACAGCCGCTTCAGGCGCGACTCGACCTCGCCGTTGATGGTCTGGGCAGCCAGCGTGAGGGTGATGCGGCGCTCGAGCTTCTCTAGGGTTTCAACGGTGACGGCCATGTGAGGTCTCTTGTGGGCAATGGATGCGAAAGCAAAAAGATGGCTGGTGCGCGGGGCCGGACTCGAACCGGCACGCCCGTGAAGGCGTCAGGACCTAAACCTGGTGCGTCTACCAATTTCGCCACCCGCGCGGTGAGATAGACGAAGAGCGGGGCCGCAGCGCGGCCCCTTCAAGGTGAGCGAACCGTGCATTTTAGCCCCCCGGCGCCCGCACCTCCGGCAGCTCGGCAGGACCGGCGCCGACCGGCGGCGCGGTCGATCGAGGGCCTTGCGACGGAGCGCGCGTGCGGCCGTTCCCGGAATGGCGAGAATCGCTCCCCGTGAGCATCGACCATTACGAAAACTTTCCCGTTGCCTCGGTGCTCTGCCCGCCTGCGCTGCGCCCCGCAGTGGTGGCGATCTACCGCTTCGCCCGCACGGCAGACGACATCGCCGACGAAGGTGATGTGCCGGCGGCGCAGCGCCTGGCCGACCTCGCCGCCTACTGCGCGGATTTGCAGGCGGCGCTGGCCGGACGACCTGCCGGACCGCGCTGGCCGGCGGTGTTCGCGGCCCTCGCGGCGCGAATCGACGAGTTCCGGCTCCCGGGCCCGTTGCTGCACGACCTGCTGGACGCCTTCGAGCAGGACGTGCACAACCCCCGTTACGCCGACCGCGATGCGCTGCTGAACTACTGCCGCCGGTCCGCCAACCCCATTGGCCGGCTGTTGCTGCACCTGTACGGCATCGACGACGCAGCGGCGCTGCAGCGCTCCGACGCCATCTGCAGCGCACTGCAGCTGATCAACTTCTGGCAAGACCTCGGCGCGGACGTCCGGCGCAACCGCCACTACCTGCCCGACGCCGACCTGGCCGCCCATGGTCTGCAGCGCGCCGACATCGTCGCCGGCGCCGACGATGCCAGGCTGCGCGCCCTCGTCCGCTCGCTGTGCGACTGGTCACGCACGCTGATGAACGCCGGCGCGCCACTGGCGCTGCAGATCCCCGGCCGCGCCGGTTGGGAGCTGCGCCTGGTGGTGCAAGGCGGGCTGCGCATTCTTGACAAAATCGCCCGCATGGACCACGCCGCCCTCGCCCATCGACCGACCCTCGACGCCAGCGATGCACCGGTCCTGCTCTGGCGCGCGCTGGCCATGGGGCGCGCGGCGCCATGACCCCGCAGCAGTACGTGCAGGACAAGGCTGCGCGAAGCGGCTCGTCCTTCTACTACGCATTCATGTTCCTGCCGCCGCCGCGGCGCGCCGCGATCACCGCGTTCTATGCCTTCTGCCGCGAGGTCGACGACGTCGTCGACGAGGTGTCCGACCCGGGTGTGGCAGCGACCAAGCTGGCCTGGTGGCGCGGCGAGATCGCGCAGGCCTTTGCCGGCCGGCCGAGCCACCCGGTGACGCAGGCGCTGCTGCCACTGGCACCGGACTACGGCATCGAGCCTGCGCACTTGCTGGCCGTGGTCGAGGGTTGCCAGATCGACCTCGACCAGACCCGCTTTCTCGACTTCGCTGCGCTGCAGCACTACTGCGACCTGGTGGCCGGCGTCGTCGGCGAGGTGGCGACCAACATCTTCGGCCGCACGGCCGAAGCCACGGTGGCCTACGCCCACCAGCTCGGGCTGGCGATGCAGCTGACCAACATCATCCGCGACGTCGGCGACGATGCCCGGCGCGGACGCGTCTATCTGCCGATGTCCGAGCTGCAACGCTTCGACGTCAAGGCGCACGAGCTGCTGCGACACGAGGCGCCCTGGGGCTACAGCCAGCGGTTCGACGCACTGATGCGCTTCCAGGCCGAGCGCGCCCATGCCACCTTCGACGCCGCGCTGCACCTGCTGCCCGATGCCGATCGCGCGGCGCAGAAGCCCGGGCTGATGATGGCCAACATCTACCGCACGCTGCTGCGCGAAATCGAAGGCCAGGGATTCCAGGTGCTGCACCAACGCACCTCGCTCACGCCGCTGCGCAAGCTGTGGATCGCCGCCCGCACCCACCTGCGCGGCCGATGAGCCGCGACGCATGAAGCTGGCCGTCATCGGCGGCGGCTGGGCCGGACTGGCCGCCGCGGTGCGCGCCACCGAGGCCGGCGATCGCGTCACGCTCTTAGAAATGTCCGCCCAGTTGGGCGGACGCGCTCGCGGGGTCACGGTGGAGGGCCTGACGCTGGACAACGGCCAGCACATCCTGATCGGCGCCTACACCAGCACGCTGGCGCTGATGCGCACGGTGGGTGCCGACGTGGAGCACGGCCTGGCCCGACAGCCCCTCGAAATTCGCTATCCCGATGGCCGCGGCCTGCGCATGCCGTCGGGCGCGCCTTGGCTGGCTTTCGCACGCGCCGTGGCGGCCTGTCAGGGCTGGACCGTGCGCGATCGGCTCTCGCTGCTGGTGGCCGCCGCCGGCTGGGCCGCTGCGGGCTTTCGCTGCCCGCCCAGATGGACCGTATCCCGGCTGTGCCGAGGGCTGCCGGCGGCCGTGCGGCAGTTGCTGATCGAACCGCTGTGCGTCGCGGCGCTAAACACGCCAGCGGCCGAGGCCAGCGCGTCGGTGCTGCTGCGCGTGCTGCGCGACGCGATATTCGGCGGCCAGGGCTCGGCCGATCTGCTGCTGCCGCGGTGTTCGCTGGCCGAGTTGCTGCCGACGCCGGCGGGGCGATGGCTGCGCAGCGCCGGCGCCGAGATCCGCCTCGCCACCCGGGCGCAGGCCCTGGCGCGCGACGGCGCCGGTTGGCGGCTGGACGGCGAGCCGTTCGACGCGGTGGTCCTGGCTTGCCCGGCGGCGGAGGCGGCGCGCCTGGCGCAAGCCACCGCGCCTGCCTGGACGGCGCGCGCGCAGGCCCTGCGCTACGAGCCGATCATCACGGTCTATCTGCGATGCCCCGGCGCCAGACTGCCGGTGCCGATGACGGCGCTGGTCGAAGGGCCCGATATGCCGGCGCAATTCGCCTTTGACCACGGCGCGCTGGGGGCCACCCCCGGCCTGTTTGCGTTCGTGGTCAGCGGCGCCCGCCGCTGGGCAGACGCTGGGCTGGCCTTCACCGGGCAGGCGGTGCTGCGCCAGGCACAGGCGGCGTTTGCGCCCGGTACCTGGCCGACCACGCCTGCCGTGCTGCGGGTGCTGGCGGAAAAGCGTGCCACGTTCCTCTGCACGCCGGGACTCGACCGGGCGCCGGCCGAGGTCGCGCCGGGCCTTGTTGCCGCGGGCGACTACGTCGAGGGTCCGTACCCATCCACGCTGGAAGCTGCGGTGCGCGCGGGGGAACGCGCGGCCCGCCTGGCTGGCAGCCGAACCCGCAGCTCCTGATGCAGCCCAGGGTGCCACACGGTGGCGCACCCACGTCCGAGCATGCATTTCCGTCATGCAGGCCGGCCTTCCGCGATGCAAAATCACGGCTGTATCTTCAGCGTTACGACGTCATGACCAGCCAAGCCTCCCGCGCGCCCACGATTCAGGTGCTCGAGCGCACGTTCGCGCTGCTGGAGATGCTCGCCTCGCAGCCGGAACCGGTGTCGCTCAAGGAGATCAGCGCGCGCACGGGGCTGCATCCGTCGACCGCGCACCGCATCCTCAACGACCTCGCCATCGGCCGCTTCGTGGACCGCCCGCAAGCGGGTACCTATCGTCTGGGCATGCGCCTGCTCGAACTGGGCAATCTGGTCAAGGCGCGGCTCGATGTGCGCGACGCAGCGCTGGCACCGATGCGCGAACTACACAAGGTGACGCACCAACCGGTGAGTCTGTCGATGCGCCAGGGCGACGAGATCGTGTATATCGAGCGCGCGTACAGCGAACGCTCGGGGATGCAGGTCGTGCGCGCCATCGGCGGGCGCGCGCCGCTGCACCTGACCTCGGTGGGCAAGCTCTTCCTCGCGCACGACGACCCGGCCCGGGTGCGCAGCTACGCGATGCGCACCGGCCTCACCGGACACACGCGCAACAGCATCACCGACGTGGCCCGGCTCGAACGCGAACTGGCCCAGGTGCGCAGCAACGGCTGTGCGCGCGACGACGAGGAACTCGAACTCGGGGTGCGCTGCATGGCAGCGGGCATCTTCGACGACCAGGGCAAGCTGCTGGCCGGCCTGTCGGTGTCGGCGCCGGCCGACCGACTCGAGGAGTCGTGGCTGGAGCGCGTCAAGCTCACCGCCGCCCAGATCTCGGCGGCCCTGGGCTATCGCGGCTGAGCAGACACCGAAGGCAGCAGCGCCGAGGTCGCCAGCCACTTGCGGATGCGCTCGGCATCACCGATGCGGGAGTACTTGCCGGCCGAATCGAGCAAGACCATGATCAGATGGCGGCCCGCGAGCTGGGCCTGCATGATCAGACAGTGGCCGGCGGCCGAGATGTAGCCGGTCTTCTGCAGACCGATCTCCCATTGGGGGTCGCGCAGCAATCCGTTGGTGCTGTGGAACTCCACCTGCCGCCGACCCAGCGGAACGACGGCCTCGGTCGAGGTCGACAGCTCGCGGATGATCGGGTGCGTGTAGGCCGCTCGCACGAGGCGGGCAAGGTCCTCGGCGCTCGACTGGTTGCTGCTGGACAGGCCCGTCGGCTCGACGTAATGCGTGTCGCTCATGCCGAGTTCGTGCGCCTTGTCGTTCATTCTCTCGACGAAGGTCTGCAGCCCACCGGGGTAGGTCCGTCCGAGCACATGCGCCGCCCGGTTCTCCGATGACATCAACGCGAGATGCAGCATCTCGCCGCGCGTCAGCCTGGTGCCCAGGCCCAGGCGCGACCGGTTCCCGGCGGTGGCGTCGACATCGTCCTGCGTCACCGTCAAGGGCTCGTCCATCGGCAAGGCCGCCTCGGTCACGACGAGCGCCGTCATCAGCTTGGTGATCGACGCGATCGGCAGCACGGCCTGGGAGTTCTTGCTGAGCAGGACCTCGTTGGTGTCCTGGTCCACGACCAGCGCCACGCTGGACTTCAGCGCGACTGCGGCGTCGGTCTTCTGCAAGCCGTAGAGATGGCCGAAGGAGGTCCTGACGGTCTCGGTATCCGTCGCCGTCGCCAGCGTCGCGGCCACAGCGACCGCCGCGGCCGGCTTGGCACGATGACGCGCGACGTGGTGGGCAACCCGCCTGGCGACATGGGCGGACTTGGCGACGTGGTGGTGGCGTCGCTGTGCGGCCGAGGTCTTTGCTTCGGCTGCATGGCAGGGTGCGGCCGAAAGGGCCAGGAGCCCGCCGCATAGCGCCGCAGCGAGCCAACACCTGATCCCCAACCGCTTTTCGTTGCCCACCGGATACCTCGCGAACTGACCTGTTTCGAGTTTATGGCACTCGAAAATTTGGCGCAAGATCAATCGCTTGCGGATTTTTCCTCAAGTGCCAGGTTCACTGCGCGGGTGGCGTTGCGCGGTTTCAGCCCTGGGCGGCCACCCGCTCGGCGGTGCTGTGCAGCTTGTTCAGCGCCGAGAGGTAGGCCTTGGCCGACGCCACCACGATGTCCGGATCCGCACCGACGCCGTTCACGACCCGGCCACCATGCTGCAGCCGTATCGTGACTTCGCCCTGTGATTCTGTGCTGCCGGAGGTGATCGCGTTGACCGAATAGAGCATCATTTCCGCGCCACTCTTCACCTTGGACTCGATCGCCTTCAGGCTCGCGTCGACCGGGCCGTTGCCGTCGCTGTCGGCATGGTGCTCGACGCTGCCGGCGGCGAACGAGACGCTGGCATGCGGCCGCTCGCCTGTCTCCGAGCGCTGCGCCAGCGACAGCAGCCGGTAATGCTCGTGTTCGGGAGTGACGCTCTCGTCGCTGACCAAGGCGATGATGTCCTCGTCGAAGATCTCGCTCTTGCGGTCGGCCAGGTCCTTGAAGCGGGCGAAGGCGGCGTTGATCTCGCCCTCGCTGTCGAGTTCGATGCCGAGGTCCTGCAGCCGCTGCTTGAACGCATTGCGGCCCGAAAGCTTGCCCAGCACGATCTTGTTGGTGGCCCAGCCCACGTCTTCGGCACGCATGATCTCGTAGGTGTCGCGCGCCTTCAGCACGCCGTCCTGGTGGATGCCGCTGGCGTGAGCGAAGGCGTTGGCACCCACCACCGCCTTGTTTGGCTGCACGACGAAGCCGGTGGTCTGGCTGACCATGCGCGAGGCCGGCACGATCTGCGTCGCGTCGATGCCGAGATCGAGGCCGAAGTAGTCGCGCCGCGTGCGCACCGCCATCACCACTTCCTCGAGCGCGCAGTTGCCGGCACGCTCGCCCAGGCCGTTGATCGTGCATTCGACCTGGCGCGCACCGCCGATCTTGACCCCGGCCAGCGAGTTGGCCACGGCCATGCCGAGATCGTTGTGGCAATGCACGCTCCACACCGCCTTGTCGCTGTTGGGCACGCGCTGGCGCAACGTCAGGATGAACTGGCCGAACAGTTCGGGCACGGCATAGCCCACGGTGTCGGGGATGTTGATCGTGCGCGCGCCTTCGGCGATTGCCGTCTCCACCACCCGGCACAGGAAGTCCAGTTCGGAGCGGTAGCCGTCCTCGGGCGAAAACTCCACGTCGTCGCAGAGATTGCGTGCGAAGCGCACCGCCTGCCGGGCCTGCTCGTGCACCTGGTCGGGCGTCATGCGCAGCTTCTTCTCCATATGCAATGCCGAGGTCGCGATGAAGGTGTGGATGCGCGGCCGCGCCGCGCCCTTCAAGGCCTCGGCAGCGCGCGAGATGTCGCGGTCGTTGGCCCTCGCCAGCGAGCACACCGACGAGTCGCGGATCGCGTCGGCGATCGCGCGCACGGCCTCGAAGTCGCCGTTGCTCGACGCCGCGAAGCCGGCCTCGATGACGTCCACGTGCAGGCGCTCGAGCTGGCGCGCGATGCGCAGCTTCTCCTCGCGCGTCATCGAGGCGCCGGGCGATTGCTCGCCGTCGCGCAAGGTGGTGTCGAAGATGATGAGCTTGTCGGACATGATGATTGCCTTTGCGGGTGGGAGGTCGCAAGCAGCCCGGAAATGAACAACGGCCCGCTGCATTGCGCTGGCGGGCCGTTGATCGAGGTAAGACGAAAACGATCAGCGCACCCGCAGGACTCCTAGCAGGGCTAGCGCCGAACCGAGGCGGGGCTGTTGGCTGAACGAATGCATTTTTGCAATATAGCATGCACCGAGCTTCACTGGTGCAAGCCCTTCTCTTCCGGTTCGTCGGTGGAAATGGCGATCACGCTGGTCGGCTTGCCATGCAGCTTGCGCCAGGCATAGACGCCATAGCCCGAGGCTCCGTAGATGCAGAACATCGCGAACAACGCCAGCGGCGGGTTCTGGCCGACGAGCACGATGCCCAGGGCGATCGCCACGATGACAACGAAAGGCACGGTCTGCCTGGCGCCGACGACCTTGAAGCTGTAGAAAGGCGCGTTGGTCACCATCGACAGGCCGGCGTAAAGGGTGACGCCGAACGCGACCCACGACAGCCACTCGATGTGCGAGACGCCCTTGAAGCCGGCGTCGTCCATGACCCAGATCAGGCCCATCACCAGCGCCGCCGCGGCCGGGCTCGGCAGGCCCTGGAAGAACCGCTTGTCGACGATGCCGATGTTGGTGTTGAAGCGGGCCAGGCGCAGCGCAGCGCCGGCGATGTAGACGAAAGCCGGGATCCAACCCATCTTGCCCAGGCCCTTGAGCGCCCATTCGTAGACGATCAGCGCCGGCGCGGCGCCGAAATCGACCATGTCGCACAGGCTGTCCATCTGTTCGCCGAAGGCGCTCTGCGAGTTGGTCATCCGCGCGATGCGTCCGTCCAGGCTGTCGAGCACGGCGGCACAGAAGATGCCGATGGCAGCCGCCTCGAAGCGGCCGTTCATCGCCATCACGATCGAATAGAAGCCGGCGAACAACGCCGCCAGCGTGACGGCGTTGGGCAGGATGTAGATGCCCTTGCGCCGCGGGCGCGACATCTCGCTCGGCTCCGTGTCGTCGGCCGCCGTGGCCCGCTGGTCGTCGTTCATGGCGCGAGGATAGCGCCTGCCGCGGCGCTCAATTCTGGCTGCGGTCGACCAGCTTGTTGGCCTTGATCCACGGCATCATCGCGCGCAGCTTCTCGCCCACGACCTCGATTTGGTGCTCGGCCGTCAGGCGACGGCGCGACAGCAGGGTCGGCGCCCCGGCGCGGTTCTCGAGGATGAAGCTCTTGGCGTACTCGCCGGTCTGGATGTCCTTGAGCGCCTGCTTCATCGCCTTCTTGGTCTCGTCGGTGACGATCTTCGGGCCCGTCACGTACTCGCCGTACTCGGCATTGTTCGAGATCGAGTAGTTCATGTTCGCGATGCCGCCCTCGTAGATCAGGTCGACGATCAGCTTGAGCTCGTGCAGGCACTCGAAGTAGGCCATTTCGGGCGCGTAGCCCGCCTCGACCAGGGTCTCGAAACCGGCCTTGATCAGCTCCACCGTGCCGCCGCACAGCACCGCCTGCTCGCCGAAGAGGTCGGTCTCGGTCTCCTCGCGGAAGTTCGTTTCGATGATGCCGGCCTTGCCGCCGCCATTGGCGACGGCGTAGCTGAGCGCAAGGTCGCGCGCCTTGCCGCTCTTGTCGGCATGCACGGCGATCAGGTGCGGCACGCCGCCGCCTTGCTTGTAGGTGTTGCGAACGGTGTGGCCCGGCGCCTTGGGGGCGACCATCCAGACGTCGAGGTCGTCACGCGGGACGACCTGACCGTAGTGGACGTTGAAGCCGTGTGCGAAAGCCAGCGAGGCGCCGCGCCGGATGTGCGGCTCGATGTCGTCGCGGTACACGGCGCCGATCTGCTCGTCGGGCAGCAGGATCATCACGACGTCGGCTTGCTTGACCGCGTCGGCCACCTCAGCCACCTTCAGGCCCGCCTTCTCGACCTTGGGCCAGCTCGCGCCGCCGCGGCGCAGACCGACGGTGACCTTCACCCCGCTGTCGTTGAGGTTCTGCGCATGGGCATGGCCCTGCGAGCCGTAGCCGATGATGGCGACGTTCTTGCCCTTGATGAGGCTCAGGTCGGCGTCCTTGTCGTAATAGACCTTCATGGTTCTCTCCGTTGATCTTCGTTGAAATGGGGGGTCGCAGCGCCCGCGGGTGCCGCCGTCAAACGCGCAGGATGCGCTCGCCGCGGCCGATGCCGCTGGCCCCGGTGCGCACGGTTTCCAGGATCGCGGCCCGGTCGATGGCGACCAGGAAGGCGTCGAGCTTGGCGGTGTCGCCTGTGAGCTCGATGGTGTAGCTCTTCTCGGTGACGTCGATGATGCGGCCGCGGAAGATCTCGGCCATGCGCTTCATCTCGTCGCGCTCCTTGCCCACCGCGCGGACCTTGATCAGCATCAGCTCGCGCTCGGTGAAGCTGCCTTCGGTCAGGTCGACCACCTTGACTACCTCGATCAGCCGGTTGAGGTGCTTGGTGATCTGCTCGATGACCTCGTCGCTGCCGGTGGTGACGATGGTCATGCGCGACAGCGACGCGTCCTCGGTCGGCGCGACGGTCAGGCTCTCGATGTTGTAGCCGCGGGCCGAGAACAGGGCCACCACGCGCGAAAGGGCGCCGGGCTCGTTTTCGAGCAGCACGGCAATGATGTGTTTCATGTTGGCGTCGTCCTGCGCGCTCTTCAGTCCCGCGGCTTGTGTGCCGTCGGGCCCTTGGCCACGCCTTGCGAGTTGAAGATCGATGCTTCGAGGTCGATCGCGCGCTTCTCCGGGGCCCTGGCCGCGGCGCGGTAACGCCCCGGCCCGACCGCGGAATCACGCGTTCACAGGTCCTCGGAGCCCAGCAGCATCTCCGTGATGCCCTTGCCCGCCTGGACCATCGGCCAGACGTTCTCGGTGGGGTCTGTGCGGACGTCGAGAAAGACCGTGCGGTCCTTCAGGCGTATGGCTTCCTTGAGCGCAGCTTCGACGTCGGAAGGCTTCTCGACCAGGATGCCGACATGGCCATAGGCCTCGGCGAGCTTGACGAAGTCGGGCAGCGCATCCATGTAGCTGTGCGAGTAGCGGCCGCCGTAAGTGATCTCCTGCCACTGCCGCACCATGCCCAGGTAGCGGTTGTTCAGCGACACGATCTTCACCGGCGTCTTGTACTGCAGGCAGGTGCTGAGCTCCTGGATGCACATCTGGATCGAGCCTTCGCCGGTGATGCAGAAGACATCCGAGTCCGGTTTGGCCAGCTTGATGCCCATCGCGTAGGGCAGGCCCACGCCCATCGTGCCCAGCCCGCCGGAGTTGATCCAGCGCCGCGGCTCCTCGAAGCGGTAGAACTGCGCCGCCCACATCTGGTGCTGGCCGACGTCGGAAGTGATGTAGGTGTCGCGGTCGCGCGTGAGCTGCCAGAGCTTCTCGACCACCATCTGCGGCTTGATCACGTCGGTGCTGTGCTTGTAGGCCAGGCACTCGCGCTTGCGCCATTCGTTGATCTGGCTCCACCAGGCCGAAAGCGCCCCGGCATCGGGCCGGGCCTGCGCTTCCTTGATCTGCGCCGTCAGTTCGAGCAGGACCTCCTTCACGTCGCCGACGATGGGCACATCGACACGCACGCGCTTGGATATCGACGACGGGTCGATGTCGACATGGATGATCTTGCGCTCGACCGACGCGAAGTGCTTGGGGTTGCCGATCACGCGGTCGTCGAAGCGCGCACCCACGGCCAGCAGGACGTCGCAGTGCTGCATCGTCATGTTGGCTTCGTAGGTGCCGTGCATGCCGAGCATGCCCAGGAACTTGGGGTCGCTGGACGCGATGGCACCCAGACCCATCAAGGTGTTGGTGCACGGGAAGCCAAGCAGGTCGGCGAGCTGCCGCAACTCCTGCGAGGCGTTGCCCAGGATCACGCCGCCGCCGGTGTAGATGTAAGGCCGCTTGGCCTGCAGCAACAACTGCACGGCCTTGCGGATCTGCCCGCCGTGCCCCTTGCGCACCGGGTTGTAGGAGCGCATTTCCACCGTCTCGGGGTAATGGAACGGCGCCGTCTTCAGCGACACGTCCTTCGGCACGTCCACGACCACGGGGCCGGGACGGCCGGTGCGCGCGATGTGGAAGGCCTTCTTCATCGTCACGGCCAGGTCGCGCACGTCCTTGACGAGGAAGTTGTGCTTGACGATCGGACGCGTGATGCCGACGGTGTCGCACTCCTGGAACGCGTCCAGCCCGATCGCCGGTGTCGGCACCTGTCCGGTGATGACCACCATCGGGATCGAGTCCATGTAGGCCGTCGCGATGCCGGTCACCGCGTTGGTCACGCCCGGACCGGAAGTCACCAAGGCGACGCCGACGTCGCCGGTGGCGCGGGCATAGCCGTCGGCGGCGTGCACCGCCGCCTGCTCGTGGCGCACCAGCACATGCTCGATGCTGTCCTGCTTGTACAGCGCGTCGTAGATGTAGAGCACGGCGCCGCCTGGGTAGCCCCAGAGGTACTTGACCCCTTCGGCCTGCAGGCAGCGAACCAGGATTTCCGAACCGTTCGGGTCGGTGGCGGTAGGGGAAGAAGGCTGCGCCTGGGCGGCGCGCTTGACTTCAGCGGCAGTCATTTCCATGGAGAACCTCTGAGAATTTCTCTGACGAAAATCCGTCGGTGCACCTCCTGCGCGCCCTCGTGAGGCGGATTCGGTACCTGCGCGGGCTGAAGACCGCCGTCGGGGTCTGACGGCCGGTTTCGGGGCCCAAAAGAACGTTGTGCGAAGCAGCATTATGCCAAGTCCGCGCCGCTGCAAGGCCGCGGGGCCGGCCGCGGCGGAGGCGGTGAGATAATTCCTTGGGCGCCGAGCCCGGGCGCATTCGCCCTCTCACGCGTTGGCCACCGACAAAGAACTCTCCGACTTTCTCAAGAGCGTCGAGAAGCGCGCCTTCAAGCGCACGGTCTATGCGGTCCGCAGCGACGACGCCGCGCTCGACATCGTGCAGGACGCGATGATCCGGCTGGCCGAGAAGTACGCCGACCGCCCGCCTTCGGAGTTGCCGCTGGTCTTCCAGCGCATCCTGTCGAACGCGACGATGGACTGGTTCCGCCGCGAGAAGGTGCGCGGCGCGGTGATGCAGAACCTGTCGGACTTCGACCGCGGCGACGCCGACGGCGACTTCGACCTGCTGGAAACGCTGCACGCGCTGGAAGACACGCTGGGCACCGAGAGTGCTGCCGACGCGGTGTCGCGCTCGCAGATCCTGGCCCTGATCGACACCGAGGTGGGCGAACTGCCGGCACGTCAACGGGAAGCCTTCCTGCTTCGTTACTGGGAGGAGTTCGACGTGGCCGAGACCGCGGCGGTCATGGGTTGCTCGGAAGGCAGTGTCAAGACACACTGCTCGCGGGCAGTACAGGCGCTTGCCAGAGCCCTTCGAGCCAGGGGAATCACGCCATGAAAACCGACAATCGGCCGCACGAAGAACACGCCATCGAAGCCCGGCTGGCCACCGCCATCGCCGGCGGGCTGACGGTGGGGGTCGAGCGTCTGCCACACGATGTCGCCACGCGGCTGCGCTTCGCGCGCGAGCAGGCGCTGGCGCTGGCGCGGGCGACGCAGGCGCGCCGGCCAGCGCTGGCGGCAGGCGGCATGGCCGTGGTCGGCGTGTCGCCGCGCGGGGCGGCCATCCTGGGCGGCGGATTCGTCCCCTGGTGGCAGCGCGCCGCCTCGGTCCTGCCGCTGCTGGCGCTGGTCGCCGGGCTGGTGATGATCGACCACTGGACGGTCCGCGAGCAGGTCGTCGCGGCGGCCGACTTCGACACCCAGTTGCTCGCCGACGACCTGCCGCCTTCGGCCTACACCGACCCGGGGTTCGTCGAGTTCCTGAAATCTTCCACGCCGTGATCCTGCGTCTGGCCTGGCTTGCATTCGCCCTGGCCGCCCTGCTGGCGCTCGCGCCGGCGCGGGCGGCGCCCGCCGCCGATCAGGCACCGACCTGGGCATCGCTGTCCAGGGCGCAGCAGGCGGCGCTCGCACCCTTGCAGCGCGACTGGGCGACGATCGATGCCGAGCACAAGCAGCAGTGGGTCGAAGTCGTCAGGCGCTTCCCGCGCATGCCGGCAGCCGAGCGCCAGCGCGTGCAGGCGCGGATGGCCGAGTGGGCTCACATGACGCCAGCCGAGCGCATTCGGGCACGCCTGCAGTTCCAGGAGGCACGCGAACTCACGCCCGGCGAGCGCCAAGCCAAGTGGCAGGCCTACCAGGCGCTGCCTGCGGATCAGCGCAAGCTCCTCGCCCAGCGCGCCAAGCCCGCCGCCCGGTCCGGGTCCGCACCCGACCCTTCGGCCAAGGCGCATGCCGCGCCCGGCAACCACGGGCCGACGGCGCCGGTCCAGAACAGCCGGCCGAGCACGCCGTTCGTCGTCCAAGCGGCCCCCGGCGCCACCACCACGACCTTGTCCACCCGGCCGCCGCGTCCCCGGCAGCACCCTGCCGGACGGGCCAAGATCACGGCCACTCCCGGCCTCGTCGATCCCGCCACCCTGCTGCCCAAACGCGGCCCGCAGGCCAGCGCGGCGCGTCCCGCGCCGGTTGCGAGCGCCCCGGTCAGGCCGTGAGGGGCGAGGAGACCGTACCGGCGCCCGGCTTGGCGCGGCGCATGGCGTGTTTCGTCTATGAAGGCGTGCTGCTGTTCGGCGTCGTCATGGTGACCGGGCTCGTCTATGCCACCGTCACCCAGCAGCGCAACGCGCTGATCGGCAAGACCGGTCTGCAGGTGACCCTGTTCATCGTGCTCGGCGCCTACTTCGTCGGCTTCTGGTCGCGCACCGGGCAGACGCTGGCGATGCAGACCTGGCACCTGCGCCTGGTCACCCGCGACGGCCAACGCGTCTCGGCGGCACGCGCGCTGTGCCGCTATCTGCTGTCGTGGCTCTGGTTCATGCCCGCGCTGATCGGGCTGTACGTCTCGGGGCTGAGGGGGGCGCTGCCGACCTTCTCGGCCCTGATAGCGGGCGTGGCGGGCTACGCGGCCCTGGCCTGGCTGCACCCGAACCACCAGTTTTGGCATGATGCCGCCTGCGGCACGAAGGTGGTCACCTGGCGCCCCGCACCGCGTCGATGACACCGCAATGGCCCCGAACCCGCCCTTCAGCATCTGCGTCTATTGCGGCTCGCGCCACGGCGTGCGGCCGGCCTATACCCAGGCGGCGCGCGCCCTGGGCGCGGCGATCGGCGAACGCGGCTGGCAACTCGTCTACGGCGGCGGCAAGGTCGGCCTGATGGGCGAGGTCGCCGATGCGGCCCTGGCCACCGGTGGCCGGGTCGTCGGCGTGATTCCCGACAGCCTGCAGCAGCGCGAAGTCGGGCACCTGGGCCTGCATGAACTGCATGTCGTGCCCACCATGCACTTGCGCAAGCAGATGATGGCCGAACGGTCCGACGCCTTCGTCGCCCTGCCCGGCGGCATCGGCACGCTCGAGGAGCTGTACGAGGTCTGGACCTGGCACCAGCTCGGCTACCACGCCAAGCCGATCGGGCTGCTCAACACCGAGGGCTACTACGACGATCTGCTGCGCTTCATGCAGGGCACGGTCACCGAGGGCTTTCTGTCGAACGACCAGCACGCGACACTGAAGATCGGCGCCGATCCGCTGGCCTTGCTGCTCAAACTGGCCGCCAGCGCGTCGCCCGAAACGACAGGCGAGGATTTGTCGCGCGTCTGAATGCCGACGCCCGTGCGGCCGCCGATCAGACCGCCGCGGCGTCTGTTTCGCCGGTGCGGATGCGCACCACCTGCTCGACCGAGCTGACGAAGATCTTGCCGTCGCCGATCTTGCCGGTCTTGGCCGCCTTGATGATGGCCTCGATGCAGCGCTCGACGTCGTCTTCCTTGACCACCACCTCGATCTTGACCTTGGGCAGGAAGTCGACCACGTACTCGGCGCCGCGGTACAGCTCGGTGTGCCCCTTCTGGCGACCGAAACCCTTGACCTCGGTGACCGTGAGCCCCGAGACCCCGACCTCGCCCAGCGCCTCGCGGACTTCCTCGAGCTTGAACGGCTTGATGATGGCGGTGATTTGCTTCATGGGCGGCTCCGGAGATCGAGTGGCATTGGCATCGATTTAAGCACGGAACCCCGAGGTGATGGGGTAGCGCCAATCGCGTCCGAAGCCGCGGTGGGTGATGCGGATGCCCACCGGCGCCTGGCGCCGTTTGTACTCGTTGAGCCGGATCAGGCGCGTCACGCGCTCCACATCGGTGCGCGCATAGCCGGCGGCCACGATCTCGTCGATGCCCTGGTCGTCTTCCATGTAGCGCGCCAGGATCCCGTCGAGCACCTCATAGGGCGGCAGGCTGTCCTGGTCGATCTGGCCGGGGCGCAGTTCGGCCGACGGCGGGCGGGTGATGATGCGCTCGGGAATCACCGGTCCCAGGCTGCCGTCGGCGCGCCGCGTGGGCTGCTCGTTCTTCCAGCGCGCGAGGCGATAGACCAGCGTCTTGACCACGTCCTTGATGACCGCGAAGCCGCCGGCCATGTCGCCGTACAGCGTGCAGTACCCGGTGGCCATCTCGCTCTTGTTGCCGGTGGTCAGCACGATCGAGCCGAGCTTGTTCGACAGCGCCATCAACAGCGTGCCGCGGATGCGCGCCTGCAGGTTCTCTTCCGTCGTGTCTTCGGCCAGCCCGGCGAAAAGCGGCGCCAGGCTGGTGCGGAAGGCATCGAACATCGGCGAAATGGCGATCTCGTCATAGCGAACGCCCAGGCGGTGGGCCATCTCGCGGGCGTCGATCCAGGAGATGTCGGCGGTATAGGGTGACGGCATCATCACCGCCCGTACCCGGTCCGCCCCCAACGCGTCGACGGCGACGGCAAGCACCAGCGCCGAGTCGACGCCGCCCGACAGGCCGATGATCACGCCCGGAAACCCGTTCTTGCCGATGTAGTCGCGGACTCCGGTGACCAGCGCCGACCAGGCCTGCGACTCCGCTGCCGGCACCGGCGCCAGCGGACCATGGGGCGTGCCGTCGCCGGCCAGGTCGAGCATCAGCAGCGATTCCTCGAACGCCGGCGCCCTGGCCGTGACTTGGCCCCGGGCGTCGAGCGCGAACGAGGCGCCGTCGAAGACGATCTCGTCCTGCCCGCCCACCAGATGCGAATACAGCAGCGGCCGGCCGACGGCGCGCGCGCGATCGGCCATCCGCGCCTCGCGCTCGTCGGCCTTGTCGATGTGGAAAGGCGAGGCGTTGATCACGCACAGCAGCTGCGCACCGGCGGCGCACGCGGCCCGGGCGGGTTCGTCGAACCAGGCGTCCTCGCAGATCAGCAGGCCCACGCGCAGGCCGCCGATCTCGACCACCAGCGGAAGCAGGCCGGCGTCGCGACCGGACGCGAAATAGCGCCGCTCGTCGAAGACCTGGTAGTTGGGCAGCTCGCGCTTGCAGTAGGTGCCGACCACGACGCCGCCGCCGAGCACCGAGGCCGCATTGAAGCGCCGCTGCACGGCCATCGACTTGGACCTAACATCGCCTTGCGCGCCGAATTGATGCGGATGGCCGACGATCAGGTGCAGGCCCGGGCAATCGGCCAGTTCGGCGGCCAGAGCAGCCAGCGTTTCGGCGCAGGCCTGCATGAACGCCGGGCGCAGCAGCAGGTCTTCGGGCGGGTAGCCGGTGAGTGCCAGTTCGGGTGCGACGGCGAGGCACGCACCTTGAGCGTGAGCCTCGCGGGCGAAGCGGGCGATCAAGCGCGCGTTGCCGACGAGGTCGCCGACCTTCGGGTTGATCTGCAGCAGTGCCGCTTTCAAGCCGTCGCACCCACGTCAGAAGCCCTGAATGTCACAGATCAAGATCATCGAAAACGATTATGTCATCCGGGTCCATGCCGAGCCGGCGGCGGTGGACGCCGCGGCCTGGAACGCGCTGCTGAGCGCGCAGGCTGCGCCTACACCGTTCATGCGCCACGAGTACCTGTCCGCGCTGCACGCCTCGGGCAGCGCGGTGCCCGAGACCGGCTGGACGCCGCAGTTCGTCACCCTCGAATTCCGAGGCGATCTGCAAGCCGCAGCGGCGCTGTACCTCAAGAGCCATTCGTACGGCGAATACGTCTTCGACTGGGCCTGGGCCGACGCCTACCGCCGCCACGGCCTGCGCTACTACCCCAAGCTGCTCGGCGCGGTGCCGTTCACGCCGGTGCCCGGGTCGCGCCTGCTCGCACGCAGCGCCGCCTGGCGCGCGCGGCTGGTCGATGCGATCGGCCGCATCGCGCGCGAGGGTCGACTGTCGTCGGCGCACGTGCTGTTCATGGACGAAGCCGACCGCGAGGCCTTCGAGCAGGCCGGCTGGATGATCCGCCACAACGTGCAGTTCCACTGGACCCAGGATGGGCAGCAGCCGGTTGCCGATTTCGCCGACCTGCTGGCCCGCATGCAGCGCGACAAGCGCAAGAAGATCCAGCAGGAGCGACGCCGCGTCGCCGAGCAGGGTGTGCGCTTCACGGTGCACGAGGGCGAAGCCATCGACGCGGGCCTGTGGGACTTCTTCTACCGCTGCTACACGCTGACCTACGCCGCCCACCACAGCACGCCCTACCTCACGCGCGAGTTCTTCGCCGCGATGGCGGCGGCGATGGCGCGCCACTGGGTGATGTTCGTGGCGCGCCGCGGCGAGTTGCCGATCGCGGTCTCGCTGATCGCGATCGATCCCGAACGTCGCGCCGCCTGGGGCCGCTACTGGGGCTGCACCGAGCAGGTCAGCTGCCTGCATTTCGAGGCCTGCTACTACCAGCCGCTGGCCTGGTGCCTGGCCAACGGCTACCTGCGCTTCGAGGGCGGCGCGCAAGGCGAACACAAGATGGCCCGCGGCCTGCTGCCGGTGGCCACCGGCTCGGCGCATTGGCTGCGCGACGAGCGCTTCGCGCAGGCGGTGGCCGACTTCCTGGCCGGCGAAGGCGCCGGCATCGAACAATACGTCGACGAGCTGCGCGAGCGCAGCCCGTTCAAGACGGGGGGCGCCGGCCCCGCGGGCAGCACGCCGATCGGCGAGTGACCGCGCGCCGTCGCACGGGCCGCAGACGCCGCGACTACGGCTGCGACCGGGCCCAGTTCGAGATGCCGTTGCGGATTTCGGCCAGCGCGCTGTCGCGCCCTTCCCAGCCCACTACCTTGACCCATTTGCCGACTTCGAGATCCTTGTAATGCTCGAAGAAATGCTGGATCGTCTTCAGCCGCAGCGGGTTGAGGTCTTCCGGCTTCTGCCATTGGGTGTAGATCGACAGGATCTTGTCGATCGGCACCGCCAGCAGCTTGTTGTCGCCGCCGGCCTCGTCTTCCATCTTCAGCAGGCCCAGCGGCCTGCAGGTGACGACCACGCCCGGGATCAGCGGCACCGGTGTGATCACCAGCACATCGACCGGATCGCCGTCGTCGGACAGCGTGTTGGGAATGTAGCCGTAGTTGCACGGGTAATGCATCGCCGTGCTCATGAACCGATCGACGAACAGGGCGCCGGTGTCGTGATCGACCTCGTACTTGATCGGGTCGGCGTTCATCGGGATCTCGATGATCACGTTGAACTCTTCCGGCGCCCGGGCGCCCGGGGAAACGTTGTGCAGGCTCATGGTCGTTCTCGCGTAGCTTCCATGTCAGGTTCGAAGTTCATTCTAGGGTGCGAGCCTGCCCGGCCACGAGGCGCGCCAGCGACCGATCGCAAACCCCATGCTAGGCTGTCAGGGTGATCACGTAGCATCCGCGCGCGTCGAAAACCACATGCAGGCGGACCTCGACGGACCGGGCTGCATGCACCTACTCCAGCGACACGAAAGAAGAAGGAGCCTCCTCCATGACGACCTCAATGGCACTGACCGCCGCCCTGGCGTGCGGACTTGCCGCCGTGATCTACGGCTTCGTACAGCGAAGCTGGATCCTGTCCCAGGACGCGGGCAATCCGCGCATGCAAGAGATCGCCGGCGCGGTCCAACAGGGTGCGGCGGCCTACCTGGCGCGGCAGTACAAGACGATCGCGCTCGTCGGCGTGGTCCTCGCCGTCCTCATCTTCGTCTTCCTCGACCACGTCACGGCCGGCGGCTTCGTGCTCGGCGCCGTGCTCTCCGGCGCCTGCGGTTTCATCGGCATGAACGTCTCGGTGCGCGCCAACGTGCGCACCGCGCAGGCCGCGACCCGCGGCATCGGCCCGGCACTGGACGTCGCCTTCAAGGGCGGCGCGATCACCGGCATGCTGGTGGTCGGCCTCGGCCTGCTGGGCGTGGGCACGTTCTTTCTGCTGCTCACGGGCGGTGGCGCGCATGTCGACGCGGCGACGTTGAAGCCGCTGCTGGGCTTCGCTTTCGGCTCGTCGCTGATCTCGATCTTCGCGCGCCTGGGCGGCGGCATCTTCACCAAGGGCGCCGACGTCGGCGCCGACCTGGTCGGCAAGGTCGAAGCCGGCATCCCCGAGGACGACCCGCGCAACCCGGCGGTGATCGCCGACAACGTCGGCGACAACGTCGGCGACTGCGCCGGCATGGCTGCCGACCTGTTCGAGACCTACGCGGTGACGCTGATCGCCACCATGGCGCTGGGCTCGCTGATGGTCAGCGGCGCCACTGTCAACGCGGTCGTCTACCCGCTGCTGCTGGGCGGCGTCTCGATCATCGCGTCGATCATCGGCTGCTTCTTCGTCAAGGCCTCGCCGGGCATGAAGAACGTGATGCCGGCGCTGTACAAGGGGCTGGCAGTGGCCGGCGTGCTCTCGCTGATCGCCTTCTACTTCGTCACCACGCTGATGTTCCCGACCGAGTTGACGCTGAACGCCGGCGGCAGCGTCTCGCCGATGTCGCTGTACGGCGCCTGCGCGGTGGGCCTCGTCCTCACCGCGGCGATGGTCTGGATCACCGAGTACTACACCGGCACGCAGTACAAGCCGGTGCAGCACATCGCGCAGGCCTCGACCACCGGGCATGGCACCAACATCATTGCCGGCCTCGGCGTCTCGATGCGCTCCACCGCCTGGCCGGTGCTGTTCGTGTGCATCGCGATCCTGGCGGCCTACAAGCTCGCCGGGCTGTACGGCATCGCGGTCGCCGCCACCTCGATGCTGAGCATGGCCGGCATCGTCGTCGCCCTGGACGCCTACGGCCCGATCACCGACAACGCCGGCGGCATCGCCGAGATGGCCGAACTGCCCAAGAGCGTGCGCGACGTGACCGACCCGCTGGACGCCGTCGGCAACACGACCAAGGCGGTGACCAAGGGCTACGCGATCGGCTCGGCGGGGCTGGCGGCGCTGGTGCTGTTCGCCGACTACACCCATTCGCTCCAGGGCCGCGGCATCAGCGTGGCCTTCGACCTCAGCAACCCGCGCGTCATCGTGGGCCTGTTCATCGGCGGCCTCATCCCCTATCTCTTCGGCGCGATGGCGATGGAAGCCGTGGGCCGCGCCGCCGGTGCGGTGGTGGTCGAGGTGCGGCGCCAGTTCCGCGACATCAAGGGCATCATGGAAGGCACTGCCAAGCCCGAGTACGGCCGTGCGGTGGACATGCTGACCACGGCGGCGATCAAGGAGATGATCGTCCCCAGCCTGCTGCCGGTCGTGGTGCCGATCCTCGTCGGCCTGCTGCTCGGGCCGGCGGCACTGGGTGGCCTGCTGATGGGCACGATCGTCACCGGCCTGTTCGTCGCGATCTCGATGTGCACCGGCGGCGGCGCCTGGGACAACGCCAAGAAGTACATCGAAGACGGCCACCACGGCGGCAAGGGCAGCGAGGCGCACAAGGCCGCCGTGACCGGCGACACCGTGGGCGACCCCTACAAGGACACCGCCGGCCCGGCCGTCAACCCGCTGATCAAGATCATCAACATCGTGGCGCTGCTGATCGTGCCGCTGCTGCCGGTGGCGGCGAAGGCGCCGGCAGCCGAGACGGCCCCTGCCATGACAGCGCCGGCGACGGCCCCCGCCCCGTCGGCCAGCAACCCCGGGATGGCCACCGCGCCTGCGATGCCGGCGTCGAACTAGACCGGCGCCTCTTTCGCGGCAAGAGGGCCCGCCGGTGCGCCGGCCCTCTTGCTTGGCTGCGGTTGCTGCCGACGAGCGCGCGGCGGCGCGCCCGCGACCGCAGCCGGGCGTCGAGCAAGTTCAGCCCGGTCGGGGCCCCGTCGCGTCCGACCTGTCGTGCGTTGCATCGCCGGGCTTGATTGATCCAGAATCCGCATCACCGAAACGAGGGTGGGGCGTGCGTGATGGCGATCAACTTCGACCTCAACGACCTGCTCGCCTTCCGCGCCGTCGCCGAGCTCTCGAACTTCCGCCGCGCGGCGGAGACGGTGCACCTGTCGCAGCCGGCCTTCAGCCGCCGTATCGACAAGCTCGAGCAGGCGCTGGGCGTGCGGCTGCTCGACCGCACCACGCGACGCGTGAGCCTGACCGCGGTCGGGCGCGACTTCGCGCGCAAGGTCGAGCAGCTGCTCGACGAGCTCGACCACACGCTGCTGGGCATCCGCGGCGTGGCCGCCACCCGCATGGGCGAAGTGACCATCGCCTGTGTACCGTCGACCGTCTATTACTTCCTCTCGCAGGTCATCCGCCGCTACCGCGAGAGCTACCCCAAGGTGCGGGTGCGGCTGCTCGATGCCGGTGCCAACGAGGTGCTGTCGGCGGTGGCGCGCGGCGAGGCCGATTTCGGCCTCAATTTCATGGGCAGCCAGGAACCCGGCATCGAGTTCAAGCCGCTGCTCGAGGAGCGCTTCGTCGCCGCCTGCCGGCGCGACCACCCGCTGGCGAAGAAGCGCCGCGTCACCTGGGCCGAGCTCGCGGGCCACGACTACATCTCGGTGGCCAGGACCTCGGGCAACCGTCTGCTGCTGGACCAGGCGCTGGCCGGCGTGCCGGGCCGCCCGCAGAGCATCTACGAGGCCCAGCATGTCACCACCCTGCTCGGCCTGGTCGAGGCCGGGCTGGGCGTGGCGGCGGTGCCGGCGATGGCGATGCCAGCCGCCGACCACCCGCTGCTGGTCAGCGTGCCGCTGGTCAAGCCGGTGATCAGCCGCAAGGTCGGTCTGATCCGGCGCAAAGGCCGCACGCTGTCGCCGGCGGCGCAGCAGCTTTACGCCTTCGTCGCCGAGATGAAGCGGCCACGACGCACGCGCGGCGCGGCCGCCCGGCCGGGGTCACTGCCGTCCGGCGCCGCGCAGGCGCCCTGAGCCAGGCAGCCGCCGTGCGCCTTCAGCGCAGCGTGGCGAGCACGCGATCGACCATCACACCCGACTGGCCGAGGTAGTTGGCCGGGTCGCACAGCCGCGCCAGCGCGGCGCGGTCGAGGTGGGCGCTGATCTGCGGGTGCTCGGCCAGCAGGTCGAGCAGCGGGCGCTGCTGCTTCACCGCCTCGCGGCAGATGTCGTAGACCAGGTCGTGGGCGTATTCGCGGCCGATGGTCGGGCCCAGGCCCATCATCACCGCCTCGCTCATCACCAGACCGTGGGTCAGGTCGATGTTGCGGCGCATCGCCGCGGCATCGACCTCCAGGCCCTCGAGCACGAAGCGCGACTGCTTGAGCGCCCCGGCCATCAGGCAGAACGCCTCGGGCAGCACGATCCACTCGATCTCCCAGGGGCCGGTGCTGCGTTCGTGGTCGGCCACCATCGCGTCCATCAGCGCCGCCGCGTGCTGGCGCACGACCGAGATCGCGGCGTGGATGTAGCAGCTGCTGATCGGGTTGCGCTTCTGCGGCATCGTGCTGCTGCTGCCGCGGCCATGGGCGTAGGGCTCGTAGACCTCGCCGACCTCGGTCTGCATCATCAGCTTGACGTCCATGCTGAGCTTGCCCAGCGTGCCGCCGACCAGCCCGAGAAAGGTGCCGACCTCGGCGATGTTGTCGCGGATCGTGTGCCAGGCGATCAGCGGCTGGCCCAGACCGAGCTCGGCGCACAGGCCCGCCTGGGTCTCCATCGCGCCGCGCTCGAGCGATGCCAGCGTGCCAGCCGCACCCGCGAACTCGCCGACCAGCACGCGCGGCCGCAGTTGCGCCAGGCGTTCGCGGTGGCGCTCGACGGCCGACAGCAGCCCCGCCATCTTGTAGCCGAAGGTCACCGGGATCGCCTGCTGCAGATTGCTGCGGCCGATCATCGGTGTGTCGCGGTGCGCGCGGGCCAGCTTGGCCATCGCCGCCGAGATCGCTGCCAGTTCGCGATCGACGATCTCCAGGCCCTCGCGGATCTGCAGCACGGTGGCGGTGTCGGTGATGTCCTGCGTCGTCGCACCCCAGTGGCAGTACTCACCCAGCTTGTCGCGGCACAGCGCGTTGAGTTGCGAGACCACACCGAGGATCGGGTAGCCGATGCGCTCGGTCTGCTGGCGCAGCTTGGCCATGTCGATCTGGTTCAGGTGGCAGTGGCTGACGATCTCGTCGGCCGCCTCCCGCGGGATCAGCCCGAGCCGGCCCTGCACCCGGGCCAGCGCGGCCTCGATGTCGAGGTACTTCTGGGTCCGGCTTTCGTCGGACCAGACGTGGCGCATCTCGTCGCTGCTGAAGATGCCTTGGAAGATCGCGGAGTCGATGAGGGTGGAGGGCATGGGGCTTGTCTCGCTTGTCGTGAGGATATGGATTTCACCGGCCGGCGCGCTGCAGCGTGCGCTGCGCCTGCAGGACCACGGGTCGGTCGACCATGCGGCCGTCGAGCTTGGCCGCACCCGGCGATGCCGCCTCGGCGGCGATCACGCGGCGCGCCCATTCGAGCGCCTCGGCACCCGGCGCCAGCGCGGCGTGGATCGGAGCCACCTGGCGCGGGTGGATGCACAGCTTGGCGCCGAAGCCGTGGCGGCGCGCCTCGGCCAGGTCGGCCAGCAGGCGCGCCTCGTCGTCGAGCTGGGGCGTCACGCCGGCCACCGGCGCGGCCAGGCCGGCCAGGCGCGACGCCAGCGCGATGCGGCTGGCGGCATAGGCCAGGCCGTCGGAGCGCTCGCTGATGTCGAGGTCGAGGTCGAACGCGAAGTCCAGCGTGCCGAAGACCAGCCGCGTCACGCCGGCGGCGGCCGCCACGGCCTCGACCCGGGCCAAGCCGACGGCGCTCTCGATCAGCGCCAGCACCTGCGCGCCGGGCACGGCGTCGGTCAGTGCCTCCACCTGCTGCGGCGACTCGGCCTTCGGCAGCATGACCCGCTTCAGGCCGGTCGCTTGCAGCAGGCGCAGGTCGGCGGCGAAGGCAGCCGATACGGCGTCGTTGATGCGCACGACGATGCGCTCGCGCTCGGCCGGCGCGGCCGTTTCGGCCCAGGCGGCGATGGCCTCGCGGGCGGCGCCCTTGGCGTCGGCCGCCACGGCGTCCTCGAGGTCGAGCACGACGGCGTCGGCGCCGCTGGCCAGGGCCTTGGCGAAGCGCTCGGGCCGGTTGCCGGGCACGAAGAGGTAGGTTCGCGGGTCCATCTCAGACCGCCTCGGCCGCATGCAGCGCACGGATGCCGTCGGCCGCGATGCCGAGCTCGGCCAGGATCGCGTCGGTGTGCTCGCCCAGCGCCGGCACCGGGTCCATGCGCGGGCCGGTGTCCCAGTTGCCGGGCGGCAGCATCGCCGGCAGCGGCCCGGCGGGCGATCCCACCTCGCGCCAGCGCTGCCGCGCCTTCAGCTGCGGGTGCTGCCACAGCTCGTGCATGGTGTTGACGCGGGCGTTGGCGATCTGCGCCGCCTCGAGCCGCTCGACGACCTGCGGCGCCGTCAGCGGCGCGAAGGCCTCGGCGATGATCTGGCGCAGCGCCCCGCGCTCGGCCACGCGGGCGGCGTTGCCGCTGAAGCGCGGGTCGCGGGCCAGCGCCGGCTGCAGCAGCACCTTGTCGCAGAAGTTCAGCCATTCGCGCTCGTTCTGCAGACCCAGCATCACGCTGCCGCCGTCGCCGGTGGGGAACGGGCCGTAGGGGTAGATCGTGGCATGCGAGGCGCCGGTGCGCGGCGGCGGCGGCGCACCGTCGAAGGCGTAGTAAAGCGGGTAGCTGGTCCATTCGGCCAGCGACTCGAGCATCGAGATGTCGATGCGCTGGCCCTGCCCCGTCTGCGCCCGCTGCAGCAGCGCCGCCAGGATGCTGCTGTAGGCGTACATGCCGGCCGCGATGTCGGCGATCGACGGGCCGGCCTTGCACGGCTCGTCGGGCGTGCCGGTGACCGAGACGAAGCCGGCCTCGCTCTGGATCAGCAGGTCGTAGGCCTTCTTGTCGCGGTAGGGGCCCGGATGCTCGGCGTCGTCGCCATAGCCCGAGATGTCGCAGACGATGATTCCGGGCTTGAGTGCCTTCAGCCGCTCGTAGCCCAGGCCAAGTCGGGCTGCGGCGCCGGGCGCGAGGTTCTGCACCACCACGTCGGCCTTCTCCAACACCAGCCGCTCCAGCACCTTGGCGGCCTCGGGGTGCTTGACGTCCAGCGTCATGCTTTCCTTGGACCGGTTGGTCCAGACGAAATGCGAGGCCAGGCCGCGCACCCGCGAGTCGTAGCCGCGCGCGAAGTCGCCGCTGCCCGGGCGCTCGATCTTGATCACCCTTGCCCCCATGTCGGCCAGCTGGCGGGTGGCGAACGGCGCCGCGATGGCGTGCTCGAGCGTGACGACGGTGATGCCCTTCAACGGTTGCATGCTCAGCCCTTCAGCGTGGCGGTGGCGTCCATCGTCAGCCAGCCTTCGTGGTCCTGGGCCCAGAGGTGGACGCTGTTGCCGTCGCGCTGACCGTTGACGCGGAACGGGTGGAGGTCGAAGGTCGGCCGCACGGCCTTGAAGCGGAAGGCGGCCACCTCGGCGTCGGGCGCGTGGCGGCGCAGCAGGTCCATCAGCAGCGTGGCGATCAGCGGGCCGTGGACGATCAGGCCCGGATAGCCCTCGACCTCGGTGACGTACTTGCGGTCGTAGTGGATGCGGTGGCCGTTGAAGGTCAGCGCCGAGTAGCGGAACAGCAGCACCTCGTCGGGCACGATCTCGCACTGCCAGCCGGCGCCGCCAGGGGCCGGCTGCGGTGCGGGCGGCACGTCGCCCGGGCGCGGCGCATCGCGGTAGACGATGTCGTGGAACTCGACCAGCGCCGGGTCGGCGGCGCCGTTGCAGTGCAGCTCGTGGCGCACCTTGACGAACACCAGGCGCCCGCTGCGGCCGTCCTTGCTCGTCACGTCGGCGATCGTCGAGGTGCGGGCGACCCGGTCACCGACGCGGATCGGCGAGCGGAACTCGAACTGGCTGCCGGCCCACATGCGCCGCGGCAGCGGCACCGGCGGCAGGAAGCCGCCGCGCCTGGCGTGGCCGTCGGGCCCGATCTCGGACTGCCGGTGCATCGGCAGGAAGTACAGCCAGTGCCACAGCGGCGGCAGCACGGTGCCGGTGGCGACCGGCGCGGCCGGGTGGTCCAGCGTCGCGGTCAGCGCCACCACGGGCGTGGGGCCGATGGTGTCGTGCACGGTCTCGCTGCGGCCGATCCACGCCTGCAGGTCCGGGTCTGTGCTGCTCATGCCTATCTCCGTCTTCGGGCTGCTCGACCGGCAGCACCATGCGACGAAGTCTGAGCGGGCCTGCGGCGGCCGGCAAGTGCAGGATCCGGATCGATTGATCTTCCCATCGCATCAATCCGGGCCAGCCGTGCACACCATGAATCAAAAGGGCCAGCCTCTTGGAGAGCTGGCCCATCGATGTCAATT
>CAVRZW010000005.1:0-993654 GCA_963725755.1 uncultured beta proteobacterium
AGGCGCCGGCGGCAAGCCGCCGGCGCCTCTTCTGCGTCCCCCCCGTCAGTCCTCGTCGGCCGAGGCCCCGCGCAGCCAGCGCCACGTGAGCCTGATGACGATCAGGAAGCTGAGCACCAGTGAGACGACGAAGCCGATGGGCGCGATGCGGGCCAGGAGATCCCAGATCCAGCCGTCCAGCTGCGACGGCCGCGATGCCGTAGGACGCCACGGCGGAGCCGACCAGCATCCCGACCAGCATCACCGCGATGACGATCTCGCGCCCGAGGCGAGTGAGCCGGCTGACCTCCTTCGAGAGCTCCGAGGTGTCGATGGTGACCTCGAAGCGGCCCTTCTGATACTGGTCCAGCCACTTCGTCGTGGCCTCGCTCAGCGTCGGGATGCGCTCGGCGACCTGGCCGGCGACGCCCATCAGCTGCTGTTTCGCCGCGTCCACGATCTTCTCGCCGGAGATGGCCTCGAGCGCCATGTCGCGCAGCATCGGCACGCCCTCCGAGAGCAGGCCCCTGTCGGTCGACAGGGCCCGAGCGACGCTCTCGGTCTGCACGAGGGCTTTGACCGCCAGCGTGAGGTCGGCGTCCAGCCGCAGGCCGTGGATGCGCAGCAGCTCGAAGCCCTCGTTGGCGACTTCGCCGAACGAGGTCACGCGGCCCTGCCCCATGTACCGCCCGACGCGACGGGCGAAGTCACGCCGGAAGGCCTTCTCGTCGACGGGACCCCGGAAAGGCGTGCTCATCCCGCGCAGCGCGTCGGCCATGCCCTCCACGCTGCCCTGCTGGGCGACGACCATGAGCTGGCCGAGACGCAGCCGCTTCTGCAGGTCGAGCTCACCCATCATGCCGAGGTCGATGAAGGTGAGCACGCCCGTGTCCAGATCGACGAGCAGGTTGCCGGGGTGCGGGTCGGCGTGGAAGAAGCCGTCCACCGGGAGCTGTTTGATGAGCGCGCGGAGCGCGTTGCGCGCGATCAGGTCGCGGTCGAGGCCCGCCGCCTGGATCGACTCGACGTCGCTGGCCTTGACCCCCTTCACGAACTCCTGCGTGATGACCTTGGAGGTCGAGAGGTCGCCGTAGATGGACGGCACGTGCACGCCGGGCAGGCCCTGCATGTTCTCGGCGAGGCGGAGGGCGTTGTAGGCCTCGCCACGGTAGTCGAGCTCCTCCAGGACGCCCGACGAGAACTGCTCGAGCATGCCGACGACGTCCAGCGATTGCACCGTCTCCGACCGGCCCGAGGCGACGCGCGCCGCATTCTGCAGGATGCCGAGGTCGGCGCGGATCATGCGCTGGATCTCCGGCCGCTGCACCTTCACCGCCACGAGCGTCCCGTCGTGCAGCGTGGCGCGATGGACCTGGGCGGTGGAGGCCGCCGCGAACGGCTCAGGCTCGAAGGTGGCGTACAGCGCTTCCGGAGGCGCCCCCAGCTCCTCGATGATGCGCTCGCGCACCTGGTCGCTCGGGAACGGCGGGACGGCGTCCTGCAGCTTGGCGAGCTCGGTCGCCATGTCGATCGGCAAGACGGACGCCTGGCTCGACACGATCTGGCCGATCTTGACGTAGGTCGGCCCCAGTTCCTCGAGCATGAGCCTGACCTTGACCGCGGGGCCCGGCTCTTCCCAGCCCGGCGGCAGGCGCCAGACCCAGGTCTGCATCGCATGCCGGAACCCTCCGAAGTACGCCGTCCGCTCGAGGACCGTGTCGTACCCGTACCGGAGGAGCGTGTTGTAGACCTGCTGCAGCCGCAGGTCCTCACGGAGCTTGTCCAGCGACGACCGCCTCATGACCGCTCCTCCTCGGGCCGCTCGGGTTCGGATGCGTCGGTGTGGCGGTGACGTTCGCGGTGACGCTTGAGCTTCTTCTTGCCGCGGCCGGCCGCATCCAGCAGCTCTTCTTCGACGCGCCCCGGCTTGGCCTTGGCCATCTCCTTCTTGAGCGCCTCCGGGCCGCCCTGGACGATCGGCGGCGAGAGGCCGAAGAGGTTCTCGAGCAGGCCGATGAGCAGGCCGCTGACCAGCCCGGCGACGACCGCCCACAGGATGTACTCCACGCGGAAGCGCTCCGGGAAGATGACCGAGAGGAACCAGATGACGAGCGTGTTGATCAGCACGATCACGAGGCCGTAGGAGACGAAGATCAGAGGCAGCAGCACCAGCTGTACGAGCGGCTTGACGAACGTCGTGAGGAGCCCGAAGACGGCGCTGATGATGAGCCACGAGAGGATGGGATAGTCGCCGCGGAAGTAGACGTGCGGGACGAGCAGCACGGTGAGGAACAGGCAGATCGCGCTCACGATCCAGCGCACGAGCACGGGACGCACGCGGAAGTGAAGTGTCAGTCCGGTCTTCGAGTGCCTCCCAGGCATTGCCCCCCCGTCGGTCGACGCTCCTGAGTCTACTGGGTCGGCGTGCTCGTCGATAGGTGCGGGCGCTCCCGGGACACGACCGGCCGAGGACGTGCCTCAGCGAAAGGCTTGCGGCACGTCCTCGACGGCCTGCGCCAGGATGCGGCGCGCATTGACGGCGGTGACGTGCGCGCCGTCGTAGAAGGCGCCCGCGTCGCCGTGGAACGACGCGATGTCGGTGTAGTCCAGGATGTGGAACCGGTAGCGGCCCCGCAGACTCTCGAGGTATGCCTTGAACGCCTCTTCCTTGGCGTCCCACCCCGCGGCGCGGAAGGCGGCCAGCGCGGTGGGGTGGTACGGCATGATCACCAGCACCGGCTCCACGTCGTGCAGGTTGAAGAGCTGCAGCGTGCGCTCGAAGTACGTCTTCGCGCGCGTCTGGGCGTAGGGCGCCGGCGCGGCCGACGCGAGCAGCCCGCCGCGCAGGGAGTCGACATCGTGCGCCGGCGCGGATGCTGCGGCCAGGTCGGCCAGCGACAGGCAGACATGCCCTTCGCTGGTCGCCCGGCTGACTTCGAATGCCGCCTGCCGCACCAGCTGCACCGTGGCGTCGTCGCGCATCAGCCTGCGGGCCCAGAGCTCGACATGGCGCGCAAAGCCTTGCGCCAGATCGTCGGCGGGCGAGTCGGGACTGCGGTCGACGACGGCGTTCATGCGAGCTCCCGCATCGGGTCGAGCAGCGACGACAGCCGCTCGACCGTCTCCAGAGTGGGTCGATGGGCGAAGATGCCGGCGGGCGTGCCGTCGGGGCCGGTCCAACGCGGCCGCACCCCGCGCACGAACAGGTACAGCACGCCACCGAAATGCTCGTCGTAGCGGTAGCCTGGCAGCCGCTGCTGCAGGTAGCGGTGGACCGCCACCGTGTAGAGCAGGTACTGCAGGTGGTAGCCATGCTCGTCCATCGCGCGCGCGATCGGTCCGGGCCCGTAGTCGGCGGCCATCTCGCCGAGGTGGTTGGACTTCCAGTCGAGGACGAAGAAGCGTCCTTCGTGCTCGAAGACCAGGTCGATGAACCCGCGCAGGTAGCCCTCCAGCGTCGCGAAGCTCAACCCGGGGACCGGATAGCCATGGTCGCGCAGCACCGCGGCGAGCCGGCCGGCGACGAGGTGCCCGGCCGGCAGGTTGAATTCCAGCTCGACCAGGCGGCGGTCGCGCGCCACCTCGGCCAGCGTCCCGCCTGCGGGCAGCTTCGTGTGCAGCACGTCGGCGAGCATGCGTGCGAGCATCTTCGGCAGCCGCGCCGCCGCGTCGGCCCCTTGCAGGGTCTGCGGCCGCGAGCGCAGGGCCGCGGCGACGGCGGCGGGCCAGCCGGCCCGGTCGGCGAAGTCGACGCGCTCGAAGACCGCATGGATGCACTCGCCGGCCACCGGGCCGCGCGGGAAGCACAGGATGTCGTCGCCGTCGACGGGGGCCGCGACGGCGACCTCCGCCGAGCCCGACTCGACCACGCGCAGGTCGTGGTCCACGGCGGCGGCCTCGTGCCGCGCACCCTGCGCCAGGCTGCTGTAGCTGCCGATCCACCAGCCGCCAGGGATGCGCTGCGGTGGGTCCAGCGCCGCCAGCGCAGCGGGCGCTGGACCCGCCGGCGCCCATGCGACGGCAGCGGCAAGCGGCAGCGGGGCGAGGCTGATCTGCGGCGTGTTCGCGTCGGCCAAAGCCGCCCAGGCGGCTTCGATCGCGGCCGGTTGCAGATCGTTCTTCAGCCAATCCTGCGCCGACCGGCCCTGGCCGGCCACCAGCCAGTTGAGCAGGCCATGACGGCTCTGCGCGGTGCTGACGCCATGGCGGGTCCTGTGGGTGTAGCTGCCGACGACGAGGACGCAGCGATGGACCGCCCGCGTCAGCGCGACATAGATCAGGCGCAGGTTCTCGCTCGCGCGCTCCAGCGCGATCTGCGCCTTGACGCGATCCGCCTCTGGCCTGTCGAGATCGCGGAAGTCCAGCACCGACTGCCCGTGATCGTCGTGGTACTCCAGGCCGTCGGCGCTGCTCGAAGACCGGCCGGGGGAGCCGTCCCAGAGGAAAGGGCAGAAGATCAGCGGGTATTCGAGGCCCTTGGACTTGTGGACGGTGATGATCTGGACCAGATGGCGGTCGGACTCCAGCCGCAGCTGCGAGGCGTCGTCGTTGCGGGCCGCGGTTCGTTGCGCCTGCAGCCAGCGCAGCAAGGCCTCGGGCGCCGGGTGGTTCTGCGCCGCCTCGTGCAGGCATTCGGCCAGGTGCAGCAGGTTGGTCAGGCGCCGCTCGCCATCGGCCCGCGCGAGCAGCCGCTCGCCGACGCGCTCTTCCGTCATCAGCTGCCGCAGCATCACGCCGATGCCGCGCAGCATCCAGGTCTCGCGGTAGACGGCGAACCGGGTCACGACGGCGAGCAGGCCGGCCTCGTCGGCGGAGATCGCGTCGATGGCGCAGGCGTCCAGGCCCATCGCTTCGGTGGCCAGCGCCGCCCGCAGCAGCGGCTCGCGGGCCGGCTCCAGGATCGCCGCGAGCAGGCGCGAGAGGTCTTCCGCATCCGGCGTCTCGAAGATGCTGGCCTGCGACAGCTCGACGCTGGCCACGCCCACCGCGGCCAGCGCCCGGCGCATCTCGCTGCCGTTCGCATGGCTGCGCACCAGCACCGCGATGTCGCCGGCCGACAAGGGCTTGCCGGCCAGCATGATCTCGCCACGCTGTGCGGCGCCGATCAGGCGCGCGATCTCGCCGGCGCAGGCGCTCGCGGCCGCCCGGCGCGCCAGCGGCTTGGGCAGCGGCTGGCCGTCGGGGCCCGCCGGCAGCGCCCACAGCTGCAGCGGCGCGCGTGCCGCGGTGTGGTCCGCGAAGGGCTGGCGCGGCTTGGCGCCGAACCCGACCGCCCGGTAGTCGAGTCCGGGCAGCATGAAGGCGCGGTCGTTGGCGCCGAAGAGGGCGTTCAGCGCGGCCAGCAAGGGTTCCGTCGAACGCTGGTTCTCGGCCAACGTGTACTCGGCCCCGGCCTCGCCGCGCGCCTGCAGGTAGGTGTGCAGGTCGGCGTTGCGGAAGCTGTAGATCGCCTGCTTGGGGTCGCCAACCAGGAACAGCGGGGCATCGCCGTTGCCGTAGATGGCCTTGAAGATCGCGAACTGCAGCGGGTCGGTGTCCTGGAATTCGTCGATCAGCGCGGCCGGAAAGCGCGCCTTCAACGAACCCGCGAGCCAGGGGCAGTCGCCGCCGGTCAGCCGCTCGTGCAGGTTGTAGAGCATGTCGTCGAAGCCAATCACCCGGCGCTCGCGCTTGGCGCTTCGCAGCGCATCCGGGCCGGTCTCGAGCAGCTTGCGCAACAGGCGCAGGCGGGCCAGCGCCAGGGCCTGGGTCGCCGCGCTGCGCGACGCGAGAAGTGCGTCGGCCCGGCCGAAGAACGGGTGCGGCGTCGGTGGCGCCTTGCCCTTGTTCGGCTTCAGCCGGGTCGTCGTGAAGAGGTCCAGCCGGGGCAGGTCGGCCGGCGCGTCGAGCGCATCGCTGCAGGCCATCCAGGCGTCCCAGCTCGCCGCCGCCCGGGCCACCGATTCGGGTCTGTAGACGTTGCCGTTCAGGCGCGGCAGCGCCTCGGTGACGCAGTCCACGATGGCGTCGCGCTCCTGTTGCCACAGCGCCCGCGCCTCGGCGTGGAGGGCCGACAGCGCCGCCGTGTCGATCGACGAGGTGGGCTCGTCGATCGCCGCGGGCCACAGCACGCGGGCCAGGGGCTTGGCGAGCTGCCGCCCGAGCAGCCCGGCGTGGGTCTGCGGCGAGTCCTGGTGGTCGAGCAGGTAGCCGGCGAGCCTTGGCGACAGGCGGTCGCTGGCGATGTGCCGGCGCCAGAAGTCCTGCACCACCTCGAGCCGCATCTCGGTGTCGTCGGTGAGCAGCTCCAGCGCCATCGGCACGCCGGCCGTGAACGGCGTGTCGCCCAGCGCGCGCTGGCAGAAGCCGTGGATCGTGAAGATCGAGGCCTCGTCGAAGGTCTGCAGCGCCAGGTCCAGTTGCAGCGCCATCGCTTCGTCGTCGAGGCCTTGCCGCGATCGCAGGGTCGCGAGCAGGCGGTCGACGAACGGGTCGGCGCCGCTGGCGGCGTTGCCGCGCAGGCGAGCCAGCGTCTCGACGATGCGGCTGCGGATGCGCTCGCGCAGTTCGGCCGTCGCGGCGTTGGTGAAGGTGACGACGAGGATCTGCTGCACCTCGAGCCTGCGCTCCAGCAGCAGCCGCAGGTACAGGCCGCAGATGTTCCAGGTCTTGCCGGTGCCGGCCGATGCCTCGATCAGGCTGATGCCGTCGAGCGGGCAGCCGAAGACGTCGAGCGGCGTCGTCTCCATCGGCTCAGGCCTTCGCTTCGAGATGGTCGATCAACGGGTCGAAGACGGTCCGCGCGAGTTGCTCGAACTCCCGGTCCAAGGGGTCCTGCCGGCCTCTGAGCGCGAGGCGGTAGGCCGCATCCGCTTCTTCGCCGTGCGGGCGGTTCCTGGTCGCCTGCCAGGTCTGGCGGGCCCTGGAAACGCTGTGGTCGCCCGCGCAATAGGCCCAGGCCGACTTCGGAAAGAAGTGCACCGGTTCGCCGAGGCCGCGGCGGTAGATCTGCAGCAGGTCCTTCAGGATCGCCTGCGGATCATCCGGCGCCTTCAGATGCAGGGTCTCGTCCAGCGACAGCCACTGCGTCTGCGCCCGCACCGCAGCGGGCGGGTCGGCGCAGAGGGCCAGGTGGTGCAGCCAGGCTTCCAGCGCATCGCCGGCGCGCAGCTCGTCGTAGCGCCAGCGGACCAGCCCCGACGGCCGCAGGTCGGCGAAGCCGGCTTGCAGGCGCCAGGCTTCGCCCTCGATCTCGATCGAAATCGCTGTCTGGTGCGGGGCCAGG
This sequence comes from uncultured beta proteobacterium, assembly GCA_963725755.1. GTDB lineage: Bacteria > Pseudomonadota > Gammaproteobacteria > Burkholderiales > Burkholderiaceae_C > Rubrivivax. Next base: position 7,244 of record CAVRZW010000005.1, read on the forward strand.
CAAGGCTGCGCCGTGGCTTCGGTCACCCGCGCCGCGAACCCGTTCAGCGATTCGAGCTCGCGCTCCAGCTCGCATGCGCCCAAGGCGCCGCTGGGCATCTCGGTGCCGGCGGCGGCGAGCCGTCGGACTTCGGCGGCGGTTGCACCCTGCAGCAGGTGCGGCAGCAGGCGGCCGGCGAGTGCCGTGCGCCCCGGCCAGTCGGGCAGGAAGGGCTCGTCGTCCAGCAGTTCATCGGCGTCGCGCTGCAGACCGATCGCGAGCCGGCGCCGCAGCAGGTAACGGCAGGGGTTGCGGAAGAACTCGACCAGCTGCGCCAGCGACACCTCGCGCCACTCGGGCCGGGGCGCGGGCAGCGGCGCCGCGAAAAAGGGCGGCAGCGGGCCGGTGGCGACATCGTCTTCGCTGTCGTCGTCCGGCTCGTCGGCCCCATCATCCGTAGCCGGCGCTTCGTCCGCCGGCGGCTGAACCGTCGCGGCCTGCAGACTGCGCCTGAGCGCTTCGCCCAGCTCACGGTTGAAGCTGCGCAGGCGCGGGTCGCCTTCGACGGTGAATCCCTGGATCGAGAAGGCCTGCAGCGGATGCTCGACCACCAGCCGTCTGCGTGCGCGAGCCAGCGCCTCGGGCGTGATCGGCTGCTCGGAGATCGCCGGCGTCACGGCCTCGAGCAGTTCCGAGACCAGCACCGAAGGCGGCAAGGGCGCGTTGTCGCGCACGCTGCGGCCGGTGTAGCTGAGGTAGAAGCTGCGCCGCGCCGCCAGCATCAGGTCGAGGAACAGGTTGCGCTCGTCCTCGCGCCGCTGGCGGTCGCCGCGCCGCGGGTGCAGCGCCATCAGGTCGAACTCGCTCGGGCGACTCGTCGTCGGAAACGCGCCGTCGTTCAGCCCGATCGCGCAGACGACGGCAAAAGGCAGGTTGCGCAGGCTGCTCATGGTCGAGAACGTGACGCCACCGGTGGGAACGCCGCCGCGCGCCGGGTCGTCGAGCAGCTGCTCCAGCGCCGCGCGGACGACGGCCAGCGGCAGCGCCTGCGTCACGCCGCCCTGGTGCACGGTCTCGACCAGCTCGCGGATCGCTTCCTGCAGTTCGCGCAGATCGTCGAGCTCGTGGCCGGCGGCTTGCATGAAGCCGTCGATGGCGCCGAGCAGCATCTCGCCCCAGGCCGCCGGCGGCTGCGGAACCGACATCGCCTCGTGCACCCGTCGCAAGGCCTCGACGAAGCGCCAGAAGGCGCCCAGCGCGACGGCGTCCGATCCCTGCGCATCGCCCGCGGGCAGCAGCCCCGCCAGGGGCTCGCCGGCCTGCGTCGGCAGGGCGTAACCGAGGAACAGGCGGTCGAGCCCGTCTTCCAGCGTGTGGCGCGGCTGCGCCGGAACGTCGAAGCTCGCGCGGTGACGCGCATCGAGCGCCCAGCGGATGCCCGACTCGCGCATCCAGTCGTGGACCTGCAGCAGTGCGTCGTCGTCGAGCCCGAACCGGCGCGCGACGATGGGTTGCTGCAGCAGGCCGAAGACCGCGCTGGCGGCAAAGCGCGACCCGGCCAGCGACAGCAGCGCGAGCAGGGCGCGGGCCGGCATGTTGACGCCGCTGCGGCCGCGGCCGGTGATCGTGTAGGCGATCCTGCGATCGGCCGGCACGGTGCCGAACACCGCGTCGATCAAGGGGGCGGCGGCGTCGAGGTCGGGCGTGACGACGAGGATGTCGCAGGGGCGCAGCCCTTCGTGGCCCGCCACGCGGCCGGCGAAGAGGCCGAGCAGGTGGTCCTGCAGCACCTCGAGCTCGCGCGTCAGCGAGTGGCACAGGTGCACTTCGAGGCTGCGGTCCCCGGCGTCCAGCGCCACCGAACCGGGCTCGATCTCGGTCAGGTCCAGGATCGCGTTCTGCAGGCGCGCGAGCAGGGAGGCGCCCGGGTGCGGCTCGAAATGGCTGTCGTCGGTGGCCGCGTCGCCGCAACTGTCGACCAGCAGGTCGACATGGGCCTGGGTCTGCCGGCCCCAGGCGGCCAGCAGTCGATTGCCCTCCTCGTGCATGTCGGCATGCCCGCGGGCGGCCAGATGACTCAGGCGCTTGCGGTCTATGAGCTCGAACCAGTATTCCCGGCAAGGGTTGAGCACGTAGAGGTGGAGGTCGATCGACCGGCCCAGCTGCTGCAGCAGGCCGATGTGCAGCGGCGGCATGGTCGGCAGCGCGAAGAGATGGGCACTCGCCGGCAGCCCGGCGTCCGCGGCGGCGCCGCCGCGCTGGAGGGCATCGACGAAGGCCGTCGCGGGGTGCTCGACGTCCGTGCCCAGCTCCGCCGCGATGCGCCGCCAGAGTGCGGCCTGCCAGCGCTCGTCGGCTGCGGCGGTGGCATCGTTCGCACCCAGGCCGGCCGGGCGTCCGTGCAGCCAGTCGTCCAGCCAGTCCGGCCGGTAGGTGACGTACTGCTCGAGCAGGCCGGCGGCCCGGCGTGCGAGGTCGTGGCGCATCACGTCGTCGGCGCCGTGCAGGTAGCCGGCCAGTCGTGGATGCGGGGCGATGAACGAAGGGTCGGCGAACGCGGTGTAGACGCGCCAGCTCAGCGCCGCCGGCGCGAACGGCGACTCTTCGCCCACGTCGGGCACCAGGCGACGGACCTGCCGCCACAGCCACCTGGCGAGGAAGCTGAATTCCACGTTGGCGCAGATGCCGTGCCGGTCGGCGATGGCCAGCGTCAGCGACCGCCGCACCGCCGCACTCGGTACGATCAGCTGGTCGGCCGCGAACACGCTGCCGCTGCGATCCGCGAGCCTGTTCAGCAGCAGCGCGGCGAGCGTCTCGTAGCGGTTGGCAAAGTGGATCTGGAGCATGGAGTCAGCCGTGCGGGACCAGCGACTCGAGCAGTGCGATCAGCGTCCCGCGCTCCTTCCCCGGCTCGAACAGCGGTGCGCGTTCGGCGCATTGCGCCTGCAGGGCCGGCAGCATGGCGGCATCGTCGCGTGCACGCTGCAGCAGCGCGGCCAGGCCGGCGGGGTCGCTGCAGTCGAAGTAGCCCGCGTAGTCCGAGCCCAGCAGACCGACGTTGCCGTCGATGCGGGACGCGATGACCGGCGTGCCGCTCGTCACCGCCTCGATGACGACGTGCGCGCCGCCTTCGATCCGGCTCGGATGCACCAGGACATGGGCGGCCTGGATCCGGGCGCGGGTTGCATCGTGCGGCAGGGCGCCGAGCCAGCGGTACGTCGGGCACCGGGCCGCGAGCGCGAGCGCCTCGCTGCCGAGTGCGGGATCGAGCGCGGCGCCGACATGATCGAGCAGGATGTCGCGACGCGACGCGAGCAGCCGGGCCGCCTCGAAGTAGGTCTGCGGCGACTTCTCCTCGCGCAGGTGGCCGACCATCAGGGCGCGCAGATGTCGCCTCGTCTTGGGCAGCGTTCGGCGCGACGGGCTGGACTGCAGGCACACCGAGGCCTTGTCGCGCCATCGCCGGGGCAGTGGCTCGCGGCCGAGTTCGTTGAGCACCAGCAGGCGGTCGGCCATCTCCAGGGACTGCCGCGCCGAGGCGTCGATGTCGATGTCGCGGTAGAGGTCGGTCCCCGTCAGCACGACCACCAGCGGTCTCTTCGGGTGGGCCTTGCGCCAGGCAGCGACGGACGGGGCGGAACGGCGCGCATGCAGCGCGACCATGGCCAGCTCGTCGCCTCGTTGCCACGATTCGGCAATGTGGACCCGATAATGGCTCGACAGGAAGCGCAGCCAGCGCCACGCTGTCTGCCAGTTGCCGTTGTTGGCGTCGGCGAGCGCCGGCGTCACGATGACGATCTCGGGACCTTTCACGACCCCAGGTTACCGCGGATGAATGAACGCTGCGTCGACGGCCTCGAGATCCGGCATGCCGGTCCGGTGGAGCTGTCCGCGGCCTTGAGCGCAAGCCGGCGCGACACGCTGGCGACGTTCGCGGTCTACGAGACCGCGCTGGCGGCCCGCAGTCTCGCCGTGCCGATGCGCCCCGACCTGAATCCGCCGCTGTGGGAGCTGGGGCATGTCGGCTGGTTCCAGGAGTTCTGGCTCGCGCGCAACCCGCTGCGCGATCAGGGCTTCCGCGCCGATCCGAACGTGCCCCGTCCGCGGGGCATCCGCCCCGATGCCGACGCGCTTTACGACTCGAGCCGGGTTCCGCACGACACCCGCTGGTCCTTGGCCTTGCCCGGCCCGGATGGCACCCGCGCAGACCTGATCGCGCAACTGCAGACCACGCTGACGCTGCTGTCGCGGGCCGCGCCGGACGACGCGTCGTTGTACTTCTTTCGGCTCGCCTTGCTGCACGAGGACATGCACCACGAGGCAGCGCTGTACATGGCGCAGGCATTGGGCCTGCCCATCGGCGACCCGCGCTGGCAGCCGGCGCGAACCTCCGGTGCACGCGTTTCGATGGCCTTCGACGCCGCCGAGTGGCAGCTGGGCAGCGACGGCGGCTTTGCCTTCGACAACGAACTCGGCGCGCACCGGGTGCAGCAGCCTGGCTTCGCGATCGACAGCCGGGTGGTGGTGTGGGACGAGTTCCTGAGCTTCGTCGAAGCCGGCGGATATGCCGAGCCCCGCTGGTGGAGCGAGGCGGGGCGTCGTTGGCTCGCAGCCGGCAAGGCCGAGGCGCCGCGCTATCTGCAGCGCGAGGCGGGCGCCTGGAGGCAATGGCGCTGGGGGCGCTGGCAGGCGCTCGACGGCCGTCAGCCTGCCTGCCACCTCTGCGCCCACGAAGCCGAAGCCTGGTGCGCGTGGGCAGGGCGGCGCCTTCCCACCGAAGCCGAGTGGGAACGCGCCGCGATCGAACGGCCCGAAGCCTTTGTCTGGGGAGCCGTCTGGGAGTGGACGGCCAGCGCCTTCGCGCCTTACCCGGGCTTCTCGGCGCATCCTTATCGGGACTACTCGGCACCTTGGTTCGGGAGCCGTCCGGTGCTTCGCGGCGCGTCGTTTGCCACCCAGCCCCGCATGCACCACCCACGCTATCGCAACTACTTCGGTGCCGAGCGCAACGACATCTTCGCTGGCTTTCGCAGCTGTTCTCGCTGACCGACCCGACCGCCTCCGCGGGGTGGCCGCGCTGCTGCAGGCAAGGCCGACGCAGCCCTCGGTCACGCCACCGAGGATGGCGACACCGGCGCAGGGCACCCGAATTGCCGCAGCACGGCATAGTCGCCTGTCACGGGTTTCGACTCGACGAGCACGTAGCCGCCGATGAGCCAATCCACAGGCGATATCGCCACCGGGGCAGCCGAATCACGCGCATGGCGTGCCAGCGTCACGTGGGGCCGATAGGAGCGGGTCTCGGTGGCCACGCCCAGGCGTTCGAGCCGATCGCGCAGCGCCGCGTGCAGCGCGGTCAATGCCGCAGGTGCGGCCTGCGGCGTCAGCGCCGCCACGCCGTTCGGCCAGCATTGCACCTGGTCCAGTTGCAGCGTGAAATGACTGCAGGACACCTGCAAGCCGTCGATCAACTCGCGAACGCGCGGCCGAGGCACGGCGCCCAGGAAATGCAGCGTCAGATGCAGTCGACTTGTCGGCTCCGGCGACGCATTCGCGCCCCAGTGCCACGCGTCGCGGCACCGCGCCAGGGCCGCCCGCGTGCCGTCGTCCGGCCAGAGGGCCAGGAACAGCCGCGATGTCGCGCCGGCCTTCATGCCGCGCGGCTCGCAAGCAAGACGTCGCCGATCGGACCGTCGATCGGCGCGTCGGCGGCGGCGTCGATCGGCATCGCCCGCTCGTGCATGAATGGTGAAGGGGCCACCGTGCCTTGAGCCCCGCTTTCACAGGGCCGCCAGCACTTCGGGCAACGACCGGAACGTAGAACGTCTCGGCAAACATGGGCCGTTTGACCGGCCCCGTCATCGCGCCCTATCCGCCGCAGCGGCCATGCTCGCAGCACGGTGGCTTGATGAAACTCTAGGCGCTGCTGCAGGCACTGCATTGACGCAGATCAGTCGATGCGCGAGTCCTTGCGCGGTCGCCGCCCGTGCCCATGGGCGCAGGCGGTGCGGGCGCTCAGCGGCGCCTGGGCCGCGATGCGGTGTCGGTCGATGCATCGTGGTCCAAAGGCACCAGGCCGAAGGGTGTGTAGCGCCACGCTCCACGCGGCTGGAGCCCGAGCGAGCGAGCCGCGTCGAGCATCAGTCGGGCGGTGAATGCGATGGGGTCCAGCCTGGCCTCGAGGATCAGGCTGGCGTGCGGCCCGCCCGGTCCTTCGCCCAGGCGCTCGATCAGCACGCCTCGGTTCTCTTGCTCGAGCGCGGCGACGTCGTCGACCTGCAGCACCTGCGTCGGCTCGTCGGCAAACAGCGGATCGCCTTCGATCTGCTGCCGCACGCGCTCGAGGTCGGCACCGCGGGCCAGTTCGACGTAGACGTAGCGCTGCGCGCCGCCGCCGGGGGCATGCAGCTCGCTGCACAGCGCGCCGCGCACGCCGGCGACGCCCTCTGCGGCTGCGGTGTGATGCAGGCTCGCGCCGACGTGCCGCGTCATCTGCGAATGACCCTTCGGAATCAGCAGCTCGAACATGTGCTGCAGCTGAGGCAACACGCCCGGGTCCCAGCCGGCGCCGACCACCGCGCCCGCGCGATGACGCAGCGCAAGGTGCGCGATCTCGTCGTGATGCTCGCGCAGCGCGTCGCCCTCGAAGCTCGCGCACTCGACGAGCGGCAGGCGCGACTGCAGCATCTCGCGCGCCACGCCGGGTGCGGCCTCGGTGGGAACGCACAGCAGCACCGCGTCGACCGCCTCGAGTTCGCTGATGTGGGACACGCAGGCCACGCCTCGCAGCGGGCTGGCTGGCGATGCGGCAAGCGCCTCCGCGCGGCGCACGATGCCGGCCAGCGCGAGGTCCGGCGCGTCGTGCAAGGCCTCGGCACACGCCTTGCCCAGCCGCCCCCAGCCGATCACCGCCAGGCGCAGGCGTCTCATGCGTGGCGCGACTTCGAGGCTTCGTCGCGGTATCGGCGTCGATGGTCGGCGCCGTGGCCTGCGATCGCCGCAGACGCCGGGCCGCGTACTCACCCGACGTGGTGCTTGCCGATGCTGACGCGCTTGGCCTGCCGCCCTTGCGCCGCCACTTCGGGGATGAATTGCACTTCGGTGCCCAGCGTCAGGTGCTCGAACGGCACGCCGGCCACGTTGTCGGGGCCGAACCAGTATTCGTCGCCATCGGCCGTGCGTATGAAACCGGACTGCCCCTCGTCACCGAAGCGGACCACCTCGCCGTGCAGCGGCGTCGGGTGCAGCTTCTCCTGCCCTCGCGTGCGCCGCACCGCGTCTTCGACCTGCCGCGTCATGTCGTCGAAGGCGTCGCGCAGCGCGACGTAGACGTCCTCGTCATGCACCCGGTCGACGCTGAGTTCGTGGTCGGGCACCGTCACGTCGATGCGCACGGCGAACGGCCGGCCCTGGTGCTGGTGCTTGTGCATCTGTTCGATGCTGACCCGGCACGACATGATGTCCGGGCAGAACCGATCGAGCTTGTCGGCCTTCTTGCGTGCTGCGGACTCGACGGCCTCCGACGGCTCCATGCCGAGGAAGCGGATCTGAAGCGGCTGTTTCATGGTAATCCTTCGTTTTCAAGTCCGATCGGCCGGCGCGGGAAGGCACCCATACGTCCCGCATACGCTGATCATCAGGCGCCCTGCACACACTCTAGGAAGGATTCGGCAGCGCGCCTTGAGCGAGCGCAATCGATGCCGATGCGAGCCGCGCCATGTGCCGTGAACCCGTGAACGCAAGCGAGGCGTGCAAGACCCACCACGAGCTCAGGGCTGGCATGGCGACCGGCGCGCGCCGACTCGGCGCAGCGCCAAGCCGAAGACCCCCAGGCCTGCCAGCAGCGGCAAGCTTGGGTCGAATGGCGTGCCCGCGCGCGCCGTGGTGCAGCCCCCACCACCCTGATCTTGCTGCAGCACCGGCGCCGGCGTCGGCACTGGGACAGGTTCCGGCACGGGTGCCGTCGCGCTCAGCGTGGTCGCCATCGAGTTGTCGACCGTGTTGGCATCCAGGTCCTCGCTGCTCACGTTCGCGGTCACGATGTAGCTGCCCTCGGTCACGCTGCTCACCGTCATCGAGACCGTCTGACTCTGGCCGGCTGCGATCTCGGCGATGGAGCAACTGAAGGCCGAGCCACGGAAGGAGCACGCGCTCGGATCGCCGATGCCGACCGGAACCAGGCCACTGGGCAGCGAGCCGGTCAGCAACACGTTCCGGGCAGCGCCCGTTCCCTCGTTCTGCAGGTTCAGCGCCAGGGTCCGCTGGCCACCGGCGACGAACGAAGCGCTGCTCGCGCTCAAGCTCAAGTCGGGCAGCTGCACCGCGGTCACGATCGCCTGCATCGCTTCCTTGGTCTCAGCGTTGCCGGGAACCTGCTCCCCCATCCACAAGACCATCGCCGACGAGCCGTCCGGCGTCGGTCGTAGCTGCGACTCGGACTGGCCCGTCGATGCGGGCGATACCGGAACGAAGGGTTCGAAGTTCGCCCCCTGGTCGGTCGAGCGAGAGACATAGACGCGGCCCGCCTGTCCGACGAGGGTGTTGCTCTCGGTCGCGTAGGCGATGTAGAGGACGTTGGGGTCCTGCGCATCCCCGGCGTCGGGTGACCCGGTGAGCGGGTTGACGACCGTTCCGGGCGTGGGCACCAGGCGAGGTTCGACGACGGTCGACGAGACGGCGTCGACGTGCGACAGGTTCGACGGGCTGCTCCAGCTGCCGGCACGGCCATCTTCGGTGGAGCGCGTGAAGAAGAGGTTGTAGTTCGCCGTCGGGCTGGCGGTCTTCTCGGGGTTGGCGGCGTCCATGTTGGGTGTCAGGTCGTACGCGAGACCGATGAAGCCGCCGCGCACGATCGCGCGGTGCGCGTTGGCGTTGCCGCCGGACGCTGCCACGTTCGTCATGTTCTGCGGTGCATCGGCCAGGATGTCGCTGGGCAGAAAGCCGGTCGACCCTGGTCGCGCGATGGCATCGACGAGACCGCGCCGCACGATGATGTCGGCCGGCGCAGCCGAAGCCAGGCTCGGCGACTCGCGCCAGAGCATGACGGTCCGAAGAGGCGACATGCCGGCCGCCGACGCCCCCTGCAGCACGAATCGCACGCGGCGCGAATTCTTCGTCACGTCGCTGACGATGGTGCCGGGCGAGTTCGTGTCGTGGTTCGAATACGCGAAGGAGTGGTAGACGATGCACTTGCCGCCGCTGCCGCCGGGGCAGCCCGACTCCTCGTATGCGACGACCGCCGTCGTGCCGCTGATCTGCAGGTTCGGGCGCGACGCGCCGGGCTGCCCGGTCCCTGGCGTGTTGTTGTCGCTGAGCTGCGCGATGTTGGCGCGGAACGTGGTGCCGCTGGCAGCCGGCGCGTGCGTGTACCAGATGTTCGTGCCGCCGGTGACGTGCGAGCCCATTCCGCCGTCCCCCCGTCCTTCGGCCTCGCCGGGCTGCAGCCCCGCGGGGTCCTCCTGCCACGCGAGTGCGAACGCATTGCCGGTGGCGTTGCCGGAGACGACCTCGCCGATGGCGTCGCGCGTGCCGTTCGTGAGCTGCTGGACATCCCAGCTCGCGAGCACCGGGTCGGTCGTCGTTGCCACCCACACGCAGTGGTAGGGTCGATCGGGCGTACCGTCACCGTCGAAGTCACCGACGCCTTGGGCCGTGCTCGTGTAGCTGCCGGCGTTGCCGGCAGCAGCGGGGTCCTGCGGACAGTAGGCGCTGTTCCAGGCGATCACCACCTTCGGGCCGGTCGTGACCGGTGGCGCGAAGATGCTGGGCTTCTCGTTGTCGGCCACGAAATTGAGCGAGCTGCCGGCGGTGATGGTCTGGCCACCGGTCGGCTGCTTCGCGGCATCGCGTGACAACAGCAGAGGCGCAGACCATGTCGCCCCGTCGTCGAACGAGACCCTCGCGTAGACGTTCTGCCGGCCCGCGGGGTCGTCGGCATAGGTGTACAGCCACGCCTTCCTGAACGTGCCGCCGTCGACATAGGCGAGCCGCACGGCCTTGGCCTTTTCGGTGGGTGCGGACGTCTGGCTGACGTTGACTTGCGTGGCTGGCTTCAGGGCGGTCGCCGCATACACCGCTGCTGCCAGGGCGCACGCCAGTGCCCCTGCTCCAAGCTTGACCGTGCCTCTCAAGATGACGCTCCCAGTGAACTGCGCCCGGTTCTCGTGTCGCGGATCCACCCGCCGCTGGCGGGCGAACGCCACGACGGACAGCGCAAGTATCTGCACGCAGCCCGCGATGCACGATTGAGCTTCGTCATCGGGACTGCGTGTTCCCCGAACGAAGTTGCCGATCGCGATTGCGCGGCCCGTCGCGTCGTGGCCCGGGCTCGCTCGCGTGAGACGATGGCGCACATGGCACAACTCCCCGATCCCGCGCCGGCGCCGACGCTGCTCCAGGACTGCGGACTGGGGCGGCCCCGCACCGGATGGTGGGCGTGGCTGGGCGATGTCCATGTCGTGGCGGCCATGGTCGCGGCGCTCCCGGTCTGGCTCGCGCTCGGCATGGCGCTCGGCGACCGCATGCACGTCGGCGCCGGCTGGTCTTCGTGGATGTCGCTCGTGCTCGTGCGGCCGATCGTGGAGGAACTCGTGTTCCGGGGCGTGCTGCAGGGGCAGTTGCTGCGATTGAGTTCGGCCCGCAAGGCGGGCCCGCTGACGCTGGCGAACCTCTCGACGACGGCCGGCTTCGTGGCCCTGCATTGGCTCGCCCAGCCCCCGGGCTGGGCCATCGCGGTGGCGATACCTTCGGTGCTGTTCGGCCACCTGCGCGAGCGCTTCGGCAGCGTGCTGCCTGCCATGTTCCTGCATGCCTACTACAACGCCGGCTTCGGCCTGATCGCGTGGTCGGTTCAGCGCTGAGACGGCCGCCGCACGGCTGACCGAGATTCGGCGCGCGGGTCGCGCCGAGTGCCCTGCGAGTTGCCTGCGCATCGGGCCGCTGGCTCCTGGCTTGAATTGAATCGAGCCCGTCGCGCAGCGGGCCGGTTGCCGCAGTGCATCGCGAGGCCCGGCTTTCGGAACAGCGACACGAGCGTTGCGTTCGCTCAATCGATGCGGCGCTACGTTCGTAAGAATGCGTGTATTCGAATATTGCAAGTGGGAAAGGGACGATCATGAAAAGGTGGTTCGAGTGGTTCATGTTGGTCTGCATCTCCAGCGTCATGCTCGGATGCGGTGGCTCGGACAATGCAAGCCCGCCTCCGCCGCCTCCTGCAGCTCCGACGAGCCTGTCGGTGCAGCCCGGCGACACGGTCAACACCGTGCAGTGGCCGGCCGTCGCGACGGCGACCTCCTACAACCTGTACTGGTCGGAGACGACCCCGGTCGTGAAGACGTCGGCGCAGGTGATCAAGGGCGCCGTGTCGCCCTATCAGCACACCGATCGCATCAACGGCAAGCTCGTCTACTACGTCGTCACGGCGGTGAACGCCGACGGCGAGAGCGCCCTGTCGACGGAGATCGGTGCGATGCCGGTGGCGCCGGTTCCCGCGCCTCCCGACGTCGTGAATGCGACGCCGGGCGATCGCATGGTCACGCTCGACTGGGCGCCGGTGTCTCGCGCCGAGTCCTACAACCTGTACTGGTCGAATGCATCGGGCGTGGTCCCGGGCGGAGCCGGGGTGACGAAGATCGAGAACATCCAGGCCACGAGTTATTCCCATGTCGGCCTGACCAACGGCAGCACCTATTACTACGTCGTCACCGCGGTGAACACCGGCGGTGAGAGCGTGGCGTCCGCGGAGGCCTTGGCCATGCCGCTGCCGCCGGCACCCGGTGCGCCGGCGAACCTGACGGCTACCACCGACGACACGCATGTGCACCTCGCGTGGACGGCCTCTTCCGACGCGACCTCGTACAACCTGTACTGGTCGAAGACGGCGGGTGTCGTCCCCGGTGGGGCCGGCGTGACGCAGATCCCCGGCATCGCGGCGACCAGCTACACGCACACGGGGCTGACCAACGGCGACACCTACTACTACGCCGTCAGCGCCGTCGGTGCCGGTGGCGAAAGCGCAGCGTCGGCCGAAGTGTCGGCACGGCCGCTGCCGCCTCCGCCGCCCGCACCGCTGGGTCTGACCGCGATCGCACCGAAGGACGTGACGCAGGTCACCGTGCAGTGGTTCGACGTCACCGACTACCCGTCGGCGGCGGCCCCGATCCAGCTCGGCTACAACCTCTATCGCGGTCTGCAGCCCGGTCTTGCGACGTACTACAAGGATTCGTCGCGCGCGACCAAGATTGCCAACGTCACCGCGCCCTTCATCGACGCGGCCGTCGTCAATGCCACGACCTACTACTACGTGGTCACCAGCTTCGTACCGGGGCTTCCCGATGTCGAGAGCGTCGCGTCGGGCGAGGTCTCGGCCACGACCGGTCGTGCCGGTGGCGGCGGTGGTGGTGGCGGGAGCGACGGTGGTGATACCGGGTTCGGCAACAACCTGTCGTTCCCGGTTGTCTTCGCCGACGGCTATGGCACCACCGGCGCGAAGATCACCGGCGCCTGGCCGGGCGCAGGGCCCTTCAGCACGGTGCCGACCTTCGACTACAACACCGGCCTGCGGCCACTCTCAACGGAGACGCTGACGGCGTTCCCCAATTACGACAGCAGCACGGCCGTATCGCTGGGCGGGGTGACCTACTACCCGCAGGCCACGGCGAGCACCTGGCAGGCCGAGTGGCGCAACAACGCGCAGGGAGCGACGCTCGACGTGATCGTCGACTGGGGCGACGCGTTGCTGAGCAAGACCTACACCGCCAGTTCGATCGTCCGGATCGAGACCGTGCTCAAGCAGGACGCGACCATCGCCGGGGTCACCGACACGATGACCGCCTACAAGATGGCGCTGCTGTCCGGGTCCATGACGACCGAGCTCCAGGGGACCGACAAGACGACCTACGCATCCGCTACCCGCAACGTGTTCGCGATCAATGCCCGGCTCAAGATCGAGAAGATCGCGACCGGTGGCGGCGCCGACACCGTCGTCTTCGACAAGGCCATCTACCAAGGATTCGGCGCGTCCGAAGCGGAAGGCGGAGGCAGTGCGGCGGTGTCGAGCAACTACGTGGCCGAATTGAATGTCAGCGGTTCGCTGGTCTACGGCTACAACTTCCGGCTCAACTCGGTCACCGGTGTCCCGGACAAGACGGGCCAATACCGGATCACTTTCAGCGTGGATCCGGAGGCGACGGTGGGCTCCGAGAAGATTCCGAACCACGTCAAGATGGTCAACAAGTCGGACGCCGGCGCGACGCTCTCGGCTGACGGCCTGAGTTCATCGGTTGTGATCATGGTGAACTGAAGCCTCTCCTCGCAGAGGGCAATGTAACGAGCGACGGCGGCTTCCTGAGAGGCCGCCGTTTTCACTGGTGCCCTTCGGCACCAAGCCAGTAAAGGAGTGCAAGCAATGCGTGCCAACCATTTGTTGAAGATATTCACGGGCAGTCTCGTCGTGTCGATGCTCGCTGCCTGCGGCAGCAGCGACGACACGGAGCCGCCTGCCGCGCAAACGGCGATCGGAACGATCAGCGGCTTCGGCAGCGTGATCGTCAACGGCATCCGGTTCGACGACAGCGCCGGCAACATCACGATGAACGATGCAGCGGCGACGCACGCCCAGCTGCGCGTGGGCATGGTGGTGCAGGTGCGTGGGCGGATCAATGCCGACGGCACCGGTGTGGCCACGAGCATCAGGTACAACGACTGCGTGCAGGGCCCGGTCACGGCGATGAACCAGGTCCAGAACACGCTCACCGTGCTCGGCCAGACCGTCCAGGTCGACGACGACACCGTCTTCGACGGCGTCACGCAGCGCGACATGAACGGCTTCGCGATCGGCGACCAGGTCGCGGTGAGTTGCATGCCCGACCCGGCCAACAACCGGCTGCGGGCCACCCGCATGGAGCGCCAAGGGACGTTCCAGAACGGTGTCAGCGATCTCGAGGCCAAGGGCACGGTCAGCAACCTCGATCCCGTGGCCGGTACCTGCACGGTCGGCGCGCTGACGGTGAACTTCTCCGGCATCGCGGCGGGCAGCCTTCCGGCAGGTCTGGCCAACGGCATGACCGTCGAGGCCGGCGGCCGCAACTTCGCCAACGGCATCCTCACCGCGGACCGGCTGCGCGACCGCGACCGTGATCGCATCAGTTATCCGGATGGCGACGGGCTCGAGGTCGCAGGCTATGTGTCCGACTTCGTGTCGATCTCCGACTTCAAGATTGCCGGCCAGGCCGTCAACGCCGCCAACGCGGTGATCAAGAACGGTACCGCCGCCGATATCCGCAACGGCCTGAAGGTCGAGGCCGAAGGAACGATGACGAACAACGTGCTGGTCGCCAGCGTCCTCGTCGTGAAGCTGCAGAGCAACGTTCGCGTCGAAGCCGGCCTGCAGGCCAAGGATGCGGGGCTGAGCACGATCACGCTGCTCGGCCGTGCCGTCAAGGTCACTGCCGACACGGAGATGAGGGATGGAGCGGCCAACGCGGGCCAGCCCACGGCGATCACGCTGGCGTCGCTCAACGCGGCCGACCGGCTCGAGGTCAATGCGTACAAGGATGCGACCGGCAACCTGATCGCGACCCGCGTCGAGCGCACCGCGCTGGATCCGCTGGTGGTGGTCAAGGGCCCGGCCGATGCCAAGGTGCCCACCACGCAATTGACGCTGGCGGGCTTTGGTGTCCAGACAGGCGCGAACACGCGCTACCGCGACGTGACCGGCACCCTGGTCGATGCGTCCACCTTCTACGGCGCCGTGCTGGTGCCGCCGGCGGTGCCGACGATCGTGCATGCGCGCGGCGTGGTCGCCAACCTGGCAACCAACGTCGTCGATGCGACGCGCAGCGCCAGCACGACCGGCGAGGTGGCGATCGGGGGGAACTGAGCCGGCCCTCGGGAGGGCGCGCGGGTGGCTCTTCGGGGTCTTCCCGCGTGACTCCCAGGCCGAACCTCTTCGCCAGAAGAGGCGCGGGGGATGTGGAGCGCTGGTGGAAGTTCCCCACCGTTCGTTGAGTCTCCGCAACGCCTGTTCGTGGCGAGATGGGTACCGTTCGAACATGTGCTAATTGAAAGGACGGATCATGAAAAGCAACAAGCGCACCACCCTGGCCATGGCATTGATCCTGGCACTCGCCCTCGGCGGCACGGCCTACGCCCAGGGCGGTGGAGGTGGCGGGGGAGGCGGTGGCGGTGGTGGCGGCGGAGCAGGCGGCGGTGGTGCAGGCGGAGTCGGGGCTGGAGCAGGCCCGGACGGCAGATCGGCCATCGGCCAGGGCGCGCATATGCAAGCCCGGAGCCAGGCACGCGAACAGCTGAGAACCCTGGAGCATGCCCTGACGCAGACGCGAGCACAGATCAAGGCACAGGATCAGTCCCTGGCACAGACGCGCACCCAGGCCAGGACCCAGGAACAGACGCTCGCGCACACGCGCGAGCAGCTCAAGACGCAGGAGCAACTGCTGACGCAGACCCGCGACCAGCTCAGGAACGAGGATCAGCTGAGGCACCAGACGCGCGACCAGCTCAAGACCCAGGAGCAGGTGCAGATGCAGACGCTCGAGCAGCTGAAGGCCCAGGAGCAGGCCCAGACGCAGACGCGGGATCAGCTCAGGACGCAGGAGCAGATCCAGGCCAAGACCCGCGATCAGCTGAAGGCGCAGGACCAGGTCCAGTTGCAGACGCGGGATCAGCTCAGGTCGCAATGACCGGTCGCTGCTGCCGGCCCGATGGTCGGCGGGGTGAGGGCCACAGGCCGCCTGTCTTGAGCGCCGACGCGGCGGCGGTGTCGACCCTCGAAGCGGGCGCGCCGGCTCGCGCGCGCGTGCTGAGCGTCCTGATACTGGCGCTGGCCCTGCCGGGCTGCGCGTCGGTGTCGTCGCGACACGCCGCGGCCGTCGCTGCCGACGTTCCCGCCGGATGGTCTGTCGGCGACGGCGTCTCGGCGGTCGGAGCGTCCTCGCTCGCACTGTGGTGGACTCGCTTCGGCGACCCGGTGCTCACCGGTCTCGTCGATCAGGCGCTGCGGGTCAACACCAGCGTGACGAGCGCGGAGGCGGCGCTGCGGCAGGCGCGGGCGCTGCGCGATGTCGCCGCGGCCGGACTGTCGCCATCGGTTGCAGGCGCGGTTTCGGCGCAGCGCCGCAGCACGGATGCCGGGGCCAGCAACGAATTCCAGGCCGGTCTGGACGCGAGCTGGGAGGCCGATATCTTCGGCGCCAACCGGCGTGCAGTCGATGCCGCCGAGGCCTCCGCGCGGGCCAGCGCCGCGACCCTGGGCGACGTGCGCGTGTCGATCGCCGCCGAAGTGGCGCTCGATTACATCGCGCTGCGCAGCGCGCAGGCGCGGCTGGCGATCGCCCGCGCCAACCTCGCCAGTCAGCAGGAGACGCTGCAGCTCACGCAATGGAGACTGCAGGCCGGGCTGGTCACCTCGCTCGAGGCCGAGCAGGCACGCGGCGCGACCGAACAGACGAGCGCCCAGTTGCCGGCCCTGCAGACGAGCATCGAGCAGAGCGGCCATGCGCTCGCGGTGCTGACCGGCCGGCCGCCGGCGGCCTTGGCGGCCGAGTTGGCCGTGGTCGTGCCGGTGCCGCACGCAGCCGACGACCTGGCGCTGAGCCTGCCTGCGCAGACGCTGCGGCAGCGGCCCGACGTGCGGGCGGCGGAGCACCAGGTGACGGCCGCCATCGCCCGCGCGGAACAGGCCGGCGCAGCGCGCTGGCCGAGCTTCAGGCTCGCCGGTTCGCTGGGCCTGAACGCCCTGACGCTGGGCGGGCTGACCGGCGGCGCGTCGGTCGCCCGTGCGCTGGTCGCCAGCGTCTCGATACCGGTGTTCGACGGCGGTGCGGCGCGTGCCCAGCAGCGCGCCCAGGAAGCTGCCCTGGATCAGGCCCGCGAGGCATACAAGGCGACGATCCTGACGGCGCTGAAGGAGGTGGAGGATGCGCTGATCGCGCTGCGCGGCGACCGCGAACGCCTGCACCACCTGCAGCAAGCCGCCGAGGCGGCCGCCAATGCGGCGCTGATGGCGCGCCAGCGCTACGACAGCGGGCTGGTCGACTTCCAGACCGTTCTCGAAACCCAGCGCACCCAACTCAGCACGCAGGACGGGCTGGCCAACGGCGGTGCCGACGTCAGCGCCGATCATGTGCGCCTGTACAAGGCGCTCGGCGGCGGCTGGCTCCCCGATGGCAGCGAATCGACGCCCTCCGCCAGCGACGACGCAACACGGACGCCCCCCTCGTGAACGACAAGACCCCAACCGAAGCCAGCACGCCGATGCCGGCGGTCGACGCCAAGACGGACCTTGCGGATCTGCTCGGCGAACCCGCGGCACACCGCTGGTACCGCCGCCCCGCGCTGTGGGGCGGCGTGATCGCGCTGGCGCTGGCGGCGGCCGGACTGTGGTGGTGGCAGGCGCGGCAGTCGGCCGCCACGGCGCCGAGTTACACGACGCAGGCCGTGGCGCGCGGTGACCTCACGCTGAGCGTCACCGCCAACGGCACGCTGCAGCCCACACGCTCGATCAGCATCGGCAGCGAGCTGTCTGGCACGGTCTCGAAGGTCAACGTCGACGTCAACGACAAGATCAGGAAGGGTCAGGTCCTGGTCGAACTCGACACCGCAAAGCTGCGCGACCAGATCCTGCGCTCGCGCGCATCGCTGGCGGCCGCCAATGCGAAGGTGGCACAGACCCGCGCCACCGTGCAGGAGGCCGCGGCCGGCATGGCGCGCTTCGAGGAAGTGGCGCGCCTCTCGGGCGGCAAGGTGCCGTCGAAGACCGAGCTCGACAGCGCACGCGCCACTCTCGAACGTGCGCGCGCCGACGACGCCAGCGCACGCGCCAGCGTCGACGAAGCCCGGGCGGCCCTGTCCACCGACGAGATCAACCTCTCGAAGGCTTCGATCAGCGCACCCGCCGATGGCGTCGTGCTGACGCGCAACGTGGACCCGGGCAATGCGGTTGCGGCCTCGTTGCAGGCGGTGACGCTGTTCACGATCGCCGAGGACCTGAGCAAGTTGCGCCTGTGGGTGTACGTCGACGAGGCCGACGTGGCCTCGGTCAAGGCGGGGCAGGATGCGACCTTCACCGTCAGTGCCTACCCGAGCCGCAACTTCCCGGCGCGCGTGACCCGTGTGGGCTTCGGGTCGACGATCACCGACAACGTCGTCACCTACCTGACGTACCTGGACGTGGACAACGCCGACCTCAGCCTGCGTCCCGGCATGACGGCCACCGCCACGATCACCGCGACGCAGCGCAAGAACGTCCTGCTCGTCCCCAACAGCGCGCTGCGCTTTTCACCGACGGACGCTGCGGCGGCCGCGAAGCCGGCGGCCAGCGGCGGCATCGTCGCCAGCCTGACGCCGCGCATGCCCAGGAGCGGCACCCGCAGTCCGGCCGCTGCAGGTGCCAGCACCGCGGGGGCGCGGCAGGTCTGGGTCCTGCGCGAGGGCCGCGCCGTGCCGCTGGCGGTGATCCCCGGAATCAGCGACGGTCGCCTGACCGAGATCACCGGCGGCGACCTGCAGGCCGGCATGCTGGTGATCACCGACCAGAAGACCGTGGCCGCGAGATGAGCGCAGCCGCCGGCGTGCCGCTGATCCGCCTGCGCGGCGTGACCAAGGTCTATGGCAGCGGTCAGGCCAGGCTGATGGCCCTCGCCGGCATCGATCTGGATATCGCCGCCGGCGAGTTCGTGGCCATCATGGGCCCGAGCGGTTCGGGCAAGTCGACGGCGATGAACATCCTGGGCTGCCTGGACACGCCCAGCAGCGGGCAGTACCAGTTCCGGGGCGCCCATGTCGAGGCCTTGTCTCGCGACCAGCGCGCGCGGCTGCGCCGTCGCTACCTGGGCTTCGTGTTCCAGGGCTTCAACCTGCTGGCGCGGACCTCGGCGCAGGAGAACGTCGAACTCCCGCTGCTGTACCGCGGCGAGAGCGCGGCCCGGCGGCACGAGGCGGCGGCCCGGGCGTTGCAGTCGGTGGGCCTGGGCGGTTGGGAGCACCACACGCCGGCCGAGTTGTCCGGCGGGCAGCAGCAGCGGGTGGCCATCGCGCGCGCCATCGTCACCGAGCCGGCGGTCGTGCTCGCGGACGAGCCCACCGGCAACCTCGACACCCAGCGCAGCCGGGAGATCATGGTGCTGCTGCGCGGCCTGAACCTCGACCACGGCATCACCGTGCTGATGGTCACGCACGAGGCCGAAATGGCCGCGTACGCGAGGCGCCTGGTGCGCTTCGTCGATGGCCGCATCGAGAGCGACACGACGAACCCCCATCCCGTCGCGCCGGCCGAGCCGGCAGCACCGGCAGCCATGGCAGGGACGAGCTGATGCTGCTGAACACGCTGCTCCTCGCGCTGCGTTCGATACGCCGCAACCTGTTGCGCTCGTTCCTGACCATCCTGGGCATCGTGATCGGCGTCAGCGCGGTGATCACGATGGTCACGCTGGGCCATGGCGCCACGCAGGCGGTGCAGACACAGATCTCCAGCCTCGGCACCAACCTGCTGATGGTGCGCCCGGGTCAGCGCCAGGGCCCGGGCGGTGGTGGTGGCGGCGGCGCGCCGTCGTTCAAGGCGGCCGATGCGCAGGCGATAGCCGCGCAGATCGGTGGCATCGCCGCGGTGGCGCCCGAGGCCCGTGCCGGTGTCACGGTGGTCGGCAACGGCCGCAACTGGGCCACCAGCGTCACCGGCAGCAGCAATGCCTGGTTCGAGATCGGCAACTGGAAGCTGGCGTCGGGCCGCGGGTTCAGCGACGACGAACAACGTGCCGGCGCTGCCGTCTGCATCATCGGCGAGACGGTCCGGCGCGAGATCTACGGCGGCACGCGCGGCCTGGGCGAGCAGCTGCGCATCAAGCAGTTCTCGTGCGACGTCATCGGCGTGCTGGCGTCCAAGGGCCAGGCAGCGATGGGCAACGATCAGGACGACACGGTCGTCGTGCCGCTCGCGACGCTGCAGCGCCGCGTGACCGGCAACCAGAGGGTCAACACGCTGCTGGTGTCGATGGAGGACGGCAGCGACAGCACGCGCCTGAAGGCCAGCCTGCGCCAGCTGCTGCGCGAGCGCCGCAAGCTGGCCGCCGGCGACGACGACAACTTCAACATCCTCGACACCCAGCAGCTCGCCGAGACGCTGTCGGGCACGACGAAAGTGATGACGACGCTGCTCGGGGCGGTGGCCGCGGTGAGCCTGCTGGTGGGGGGCATCGGCATCATGAACATCATGCTGGTCAGCGTGACCGAACGCACCCGCGAGATCGGCCTGCGACTGGCCATCGGCGCGCTCGAGCGCGAAGTGCTGCTGCAGTTCCTGATCGAGGCGGTGGCCCTGGCGGCGCTGGGCGGCCTGGTCGGGATCGTGATCGCCACCGCCGCGTCGTACGTGCTCGCCGGCGTGATGGGGGTGCCCTACCTGTTCGACCCGGGCATCAACCTGCTGTCCTTCGTCTTCTCCGCCGGCATCGGCGTGCTGTTCGGCTACTTCCCGGCCCGGCGCGCCGCGCGGATGGACCCGATCGAGGCGCTCAGACACGAGTAGCGCACCGACGACCGGCAAACCGTGATCCGGGCAGGCCGTGCACGTCGCTCGGGTGAGAGGTCCCGACCCTCGCTCGCGGCCGCGTGCTCCTGCGACGCGTAGGATGGCGGCGCCGCCCTTCTCCGTCCTCACCCATGGCCACCCCATCCCCGACCGTGCGATCGATTGCCCTGCTGCTCGTCGTCGTGCTCGCAGTCTGGGGGTGTGCCAGCGTGGCGCCGCCCGCACCGTCTGCGCCGCCGACCGCCGACCAACGAGCCGCGCTGCCGGCGGCCCTGGCCATCGAGCGGCAATGGTTGCTGTCGTGGTTCCATGGCACGCCGGTGCGCATCGGGCAGAACCACGACGGCGCAGTGACCGTCGACGTGCCACGCGAGTTCTGTTTCGACCCCGGGCGCAGCAGCGTGAAGCCGCCGCTTGCCGCAGTGCTGGACAAGGTGGCCGAGAGCCTGCGCCGCAGGCCGCTGGCCAGCCTGTCGCTGCTGGCGGCGCCGGGCGATGCAGGGGGCAATGCGTCGTTGGCCCTGCAACGCGCGGTCCAAGTGCAGAAGCATCTGCGTTCTCGCGGTGTGCCGGCAGCGCGCCTGGGCAAGCCTACGGCCACGACCGTCGCGGCAGTGCAGTTGCGCATCGATGCCGCACCGCGGTGATCGGCGGTAGCCTTCGGTCCGAAGGCGACCTCCGGCGCGTCGCCATGCTTGCGACCGTGTCGGATTCAGACCATCCTGCCAGCTGGTACGCGGCGACCCGATCGGTGGCTGCAACCTGGCCTGCCCTGCAGGCGACCCGGCAGGTCGACGTCGCCATCGTCGGCGGGGGCTTCGCGGGCTTGCACCTGGCCCGTCTGCTCGCGATCAAAGGGCGCCAGGTGGCCGTGCTGGAGCGCCACCGGGTCGGCTGGGGCGCTTCCGGCCGCAACGGCGGATTCGTCGGCGCCGGCTTCGCCGAGAGCTCCGCCGCCCTCGTCGAGCGGCTGGGCGTTGCGCATGCGCGGGCGCTGTACGCGCTGACGCAGGCGGGCGTGCGGCTCGTGGCGTCGACGCTGGACGATTTGCAGCGCCTGGACATCCTGATGGGGCGCGAGCAGCTCACCTGCTGCCGGACCGCGCAGGGACCCCGCTTCGCCGACCGCGTGCGCGAGCTCGCCGGCGCCTTGGGTGCGAGCTTTCGACCCTGGACCACGGACCAGGTGCGCGCCGTGTTGAGGAGCGAGCGCTACCACGAGGCGATCCACGATCCCGAGGCCTTCCAGATCCACCCCCTCGACTTCGCCCTGGCCATCGCCGGCGACGTCGTCCGGCGCGGGGGGCTGGTCTTCGAAGGCAGCGCGGTCCAGGCCATCGAACGCGAGGGCGGGCAATGGGTCTGCAGGACGGCCGAGGGCCGCGTCCGGGCGCCCGACCTGGTGCTGGCAGGCAACGCCGACCTGGGCCCCTTGCACCGCCGCCTGGCGGGCGCGGTCCTGCCGGTGGCGACCTACGTGGCGGTGACGCAGCCCCTGGGGCCGGCGCTGAGGTCCGTCATGCGCTGGACGGGCGCTGCGACCGACACCCGACGCGCCTGCGACTACTTCCGCATCGTCGACGGCGACCGCCTGCTGTGGGGTGGTCACATCACGACCGACACGCGGCAGCCCCGGCGGCTGGATGAAGTCATGCGGCGCGACATCCTCGCGGTGTTCCCCGAACTCGGCGAGGTCCGGATCGCCTGCGCCTGGCCGGGCATCATGGGCTACGCGCTGCACAAGATGCCGCTCATCGGCCGCATCGAGCCGGGGCTGTGGGTGTCGTCGGCCTATGGCGGACATGGCGTGGCGCAGACCGCGGCGGGCGCGATCGTGCTGGCGGCCGCCCTCACCGAGGGGGACGACGAATGGCGGCGCTTCGAAGCCTTCCCGATGCGCTGGGCGGGCGGTCCGCTCGGGCGGGCGGGGACCCAGGCCGCGTACTGGTGGATGCAGGCCCGGGACCGCTGGGACGAGTCGCGCAGCCGGCGCGTCGCGGCGCTGCACCGCATCTAGGGACCGACTGCAGCGGCCCGCCGGTGCGTGCACTCGCGCGGCAACGACGCGTGCGGGGCGATAGAGTGTGCGCTTCGGTCACTGCCCCCGGTCGTTCCATGAAGCTGCCCACCTTCGTTCTCGTGCATGGCGCCTGGGGTGGCGCCTGGATCTGGCGCCGCGTCCTCGGGCCGCTTCGCGATGCAGGGTTCGAAGTCCACGCAGTCACGCTCACCGGTGACGGCGAACGCGCGCACCTGCGGCGCCGGGACATCGGCCTGACGACGCACGTCGCCGATGTGCTCGGCTTGATCGAGGCGGAGGAACTCGACGACATCGTACTGGTCGGCCACAGCTACGGCGGCCAGGTGATCACGGGCGTGGCCGACCGCCTCCTGGCCTGTCGGGCGAGCGCGATCCGGCAACTCGTGTACGTCGACGCCATGGTGCCGCTGCCGGGCGAGGGCTGGGGTGACCAGCACGACGCGGCGGTCGTGGCGGCGCGGACCGCCATGGCGCAGGCCAACGACTTCGCCTTGCCACCCCCGGACCCGGCGGATTTCGGGCTCGAGGGCGCGGACCGCGACTGGCTGCTCAGGCGACAGGTGCCGCACCCGTTCGGTCCCTACCGGGAGCCATTGCCGTTCGACGGTGCCCGCTGGGCGAGCGTGCCGCGCGCATTCATAGACTGTACGCAGCCGGCCTATCCGACGATCGCCGCGATGCGTGAGCGGGTCCGCCAGATGCCGGGATTCGAGGTCTTCGAGATGCCGACCGGCCACTGCCCGATGGTGAGCGAGCCGCAAGCGCTGGTCGACCTCCTGCGGCGCGTTGGCGTACGTCGACCTCACGCGCCGTAGCCCCGCAGCCGCGCGACGGTGTCCCGCACGCCGGCCGTCGCCCAGTGCTGGAAGGCCCTGTCGCCGACGTGCGATCAGCCCAGCGTGAGCAAGGCGTCGGGCAGCATGCGGTGGATCTGCGCGGCTATGAACATCGCGCCGATCGGGTCGCCGAAGCTGCCGACGGTCGGCGGGCCGACCAGGCGCATGTCGGGTCGCACGCTGCCGTCGCTGCCGACGGCGCGGCATTGCGCGTCGACCTCGAAGCCCAGCCCGCAGGCGTCGGGGCGGATCCAGCCCTGCCGCCCGGCGGCGACGAGGAAGGGGTTGGCCGACAGACCGGCCACCGCGTCCAGGCCCGTGCAGTTGACGACCGCGTCGAAGGCCTCGATCTTCACGGCGGTCTCGCCGGCCGGCTTCCATTGCACCTCGATGCGCTGGCCGTCGCCAGCGGCGGCCACGGCCTGCAAGCGGCCGGCGACGAAGCGGATGCGACCCAGGTCGCGCGCGGCATCGACGATCTCCTGGTTGTGCGGCGGCGAGCGGAAGCGGTGCGTGTCGTACCAGGTGCGCAGCTTGCGCAGGAAGCGCGCCTTCTCGGGCGCCGGCAAGGTGGGCCACAACTGCCAGACGGCATCGCGCAGGTCGTCGAAGGGCTGGTACCAGACGCCGCCTTCGGCCTGCACCTCGGCGATGCGGCGGCGCAGCGCGCGCACCCAGGCGCGTGCGGTGGCCGGCGCCTGCGTCATGAAGGCCGGCGCGGCGCCTGCGATGCGGGCCAGCACCATGCCGCCCGGCAGCGCCGACAGGGCCTCGAGGCTGCGCACCCTGGCCAGCACCGGCGGCACGGGGCCCTGCGGCCTGGGGCGCAGCCCGCGCCGCGAGACAACGACGATCTCGCCTTGGTGGCCTCGCCGAAGCAGCGTCGACAGCACGTCCAGCGCCGTCAATCCGGCGCCCACCAGCAGCACGCGCGCATCGGGGTCGATGGCGTTGAGGCGCGTGTTGTCGAGCGCGTTCTCGATCACGCCGTGGTGCGTGGCCAGAGCCGGGTCGAACGGCCGCTGCAGCCGCGGCAGCGGGTTGCCCGTGGCGACGAACAGCAGGTCCGCGGGCAGCGAACGGCCGCCGGCGGTCGTCACGCACAGTGGATCACCAGGCGCCGAGAGGCCGACCGCGGTGTCGCGCAAGTGCGTGATGTGCGAGCCTGTCGCGGGCCAGTCGCCGTGCTGCTGCAGCGTCTGCTCGATGTAGCGGCCGAAGTCGCCGCGGCGCAGGTAGACGCCGCCGTCGGGCCGCCGCGCCTGCGGGTCCTGTTCGAGCAGGCCTTCGGCCTGCACCCAGCGGCTCAGATGCCAGGCGTCGTCGGGCATCAGCGAGTGCACGTAGCTCGGCGCGTTGAGCCGGTGGTCGGGGTCCAGCGTGCGGTAGGCCAGGCCGCGTCCGGGGTGCTCGGCCGGGTCGATGATCGTCACGTGCAGCGGCTGCGTCGTGCGCCGCACGAGCTGGATCGCGGTGCAGGCGCCGGCGAAGCCGCCGCCGACGACGACGACTTCACGCGGCGCGGTCACGAGCGGCCTTCGCCGTTGGCGAGCTCGAAGGCCGCGAGGTTGGCCGTCACGCCCGGTTTGAAGTGGCCCGACCTTGGAGCCAAGCGGGAGGCGGCAGCCGGCCGCGCGGAAGCGAGAACAGCCTCGAGCTGAATTGCGGCCGACCGTTGGCTCCCCCTCCTGAGCGAGGGCTCAGGCATCCGCGGCCACCGGCTTGTACAGGTTGAAGTTCGTCGGCTTGTAGCCCAACTTCGCGTAGAGCGCCTGTGCCGCCGTGTTGTGCCCGAAGACATGCAGTGCGATGCCCGCGAGGCCCATTCGTCTGACCTCGTCTTCCAGCGCCTCGAAGGCGCGCAGCGCATGGCCTTGTCTTCGATGCTCGGGCCAGACCATCAGGTTGTAGACATAGGCCACGTGATTCTTGCCTCTCTCCTCGGCAGCGAACCAGATCGTTCCCACGGTGACGCCGGATTCGCCGAGGATCGAATAGAAGTAATTGTCAGGGGTGTCCTTGCCTTGGGGCAGGAGCGCTTCGTGCTCCTTCTGCGACATCTCCAGAGCTCCCTCTTCTCGCCAGGCGCCCGAAGCCACCTTGTCTGCCGCATACGCCGGGACTGCCCAGGACAGCCAAGCGGAGAACTCGGCATCTGTGATGGGGCGAATCGCTGACATGGCTGCGTCCTTCGGGTGCCTAAGGTTTCATGCAAGCGGCACCTTGCGGCCTGCCGCAGAGTAGTGTCCGGTCGGGCGAATGCTCAGACATCGCCGCGCCTGCAAAGGGCCATGAGGATGCTTCGGAAGGATGAAGGACGGCATCCTGTCCCGCATACAGCCAAGACCCGGAGGTCTCGAGCGGTGGGCGATAGACTGGCTCGAGGCCGATCGTGGTGACGTGGAAGGCGCGTCGCTCGGCGAGCAGCTCTCGATGGGCCCGAAGGTCGTAATGATCGATGCCGCCGTGCCTTGCGTCGACCGAGGGCATGGGCCTCATCGCTGCACGCCGTGCTCGTGTTGAACGCCGAACGCCGGAGGCCGACGGTCAGTCCTCGGCCGGGCCGCGGCGCAACAGCCAGCCGGGGAGCATGGAGGCGAGCACACGGTCCTTGAGGACGAAGTGGTGGTACAGCGCCGCGAGTGCATGCAGGCCGGCCAGCCAGAGGATTGCGTCACCAAGCCATGTGTGGATCTCGGCGATCACCGCTCCCAACTCGTGAGACTCGGTCAGCAGCGGTCCGATCTGAATGCCTGCCAGCAAGGTCAATGGATGGCCTTCGAGCCACGCTCCGGAGGCGGCCGTCAAGGGCAGTGCGAACAGCAGAAGATACATTGCCAACTGAAGGCCTCTTGCAGCGACGGTCATCCAGCGCGCCGCCGGAGGCGGCTGAGGCGTCGTGGCAGCCAGTCGCCAAATGACGCGGAGCACCGCGAGGAGGAAGACAACGAGGCCGAGCGTCTCGTGAAGCTGCCGATCGAAGTCGTGACTTGCCGCGTATACGCGTGTCTCCGAGCCCCCTGGTCCATAGATGAACGCGACCAGGACGAAGACAGCCGTGACCCAGTGAAGGGTCAGACCCAGCGTGCTGTAGCGGATACCTGCATTTCGTTCCATGCCGTATTCTGCCGCCGGGACGGCCGTTGGCTCTTCGCTCGAGCGAGGGGCTGGGCGGCACCTTCGCGGCCGTCACGCATGTGGAGCCGTATGGTCACCGCACACCCTCGAGCGGCAACCCATCGACCGAGCGTGTCATGGGGCAGTTCACGACGATGTTGGTCATGTCCAGCGCGACCCCGCCGCGATCCACTGCGGCGAGCAGTGGCTCCTCGGAGGCGAGTTCTCGGACTCGCACTGACGGCCACAAGCGGCTCTACGAAGTCGGCAGTGGACCGTTCGCTCACTGCGTGGTTGCCGTCGCTCAAGATGAGCCGGCAGAGCCGCCTGCGCTTGCAGCTTGGCGTTGGGCGCCAGCACGCCATGGAATCAGATCAGGTGCAGCCTTGGGCGCGGCACCAGTGCTGCAAGCCGTTGCATGAATTCCAGTGGCGACATCACAAGGTGCGTCGTGCCTTCGCGCCACGGCGTCTTCAGCATCAGCACCACCCGTCCCGCGGCGTTGTACTGCAGCCGGTCGTAGGACAACGCCGGGCGTGTGACGCAGCGGCACAGTCACTCCAGCCCCTGGCGGTCGTCGACTTGGCGCCGGTGATGGTGGCGCCCGTAACGCTCCGCTCGCTCGCACCGCTTGGTCGGCGCAGGCGGCGCACCGTTCGAGCCACGCTGCCGGCACGGTGGCCGGCACTTCACACCGCGGCGGGCCGAGCCTGGGCGTGCCGGAAGCGCTGCTCGTGCGGCCGCGAGACTGGGCTGGCTCCAGCAGGCCGGTGCTCGTAGGCGAACCTTCCGCGTGGGCGACCGCTGCCCGCAAGAGGAGGCGCCTGGTTCACCCTAGAACAGGGAGGACGATCGCGGTAGCAACGTCATCGGACAACGGCGACGCCAGCCTC
This sequence comes from uncultured beta proteobacterium, assembly GCA_963725755.1. GTDB lineage: Bacteria > Pseudomonadota > Gammaproteobacteria > Burkholderiales > Burkholderiaceae_C > Rubrivivax. The sequence goes on from CAVRZW010000005.1 coordinate 34,652, forward strand.
GGCGCGATCGCAGCCTCGACCGCGGCGTCAGCGGTTAGAGCGACCGGCGCGCGATGATCGGTCAACGAATACGGACGGCGGCGCATCGACTGGAGAATCACGGCCGCCGACGCACGGCCCGGCCCATGAGCGCCAGGGCCCCAAGCACCAGGGCATAGGTCCCGGGCTCCGGCACCGACACTGTCTCGAACGCATGGAACTGCGGCCGGACGTAGTCGGCATACTGGAACCCGGCCGCAAAACCCAACGCCGTCGAGGCGCCGAACGTGCCGCCGGTCCCGTAGGCGTAGCTTGCTGCGAACTGGTCGCTGGCCGCGTCACGACCCAGCGACAGCGAGATCTCGTCGTCCCCCAACGGAATGCCGACGAGGTCCGCGCCGATGGTCTGGATCGTGTTGTTAACGAAGTCCTGCACAAGATAGCGCACGTACCAGCCCGCCGGATTGCTCCCACTGCCCGTCCACCATTGCACGTTCAGCTCCAGAACTTGTTGGTTGTTGCCCGGACCCGAGCCGGGAGGAGCGTCGATGAAGCGTATGCCATAGCCTTCGTTGAGAGGCCCGGAAAGAGCGGGGAGCGTGAAGACACCGGTCATCGAGATGGCCCCGCCCGTACTCAGCAGCTGAGACTTCGTCCCACCGACTTGCACGGTCTGGTCCCGCCGCGCCCCCTCGATCGCGTTCGTCCCGGCAATGCCGTTCGAAGAATCGAGCTGCAGGAATCCGCCGGACTCCGCAGGAAGCGGGCTCATGCTGTTCACACCGTAGAACGTGGGCTGGCCACTGCACCCTGCCGGGCCGCAAGGCGGCGGGCTCCCGTCGCTGAAGTCATCGACGACGCTGAACGCCCCGCTCGAATTCGTCCCCGAAGCCGCGAACGAGTCGATGGTCACGACCACCGCGGCGCTGTTCGCCGACCACAAGACCGCGGCCACACCGACGAGCGATGAAACGCTGAAAGCGCGCACGGCATTTCTCCTTGTCGACCGTTCCCTGCCCATTGCCGGCGTCACTGACCGAATCTGCGAGCGCGCCCTAAAGCCGGCCGTCCTCGATGCGGCGCGGACCGTAAGACCAGTGTCGCTTGGAGCGATGGGAGATGGCATCCCTAGGACCGGGATCAGGAGGTCGAAGGTTCGCAGCGCATAGGCATTTCGAACCCCATGCTCCCGAGCGACGCGAGCGCCGAGCATGTCGGGGTAGGTCACTCGAGGGCGAGATTGCGGGCCGTCCGCTCGGTTGCGGGCATCTTGCTGGTGTCGCGCCCGTTGATTGTGGGTGGCAGGGGAGTGACTCGCCGGGGTTTGCCTGCATGTTCACGCTGCCGAGGGCAACTTCGGAGACCGCGGATGCAGGTCGGCCCCCCGCTCTTGCCCCGGCCGTCGAGGCCGGGACGCTCGGGCGACGGAGCTGGGGCCGTTCGCGAGGCCAGTCAGGTGGCCTCCGATGTCGGAGCGCGGGCACGCGAGCGCTTCGGCACCCCCGCCGGCAGCACAAGCTGCTCGAGCATGCTCTCAATGACCGCCGTCTCCAGGATCGCCGCGATGATCTTCAGCTCGCCGCCGCAGTTCGCGCACGCCGTTCAAGATCGACCGTCTGCTTTGGTCTAGAGCGGCCATTCGTGGCTGCGGGCGGCTACGCCTGCTTTGGGTCGGGTCCAGCCGACCAGCCCTGGCGAAAGGAGTCGCTCGGACCCGGCGTACCGGCTTCCCGCAGCCGAGTGACCGGTGCCGAAGGTAGAGCTGTCGATCAAAGGCTCGGCCTACGAATGACCGGTCGCTGACGCCGCTGACTGTCGATCCGAAATGTCGAGCGTCCGAGACCAGTCGAGGCTGTGTGAAAACCCGCTGACTCATCGTTCGGCGGTTGCGTAGAGTGACCTGCCGAGGCGACAAGCGGAGGCAGCGGATGGCACGATTCGTTGAAGGCGAGGACCGTAGCCAGGTTGCGCTTCTTCCCGAGTGTCTCGACGACTTCGTTGCTGAGGACAATCCGGTTCGGGTAATCGACGCATTCATCGGTGAGCTCGACCTGGCTGGCCTCGGCTTCGATGGCCTGACGCCCGCTTCGACAGGGCGGCCGTCGTATCACCCCGCAGTCCTGCTGAAGATCTACGTCTACGGCTATCTCAATCAGATCCAGTCCAGCCGGCGCTTGGAGCGCGAATGCCAGCGCAACCTTGAGCTGATGTGGCTGACCGGGCGCTTGGCGCCGGACTTCAAGACCATCGCCGACTTCCGACGCGACAGCGGCGCGGGCATTCGCAATGTCTGCCGCCGCTTCATCCTGCTGTGCCGGGAGCTGAAGCTGTTCTCGCAGGCGATCGTGGCCATCGACAGCAGCAAGTTCAAGGCGGTCAACAACCGCGATCGCAACTTCACGGCGGTGAAGATCGATCGGTTCCAGCAGCAGATATCGCAGAGCATCCAGCGCTACCTCGACACGCTCGAAGCGGCCGATCGCACACAGCCTGCTGGGCTGCAGGCCAAGACAGAGCGGTTGGCAGGACAAGATCAAGAAGCTGCGCGAGCGTATGCGCCAATTGGACACGCTCAAGAACCAGCTGAAGACCGATCCCGAAGGCCAGGTCTCCCTGACCGACCCCGATGCCCGATCCATGGCAACCAGCAGGCTGGGCTCCGGCATCGTTGGATACAACGTTCAGGTGGCTGTCGATGCCAAGCACCATCTGATCGTCGCGCACGACGTCACCAACGACAGTAGCGATCGCTCGAAGCTGAGCTCGATGGCATTGGCCGCGCGCGCTGCGATGGACAAGGTCGGGTTGCAGGCGCACGCCGACCGCGGCTACTACAACAGCCGGGAACTCAAGGCCTGCGAAGACGCGGGCATCGCCGCCTATGTGCCCAAGTCAATGACGTCCAATGCGAAGGCCGAAGGACGCTTCGACAAGTCGGACTTCATCTACATCGCGCGAGACGACGAGTACCAGTGCCCCGCCGGGCAACGGGCCATCTACCGGTTCACTCGGGAAGAGGCCGACCTCCAGCTGCGTCGCTACTGGAGCAGCGCCTGCCCGCGATGCCCAATGAAGCTGCAATGCACCCCGAGCGACTACAGGCGCATCTCTCGTTGGGAGCACGAGCACGTCCTCGAAGCTGTGCAGAGACGGCTGGACCGGCGACCGAGCGCAATGACGGTACGCAAGCGAACCGTCGAACACATCTTCGGCACGCTGAAGCACTGGATGGGTTCAGCGCACTTCTTGACGCGCCGGTTGCCCAACGACTCGACCGAAATGAGTCTTCATGTGCTCGCATACAACCTCAAGCGCGTGATGACCATCCTCGGTATTGCTAGAACGATGAAGGCGATGAAGTTGGCGGGCGCGTGAGCGCCGCCTCATTCGCAATCCCAGCCAAATGCGCCAGTAGAAGTGGTGGGCGCGGAATATCGCCTCAGATCGACCACTGTGGCTCGAAGCAAGCATGGGCCGACGTTCCGGCTGCTCGCTGGCCGATCGCCTGCTCTTCGCCGGGTTCTCACACAGTCTCAGTCTAGAGCCGACCTGCCAGCGCGACCGGCCGTTCGGCAGCGGTTGCTGGCGGTGGCGGACGGCAGGCGTACTCACCCTAGATGACATCAAGCAGTCGTTGGGCGCGGCGGCCGGTGCTGGCTCGAGTGACGGCTGTGCGAGGTACTGCGGCCGTCGGACATTCGCGAGGCGGTTCACGCCGCGCCGGCGACCGCTTCTCTACCGCTCGAACTGGCAGTCCCGACCCATAGGAGTCGGCGGAGGTCTTTTCAGCGATCGACCGGTCTACGTTAGAACTTGACCTTCGCCCACATCGCCGAGAAAGTCGGTGATGCCGACAGCCGACGTTCGCGCATGCCGACCGACGATCGCGACAATATCGGAGCCGAACGGTTGCATCCAATGAACGAGCCTTGCCCGAGGGGCGAAAGCGGGACTGAGCTGGGCGAGACGTGGCTCGGATGCCAACAAGGGACGCGATGACCTGACGCAAGAGCCGTTCGACGGTATCGCGCGCAGACCGCTGACAATCGATGGGCAAGGAGATCGGGCCATGAAGATTCTGATCGCCGCCGACGGCAGTCATTTCACCAAGCGCATGCTGGCGTACATCGCCGCACACGACGAATGGCTGGGACCGCTGCACCAATACACCGTGATTCACTGCGTCCTGGCGGTGCCGCACCGGGCCGCTGCATTCGTGGGCCGGGCCCAGGTCCGGGAATACTATGAAGAAGACGCCGAGGCTGTGCTTCGGCCGACGCGCGCCTTCTTTGCAATGCAAGGCATCAAGGCGACCTTTGTATACCGCATCGGCGCGCCGGCCGAGAACATATCCAAACTGGCGCAGCGAGGCAAGTTCGACCTGCTGATCATGGGCTCACACGGTCATGGCGCGGTAGGCGGGCTCGTTCTGGGCTCCGTGGCGACAAAGGTGATCGCGCTCTGTTCGACGCCAGTGCTGCTCATTCGGTGAAGTCATCAAGCGCTGACTGGCATCGACCAAGGCAACGGACGGCACCGAGAACAGATGTCTTTGGTTGTCATTGCCCGGTGGTGTTGAATCGCACAGGAGGTGATCCATGAAATTGCTGGTTGCTGTAGACGGTTCGGATCTGGCACTCGATGCGGTTCGTCATGCGCTGCGCTTGCGCGATGCCGGTCTGAAGGCGGACTTGGTGCTGGCCACGGTGCAGGAGCCGACATTCCTGTACGAGATGGTGCTCCCACCCAGTTCAGAGGTCCTGGAGCGCATGAGCGGGGCTGTCGGCAACCGTGCCCTGGAAGGCGCTGAAGCGCTCTTGCGGGCCGCCGCAGTGCCCTTCGAGCGTGAGATCGGATCGGGGGATCCCGCGCAGACACTGATTGAGCTCGCCGGCCGCCATGGCTGCGAGGGCATCATCGTGGGCGCCCGGGGCTTGGGCGCCGTGCGCAGTGCATTGCTGGGCTCGGTGTCGCAGGCGGTGTTGCATGCGTCCACGGTGCCGGTCACGGTCGTCAAGCACGCACCACCAGAGTCGGCATGACCAAGAGTCACCCGACGGTCCACCAGATCGAGCTGCGCATCGCCGAACTCTCGGAGTTGTTCAACTCGATGGATCCAACGCCTTTCCATCACCGCGATCTGGACAGGGACGCGGAGGAATTCCTGGAAAGTTGGGCACTGGAGTTCCCGCGCGACAGTCACTTTCGCATCATCGTGCACATCGAGAAGATGCCGGCAGAAGATCCCTCGCCGCTGGTCTCCGAAGCGATCCGCAACTACTTCGACTACAAATCGGTGCTGGCCAAACGCGGCTTGCGGCTGCTCTTGATCGAAGGGCGCACGAGCTTATTCATCGGACTGGGATTCCTGGCGCTGTGCCTGATTGGTGCCGATCTCCTTGCCGTCTTTGCGACCAACACTTTTCTCAGGCTCCTGAAGGAAAGCCTGCTGATCGGCGGCTGGGTCGCCATGTGGCGGCCATTGCAGATCTTCCTGTACGAGTGGTGGCCTGTCGTGCGCAGGCGCAGGATCTATCGCAACCTGGGCCGTGCGAGCGTGCACGTGCTGCCGGCAAAGACATAGCGAGCCGTTCGTCAAGCCGAACGGCTTCGGCGCCATCGAATGAATCCCTTCCGTAGCTCCTCCATCCACAGCACGCCGCTCGCCACGGCCACGATGGGCAGCAGATCGGCGAGCGGAATCGGCACCGTGTGGAACAGCTTGTTCAACGGCGGCCAGTACAACACCGACGCCTGCAGCACGATGCTCAGGGCCAGCCCGCCCATCAGCCATCGGTTCGTGAAGATGCGGAAACCTAACGCCGAACGCGTAGCCGACTGGCAGTTCAACACGTTGAACCACTGGCACACCGCCAGCACGGTGAACGTTTCGGTGCGCACGATCTCGTAGGGCACGCCCGCGCTCTGCCTCCAGACAAACCAGCCGAAGGTCGCCGCCACGGCCATGGGCGTCAGCAGAGCAATTCGCCACAGCATCGCGTGGTCGAGCAGTCGGTCGTTGCGCGGCACCGGCGCTCGAGTCATCTCGTCGCCATCGGGCGGGTCCATCACCAGGTTCACCGTCAGCGTGCTCTCGGTGACGATGTTGATCCAGAGGATCTGCACGGCGGCCAGCGGCAACTGAAAACCACCCACCAACGCCAGCAGCAGCACCAGCACCTCGTCAACCGAGGTGACGAACAGGAACAGGATCACCTTCTTCAGGTTGCCGTACACCACCCGGCCCTGCTCGACCGCACCGACGATGGTCGCGAAGTTGTCGTCGGTGATCACGATCTTGGCGGCACTCTTGGCCACTTCGGTGCCGGTGATGCCCATTGCCACACCCACGTCGGCGCGGGCCAGCGCCGGGGCGTCGTTGACGCCGTCGCCGGTCATGGCCACGACGTCTCCGCGCGACTGGAGTGCTTCCACGATGCGCAGCTTCTGCGCCGGATGCACGCGCGCGAACACGGCGATACGGTCCAGACCTTCCAGCAGTTCGGCCTCGTTCATCCGCTCCAGCTCGGCGCCGTCGACCCCGTGGTCGCCTTCCCGCGCAATGCCCAGTTCGCGGGCAATGGCCAGGCCCGTGAGCTTGTGGTCGCCGGTGACCATGATGGGCCGGATGCCGGCTGCCCGGCATTGGGCAACCGCCACCTTGACCTCTTCGCGCGGCGGGTCGATCTGACCGATCAGCCCGAGCAGCGTGGCGCAGCCCGCCAACGCATCGAAGCCCGCTTGCTCTTCGAGCGCGTCGTCCGCCACCACTGCAACGGCCAGCACCCGCAGCGCCCGGGCTGCCATGCCTTCGGCAGCCTCCCGGGCCACCTGGAGCGCTGCCTGCCCGTCGGCAGTGCACAGGCGCAACACGGCTTCCGGCGCGCCCTTGATGAACACTCGGCGTGGCGTCGGCAAGCTGCCGTGACGTGTCGCCATCATCTTGGTGTCGGAGTCGAAGGGCAACTCCGCTTCGCGAGTGCATTGCTGGCGCAAGGCGCGCACGTCGATGCCGGCCTTGCCTGCGGCGACGAGCAGTGCTGCCTCGGTCGGATCGCCGAGAACCGTCCACTGGGTCACGTCGTCGTGGGGAGGCACCAGTTCGGCGTCGTTGCAGAGCACGACGGCTTGCAGCAACGCATGGACGGCCGTGTCCTCAGGATCGACGGCAGCTCCGGCTTCGGTGATCGCGCCCTCCGGCGCGTACCCCACGCCGCTGACAACGACCGCCCGCCCACCAGGCAGCCACAAGGCGCTGACGGTCATTTCGTTGCGCGTCAGCGTGCCGGTCTTGTCGCTGCAGATGACCGTGGTCGACCCCAGGGTCTCCACTGCAGAGAGGCGACGGATGATCGCGCCGCGCCCGGCCATGCGCTGCATGCCGACGGCCAGCGCGATCGTCATCGCCACCGGTAAGCCCTCGGGCACCATCGACACCATCTGGCTGATCGCCACCATCAGCACGTCGGCGAAGGGCAGCCCGCGCAGCAGGCCCAGGGCCATGACGACCACGAAGAGCACCAGGGCGGCGACCACGAGATAGCGGCCGAACTGGGCGATGCGCAACTCCAGGGGTGTCTTCGGCTCCTGCGCCTCTTCGGTCAGGCGCGCGATGCCACCCACCTCGGTGTGGGTCCCCGTCGCCGTGACCACCGCCCATGCGCGTCCCGCGGTGATGTACGTGCCGGAGAACACCATGTTGCGGCGGTCGGCCAGGCCCGTGGCTTCGGGCAAGGGTGCCACCTGCTTGGAGACGGGCACCGACTCACCGGTGAGCGCCGCCTCGGCAGCGGTCAACGAAGCCGCCTCGACCAGCCGCGCGTCCGCGCCCACCGCGTCGCCCGCAGCCAGCAGCAGGATGTCGCCGGGCACGAGGTCGCGCGCGGCGATGGTTTGTTCCACGCCTTCGCGCAGAACCCGCACCTGCAGCGTCGACAGTCGACGCAGCGCGGCCATCGACTTTTCGGCACGCCCTTCCTGATAAGTGCCGATGAGGGCGTTCGCCACCACCACGCCCAGGATGACGGCAGCGTCGCCCCAGTAGCCCATGGCGCTGGCCAATGCAGCGGCAACAAACAGGATATAGATCAGCGGGCTCTTGAACTGGGTCAGCAGGAGCAGGAAGACCGAGCGCTGGGCGGCTTCAGGCAAGGCGTTCGGGCCGTGCTCGGCCATGCGCTGCGCGACGACAGGCGCTGACAACCCGGTGCCGGGATCACAGCCCAGGTGTGCCAGGGCGGCGCTTGCCTGCAAGGCATGCCAGGCCCGGGGTGGGTTCGAGCGCTCGTTGGTCATCTTGCCCGCCGTCAGCTAGCGCGCCTGTGTTGCCGTCATGAAGACAAATGAAGCGTAGGCTGCCAGCAAGGCAAGCCCGCGCATGCGGGAGATCATGCTGCCCCGCGGCAACACCAGCAGTACGGTGACCATGCCGAAGGTGGCTGCCACGGCGAGTTCGCCCAGGGGTGCACGAATGGGTTGAATCGTGGCCGCCGTGCCGACGACGGCAAGACCATTGAACAGGTTGCTTCCGAGCAGCGTCCCGAGCCCGACATCGTCGTGGCCACGCAGGCGGGACAGGACGACGGTCACCAGTTCGGGCAGCGAGGTGCCAATGGCCACCAAGGTGGCACCGATCACGTAGGGATGCACGCCCATGGCCGACGCGAGACCGGAAGCTCCCGTGACGAACAAGCGGCCGGCCGCAATCAGCGCGGCCAGCCCCACAAGCAGCAACAGCCCTGCTCGCGCAGCGGCGGCCGGCGGGTCGGCGGTGACGGGCACGGTTCGGCGATGGGTGATCGCCTGCCGTACCACGAGCGTCATCCAGAGCACGAACAACGCAATGAGCAGCAAACCATCCGCGCGCGACAGCTCGCCGTCCAGCGCCAGCAGCAATGTGAGGGCCGGCACGACCAGTGCCAGCACGAAGTCGCGCTTGAACTCATGGAAACTCGCCGCCAGCGGTCCGAAGAACAAGGCAATGCCCAGGATCAGTCCCAGATTGACGACGTTGCTCCCGAGCGCGTCTCCCAGCCCGATCCCCGGCTTGCCGGACGCCGCCGCCATGCTCGACACGGCCATCTCCGGGCTGGACGTGGCGAAGGCGGCCAGGGTCGTCGCCACCAACATCTTGGGCAGGCGCAACCACTCCGCCACGCCGAGCACGCCCTTGAGGAAGGTCGCCCCGCCCAGCGCAGCCACCGGTATGGCGGCAAGCACGGCGAGCAAGTCGGTGGCGTAGAGGGGCATCGTCATCTCGAAGTTTCCGCCACGCAGGACATGGCAATGGCCTGATAGCTGACCAAGGCTCGAGCTTGAGCTGGAGCAGGCGGACGGCGGCTTGACTACGGTCAGCGCAAGTCCAGCATACGCCGGGCACAGTCGGATTCGCACGAGTTGCATCAGGTACGAGCAACGTCATCGACAGCGCAACACTGATGTGCCGTGGACCGACGCGGCAAGGGGACCATTCGCATGAAGATCAGCTTCCTGGGCGGCGCCGATACCGTCACCGGCTCTAAGCACTTGGTCGAGCTTGGCGGCCAGCACATCCTGCTCGACTGTGGTCTGTTCCAGGGCTTCAAGGTGCTGCGCGAACGCAATTGGGCCGCGTTTCCGGTGCCGGTCAAGGAACTGGACGCCGTCGTGCTCAGCCACGCGCATCTGGACCACAGCGGCTACCTGCCCTCGCTCGTGAAACAAGGCTACACCGGGCTGGTTTACGCGTCCGTGGCCACGCGGGACCTCTGCGAGGTGCTGCTGCTCGACAGCGCCAAGTTGCAGGAAGAGGATGCGCGCCGGGCGAACAAGTACGGGTATTCGAAGCACCCGAAGGCCCTTGCGCTCTACACGGTGGCCGATGCAAAACGGGCCATCGCCAAGATCACACCGATTCCGCCCGGGCGTGAGGTGCGCGTGGGGTCCGTGCGCATCTCGCTGACGCCGATCGGGCATCTGCTGGGGGCATCGTCCGTGACACTGCGCTCGGGTGGCGAGTCTCTGGCGTTTTCCGGCGACGTGGGTCGCGACGACGATGTCCTCATGCCGCCGCCGCAGCATGTCTCGCAGGCCGATGTCCTGCTCGTCGAGTCCACCTACGGCAACCGCAACCATCCTCCGAATGACGCAGACGCGAGGCTTGGGCAGATCATTCGGGATACCGTGGGTCGAGGCGGTCGCGTGCTGCTGCCGTCCTTCGCGGTCGGTCGCGCCCAGGCGCTGCTGCACAGCCTGCAGGATCTGCGGGCCGCGGGGCAGATCCCGCGAGACATGCCGGTCTACCTGGACAGCCCAATGGCCATCCAGGCCACCGCGCTCTATCAGCGTCATCGGCGGCTCATGCGGATCACGTCAAGGGAGGCCAGCGGTTTGAGCGACGGCGTCACGATGGTCACGACGCCGCAGCAATCCGAGCGACTGACACGGGCAAGCTACCCCTGCGTGATCATTTCTGCCACCGGCATGGCCACAGGGGGCCGAGTGTTGCACCATCTGAAGGCCATGGCGCCCAATCCTCGAAACCATATCGCCTTCCCTGGGTTCCAGGTGGCGGGAACCCGCGGCGGCAAGTTGGTGGGTGGTGCGTCGGAGGTCAAGATTCATGGCGAGTACGTTCCCGTCAAGGCCGAAGTCAGTCAGATCGAGGGCTTCTCTGGCCATGCCGACGCCAACGGACTGATGGCGTGGATGCGCGGCTTCGAAGCCGCACCACGCCAGACGTTCGTGGTGCACGGCGAGCCCGAGGCCGCGGACATCCTGCGCCTTCGGATCAAAGACGAACTGGCATGGACAGTGCAAGTGCCGGAGCACCTGTCGACACATTCCGCTTGATCCGCGCCGCTGCCGTCGGCGTGCGTGTCGAGCACGATCTCAGAAGGGCTGGTCGCGCAGTCCCCACCGGTGGGACAACCACGCCAGTGGAATCTTCAGAACGAAGAACACCGTCGTGATGGCGGCGATCTGAGCCCAAGTCAGTCCCAACGTCTCCTGAAGGAACAGCAGCGGCACCAGGGCCTCGGGAATCTGATCAAGGCCGGTCGCGCGAGTGCTGGGCGCGGTACCCATGCGCCGCTTGATGAAACTGGACAGGGCATCGCCCAGCATGGCACCGGTGCCCAGCATCGCGCCGGCGGTCACCGGCAGCCCGAGGATCGGCGCCCCCAGCGCCGTGGCGACGATGGCCACGAGCGCGCCGCGCACGGTCTTCGATGCCCCCAGCACCGGCCGTCCGTCGAAGAACTCGAGACCGCCGTCGAGCGGAGTGGCCCAGCGCGATCCCAGCCACCGCTTTGCCACCAGCGGGGCGGTGTTGGCCAGGCCGAGCAGCAGGAGCAATCGCAGACCCAGCCAGATTCCGTCCATGTCCATCCTTCGGCGCCGTAGGACCACCCCCCCGGCGGCGGGGCAACGCTGTTCGCTCCTACGTCATTCTCCGGTGCATCTGCGCCGCCTTCCGGCCCCACACCAGCACATAGTGCCCGCCCGACCACACGATGGTGGCCAGCGTGCCAAACAGCAGGAGTTGCAGCCAGAGGCCGTCTGGCACATGACCGGCTTGGATCGCCAGCACGGCGAGCAGGAGCAGGAACTCCATCGCGGTGTTGAGCTTGGAGATCCGGCTGGGTGCCATCTCCACGGGCCCGATCCAGAAGTGGTAGGCCAAGGCACCGCCGACGATCAGCCCGTCGCGCAGCACGACAGCCAACGCAAACCACCAGGGCAGAACGTGCCGAATCGTCAACAAGCCCGTCACCGTCAGCATGGTCAGCTTGTCCGCCAGCGGGTCGGCCACAGCGCCGAACCTGGTGGCCTGGTCCCACCGTCGGGCGACGATCCCATCGGCCAGATCCGACACGGCCGAGACGATGAACAGCACCAAGGCCGGGCCGTACTCGCCCCGGATCAGTTGAAGCGCAAGCGCCGGCACCAGCGCAAAGCGCAGCAGGGTGATCGTGTTGGCGACATTGAGCACGCAGGCAGCCTATCGGAACGTGCGTGTATCCGCCGCGGTGGCGTTGGCATCGACTCCAGCACGCAGCGTCACGCGAATGATCTCGCCAGGCCTCCACAGGCGCATGCGCGGTCCCCAGGTGCCTGTCCCGCGAGACACGATCACCGTCGTGGCCCCGACCTGATAGCGCCCCTCGAAGAGAGGAAACCACTGTCGGACGAGGTAGCCGAACGGCCACAGCTGCCCGCCGTGGGTGTGACCCGAGAGCAGCAGGTCCACACCCGAACCTGACACCAACTCCTGCGGCGGCGGTGCATGGGCGATGAGCACCGTGGCTCCCTGAGGGCGACCTGCGAGCGCCGCCTCAAGCGCGGGTCCGTCCACGCCAGTAGCTGGGCCGAGCGACAGGCTTTCCGAGCCAGCCAAGATGAGGCCGGGTCGCAGTTCAGTCCAGCCATTGCGCAACAGGTGGACGCCGGCGCCTTCGAAAATCGCGCCATTGGCATCGCCTCCCGAATGCATCTCATGATTACCAACGACGCCCCACTTGCCCAGCGGCGCAGACATCGCTTTGAGGACCGTGAGCAGTTCTGCTGCGGGAACGCTGTGGCCCTCGAAAACGTCGCCGATCAGGACGACAAGGTCGGGCTTCTCGGCCTGGACCTGCTCAACCCGTGCGGCAAGCCATGTCGCGCCCAAGAGGGAGCCGAGATGCAGGTCCGAGATGGCGACAATCACCGTCCCGTCGAGCGCCACAGGCAGTTGGCGGCTGTAGACCTCATAACTCTGTACGACCGGCGCGCGCAGCCCCTGAACGAGCGCCAGCGCCGTGAGCCCGACGCCGACGGCCAATGCCGCACCGCGCACCCGCGGCGCGACTTTTGGAAACAGCAGGCCGAAACCAGTGGCTGCGTCAGCCGCCAGCAACGCCACCGACATCAGGAAGAGCATGGCCAGCCAGGTCATGCTCCACAGCTCCAGTGACGTCGCCAGGGCGCCGGCGTCCTGCCGGTCAAGAGCGGCGCCAAAGAAATAGGACGCCCAAAGGCCGACCCCGACGCCGATCAGCACCCTTGGCGAGACATGTCGCCGTACAAAGGGTACCGAAGCCGCACGCCAGAAGACATAGCACTCCATGAGCGTGACAGCGACGGCGAGGATGACGGCGAACAAGGTACCTGCCCGGCTCAGTCTCTCGAAGTGGCGGCGCCGCGTGACGTCGCCACGCTACGGCCGAACACGCACGCGCACTTGCCCGGCTGTCGGTCGATCCAACCCACCGAGGATGTTGAGCCGCGTCGGCTTCCCGCTTCCCGACGCAGCAAGCGATACGGTGAACTCGTCAGGATGCAGATCAAGGGCGACGTCATGCAGGGCGTGATTCTCGGACTCACCCATTCGAAGCGATTCGACACCTTCTGAAGGTGAAAGACAGCGTCCTGACTCGTGGGCTCGCGAGCTCGGCGGATTCCCCTGCTGGATCACGATCCAGAAACATCTGTCCTTCATGGGTGGCTGGGCGTCATCGGGCTTGCGCCGGCGGATCGATGAACCCCGCCGTCCGAGATCTCTGCGCGCTGTCCTTGGCTCCGCCATCTACGCGGTCCTCCCAGTCCACCCACGCCACAGACTGCGATTCAAGGTAGCTACTCACCGCCTCGCCCAGGGTCGCAAAGAAGCACTGCTCACCGAGCCTGGAGAAGAGTCCGAAGCGCTTGAGCTTGTCCTTGACCGGCCCCTTCATCTCGGCAAAGCACAACTCGATGCCCGCCTCGTGCAGGGTCTTGTCGAGTTCATCCAGCGCATCGGCGGAAGTGACGTCCACGCTGGTGATCGGCTCGGCGCCGACGACCACCCAGCGCACGGGCGTTGGTGAGCTGGCCACGGCGTCCAGCACGCGGTCCCGGAACAGTTCGGCGTTGGCGAAGAACAAGGGCGCGTCCCATCGGAACAGCACCAGGCCCGGCACCACGCGGGCCTCGGGGTGGCGCGCGATGTCGTGATAGCCCTTGACGCCGTCGACCCGGCCCAGCACCGCCGAATGAGGCCGCCAGCCATCCCACAGGAACTCGATGACCGCAACCACGATCGCCAAGCCGATGCCGGGGATCGCCCCCAGCAGCGCCACGCCGAGCAGGCAGCCCATCGACAGCCAGAATTCCCAGCGCTGGATGCACCAGATGCGGCGCAAGTCGGCGATTTCGATCAGGCCGATGGCCGAGGCGATCACCACCGCCGCCAGGGCCGCGACCGGCAGGTTGCGCAGCAGGCCGGGTGCCATCAACAGCATGGCGCCAACAGACAACGCGCCCACCACACCGGTGAGTTGTGTCCTGGCGCCCGCGGCCTCGGCCACCGGTGTGCGTGAAGCGCTGGCACTGATCGGAAAGCCCTGGAACAGCCCGGCGGCGAGATTGGCCGCACCCAGGCCCACCATCTCCTGGTTGGGATCGACGAAGGATGCTGTCCGCCCGGCGTAGGTCCGCGACAACACGCTGGTGTCGGCAAACGAGATCAGCGCCACTGCCAGTCCACCGAGCAGAACCGCCGCGATGTCATTGGCACCCATCGAAGGCAGGACAAGACCGGGCAGGCCCTGCGGCAGCGCGCCGAGCACGGGCACACCCGCGCGCAGGGCGAGGTCCTGCAAGGTGACGACAAAGGTCCCTCCTGCGACGGCGATCAAGACCCCCGGCAGACGCGGACGGCGCCTGAGCAGCAGAATCGTCAGGAGCGTGCCGGCGCCGATGGCCAGCGCCGGCAGGTTTGTCTTGCCGGCCAGCAGGGCCAACGCGAATTGCCGGGACTCGTCCAGCAACCCATGGGCATCGACGCCGAAGCCGAACAATGCCGGCAACTGGCTGGCGATCACCGTCAGCGCAATGCCGTTCATGTAGCCGTAGCGGATCGGCTTGGACAGCAACTCTGTGACGAATCCCAGCCGTGCGGTACCGGCCCCGACGCACAGCGCACCCGACACCAAAGCCATCATCCCGGCCAGCGCGATGGCACGCTGCGGGTCGCCCGCGGACAGCGGCAGGACGACGGCCAGGATCAGCGCCGCCAACGACGAGTCAGGCCCCAGCACCAGGATACGGCTCGGGCCGAACAAGGCATACGCCAGCAGCCCGGCCATGGTGGCGTACAGGCCGCAAATGCCGGGCAGGCCGGATGCGACGGCATAGGCAATGCCGACTGGAATCAGCACCGCGGTCAAGGCCAGGCCGGCCATCACGTCGTGCGGTAGCCAAGCCAGCTCGTAGTGACGCAGGACATGCAAGCCTGGCAGCCAGCGCAGCCAGCCCGTCTGGTCCTTCGCCAGCAGAGGGCGCGCGATGCGACCGGTCTCCTGCGAGGCGGGGAGCGGGGTGGAATCGTCCATCGGGGCTTGGCTCCTTCGCTAGAAGGCTCAGTCCCTTTCGCGCTTGCCCTTGCCGCGTTCTCCCTTGCCTTTCCCTTCGCCCTCGCCGCTGGCACTGCGGTGGCAGCGCACGCAGTTGTCGAGGCTCTCGGCGACGCCTTCTTCCTGGTGCTTGGCCTGCATGTTGGCCGGCGTGTGTTCGTGGCAGCCGTAGCAGGTGTACTGCTTGTAGTTGTTGCCGACGTGGCAGGTCACGCAAGTCGCATTGTGGTCCTTGTCCAGCGGGAAGAACTTGTCGTGGTCGAAGGTCGCCGGCTTCCAGGCTTGCGGCTTATGGCATTGAGCGCAGTTGCCGGTCATCTGCTTGTGCAGCGCGTCGGTGGGCGCCTTGTGGCAACTCTCGCAACGGCCCAGTTCGGCCGGGGTCAGCGCCGCATGGTCAAAGGTGGCCGGTTTCCAGGCGTCGGTCTTGTGGCACTTGTCGCAGCCGACGCTGAGGGCCTTGTGCATGTCGTTCGTCGGCGCGGTGTGGCAGGTGTCGCAGCGGTCACGCGTGGCCAAGCGAAGCATCGCGTGCGAGAACGGCTTGCGGCTGAGCTGCGTCAGCTTCAGGCCGGCATGGTCGCTGTGACAGGCCATGCAGTTCTGGTCGTTCAGTTCCTGGTGGAACGAAACCTTCACGGGCTTGGCACTGACGATGGCTGCGCCCTTGGTCGTACGCAGGCCGATGTCGGGCGGCTTGTGGCAGGCAATGCATCGGTCTGCCGTGGCGCCACGCAGGGGCGTGTGGCAGGCGAAGCAATCGGTGGTCAGCTCGGCATGGCCCTTCGCAAGCGCGCCAGGGGCCACCATCAGGTGCGGGTAGACAAAGGCAAGCGCCACCAACACCACCAGATTGGCGCTGATCACGACCCAGAGCCAGCGGCTTTTCACTTCCAGCTCCAGAAGAGAAACTCGGCCACGATGTGCGCCAGCGCCAGCACCGCAAAGGCCAGCGTGATGGGAAAGTGCACCGAGCGCCACTGCTTGACGGCGTCGAAGGTCAGGCTGTCCCAGTAGGTGCGCTCGGACTGCTGTTCGGTCGTCAGGCCCTGCGCTCGCATGCGCTGTCGCGCTTTTTCAAGACGGCGCCTCGAACGATCAAGCAAGAACTTGCCCGTCAGGCCACTGGCGACATTGATGATCATCGCCAAGGTAGCCAGCCAGGCCAGGATCGAATTGAAGTGGATGCCGGCGTGCACCAGCACAAGAAGCGAGCCCGCCCAGGCCATGTATTCGTGCAGCCGCAACAGCTTGACGGGCTGGCCGGACCGGATCAGCTTGCGCTTGCGCAGCGAATAGGCCAGCGACCCCAGGATCATCAGCGTGCCGGGAATGCCGAGCCAGCGGCCGATCCACACGGCGTTGAGCAGGTGCAAGGCCGCGTCGCACAGCAACGCGGCCGCCGCCAGTGCCAGCAGCGACAGGTAGAAGGGCAGTACCTCGCGGCTGAAGAGGCGGGCTTTCATGGAACTCATGCCTCGAGGACAAGGGCAGACTGCGGCTTGCCGACACACAGCAAGCAGTGGCCCTTCGGGATGTCGTGGTCCGGCTTGTCCGCATAGGTGACCACGCCGGACAGCAGCCGGGTCTGGCAGGCGCCACAGCTGCCGGATCGACAGCCCGAATCCACCGCCAGGTCATGGCGCTCTGCGAAGTCGAGCAGGTTGGCGTCCTGGCCGTCCCAGGCCAGCGTGCGGCCCGAGCGGCTGAAGCGCACGTCGATGGATGCCGAACTCGCCACGGCAGGCTCGTTGCTCACCGGCCCTGTAGGCCGCACAGAAGCCGGGCCGAAGGCTTCGAAGTGGATGTCGTCTGTCTGCACGCCCCATTCGCGCAGGGCCGGCACCAGGCTATGCATCATCGGTGGCGGCCCGCAGACATAGAACTGGTGGCGGCCATGGGGCAAGGTGCGGCGCAGCAATGCCAAGTCGATGTAGCCGACGTGCTGGTAGTCGCGTGCCAACACGTCGTCAGCTCCCGGGTTGCCGTACACCACGTTCAGCTTGAAGGCCGGGTGGGCAGCCGCTAGGTCTTCCAGCACCCGCTTGAAGGCATGGTCCCCGCTGCTGCGCACGCCGTAGTACAGATGAATCCGTCGCTCAGGCTGCTCGGCCACACACCAGCGCAGCATGCTCATCATCGGCGTGATGCCGATGCCGCCGGCGATGAACACTGCCGGCACGCTGGCATCCGGGTCGATGAAGAAGTGGCCCGACGGCGCCTTCACTTGAAGCACATGACCTTCGTGCACCCGGTCATGGAAATACCCCGACGACACGCCCGGCGGCAACTCCGGCTGGGCCGCGGGTGGCGGCACGCGTTTGATGGTGATGCGGTAGCCCGTCGGATCCGGCCGGTCCGACAGCGAGTAGCACCGCGTGATGCTGCGCTCGGCGACCGACGCGGCCGCAACGCCGCCTGGCACCTTCAGCGAAAAGGTGAGGTACTGACCCGGCTGGAACGGCGTGAGCGGCGCGCCGTCGACGGGTTGAAGGTGGAACGAGCACTGCGTCTGCGCCGCATCCTCGAACTCACGACGTACGACGCGGAATTCACGCCAGCCTGACCAGGCGCCAGAGGGGGATCCGGGGGCTGCGACCACTTCCTCCACCCCGGCTGACGCCGGCGCACCGGTGGTCGAGGGGCGCCGCCACACGGCGAACGCCACGCCCGCAATCACCTGCAGCAGCAATGCCACCGTGATGTAGGCGAGCAGTTGAGCGGCGGTCATCGGTGAAGTGTCGGGGGCTGGACTGAGGGCGCGAGTTGATCGCCGTCAATCGAACAGTTCGCGCCAGAAGGAGCGGCGCTGCCCGTGCTGGCCCTGCTGACCGTGGCCGTAGTCCTTGTGACCGAAGTCCGAGTCCTTGAAGCCCTGGCGGCTGTCGTGGCTCCGTGACCGATCCTGAGAAGGGACTGGAGGCGCTGAGCCACTACTGACAAGCTGAACAGATCGTTCGATCAGCTTGTCCAATTCGCCTCGATCGAGCCAGACACCTCGGAAGGTCGGGCAGTAGTCGATCTCGATGCCTTGGCGATCGGTCATGACGAGTTCTACGCTCTTGCAAACAGGGCAGAACATGGCGAGGCCTTCCTATGGAAAGTGGGTGAAGTGAAAGGCATCCTAGGCAGCAGGGCTTATCGATTTCTGAGCGCACATCCCCGTTGAACACGGCCGGTTGCCCGGCAACCTCATCAAGGGTTCACGGTGGACTGCCGCGTCCGTAGCCCGGGCCAACCGCTGCCGACCGATCCATCGGCACGTTGACCCTATTCACATTCAAGTGATCGGTCTGCTCGGCACCGCACTGCCGGGGGGCCCGCACGCGAACCAAGCTGTCATCCAAGTTGGTGGATCTCGTGACGGTTGCGCACCCGGTAGGCGGTCCGTGTTTTCATTTCAGCGCAACTTAATGCGCGGCGTCCATGCTGTCGGTGCGCCAACACGCGAACCTAGGATCCCTTCATGCAAACCGACCTTCACGACTTCCTGGCCCGCCTGGCCAGAACGATCTCCATGACGCTGCTCCCCGTGGCACTGATCGCGTTCGTCACGATGCCGGCGAGCCTTCACCATCACATCGGAACGCCTGCCAACGTGGTGGCGACCTCGCCTCAGCACATGACCTGATGTAGCGGCGGATTCAAGCGGCGCGTCGAGGACGCCGGCTCTGGATTCGCTTGACGCCCTCGAACCACACCATGCTGAGCACGGCTGCACCCAACGCCGCCAGCAGCATGACGGCCTGTGGCGCGGTGAAGTAGAACAGTCGGCTGATCGCAGGCACGCTCAGCACAACGCCGAGCACGACCACCGTACCGGCGGCGATCCAGCCGAATTGCTTGTTGGATTCGGGGTTCCCCGACAAGGCAGTCCGGCCCCAGGACCGGTTGGTGTGGATCAAGCCCAGGTTGGACAAGACCAGCACGACAAACGTCAGCGCACGCGCGATGTCGTCGCGCTGGCCATCGGCGGGCAGCCAGGCCCTGGCACCCGCATACACGCCGAGCAGGAGCAGCAGCAGACCGACGCCCTGCCAAAGTCCGCGGACCATCACGGCCTTGTCGAACAGCTTCTGGTCCGTCCGACGTGGTGGAGCCTTCATGGCCTCAGGCTCCAGCGGTTCGGCCTCGAAGACCACCGAACACGCCGGGTCGATGATGAGTTGCAGGAACAGGATGTGCACCGGCATCAGCAGCATCGGCCAGCCGAACAGCACCGGCACGATGGACAGGCCGACGATGGGCATGTGAACGGCCACCACGAACACGATGGCCTTGCGCAGGTTGGCGAAGACGCGGCGTCCGTAAGCGCACCGCTGTCACGAGCGACGAAAAGTCATCGTTCAGTAGCACAAGGGCTGCGGCCTCGCGAGCCACCTCGGTGCCGCGCGCACCCATGGCCACGCCGATGTCTGCTGCCTTCAAGGCGGGCGCGTCGTTGACACCGTCACCGGTCATCGCGACCACGTCGCCGCGAGCTTTGAAGGCCCGCACCAGGCGTAACTTCTGATCGGGCTGGACCCTGCAGAAAATGTGCGTTTCGCTCAGGCGTTCAGTGAGCGCTTCATCACTCAAGGTCGCTAGCTCGGTTCCCGTGATGACGGGGGCGTCCGTGCTCAGGCCCGCCTGCCTGGCGATCGAGACGGCGGTGGCCGGGTGGTCGCCCGTCATCATCACCACGCGGATGCCGGCGGCGTGGCATTCGGCAATGGCCCCTGGCACGTCGGGCCGCACCGGGTCTTCCAGCGCGATCAGTCCGAGGAATGCGAAGGAGAAGTCGTGCTGCTGGTCCGGAAGTTCACCTGAAGGAAAGCTCGCCCAGGCAACTCCCAGCACGCGCAGACCGTCGCCGGCCATCGCATGTACCTGCTCGATGATGGCAGCGCCCTGCGCCGCATCGAGGTGGCAAAGGTCGACGATGGCCTCGGGCGCGCCCTTGGCGGCGATCAGCCGCTCGGCCTGATCCGGCGACTGCCACACACGCGACATGGCCAGCATCTCGGGCGACAGCGCATAGTCGTCCACCAACGTCCAGTCGCTGTGCAAATGCTCGGTATCGGCCAGCAGGCGCTTGCCAGCCTCACCAATGGCCGTCTCCATGGGATCGAAGGCGCGTCGGTGGCTGGCCAGCACCGCGTATTCCAGAACGCCGTGCAGTTCCTCCGGCAACGGTTCTGCGCTTGTGGCCGCCGTGTCATAGGCCGCCGTCGTCGTCCACAGTCGCCGCACGGTCATGCGATTGGCCGTCAACGTTCCGGTCTTGTCGACGCACAGCACCGTGGTGGCACCCAGCAATTCCACGGCCGGGATGCTTCGCGCCAACACCTTCTCACGTGCCAGGCGCCAGGCGCCCAACCCGAGGAACAAGGTCAGCACCACCGGAAGCTCTTCCGGCAGGATCGCCATGGCCAGCGTCAGACCTGCCAGCAGGCCGTGCAGCCAGTCACCCAGTGCGATCCAGTAGGCGATCGCCAGCGCTGCCGCCAGTGTCAGGCCGACCAAGGCGACAACTTTGACGACCCGGCGCGTCTCCTGCTGGATCGGCGTGGTCTCTACGACGATGCCCGCAAGCGATTGACCGATACGCCCCAGGGCGCTGCGTTCGCCGGTGGCGACGACAGCGCCGCGCGCCGTGCCCCGCGTGACCAGCGAGCCGGAGAAGGCCTGACATTTATCCGCCCCCTCCCGCGGTGTGCCTTGCTGGGCACCGTCCATGGGCCCTGTGGATGCCTCCTTCACGACGGGTTCCGACTCCCCGGTCAACAGCGACTCATCAACTGCGAAGTTCGAGACCTCGAGGAGTTGCATGTCTGCCGGCACCCGGTCGCCCTCTGCGAGCAGGACCATGTCGCCCACCACCAGATCCCGGGCCGCGATATGCACCGGAGTGCCGTCCCGCACGGCAAGGGCACGCGGGCTCGAAAGGTCGCGCAGCGCTTCCAGCGATCGCTCGCTGCGTCGCTGCTGCACGAAGCTGATGCCCATGACCACGAACACGAAACCGAGCAGCATCAGCGCTTCCTGCCTGTCGCCCAGCAGCATGTAGATGGCGCCACAGGCCACCAGAAGCAGGAACATCGGTTCGGACGCGACCTCGCGCGCCAGTCTCAGCACGCTGCGCGGCTTGGACACCGGCAATTCGTTCGGGCCGTCCTTGGCCAGTCGCTGGCGAGCCTCGGCGTCGCTCAGCCCAGCAGCGACCGCGGGCGACTCGCGAACCTGGACGACGGTGTCCATCACCTGGCGCGCACGGCCGGTCCTGCATGGTCCAGATCGGGCCGGCGCCACGGGTCCACGTGCGTCATCAGGTTCAGCACACGGTGCCGCTGCAGGACGCGCTGTCGCGCTTCAACGGCAATGTCGTGCCCGGCCTCGACGCTGATGACCGCATCGACCTCGATGTGCGCGTCTACGACGATCATGTCGCCCATCTTGCGCGTGCGGATGTCGTGCACGCTCTTGACACCTGGAGTGTCCACCAGCGTCTTGCGGATCGCAGTGACCTCCTGTTCGTCCACCGACCGGTCCATGAGGTCGTGCATCGCGTCCCAGCCGAAGCTCCAGCCCATCTTGGCGACCATGAAGCCGACGATCAGAGCAGCGATCGGGTCGAGGATGGGATAGCCCGCCAGATTGCCGATGATGCCGATGCCGACCACCAGCGAGGAGGCCGCATCCGATCGTGCGTGCCACGCGTTGGCCACCAGCATGCTGGACTTCACCCGCTTGGCCACCGACAGCATGTAGCGGAACAGCAGTTCCTTGGCGACAAGAGCACCGCCAGCGACCCACAGGGCCACGATATGGACCTGCTGAACGAGACCGGGCTCTTCGAGCTTGCGGAACGCCGACCACAGCATGCCGATGCCGACCGCCAGCAGCAGCGCGCCGAGAACCAGCGACGCCGCTGTCTCGAAGCGCTGATGGCCGTAGGGGTGGTCTTCGTCGGCGTCCTTCTTGGCGTGGTGGCTGGCAAAGAGAACGACGAAGTCCGCGACCAGGTCCGAGAGCGAGTGAATGCCATCGGCCACCAAGCCCTGAGACTTGGCCAGGATGCCGACGGTGACCTGCGTGAGGGTGAGGATCAGGTTGACGCCCACACTGACCCAGGTGCTGCGCGATGCCGCTGCTGCCCGCTCTTCGGGGCTGTGCTGCGGGTCTTCGGAGTCGTCGGCGAGATCGGTGATCGGCATGGCAGGTCGAAAGATGCTTTTTTGGGGCTGCATTCCAGGCAGCACGGCTGGCGCGCCGCCCAAGGGTAGCCCTCAACTCTGACGGCCGGACTAAAGAACCGATGGGTTCGCCGACGTTCTCCGCGCCTTGCGCTGGGCGGCGGGCACGGCAGAACTCAAATAGGCGCAACCTGCCCCACCCAAGTATCGGCTTGGCTTGGAAATGGCACTGTGCGATGGCGTACACGCGGCCGCCGAAGCCCGCGTGTGCAGCGGCGCAATCGGGGCCACCGCGTCGAGTTGACCCTCCGGCAGCGCATCGACCTGACCGGTCGACACGCGGTACAGGTCGAACTTCAGCGACGGCGGGCTGCTGTTCGGCGCCAGCACGATCACGTGCTGCCCAGCCAGCGCCAGTCGCGCACCTCAGGCAGGTCTTCGCCGTGTTCGGCGATGTAGAGTTTGTGGCGCTCGATGCGTGTCCAGTAGCGCGCGGTGGCGCCCTCCACCTCGCCGGCGAGCCGGGGAATGCGCCGCACCGCATCCAGCGCCAGCTGATAACGGTCCAGGTTGTTCAGCACCACCATGTCGAAGGGCGTTGTGGTGGTGCCTTCCTCCTTGAAGCCGCGCACATGGATGTTGGCGTGGTTGTGCCGGCGGTAGGTCAGCCGGTGCACGAGCGAGGGGTAGCCGTGGAAAGCGAAGATCACCGGCCGGTCGGTGGTGAACAGCGCATCGAAGTCACGGTCGTCCAGGCCATGTGGATGTTCCGAGGGCGGTTGCAGCGCCATCAGGTCGACGACGTTCACGACGCGGATGCGGATGTCGGGCACGTCCTCGCGCAGCAGCATCACGGCCGCCAGCGCCTCCAATGTGGGCACATCGCCGGCGCAGGCCATCACGACGTCAGGCCCCTGGTCACGTGCGGCATCAACTTCGTTGCCTGCCCAGGCCCACACGCCGACGCCGGCAGCGCAATGGCGAACGGCAGCGTCCATGTCCAGCCACTGCCATGCCAGCTGCTTGCCCGCCACGATGACGTTGACGTGATGGCGGCTGCGCAGGCAGTGGTCGGCCACTGACAGCAGGCAGTTGGCGTCCGGCGGCAGGTAGATGCGCACCACATCGGACGACTTGTTGGCCACATGGTCCATGAAGCCCGGGTCCTGGTGCGACAGGCCGTTGTGGTCCTGCCGCCAGACGTGCGAGGTGAGCAGAATGTTCAGCGATGCGATAGGTGTGCGCCACGGGATCTTGCGGCTGACTTTCAACCACTTGGCGTGCTGGTTGAACATCGAATCGATGATGTGGATGAAGGCCTCGTAGCACGAGAACAGACCGTGTCGCCCAGTGAGCAGGTAGCCCTCGAGCCAGCCTTCGCAAAGATGCTCGCTCAGCACCTCCATCACGCGGCCGTCGGCACTGAGGTTGGTGTCGTTCTCGACCGTCTCGGCCATCCAGGTCTTGCCTGTGACGGCGTAGACCGGGTCAAGCCGGTTTGACGCGGTCTCGTCCGGACCGAAGAGGCGGAAGTTGGCGCTGGCCAGGTTCAGCCGCATCACTTCGCGCAGGAAGCCACCGAGCACCCGCGTGGCCTCGCCTTCGGTGGCGCCGGGAGCGGGCACAGGCACGACGTGCTCGTTCAGGCGCGGCATCACCAGCGGCCTCAACAACTGGCCGCCGTTTGCATGCGGGCTGAAGCCCATGCGCCGCCGGCCCGTCGGCGCCAGCGAGGCGAACTCTTCGCGGAATTTCCCGGCCTCGTCGAACAACTCTTCGGGCTTGTAACTCTGCAGCCAGGTTTGGAGTTGCTGCAGGTGTTCGGGTTTGGTGAACCTTGCGATCGGCACCTGATGGGCGCGCCAGGTGCCTTCGACCGGCAGGCCGTCGACAAACTTCGGCCCGGTCCAGCCCTTGGGGGTGTCGAGGATGATCATCGGCCAGCGTGGGCGCTCGGGCGGCTGAGGCGCGCCGGGCGCGCGCGCAGCATCCTGAATACGCTGGATGCGCGCCAGCGCCTTGTCCAGCGTTCCGGCCAAGCTCTGATGTACGAGCGCGGGGTCATCGCCTTCGACGAAGTGCGGCTCGTAGCCGTGCCCGTGCATCAGCTCGAACAGTTCGGCGCGGCCGATGCGGGCCAGCACCGTCGGGTTGGCGATCTTGTAGCCGTTGAGGTGCAGGATGGGCAGCACCGCACCGTCGCGTGCCGGGTTGACGAACTTGTTCGAGTCCCAGCTGGCCGCCAGGGGCCCAGTCTCGGCCTCGCCGTCGCCGACGATGCAGGCCACGATCAAGCCCGGGTTGTCGAAGGCCGCACCGTAGGCATGGGCCAGCGAATAGCCCAGCTCGCCGCCTTCGTGGATCGAGCCCGGCGTTTCGGGCGCCACATGGCTGGGGATCCCGCCCGGCCAGGAGAACTGACGGAACAGCCGTCGCATACCGCTGCGGTCGCGTTCGATGGCCGGGTAGTGCTCGGTGTAGGCACCTTCGAGGTAGGTGTTGGCGACGATCCCCGGCCCGCCATGACCAGGGCCGACGATCAGCAGCATGTCCAGGTCGTGGGCCTTGATCAGCCTGTTCAGGTGCACATACAGCAGGTTCAGACCGGGCGTCGTGCCCCAGTGCCCGAGCAGGCGCCGCTTGACATGGTCCAGCGAGAGCGGCGTCTCGAGCAGGGGGTTGTCCTGCAGGTAGATCTGCCCGACCGAGAGGTAGTTGGCC
Source organism: uncultured beta proteobacterium (assembly GCA_963725755.1). Lineage (GTDB taxonomy): Bacteria > Pseudomonadota > Gammaproteobacteria > Burkholderiales > Burkholderiaceae_C > Rubrivivax. Next base: position 59,880 of record CAVRZW010000005.1, read on the forward strand.
GCGCGCCACCAAGCGTGCATCTTGTGCAGCACGTCGGGTGCGAGAGTGTCAGGCATCGTGGCTCCGGGAATGGGCGTTCTGACAAGGGGAGCACGAAGCACGGCTCGCGGTCTGTGCGCTGTCGAACAGGCCGGCGAGGGCTCTGCCTGGATGCCCACTGAAGCCGCATGCAGTGCAAGTGTTGCCCTGCCATGCAGTTGCGGGTTGGTTGGCGTTGGCTGGCACTGGCCTTCTTCCTTCCGGCCGCATTCATGGGTCTGGCGGCGGCCGCCGATGTGGCGCTGGAAGGGTCCTTGCCGCCGTCGCCCGCGGCCGGGCACATCCTGCTGGCGGGGGCGAACTTCTTCCTGGTGTTCCTGGTGGGCGGAACCCTGGGCGAGGAGTTCGGTTGGCGCGGCTACGCTTTGCCCGCCCTGCGGCGCCGGTGGGGGTACGGCCCGATGGCAGCAACCTGCGGCCGTTTCAAATGGTGGTCGGCATTCTTGTCTTCGTGGCCCTGCCGCTCCTGTTTCGCCGCGACACTGCTTAGCAGGTCCGCTTAGCCGCGCCTCACTTTCGGCCTTGAGGAGCCGCAACAGGGCTGGCTCCGTCGGGCCCATTTGGCTTGTGCACCCTCCGCCGCGCCCACTTAATGCCTTCGAACCACACCAGGCTCAGCAGGCCCAGTCCGCAGGCCGCGGCCAGTTCGTGCGCCGGGAGGGGTGCGAACCGCAGCACGCCGACGGCCCAGGGGATGTAGAGCGCAGCCAGCAGCAGCGCCAACGCCAGGCCGACGACCACCCACAGCGTTGTGTTCGGTGTGCGCAGTGTCGCCCACAGCGATCGGGTGGCCGAGCGGTTGGAGAGGATGAGGGCCAAGTTGCCCACCACCAGCGTGGCGAAGGCAAAGGCGCGGGCTTCAGGCTCGGGGATGCGCGGGCTCGCCCAGGCGAACGCAGCCAACACCATGGCGAGCACCCCCACGCCCTGCAGCAGCGCCAGCCACAGCGTGGCGCCGCCGAACAGCGGCGCGGCGGCGTCGCGCGGCGGACGCTGCATCACATCGCTTTCGGCAGGTTCGTTCTCGAACGCAATCGAGCAGGCCGGGTCGATGATGAGTTCGAGCAGGGCGATGTGCATCGGGTACAGCAGGGCCGGCCAGCCGAACAGCACCGGCAGCATCGCCATGCCGGCGATCGGCACGTGTACCGCCAGGATGTACGACATCGCCTTGCGCAGGTTGTCGAAGATGCGGCGCCCCAGGCGCACGGCTGCCACGATGGCCGCGAAGTTGTCGTCGACCAGCACCAGTGAGGCCGACTCTCGAGCCACGTCGGTGCCGCGCCCGCCCATCGCCACGCCCACATGCGCCGCACGCAGCGCCGGCGCGTCGTTCACGCCATCACCCGTCATCGCAACAATGTCGCCGCCGTCCTTCAGCGCCTGCACGATGCGCAGCTTCTGCTCGGGCGCGATGCGGGCGCAGACGCTGACGGTGGCCATGCGCTCGCGCAAGACCTCGTCGCTGAGCGACGCGATCTCTTCGCCCGACAGTATGTCGCCATCGCGTTCGGCCAGCCCGGCCTGGTGGGCAATGGCGCGCGCCGTGGCGGGGTAGTCGCCGGTGATCATGACCACCCGGATGCCGGCCGCACGGCACTCGGCCACGGCGGCGGGCACCTCTGCGCGCACCGGGTCCGCCAGACCGATGAGCCCGATGAACTCGAAATCGAAGTCGTGTTCGTTCGCCGGCCAGTCCTGGCCCGTGTAGCCGCCGCGTGCCACCGCCAGCACGCGCAATCCTTCTTCAGCCAGTTGGTCGACCACGCCGGCGATGCGGGCCTTCTGCGCATCGTCCAGGTGGCACAGATCCACCACCGCTTCCGGCGAGCCCTTAGCGGCGACCGTCTGAGTTCCATCGCCGGCCGCCGCCCACACGTGCGACATCGCGCGCAGCGCCGGGCTGAGCGCGTAGGTCTGCACCAGGCGCCAGTCGTGGTGCAGGTGCTCGGTGTCGGCGAGGAAGCGTTCACCGAACTGGTGGAAGGCCTTCTCCATCGGGTCGAAGGGGTCGACCACGCTCGCCAGGATCGCCACTTCAACCAAGGCGTGGAAGGCCTCGGGCAGGTTCCCAGCGGTCACTGAATCCAGAGCGATGTTTTCCTTCAGGTCGACACCCCCCGCGGCCAGGCGCGTCACCGTCATGCGGTTCTCGGTAAGCGTGCCGGTCTTGTCGCTGCACAGCACCGTGGTAGCGCCCAGCGTCTCGATCGCGTTGATGCGGCGGGTGAGCACGCCTTCCTTGGACAGCCGGCGTGCCCCGAGGGCGGGGAACACGGTCAGCACCACCGGGTATTCCTCGGGCAGCAGGGCCATGGCCAGGGCGATGCCGGCCAGCAGGGCCTGCAGCCAGTCGCCCTTGATCAGCCCGTGCACGACCACGAGGGCCAGGCTCAATGCCAGCGCCAGCAGGGCCAGGTTGCGAACCAGCCTCGCGGTCTGCTTCTGCAGCGGCGAACGCTCGTTCTCCACCGTACCGAGCGCGGTGCCGATGCGGCCGATCTCGCTGCGCTCGCCGGTGGCCGTCACACGCGCCAGCGCATGCCCTTGCACGATCAGCGTGCCGGCGTAGACCGTCGGCTGGTCGTCGCCGCCGGGCGCAACGCGTGCGGTGTCGGAGGGCTTCGCCGGGGCAGCCAGTTCATCGGGCAGCGCCACCCGCTTGCCGACCGGCACGGCCTCGCCCGTCAGCAACGACTCGTCCGCCCGTACGCCGTCGGCCGACACGAGCAGGGCATCGGCCGGAACGCGGTCGCCCTCGCTCAGTTTGAGCAGGTCGCCGCGCGCCACGTCGCGCCCGGCGATGCGTTGGGGTTGACCGTCACGGATGACCAGCGCGCGCGGGCTGGTGAGGTCGCGGAGAGCTTCGACGGCGCGCTCGGTCTTGCCTTCCTGGTACAGGGTGAGCGCAACGGTGACGACCACGAAGCCAAAGAGCGTCAGGCCCTCCTGCAGGTCACCGAACACCAGGTACAGGGTTCCCGCCGCGAGCAGCAACAGGAACATCGGCTCGCGCACGGTCTCGACGCCGATCGACAGCAAGGAGCGGCGCTGCCCGCCGGGCAGTGCATTGGGGCCGTCCTCGGCCAGGCGCTGAGCGGCCTGGGCTACGGACAGACCCGATTCGGGGCCAAGTGCAGGGGCGGTCACCTCGCTTTCGGGTGCCATGCCCTGCTCGGCAACATCAGCTTGGTTCGCAGCCATGTCCTGGCCAGATCGTCGGCCCCCTCCTTGCCAATGAGCTTACGAGCGGGCGCGGTGCAAGTCTGTGCGGTTGCGAACCACAATCTCGGTCCGATTTGGTCCTGTGCGCAACGGGAGCGTTCGGATCGTTCGGCTGGTTGCCCAGGTGATGGCGCAGGCTCGACGGCATGCACAGAAAGGCAATCAGCACCACCGGGATCAGCGTCATCGCCACGGTGCAGGCGAGGCGGGCCAGGAATCGAAGACGGGTCACTGGGACACCACCATCCAGGTGCGCAACCGACTTTCAAGACGACTTGGACTACCAGGCCAGGGCTGTTCAATGGCGCTTGGCGGCGTCTTGAAATCCCTCGCTAATAGGGCGGCCTGGGGCGCAGCCAGCGCCAGCCACGTCCCAGGGACTGCAGACGTTCGAGCAACCCTCACAGCCTACCGGGCCGCCGATCTCGTTGAGCGACTGCATCGGAGATTACGTCGCCGCGAACGGATCGCGGGCTACGTCTGCTGTACTCACAGACCGGTCACTGACGGCGCGATTCTCTCGAGGACTGAGCGACCGGAACTGGCCGGGACCGTGAGGAGGACGCGGCGGCAGGTAGCTGTCGTTGGTGGCCGTCACCGGCCGAACGACTGCTTCCTAAGGCTGCGGCAGGTGCGAGTCGACCCGCCGCGGTCCTACAGCCTTCGCTATTCGACGCCAAGATTCCGCCCTTCGGCTGTGCAAGCGGCGGCCGACAGCGCGGTGCGCCCAGCGCTGCGGCGCTGACTTCAGCCCAGTCCCAGCGCCTTGCGCGCCAGCGCCAGGAAGGCGGCACGCTCCGCGGGTGACAGCGGCGCCAGGATCTCGGCCTGCAAGGCTTCCACCACCGGCCGGCTGGCTGCCAGCAGTTGCTCGCCCACGGGCGTGAGGTGCAACCGGCGCGCGCGGCGATCCTGCGCGCTGACCATGCGCTGCACGAGGCCCTTGCTCTCCAGTCGGTCGATCACCCCGCCGATCGTGGCGCGGTCGAAGCTGATGGTTGCGGCCAGGCTGGCTTGATCGATGCCGGGCTGCTGGGCAATGGTGTCGAGCGCGGCAAACTGCACCGAAGTCAGGTCCAGGCCCGCGGCCTGCGTCTGCGCCTGGAAGATCTGTGTCGACTGCTGTTGAAGGCGCCGGATCAAGTGCCCGGCCATCTCGATCCTGTCCATCCCTGTCTCCGTTCGTCGCAGTTCACACCCTGCCATCCGAGCACCACTCTCTCGGGCTTGACCACTGTAGCATGTATACATACCATATGTGTACGTATCACAGATCGCTCTCGGCAGCAGAGAAGACACCATGCAATACCACGCTAACGGCTTCAAGCCCGGTGATCCCGATGTCCTCCCGGCGGCTCCAGGCCACCGCCGGTCGGGCGCCCCGTTGCCGGAAACTGTGGACGTGCTGATCGCCGGCTCGGGGCCGGCGGGCCTTTGCATGGCCGCCCAGCTCGCCCGGGTACCGCAGATCCGCACCGTGTTGGTCGAACCCAAGCTGGGGCCGATGGAAAAGGGGCAGGCTGACGGCGTCAGCGTGCGCTCCATGGAGATGTTCCAGGCCTTCGGCTTTGCCGAGAAGGTCCTGCGCGAGTCGGTCTGGATCAACGAAACCACCTTCTGGGCACCCGGCGCGGATGCCCCACTCAGTCGGGTCGCCCGTGTGCAGGACGTGCCCGACGGCACCTCCGAGATGCCCCATGTGCTGATCAACCAGGCGCGGGTGCACGACATGTTTCTTGACATCATGCGCCGCTCGCCGACCCGGCTGGAGCCCGACTACGGCCTGAAGGTGGCCGACCTGCGCGTCGACCCTGCCGCCGCCGAATATCCCGTCACCGTCACGCTGCAGCACACCGCCCCCGGCCGCGAAAACCAGACCACCCAGGTGCGCGCCAACTACGTCATCGGTTGCGACGGCGCCCGCTCGAACGTGCGCAGCGCCATCGGCGGAGCGCTGCACGGCGATGCGGCGCACCACGCCTGGGGCGTGATGGATGTGCTGGCGGTCACCGACTTCCCAGACTGGCGCATGAAATCCTTCGTGCGCTCGCAGGACGAGGGCATCCTGATGGTGCTGCCGCGCGAGGGCGGACATCTGGTGCGCCTGTATGTCGAGCTCGACCGCCTGGGCGAGCACGAGCGCGCCGCCGACCGCGGCATGGGCGCTGACGACATCATCGCCAAGGCACGGAGCATCTTGCGGCCGTTCCAACTGGACGTGAAGGAGGTGGTCTGGTGGTCGATCTACGAGATTGGCCACCGCCTGACCGACAAGTTCGACGACGTGCCCGGAGATCAGATGGCCACCCGCGCACCCCGCGTGATGCTGGCCGGCGACGCCTGCCACACCCACAGCCCGAAGGCCGGGCAGGGCATGAACGTGTCGATGGGCGACGCCTTCAACCTGGGCTGGAAGCTGGTCTCGGTGCTGACCGGCCGAGCCGACCCGGCCCTGTTGCACAGCTATTCCGGCGAGCGGCGAGCCGCGGCCAAGGGTCTGGTGGAGTTTGACCACAAGTGGGCGCGCGTCGTCGGCGCCCGAGCCGAGGACGACGCCACGGACGGCCTGCCCCGCATGGCGCGCGAGTTCGTCAACAACCTGCCCTTCACCTGCGGCCTGACCATCCAGTACGAACGCAGCCCGCTGACCGGTGCGCCCACGTACCAGCGCCTGGCCACGGGCTTCGACATCGGCAAGCGCTTCCATTCCGCCCCTGTCGTCCGGTTGGCCGACGCCAAACCCATGCAGCTGGGCCATTGCATCGAGGCCGATGCGCGCTTCCGCCTGTTCATCTTCGCCCCCGCGGACGACGTTGGCGGCCAGGGCGGCACCGTCGCCACGCTATGCGACTGGCTCGAACACGACCCGGCCTCGCCGGTGCGCCACCACACCGCGCCGGGGGAGGACGTGGATGCAGTGATCGACACCCGAGCGGTCTTCCAGCAGCGCTTCCGCGTGCTCGACTTCGGCACCATGCCCACGCTGCTGCGCCCGCATGTGGGCCGCTACGGGCTGTGCGACTACGAGAAGGTCTTCTGCGCCGATTTGAAGGAGGGCGAGGACATCTTCAAGACGCGTGGCATCGACCGGGCTGCAGGCTGCATGGTCATCGTGCGTCCGGATCAGTACGTGGGCCATATCCTCCCGCTGCATGCCCGCGATGACCTGGCGGAGTACTTCGCCGCCATCCTGCGCGTGCGCGGCTGATCCGGCCGACGCATCGCATCCGTCGACCGGATCGCTGAGGGCGGAAAACAGAGTCCCTCGAGCCATCGTTCAGGGCCGGCGCTTGCGGGCCGAGCTATGAGGTTGGACCACGCTGCCCGTGGCCGGTCGCCGGCCGCCGGCCGCACCAGGATCGCCGCAATGAACATCGGCTCGCCTGGAAGCCGCCTGTCGCCGGCGACAGTGGCGGTGGGCCGGTTTACCCGAACATCAGCTGGACGGCGAGCCAACTCGACTGGCAGGTCTACGGCTGGGAGATCGGCTTCGCGTAAATCCGCCTGCGACCGAGGTTGTGTGAAAACTCGGTCGACGCGAAATTTCCGGGGTCATCGAACCCCTCCCGCGATGCCGATCGTCGATCCTGGGCCGATCTGAAAGGTCGACTCTGCGCGCGACAACGCGAAGCCCGAGTTTTCACACAGCCTCGACCCGTTGCCGTCGCTCGGCGTCGGCGCGCGAGCGGCAGGTCTGCAGTGGCTGCGGTCTTTCCTGTCCGCCACTTGTCCTCACGGTCACAGACACATTCCGGTCGTCCAGGTACCAAGGAGATCTCTGCACAGACGACCGGTCTCAAGGTACTGCAAACATTGCCCGTCATCATCGAGCCACGACGAGATCTCTTGAGCGACCGCGAGATCCGCTGCCGATGCCACCGGCACCGAAGGCAAGTCGAATGTCTGCTGCTCGCGGCGCCGAGCTCACGCACTCGCCCGCGAAGGTGCAGGCGGACGGGGCCGCGTGACCGTCGGCAGCCCGCCTGTCACTGGCCGTTCACCGCTGAGGCACGCTCGGCGGTACGGGACCCCTTGCCACCGTTCGGCCATGCGAACTGGGCACCCGAAAGCTGTCGGCCGACATGTCGCAGGCACGCAGCGATGCGCAAATTGAAGGAGAGCCTGCCCAGCGCCGACTTGCTGAAGCTCAAGACCCCGCCTTGCGTCGCCGAGCCGCCTCCTGCAGCCGCTTGAAGGCCTCGCCTGAGTAGCGGGCAATCTCGTCGGGATCCGGCACGGAGGCGCGGTTGGCGAGAATGCCGAAATCCATGTGTCCGTGGCATGACAACGTGGTCACGTTCAGACCGGGCGGCTCGGCGATCATCGAGATCGGGTAGGTACCGACCACCCGGCTGCGGCCGAGGTATCGTTCGCCCGGAACGGCGCCGACATTGGAGATCACGAGGTTGACGACGGGCTGGGTCAGGGCACGCAGCCCCAGCGCATGCGCCGCGAACGACAGGCCGAAGGCGAGCGCTCCATAGTCCTGCGCCGCCTCTTTCGAAAGTTCCAGCATCTCGCGCTTGGCTGCCGCCGTGTTGGCGACGATCGCCTCCATCCGGCGCCCGACGCCCGCCCCTGGCGGACCAAGCCGGACGAAAAGTGTGGCCACTTTGAGGGTCGCCTCGAGGTCGTCGGCAGTTCGCTGGGAAGTCGGACACATGGCGACCAGCGGTTTGCGGGGCCGCTCGTTGCGCGCCGCGAGATAGTCTTGGATGCCCGCATCGACGACCGTGACGACGACGTCGTTGACCGTCCCACCGTAGGCACGCGCGACGGACCGCATGCGCTCGAATGGCAGAGAGAACGTGGCCACGGCGCGCCCGGCCTCGATCGGCTCGTTGAGCCGGGTGTGGGGACCCGCGAACGGCATGTTGCGCCCAGTGGGGTGTGAGTCCGCGCGTGCGCCCGTCACCCTGGCGGCGAGTCGTGCGAACAGCTCCGGCAGCGCCATGACCTGCCGCAGCAACTGATGCAGGGCTGCAATTCCAGGTGCCGTGGCGGAGGGCCGTGCGGTGGCGGGCATCGCGACCGCGAAGAAGGGCGGGAGAACCGATCCGGGGGCTGGACTGGACGAGGCAGAGATGCGCGCGAGTGCGGTGCGACCGTCCCATGTCGCGTGGTGGGACTTGATGTAGAGCGCGAACTGACCCGAGGCCAGGCCTTCGATCAGGTGGGCCTCGAATAGCGGCCGGCTGCGGTCGAGCTGCGGCTCGTGCAATTGCGCAACGAACTCCCGCAACTGAGCCATCGACGCGGCGGCAGGCAACCGATGGTGGAGCACATGCAAAGCAGGGCTGTAGCGCCCGGCCCGACCCCAATGCGGCAGTCCCAGGACGGGAAACACCGGAACGCAGTCAAATGGCGCCACTGGTCGGGCCGCGCGATAGGCCTTCAGGACCTCGCGCACGGCCCGCGAGGCATCCTGCCCGTGCGCCGGCTCGAAGAGCATCAGGACCCCGACGTTCGACGGCGTCTGCGGCCGGTCGAGCCAGAGAAAGGCCAGCTCCAGCACGGGGATCGGGCGGTACATCAGATTTCCGTTCACTGCGTGATAACCGCTGAGGTTCGGCTCGATCTACGGGAGCCGCGCCGAGCCGGGCGAATTCAGCGCACCGACTTAAGGTGCTCGACTAGATAGGCAAATTCGTCGATGCAGCCCCCTCAGCCTGCCAGTGCGCGAACTTGGCCACCGGCCGCCGAGGAGCCAGATACTGCACTTCTCGAACTGCAGCGCGGCCTCCGAAGGCAGCGCCTTGGCCACGGGCGCGCGCAGGTCGCGCTTGACTTGGCGTGTCATCGAGACGGTGGCACCCTTGGCGCCCTTCTTGGCCTTGCTCCTGGCAGACGGGACACCCAGGGCGAGCGAGCGGGCTTCGAGCCACTTTGCGTCGGAGAACCGCGCGCAGACCTGGTCGATGGGGGCGATGGACTTCTGTTCCATGGACGTTCTCCGTTCGAGACCGGATCATCTGGCAGCGGGTCAGAAATGCAAGCACCCGATCGGCGAATCGCCCGTAGGGCGATATCAGGAGCTTCAGGCCCGTCAGGCGCTCCCGCCGGAATGGCGGGCGCAGCTTGAAGAAGATGACGAAGCCCTCGGGGCTGGGGTGGTGGCCCGTGGCGGATTCGCCCACGCCGCAGAACGGCAGGCCGTACAAGTCCACGGTCCGGTGAACCTCGGCTTGCTGACGTTCACTGGGGCAAGGTCCACGCTTCACAACGAGTCGGATGCGCGAGTTCGCGACTTTCGGATGCAGCCGTTTGGGCGCGATTTCGCGCGGCTCGCAGGATGAGACGCGCGAGTCGTTGAAGTCTGATCTGCCCGACGAGTTCGGTGAACGTCCGCTTCTGTTAAGGGTTGTGGGACACCTGCCCGGCGCGAGCAGCCGCGCGTCGAGTGGCCCCGGACTGAGGGCAGGTGTCGCACAAGCCTCGAGGGAGGAAACCGCGGCGAACGCCACTGCGGGCATTCAAAGCGCCGTCGTTATGGGGATTCTGGCGATGGCGTAGCGGCGCGGCTGCCGATGCACGCTGCGGACTGCGCCGCGCAGGCCCGCACGCCGGGCTGTCGGATGCCGCCACGGCACATCGACACCGTCGTGGCGACAGCACTGCGGCAGCCGATGCCCTTGCAGACGCGAGTCGGCTCCGCCGCCAGCCGAATGCAGCGACTCGGCGAGCGACCGAAGTGCTCAGGTGTGGCGCTCGTCATGGCGGCGGTGGGGCCCGGATGGGTTGGCCACGGGAGAAGGTCTGCAGGATGATCATCGCGTGGCCGCAATGGGGGCAGACGAAGGTTGGCGCAGCCGCGCTGGCGGTGTCGTCGCCGTCATCGCCGCTGGCTTGCGCGGGTACACGCAACAGGTCGCGCGCCAGCGCGAGGTTGGCCTTGCGGCTGCCGTTGGCCAGCAGCCCGTAGTGTCGGATGCGATGGAAGCCGCCTGGCAGCACATGCAACAGGAAGCGGCGCATGAACTCCTCGCTCGACAGCGTCATGACCTTGTGGCGCGTCTGCCCCTTGGCGCCTTGCTTGGCGCCGTCCTTGACCCGGTAGTCCTTCCACCTGAAGGTGACGCCGCGCTCGTCTAGCGCCAGCAGCCGGCTGTTGGCGATCGCCACCCGGTGCGTGTAGCGCGACAGATAGGCCAGCACGGCCTGGGGTCCGGCGAACGGCCGCTTGGCATAGACCACCCACTCGACCTTGCGCAGCGGCGCGAGCCAGGCCTTGAACGCCCGGGCATGTGCCAGACCGGCATGTTCGCCGAAGAACTGCAGTCGGCCGGCGTCGTGCAGCCGCTGCAGTACCTCCAGGAACCGCCGCCTGAACAGCCGCGCGAGCACCCGCACCGACAGGAAGAACCCCGGCCTGCAGGCGACCCAGGTCTTGCCGTCATGCGAGATCCCGCCGCCGGGCACGATGCCATGCACATGCGGGTGATGCGTCAGGGCCGAGCCCCAGGTGTGCAGCACCAGCGTGGCGCCGATGTCGGCGCCGAGGTGCTTCGGATCGGCGGCGATCGTCGTCAGCACTTCGGCGGCGACGTCGAACAACAAGCCGTAGAGCGCCGCCTTGTTCTGGTACGCAATGTCGGCGATTGGCGCCGGCAGCGTGAAGACGACGTGGTAGTACTCAACCGGCAGCAGATCGGCCTGGCGCGCGTCGAGCCAGCGCCTGGCCGCCGTGCTCTGGCACTTCGGACAATGCCGGTTGCGGCACGAGTTGTACGAGACCTGGTCGGCGCCGCAGCCGCCGCAGCGCAGGACGTGGCCACCCAGTGCCGCGCTGCGGCACTGCTCGATGGCCGACATCACCTTGAGCTGCGCCAGGCTCAGGTGGCCGCGCTGGGCCTCACGCCAGGCCGGGCCGTGGGCACGGAAGATGTCGGCGACCTCCAGGGCGGGTCGCCCCTGCACTTGCAAGCCCGGCGGGCCTACTCGGTGCTACGCGGCTCCAGCGGTCCGATCACGCTGCGCAGCACCTCGGTGGCGACCTGCGCGTACATCGACGTCGTCTCCAGCTTCTTGTGCCCCAGCAGGACCTGGATCACGCGGATGTCGACCTTCTGCTCCAGCAAATGCGTGGCGAAGCTGTGGCGCAGCGTGTGGGTGGACACGCGCTTGTCGATCTTGGCTGCGTCGGCGGCGCCGTGCACGGCGCGGTTGAGTTGCCGCGAGGTCAGCGGATCCATCGGGTCCAGACCGGGGAAGAGCCAGCCGCCGGGCAGGATCTTGCCCTGTGCGTGGCCCAGCCGCCACCAGGCGCGCAGCCTCTCCAGCAGCACCGGGCTGAGCATGGCGTAGCGGTCCTTGCGGCCCTTGCCTTGCTCCACGCGCAGCGTCATGCGCTGGCTGTCGATGTCGCCGACCTTCAGCGCGATGACCTCGCTGGCGCGCAGACCCGCGCCATAGGCCACCGACAGCGCGGCCTGGTGCTTGAGGTTCGGCGCCGCGGCGATCAGCCGCGCGGCTTCTTCGCGGCTCAGGACCACCGGAAGCTTGCGCGGCACGCGCACAGGCTGCATCTTGGCCATCAGCTCGGGCTTGCTCAGGGTGATGTCGAAGAAGAACTTCAGGCCCGTGATGGTGGCGTTGATCGTCACCGGCCCGGTGCCGCCATCCACCAGGTGAAGCTGGAAACGCCTGAGGTCCTCGACGGTGGCGGTGTCAGGCGAGCGGCCGAGGAATGCCGCGAGCTTGCGAACGGCGCGGATGTAGCCTTCCTGCGTGTGCTCGGCCATCTTGCGCATGCGCATGTCGTCGAGCATGCGTTGGCGCAGAGGGGTGCCCGTACGGGTGGTCGTCTCCATGGTTCGGCTCCAGTCGATGAGCGAGGCGGATTGCCTCGCTCGTCAACTTCGCAGAACCTGCGATGCGGCGAACCACGACCGCCCTTAGAGGGCGCCTACCGCGCGAGCGGTTTAGTCCTCTCGACCGAGGTTGTGTGAAAACTCGGTCGACGCGAAATTTCCGGGGTCATCGAACCCCTCCCGCGATGCCGATCGTCGATCCTGGGCCGATCTGAAAGGTCGACTCTGCGCGCGACAACGCGAAGCCCGAGTTTTCACACAGCCTCGACCCAAAGCGGACATCCCCTTGTCGAGATTCAGCGCCACAGAGCTGACGCTCGCCCTTTCACGCTCGTACGCGGCGAGTCAAGGCAAGGGGGGACCGCAAGATCTGAGGTGACCTGCTCGTGGTTCGCGCACATCGTGCACTGCGGCTCAGTCGAGCGTTGCGGGCGCGAGTTCGACGACATCGCGAAGACCGACCTGCGCTACTCGCTCGCCGTGCGCCGACGCTCTGGTGGGCCAGCGCACTCAGCGGCGCACGCCGCGCCACCCTGCATATGTTGCGACCAGCGACAGCACCGCGCACCCCAGGATCACGGCTGCGTAGCTGCCCTGCGCGTCGAACACCCGGCCGGCCACCCAGGGCCCGGCCATGTTGCCGAGCGCCGCGCCGGTGTACAGCGCGCCGATGGTCGACGACACGGCGCGCGCGCCGTACAGGTCCATGCACATCGCCGGCATCAGCGAGACGATGCCGCCGTAGCTCAGGCCCATCCACAACGCGAACACGGCCAGCGCGGGGTAGCCGGCCGCGCCCCACCAGAGCAGCATCGACGCGCCGAGCGAGGCCTGCATCAGCACCATCGTCAGCGGCCGGCCGACGCGGTCGGCCAGAGCGCCGATCGCGAAGCGCCCGGTCAGGCTGCCGATGCCGATCAGGCCGACCAGCCCGACGGCCTGCGCGGCCGAGACGCCGATGTCGCGCGCCGCGGCCGACAGGTGCGCGAACGGGATGAACATCGCCGGCGCGGCGCATACGCACATCAGGTACAGCCAACGGAACGAGCGGCTGCGCACGGCCTCGCCCAGCGACAGGCCCGGCACCGTGCCATCGGCCCGGCGCGCCGCGGCGGGCGCACGCCGCAGCAGCAGCGTGGCGCTCAAGCCCAGCAGCAGCACGCCCGAGGACAAGGCCCACATCGCGCCGCGCCATTGCCACTGCCGGATCGCCGCCGCGGCGAGCAGCGGCACGACGAAGGTGCCAGCGCCGATGCCGGCGCTGGCGATGCCTGCGGCCAGGCCGCGGCGGCGTGTGAACCATGGCTGCACGCAGCCGATCGCCGGCGTGTAGACCAGCGCGACGCCCACACCCAGCCCGAAGCCGTAGGTCAGCGTGAGCTGCGTGATCGAGGTCGCCACGCTGCCCAGGCCCAGCGCCGCGGCGATGCACAACATGCCGGCACTGGTGACGCGCCGCGGGCCGAAGCGGTCCGAGAGCATCCCGCCGAAGGCGCCGAGCACGAAGTAGAGCAAGCCCGACAGGCCGAACACCAGCGACACTTCGGCGCGCGACGCCGCGAAGGCCGTGGTGAAGGACTCGAAGAACGCGGCGAACGAATACGCGACACCGAAGATCACTGCCAGCGCGGTGAAGCTCGCCCACACGACGATCCAGCCGTAGCGGGGCTCCTGCTCGACCGGGTGCGCCGTGCTCACCGAGCCGATGCTATCGTGCCCTCGGGCGAGTTCGCGAGCGCTCGGTCGTCGTTCCGGTAAGGCGCTTGATGCCCGGCCGCACGACCCCTGCCCATACGGAGAACCTTCATGTCCCGAGTGATCGTCAGCAGTATCGGTGTCTCGATCGACGGCTTCAGCGCCGGGCCGGATCAGAGCCTGGAACACCCGCTCGGCGTCGGCGGCCCCGCGCTGATGGAATGGGCGTTCACGACCCGCACCATGCAGCAGATGGTCTTCGGCAGCAGCGGCGGCGCGACGGGCGCCGACGACGACTTCGCGGCGCGCGGCTTCGCGAACATGGGCGCCTGGATTCTCGGTCGCAACATGTTCGGCCCGATCCGCGGCCCGTGGCCCGACGAGGAGTGGAAGGGCTGGTGGGGCCCGAACCCGCCGTACCACGTGCCGACGTTCGTGCTGACGCACCACGCGCGCGGGTCGGTCGTGATGGAAGGTGGCACGAGCTTCCACTTCGTCACCGACGGCATTCACGCCGCGCTGACGCGCGCGAAGGAGGCCGCCGGTGATCGGGACGTGCGCGTGGGTGGCGGCGTCGCGACGATCCGCCAGTTCGTGCGCGCCGGGCTCGTCGACGAGATCCATCTCGCGCTCGGCTCGGCGCTGCTCGGCGCGGGCGAACCGCTGCTCGCCGGCATCGACCTGCCGGCGCTGGGCTACGCATGCACCGAGCATGTCGGCACCGCGCACGCGATGCACGTCGTGCTGACGAAGCGCGCCTCCGGAACCACGCCATGACCACGCCGATCGACCTGCGCTCCGATACCGTCACCCGCCCCACCAATGCGATGCGCGCCGCGATGGCCGCTGCGCCCGTGGGCGACGACCAGTACGGCGAGGACCCGACGACCAACCGGCTGCAGTCGCGCCTGTCCGAACTGCTCGGCAAGGAGGCGGCCCTGTGGTTGCCCACCGGCACGATGGCCAACCAGGTCGCGCTGCGCGTGCTGACGCGCCCCGGCGACGAGGTGATCGCGACGCGCGAGTCGCACGCGGCCTGGCACGAGGCCGGTGGCGCCGCGGCCAATGCAGGCGTGCAGATCCACGAGATCGGCCAGCAGGGCATGTTCACCGCCGACGAGATGCTGGCCGCGATCAAGCCGCGCAACTTCGCGATCTTTCCGGCCACCACCCTGGTCGAGGTGGAGAACACGCACAACCGCGCCGGCGGCGTGGTCGTGCCGCAGGCCGAGGTGCTGCGCATCTGCGCGGCGGCGCGCGAGCACGGCCTCGCGAGCTTCCTCGATGGTGCGCGGCTGTGGAACGCGAGCGTGGCCAGCGGCCTCGCGCCGGCCGAACTCGCGGCACCGTTCGATCTGGTCGCGGTGGCGTTCTCCAAAGGGCTGGGCGCGCCCGGCGGCTCGCTGCTGGCCGGGTCGAAGGCGCTGGTCCAGTCGGCGCACCGGCATCGTCAGCGCCTCGGCGGTGCGATGCGGCAGAACGGCATCTTCTCGGCCGCGGCCTTGCACGGCCTGGACCATCATCTCGGGCGGCTGGGCGAGGACCACGCGAACGCACGCGCCTTCGCCGTGCGCCTCGCGGCCGGCGCGCCGGTGGCGCTGGACCTCGCCACGGTGCAGACCAACATCATCGTCTTCCACCTGCCGCCCGCACTGGCGATCGACGCGCCGACGCTGGCAGCGCGAGCGCGCGAACGCGGCGTGCTGCTGAACGCGTTCGCGTCACGCACCTTGCGCGCGGTGACGCACCTGGACGTGAACGCCGCGCAGTGCGCGCAGGCGGCGCAGGTGCTCGTGGGCTTGATGGGCGGCTGAGCGCTTCGGGCCGTCACTCGGCCGCGGTGCGGCCCCTCAGGTACCACGGTGTCGACGTGGACGGCCGGTTCGCATCGACCACCTCGCCGATGCACGGCGTCACCAGCTCGACCTGATTCGCCGCGGCCGCGCCGAGCGTGCACCGCGTCCGCGGACGACATCTCGATGTTGAGTCACGACGCACAGGCCCCGTAGGCGCCGAACTTCACTAAGGCGAAGTCGAACGGCCCTAAGGGCCGCGCCGATACGCGCAAAGTGATCCGCGTAGCCGGTGTCGCCGCTGAAGTGGAAGCGGTGCGTCGCACCGAAAAGCGACGCCCCAGCCAGCGGACCGCTGGACTGCTCGAAAGCAGCCATTCGCGGCCGTCTGTTGATGGCCGGGACGAGCGAAAGCGGAGTTCAAGTTGGCCGCCGCAAACCAGTCATCCAAGGCGGGCCAGCAGGGGAAATCCTGAGCGGATCACCAGGGGCCGGTTTTGGCCGACACGATGAGGTCAGACGACGCCGAAGCCGACTTCCGTGCCGACCCGCCCGGGTCACGCGCCGCGAAGGGAGCCTTCAAGGTTCCTGATCGACCCATTGCAGGCTTCCGTGGCGGACAGCTTCGGGGCAGGTCAGACCGATAGCACCTCCAAATTCTCTGGCACACCACGCCTTTGAAGATCGGACTCGCCGGATTCGGACAACAATCCCTAGCTTCATTGCGTCCCCGAACTTTCCCCTACGGGCGATGAAGCAGCAATATAGCGCGATGATGTGAGTGGTCGATCGGGGTCATCGGCACTAGCCGACCATCGGCAATCACGGCGACCGCGCTCAGAGCGTCGACCGAGGGGCCCTTGCCACCTAATTGCCGCCGCCCCGCGTCCACGAAAATGTGCGTTTGAACGACCTATCTTCATGCTCGGGCTTCAAACGTCGGACGACTGTAGCCGCTGAGCCTGCGCCGAACCATCCCCTCAGTGCTGGTGCCCGCGATGCCTTTTGACATCGGATACCAGAAGCACTAGCCTCACACGTTGCTCGTCATGCCTTTGCAGGATGCGCTCGGGTCGACGGTCAGGCATGCACGGTCTGGAGGTACCGACATGACGTTCCAAGAGTGCGAAAAGATGTCGGCGAAGTGGGCCGAGGACCTCAAGGCCGCCGGCAAGTCCGCGCCGTCGGGCAAGCTGCTTGACATCAACGACGCCGTCCGTGCACTCTGGAGTACCTACCAGGGCTCCAAGCTCGGGCTGTCGATCCTTCTCGAGATGATCGACAGGTGGCATGCCGACAATGCGGGTGCCGGCCCATCGGACAAGACATGGTTGGCCGTGACCGCGCTGGAGCGATGGGCAGAGATCGTCTATCGGCAGGGCAGCACCGCCGTCAACGCGCGGGGAAGCGATTTCGCCCAGAAGGTGATTACCCAGCGGGCGGTCGTTCTCAATAGCGGCCAGTTGCCCCTGAAGGTCAGCTACGAGATCAGGCAGAAGCAGCAATGGCCGTCACAGAAGATGCAGTCGTTCAAGTGGTCGACCTACCTGGAGGTGTCGGAGCATGGCCCGGTGCTGCTCGTCCGCGTCTTCGCTGCCTATGACCCGGGAGGTCCGAAGAGCGAGGCGATCAAGCAGTCTATGAAGAACGTGATCGAGAGCTACTGGAATATCGCCAAGGTGGACCTTGGCGATGGGCGCAGGGCCAGGGACCTGCAGTTCGACCTGACCTGGGTGGACCCGAGCATCGGGGCGTACCGCGAATTCATCGTGCCGAAGACCACGCCCATCGGTCCGCCCGACAAACCCCTCGCCTCAATGGATGCGGCGGAATTGAAGGCATGGAGGGACGAGGTATCCGAAGCGCGAGGCGCCGGCGCCAGCCTCGCCACGTGGGACGTGGACGATCGCGTGGAGGTCATCCACGAGTTCGGCCACATGATCGGCAACCCGGACGAGTACTACGTCAAGAGCTTCGAGAACGTGCCATCTCCTTATCGTGCGGACATCTACGACAAGCCAGGCTTCACCACCGACAGCATCATGAACAATACGGACAACTACGATAAGAAGAACAACAAGTGCTATGGAAGGGTTTATCTGCGGCACTTCGACACGGTGAAGCGCGCCATTCAGGAATACCTGTCGTGCACGAGCCGCTCGGGGAATTCGGTGACGATTTCCTTGTGAGGAAGCGGGCGTTCAACCCTCAGCTTGTGAAGCAGCACAATTGCGTCGGCCAAGTTATTGATGCCCGCTTGCGTGAGCTCGGATGCCCGCACCCGATCGCGCTGTGGCCAGTTCTCGAAGTGGCGCGCCTGCGAACGGCCGTAGTGCGGGTCGAAATGCATCTGTATCAGTTCACTGAACAACGGCGGCAGGTTGCCTGCCTCAGCCCAGGCCTGCCAGCGATGGATCGTCTCCTTACCCTGGACTTCCTTGAGCCGCCCCAACGTCTCGGCCCGCACGCCGGTTGCTCAAGCGGGTCTTTGAACTCGCCCTGGAGTATTGCCCGAGCTGTGGCGGCGAGGTGAAGATCATTGCGGCGATCCTGGATCAGCGTGTGATCGAGAAGATCCTTACGCACCTGGGGATGTAGGCGTTCTGCACCGGCTTGCCAGGCTGGATGAAGCGCAGCTCGACGCCGTTGCTGCGCTGCCCACGTCTGCATCGTTCGGCCGGCGAACTCCGGACCGTTGTCGGTGCGGATCACCTTCGGCAGGCCGCGCTCGGCCTTGACCTGGTCGAGCACCCGCGTCACGTACAGCGCCGGGATCGAGGTGTCGGCCGACGATCTGCACAGACCTCCTTGCTGCAGTCGTCGACGACCGTCAGGGTCTTCACGCGCCGGCCGTTGGTCAGCTCATCGAACACGAAGTCCATGCTCCACACCTCGTTGGGTTGCATCGGGCGCACGAGCGGCTGGCGCTCGGGCACGGGCAGCTTCTTGCGCCGGCGCTTGCGCACCATCAGGCCTTCCTCGCGGTAGACCCGGTACGTGCGCTTGACGTTGATCGCCCAGCCGTCGATCCGCAGCCGGCTGTGCAGCATTCGGTAGCCGTGGCGGCGGTGCTGGCCGGCGAGCTCCTTGAGGCGCTCGCGCAGGCCTGCGTTGCCGTCGTCGCGAGGTTGGTAGCGCAGGGTGCTGGCGCTCATGCCCACCAGCCTCAAGGCCTGGCGTTCGCTCAGGCCCAATCCCTGCAACTGCCGCACGACCTCGCGTCGTGCCGCCACGGCCACTACTTTCCCTTGAGCACCTCGCGCATCGCGTCGACCTCGAGCATCGAGTTGGCCAGCAGCCGCTTGAGCTTGCCGTTCTCGGCTTCGAGCGCCTTCAGGCGCTGCGCGTCCGACACGTTCATGCCGCCGAACTTGGCCTTCCAGGCGTAGTAGCTCGGCTCGCTGAAGCCGTGCTTCCTGCACAGCTCCTTGACCGGCAGGCCGGCATCGGCCTCACGCAGGAAGCCAATGATCTGTTCCTCGGTGTATCGCTTCTTCATCGGTCCGATCTCCGTCTCGGGTTGATCGGACTCTAGAACTACGTCCCGCAGGCCCCTCGCGGGCCATCCAGGCTGCAGATGACCGCGCCAACGCCTGCTCAGGAACGCTGAACGACCGATTTGGGCGACCAAACCGCAACCCTGAACGTCGGCAGGTGGCCGAGGGACTAAACCGCTCGCGCGGTAGGCGCTCCGGCCAGGCCGGTGGTGGTGCGTTGAAGCTACGGCTCTGCGATGTTGGTGATCGAGGCAATCCGCCTCGTTCATCGACTGGAGCCAACCATGGAGACCACCACCCGCCCAGGCACGCCGCTGCGCCATCGCATGCTCGACGACATGCGCATGCGCAAGTTTGCCGAGCACACGCAGGACGGCTACATCCGCGCCGTTCGCAAGCTGGCTGCATTCCTGGGTCGATCGCCCGACACCGCGACCACTGAAGATCTTCGACGATTCCAATTGCACTTGGTCGACGCCGGCACCGGCCCGGTGACGATCAACGCCACCATCACGGGGCTGAAGTTCTTCTTCGACATCACGCTCGGCCAGCCGGAGGTGATGGCCAAGATGCAGCACGTGCACGTGCCGCGCAAGCTGCCCGTGATCCTGAGTCCCGATGAGGTGGGCCGCTTGATCGCAGCGGCGCCGAACCTGAAGCACCAGGCGGCCATGTCGGTGGCCTACGGCGCCGGTCTGCGCGTCAGCGAGGTCGTGTCGCTGAAGGTGAGCGACATCGACGGCCAGCGCATGACCTTGCGCGTGGAACAGGGCAAGGGCCGCAAGGATCGCTACGCCATGCTCAGCCCGGTGCTGCTGGAACGGCTGCGTGCCTGGTGGAAGCTCGGCCACGCCCAGGGCAAGATTCTCCCCGGCGGCTGGCTGTTCCCGGGCATGGATCCGACCGATCACGTGACGGCACGGCAACTCAACCGGGCCGTCCACCTGGCCGCGGCCACGGCCGGCCTGGACAAGCGGGTGACGCCGCACGTTCTGCGCCACAGCTTCGCCACCCACCTTCTTGAGCAGAAGGTCGACATCCGCGTCATCCAGGTGCTGCTTGGCCACAAGAAGTTGGAGACCACCGCCCTGTATGCCGCGGTTGCCACCGACTTGCTGCGCAGCGTGATCAGTCCGCTGGACCAGACGTCGGACAAGCCCCAGCCCGAGTAGGCCGACGAGTCTGCGGTGCAAGGGCGGCCTGCCCTGGAGGTCGCCGACATCTTCCGTGCTCACGCAGCCGCCTGGCGTGATGCCCAGCGCGGCCACCTGAGCTTGGCTCAACTGAAGGTGATGTCGGCCATCACCCAATGCCGAACAGCGGCACTGGGTGGCCATGTCCTGCGCTGCGACGGCTGCGGTCTGGACCAGGTCTCGTACAACTCGTGCCGCAACCGACACTGCCCGAAGTGCCAGAGCAGCGCGGCCAAGCGCTGGCTGGATGCGCGCCAGGCCGATCTGCTTCCGGTGGAGTACTACCACGTGGTCTTCACGCTGCCAGCGCCGATCGCCGACATCGCTTACCAGAACAAGGCGGCCCTGTACGGGTTGCTGTTCGACGTCGCCGCCGAGACGCTGCTCAGGATCGCGGCCGATCCCAAGCACCTGGGCGCGAGCATCGGCGCCACGTTGGTGCTGCACACGTGGGGCTCGGCACTGACCCACCACCCACACGTGCACGGCATCGTGCCGGGCGGCGGGCTTCCGCTTTCACGACCTACGGCATACCTGGGCGTCTTGGCATCGGCAGGCGGGAACGTCGTGCGACGAGCTCAAGGACCTGGGCGGCTGGAAGTCGCGGCAGATGGTCGACCGCTATGCCAAGTTTGCGACAGAGAACCTGTTATCCGCGGCGTCTCGGATCGAGAGCGGGCGGGGTGGCAACGTGACCGAGCTGTCACGTTTTCGTCACGGCTAGAAAGAACAAAGCCCTGCACTCGCGTGCAAGGCCTTGATTTTTATGGCTCCCCGACCTGGGCTCGAACCAGGGACCTACGGATTAACAGTCCGGCGCTCTACCGACTGAGCTATCGGGGAACAGCCTTGAAGTATAGCCTCGCCTATGCCCGTCTCTACAGGTCGACCTGCAGGCCGACGCGCCAGGTTCTGGGCGCCAGCGGGAACAGGTACACATGCTGGTACTCGTAGGGCGACTCGCGCCATGCGCGGTGGTCGGTCGCGTTGTCGAGGCCGAAGAGCCACGTCAGCGTCGTCGACCCGGCGCGTGTCTGGTAGCGGGCGCCCAGGTCCCAGCGGGTCCAGCCGGGGATCTGGACGCTGTTGTCGGGCAGCACCATGCGGTCGCCTTCGAAGACCAGGCCCGCCTGGAGCTTCAGGCCGGGCACCGCCGCGATGGCGTAGCTGCCGTTGACCTTGAGGGTTCGCTCGGGGACGTTGGTCGGGCGCTTGCCATCCAGGGTGGTGTCGCTGTTGCCCAGGATCGTCGCCTTGAGCACCATCGCGCTGGCCTGCAGCGCCAGCGGGCCTTGCGTCCAGCGTACCTTGGCCTCGACGCCGCGGTTGTGGATCTCGCCATCGAGCCGCGTCGTGGTGCAGGGCGTGCCGGTGTCGTCGCAGCCGCTGCTGACATCGTCGAACTGGGGCCGGTGGATGTCGAACCAGGCCAGGCTCCAGCCTAGATCGGTGCCGGCCTGCTTGAGGCCCAGTTCGATCTGGCGGCTGGTGATCGCGGGCAAGGGTTGGCCGGGGTTGGTGTAGCCGGGCCGGTTCGGCGCGACGGCCGATTCGACGCCCTGGCCCCAACTGGCGTAGGCCATCCGGTCGCCGCCCAGCGCCTGGCTGGCGGCCAGCCACGGCATCGTGAACGACTGGCTGTAGGCGGTGCCCTGGCTGCCGTCGGTCTGTACGCTGGCACGGTGCAGCTGGGTGTGGCGCAGGCCCGCCCACAGCCCGAGGTTGGCCGTCAGCTGGGCATGGTCGCGCGCATAAAGCTCGGTCGAGCGCTCGGTGCGGTCGGTGTTCGGTATCAGGCCCAGGTCGGCCGGCAACGAGGGCACGATCGTCAGCCCGTCGACATTGCCGGTGCCGACGATCACGCTGTCGTCGGCCTGCGGCTGGGTGCGCAGGCGAAAGCGCGTGGCGAGTGCGCCGACGGTGACCTGGTGGGCCACGGCGCCGGTGCGCAGCCTGCCCTCGGCATGCAGGTCCAGCGCATCACTGGTGCGGCGCTCGTTGTCGCTGCGGTATTCGTAGTAGTCGAAGCTTCCGTCCGAACAGTAGCGGTCGTAGTTGCCCTCGGCGGAGCAGCCGTACGAATAGGCCAGGCGGTCGTCGCTGCGCAGCCATTGCTGCGCAGCATGCGCGACGACCTTCCAGTCCGACGACAGGCGCTGCTGCCAGCGCAGCGAGCCGGTGGTGCCGTCCAGCACGACGGGCAGCGACCAGGGCTGGTTGTTCAGGTTGATGCGCGGATCGACGCTGCTCGCCGCCGGCAGCAGCGCGCCCAGCAGACTGAACCCGGGCACGCTGGGCTGCGACTGGTGGCTGGTCTCGATCTCGGCCTCGAGCAGCGAGTCGGGGCTGATGCGCCAGTCGCCGGCCAGGGCGAACAGGCTGCGCCGCCCCTTGTCGTCGCGCACCTTCGGGTCGAGGTGCTCGGCGACGACGTTCATGCGCAGGCCGAACGCGTCCTGCTCGCCGAAGCGTTGTGAGACGTCGACCCAGGCGCCGAAGCTGCCGTTCTCGCGCCAGTCGATGCCGGCGCGGCGCAGCGTGCCCTCGGGGCGCTTGACGACCAGGTTCACGAGCCCGCCCGGTGCACTGGTGCCGGCCTGGATGCCGCTCGTGCCCTTCAGGATCTCGACCGCGGCCTTGTTGTCCAGTGGCAGGCTGGTTTCGGCGTTGATCGGCAGGCCGTCGCGCAGGAAGTTGTAGCGGTTGTCGATCGGGAAGCCGCGCACGGTGAAGCTGGTCCAGTAGCCATCGGCGTTGTAGGCATCGCTGACCGAGGCGTCGAAGCGCGTGAGCGCCGTCAGGCCGGTACCGCCGCTGTCGCGCAGTTGCTCCTGCGTCACGACGCTGCCCTGCAGCGGGCTGCGGTCCAGCGGCGCATCGCCGAAGCCGGCGATGCCGGCACTCGATCCGGGCAGGCGGCCGGTGATGGTGACACTGGCCGTCGCGCCACCTGCCGTCGCGGACGCGGTGTCGGATGCGGATGTGGCGCCGGTCTGTTGCGCCGAGGCGGGCAGCGCGAGGGCAAGCAGGCTTGCCGCGCAGAAGCTGCGGCGGGCGCGCCGCGACGTATCGGGGACGGAGGTTCTGGAGATCGGTGCCATCGTTGTCGTCCGGTCGATGGCAGGGTGCTTGCGCAGCGGATCGTCGACGCGGTCCGCTGACCATGCTTCCCTGCGCGAGGATTACCTCAATCAGGTTCAAAGGGACTTTCTCAGTCGGTGCCGTTGTCACGGCTCCAACACCCCTAGCGAAGTGGCTCGCGGCATGCCGCGGGCCGGGAACGATTATGCCGGATGCGGCGGGCTGTCGGCTCGCGACGGCCTCGGTCAGTCGAAGACCGGCGACTCCACGCCCAGCACCTTGTGCAGCTTGGGGCTCGTCGTCGTGTATTGCAGCAGGATGCGCTTTTCCGGGAACACGTAGGGCGCGGCGCCGAAGGCCGCCAGTGCGGCCTCGTGGAAGCCCGACAGGATCAGCTTCTTCTTGCCCGGGTAGATGTTGATGTCGCCGACGGCGAAGATGCCCGGCGTGGTGGTCTCGAACTTCTCGGTATCGACCACGATCTGCTTGCGCTCCAGGGCCAGGCCCCATTCGGCGATCGGCCCGAGCTTCGGGCTGAGGCCGAAGAAGACGAGCAGCATGTCCAGCGGCACGACCCGCTTGACACCGTCGGCGCCGGTGACCTTGAGCTTGCTCAGGCGACCCGCGTCTTCCTCGAAGCCGGTCACCTGGCCGACCATGAACTGCATCTCGTAGGCCGCGCACAGCTCGCGCATCTTGTGCACGCTGGCCGGTGCCGCGCGAAAGCCGTCGCGACGGTGCACGAGGATCACGCTCTCGGCCTTGTGCGGGCCCGCGGCCACGAAGTCGAGCGCCCAATCCAGCGCCGAGTCGCCGCCGCCGACGATGACCAGGTTCTTGCCTGCGAACTGCGCCGGGTTCTTCACGCGGTAGAAGAGCTGGGTGTCCTGGAACTTCTCCAGCCCGTCGACCTTGAGCGTTCGCGGCTGGAACGAGCCGACGCCGCCGGCGATGAACACGGTCTTGGTGACGAAGCGCGTGCCCTTGGATGTCTCGACGAAGAAGCGGCCGTCTTCCTGCTTGCGCACCACGGTCACTTCCTGGCCGAGGTGAAAGGTGGCGCCGAAGGGTTCGATCTGCTTGAGCAGGTTGTTGGTCAACTCCTGGCCCGTGCACACCGGCACCGCCGGGATGTCGTAAATCGGCTTGTCGGGGTACAGCTCGACGCACTGGCCCCCGGGGTAGGCAAGTGAATCGATGATGTGGGCCTTGATCTCGAGCAGCCCGAGCTCGAAGACCTGGAACAGACCCACCGGGCCGGCACCGACGATGACGGCGTCGGTCTCGATGGCGCCGTCGTGGCTGAGGGCGGTCTCGGTGATCGCGGGGTTGAGGTCGAGATTCATGGGCATGTCAGCGGACCAGCTGATCCAGCTTGTCCTTGCGGTCTTTCCACTCGTCGGCGTCCGGTGGGGCCGGCTTGCGTTTGGTGATGCTGGGCCAGTTGCGCGCCAGCTCCGCGTTGAGCTTGATGAAGGGCAACTGGTCGTTGGGCACGTCTTCCTCGGGCAGGATCGCGTTCACCGGGCATTCGGGGATGCACACCGCGCAATCGATGCATTCGTCCGGGTCGATGACCAGCATGTTGGGCCCCTCGCGAAAACAATCGACGGGGCAGACGTCCACGCAGTCGGTGTACTTGCAGCGGATGCAGGATTCGAGGACAACGTGGGTCATGATCGGCTCGGTGATTGAATACAGGGCGGCGGTATGGCACACCGCCCTCGCCAACCGACGATTTTAGGCTGCCAGGGCCTGCGACCGGGCTTGCGCTGACGCAAAGCCCGGGTCTTTGGCGGTGCCACGTCACCGCCAGGGCGGCAGCCTGCTAGCTCAGCGCGCGCTGGGCGGCCTCGAGCCGCTGGTCGGCGCGCATCTGCACCGCGTCGAAGCCGCAGCGGCGCAGCAGCGGCAGCATGTCGGCCAGCACCTCGCCGCGGGCCGCGATCTCGCCCGCGTAGCGCAGGCGGCCGCGCAGCAGCACGGCCTGCGAGTAGGCGCGACTGTCGGTCCACTTCGGGAACTGCAGCACCACGGTCGCGCGACGGCGGATTTCGTCCGCCCGGGCCAGCACGTCGGCGTTGTTGTCGAGCAGAAGTGCGGCGTCGGGCCAGGCTTCGTCGGCAGCTATGAATCGCATCGCAGTCTCCTGCATCAGGGGCGAGGGGCTTGGATCGCCGCACCGCGTCGGCGGTATCGCGGAACGGTAGCGTGACGACGACGGCGCCGAAGGCGTGGACTGTAGGAAAACCTGGGAACTGGCGTAAGTACAGAGAAGTAAGTTGCTTATTCATTCCAGCGACGACGGGAGCCCTTGGTCGCCTTCCTAGAATCGCCGCCATGACCTTGGAACGAGGATCGCGCTGCGCACTGCGTGCGTTGCGCCTGCTGATGCTGGCGATGCTCGCGGCCCTGCTGGCGGCCTGCCAGACGCCCCCGACCGCCGCGCCGCCACCGCCGATCGTGGCGGCCCCACCCGAACTGCCCGTGCCGCGGCCGCCGCCGAGGCTGCCCCGCATCGGACTGGCCCTGGGCGGCGGCGCGGCGCGCGGCTTCGCCCACATCGGCGTCATCGAGGTGCTGGAGGAGGCAGGGATCCGGCCCGATCTGGTCGTCGGCACCTCCGCCGGCAGCCTGATCGCGGCGATGTACGCCGACGGCAAGACAGGCCACGAGATGGCCACCCTGGCGCGGACGATGGACGAAGGCTCGCTCACCGACTGGGCCTACCCGAGCCGCGGCCTGATCCGCGGCGAGGCGCTGGCGCGCTATGCGCGCGCGCAGACCGGCGCGCGCACGATCGAGCAGATGAAGTTGCCGCTGGGCATCGTCGCCACCGACCTCGACAGCGGCGCGGCCATTCTCTTCCGGCGCGGCGACATCGGCACCGCCGTGCGGGCCAGCAGCGCCGTGCCGGCGGTGTTCGAGCCGGTGCGCATCGGCAAGCACGAGTACGTCGATGGCGGGCTGGTGGCGCCGGTGCCGGTGCGCTTCGCGCGCGAGATGGGTGCCGAGATGGTCATCGCGGTCGACATCTCGTCACCGCCCCAGGGCAACCCGACCGACGACGTGATGGAAATGCTGCTGCAGACCTTCGCGATCATGGGCCAGAGCATCAGCCGGTTCGAACTGCGCGACGCCGACGT
Organism: uncultured beta proteobacterium; assembly: GCA_963725755.1. Classification (GTDB taxonomy): domain Bacteria; phylum Pseudomonadota; class Gammaproteobacteria; order Burkholderiales; family Burkholderiaceae_C; genus Rubrivivax. The sequence goes on from CAVRZW010000005.1 coordinate 86,359, forward strand.
CGTGTTGCGGCCCGCGTTAATCGGCGTGTCGAGTGCCGACTTCACGGCGCGCCTGAAGGCGATCCAGGCCGGCCGCGAAGCCGCCTTGCGGATGCTCCCCGCGCTGAAGGCGAAGATCACGGCGCTGATGCGATAGCCGGTCGCGACCGCGCGTCAAGCCGAGGCCGGAAAAGAAAACGGCCCGATCGAGAGACCGGGCCGAAGAAAGGACAACCTTCCACACAAGAGTCCCGGGGCCGGAGCCCCAGGCAACGGATAGAGCAGGCCGATCCTGGAAAGTTCAGTTCAGGGCGCGATCAGGCGGCCTTCTTGCCCTTGGCGGCGGTCTGCGTGGCCTTGACGGCCGTGTTCGTCATCGCCGTGAAGTTGGCCTCGGCCACTTCGGTCGCCTGCTTGCTCGCCTTGTGCATGCTTTCGTAGGCGTTGTTGGCGGCCGCGACGGCCGACTTCACCAGGGCGACGGCGCTTTCGGTACCGGCCGGGGCGTTCTTGACCGCGGTGTCGACCAGGGCGAGCACCTTCGCCTGGCTATCGGCCATGGTCGCTTCGGCGGCCTTGGTGACTTCGGCGTTGGTGCCGGCCAGGATGTCGTACAGGTGACGGCTGTAGGCGGCGGCCTTCTCGGCAGCCGGTTGCAGCAGGCCGGCCTGGAGGCTCAGCAGTTCCTGCGCGTCCTTGATCGACATCGCGGCCTGGGTCGTCTCGGCGGCCTCAGCCAGCGTGGCCTTGGCAACCTGCATGTTCAGCTCGACGAGCTTTTCGACGCCTTCGAACGCCTTGTTCGTGAGGCCGAAGATGGTTTCGACACTGGCCTTTTGGGCGGCAACGAATTGTTCAGCGGTGTAGGTCATGGTGTATCTCCTGGAGGGTGGGCTTGGGGAAGCTCGGGACATCTTGCCGCGCCTTCAAAAGGATTTGCTGCGCTGCAACATGAACCGAAGTATAGGGTTCTGCCCAGGTCTTGCAAGCGATATTTGCTGCAGTGCAACATCTTAGGGGTGTCTTCCTAGAATTCGCCCCGTGCAGGTCTTCCATTCCGACCGGTTCGTGCTGCCGCTGCCCCCGGGGCACCGCTTTCCGATGTCCAAGTACCGGTTGCTGCGCGAAGCGGTCGAGGCGACGGTCGCGGGCCTGAAGGTGCACGAGGCGGTGCCCGCCACCGACGGCGAACTCGCGCTGGCCCATGAGCCGGCCTGGATCGCCGCCGTGGCCGAGGGCACGATCTCGGTGGCGCAGCAGCGCGAGATCGGCTTCCCCTGGTCGCCCGCGATGGTCGAGCGGTCCCGCCGGTCGGTCGGTGCCACCATCGCTGCCGCGCGCACGGCCTTGCTCGGTGGCGAAGGCGTGGCCGCCAACCTGGCCGGCGGCACGCATCACGCCTGCGCCCATAAGGGCTCGGGCTATTGCGTCTTCAACGACGTTGCGGTGGCGGCGCGGCTGATGCAGGCCGAATGGCACCGCCGCCATCGGCGCCTGCTGCGCGTGATCGTGATCGATCTCGACGTGCACCAAGGCAACGGTACGGCGGCGATCTTCGGCGACGACCCGACCGTCTTCACGCTCTCGCTGCACGGGGCGAAGAACTTCCCTTTCCGCAAGGAAGCCAGCGACCTCGATGTCGAGCTGCCCGACGGCTGCACCGACGAGCCTTACCTTCGGGCCCTGGACCGCGCGCTCGAGCGCGCCTGGGATTCACAGGGCGAACAGCCGCCGGGCCTGGCGTTCTACCTGGCCGGCGCCGACCCGCACGAGAACGACCGCCTTGGCCGCCTCAAGCTGAGCGCGGCCGGCCTGGCCGAGCGCGACCGCCGCGTGCTGGCCGCGCTGCGTGAGCGTCGCATTCCGGTGGCGCTGGCCATGGCCGGCGGCTACGGCCGCGATCTTGCGGTCACGGTCGAGATCCAGCGGCGAACGCTGGTCGAGGCCCTGGCCTCCTGGACGATCTGGAATGCCGGGCGAGTGCCGGCGGCGATGGAACAATCGTGGCCATGACCTCGACCCCCGAGCGGCCGCAGCCGCTGCCCCGCAGCCGCTTCCTGCGCTTCCAGACGATCACGACGCGCTGGATGGACAACGACATCTACGGTCACGTCAACAACGTCGTCCATTACAGCTTCTTCGACACCGCCGTCAACCGCTACCTGATCGAGGCCGGTGCGCTGGACATCCACGCCGGCGCGGTGATCGGCCTGGTGGTGCAGACGCAGTGCCATTACTTCGAGTCGATCGCCTTTCCGCAGACCGTGCATGCCGGCCTGCGGGTCGCGCACCTGGGCCGTTCCAGCGTTCGCTACGAGGTCGGCCTGTTCGCCGACGATGCCCCATTGGCCGCGGCCGTGGGCCAGTTCGTGCATGTCTATGTCGATCGCGCCAGCCGCCGGCCGGTGCCCTTGCCGGCGCCGCTGCAGGCTGCGCTGCAAGTCCTGCGGAGCCCTGAATGACCCCGACCCCCGAGACCGTCGCCGCCGTCGATGCGGCGATCACTTCGCGCCGCTCCGTCCGCGCCTTCCTGCCCACCGCAGTGCCGCGCGAGACGGTCGAGGCGATCCTCGCGGTGGCCTCGCGCGCGCCCTCGGGCACCAACACCCAGCCGTGGAGGGTGCATGTGCTCACCGGCTCGACCAAGCAGGCCTTGTCGCGCGACATCCGCGCCGCCTACGACGATCCGGCGCAGCGGGCCCAGCACCAGGAGGAGTACGCCTACTACCCGACCGAATGGCGCAGTCCCTACATCGAGCGCCGGCGCAAGGTCGGCTGGGACCTGTATTCGCTGCTCGGCATCGGCAAGGCGGACAAGGCGCGCATGCACGAGCAGCATGGCCGCAACTACGCCTTCTTCGACGCGCCGGTGGGCCTCATCTTCACCATCGAGCGGGTGCTGCAGCAGGGCAGCTGGCTGGACTACGGCATGTTCCTGCAGAACATCATGATCGCCGCCCGTGCGCGCGGCCTGGACACCTGCCCGCAGGCGGCATTCACCCAGTTCCATCGCATCATCGAGCGCCACCTCGGCCTCGGAAGCGCGGAGATGGTGGTCTGCGGCATGTCGCTGGGCCACGCCGACCCCGACGCGGTGGCCAACCGGCTGGTCACCGAGCGTGAGCCGGTCTCGGGGTTTGCCCGGTTCCTCGATTGAGATCGCATGGGGTCGGCGCTTCCTAGAATCGCCGGCTGACCGAGAGGACCCGATGAAGCTGAAGAAACTGGCCGCCGCCGCGCTGGCCTTCGCCGTGCCAGGCCTGGCGATGGCGGCCGGTAATGCCGGGTTTGCCGGGCCGCGGATCGGGCCGGTGCCGCTGGAATTCGTCCTCTTCGCCTGCGTGCTGGCCGGCGTGGCCTTCTCCCACGGCCATGCGATGCGATTCGCGATCGGCGGCGCGGTGACGATCGCGATCTACAAGATCCTGCTGTCGCCGTTCGGTTCCGGCCCCGGCATGCGCGGCTTCGCCGCCCATCTCGGCCACGAGTGGGTGATCATCGTCAACCTGCTGCTGCTGCTGCTTGGTTTCGCCCTGCTGGCGGAGATGTTCGAGAAGAGCGAGGTCCCGGCGCGGCTGCCGCGCTTCATGCCCGACGACTGGAAGGGCTGCTTCGTGCTGCTGGTCCTGGTCTTCCTGCTCTCGACCTTCCTCGACAACATCGCCGCGGCGATGATCGGCGGCGCGGTGGCGCACACGGTGTTCAAGGGCCGCGTGCACACCGGCTTCCTGGCGGCCATCGTCGCCGCTTCCAACGCCGGCGGCGCCGGCAGCGTGGTCGGCGACACGACGACGACGATGATGTGGATCGCCGGCGTGCACCCGAAGGATGTCTTCGAGGCGTTCATCGCCTCCGGGGTCGCGCTCGTGATCTGCGGCGTGCCGGCGTCGTTCCTGCAGCAGGCCCACTCGCCGATCCAGAAGGACGCCGACCCGAGCGCGCGCATCGACTGGACGCGCGTGGGCATCGTGGGGGTCATCCTGGCGGCGGCCATCGTCGTCAACGTGATCGTCAACACCCGCTTCAACGATTACGCCGACAGCTTTCCCTTCCTCGGCGCGGCGGTGTGGGTGGCGATCCTGGTCTGCGCGGCGTGGCGCCAGCCGAACTGGTCCTTGCTGCCAGCGGCGGCCAAGGGCGCGGCGTTTCTGCTTTCGCTGGTGCTGTGCGCCTCGATGATGCCGGTCGAGGAGTTGCCGGCGGCCTCGTGGCATTCGGCCTTGGGCCTGGGCTTCGTCTCGGCGGTGTTCGACAACATTCCGCTGACCGCGCTGGCACTCAAACAGGGCGGCTACGACTGGGGCTTCCTGGCCTACGCGGTCGGTTTCGGCGGCTCGATGATCTGGTTCGGCTCGTCGGCCGGCGTGGCGCTGAGCAGCATGTACCCGCAGGCGCGGTCGGTGAGCCAGTGGTTGCGCCACGGCTGGCCGGTGGCGGTGGCCTACGTCGCCGGGTTCTTCGTCATGCTCGCGCTGATCGGCTTCCATCCCGATCCGATCCACCGCGGCGGCGAGCTGGTTTCGCCGGCGACGAGTTCAGCCATCGGAGGTCCGAAGCCATGAGCCGAGCGAAGGTCCTCGTCACGCGCGCCGTGTTCCCCGAAGTCGTCGAGCGCCTGCGGCAGCACTTCGAAGTCGAGGACAACCCGGCCGACACCATCTACACGCCGAGCGAACTCGTCGCGCGCCTGCAAGGCAAGCAGGCTGCGCTGACGACCGGCAGCGAGCGCATCTCGGCCGAGCTGCTGGCCGCCTGCCCGGAGCTGCGCGTGGTCGCCAACATGGCGGTGGGCTACAACAACTTCGACGTCGCCGCCTGCACCGCGCGCGGCGTGCTGGCCACGAACACGCCCGACGTGCTGACCGAGACCACCGCCGATTTCGGCTTCGCGCTGATGATGGCCGCGGCGCGCCGCATGGCCGAGAGCGAGCGCTATCTGCGCGCCGGCCGGTGGACGAAGTGGCGCTACGACATGTTCACCGGCAGCGACGTCCACGGTGCCACCCTCGGCATCCTCGGCATGGGGCGCATCGGCCAGGGCATCGCCCGGCGCGGCGCTCTCGGCTTCGGGATGCGGGTGATCTATCACAACCGCAGCCGCCTCGCGGCCGAGGTCGAGGCGGCGCTGGGTGCGCGCTACGTCTCCAAGGCCGAATTGCTGGCCGAGGCCGACCACCTGGTGCTGGTGTTGCCTTATTCGGCGGCGAACCACCATGCGGTCGGCGCCGCCGAGCTGGCGCAGATGAAGCCGACGGCGACGCTGACGAACATCGCGCGCGGCGGCATCGTCGATGACGCGGCCCTGGCCGCCGCGCTGCGCGACGGCCGCATCGCGGCCGCGGGCCTCGACGTCTTCGAGGGCGAGCCAGCGGTGCATCCCGACCTGCTGACCGTCGACAACGTCGTCCTGACGCCGCATATCGCCAGCGCCAGCCTGCGCACGCGGCGGGCGATGGCCGACCTCGCGGCCGACAACCTGATCGCCGCGCTGACCGGCGGCGTGCCGCCGACCCCGATCAACCCGGAAGTGCTGGCCCGTCACGCCTGACCGCGCTCCCGGGCGGCAGCCGAGCTGCTACGCCTTGCGCAGCGAGGCGGTGTCGATCGGCAGCGAGCGCAGTCGCTTGCCGGTGGCCGCGAAGATCGCGTTGGTCACCGCCGGTGCGAGCGGCGGCGTGCCCGGCTCGCCGATGCCGCCCGGCTTCTCGCCGCTGGCCACGATGTGCACTTCGACCTTGGGCATCTCGTTGATCCGCAGCACCGGATAGGAGTTGAAGTTGCCCTGCTCGACGCGCCCCGCCTTGAGGCTGATGCGGCCGTACAGCGCCGCCGAGAGACCGAAGACGATCGCGCTCTCGATCTGGCGGCGGATGATCTCCGGGTTGACGGTCAGCCCGCAATCCACCGCGGCGACGACCCGGTGCACGCGCGGCGTGCCGTCGTCGGCCACCGAGACCTCGGCCACTTCGGCGACGTAGCTGCCGAAGCTCTCGCACAGCGCGATCCCGCGTGACACGCCGGCCGCGGGGGGTGTACCCCAGCCGGCCTTCTCGGCTGCGAGTTCGAGCACGGTCTTGTGCCTCGGGGCCTTGCCGAGCAGCGCGCGGCGGTACTCGAACGGGTCCTGCTTGGCCGCCGCGGCCATTTCGTCGATGAAGCTCTCGATGAAGAAGGCGTTCTGCGAATGGCCGACCGACCGCCAGAACCAGACCTGCGGCCCCGGTTCCTTGCGACCGTAGGCGATGTGCTGGTTCGGGATGTCGTAGGCGTGGTCGGCGAGGCCTTCGAGGGCGAAGGAATCGACCCCGTTGGCGGGGATCTTCATGAATCCCGACGCCGCCATGATCGACGGCGAGCCGACGCCTGCCTTGAGCATCGAAGGCCGGCCCCTGGCGTCCAGCGCCGCCTCGAAGCGGACCACCGATGCGGGCCGGTAGTAGCCGGCCGCCATGTCGTCCTCGCGGGCGTAGATCAGCTTCACCGGCTTGCCGCTGAGCTTGCTCAGCAGCGTGGCGTCGATGGTGAAGTCGGGCGCGAAGCGGCGGCCGAATCCGCCACCGAGCATCATCGTGTTGACCTTGACCTTGGCCGGCGATACCTGTGCGACCTGGCCGAGGATGCCCTGCGCGGGGCCCTGGCTCTGGGTGCCGGCCCAGATCTCGACCTCGTCGCCCTTGACCCAGGCGGTGCAGTTCATCGGCTCCATGCAGGCGTGGGCCAGGTACGGCGCCTCGTAGCGAGCGTCCAGCGTGGTCGCGGCGCTGGCCACCGCGTCGCGGACGTTGCCTTCGTCGCGCGCCACGGCGTCGGCATTGCTCGCGCCCTCGTCGAGCATCCTGCTGACGCCGGCGCTGTCTAGCTGGGCCGCCGCGCCCAGGTCCCAGTCGACGACGAGCGCGTCGCGCCCCTTCTTGGCCGCCCAGTACCCATCGGCCAGCACGGCCACGCCGGACGGGATCGTGATCACCTGGCGCACGCCCTTGACCGCCTTGGTCGCGCTGTCGTCGACGCGGGTGGGTTTGGCGCCGCCGGCCGGTGCGCGCGCCATCACCGCGACCAGCATCCCGGGCACATGCGCGTCGATGCCGAAGCGTGCGCTGCCATTGACCTTGGCCGGCGTGTCGAGCCGGTGCAAGGGCTGGCCGAGCAGCCTGAAGTCCTTGGGATCCTTCAGTGTCGGCTTTGCAGGCACGGGCAGCTTCGATGCGGCGGCAGCCAGGGCACCGTACGACGCGTGCCGGCCGCCGGGCCCGTAGACGACGCTCTTTTCGGTGCGCAGCTGGTCGGCGCCGACCTTCCACTGGGCGGCTGCGGCAGCGACCAGCATCTCGCGCGCGGCGGCGCCGGCCTGTCGCATCGGCGTCCAGTTGCCCCGGATGGTGGCCGAACCGCCGGTCGCCTGCATCCCGAAGATCGGGTTCGCGTACGCCTTGTCGACCGGCGCCTGCTCGACGCCGACCCGGCGCCAGTCGGCGTCGAGTTCCTCCGCGACCAGCATCGGGATCGCGGTGAGCACGCCCTGGCCCATCTCCGAGGCGCCGCAAACGACGGTGACGCGGTTGTCGTGGGCGATGCGCAGGAAGGCGTTGGGCTGGAAGGCGGCGTCGTGCGCGCCGGCCTCGCCCTTGACCGCGGCGCGTCCGGACAGCGGCAGCGTGAAGCCGATGACGAGGGCGCCGCCGCCTTGCAGGAAGGCGCGGCGGGACGACCTGGCGGGGTTCGCGACGGTGCTCATCTCAGGCCCTCCCTTGCAGCGTCGCCGCTGCATCGTGGATCGCCGCGCGGATCTGGTTGTAGGTGCCGCAGCGGCAGATGTTGCCGCTCATCGCGGTGTCGATGTCGGTATCGCTGGGGTTGGGGTTGGCGGCCAACAGTGCGCACGCGCTCATGATCTGGCCCGACTGGCAGTAGCCGCATTGGGGCACGTCGTGGGCGACCCACGCGGCCTGCACCGCCTTGCCGGTACGCGTGCCGGCCATCGCCTCGATGGTCGTCACCTTCTTGCCGAGCGCCGCAGACAAGGGGGTGACGCACGAACGCACCGGCTGGCCGTCGAGGTGCACGGTGCAGGCACCGCACAGCGCCATGCCGCAGCCGAACTTCGTGCCGGTGAGCTGCAGGTTCTCGCGCACGGCCCACAGCAGGGGCATGTCGGGGTCGGCATCGATGGAAACCGTCTTGCCGTTGACGTTGAGCTTGATCACGCGCTGCCTCCAGTCTCGTAAAGGCCGCCAGCCTACAGCGCCTGGCGCGGTCTTGCACGCGGCGGGCACGATGGCTGCCGCTGACACAATGCTTGGATGCGGGAATCAATCGCGATCGCGTTGCTGGCGCTGCTGGCGCTGAACCTGTTGCTGCTGCTGTGGATCGCGCTGCGGCGCGCCGACCCGGTGCCGCTGCAGCGGCTCGAGGCCGAGCTGCGCGACGAGCTCGGCCGCCAGGCCCAGTCCACGCGCGCCGACCTCGGTACGTTCCAGCAGATGCTGCTGACCCAGAGCGGCGACGTCGCGCGCACGCAGAACGAACAGATCGATTCCTTCCGCACCCAGCTCGCCACCACCCAGACCCAGACCGAGACCGCGCTGCGCCGTTTCAGCGAGACCCTGGCCGAGCAGTTGCGCGCGCTGTCGGAGGCCAACGAGCGACGCCTGGGCGAGGTGCGTCAGGCCGTCGATGCGCGGCTGGTGGCGCTGCAGGAGGGCAACGAGAGGAAGCTCGACCAGATGCGCGCCACGGTCGACGAGAAGCTGCATGCCACGCTCGAGCAGCGCCTGGGCGAGAGCTTCAAGCAGGTCGCCGACCGGCTCGAGCAGGTGCACAAGGGCCTGGGCGAGATGCAGTCGCTGGCGCGCGACGTCGGTGCGCTCAACCGCGTGCTGACCAACGTCAAGACGCGCGGCGTGTTCGGCGAGGTGCAGCTCGCGGCCCTGCTCGAGCAGGTCTTCACGCCCGAGCAGTACGCGACCAACGTGGCCACCGTGCCGGGCAGCAGCGAGCGGGTGGAGTTCGCGATCCGCCTGCCGGGCCGTGCACAGGGGCAGGGCGCCGGCGCCGACGCGCCGCTGTGGCTGCCGATCGACGCCAAGTTTCCGCGCGAGGACTACGAGCGCCTGCTCGACGCCGCCGAGCGCGCCGATGTCGCGGCCACCGAAGCCGCAGCCAAGGCGATCGAGCAGCGTCTGCGGCTGGAGGCGCGCAGCATCCGCGACAAGTACGTCTCGCCGCCGCACACGACCGACTTCGCGATCCTGTTCGTGCCCACCGAGGGCCTTTACGCCGAGGCCCTGCGCCGGCCCGGCTTGGCCGAGGCGCTGCAGCGCGAATACAAAGTCATGCTCGCCGGCCCGACGACCTTGCTCGCGTTGCTCAACAGCCTGCAGATGGGCTTCCGCACCCTGGTGCTGGAGAAGCGATCGGCCGAAGTCTGGGAGGTGCTCGGCGCGGTCAAGACCGAGTTCGGCAAGTTCGGCGAGGTGCTGGCCAGGACGCGCAAGAAGCTCGAGGAGGCGAGCAACACGATCGACCTGGCCGAGACCCGCACCCGCGCGATGGCGCGCCAGTTGCGCAGCGTCGAGGCCCTGCCCGAAGGCCGTGCCGCAGAGTTGCTGCCGGGGCTCGCGGCGGGGGCGGCGCAAGACGAAGCCGATGGCTGAGGCGGCGCGGGCGGCCGCCGCTGCCGGCGCGATCGAGGCCGGTCAGAAGCGCAAGCCGCCCGAGGCGGGAATCTCCACCGGCGCCGCGGTCCTCGCCGGCGGTGGGGCCTGGCGGGCCGGCGGCACGACGAGGGTGCGCTCGACCAGCGGCGTCGGCGCCGGTTGTGGCCAGTTGGCCGGCAGCTTGGATTCGCGCGGATAGCCGGCGGCGTCGAGGTAGGCCTGCCATTCGCCTGCGGAGAAGCCGCGCACCGGTTGCGCGCCAATCGACAAGGCCGGCACGCTGCGGCCGCCGGCCACGCGCTCCAGGGCCTGGGCGTCCTCCTCGGTCGCGATGCGCCGCTCGGTATACGGGACGCCGCGCTGCTGCAGCAGGCGGCGGCCGCTGTCGCACGGGCTGCAGTCGGCCGACGTGTAGAGCGTCACCGGGTAGCGCGAAACGGCGCGCCGCAGCTCCAAGGGCAACTCCAGCTGCGGCGCTGGCTCGGCGGCCTCGCCATTGCGCCCGAGCTGGATCACGCGCGCGTTGCCGTCGGTGGGCGGCCGGTCGGTGTAGGTGACGCTGCCGTCGGGACGCACGACCTTGTACTGCGCCAGGGCCGGCAATGCCGCCAGCGCCAGAAAGGTGGCGGCCAGTGCGGACAGAGCGATCGGCTTGATCATGATGGCAGTGGCAGCAGCGGGTGGATGATGTGCGAATCTAGCGCAGCGGGCCTGCGCACTCAAGACGAGCTGCGGCTTGCAGGTGTGCATCCTGACCGCAGCTGAGCTCCGGCGGCGTCCTCATCCGGCGGGGCCGGCACCGGTCGCGGCCTCGGCCGCCTGCAGCGTGTTGACGAGCAGCATCGTGATCGTCATCGGCCCCACGCCACCGGGCACGGGCGTGATCCAGCCGGCGATCTCGCGAACGGCAGCGAAATCGACATCACCACAGAGCTTGCCCTGTTCGTTGCGGTTCATGCCGACGTCGATGACGATCGCGCCCGGCTTGACCATGTCGGCCGTCAGCATGTTGCGCCGGCCGACCGCTGCCACCACCACATCGGCGGCTCGCGTGTGCAGCGCGATGTCGTGGGTGGCGCTGTGGCAGATCGTGACCGTGGCGTTGGCCTGCAGCAGCAGCAGCGCCATCGGCTTGCCCACCGTGTTGCTGCGGCCGATCACCACCGCATGCCTGCCGCGCAGGTCCTGCCCGGTGCTCTCGATCAGCTTCATGCAGCCGTAGGGCGTGGCCGGGCGCAGGCCGGGCAGGCCGGTCATCAGCGCGCCGGCCGAATGAACCGAAAACCCGTCGACGTCCTTGGCGGTGGCGATCGCCGCGATCACCTTGTGCGGGTCGATGTGCCGCGGCAGCGGCATCTGCACCAGGATGCCGTGGATCGCCGGATCGGCGTTGAGCGCTGCGATGCGGGCCAGCAGCGCGCCTTCGGTCAGCGCGGCGTCGTACTGCTCCCGCACCGAATGCAGCCCGTGGTCCTGGCAAGCCTTGACCTTGTTGCGGACATAGATCGCGCTGGCCGGATCGTCGCCGACCAGGATCACCGCAAGTCCGGGGCGGTGCCCGCGCGCGGCCAGCGCAGCGGCGCGTTCGCCGACCTCGGCGCGGATCCGATTCGAGAGCGCGATGCCGTCGATGACCTGGGCGCTCATCCGAGCCTCCTGCAAAGAACACGAGGCCGCTTGTTGCGGCCTCGGCGATGGCTATGGCGGGGCCTTCAGGCCCGCGTCTGTGCGCTGAGGGCGATCTTCAGCAGATCGGCCACCGTGTTCGCGTTGAGCTTTTCCATGATGTTGGCGCGATGCGCCTCGACCGTCTTGATGCTGATGCCCAGGTCGTCGGCGATCTGCTTGTTCAGGCGGCCGGCGACGATGCGCTCGAGGACCTGCGCTTCGCGCGTGGTCAGGCGCGAGAGCAGCGCGTCGCGGCTGGCCTGCTCCTGGTGCTGGCTGAACGCGTTGCGTGCCTGCTCCAGCATGCGTTCGACCAGGCCGAGCAACTCTTCTTCCTTGAAGGGCTTCTCGATGAAGTCCATCGCGCCCTTCTTCATCGTCGTCACCGCCATCGGCACGTCCCCATGGCCGGTGATGAAGACCACCGGCAGCGGGCTCTTGCGCTCGAGCAGACGGTCCTGCAGCTCCAGCCCGCTCATGCCTTCCATCCGGATGTCGGCGATCAGGCAGGCCACCTCGCGCGGATCGAAACGCGACAGGAACGACTCCGACGAGTCGAAGCACTTGACGCGGTAGTCCTTGCCTTCGAGCAACCACTGCAGCGAATCTCGCACGGCCTCGTCGTCATCGACGACATAGACGGTGCCCTTCTTGGGGATCAGGCTCATTCGGGGACGGTGGCGGACGGTGCCTTGGAGTTGTCGACCTCGGGCGCAGCGGGAGCGATGTCCGGCCGCGAATTCGATTCCACCGGCAGGGTGAACGAAAACCGACACCCTACGGTCTGGCTGCCATTGTAAAGGTTCTGTGCCCTCATCCTGCCGCGGTGCGACTCGACGATCGTGCGGCACAGGCTCAGGCCGATGCCCAGGCCCTCGGCCTTGGTCGAGAAGAACGCTTCGTAGAGGCGGGCGATGACTTCCTCCTTCAGGCCCGGGCCCGTGTCGGTGACGCTGAACTCGATCACGCCGCCTTCCTCGGGCGTGTAGCGGGGCACGACGCGCAGCTCGATGTGGCGTCGCTGCAGCGGCAACTGCGCGCCGTCGATCGCTTCGGCCGCGTTCTTCAACAGGTTGAGCACGACCTGCTCGATCAGGATCGGATCGACCATGATCGCCGGCAGGCGCTGCGCCACGTAGGTGTGGATCGCGACGTTGCGCCGGCGCAGCTCGATGCCGGCCAGGTCCACCGCGTCCTCGACGATCTGGCGCGACTGCGCCGGCTGGCGCTGCGGCTCGCTGCGTTTCACGAAGGCGCGGATGCGGCGGATGATCTGGCCCGCGCGCTCGGCCTGGCGCGCGGTCTTCTGCAGCGCGGCGATCAGGTCGTCGGGCGAGATCGACTCCGCCTTCACGCGCGAGACCATGCCGTTGCAGTAGTTGGTGATCGCGGTCAGCGGCTGGTTCAGCTCATGGGCCACCGACGAAGCCATCTCGCCCATCGTCACGAGGCGGCTGGTGACCTGGGCCTTCTCGGCCTGCGCCGCGGCCTGCTCCTCGGCGCGCAGGCGGCCGGTGATGTCGGTGGCGATCACCATCTGCGCCAGGCGGCCGTCGGTCCACTGCAGGTAGCGCGCGCGCACGTCGAACCATTTTTGCAGCGATTCGACGAAGACCTCGCGCGGGCTGGCGCCGGTTTCGGTGAGCTCCTGCGTCGGCAGGCCCGACAGCGGATCGACCTCGTCGTCGTGGTCGGCGCTGAAGGTGGTGCCGACCACGCTGCCGGCCATCTGCTGGTGCCCACGCGCGTCGCCGCCGAACCACAGCCGGTAGGAGCGGTTCGCGAACAGCAACTCGCCTTGCTGCACCGACAGCACCGAGACCGAGGCGTCCAGACCCTCGAGCACGGTGGTGAAACGCTCGTGCGACGCCGAGAGCTGGTCGCGGATGCGCTTGGCCTCGGTGATATTGGTCATGCTCGTCATCCAGCCGGTCTGCTGGCCCCTGGGGTCGATCAGCGGGCTGACGTACATCCGGGCGTCGAACACCGAGCCGTCCTTGCGCTTCACCTTGACCTCGATGCCGTTGCTCGGGCTGCGGCCCTGCAGCTCCTGCTTGAGCAGGCGGGTGTTCTCGTCGACCCGGTCCGGCGGCCAGTGCGGATAGGGCGGCGTGCGGCCGACGAGTTCGGTCGCGCTGTAGCCGGTCATCTGGCAGAACGCGGCGTTGACGTAGCTGATGCGGCCCTCCATGTCCATCGCCCGCATGCCGGTGGGCATCGAGTTCTCCATCGCGCGCCGGAAGTTCGTCTCCTGGATCAGCGCGCCCTGGATCTGCGAGCGCCTTCGCATGTGGCGCCAGGTACCCAGCAGCATCCAGACGGTCAGCACCGACAGCGCCACGACCATCCAGAACAGCGTGTTGCCGATCAGGCCGATCGAGGTCCGCCAGCCCTGCCCGCGCAGCAGCAGGCCGTTGAGCGACGGTGTCAGCGGTGCCTCGCTGAAGATGAGCGGCGCCCGCCGTGCGACCTGGCCCGGCATGGCCGTGAAGGTGGCTGCGACGACCTCGTTCTTGGCCTCGTCGACGATCGAGATCCTGTGCCGCTGCGCGACCTCGGCCGGCACGAAATGTCGCAGCAGCGAGTCGATCGAGTATTCGACGATCAGCGCGCCGCGGAAGGTGTTGCGCTCGACCAGTGGAACCTGGAGCTGGAACACCGCCGCACCGGTGCCGTCGTCGAAGGCGCGCGAATAGGCCGGCGAGCGGCTGTCGCGCGCGGCCACGAAGGCGGCCTCGGGCGCGCTCGGCGGGCTCCCCGCCGGGAGGGTCGGCGCCGGCGTGTCGGCGGGTGCGTTGACCTCGTAGAGCATCGCCCAGTAGCTGGCCGTCACCTCGCGCTTGGCGTTGACCCAGCTCAGGTGGGTGATCTCGGGGCGGTCGCGCGCGAACGCCACCGCCTGCGCCATGAACTGATCGACGTTGGTGTCGTGCGAGATCAGGTCGCGCGCCATCCGGATCACGGCTTCCTGGTTCTGGATCAGATGCAGGCCGATCTGCTGCTGGGTGATCTCGGTGTCGCGTCGGACCGACTCCGTCTCGCGCTCGATCTCCTCGTTGCGCAGGTACCAGAAGGCGGAAATGATGGCCGCCAGAAAAAGGAGCACCGACAGGAGCGGGCCGAGAGTGGCGAAGCGGTCCTGTCGCGCCGGCGACTGGCGCCGCCACCATTGGCCGAACAGACGCTTGGCGGCGCGCAGCCTCGCCGGGAGCGGGCTGGCGACCGGCGACGTTGGGGCAAGCGGTTCTGGCATGGAGCTCGATTATCCCGGGCGCGAGCTGTCGTGGATCTGCATTCCGCATCGTGAGATGAAAAAGCACTATTTGAAATTTCGATGCCTTGTGCGACACTCCCGCCGCATCGAAAAGCCCACGACAGGAGACGATCATGGCCGCGTTGCCCGAGTCCTTCCTCGCGCCCAGCGCTGACACCGACGCGCAGGAAACCCGCGAGTGGCTCGACGCCCTGACTGCCGTCATCGGTACCGAAGGCGCCGGGCGGGCGCATTACCTGCTCGAGACGTTGCTCGAGCATGCGCGCCAGAACAGCATCGACATGCCGTTCTCGGCCAACACCGCCTACGTCAACACGATCGAACCCGAGCAGGAAGAGCACAGTCCGGGCAACCGGGCCCTCGAAGGCCGCCTGCGCGCCTACATGCGGTGGAACGCGATGGCGCTGGTGGTCAGGGCCAACCGGCTGCATCCGGCCGACGGCGGTGACCTCGGCGGCCACATCAGCAGCTTCGCTTCGCTGGCGCACATGTTCGCCGCCGGGTTCAACCATTTCTGGCATGCCGAGAGCGAAGGTCACGGCGGCGACCTGCTCTACATCCAGGGCCACAGCAGCCCCGGCATCTACGCCCGCGCCTACATGGAGGGCCGGCTGACCGAGGAGCAGATGCTGAATTTCCGCCAGGAGGTCGGCGGCAAGGGCCTGTCGAGCTACCCGCACCCCAAGCTGATGCCCGAGTTCTGGCAGTTCCCCACCGTCAGCATGGGCCTGGGGCCGCTGATGGCGATCTACCAGGCGCGCTTCCTCAAGTACCTGCATGCCCGCGGCATCGCCGACACCGCCAACCGCAAGGTCTGGGTCTTCTGCGGCGACGGCGAGATGGACGAGCCCGAGAGCCTGGGCGCGATCGGCCTGGCGGCGCGCGAGAAGCTCGACAACCTGATCTTCGTCGTCAACTGCAACCTGCAGCGCCTGGATGGCCCGGTGCGCGGCAACGGCAAGATCATCCAGGAGCTGGAAGGCACCTTCCGCGGCGCCGGCTGGAACGTCATCAAGCTGATCTGGGGCAGCAACTGGGACCCGCTGCTGGCGCGCGACAAGGACGGCGCCCTGCGCAAGATCATGCTCGACACGCTGGACGGCGACTACCAGGCCTTCAAGGCCAACGACGGCGCCTTCGTGCGCAAGCACTTCTTCGGCCGCGACCCGCGCACGCTGGAGATGGTGGCCAAGATGAGCGACCAGGACGTGTGGAACCTGCGCCGCGGCGGCCACGACGCGCAGAAGGTCTACGCCGCCTTCCACCGCGCGAACGGCCACACCGGCCAGCCCACCGTGCTGCTGGTCAAGACCGTCAAGGGCTGGGGCATGGGCAGCGCCGGCGAGGGCAAGAACACCGCCCACCAGGCCAAGAAGCTCAGCGACGACGACATCCGCTTCTTCCGCGACCGCTTCAACATCCCGATCCCCGACAGCGAGCTGTCGACGCTCCCGTTCTACAAGCCCAGCGACGACACGCCGGAGATGCAGTACCTGCACGAACGCCGCAAGGCCCTCGGCGGCTACCTGCCCAAGCGCCGCACGAAGGCCGACGAGAGCTTCACCGTGCCTTCGCTGGAGACCTTCAAGTCGGTTCTCGACGCCACTGCCGAAGGCCGCGAGATCAGCACCACGCAGGCCTACGTGCGCTTCCTCACGCAGCTGCTGCGCGACCAGGCGCTGGGCCCGCGCGTGGTGCCGATCCTGGTCGACGAGGCACGGACCTTCGGCATGGAAGGGCTGTTCCGGCAGATCGGCATCTACAACCCCGAGGGGCAGAAGTACACGCCGGTCGACAAGGACCAGGTCATGTACTACAAGGAAACGATCAACGGCCAGATCCTGCAGGAAGGCATCAACGAGGCCGGTGGCATGAGCAGCTGGATCGCCGCGGCGACGTCGTACTCGACGAACAACCGCATCATGATCCCCTTCTACATCTACTACTCGATGTTCGGGTTCCAGCGCGTCGGCGACCTGGCCTGGGCGGCCGGCGACATGCAGGCGCGCGGCTTCCTGCTCGGCGGCACCAGCGGCCGCACCACGCTCAACGGCGAGGGCCTGCAGCACGAGGACGGCCACAGCCACATCCTGGCCGGCACGATCCCCAACTGCATCAGCTACGACCCGACCTTCGCGCACGAGGTGGGGGTGATCCTGCACCATGGCCTGAAGCGGATGGTCGAGAAGCAGGACAACGTCTACTTCTACCTGACGCTGCTCAACGAGAACTACCCGATGCCGGGCCTGACGGCCGGCACCGAGGAGCAGATCATCAAGGGCATGTACCTGCTGGAGCCGGGTGCGAAGAAGACACCGCGCGTGAACCTGCTGGGCAGCGGCACCATCCTGCGCGAGAGCCAGGCGGCGAAGAAGCTGCTCGAGGCCGAATGGGGCGTGGCCGCCAACGTCTGGAGCTGCCCCAGCTTCAACGAACTGGCGCGCGACGGCCAGGACGTCGAGCGCTGGAACCTTCTGCACCCCACCGCCGAGCCGCGCCTGCCCTTCGTGACGCAGCAGCTGGCGCCGCACGCCGGGCCGGTGGTCGCCTCGACCGACTACATGAAGAGCTACGCCGAGCAGATCCGCGCCTTCATTCCCAAGGGCCGCAGCTACAAGGTGCTGGGCACCGACGGCTTCGGCCGCAGCGACTTCCGCAGCAAGCTGCGCGAGCACTTCGAGATCGACCGCCATTACATCGTCGTCGCCTCGCTCAAGGCGCTGGCCGACGACGGCACGGTCCCCGCGGCCAAGGTCGCCGAGGCGATCAGGAAGTACGGGCTGGACGCCGACAAGGTCAACCCGCTGCACGCCTGAACGGCGCACCCGCACCAACGACGAACGGAGACAGGCCATGGCATTGGTCGAAGTGAAGGTGCCCGACATCGGCGACTTCAAGGACGTGGAGATCATCGAGCTGCTGGTCAAGCCGGGGGACACCGTCGCTGCCGACCAGTCGCTGCTGACGGTGGAAAGCGACAAGGCGTCGATGGAGATCCCGTCTTCGCACGCCGGCGTCGTCAAGGAACTCAAGGTCAAGCTCGGCGACAAGATCAGCCAAGGCAGCCTGGTGCTGGTTCTCGACGCCGCCGGCGCTCCGGCGGCGGCACCCGCACCCGCTCCTGCACCTGCACCTGCACCTGCACCTGCACCTGCACCTGCACCTGCACCTGCACCTGCACTGGCCGCCACCGCCGCGGCGCCTGCCGCGGCCGCGGCGGCGGCGCTGCCTGCGCACGAGCCGACGGCCCCGACGGGCAGGCTGCCGCACGCCTCGCCGTCGATCCGCCGCCTCGCGCGCGAGCTCGGCGTGCCGCTGGCCGAAGTCGATGGCAGCGGACCGAAGGGGCGCATCACCGAGGCCGACCTGCAGGCCTTCGTCAAGGACGTGATGACCGGTGCCGTGCAGACCGAAGCGCAGAGGGCCAGGGCGCCGGCCGCCGCGCCTGCCGCGGGCGGCGCGTTCCCGGGTCTGCTGCCATGGCCGCAGGTCGACTTCGCCAAGTTCGGACCGGTCGAGCGCAAGGACCTGAGCCGGATCAGGAAGATCAGCGGCGCCAACCTGCACCGCAACTGGGTGCTGATCCCGCACGTCACCAACCACGACGACGCCGACATCACCGAGCTCGAGTCCTTCCGCGTCCAGCTCAACAACGAAAACGAGAAGAGCGGCGTCAAGGTCACGATGCTCGCCTTCCTGATCAAGGCCAGCGTCGCGGCGCTGAAGAAGTTCCCCGAGTTCAACGCCTCGCTCGACGGCGAACAGCTGGTGCTGAAGAATTATTTCCACATCGGCTTTGCCGCCGACACGCCTAACGGACTGGTGGTCCCGGTGATCAAGGACGCCGACAGCAAGGGCGTGCTGCAGATCAGCCAGGAGATGAGCGAGCTGGCGAAGAAGGCGCGCGAGGGCAAGCTGGGCCCGGCCGAGATGACCGGCGGCTGCTTCTCGATCAGCAGCCTGGGCGGCATCGGCGGGCGCTACTTCACGCCGATCATCAACGCACCCGAAGTGTCGATCCTGGGCGTCTGCAGGAGCAGCACCGAGCCGCGCTGGGACGGCAAACAGTTCGTGCCGCGCCTGATCCTGCCGCTGAGCCTGAGCTGGGACCACCGTGTCATCGACGGCGCCTCGGCGGCGCGCTTCAACGCCTACCTGGGCGCGATCCTGGCGGACTTCCGCCGCGTGCTGCTGTAGCCCGGGAGCTCGCGATGGCGATCATCGACATCAAGGTGCCGGACATCGGCGATTTCAAGGACGTGGCGGTGATCGAGGTGCTGGTCAAGCCCGGCGATGCGATCAAGGTGGAGCAGAGCCTGGTCACGGTCGAGAGCGACAAGGCCTCGATGGAGATTCCGTCGTCTGTCGCCGGCGTGGTCAAGGCGCTGAAGGTCCAGGTCGGCGACAAGGTGCGCGAAGGCTCGGTGCTGTTGTCGCTGGAGACGGCAGCCGACGTGCCGACAGCGGCCGCCGCGCCGGCGCCTGCCTCGCCGCCGGCCGCCGCCGCGGCCTCGCCGGCTCCGGCTCCGGTCGCGGCAAGCCACGCCGGTGGCGCCGATATCGAGTGCGACATGCTCGTGCTCGGTGCCGGCCCCGGTGGCTATTCGGCCGCCTTCCGCGCTGCCGACCTCGGCCTGAAGACCGTGCTCGTCGAGCGCTTCGCGACGCTCGGCGGCGTGTGCCTGAACGTGGGCTGCATCCCGAGCAAGGCCTTGCTGCACGTGGCCGCCGTGATCGAAGAGGTGAGCCATTTCGCCGACCTGGGCGTCAGCTTCGAAAGGCCCGAGATCGATCTGGGCAAGCTGCTCGCGCACAAGAACAAGGTCGTCGGCAAGCTCACCCATGGCCTGGCCGCGATGGCCAGGTTGCGCAAGGTGACGGTGGTGCATGGCAGCGGCCAATTCGCCGACCCGCACCACCTGACGGCGACGATGGCCGACGGCAAGGTCCAGGTGATCCGCTTCAAGCAGGCGATCATCGCCGCCGGCTCGGAGGCGGTGAAGCTGCCCTTCATGCCCAACGACGACCCGCGCGTGGTCACGAGCACCGGTGCACTCGAGCTGCGTCGGCGCCCCCAACGCATGCTGGTGATCGGTGGCGGCATCATCGGCCTGGAGATGGGTACCGTGTATTCGGCCTTGGGCGCTCGGCTGGACGTGGTCGAGATGCTCGACGGTCTGATGCAGGGTGCCGACCGTGACCTCGTGAAGGTCTGGCAGAAGATGAATGCGCACCGCTTCGACAAGCTGATGCTCAAGACCAGGACCGTCGCCGCCGAGGCCACGGCCGACGGCATCCGCGTCGAGTTCGAAGGCCTGGACGGCAGCACCAGCGAAGGTCTCTACGACCTGGTGCTGCAGGCCGTGGGCCGGGTGCCGAACGGCCAGCGGATCGGGGCCGAGAAGGCCGGCGTCGTGGTCGGTGATCGCGGCTTCATCGCGGTCGACGTCCAGATGCGGACCAACGTGGCGCACATCTTTGCGATCGGCGACATCGTGGGCCAGCCGATGCTCGCGCACAAGGCCGTGCACGAGGCGCATGTGGCGGCCGAGGTGGCGGCCGGCGAAGCCCTCGGCGACGCCAGCTTGGGCCGGGCGCAGTTCGATGCCCGCGTGATCCCCAGCGTGGCCTACACCGACCCCGAGGTGGCCTGGGTCGGCCTGACCGAGGACGAGGCCAAGGCCAAGGGCATCGCGGTGAAGAAGGGCCTGTTCCCGTGGACCGCCTCGGGCCGCGCCATCGCCAACGGCCGCGACGAGGGCTTCACCAAACTGCTGTTCGATGCCCGCCCCGACGGCGGGCATCGCATCCTGGGCGGCGGCATCGTCGGCACCCATGCCGGGGACATGATCGGCGAGGTTGCGCTGGCGATCGAGATGGGCGCCGACGAGGTGGACATCGGCAAGACCATCCACCCGCACCCGACGCTGGGCGAGAGCATCGGGATGGCGGCCGAGGTGGCGCACGGCTCGTGCACGGACCTGCCGCCGGCGCGGCGCTGAGCGGGCAGGATTCAGGCGCGGCCGTACAGCCGCACCAGCTCGGCCAGCCGGCCCGCATGCCAGGGCTGGACCTGGCTCCAATGGAAGCGCCAGCCCCACCAGCCCGATTCCTGGCCGGGGTAGTTCATCCGGCATTCGGTCGGCAGGGCCAGCACGTCCTGCATCGGTTGCACCGCCGTGTCGGCGACGCTCGACATCCCGGCGCGGATCAGGGTCCAGGGCATGTCGTGGCCGTCGGTGGCGAGATAGCCGCGCGCGAAATGTCGCTCCTGGTCGGTAGCGGTGGCCCACCAGCCGGCGGCCGTGTCGTTGTCGTGGGTGCCGGGATAGACGACGGTGTCGGGCTCGTAGTTGTGCGGCAGGAAGCGGTCGGAGGCGTCGCCGGCAAAGGCGAACTGCAGGATGCGCATGCCCGGAAAGGCGAACTTCTTGCGCAAGGCCTCGACGTCCGGCGTGATCACGCCCAGGTCCTCGGCAATGATGGGCATTGGCCCCAGGGCTTTGGCGATGGCCTTGAACAGGGCTTCGCCGGGGCCGGGCACCCAATGCCCATGGACCGCAGTCGGCTCCGCGGCCGGAATCTCCCAATGGGCTGCAAAGCCGCGGAAATGGTCGATGCGCACGATGTCCACCAGCTCGAAGGTGCGCCGCACCCGCTCGACCCACCAGGCGTAGCCGTCCTTCGCATGCTCGCTCCAGCGGTACAGCGGGTTGCCCCAGCGCTGGCCGGTGGCGCTGAAGAAGTCGGGTGGCACGCCGGCGACGACGGTCGGACGGCCGTCGTCGTCGAGCTGGAACAGCTTCTGGTTGGCCCAGACCTCGGCGCTCTGGTGGGCGATGAAGATCGGCGTGTCGCCGATGATCTCCACGCCGCTGGCATTGGCGTAGGCCTTGAGCGCCAGCCACTGGCGAAAGAAGGCCCACTGACAGAATTCCCAGAAGGCCACGCGCTCGGCGTGGGTCGCCCGCGCCGCGGCCAATGCTGCCGGCTCGCGCGCGGCCAGGCCGGGCGCCCAGTCGCACCAGTCGCGCCACTCGTGGGCCTCGCACAGCGCCATGAACAGCGCGTAGTCGTCCAGCCACGAGCGCTGCGCCTGCGCGAACGCGTCGAAGGCGGCACGCTGTTCTGCCGTGCCCTGCGCTGCGTAGCGCGCCGCGGCTTTCGCCAATCGGGCCATGCGGAAGGGAACCATGGCGGCGAAGTCCACCCGGTCGTCCAGCAGTTCCGGGCCGGGCTGAAGGTCGGCCTTGTCGAGCCAGCCCTGCTGCTGCAGTTCCGCCAGGTCGATCAGCAGCACGTTGCCGGCGAAGGCCGAGGTGCTCATGTAGGGCGAGTTGCCGGGCCCGATGCCGGCCAGCGGCAGGATCTGCCACAGCTTCTGTCCGCCGGCGACCAGCCAGTCGACGAAGTGATAGGCGTCGCGGCCGAAGTCGCCCGAGCCGTGCGGGCCGGGCAGCGAGGTCGGGTGCAGCAGCACGCCGCTGGCTCTGGGGAATCTCATGTCGGTGGTCCTGAAGAGTCTGCTGCCTGCTGCGCGTCGCGCAGCAGCACGATGCTGCGTGCCGGCAGCATGTAGTGTTCGCCGTCGGCGGCGTCGGCGCGCCGCCACCGGCTGCGACCGTTGGCGGCGGTCGTGTCCAGCTCGGCCACCCAGTTGCCGGGCGGCAGGCGGAAGGCGGTCTCGATGTCGGGCGCGTTGACGAGCAGCAGCAGCGCGCTGCCTGCGCGGCCGGGCACGCCGATCCAGGCGCCCAGGGTGCGGGACATGCGGTTGTCCCAATGCTCGGGCGTCATCGGCTCGCCGGTGCGCCGCAGCCAGGCCAGGTCGTGGCGGCCGCGGCCATCGGGCAAGCCGGTGTACCAGCGCGGGGCCAGCGGCACCAGGGCCTTGCGCAGCGACAGCAGATGGGCCGTGAAGTCGATCAGGGCCTGGTCGGCCCGACTCCAGTCGATCCAGGTCGTCGGGTTGTCCTGGCAATAGGGGTTGTTGTTGCCGCCCTGGCTGTGGCCGAGCTCGTCGCCCGCGGCCAGCATCGGCGTGCCCTGGGCCAGCAGCAGGGTGGCCAGCAGCGCGCGCTGGAGCCGCTCGCGCAGGCCGCGCACCTCCGGGTCGTCGGTGGGGCCTTCCCAGCCGCAGTTCCAGCTCAGGTTGTGACCATGGCCGTCGCGGTTGCTCTCGCCGTTGGCCTCGTTGTGGCGCATGTCGTAGCTGACCAGGTCGGCCAGAGTGAAGCCGTCGTGCGAGACCACGTAGTTGACCGACTCCAGCGGCGAGCGGCGGCGCGCCTGGAACAGGTCCGACGAGCCGGCCAGCCGCAGCGCGAACTCGCCGCGGGTGCAATCGCCGCCGAGCCAGAAGGCACGCGCGGTGTCGCGGAAGCGGTCGTTCCACTCCAGCCACCCGCGCGGGAACCCGCCCACCTGGTAGCCGCCCGGCCCCAGGTCCCAGGGCTCGGCGATGAGCTTGATGCCCTGCAGGATCGGGTCCTGCAGCACTGCCTTGAAGAACGGACCGTCGCGCTCGAAGCCGGGGCTGCCGCGGCCGAGCACCGGCGCCAGATCGAAGCGAAAGCCGTCGACGTGCATCTCCTGCACCCAGTAGCGCAGGCTGTCCATCACCATCTGCAGTGCGCGCGCGTGGCGGATGTCCAGCGTGTTGCCACAGCCGCTCCAGTTCTCGAAGCGCTCGCGGTGCCCGGCGGGCAGGCGGTACCAGCTCAGGTTGTCCAGCCCGCGCCAGCTGATCGTCGGCCCTCGTTCGTCGCCTTCGGGGGTGTGGTTGAAGACGACGTCGAGCAGCACCTCGAGGCCGGCCGCATGCAGGCGGCGGACCATGGCGCGGAATTCGTCGCGCGGCCGAGCCGTCGCCGCGTAGCGCGGGTCGGGGCAGAAGAAGCCGATCGTGTTGTAGCCCCAGTAGTTGACGCGGCCCTTCTCCACCAGTTGCGGCTCGTCGAGGATTTGCTGCACCGGCAGCAGGCTGACGGCGGTGATGCCCAGGCGGCGGAAATGCGCGATCGCGGCGTCGGACGCCAGGCCGGCATAGGTGCCGCGCTGTTCTTCGGGCACGCCCGGCAGGCGCTTGCTGAAGCCGCGCACATGGGTCTCGTAGATGACGGTGTCGGCCAGCGGCGTGGCCGGCGGGTGGTCACCCAGCCAGTCGAAATGCTCGTGCACGACGCGCGCCTTGAGCGCCTGGCGGCCGTTGTCGCGTGTGTCCATGTGCTGCGGGTGTTCGCGATCGGCGCCGAAATGCGGTCCGCCCCAGTCGAAGCCCGCGGGCGGGCTGACGATCTCCCTGGCCCAGGGGTCGAGCAGCAACTTGCTGGGGTTGAAGCGGTGACCGTGGTCGGGCCGCCAGGGGCCATGCGCGCGCAGGCCGTAGATCAGACCCGGTCCGGCGCATGGCAGGCGGCCATGCCAGATGTCGCCGCTGTGGCCGGGCAGGGGCCGGCGCGTCAACTCGATCAGCCCGGCATCGTCGAACAGGCACAGATCGACCTGCGACGCGTGGGCCGAGAACACCGCGAAGTTGACACCTTCGCCGTCGAACGAGGCCCCCATCGGCCAGGGCTTGCCGAGCTCCAGCGGGGCGAAGCCGCGCACCGCGGCGGCGGATTCGGCGCCCTCGGTCAGGCGGTCCATTCGAGGAACACCGTGGCCAGTGGCGGCACGTTGACCAGGATGGACTGGGCGCGACCGTGCGACGGCAATGCCTCGCTGCGTGCCACGCCCAGCGGCGTGCCGATATTGCTGCCGCCGTAGAAGCTCGAATCGGTGTTCAGGCGCTCCTGCCAGCGACCGGCAGCCGGTACGCCGAGGCGAAAGCCCTCGTGGACCACCGGCGCGAAGTTGCACAGCACCAGCATCAACTCGCCGCCGCGGCCCTTGCGCACGAAACTCAGCAGGCTGCGCCGGGCGTCTGCGTGGTCGATCCACTCGAAGCCCGCGCCCGAGAAATCCTGGCCGTAGAGCGCGGGGCTGCTGCGATAGAGGCCGTTGAGGTCGCGCACCAGCCGCTGCACGCCGGCGTGGTCGTCCTGCTGCAGCAGATGCCAGTCGAGGCTGGTCTCGAAATTCCATTCGGCCGCCTGGGCGAACTCGCAGCCCATGAAGAGCAGCTTCTTGCCCGGGTGGCCCCACATGAAGCCGTAGTAGGCGCGCAGGTTGGCGAACTGCTGCCAGCGGTCGCCCGGCATCTTGCCCAGCAGCGAACCCTTGCCGTGCACCACCTCGTCGTGCGAGATCGGCAGCACGAAGTTCTCGGTGAACGCATAGACGAGACCGAAGGTCATCTCGTCGTGGTGGTAGGCGCGGTGGACCGGGTCGCGGCTCATGTACTGCAGCGTGTCGTGCATCCAGCCCATGTTCCACTTGAAGTGGAAGCCCAGGCCGCCGGCGTAGGTGGGGCGCGAGACGGCGGGGAAGGCGGTGGACTCCTCGGCCAGCGTCATCGCCTGCGGGCGTTCGCCGCCGATCACTTCGTTGACGCGCTTGAGGAACGAGATCGCCTCCAGGTTCTCGCGCCCGCCGTGCACGTTGGGTATCCACTCGCCGGGCTTGCGGCTGTAGTCGCGATACAGCATCGAGGCCACCGCATCCACCCGCAGGCCGTCGACGTCGAAGCGCTCCAGCCAGTACAGCGCGTTGCCGACCAGGAAGTTGCGCACCTCGGTGCGGCCGAAGTTGTAGATCAGCGTGTTCCAGTCGGTGTGGAAACCCTCGCGCGGGTCGGCGTATTCGTAGAGGTGGGTGCCGTCGAAGCGCGCCAGGCCCCAGGCGTCGGTCGGGAAATGCGCCGGCACCCAGTCCAGCAGCACGCCGATGCCGGCCTCGTGGGCGCGGGCGACGAGGCGGCGCAGTCCGGCCGGGTCGCCGAAGCGTGCCGTCGGCGCGAACAGCCCCAGCGTCTGGTAGCCCCAGGAGCCGTCGAAGGGATGCTCGCTGACGGGCAGCAGCTCCAGGTGCGTGAAGCCCATGTCCTGTGCGTAGGGCACCAGCGTCTCGGCCAGCTCGTCCCAGTTCAGCCAGCGCCCGCCCTCTTCGGGCTTGCGGCGCCAGCTCGCCAGATGGACCTCGTAGATGCTGATCGGCGCGTCCAGCGCATTCGCCGCCGCGCGTGCCGGCGAGGGCGGAACCGGTGGCGGCATCGGCGCCACGATGCTGGCCGTGGCCGGGCGCAGTTCGGCCTGGCGGGCGTAGGGGTCGGCCTTCTGCGGCAGCAGCTGGCCGTTGCCGTCGAGCAGCTCGAACTTGTAGCGCGCGCCGGCATGCACCCCCGGCAGGAACAGCTCCCACACACCGCACTCGCGGCGCAAGCGCATCGGGTGGCGGCGGCCGTCCCAGGAGTTGAAGTCGCCGACCACGCTCACGCGGGAGGCGTTGGGCGCCCAGACCGCGAAGCCGGTGCCCGCGACGCCGTCCATCTCGCGCGGCAGCGCCCCCATGATCTCGTAGGGCCGCAGGTGCGAGCCTTCGCCGAGCAGCCAGGCGTCGACTTCGCCGAGCACCGGCCCGAAGCGGTAGGGGTCCTCGATCAGCGACTCGGCGCCGTCCGGCCAGCGGACGCGCAACTGGTAATGCGCCGGCGCCGGCACCGGCCCTTCGAACACGCCGCCGGCATGCTGCAGCGCCAGCGGCCAGGCGCGCGCGCCGGCGACCACCTGCACCGCCGTGGCGCCGGGGACGAAGGCGCACACCGTGGCGCTGCCATCGTCCTGGCGGTGCGGGCCGAGCACTGCGAAAGGATCGCCGTGGCGACCGGCGCACAGGGCCAGGATGGCGTCGGGGCTGGGCATGCGGCGCGATCAGGCCTTGGCCGCCAGGCCCCAGACCTCGCGGGCGTATTCGCCGATCGTGCGGTCGGAAGAGAAGTAGCCCATGCCGGCCACGTTGGCGATCGCCTTGCGTGCCCAGGCGTGGCGGTCGCGGAACAGCGCATCCACGCGCGCCTGGGTCGCGAGGTAGCTGTCGAAGTCGGCCAGCAGCATGTAGTGGTCGCCGCCCCAGAGCAGCGACTCGACCAGCGCCCGGTAGCGCCCGGGCTCGTCGTCGCTGAACTGGCCGTGGGCGATGGCGTCGAGCACGGCCTTGATGCGCGGGCTTTCCTCGTAGATCCGCAGCGGCTGGTAGCCGGCGCTGCGGCTGGCGTGCACCTCGGCCGTGGACAGGCCGAAGATGAAGATGTTGTCGTCGCCGACCTTCTCGCGGATCTCGATGTTGGCGCCGTCGTCGGTGCCGATGGTCAGCGCGCCGTTGAGCGCGAGCTTCATGTTGCCGGTGCCGCTGGCCTCGGTGCCGGCGGTGGAGATCTGCTCCGAGAGGTCGGCGCCGGGCATGATCACCTCGGCCACCGAGACGCCGTAGTTCGGGATGAACACCAGCTTCAGGCGGCCGCCCAGGCGCGGGTCGTTGTTGATGACGTGGCCGACGTCGTGGATCAGCCGGATCACGCTCTTGGCCGTGACGTAGCTGGATGCCGCCTTGCCGGCGAAGATGACCGTGCGCGGCACCCAGTCGGCTCCGGGGTCGGCCAGCATCGCCTGGTAGCGGGCCACCACCTGCAGCAGGTTCAGCAGCTGGCGCTTGTACTCATGGATGCGCTTGACCTGGATGTCGAACAGGCTCGCCGGATCGACGACCCAGCCGGTGCTGGCGCGGATGTGGTCGGCCAGCCGCGCCTTGTTCGCGTGCTTGACGGCCAGGAAGGCGTTGCGGAAGTCTTCGCGCTCGGCATGCGGTGCCAGCCGCTGCAACTGGTCGAGATCGAGGCGCCAGCCGCTGCCGATGGTGGCATCGACGAGCGACGAGAGTCCCGGATTGGCCTGCGCCAGCCAGCGGCGCGGCGTGACGCCGTTGGTCATGTTGGTGAAGCGCTCGGGCCACAGGCTGGCGAAGTCGGCGAAGATGGTCTTCACCAGCAGGTCCGAATGCAATGCCGAGACGCCGTTGATCTTGTGGCTGCCGACGATCGACAGATGCGCCATGCGCACGCGGCGCTCGTGGCCCTCGTCGATCAGCGACAGGCGGCGCATGAACTCGTTGTCGCCCGGGCGGTGCGCGGCGGCCTCGGCCAGGAACTCGGCGTTGATGCGGAAGATGATCTCCAGGTGCCTGGGCAGCACCTGCTGCATCAGCGCCACCGGCCAGGTCTCCAGGGCCTCGGGCATCAACGTGTGGTTGGTGTAGCTGAAGACCTTCTTCGTCACCGCCCAGGCGGCCGGCCAGCCGAAGCCATGCTCGTCGACGAGCAGCCGCATCAACTCGGCCACGCCGATCGCCGGGTGGGTGTCGTTGAGGTGGATCGCCACCTTGTCCGGCAGGTCGACCAGGCTGCCATGCTCGTGAAGATGGCGTGCCAGGATGTCCTGGATCGAGGCACTGCTGAAGAAGTACTCCTGGCGCAGGCGCAACTCGCGCCCGGCCGGCGTGCTGTCGTTGGGGTAGAGAACCCAGGAGATGTTCTCGTACTCGTTCTTGAACTCGGCGGCGCGCGCGTAGTCGCCCGAGTTGAAGGCGTGCAGGTCGATCTGCGCCGGCGCCACCGCCTTCCACAACCGCAGCGTGCTGACGCGCTCGGTGCCATGGCCCGGGATGACCATGTCGTAGGCCTTGGCGTTGACCTCGCCGGCGTGGCGCCAGGTGGGCGGTTGGCTCGCGTCGGCTGCCGGCGCCACCCAGCCGCCGAAGCGCACGGGGTAGTGCACGCCGGTGCGCGGAAACTCCCAGGGCGTGCCGTCTTCGAGCCAGGGGTCGGGGTACTCGAGCTGGCGCCCGGCCTGGATCACCTGCTTGAACATGCCGAATTCGTAGCGTATGCCGTAGCCGAACGAGGGCAGCTCGAGCGTGGCCATCGAATCGAGAAAGCAGGCCGCCAGCCGGCCCAGGCCGCCATTGCCCAGCGCTGCATCGACCTCGGTGGCGGCGAGGTCCTCCAGGCTGCTGGCATGCGCGCGCGCCGCGCTGCCCATCTCGCCCTTGATCTCCAGCGCCGCCAGCGCGTTGGACAGGGTGCGACCGATGAGGAACTCCATCGACAGGTAGTACACCCGCCGCGCCTTGGCCGCGCTGTCGTCGGCCTGCCCGGCCACCCATCGCTGGGATAACCGCTCGCGCGCGACCTGGGCTACCGCGAGCATGAGCTCGGTGGGGGTCGCGGCGCTGGGCGCCGTGCCGACGGTGGACAGCAGGTGGTCGTCGACTTCGGCGGCGCTGGGCGCAGGCCGCACGGCGGGCTGGGTGGTCAGGGTGGTGCTAGGCTGCATGGGAGGATGGTGCCCGAGCCCTGCGCGAGCAGGAAGGGTGTGGTGGCGTGGTTGCGTCGGAGTTTCACTGAATCGCCTGGCCGACGTCAATCCGTGGGGTACGTCGTCGATGTAGTTTCACTACGGAGAAAGCGCCACGGGCGCACGCGCCATCAGAGGCATCGTGATGAAAAAATATATTAAAAACCATAGTATTACGAAAGTATTGGAAAGTAGATTCTGTTTCATATTCGACGTCGACCGGGAGGCTAAGGCTGGGCCCTTTGCCATCCATCGGATGTAATTTTGTTGCGCCAACCCCAACAAGGAACGAACATGAAATCGATCGATGTAGCGCAGGGTTTGGACCTTCCGCGACGTGCTGTCGCGCTCGTTCTGGCCGGCGGACGGGGCAGCCGGCTGAAGAACCTGACCGACACCCGGGCCAAGCCGGCGGTCTACTTCGGCGGCAAGTTCCGCATCGTCGATTTCGCCCTGTCCAATTGCATGAACTCGGGCATCCGGCGCATCGGCGTGATCACGCAGTACAAGAGCCACAGCCTGCTTCGCCACCTGCAGCGCGGCTGGGCGTTCCTGAAGTCGGAGATGAACGAGTTCGTCGATCTGCTGCCGGCGCAGCAGCGGGTGGACGAGGAAAGCTGGTACCGCGGCACCGCCGATGCCGTCTATCAGAACCAGGACATCGTCGCCGCCTACCGTGCCGACTACGTGGTCGTGCTCGCCGGTGACCATGTCTACAAGCAGGACTACGCCTTGATGCTGGCCGACCACGTGGCGCAGGGCGGCGAGTGCACGGTGGGTTGCATCGAGGTGGCGCAGGAGGAAGCGACCGCCTTCGGCGTGATGGCCATCGACGACCAGCGCCGCATCGTCGACTTCGTCGAGAAGCCACCCGTGCCGCCGACCATCCCCGGCAAACCGGGCCGCACGCTGGCCAGCATGGGCATCTACATCTTCAACGCGCGTTCGCTGTTCCGTGAACTCGAACGCGACATGTTGGATTCCGAGTCGAGTCACGACTTCGGCCGCGACATCATCCCGAAGATGGTCGGGCAGGGGGTGGCGGTGGCGCACCCGTTCGACATGAGCTGCGTCGGCGGCAAGCCCGGCTACCCGCCCTACTGGCGCGACGTCGGCACGATCGACGCCTACTGGGACGCCAACATCGACCTCACCGCCACCGACCCCTTGCTCAACCTGTACGACACCAACTGGCCGATCTGGACCTACCAGCCGCAACTGCCGCCGGCCAAATTCGTGCACAACGAGCCCGATCGGCGCGGCATGGCGATCGAATCGCTGGTCTCCGGAGGCTGCATCGTTTCCGGCTCGGTGTTCCGCTCGGTGCTGTTCTCGCAGGTGCGGGTGCACTCGTATTCCGCGGTCAACTGGAGCGTGCTGCTGCCCGGCGTGCAGATCGGCCGCCACGCGCGCGTCACGCGTGCGGTGATCGACCGCGATTGCGTCATTCCAGACAACATGGTGATCGGCGAAGACCCGGTTGTCGACGCCCAGCGCTTCCACCACACCGAATCCGGGATCACCCTGATCACCCGCGACATGCTGCGTCGCCTGAGCTGAAGGCGATGGCCCGCATGAAGATCCTCCACGTCGCGGCCGAAGTCTTCCCGCTCGTCAAGACCGGCGGCCTGGCCGACGTGGTCGCGGCCTTGCCGGTGGCGCTGGCCGGTCAGGGCGCCGATGTGCGCCTGCTCTTGCCCGGCCTGCCGGCGGTGATGGACGGCGTGCAGGGCGCGCGCACGGTGATCGACGTCGGTGCATGCTTCGGCGCCTTGCGGGTGCGCCTGCTGCTGGCACGGCTGCCGGGCAGCAAGCTGCCGGCGTACGTGATCGACGCGCCGTACCTGTACCGCCGCGGTGGCAGCCCGTACCAGGACAGCCGCGGCGAGGAATGGCCCGACAACCTGCAGCGCTTCGCCCTGCTCGGCTGGCTGGCGGCGCACCTGGCGGCCGACGACGCCGACCCGCAATGGTCGCCCGAGATCGTGCACGCCCACGACTGGCACGCGGCCATGGCATGCGCCTATGTGGCCGAGCATGGGCCAACCCAGGCGGCCACCGTGTTCACGGTCCACAACCTGGCGTTCCAGGGCCTGTTCCCGATGCACGACTGGCCTTTGCTCGGCATGGCCTCGCGCCTGATGTCACCGTCGGGGCTGGAGTTCCACGGCCAGTTCAGCTTCATGAAGGCCGGCCTCCAGTTCGCCGACCATGTGAGCACCGTCAGCCCGACCTATGCGCGCGAGATCGCCACCCACGAGTTCGGCTGCGGCCTGGACGGCGTGATCCGCGGCCGCGGCGCCGATGTCAGCGGCATCCTCAACGGCATCGACGCCAATGTCTGGAACCCGGCCACCGACCCCGCGATCGCGCAGTGCTTCGATGCCGAGCGCATCGACGGCAAGCTGGCCTGCCGCAAGGCGCTGCAGGCCGAACTGGGTCTCGAGCCCGACGACCGCGCCTTGCTCGTCACCGTGGTCAGCCGGCTGACGGCGCAAAAGGGCCTGGACCTGGTGCTCGCGGCGCTGCCGGAGCTGCTGCGTGCAGGCGTCCAGTTCGCGGTGCAGGGTACCGGAGAGCCGGCCCTGGAGGCGGCATTCAGGATGGCTCAACAGGCGCACCCGGGCCGCGTTCATGTGCACATCGGCTACGACGAAGCCCGCGCGCACCGCCTGATCGCCGGCGCCGACGCGATCGCCGTGCCCTCGCGCTTCGAGCCCTGCGGTCTGACCCAGTTGTACGGGTTGCGCTACGGCACCTTGCCGCTGGTGCGGCGCGTCGGTGGCCTGGCCGACACGGTGGCCGACGCAAGCCCCGAAGCCATCGCCAGCGGCGACGCCACGGGTTTCCTCTTCGACGAAGCCACGCCGGCAGCGTTCGAGCGCTGCGTGCGCCGGGCGATCGACGTGCGCGCGAATCCGGGGCAATGGGCTTCGATCCGCACCACGGCAATGGCCCGCGAGCTGTCGTGGGCCGGTCCGGCGCGCGACTACATGGCGCTGTATGCGGGGCTGCTCGCCAGGCATGCCGCGGGCGATCCAGGGCGCGCGGCCTGAGGCAGAGGTCGAAGCACGGTCATCCTGCCCGCCGACAGTCCGGGCCCCGCAGCTGCGGCGGCCTCAACGCCCGGTGAACTTCGGCGCCCGCCGCTGCGCGACCGCAGCCAGGCCCTCGCGCAGGTCGCTGCTCTCGGTGCACGCGGCTTCGCGCAACCGCAATCGTGCCGGATCGAAGTCGCCGCGGGCGATCTCGTTGAGCGACAGCTTCATGCCCTGCAGCGCCAGCGGCGCGCCGGCCTGCAGCGCGGCGCACAGCGCATCGACCTCGGCATCGAGCTGCGGTGCCGCCACCAGCGTGTCGAGATAGCCGATGCGCAGCAGTTCGGCGGCGTCGACTTCCTCGGCCCGCAGGAACAACCGCTTGGCCGCCTGCAGGCCGAGCCGGCTGACATAGCGCTGCAGGCCACCGGGGTAGTAGTGCAGCCCCAGCCGCGCGGCCGGCATGCGCAGCACCATGCCCTGCACGCCGATGCGGAAGTCGCAGGCCAGCGCGAGGTCGGTTGCGCCGCCGAAGATGCCGCCGTTCAGGCGCGCGATGGTCGGCAGCGGCAGCGCCTCCAGCGCGTCGACGGTGTGTTCGAACAGCCGCGGGTCCTGCCCCGCGGCGTTGGCCTGCCCCAGCTCGCCGAGGTGGAAACCGGCGCAGAAGGCACGGCCCCGACCCGTGATCACGAGCACGCGCAGCGACGGGTCGGCGGCGATCCGCTCGAAATGCGCCCGCAGCGCCAGCAGGTCTTCGCGATGCAGACGGTTGCGATGCGCCGGCCGCTGCAGCGTGATCGTCGCGCGGTCAGCGGCGATGTCCAGCCGCGGCGGCCCGGGCGCCTCGGTCATTGCGCCGCGGGAAGGTAGCGCACCGCGAGCACACCCGGGATCGCGCCCAGCGCCTGCAGCACGCCGTCGGCGACCGCGCTGTCGACGTCGACCAGGGTATAGGCCATCTCGCCGCGCGACTTGTTGACCATGTTGTGGATGTTCAGTCCGGCCTGTGCCATCGTCGTCGAGATCTGGCCCAGCATGTTGGGCACGTTGGCATTCGTGATCGCCACCCGCCAGGGCGATTCGCGCGCCATGTTCACGGCCGGAAAGTTCACGGCGTTGGCGATCTGGCCGTCTTCCAGGTAGGCACGCAGCTGGTCGACGACCATCACGGCGCAGTTGGTCTCGGCCTCGCGCGTGCTCGCGCCCAGATGCGGCAGCGCGACCACGCGCGGGTGGCCGTGCAGGGCCGCGCTCGGGAAATCGCAGATGTAGGCCGAGAGCTGGCCGGCATCGAGCGCGCGCAGCACGGCCGCGTTGCCGACCACGCCGTCGCGGCTGAAGTTCAGCAGCACCGCGCCGGGCCGCATGAGGGCGACGTTGTCGTCGTTGACGAGGTCGCGCGTGGCGGCCAGCAGCGGCACGTGCAGGCTGACGAACTGCGCGCCGCGCAGCACCTCGGCCACGCTGGCGGCGCGCCGCACCTGCGACGGCAGGCTCCACGCGGCATCGACCGTGATCTCGGGGTCGTGGCCCAGCACCTGCATGCCCAGCCTGATCGCGGCATCGGCCACCAGCGCACCGACCCGCCCCAGCCCGACGATGCCCAGCGTCTGGCCCTGCAACTCGTAGCCGGCGAACTCCTTCTTGCCTTCCTCGACGACGCGATCGAGGTCGGGAACCGAGGGATCCAGTGCGGCCACGAAGCGCAGCGCCGGCCCGATCTGGCGTGCCGCGATCAGCATGCCGGCAAGCACCAGTTCCTTGACCGCGTTGGCATTCGCGCCCGGGGCGTTGAACACCGGCACGCCGCGTGCGCTCATGGCGGCCACCGGGATGTTGTTGGTGCCGGCGCCGGCGCGGCCGATGGCGCGCACGCTGGGCGGAATGGTCATCGAATGCATGTCGGCGCTGCGCAGAAGGATCGCCGCCGGGTCGGCGAAATCGCGGCCGACCTCGTAGCGCTCGGCCGGCAGCCTTGCCAGGCCTTCTGCCGCGATGGCGTTGAGCACGCGCAGCCGCAGCCGCTGCACCGGGTCAGCCATGCGCGGCCTCGAATTCCTTCATGTAGGTCACCAGCGCCTGCACGCCCTCGATCGGCATCGCGTTGTAGATCGAGGCCCGCATGCCGCCCACCGAGCGGTGGCCCTTCAGCTGCACCATGCCGCGCGCTTCGGCACCCTTCAGGAAGGCGCCGTCGAGCGCGTCGTCCTTGAGCTTGAAGGGCACGTTCATCAGGCTGCGGCAGTCGCGCGCGACCGGGCTGCGGTAGAAGCCCGTCTGGTCGAGGTAGTCGTACAGCAGCGCCGCCTTCCTGCGGTTGTGCGCTTCGATTCCCGTCAGGCCGCCCTGCGCCTTCAGCCAATTGAAGACCAGCCCGGCGATGTAGATCGCGTAGGTCGGCGGCGTGTTGTACATGCTGTCGTTGTCGGCCACCGTCTTGTAGTCGAAGGCCGAGGGCGTGATCGGCAGCGCCTGGCCGAGCAGGTCCTGGCGCACGATCACGATCGTCAGCCCCGCCGGGCCGATGTTCTTCTGCGCGCCGCCGTAGATCGCGCCGTAGCGGGCCACGTCGACCGGGCGCGAAAGCAGGTTGCTGGACATGTCCGCCACCAGCGGCACGCTGCCCACGTCGGGCGTGAACTGGTATTCGACGCCGCCGATCGTCTCGTTGCTGCAGATGTGCACGTAGGCGGCATTCGGGTCGAGCTGCCAGCTCGCGCGCGGCGGGATCGTGGTGTAGCCGCTGTCCGCCGCAGACGCCGCGACGTTGACGCGGCAGTACTTCTTCGCCTCCTTGATCGACTTCTTGCTCCACTCGCCGGTGTCGATGTAGTCGGCGCCGGCGTGGCCGCGCAGCAGGTTCATCGGCACGATCGCGTTCTCGCCGATCGCGCCGCCCTGCATGAACAGCACCTTGTAGCTCGCCGGAATCGACATCAACTCGCGCAGCAGTGCCTCGGCCTCGGCCGCGATGGCGATGAACTCCTTGCCGCGGTGACTCATCTCCATCACCGACATGCCGCTGCCGTGCCAGTCGAGCATCTCGTCGGCGGCCTGGCGCAGCACCGGCTCGGGCAATGCCGCGGGGCCGGCGCTGAAATTGAATACACGGGTCATGCTGCGATCTCCATCCTGCTCCTGCAGGCAGTGTCCATTATCCGGCGCGCCGGAAGCGCCAAGCCGCTGCTTGTTGATCGCGGTCAAGGAGCCGGGTGGCGTGGTTGCCTACATTGCCGGCACCGAACTGCGGGCCACGCCCGCCGGCGTGAGCGCAGTCACCATGTACAAGAGCATCCTGGTTCCGATCGACGGCAGCGAGCTCGCGGAGCACGCGGTCGCTTCCAGCCTGGAGCTGGCGAGCGCGCTCGGCGCCAGCGTCACCGCCTTCGTCGCCGAGCCCTTGCCGCCCGCGCCCACCGAGTCGGTGCATGCGGGCACCTACGCCTATGAAGCCGACCAGCACCGGGCCCGTACCGAGGCCCATGCGCGCGAAGTGTTGTCGCGTTTCGCTGCCCGGGCCGCCGAGAAGGGCGTCGCCTTCCGCGGCGAGTTCAGGCGGGTGCCGGCTGTCGATGAGGCCATCGTCGAGGCGGCGGCCGAGTTTGGCTGCGACCTGGTGGTGATGGCCACTCACGGCCGCGGGCTGTTCGGCGAGCTGCTGTTCGGCTCGCACACCAAGAACATCCTCGCGCGCAGCAAGCTGCCCGTGCTGGTGCTGCGTTGAGCGCGGCGGCGCTACCGCACGTCGAAGAAGGCCTGGGCCGGCAGCTCGCTGCCAGCGGCCTGCGCGCGTTGCGCCTGGGCGGCCGCACGCTGCTGCCGGTGGTGCAGGGCGGCATGGGAGTGGGTGTCTCGGCGCACCGGCTGGCCGGCGCGGTGGCCGCGGCCGGCGGCGTCGGCACGATCTCCAGCGTCGATCTGCGCCGCCACCACCCCGACCTGATGGAATGCACCACGGGTCTGGCGCCCGGCGACGCCGCACGCGAGGCGATCGACGTCGCCAACCTGGAGGCGATCACGCGCGAGATCGGCCGAGCACGCGAGCACAGCGGCGGTCGCGGCCTGCTGGCGATCAACGTGATGCGCGCGGTCAGCGCCTACGCGACATCGGTGCGGCGCGCGCTGGAGGCGGGCATCGACGCCGTGGTGGTCGGCGCGGGCCTGCCGCTGGACCTGCCCGATCTCGCGGCCGACCACCCGCGCGCGCTGCTGGTGCCCATCCTCAGCGACGCCCGTGGCGTGCAGTTGATCGTGAGGAAATGGGAGCGCAAGAAGCGCCTGCCCGACGCCATCGTGATCGAGCATCCGCGTCTGGCCGGTGGCCACCTCGGCGCCGCGCGGGTGGCCGACCTGGGCGACCCGCGCTTCGACTTCGAGAACGTCATCCCGCAGTCGCTGGACTTCCTGCGCAGCGCCGGCATCGAGCGCGAGCTACCCCTCATCGCTGCCGGCGGCATCGGCAGTTGTGAAGACATCGCCCGTCTGCAGTCGCTCGGTGCCGCGGCGGCGCAGCTGGGAACCGCCTTCGCGGTGACGACGGAAGGCGACGCCCACCCCGAGTTCAAGCGCGTGCTGGCCGAGGCCCGCGGCGAGGAGCTCGTCGAGTTCACCAGCGTGGCCGGCCTGCCGGCACGCGCGGTGGCCACACCTTGGCTGCGCAGCTATCTCGGCGCCGAGGCGCGGCTGCAGTCTGTGGCCCATGCGCGCCAGCGTTGCACCAAGTCCTTCGACTGCCTGGCCCAGTGCGGGCTGCGCGATGGCACGCCCGGCTGGGGCCAGTTCTGCATCGACAACCAGCTCGCTGCGGCGCTGCGTGGCGATGTCAGGAAGGGCCTGTTCTTCCGCGGTGCCGGACGCCTGCCCTTCGGCAGCCAGATCCGCAGCGTGCGCGAGCTGCTGCAGCGCCTGCTCACCCCCGGCCTGCCGGCAGCGGCGTAGGCCGTCCGCCTCGCGGACCGCGGCGGCAGCCCTTAGACTGCGCTGCATGCCCTGGTGGTGAAATCGGTAGACACAGCGGACTTAAAATCCGCGGCTTCCCGAGAGGGGGCGTGCCGGTTCGATCCCGGCCCGGGGCACCATCGACGAGTCCGACCGGATCTGCCGCGAGCACGCTCTGCGTGCGGGGCGCGTCGACGCGTTCACCGCCTGGACGAGATCCAGGCCCTCAGGCATTTCCTGGCTGCGAGCGACCCGGACTCGACCAGCGCCTCCATGGCGCTGAACTGAAGCATCCTGTAGCGATCCACCTGCGGCTCGATCAGCACGTCGATGTGGCTGGCCACCCGCTGCATGTGGTCCTCGCCACCGACGGTCATGGTGCGGATCAGGAGGTCGCCGATCTTGGGCGTCTGGATCGGCGAGAGCCAGGGCAACACGCCGTGCCACAGCACCGACCACGCAGAAGGAAAGCCGGCCGGCGGGGCGCGGACCTCGTCGCTGGGTGCGACCTTGCTGGCGAACACCGTTCCGCCGCAGCGGGACTTGACCAGATCGGCAGGCAGGTTGTTGACGACGCCGCCGTCGACCAGGACCCTCGGACCGTCAGTCACGGGCACCATGACACCCGGGATCGACGAGCTGGCGCTGGCAGCCAGCCCCAGAGAGCCCCTCTCGTGCACCATGGCCTGCGCCGTGTGCAGGTCCGTCGAGACGGCCAGGTACGGGATCCAGAGGTCCTCGATCCGGACCTCACCGAACGATTTCTGGAAGCATGCATCGCGACGCCGCGATGCCACCAGGGCGACGATGGGCAGGGTGTATTCCTGGAACGGCTTCTGCCCGATGACATAGCGATTGAGCTCGACCATCTCGGGAATCGACAGACCCGTCGCGTACAGGCCGGCCTGTATCGCGCCCATGCTGGTGCCGCCTATGCAGTCGATCGGCACGCCCGCCTCGACGAAGGCCCCGAGCACGCCGATGTGTGCCAGCCCCCGCGCGCCGCCGCCCGAGAGCGCCAGCCCCAGGCCTTGCCCGGTCAGCAGCCGCGCCGTGCGCTCCATCGTGCTCGCATCGTCCAGCCGCAGGTGGAAGTGCCGATCGAACGGGGCCGCATCCAACCACGCCCGGGTGTCGCGGGGTGTGCGGGCTGCCGCCGGATGCGCGACCAGCAGCGACCAGGGCGGGGCGGAGCCGCCCCGCTGCGAACAGCGCTGCGCGTCGAGCAGGCGATCGCGCGCAATCGGCGGCGGCGCCGACGCGCCGGGTTCGACCGGTTCGGTCAGCCAGAGGCATCGGTCCGCATGCAGGACGCACTCGCGAAACCAGAGGTCGTCGGCAACGCCCGCATCGAGCAAGACGACGTCGTGGGCATTCTGCGACTCCGCCAGCCAGACGTCGAACTGGCTCCAGAGCGGGTGCGCCTGTGCATGCTCGGCGCCGACGTCGATGGTCCGCCCCACGGCGGCTTCGAATCCCTGGCGCGTGCACAGCGCCGCCGAGCTCATGCGCTGCAGCGCAGCCCCCAACTGGTCCGCTGCGGTCTTCAGCAGCGGGCTGGCCGAGGCCCTCAGGACCACCAGCACCTGCGCGCCACGGGGCGCCCGGGGAGCCATCTGGTCGACGAGGCGCTGCACGACCGTGCCCATCAGGCGGCGCGCGAAGGCCGGACGCAGGTCCGCGAAGCGCTCGAAATCGTCGCTGGACAGGCGAACGAGCGAGGCATCGCGCTCGGCCATCACGGTGGCGCTGCGCGTGGCGCGGGCGATCAGTCCGATCTCGCCGACGCTGGCGCCGGGCAACAGGTCGGCGCTTCGCCGCTGGCCGCCGGCCGATGCCGTGGTGACGCTCAGACGGCCACTGGTCAGGACATACCAGGCGTCCGCGACGTCGCCCTGCCGCATGAGGCAGGCACCCCGTTCGAGGACGACCTCGGTGGCCCCGCTCACCAACTCGTCGAGCAGCGCCGCATCCATGCCTTGGGCCAAGGCGGCGACCGTGCGCCGGAAGATGAGTGTTCGCAGGCGCCGCGTGGCCAGCTGCGCCAGCCGTGTGTCGAACACGCCGAATCGCTCGCCGATCGCGTGCAGCAGATCCCGGCTCAGCTCCAGCACCGTGCAAGCGGTGGCGGCCACTGCGTCGGTCTCCGCGGCCAGGCCGGTGATGGCCTGGATCTCGCCCAGCACGTCGCCCTCGCCGATCTCGGCCACCCGGGTGGGCGCTGGCGTGCCGGGCAAGAGCACCTGAACCCGGCCCTGCAGCACCAGGAACAGGCTGGTGCTGCGCTCCCCGGCGCGCATCAGCACGTCGCCGGGCGTCAGGCTGAACAGTCGAGCCCCGTCGCGACACAGGCCCACGACGTCCTCGGATGCCCCCTCGAACAGGTCGCTGCAGGCCAGGCGCTCACGCAGATCGACCACAAGCATGGCGTTCGGGATCAGTTTGGCCTCGCTGCGCGTTCAGCCAGTGTCCTGGCGAGATTCAGAAGAATGGCCTGTGCTGCCGCCGGCTTCGATCGACCCAGGTCGTCCAGCCACCGGCGCCGCAGCGTGACGATGCGGCTGATCTGCAGCGCCCTGACCGAGGCCGAGCGCTTGCCTTCCTGGCGGAAGAAGGCGATCTCGCCGAACACCTCGCCCGGGCCCAGCCGCCGGATCGCGCGTCCGTCCTGCAAGACCTCGACGGCGCCGGACAGCACGATGTAGAGCTCGCGCTCGACATGTCCTTCGCGGGTGATGAGCTGGCCCGCGGGAACATCCATCGCAAAGCCCTTGGCCACCAGCAGGTGCAGCACGTCCCTGGGCAGTCCGTCGAGGAAGGTGCCGCTGATGTCCTGGGTGGAATCCAGCACATCGCTGAGCTCGGCCCAGACCGCCCGGCTGTCGCTGACCAGCGTCTTCTCGCCGTCGTCGAACAGGTGCCCGAAATCGCGCGCATCGACCGGGGCGCGCCTGCCGGGACCGAAGTGCTTCTTGACCCAGTGGGCCATCGGCGAGTTGACGCGACGATAGTAGTCGTGGTCCGACAGCACCGAGACGAGCGGCACCTCCATGCCCTCGGGCTCGTCGACCAGTTCGGCGCCGTACGGACGGGCACCCAGGCGGCGGTAGTAGTCGACGAGGCCCGGGCGGCAGTAGCAGAACGAGACGTCGGCCTGGCAATCGCCGACCAGGAATTCGTAGGACTTGCGGGCCATGGAGGGCAACACCCAGGCGCCACGTCGCCGCGGGTCGATCATGAAGCGGCCGATCTCGCTCGTGCGCAGTCGCGCCTGGGCCGCGCCGAACCGATGCATCGCGAGCTTGGCCGCCATCCCGGCAGGCATCTGCCCCGGGTCCCAGACGCGCAGGCGAACGACGCCCTCGATGTCCCGCAGCGATCCGGCATAGAGGTGGTGGGTATACGGTCGGTCGTCCTCGGCGTCGTGCACGATCCGGCGTTCGTGATCGACGCCACCGATCTCGCGCCGCAGTTCTTCCACGTAGACCCGGTACCGGAACCGGTAGAGGGCCTCGCGTTCCTCTTGCGTCCTGGCCAGGTGAACCGGCCTGAGTTGCATGAACAGTCGGGAAAGCATCGTTCGATCCGATTTGAGACGCGCTCGGGCAGGGCGGACTCCGCGCGGTCCGGACCCTTCCGGCGGCCGAGGCGCAGGACGACACGGCCCCGCAAGACGGCACCGAGGCGACCGGCTGCGTGGCGCGAAGGATACCTGCGGGAGGGCGACGCGGTCGGGCGCGTCCCGGCGGCGCCCGGCCTGGCCCCGCGCCGTGACAATCCCTTCGCGCGGCGCTTGCCGCGGACCTCGAGCCCATGCACAGAACCCTCTTCAGCACCCCGGTGGTCAGCGCTGCACTTCGGGCCATGTCCCTGGCCTTCCTGCGCCTGACGGGCTGGAGGGCGGAGGGTGCGCTGCACGCGCGCGCCCGGAAATCGGTGCTCATTGCCGCGCCGCACACCAGCAACTGGGACCTGCCGTACACGCTGATGGCCGGCTTCGCCTTCGGTCTGAACCTGTACTGGATGGGCAAGGCGAAGCTCTTCCGGCGACCGTTCGGGCCCTTGATGCGCTGGCTGGGCGGCATTCCCGTCGATCGCGAGCGCGGCGGTAACCAGGTGGCGGCCTCGGCGCAGGCGCTGCGCGAGGCCGAAGGTCCGCTGCAACTGGTCCTGGCGCCGGAGGGCACGAGGGGCAAGACCCGGCAGTGGAAGACCGGCTTCTACTTCATTGCGCTGCAGGCGCGGGTGCCGATCGTGCTGGCGTACATGGACTACCGGCGCAAGGTGGTCGGCTTGGGACCGGAGTTCACCCCCACCGGCGACGTCGAGCGCGACCTCGGAGAGATCAAGCGCTTCTACGCCGGCGTGCAGGGCCGCAACGCCGATCAGTTCGATCCCGGTTGAGCCGCGTGCGCAGCACTGTGACCTCCGCGAACCGGCAGACTGCACTCGATGCCTGAACCAGCGAGATCGTCGAGAGTTCCGCGATGCTGAGCATCGACGCAGACGCACTGCCAGAATGCGAACCGTGAACCCAATGGACATCATTTCGCCGCAACTGGCCACCATCGCCGCAGAGCCGTTCTACCGGCCGGTGCGCAATGAGCATGTGCTGTTCGAGGCCGCGTTCCAGCACCGGCTGCCGGTGCTGCTGAAGGGGCCCACCGGTTGCGGCAAGACGCGCTTCGTCGAGTCCATGGCGTGGCAGCTGAACCGGCCCTTGGTCACCGTCGCCTGTCATGAAGACCTGACGGCCGCCGACCTCGTCGGCCGCTACCTGATCGTCGGCGGGCAGACGGTGTGGATGGAGGGGCCGCTGTCGGCCGCGGTCAGGGGAGGTGCGATCTGCTACCTCGACGAGGTGGTCGAGGCCCGCAAGGACACGATGGTGGTGATCCATCCGCTGGCCGATTCGCGCCGCGTGCTGCCGATCGAAAAGCGCGGCGAGCTGGTCCATGCGGCGGCCGGCTTCATGCTGGTCATTTCCTACAACCCCGGCTATCAGAGCGTATTGAAGGAACTCAAGCAGAGCACGCGCCAACGGTTCATCGCCCTCGATTTCGATTACCCGGCGCCGGAGATGGAAGCCGACATCGTCGTCCACGAGACCGGCATTGCGCGGGCCACCGCGGACAAGCTGGTCAAGTTCGCCGGCATGACGCGCAAGCTCAAGGGCAGCGGTCTCGATGAAGGCGCCAGCACGCGCCTGCTGGTGCATGCCGGCACCTTGATCGCCGCCGGCATCGAACCGACGGCGGCATGCCGCGCCGCCATCTCCCAGGCGGTCACCGACGAAGAGGAGATGCTGGCCGCCGTGCAGGAGCTCTTCTCCTCCGTGTTCTGATCTCGAGAATGGTGCACCGGGTGTTGACGGCGGCCGAGGTTCAGCCGCTGCTGGAGGACTGGCTGCAAGCCGAGTTCACTCTCTATGCGCTGCAGGCGCAGGCCGTCCGCATCGCGGCGCTGGGCGA
Organism: uncultured beta proteobacterium; assembly: GCA_963725755.1. Classification (GTDB taxonomy): domain Bacteria; phylum Pseudomonadota; class Gammaproteobacteria; order Burkholderiales; family Burkholderiaceae_C; genus Rubrivivax. The sequence continues at coordinate 128,674 of CAVRZW010000005.1, forward strand.
GGCCGATCAGGCCTTCGTCCTCGACTGGGTCAGGCGCAGCGCAGCGGTCAACGTACAGGTCGGCCACATGTTCGCGACCCAGGCGCCGCGCATCCTGACGCAGGCCAACCACCCCAGCGTCGAGGCTTGGGTGCTGCACGCGCTGGACGAGGTCGACCGCGTCGGGCTCAAGGCCGCACTCGACACGCTGCGCGACCATGGCCGCTTCGTTGCCGCCGGCCGCGAGCATGCGGGGGGCGCCGTGTTCGCCGAATTCGCCGGCGTGCTGCGCAGCTTCGTGCACGGCCTTTCGGGCCGCGCATTGCGGCTCGAACAAGGCAGCTGCGAACAAGGTGCGTACACCGACAGCGAAACCCTGTTCCTGCCCGCAGTGGTCGCCGATCTCGACGCCGCGCAGGACAATTTCGTTCTGGCCAAGTTGTTGGTCACCATGCTGTGGGCGCAAACGCGCTTCGGCACCTTCGTCTGCGATTTCGCCGCGGCCTGTTCGGCCTATCCCGATCCGGCACGCGCCCTGAGCTGCTTCCAGGCGCTCGAGACCCTGCGTCTGGAGGCGGCGATCGCCCACGAACTGCCCGGCATCGGGCGCGAGATTCGGCGCCTGCGCAAGCTGTCGCGGACCGACGACCTGGCGCCCGAATGGCTCGCCTGGCGCGAGCAGCTCGCCGCCTCGGCGGCAGGAGCTCACGACGCACTGGCCTGTCTGGAACAAGCCTACGCCACGAGCTTGCCGCCGGCCCCGCCGTACCAGTGCGCGTTGCGTCCCGACCTGGTGGCCGCGGTCAAGGCGGCGCGCATCGTGCGCGAGAAGGCGCTGCTGCGCGCCAAGCTGGCGCAGATGCTCGACGACCTGCGGCCTGCCGCCGGCAGCGCCGACGACGGGGCGCGCATCGGGCTGCAGAGCACGGCCGCTTCGCCGAACGACCTGCCGCAGCACGAGCTGCTGGTCGACGGCAACCCGGTGCCGCTGCCCGACGCAGTGGCCGACTTGCTGACCTCGATTCAACTGGACTTCGGCGACATCCCGCCGGAGTATCTGCAGCCGGCGGGCCCGGCCCCATACGATCCGAACCCGACACCGACCCCGGAGAAAGACCAGCGCGACGTCTGGAGCGGCGTCTACCATGAAGTGGGCGCGACGTTCTATCCGGAATGGGACTTCCGTCGTCAGCACTACCGCAAGAATTGGTGCGTGATGCGCGAAATCGACGTCCAGCCGGTCCACGACGACTTCCGCTCGCAGGTTGTCCAGCGCTATCCTGGCCTGTCGCGTCGACTGCACCGCACTTTCGAAGCGCTGCGCGACCGGAACCGGGTCGAGCGGCGGCAGTTGGAAGGCGATGAACTCGATATCGACGCCTTGGTCGAAGCCCAGGGCGATGCTCACGCCGGACGCGACATGAGCGAGCGGCTGTTCACGCAGCGACACCGTGCCGACCGCGACATCGCGGTGCTGTTCCTGGTCGACATGAGCGGCTCGACCAAGGGCTGGATCAACGACGTCGAGCGGGAGGCGCTGCTGCTGCTGTCCGAGGCCCTGCAAACGCTGGGCGACCGCTATGCCATCTACGGCTTTTCCGGCATGACGCGCAAGAAGTGCGAGCTGTACCGGATCAAGCAATTCGCCGAAGACTACGGGCCCGAGGTCCAGGCCCGCATTTCCGGCATCCGCCCGCGCGACTACACCCGGATGGGCTTTGCCGTGCGCCATGCGACGCACCTGCTCGGCGAAGTCGACGCCCGCAGGCGACTGCTGATCGTCATCTCCGACGGCAAGCCCGACGACTACAGCGACAAGTACCGCGGTCCCTACGGCATCGAGGACACGCGTCGAGCCTTGCTGCAGGCGGTACAGGCCGGCGTGCGGCCGTTTTGCATCACGGTGGACAAGGAGGCGCGCGACTACCTGCCACACCTGTACGGCGCAGCGCACTACACCGTGGTCGACGATGTTGCGCGCCTGCCCTACAAGGTGGCCGACATCTACCGGAAACTGACGCACTGAACGCCCATGCGCCCCGCACGACTGATCGCCATCCTCGAACGCGAATTCCTCGGCGCCGCCGAGGGCCACCACACGCCGGTAATGATGTGGGGCCCGCCCGGGGTGGGCAAGTCGCAGATCGTGGGCCAGGTGGCGGCCCGTTACGGCGCGCCGGTGATCGACATCCGCCTGTCGCAGATGGAGCCGTCCGATCTGCGCGGCATCCCGTTCCGTACCGGCGACAGCGTCGAGTGGGCGGTGCCGGCGATGCTCCCCGACGCGGCGCGCCACGGCGAGCGCGGGGTGCTGTTCCTCGACGAGATCACGTCCGCCCCGCCCTCGGTCTCGGCCGCCGCATACCAGTTGATCCTCGATCGTCGTCTGGGCGAATACCGGGTGCCGCCGGGGTGGGCCATCTTCGCCGCCGGCAACCGTCAGGGCGACCGCGGCGTGACCTATGCCATGCCTTCGCCGCTGGCCAATCGCTTCTCGCACTTCGAGGTCGAGGCCCATCTCGAGGACTGGTCGCAGTGGGCCTACGAAAACGCCATCGACGAGCGCCTGATCGGTTTCCTGCGTTTCCGCCCCGAGTTGCTGTTCGACTTCGATCCCGCGCGCAACCCGACCGCGTTCCCGACCCCGCGCTCGTGGGAGTTCGCCCACCGTGCGCTGCGCAAGTTCGGCGACCGGCCCGACCTGCTGCCTGCTGCGCTGGAAGGCTGTGTCGGCCAGGCGGCCGGCGTCGAGCTGGCAGCCTATCTGGCCAACCTGGCGAGCCTGCCCGACCTCGACGCGATCGTCGAGGGCCGCGACGCCGACGTGCCCACGAGCACCGACCTGCAGTACGCCGTGGCGGCCGCGCTGGTGGCGCGCGCGGTTCGCAGCCGCGGCAGCGCCGGCTTCGAACCGATGCTGGGCCACATCCTCGACTACGCCGGTCGGCTCCCGCTCAGGGAGATGGGTGTGATGCTGGTGTCCGACGTTCATCGGCACGTCGGCCCGGCGCTGTTTGCCGTGCCGCAGTTCGCCGGCTGGGCCAGGCAGGTCGCCGCCATCGTGCTCCATGAATGAGGGTCGCAGCGGCGAGCGAAGGCGCTCGAGCCCGAGCGCCTTCGCGAACGACCCCGCCACCAAACTGGCGGCAGCGCGCACGCGGCTGATCCTCGACCGCCCCTTCCTCGGCGCGCTGGTGCTGCGCCTGCCGCTGGTCGAGGCCGGGCCGTGGTGCCGAACCTCGGCCACCGACATGAAGACCCTGTACTACAGCCGCGCCTACATCGAAAGCCTGTCGGTGGCGCAGGTCGAGTTCCTGCTGGCGCACGAGGCGCTGCATTGCGCGCTGACCCATTTCGTCCGTCGGGGCCACCGCGTGCAGCGCAAGTGGGACCTGGCCTGCGACTTCGCCATCAACCCCATCCTGGTCAACGACGGGCTGAGACCGCCGCCGCAAGCCATCGTCATGGACCGCTTCGAGAACATGACGGCCGAGGAGATCTACCCCTGCCTGGACGACGACCTCGACGGCGAGACGCTGGACCAGCACTTGTACGACGCTCCCGCCGAGGGCGCGCAGCCGGGGCCGGGCCGCGAGCCACCGCAGGACCGAGGCCAGGACCCGGCCGAGGGCTCCGGTGGTGCCGCGCCCGCGACACCGTGCGGAGAGCCGCAAGGCGGCCGCCAGGACGCGGCGCATCGCCCCGCCGCCCAGTTGCGGTCCGACGCCACCGGCGGGGCCGAAGAGCCGGCACCGCTCAGCGAGCCCGAGCGCGAGGAACTGGCGCAGAAGTGGCGCCAGGTCCTGGCGGGCGCCGCGCAGCAAGCCCAGCGCGCCGGCAAGCTCGGCGGTGCGCTCGCGCGGATGGTCGATGCCTGGCTGGCGCCGACCTTGCCATGGCGCGCGCTGCTGGCGCACTACGTCGTCGACCGGGCGCGCCACGACTACAACTACACCCGGCCCTCGCGGCGCGAGGGCGAGATGATCCTGCCCTCCCTTCGCGGCGCGCACTGCGACCTGGTCGTGGCGGTCGATACCTCGGGCTCGATCGCCGAGCACGAACTGTCCGAGTTCTTGGCCGAGATCAACGCCATCAAGGGCGGCCTGCAGGCGCGCATCACGCTGCTGGCATGCGACGCCCGCCTGGCCCCCGACGGCCCGTGGGTCTCCGAGCCCTGGGACCCGGTCCGCCTGCCCGCGCTGCACGGCGGCGGCGGCACCGCCTTCGCGCCCGTGTTCGGGTGGGTGGACGGCGCCGGCCTGCGCCCCGACGCGCTGATCTACTTCACCGACGGCGAGGCCGAATTCCCCGCCGCGCCGCCGCCGTATCCGGTGCTCTGGCTGATCAAGGGCAAGAAGCCCGTGCCCTGGGGTCAGCGGATCCAGCTCAACTAGCCGATGGCCGCCGATCTCGCGCCCGAAGACAGTCTCCGGCTCAACGTGCTGGTGATGGCGCAGCCCGTGCAGGCGGTGCGCATCGACGAGGGCGAGTTGATGCTGCGCGCGCTCACCGAGGGCGGCGAGGCCAGCATCCAGTTGCACCCCAACTGCCGCGTGCCTCAATACCTCGCGCGGGTGCGCGAGTTCCTTGCCGGCCACGCCCTGGGCTCGCCCGGCGGCTATCCGGTCTACCTGCAACGCTGGACCCGGATGGGCCAGACCTCCGACCGCAACCTGGCCGCACTGCTGATGCTGGGCGAGCCCGAGGCCGTGGTCGCCGTCGCGCATGCGCCCGGGCTCACCGACGAGCTCGCCCGGCGCGTGTGGTGGTGCCAGCCCAGCATGGAGATCGCGCGCTGGATGCTCGAGCGCGAAAGCGTCGTGAACGGGCGCATGGGCAAGGTGCTGGCGGATTTTCTCGTCGAGCACCTGCCGTTCGAACAGAACCCGGACGCCCGCATGCACACCGCGCGCCTCGTGCTTCACGGCAGGCTCACCGACGCGCAGACCACCGCCAAGCTCTGGCGCATGGCCAAGGGGGTGCCCTGCTACTACATCGGATTCCTCGATTTCAGGCCCGAAGCCCTGCCGCAGGACGAGCCCTCGCGTTCCGACCATGCGGCGGCGAGCGAACTGCTCGCGCCGCTGGCCGCTGGCGGCAACGCCTACGCCGAGCGGATGTTGGCGCTGCTGGCCGCCAATGGCCAGACCTTCCTCAAGGCGGCGGCGACCGTCCTCGCACGGCCGTCGACCCCGGTGGTGGTCAACGCGCTGCTCGACGCCGTCGGTCGCTTTCTTGCGCCGACGGGCCCGGCGATCGCCGGCGACGACCTGGACCAACTGTTCGCCCAGGCCCGCGCAACGGTCCGCGGGGACCGGGAAGCGCCGCCCGCACTGCGGGCCTTGCTGGACACCGCGCCGGGGCACCGCTCGGACATCGAAGCGATGCTGGCGCTGTCGGGTCTCAGCAGCAGGACGGCCGAACCCTGGTTGCTGCGCAATCTGGCAGTGGGCGCCCAGATGAGGCGCAAGATCGAGCCGCTGGTGGCGCCGATCGACAGCGCCATTCAAGTCCTCCGCACGCCGATCGGCAGCCGATGAAGCTCTATCTCGATCCCGACCAATCCAAGGAAGTGCCGGCGTTGATCCGTACGGCCAACCGGACCCGCAAGCGCTACCCCGAGGGCGTGGTCGAGACCGTTGCCGCCGAAGGCGACGCGCTCGACCGGGCGGGGGAAGACCTGCATCCGGCGATCGTCATCGGCCCTTCGCGCTCATCGGAGGGCTTTCGCATCTACTACCTGGTGCGCTGGCTTCGCTGAGCAGGCTCGCAGCGTTCGGGCGACGTCGCCCGTCCGGCCGGGTGCGCTTCAGTGCCCGGCCCTGGACTTGCGGATCAGCGCATCGCAAACCAGCAGGGCCTGGTCCTCGCCGTGCGCCAGTTCGGGTGAGGTCACGAAGCGGCCATTGACGGTCAGTGTCGGCACGCCGTCGAGGTGGTAGGCCGCAAAGAGCTGGTTTGCCATGCGCACCTTGGAGGCGACCGAGAAACCCTTCATCGCGTCGAGCAGCTTGACCTTGTCGATGCCATTGGCGGACGCGAATGCCGCCACGCCGGCGTCGGTGTCGAGCCGCAAGTGCTGCACATGCACGGCATCGAACACCTTCTGGTGGATCGCGCCCCCCAGACCCAGCGCCTCGAGCGCGAAGTAAAGCCGCTGAAAGGGCTCATGCGCCGGCTGCCAGGCCACCGGCACGCGCCGGAAGTTGACGTCTGCGGGCAGCTTCCTGACCCAGGCTTCGAGCTTGGGCTCGAACGCATTGCAGTGCGGACACCAGTAGCCGAAGAACTCGATGACCTCGACCTTCCCCGGCACGGCGATCGGCACCGGCTGCTGCAGGCGGATGTAGTCCCGGCCCTCGGCGGGCTCGGCGGCAGCTCGGGCCCTGGGGGCCAGCAGCGGCATCGCGCCAAGGCCGATGGCGAAGTCACGTCGGTTCATCGTGGGTTCCTTCTTGGTCACGCGCATGGCCTGCGCAAACGGCCCAGGGTGGCTTCCGCTGAGCAGCTGTCGATTCTGGCAGAGCGTCCCAATCCCCCACGGCAGGCCGCCCCGAGCCTTCGCCGGCCAGGGAGCGTCACAAAATAGTACGATCGTTCTATTCGCTCGCCCGGAGAGGCTGCGATGCAAGGTGCGGCGCCTAGAATGTGTCGATCCGCATGAACGTCATTCGAGCCCAGGAGCGTCAACCATGAAGGTGCTGGTCCCCGTGAAGCGGGTCGTCGATTACAACGTCAAGGTCCGCGTCAAGGGCGACGGGAGCGGCGTCGACATCGCCAACGTCAAGATGAGCATGAACCCCTTCGACGAGATTGCCGTCGAGGAGGCGGTTCGGCTCAAGGAGAAGGGCGTCGTCACCGAGATCGTCGCGGTGTCGTGCGGCGTCACGCAATGCCAGGAGACGCTGCGCACGGCGATGGCGATCGGCGCCGACCGCGCGATCCTCGTCGAATGCGCCGACGAGTTGCAGCCGCTGGCGGTGGCCAAGCTGCTGAAGGCGCTGGTCGACAAGGAACAGCCGGGGCTGGTGATCCTGGGCAAGCAGGCGATCGACGACGACTGCAACCAGACCGGCCAGATGCTGGCCGCGCTGGCCGGCCTGCCGCAGGGCACCTTCGCGTCCAAGGTCGAGGTGGTCGAAGGCGAGATGGTGGTCACGCGCGAGGTCGATGGCGGCTCCGAGATCCTGAAGCTCAAGCTGCCGGCGGTGATCACCACCGACCTGCGCCTGAACGAACCTCGCTACGTCACGCTGCCCAACATCATGAAAGCCAAGAAGAAGCCGCTGGACGTCTTCAAGCCGGCGGATCTGGGCGTCGATGTGGCGCCGCGCCTGAAGACGCTGAAGGTCGGCGAGCCACCCAAGCGCGGCGCCGGCGTCAAGGTGCCCGATGTCGCCACGCTGGTGGCCAAACTCAAGAACGAAGCGAAGGTGATCTGATCATGAACGACCCCCAAGCTCACATCCGTTCGCTGCCCCCCGAGGGGGCGCACGCCTCCCTTGGGGCGGCCCAGCGGGAGGCATGATGGCCGCACTCGTCATTGCCGAACACGACCACGGCACGCTGAAGGGCGCCACCCTGAACACCGTCACCGCGGCGCTGCAATGCGGCGGCGAGGTCCATGTGCTGGTGGCGGGGGCGAATGCCGGCGGCGCGGCGCAGGCCGCGGCGCAGATCGCCGGCGTGTCCAAGGTGCTGCATGCCGACGGGCCGAGCCTGGCCGAGCAGCTGGCGGAGAACGTTGCGGCACAGGTGCTGGCGGTGGCTGCCGGTTACAGCCATCTGCTGTTCCCGGCCACCGCCCATGGCAAGAACGTCGCGCCGCGCGTGGCTGCGCTGCTCGACGTGGCGCAGGTCAGCGACGCGACCCGGGTCGTCGGCCCGGACACCTTCGAGCGGCCGATCTACGCCGGCAACGCCATCGCCACCGTGCAGAGCCTGGACAAGGTCAAGGTGATCACGGTGCGCACGACGGGCTTCGACCCGGCTGCAGCAAGCGGCGGCAGCGCCGCCGTCGAGACCCTGGCCGCGGTGGCCGACACCGGCCTGTCCAGGTTCGTCGGCAGCGAGATCGCCAAGAGCGACCGCCCCGAGCTGACGGCGGCCAAGATCATCGTCAGCGGCGGCCGCGCGATGGGCAGCCACGAGAAGTTCGACTCCGTGCTCATGCCGCTGGCCGACAAGCTCGGCGCCGCGCTCGGTGCCAGCCGCGCTGCGGTCGATGCCGGCTATGCGCCCAACGACTGGCAGGTCGGGCAGACCGGCAAGATCGTCGCGCCGCAGCTCTACATCGCCTGCGGCATCTCCGGCGCGATCCAGCACCTGGCCGGCATGAAGGACAGCAAGGTCATCGTCGCGATCAACAAGGATCCCGAGGCGCCGATCTTCAGCGTCGCCGACTACGGACTGGAGGCCGACCTCTTCACGGCCGTGCCCGAACTCGTCGAGAAGCTCTGAACATCGCAGCCGCGCAGGGCGCCCGTTGCGGCGCCCTCGTTCCATCTGGAGACAGGCAATGACTTATCGCGCCCCGGTCAAGGACATGCTGTTCGTGATGAAGGAGCTGGCGGGCATAGCCGCCGTCGCGTCGCTGCCCGGGCATGAAGAGGCCGGCTACGACACCGCGGCGGCAGTGCTCGAGGAATGCGCCCGCTTCAACGAAGGCGTGGTCGCGCCGCTGAACCGTGAGGGCGACCAGACCCCTTCGTCCTTCAGCGGCGGCAAGGTCACGACATCGCCCGGCTTCGGCCAGGCCTTCCGCCAGTTTGCCGAAGGCGGCTGGCAGGGCCTGCAGCACCCCACCGAGTTCGGCGGCCAGGGACTGCCCAAGTTGATCGGTGCCGCCTGCTGCGAGATGGTCAACAGCGCCAACATGAGCTTCGCGCTGTGCCCCTTGCTGACCGACGGCGCGATCGAGGCGTTGCTGACCGCCGGCACGCCCGAGCAGCAAGCCATGTACATCCCGAAGATGATCGAGGGCCGCTGGACCGGCACGATGAACCTGACCGAGCCGCAGGCCGGCAGCGACCTGTCGCTGGTGCGCACGCGCGCCGAGCCGCAACCCGACGGCAGCCACAAGCTCTTCGGCACCAAGATCTTCATCACCTACGGCGAACACGACATGGCGGACAACATCGTCCACCTCGTGCTCGCGCGCGTGACCGGCGCGCCCGAAGGCGTCAAGGGCATCTCGCTGTTCATCTGCCCCAAGGTGCTGGCCGATGGCCGGCGCAACGACGTCCATTGCGTGAGCATCGAGCACAAGCTGGGCATCAAGGCCAGCCCGACCGCGGTGTTGCAGTACGGCGACGCGGGGGGTGCCGTCGCCTACTTGATAGGCCAGGAAAACCGTGGCCTCGAATACATGTTCGTGATGATGAACGCGGCCCGCTTCCAGGTCGGTGTGCAGGGCATCGCGATCGCCGAGCGGGCCTACCAGAAGGCGGTGCAGTACGCGCGCGACCGCGTGCAGAGCCGGCCGGTCGATGGGTCGATGCCCGCCGCCGCGCCGATCATCCACCACCCCGACGTGCGGCGCATGCTGATGACGATGCGCGCCCACACCGAAGCTTGCCGGGCGATGGCGCTGGTCGCTGCGGCCGCATACGACGCCGCCCACGCCCACCCCGACGCCGAGGTGCGCCGGCAGAACCAGGCCTTCTACGAATTCCTGGTGCCGCTGGTCAAGGGCCTGTCGACCGAGATGAGCCTGGAGGTCGCGAGCCTGGGCGTGCAGGTCCATGGCGGCATGGGCTTCATCGAGGAGACCGGCGCGGCGCAGTACCTGCGCGACGCCAGGATCCTGACCATCTACGAAGGCACGACAGCGATCCAGGCCAACGACCTGGTGGGCCGCAAGACAGCCCGCGACGGCGGCCGGACCGCAGGTGCGATCGCCGCGCAGATCGAGGCGACGGTCGGCGAACTCTCCGCGCGCGACAGCGCTGCCTGCCGCACGATGGCCCGGCGCCTGGACGCCGGGCGGCGCGCCTTCCTCGACGCCGTGGCCTTCGTCGCCGGCCAGACGAAGGCGCAGCCGAACGCGGTCTTCGCCGGCAGCGTGCCGTACCTGATCCTCAGTGGCACCGTCGTCGCCGGCTGGCAGATGGCGCGCGCGCTGATGGTGGCCGAGGACCGGCTTGCCGCCGGCGAGGACGCCGAATTCATGCAAGCCAAGATCGCCGTCGCGCGGTTCTACGGCGACCACATCCTCAACAAGGCGCAGGCCCTTCGCGACAGCATCGTCGAAGGCGCCGAAGCCGTCACCGCCCTCGCGCTGGAGTCCTTCTGATGGCATTGCCCCCTGTGCTGCAGCGCGTGCCGCTGCCGATCATCGGCGCACCGCTGTTCATCATCAGCAACCCCAAGCTGGTGATCGCGCAATGCACCGCCGGCGTCGTGGGCAGCATGCCCGCGCTGAACGCGCGTCCGGCGTCCCAGCTCGACGAATGGCTGGCCGAGATCACCGAGGCGCTGGCTGCCTGGGACCGCGACCATCCGGACCGCAAGGCCGCACCGTTCGCGATCAACCAGATCGTGCACAAGAGCAACGACCGCCTCCAGCACGACCTCGAGGCCTGCGCCAGGTACAAGGTGCCGATCGTCATCACTTCGCTGGGCGCGCGCACCGACGTCAACGACGCCGTCCACGCCTGGGGCGGGGTGGTGCTCCACGACGTCATCAACAACATGTTCGCGAAGAAGGCGATCGAGAAGGGCGCCGACGGCCTGATCGCAGTGGCCGCGGGCGCCGGCGGCCACGCCGGCGTGAAGAGCCCGTTCGCGCTGGTGCAGGAGATCCGGCAATGGTTCGACGGCCCGCTCGCGCTCAGTGGTGCGATCGCCAGCGGCGACGCGGTGCTGGCGGCGCTGGCCTGCGGTGCCGATTTCGCCTACGTCGGCTCGGCCTTCATCGCCACCGACGAAGCCCGCGCTTCCGACGCCTACAAGCAGTGCGTCGTCGACAGCAACAGCGACGACATCGTCTATTCGAGCCTCTTCACCGGTGTGCACGGCAACTACCTCAAGCCCAGCATCCGCGCCGCCGGTCTCGACCCCGACCACCTGCCCGAGAGCGACCCGAGCAAGATGGACTTCGGCGGCGGCGAGGGGGCCAAGAAGGCGTGGAAGGACATCTGGGGCTGCGGCCAGGGCATCGGTGCGGTGACGGCCGTGGTGCCGGCGGCCGAACTCGTGGCGCGGCTCGCGCGCGAGATGCAGGCGGCGCAGCGGCGGGTCGCGGCGCGCCTGTCGGCACGCTGAGCACACCGTCGGCGTCATCGGCGCGCAAGGCCGCGGTGGTAGAGTGATGTTTCAGTAGGCCAGGTTCCTTCCCGTCCCCTTGTCGAGCGCGCGAGCGCAGCAAGGCGGGTCGCTAGTCCGCCAACCGGTGCAGCCGGGGCCGCGGAAGGTTGATCAACCCATCGGAGCTCCGCAGACCGGAGCGAAAGGTGAGCGAGACATGATGCAGCAGTACAGGTCCAACTCCTACCTGTTCGGGGGCAACGCGCCCTACGTCGAGGAGCTGTACGAGGCCTACCTCGACAACCCCGGCAGCGTGCCCGACACCTGGCGCGACTACTTCGACAACCTGCAGCATGTGCCTGCCACCGACGGCAGCGCGGCGCGCGACGTCGCCCATGCGCCGGTCGTCGAATCGTTCGCCCAGCGCGCCAAGGCCAATGCGTTCGCGCTCAGGGCCAGCGAGGCCGACCTGGCCGTGGCGCGCAAGCAGGTCCATGTGCAGTCGCTCATCGCGGCCTACCGCTTCCTGGGCGCGCGCTGGGCCGACCTCGACCCGCTCAAGCGGACCGAGCGCGCCAGGATCCCCGAACTCGAGCCGGCGTTCTACGACCTGACCGAGTCCGACATGGACATCACGTTCTCGGCCGCCAACACCTACTTCAGCAAGGCCGAGCACCAGACCCTGCGCGAGATCGTGCAGGCGCTGCGCGAAACCTACTGCGGCACCATCGGCACCGAGTTCATGCACTGCACCGACCCGGCCGAGAAGCGCTGGTGGCAGGAGCGGCTGGAGTCGCGGCGCAGCAAGCCGACCTTCACGGCGGCCGAGAAGAAGCACATCCTCGAGCGGTTGACCGCCTCCGAGGGCCTCGAGCGCTACCTGCACACCAAGTACGTCGGTCAGAAGCGTTTCTCGCTCGAAGGCGGCGAGAGCTTCATCGCCAGCATGGACGAGCTGGTGCAGCGGGCCGGCGCGCTGGGTGTGCAGGAGATCGTCATCGGCATGGCCCACCGCGGGCGGCTGAACGTGCTCGTCAACACACTGGGCAAGATGCCGGCCGACCTGTTCGCGGAGTTCGACCACACGGCGCCCGAAGCGCTGCCTTCGGGCGACGTCAAGTACCACCAGGGTTTTTCCAGCGACATCACGACGCCCGGCGGGCCGGTGCATTTGAGCCTGGCCTTCAACCCCTCGCACCTCGAGATCGTCAACCCGGTCGTCGAAGGCTCGGTCAAGGCGCGCATGGACCGCCGTGGCGACAAGACCGGCGCCCAGGTCCTGCCGGTGCTGGTGCACGGTGACGCGGCCTTCGCCGGCCAGGGCGTGGTGATGGAGACGCTGGCGCTGGCGCAGACGCGCGGCTACTTCACCGGTGGCACGGTCCACCTGGTGGTCAACAACCAGATCGGCTTCACCACCAGCGACCCGCGCGACGCCCGCTCGACGCTGTATTGCAGCGACGTCGTCAAGATGATCGAAGCGCCGGTGCTGCACGTCAACGGCGACGACCCCGAAGCGGTCGTCTGGTGCACCCAGCTCGCGATGGACTACCGCCAGCAGTTCAACAAGGACGTGGTGGTCGACATCATCTGTTTCCGCAAGCTCGGCCACAACGAGCAGGACACGCCGAGCCTGACCCAGCCGCTGATGTACAAGAAGATCGCTGCCCACCCCGGCACGCGCCGGCTCTACGGCGACAAGCTGGTGACCCAGGGCGTGCTGGCGGCCGACGGTCCCGACCAGATGGTCAAGGACTTCCGCGCCGCGATGGACGCGGGCAAGCACACCGCCGATCCGGTGCTGACCAACTTCAAGAGCAAGTACGCAGTCGACTGGGCGCCCTTCCTAGGCAAGAAGTGGACCGATGCCGCCGACACCGCGCTGCCGCTGGCCGAGGTCAAGCGGCTGTCCGAGCGCGTCTCGACGATTCCCGGCAACTTCAAGGTCCATCCGCTGGTCGAGAAGGTGCTGGCCGACCGCGCCGCGATGGGCCGCGGCGAGATCAACATCGACTGGGGCATGGGCGAGACCCTGGCCTACGCTTCGCTGGTGGCCAGCGGCTACGCGGTGCGGCTGTCGGGCGAGGACTGCGGGCGCGGCACGTTCACGCACCGCCATGCGGTGCTGCACGACCAGAACCGCGAGAAGTGGGACACCGGCACCTACGTGCCGCTGCAGAACGTGGCCGAAGGACAGGCGCCTTTCGTCGTCATCGACTCGCTGCTCTCGGAAGAGGCGGTGCTCGGCTTCGAGTACGGGTATGCGTCGGCCGAGCCCAACACGCTGACGATCTGGGAGGCGCAGTTCGGCGACTTCGCCAACGGCGCGCAGGTCGTGATCGACCAGTTCATCGCCAGCGGCGAGGTCAAGTGGGGCCGCGTCAACGGCCTGACCCTGATGCTGCCGCATGGCTACGAAGGGCAGGGTCCGGAGCACAGCTCGGCGCGCGTGGAGCGCTTCATGCAACTGGCGGCCGACAACAACATGCAGGTTGTGCAGCCGACCTCGGCGAGTCAGATCTTCCACCTGCTGCGGCGGCAGATGGTGCGCCAGTTCCGCAAGCCGCTGATCATCTTCACGCCCAAGTCGCTGCTGCGCGCCAAGGACGCAACCTCGCCGCTGGCCGAGTTCACAAAGGGCGAGTTCAGGACCGTGATCGGCCCGGCGCGCAGCGAGGTCGAGGGCGAGAAGGTCAAGCGCGTGATCGTCTGCTCGGGCAAGGTGGCCTACGATCTCCTGCGCAAGCGCGACGAGAAGAAGGCCTCGGACGTGGCCGTCCTGCGCGTCGAGCAGCTCTACCCGTTCCCGCACAAGGCCTTCGCGGCCGAGATGAAGCGCTTTCCCAACGCCACCGAGGTCATCTGGTGCCAGGACGAGCCGCAGAACCAGGGCGCCTGGTTCTTCGTGCAGCACTACGTGCACGAGAACATGCTCGAAGGGCAGAAGCTGGGCTACGCCGGGCGACCCGCTTCGGCCTCGCCGGCGGTGGGTTATTCGCACCTGCACCAGGAGCAGCAGAAGGCGCTGCTCGAGCAGGCCTTTGGCAAGCTCAAGGGCTTCGTCCTGTCGAAATAGCGATGTCGCGGCGTCCGAGACGCCGCGACAACTCTGCGCGTTCGACCGGACGCCTGCGGCGCCGGTCGACTCGCAGTCGAAGAAACATACGCCGAGATAGAACATGTCAATCGTCGAAGTGAAGGTCCCGCAACTGTCGGAGTCGGTGGCCGAGGCCACGCTGCTGCAGTGGAAGAAGAAACCCGGCGAAGCCGTGGCGATGGACGAGATCCTGGTCGAGATCGAGACCGACAAGGTGGTGCTGGAGGTGCCCGCGCCGGCGGCCGGCGTGATGGCCGAATGGGTCGCCGGCGACGGCGCCACGGTGACCGCCGAGCAGGTGATCGCCAGGATCGATACCGACGCCAAGGTGGGCGCGGCGGCGCCGGCCGCGCCGGCACCTGCGGCCGCCGCCGCCCTGGCCACGGCGGTCGCCGGCAAGGGCGGCATCGCGATGCCGGCGGCGGCCAAGCTGATGGCCGACAACGACCTGGCCGCCGGTTCGGTGCCCGGAACCGGCAGGGGCGGCCGCGTGACCAAGGGCGACGTGCTGGGCGCGCTGGCGGCGCCGAAGACCGCGTCGGCGCCAGTTGCAGCACCTGCCGCCGCGGTCCTGGCCAGGCCGTTGCCGGCAGTCTCGGCCCCGGTGACCGACAACCTCGGCGACCGCCCCGAGCAGCGGGTGCCGATGTCGCGCCTGCGCGCACGCATCGCCGAGCGGCTGCTGCAGTCGCAGGCCACCAACGCCATCCTGACGACCTTCAACGAGGTCAACATGGCGCCGGTGATGGAGATGCGCAAGCGCTTCCAGGAGCGCTTCGAGAAGGAGCATGGCGTCAAGCTCGGCTTCATGAGCTTCTTCGTCAAGGCCGCGGTCGCCGCGCTCAAGAAGTACCCGGTGATCAACGCCTCGGTCGATGGCAACGACATCGTCTATCACGGCTACTTCGACATCGGCATCGCGGTCGGCTCGCCGCGTGGGCTGGTCGTGCCGGTGCTGCGCAACGCCGACCAGATGAGCTTCGCCGACATCGAGAAGAAGATCGCCGAGTACGGCGCCAAGGCGCGCGACGGCAAGTTGGGCATCGAGGAACTCACCGGCGGCACCTTCTCGATCAGCAACGGCGGGATCTTCGGCAGCATGCTGTCGACACCGATCATCAACCCGCCGCAAAGCGCGATTCTGGGCGTGCACGCCACCAAGGACCGGGCCGTGGTCGAGAACGGGCAGGTTGTCGTGCGGCCGATGAACTACCTGGCGATGTCGTACGACCACCGCATCATCGACGGTCGCGAGGCCGTGCTCGGCCTGGTCGCGATGAAGGAGGCGCTCGAAGATCCGGCGCGCCTGCTGTTCGACATCTGAGCGAAGGAATCTCATGAGCCTGGCCGACGACCTGGCACGCCTGGACGAACTGCATTCGCGCGGCGCGCTGACCGAGGAAGAGTTCACGCGCGCCAAGGCGCGTCTGCTCGAAGGCAGCCACGCCGCCGCCTCCGATATCCCGGCCGTCGATGCGGTGAACCGGTTGCGTCGCAGCCGCAACGACCGCTGGATCGGTGGCGTCTGCGGCGGCCTCGCGGTGACCACCGGCGTCGAATCGTGGATCTGGCGCCTGATCTTCGTCGCGCTGGCCCTCTACGGCGGCACCGGCGTGCTGCTTTACATCCTGCTGTGGATCTTCGTGCCCGAGGAATCCTGAGAGAACCATGTCAAAGAACTTCGACGTCATCGTCATCGGTGCCGGCCCGGGCGGCTACATCGCTGCCATCCGTGCCGCGCAGCTCGGCTTCAACACGGCTTGCATCGACGACTGGAAGAACGACAAGGGCGGCCCCGCGCCTGGTGGCACCTGCACCAACGTCGGCTGCATCCCGAGCAAGGCGCTGCTGCAATCGAGCGAGAACTTCGAGCATGCCGGCCATGCCTTCGCAGACCATGGCATCGGGCTGAAGGACCTCAGCATCGACGTCAGGAAGATGCTCGACCGCAAGGACCGGGTCGTCAGGCAGAACAACGACGGCATCCTGTTCCTGTTCAAGAAGAACAAGGTCGGCTTCTTCCACGGCCGCGGGTCGTTCGCCAAGGCCGTCGACGGTGGCTACGAAATCGCCGTCGGCGAAGAGCGGCTGGTCGGTCGACACGTCATCGTGGCCACCGGATCCAGCCCGCGCGCGCTGCCGGGGGTGCCATTCGACGAAGAGCACGTTCTCAGCAACGATGGCGCACTGCGGATCCCTGCCGTGCCGAAGCGGCTGGGGCTGATCGGCTCGGGCGTCATCGGGCTGGAGATGGGCTCGGTGTGGCGTCGGCTGGGCTCGGAAGTGACCGTGCTCGAGGCGCTACCCACCTTCCTCGGCGCCGTCGACGAGCAGATCGCCAAGGAGGCGCACAAGGTTTTCGTCAAGCAGGGCCTGAAGATCGAGCTCGGCGTCACCGTCGGCGAGGTCAAGTCAGGCAAGGCCGGCGTGCGCGTGGCCTACACCACGGCCAAGGGCGAAGCGCAGGAACTCTCGGTGGACAGGCTGATCGTCTCGATCGGCCGCGTGCCCAACACGGCGGGCCTGAACGCCGAGGCGGTGGGCCTGAAGCTCGACGCGCGCGGCGCGATCGAGGTCGATGACGAGTGCCGCACCAACCTGCCCGGCGTGTGGGCCGTGGGCGATGTCGTGCGCGGGCCGATGCTGGCCCACAAGGCCGAGGAAGAAGGCGTGGCCGTGGCCGAGCGCATCGCCGGCCAGCACGGACATGTCGACTTCAACACCGTCCCCTGGGTGATCTACACCAGCCCCGAGATCGCCTGGGTCGGCCAGACCGAACAGCAGTTGAAGGGCGCAGGCCGCGCCTACAAGGCCGGCAGCTTCCCGTTCCAGGCCAACGGCCGCGCGCGGGCCCTGGGCGACACCACCGGCATGGTCAAGGTCCTCGCCGACGCGGCCAGCGACGAGATCCTGGGGGTGCATATCGTCGGCCCGATGGCCAGCGAGCTGATCGCCGAGGCCGTGGTGGCGATGGAGTTCCGCGCCAGCAGCGAGGACATTGCACGCATCTGCCACGCGCACCCGTCGCTGTCGGAGGCGACCAAGGAGGCGGCGTTGGCGGTCGACAAGCGGACGCTCAACCTCTGATCGCGTGGCGGTCCGCCAGTTTTACGAAGCCACGCTCGCCGAACGCGGCTTCAAGAGCGATGAGGCGCAGTTGCGCGCGATCGAATCGCTCGAGCGCTGCGAGAACGAATGGGCCGACTACAAGGCGCGGCGTGGCAACGCCCTGGCCAAGCTGATCAGCCGGCCGCCGATCCCTCGCGGCGTGTACATGGTCGGCGGGGTCGGTCGCGGCAAGAGCTTCCTGATGGACTGCTTCTTCCAGTCGGTGCCGTTGACGCGCAAGACGCGGCTGCATTTCCACGAGTTCATGCGCGAGGTGCACCGCGAGCTGCAGGACCTCAAGGGCACCGTCAACCCGCTCGACGAACTCGGGCGGCGCATCGCGCGGCGCTTTCGCCTGATCTGCTTCGACGAGTTCCACGTCGCCGATGTCACCGATGCGATGATCCTGCACCGCCTGCTCGAAGCGCTGTTCGCCAACCGCGTGAGCATCGTCGCGACGAGCAATTTCCACCCCGATGACCTGTACCCGAACGGCCTGCACCGCGACCGCATCCTGCCGGCCGTCGAACTGCTCAAGGACAAGCTGGAGGTGATCGATGTCGATGCCGGCACCGATTACCGGCAGCAGACCCTGGCCGGGATGGCGATGTACCACTGCCCGCTCGACGCTGCCGCCGGGGCCGCGATGGCGCGCGCCTTCGACCGCCTCGCCGAGGCGCGCGACGACGATCCGGTGATGCACATCGAGCACCGCTCGTTGCAGGCCTTGCGCCGCGCCGGCGGCGTCGTCTGGTTCGACTTCAAGACCCTGTGCGGCGGGCCGCGTTCGCAGAACGACTACCTGGAGATCGCCTCGCGCTTCCACACCGTTCTGCTGTCGGGCGTGCCGCAGATGTCGCCGCGCCTGGCCAGCGAGGCGCGGCGCTTCACCTGGCTCGTCGATGTGCTCTACGACCGCCGCGTCAAGCTCGTGCTTTCGGCGGCGGTGGCGGCCGATCAGCTGTACACCGAAGGTCCGCTGGCGCACGAGTTCCCGCGCACCGTCTCCCGGCTGGCCGAGATGCAGTCGGCGGCGTTCCTCGCGCTCTCGCGGCGCGAGGTCGACACCTCGCTGACCTGAGGCCGCCGATGCGTTGGGGCGTCTTGCTGCTTGCGCTGCTGCCGATCGTTGCCGGCGCCGACGACGGGGCCGAGCGCGCCCGCATCGCCGCCGAACGCAAGGCGCTGGTCGATCGCTTCGCCGCCGAGGAGCGTGCCTGCGAGGAGCGCTTCGCGGTCACCGCCTGCGTCAACGACGTGCGGCTGCGCCGGCGCGACGCGCTGGCGCGGCTGCGCGAGCGCGAACTGCAACTCGACGATGCCGATCGCCTGCGCCGGGCCGAGGATCGGCGCCGGGCGATAGCGGCGAGGCAGGCGGCGGTGGCCGGGCGAATCGCCGCTTCCGCCCCCGCATCCGCGGCGCTGGCGTCACCTGCCGCGTCGGCGGCGGCAGGCTCGAGCGCAGCACCGCCCAAACAGCGGCAGCGGTCGCCCGCGCTCGCCGACGACGCAGCGGCCCGCGCTGCGCGCGCCGCGCAGCGCGTACAGGCGCACGAAGCGCGGCTGAAGTCGGCACAGGAAGCGCAGGCGCGGGTGGCCCGGCGCTTGGCCGAGCGGGCAGCCCAGGGCAAGCGTTCGCAGCCGCTGCCGGCACCTTCAGCGTCCGGGGCTTCGGGCGCAGCCGGTCGTTGAAGCCGCTCGGGGCGGGTTCGCGGGCAAGCCCTTGCGGGCCGGCGTGCAGTTCAGCGCAGCGGATCGATGCGCACCAGCGCCAGCGAGAGGTTGTCGCCGCCGCCGCGGGCGCGCTGCCGGGCCTTGCCGATCAGCATCTCGCTGGCTTCGCGTGGTGGCAGCGCGTGCAGGATGGCGCCGATTTCCTTGGGCGTGAAGTAATGCCACAGCCCGTCGCTGCAGGCCAGCATCGTGTCGCCGTAGTCGAGGCGGTCGATGCGCCACAGGGTCACCGGTGGGTCGGCGTGGGTGCCCAGGCAGCCGGTGAGCAGGTTGGATTGTGGATGCGAGTTGGCACTCTCCTCGGTGAGCTTGCCTTCGTCGATCAGTCGCTGCACGAAGGAATGGTCCACCGTGCGGCGCATCATCTCGGCGCCGCGAAAGTGATAGACGCGCGAGTCGCCGGCATGCACGACGTCGCAGGCCAGGCCCGGTGAGATGCAGAACGCGGCCACCGTGCTGTGCGGCTCTTCCTCTGCGGTGATCGCGGTGAGCTTGATCATCAGGTGCGATTCGAGCACGACCTGACGCAGCATCTCGGCCGCGTCGTCCTGCGCCGGAACGTAGCGCTCGAAGATCTGGCGTCCGGTCAGCAGCACCTGGTCGGCGGCCTTGCGCCCGCCGCTCTTGCCGCCCATGCCGTCGGCCACCACGGCCAGCATCGAGCCGCCGATGCGTGGATGGGCGATCAGCTCGACCTGGTCCTGCTGGTAGGCGCGATCGCCGCGATGCAGCCCGGTGGCGGCACTGAAACGGAAGGTTTGAGACTCTGCGGCCATCGCGGCGAATATAAACTGGGTGTCCTATCCGATGTCGTGCAGCAATGGACGAGAACCTGCATTCGCCACAGCGCCGACTGATCGAACTGCGAATGGAACACGCCGATCTCGACGAGCTGATCGACCGCAATCCGCTCGACCAGCTCGGCGACGAGCTGGCATTGCGCCGACTGAAGAAGCGCCGCCTGCTGCTGCGCGACCAGATCGCGAGCCTGGAAAGCGCGCTGCAGCCGCCCGAGCCCGCGTGAGCCCCGAGTTCGACGCTGGGGTGAGCGCCCTCCCGCCCTGGCCCGCCGCGTCGGCGCCCGGCGCCGGGGGTATTCCGACGAGCGCCGGCCTCGCCGCGGCGGTGGCACGTGCATTCACCGCCGACGGCCCGCTCGCGCGCAGCGAAGCCGGCTTCATCCCGCGCCCGCAGCAGGACCTGCTGGCCGCGCGCATCGCGCAGGCGCTGGACCGGCGCGAGACGCTGGTGGCCGAGGCGGGCACCGGCGTCGGCAAGACATTCGCCTACCTCGTGCCGCTGCTGCTGTCGGGTCGCCGGGCGCTGGTCAGCACCGCCACCAAGAGCCTGCAGGACCAGCTCTTCCTGCGCGATCTGCCGCGCCTGGCGCACGCGCTGAACGTGCCGCTGCGCATGGCCTTGCTCAAGGGTCGCGCCAGCTACCTGTGCCGTCACCGCCTGGCGCAGGCGCAAGGCGATGGGCAACTTCCCGACCGCTTCGCGGTGCGCGCGCTGCACCGGGTGGCCGTGTGGGCGCAGGCCACGCGCAGCGGCGACCTGGCCGAGATCGAAGGCCTGGACGACCGCTCGCCGGTGATCCCGCTGGTGACCTCCACGCGCGACAACTGCCTCGGTGCCGAATGCCCGGAATATCGCGCCTGCCACGTGATGCAGGCGCGGCGCGAGGCGATGGCGGCCGACCTGGTGGTGGTCAATCACCACCTGTTCTTTGCCGACCTCGCGCTGCGCGACAGCGGCGTGGCCGAATTGCTGCCCACGGTGGATGCGGCGGTGTTCGACGAAGCGCACCAGCTCGTCGAGGCCGGCGTGCAGTTCCTGGGCACGCTGCTGTCCACCGGCCAGGCCCTGGACTTCGGCCGCGACCTGCTGGCGCTGGGCCTGCAGCACGCGCGCGGGCTCAAGCCCTGGCACGAGCTGCAGGCCGGTATCGAACGCGCTGCACGCGAGCTGCGTCTGGCCAGCGCCGGCGCGATCCGCGAAGTGCGCGCGATGCTGAAGCTGGGCTGGGAGGAGCGCGCCGACGCGCTGCAGCAGCCCTTGCAGGACCTGGCGGCCGCGGCCCTGGCCGCGGCCGAGGCACTCGCCGGTGTCGCCGAGGCGGCGCCTGATTTTCCCAAGCTCGAGCAGCGCGCGCGCTCGCTGGCGGTGCTGGCGAATCGCTTCGGGGCGGAGGCGGCGGCCGACCACGTGCGCTGGATCGACCTCACGCCGCAGCAGGCGCGGCTCGTCGAGTCGCCGCTGGACATCCGCGAGATGCTGTCGCAGCAGCGTCAGGCTTCACCCAAGGCCTGGATCTTCACCTCGGCCACCCTGGGCGACGACGAGGCCTTGTCCTGGTTCAGCGCCAGCGCCGGCCTGGAGGACGCCGCCCGGCTGCGCGTGGGCAGCCCGTTCGACTATCCGGGGCACGCCCGCGTCTGGGTACCCTCGCGCATGCCGCTGCCGAACGCGCCGGGGCACCCGGGTGCGGTCGGCGCGCTGGCCGCGCGCTGCGCCGGCGCGCTCGGCGGCCGTACCTTCGTGCTCACGACCACGCTGCGCGTGCTGCCGCTCGTCGCGCAAGCGATCACCGAGCAGGCCGAGGCGCAGGGACAGTCGCTCAGCGTGCTCGTCCAGGGCAGCGAACCGCGCCGCGCGCTGTTGCAGCGCTTCGGCGACGGCCGCGGTTGCGTGCTGGTCGGCTCGCAGAGCTTCTGGGAGGGCATCGACATGCCCGGTGACGCGCTGCAGTGCGTGCTCATCGACAAGCTGCCCTTTCCGCCGCCGAACGACCCGCTGGTGCAGGCGCGGGTTCGCCGGCTGCGCGCGCAGGGCCGCAACCCGTTCGAGGACTACTTCGTCGCCGAGGCGGCGGTCTCGCTCAAACAGGGTGCCGGGCGCCTGATCCGCACCGAGTCGGACCGCGGGCTGCTCGTGCTGTGCGATCCGCGGCTGCGCCAGATGGGCTACGGACGCCGGCTGCTGGCTGCCCTGCCGCCGATGGGCGTGCTTGCAGAAGAGGCGCAGGCGCTGGAGTGGCTGGCCGAACTGGCGGCCTCGCACTGAGCGTGTTTGGCGACGGGCGCCTGCGGCACGCCTACCAGAATTTCCACCACGGCCGCTCGTCGGCGGCCAAGCCCTTGCTCAGATAGACGCTGTTCGGAAAGTTCTCGCGCAGCACCCGGTCGGCGTCGTCGCGCAGCTTGGGCAGGTCCAGCTTGGCGTAGCTCTGCACCATGATGTAGAGCGCCTCCTCGACCGCAGGGGAGCCTTGGAACTCGGTCACCGCCTGCTGCGCGCGGCTCGCGGCGGCCACGTAGGCGCCGCGGCGGAAGTAGTAGCGCGCCACGTGCACCTCGTAGCGCGCGAGCGAATTGACGATGTAGTTCATGCGCTGGCGGGCGTCGCCGCTGTAGCGCGAATTGGGGAACTGATCGACGAGCTGCTTGAAGGCCTGGTAGGCGTCGCGGGCGGCGCGCTGGTCACGCTCGGAGATGTCCTGTCCGAAGAAGCTGCCCAGAAAGCCGACGTCGTTGTTGAAGTTGATCACCCCGCGCAGGTACAAGGCATAGTCCAGCGCCGGGCTGGAGGGGTTCAGCTTGATGAAGCGGTCGATCGCGGTCAACGCCGCGGTGCGCTCGCCACTGCGCCAGTTCAGGTAGGCCAGGTCGAGCTGCGCCTGCTGCGCCAGCAGCGATCCGGCCGCCAGACCCTCCACGCGCTCGAGCTTCTTGATCGCCCGCTCGTAGCTGCCCGAGTCCATGTCATCGCGGGCGTCTTTGTACAATCTCTCGGCATTGCTGGACGTCGCTTCGTCCTTGGGCGTGGAACTGCATCCCGCCAGCAGCAGCGAAATCGCCAGCAGGCCCCCGAGCGCAGCGCGCCACATCATGGAAACGGTCATCGCGAATGGTGCCGGTCGAGCGGAAGAGCGGCGATTATAGGGAGCCGGTCGTGAAAGACCCGCAGCCCATCGTGGCCGATGCCGGTCCCGAACTCGAAGGCGACGCCGCTCCCGAGATCCGCTCCTGCACCGTCGATGCCGGCCTGCATCAGGCGCGGCTCGACAAGGCGCTGGTGGCCCTGGTGCCCGAGTTTTCGCGCAGCCACCTGCAGCACCTGATCGACGGCGGCCACGCGCGCGTGGATGGCGTGGTGGCCACGACGGCCTCACGACGCGTCCGTGCGGGGCAGCGGGTGGACGTCGAACTCGTCCCGACCGCCGAGAGCCGGGCCTTCCGCCCGCAGGCCATGGACCTCGAGGTGCTGTACGAGGACGAACACCTGCTCGTCATCGCCAAGCCGGCAGGGCTGGTCGTGCACCCCGCGCCCGGGAACTGGTCGGGCACGCTGCTCAACGCGCTGCTGGCCCGTCACGCTGCGGCGGCTACGCTGCCGCGGGCCGGCATCGTCCATCGGCTGGACAAGGACACCTCGGGCGTGATGATGATCGGCAAGTCGCTCGAAGCCGTCACCGCACTGGTGCGCGACATGGCCGCCCGCGACGTCCATCGTCGCTACCTCGCGCTGGTGCACGGCGCGCCGGCGCAGGTGACGTTCAGCATCGAAGCGCCGATCGGCCGCGACCCGGTGTCGCGCGTGCGCATGGCCGTCGTGGCCGGCGGGCGACCGGCGCGGACCGATGTTCGCCATCTGGCCACTCGGGGCGGTGTCAGCGCGCTGGCCTGCACATTGCACACCGGCCGCACGCACCAGATCCGGGTGCATCTGGCCTCGTACGGCCACCCGCTGGTGGCGGACATGCTGTACGGCGGCAAGCCCTTGCTCGGTCTGCAGCGGCAGGCCCTGCACGCCACCGAACTGCGGCTGGCGCATCCGATCAGCCGCGCCGCGCTGCGTTTCGAATGTCTCCCACCGCCAGACTTCGCCGCGGCCTGGGCGCAAGTGATGGCCCCGCTCTCGGCCTGAGCGGCATGACCGGCGTAGCGTCGCGCAGCGCCCGGTCCGAGGCACGCGCTACAATGCAAACGAAATCACAGTGCTGATGGTGCCAAGCGCACCGCGCCTGTTCGATACGCTGACCCGTGCCGGCCAATCCGGCACCCCGCGAATTTCCCGCGCCTGCGGCCCTTCGGCCACGCGCGGGCCCGAACCCCGGATGAATTCTCAGACTGGCGCCCTCGCGGCGGCGGCACCCAAGTGCAGGCCATGAACACGTCACAGGCCAAACAGGTTCTCGAGGCCGCGCTGATCTGCGCGTCGGCCCCCTTGCCGCTGTCGGACATCAAGGCGCTGTTCGACGGTGCCGTGGGTACCGACACCCTGCGCCGGCTGCTCGACGAGCTGGCCAGCGATTGGCAGCATCGCGGCGTCGAGCTGGTGGCGCTGGCCAGCGGTTGGCGTTTCCAGAGCCGGCCCGAGCTGCGCGAGTTCCTCGATCGGCTGCACCCCGAAAAGCCGCCACGCTACTCGCGTGCCGCGATGGAAACGCTGGCCATCGTGGCCTACCGCCAACCCGTCACGCGGGGCGACATCGAGGACATCCGCGGCGTGACCGTCAGCGGCCAGATCGTCAAGCAGTTCGAGGACCGCGGCTGGATCGAGGCGATCGGCTACCGCGAAGCCCCGGGCCGCCCGGCGTTGTATGCGACCACGCGCCAATTTCTCGACGATCTGGGGTTGTCCAGCCTCGATCAGTTGCCGCCGATCGAGACCGACAGCGCACGCGGCGAACGGGCGTTCGACGCGCCCGAAGCCGCGCCGCCGTTGCTCGGCGAGGCGCAGGCTTCGCTGCCGCTCGATGCCGAATTGGCTGCGACGGCGGCCCCGAGGGACGACACCTTGCCTTCGAAATCGGCCACCGACGAAACATCCCCTCCCGACATTGCGCTGCTCGCGGCGCACAGCGCGCCAGATACCGGGCCCGAACCCGCGGCCGATCCCCATTTCTCCACCGACGCCACCGCATGAATGCTCCAGAAGCCGACCCCTTGCTGCCCGAAGTCGTAGCGGCCGAAACCGCCGGCGATGCGCACGCCGACAAGCCGCGACGGCGCCGTGCGCCGCGCAAGGTCGCCGCCGAGGAGCAGGCGACGCAACCGGGCAACGAGGCGGTCACCGCGGCATCGGTTGCTGCGCCTGCGGACCAGCCGATGCCGGGTATCGCGGCAGCGGTGGCCGACCCGATGCCCGCGAGCGGGTCGGCTGACGCGGCGCCGCCGGCGGGAGTCGCCGATGCGGTCACCGCGGGCGAATCGGGGTCCGATGGGCCGCCCAGGCAGGCCGGCGACGAGCAAGCCGCCGGCGCTCGCCGCGGGCGCAATCGCCGCCGTGGTCGCCGTGGCCGCGATGCCGTGGCCGGTGCCGAGGGCGAGACTGCGCAGCTCCCCGGCATCGACAGGGCCAGCGACGCGGCCGCGCCACAGCTGCCGCGACTGCCTGGACCGGTGGTCGAAGAGGTGTTCGCGCAGGTCGTCTCAGGCGAGTTCGATGCCGAGCCGGCGGCAGCGATCGAACCCGCCGCCGACCTGGTGCCGACCATCACGGGCGACGTCGCCGAGGCCCGCGAGGGCGAAGGGCCGTCGCTGCAGCCCAGGCGGGTTCTGGCCCCCGATCCCGACGCACCCAAGCTTCACAAGGTGCTGGCGCAGGCCGGCGTCGGGTCGCGACGCGACCTCGAGCAGATGATCACCGCCGGTCGGGTGACGGTCAACGGCGAGCCGGCGCACATTGGGCAGCGCATCTCTTTCGGCGACCGCATCCAGGTCGATGGCAAGCCGGTGCGTTATCGCATCGCACCGCCGCCGCCGCGGGTGCTGGCCTATCACAAGCCGGCCGGCGAGGTCGTCACCCATGACGACCCGCAGCAGCGCCCGACCGTGTTCCGCCGCCTGCCGCGCCTGCCGCAGGGCAAGTGGCAGTCGGTGGGCCGGCTGGACATCAACACCGAGGGCCTGCTGCTGTTCACCAACTCCGGCGAACTGGCCAACCAGCTGATGCACCCGCGCTTCGGCGTCGAGCGCGAGTACGCGGTGCGTTCGCTCGGCGTGCTGGGCGAAGAGGCCAAGGCGCGCCTGCTCGAAGGGGTGGACATCGAGGGCCAGACCTGCGCCTTCAAGAGCATCGAGGACGGTGGCGGCGAAGGCGTCAACCACTGGTACCGTGTCGTCATCACCGAAGGCCGCAACCGCGAGGTGCGGAGGCTGTTCGAGGCCGTGGGCCATGCGGTGAGCCGGCTGATCCGCATCCGCTATGGTTCGGTCGTGCTGCCGCGAGGCCTCAAGCGCGGCGTCTGGGTCGATCTCGACGACTTCGACCTGCGAAACCTGCGCCGCCTGGCCAGCGGCCCGAAGGCCGACGGACCGCGCGCGCCGCCCGACGCGCCGGCCAAGCGCGGGCGCAACCGGCGCGCCGGCAAGCGCCGGCCGGACGACGCCGAGCGCGTGCCGCGGCCGGACCGT
The DNA here is from genome assembly GCA_963725755.1 of uncultured beta proteobacterium. Classification (GTDB taxonomy): domain Bacteria; phylum Pseudomonadota; class Gammaproteobacteria; order Burkholderiales; family Burkholderiaceae_C; genus Rubrivivax. The sequence continues at coordinate 155,260 of CAVRZW010000005.1, forward strand.
CCGGAACGATCGGAGCTCGGACCGCGCGGGCCGCGTCCGCCGCGACCGCCACGGCCCGAGGCCGGGGAGGGCGGGGCGATCCCCAATCCGCTGCAGCAGACCTTCGACAAGCGCGCGATCCAGCAGGAACGAGCGCTGCGTCGCGAGATTCCCGAGGACGGGCCGATCCCCAACCCGCTGCAGCAGACCTACGACAAGCGGGCCCTGCAGCGCGACCGCGCGCCGCAGCGCGAGATCCCCGAAGACGGCCCGATCCCCAACCCGCTGCAACAGACCTACGACAAGCGATTCGCACAGGGTACGCCCGCCAACCGCGGAACCGGGCGCCCAGGACGCGGCCAGGGCAAGAAGGGCGGTGGCGGTGATCCGAACCGGGTGCCGGACCCGATGCAAACCTCGATCGGCTACATCGGTGCCGATGCCTTCCTGCGCAAAGGCGGCGGCCGCGGCGGTGCGAAGCGCGGCGGTGGGGGCAGCAGCAGCGGCGGCGGTGGCCGCGGCGGCCCCCGAGGTGGCCAGCGCGGCGGGGCGGGCCGCTGACGGTCAGCGCGCTGTGTCAGCGCATGCGGCGCCTGCCATTAGAATGACGGGCTTTGCCAAGTCGTTGATTCAGGAGAACTTTTGATGGCCACAGAATCCCAGGTCGAGCGCACCCTCTCGATCATCAAGCCCGACGCCGTGGCCAAGAACGTGATCGGCCAGATTTACGCCCGCTTCGAGGCCGCGGGCCTGAAGATCGTGGCCGCCCGCATGGCGCACCTGTCGCGCGGCGAGGCCGAGGCCTTCTACGCCGTGCACAAGGCGCGGCCGTTCTTCAACGATCTCGTCAAGTTCATGATTTCGGGCCCGGTGATGATCCAGGTCCTCGAGGGGCCGGGCGCCATCGCCAAGAACCGCGAACTGATGGGCGCCACCGACCCCAGGAAGGCCGACAAGGGCACGATCCGCGCCGATTTCGCCGACAGCATCGACGCCAACGCCGTGCACGGCTCCGACGCGCCCGAGACGGCGGCGGTGGAGATTGCGTTCTTCTTCCCCGCCATGAACGTCTATTCGCGCTGAACGCAGATGAGTCCCCCACGCTCACTGCGTCCGCTGGCCCTCGAGGGGGCACCAGTGCGTTTGGGGCGGCCCCGCACGCACTGAGATGGCCGCCAATCTTCTCGACTTCGACCTCGAGGGGCTGGCGTCCTTCTGCGAAGGGCTGGGCGAGAAGCGCTTCCGTGCCGTCCAGCTCTACCGCTGGATCCACCAGCGCGGCGAGGCCGACTTCGAGCGCATGTCGGACCTGGCCAAGTCGCTGCGCGCCAAGCTTGCCAGCGCGGCCGAGGTGCGGAGCCTGCCGCTGCTCAGCGAGCATCGCTCGGTCGACGGCACGGTGAAATGGCTGTTCGACGTCGGCGCCGGCAATGCAGTGGAGGCCGTTTTCATCCCCGAAGCCGACCGCGGCACGTTGTGCGTCTCCTCGCAGGCCGGCTGCGCTGTCGGCTGCCGCTTCTGCTCCACCGGCCACCAGGGTTTCAGCCGCAATCTGGGCACCGGCGAGATCGTCGCCCAGCTTTGGTTCGCCGAGCATCGCCTGCGCGCCGCGCTGGGCTTGCCCGAAGGCACGCGCGCGATCGACAACGTGGTGATGATGGGCATGGGCGAGCCGCTGCAGAATTACGATGCGCTGGTGCCTGCGCTGCGGACCATGCTCGACGACCATGCCTACGGCCTGTCGCGGCGCCGCGTGACGGTGTCCACCTCGGGCATGGTGCGGATGATCGACCGTCTCGGACAGGACTGCCCCGTGTCGCTGGCCGTTTCGCTGCACGCGCCAGACGATGCGTTGCGTGACATGCTCGTGCCGCTGAACCGCAAGCACCCGCTGGACGAGTTGCTCGGCGCCTGTGAGCGGTACCTGAAGGCGGCGCCACGCGACTTCATCACATTCGAGTACTGCATGCTCGACGGCGTCAACGATGCGCCGGAGCATGCCGAGGCGTTGCTGCGCCTGGTACGAGGCCGCGTGCCCTGCAAGTTCAACCTGATCCCGTTCAATCCGTTCCCCGCCTCCGGCCTGCGCCGTTCGCCGGCGGCACGCGTGGCAGCGTTCGCCCGCGTGCTGCAGGACGGCGGCATCGTCACGACCGTGCGCAAGACGCGCGGCGAGGACATCGACGCGGCCTGCGGCCAGCTCGCCGGCGAGGTGCAGGACCGCACGCGCGTCGTCGAGAGGCGGTCCCGGCGGCCGACCGTGATTCCGATTGCCAACGCGCAGCCGGTCGCGCCTGAAGCGAGGTGATCGTGATGCGCGTGCTGGCGGCCGGTCTGATCACGCTTGCCGCGCTGCTGTCCGGTTGCGTCGCCCAGCCGGCGGCCGACGGCAGCGGTGGCATTCACCGCCCGACGGCAGCCGACACGGAGCGCGGCGCCAGCGTCCACCTCGAGCTCGCCGGCATGTATCTCGGCCGTGGTCAGACCGCCACCGCGCTGGACGAGATCAGGCAGGTGCTGGCGGTCAAGCCCGACATGGCCAAGGCCTACGACATGCAGGGGCTGATCTACGCCGCGCAGGGCAATTTCGGCAGCGCCGACTCGAGCTTCCGACGCGCCCTGCAACTGGCGCCGACCGACGGTGGCACGATGCACAACTACGGCTGGTTCCTGTGTCAGCAAAGGCAGTATGCGCAGGCGGATGCGCAGTTCGCGAACGCCCTGGCGCTGCCCGCCTACCGCGATGCGGTGCGCACGTTGCTCGCCCGGGGCGTTTGCCAGGCGAGCGCCGGGCAGTGGGCGCAGGCCGAGCGCACGCTGTCGCATTCCTACGAGCTCGATCCGACCAACCCGGTGACCGCCTACAACCTCAGCGACGTGCTGTTGCATCGAGGCGAACTGGTGCGGGCGCGCTTCTACGTTGCGCGGATCAACGCCAACCGCGAGCAGTCCACGGCGCAAAGCCTGTGGCTGGCCGCGCGCATCGAGCACCGCGCCGGCAACCTGCAGGCGGTGCAGGACCTCGGCCGCCAGCTGGCCGACCGTTTCCCGAAGTCGCCGGAGGCGCTGCGATTCGAGGCTGGGAAGTTCGATGAATGACAACGTTGCGGGCAGCGCCGGCGCCTTGTTGCGCGCGGCACGCGAGAAGCGCGGCCTGCACATCGCCGCGCTGGCCGCGGCGATCAAGGTCGCACCGCGCAAGCTCGACGCGCTGGAAAACGACCGCTGGGATGAACTGCCCGACGCCACCTTCGTGCGCGCCCTGGCGCAGACCGTGTGCCGCACGCTGAAGATCGACGCCGCGCCCGTGCTCGACCGACTGCCGCCGCCAGGAATGGCGACGCTGGAAGCCAGCGGCGGCGGCCTGAACATGCCGTTCCACGACCGGCCGGGTCGCGAGGCTCCGGGGCTGGCGGTCTCCGCCATCCGGCCCATGGTCTGGGCTGCCGGCTTGCTGATGCTGGCTGCCGGCGTCGTGTACTTCCTGCCTGCCAGCCTGTGGGGGCCCCGCTCGACGGCGTCGGTCGTCAAGCTCGCTGCTCTGCCGGCAGCCTCGGCTGCCGTCGAAGCGCCTGCCGCGTCGATGGCCGCGGCGGCGTCGCCGCCTGCGTCGGCTGCCGCCTCCGCAGCTGCGATCACGGTCGTCGCGGCGGCGAGTGCGGCCTCGCAGCCGCAGGCCGTGCCCGCACCGACACCCGCGTCGACGATGGGGCTGGCCATTGCGTCGGCCCCGGCGCCGGCCCCTGCGGCGACGGTGGCCGGGCTGGTGCAGCTGCGGACCAGCGGGCCCTCGTGGATCGACGTGCGCGACGCGAGTGGCGAGGTGCTGCTGTCGCGCATCGTGCAATCCGGCGAGAGCGTCGGCCTGAACGGCAGCCCGCCGATCCGGGTCGTGATCGGCAATGCGACGGCAACCCAACTCGCATTCCGCGGCCAGGTGGTCGATCTCGGGCCACGCACGCGAGACAATGTGGCGCGCGTCGAACTGCCTTGACGCGCCAGCAAGCCCCGCGATGAACGCACCCGAACCGCCAGACATCATCGCCGCCGCCGCGCCCGCGGCGCGGCGCTCACGCCAGGCACGGGTGGTCTGGGGCAGCGAGGTCGTCACCGTCGGCGGGGACGCGCCGGTGCGCGTGCAGGCCATGACCAACACCGACACCGTCGATGTCATAGCCACTGCGATCCAGGTCAAGGAGCTCGCCCGTGCCGGCTCCGAACTGGTCCGCATCACCGTCAACACGCCCGAGGCGGCCGAGGCCGTGCCGCACATCCGCGACCAGCTCGACCGCATGGGCGTGAGCGTGCCGCTGGTGGGCGACTTCCACTACAACGGCCACCGCCTGCTCACCGACCACCCGGCGATGGCGCAGGCCCTGTCCAAGTACCGCATCAACCCGGGCAACGTCGGCAAGGGCGACAAGCGCGACCGCCAGTTCGCGCAGATGGTCGAGGCGGCCGCCAGGTACGACAAGGTGGTGCGCATCGGCGTCAACTGGGGCAGCCTCGACCAGGAGCTGCTGGCCGAGCTGATGGACCGGAACGCCCGCCGGCCGCAGCCGGTCGATGCGAAGCAGGTGATGTACCAGGCGCTGGTGCAGTCGGCGCTGAGCTCGGCCGAGGTCGCGCGCGAGCTCGGGCTGAACCCCGACAACATCGTGATCAGCTGCAAGGTCAGCGGGGTGCAGGACCTGATCTCGGTCTATCGCGCGCTGGCCCGCCGCTGCGACTACGCGTTGCACCTCGGCCTGACCGAGGCCGGCATGGGCACCAAGGGCACGGTGGCCAGCGCGGTCGCGCTGGGCGTGCTGCTGCAGGAAGGCATAGGCGACACGATCCGCGTCAGCCTGACGCCGCAACCCGGCGAGGCGCGCACGCAGGAGGTGGTGGTCGCGCTCGAGATCCTGCAGTCGCTGGGCCTGCGCAACTTCAATCCGAGTGTCACCGCATGCCCCGGCTGCGGTCGCACCACGAGCACCACGTTCCAGGAACTGGCCAAGCAGATCGACGACTTCCTGCGCGCGCAGATGCCGGTCTGGAAGGCGCGCTATCCGGGTGTCGAGAACCTCAGGGTGGCGGTGATGGGCTGCATCGTCAACGGTCCCGGCGAGAGCAAGCATGCCGACATCGGCATCAGCCTGCCCGGCACCGGCGAGGCGCCCGCGGCGCCGGTGTTCATCGACGGCGAGAAGGCTCTCACGCTGCGCGGGCCGGCCATCGCGCAGGAGTTCCACCAACTCGTCGAGCGCTACATCGAGCGCCGTTTCGGCACCGCCACCGCGGCGCATTGACGCGCCTGCTGCCAACGCTTCGTCCCCCTGCGCCGCTGCCGCGCGGCACCTGCGCGGCGCCTCCCCGACCCGACCCATTCCAATGCCTGAAAGCATCCAAGCCGTCAAAGGAATGAACGACATCCTGCCGCCCGATTCGGCGCGCTGGGACTGGTTCGAAGACACCGTGCGCGCGCTGATGCGGCGCTACGGCTACCTGGGCATCCGCACGCCGATCGTCGAGCCGACGCCGCTGTTCGTGCGCAGCCTGGGCGAGGTCACCGACATCGTCGAGAAGGAGATGTACTCGTTCATCGACAGCATGAACGGCGACGCGCTGACGCTGCGCCCCGAGGGCACCGCCGGCGTGGTGCGCGCGGCGGTCGAGCATTCGATGCTCTACGACGGCGGCAAGCGCCTCTTCTACATCGGCCCGATGTTCCGCCACGAGCGGCCGCAGCGCGGGCGCTACCGCCAGTTCCACCAGGTCGGCGTCGAGGCGCTGGGGTTCGCCGGGCCGGACGTCGATGCCGAGGTGATCCTGATGTGCCGCACGCTGTGGCGCGAGCTCGGCCTGGCCGACGTGCGGCTGGACATCAACTGCCTGGGCCGCAGCGACGAGCGCAAGGCGCACCGCGCGGCGCTGATCGCGCACTTCGAGGCGAACCGCGAGCTGCTCGACGCCGAGGCCAAGGCCCGCCTGCACAGCAACCCGCTGCGCATCCTCGACACCAAGAACCCGGTGATGCAAGGCCTGGTCGAGGCCGCTCCCAGGCTGATGGACTACCTGGGCGAGGACTCGCTCAGGCATTTCGACGCCCTGCGCGCGGTGCTCGACGCCGCGGGCCAGCCTTACCGCCTCAACCACCGCCTGGTGCGCGGCATGGACTACTACGGGCTGACCGTCTTCGAATGGATCACCGACCGGCTGGGCGCGCAAGGCACGGTCTGCGGCGGTGGTCGCTACGACGGCCTGGCCGAACTGATGGGCGGCAAGCCGGCGCCGGGCATAGGTTGGGGCATGGGCATCGAACGCGTGCTGGACCTGCTCGCGCAAGGCGGCGTCCAGCCGCCGCTGCCGCTGCCCGACGTCTATGCGGTGGTGCCGGGACCGGAGGCGCTGCCGACCGCGATGCAGGTGGCCGAGACGCTGCGCGCCGCCGGCGTGGCGGTGCTGATGCACGCCGCGGGCAAGGACGCCTGGGGCAGCATGAAGTCGCAGTTCAAGAAGGCCGACGCCAGCGGTGCGCGGCAGGCGCTGATCTTCGGCGCCGAGGAGCTCGGCCGCGGCGAGGTGTCGGTCAAGCCCTTGCGCGACGCCGCGGCGGCGCAGACGACCCGCCGCATCGCCGACATCGCAGCCTGGGTCCAGGAACTGCGCAACGCATAATCGCGGACTTTTCCGCTCCGGCAACCATGGCCACACAACTCGACCTGCAAGAGCAGGAACAACTCGACGCGCTCAAGGCGTTCTGGAAGCAGCAGGGCAACCTGATCACCTGGACGCTGGTGCTGGTGCTCGGTGCCTTCGCGGCCTGGAACGGCTGGCAGTACTGGCAGCGCGCCCAGGCGGCGAAGGCGGCAGCCATGTTCGAGCAGCTCGATCGCGCCGCCGCCGCCGGCGACGCCCAGCTGGCCGGCCGCATCTTCACCGACCTGCGCGAGCGCTTCCCGCGCACCGCGTTCACCGAGCAGGGCGGCCTGACAGCGGCCAAGGTCGAGGCCGCCAAGGGGCAGGTCGACGCCGCCAAGGCGAGCCTGACCTGGGTCGCCGAACACGCGGTCGAAGACGAGATGCGCACCGTCGCGCGGCTGCGCCTGGCCGCCATGCAGGCTGATGCGAAACAGTACGAGGAGGCGCTGAAGACGCTGGACGCGGCCACTGCGCCGACGTTTGCCGCCCTGGTGGCGGACCGCCGCGGCGACGCGCTGCTGGCCCTGGGGCGCAAGGATGCCGCCCGCGCCGCCTACCGGGCGGCCTACCAGGCGATGGGCGAACAGGTGGTCTACCGCCGTCTCGTCGAAGCCAAGCTGACCGAACTGGGCGCCGCGCCTGCAGCCTCGGCCGCATCGGCGTCGGCGGCGGCCTCCGGAGCCGGGCGGTGACCCGGCGCGCCGGACGCACCCGTCGCCCGGGCTGGCTCATCGTCGCCTGCCTCGTCCTGCTCGGCGCCTGTTCCAGCGACAAGCCCAAGCCGACGCCACTGCAGAGCTACACGCCCAAGATCAGCGGCCGCGAGGTTTGGCACGCCGGCATCGGCAGCATCGGTTTCCCGCTCGTGCCGACGGTGCATGGCGGGGTCGTTTACGTGGCCTCCGGCGGCGGCGACGTGCTGGCGCTGCAGGCCGAGACAGGCGCCCGGGTCTGGCGCGCGTCGGTGGGCGCCAAGATCGCCGCTGGCGTGGGCAGCGATGGCCGCTTCACCAGCGTCGTCACGCGTGGCAACGAGGTCGTGACCTTCGACGCCGGCCGCGAGATCTGGCGCAAGCGGGTGCCGTCGGCGGTCGTCACGCCGCCGCTGGTGGCCGGCGAGCGCGTCTTCGTGATGGGCGTGGACCGCTCGGTGCATGCCTTCGATGCCCTAGACGGTCGCCGTCTGTGGGACTTCGAGCGCCCGGGTGACGCCCTCACGCTGGCCCAGGCCGGGGTCGTGGCGCCGTTCCACAACACCCTGCTCGTCGGGCAGGGTCTGCGCTTGGCTGCGCTCGAGCCGCTGCATGGCACGCTGGAATGGGAAGTCCCGATGGCGTCGCCGCGCGGCACCAACGAGGTCGAGCGCCTGGCCGACCTGATCGGGCCGCTGGTGCGGGTCGGCGACCGTGTCTGCATGCGTGCCTTCCAGGCCGCGGTGGCCTGTGCCGACGCCGCGCGCGGCGACCTGCTGTGGTCGCGCAACGCCGGTGGCGTCCAGGCAGTGGCGGGCGACGCCGAGCGCATCTTCGGCGCCGATGCCAGCGACCGCATCACGGCCTGGCGCGCGACCACCGGCGATGTGCTGTGGACCAACGAGAAGCTGCTCTACCGCGGGCTGAGCGGTGCGCTGGCGGTGGGCGCGTCGGTGGTCTTCGGCGACGCCGAGGGCTGGGTGCATTTCCTGTCCGCGACCACCGGCGAGTTGCAGCTGCGCCTGCCCACCGACGGCAAGGCCGTGGTCGGCACCCCCGTGCTCGCCGGCACCACGCTGCTGGTGACCACCCGCGATGGCGGCCTGTACGCATTCCACCAGAACTGAGATGCAATGGCGATGAAGCCCGTCATCGCCATCGTCGGCCGGGCCAACGTGGGCAAGTCGACGCTCTTCAACCGCATCACGAAGAGCCGCGATGCGATCGTCGCCGACTTCTCCGGCCTGACGCGTGACCGTCATTACGGCAATGCCCATCTCGGTTCGCGCGAGTTCATCGTCGTCGACACCGGCGGCTTCGAGCCCGACAAGCCCATCGGCGTGGTCGCCGAGATGGCCAAGCAGACGCGGCAGGCGGTGGCCGAAGCCGACGCGGTGATCTTCGTCGTCGATGTGCGCGGTGGCCTTTCGGCGCAGGACCACGACATCGCCCGCTACCTGCGCACGCAGCAGAAGCGCGTGCTGCTGGCGGCCAACAAGGCCGAGGGGATGCAGGAATCGCCGCTGCTGGGCGAGTTCTTCGAGCTCGGCATCGGCCCGCCGCACCCGATCTCGGCTGCGCACGGGCAGGGCATCCGCAGCCTGCTCGAGGCCGCACTCGAGGACTTCCCGGAGCAGGAGGACGCCTACGGTGAGGGCCCCGACACCGATCGCCCGATCCGTCTGGCGGTCGCCGGGCGCCCGAACGTGGGCAAGAGCACGTTGATCAACGCCTGGCTCGGCGAGGAGCGGCTGGTTGCCTTCGACCAGCCGGGAACGACGCGAGATGCGATCCACGTGCCCTTCGAGCGCGACGGCCAGAAGTTCGAGCTGATCGACACCGCCGGGCTGCGCCGCAAGGGCCGCGTCTTCGAGGCGATCGAGAAGTTCTCGGTCGTCAAGACGCTGCAGGCGATCGCCGACGCCAACGTCGTGCTGCTCTTGCTCGATGCGACGCAGGGCGTCACCGACCAGGACGCGCACATCGCCGGCTTCATCCTCGAGTCGGGCCGTGCCGTGGTGCTGGCGGTCAACAAATGGGACGCCACCGACGATTACCAGCGGCAGACGTTGCAGCGCTCGATCGAGAGCCGCCTGGCGTTCCTGAAGTTCGCACCGGTGCTGCAGATCTCGGCCATCCGCCGTCAGGGCTTGCAGGCGGTTTGGAAGGCGATCATGCAGGCGCATGCCTCGGCGACCGTGAAGATGAGCACGCCGGTGCTGACGCGACTCGTGCACGAGGCGGCCGAGCACCAGGCACCGCGGCGCGAAGGGCGTTTCAGGCCCAAGATGCGCTACGCCCACCAGGGCGGGATGAACCCGCCGCTGGTCGTGATCCATGGCACCTCGCTGGACCATGTGCCCGACAGCTACAAGCGCTACCTGGAAGGCCGCCTGCGCGAGCATTTCAAGCTCGTGGGCACACCGGTGCGCATCGAGATGCGCTCGGCGAAGAATCCCTTCGACGACAAGGGAACCTAATTCGCCCGCGGCCACCCCAAACGCCGTACCGCACCGCATCGGCGCCCCTGTGATAACGTGGGCGCTTCCTTCTATTCAAATTCAACACGGAACATATCGTGAGCAACAAAGGCCAACTCTTGCAGGACCCCTTTCTGAACCTGCTGCGCAAGGAGCATGTGCCGGTCTCGATCTACCTGGTCAACGGCATCAAGCTCCAGGGCCACATCGAATCGTTCGACCAGTACGTGGTCCTGCTGCGCAACACCGTGACGCAGATGGTCTACAAGCACGCCATCTCCACCGTCGTGCCGAGCCGGGCCGTCAACTTCCACGCCAACGAGAGCAGCGAAGCGGCCTGAACGCCAGCGCCCGAAGGCACCGCGACCTTGACTTCAGCTCCTCCCCTTGCCGTGCAGCGCGGTGACGAGCCGACGCGTGCGGTGTTGGTGGGCGTCGATGTCGGCGGCCAACCCGGCTTCGACGCCTCGCTCGACGAACTCGCGCTGCTCGCGGCGTCCGCCGGCGACCTCGTCGTCGAACGCGTCGTCGCGCGTCGCAAGGCGCCCGATCCGGCGCTGTTCGTCGGCAGCGGCAAGGCCGACGAGATCAAGGCGCTGGTCGCGGCCACCGCAGCCCATGGCGTGATCTTCGACCAGGCGCTCAGCCCGGCGCAGCAGCGCAACCTGGAGCGCCACCTCGGCGTGCCGGTGGCCGATCGCACCTCGCTGATCCTCGACATCTTCGCCGACCGAGCGCAAAGCCATGAAGGCAAACTGCAGGTCGAACTGGCGCGGCTGCAGTACATGGCCACACGCCTGGTCAAGCGCTGGAGCCACCTCGAGCGCCAGCGCGGCGGCATCGGCACCCGCGGCGGCCCGGGCGAGGCGCAGATCGAACTCGACCGCCGCATGATCGGCGACCGCATCAAGACCGTCAAAGAGCGGTTGGAGAAGGTCAAGCGCCAGCGCGGCACGCAGCGCAAGGCGCGCGAGCGGCGCGGCAGTTTCCGCGTCTCGCTGGTCGGCTACACCAATGCCGGCAAGTCGACCCTCTTCAACGCCCTGGTCAAGGCGCGCAGCTACGCCGCCGACCAACTCTTCGCGACCCTGGATACCACGACCCGCTCGCTGTGGCTGGGGGGCGCGCAGGCCTCGGTCTCGCTGTCGGACACCGTGGGCTTCATCCGCGACCTGCCGCACAAGCTGGTGGAGGCCTTCGAGGCCACGCTGCAGGAGGCCGCCGACGCCGACCTGCTGCTCCACGTGATCGACGCCGCCAGCCCCGCCTGGGCCGAGCAGCAGGCCGAGGTCGAGCGCGTCCTCCAGGAGATCGGTGCCGGCGCCGTGCCGCAGATTCTGGTCTTCAACAAGTGCGACCTGCTCGAGGCCTCGCGCCAGTCGCGCGAGGCGGCCGACTGGATCGAGGTTGCGCCCGGGCTGCGCCGGCGCCGGGTGTTCGTCAGCGCACGCAGTGGCCAAGGCCTGGAAGAACTCCGCCGGGCGATCGCCGACTGCGCCGTCCAGGCCTTGAACGGGGCCGCGACCGCCCCACCTGCGACCTTGCCCGACGGTACGGCTGTCGCGTCGCCGCGGGCACCGGCTGCGGCGGTCTGACCTCCTCTCCCCTCCATCGCCCTCCAACCGCTCCCGCATGCGAGACAACGACGCCCCACGATTCCTGGCCCGGCTCGGCGCCCCGGTGGCCGCGCTGGGCAGGCTGCTCAAGGCGCTGCTGCTGCGGCGCCCTGCGCGGTCCGCCGCGAGCAACTCGCTCGTTTTCAGCAACCGCAACGACGGGCCCCCCGACCTCGACGAGCTGTGGCGCGACTTCAACCGCAAGCTCGGCAGTCTGTTCGGCGGCAAGGGCGGTGGCAAGGGCCCCGGCCGCGGCGACGAACCGCCGCCCGGCGATTCGTTCCAGCCCGACATGAAGAGCGCGGGCATCGGCGTCGGGCTGATCGCGGCCGTCGCGGTGCTGATCTGGCTCGGCAGCGGCTTCTTCATCGTCCAGGAAGGCCAGCAGGCGGTCGTCACCACGTTCGGCAAGTACAGCCAGACCAAGGACGCCGGTTTCCAGTGGCGGCTGCCTTACCCGATCCAGGCCCACGAGATCGTCGCCGTCACGCAACTGCAGTCGGTCGACGTCGGTCGCAACTCGGTGGTCCAGGCCACCGGCCTGCACGACTCCTCGATGCTGACCGAGGACGAGAACATCGTCGATATCCGCTTCACCGTGCAGTACCGTCGCGCCGACGCCCGGGACTACCTGTTCGAGAACAACCGGCCCGACGAAGCCGTGGTGCAGGCCGCCGAATCGGCGGTGCGCGAGATCGTCGGCCGCAGCCAGGTCGACCAGGTGCTCTACGAGCAGCGCGACGCGATCGCGGCCGAGCTCGTCAAGTCGATCCAGGCCCAGCTCGACCGCCTGAAGGCCGGCATCGTGATCGCCAACGTCAACATGCAGAACGTGCAGGTCCCCGAGGCGGTGCAGTCGGCCTTCAACGATGCGGTCAAGGCCGGCGCCGATCGCGACCGCTTCAAGAACGAGGGCCAGGCCTACGCCAGCGACGTGATTCCCAAGGCACGCGGCACCGCCGCGCGACTGTCCGAGGAGGCCGAAGGCTACCGCTCGCGCGTGATCGCGCAGGCCGAAGGCGACGCGCAGCGCTTCCGCGCGGTGCTGGCCGAGTACCAGAAGGCCCCGGCCGTGACCCGCGACCGGCTCTACATCGACACCATGCAGCAGGTCTATTCCAACGTCACCAAGGTGATGATCGACAGCCGAGCTGGCTCCAACCTGCTGTACCTGCCGCTGGACCGCCTGCTGCAGCAGCAGGGCACGGCACCGGCATCGGCGCCGGCACCGGCCGGGGTGACCGTGGTGCCAGCGCCGGCAGCGATCGACCCCTCGGGCACGCAAAGCGTGGACATCCGCTCGCGCGACAACGCGCGCTCGCGTGACCGCGAAGGCCGCTAGGAAAGGCCGCCATGAGCATGAACCGAATCGGACTCATCGTTGCCGCTGCCTTGATCGCGCTGATGCTCGTGTCGAGCACGCTTTTCGTCGTCGATCAGCGCCAGGTCGGCGTGGTCTATGCGCTGGGCGAGATCAAGGAGGTCATCAACGACCCCGGCCTGCATTTCAAGATGCCACCGCCGTTCCAGAACGTGGTCTTTCTCGACAAGCGCATCCAGACCCTGGACAGCCCCGAGACCCGGCCGATCTTCACGGCCGAGAAGAAGAGCCTGATCATCGACTGGCTGGTCAAGTGGCGCATCTCGCAGCCGCGCCAGTTCATCCGCAACAACGGCGTCGATTTCCGCAACCTGGAGAGCCGCCTGGCGCCGGTGGTGCAGGCCGCATTCAACGAGGAGATCACCAAGCGCGACGTGCGCGGCGTGCTCGCCACCGAGCGCGACAAGGTGATGAACGACGTCCGCAACCGGCTGGCTGACGAGGCCAAGGCCTTCGGCATCGAGATCGTCGATGTGCGCATCAAGCGGGTCGACTTCGTCGCCGACATCACCGACTCCGTCTATCGGCGCATGGAATCCGAGCGCAAGCAGGTTGCCAACGAATTGCGGTCGCAGGGCGCGGCCGAGGGCGAGAAGATCCGCGCCGACGCCGATCGCCAGCGCGAGGTGATCATCGCAGACGCCTATCGCGGCGCGCAGAAGGTCAAGGGCGAGGGTGATGCCAAGGCCTCGGCGCTGTACGCCGACGCGTTCGGGCGCGACCCCCAGTTCGCCCGCTTCTACCGCAGCCTGGAGGCCTACCGCTCGACCTTCCGCAGCAAGAGCGACGTGATGGTGCTGGACCCGAGCAACGAGTTCTTCCGCGCCATGCGTGACAGCGGGCCGGGGCCGGCCACCGGCGCTCGCAAGTAGGCCCGCGAAGCGCCACGATGAGCGACCTGCTGCTCGGCGCCCTGGCGCTGATGCTGGTGTTCGAAGGCTTGCTGCCGTTCCTGAGCCCGGGCCGCTGGCGTGCGCTGTTCGAGCGCGCGATCAAGCTGTCCGACGGGCAGATCCGCTTCATCGGCCTGACCAGCATGGTCCTCGGGTTGCTGCTGCTCCTGGTCTGGCGATAGGTCAGGCCTCCGGGCCCGTTTCGTTCGCCGTCTCCGCGCGCTCCAAGGGCGTCGAGAACGCCCGACCCGGCCGCCTACAATGCCGCTTTCAACAGCGGTTCATGTCATGTTGTCTGCTTGGCTGCTGCCGGAGCATGTCGCCGATGTCCTGCCGCCGCAGGCGCGGCGGGTCGAGGAACTGCGCCGGGCGCTGCTCGATCGCGCGCGCGGGTATGGCTTCGAGCTGGTCATCCCGCCCTTGCTCGAGCATCTCGAAGCGCTGCTGTCGGGCACCGGCCGCGAACTCGACCTGAAGACCTTCAAGCTGGTCGATCAGCTCAGCGGCCGCATGCTCGGCCTGCGCGCCGACACGACGCCGCAGGCGGCGCGCATCGACGCCCATCTGCTCAATCGCGAGGGGGTCACCCGCCTGTGCTACTGCGGTCCGGTGCTGCACACAAGGCCCGCCGGCTTGACGGCCACGCGCGAGCCACTGCAGTTCGGCGCCGAGATCTTCGGACACGCCGGGCTGGAGGCCGACCTCGAAGCGGTCGAACTGGCGCTGGACTGCCTGCAGGCGGCCGGTGTCGGCCCGCTGGTGATCGACCTGGCCGATGCCCGCATCCTGCGCGGGGTGCTGGCCGGCGTGCCGCTGGATGCGGCGCGCCTGCACGAGCTCGTGCAGGCGCTGTCCGAGAAGGACGCCCCGGGGCTGGCGCTGCTGAGCGCCGGCCTGCCCGAAGCCGCCGCGGCGCCGGTGCAAGCCCTGCTCAGGCTCTACGGCGGGCACGAGGTGCTGGGCGCGGCGCGCCGCAGCCTGCCGCAACACGCACTCGTGCGCGAAGCGCTCGAGCAACTCGAATGGCTGGCCGCGCATCTGCACCGGGCCTTCCCGGACCTTCGCGTCGGATTCGACCTGTCGGACATGAGCGGCTACACCTACTACAGCGGCCTGCGCTTCGCCGTCTACGGCGACGGCAGCAGCGACGCGCTGGCGCGCGGCGGGCGTTACGACGAAGTCGGTGCCGTGTTCGGCCGCAACCGGCCGGCGGTGGGCTTCAGCCTGGACCTGAAGGCACTGGCCGAAGTCGCGGGCCCGTCGGCGGCCGAAGCCGCGATCCGCGCGCCCTGGGGCGAGGACCCCGAGTTGCGCGCGGCGGTGCGGCGGCTGCGCGAGGCCGGCGAGACCGTGCTGGCGATGCTGCCCGGGCACGAACCCGAGGCGCAGACCTTCGCCTGCGACCGCGAACTGATACAGGTCGACGGCCGCTGGGTGCTGCGCGCACTCGCTGCCGGCAACGACGCCTCGAACCTTTGAAGGACATCGTGAACATGCAAGCAGCCGTTCGGCCCGGTACGGGTCGCAATGTGGTGGTGGTGGGCACCCAGTGGGGCGACGAAGGCAAGGGCAAGATCGTCGATTGGCTCACCGACCACGCGCAAGGCGTGGTCCGCTTCCAGGGTGGGCACAACGCCGGCCATACCCTGGTCATCAACGGCCGCAAGACGGCACTGCAGCTGATCCCCTCGGGCGTGATGCGCGAGGGCGTGGCCTGCTACATCGGCAACGGCGTGGTCGTCGATCCGGCGCACCTGCTGGCCGAGATCGCACGCATCGAGCAGCTCGGGGTCGAGGTGCGCCCGCGCCTGTTCCTGTCCGAGTCCTGCCCGCTGATCCTGCCCTTCCACGTCGAGCTCGACCGCGGCCGCGAGGCGCGCCGCGAGAGCAGCGGCAGCGGCAAGATCGGGACCACCGGCAAGGGCATCGGCCCGGCCTACGAGGACAAGGTGGCGCGGCGCGCGCTGCGGGTGCAGGATCTCAAGCATCCCGAGCGCTTCGAGGCCAAGCTGCGCGAACTGGTCGCGCTGCACAACGCCGAGCTCACCGGCGTCCTCGGCGCGCCGGCGCTCGAATGGCAGCCCATGCTCGACGCCGCGTTGACGGCAGCCGAGCATCTTCGCCCGTTGATGGCCGATGTGGGTTACCGGCTCTTCAACGCCCACTTGGCCGGTGCCAACCTGCTGTTCGAAGGCGCGCAGGGCACGCTGCTCGACATCGACCACGGCACCTACCCCTACGTCACCTCGAGCAACTGCGTCGCCGGCAACGCGGCTGCCGGTGCCGGCGTCGGACCGGGTCTGCTGCACTACATCCTGGGCATCACCAAGGCCTACACCACGCGCGTCGGCGGTGGCCCGTTTCCGACCGAGCTCGACATCACCGCGCCGGGCGGCGTCGGCCACCACCTGTCCAGCGTCGGGCAGGAGCGCGGCACGGTCACCGGGCGCGCGCGCCGCTGCGGCTGGCTGGACGCCGCAGCGCTCAAGCGCTCGATCATCATCAACGGCGTCTCCGGCCTGTGCATCACCAAGCTCGATGTGCTCGACGGCCTGGAGGAGATCCTGATCTGCACCGGCTACAGGCTGGGTGGCCGCATGCTCGACATCCTGCCGCTGGACGCCGACGAAATCGTCGATTGCGAGCCGATCTACGAGTCGCTGCCCGGCTGGAGCCAGACCACCGCCGGGCTGACCAACTGGGAGCAGCTGCCGCTGAACGCGAGGCGCTATCTCGAGCGCATGCAGGCGCTGATCGGTGCGCCGATCGACATGGTGTCCACCGGCCCCGACCGCGTGCACACCATCCTGCTGCGCCACCCGTTCAGGGCCTGAACGGCCGGAGCCGGCCGCTGCCGAAGACAAGGAGACCCCGAGCATGCTCACCGACGACGGCAAGCACCTGTACGTGTCCTGGGACGAGTACCACCTGCTGATCGAGCGGCTGGCGCTGAAGGTGGCCGCATCGGGCTGGGCCTTCGACCAGATCCTCTGCCTGGCCCGCGGCGGCATGCGGCCCGGCGACGTGCTGTCGCGCGTGTTCGACAAGCCGCTGGCGATCATGTCCACCAGCTCGTACCGCGCCGACGCGGGCACGATCCAGGGCCGGCTCGATCTGGCCAAGTACATCACCATGCCCAAGGGCGAACTGGCCGGCCGCGTGCTGCTGGTCGATGACCTGGCCGACACCGGCATCACCCTGCGCGCGGTGGTCGACCGGCTGCGCGGCATGCCGGCGATCCAGGAGCTGCGCGCCGCGGTGATCTGGGTCAAGGGCGTGTCCACCTACATGCCCGATTACCACGTCGAATCGCTGCCCACGAGCCCGTGGATCCATCAGCCGTTCGAGGAGTACGACAACCTCCGCCCCGACCGGCTCGCAAAGAAGTTTGCGGTCTGAAAATGCGAAAGGCCGGCATGCTTTGCAGCAGACCGGCCTTGAAATCACGTTCATCGAATGGTGCCCAGGAAGGGACTCGAACCCCCACGCCGTTAAGCGCTAGTACCTGAAACTAGTGCGTCTACCAATTCCGCCACCTGGGCATTTTCAGGAACCAAGGATCATATCATCAACGAAATTGACGCTTCAAGCCTCAAGCATGCCGGCCCCGCCCTGATGGGCGAGTTCGAAGGTCGTGTCGAAGGCCATCGCGACGGCCACGGGATCGTCATACCGGACAACGGCGAGGCTGCCATCTACCTCGCGCCGCAAGAGATGCGCAGCGTGCTGCATCGCGACCGCGTTCGGGTGCGCGTGCTGCGCTACGACCGCAAGGGCCGGCCCGAAGGCCGCGTGCTCGACATCCTCGAGCGCCGCAAGACGCCGATCATCGGCCGCCTGCTGCACGAGGGCGGGCAGTGGCTGGTCGCACCTGAGGACAGCCGCTACGGCCAGGACATCCTGATCCCCAAGAGCGCGATCGCCAGTGCCACCGTCGGCCAGGTCGTCTCGGTGGAGCTGACCGAGCCGCCATCGCTGCATTCGCAGCCTGTGGGCCGCGTCGCCGAGGTGCTCGGCGAGATCGACGACGCCGGCATGGAGATCGAGATCGCGGTGCGCAAGTACGAGGTGCCGCACGAGTTCTCGGCCGAGACCCTGGCCCAGGCGGCGACGCTGCCCGAGCGCGTGCGGCCGGTCGATCGCAAGCACCGGGTCGATCTGAGCGACGTGCCGCTGGTGACCATCGACGGCGAGGACGCGCGCGACTTCGACGACGCGGTCTATTGCGAGCCGTTCAAGCGTGGCCGCGGCAAGACGGTGTTCGAGGGCTGGCGCCTGATCGTGGCCATCGCCGACGTCAGCCACTACGTCAAGCCCGGCGAGCCGCTGGACGAGGACGCCTACGAGCGCGCGACATCGGTCTACTTCCCGCGCCGGGTGATACCGATGCTGCCCGAGAAGCTGTCCAACGGGCTGTGTTCGCTCAACCCGCAGGTCGAGCGCCTGTCGATGGTCTGCGACATGCTCGTCGCGCACGATGGCAACGTGGCCGCCTACCAGTTCTACCCGGCGGTCATCAACTCGCATGCGCGGCTGACCTACACCGAGGTTGCTGCGGTCCTGGCCAACACGCGCGGCCCCGAGGCCAAGGCGCGCGCCGACCTCGTGCCGCACTTGCTGCATCTGCACGAGGTCTATCGCGCCCTGCTCAAGCAGCGCGCCAAGCGCGGCGCGGTCGACTTCGACACCACCGAGACCCAGATCGTCTGCGACGACAACGGCCGCATCGAGAAGATCGTGCCGCGCGTGCGCACCGAGGCCCACAAGCTGATCGAGGAGGCGATGCTGGCGGCCAACGTCTGTGCCGCCGAGTTCATCGACAACGCCGAGCACCCCTGCCTGTTCCGCGTCCATGAGGGCCCGACGCCCGAGAAGCGGATCGCGCTGCAGGCCATGCTCAGGTCGCTGGGGGTGGCGGTGAACCTGAGCGACGATCCGCAGCCGGCCGAGATCCAGGCGATCGCGCAGGCGACGCAGGACCGGCCCGACGCGACGCAGATCCACACCCTGCTGCTGCGCTCGATGCAGCAGGCGATCTACACGGTGCACAACGCGGGGCATTTCGGCCTCGCCTACGACGCCTACGCACATTTCACGAGCCCGATCCGGCGTTACCCCGACCTGCTGGTCCACCGCGTGATCAAGGCCGTTCTCGCCGGCCGCCGCTATCACCTGGCGGCGAGCGAGAAGACGCGCACGCCCGAGGTCCGCAAGGGCGGCAAGCTGCACGCCCGCGCGGTGAAGCCGATGTCGCAGGAGATGGCCCTGTGGGAGGCCGCCGGCGGCCATTGCAGCGCCAACGAACGCCGCGCCGACGAGGCCAGCCGCGACGTCGAGGCCTGGCTCAAGTGCCGCTTCATGCGCGAGCGCCTGGGCGAGGAGTTCTCCGGCACCGTCAGTGCGGTGACCTCGTTCGGCCTCTTCGTGACGCTGGACGCGCTCTATGTCGATGGCCTGGTCCACATCACCGAGCTCGGCGGCGAGTACTACCGCTTCGACGAGGCGCGCGGCGAGTTGCGCGGCGAGCGCACCGGCATCCGCTACGCGGTGGGCACGCGGGTGCGGGTGCAGGTCAGCCGGGTCGACCTGGACGGCCGCAAGATCGACTTCCGCATGGTGCGCGAAGGCGAGGGCGACAAGCTGCTGACCCGTGGCGAACGGCAGCGCCCTGCCGGCGCGGTCGCCGAGCTGGCCGGCGTGCGCGAGAGCGACCGCGCCGTGAAGGCAGGTGGGCGCGCTGTCAAGGGCAAGGGCGGCACCGCCGAACGCGGCGCGCGTTCACGCAAGCCCGGCCCGCCGCGGCCGGCGCCGAAGCCGCGCACTCGGCGCTGAGCCCGGACCGCCGAACGGCGCTCAGGCGGGCCTTGCGTCGGCCAGCGCTTCGGCCAAGTCGGCAGCGCGCAGCGGTCGGCCCCCTTCATGGCCGGGCCACAGGTCGGCCGCGCGGCCATGTCCCCATGCAGCATCGGCGGCGATGTCGGCCGCCGTGCAATCCGCGCGCTGAGCCCACAGGCCGGCCGCCCAGCCGGCCAGCACGTCGCCGGTGCCCGCGGTGGCCAGCGCGGCATTGCCGGTCGGGTTGATGCGCGGCATCACGCGCGGCGCGGCGATCACGCTGCCCGAGCCCTTGAGCAGCACCGCGCAGCCGAACATCGCCGCCAGCGATTCGGCCGCGCGGACCCGGTCGTGCTGGACCTCGTCCGCGCGGGTGCCGAGCAGACGCGCTGCTTCGAGTGGGTGCGGCGTCAGCAGCGTCTGCCAGCCGCGCGCATCGCGTGCGCGCAGCAGCGGATGCAGCGCCGTGTCGGCGGCGATCGCGTTGAGCGCATCGGCATCCAGCACCAGCCGTCGCACCTGCGACAGCAACGCCGGCAGCGCTGCGCGCACGGCGTCGCCGCCGCCGCAGCCGCAGACCACCGTGGTGCGGGCCAGAACGGCAGGCGAGGACCGCCACCAGTCGTGCCGGCCCATCAATTCGGGGCGCGAGAGGTCGGTCAGAGGCGCCTGCGGATCGAGAGGGCAGGCATAGACGCGGCCGGCACCGGCGGCCAGCGCCGCGCGCGCGGCCAGCCAGACGGCGCCCACCATGCCGGCGGCGCCGCCGACCACCGCGACGTCGCCGAAGCTGCCCTTGTGTGTGTCCTGGCGGCGCGGCGCGGCGCGCGGCGGACCGCTGAGCCAGACGCTGGGCGGCGTTGCAGCCGGATCGATCGCGTCCAGGTCGGCCAGCCAGATCGTGCCGGCCTGCTCGCGCCCGCCGCCGGTGAAGCAGCCGGGCTTCAAGGTGAGCAGCGACAGCGTCGCGTCGGCGCGCACCGCCTGGGCGCCGAGGAGGGTGCCGGTGTCGGGATGGAGACCGGAAGGAATGTCGACGGCGAGGACCGTCGCTGCGCTGGCGTTGATGGTCTCGATAGCCGCTGCGAGGGGGCCGGATGGCGCACGGCGCGCGCCGAGGCCGAGCAGGGCGTCGATCAGCAGTTCGGCTGTTGCCGGCGCGGCGTCGGCGGTGGCCATCGGCACGCCGGCGGCCTTCGCGTGCTGCAGCGCCAACGCGGCGTCGGCAGGCAGGGCGTCGGGGTCGGCGACGATGACCACCCTCACATCGCGGCCCGCCTGATGCAGGTGGCGCGCCGCGACCAGCCCGTCGCCACCGTTGTTGCCGGGCCCGGCGAAGACCTGCACCCGGTGCGCATGCGGTGTCAGCGCCAGGGCCAGCCGGGCGACCGCCAGGCCGGCTCGCTCCATCAGCGCATGCGGCGCCTGGGAAGCCAGCGCAGCCTGCTCGACGAGGCGCGAGGCAGCCGCGTCGTGCAGCGGCCAGGGGCCGCCCAGGGCGTCGATCCGCGTGATGCCTTGATGAGGCCTGGTCATCGCGGGATTGTGCCGGGCCCGGCAGGCTTGCGGGCCGTCGTCGGCGCCGCTGCGCAGGGTGCCGCCGGTCAGCGCCAGCGCGCGACGCTCAGCCCGGTGATGTCCAACGGCGCCTCGCGGCCGCTGATCTGTTCGGCGAGCACGCGCGCCGAACCGCAGGCCAGCGCCCAGCCGCTGTCACCATGACCCAGGTTGAGCCAGATGCCCTGGGCGCCGCTGTCGCCGAGCACCGGCGGGCCATCGGGAAGCATCGGGCGCGCGCCTTTCCAATGCTGTGCGGCCTGGGTGCGCGCTGCGCCCGGGAACCAGTCCTCGAGCACGCGGTAGAGCGTCTGCAGGGGTGCCGGCGCCAGTTCGCCCGCGCGGCCACCGATCTCCACCGTGCCGGCGACCCGGATGCGCTGGCCCAGGCGCGTGATCGCGACCTTGAAGCGCTCGTCCATCACCGCCGCGCGTGGCACCAGCGGCGGCTGGCCGTCGAGGTGGCGGATCGGCGCGGTGATCGAGTACCCGTACACCGGGGTCAGCGGCAGCCGCATGCCGACGCCTCGCAGCAGCGCGCCCGCCTGGGCGCCGGCGCAGACGACCAGCGCGTCGAAGCCCAGGCGCTGCCCATCGGATGTCGTGACCTGTGCCGGTCGCCCGGCAGCGATCGCGCGCACGACGGTATCGAAGCGAAAGCTGGCGCCCAGCTTCTGCGCCTCGTCCTTCAGCAGGTGGGCGAAATGGCGGCAGTTGCCGACGCCGTCCACCGGCAGGTGGATCGCTGCATGCAGCGCGGTCCCCGGCTGCAGCGCTGGCTCGAGCTGGCGGCAGCGCGCGGCATCGATCAGTTCGTGGCCGACGCCCAGCTCGCGCAGAAGCGCCAGGCCGCCGCGTGCCGCGGCGAGTTCGCGCTCGCCGCGCAGCAGCACGAGGCAGCCCGGCGTTTGCTGGTAGTCGAGCCGCAGCGCGCGGGTGAGCTCCAGCAGCCGGTCGCGACTGAAGTTCGCGAGCCGCCACATGGCCTGGCGGTTGGCGGCGTGGACGGCAGGCCGGCAGGCCCGCCACCAGCGCCACAGCCACGGCAGCTGCGCGATGGCCCCCAGGCCGCGGAAATGCACCGGCGAATGGCGGCCGAACAGGTGCCGCAGCACCTTGCCCGGCGTGCCGGGTGCGGTCCAGGGTGCCACGCGAGCGGGAGCGATCACGCCCGCGCCGCCGAAGCTTGCCTCGGCGGCAACGCTGTTGCGGCGCTCGATCACCGTGACCTCGTGACCGAGGGCGGCGAGTTCGTACGCCGTGGTGACGCCGACGATCCCGGCGCCGATGACCGCCACGCGCATCAGTGCCGCCTCGTTGCCGTGGCCAGCGCGCAGCAGGTCCGCCGCAGCCTGGGACCGCGGGACGCGCGGGCAGCGAATGCTAGAATCATCTGGTTTGTCTCAGTGAGGGTGATCTGCCGGAGCGCGCAAGCGCGAGGCAGCCGAACTCGAAACGGACGAGACAGACCAATCGCGAACCCGACCGAACCAAGGTGTCGCTGGCCCGGCAAGAGCGGCTCTTCATGAGCCGCACCGGCAGCGATGAAGCGGCGGGATTCTAGACTCAACCTTCGGAGTTCCCATGACTGTCTCCATGCGTGAAATGCTGGAAGCCGGTGTCCATTTCGGGCACCAGACGCGCTTCTGGAATCCCAGGATGGCCCCGTTCATCTACGGCCATCGCAACAAGATCCACATCATCAACCTCGAGAAGACGCAGCCGCTCTTCGAGGATGCGATGAAATTCGTCCGCCAGCTGGCCAGCCGCCGCGGCACGATCCTGATGATCGGCACCAAGCGTCAGGCGCGCGACGTGATCGCGCTGGAGGCGCAGCGTTGCGGCATGCCCTATGTCGACCAGCGCTGGCTCGGTGGCATGTTGACGAACTTCAAGACCGTCAAGGGGTCGCTGAAGAAGCTCAAGGACATGCAGGCCGCCAAGGAAGCCGGCACCGATGCGATGATCAAGAAGGAAGCGCTGCTGTTCGAACGCGAGCTGACGAAGCTCGAGAAGGACATCGGCGGCATCCAGGACATGAACGCGCTGCCCGACGCGATGTTCGTCATCGACGTCGGCTACCACAAGATCGCGGTGGCCGAGGCCAAGAAGCTGGGCATCCCGGTGATCGGCATCGTCGACACCAACCATTCGCCGCTCGGCATCGACTACGTCATCCCCGGCAACGACGACTCGGCCAAGGCGGTGGCGCTGTACGCCCGCTCGGTGGCCGACGCCGTGCTCGAAGGCAAGGCCAACGCGACCAGCGAGGTCGTGCAGGCCGTTTCGGCCAGCGGCGACGAGTTCGTCGAAGTCAGCGAAGACGCCTGATTCCCTGGTTTGGCGGTCGCGCGTTCGCGCGCGTCCGAGTTCTTCACCGGGCGCGCGATGCGTCCGGTGAGCACCCGCTTTGAATGGAGATGACGATGCCCGCAATCACTGCAAGCATGGTGGCCGAGCTGCGCGCCAAGACCGACGCGCCGATGATGGAATGCAAGAGGGCGCTGACCGAGGCCGACGGTGACGCGGCGCGCGCCGAGGAGATCCTGCGCGTCAAGCTCGGCAACAAGGCCAGCAAGGCCGCCGCGCGCATCACCGCCGAGGGCGTGATCGCCGCCGCGGTCAGCGGCAGCACCGGAGCGTTGGTCGAGGTCAATTGCGAAACCGACTTCGTGTCGAAGAACGAATCGTTTCTCGCCTTTACCAAGTCGCTGGCGGCCCTCGTGGCCGAGCGCGCCCCGGTCGACGTGGCCGCTCTGTCGGCTATGCCGCTTTCCCAGGACGGCTTCGGGCCGACGGTGGAGGATGTGCGCAAGGGCCTGATCGGCAAGATCGGCGAGAACCTGTCGATCCGCCGCTTCAAGCGGTATGCCGGCGGCGGCCGGCTCGCCAGCTACCTGCACGGCACCCGCATCGGCGTGATCGTCGAGTACAGCGGCGACGAGGTCGCGGCCAAGGACGTGGCGATGCACGTGGCGGCGATGAAGCCGGTGTCGCTGGCCGCCGCCGAAGTGCCGGTCGCGCTGATCGAGCGCGAGCGCCGCGTTGCCGCCGAGAAGGCCGCCGAGGATGCCGCCAGCGCGGTCGCTGCCGGCAAGCCGGCGCAGTCGCCCGAGATCGTCGCCAAGCGGGTCGATGGCGCGGTGCAGAAGTTCCTCAAGGAGGTCTCGCTGCTCAACCAGGCCTTTGTCAAGAACGACAAGCAGACGGTGGAGCAGATGCTCAAGGAGAAGGCCACCAAGGTGGCCGGCTTCACCCTGTATGTCGTTGGCGAAGGCATCGAGAAGAAGGTCGACGACTTCGCGGCCGAAGTCGCCGCGCAGGTGGCGGCGGCCAGGGGTCAGTGAGGCGCCTTTGAGGCAGCCGGTCGGCCACGGGCGTCGGCCGGCCTGCGCATCGGCCACCCTTACACTGCGGGCTTTGCCAGGGGAGTTCCTTTGATGCCGGCGTACAAGCGCATCCTGCTCAAGCTGTCGGGCGAGGCCCTGATGGGTGATGACGCTTACGGCATCAACCGCGCCACCATCGTGCGCATGGTGCGCGAGGTGCAGGAGATCACCCGCCTGGGTTGCGAGGTCGCGGTGGTGATCGGCGGCGGCAACATCTTCCGCGGCGTGGCCGGCGGCTCGGTCGGGATGGACCGCGCCACCGCCGACTACATGGGCATGCTGGCCACCGTGATGAACGCGCTGGCGCTGGCCGACACGATGCGCCAGGAAGGCATGACCGCGCGCGTGATGTCGGCCATCGCGATCGAACAGGTGGTCGAGCCCTACGTGCGGCCCAAGGCCTTGCAATACCTGGAAGAGGGCAAGGTGGTGGTCTTCGCCGCCGGCACCGGCAATCCGTTCTTCACCACCGACACGGCGGCCGCCCTGCGCGGTGCCGAGATCGGCGCCGAAGTCGTGCTCAAGGCGACCAAGGTCGACGGCGTCTATTCCGCCGACCCGCACAAGGACGCCACGGCCACGCGCTACGCGAGCATCACCTTCGACGAAGCCATCGCCCGCCACCTGCAGGTCATGGACGCCACCGCGTTCGCGCTGTGCCGCGACCAGAAGCTGCCGATCCGGGTGTTCAACATCCACAAGCCCGGCGCCCTCAAGCGGGTGGCCCTGGGCGAGGACGAAGGCACGCTCGTGCACGTTTGAGGAGCCGCTGCGTCATGACCATTCCCGAGATCAAGAACACCGCTGAGCAGAAGATGGCCAAGTCGGTCGAGGCGTTCAAGAACGAACTGCACAAGATCCGCACCGGTCGCGCCCACCCTGGCCTGCTCGACCAGGTGCATGTCGACTACTACGGCTCGCAGGTGCCGATCAGCCAGGTCGCCAACGTGACCCTGCTCGACGCCCGCACGATCAGCGTCCAGCCCTGGGAGAAGGGCATGGCCGCCAAGATCGAGAAGGCGATCCGCGAGTCCGACCTCGGCCTGAACCCGTCGTCGCAGGGCGACTTGCTGCGCGTGCCGATGCCGGCGCTGACCGAGGAGCGGCGAAAGGAACTGACCAAGGTCGTTCGCCACGCCGGGGAGGAAGCCAAGATCGCCGTACGGGCGGTGCGCCGCGAGGCCAACGAACACCTGAAGAAGCTGCTCAAGGACAAGGCCGTCACCGAAGACGAGGAACGCCGTGCGCAGGACGAGGTGCAGCGTCTGACCGACCGCACCAGCACCGAGATCGACCGCCTGGTGCACGGCAAGGAAGCCGAGGTGCTGGCAGTCTGATGGTCATCGCGTCGTCCCCCACATGTCCGACCTGTCCCTACCCCAAGTGTTGAATTCAGCCGCCGACCCGCGCCCCGCCGCCGTGCCGCGCCATGTCGCCGTGGTCATGGACGGCAACGGCCGCTGGGCGCGCCAGCGTTACATGCCGCGCTTCTTCGGCCACAAGCAGGGTGTCGATGCGCTGGTGCGCGCGGTCAACACCTTTGCCGACCGCGGCGTCGAGTACCTCACCGTGTTCGCGTTCTCGTCGGAGAACTGGAAGCGGCCGAGCGAAGAGGTGTCGGGCCTGATGAGCCTGGTGCTGGTGGCCGTGTCCAAGTACCTGGCCAAGATGGCCGGCGACGGCGTGCGCATCCGCATCGTCGGCGATCGCTCCGCGGTCTCCGACAAGCTGCGTCAGGCCTGGGAGCATGCCGAGCACATCACGCGCGACAACCAGCGCATCACGCTGTCGGTGGCCTTCAACTACGGCGGCCGCTGGGACGTCGTGCAGGCCTGCCGGCGGGCGATGGAAGAGGGCCTCGAACCCGAGCAGGTGGACGAGGCCTGGCTGTCGGCCCACATGGCGCTTTCGTTCGCGCCCGATCCCGACCTGTTCATCCGCACCGGCGGCGAGATGCGGATGAGCAACTTCCTGCTCTGGCAGGCCGCCTATTCCGAGCTCTTCTTCACCGATTGCCTGTGGCCCGACTTCGGCCACGCCGAGATCGACGCGGCACTGGAGGCCTACGCCCAGCGTGACCGGCGCTTCGGCACCATCCGCGCGAACCAGGTCGTGCCCGAGGGCACCTAGAACTTGAAGCGGCCCCCACGCTCACCCCGTTCGCGGTCCCCCGCGGGGGCGTCAGTCCCCTTGGGGCAGCCCGGCGGGTATTGAGATGCTGCGGCAGCGCGTCATCACCGCCCTCGTGCTCGTGGCCCTGTTGCTCGCTTCGTTGATGGCGAGCAGCCGCTGGCCGTTCGCACTGCTCACGCTGGCCCTGATGGCTGCCGGCGGCTGGGAATGGGGCCGGCTGAACCAGACCGGCGCGGCGACGGCCTGGGTGATCGGCGGTGCGGTGGCCGTCGGCGGCGCACTGGCAATGGACCGTGGCTGGGGTGAATCGGCGCCGCCTGCGCTGTGGTGGCTGACGCTCGTGCTGTGGCTGCTCGCCGCCGGCGTTGCCCTGCCACGCGGCCCGGTGCTGTGGCCGCATCTTCCGCGGCTGGCGCGTGTCGGCCTCGGCCCGGTCGGCCTCTGGGCGGCCTGGCTGGCGCTGGCGCAGGCGCGGGAGATCGGCATCAACTACATGCTCTCGCTGCTTTGCCTGGTGTGGATGGCCGACGTGGCGGCGTATTTCGGGGGCAAGGCCTGGGGCCGGCACAAGCTGGCGCCGGCGATCAGCCCCGGCAAGAGCTGGGAAGGCGTGTGGTCGGGCATGGCCGGCGTGCTCGCGCTGGCGGCATTCTGGATCTGGCTCGACCGCCACATGGCCTTCGACGGTCCCAGCCTGTACTCGCGCCTGCTCGATGCGCTGGGCCTGTTCGGGCTCCTCGCCGCGCTGCTCGCGCTGTGCGGCCTGAGCGTGGTCGGCGACCTGATCGAATCGCTGGTCAAACGCGCCGCCGGTGCCAAGGACAGCAGCGGCCTGCTGCCCGGCCATGGCGGCGTGCTCGACCGCGTCGATGCGCTGCTGCCGGTGCTGCCGGCCGCGCTGGCCCTGACCGCGCTGGCCGCTCGATGAGTGCGCCGCAGCGGCTGGTCATCCTCGGCGCCACCGGATCGGTGGGCGCGAGCACGCTCGACGTGGTGGCGCGGCATCGGGATCGCTTCGAGGTCGTGGGCCTGAGCGCCCACCGCCGTATCGACGCCTTGGTCGAACAATGCCGCCGCTTCGACCCACGAACCGTGGTCGTGGCCACCGAGGGCCAGGCCGGCGCGTTGCGCGCGACGCTGCGCGAACTGGGCCTGCGCACCGAAGTGCGCGCCGGCGAGCAGGCGCTGTGCGAGTTGGCCGCCGACGACGAGGTGGACAGCGTGATGGCGGCCATCGTCGGCGCCGCCGGCCTGCCGCCTTGCATGGCCGCAGCGCGTGCCGGCAAGCGGCTGCTGCTGGCCAACAAGGAGGCGCTGGTCGTCGGCGGCGGCTTGTTCATGCGCGCGGTGAAGGACGGCGGCGCCACTCTGCTGCCGATCGACAGCGAGCATTCGGCGATCTTCCAGTGCCTGCCCGAGGACCGGAGCACCTGGGCGCAGCGCATCGACCACATCGTGCTCACCGCCAGCGGCGGGCCGTTCCGCGACCGCGACCCGGCCAGCCTGCACGCGGTGACGCCGGAGCAGGCGGTGGCGCATCCGAACTGGACGATGGGGCGCAAGATCTCGGTCGATTCGGCGACCATGATGAACAAGGCGCTCGAGGTCATCGAGGCGCGCTGGCTGTTCGACCTCGCGCCCGAGCAGATCGAGGTCGTGATCCACCCGCAGAGCATCGTCCACTCGATGGTCGTCTGCCGCGACGGCTCGGTGCTGGCGCAGCTCGGATCGCCCGACATGAAGGTGCCCATCGCCTACGGCCTGTCTTACCCGGAACGCATCGAGTCGGGGGCGCCGCGGCTGGACTTCGCCAGCCTGCAGTCGCTGAGCTTCGAATCCCCCGATGCGCGTCGCTTTCCCGGCCTGGAACTGGCCTGGGAGGCGCTGCGCGCGCCGGCCGGCACGACCGCGGTGCTCAACGCCGCCAACGAGGAGGCGGTGGCCGCCTTCCTCGGCGGAACCATAGCCTTCACCGCGATTCACAGTGTCAATGCGACAACGCTCGAGCGGCTGCAGCCGCGCCTGTCGCCCAACCATGAACTCGAGGACCTGCTCGAGCTCGACCGCCGCGCCCGCGAACTGGCGCGGCAGGTCATGAAGGACCTGCCCCGATGATCACCACCCTGCTCGCCTTCGTGTTCACGCTGGGGGTGCTCGTCGTCGTCCACGAGTACGGCCATTACCGCGTCGCGGTGGCCTGCGGGGTGAAGGTGCTGCGCTTCTCGGTCGGCTTCGGCCGCGTGCTGTGGCGCCGCCAGAGCGGCCCCGACGCGACCGAGTTCGTGGTCTGCGCGCTGCCGCTTGGCGGCTACGTGCGCATGCTCGACGAGCGCGAGGGTGAGGTTGCCCCGGCCGAGCTCGGCCGCGCCTTCAACCGCAAGCCGCTGCTGGCCCGCTCGGCCATCGTGATCGCCGGGCCGCTGGCCAACCTGCTGCTGGCCGTGCTGCTGTACGCGGCGGCGCACTGGATCGGTATCGCGGAGCCCAAGGCCGTGCTCGGGCCACCGGTGGCCGGCAGCCTCGCCGATCGCGCCGGCCTGCGCGTCGGCGACTGGGTGCGCGCGATGGCAGAGGATGGCGACGACTGGCGCGACGTCAGCTCGCTGCCCGACCTGCGCTGGCGGCTCACGCAAGCGGCGTTGCAGAAGCAATCGGTCCGGCTCCAGGTCAGCGACCGCGACGGCCGCGGCAAGCGACTGCTGGCGCTGGACCTGTCGGGTATCGACCCGGCCAAGGTCGATGCCACGCTGGCGCAGAAGATCGGCCTCGGCGCCGCTTTCAGCGAGCCCGTGCTGGGCGAGGTCAAGCCCGGCGGCGCGGCAGCCGCCGCCGACCTGCGCCAGGGTGATCGCGTCCTCGGCGTCGATGGCGTCGCGGTGACGGATGCGCAGACCCTGCGCGAGCGCATCCGGGCCGACCTGCGCGACGGCCGGTCGGCGACGCAGCAATGGACCGTCGAGCGCGAAGGCCGCAGGCTGCAGCTCGCAGTCACGCCGCGGCCGGTGCGCGACGGTGACGCACTGATAGGCCGCATCGACGCCTACGTCGGGCAGGCGCCGGCGACGGTCACCGTGCGCCTGGGCCCGCTCGAGGGACTGCAGCAGGGTGTCGCGCGGACCTGGGAGATCTCGGCGCTGACGGTGAAGATGCTCGGCCGCATGGTGATCGGCCAGGCCTCGCTGAAGAACCTCAGCGGTCCGCTGACCATCGCCGACTACGCCGGGCAGTCGGTACACCAGGGGCTGGCCTACTATCTCGGCTTTCTGGCGCTGGTCAGCGTCAGCCTGGGCGTGCTCAACCTGATGCCATTGCCGATGCTCGATGGCGGCCATCTGATGTATTACATTTTCGAGGGCGTGACCCACCGCCCGGTGTCCGACCTCTGGCTGGCGCGGCTGCAACGCGGCGGCATCGTGGTGCTGCTGATGATGATGTCGGTCGCCTTGTTCAACGACGTGACCCGCCTGCTGGGTCTGCACTGAAGCCCATGCCCCCTGTCTCCTTGTTCGGGCCGCTGCGCCCCGCCGCGGCCTACGTGCTTGTGCTCGCCGCCGCCGTGGTGTCGCCCGCCGCCCTGGCCGTGGCGCCTTTCGTGATCAAGGACATCCGTGTCGAGGGCCTGCAACGCAGCGACCCCGGCACCGTGTTCGCGTCGCTGCCGTTCCGCATCGGCGACACCTACACCGACGACAAGGGCTCGGCGGCGCTGCGCGCGCTGTTCGCCACCGGCCTGTTCAAGGACGTGCGGATCGAGATCGAAGGCCAGGTCGCGGTCGTCGTCGTCGAAGAGCGGGCGATCATCGCCAACGTCAATTTCGTCGGCCTCAAGGAGTTCGACAAGGAGCCGCTGACCAAGTCGCTGCGTGACGCCGGCATCGGCGAAGGCCTGCCCTTCGACAAGGCGCTGATCGACCGCGCCGAGCAGGAGATCAAGCGCCAGTACCTCAGCCGCAGCCTGTACGGCGCCGAGGTCGTGACCACGGTCACCCCGCTCGAGCGCAACCGTGTCAACGTGACCTTCACGATGAACGAAGGCGAGGCGGCGAAGATCAAGGACATCCGCATCGCCGGCAACCACGTGTTCTCGGAGTCCACCCTGCTCGACCTGTTCGAGCTGACGCCCACCGGCTGGTTCACCTGGTACAGCAAGTCCGACCGCTACTCGCGCAGCAAGCTCAACAGCGACCTCGAGAAGCTGCGCGCCTACTACTTCAACCGCGGCTACCTGGAGTTCTCGATCGAGTCCACCCAGGTCACGATCTCGCCCGACAAGCAGACGATCTCGATCGCCATTTCGGTCAAGGAAGGGCAACCCTATACCGTGACCTCGGTGCGGCTGGAGGGTGACTACCTGGGCAAGGAGAAGGAGTTCGAGTCGCTGGTCTCGCTGCGACCCGGCCAGCCCTACCGCGGCGACGCGGTGACCGAGACCGCAAAGCGCTTCCAGGACCGCTTCGGCCTCTACGGCTACGCCTTCGCGCGGGTCGAGCCGCGGCCCGAGATCGACCGTGCCCATGCGCAGGTGGCGGTGGTCTTCGCGGCCGACCCGCAACGGCGCGTCTATGTGCGCCGCGTCGAGGTGGCAGGCAACACGCGCACGCGCGACGAGGTCGTGCGGCGCGAGTTCCGGCAGCTCGAGGGGGCTTGGTACGACGGCGGCCTGATCAAGCTGTCGAAGGAACGGGTCGAGCGGCTGGGCTACTTCAAGGACGTCGATGTCGAGACCAATGAGGTGCCGAACTCACCCGACCAGGTGGACCTGGTGGTGACCGTCACCGAGAAGCCGACCGGCAACCTGATGGTCGGGGCGGGTTACTCGAACGCCGAGAAGTTCACCTTCACCGCCTCGGTCAAGCAGGACAACGCGTTCGGCTCGGGGAACTACCTCGGGATCGAGCTCAACACCAGCAAGTACGCGCGAACGGCCGTGATCAGTACCGTGGATCCGTACTGGACCGTCGACGGCATCTCGCGCGCGGTGGACCTGTTCTACCGCACCAGCCGCCCCTACAACAGCCTGGGCGACACCTACGACCTGAAGACGCCCGGCGCCGACATCCGCTTCGGCATCCCGTTCTCGGAGTACGACACCGTGTTCCTCGGCGTCGGCATCGAGCGCACCGAGATCGGCACCTCGGCCGGCATCCCGCTGTCGTACGAGAACTACCGCGTGCTCTATGGCGACAAGACGAATTCGTTCCCGGTCACGCTGGGCTGGTCGCGCGACGCCCGCGACAACGTCCTGGTGCCGACGGCCGGCCGCTACCAGCGGGTGAACTTCGAGTGGGGCGCTGCGGGCGAGGTCCGCTACCTGCGCACCGACCTGCAGTACCAGGAGTACTGGCAGTTGCCGCTGCGCATGTCGGTGGGCCTGAACACCGAGATCGGCATCGGCCACGGCCTGGGCGGCAAGCCGTTCCCGGTGTTCAAGAACTTCTACGGCGGCGGCCTGGGCACGGTGCGCGTGTTCGAGCAGGGATCGCTGGGTGTGGTCGATCCCACCGGCGCCTACATCGGTGGTGCCCGGCGCTTCAACATCAACACCAACCTCTATTTCCCGGTGCCCGGAACAGGCAACGACAAGAGCCTGCGCGTCTTCGCCTTCGTCGATGCCGGCAACGTCTGGCGCGAGGACGAGACCGTCACTGCGAACTCGCTGCGTGCGTCTGCAGGCGTCGGCCTGTCGTGGATCTCTCCGGTGGGACCGCTGCAGCTCAGCTACGGCAAACCGATACGCTCGCTGCCCAACGATAGAATTCAACGTTTCCAATTCCAGATCGGGACTGCCTTCTGATGAAGACGTTTGCCCTTCGGTGGCTGGCTGCCGCCGCTATGTCCGTCGCCATCGCGGTCCCCGCCGCCGCGCAGGAACTCAAGATCGGCTACGTCAACAGCGAGCGGGTGCTGCGCGAGGCGATACCCGCCAAGGCCGCCCAGGCCAAGCTCGAGACCGAGTTCGGCAAGCGTGAGCGCGAGCTCAACGACGCCGGCGCCAAGCTCAAGGCCGCGGCCGACAAGCTCGAAAAGGACGCGCCTGCCTTGTCCGAGAGCGAACGCAGCAAGCGGCAGCGCGACCTCGTCGAGCAGGACCGCGACCTGCAGCGCAAGCGCCGCGAATTCCAGGAAGACCTCAACCAGCGTCGCAATGAGGAACTGGCCGGCGTGGTCGAACGCGCCAACCGCGTCATCAAGCAGATCTTCGACAGCGATCACTACGATCTGATCCTGCAGGAAGTGGTCTTCGCCGGCCCGCGGGTGGACATCACCGACAAGGTGATCAAGGTTCTCAACGACACCTCCGCCAGCGGCAAGTGAGCCGCGGGCATGGGCTAGCGAGCCATGCACGCGCGCATCGATGACCTGAGCCAGCGGCTTGGCGGCGAGCTGCTCGGTGATCCGCAGCGCACGGTCAGCCGCATCGGGCCGCTGGAGGGTGCCGACGAGCAGACCATCTCGTTCCTGGCCAGCCCGCGCTACCAGTCGCAGCTCGCGGCCTCCAGGGCCGGCTGCGTCATCGTCGGCCCGGCGATGCGCGACGCGGCGGCCGCACGCGGTGCGGCGATCGTCTGCGCCGACCCCTACCTCGCCTTCGCCCGTCTGACCCAGTGGTGGGCGGCGCAGACACGCGGCGCCATCGCTGCCGGCGTCCATGCCAGCGCCGTGGTCGAGCCGGGCGCGATGATCCACCCGTCGGCCAGCATCGGTGCGCTGGCCTTCGTCGGTTCGGGTGCCGAGATCGCGGCCGGGGTGGTCGTCGGCGGGCAATGCTTCATCGGCGAGCGCGCCTCGGTGGGCGAAGGCACCTGGCTCAAGCCACGCGTGACGCTGAGCCAGGGGTGCCGCATCGGGGCGCGCGGCATCGTGCACAGCGGTGCCGTCATCGGCGCCGACGGCTTCGGCTTCGCGCCCGACGAAGGCCGCTGGGAGAAGATCGAGCAGCTCGGCGCGGTGGCCATCGGCGACGACGTGGAGATCGGTGCCAACACCTGCGTCGACCGCGGCGCCCTCGACGACACGGTGATCGAGGACGGTGTCAAGCTCGACAACCTGGTGCAGATCGGCCACAACGTGCGCGTCGGCGCGCACAGCGCCTTCGCCGGCTGCGTCGGCGTGGCCGGCAGCGCACGCATCGGGCGGCACTGCACGGCCGGCGGCGGCGCGATCATCCTCGGTCACCTGGAGATCGTCGATCACGTTCACATCACGGCGGCCACCGTGGTCAGCCGGTCGATCCTCAAGCCCGGCCTGTACAGCGGCGCGTTTCCGTTCGATGACAATGCGTCGTGGGAGAAGAACGCGGCCACGCTGCGGCAGCTCCACAGCTTGCGTGAACGACTGCGTGCACTCGAACGAAAGACCTCACCGTGATGGATATCCAAGACATCCTGCGCAAGCTGCCGCATCGCTACCCGTTCCTGCTCGTCGATCGGGTGCTGGAGATCGAGAAGGGTGTCCGGATCAAGGCGCTGAAGAACGTCACCATCAACGAGCCGTTCTTCATGGGCCATTTCCCGGCGCGGCCGGTGATGCCCGGCGTGCTGATGCTCGAGGCGCTTGCGCAGGCTGCTGCGATCCTGTCCTTCGACGCCGTCGATGCCGAACCCGGCGACGACACGGTGGTGTATTTCGCCGGCATCGACAACGCGCGTTTCAAGCGCCCGGTGGGCCCCGGTGACCAGCTCGTCCTCGAAGCGGCCATCGACCGCATCAAGTCCGGGATCTACCGCTACCGGACGCGCGCCACCGTCGATGGGCAGCTGGTGGTCGAGGCCGACCTGATGTGCACGATGCGCAAGGTGGCGCCCGCCTGATGACCGCGATCCACCCCACCGCGATCGTGGACCCGGCGGCCGAGCTCGCGGGCTCGGTCAGCGTGGGTCCCTTTGCGGTGATCGGTGCCGGCGTCGTCGTGGGCGAGGGCAGCAGCATCGGCGCGCATTGCGTGATCGAAGGGTCGACCACCATCGGCCGCGACAACCGGATCCACCCCCACGCCTCGCTCGGCGGCGCGCCGCAGGACATGAAGTACCGCGGCGAGCCGACAGCGCTGCAGATCGGCGACCGCAACACGATCCGCGAGTTCTGCACCTTCAACCGCGGCACGGTCCAGGATGCGGGCGTCACGCGCATCGGCGACGACAACTGGATCATGGCCTACGTGCACATCGCGCACGACGTGCAGCTGGGCCACCGCACCGTGCTGGCCAACAACGCCACCCTGGCCGGCCACGTGCACGTCGGCGACTGGGCGATCATCGGCGGCCTCACCGGCGTGCACCAGTTCTGCAAGGTCGGCGCCCACGTGATCACCGGCTTCCAGAGCCATGTCTCGCAGGACATCCCGCCCTTCATGATGGCCACCGGCCATCCGCTGGCCGTCCACGGATTCAACGTCGAAGGGCTGCGCCGGCGCGGTTTTTCGCGCGAGCGCATCGCGCTGGTCAAGCAGATGCACCGCCTGTTGTACCGCGACGGCCTCACGCTCGAACGCGCGCGCGAGGCGATCGCGGCGCTGGCCGGCACGGTCGAGGGCGGCGATGGCGACGTCCGGATGCTGCTCGACTTCCTGGCGGCTTCCACGCGCGGCATCGCGCGGTGACCGCGGTGCCGCCGCTGCGCTTGGCGATGGTCGCGGGGGAAGCTTCGGGGGACCTGCTCGCCGGCCTGTTGCTTGCCGGCATGCGCCGCCGCTGGCCCGGCCTGCAAGCCGCCGGCATCGGTGGCCCGCGCATGGCCGCGCAGGGCTTTGCCGCCTGGTGGCCGCACGACAAGCTGGCGGTTCGCGGCTACGTCGAGGTGCTGCGCCATTACCGCGAGATCGCGGCCATCCGCGACGCGCTGGCCGCGCGGGTGCTGGCCGAGCGCCCGGCGGCCTTCATCGGCGTCGATGCGCCCGACTTCAACCTCGGTCTGGAGGCGCGACTGAAGGCCGCCGGGCTGAAGACGATCCACTTCGTCTGCCCTTCGATATGGGCCTGGCGCGGCGGCCGCGCCGAGCGCATGGCAGCCAGTTGCGACCATGTGTTGTGCCTTTTTCCGTTCGAGCCCGAACTGCTGCGTGCGCAAGGGGTGGCGGCGAGCTACGTGGGCCATCCGCTGGCCGACGCGATCCCGCTGGACCCGCCGCGCGCAGCCAGCCGGGCGCAACTCGGCCTGGCGGACAGCGACGAGGTCGTGGCCCTGCTGCCGGGCAGCCGACGCTCGGAGATCCACTACATCGCGCCGAGCTTCCTGCAGGCTGCGCAGGCCATGCACCGCGCGCGGCCCGGGCTGCGCTTCGTGCTTCCGGTGGCTCCCGGGCTGCGCCGGCTGATCGAGCCGCTGGTCGCCACCCACGCCCCGGGCCTGCCATTGCGGCTGTTCGACGGCGAGTCGCAGGCGGTGCTTGCGGCCTGCGACGTGACGCTGATCGCCAGCGGCACCGCGACGCTGGAGGCGGCGCTGTTCAAGCGGCCGATGGTCATCGGCTATCGCATGCACCCCCTGAGCTGGCAGTTGATGAAGCGCATGCGCTACCAGCCCTGGGTCGGTCTGCCGAACATCCTGTGCCGCGACTTCGTCGTCCCCGAGCGCATCCAGGCCGCCTGCGAGCCGGCATCGCTGGCCGCGGCCGCGCTGGCCTGGCTGGACGACCCTGCGGCATGCGAGCGCCTGGCGCGGCGGTTCGAGGACCTTCACCACCTGCTGCGCCGCGACACGGCGAGTTGTGCCACCGATGCCATCGCGCAGGTCCTTCAGGCTTGACCAGCTCGGCCCCGGCTGGGAGAGGCCGGGCCTCGTCGCCGGTGTCGACGAGGCCGGGCGCGGTCCTCTGGCCGGGCCGGTGTTCGCCGCTGCCGTGATCCTCGACGACCTGCGACCGATCCCGGGACTGGCCGATTCGAAGGTGCTCAGCGCCCGGCGGCGCGAGCGGCTCGCCGACGAGATCCGCGCCCACGCCTTGTGCTGCGCGGTGGCCAGCGCCACGGTCGAGGAGATCGACCGCCTGAACATCCTGCAGGCCAGCCTGCTGGCGATGCGGCGCGCCGTCGAAGGCCTGCGCCTGGTGCCGCAGCGCGTCGTCGTCGACGGCAACCGCGCGCCGGCGCTGACGATGGCGGTGGCCGCCATCGTCAAGGGCGACGCCAAGGTGGCGGCGATCTCGGCCGCTTCGATCCTGGCCAAGGTCGAGCGCGACCGGCTGTGCGAGGCCATGCACCTGCAGTACCCCGACTACGGATTCGCCAGCCACAAGGGCTACCCGACGCCTGAGCACCTGGCGGCACTGTCTCGCCACGGCCCCTGCGCGGCGCACAGGCGCAGTTTCGGCCCCGTGCGGCAAGCGCTGGAGCGGCCGTGAGCCCGCCGCCGCGGATCAGCTCGCGCGACAACCCGCTGCTCGTGCGGTTGCGCCGGCTGGCGCAGGACAGCACGGCCTATCGCCGCCTGGGACAGGTGTGGATCGAGGGCGAGCATCTGTGCGCCGCGCTGCGCTCGCATGGCCGCCCGGCGGCGCAGGCCGTGATCGGCGAAGACGCATGGGAGGAGCCGACCCTGCGCGAACTGGCCGGATGGGCGGGGCGCGTGGCCGTCGTGCCGGCGGCGCTCTTCAGGGGGCTGAGCGGGCTCGAATCGCCGGCAGGGCTGGGCTTCCTGATCGACGTCCCGGTGGCGGCGGCGATCGAGCCGCGGCGCCCCAGCGTGGTTCTCGACCGCGTGCAGGACGCCGGCAACGTCGGCAGCATCCTGCGCAGCGCAGCGGCCTTCGGCGTCACCCAGGTACTGGCGATCAGGGGTACCGCGGCACTGTGGTCGCCCAAGGTGCTGCGCGCCGGCATGGGCGCGCATTTCGGATTGCGTCTGGTCGAGGGGCTGGACGAAGCCGCACTCGACATGCTCGGCCTGCCGCTGGTGGCCACCAGTCCGCATGCCGGCAGCCTGTTGCCGGCGACGCCGCTGCCTGCGGGCTGCGCCTGGGTGTTGGGCCACGAAGGGCAGGGCGTGACTGCCACGCTGCTTCAGCGCTGTGCCTTGCAGGTGCGCATCCCGCAGCCCGGCGGCGAGGAGTCGCTCAACGTCGCCGCCGCCGCGGCGGTGTGCCTGTACGAATCGGCGCGGCAGGCCGTGGCCTCGTAGGACCCGCCGACAGCCGTCAATAGACGAGGCGGTCGGGCCGCAGGTCGCGCAGGATGGTGGTGGCGATCTCTTCGATCGACTTGTGGGTCGATGACAGCCACGCGATGCCCTCGCGGCGCATCATGCTCTCGGCCTCGTGGATCTCGTAGCGGCAGTTCTCGAGCGCTGCATAGCGGCTGTCCGGACGTCGCTCGTTGCGGATCTGCGCCAGGCGCACCGGGTCGATGGTCAGGCCGAAGCACTTGCGCTTGAAGGGCGCCAGCGCCGAGGGCAGGCGGGCGCGCTCGAAGTCTTCAGGGATCAGCGGGTAGTTGGCGGCCTTGACGCCATGCTGCATCGCCAGGTACAGCGAGGTCGGCGTCTTGCCGCTGCGGCTCACGCCCACCAGGATCACGTCCGCGATGTCCAGGTTGCGCGCCGACTGGCCGTCGTCGTGCGCGAGCGAGAAGTTGATTGCCTCGATGCGGTCGTGGTACTGCTGGCTCTGGCTGGCGTCGCTGAAGCGGCCGACACGGTGGTTGCTCTTGACACCGAACTCCTCCTCCAGCGGTTCGACGAAGGTCCGGAACATGTCCAGCACCATGCCCGAGCAGCGCTCGCCGGTGACGATGTTCCGCACCTCGTCGTTGACCAGGGTGACGAAGACGATCGGGCGCCGGCCCTCGCGTGCCGCGGTGGCGTTGATCTCGCCGACCAGGTGGTTGGCCTTCTCCGGCGTGTCGATGAACGGCCGCCGCACATGGCGCGGCCGCGAAGGAAACTGCGCCAGGATCGAATTGCCGAAGGTTTCGGCCGTGATGCCGGTGCCGTCCGAGACGAAGAAGGCCGTTCTTTCTGGCATGGGGAGGGGCGGTTACATCGAAGCCGGTGTCGGCTGCGGGAGGATGATAGGCAATAACTCCTTAGAATCGACCGCATCTCTCCGCCAGCCGCCACTGCATTGTTCCCCGCTGAGCCGTTCGAAGAAGAACAACACGCCGCGGCGTGGGGCGTGGCCGTGGATGCGGAAGCACCGGTTTCTTCACATCACGGAGCTTTCCCATGTCTATGGCCCCCCTGGCGACCGCCCTGGTCGCCCCATTTGAACAGCTGAGGATGACCGATGTCGAGGCGGTAGGCGGCAAGAACGCCTCCCTCGGCGAAATGATCAGCCAGCTCGCCGCCAGCGGCGTGCGGGTGCCCGGCGGCTTCGCCACCACGGCGCATGCGTTCCGCCTGTTCCTGCGCCATGCCGGGCTCGACGAGCGGATTCGCGCCAGGCTGGCCGCGCTCGACGCCGACGACGTGCGCGCGCTGGCCGAGGCCGGTGCCGCGATCCGGCAGTGGATCATCGACACCCCGCTGCCGCCCGACCTGGAGGCGGCGATCCGCGAGCGTTTCACCGCGCTGTCGGCAGACGATCCGACCGCGAGCTTCGCGGTGCGCTCGTCGGCCACCGCCGAGGACCTGCCCGACGCCTCGTTCGCCGGCCAGCAGGAGACCTTCCTCAACGTCACCGGCATCGAGGACGTGCTCCACCGAATCAAGGAGGTATTCGCCTCGCTCTACAACGACCGCGCCATCAGCTACCGCGTGCACAAGGGCTTCGCCCATGCCGACGTGGCCTTGTCGGCGGGCGTGCAGCGCATGGTGCGCTCGGACCTCGGCGCAGCCGGCGTGGTGTTCACGATCGACACCGAATCGGGCTTTGCCGACGTGGTCTTGATCACCGCCAGCTACGGCCTGGGCGAGATGGTGGTCCAGGGTGCCGTCAACCCCGACGAGTTCTACGTCCACAAGCCGATGCTGCAGGCCGGCAAGTTCGCCGTCATCCGCCGCGCCCTCGGCTCCAAGCTGCAGCGCATGGAGTTCGCCTCGGCCGCCGACAAGGCCGCCAGCGGCAGGCTGGTGCAGGTCGTCGACACCCCGCCCGAGCAGCGCAACCGCTATTCGCTGAACGACGCCGAGGTGGTCGAACTGGCGAAGTACGCGCTGATCATCGAGAAGCACTACGGCCGTCCGATGGACATCGAATGGGGCAAGGACGGCATCGACGGCAAGCTCTACATCCTGCAGGCGCGGCCCGAGACGGTGAAGAGCCAGGCCGGGGGCCGCATCGAGCAGCGCTACAAGATCAAGGGCGACCGGGCCAAGAACACGGTACTCGCCGAGGGCCGGGCGATCGGCCAGAAGGTCGGCACCGGCCCGGTGCGCCTGGTGCACAGCACCGCCGAGATGGACAAGGTGCAGCCCGGCGACATCCTCGTCACCGAGATGACCGACCCCAACTGGGAGCCGGTGATGAAGCGCGCCGGTGCCATCGTCACCAACCGCGGCGGCCGCACCTGCCATGCAGCGATCATCGCCCGCGAACTCGGCATCCCGGCGGTGGTCGGCTGCGGCAACGCCACCGAGACGCTGCACGAGGGCAACCTGGTGACCGTGTCCTGCGCCGAAGGCGACACCGGCTACATCTACGACGGCCTGCTCGAGACCGAGGTCAGCGACGTGGTGCGCGGCGAGATGCCGTACTGCCCGATCAAGATCATGATGAACGTGGGCAACCCGCAGCTGGCGTTCGACTTCGCGCAGATGCCGAACTCGGGCGTCGGTTTGGCGAGGCTGGAGTTCATCATCAACAACAACATCGGCGTGCATCCGAAGGCGATCCTCGACTACCCGAACGTCGAACCCGACCTGAAGAAGGC
Source organism: uncultured beta proteobacterium (assembly GCA_963725755.1). Taxonomy (GTDB): domain Bacteria; phylum Pseudomonadota; class Gammaproteobacteria; order Burkholderiales; family Burkholderiaceae_C; genus Rubrivivax. The sequence continues at coordinate 195,701 of CAVRZW010000005.1, forward strand.
GGTGGAGTCGGTGGCCCGCGGCCATGCCTCGCCGCGCGCCTTCTACGTCGACAAGCTGACCGAGGGCATCGCCACCATCGCCGCGGCCTTCTGGCCCAAGAGCGTGATCGTGCGGCTGTCGGACTTCAAGAGCAACGAGTATCGCAAGCTGATCGGCGGCACCCGCTACGAGCCCGACGAAGAGAATCCGATGCTCGGCTTCCGCGGCGCCAGCCGCTACATCCATGGCGACTTCCAGGACGCCTTCGCGATGGAATGCGAGGCGCTCAAGCGCGTGCGCGGCGAGATGGGGCTGACCAACGTCGAGATCATGGTGCCCTTCGTGCGCACCGTGAAGCAGGCGGCGGCGGTGGTGCAGATGCTGGCCGACCGCGGTCTCAAGCGCGCGGCCAGCGGCGGCACCGACGGCCTGCGCCTGATCATGATGTGCGAGGTGCCCAGCAACGCCATTCTGGCCGAGCAGTTCCTCGAGCATTTCGACGGCATGTCGATCGGCTCCAACGACCTGACCCAGCTGACGCTGGGCCTGGACCGCGACTCGGGGCTGGCGCAACTGGCCAGCGATTTCGACGAGCGCGACCCGGCGGTCAAGGCGCTGATCTCGCGTGCGATAGCGGCCTGCCGCGCCACCGGCAAGTACGTGGGCATCTGCGGCCAGGGCCCGAGCGACCACGCCGACTTCGCCGACTGGCTGGCGCAGGAAGGCATCGTGTCGATCTCGCTCAACCCGGACTCGGTCGTCGAGACCTGGCAGCGGTTGGCCGCGCGCTAGCGACGTCGCTAGCGCGCCGCCGCCGCCCGGCTCCGGGTTTGCCCAGTCATCGCTAACCCCGGACCACGGCCTGCGCCGGCCCGGCCCAGGGCCGGCCGGGGCAGATCCGTGATGGACAATGGCGCGATGCTCGACGCGGCCCGACGCTCCTTCTGGTCCCGCACCCGGCGGCTGACTGCAGGGCTGCTCTTGCTGTGGTTGGCGGTCAACCTGGCCGTGCCATGGTTCGCGCGCGACCTCGACGGGCTGCAAGTCTTCGGTTTCCCGATGGCCTACTGGCTGGCGGCGGTCGGCCTGCTGCTGCTGTATCTGGTGATCACCGTGGTCTACGTCGTCGCCATGGACCGCCTCGAGGCCGACTACCTCGACGCCATGGCAGCGGCCGGCGGCGATCCCGGCGTGACCCCTCGGTGAGCTCGGGACGGCGCGGGCCCGGCCCGGGCGACGATGGAATGGGGCGCCGGCTGGCGCAGCGCTACGGGCTGTTTCTCGCCGCCTTCGCGGTGCTCATCGCGGTGATGGCCGCAGGCGAGCATCTCGGCCTGCCGCGGGCGTGGATAGGCGCCTTGTTCCTGGTCCTCACCGTGGCCGCCTACGCGGGCATCGGCTTCCTGAGCCGCACCTCCAGCGAGGTCGAGTACTTCGTCGCCGGCCGGCGGGTGCCGGCGCTGTTCAACGGCCTGGCCACGGCCGCCGACTGGATGTCGGCGGCCTCGTTCATCGGCACCGCCGGCGTGCTCTACCTGCACGGCTTCGCGGGCCTGGCCTACATCCTCGGCTGGACCGGCGGCTACTGCCTGCTGGCGCTGCTGCTGGCCCCCTACCTGCGCCGATTCGGTCAGTACACGGTGCCCGATTTCCTGGGTGCGCGGTACGGCGGAACGCTGCCGCGGCTCATAGGCGCGCTGGCGGCGGTCGGCGTCTCCTTCGTCTACGTGGTGGTGCAGATTTACGGCGTGGGGCTGATCACGTCGCACCTGACCGGCTTCGGCTTCGAGCTTGGCATCTTCGTCGGCCTCGGCGGGGTGCTGGTGTGCTCGTTTCTCGGCGGCATGCGCGCGGTGACCTGGACCCAGGTCGCGCAGTACCTGGTGCTGATCGTCGCGTACCTGGTCCCGCTGGTCTGGCTGTCGGTGCAGCAGACGGGCAGCGTCGTGCCGCTGGTCTCCTACGGAAGCGAGCTCGAGCAGATCGCCAGGCGAGAGGCCGAGCTCGCGCGCGACCCAGCCGAGCAGGACGTGATGGCGCGCCAGCGCGAGCGTGCGGCGCAGGCCGAACGCAAGCTGCACGACGTGTCCGGCGCGATGCGCGCCGACGAGGCCAGCGCGCGTCAGGCGATCGCCGAGCTGCGTGCCGAGAACGCGCCGCTGGCACAGCTCCAGCGGGTCGAGCGCGAATATGCGCAGCGCCCGCGCACGGCGTCACAGGCCCGTTCGCGCTACCTGCACGATCGTGAGGTCGCGCTGGACCGTGCCCAGCCATTGGCGGGCATGCCGTCGCAGACGCTGCCATTCGCCACCGGCGACCCGCAGGGCAGCGCCGGCGCGCGCGCCAGCTTCGACAGCGAGCGCATCAACTTCATCGCCCTGATGCTGTGCCTGATGATGGGCACGGCAGCCCTGCCGCATGTGCTGACGCGCTACTACACCACGCCGTCGCCGTCGCAGGCCCGCCGATCGGTCGCTTGGTCGCTGCTCTTCATCACCCTGCTGTACCTGGCGGCACCGGCGCTGGCGGTGCTGGTCAAGTTCGAGGTGCTTCAGCACCTGGTGGGTATGCCCGTCGATCACCTGCCGACCTGGGTGGGGCTGTGGTCGCGGCTCGATCCGAACCTGGTCTCGGTGCACGACCTCAACGGCGACGGCATCCTGCAGTTCGGCGAGCTCTACCTGGGGGGCGATGTCATCGTTCTGGCGGCGCCGGAGATCGGCGGACTGCCTTACTGGGTGACGTGCCTGGTGGCAGCCGGCGGCCTGGCTGCCGCGCTGTCCACGGCCGACGGCCTGCTGCTGACGATCGCCAACGCCCTCACGCACGACATCTATTTCCGGCAGTTCAACCCCGGAGCGTCGGCGCCGGCGCGCGTCGTCGCCTCCAAGGTGCTGGTGATGGTCGTGGCCTTGTCGGCGGCCCTGATCGCCGCGCTGGAGATCACCGACATCCTGCAGTTCGTCGCCGCTGCGTTTTCGCTCGCCGCCGCGGCGTTCTTTCCGGCTCTCGTGATGGGCATCTTCTGGCGCCGCGCGAACCGCGCCGGTGCCGTGGCCGGGATGCTGGTCGGCCTTGGGGTATGCGCGTACTACATGGCGAACAACCTGCCGGTGCTGCGCGGGCTGCTCGGGGTGACCCAGCCGCTCGCCGAACGCCAGTGGTTCGGGGTCGACGCGGTGGCTGCCGGCGTCTTCGGCGTGCCGGCGGGGCTGCTGGCGATGGTTGCCTTCAGCCTGCTCACGGCGCCGCCAGATGCAGCGGTGCAGGCCTTGATCGATCGCATGCGCTACCCGCAACGCAGCGAGCGCTGATCCCGGCGCGCAGCAGCCGCTGCTATACTTACAAGCTTTCCTTGCCGCACCCGCCATGTTGACGCATCGGGGCGGCTTCACGGCACCGGAGTCCCCGGTGCTGCCATCCACAAGGAGAATTCATGCGTCACTATGAGATTGTTCTGCTGGTCCATCCGGATCAAAGCGAACAGGTTCCGGCCATGCTGGAGCGCTACAAGGCCCTGGTCACCGCGGGCGGTGGCAAGGTGCATCGGGTCGAGGACTGGGGCCGCCGTCAACTGGCGTACATGATCCAGAAGCTGGCGAAGGCGCATTACCTGTGCCTGAACATCGAGTGCGGCAACGAGACGCTGGCCGAGATCGAGACCGGCTTCCGCTTCAACGATGCCGTGCTGCGCCACCTGACCGTCTCCCGCGCCAAGGCCGAGACCGCGCCTTCGATCATGATGAAGGCGGTCGAACGCGAAGAGGCCCGCAAGGAGCGCCAGGAGGCCACCGTCTGAGCCGGCGTGCGGCGCCGCCCGCCGGCACGGCGCGATGAACCGTCTGGTTCTCGCCGCCACGCTGGTCGAGCGAGCAGCGCTGCGCTACACCCCGGCCGGCCTGCCGGCCCTGGACTTGAGCCTCAGGCACGAGTCCGAGGTCAGCGAGGACGGCCAGCCGCGCAAGGTTTCACTGGAAATCCGCGCAGTGGCCATCGGGGCCGTGACGCGATCGCTGCTGACGCTGGAACTCGGTGCCGCGGCGCTGTACGCAGGATTTGTCGCCGCTTCACGCAACAAGCGCGGTTTGCTGTTCCACATCACCTCGGTCGAGCCCGCAGCTTGAACGAGACCCATCCGGATCGATGGATTTTCAGTAGGAGTTCTGTATGCCCCCGCCACGTGGTAAAGGTCGTTTTTCCAAGGACAAGCGCCCCAAGCGCAACAACCAGTCGCTGCTGTTCCGCCGCAAGCGCTTCTGCCGCTTCACCGTCGCCAAGGTCGAGGAGATCGACTACAAGGAGATCGACGTGCTGCGCGACTTCATAGGCGAGAACGGCAAGATCACGCCTGCGCGCCTGACCGGCACGCGCGCCTTCTACCAGCGTCAGCTGACCACCGCGATCAAGCGTGCCCGCTTCCTCGCGCTGCTGCCGTACTCCGACCAGCACAAGGTCTGAGGAGCCCGCCATGCAAGTGATTCTTCTGGAAAAGGTCGGCAAGCTCGGCAACCTCGGCGACGTCGTCAAGGTCAAGGAGGGCTATGCCCGCAACTTCCTGATCCCGTCCAAGCTGGCGCGCCGCGCCACCGAGGCGGCGATCAAGGAGTTCGGTGATCGACGTGCCGATCTCGAACGCGCCGCGGCGGCCAAGCTCGCCGAGGCCCAGGCCCTCGGCGAAAAGCTCGCCGGCAAGACGCTGCGCATCGCGCAGAAGGCCGGCGTCGACGGCCGCCTGTTCGGCTCGGTGACCAACGCCGACATCGCCGAAGCACTGACCAAGGACGGCCTGGCGGTGGCCAAGGCCCAGGTACGCATGCCCCACGGCCCGCTGAAGACCGTCGGCGAGCATCCGGTGTCGGTTTCGCCGCACACCGACGTCGTCGTCGAAGTAACGGTTCAAGTGGTTGCTCAGGCGGACTGAACCGGCGTAAGCTGGCGCCCTGTTCGTGAAGGCCGGCTCCGCCGGCCTTCGTCGTTTCCGGGCTTGCAACTTATCCCGGATCGCGCACCATTCATCCACAAGCTTGCCCACAGCCCCGAGGCCGCCACCATGTCTGCGATCTTCGATGCCCGCGATGCCGCCCCCCACGACGACGAGGTTGCCCGCCTGCGCGTGCCGCCGCATTCGGTGGAGGCAGAGCAGAGCGTGCTCGGCGGCCTGCTGCTCGACAACCTGGCCTGGGACCGTGCCGGTGACCTGCTCACCGACAGCGATTTCTACCGCCACGAGCACCGGCTGATCTACGCCGCCATCGGCGCCCTCGTCGGCCAGAGCAAGCCGGCCGACGTGATCACGGTCTTCGAGCAGTTGCAGAGCCTGGGCAAGGCGCAGGACAGCGGCGGCCTGGCCTACCTCAATGCACTGGCGCAAAGCGTGCCGAGCGCCGCCAACATGCGCCGCTATGCAGAGATCGTGCGCGAGCGTTCGATCCTGCGCAAGCTGATTGCCGCCAGCGACGACATCGCGACCAGCGCCTTCAACCCGCAGGGCCGGCAGGTGAGCTCCGTGCTCGACGAGGCCGAGAGCAAGATCTTCCAGATCGGCGAGGAAGGCTCGCGCCAGAAGCAAGGCTTCCAGGGCATCGACAAGCTGGTCGTCTCGCTGATCGACCGCGTCCAGGAGTTGCACGACAACGGGGCCGAGGAAGTCACCGGCGTGCGCACCGGCTTCTACGACCTCGACCGCATGACAGCCGGCCTGCAGAAGGGCGATCTCATCGTGCTTGCGGCGCGGCCGTCGATGGGCAAGACGGCGTTCGCGCTCAACATCGCCGAGCATGTGGCGGTGCACGAAGGACTGCCGGTGCTGGTCTTCTCGATGGAAATGGGCGCTTCTCAGCTCGCGCTGCGCCTGGTCGGGTCGCTCGGCCGCATCAACCAGCAGAACCTGCGCACCGGTCGGCTGGACAGCGGTGAATGGGAGCGCCTGACCGACGCGGTGGAGCGCCTGGGCCAGGTCCAGTTGTACATCGACGAGACCGCCGCGCTGACCAGCAGCGAACTGCGCGCGCGCGCGCGGCGCATGGCACGTCAGTTCGGCACCCTGGGCCTGATCGTCATCGACTACCTGCAGCTGATGAGCGGCAGCAGCGGCAGCGACGAGAACCGCGCCACCGAACTGGGCGAGATCTCGCGCGGCCTGAAGGCGCTGGCCAAGGAACTGCAGTGCCCGGTGATCGCGCTGTCGCAGCTCAACCGCAGCGTCGAGTCGCGCAACGACAAGCGGCCGATGATGAGCGACCTGCGCGAGTCGGGGGCGATCGAGCAGGACGCCGACATCATCATGTTCATCTACCGCGACGACTACTACAACAAGGAGAGCAAGGAGCCCGGCGTCTCGGAGATCGTGATCGGCAAGCAGCGCAACGGGCCGGTCGGCACGGTCAAGCTGACCTTTCTCAAGCCGCTGACGCGCTTCGACAACTTGGCGCCCGGCAGCGCCGGCGAGTATTGAAGGAGGGCGGCGGCCCTGATGGCCGCCGCGGGGCTTGCGTCGGCTGGGATGGCTGTATACATTTACAGTATGCAACCCGAAACCACGCCTGCGGCCACGCTTCTCTATGCACCGCCAGCGGTGGCGCGCAAGGGCCGCGGCACGGTCTGGGCGATCGAGCACCGTTTCAGCGAGCGCTCGCGCGATGCCTTCGACGATGGCTGGGGCACGCTGGAACAGGCCGCGCGCGCCGAGCAGGCGGCGCCCGATACCCTGGTGCGCGAGGAGCATGTGCGCGGGATCCTCTCGGGCAACGACTCGCCAGACATCGGCTTCGATCTTTCGATCAACCCCTACCGCGGATGCGAGCATGGCTGCACGTACTGCTACGCCCGGCCGACCCACAGCTACCTGAACCTGTCGCCGGGGATCGATTTCGAGACCCGCATCGTCGCCAAGGTCAACGCCGCCGAGCGCCTGCGCGAGGCGCTGTCTGCCAAGGGCTACACGCCGGGGCAGCTCAACATCGGCTCGGTCACCGACGCCTACCAGCCAGCCGAGCGCCGGCTGCGCATCACACGATCGGTGATCGAAGTGCTGGGCGAAGCTCGGCATCCCTTCTCGATCATCACCAAGGCGAGCCTGGTCGAACGCGATCTCGATCTCATCGCGCCGCTGGCCGAGGCGAAGCTCGCCGCCGTCTATGTCTCGCTGACGACGCTGGACCCGGCGCTGGCGCGATCGATGGAGCCGCGTGCGGCCGCCCCGCACCGTAGGCTGCGCACGATCGAGGCCCTGGCCCGCGCCGGCGTGCCGGTGGGCGTGAGCGTCTCGCCGCTGATCCCCTTCCTCAACGAGCCCGAGCTCGAGCGCATCCTGCAGGCGGCGCGCGATGCCGGCGCCGAAACCGCCTTCGGCATCGTGCTGCGGCTGCCCTGGGAGGTGAACCCGCTGTTCCAGCAATGGCTGCAGCTATGGGTGCCGGACCGTGCGCCGCGCATCATGGCCCGCGTGCGCGAGATGCGCGGTGGCAAGGACAACGACAGCCGCTTCGGCACCCGCATGACCGGCCAAGGCATCTGGGCGCAGATGCTGCGCCAGCGCCTGGAGAAAGCTTGTGCGCGACTGGGCTACCGGCGTGAGCGGGTGGCGCTCGATCTCTCGCAATTCCGGCCGCCGGCGCGCATGACGGGTCAGGGGCAGCTGTTCTGACGCAGATGCCGGGCAGGGCGCTTGTCAGCGGCGGAGCACCTGCCACTGAAGCCCCGCTGACCGAGGGTCGTCGCGGTCGACGGTGAGGGCCCGGCCGACGGCGACATCGGCTTCAATCCGCATCGGTGACCGCGATCGGGTTGGGGCCGCGCATCTGCAGGCCGCCTGGGGAGCGGCCGGATCGCTGGATGCCGGCGATGTGGCTCTGGGCCCGGCAGTTGCGGCGCATGGCGGCTGTCGCCTGCTCGGCAATCGACTGGGCGTCGGGGATGCCGGCCTCGTGACGGCGTGCGATCAAGCCGGCCATCTCCAGCAGCTTGGCGTTCAGGCATTGTTCGCCGGCGGCAAGCAGCTGCCGCGCGGCGGCGGCCGGGTCGCCGAGCAGCGCCTGCTCCATGGCCTTCTCGGCAAGCGCGGAAATCCGGCCCTGGCTGCGTCGGATCACGGCCAGCGCGGTCTCCTCGCGCCGCGCCGCCGCGGCCAGCGCTTCGGCGATCGCCTTGCTGCTGCAGAAGCGCATGCCGATGCGCTCGAGCAGCGCCTCGTGTTCGTCCGCGGGCCGCGTTGGCGCAGGCAATCGCGCCCACAACGCCAGCGTGATGTTCGCGACCTCGAGGTCGAAGTCCTCGGCCATCGCCTCGGCCGCCAGGCCGCGCAGCGTCTTCAGCGCGCTACCGGTGTCGCCGCCGATCATGGCGACGAGCGCGTCGGCGGCCTGCTCCAGGCGGCGCAGGCGCTCGGACGGAGCAAGGCGCTCGCGGTAGCGGCGCAACTGCTGGCGTATCGCGGCGACGCCGGCCGCGTCGCCGAGGTCGAAGCGCAGCATGCCGACCAGCAACAGGCTCAGGGCATCGAAGAGCCTGGACTGCACGCCCATGCCCAGCGCGCGCTCGAGCCACTTCAGCGCCTCCGCGCCATGCCCGAGATAGAACGCCAGCGCGCCGGCAGTCTGGGCCCGCAGCAGGCAGCCCGGCGTGAGCTCGGCGGCGCGACGGTACTCGTGCAGTGCAGCGTCGAAATCGCATTGCTCGACGAGGATGCGGCCCATCAGGTCGTGCGCATCGGCGGAGTCGGGCTCGTCGACAAGCACCTCGGCAACGCCGCTGCGCGCGCTGCTCATCTCACCTTGCGCGATCCGCGCGCGGGCCAGGCCCAGGCGGGCCCAGGTCGCCCCGGGTTTGGCCTGCAGCAGGCGCCCGAACAAGGTCTGCGCATCGCGCGGGCGCTGCAGCGTCAGCAGCAACTCGGCGGCCAGCCGCCCGCAGTACAGCCAGTAGGGCCGCTGGTCCTGGAAGCGCTTGACCGCCCGCACCAGCGCGGTCTCGGTATCGCCCGCATCGAGGGCGCGCAGCACGTCGCCGAGCTCGCGTTTGCGATGACGGGCCTCCGTCAGCCGTTCGGCGAGGCGCGAGGCGGTGTAGGGGCGCACCAGGAAGGCATCCAGCGCCGCCTCGGCCGCCTCGACCACCTGGTGGTAGGTCGCCGCGCTGGTCACCATCAGGAAGACCGTGGCGTGCGGCAGCAGATGCTCGCGGCGCAGCTCGTCGAGCAGGTCCTGCCCCGAATCGTCCGAACCCTCGAACTCGCGATTGCAGATCACGATGTCGAAAGCCTCGAGCTCGAGCATCAGCCGCGCTTCCTTGATGCGGCTGGCCTGCGCGACATGGCCTACGCCCATCTCGCGCAACTGCGCCGCCGCAACGCTTCGCAGCAAGGGGTTGCTCTCGACGATCAGGGCTCGGGCAAGGTGGATGTCGCGGTCGATCACGGGCCGGCTCGGTGCAGTCGACCCGTCGGAAGCAAACCCCGCAACCGAGCAGGGATGGGCATCGCCGGGACAACGTGGGCAGTTCGCGTTCCCCCAGGTATCGGCCGCACGCGTCGCGACTTGAAGCGCGAGCCGGCTGGCGCCGGCCGCCCCCGGCTACTTGAACAGGTCCTTCACGCGGTCGGTCCAGCTCTTCGCGTTGGGCGAGTGCCGGTCACCCGACTTGCGAAACGATTCGTCGAGTTCCTTGAGCAGCTTGCGCTGGTGTTCGGTGAGCTTGATCGGGGTCTCCACGGATACATGGCAGTAGAGGTCGCCGGGGTAGCTCGAACGCAGCCCCTTGACGCCCTTGCCTCGCAGGCGGAAGGTCTTGCCGTGCTGGGTTCCCTCGGGCAGCTCGATCTCGGCCTTGTGGCCCAGCGTGGGGACCTCGATCGTGCCGCCCAGGGCGGCCGTGGTCAGACCCACCGGCACCGTGCAGTGCAGGTCGTCGCCATCGCGCTCGAAGATCTCGTGCTGCTTGACGCGGATCTCGATGTACAGATCGCCCGCCGGGCCGCCGTTGGTGCCCGGCTCACCATTGCCGGCCGAACGGATGCGCATGCCTTCGCTGATGCCTGCGGGGATCTTCACTTCGAGCGTCTTCTGCTTCTTGATCTTGCCCGCGCCGCTGCAGGTGGCGCAGGGCTCGGGGATGATCTTGCCGCTGCCATGGCAATGCGGGCAGGTCTGCTGAATGCTGAAGAAGCCCTGACGCAGGTGCACCGTGCCCGCGCCGCTGCAGGTCGGGCAGGTCTTGGCGCTGGTGCCTGGCTTGGCGCCGCTGCCGTGGCAGGTCTCGCAGTTCTCCCAGCTCGGCACGCGGATCTGCGTTTCCTTGCCGAACGCCGCTTCCTCGAGCGTGATCTCCATCGCGTAGCTCAGGTCGCTGCCGCGATAGACCTGCTGGCCGCCGCCCCGGCGCCCGCCACCGCCGCCGAAGATGTCGCCGAAGATGTCGCCGAAGGCCTCGGCGAAGCCGCCGAAGCCCTCGGGCCCGCCGCGCCCGGCGCCCATGTTGGGATCGACCCCGGCGTGGCCGTACTGATCGTAGGCGGCCCGCTTCTGCGGGTCGGAGAGCATCTCGTAGGCCTCCTTGGCCTCCTTGAACTTCTCTTCGGACTTCTTGCCGTCCGCACCCTGGTTGCGGTCCGGGTGATGCTTCATCGCCAGCTTGCGATAAGCCTTCTTGATGTCTTCCTCGGACGCGTTCTTGGGCACGCCGAGGATGTCGTAGAAATCGCGCTTGGCCATGAAAACTCACTGCAGTGTTTCAAGCAAAACCGCCGCGTCGAGCTTCAGGCGCCAGCCTGCACGCTCGAACGCGGCGAGATATCGCGGCAGGCCGCCGGCCTGTCCGGGATCTCAGGAGATCACTTCTTGACTTCCTTGAAGTCGGCGTCCACGACGTTGTCGTCGGCCGCCTTGGCCTGAGCTTTGGGTTCCTCGCCGCCGGGCGCCGGACCGGCCGGGCCCGCCGCAGCCGAAGTATCGGCGTACATCTTCTCGCCGAGCTTCTGGCTCACCGCCATCAGCGCCTCGGTCTTGGCTTCGATGGTCGCCTTGTCGTCGCTCTTCAGCGCGTCCTCGACGTCCTTGATCGCGGCCTCGATCTTCTCCTTCTCGCCAGCGTCGAGCTTGTCGCCGTGTTCGGCCAGGCTCTTCTTCACCGAATGCTGCATCGCGTCGGCCTGGTTGCGCGCCTGCACCAGTTCGAGCTTGCGGGCATCCTCGGCCGCATTCATCTCGGCGTCCTTGACCATCTTCTCGATCTCGGCCTCGGTCAGGCCCGAGTTCGCCTTGATCGTGATCTTGTTTTCCTTGCCGGTGGCCTTGTCCTTGGCGCCGACGTGCAGGATGCCGTTGGCGTCGATATCGAAGGTGACCTCGATCTGCGGTAGGCCGCGCGGCGACGGCGGGATGCCTTCGAGGTTGAACTCGCCGAGCGACTTGTTGCCGGCGGCCATCTCGCGCTCGCCCTGGTAGACCTTGATCGTCACCGCCGGCTGGTTGTCGTCGGCGGTCGAGAACACCTGGCTGAACTTGGTCGGGATGGTGGTGTTCTTCTTGATCATCTTCGTCATCACGCCGCCCAGGGTCTCGATGCCCAGCGACAGCGGCGTGACGTCGAGCAACAGCACGTCCTTGCGCTCGCCGCCCAACACCTGGCCCTGGATCGCGGCGCCCACGGCCACCGCCTCGTCGGGGTTGACGTCCTTGCGCGGGTCCTTGCCGAAGAACTCCTTGACCTTCTCCTGCACCTTGGGCATGCGCGTCATGCCGCCGACGAGGATCACGTCGTCGATCTCGGTGAGCTTGACGCCGGCGTCCTTCACCGCGATCTTGCACGGCTCGATGGTGCGCGCGATCAGATCCTCGACCAGGCTTTCCAGCTTGGCGCGCGTGAGCTTGATGTTCAGGTGCTTGGGGCCCGACGCGTCGGCGGTGATGTAGGGCAGGTTGACGTCGGTCTGGGTGTTGTTGGACAGCTCGATCTTGGCCTTCTCGGCGGCTTCCTTCAGGCGCTGCAGCGCGAGCACGTCCTTGGTCAGATCGACGCCTTGTTCCTTCTTGAACTCGGTGACGATGTAATCGATGATGCGCTGGTCGAAGTCCTCGCCGCCCAGGAAGGTGTCGCCGTTGGTCGACAACACCTCGAACTGCTTCTCGCCCTCGACGTCGGCGATCTCGATGATCGAGATGTCGAAGGTGCCGCCGCCGAGGTCGAACACGGCGATCTTGCGGTCGCCCTTGCCGTGCTTGTCGAGGCCGAACGCCAGGGCCGCGGCGGTGGGCTCGTTGATGATGCGCTTGACGTCCAGGCCCGCGATGCGGCCCGCGTCCTTGGTCGCCTGGCGCTGGCTGTCGTTGAAGTAGGCCGGCACCGTGATCACCGCTTCGGTGACTTCCTCGCCCAGGTAATCCTCGGCGGTCTTCTTCATCTTGCGCAGGACTTCGGCGCTGACCTGCGGCGGCGCCAGCTTCTTGCCGCGAACCTCGACCCAGGCGTCGCCGTTGTCGGCGGCGGCGATCTTGTAGGGCATCAGGTCGATGTCCTTCTGCACTTCCTTCTCGGTGAACTTGCGACCGATCAGGCGCTTGACCGCATACAGGGTGTTCTTCGGGTTGGTCACCGCCTGGCGCTTCGCCGAGGCGCCGACCAGAACTTCGCCGTCTTCCTGGTAGGCGATGATCGACGGCGTGGTGCGGGCACCCTCGCTGTTCTCGATCACCTTGGTCGTGTTGCCTTCCATGATCGCCACGCACGAGTTCGTGGTGCCGAGGTCGATGCCGATGATCTTGCCCATGTCTGTTAGCTCCTGAGGAGTGGATTCGGTTGTTGTTGGACTTGTGGATAACACGCCGGCTTTCAAGGCCCGCGGGTCGTGAAATGCATGCGCAATGCCGCTACTTCGGGGCGCTGACGGTCACCAGCGCCGGGCGCAGCACGCGCTCGGCGATCAGGTAGCCCTTCTGCAGCACGGCGACCACGGTGTTCGGTTCCTGGTCCGCCGGCACGACGCTGATCGCCTGGTGCTGGTGCGGGTCGAAGCGGGTTCCGGCCGGCGGCGCGATCTGCAGCACCTTGTTGCGCTCCAGGGCCTGGGTCAGTTGCCGCAATGTCGCGTGCACGCCTTCGAGCAGTTGCTCGGGCGTGGCGTTGTGGATCGCGATCGCGGCTTCCAGGCTGTCCTTGACCGGCAGCAGGCTCTCGGCGAAGCCTTCGACGGCGAAGCGGCGGGCCTTGGCGATTTCCTCATCGGCCCGGCGGCGCGTGTTCTCGGCCTCGGCCTTGGCGCGCAGGTAGGCGTCGGATGCCTCGTTGTGCTTGGCCTGCAGTTCGGCAAGCTGCGTGGTCATGTCGGCGGCGGGGTCGGTAGCCGGCGGCGCGGCTTGCTCCGAAGGCATGTCTGGGATTGGGTTCATGGGTTCGATGTGAGGGCCTGGCGGGCATCTGGGGTCGCCGGGCCTGAGTTCAAGGGTTGGTCAGGAAAGGTCGTCGGCGCTGGCGCTCCAGCGCTGCCAGTCGGCCAAGCGGCGGCGGTCGCGCTTGGTCGGCCGGCCCTGGGCAAGGGCCTCGGCCGGCTCGGCCTCCAGGCGCCGCTGTTCGGCCGCGCGCGCCCGGGAGGCGATGCTCTCCGGCGTTTCTTCGTACAAGGTCTGCGCCACCGTCGCGGGGCCGCGAACATGCTCCAGCCGACGCACGATCACGGTCCTCTCGATCGTGCCCTGGCGCAGCGCGACGAGGTCGGCCAGGCGCAGTTCGCGCCCGGGCTTGGCCGTCTGGCCGTTGACGCTGACGCGGCCCCGCTCGGCGTCAACGGCGGCCAGGGCGCGGGTCTTGTAGAAGCGGGCAGCCCACAGCCATTTGTCCAGGCGCAGGCGCGGCGGGGCGGCTGAAATCATGCGGCGGCGATTATCGGTCCGCTGTCGGGCGGGCCGGTGTCGAGCCGGCGCCACACGGGCATCGGCATGGGGGGGTTAGGACCATTGTCCCTTTGGGGGCCGCGAGGATAGACTGGTTTAAGCAAGGCAGAACCCAAGAGCCGACAAGCGAGCGCCAGCCGTCCGGCCCATGCGCTTTCGGTGTCAAAGAGCCAACAAGCCGATCACGTGCCGGCGCCAGGAGATGAACTTGAGTTCCCAATTACCGACACGTTGGCGCCCCGCCTTGGCTGGGCTGCTGCTCGGCCTGGCCGCCGCCGCGACCGCGCAGCCTCAGGCCACGACGCCAGTGATCGACGTCGAGCGTTTCACGGTCACCGGCAACACGCTGCTCGACCCGGCCCTTCTGCAGGCCACCCTCGAGCCCTACCGCGGCCGGCGCTCGCTCGACGAGCTGCGCCGCGCCGCCGCCGCCGTCCAGCAGCTGTACACCAAGGCCGGCTACGGCGGCGTCGTCGCCTACCTGCCGGCGCAGACGGTCACCGGCGGCACCGCGCAGATCACCGTCGTCGAAGGCCGGGTGGTCTCGATCGGCGTGCATGGGGCGCCGGGATTCGATCAGGACAACGTGCTCGCCAGCGTGCCCGATCTCGCCGTCGGCAAGACGCCGCGCGCGCTGCGCATCAACGTGCAGAACGAGATTGCCAACGAGAATCCGGCCAAGCGCCTGCAGGTCCTCCTCAAGCCGGGCGACAAGCCGGGGGAGATCGCCGCCGAGCTGACCGTCGACGCCGGCCCGGTCCAGAGCATGACCGTGGGCCTGGACGACACCGGCACCGAGCGCACCGGCCGCTACCGGGCCGGGGCGACCTGGCAGCACGCCAACCTGACCGGTCGCGACGACGTGCTCAGCGCCCAGTACCAGACCTCGCCGTCCAAGCCGAGCCAGGTCACGGTGCTCAGCACCGGCTACCACCTGCCGCTGTACGCGCACCTGGCCACGCTGGACGCCTACCTGGCCTACTCCGATGTGAATGCGGGCAGCAGCACCACCGCCGCCGGCAACGTGAGCATCAGCGGGCGCGGCCGGCTGGGCGGCCTGCGCACCACCTGGTACCTGCCGCTGGCAGGTGAAGTCGATCAACGCATCGGCATCGCGCTGGATCGGCGCGAGTACCTCAACAACTGCGACGTGGCCGGCCTGCCCTCGGGCGCCTGCGGGCCGGCGGGGGCCGATGTCGCCGTCACGCCGCTGACGCTCGATTACTCGCTCCAGTCGTCGCGGCCGTTTCGCTGGGGCGGCAACGTGGCGCTGATCGGCAACCTGGGCGTCGGTGGCGGCGACAGCAGCCAGGCCGCTTTCGATGCCGTGCGCGTCGGTGCCAAGCGCGGCTACACGATGCTGCGGCTGAACTTCTCGGCGGCGGTGGCGCTGGCCGAGCGCTGGCAGCTGCGCCTGCGGGTCGCGGCCCAGACCACCTCCGATGCGCTGGTGCCCGGCGAGCAGTTCGGACTGGGTGGGGCGAGCACGGTGCGCGGCTACGAGGAACGCGAAGTGGTCGGCGACCGCGGCGTGGTCGCCTCGCTCGAGCTCGCCGGCCCGGAGCTGCTGGGCCACGGTGGCGGTGCGCTCCAGACCCAGTCGCTGCTGCCTTTCGTGTTCATCGACGACGGAGTGGTCAGCAACCTGCTGGGGGCGCCGTGCCTCGGCGACAAGACGCGTTGCAGCCTGTCGTCGTTCGGCCTCGGCCTGCAACTCTCGCGCGGGCCGCTGCAGGCGCGACTCGCCGTCGCCGAGGCCCGGTCCGACGCCATCACCACCCACCGCGGCAACCACCGCGCCCATTTCGCGGTGAGCTATTCGTTCTGATCACCCGGCCCTCGGGCCGGCGCGGCATCCTTCCCCTTTTTGATTCGAGTCAGCCATGAACAAGTCGGTTGCCCCCTCGCCCGCTCCCGCTGCCAGGTCCACAGGCCGGCTGGCGCGCAAGCGCCGCTCGTTCGCCCTGCGCCCGCGCGCGCTCGCCTTGGCGCTGGTGGCCGCAGGCGTCGCACCCAGCCTGCTGCTGGCGGGCGAAGCGCAGGCGCAGGCCCTGCCCGGCGGGCTGCAGGTGGTGCATGGGCAGGCCGCGGTGAGCACGGTCGGCAACCAGATGACGGTGACGAACAGTGCGGGCGCGATCCTGAACTGGCAGAGCTTCTCCGTCGGCGCCGGGCAGGCGGTCAACTTCAACCAGCCGAACGCAGCCAGCAAGGTTCTCAACCGGGTCGTCGGCACCGACCCGTCGAACATCCTCGGCAGCATCAACAGCAACGGCCAGGTCTGGCTGTTGAACCCTTACGGCGTGCTCTTTGGCGCCAACGCGCGGGTCAACGTGGCCTCGCTGGTCGTCTCGACGCTGAATATCTCCGATTCCGACTGGATCAACCAGCGCCTGAACTTCAGCGCCGCCCCGGGCGCCGGCAGCGGCTTCGCGCCGATCGACAACCAGGGCGAGCTGCGCACGCCGAGCGGCGGCCGCGTGATGCTGATCGCGGGGCCCGGTGGGGTGAGCAACGAAGGCATCATCAGCGCGCCCGACGGCCAGGTCGTGCTGGCGGCGGGCAAGTCGATCGAGCTGGTCGACAGCGGGGTGCCGAACATCGCCGTGCAGATCGCCGCGCCGGCCGGCAGCGCCGTGAACCTGGGCCAGATCCTGGCCGGCAGCGGCCGCGTCGACCTGCTGGCGGCGATGGTCAACCAGCAGGGCATCGTCCGTGCCGACAGCGTCACCAGCAGCGGCGGGCAGGTCGTGCTCCGCGGCAGCGAAGGCCTCACTGTCGGCGCGGGCAGCGTCACCAGCGCCAACGGCAGCTCGGGCGGGCAGGTAACGCTCGATGCCGGCAGCGGTACCGCGAGCGTTGCCGGCAGCGTGCAGGTCGACGGCAGCCAGGGCCGCGGGGGCCAGGTGCAGGTGTTCGGCCGGCAGGTCGGCCTGTTGAACGGCTCGACCATCGACGCTTCCGGCACCGCCGGTGGCGGTCTGGTGCTGGCCGGCGGTGGTGCCGAGGGCAAGGACACGAGCGTGACCAACGCCCAGGCCCTGTTCATGGCCGCCGGCGCGTCGGTGCATGCCGACGCGACCGGCAACGGCGACGGCGGCCATGTCGTGCTCTGGAGCGACCTGGCGACTCGCGCCTACGGCAGCCTCAGCGCCCGCGCCGGCGCCGACGGCGGCAACGGCGGACTCATCGAGACCTCGGGCGGCTGGCTCGATGCGCGACCGTTGTCCATCGACACCAAGGCGCCGTTCGGCAAGGCGGGTACCTGGCTGCTCGACCCGAACAACATCTCGATCGTCGATGGCGCCAGCGGCAGCGACGTCAACCTCGACGGCAGCAACGCGCCGAACTACTCGACGCTCGACGACAACGCCGTGATCACCACCGGGACGATCGACTCGGTCCTGAACCAGGGCGTCAGCGTCAGCATCACCACCGGCTCGGCCGGCGCCAACACACAGGCGGGTGACATCACGATGGTGGGCTCGACGATCGCCGTCAGCCCGGCGAACAACGTCACGCTCACGCTCAACGCCAGCCGCAACATCGTCCTGTCGGGCTCGACGATCAGCCAGGATCCCGCCAGCGCCGGCAGGCTTAACGTAGCCCTGAACGCTGCGAAAAACGGTCAGCAGGGTGTGATCTCGCTCGACAACTCGACCATCAGTGTTCTCAACGGCGGCAGCATCTCGCTGGGCGGCGCAACCAAGGTGACCGGGCCGAGCGGCACGCCCTCCAACTTCACTGGCGCCGTTGGCTACGACGGCAACAGCATCGGTGTTTCGGTCAATGCGTCGTCGATAACGACCGACAGCGGCGACGTCAACATCTACGGCCAGAGCGTGGCCACGACGAGCCTGACCAGCATTGCGCGTGGCGTATCGATCACGGGCAAGAGCCGCATTCAAGGCGGCGCCATCTTCATCCAGGGCTGGGTCGACACCGATGCGGATCTGGAGCGCACGGGCGTCTACCTTGAGTCGGGGTCCTCGATCCAGGCGACCGGCAACTACTCGTTTCTGAACAACAACAATAACGACGGCATCGATATTTTCGGAACGGCGCTCTCGAGCGGCGGGAGTCTCCAGGCGTTCAACGCGGTCGACATCTGCGGCTCGCTCTCCGTCCTTGCCGCCGACGCCAGCGCAGAGATCTTTGTCGAGGGCGACACCTACGGCAGCGCATACAGCCCCGTGGCCATTGATGTGCGCGGGTCAGCCAGCATCGATGCATCCAACGCAGGCCTTTTCCAGTTCAATGCGCGCGGCGGCACAGCCAGCCCCATGAATCTGGGCGATGGGACGTATCTCAACGGGGGCAGCGCACCGAGTATCACCCTGCCCGGCACGAGTGGCGGCGGGGGGGGGCTCTACAACTCCAACGGCGGTGATGTTGTCTTCAACACCATCGACCTCGGGGGAAATCCTTCGTATTTCCAGGTCAGCGCGCAGAGCATTTCCGGATATAGCTACGCGTCTTTCGGGATGCCTGTCGGCGGCACGGGTGCGGTAACTCTGCAGGCGGTCAGTTTCGACTCCGGGGGCAGTTCCTGGTCTGTCTCCGGCCCGCTGCTGATCGAAGCCGACAACCTGAGCTTGTCCGGATACGGCGCGTACCAGAGCAGCGCCACCGGCGACGCGATCACGATCGCCGGTGCCAATTTCGGGCCAAATGACACGAACGTTTCGACCTTCAGCAACAGCGGATATTCCTACATCTATCCCAATTGGGTGGCGCCTCTGCAGACACCCAATGGCCGCTGGGTCGTGTACGCCACCGACCCCTCAATCCTGGGCGGCGCTGTGGCCGGATATCCCAATCTGGGCAGTACGGGCCAGCTGCAGTACGACGCAACGATCTACAACGCCCCCTATAGCCATAACTTCGATACCAGCCCGTACAGCGGCAATCTTCTGCTGTTCAGCACTGCCCCGTCGTTGGCCCAGTTTTCGGGCGGCAGCCCGATCTATCGCCCCTACAACGGCACGACGCTGGAGAACGTGACGAATTCGGGCCAAGTCCTCGGTCTGATCAACGGTGATCAGTTGTTTGGAGATTTCAGCCAGACCAACGTGGGCACGGGCCTCGCGATCAATATGGTGCCCGCATTGGGCTCCACCAACACTTTCGATGTCAACAACAAGCCGGTCTACGGCTACGCGGTGCCCGCGCCCTTGGCGCTCACTGGCGACATCACGCCAGCACCGCTAACGATCAACGACTTCGCTGCCCTGGACAAAATCTATGACGGCGGGCTCTCCGCCACCGTCAGCGGATCGCTCAGCGGACTGGTTGGCAGCGAGACGCTGGCTCTCACCTTGTCCGGCCTTTTCGATGGCAAGGACGCGGGCCTCCGCACGGTCACGGGCACGGCCGGTCTGGCCAACGGGACGAACGGCGGGCTGGCATCGAACTACACGCTGACGAACGCGGGCTCGCTTTCGGCTTCGGCCTCCATCAACCCTGTGACACTTTCGATCAGCGGCCTCACTGCGGCGAACAAGGCCTACGATGGCAGCACGACCGCCTCCGTCTCTGGCGGCGTGCTCACCGGCTTCGTCGGCAGCGAGACCGTGCTGCTGTCCACGAGCGCCGATTTCAACGACAAGAACGCCGGCGTCAATAAGTCCGTCCACGGCATCACGACCCTGAGCGACGGCACCAACGGCGGGTTGGCGATCAACTACTCGCTCGGCGACGCGGCCAGCTTCTTTGGTCTCGCGAGCATCACACCCGCGACGCTGACCCTGAGCGGTGTCACGGCGGCCAGCAAGGTCTACGACGGCGGCACTGCGGTGACGCTCGGCGGCGGCGTGCTCAGCGGACTGGTCGGCAGCGAGACGCTGGGCCTGAACTTGAGCGGCGCCTTCGTCAGCAAGAACGCCGGAACCGCCATCGGCGTGACCGGCACGGCCGGTCTCGTCGACGGCAACTACGGCGGCCTGGCGTCGAACTACCAGCTGGCGTCTGCCGGGGCATTCAGCACCAGCGCCAACATCACGCCGGCCCCGTTGATCCTGGCGGGCGTGAAGGCGGCGAGCAAGACCTACGACACGACCACCTTGACAAGCCTGTCGGGGGGAACCCTTGTCGGCCTGGTCGGCAGCGAAACCCTGGGGCTGAGCGTCAGCGGCAGCTTCGCGGATCCGAACGCCGGCGCCGGCAAGACGGTCAACGGCATCGTGACGCTGTCCGACGTGGCGGCCACCGGCGGCCTGGCTGCCAACTACGCGCTGACCGGTGGCAATGCGTTCGTGGCGACCGCGGACATCAACCCGGCGCCGCTGACCCTGGCGACGGCGACGGCGGCGGACAAGGTCTACGACGGCACGGCCACCGCCAGCATCACGGCCTGGAATCTGGGCGGTGTGATTTCGGGCGACAGCGTTTCGGTGGCTGCCGGCAGCGGCGCCTTCGCCGATGCCGGCGTCGGCAGCGACAAGTCGGTGACCGCGACCGCCACGGTGCTCGGCGGCGCCGACGCTGCCAACTACACGCTCAGCCCGGCGTCGGTGACCACCTATGCCAGCATCACGCCGGCGGTGCTGAGCTACCTGGCGACGCCCGCAGTGCGCCTGACCAGCGATCCGCTGGGGTCCTTCAGCGGCACGGTCGACGGTTTCGTGGCCGGTGAGACGCTGGGAACCGCCACGACCGGCAGCCTCGCGTTCACGGCATCGGTGCCCGCCAGCCTGGCCGCGGGGCAGTACGCGATCGACGGTTCGGGGCTGAGCGCAGCCAACTACACCTTCACCCAGGCCGCCGGCAACGCGACCGCGTTGACCGTCGTTGCCGGCTCGTCCTCGTCCGTGCCTTCGGTGCCGCCGCTGCCTTTGCCACCCGAGCCGTTGAAGGCGTCGGCGGTGCTGCCGCCGCTGCGCGTGGCCACCGCGCTGCAGGGGCGCATCGTCGACGCCGTGCAGGCGGTGCAGACCAGCGCGACCGGTGGCACGAGCTTCGGCAGCGTGGACCTGGATTTGCTGACAGGCGACCAGTTGCTCGCTCTGCTCGAGGCGCGCAATCTGTACAAGAAGGAAGTGTTCAGCGTCGGGATCCGCTTGCTGGAGGCCGACCCCACGCTGGCCGACGCACCGCCGTGCGAGAGCCGCAGCGAGCTCGAGGCCGGGGTGTGCCTGGTCGGCGGCGAGTTGCTGGCTCGCCTGCAGGCGGAGGAGCCGGCGGAACCGCCGACCGTGGCCGGCGCCGCCGCGCCGGCGCCAGCGGGCCCGGTGACCCCTGCGCCCGCCGCCGCGAGCGCGGCACCGGCAGCGTTGCCCACGCCGGCAACGGTGCCCGCCCCCGCGCCGGCACTCGCCCCGGCGCCGGCGCTCGCGGCGGCCCCGTTGCCGGTGGTCGTCACCGCCTTGCCCGTGCTGGCGCCTCCCGCCCGCATGCCGGCGCGGCCGGCGCTCACCGCGCCGCCGCTGCCGGCGCCGGCGCTCGTGCGCCAGGCGGCGTTGCCGCAGATCAAGCGCAAGCTGGCGGTACTGATCGGCAACGACGCCTTCATCGACGATCGCATTCCCTGGCTGGACAACGCCGGCCGCGACGCCGACTCGGTGGCCAAGGTGCTGCAGTCGCGGCTGGGCTACCAGACGGTGGTCATCCACGACGCCACGCGCGAAGCCATCCTGGGTGCGCTCAACCGGCTTGCGGTGCAGGCGCGGCCGACGGATTCGGTGCTCGTCTACTACGCCGGTCACGGCGTGCTGGTGGACTCGACCGGCATGGGCTACTGGATTCCGTCCAACGCGAATGCCGAACTGCCCAAGACCTGGGTCTCGAACAACGACATCGACCGCCTGATCGGCCGCATTCGCGCTTCGCAGGTGGTGCTGGTCTCCGACAGCTGCTTCTCGGGCAGCCTGGTGTCCGATCAGCGCGTGCGTCCGAGCGGCACCGAGCGTTCGGCGGCGGCGTTCCTGGGTCATCGCGCCGCGCTGGTGATGTCCTCGGGCGGCAACGAGCCGGTGGCCGACGGCGCGATCGGCGGCCATTCGCCGTTCGCCCAGAGCCTGATCGACGCGATGGAAAAGGTCAGTGTGTGGGAGCCCGGCGCCAACGTGTTCGAACAGGTCCGCGACGAGGTGTCGCGCCATTTGCCGCAGCGGCCGCGCTACGGCCCGGCCAGGGCCAGCCGCTACGAGGCGGGCGCGGATTACCTGTTCGAGCTGCGCCAGCTCGGCGGCACGGCGCCGGAGTAGCCGGTTGCTGCGGCGCGCGAGGCGCGCCACTGCCGCGGCGCAGGGCTCAGTCGGTGGCCCCCAGCGCCAGCGCGCGCGCGCGCTGGCTGGCGAGTGCTTCGGCGTCGACGGGTCCGCGCGTGTCCCAGCCTTGCATGTGGCGTTCGGCCAGGCTGGCCAGGGCTTCGATCCAGCGCGGGCTGTCGTTCAGGCAGCCGACGTAGCGGAACTGCTCGCCGCCGGCGCCGAGGAACGCGTCGCGCGCCTCCTGGGCGATTTCCTCCAGGGTTTCCAGGCAATCGGCGACGAAACCGGGGCACATGACGTCGACGCTCTTGACGCCTTGCGAGGCCAGCGCGCGCAGCGTCGGTTCGGTGTAGGGCTCGAGCCACTTGGCCCTGCCGAACCGGCTCTGGAAGGTGACCTGCATCTCGTCGCGGCCCAGTCCCAGCGCGGTCGCGAGCAGCCGCGCCGTCTTCTGGCATTGGCAGTGATAGGGATCGCCCAGGGTCAACGAGCGCTGCGGCACGCCGTGGAAGCTCAGCACGAGGCGTTCGCTGCGGCCGTGCTCGCGCCATTGCGAGCGCAGCCGTTCGGCCAGCGCAGCGATGTAGCCGGCGTCGTCGTGGTACTCGCCGACGAAGCGGAACTCGGGCATGCGCCGTGCGCGCAGCGCCCAGCGCATCACCTCGTCGTTGACGCTGGCGGTGGTGGCGGCGGCGAACTGCGGGTACAGCGGCAGCACCAGGATGCGGGTGGCGCCCTCGGCCCGCAGGGCGCCGAGCACCTGCGCCAGCGCGGGCGAGCCGTAGCGCATCGCGTGGCGCACGATCAGGTCGTGGCCGCGTTCGCGCAGGCGCTGCGCGACGGCCTCCGTCTGGCGTTCGGTCCACACCGCCAGCGGCGAGCCTTCGGGCAGCCAGACGCCGGCGTACTTGGCCGCCGAGCGTGCCGGCCGCGTGCGCAGGATGATGCCGTGCAGAATCGGCCACCAGACCGGGCGCGGGATCTCTACGACGCGCGGGTCGCTCAGGAACTCGGCCAGGTAGCGTCGCAGCGCCGGTGCCGTGGGCGCGTCGGGCGTGCCGAGGTTGACCAGCAGCACCGCGGTGCGCGCCGGCTGGCCATGCCGGTACGCCGGTTCCGCGGCGAAGCTCATTCCGCGCTGCCCCGCGCGGCGCCGCGGCGTTCGAGTTCCCGGAGCACGATCTGCAGGTCGACCGGCTTGGTCCAGCAGCCGTCGTAGCCGGCCGCGCGCGCCGGTCCGGCCACCAGTGGCGGCTCATCGGCGGTGCACAGAAAGGCCGGCCGCGGTGGGGCACCGATGCGTTCGCGCAGCACGGGCAGCAGGGCGTAGCCGTCGGTGTCGGGCAGGTGCAGGTCGATCACCAGCAGGTCGGGTGACCAGCCCTGCACCAGTTCCAGCGCCTCGCTGCCGCTGGCGGCGGTCTCGACTTCGACACCGGGCGCGAAGCGGCAGGCCGCGACGAACAGCAGCGTGTTGATGCGGTCGTCGTCGACGTACAGCACGCGCATGTTCAGCGCAGCGCGAGCATGGGTTGCGGCTGCGTGTCGGCGAAGCGCAGCACGTCGAAGCTCACGCAGGCCGACGCCGGGTCGCTCGGCGATCCGCCCAGGCCGATGCTGCCGCTGCCGTGCAGCGTGCAACTGCCGCGGCGCAGGCTGACGATCTCGCCATCGTTGAAGCGCACGTAGGTGCCGTTGTAGCTGAGGTCGGTGAGCTGGAAGCTGCCGCTGTGCCAGTCCAGGCGTGCGTGCGAGCGCGAGACGCGCGAGTCGTCGACGCAGAACGCGGCCTGCGGGCTGCGCCCCAGCACCATCGGCATCTGCTGGCTGGCAACGACGCGCTGCTGGCCGCCCCACATCAGGCGCAGGCCGTCGGGTTCCTGCACCGAGGTCACGTCGCCGAACTGGGTCACTGCCTGCTCGCTGCCGGTGCCGCGGCGGCCGCCCATCACATGGACCTGCACCGGCTCGACGCGGCCGCGCAGCACCAGGCGGTCGAGGCTGCGAAAGCGCGCGCGCATCTCGCCGGGAAGGCCTAGCAGCACATCGACCGTGATCAGGGTTTCGTTGTCGCCGGCATGGTCGAGCAGGCGGGCCGCGACGTTGACCGCGTCGCCGAAGCAGTCGCCGGCCATCTCGACCACCTCCCCGCGTGCGATGCCCACCTGCAGGCGCAGGCCGCGCAGGCCCGACGAGGCGCCGCGTTCGCTGCCGCGCGAGACCATGCCCTCGAGCAGGTCGTGCATCTGCATCGCAGCCTGCACGGCCTGCGAGGCCTCGTCGAAGGCGGCCATCAGCCCGTCGCCCAGGGTCTTGACGAGGTGGCCCGCGTGGGCGGTGACCGGGCCCCCCAGCGCCCTGACGCAATGGGTGACGACCGAGGTGGCTTCGGCGTTGCCCAGGGTCTCGAAAAGCCCCGTGCTGCCGCGCAGGTCGGCAAACAGCACGGTGCGGTCTGAGATGCGCGTCATGGCATCAGGAAGTGTAGCCGCGGTCCTTTTCGCGGCCCATCGTCCCTAGAGGTTGTCGAGGTAGGTGCGCAGCTTGTCCGAGCGGCTGGGGTGCTTGAGCTTGCGGATCGCCTTGGCCTCGATCTGACGGATGCGCTCGCGCGTGACGTCGAACTGCTTGCCCACCTCTTCCAGCGTGTGGTCGGTGCTCATCTCGATGCCGAAGCGCATGCGCAGCACCTTGGCCTCGCGCGGCGTCAGGCTGTCGAGGATGTCCTTGACCACGTCGCGCAGGCCGGCCTGCATCGCGGCGTCGACCGGGGCCACGTTGTTGGTGTCCTCGATGAAGTCGCCCAGGTGGCTGTCGTCGTCGTCGCCGATCGGCGTCTCCATCGAGATCGGCTCCTTGGCGATCTTCATGATCTTGCGGATCTTGTCCTCGGGGATCTCCATCTTCTCGGCCAGCGTCGGCGCGTCGGGCTCGTAGCCGAACTCCTGCAGGTGCTGGCGCGAGATGCGGTTCATCTTGTTGATGGTCTCGATCATGTGCACCGGGATGCGGATCGTGCGCGCCTGGTCGGCGATCGAGCGCGTGATCGCCTGGCGGATCCACCAGGTGGCGTAGGTCGAGAATTTGTAGCCGCGGCGGTATTCGAACTTGTCGACCGCCTTCATCAGGCCGATGTTGCCCTCCTGGATCAGGTCCAGGAACTGCAGCCCGCGGTTGGTGTACTTCTTGGCGATCGAGATCACGAGGCGCAGGTTGGCCTCGATCATTTCCTTCTTCGCGTCGCGGCTGGCCTTCTCCCCCTCGTTCATCTTCTTGTTGATCTGCTTGAGGTCCTCCAGCGGCACGACCGCGCGCGACTGCAGGTCGGTCAGCTTCTGCTGCAGTTCCTGCACCGCCGGCAGGTTGCGCGTCAGGATGTGGCTGTAGGGCTTGCCCGCGGCGACTTCCTTTTCGGCCCATTTCAGGTTCATCACGTTGGGCGGGAAGCTCCTGATGAAGTGGTCCTGCGGCATGCCGCACTTGTCGACCACGATCTTGCGGATCTCGCGCTCGTAGCGACGCACGTCATCGACCTGCGAACGCAGGATGTGGCACAGCTTTTCGATCGTCTTGACGGTGAAGCGGATCGTCATCAGGTCCACGCTGATGGCGTGCTGGGCCTTGTTGTAGGCCAGCGACTTGTAGCCCTCCTTCTCGTAGGCCTTGCGCATGCGGTCGAAGTGGGTTCGCAGGTTCGCGAACTTCTCCAGCGCCTGCTTCTTCAACTCCTCGAGCTTCTTGGTCAGGGCCTTGCTGCCGCCCTGGCCGTCGTCGTCATCCTCCTCGTCGAACTCGTCGAAGTCCTCCTCGGCGACGTAATCGTCGGCCTCGTCGTCGGAGACGAAGCCGTCGACGGCCTCGGAGATCTGCATCTCGCCGGCGGCGATGCGGTCGGCCATCGCCAGGATCTCTGCGATGGTGGTGGGCGAGGCGCTGATCGCCAGCATCATCGCCTGCAGACCGCCTTCGATGCGCTTGGCGATCTCGATCTCGCCCTCGCGGGTGAGCAGCTCCACCGTGCCCATCTCGCGCATGTACATGCGCACCGGGTCGGTGGTGCGGCCGAATTCGCTGTCGACCGTGGACAGCGCCGCCTCGGCGGCCTCCTCCGCCTCTTCCTCGGTCGCGGTCGAGGTGCTGCCGCCGGCGATCAGCAGCGTGGCCGCATCCGGCGCCTGCTCGTAGACGGCGATGCCCATGTCGTTGAGCATCGAGATGATGGCCTCGAGGATCTCCTCGTTGACCAGCTTCTCGGGCAGGTGGTCGTTGATCTCCTGGTGGGTCAGGAAGCCGCGCGTCTTGCCCATCTTGATGAGCGTCTTGAGCTCCTGGCGGCGCTTGGCGGCTTCTTCCTCGGTCAGCGCGGTCTCGTCGAGACCGAACTCGCGCATCAGCGCGCGCTCTTTCGCGCGCGAGACCTTCATGCGCAGCGGCTTGGCCTTGACCGCCTTTTCGCCCTCGGGCTCGACGCTGGCTTCGACCTCGGCCTCGCCTTCGAATTCGGCGTCGATGTCGGCCAGGTCGACGTCGTCGGTCGGCGGAGGGGTCTTGGGCTCGGGACCCTTCTTGCCGCCCTTGGCGGCCTTGGGCTCGGGCTTGGCCGGAGCCTTCGCAGCCGGCTTCACCGGCGCCTTCGCAGCGGCATTGGCGGCACCCTTGGCAGGCACCGGCTTGCCCGGCTTGGCCTCGGGTTTGGCTTCGGGCTTGGCCCGTGCATTGGGCGTCACCGCCTTGACCAGCGGCTTGGCGGGCTTGGCGTCGGCGGCAACCTTGGCTGCGGGCTTGGCGGCCGCAGAGACGGCCTTGGGCGCCGATTTGGCGGCGGACTTCGGTGCCGGCGCGGCGGCAGGCTTGGCAGCGGGCTTGTTGGCGGTCATGCGGTTCCTTGGGCGATGGAGGGCGGACAGGCGCGGGCCAAGTGGCCGCCGCGCTGGCAGGTGCCGGCGATGGCGCGCAGGCGCGCGCATGTCGGGCAGGCAAGTTCGCGTGAACTCATCCGGTGTGCAGCCCTGGGCGAATCGATGTTGACCTGCTTGGATCGGTGGCCAGGGAGGTCGGTTTCCCTTGTACGTGCCGTTGATCGCAGGATTGATCGCGGGATTCGTGCTGCTGTCACTCTTGCCGCTGCGACAAACCGCGGATTATATCCGCCACCGCAGGTAAATGCACGATGGGCGATCAGGTCGAGGTCGCGGCTGCCAGCTCGGCCTTGATGCGGCGGATCTGCTCGTGCACCGCGCGCAACTGGTCCAGGTCGGCCCGTTCGGCCGAAGCCGTCGCCGCGAGCAGCTCCGCTTGCTGCCGCAGCTGCTCGATCCACAGCAATTGCACGACCCGATGCAGATCGAGAAAGCCCTGCGCCTCGTCGGGGTCGGCCGCGTTGACCCACAGGCGCGCCTGCTCGGCCCAGGGCTGGTCGACCAGGACCTGGTCCAGCGTGGCCCAGGTCAGGGGGCCATGCTCGGTGAGCTGGCGCTCGAGCCAGGCCACCGCGCTGCCATGCGCGCCGCCCAGGCCGTGCAGCAGCTCGTGGTCTTCGGCGCCCAGGCGTTCCCACCAGTCGCTGTGGCGCAGCAGCAGGCGCAGGGCGAGGTCGGCGGGCGCTGCGGGGGCGCGGCGGTTGGGCCGCCCAGGCCGCCCGCCGGGTCCGGTGCCGGCGGCGCGATACGGCGCTTGCAGCGCCGGCTGCCGGCGCCCACCGCCGCCGGGCGCGACGGGCGCCGCGGCGCCGCCCCACAGCGCCGCCAGGTCGGCGACTTCGAGCTGCGCGCGGCGGGCGAGTTCGGGCAGGAGTTGGCGCCTCAGCGCACCGTCGGGAAGGGCGCTCCACAGCGGCCGCGCCTGGGCGACCAGGCGCGAGCGGCCCTCGGCGGTGCCCAGGTCGGCGTCGGCCGCCGCCTGCTCGACGAGCTGGCGCGACAGCGGCACCGCCTGTGTCAACGCCTGCTCGAAGGCCGCGGCGCCGAGCTCCCGCACGAAGCTGTCGGGGTCGTGCTCGGGGGGCAGAAAGAGAAACCGCACCGTGCGCAGGTCGCTGGCGTGGGGCAGGGCGGCTTCGAGTGCGCGCGCGGCGGCGCGGCGGCCCGCGGCGTCGCCATCGAAGCTGAAGACCACCGAGTCGGTGAAGCGGAACAGCTTCTGCACATGCTCGGCGGTGCATGCCGTGCCCAGGGTCGCCACCGCGTTCGGGAAGCCCGACTGCGCCAGCGCCACCACGTCCATGTAGCCCTCGACGACCAGCGCGTAACCCTTGTCGCGCAGCGCCTGGCGGGCCTCGAACAGGCCATAGAGCTCGCGGCCCTTGCTGAACAGCGGTGTCTCGGGTGAGTTGATGTACTTGGGCTTGCTGTCGTCGAGCACGCGCCCGCCGAAGCCGATGACCTGGCCGTCGACGCCGCGGATCGGGAACATGATGCGGTCGCGGAACCAGTCGTAGCGGCCGCGCTCCGGCGCCTCGGCCGGCGCACCTTCGTCGCTCTCGCGCTGGCGCACCAGGCCCGCCTCCTCGAGCAGCGGGTCGTCGTAGCTGGCGAACACGCCGGCCAGCGTGCGCCAGCCCGGCGGCGCGAAGCCGAGGCCGAAACGCGCTGCCACCGCGCCGCTCAGGCCACGCCGCTTCAGGTAGTCGATCGCTCTTGGCTGGCCCCGCAGTTGGCTGCGGTAGAACTCGGCCGCCTTGTCGAGCACCTCGGCAAGCGAATGCCGGCGCTGGCGCAGGGTGTTGCGGCGCTGGCGTTCTTCGGGGCTGACCTGCTCCTCCGGCACCGCCATGCCGGCGCCCTGCGCGAGTTCGCGGACCGCCTCGACGAAGCTCAGGCCCAGGTGCTCGCTGAGAAAGCGGATCGCGTCGCCGCTGGCACCACAGCCGAAGCAGTAATAGAACTGCTTGCTCGGGCTGACCGAGAAACTCGGCGACTTCTCGGCGTGGAACGGGCACAGGCCCATGAAGTTGGCGCCGCCGCGCTTGAGATCGACGTGGCGGCCCACGACATCGACGATGTCGACGCGCGACAGCAACTCTTGCAGGAAACCGGCGGGGATCACGCGGAGAGTCTAGCCCGCACCGGCCGGCGACCGGGTCCCGATGGGGCGCCGGCGCGTCAGCCCGCGCGTGCCGGCGCGTGAACGGTATCGGCCGATGCCGGCGCCAGCGCGAACATGCCGCGGTAGTCGCGCACCCACTGTGCCACCATGTTCGACGGCATCGGCGCGGCGATGCCCGTGCCCTGGCCGATGTCGCAGCCCAGGTCGAGCAGGGTCCGCGCCTGGGCCGGGCTCTCCACGCCTTCGGCGACCACCGTGCAGCCGAAGGTGCGCGCCAGGCCGATCACGCCTTCGACGATCGCCCGGTCCTGGGCGTCGTCGAGCATGTGGTGGATGAACGAACGGTCGATCTTGAGCACGTCTACCGGCAGGCGCTTCAGGTAGGTCAGCGTCGAGTAGCCGGTGCCGAAGTCGTCGAGTGCGAAGCGCACGCCGATGCCCTGGCAACGCGCGACCAGGGCCGAGGTCGCCTCGATGTCGGCGTGCGCCGCGGTCTCCAGCATCTCGAGCACGAGATGGGTCGCCAGCGGCTCGCTGTGCCGGGCCAGCAGTTCGGACAGGCGCAGGGCGAAGTCGGGCTCCTGCAGGTGGCGCGCCGAGATGTTGACGCTGACCGCGAAGTCCAGCCCGTCGCGCCGCCATTGCGACAAATGCTCCAGCGCCTGCGAAAGAACCCAGTCGCCCACGCGCGAGGACAGGCCGGTGTTCTCGATCAGCGGCAGGAACTGCATCGGCGCCACCAGACCCTGTTGCGGATGCTCCCAGCGCAGCAGCGCTTCGAAGCCGATCACGCGTCCGCTTCGCATGTCCACCTTGGGCTGGTAGTAGAGGACGAACTCCTGCTGGTCGAGCGCTTCCTGGATGCGGCCGATGGCCATCACGCGCTGTTCGGTGCGGCGACGATGCTCGGGGTCGAAGAACAGGTAGCCGTTGCGGCCAGCCTGCTTGGCGCCGTACATCGCATGGTCGGCGTGGCGCAGCAGCGTGTCGGCGTCGCTGCGGTCCACCGGATACACCGTCGCGCCCATGCTCGCCGTGACCTGCACCGCGTCCTGCGCCGGGTCGATCAGGTAGGGCTGCGAGACCACCCGGAGCACGCGCTCCACCGCGAGACGAGCCTCTTCGAGCGTGCCGGCGCGCAGCAGCAGCACGAACTCGTCGCCGCCCAGCCGGGCCGCCGAATCGGTCCAATGTTCGCGGCTGCGCAAGGCGCTGCGCAGGCGGCCCGCGAGCTCGGCCAGCAAGCGATCGCCGGCGGCGTGGCCGAAGCGGTCGTTGACCGGCTTGAAGCGGTCCAGGTCCAGGTAGCAGACGACCAGCAGGTAGCCGTCGCGATCGGCGGCCGTCATCGCATCGTCGAGCAGCTGCGAAAGGTGGGTCCGGTTGGGCAGGCGGGTCAGCTCGTCGAAATGGGCCTGGCGCTCGAGTTGCTCGCGCTGCGCCTGCTGCTCGGTGATGTCGGCGATCACCAGCACGTGGTAGCGCAGGTCCTGGGCCGGCCCGCGGATGGTCGAGATGGTGGTGGCCAGCGTGCACATCGCGCCGTCGCGACGGCGCTCGAGCAGCTCGCCGCGCCAGCTGCCGTGATCGCGCAGGCTGGCCCACATCGCGGCGCGCTGCTGGCGCGCCACCGGATCGGCCGGCGTCGGCCGCAGCAGCGACGGCACGGTGCCCAGCAACTCTTCGCGAGGCACGCCCAGGATCTCGGTATAGGCTGGGTTCAGATCGAGCGCGCGCAGGTCGGCGTCGGTGATCAGCAGCCCTTCGTGCAGATGCTGGAACAGGCTCGCCGACATCAGCTGGCGCTCGAGCGCCTCGTGCCGGTCCTGCACGTCGGCCAGGGTCGCCAGCAGACGCAGGGGACGACCCGCACCGTCGCGCTCGATGACCATCAGCGTGGCCTCCGCCCAGCGCCAGCCGCTCCCGCGGGCCAGGCGCAGCTCGAGTTGGCGGCGACCGACCTCGCCGGCCGTCAGTGCGGCGATCGCACTCGCCAGCGCCTCGCGGTCGTCGGCATGTACCTGGGCCTGCCAGGCGCTGGGGTTCCAGCCCTCTTCGAGGTGCCCGGTCAGCGTTCGCCACGCGGCGGAGGCGAAGCTTTCGTTGCGCCGCAGATGCCAGTCAGCCACGCCCAAGCGCGAGCCATCGAGCGCCCATTCCCAGCGTCGCAGGCGCGCCCGCCATTCGACCATCGCGGCATGCGCGGCCAGCATCAGCGCCAGCGCCGAACCCAGGCAGGCGAAGAGCGCGGCCTGCACGCTGCCTTCGGTTCCCCATATCGACAGGCCGCCGCGGGCGCCACCGGCGGCCAGCAGTCCCGCAGCGACCAGCCCACCGGCGGCCAGCGCGAGCTGGCCGCGCAATGCCAGGATCACGACCACCAGGTGCGGCGCGAACAGCGCCATTGCTGCCACCGGCGACCGCGGTGCCGGGGCCAGCCACAGCAAGCACAGCATCAGCAGCAAGGCGGCGGCGCCGAGCAGCGACTCGCGCCACGGCTCGGCGCGCCGCAGCGCGTACAGCGCGCTGCGATCGAAGGCCAGCACCGACACCGTGGTGGCCAGCATGCCCAAGCCGAGCACGCCCCAGCCGGTGGCCATCGAGGACAGGAAGTCGCGACCGCCTGCGGCCGCCTGCCACGCGGCAAGCGCCACGGCCATCGGCAAGGCGGCCGCAAACAGCACGGCGAACGCCAGCGCGGCGACGTCGACGCCGCGCTCCAGCCGGGCGTCGAAACGCAGGCGTTGCAAGCTGGCCCGCGCCAGCAACGCGCCGCCGCCCGCGGCTGCGGTGCCCAGCAGGGCCGGCGGGAGCGGCAGGTGCAGGCTCAGCAGGGCGAACAGCAGGCCGACCAGGCCACCTGCGAACGCGGCCTGCCCCCAGCGCCATGCGGCGGCCAGGGCGAGCCCGCCCGCCAGGGCCACGGGGGCCCAGGGGCTCAGGCTCGGGCTCAACGCGCCGGCATCGGCCAGCGCGACGGCCCCCAACGCCACCGCGCACAGACGCAAACCCGCCCCGCCCGCGGCGTTCCACGTCGCGACGCTCTTGCGCAGCGGACGCGGGTGCAGGCTGTCAGTCAAGGTGGCGTGGTGCTCAGGGGCGCCAGCGCGGCGGTGCGGCCGGCGTCAGATCGTGAAATCCGACAGCTGGCGGCCGGCCGCCAGCGCTGCGCTCAGCCACTTGGGCTTGAGCCCGCGGCCAGACCAGGTATCGCCGGTGGCGGGATCCCGGAATTTCGCCGCCACTTTGCCGGCAGCGCGCTTGGGCGCCGCTGCCGCTTTGCCGGCACCACCGATGTCGGCCGGCGTCAGGCCATATTCGGCCATCATCGCCTTGACCTGCGCGATGGCGCCCGCGCGCTGCTCACGCTGCACGTCGGCGATCTGCTTTTCGATTGCGGCCTTTTGAGCCAAAAGATCGCTGAGTGCGTTCTTGACCATCGGTTATCTCCTTGAATTGCGGAATACCCGCAAATATACCGCCGCCGCAAGCCC
Organism: uncultured beta proteobacterium; assembly: GCA_963725755.1. Classification (GTDB taxonomy): domain Bacteria; phylum Pseudomonadota; class Gammaproteobacteria; order Burkholderiales; family Burkholderiaceae_C; genus Rubrivivax. The sequence goes on from CAVRZW010000005.1 coordinate 228,309, forward strand.
GACCGGTCGGGCAATACCCGAATCGGGATGCCACGAACGGTCTCGAGCCGACGGTCGCGGCCGTTCAGGCAGCCGGTGGGACATACCCCGCCGGCTTGTCGGCTTCACCGCCAAAGAAGAACTGCTCCATCTGGCGGGCGAGGTATTGGCGGGCACGGGCATCGGCGAGATTGAGGCGGTTTTCATTGACGAGCATGGTCTGGTGCTTCTTCCACAGTTCGAAGGCCTCCTTGCTCACGTTGTCGTAAATCCGCTTGCCGAGTTCGCCCGGATACGGCGCGAAACCCAGGCCTTCGGCTTCCCTTTTCAAATAAACACATTCCACCATGCGGGCCATCGTCATCTCCTGAAGTCAGACCAGTTTCTTGACCAGCACCTGCGAACGCCGGTCCCAGTTGTATTTTCTTTGGCGCGCTTCGGGCAGCCAGTCGGGGTCCACCTGCGTGAACCCGCGCTTGAGAAACCAATGCATCGTGCGCGTGGTGAGCACGAAGATGCTGTCCAGCCCGTCGGCACGCGCCCGGTGCTCGATGCGCTTGAGCAGCCGCTCGCCATCGCCCTGCCCCTGCGAGAGCGGCGAGACCGTCAGCGCCGCCATCTCGGCCGTGCGCGCCTCGGGGTAGGGGTAGAGCGCGGCACAGCCGAAAATGATGCCATCGTGCTCGACGACGCTGTAGTTGCCGATGTCGCGTTCGATCTCGGTGCGCTCCCGGCGCACCAGCGTGCCGTCGCGCTCGAAGGGCTCGATCAGCTGCAGCACGCCGCCGACATCGTCGGCGTTCGCCTCGCGCAGGCTCTCGAGCTTTTCATCGACGACCATCGTGCCCACGCCGTCGTGCGTGAACACCTCGAGCAGCAGCGCCCCATCGGTGGCGAAGGGCAGGATGTGCGAGCGCTCGACGCCGCCTTCGCAGGCCTTGACGCAATGCTGCAGGTAGAACGCGGTGTCGGTGGGCTGGGTCGGCGCCGGCAGGGCCAACAGCAGGCGCTTGGCGTCGGCCAGCGCGAGTTCGGTGTCGATCGCGCTTTCGGCGTCGTCCTGGCGCTCGCGGATGCCGGGGATCTCGGTCAGGAAGACCAGCTTGTCGGCCTGCAGCGCTATCGCCGCCGCGGTGGCCACGTCTTCCATCGTCAGGTTGAAGGCCTCGCCGGTCGGCGAGAAGCCGAACGGGCTGAGCAGCACCAGCGCGCCCGATTCGATCGCGCGCCGGATCGCCGCCTGATCGACGCGCCGCACCAGCCCGCTGTGGATGAAATCGATGCCGTCGACGATGCCCACCGGCCGCGCGGTCAGGAAGTTGCCCGAGACCACGCGCACGGTGGCGTTGGCCATCGGCGTGTTCGGCAGGCCCTGCGAGAACGCGGCCTCGATCTCGAAGCGCAACTGCCCGGCGGCCTCCTGCGCCGCGTCGAGCGCCACCGGGTCGGTGATGCGGATGCCGCGCGCGAAGCGCGAGACATGGCCCTTGGCCGCGAGCTGCTCGGTCACCTGCGGCCGGAAGCCGTGGACCATCACCAGCTTGATGCCCATTGCATGCAGGATCGCCAGGTCCTGCACGAAGGCGTTGAGCTTGCCTGCAGCGATCGCCTCGCCGGCCAGCGCGACGACGAAGGTCTTGCCGCGGTAGGCGTGGATGTACGGCGCCACGGCGCGAAACCAGGGCACGAAGGTGTGCGGGAAGACGAGGCTCATGAAGGGGATCGACAAGTCCGCGGATTGTGCCGCAGCATCTTTGCCCGATTCACTGCTTCCGAGGTGCGAACGATGGATGCCTACAAGACCCAGGGCGCGTTCAGCTGGAACGAGCTGGTGACATCCGACCCCGCTGCGGCGACCTCCTTCTACGGTCAGCTGTTCGGCTGGTCGGTCAAGGACATGGGGCCCGACATGGGCCACTACCGCGTGGTCAGCGTCGGCGAGACCGCGGTGGGCGGCATCATGGGCGTGCCGCCCGATGCGCCACCAGCCATGCTGCCGCATTGGGGCAGCTATGTCACGGTGGACAACGTCGACCAGACCCTCGCCAAGTGCGCCGCGCTGGGCGGCAAGACCTTGATGCCGCCGATGGACGTGCCCGGCGTGGGCCGCATGGCCGTGCTGCAAGACCCGCAGGGCGCGGTGATCCACGTCATCACCTACGCGGCCAGGTGAGCGGCGGCGCGGAGATAATCCGCGCCCCGTGCAAGCCCGCCCGCGCGCCGTCCCGGCGCACCCCGTCCCGCCGATCACCTACCCCGAGTCGCTGCCGGTCTCCGCCCGGCGCGAGGAGATCGCGCGCGCCATTCGCCAGCACCCGGTGGTCATCGTCTGCGGCGAGACCGGCTCGGGCAAGACGACACAGCTGCCCAAGATCGCGCTCGAGCTCGGCCGTGGCCTGGGCGCCGGCGGCAGCGGCCTGATCGGCCACACGCAGCCGCGGCGCATCGCCGCCAGCAGCGTCGCCAAACGCATCGCCGACGAGCTGAATTCGCCGCTGGGAGAGGTGGTCGGCTACAAGGTGCGGTTCCAGGACCGGCTGCAGCCCGGCGCTTCGGTCAAGCTGATGACCGACGGCATCCTGCTCGCCGAGACTGCAGCAGACCCGCTGCTGCGCGCCTACGACACGATCATCATCGACGAGGCCCACGAGCGCAGCCTGAATATCGACTTCCTGCTCGGCTACCTGCGCCAGTTGCTGCCGCGGCGGCCCGACCTGAAGCTCATCGTCACATCGGCGACGATCGACGCCGATCGCTTCGCGCAGCATTTCGCATCGAAGGACGGGCCGGCGCCGGTGATCATGGTCTCCGGGCGGCTGTTCCCGGTCGAGCAGCGCTGGCGGCCGTACGAGGAAAGCCGCGAGTTCGACCTCGACAACGCGATCGCGGATGCGGTCGACGAATTGTGGCGGGCCGGTCCGGGCGACATCCTCGTCTTCCTGCCCGGCGAGCGCGAGATCCGCGAGACCAGCGACCACCTGCGGCGCCATCTTCTGCAGCACGCGCGCGGCGGGCCGGCGCCCGAGATCCTGCCGCTGTTCGCGCGCCTGAGCCAGCAGGAGCAGGATCGGGTCTTCGAGCCCGGCAACGGCCGGCGCATCGTGCTCGCGACCAACGTCGCCGAGACCTCGCTGACCGTGCCCGGCATCCGCTACGTCGTCGACAGCGGGCTGGCGCGCGTCAAACGCTACAGCTTCCGCAGCAAGGTCGAGCAGCTGCAGGTCGAGCCGGTCAGCCAGGCTGCGGCGCAGCAGCGCGCCGGCCGCTGCGGCCGCGTGGCCAACGGCATCTGCATCCGCCTTTATGGCGAGGATGAGTTCCAGGGCCGCGCCCGCTTCACCGACCCCGAGATCCTGCGCAGCTCGCTGGCCGGCGTGATCCTGCGCATGAAGGCGTTGCACCTGGGCGTGGTCGATGACTTTCCCTTCATCGAACCGCCGCCGAAGAAGGCGATCGCCGACGGCTACGCGCTGCTGGCCGAGCTCGGCGCGGTCGACGAGGCGAACGAGCTCACCGCGATCGGCCGCGAACTGTGCCGCCTGCCGCTGGACCCGCGCGTGGGCCGCATGATCCTGGAGGCGCGGCAGCACCAGGCGCTGACCGAGGTGCTGATCATCGCCGCTGCGCTCAGCGGCCAGGACGTGCGCGACCGACCGCAGGACAAGGCCCAGGCCGCCGACGAGAAGCACAAGCCCTTCGACGACGAGCGCTCTGAGTTCGTCGGCACCCTCAAGCTCTGGCAGTGGATCGAGGCCGGCCGCGGGATCCACGGCCACGCGCAGGCCAGGGAGGCGCGCGTCGATTCACACAAGCTCACGAACCGGCAGCAGGAACAGCGGCTGCGCGAGCAATTCATCAGCCCGCGCCGGGTGCGCGAATGGCGCGACATCCACACGCAGCTCCACACCGTGGTCGCCGAGCATGGCTGGCGGCTGAACACCGCGCCCGCGACCTACGAGCAGATCCACCTCTCGCTGCTGGCGGGGCTGCTCGGCAACATCGGCTGCCGCGCCGACGCCGGGCCGTCCCAAGTCGGCGCGCCCCCTCGGGGGGCCGGGGGCCGCCCGGGTCGCGACGACGAGGACTGGTACCTGGGCGCGCGCGGCATCAAGTTCTGGCGCCACCCGGGCACCAACCTGAGCAAGAAGCCGGGGCGCTGGATCGTCGCCGCAGAACTGGTCGAGACCACGCGCCTGTTCGGCCGCGGCATCGCCGCGATCGAGCCGCAGTGGATCCCGCCGCTGGCCGGGCACCTGCTGAAGACGCAGTTGCTCGAGCCTCACTGGGAGAAGAAGGCGGCCGAGGTGATCGCGTTGGAGCGGGCCACGCTCTACGGCATCGTGATCTACAACAACCGGCGCGTGAACTTCGGCCGCATCGACCCGGCCGCGGCGCGCGAGATCTTCATCCGCGAGGCCCTGGTCGGCGACGAGTGGGACACCCGGCTGCCCTTCCTGGCCCACAACCGCAAGCTGATCGCTCAGGTCCAGGAGCTCGAGCACAAGGCAAGGCGCCAGGACGTGCTCGTCGACGACGAGCTGATCCACGCCTTCTACGACCAGCAGCTGCCGAGCGACGTCTGCAGCGGCGCGAGCCTGGAGCGCTGGTACCGCGACGAGATCAAGAAGCAACCGAAGCTGCTGCAACTCACGCGCGACGAGCTGATGCGCCACGAGGCGGCGGGCATTACCACCGAGGCCTTCCCGCGCGCGCTGCGTCTGGGCGGCATCGACTGCGCGGCCAGCTACCTGCACGAGCCCGGCGACGCGCGCGACGGCGTCACGGTGACGGTGCCGCTGTACGCGCTCAACCAGGTCAGCGAGGAGCGCTGCGAATGGCTGGTGCCCGGCATGCTGCAGGCCAAGGTGCTGGCCTTGTGCAAGACGCTGCACCAGCGGCCGCGCTCGCGGCTGGTGCCGCTGCCGGACTACGCGGCCGAGTTCTGCGCCCTCGCGCCCTTCGCCCAGGGCGGCCTGATGGACGCGCTGCTGAAGGCGGTGCGCGAGCGCACGCAGCTCGCGGTGCAGCGCAACGACTTCAAGCTCGACCAGCTCAGCCCGCACCTGTTCATGAACTTCCGCGTCGTCGACGAGCATGGCCGCCAGCTCGGCATGGGGCGCGACCTCGCCGGCCTGAAGGCCGAGCTGGGCAACCAGGCGCGCAGCGCATTCCAGGCGCTGGCGGTACTGAAGACACAGGCTGCCGTGCCCGGCGGCGCTGCCCCGTCGACGGGCGCGCCGACCGACTCTGACGTCCGACATGCGCTGACCGGTGCGGGCCCGTCGAAGGCACCGGAGGCAGCGGCGACCGAGCCCGAACGCCATGTGGCCTGGACCTTCGGCGCGCTGCCCGAGCTGATGGAGGTCCGCCGCGGCTCCCAGGTGCTGATCGGCTTCCCGGCTCTGATCGACCGCGGCACGCATGTCGAGGTCGAGGTTTTCGACGAACCCGCGCTGGCCGCTGCCCGCCACCGCGCGGGCCTGCGCCGGCTGGTCGCGCTGCAGCTGCGCGAGCCGCTGAAGTATCTCGAGAAGAACATCCCCGGCCTGCAGGCGATGGCCGGCCATTACCTGGCGCTGGGCACGCTGGAGGAACTGCGCGGCCAGATCATCGACCTGGCGCTGGATCGCGCCTTCCTCGCCGAGCCGTTGCCCACCGACGAGCGTGCTTTCGCGGCCCGGCTGGACGAAGGCCGCGCCCGGCTGAACCTGATCGCGCAGGAGGTGGCGCGCCAGGCCGGCGTGGTGCTGGCCGAGTACGCCGCTGCACAGCGCAAGCTGAAGGACAGCCGGCCGCCGCGCGAGCTCGCCGACGACGTGCAGGCGCAGCTGCAGCGCCTGGTCGGCAAGCAGTTCCTGCGCGACACGCCCTGGGCCGCGTTGCAGCAGCTGCCGCGCTACCTCAAGGCGGTCGTGCTGCGGCTGGAGAAGTGGCGTGCCGACCCGGCGCGCGACGCCGCGAAGGCCGCCGAGCTGCGCCCGCTGGAGCAGCGCTGGCTGCGCCGCGTCGCCGAACTGAGGGGCGCCCCGCATGCTCGGCTGGACGAGTACCGCTGGCTGCTGGAGGAGCTTCGCGTGAGCCTGTTCGCGCAGGAGCTGCGCACGCCGCAACCGGTCAGCGCCAAGCGGCTGGACCGCGCCTGGGCGCAGATCGAGGCCTGACGACCTCGGCCGGCACGCAGCCGCGCTTGCCGGCGCAAACCCTGCAAAGGGCGCAGCCGGTCTTCAACCCGGGTCGCCCGACGGTCCGGCGCGGAGCAACGCCAGGGCGCGGTCGAGGCCACCTTCGGTGATCGAGACCATCGCCTGCGCGCGCACCGTGGGCTTGGCGTGGAAGGCGATCGACAGGCCCGCTGCGTCCATCATCGGCAGGTCGTTGGCGCCGTCGCCGACGGCCATCGTCTGCGCCGGCGAAATGCCCATCAGCTCGGCGACTTCGAGCAGGACCCGCTTCTTCTCGGCGCCATCGACGATCTCGCCCCAGGCTTGCGGCACCAGGCCGCCGGTGAGTCGCCCGCCTTCGACCTCCAGCACATTGGCGCGCGCGAAGTCGATCTGCAGGCGGGCGCGCACGCGGTCGCTGAAGAACGTGAAGCCGCCCGAGACCAGCAGCGTCTTCAGGCCCGCGCCGCGGCAGGCGGCGACGAAGGCCTCGACGCCGGGATTGATGCGCAGCCGTTCGGCGTAGACCTGCTCGAGCGCGGCGATCGGCACGCCGCGCAGCAAGGCCAGGCGACGGCGCAGGCTGTCCTTGAAGTCGGCGATCTCGCCGCGCATCGCCGCTTCGGTGATCGCCGAGACCTCGGCCTTGCGCCCGACGACAGCGGCGATCTCGTCGATGCACTCGATGTTGATCAGCGTGGCGTCCATGTCGAAGACCGCCAGCCGGAAGTCGGCCAGTGCCAGCGGCGGCGTGAACCCGCGGATGACCAGGCCGGCAGCGAATTCGCGGGCGTCGTTCATGCGGTGGCCTTCGTGGGCTGCCCAAGCGCCCGCAGCAGCTCGCGCAGGTACTGCGCGCGGTCGGCCGGCTGGCTGATCTCGCGCTCGATGCGCAGCTTGTCGTTGCCGGCGAGCTTGATGGTGCGGTTCTTCTGCACCAGCTCGATGATGCGCTTGGCATCGATGGGCGCCTGGGCGCGGAAGGTGATGGTCATCAGCTTGGGGCCGGCGTCGATCTTGAGCACGCCGTAGGGTTTGGCCAGCACGCGCAGGCGGTGGGTGTCGAACAGGGTCTGGCCCTGCGCGGGCAGGCGGCCGAAGCGGTCGGTGATCTCCTCGAGCAGGGCGTCGATGGCTTCCGCCTTCTCGGCCGAGGCCAGCCGCTTGTACAGCGAGAGCCGCACCTGCACGTCGCCGCAGTAGGCGTCTGGCAGCAGCGCCGGGGCATGCAGGTTGATCTCGGTGGTGGCGGCCAGCGGGCTCAGCAGGTCGGGTTCGCGGCCGGCCTTCAGCGAGCGCACGGCCTCGGCCAGCATGTCGTTGTAGAGCTGGAAGCCGACCTCCATCATGTTGCCGCTCTGGTGCTCGCCGAGCACCTCGCCGGCGCCACGGATCTCCAGGTCGTGCATCGCCAGGTAGAAGCCTGAACCCAGCTCCTCCATCGCCTGGATCGCGTCCAGCCGCATCGCGGCCTGCTTGGTCAGGCCCTCGATGTCGGGGACGAGCAGGTAGGCGTAGGCCTGGTGGTGGCTGCGCCCGACGCGGCCGCGCAGCTGGTGCAGCTGGGCCAGCCCGAACTTGTCGGCGCGGCTGATGACGATGGTGTTGGCGCTGGGCACGTCGATGCCGGTCTCGATGATGGTCGAGCACAGCAGCACGTTGTGGCGCTGGGCGACGAAGTCGCGCATCACCCGCTCCAGCTCGCGCTCGGGCATCTGGCCGTGAGCCACGGCGATGCGCGCCTCGGGCAACAGCTCGGCCAGCGTCTGGCGCCGGTTCTGGATCGTCTCGACCTCGTTGTGCAGGAAGTAGACCTGGCCGCCGCGCTTGAGCTCGCGCAGCACCGCCTCGCGGATGACGCCGTTGCCTTCGTTGCGCACGAAGGTCTTGATCGACAGCCGGCGCTGCGGCGCGGTGGCGATGACCGACAGATCGCGCAGGCCTTCGAGCGCCATGCCCAGCGTGCGCGGGATCGGCGTGGCGGTGAGCGTCAGCACGTCGACGTCGGCGCGCAGCGCCTTCATCGCCTCCTTGTGACGTACGCCGAAGCGGTGCTCCTCGTCGATCACCAGCAGCCCCAGGCGCGCGAACTTGACGTCCGACGACAGCAGCTTGTGGGTGCCGACGACGATGTCGACGCTGCCGTCGGCGAGGCCTTCGAGGGCCGCCTTGACTTCCTTCGGACTGCGGAATCGCGACAGCTCGGCCACCTTCACCGGCCATTTGCCGAAGCGATCGACGAGGGTCTGGTAATGCTGCTCGGCCAGCAGCGTGGTCGGCGCCAGGATCGCCACCTGCTTGCCGCCGTGCACGGCGACGAAGGCGGCGCGCAGCGCGACCTCGGTCTTGCCGAAGCCGACGTCGCCGCAGATCAGGCGGTCCATCGGCTTCGGGCTGACCATGTCGTGGATCACGGCGTGGATGGCGGCGCGCTGGTCGGCGGTCTCCTCGAAGCCGAAGCTGGTGGCGAAGGCCTCGTAGTCGTGCGGGCTGAAGCGGTGGGCGAAGCCTTCGCGGGCGGCGCGGCGGGCGTAGAGGTTCAGCAGCTCGGCCGCGGTGTCGCGCACCTGCTCGGCGGCCTTGCGGCGCGCCTTGTCCCATTGCGCCGACCCGAGCTTGTGCAGCGGCGCTTCCTCGGCGCTGACGCCCGTGTAGCGGGTGATCAGGTGCAGCTGCGACACCGGCACGTACAGGGTCGCCCGGTCGGCGTACTCGAGCTGCAGGAATTCGCTCGCCCCATCGCCGAGGTCGATGTTGACGAGTCCGTGGTAGCGACCGATGCCGTGGTTGAGGTGAACCACCGGGTCGCCGATCTTCAGCTCCGAGAGGTCCTTGATCAGCGCATCGACGCTGCTGACCTGCTCCTGCTTGCGCCGCTTGCGCGCCTGCGGCGTGGTGGAGAAGAGCTCGGTTTCGGTGACGAACTGGACCGAGATCTGCTGCTCCGGCTCGTGCCAGTGGAAGCCCTCGGCCAGCGGCGTGGTGGCGATCGCCACCTTCTCGGGGCCGGTGAGGAACTCCTCCAGCGATGCCACGCTGGGCACGCTGATGCCATGGTCGCGCAGCAGCTCCAGCAGGCTCTCGCGGCGGCCCTCGCTCTCGGCCACCAGCAGCACGCGGTGCGGTGAGCGGCGAATGTGGCCTTCGAGCCTGCCCAGCGGTTCGGTGGCGCCGCGTTCGATGCCCAGGTCGGGCAGCGGGCGCGCCCACGAGACCGCGGCAGCGGGCTCTTGCGAGCCCGCGACGGGCTCGCTGCCGCGCAGCGACAGCGTTGCATGCGGCTGCGTGCGGCCGAAGAACTCCTCGGCCGGCATGAAGATCGCCGCCGGCGGCAAAAGCGGCCGCTCGGGGTCGTGCTGCAGGAAGCGGTGGCGCTCGCGCGTGTCGGTCCAGAAGGCCTCCAGCGCCTCGTCGACCTTGCCGTGCAGCACCAGCGCGGCCCGCTCGCCGAGGTAGTCGAAGATCGTCGCCGTCTCGTCGAAGAAGAGCGGCAGGTAGTACTCGATGCCGCCGCCGGCGATGCCCTGCGCCATGTCCTTGTAGATCCGGCAGCGCGTCGGGTCGCCTTCGATCCTCTCGCGCCAGCGGGCGCGGAAGGCGGTCCGCGCTGCCTCGTCGAGCGGAAATTCGCGCCCGGGCAGCAGCCGCACTTCGGGCACCGGGTACAGGCTGCGCTGGCTGTCGGGGTCGAAGGTGCGGATCGAGTCCACCTCGTCGCCGAACAGGTCGACACGGTAGGGCACCGGCGAGCCCATCGGAAAGAGGTCGATCAGCCCGCCGCGCACGGCGTATTCGCCCGGCGAGACGACCTGGCTGACATGCTGGTAGCCGGCCAGCGTGAGCTGGGCCTTCAGGCGCACCTCGTCGAGCCTGGACTTCTGCTTGAAGCTGAAGGTGGTGCCGGCCAGGAACGAAGGCGGCGCCAGCCGCGTCAGCGCCGTGGCGGCCGGCAGCAGCACCACGTCGACATCGCCGCTGTGGATGCGCCACAGCGTGGCGAGCCGCTCGGAGATCAGGTCCTGGTGCGGGCTGAAGCTGTCGTAGGGCAGGGTCTCCCAGTCGGGGAACACCGCCACCCGCAGCCCGGGCTCGAAGAACGGCATCTCGTCGGCCAGGCGCTGGGTGTCCGAAGGCTCGGCGCTGAAGACGGCCAGCAGGCGACCCGCGTCGGCATGGCTGCGGCCCAGGCGTGCAAGCAGCAGCGCATCGGCCGAGCCGATGGGGCGGGGCAGCGTGAAGCGCTTGCCTGGGGCGATGGTGGGGAGTTGCATCGGGAGCGAGAAAAGAAGATCGCCCCGGCCGATGTGCTGCGCGGCACGGCGGGGCGTGAAGGCTCGGATTCTAGAATCCGCCGCCATGCCTGATGCCGCGCGCTGCTTTGCCCTCGTGCCCTGTGCCGGCGTCGGGTTGCGTGCGGGCACCGACGGGCCGAAGCAGTACGCGCGGCTGGCCGGGCGCAGCGTGGTCGCGCACACACTGGCCGCATTGGCGGCCGTGCCTCGCCTGGCGGCGACGCTGGTCGTGCTCGCGCCGCAGGATGATCGGTTCGAGGCGCAGGCAGCCGGATTCGCCGGCCCGCGCGCCTGGGTCGCGCGCCGCGGCGGCGCGACGCGTGCCGACACCGTCGCCGGCGGCCTGGATGCCCTGCGCGAGCGCGGCGCCGCCGCCGACGACTGGGTGCTGGTGCACGACGCCGCACGCTGCCTGCTGCAGCCGGTCTGGGTCGATCGGCTGCTCGACGCCTGCCTGGACGATGCCGTCGGCGGCCTGCTGGCCCTGCCGCTGGCCGACACGCTGAAGGCCGCGCGAGGCGATCGCGTCGCGGCCACGCTGGACCGTCACGACAAGTGGCTGGCGCAGACGCCGCAGATGTTCCGCATCGGCATGCTGCAGCGGGCGCTGGCGCAGGCGGCGCAAACCGGTGTCCCGGTGACCGACGAGGCCAGCGCGATCGAAGCCCTGGGCCTGGCACCCAGGCTCGTGCCGGGCGAGATCGAAAACCTCAAACTCACCTGGCCGGCCGACTTCGCGCTGGCCGAGCGACTGCTGGAGACGCGATGAACATCCCGAGCTTCCGGATCGGCGAGGGCTGGGACACCCACCCGCTCGTCGCCGGCCGACCGTTGGTGCTGGGCGGCGTGACGATTCCGCACAGCCACGGCCTGCTCGGGCATTCGGATGCCGACGCGCTGCTTCACGCGATCACCGATGCCCTGCTCGGCGCGGCGGCGCTGGGCGACATCGGCAGCCATTTTCCGGACACCGACCCGGCATTCAAGGGCGCGGATTCGATCGCTCTGCTCGCCGAGGCGATGCGCCGCGTGCAGGCAGCGGGTTACGAGCTCGTGAACCTCGATGCGACCATCGTCGCACAGGCGCCGAAGATGGCGCCGCACATCGCCGCGATGCGCCAGCGCATCGCCGCCGCGCTGGCGGTCGGTGTCGAGCAGGTCAACGTCAAGGCCAAGACGGCCGAAAAGATGGGCCCGGTGGGCGAGGGGCGGGCGATCGAGGCGCGCGCCGTGTGCCTGCTCAGCGGCCAGCGGCAGGGCGGCAACTCAGCGTGAGACCTCGCAGGGCCTGAAGCGCACCGGCGCGTGGCCGGCGATCCAGCGCCCCAGCGGCCGGCAATCGGTGCCCACGCACAGCGTGTGATCTGGCGTGAAGCCCGAGGCCGCGAGCACCACCGAAGGCTGCGGCGGCAGCCGCGGCCGGTAGTGCCAGACGCCGTCCTTCAGCACCGCGCCTTCCGGCGGCTCCATGCCGGCCCCCGAACCGTGGATCAGCGCCTCGTCCACGACCAGCCCGGCCGGGGTCACGCGCCAATGCTCCTCCCAGCGGACCTTCTCGATCGAATGGGTCCAGGCCAGCGTGAACTGGCTGGTCGCGATCGCCACCGTCGCGGCACCGCGGGCGAGGCACAGACCGAGCATGCGCTGCGCGCGCGTCAGGCCGTGGCGGCCGGCAGCCGCGCGCGGTCCTGGCGCAAGCGCCAGAGGTTCCAGGCCGCGAAGGCGGCGGCGGCGGCGAAGCCGATCTCGTCGGTGGCGGGCACCGCGGCCACCAACAGCGAGGCGGCGGCGGCGGCCCACAGCCGCTCTGCCGGGCTGAGGCGCCGCCCCAGGTAGCCGACGACGGTGGCACCCCACAAGGCGATCGCCGCCAGCGTCTTGAAGATCACGTAGACCGCGGCGAGCCAGCTCAGGCTGCCGCCGGCCGTGCTCGGCTGGAGCATGAGCGCCGGGTCATAGACCGCCATGAAGGGGATCACGAAGCCCGCGGCGGCGATCTGGGTGGCCTTGAAGCCGATCTGCATCGCCGGTGCGCGCGCGATCGATGCCGCGGCGAAGGCGGCCAGCGCCACCGGTGGCGTCAGGTCGGCCATGATGCCGAAGTAGAAGACGAACATGTGCGAGACCAGCAGCGGCACGCCCAGCTTGAGCAGCGCCGGCGCTGCGATCGAACTGGTGATGATGTAGTTGGGGATGGTCGGGATGCCCATGCCCAGGATCAGGCAGACGATCATCGTCAGCACCAGCGACAGGAACAGGCTCTTCTCGCCCACGGTCAGGATGTAGCCGGCGAAGCTGGTGGCCGCGCCGGTCAGGGTCAGCACGCCGATGATCACGCCGACGATGGCGCAGGCCAGGCCCACCGGCACCGCCTGCTTGGCGCCGTCGATCAGGCTCGCATGGAGGGCGCTCAGGGTCGCCCGGCCGCCCTGGACGACGGTGTTGGCGAGCACCAGCGCCGCGATCAGCCCGATCACGACCCAGATCCCGAACTGGACGAAGAACGAGGCGAGGATGCCCAGGCCGATCCAGAACACGTAGCGCAGCGTCGTCGGGCCGATCGTCGCCGCCACCGTGGCGCCGAGGATCAGCACCGCCGTCAGCGCCAGCCCCGTGAGCCCGGCGTACATCGGCGTGAAGCCGTGGAACAGCATCACGACGAGCGCCAGCAGCGGCAGCAGCAGATACCAGCTTCTGCGCATCGCGGTCCAGGGGTTGGGGCACTGGTCCCTGGGCATGCCCATCAGGTTCGCGCGACCGGCCTCGAGGTGGACCATCCAGAACGCCGTGGCGTAGTACAGCAGCGCGGGCACCGCGGCGGCGATGCAGATCTGCGCATAGGGCAGGTTCAGCGTCTCGGCCATGATGAAGGCCACCGCCCCCATCACCGGCGGCATGATCTGGCCGCCCATCGACGAGGTGGCCTCGACCGCGCCGGCGAACACGCTGGAGTAGCCGAAGCGCTTCATCAGCGGGATCGTGAACTGGCCCACCGTGAGCACGTTGGCCACGCCCGAACCCGAGATCGTGCCCATGAAGCCCGAGGACACGACGGCCACCTTGGCCGGGCCGCCGCGCGCATGCCCGACGAAGCCGAGCGCCACCTCGTTGAACAGCCGGATCATGCCGGCGTGCTCGAGGAAGGCACCGAAGAGGATGAAGAGGAAGATGTAGGTCGCCGAGACCAGGGTCGGGATGCCGTAGATGCCCTCGGTGCCCAGGTGGAGTTGCGAGACGATCTGGTCGACGCCATAGGGCCGGTGACCGAGTTCGCCGGGCAGGTACTGGCCGAACATGCCGTAGGCCAGGAAGGTGGCGCAGACGATCGGCAGGGCCAGGCCGAGCACGCGCCGCGCGGCCTCGAACAGCAGCACGACGACCGCGATGCCGACCACCATGTCGGTGGCGGTCGGGTCGCCGCCGCGCTGGACGATGTCGGCCTCGAAGATCATGTGGTACAGGCCGAGCCCGAAGCAGCCGGCGCCGATGAGAAGGTCGAACCAGGGCAGCCGGTCGTGCCGCGAGCGCTCGCGCGGCGGATACAGCAGGTAGGCCAGCAGCATCAGGAAGCCGACGTGGATCGATCGCGTGACCAGGCTGGACAGCGGCGAGAAGGCGGCCACCACGAGCTGGAAGACCGAGAAGGCGACGGCCACCAGTCCCACCAGCACCGAAGTGCCCCCCGTCAGCTGGCGTGTGCGGCCGTGGTCGGTGGACGGGTGGGCGAGCGCCTGCAGCAGGTCGCCGGTGGGCGCGCCGGCGTCAGGCGCGGATGAAGACGACATGGCAGGCTCCAGCGCGCGTCAAGGTCGAAAAGAGGCGCACCGCCAAGCAGGGCGGTGGCGCGCAGGCACCGAGCTACTTCAGCAGGCCGACCTCGCGGTAGTACTTCTCGGCACCGGGATGCAGCGGCACCGGCAGGCTCTTGATGGCATTCTCGAGCTTGATCGCCTTGGCCGCCGAATGTGCCGCCACCAGCGCCGGCAGGTTGGTGAACATGGCCTTGGTCATTGCGTAGACGACGTCGGTCGGCACCGCCTCGCTGGTGACGAGGAAGTTCTGCACCGCTGCAGTGGGCACGTCGGCGTCCTGGCCCTCGTAGGTCCTGGCCGGGATCGGCGCCGACTGGTAAGCCGGGTCGCCGACCTTGGCCACGACGTCGGCGGGGATCGGCACGACGACGATCTTCATCGACGTCGCCAGGTCGCGCAGCGACGCCACGCCCAGGCCGGCCGACTGCAGCGTCGCGTCGAGCTGGCGGTTCTTCATCAGCTCCACCGATTCGCCGAATGCCAGGTACTCGACCTTGCCCAGGTCCTTGTAGCTCAGGCCGGCGGCCTTCAGGATCGCGCGCGCGTTCAGCTCGGTGCCCGACTTCGGCGCCCCGACCGACAGGCGCTTGCCCTTCAGGTCGGCCAGGGTCTTGATGCCCGAGTCGGCGCTGGCCACGATCTGGATGTAGTTCGCGTAGATGCCGGCCACCGTGCGCAGCTTCTTCAGCGGCGTCGGGAATCCGGCTTCGGCATTGCCCTTCCAGGCATCGGACAGCGCATCGCCGAGCGTGAAGGCGATCTCGCCGCGCCCGGCCTGCAGCAGGTTGAGGTTCTCGCCCGAGGCCTTGGTGGACTGCACGCTGACCTTGGCATCGGGCAGCGCCTTGCCGTAGAGCTGCGACAGGGCCACGCCCAGCGGGTAGTAGACCCCGCTGGTGCCGCCGGTGAGCACGGTGATGAACTTCGTCTGCGCGATGGCGACGGTCGCGACCAAGGCGCACAGCACGGCGGCGGCGAGCGGGGGGATCTTTCGCATCATCTCTCCTTGAGGGGAAGGGCTGGTCCGGCGCCGTACGGCCGGGGAAGGCCCGATGTTGCACGCTGGTGGCGCCGTTGACACCTAGGGCGTGCACCCGTTGCGACGATGCGCAGGATGAGGCCCCGGCGAGCCGCGCCGCCGCCTGCAGGCCGATGCCGGCGGCTCAGCGGGCGCCGTTGCGCGACGCCGCCAAGGGCACCCGCTTCAGTCGCAGGTGCGCGATCAGCCCGCCATCGGGTGCGTTGGCCAGCTCCAGGCTGCCGCCCATGCGGTGCATCGCCTTGTCGACGATCGCCAGCCCCAGGCCGGCGCCGGTGGCGGCGGTGCGTGCGGCATCGCCGCGGAAGAAGGGCGTGGTCAGCTGCGGCAGCTTTTCGGGCGCCACGCCCGGTCCATGGTCGCGCACGCTGATGATGGCCCAGGGCCCGGCCTTCACCGAGCTGACCGACACCTCGGCCACGCCGGTGTAGGTGCCGCGGCCGTAGCGGCGCGCATTCTCGAACAGGTTGAGGAAGACGCGGCCGAGCTCGGTCTCGTCGGCCAACACCTCCAGGTCGGGGGTCACGCGGGCCTTGATGCGGAGCTGGCTCGGGTCGCGGAACACCGCGGCCTCGCGGTCGAGGAGCTGCGCCACGGGCACCGGCCGCAGCTGCGTCACGCCCGGGCGGGCGTAGTCCATGAACTTGTCGATGATCGCGTCGAGCTGGTCGATGTCCAGCGCCATGTTGCGCTTGGCTTCCTCGTCGTTGACGCTCATCTCGGTTTCGAGGCGCAGGCGCGCCAGCGGCGTGCGCAGGTCGTGGCTGATGCCGGCGAGCATCACGGCGCGGTCTTCCTCGACCCGCGCCAGCTCGCGCGCCATGCGGTTGAAACCCTTGTTGACCTCGCGGATCTCGCTCGTCAGCGTGTTCTCGTCCAGGCGTGAATCGAGGTCGCCGTCGCGGATCCGGCTGGCGGCGAACGAAAGCTGCTTGAGCGGCCGGTTGATCAGGCTGGCGATGGCCACCGAGCCGACCAGCGTCGCCAGCAGCGCGATGCCGATCCAGATCAGCCAAGTGCTGCGGTTGATCGGCCGCGCCTGGCCCGAGTCGGCCTGCAGCCAGTACAGGTCGCGATCGATCGAGAAGCCCACCCACATCCCCGGCGTGCCGTTGACGCTGCGCGCGACCACCGCGTTGGGGCCGAGCGCGGATTGCAGCTCTTCGCTGACCCGGCGCGTGAAGCGATCGACACCGTAGTCCTCCCAGCGGTCCTTGGGTTCGCGCGGCGTGACCTTGGTCGCCTCCTGCGCGGTCAGGCTCTTGATCAGGGCCACGCGGTTGATGCCGTCGGCCTGGCGCAGCGCGGCACGAGCGAGGTTGACCAGGCCGGCGGTCTGCTGCGCAGCCTGCACCGCGCGCGGTTCGAGCTCGAGCGCGCGCAGGGTCTGCATCCAGGCCACGATCCCGCCTGCCAGCAACAGGGCCAGCAGGAAGAAGGTGCGCCAGAACAGGCTCAGGCCGACAGTGGTTCGGCTTGCCACCGGCAGCGATCAGTGGGAGCCATCGACTCAGTTGGTGCCATCGGGCACGAAGACATAGCCCACGCCCCACACGGTCTGGATGTAGCGCGGCTGGGCCGGGTCGGGCTCGAGCATCTTGCGCAGGCGCGAAATCTGCACGTCCAGGCTGCGGTCGAAGGGTTCGAACTCGCGCCCCCGCGCCAGTTGCGCCAGCTTGTCGCGGCTCAGCGGCTGGCGCGGGTGTCGCACCAGCGCCTTGAGCATCGAGAACTCGCCCGTGGTCAGCGCGATCTGCTCGCCGTTCTTGGACAGCCGGCGCAGCGAGAGGTCGAACTCGAAGGGGCCGAAGGCGACCAGTTCGGCGTCCTTGGACGGCGCGCCGGGCGCCTCGGGCGCGGGGCGCCGGCGCAGCACGGCGTGGATTCGCGCCAGCAGCTCGCGCGGGTTGAAGGGCTTGGGCAGGTAGTCGTCGGCGCCGACCTCCAGGCCGACGATGCGATCGACATCCTCGACCTTGGCCGTGAGCATGATGATCGGCGTCAGATCGTTGGCCGCGCGCAGGCGGCGGCAGATCGACAACCCGTCCTCGCCCGGCAGCATGAGGTCGAGCACGATGAGGTCGACCGTTTCGCGCGTCAGCACCCGGTTGAGCGCCTTTGCGTCCTCGGCCAGCAGCACGTCGAAACCCTCCTGCGAGAGGTAGCGGCGCAGCAGGTCGCGGATGCGGGCGTCGTCATCGACGACGACGATGCGGTCGGGGCGGGCATTGGCGCTCGTGCTCATCGGCGGCTCCGAATTTGTAACAGCCGCATTGTGCGGTCCGCGATCGAGGCTTTTCCCGGGCGTCTGACCACTGGTTACAAGTCTTTCGGGGGAAGATCGCACACAAGCCAGGCCATGGCGTCAAAAGTGCCGCACCGGGGCAAGCGCCGGCTGCAGCGGCATGGCGAACGGCGACGAAAGGACAACGATGAAACCGAACTCCTGTTCCTGCATCCGCCTGCGGCTGGTCGCAGCAGGCGCACTGGCGCTTGCCATCGTCCCGGCACTGGCGCAGAGCCTGCCGCCGCCGCAGAACGTGGTCGTCCTCAACGCCACCGCCACCGTCGATGTGACCAAGGACTGGCTCACGGTGGTCTTCTCCACCAGCCGCGAAGGGCCCGAAGCCGCCGCCGTGCAGGCGCAGTTGCGACAGGCGCTGGATGCCGCGCTGGCGGTGGCGCGCAAGGCCGCGCGGCCGAACCAGCTCGAGGTGCATACCGGCGGGTTCTCGCTCTTCCCGCGCTATGCGCCGCCGGCGCCCAGGCCGAGCTCGGCGGGTCTGGCGGTGGCCGGCTGGCAAGGCAGCACCGAGCTGATCATCGAAGGTCGCGATGCGCAGGCCATCGCCGAGCTGACCGGGCGCGTGCAGACGATGACCATCAGCCGCGTGGGCTTCTCGCTTTCGCGCGAGGCGCGCGATCGCGTCGAGGGCGAGGTCACCGCCCAGGCCATCGCCCGCTTCCGCACCCGTGCCGACGAGGTGGCCAAGCAGTTCGGATTTGGCGGCTACGCGCTGCGCGAGGCGACGCTGTCGTCGGACCTGCCGGGCCCGGTGCGGCTGCCGATGGCGCAGGCCTCGAGTTCGCGCGCGGCCGCCGGCGAAGCGCTGCCGGTGGAAGCCGGCAAGGCCACGGTGAGCGTGACGGTCAGCGGCAGTGTGCAGATGAAATAGCCGGCAATCGCTGGAATGCCGGCGGTCAGCGGCTGCCCCGGACGGCGGCGGGCCACGGGCGTTGATAGGATGCTTCGCAACCCCGCTTACAGATCGAGCCCGAAATGACAGAGCCGCGCCTTGCCTTCGTCAAATGCCTGGACAGCCGCGGTCTGCACCGCGTCGCCTACTGGGAATGGGGTGACCCGGCCAACCCGCGCGTGCTGGTCTGCGCGCACGGACTGTCGCGCCAGGGCCGCGACTTCGACACCTTGGCGCGCGACCTCGCCGCCGACTGGCGTGTGATCTGCCCCGACATCGCCGGCCGCGGCCGCTCCGACTGGCTCGCCGACCCGGCCGGCTACGCGATCCCGAACTACGTCGCCGACATGGTGACCCTGGTCGCGCGGCTGGGTGTGGAGCAGGTCGACTGGGCGGGCACCTCGATGGGCGGCCTGATCGGCCTCGGCCTGGCCGGTCTGCCGGGCTCGCCGGTGCGGCGGCTGATCCTCAACGACGTCGGGCCCGCGATCGAGTCGGTGGCGCTGCAGCGCATCGGCGGCTACCTCGGCGTGCCGGCGCATTGGCGCAGCGTGGACGAGGCGGCCGATGCGCTGTGGGCGATCTCGCAGGGCTTCGGTCCGCACACGCGCGAGCAATGGCTGGCGCTGACGCGGCCGCAGCTGGTGCCCGACGGCGACGGCTTCAAGCCGCATTACGACCCGGCCATCGCGCTCGGCCTGCGCGCGATCACGCCCGCACTGGCGGCGGCAGGCGAAGCGATGCTGTGGCAAACCTACGACCGCCTGCGTTGCCCGACGCTGCTGCTGCGCGGCGCCGACTCCGACCTGTTGAGCCCGGCCACCGCGCGGGCGATGACCGAGCGCGGCCCCAAGGCCCGGCTGCATGAGTTTCCCGGCGTCGGCCATGCCCCGACGCTGGTCCAGCCCGATCAGCGTGCGGTGGTGCGCGAGTTCCTGCTCGGGCCATGAAACCGACCGCCGACGGCCCGTCGGCGACGGCGCAGGGCGCAGCGGCGGCCATCGTCCACCTGGCCAGTGCGCCCGACGCGCACGAGGTCGATCCCGAGCAGCGCGCGCGCGTGTTCGCCGAGCCTTTGCTCAGCGGCCAGCGGCTGGACACCGGCGAGGACGCCTTCGGCCATGCCGAGGGCGTGGCCGCGGTACTGCGCACCATCGGCGGCGGGCCGGCGCTGTGCGCGGCGGCCTACCTGGTCTATGCCGGCGACCATCTGCAGCGCCCCGAGGAGATGGTGCGCAAGGCCTTCGGCGCGTCCTATGCCAGCGTCGTCGCACTCACGCGCAAGCTGGTGCAGATCCAGCGCGCGGTGCGCGCCGCGCAGGGCAGCGAAGGCCCCGGACCGCAGCAGACCGAGCAGGTGCGCAAGATGCTGCTCGCGTTCTCGCGCGACCTGCGCGTGGTGCTGCTGCGCCTGGCCTCGCGCCTGCAGACGCTGCGCTGGTACGCGGCGACCAAGACAGTCTGCCCGGCCGACCTCGCGCGCGAGTCGCAAGAGGTGTTCGCGCCGCTGGCCAACCGGCTGGGCATCTCGCAGATCAAATGGGAGATGGAGGACCTGGCCTTCCGCTTCCTGCAGCCGCGGGATTACCAGCGCATCGCCGGGCTGGTCGAGCTCAAGCGGGTCGATCGCGAGCAGCGCGTGCGCTCGGCCGTCGTGGAACTGGCGGCGGTGCTCGAGCGGGCCGGGCTGAAGGCCGAAGTGCAGGGCCGGCCCAAGCACCTCTACAGCATCTGGAAGAAGATGCAGGGCAAGGGCCTGGCCTTCGAGCAGGTGCACGACGTGCGCGCGCTGCGCGTGATCGTCGATGACGTGGCTGCGTGCTACGCCGTGCTGGCCCGCGTCCACGAGGCCTGGCCGCCGCTGGCCGGCGAGTTCGACGACTACATCGCGCGCCCCAAGCCCAACGGCTACCAGAGCCTGCACACGGTCGTGCAGGACAAGGACGGCCGGCCGCTGGAAGTGCAGATCCGCACCCGAGCGATGCACGAGCACGCCGAGCATGGTGTGGCCGCGCACTGGATGTACAAGGAGGCGGGGCCGCGCGGCTATGCCGGGGTCAGTGCCAGCGGCGTATTCGAGGAACGCATCGCCGAGGCGCGCAAGGCCGTTCTGCGCGAACTGCTGGCCTGGGAGCGCGACTTCAGCAGCAAGGGCGCGGGCGAGGGCGGGGCGGCCCGGACGCTGGACATCGGCGACCGCATCTACGTCTTCACGCCGCAGGCCACGATCATCGACCTGCCGTCCGGCGGCACGCCGGTGGATTTCGCCTACAGCCTGCACACCGACCTCGGCCACCGCTGCCGCGGCGCCCGCGTCGACGGCGCGATGGTGCCGCTGAACACGGCGTTGCAATCTGGGCAGACGGTGGAAATCACCGTGGCCAAGGAAGGCGGGCCGTCGTTGGACTGGCTCAACCCCGATCTGCACTACCTGGCCAGCCCGCGCGCGCGGGCCAAGGTGCGTGCCTGGTTCAACGCCGAGCAGCAGTCGCAGACCATCGCCCGCGGTCGTGAGGCGGTGGAGAAGCTGCTCCAGCGCGAAGGCCGCACGGCGCTGGAGCGCGATGCGCTGGCCGCGCAGCTGGGCTTCAAGAACGCCGAGGCGCTGTTCGAGGTGGTCGGCAAGGACGAGTACTCGCTGCGCAACATCGAGAACCTGCTGCGCCCGGCCGAGCCGCCGCCGGCCGACGACCACATCGCGTTGCACCGCCCGCGCAGCGAGGCCGGCGGCGGTCGCGGCGGCGTGCTGGTGGTCGGCATCGATTCGCTGTTGACGACGCTGGCGCGCTGCTGCCGCCCCGCGCCGCCCGACGCGATCGCCGGCTTCGTCACTCGCGGTCGCGGCGTGGCCGTGCACCGGCGCGACTGCGGCAACTTTGCCCACATGGCCACGACAGCGCCGGGGCGCGTGATCGAGGTCACCTGGGGCGAGCCTGCGGCCGACCGCCCGGCGGTGTACCCGCTGGATGTGATCATCGAGGCCAGCGACCGGCCGGGCCTGCTGCGCGACATCTCGGAGGTCTTCGCCAAGGAGCGGATGAACGTCACCGGCGTCCACACCCAGAGCGCGAAGGACCGCAGCACGGCGTCGATGACGTTCACCGTGGAGGCTGCAGACGCCGCGCGCCTGGCCCCGGTGCTGGCCCAGATCGGCCGCGTGGCGGGGGTTCGTCACGCCCGCCGCAGGTAGCCGGGCACGACCCCTCGTATATACTCATCGGCTGACCCAGGCGCGTAGCTCAGCTGGTTAGAGCACCACCTTGACATGGTGGGGGTCGTTGGTTCGAGTCCAATCGCGCCTACCAATACGCAAGCCCCGGCTCTCAATGGAGAGCCGGGGCTTTCTCCTTTTCGTCGGCGTGGCGAAGGTACCGGCACAATCGCCCGCATCCGCGACGAAGACAGAGCGCATGGACCTCGACGAAAAGGGCCACGTTATCGGTCCGGCCTGAACCGGCGACGATGGCCAACAACACGGCGCGGCTGTACCGCATCGAGACCCTGATCCGCTCGCGCGGCCACGTCAGCTTTCGCGATCTGCTGGCCGAGCTCGAGGTCTCGCCGGCCACGCTCAAGCGCGACCTCGAATACCTGCGCAGCCGCATGGGCGCGCCGATCGAGTACGACGCCCACGTCAACGGCTATCGCTTCGGCATTGCCGATGCCGGGCCGCGGCACGAGCTGCCGGGGCTGTGGTTCGACGAGTCCGAGCTGTACTCGCTGCTGATGGCGCAGCAACTGCTCGCCGGCCTCGACAGCGGTGGCCTGCTCAGTCGCCACCTGCAGCCCCTGCTCGACCGCATCCACCACCTGCTGGGCAGCGGAGAGGGCGCGCAGGCGGCCGAGCGGGTGATGAAGCGGGTGAAGGTCGTCACCGCATTGCGCCGGCCGGTGCCGACGCGCTTCTTCGAGCGCGTCAGTGCGGCGCTGCTGGCGCGCAAGCGGCTGCATCTGCGCTACTTCACGCGCGGCCGCCGCGAGGTCGGCGAACGCGAGGTCTCGCCGCAGCGCCTGGTGCACTACCGCAACACCTGGTACCTCGACGCCTGGTGCCACCGGACCCAGGCATTGCGCCGCTTCGCGCTCGACGCGGTCGAGGAGGCGAGCCTGCTCGAAAGCCCTGCCCGAGAGGTCGCGATGAAGAAGGTCGAAGCCGAGATGGACGCCGGCTACGGCATCTACGCCGGCGGCATCCGGCGCTGGGCGGTGCTGCGCTTCAGCCCGCAGGCGGCGGCCTGGGCCAGCCGCGAGGAATGGCATCCCGAGCAGCAGGGACACTGGCTGGACAGCGGCCACTACGAGATGCGACTGCCCTACGTCGACGACACCGAACTGGCGATGGACGTGCTGCGCCAGGGCGGACAGGTGCAGGTCGTCTCGCCGCCGGAGCTGGTACAGGCGGTGCGCGATCGCCTTGCGGCTGCCGCGGCTCTCTACGGCGGCTGCGCGGGCCGAGTGTGACCGGCCGGCGCTAGGTCCCGCGCCGGCCCGTCTTCGCGTCCGCCGCGCGCGACCGGTGGGCCAGCAGCAGCAGGGCCAGCGCACTGAACCCGGCCCCGGCGCAGAAGGTCGCGGGGGCGCCCAGGCGGTCCCAGAGAATGCCGGCCAAGGTGCTGGCCGCGATCAGCGCCACCCCGCCGACGAGGTTGAAGACGCCATACGCGGTGCCACGCAGGTCGGCCGGTGCCGTG
Organism: uncultured beta proteobacterium; assembly: GCA_963725755.1. Classification (GTDB taxonomy): domain Bacteria; phylum Pseudomonadota; class Gammaproteobacteria; order Burkholderiales; family Burkholderiaceae_C; genus Rubrivivax. The sequence goes on from CAVRZW010000005.1 coordinate 251,480, forward strand.
TCGGCGACCATCGCCGCCAGCAGGCCCTGGGTCATGCCCATGTGCACGCCCCACAGAACGACGCCGATCAGCAGGCTGGTCCAGCCCCCGCTCATCGCGAGCAGCCCGTCGGCCGCCATCAGCACGAGCAGCGACGCGCCCAGCAGGCGCCGGTGCGGCAGCTGGTCGGCGAGTTTGCCGAAGGGGTAGGCGGTGCTGGAATACGCGAGGTTCATCGCCACCATCACCGCCGGCACCAGCGCGATCGGCACGCCGATCTGCTGTGCGCGCAGCACCAGAAAGGCCTCGCTGAAGCGCGCCAGCGTGAAGCTCGCGCCCAGGGCGACGACCCACCAGTAATCCGGGCCCAGGCGGGCGATGGCGGCGCGGCTGAGCGGGTTGCGGTGGCGGCCGCTCGAGGCATGCGCCGGCTCGCGCAGGCCGAAGGCGAGCACCGCCACCGACAGCACCGCCGGTACCGTCGCGACCCAGAACACGGCCCGGAAGTCGTCGTGCCACGCGAGCATCAGGCCGACCGCGATCAGCGGGCCGATCATCGCTCCCACCGTGTCGAGCGCCTGGCGCAGACCGAAGGCGGCACCGCGCAGCCCGGGCGGCACGAGGTCGGCCACCAGCGCGTCGCGCGGCGCGCCGCGGATGCCCTTGCCGACCCGGTCGAGCAGCCGCGCCGTCACCGCCAGGCCCAGGCCCGGCGCGAGCGCGAACAGCGGCTTGGTGAGCGCGGCCAGGCCGTAGCCGATGACGGCCAGCCCCTTGCGCTTGCCGATCGCGTCGCTGAGCACGCCCGAGAACATCTTGACGACCAGCGCCGTCGCCTCGGCCAGGCCTTCGACGAACCCGACGAACTCGACGCTGGCGCCCAGCGTCGTGACCATGAACATCGGCAGCAGAGCGTGAATCATCTCCGAAGAGGTGTCCATCAGCAGGCTGACGCAGCCCAGCAGCCAGACGCCGCGGGGAATCCGGCGCAGGACGTCGGTCGGGTGGGGTGTCACGGCGGATCGGGTGCCGCGTCAGGGGATGGCGCGGCGCTCGGGCGGGATCGGATACGGAAGCGCCGGCCGCAGGTGCGTCAGCCGATGCGACCGAGCAGCAGGTATTCCATCAGCGCCTTCTGCACGTGCATCCTGTTCTCGGCCTCGTCCCAGACCACCGACTGCGGGCCGTCGATGACCTCGGCGGTGACCTCCTCGCCGCGGTGCGCCGGCAGGCAGTGCATGAAGAGGGCATCGGACTGCGCCACGGCCATCATCTCCTCGTCGACGCACCAGTCGACGAAGGCCTTGCGGCGCTCCTCGTTCTCGGCCTCGTAGCCCATGCTGGTCCAGACGTCGGTGGTCACCAGGTGCGCTCCTTCGCAGGCCTGCATCGGATGGTCGAAGACCTTGTAGCAGCCGCGGTCGCGGATGCCGGCGACCTGGGGGTCGACCTCGTAGCCACCGGGCGTGCTGACATGGACCGTGAAACCCAGGATCTCGGCCGCCTGCAGCCAGGTGTTGGCCATGTTGTTGCCGTCGCCGACCCAGGCCACCACCTTGCCTTCGATGTTGCCGCGGTGCTCGATGAAGGTGAACACGTCGGCCAGGATCTGGCAGGGGTGGTACTCGTTGGTCAGACCGTTGATCACCGGCACGCGCGAATGAGCGGCGAAGCGCTCGAGCATGGTCTGCTCGTAGGTCCGGATCATCACCAGATCGACCATCCGGCTGATCACGCGCGCGCTGTCCTCGGCCGGTTCGGCGCGGCCGAGCTGGCTGTCGCCGGTGGTCAGGTGGACCACCGAGCCGCCCATCTGGTACATGCCGGCCTCGAAGCTCACGCGGGTGCGCGTGCTGGCCTTCTCGAAGATCATCGCCAGCGTGCGGTCGACCAGCGGCTGGTAGCGCTCGTAGTTCTTGAAGCGCGTCTTGATGATGCGGGCGCGCTCGAAGAGGTAGGCGTATTCCTCGGCGCGCAGGTCCTTGAACTGCAGGTAATGCTTCATCAGCGACGGTCCGGGCTTCATCTCGCTACCGCCCGGTCGCCCGAAGGTGGCGAGAGCCCCCTCGGGGGGCAGCGAGCCGAGCGAGCGTGGGGGTGGTCATGCTTCGGCGAGGAAGGTCTTCACGAGCGGCGCGAGGATGGCGACGATCTGATGCGCCTCGTCGACCGAGAGGATCAGCGGTGGCACCAGGCGGATCACGCTGTCGGCGGTGACGCTGATCATCAGGCCGGCCGCGGCGGCACGGCCGAGCAGCGCGGCGCAGGGGCGGTCGAGCTCGATGCCGATCATCAGCCCCGCACCGCGGATCTCCTTGACGCCGGGCACGCCCGCGAACTCGCGCGCCAGCCCCGCCTGCAGCGCCGCTCCCACCGTCGCGGCGTTGGCCAGCAATTGGTCCTCTTCCATGATGCGCAGCGTCTCGACGCCGGCGCGCATCGCCAGCGGGTTGCCGCCGAAGGTCGAACCGTGGTTGCCGGGGCCGAGGACGCTGGCGGCCCGCGGGCCCGCGACCACCGCGCCGATCGGCACGCCCGAGCCCAGCCCCTTGGCCAGCGGCATCACGTCGGGCTGGATCCCGGCCCACTGGTGGGCGAACCACTTGCCGGTGCGGCCGATGCCGCACTGCACCTCGTCGAGCATCAGCAGCCAGCCCTGGGCGTCGCACAGCCGGCGCAGGCCCTGCAGGTACTCCCAGCGCGAGGGATTGATGCCGCCTTCACCCTGGATGGTTTCCAGGAACACGGCCACCACGTTGGGGTTGCCGCGCGCCACCGCCTCGACCGCGGCCAGGTCGTTCAGCGGCACGCGCACGAATCCTTCGACGAGCGGCCCGAAGCCGGCCTGCACCTTCGGGTTGGCCGTGGCCGAGAGGGTCGCGATCGAGCGGCCATGGAAGGCGCGCTCGTAGACGATGATCTCCGGCCGTTCGATGCCGCGGTCGTGTCCGTACTTGCGTGCGATCTTCAGCGCCGCCTCGTTGGCCTCCAGCCCCGAGTTGCAGAAGAAGGCCGCCTCCAGCCCCGAGATCTCGCACAGCTTGGCCGCCAGTTGCTCCTGCAGCGGCACCTCGTAGTAGTTGGAGCTGTGGATCAGCTTGGCGACCTGATCCTGCAGCGCCGGCACCAGCTTCGGGTGCGCGTGCCCCAGGGTGTTGACGGCGATGCCGCCGAGGCCATCGAGGTAGCGCCGGCCTTCGGTGTCCCACAGCCAGCAGCCGCGGCCGTGCGACAGCGCGATCGGCAGGCGGCCGTAGGTGTTCATCACGTGCGGCATCGGCCGGCTCGGTGAGGGAGTCAGGGCGGGCTCGGGTGCGTTCATCGCGGCTCCAACGGATCCCAGGGAAGAAAACGCCGGGCGGCGACACTGGGTCACGGTCCGGCTCGCCCGGATTCTAAAGGCGCGAAGAGGGTCGCCGATGTCTCGATGACCTGGGCACCGGTGGCGCGATTCATGCATGCTGCAATGCAACAAACAACAGGCACAATCCAGACTGGCGTTGTGCTGCCGTGGCCGCCGCGCCCAACCCCGGTCGGCCCGCACGCCGTGCCGCAGCCGATGACGCCACCTCCGCCCCGCCAATACCACATCCGCGGCATCACGCGCGACGGCCGTACGTTTCGCCCGAGCGACTGGGCCGAGCGCCTGGCCGGTGCGATGGCGTGCTTTCGTCCCGGGGGCGGCACCGGCGGCATCGGCGCCTACATCGGCTACTCGCCGTACTGCGTGCCGCAACTCATTGGCGGCGTGAAGTGCGTGCTGGTCAACGAGGCGCTGCGCGGGATCGAGCCGATGGCCTGGGACTTCGTGATGAACTTCGCCCGCGACAACCAGCTTCAGGTCACCGATGCCGAGGCGCAGGCACCGCAATGACGAAGGGCCGGCAAGCCGGCCCTCGTGGCTGCGGTGAAACAGGCTCCGTCAGGCGGCCAGCGCCAGCGCCTTGACCTTGGCGGCCAGGCGGCTCTTCAGGCGCGAAGCCTTGTTCTTGTGGAAGACGCCCTTGTCGGCGATCGTGTCGATCACGCTCTGTGCCGACTTGAAGGTCTCGCTCGCCTTCGTCTTGTCGCCGCCGGCAACCGCCTTCTGCACGTTCTTGACGACGGTGCGGAAGTGGGAGCGAAGTGCCGTGTTGCTGGCGTTGAGCTTGACGTCCTGGCGGGCGCGCTTGCGACCCGATGCGAGGCGGACGGTTCTTTTCTTGGCTTTGGACGAAGTGGCCATGCTGTTGCGCAGTTGATCTTGTGAGCTGCAAAGAGCGTCGACTATAGCACGTCACGCCGCCGCACCGAGGGTCGAGCGGGGCCGCTGCCTATAATGGCGGCCGGTCGCTGCGGCCACGGGCCGCGCACCGGAGCGCCGCTTGGCCTGCCGTGCCGCCGCTGCGAACGACCGCCCCGCTACGTGAACCTGCTCAAGGCCGCCTCCACCGTCTCGCTGCTGACCCTGCTGTCCCGCATCGCGGGACTGGTGCGTGAGCAACTCGTGGCGGCGACCTTCGGCGCCAGCGGCGCCACCGACGCCTTCAACGTCGCCTTCCGCATCCCCAACCTGTTCCGCCGGCTGTTCGCCGAGGGCGCGTTCTCGCAGGCCTTCGTCCCCCTGCTCGCTGCCACCCGCGAGCGCGATGGCGACGAGGCCACCGGGCGCCTGATCGACGCCGTGGCCACCTTGCTCGCCTGGGTGCTGCTGGCGACCTGTGTGGTCGGCGTGGTCGCGGCGCCGGTGCTCGTCTGGACCATGGGCTCGGGGCTGCAACGGCTGGATGCGGCCGTCGTGATGACGCGCTGGATGTTCCCGTACATCGGTTTCATGTCGATGGTGGCGCTGGCCGCCGGCATCCTCAACACCTGGAAGCGCTTCGCGGTGCCGGCCCTCACGCCGGTGCTGCTGAACCTGTGCGTGATCGCCGCCGCCTGGTGGGGCGCGCCGCGCGTGGCGGCGCTGGGCTACGAGCCGATCTATGCCCTGGCGCTGGGCGTGATGCTCGGCGGCGTGCTGCAAGCAGCGGTGCAGATTCCGGCGCTGCGCACCATCGGCTGCATGCCGCACATCGGCCTGGCGCCGGCGGCGCTGGCGCGCGCCTGGCACCATCCGGGCGTGCACCAGATCCTGAACAAGATGGCGCCGGCGCTGCTCGGCGTCTCGGTGGCGCAGCTGTCGCTGGTGATCAACACCCAGATCGCCTCGCACGTGGCGGTCGGCGCGGTGTCGTGGCTGAGCTATGCCGACCGGCTGATGGAGTTTCCGACCTCGCTTCTCGGCGTCGCCGTCGGCGTCGTGCTGCTGCCTCAGCTGGCGGCGGCGCAGGCGCGCGAGGACCGACAGGCCTACTCCGACATGCTCGATTGGGGCCTGCGCCTGGCGGTGCTGCTCGCGCTGCCCTGTGCCCTGGCCTTGCTCGTCCTTCCGGTCGGGCTGGTCACGGTGCTGTTCCACTATGGCCGGTTCTCCGCCGCCGACGTCGCGATGACGGTCGCGGCGCTGCGCGGCTACGGCGTGGGCCTGCTCGGCCTGGTGGCCATCAAGGTGCTGGCGCCGGCGTACTTCGCGCGCCAGGACACGCGCACGCCGGTGCGCATCGCGATCGGCGTGCTGGTGGCCACGCAGGCGATGAACGTCGTCCTCGTGCCCTGGCTCGGGCATGCGGGCCTGGCCTTGTCCATAGGGCTGGCGGCGCTGGCCAATGCCGCTCTGCTGCTGCGCGGCCTGCTGCGTCGCGGGACCTACCGGCCGGCCGCTGGGTGGGGCGCTTTCGGTGCGCGCCTGCTGCTCGGCAATCTGGCCGTGGGCGCGGCGCTGGGCTGGGCGGCGCGGGCCATCGACTGGATCGGCCTGCGCGCGCACTGGGGCGAGCGCGCCGCAGCGCTGGCGCTGGTGCTCGCCGGCGTCGCCCTGCTGTACTTCGGCGTGCTCGCCGCATGCGGATTGCGGCCGCGCGACTTGATGCGCCGGGCCTGACCTACACTGACAACGATGGCCGGCCCACTGCAATTCGAAGCGCCCACCGCACTCGACTATTTCGCGTCGCTGGTCGCCGACGACGCCAGTTTCGCCCTGCTGGAAGCGGCGATCGCGGTGACCCAGGACGAGGATCCCGATCTCGACGTCCAAGGCGTGCTGGCGCAGATCGACGAGCTCGCCGAGCGGCTGCGGCGGCGCCTGCCGGCCGATGCCGCACCGCTGCAGCGGCTGCGCCTGTTGAACAACTACTTCTTCCACGAGCTCGGCTTCGCCGGCAACGTCAACAACTACTACGACCGTGGCAACAGTGCCTTGCCGGTGGTGCTGCGGACGCGGCGCGGCATCCCGCTGACGCTGGCGCTGCTGTACGTGGAGCTGGCGACGCAGATCGGGCTGAAGGCGCATGGCGTGGCCTTCCCGGGCCATTTCCTGGTCAAGCTGCACATGCCCCGCGGCGAGGTCGTGATCGATCCCTTCAGCGGCCGGTCGCTGGCGCGCGAGGAACTCGAAGAGCGGCTGCTGCCCTTTCGCCACCGGCACCCGGCCGACGGCGACGACGCCGTGCCGCTCGGCCTGTACCTGCAGGCGGCGCCGGCGCGGGAAGTCATCGCGCGGCTGCTGCGCAACCTCAAGGAGATCCACCGCAGCGCGCGCGACTGGCCGCGCCTGGCGGCGGTGCTGCGGCGGCTGGTGATCCTGCTGCCCAGGGACTGGGAAGAACGGCGCGACCATGCCCTGGCCTTGTTCCAGCTCGGGCGCCGCATGCAGGCCGCCGACGAACTGGCGACCTACCTGCGGCACCGGCCCGACGCCGGCGATGCCGCGGCGCTGCGCCGCGAACTGGCCGCATGGCGGCGCGAAAGCGGCGCGCCATGAAGCAGATCCCGCTGGCCATCGGCCCCGAGCCGCAGCCGACCTTCGACAATTTCCTGCCCGGCCCGAACGCCGCGGCGCTGGCTCATCTGCGCGGCCTGGGCGCGCCGTCGGCGCCGCTGTATCTCTGGGGGCCGGCGGGCAGCGGCAAGAGCCATCTGCTGCGCGCGCTTGCAGCAAGGGTCCAGGGCCGCGGCGAGCAGGTCGGCTGGTTCGATGCTTCCGACGCCTTGCCCTGGCCGCTGTTGCCGGCCTGGTCGCTGGTCGTCATCGATCGCTGCGACGCGCTCGACGCCGCCGGGCAGCATGCGGCGTTCGCGCTGTTCGTCGAGGCCGCGACACAGGGCGCGCAGGTCGCCGCCGCCGGGCGTCTGCCGCCGGTGGACCTGCCGCTGCGCGACGACCTGCGCACGCGGCTGGCCTGGGGTCACGTGTTCGCCCTGCAGCCGCTGGCCGACCCAGAGGCTCGCGCCGTGCTGCGCCGCGAGGCGGACCGCCGCGGCATGTTCCTGTCCGACGAGGTGATGAACCACCTGCTGACCCATTTCGAGCGCGACCTCGGGCACCTGATGCGCCTGCTCGACCGCCTCGACCGTTTCGGCCTCGCGGCGGCGCGCCGGATCACGGTGCCGCTGCTGCGCCGGATGCTGGCCGAAGAGGGCGCGGATGCCGGCACGCGGCGCGACGAGGTGTCGGCCGCATGAACCTGACGCTGTTCGATCTCGACGGCACGCTGATCCCCAGGGACTCCGACCATGCCTTCGGCGAGTTCGTGGTCTCGCTGGGCTGGGCCGACGAAGGCGAATTCCGACAGCGCAACGACGCGTTCTACGACGACTACCTGGCCGGGCGCCTGGACATCGCCGCCTATGTCGATTTCGCCACCGCGCCGTGGCGCGACCGCACACCCGCCGAACTGGCACGGGCGACGGCGCATTTCATCGACACCGTGGTGCGGCCGATGGTGCCCGCCGCAGCGCTGGAACTGGTGCGCGGTCACCAGCGTACCGGCGATCTCGTGGCCATCGTCACCGCGACCAACGATTTCGTGACGCGGCCGATCGCGCGCCTGCTCGGCGTCGACGAGCTCATCGCAACCGAACTCGCCCGCGACGCCCGAGGGCAGGTCGACGGCACGATAAGCGGTGTCCCGGCGTTCCGCGAAGGCAAGGTCGAGCGGGTTCGGCAGTGGCTGGCCGGAAGGGGCCGCAGCCTCGAGGATTTCACGCGCAGCACCTTCTACAGCGATTCCATCAACGACCTGCCGCTGCTCGAGTGCGTCAGCCATGCGGTGGCCACCAACCCCGGTCCGGCGCTGGCGCGCATCGCGCGCGAACGCGGCTGGCCTGTCCTGAAGCTGTTCCCATGATCAAGAAATTCATCGACCGCCTGCTCGGCAAGGCGGCCAAGCCCGAGGCCGTCGCCGAACCGGTGATTCCGCTGGGTGTGCGCGCCGAGGTGCCGGCAACCGAGCACCACATCGACGCCAGCCTGCTCGACGCCAACGCGGTGCGCGTGGTCAAGACGCTGCAGGACGCAGGATTCACGGCCTATATCGTCGGCGGCGCGGTGCGCGACCTGCTGGTGGGCTTGCGGCCCAAGGATTTCGACGTCGCCACCGACGCCACGCCCGAGCAGGTCAAGGCGCTGTTCCGCCGCGCCTTCATCATCGGCCGCCGGTTTCGCCTCGTCCACGTGGTCTTCGGCCGTGGCCGTGAGCACGAGACGATCGAGGTCAGCACCTTCCGCGCCTATCTCGACGCTGCCGCTGCCGAGCAGACGACCGGCGCCGAGAAGAACTCGCGCCGCGACGTCGCCGAGACCAAGCACGTGGTCGATGCCAGCGGCCGCGTGCTGCGCGACAACGTCTGGGGCCCGCAGGTCGAAGACGCCGCGCGGCGCGACTTCACGATCAACGCGATGTACTACGACCCGGTGACGCAGATCGTGGTCGACTACCACGGCGGGCTGGCCGATACGCGGGCTCGCGTGCTGCGCATGATCGGCGACCCCGCGACGCGCTACCGCGAAGACCCGGTGCGCATCGTCCGCGTCGTGCGTTTCGCGGCCAAGCTGGGCTTCGCGATCGAGCCGTCCAGCGAGCGGCCGATCCGCCCCATGTCCAAGCTGCTGGCCAACGTGCCGATCTCGCGCCTGTTCGACGAGATGATCAAGCTGCTGCAGACCGGCCACGCGTTGGCCAGTGTCGAGCAGCTGCGCAAGCATGGCCTCATCGGAGGACCCTTGGGCGTGTTTCCGGTGCTCGACGCCGCGCTCGCGCCGGCGGTGCCCAACCCGACGCGCGAGGCCTTCGTGCGCGCGGCGCTGGAAGACACCGATCGCCGCGTGGCCGAGGGTCGCGCAGTCGCGCCGAGTTTCATGCTCGCCTGCATGCTCTGGCACGACGTGCTCGACCGCTGGAGCGCGCTGCGCGCCGCCGGCGAGGCGCCGTTTCCGGCGTTGCAGCAGGCGGTCGACGCGGTGTTCGACGCCCGCATCGGCGACATCTCGGGCCGCGGCAAGCTTGCCGCCGACATGCGCGAGATCTGGCTCATGCAGCCGCGCTTCGACCGCCGAACGGCCACTGTCGCGATGTCGCTGGTCGCCCAGCCGCGCTTCCGCGCCGGCTACGACTTCCTGCGTCTGCGCGCCGACTGTGGCGAGATCAAAGCCGAACTGGCCGACTGGTGGGAGGATTTCCACCTCGGCAGCGACGAGGAGCGTGAAGCGCTGCTGCTGGACGTGAAAGCGACGACGCCGGCGCGGCCGCGCCGTGTACCGGCCGCCAAGGCGCCGGCCGCGGCGGCCGGCGCACCCGCGGGCGCGCCCGAGGCGCCGCTGGCCGACCTGGCACCGCCGCGCAAGCGCCGCCGGCGCCGGCGGCGGCCGGCCGGCGGTGGTGAGGGCGGCAGCGAGGGCGCCGACCAGGGCGTGGCACCGATCGACGAATGAGCGCGGAGCGGGTCTTCGTCGGCCTGGGTGCGAACCTCGGCGATGCGCGGGCCAGCCTGGAGAGGGCGCTGGCTGAGTTGGCGGCGCTGCCCGCGACGAAGGTCGTGGCGGTGTCGTCGTTCTACCGCAGCGCGCCGGTGGACGCGTCCGGGCCCGACTTCGTCAACGCAGTGGCCGAGCTCAGGACCGCGCTGCCGCCGCAGTCGCTGCTGCAGGCCTTGCACGCCATCGAAATCGCGCATGGCCGCGAGCGGGCGTTTCGCAACGCCCCGCGCACGCTCGACCTCGACCTGCTGTTCTACGGTACGCGGATCGTCGACGAGGCCGGACTGCAACTTCCTCACCCCCGGCTGCATCGACGCGCCTTCACCTTGCTGCCCTTGCTGGAACTTGCACCCGATTTCGTGCATCCCTTGCACGGTCCGCTGGCCGACCTTCGCCCCGACCTGGCCCCGCAACGAATCGAAAAGCTGCCATGAACCTTGCCAATTTGCCGCTGCCGGTGAGGACCTTCGGCCTGCTCGCGCTTTCGAACATGTTCATGACCTATGCCTGGTACGGTCATCTCAGGAACCTGGCCGGCAAGCCCTGGCTCGTGGCGGCCCTGGTCAGTTGGAGCATCGCGCTGGGCGAGTACCTGCTCCAGGTGCCGGCCAACCGGATCGGCTTTGCCGGCGGTTACTCGCTCGCGCAGCTCAAGATCGGGCAGGAGGTGGTCACGCTCGCCGTGTTCGTGCCCTTCGCCGCCATCGTGATGCACCAGCCGCTGAAGTGGGATTACCTCTGGGCCGGGCTGTGCCTGGTCGGGGCCGCGTACTTCATCTTTCGCGATTGAGACGATGCGCCCGGCGCGATCTGCGTCACGGTGAAGCGCCGGTGCGGTCGCTTGTCGACGCGTCGGCCTGCCAGGTGTAGATCCTCTCGACGCTGAAGGCCAGCGTCGCCATCAGCACGCCGCCGCCGAGAAGCAGGGCGAAGATCGCGGCCAGCACCGCGCCCCAGCCGGTGGACGTGACCGATCGGCCCGGGTTGTAGCGCTCGTCCCAGCGCTCGTCCGGCGTCAGCGCATAGACGATGGCGCTGAGCATCGCCGCCGTGATCGCCAGGCCGAGCAGCGGGATCAGCACCCAGGCCAGATGGTCGTCCTGGCCCAGCTCACGCAGGCGCAGCACGCCCCACAGGCCGAGCATGCTGGGCAGCGGGTACAGCCAGGCCACGCGGTCGTGCCAGCCCCGGAGATAGATGCGGTGGACGCCGAAGGCCCCCAGCAGCAGGGCCAGCCAGGCCGCCAGCGTCTTCGATCGCGCATCCATCGACGTCATGCCCCCGGCGCGCTGCCGGCTCCCGGACCGAGCGCACGCTGCATCAGGACCACGTCCAGCCAACGGTCGAACTTGCGGCCGACATCCCGGAACGTTCCCACCGGTGCGAAGCCGAGCCGGCGGTGCAGCGCCACCGACGCCGCGTTGTCGGCGTCGCCGATCACCGCCAGCATCTGCCTTGCGCCCAGCGCCTCGGCGCGGGCCAGCAATTCGGCCAGCAGCAAGCGGCCAATGCCGTGGCCGCGCGAATGCGGATGCAGATAGACCGAGTCTTCCAGCGTGAAGCGGTAGGCGGGGCGCGGCCTGAACGGACCGGCGTAGGCATAGCCCAGCACCCGATCGGCACGTGCGGCCACCAGCCAGGGCAGGCCCTTGGCACTGACGTCGGCGTGGCGGCGAGTCATCTCGGCCAGGTCGGGCGCGTCGATCTCGAAGGTGGCGGTCGAGTGCGCCACCGCGTCGGCATAGATCGCGGTGATCGCCGGCAGGTCGGTGTGGTCGGCGGGGCGGATGTGGAGGGTGTCTGCGGGCATTGGAAGCAGGGGTACCTGGCAATGGCTCGCATCGAGTTTATAATGCGCGGTTTTCGGCGCTGGCCGTGGTGGCAACACCGCGGCGTATCTACGGCGCCGGCCGCGGTGGTCGGGCTGGTCCTGGCTGTCATTTGCGTGGTCCGCCCGGTGTGTCTCCCGTGGCAGGCTTGACGCCTCCCGTTCCAAGGAATCTGCACATGGTCGTGATCCGACTGGCCCGTGGTGGCGCCAAGAAGCGCCCCTTCTACAACATCGTCGTGGCCGACGCACGCGAGCGCCGCGACGGCCGCTTCATCGAGCGCCTGGGCTTCTACAACCCGGTGGCCTCGGGTGGCGAGCAGCCGCTGCGCGTGGCGCTGGACCGCGTGACCCATTGGGCCGGCGTCGGCGCCCAGCTCTCGCCCACCGTGGCGCGCCTGGTCGAGCAGGCCAAGAAGGCCGCCTGACCGCGGCAGCCGTGAACGCGACGGCAGCGCCGCCGGTGCCGGCGCCGCAGGACGCGCCGCCGTTTCCGCAGGACGCGGTCGAGGTCGGTCGCGTGCTCGGGGCCTGGGGCTTGAAGGGCGGGGTCAAGGTCAAGCCCTTCGCGTCCGACCCGCAGGCGCTGTTCTCGTCCAAGCGCTGGTTTCTCAAGCCGCCGCAGACACCGCGCCCGCAGGGTCCTGGAGCGGCGGCGCCGCTGCCCGCGCTGCTGCGCGTTCAAAGCGCGCGGGAGCAGGGCGACACGGTCGTCGCCACGGTGCAGGAACTGGCCGACCGCGACGCGGCCGAAGCGCTCAAGGGCGCGCGCGTCTTCGTCTCGCGCGCCAGTTTCCCGACGCCGGACGAGGACGAGTTCTACTGGGTCGATCTGATCGGCCTGGAGGTCTCCAACCGTCGAGGCGAGGCGCTCGGTTCGGTGGTCGGTCTGATCGAGACCGGGCCGCATTGCGTGCTGCGCGTGCAGCCGGCCGATGCCGCTGCCGCGGAGCGGCTCATCCCCTTCGTTGCGGTCTACATCGACGAGGTGGATCTGCCCGCGCGCCGAATCCGCGCCGACTGGGACGCCGTCGACGGCTGACGATGCGTTTCGACGTCGTCACCCTGTTCCCCGAATTGTTCGCGCCGCACCTGAGCCAGGGTGTGACGCGGCGCGCTTTCGGCCCTTCGCAAGTCGAAGTCCCGCAGGTCGATGTTCGCCTGTGGCCGCTGCGCGATTTCGCCGAGGACGCCTACCGACGGGTCGATGACCGCCCCTACGGCGGCGGGCCGGGCATGGTGCTGCTGGCCGAGCCGCTGCTGCGAGCGTTGGCGGCGATCGATGCCGACCGCGGCGCCGCCGCGCCGGCGGTGGTCCATTTCACGCCCACCGGCCGGCGCATCGATCAGGCGACGGTGCAGGCCTTTGCGGGCGGCAGCGGCGCAGTGCTGCTGTGCGGTCGCTACGAAGGCATGGACCAGCGCGTGATCGACGCCCGCGTCACGCATGAACTGAGCCTCGGCGACTTCGTGCTCTCGGGCGGCGAACTGCCCGCGCTGGCCTTGCTCGATGCGGTGGCGAGGCTGCAGGAGGGCGTGCTCAACGCGCCGTCGCACGAACAGGACAGCTTCGCAGACGGTCTCCTCGAAGGCCCGCATTACAGCCGTCCGGAGCGCCTGCTGGTCGATGGCGTGGAGCAGGCCGTGCCGGCGGTGCTGCTGTCGGGCCACCATGGCGAGATCTCGCGCTGGCGGCGCGAGCAGGCGCTGGCGCTCACCGCCCGTCGACGGCCCGACCTGATCGTGGCCGCACGCGCGGCCGGCCGGCTCGACCGCGACGACGAGAAGTTCCTGAGCCGCCTCAAGCTATAATTCAAAGCTTTTCGATCCTCTGCCGGGCCCTGCAGCGCTCACCCGAGTCGCATTCAATCAAGCATTCAAGCTGCCCGCCGCACGATCGCACGGAGAAAATTTTGGATCTGATTGCCACGCTCGAGCAGGAAGAGATCACCCGTCTCAACCGGACCATCCCCGCTTTCGCCCCCGGCGACACCGTGATCGTCAACGTCAACGTCGTCGAAGGCACGCGCAAGCGCGTGCAGGCCTACGAAGGCGTGGTCATCGCCAAGCGCAACCGCGGCCTGAACAGCAGCTTCATCGTGCGCAAGATTTCCAGCGGCGAAGGCGTGGAGCGCACCTTCCAGACCTACAGCCCGCTGATCAACAGCGTCGAGGTCAAGCGCCGCGGCGACGTGCGCCGCGCCAAGCTGTACTACCTGCGCCAGCGCAGCGGCAAGTCGGCGCGCATCAAGGAAAAACTCGCCTGAGCGAAGCTCAGCCTGCGGCGATGCCGCAGGTCGCGCGCCAGCGCGACGCGAGTTCTCGACGCGACCCGGCGCCGCCGGCCGCGTCATAGGCTCGCTGAAGACTGTCCATGGCGCCCCCCCGCATCCTCGACCCCCGCACCGTGCCGGTGATCGGCACCGACGCCCACCTGCCCGGGCTGCCCCGGCACGCGCTCACGCCGGCGGCGCTGCGCGAGCGATTCGCGCGCGGCGGCGCCTGGGAAGCGGAACTTACCGGCGACGGTCGCGTGTTCACCGACCGCGAGCCTGCCCACGCCGCGGTGCTGGTGCCGCTGGTCGAGCGTGAAGACGGCCTGCAGGTGCTGCTGACCCGCCGCACCGACCACCTGCGCGACCATGCCGGCCAGATCAGCTTTCCGGGTGGCCGTGCCGAGGCCGACGACGGTGGTCCGTCAGCCACCGCGCTGCGCGAAGCCGAGGAAGAGGTCGGGCTCGCGCAAGAGCGCATCGAGGTCATCGGCCAGATGCCCACCTACACGACGGTGACGAGCTATGTCGTCACGCCGGTGGTCGCGCTGGTGCACCCGCCGGTGGACCTGGCCGCGCTGGCCATCGACAGCTTCGAGGTCGCCGAGGCCTTCGAGGTGCCGCTGTCCTTCCTGATGAACCCCGCGCACCATCGGCGCCATCTGTTCGCCTTCGAAGGTGGGCAGCGCCAGTTCCTTTCGATGCCCTGGCAGGGCCGTGCCGCCGATGGCTCCCCGCGCGAATACTTCATCTGGGGTGCGACGGCAGCGATGTTGCGCAACCTGTACCGGTTTCTCGCAACCTGAGCCTCTATCATCGTCGGCGATGAGTTTCTTTGCCGTCTTGCTCGCGCTGCTGCTGGAACAGCTCAAGCCCCTGCCGCGCGACAACTGGGTCCACGAAACCCTGATGGCCTGGGTCCGCTGGACCGGCCGCAACTTCGATGCCGGCAAGCCCCGCCACACCTGGGTCGTGTGGTGCGTCTCGGTGCTCGTGCCGTCGGCGGTAGCGGCCGGCATCTACCTGCTGGTGGCGCACTACAGCCTGTTGCTGGGCATGGCCTTCGACGTCGCGCTGCTGTACCTCACGCTGGGCTTCCGCCAGTTCAGCCACTACTTCACCGACATCCGCGATGCGCTGGACCGCGGCGACGAGGCCGAGGCGCGCCGCCTCCTCGCCGAGTGGCGCCATCTCGACGCCAGCGAACTGCCGCGCACCGAGGTTCTGCGCCATGTCATCGAGCATGCGCTGCTGGCGGCGCACCGCCATGTGTTCGGCGTGTTCTTCTGGTTCGTCGTGCTCTCGGCCCTGGGCCTGGGCCCGATGGGCGCGGTGTTCTACCGCATGGCCGAGTTCTCCACCCGCTACTGGGGTTACCGCCAGCTGGCCATCGATGCGCCGGCCAATGACGCGCTGCTGGCCTTGTCGCAGCGCCTGTTCGCGCTCGTCGATCACCTGCCGGCCCGGATGACCGCGTTCGGCTTCGCGGTGGTGGGCAACTTCGAGGAAGCGATCGGCAGCTGGCGCCGCGACGCCGGTCTGTGGCTGCATCCGAACGAGGGCATCATCCTCGCCGCCGCGGCGGGCGCCGTCGGCGTGCAGCTCGGCGGCGCCGCGGCGCCGGGTGTGACACCCGATCGATCCAAGACTTTCAGCGCCGGCATCGACGCCGGTGCCGCCGACGCGCAGGGCTTCACGGCCGGGGTGCCGCCCCAGCCGGGCCACCTGCAGAGCGTGGTCGGACTGGTCTGGCGCTCGGTGGTGCTGTGGATGCTGCTGGTGGCGCTGCTGACGCTGGCCAACGTGCTGGGGTGAGCGCGGACGGGCAACAGGGCCTGCGCCCTGTTGCGCGCCGGCCGGGACGGCGCTACCAGCGCTTCTGCGACAGCTCGTCGAACAGCTCTTCGTAGATTCGCACGCGGCTGGCGCTGATCTCGCCGCGCGCCATCGCCGCGCGCACGCCGCAGCCCGGCTCGTGGCGGTGGCTGCAGTTGTGGAACCTGCAGTCGCCCAGCACAGCCGCGAAGTCGGGCATCAGGGTGGCGAGCTGCCCGGGGGCGATCTGGCGCAGGCCGAATCCCTGGAACCCCGGTGAATCGATCAGCGCGCCGCGGCGATCGGCGTCCAGCCAGTACCAGCTCGTCGTGGTCGTCGTGTGGCGGCCGGTGCCCAGGGCCTGCGAGATCTCGCCGACCTGCGCCGCGGCCCGCGGCACGAGCAGGTTGATCAGCGTGCTCTTGCCCATGCCGCTGGGGCCGAGCACCAGCGTCGTGCGGCCGGCCAAGCGCGGCAGCAGGCGCTCGCGCGCCGCCTGCGGATCCTTCCTGAGCGCCAGCTCGATGACCTCGACGCCCATCGCGCGGTAGGGCGCCAGGCGGTCGCGCGCCGCGGCCGCCGACGGCAGGTCGGTCTTGTTCAGGCCGATCAGCGCCGGGATGCCTGCCGCCTGCGCCGCGATCAGCGCGCGCGTGAGCTGCGATTCGCTGAACACGGGTTCGCCGGCGACCAGCATCAGCAACTGGTCGAGGTTGGCGGCGAAGGACTTGGTGCGCCACTCGTCCTGCCTGAAAAGCAGGTTGCGCCGCGGCTCCAGGTGCTCGATGACGCCGCCGTCGCCGGTGGGCAGCCAGCGCACGCGGTCGCCGACCACGAGATCGCTCTTCTTGCCGCGCGGGTGACACAGGACGCGCCTGCCCTCGGGCGTCTCGACCATCACGTGGCGGCCATGTGCTGCGACCACCAAACCCGCATCGAGCGCGTCCGGTGGGTCGGGTGCCGCACTGCGCACGCCGCGGGAGGTCAAGGCCGCAGCGCGTCCACCTTGGCGGCGCAGATGAAGTCGTTGATCGAGATGCCGCCGACCGCATGCGTGTTGAAGCGGACGGTGCAGCGGTTGTACGAGACCAGCAGGTCGGGGTGGTGGTCCTCGACATGCGCCACCCAGGCCAGCGCGTTGACGAAAGCCATCGTGCGGTGGTAGTCGGCGAAGTCGTAGCGCTTCTGGATCGCGCCGTCGACCAGCGACCACCCCTGCGCCTGGGCGAGCCGACGGGCGACCTCGGCGGCGCTCATCGGCGCCTGGCCCTCCAGCGGGCGGCAATGCTCGGTCGCGAGATCGCTCATGGCGGGGTGGGCCTGGGGATGGCAGACCCCGCGCTCAGGCCGCCGCCGGCGTGGGCAGGACGGCCAGCCGTTCGGAGGCAGGCGGGTGCGAGTAGTAGAAGCGCACGTAGACCGGGTCGGGCGTCAGCGTGGCCGCGTTGTCCTCGTGCAGCTTGAGCAGAGCGCTGGCGAGCTCGCGGCCATCGGCCTGCGCGCAGGCGTAGGCGTCGGCCTGGAACTCGTGGCGGCGCGACCAATGCGCCAGCAGCGGCGAGACGAAGAAGACGAAGGGTGGCAACGCGAGCATGAACAGCAGCAGCGCCAGGGCGTCGTTCGGCGCGTCCATGTTGGGAGCGACACCCAGCCCGGCGTAGAAACCGGGCTGCGCCGCCAGCCACCCCAGCAGCGCGAGCCCGGCCAGGCTGAGGCCGAAGATACCGATCATGCGCTGCACCACGTGCCGGTGCTTGAAGTGGCCGAGTTCGTGCGCCAGCACGGCCTCGACCTCGCCCGGCGTCAGCCGCTGCAGCAGGGTGTCGAAGAAGACCACCCGCTTGGCCGCGCCCAGGCCGGTGAAGTACGCGTTGGCATGTGCCGAGCGGCGGCTGCCGTCCATCACGAACAAGCCCTTGGCGGCGAAGCCGCAGCGTTGCATCAGTGCCTGCACGCGGGCCTTGAGCGCGTCGTCGGACAGCGGCTCGAACTTGTTGAACAGCGGCGCGATGACCGTGGGGTACAGCACCAGCAGCACCAGGTTGAAGGCCACCCAGGCGACCCAGGCCCACAGCCACCACAGCCCGCCCGAAGCGCCCATGATCCACAGGATCAGCGCCGCCAGCGGCAGCCCGATCAGCGCGCCCAGCAAAGCGCCCTTGAGCATGTCGGCCAGCCACAGGCGCAGCGTCATGCGGTTGAAGCCGTAGCGCTGCTCGATGCGGAAGGTGCCGTACCAGTCCAGCGGCAGTTCGAGCAGGCCGGCGACGACGGTGAAGGTCGCCAGCAGCGCCAGCTGGTAGGCCATGGCGCCGAACCGCGGCAGCACCAGTTCACGCAGGCCGCTGTTGAGCATGTCGAGCCCGCCGAGCAGCGTCCAGCCCAGCAGCGCCGCGCTGCCGACGGCGGTGCTGATCAGGCCCAGCCGACCCTTGGCCAGCGTGTAGTCGGCGGCCTTCTGGTGCGCCTGCAGGGTGACGCTGCCGGCGAAGGCCGCCGGCACGCGGTCGCGGTGGGTCGCGACGTGCCGCACCTGGCGCGTCGCCAGCCACAGCTTGACGGCCAGCGACAGCATCAGCGCGGCCGCGAAGGCCAGGGTCACGAACGAACTCTGCATGGGGCGCGAGTTTAGGCTTGGGCGAGAATCGCCGTTCCCCACCCTGGCATGCCCCCATGACCGACTCCGCCCCGTCCGCGCTCGTCCCGAGCGAGCACAACCTGATCTGGATCGACCTCGAGATGACGGGGCTCTACCCCGAGCGCGACCGCATCATCGAGATCGCGGTGGTGGTCACCGACCCCCAGATCACGCAGCGGGTCGAAGGACCGGTCTTCGCGGTCCACCAGAGCGACGCCGTGCTCGACGGCATGGACGCCTGGAACCGCGGCACCCATGGCAAGAGCGGCCTCACCGAGCGCGTGCGCGCCTCGCTGATCGACGAGGCCGGCGCCGAGCAGCAGGCCATCGCCTTCCTGCAGCAGTACGTGCCCAAGGGCAAGAGCCCGATGTGCGGCAACAGCATCTGCCAGGACCGCCGCTTCCTGGCCAACTACATGCCGACGCTGGAAGCCTTCTTCCACTACCGCAACCTCGACGTCAGCACGCTCAAGGAGCTGGCGCGGCGCTGGAAGCCCGGAGTCCTCGACGGCTTCAAGAAGGTCCAGGCGCACACCGCGCTGGCCGACATCCACGAGTCGATCGACGAGCTGCTGCACTACCGCAAGCACCTGCTCGCAGCGTGAGGCGCCGCGCCTTCGGCCCGCCCCCGGACGCAACCGGCTGGTCGCAGGCGCCGGGCGAGGCCCACGCCACGGGCGACTGTCACGCCGCTGTCTCGGCATCTGCCTACACTTGGCGGGATGTCCGCCGATGCCATGCCTGCCGCTCTCGAGACCCCGCTCGCCGACCCCGCCGCCGCCGCGCCGCTGAAGCTGCTCAACCGCGAGCGCGCGATCCTGCAGTTCAACCGCCGGGTGCTGGCACAGGCGCAGCGCGACGACGTGCCGCTGCTGGAGCGCCTGCGGTACATCACCATCGTCTCGTCCAACCTCGACGAATTCTTCGAGGTGCGGGTGGCCGACATCATCGAGGCCACACGGCTGCCCGGCTCGGGCGTCTCGCGCCACGACCTGGCGGCGGTGGCGGGCGCGGCGCACGAGCTGATCGACGAGCAATACGCGCTCTTCAACGATGTCGTGATGCCGGCGCTGCAGCGCGAAGGCATCGTCGTGCTCAACCATGCCGAGCGCAACGAGGCGCAGCGAAAGTGGGTGCAGCGCTTCTTCGAGACCCAGGTGCGGCCGCTGCTCGTGCCGGTGAGCCTGGACCCCAGCCACCCGTTCCCGCTGGTGGCGAACAAGGCGCTGAACTTCATCGCCCGCGTCGGTGGCCG
The DNA here is from genome assembly GCA_963725755.1 of uncultured beta proteobacterium. GTDB lineage: Bacteria > Pseudomonadota > Gammaproteobacteria > Burkholderiales > Burkholderiaceae_C > Rubrivivax. Next base: position 271,103 of record CAVRZW010000005.1, read on the forward strand.
CGACGCCTTCGGCCGTGCGAACCAGATCGCGATCGTCAAGGTGCCGCGGGTGCTGCCGCGGGTGATCCGGCTGCCCGCCGAGCTGTGCGCCGGGCGCCAGGGCTTCGTGCTGCTGACCAGCGTGATCCGCGCCCACCTGGCCGAGCTGTTCCCGGGCCGGACCGTGGACGTGTTCTCGCAGTTCCGCGTCACCCGTGACTCCGAACTCGAAGTCGATGAGGACGATGTCACCAACCTGCGCCAGGCGCTGCGCAGCGGACTGACGACGCGGCACTTCGGGCAGGCGATCCGCCTCGAGGTCGTCAGCAGCTGCCCGAGCGAGTTGTCGAACTTCCTGCTCGAGCAGTTCGGGCTGCCCGAGGTCGCGCTGTACAAGGTCAACGGACCGGTCAACCTGGTGCGCCTGAACCAGCTGATCGACCAGGCCGACGCCGACCACCTGCGCTTCCCGCCCTTCGAGCCGCGCTGGCCGTCGCCGCGCCTGTCGCGCACGCGGCCGATCTTCGACCAGATCCGCGATGCCGACCTGCTGCTGCACCACCCCTACGAAAGCTTCGAGCCCGTGGTGCAGTTCCTGCGCGAGGCGGTTGACGACCCCGACGTGCTGGCGATCCGCCAGACCATCTACCGCACCGGCGCGCAGAGCGTGCTGATGGACCTGTTGATCGAGGCCGCGCGCCGCGGCAAGGAGGTGCTGGCGGTGGTCGAGCTCAAGGCGCGCTTCGACGAGGAGGCCAACATCAACTGGGCCGAGCGGCTGGAGGCCGTGGGTGCGCAGGTGGTCTACGGGATCGTCGGCCTGAAGACCCATGCCAAGCTGCTGATGGTGACGCGGCGCGAGGGCGCAAGGCTGCGCCGCTACCTGCACCTGTCCACCGGCAACTACAACCCGCGCACGGCGCGGCTGTATACCGACATCGGCATGCTCACCGCCGAGCCGGGCCTGACCGCCGACGCCGACGCGGTGTTCCTGCAGCTCGCCAGCCAGACCCGCGTCAAGCCGCCGCACCATCTCCTGACCGCGCCGTTCCTGCTCCACCGGCGCCTGCTGCGCCACATCATGCAGGTGACGACTGCGGCGCGCAGCGGCCGTCCGGCGCGCATCGTGGTCAAGATCAACGCCCTGACCGACCCTGCGCTGATACAGGCGCTGATCGCCGCCGGCCAGGCCGGCGCGTGCATCGACCTCATCGTGCGCGGCGCCTGCATGCTGCCGCCGGGCGTGCCGGGGCAGACCGACAACATCCGCGTGCGCTCGGTCGTCGGCCGCTTCCTGGAGCATTCGCGCATCCTGTACTTCCGCTGGGGCGAAGGCCCCGACGACGAGGTGCTGTACCTGACCAGCGCCGACTGGATGAGCCGCAACATGTTCCGCCGCATCGAGGTCGCCTGGCCGATCCGCGACGCGGCGCTGCGCCAGCGCATCATCGACGAAGGCCTGGTGCCCTACCTTCACGACCGGCGCGATGCCTGGGAGCTCGATGGTGCCGGCCGCTACAGGCGTGTCGACGATCAGGGCATCAGCGCCCAGCAGGCGCTGATGCAGCGCTTCTCGGTGTAGGGGGGCCGCGCGTGGACCTGATCCTCTGGCGCCACGCCGATGCGCTGGAGATGCGCGAGATCGAGGACGACCTCGACCGCGCGCTCACGCCCAAGGGCGAGCGCCAGGCGCAGCGCATGGCGACCTGGCTCAAGCGCCAGCTGCCTTCGAGCGCGCGCGTGCTCGCCAGCCCGGCGCGGCGCGCGCAGCAGACCGCGGCGGCGCTCGACCGCAAGGTCAGGACGCTGCCGGCGCTGGCCCCCGACGGCAGCGTCGAGGACCTGCTGCACGCCGTTCGCTGGCCCGACGCGCGCGAGCCGGTGCTGGTCGTCGGCCACCAGCCCACGATGGGCCTGACCGCGGCCTACCTGCTGGCCGGGCAGGCGCAGGCCTGGCCCGTGCACAAGGCTGCGGTCTGGTGGCTGCGGGCGCGCCTGCGCGAAGGCGAACTGCAGGTGGTGCTGCACGCGGTGCTGTCACCGGAACTGGTGTAGCCGGAGCTGGCGCAGTCGGGCCGCGCCCGCGCTCACGCTGCCGGCAGCACCAGGCGCAGCGGGCTGCTGCGGGCCCAGGCGGCGGCCTCTTCGCGCAGCAGGAACAGCGTGCGCGGGTGGGTCTCGGCCCAGGCCGGGCTGTAGGCCAGGGTCGCGTCATGCTCGCGCACGCGCAGGGCAAGGGCGTTCGGGTCGGTCTCGCCACGGGCATGGCACTTGATCACCGCCAGGCGCAGGCACAGGACCTGCCAGGCGAAGGTTTCGCTCGCCAGTTGCGGCTCGACCTTGCGCAGGCCGCCGCGCTGGCCAAGGACCAGGTCGCCGATGCGCCGCTGCTGGCTCTGCGAGAAGCCCGCGGCGTCGACATGCGCCAGCAGGTAGGCGCTGTGGCGGTGATGGTCGTGGTGCGAGACCATCAGGCCGAGCTCGTGCAGCGCGCAGGCCCAGCCGAGCTCGCGCCGGGTCTCGGCCTCGGCGTCGGGCATCGCGGCGTCGAACAAGGCCAGCGCCACCGCGGCCACGCGAGCGGCCTGCGCCGTGTCGACGCCGAAGCGGCGTTGCAGCTCGGCCACCGTGGCGTCGCGCATGTCGGTGGCGCGGCCGCGCAGGTGCGCGAGCAGCCGTTCGTGGAGGTCGATGATCACGCCCTGGCGCAGCGCGCCCTTGGCCGGCCACAGGGTCTCGATGCGGAAGTGCGCCGCCAGGGTGTAGAGGATCGCCAGGCCGCCGGGCAGCACCGCACGCCGGTCGGCCTTCAGGCCCGGCATCTCGATGCGGTCGATGTGGCCCGCGGCCAGGCTGCGCTCGATGCACCAGCGCAAGCCGGCCGGCGTGATGCGGCCGTCGGTCACGCCGGCAGCCTGCAGCAGCTGCGAGACGGCACCCGCGGTGCCCGAGGCACCCAGCGCCTGGTCCCAACGGTCGGGCGAGAACGGCTGCAGGGCCTCTTCGAGCTCGGCGCCGGCGGCGACCTGGGCGGCGCGAAAACCGGCCTCGGTGATGCGCCCACCCTCGAAGAAACGCAGCGACAGGCTGACGCATCCGACGCCGAAGGACTCGGTCACCACCGGCCTGCGGCCATGACCCAGGATCAGCTCGGTCGAGCGGCCGCCGATGTCGATGACCAGCCGCGGCGCGTCGCTGGGCTGCAGGTGGGCCACCCCGGCATAGATCAGGCGCGCCTCCTCGCGGCCGGAGATCACCTCGATCGGAAAGCCCAAGGCCTCCTGCGCGCGCAGCAGGAAGGCGTTGCGGTTGCGCGCCTCGCGCAGCGTCTGGGTCGCCACCGCGCGCACCTGGCCGGCGCCGAAGCCGGCCAGGCGCGCGGCGAAGCGGCGCAGGCAGGCCAGTCCGCGCTGGGCGGCGTCTTCCGAGAGCATGCCGTTGGCGTCCAGCCCACCGCCCAGGCGCACCGTTTCCTTGAGGTAGTCGATGCGACGATAGCGGCCCTGGGGCAGCTGGCCGATCTCGAGCCGGAAGCTGTTCGACCCCATGTCCACGGCGGCCAGGGCGCCGGCCGGGTTCGCGCTTGATTCCATCCGCCGATCGTACCCGGCGACCTTCCTACAATCGCCGCTTTCCACTCCGCAGTCCGGGGCTGTCATGATCGAGCAAGACTTCATCAGTCTGGTACCCCCGGCGCGCGACATGAGTCGCCGCGATTTCGTCCGCAGGGCCGTCGGCAGCGGCTTTGCCGCTGCGGTCCTGCCGGTGGCCGCGCAGACGATCCGGACCTCCGCCGATGGCCTGCTCGTCGGCGAGGTGACGATCCCGGTGGGCGACTTCAAGATGCCGGCCTACCGTGCCGCGCCGGCCGGCCGCAGCGGCGCGCCGGTGGTGCTGGTGGTCAGCGAGATCTTCGGTGTCCACGAGCACATTGCCGACATCGCGCGCCGCTTCGCCCATGCCGGTTACTTCGCCGTCGCGCCCGAGCTGTTCGCGCGCCAGGGCGACCCCGGCAGCTACGGCGAGATCGCCAAGCTGATCGCCGAGGTCGTCTCGAAGGCACCCGACGCGCAGGTGATGGGCGACCTCGACGCGAGTCTGGCCTGGGCCCAGGGGCAGGGCGCCGACACCGCGCGCAGCGCCATCACCGGCTTTTGCTGGGGTGGGCGCATCACCTGGCTGTACGCGGCGCACAGCTCGCGCATCAAGGCCGCCGTGGCGTGGTATGGGCGCCTGGTGGGCCCGAGCACGCCGCTGCAGCCGACCAACCCGATCGATCAGGTGAAGGAAATTCATGCCCCGGTGCTGGGCCTGTACGGAGGCCAGGACGATGGCATCCCGCAGGCTTCGATCGCGCAGATGAAGGCCGCGCTGGCCGGCGGCAGCGCGGCGGCGCGGCAAAGCGAGTTCGTCGTCTACCCGCAGGCCGGCCACGCCTTCAACGCCGACTACCGCCCCAGCTACGTCAAGGAAGCGGCCGACGACGGCTGGCGTCGCTGCCTGGCCTGGTTCAAGGCCCACGGCGCCGCTTGACAGCCTCGATAAGATGGCCCCCGCGGGCTCGGCTCGGTGCCGTCCCGACCCCCGGATGACCCTCCTCTACATCGTCCTGGCCACCGCGGCCAGCGGCGTGCTGTCGGTGCTCGTGGCCGCGTCGCTGACGCTGGCGGTGCTGAGCCGCCTGGTCAAGCACCTGGTGAGCCTTTCCGCCGGCGTGCTGCTGGGCACCGCCTTGCTGCACATGCTGCCCGAGGCCTTCGAGAGCCGGGCCGACCCGCATGCGCTGTTCGGTGCTCTGCTCGGCGGGCTGCTGTTCTTCTGGTTGCTGCAGAAGGCCGAGCTGTACCGGCACGACCACCACCACGAAGGCGACGGCCACGGCCACCACCATCGTTTCGATGCCCAGCGCGCCGGCCGCGGGGGCTTGACGGTGCTGCTCGGCGACAGCGTGCACAACAGCTGCGACGGCGGCATCATCGCCGCCGCCTTCCTCGTCAATCCGGCGCTCGGTGCGGTCACCGCTCTGGCCATCCTGGCGCACAAGATCCCGCAGGAGGCCGGCGACTACATCGTCCTGCTCAACGCCGGCTTTTCGCGCACCCGGGCGCTGGCCTTCAACGCGGTCGCGGGCCTCGCCGCCGTGGCCGGCGGGGTTGCCGGCTATTTCCTCGTCGGCCCCTGGAAGGTGCTGCTGCCCTACCTGCTGGTCATCGCATCGAGCAGCTTCGTCTACGTCGCCGTGGCCGACCTGCTGCCGCGCCTGCAGCAGCGGCTGTCATGGCGCGAAACGATGACCCAGGTGGCCTGGCTCGCCGCCGGACTGTTGATCGTGGTGCTCGCGATGTCGGGCCTGCACGACCATTGAGGCGGGCCGTGCGGCGATACGGGCCGCCTCAGCGCACGACCAGCACCGGCAGCGCGCCGTGGGTGAGGACCTTCTGTGTTTCGCTGCCCAGCAGCAGCGCGCTCATGCCGCGGCGGCCATGCGAGGCCATCACGATGAGGTCGCAGCCCTCGTCCTTGGCATGATCGAGGATCGCCTCCCAGGGGTGCATGGCCTCGACCGTGTGGCCCTTGAAGGGCACGCCGGCTGCAGCGGCTGCGTCGGCAACCACCTTGACGCGCGCCGCAGCGACGCGTTCCTGGGCGTCGAAGAATTCCTGCGGCGGCACGGGCTGCATCTCGGAGATGGCGCTGTAGGGGAAGGGCTCCTTCACCGCCAGCGCCTGCAGTTCGGCGCCGGCCAGACGGGCGAGTTCGATCGCCGATTGCAGCGCCTTGGGCGTCATGTCGGACCCGTCGGTGGGAAAAAGGATGCGCTTGTACATGGAGACTCCTTGGCAGTTTGTGGCGGCCCGGGCCTGGGACCTGCTCGACACGCCATCGTGATCGTAGTGTTGCGCAATCGTGAATCAGGCACTTGATGCGGGTCAACGGGCTTGCCGATGCGGCTCTTCAGCCGCGTGCCACCGGTCGCGCCGGGTCGCTGCACCACTCGCTCCACGAACCGGGGTAGAGCAGGCTGTCGCCCAGGCCTGCATGGACCATCGCAAGCAGGTTGTGGCAGGCGGTGATGCCCGATCCGCATTGCTGCACGACCTCGCCGGCCGCCGCGCCCAGCGCGCTGAACTCGTCGCGCAGTTGCGCCGCCGGCTTGAAGCAACCATCGGATCGCAGGTTGTCCTTGAAGAAGCGCAGGGTGGCGCCCGGGATGTGGCCGGCGACCGGATCGAGCGGCTCGACCTCGCCGCGAAAGCGCTCGCCGGAGCGGGCGTCCAGCAGCCGCACGAGGCCGAGCCGGGCGAACAGCGCATCGGCAGTGATCGTCGGCATCCCGGGCGCCGCGGCAGGGTAGGACGGACGCGGCGGCGCCGATTGCACGTCGGCGGTCAACGTGCCGCCGGCCGCAACCCAGGCGGCGACGCCGCCATCGAGCACCACCACCGCGTCGTGCCCCAGCCAGCGCAGCAGCCACCAGGCCCGCGCCGCGTACGGCAAGCTCTGGGCATCGTAGGTGACCACCGGCACGCCCGGCGCGATGCCCCAGCGGCCCGCGCGTTCGGCCAGCGCGCTGCGTTCGGGCAGCGGATGGCGGCCGTTGCGACCGCTGCGCGGACCCGAAAGGTCGCGCTCGAGGTGGACGTACTGCGCGCCCGGCAGGTGGCCGGCCGCGAACGCGCGTTCGCCGGCGCCGGGGTCTGCGAGGTCGAAGCCGCAGTCCAGCAGCACCAGGGGCCGACCGCCCGCCAGCAATGCGCCCAATTCGTCGGCGCCGATCAGGGTGCGCTGCTGCATGGTCGCGGCCATCAGTCCAGTGCGGGCGGCAAACCCATCTCGCGCCGGTACCACTCGTGAAAGTGCTGCATGCCGTCCTCCATCGGGCTCTGGTAGGGACCGACCTCGTCGTCGCCGCGGCGCAGCAGGGCCAGACGGCCGGCGTCCATGCGCAAGGCGATCTCGTCGTCCTCGACGCAGGTTTCCATGTAGGCCGCCTGCTGCGCCTCGACGAACTCGCGCTCGAAGGCGGTGATTTCCTCCGGGTAGAAGAACTCGACGAGGTTGAGCGTCTGCTGCGGGGCATGCGGGAACAGTGTCGAGACGACCAGCACATGCGGGTACCACTCGACCATCACCGTCGGGTAGTAGGTCAGCCAGATTGCGCCGTGCGGCGGCGGCTCGCCGCCGCGGTACTTCAGCACCGCCTCGTGCCAGCGCGCGTAGGTGGGCGAGCCGGCCTTGGTCAGCGCCTTGTGCGCACCCACGGTCTGTACCGAATGGTGGCGGCCGAACTCCCACTGCAGGTCCTCGCAGGTCACGAAACCACCCAGCCCGGGGTGGAAGGGGCCGACGTGGTAGTCCTCCAGATAGACCTCGATGAAGGTCTTCCAGTTGTAGTCGCACTGGTGCAGGTGCGCGCGGTCGAAGACGTAGCCGCTGAAATCCAGCGCGGCGGCCGCGCCGAGCTGCGCCAGGTCGGTGGCCACGCAGCGCCCGTTGTGCTCGAACTGCAGGCCATGCCAGCTCTGAAGCGGGTAGTTGCGCAGGTTCAGGCAGGGGTCGTGGTCGAAATGCGGCGCGCCGATGAGGCCGCCGTGCAGGTCGTAGGTCCACCGGTGCAGCGGGCAGACGACCTGCTGCCCAGTGTGGCCGCGGCCCTTGAGCATGATCGCCTGGCGGTGCCGGCACACGTTCGAGACGAGCTCGACGCCGGCGGCCGTGCGCACCAGGGCCCGCCCCTCTTGTTCCTGCGGCAACGCGAGATGATCGCCGACCTCGGGCACGGCGAGTTCGTGCCCGAGATAGCGCGGTGCGTGCTGGAAGATGAGTTCCTGTTCGCTGCGGAACAGGCCCTCGTCGAAGTAGCTGGAAACCGGGAGTTGAGTGCGGCTGCGCTCAAGAGCTTCGAGACTGGTGCTCAGGTCCGACATGATCCGAATGGATCCTCCTTGGCAAGGACATCGACCCCGCCGCCCGGTGGCCCCGCGGGCGGCATAGGAAAAGAACGACCCGACGCGGTCGGGCCGCATCGGGTAAAGGGGGAGATTCTACCGGCGAGCGCCGCGCTGGCCCCGGGCGGCACCGGCCGCGCCCGCGGCCCGCGGCCGGACGCCCGCGGGCATGCCGACGCCTTTGTCTAGAATCCTGGCTTGATTGCATCTTTCGAAATGGCTCGCAGTCCCGTACACGCCACCAAGGAGCCCGCGACCTACGAACAGGCGTTGGCGGAGATCGACCGCCTGGTCGCGCAGATGGAGGGCGGGCAATTGCCGCTGGACCAGTTGCTCGACGCCTACCGGCGCGGGGCCGAACTGCTGAGCTTCTGCCGCGCCCGGCTGCAGGTCGTCGAAGAGCAGGTGAAGGTGCTCGAGGACGGGCAGCTCAAGGCCTGGCCGGCGGCATGAGTGGAACCGACTTCGACGGCTGGGCCGCCCGCGAACTGGCTGCAGTCGAGAGCGCGCTGGAGCGCTGGGTTCCCGACGACGCGCCGGCCGGCCTGGGCGAGGTGATGCGCTACGGCGTGCTCGACGGCGGCAAGCGGCTGCGCCCGCTGCTCGTGCTGGCCAGCTGCCAGGCGGCATCGGGCCAGCGCGACGCGGCGCTGCGCGCGGCGGTGGCGGTGGAGCTGATCCATGCCTATTCGCTGGTCCACGACGACATGCCATGCATGGACAACGATGTCCTGCGCCGCGGCAAACCCACCGTGCACGTGCGCTACGGCCAGGGGCAGGCGATGCTGGCCGGCGATGCGATGCAGGCCCTGGCCTTCGAGGTGCTGACCCCCGACACCGGCATGCCTGCATCGCTGCAGGCGCGGCTCGTGAGCCTGCTGGCGCGCGCCGCGGGCCACGCCGGCATGGCCGGCGGCCAAGCCATCGACCTGGCCAGCATCGGCCGCGTGCTCGACGAAGGCGATCTGCGCGACATGCACCGGCGCAAGACCGGCGCCCTGCTCCGGGCCAGCGTGCTGATGGGTGCGGCCTGCGGCAGCACCGACGCTGGCGCCTGGGCTGCGCTGGCCGACTACGGTGCGGCCATCGGGCTGGCCTTCCAGGTCGTCGACGACATCCTCGACGTGACACAGGCCTCCGCGACGCTGGGCAAGACCGCGGGCAAGGACCAGCACCACAACAAGCCCACCTACGTCTCGGTGCTGGGCCTGGACGCCGCGCGGCGGCACGCCGAAGAGCTGCGCCGACAGGCCCAGGCCGCCCTGGCGCGCAGCCGGCTCGGCGCCGCCGCCGGGCTGCTCGCGGTGCTGGCCGACAAGGTGGTCCAACGAGACAGCTGAATGAAATCCCACGCCCCTTTGCTACCCAAGATCGACAGCCCCGCCGACCTGCGCCGGCTCACGCGCGCCGAGCTGCCGGCGCTGGCCGCCGAGCTGCGCGAGTTCGTGCTCCAGACCGTCAGCCAGACCGGCGGCCACCTGGGCAGCAACCTGGGTACGGTGGAGCTCACGGTGGCGCTGCACTACGTCTTCAACACACCGTACGACCGCATCGTCTGGGACGTCGGCCACCAGACCTACCCGCACAAGATCCTGACCGGCCGCCGCGACCGCATGCACACGCTGCGCCAGCTCGGTGGCATCGCCGGTTTCCCGCGCCGCGACGAGAGCGAGTACGACACCTTCGGCACCGCGCACAGCAGCACCAGCATCAGCGCAGCCCTGGGCATGGCGCTGGCCAGCAAGCTCAAGGGCGAGGAACGCAAGGCGGTGGCGGTGATCGGCGACGGCGCGATGACCGCCGGCATGGCCTTCGAGGCGCTGAACAACGCCGGCGTCAGCCACGCCGACCTGCTGGTCGTGCTCAACGACAACGACATGTCGATCAGTCCGCCGGTGGGCGCGCTCAACAAGTACCTGGCGCGCCTGATGAGCGGCCAGTTCTACGAGGCGGCGCGCCAGGGTGCCAAGGCGGTGCTGAAGAACGCGCCGCCACTGTTCGAGCTGGCGCGGCGGCTCGAGGAACATGCCAAGGGGATGGTCGTGCCGGGCACCATCTTCGAGGAGTTCGGTTTCAACTACGTGGGGCCCATCGACGGTCACGATCTCGACGCGCTGATCCCGACGCTCGAGAACCTGCGCGCAAAGCGCGGCCCGCAGTTCCTGCACGTGGTCACCAAGAAGGGATACGGCTACAAGCTGGCCGAGGCCGATCCGGTGCTCTACCACGCCGCCTCGGGCAAGTTCGACCCCGCCCAAGGGTTCACCAAGAGCGCGCCGGGCAAGCCCACCTTCTCCCAGGTCTTCGGCCATTGGCTGTGCGACATGGCCGAGGCCGACCCGCGGCTGGTGGCGATCACGCCGGCGATGCGCGAGGGCTCGGGCATGGTCGAGTTCCACAAGCGCTTTCCGACCCGCTACCACGACGTCGGCATCGCCGAGCAGCACGCGGTCACCTTCGCCGCCGGGCTGGCCTGCGAAGGCCTCAGGCCGGTGGTCGCGATCTACAGCACCTTCCTCCAGCGCGGCTACGACCAGCTGATCCACGACGTCGCACTGCAGGACCTGCCGGTGGTCTTCGCGCTCGACCGCGCGGGCATCGTCGGCGCCGATGGGCCCACCCATGCCGGCGCCTACGACATCGCCTATGTGCGCTGCGTGCCGAACATGGCGATGCTCACCCCCAGCGACGAAAACGAATGCCGCCAGGCGCTGACCACCGCGTTCCGCAGCGGCCATCCGGCGGCGGTGCGCTACCCGCGCGGCGCCGGCATCGGCGCGGCGGTCGAGGTCGCGCTCACCGACTGGCCCTGGGGCAAGGGCGTGGTTCGCAGGCAAGGCAAGCGGATCGCGATCCTCGCCTTCGGCACCTTGCTGCATCCGGCGCTGAAGGCGGCCGAAACGCTCGGCGCCACGGTGGCCGACATGCGCTTCGTCAAGCCGCTGGATGCCGAACTGGTGCTCGAGCTCGCGCGCACGCACGAAGGCCTGGTGACCGTCGAGGAAGGCTGCGTGATGGGCGGTGCCGGCAGCGCGGTGCTCGAGTGCATCGCCGCGGCGGGCCTGGCGATGCCGGTGCTGCAGCTCGGCCTGCCCGACAAGTACGTCGAGCATGGCGACGCGGCCAAGCTTCTGGCGTTGTGCGGACTGGACGCGGCGGGGATCGAGCAGGCGATCCTGCAGCGATTCGGCGGCCGGCCCGCGTTGGCCGCCGTCAACGCCTGATCTCCCGAAATTCCGGTCGGCATTGTTGCCGGAACGTCTCGCCATGCTCGAACCGCGATGCTCTGCGCGCGGTTCAACCGGCGGGCGATTCAGGGCCGCCGAACGTTGTCTGTAAACCGTGCGACTGCAACGGCAGCGAATCGGTGTCATCCTTGCGCCCCTTATGACCAACCTCACCGACGCCCTGCACATCCCCGACACCCAAAGTGCGCGCGACGAACGCCACCTGGCGATCCAGCGCGTCGGCGTCAAGGACGTGCGCTATCCGCTGCAGTTGCTGGTGGCCGGCGCGGTGCAGTCCACGGCGGCGCTGTGGTCGCTCGACGTCGCGTTGCCGGCCGAGAAGAAGGGCACCCACATGTCGCGCTTCGTGGCCTGGCTGGAGGCGCTCGCGACCTCGGATCAGCCGCTGGACGCCGCCACGCTGCGCACGCGCCATGCGGCGATGCTCGTCAAGCTGGGGGCCGACGAGGGCCGGATCGAGGCCGCGTTCAGCTTCTTCCTGCGCAAGCGGGCGCCGGTCTCGGGCCTGCAGAGCCTGCTCGACTACCAGGGCCGCTGGATCGCCGAGACGCGTGCCGGCGTCACGTCGGTCTGGGCCGAGGTGGCGGTGCCGGTCAAGAGCCTGTGCCCCTGCTCGAAGGAGATCTCCGACTACGGTGCGCACAACCAGCGCTCGCTGGTGACGATCCGGGTCGAGGTGCTGCAGCCGCTGTCCTGGCACGAACTGGTGCGCTTCGCCGAGGACCAGGCCTCGAGCGAGATCTGGCCGATGCTCAAGCGCCCGGACGAAAAATGGGTCACCGAGCATGCTTACGAGAACCCGAAGTTCGTCGAGGACCTGGTGCGCGACGTCGCGCTGGCGCTGAACGCCGACCCGCGCGTCGGGCGCTACGCGGTCGAGGTCGAGAACTTCGAGTCGATTCACAATCACAGCGCTTACGCGCGCATCGAGCGCGCGTAAGCCCGCGCGGCGGGCGCCACGGCGCCCGGCTGCGATTGCGGCGACGGCCGATGTCCCCCGGACATCGGCCGTTGTCACGTCTGCGGGCGTGACCGACGTCACGCCCGGCCGGGCTTGTAGGAATCTGTCCGACAAGGGCGCTGGAAAAAGCGGGACTCAAGCGACGGAGATGGGCTGATGTCGCGGTGCATTTCGGATGCCTACAGTTCGTTTCATCGCATCACGCCCCCCAACAACCCCGCTGGAGACCGACCCCATGACCTCTGAACAGATCCTTGCCGAGATCCGCGAAGCCAACCTGTCCTACCTGATGCTGGCGCAAAGCCTGGTCCGCATCGACCGCGAGCAGGCCCTGTTCCGCCTCGGCGTCAGCGAGGAGACGGCAACGCTGATCGGCGCGCTGACCCCGGCGCAGATGATGAAGATCGCCACCGGCAACACGCTGCTGTGCCGATTCCGGATGGACGACGACATGGTCTGGAACCTGCTTACGAACCATGGCAAGGGCGCTGCCAACGATGGCATGTCGCGCCTGCACGCCTCGATCCTGATGGCCGGCCGCCATCAGGAAGCGGCCTGACAGCCGCCGGGCCGACACCCTCACCACCACGACAACCGGAGGAAACCCCATGGCCCGCAGCAAGAGCATCCTCACCGAAGCCCGCCAGATCGAGCGCGCCGTCACGCTGATCAACCTCGGCGCCCGGCTGCAGGTGCTGGAAAGCGAGACCGACCTCAGCTACGAGCGCCTGCTGCGCCTGTACAAGGAAGTCGCGGGCAAGAGCCCGAGCAAGGGCCAGCTGCCGTTTTCCACCGACTGGTTCATGACCTGGCAGCCGAACATCCATTCGAGCCTGTTCCTCAACATCCACGAGTACCTCAACAAGGTCGCCGCGCTCGACGAGATCGACACCGTCATCAAGGCCTACCAGCTCTATGCCGAGCAGATGCAGGCCCAGGGCCTGGAGCCCCTGCTGAGCGTGACGCGCGCCTGGCGGCTGGTGAAGTTCATCGACAACGGCATGCTCACGATGACCGCCTGCAGCAAGTGCGGCGGCCATTTCGTGACCCACCCCCACGAGATCGCGCGCCACTACGTCTGCGGCATGTGCAACCCGCCGGCGCGTGCCGGCAAGGGCAAGCTGGCCGGCCGCTTCGGCACCGAGGCGACGCGCCCGCTCAGCGCCGAAATGGGACATTGATCACGATCGGCGCCCTCGATTCGGGCTGGGAGCTGCCGAAGAGCCACTTGTATCCTGTTCATTGCTCGTCTCCTCCTGGCACAGTCCTCTGTGCTTTCAAGCGGGTCCTTCGGGGCCCGCTTTTTTTGCCGCGCGCCTTGTCGCCAGCGGTGGACGGCGCCGGGCGCGGTCAAGTGAGCGGCGTTGCCCGGTCACTTCCCCGCTTGCGGCCGGCCAGCCACGGGGACACTGGCGGGACCGCCTCACCCCCATTGCCGATGTCCAGCCTCCGCCTGCCGCCGCTCGCCCACTTCGTCAAGGCGCCGCCGTGGCCGCTGCCCGCCTTGCTGGCCTGGTCCGCGGGCTGGGCGGCTTGGGCACTGGCCGGCGCGTCGGCGATGCCACCGTGGGTCGGTTTGGGTGCCGCCGTCGCCACCGCCGGCGGCGCGGCGCTGGGCTGCAAGGGACTTTGGCGACGCGCCATCGCGGCCCTGGGATTTCCGCTGTCGGCCCTGGCGCTGGGCGTGGCCGCACCCTGGCCGGCCTGGGGCTGGCTGCTGCTGCTGCTGCCGGTGCTGGCCGTGTATCCGCTTCGTGCGTGGTCGGACGCACCGCTCTTTCCGACCCCGGCCGACGCGCTGCAAGGCCTGGCCGAAATCGTCGGCTCGCCGCGGCGCGTGCTCGATGCCGGCTGCGGTCTCGGCCATGGTCTGCTCGCGCTGCGCGCGCTGTGGCCGCAGGCCGAGCTGCATGGCCTGGAATGGAGCGCGCCGCTGGCCTGGGCGGCGGCCCGGCGCTGCCGCTTTGCGCGCGTTCGGCGCGGCGACATGTGGGCCGCGTCGTGGGCCGCAAGCGACCTCGTCTATCTGTTCCAGCGCCCCGAGAGCATGGCGCGCGCCTTCGCCAAGGCCCGGCGCGAGCTCGCGCCCGGGGCCTGGCTGGTGAGTCTCGAATTCGCAGTGCCGCACGAGCCGGCCACCGCTTGCGTGCGGACCGAAGGCCGGCGGCCCCTGTGGCTCTACCGGATGCCCCCGGCGGCGGCGCCGACGGCCGCAGACCCGGCGCAGCGCTAAACCGGCGGCCGCGGGCGCCGATAACCGTGGCAAGCCCCGAAGCGCGCCAGCCGCGCCGGGACGCAGAGCGGATCACTCCACATGTTCGTCATCATCGGTTGGGTCCTGGCCCTGGCCTGCATCTTCGGCGTCTTCATCGCGCACGAAGGCAACATCCATGTCATCCTGAACGCCTTGCCCTTCGAGATGATCACCATCCTGGGCGCCGCCGGCGGCGCCTTCCTGGCCAACAACCAGATGAAGGTCGTCAAGGCCTCGCTCAGGGGTCTGGGCCAGTGCTTCAAGGGCAGCAAGTTCAGCAAGGCGCGCTACATGGAGCTGCTGGCGCTGCTGTTCGACATCCTGCAGAAGGCGCGCAAGGAAGGCCTGATGTCGATCGAGAAGGACGTCGAGGAGCCGCAGTCCTCGCCCTTGTTCCAGAAGTACGCGACGGTGGGCAACGACCACCATGTGACCGAATTCATCACCGACTACCTGCGCATGATGGTCTCGGGCAACCTCAACGCGCACGAGATCGAAAGCCTGATGGACAGCGAGATCGAGACCCATCACGCCGAAGAACATGCGGCGGTGGCAGCGATCGCGCGACTGGCCGGCGGCCTGCCGGCCTTCGGCATCGTGGCGGCCGTGCTCGGCGTGGTCAACACGATGGGCTCGGTCGGCCAGCCGCCGGCAGTGCTGGGCGGGATGATCGGCTCGGCGCTGGTCGGCACCTTCCTCGGCATCCTGCTGGCCTACGGCTTCGTCGAGCCGCTGGGCGGTCTGCTCGAGCAGAAGGTCGAGGACGCGGGCAAGGAGCTGCAGTGCATCAAGACGACCCTGCTGGCCAGCATGCAGGGCTACGCGCCGCAGGTCGCGATCGAGTTCGGACGCAAGGTGCTGTACTCGGGCGACCGGCCCAGCTTCACCGAGCTCGAGGGCCACGTGAAGGGGAAGAAGTGATGGCGTCCCCGCAGCGGGGCCGGTCCGCCGCCGGGCCGCTCCCAAGGCGGACCGCTCCCCCTCGGGGGGGCGACGCTGTCCTCGGCGTCTCGGGGGTCCAAGATGGCCGGTGACGCGAAGAAGCTCCAGCCGATCATCATCAAGCGCGTCAGGAAGGGCGGCCATGCCGTCCATGGCGGCGCGTGGAAGATCGCCTACGCCGACTTCGTGACCGCGATGATGGCCTTCTTCCTGCTCATGTGGTTGCTGGGCTCGACGACCGACGGCGACAAGAAGGGCATCGCCGACTACTTCAGCACGCCGCTGAAGCTGACCATGATGGGCAGCGGCTCGGGTTCGGGCGACTCCTCGCACGTGATCAAGGGCGGTGGCCAGGACCTCACGCGCAGCACTGGGCAGGTCAAACGCGGCGACGTCGAGGCGCCTCGCAGCACCGTCAACCTGCACCAGCTCAAGGCCGAGCAGAAGCGTGCCGAGATCGCGCGGCTGCAGAACCTGAAGCGCAAGGTCGAGGAGAAGATCGCCGCCAACCCGAAGCTGGCCGGCATGAGCAAGCAGCTGCTGCTCGAGATGACGCCCGACGGTCTGCGCATCCAGATCCTCGACGCCGACAGGCGGCCGATGTTCGCCAGCGGCAGCGCCGCGGTGCAGCCGAGCATGCGCGAACTGCTGCGCGACATCGGCGGCGTGCTCGCCAGCGTGCCCAACCGGCTGACGCTGGAAGGCCATACCGACTCGCTGCCGTACCCCGGCAATGAGCGCGGCTACAGCAACTGGGAGCTCAGTGCCGACCGCGCCAACGCCTCGCGACGCGAGCTGCTCGACGGTGGACTGCCCGACGACCAGGTGCTGCGCGTGCAGGGCCTGGCCGCGGCCAACCCCTTCGACCGCCGCGACCCGACGGCGCCGGCCAACCGTCGCATCAGCATCGTCGTGATGACGCGCGAGGCCGAGGAGCGCGTCTTCCGCGCCACCCCGGAGGCGCTGCCGGATCCGGCAGCCGATGCCGCAGGCGGTCTGGCCGATGCCGCGCCGGCCTCGCCTTCGATCGTGCCCGCGCTGCCCGCGGTGGAGCCGGCACTGGCGGCGGCGTTGAACTCAAGTCCGGCCCCCGGCCACCGATAACCCGACCAGTCCCTTGCCTCGAGTCGCCCCCTCATGAACACGCCCTCCGACCTGAAATTCCTCATCGTCGATGACTTCTCGACCATGCGCCGCATCGTGCGTGGCCTGCTCAAGGAGATGGGCTGCAACAACGCCGACGAGGCCGAGGACGGCGCGATCGCGCTGGCGATGCTCAAGAACGGCAAGTACGACTTCGTCGTCTCCGACATCAACATGCCGAACATGAACGGCTTCGACCTGCTCAAGGCGGTCAAGGCCGACGAGCAGCTGCGTTCGATCCCGGTGTTGATGGTCACCGCCGAGGCACGCAAGGAAGACATCGTTCTGGCCGCACAAAGCGGGGCCGCCGGCTACATCGTCAAGCCTTTCACCAAGGCGACGCTGGAAGAGAAGGTGCAGAAGATCCTGCAGAAGCTCGCTGCCACCGCCTGAACGCCCGCCGCGAGACAAGAACATGAAGATGGAAGATATCGCCCTGCTCAAGCCGGCCGAGGCGCTGGTCGTCTCGCCCGAGGTGTTCCAGCAACTTGGGTCGATCACCAGGCTGCTGCACGACACGATGGAGCAGCTCGGCGTGATGCCCAAGCTGCAGATCGCCACCGACGGCCTGCCCGACGCGCGCAGCCGCCTGACCTACATCGCCAGCAAGACCGCCGAGGCGGCGAACAAGGTGCTCAATTCGGTGGACCAGGCCAAGGCCGACCACGCCGCGATCAGCCAGGCCACGCGCGAGATGGCGCACGCGATCGTTGCCGACCCGGTCAAGGCGGTGGCCAGCGGCGCGGTGCTGAACTTCGTCGAGGACATCGAGCAGCGCACCGCACGCATCGACGCCCACCTGACCGACATCATGATGGCGCAGGACTTCCACGATCTCACCGGCCAGGTCGTGGCCAAGGTCGTGACCCTCGCCAACGACCTCGAGGACAGCCTGGTCAAGCTGCTGGTCTCGGTGGTACCTCCCGAGCAGCGCGAGAAGGTCGATTCGAACATCCTCAACGGCCCGGTGGTCAATGCCGAAGGGCGCACCGACGTCGTCGCCAACCAGGGCGAAGTCGACGACCTGCTGGCCAGTCTCGGCTTCTAGGCCGGCCGGGGCGGCGGCGCCCGGTAGGCGGAACACCCGCCGCTTTCCACCGCTTATCCCGCTCAAGTCCGCCCTCCGCGGCGGCACCATGGCAAGGCCCGCTTCCAGCAGCCCTTGAAATCCGTTCGAGGCGCCTGAGAGCGCCTCGAACGCCATGGCCAACCCCGCCCAAGACCGCAAGCTTCCAGCCTCGCAGCGCAAGATCAGCAAAGCGCGCGGCGAAGGCCAGGTCGCGCGCTCGCGCGACCTCGGTCATTTCGGCGCCGTCACCGCGGTGGTTGCCCTGCTGGCGACGCTCGCCCCCGAGCTCACGCGCTGGCTCGCCCGGCTGCTCGGCGACGGGCTGCGCTTCGACCATCTCACGATCACCCACCCCGAGGCGATGGGCGAGCGCCTGGGCGCGCTGGCCCTGCAGATGCTCATCGTGCTGCTGCCGTTGTTCGGGATCATGGTCGCGGTCGCGCTGGCCGCCGGGCTGCTGGCCGGGGGCTGGAACTTCACGCTCAAGGCGCTCGCGCCGAACTTCGGCAAGATCAATCCGTTGGCCGGCCTGCCGCGACTGTTCTCGGGCCGGCAGCTCACGCAGACGCTCAAGGCCTGCCTGCTCGCCCTGCTGCTGGGCGGCGCCGGCGCGCTGTACCTGGCGCAGCACTGGATGCGCCACGCCGAATTGCTGGCGATGCCTCTGCCCGCTGCGCTGGCCGCCGGCGGCCAGTTGCTGCAAGGCGGCATGTTGCTGCTGTGCGCCGTGCTGGCGGTGTTCGCGCTGGTCGACGTGCCGCTTCAGCGCCACATGCTGCTGCGCGGCCTGCGCATGAGCACCGAGGAAATGAAGAAGGAACTCAAGGAGGCCGAGGGCAACGGCCAGGTCAAGGCCAAGATCAAGCAGCGCATGCGTGCGCTGGCCAACCGGCGCATGCTCGCTGCGGTCCCCGGGGCCGACCTGGTCGTGATGAACCCCAGCCACTACGCGGTGGCCCTCAAGTACGACGCCACCGCGATGGCCGCGCCGCGCGTGGTGGCCAAAGGGACCGACCTGGTGGCGCTGAAGATCCGCGACCTCGCGCGCGAGGCCAAGGTGCCGGTGCTGCAGGCGCCGCCGCTGGCGCGTGCGCTCTACGCCCACACCGAGATCGACCAGGAGATCCCGGCGCGGCTGTTCTCGGCCGTGGCGCAGGTGCTGGCCTGGGTCTATCAGCTGCGCGATGCGATGACCGCCGGCCGCCCGCTGGCCGCCCAGGCGCCGATGCCCGAGGTGCCGGCCGACCTGGACCCGCTGAACGCCGCCGCGCAAGCCCGCGTGGAGCCTGAGCTGTGAACGCCCTCGTCCAGCGCCTGAACGGCTTGTTCGGCGCCCGCTCCGGCGCCAACGGCGCGGCCGTCAAGGCCCTGGTGCTGCCGGGCTTCGTCGTCATGATGTTGACGATGATGGTGCTGCCGCTGCCACCCTTCGTGCTCGACCTGCTGTTCACGTTCAACATCGCGCTGGCCCTCACCGTGATGATGGTCTCGGCGCAGATGGTCAAGCCGCTGGACTTCGCATCGCTGCCCACGGTGTTGCTGGTGACGACGCTGCTGCGGCTTTCGTTGAACGTGGCGAGCACGCGCGTGGTGCTGATGGAAGGCCACACCGGGCCCGGCGCGGCGGGCCAGGTGATCGAGGCCTTCGGTCATTTCCTGATCGGCGGCAACTTCGCCGTCGGCCTGATCGTGTTCGCGATCCTGGTGGTCATCAACTTCGTCGTCGTCACCAAGGGTGCCGAGCGCATCGCCGAGGTCGGCGCGCGCTTCGCGCTCGACGCGATGCCGGGCAAGCAGATGGCGATCGACGCCGATCTCAACGCCGGCCTCATCGACGAGAAGGTCGCGCGCCAGCGCCGCCTGGAAGTGGCCGAGGAGGCCGACTTCTTCGGCTCGATGGACGGCGCCAGCAAATTCGTGCGCGGCGACGCGATGGCCGGCCTGCTGATCCTGTTCATCTCCACCGTCGGCGGCTTCGTCATCGGCATGACCATGCACGGCATGGATGCGGGGGCTGCCGCCGGCTCGTACGTCACTCTGGCCGTGGGCGACGCGCTGGTGGCGCAGATCCCGGCCCTGCTGATCTCGGTGGCTTCGGCGATGGTCGTCTCGCGGGTCGGCAAGGAGCAGGACATCGGCACCCAGATCCGCGGCCAGGTGTTCGACTCGCCGCAGGCGCTGGCGGTGGCCGCCGGTGTCGTCGGCCTGCTCGGCCTGGTGCCCGGCATGCCGCACCTGGTGTTCCTGATCGTCGCCTCCGGCCTGGGCCTGCTGGCCTGGCAGCTGCTCAAGCAGCACCGCCGTGCCGCGGCCGCGCCCGAACGCACGGTGGGCACCGAGGTCCAGCCGGCCAATGCCGAGGCCACCTGGGACGACCTCACGCCGGTCGACACCTTGAGCCTGGAGGTCGGCTACCGCCTGATCGCGCTGGTCGACAAGGCCCGCCAGGGCGACCTGCTCACCCGCATCAAGGGCGTGCGCAAGAAGTTCGCCCAGGACGTCGGCTTCCTGCCGCCGCCGGTGCATATCCGCGACAACCTGGTCGAGCTCAAGCCGAGCCACTACCGTGTGCTGCTGCGCGGCGCGGTGGTCGGCGAAGGCGAGGCGATCCCGGGCCAGTTGCTGGCCATCAACCCGGGCGGCGCCAAGCAGCAATTGCCGGGCACGCGGACCGCCGATCCGGCCTTCGGCCTGCCCGCCGTGTGGATCGAGGAGCGGCACAAGGAGATGGCCCAAATGGCCGGGTTTACGGTCGTTGATTGCGCGACCGTGGTGGCGACCCATCTCTCACACTTGATGCAGGTGAATGCGATGCGATTGCTGGGCCGCGTCGAGACCCAGCAACTGGTCGAGCATGTCACCAAGCTGGCCCCCAAATTGATCGAGGACGTGGTGCCCAAGATGGTCGGTATCGCCACCCTGCAGCGCGTGCTGCAACTGCTGCTCGAAGAGGGCGTGCACATCCGCGACATGCGCTCGATCATCGAATGCCTGGCCGAGAACGCCAGCACCGTCACCGACGCCGGCGAGTTGGCGCGCAAGATCCGCGTCCACCTGGCGCCGGCCATCGTGCAGCAGATCTACGGTCCGGCGAAGGAACTCGACGTGATCGCGCTCGACCCCGATCTCGAGCGTCTGGTCACCCAGGCCTTGACCAGCCCGCACGGCGCCGCGCTCGACCCCGGCGTCGCCGACACCCTCAGCCGCAGGGCCTCGGAGACGGCGCGCAAGCAGGAGGAGCTGGGCCATCCGGCCTGCCTGCTGGTGCCCGACCTGATCCGTGCGCCGATGGCGCGGCTGCTGCGCCGTGCCGCGCCGCGACTGAAGGTGCTGGGGCACAGCGAGATTCCTGAAACCCATTCGATCCGCATCGGTTCGATCATCGGAGCCAACGCATGAACGTCAAGCGCTTCACCGCGCGCACCCCGCGCGAGGCCCTGGCCCTGGTGCGCCAGGCCTTCGGCGAAGACGCGGTGGTCATGTCCACCCGTCCCTGCGCCGAAGGCGTCGAGATGCTGGCGATGGCCCCCGAGAGCGTGCACCAGCTCGAGCGTGTCGGCATCGCCGCCGAAGCGGTCGACGCCACCGCCTCGGCAGCGGCGCGGGCACCGGCGCCCCGCGAGCGCACGCTGCCGGCAGCGCGCGAGACGGCGGGACCCAGCCCGCAGGCGCGCGCCGGCGAGCGGGTCGAGCCCCGCTTCGACGCCGGGGCCGACCTGCGCCCGGCGACGGCACGCGCCGTCGCCCGCCACGATCCGCAACTCGACGGCGATGTGCGGCAGGACGTGGAGCAGCTCGAGATGAGCACGCTGTCGTTCCAGGACTACGTACGCGACCGCATGCTCAAGCGCCGCGCCGCCGAGGCGGCGGCCCAGTCGGCCGGGCCCGTCGCCGAGGTGCCTGTGGTCACCGCGGCCGACGCCGCAGTGCCGGCCGCTGCGCCGGTGACCGCGCCGATCGAGGCGGCACGGGCGCGCCACGCGGCGCGCCACGAGGTGCCGGTGCTGCGCGAGGAGATGCGCCTGGCCGAGCCTGTCGCCCCCGCCGCCGCCCTGGCCACGCATGGCGAGCAGATCGAGATGCTGAGCGAGCTGCGCTCGATGCGCGGTCTTATCGAGCAGCGCTTCGGCGCGCTGGCCTTCATGGAGAAGCTGCAGCGCCAGCCGCGCCAGGCGCATCTGGCGCAGCGCCTGCTCGACGCCGGTTTCTCGCCGGCGCTGATCCGCAAGCTGCTGCAAAGCCTGCCGGCCGAAGGCGACGAGGCGGTCTGGGCCGCCGGCGTGCTGGAGCGCAACCTCGCCACCGGCGAGCGCGAGAGCCCGCTCGAGGACGCCGGCGGCGTCTACGCGCTGATCGGTGCCACCGGCGTCGGCAAGACGACGAGCACGGCCAAGCTGGCGGCGGCCTTCGCGACCCGCCATGGCGCGGCCAACCTGGGTCTGATCACGCTCGACGCCTACCGCGTCGGCGCCCACGAACAGCTGCGCACCTACGGCCGCATCCTCGGCGTGCCGGTGCACACCGCGCACGACCGCGCGTCGCTTGAAGACCTGCTGGAGCTGCTCGCCGGCAAGCGCATGGTGCTGATCGACACCGCCGGCATGGCCCAGCGCGACAGCCGCACCCGCGAACTGCTGGAGATGCTCTCGCACCGCTCGATCAACCGCCTGCTGGTGATCAACGCCTCGGCGCAGGGCGAGACGATCGAGGACCAGCTGGGTGCCTACGGCGCGCCCACCTGCCGTGGCCTGATCCTGTCCAAGCTCGACGAAGCGGTGAAGCTCGGGCCGGCAATGGACGCGATGATCCGCCACAAGCTCAAGGTGCTGGCGGTGGCCAACGGCCAGCGCGTGCCCGAGGACTGGCACCGCCTGTCGGCCCATGCCCTGGTGCAGCGCGCGCTGAAGAGCCAAGGCGGCGCTGCCTGGCGGCTGGACGACAGCGACGTCGGGCTGATCTTCGCCGGCCTGCCGGCGATGGCCGCGACCCCGGTCGCGCTCCACGCCTGACGCTGCGATGCGCGACTTCTACAGCACCTCCGCGCGCATGCCGCTGGACCAGGCCGACGGCCTGCGCCGGCTGTTCGCCGGCCGCCGCTGCCATCTTCTGCCGCTGGCGGCCAACCCGCACGTGGCCTTCAGCGCCACCGTGCTCGACCGCTTGGCCGCGGTGCTGGCGGCGCAGGGCCGCGAGGTCCTGGTCGTCGATGCCGCCAGCGCGTCGCCGCTGCCGCACGAGCTGGCCGGCGTGGACCTCTCGGCCTGCGTCGAGGCGATCGCCCCGCGCGTGTCGTACCTGGCTGCGCGCGGCTTGCCGCTGGCTTACGTGGACACCCGCGGCGCCGCCGGCGGATTCATCGACGCCGTCCAGCAGGCCGCGCCGCAGGCCGAGGTCATCCTGATGCACGCCGACGGCATCGACCTGGCGCGGCTGCTCAAGCACCGCCCGGCGCGACCGCTGGTCATCGGCGCCGACCACCCCGAGAGCATCAAGCTGGCCTACGCCAACGCCAAGCTGCTGGTGCGGCGCTGCGGCTTGATGACTTTCGACCTGCTGCTCGCCGCTGCGCCGCAATCGCCGCGCCTGGCCAGCATCGCTGCGAGCCTGGCCGGCTGCGCCGAGAACTTCCTCGGCGCGCTGCTGCACCACAGTGCGGTGATCGACCCCGCCGGCGATCCGGCTGCCGCGCCCGATGCAGCGCTCGCGCAATTGCTCTCCGCGCAACTGGCGCTGGACGACAGCGCCTGCCCGCTGCCGGCCGCGCGGCCGGGCGCACCCGCCAGCTTCGCCGACCTGGGCGCCCAGCGCCCGGGCGTCCGCCCCGCCTTCAGTCCTGCTCATCCGTAGAGGCACCACATGTACACCGCCAAGGGACAACTCGATGCCGGCACGCTGCTCAAGCAGTACAGCCCGCTGGTGCGCCGCCTCGCGCACCAGATGATCGCCAAGCTGCCGGCCAACGTCGAGCTCGACGACCTGATTCAGGTCGGGATGATCGGCCTGTCCGATGCGCTGAGCCGCTTCGACGCCGCGCAGGGGGTGCAGTTCGAGACCTTCGCCACCCAGCGCATCCGCGGCGCCATGCTCGACGAGTTGCGCGGCAACGACTGGATGAGCCGCGGCGACCGCCGCCACCAGCGCAGCATCGAGGCCGCGGTGCACAAGCTCGAGCAGCGCAACGGTCGCGCGCCCAGCGAGGGCGAGATCGCGCGCGAGATGGGCCTGAGCCTGACCGACTACCAGGAGCTGCTGGGCAAGGTGCGCGGCACCCAGCTCATCTACCTCGAGGACATGAGCGGCAGCGAGGGCGACGACGACTACCTCGACCGCCACGTCGCCGATGCCGACGCCAACCCGATGGCGCGGCTGCAGGACCAGCGCATGCGCGAGGCCCTGGTCGAGGCGATCAAGAACCTGCCCGAGCGCGAGCAGTACGTGATGAGCATGTACTACGAGCACGACATGAACCTCAAGGAGATCGCCGCCGTGCTCGGCGTCACCGAAAGCCGTGTCTGCCAACTGCACAGCCAGTCGATTGCCCGCCTGCGCACGCGGCTGCGTGCCTGGTAGCGGGCGCTGGCCAAGGCGATCACGACGACAAGGATCACGATGAACATGATGACGATGATGCGCAGGAGACCGGCGCGCGAGAGCGCCGAGCCCACCCACCCGACGCCGCAGGCGCCCGACGCGATGCATGTCGTGGCAGCCCTGGGCCGGCAGGCCTCGGCCCTCGGCCGCGAGGCGGCTGAGGTGCGCGGCGTGCTCGACGACACCCAGAAGACCGCCACCGCGCAGGGCGCGGCGGTGCAGGCGCTGGCGCGCCACGTGCAGGAGGTGGTGAACGCCCAGACCGGCATCGCCGAGGAGACCGGCCGCGGCCTGCAGGCGATGAAGGACGTCGCCGAAGCGGTGCAGGCGGTGAGCACCGAAGTGGGTGGCATCGTCGAGACCTTGCACCAGGTCTCCGAGGCAGCGGGCCAGATCACGCAGATCGCGCTGCAGACGCGGCTGGTGGCCTTCAACGCATCGGTCGAGGCCAAGCGCGCCGGCGAGGCCGGGCGCGGCTTCGGCGTCGTCGCCGATGCAGTCAAGGACCTGGCCGGCAAGGTCGAGAGCTCGTCGAAGGAAATCATGGGCACGGTGGCCCGCCTGGACAGCCGCATCGCCGCGCTGGCGCGCGACATCAGCCGCGACGGCGGCAGCGGGCAGGGCGGGGTGGGGAAGAACGAGTCTAGGCAGGGTGGCGTGCACCGCACGTTGGCGGTGGTGGCGCAGGGCGTGCAGCGCATCCACGAGGCCAGCCAGAGCAGCCGCGAGGTCTGCGGCGGGCTGAGCGGCCAGATCGCGACCATCGAGGGCGAGATGCGTCGCACGACCGCAGCGCTGGACTCCGCGCTGGGTCGCACCGAGACCTTCCTGAGCATCTCCGAGAACCTGATCGAGAGCGTGGCCGAATGCGGCGTCGAGACCGAGGACACGCCCTACATCCACGCCGCGCAGCAGGCGGCGGGCCGGATCGAAGGCCTGCTCGAGGAGGCGCTGCGCAGCGCCGCCGTCACGCTGGCGGACCTGTTCGACGAGCAGTACCGTCCCGTCGAGGGCAGCAGCCCGGCACAGCACCTCACGCGCTTCGTCGCGCTGGCCGACCGCCTGTTCCCCCAGGTGCAGGAAGAGCTGCTGGGTCTGTCGGACAAGGTCGTCTTCTGCATCGCCGTGGATCGCAACGGCTATGTCGCCTGCCACAACCAGAAGTACAACCATGCGCAGCGCCCCGGCGACGTCGTGTGGAACACCGCCAACTGCCGCAACCGGCGCATCTTCAACGACCGCACCGGCCTGGCCTCGGCCCGCAACCGGCGGCCGTTCCTGCTCCAGACCTATCGCCGCGACATGGGCGGCGGTAACTTCGCGGTGATGAAGGAGGCCGCGGCGCCGATCACGGTGGGCGACCGGCACTGGGGCGGCTTGCGGCTGGCGTTCAGGTTCTGACCGGCGGCCAGGCCGCCTGCGAAGGACGCCGTCCGCGCTTCAAGCCTGCGGCGCGACCAGCAGCTCGCCGCTGCGACCCGGAACGCGGCCCCAGGCCAAGGGTCGCACCGGCAGCTTGCGCAGCGTCTCGCCGTCGATCGCCGCGTGCAGACCGGCCAGCGTTGTCAGCGCGTGGCCCTGCGCCCGCCAGCCGTCGAGCAGGGCCTCGAATGCCGGTGCGAGCAGGCCGCCTTCGAGTTCGGCGTGGAGCGTGAAGACCTGGTCGCGATCGGTCTCGGTGCGATCGAGCAGGGCCCGCGCGACATCGGCTTCGGTGATGCCGTCCTGGCCGATCAGCTCGTCGCAGGTGGGCAGGGTGGTCGGCAACTGCACGTGGGACAGCGTGCGGCCATCGACGCTGGGCCGATAGGGCCCGCTGCCGCGGCCGTCGCTGGCCCAGGCCATGCCCCAATCGTCGATCTGCTGCAGCGCCGCCGCGTTCATCTGCCAGCCGGCCGCGCCGTGGGTTCGCGGCGCGGCGCCGAAGATCTCGCCGAAGCGCGCGTAGGCGCGTCCCATCTCGGCCCGGGTCCAGGCCGCATCGCGCCTGCGCACGTTGTCCTGCCAGACCACGTGGTCCCAGGTATGGATGCCGCATTCGTGGCCGGCGCTCCGGGCGTCGCGCATCGGTTCGGCGGCGACGCGCCCGATGTCTGGCGCCGGCAGCAGCACGCCGTACATCAGCGTGCGCAGGCCGTAGTGCTTCGTCACCGAGGTGCGCGAGACCTTGGACAGGAACCCGGGCCTGAACACGCGCCGCAGCGCCCAGCCGGTGTGGTCGGGGCCGAGGCTGAAGAGGAAGGTCGCGTGCAGGCCGCGCCGCTCCAGCATCCGCAGCAGCCTCGGCACACCCTCGCGCGTGCCGCGCAGCGTATCGACATCGACCTTGAGCGCGATCCTCGCCAAGGCGCTGCCTTCAGGCCGCCGAATCGATCAGCGAGCGCGCCTGCGCGACCTGGTGCCGGTAGGACTCGAAGATTCGGCGCAGCGCGGTGGCCATGTCCACCTTCGGCTGCCAGCCGAGCGTGTTCACCGTGTCGGCGATCTTCGGCAGCCGGTTCTGCACGTCCTGGTAGCCCTTGCCGTAGAAGCTGCCCGAGCTGGTCTCGACGATCTTCGTGCGCGCGGCCATCTCGGCGTACTCGGGGAATTCGGCCGCCATCGCCAGCATCATCTCGGCCAGCTCGCGTACCGAATAATGGTTGGCCGGGTTGCCGATGTTGAAGATGCGGCCGCTGGCCACACCATCCGCGTTGGCGATGATGCGCATCAGCGCATCGACGCCGTCGGTGATGTCGGCGAAGGCGCGCTTCTGCTGCCCGCCATCGACCAGCTGGATCGCCTCGCCGCGAACGATCTGGCCCAGGAATTGGGTCACCACGCGCGAGCTGCCCTCCTTGCTCTCGAAGATCGAGTCCAGCCCCGAGCCGATCCAGTTGAAGGGTCGGAACAGCGTGTAGTTCAGCCCCTGCTCCTGCGCGTAGGCGTGGATCACGCGGTCCATCAGCTGCTTGGAGCAGGCGTAGATCCAGCGCGGCTTGTTGATCGGGCCGTAGACGAGGTTCGAGGTCTCGGGGTCGAACTCGGCGTCGCTGCTCATGCCGTAGACCTCGGAGGTCGACGGGAAGACCAGGTGCTTGCCGTACTTGACCGCGGCGCGGACGATCGGCAGGTTGGCCTCGAAGTCGAGCTCGAACACGCGCAGCGGCTCGCGCACGTAGGTCGCCGGCGTGGCGATCGCGACCAGCGGCAGGATCACGTCGCATTTCTTGACGTGGTACTCGATCCATTCCTTGTTGATCGTGATGTCGCCCTCGAAGAAGTGCATGCGCGGGTGGCGCACCATGTCACCCAGCCGGTTGGACGCCATGTCCATGCCGTAGACCTCCCACAGGGTGGACTCGAGGATGCGCTGCGTGAGGTGGTGGCCGATGAAGCCGTTGACACCCAGGATGAGGACTTTCTTCATTGGCGTTGTCTCGCGTTGGACGATGGGAGTAGGGCTTCGAGCGCGTTCGCGTCGATCTCGGCGCCGTTGGACAGGAGCTGCCGCACGAGGATCGCCTGGCCATCGCCGCAGACGGCGACGATGCCTCCTTCGATCGCGTGCAGGCCGGGCGCGAGGCCCTCGACCTCGGGCTCGCGCCCGGGCAGCGGCCGGCGTGCGCGCGCGACGACCAGGCGCCGGCCGCCGACGTCGGTGAAGGCGCCGGGGTAAGGCGGGGCGACGGCGCGGACGAGGTCGTAGACGCGCTGGGCCGGCTGCGACCAATCGATGCGCCCGTCCTCGGGCTTGCGACCGCCGTAGTAGCTGCCGCCGGCGATGTCGTTGGGCAGCCGCGGCGCGCGGCCGGCCAGGATCGCCGGCAGGCTGCGCCACAGCACCTGCTCGGCGGCGACCGTGACCTTGTCGAACACCTGTGCTGCGGTGTCATCGGGCAGGATGGGCACCGCCTGCTGGTCGACGATCGCGCCGGCATCCGGCTTGCCGACCATCTCGTGCAGCGTCGCGCCGGTTTCGGTGGCGCCCATCAGCACCGCCCAGTTGGTCGGTGCGCGGCCGCGGAACTGCGGCAGCAAAGAGCCGTGCATGTTGTAGGCGCCGCGGCGCGCCAGCGCGAGGATCGATGGCGGGATCATCGAGCGGTAATAGAAGCTGAAGATCAGGTCCGGCTGCGCCGCCTGCACCGCCGCGGCGAGATCGGGCGCCTTGGGATCGTCGGCGTGGATCCAGGGCAGGCCGAGCTCGTCGGCGGTGTCGGCCACACGCCGGAACCACAGCGTCTCGCCCGGCTGGTCGCGGTGGGTCGCGACCAGCGCCACCTCGACGCCGCGTGCGCGCAGAACGCGCAGGCAGCGATCGCCGACGTTGGAGTAGGCGAAGACGAACGCCTTCAAGCGCGCACCTCCTGCGCGGCCGCAGCCGCAGCGGCGGGGTCGGCGCCCGCCCGCTGCAGCACGGCCGCGATGCGGTAGCGCGGACGCTGGCGAACCTCCTGCTGGATGCGGCCCACGTATTCGCCCATCAGCCCGATGCCGAACAGCATGATCCCGGTGAGGAAGAACTGCAGCGCGAACAGCGTGAACACGCCCTCGACCTCCGCCCCGAGCAGGAAGCGGCGCACCAGCAGCAGCAGGAACAGCGCCCCCGAGCCCAGCGACAGCAGCATGCCGATGAGCGAGAACCACTGCAGCGGCACGATCGAGAAGCCGGTGACGAGGTCGAAGTTCAGCCGGATCAGCTTGTACAGCGAGTACTTCGAGACGCCCGCGAAGCGCTCCTCGTGGGCGACCTCGATCTCGGTCGGGCTGGCGGCGAAGGTGTAGGCCAGCGCCGGGATGAAGGTGTTGACCTCGCGGCAGGCGTTCAGCGTCTCGACCAGCGCGCGGTCGTAGGCGCGCAGCATGCAGCCCTGGTCGGTCATCTGGATCCGCGTGATGCTCTCGCGCAGCCGGTTCATCGCCTTCGATGCCAGGCGGCGGAAGGCACTGTCCTCACGCTGGCGGCGGATCGTGCCGACGTAGTCGTGGCCGGCGCGGATTGCCGCGATCAGGCGCGGGATCTCCTCGGGCGGGTTCTGCAGGTCGGCGTCGAGCGTGATCGCGATCTGCCCGCGCACCTGCTCGAAGCCGGCCATGATCGCCATGTGCTGGCCGAAGTTGCCGTTGAACAGCACGACGCGCGTGACGTCGGGGCGCAAGCGGAACTGCGCGGCCAGCATCTGCGGCGAACGGTCGCGGCTGCCGTCGTTGACGAAGACGATCTCGTAGGTCTCGCCCAGCGCGTCGAGCACCGGGTACAGGCGGTCGAACAGCGCCTGCAGCACGTCCTCCTCGTTGTAGACGGGGATGATGACGGAGACGACGGGCGAGCTCAGCTCAGCAGGCGCTTGCATGAATCGGACAGGTGGCGGCAGACGCGGTCGGGGTCGGCGTCCTGCATCTGCGGGAACAGCGGCAGGGTGAGGATGGCGCGGCCGATGCGCTCGGCGTGCGGCAGCATGCCATCGCGCCAGCCCAGGCTGCGGTAGAAGCTGAAAAGGTGCAGCGCCGGGTAATGAACGCCGGTGCCGATGCCGGCCTCGCGCAGCGACTGCATCACCGCGGCGCGGCCGCCGGTCAATCGGTCGGCCGGCAGCAGCACCTGGAACATGTGCCAGTTGGTGATCGGGCCCGTGGTGTTCGATGGCAGGGGCAGCTCGATGCCGAGGCCGGCCAGGCCGTGGCGGGCGGCCGCTTCGAAATACGCCTGCGCCAACTCGGCGCGCCGGCGCGTGATCGCCGCCAGGTGCGGCAGCTGGCCGAGGCCGATCGCGGCGTTGATGTCGGTCAGGTTGAACTTGCCGCCGGGTGCTTCGACGTCCATGCCGTCGAGGCCGGTGCGCACCACGCCCTGCAGGCGCAGCCGCTCGGCGCGCTCGGCCTCTTCCGGCCCGTTCATCACCAGGCAGCCCCCTTCGGCGCAGGTGATGTTCTTGTTGGCCTGGAAACTGAAGCTGACGAGGTCGCCGAAGGCGCCGATGCGCTGGCCGCCGCCCGACGTCTGCCAGCGCGAGTCGATCGCCTGCGCCGCGTCCTCGATCACGCGCAGGCCGTGCGCCTGCGCGATTGCGTAGAGACGGTCCATGTCGACCGGCAGGCCGGAGAGGTAGACCGGCATCAAGGCCCGCGTGCGCGGCGTGATCGCGGCTTCCACCGCATCGAGGTCGATGTTGCGCGTGCGCGGATCGACATCGACCAGCACCGGCTTGGCACCGACCGCGACGATCACGTTGGCGGTGGCGACCCAGGTGATGGGCGTCGTGATGACCTCGTCGCCCGGGCCGATGCCGGCCAGGCGCAGGGCCACTTCCATCGTCGCCGTGCCGTTGGCGAAGCTGCGCACCGGGCGGCCACCGAAGAGCTCGGACAGCGCGGCCTCGAAGGCCAGCACCTTGGGCCCCGAGGTGATCCAGCCCGATGCGAGCACGCGCCCGACCTCGGCGATCGTCTCGGCGTCTATGTGCGGCCGGGTGAAGGGAAGGAATTCGGTGGCGGTCATCGGCGGCTGGGCAATGCCAGGATTCTCAGGTACGCGACATCACGACCACGCCGGCCAGGATCAGCAGCATCCCAGCCCAGCGCATCGGGCCCAGCGCCTCGCCGAACAGCCACCAGGCGGCGAGCGCGTTGACGACATAGCCCAGCGAGAGCATCGGGTAGGCGAGCGAGACTTCCACCCGCGACAGCCCGACGATCCACACCCCCACGCTGACCACGTAGCAGGCCAGGCCGGCGACGATCGGCCACTGCATCAACACGCGTGCCGCGGTGGGCAGCAGGTTGTCCCAGCCGACCGTCAGCACGCCGAGCGGCTGCACGCCGGCCTTGAGCAGCAACTGCGCGCCGGCGTTGAGCAGCACGCCGGTGAGAATGAGGGCGAAGGTCGAGAGGTTCATCGGGCGGGCAGCGCAAAGTTGGCGACGACGACGCGGCGCTCGTCCTCGGCCACCGGGGTCATGACCAGCCGATCATGCTGCAAGGTGGCGTAGGTGGCGTGAGACATGATGGCCAGCGCATGCGGGCCCGTCGTCCAGACGCCTTCGAAGGCGGCCAGGGTCGGCAGCCACTTCGAAGGCTCCTGGCGGGTGCCGAAGTCGAGTTCGTCGGGCTGCTCGACCATGATCGTCGTCCGCCGCAGGTAGAACGGCAACGTGTGGTCGAGCAGGCGCACCGAATAGATCGGCATCCGCGGGCCGAGCACGGCTTCGATCGCCGGCACCAGGTCGGCGCCCGACGCGGGGCGTCCCAGCGTCTCGTGGCCGAGCAGCCCCAGCGTGGTCGCGCCGAAGAACGCCAGCGCGTAGGTGCCGATGCTGGGCAGCAGCGCGGCGCGCCGGTTCAAGCGCTGCGCC
The DNA here is from genome assembly GCA_963725755.1 of uncultured beta proteobacterium. Lineage (GTDB taxonomy): Bacteria > Pseudomonadota > Gammaproteobacteria > Burkholderiales > Burkholderiaceae_C > Rubrivivax. Next base: position 302,573 of record CAVRZW010000005.1, read on the forward strand.
AGCAGCACGCCGCCCGCCGACAGCGCGCAGGCCGCCGCCAGCCACAGGCCGTAGCTGCGCAGTTGGGCGTCGTCGGGGTCGCTCCCGGGCCAGCGGCCGAGCAGCCAGCTGGCCGCGAAGCCGAGCGCCGACAGCGCCAGCATGGTCGCGAGCTGGCGCCGCCAGGCCGCGGCATCGGCCTGCGCCACGAGCCGCTCCAGCGCCGGCGCCGCGAGCAGCGCCAGCGCCGGGAAAACCGGCAGGATGTAGCCCGGCAGCTTGGAGTCCGAGAGGCTGAAGAAGACGAAGATGGAGCCGGCCCAGGCGGCGCCGAAGAGCAGCGGTCGGAAGCCCTGTGCCGCGCCTGCGGCCGGTCCGCTGCCTTCCTGCCGCAGCACACCGACGATGCGCGGCGTCAGCCCGAGCCAGGGCAGGAATCCGCCCAGCAGCTGCGGGATGAAGTACCACCAGGGCTCGCCGCGGTGGTGCACGGTGGACGTGTAGCGCTGCCAATGCTCGTGGATGAAGAAGAACTGCGCGAACTCCGGGTTGCGCGAGGAGACGAGAACGAACCAGGGCGCCGTGACGAGCAGGAACAGCGCCGCGCCGGCGACGAGTTGCAGCCGCCGCCACAGCGGCCAGTCGCGCGCGATCAGCGTGTAGACGATCAGCGCGAGCCCGGGCAGCACGATGCCGATCAGACCCTTGGTGAGCACCGCCACGCCCATCGCCGCCCAGGCGAGCAGCATCCACCCGCGCCGCGCCGCCGGCGTCGCCTGCGGGTGCTGGGCCAGCAGCACCGCCGCGAGCACGCAGGCCAGGGCGCCGGAGACGCTCATGTCGAGCGAGTTGAAATGGGCGCCGATGTTCCAGCTCGGTGCGGCCAGCAAGACCAACGCGGCCAGCAGGGCCACACGCGGGCCGTACCAGCGCCGGGCCGCCAGCGCCGTCATCGCCAGCCCCAACGCGCCGCTGATCGCCACCCACAGCCGGGCCTGCCATTCGCCAATACCGAAGGCGTGGTAGGCCAGCACCGTCATCCACAGATGGAACGGCGGCTTCTCGAAGTACTTCAGGCCGTTGTAGCGGATCGTGACCCAGTCGCCGGACGAGAACATCTCGCGCGCGATCTCGGCGTAGCGGCCTTCGTCGGCGCGCAGCAGGTGGCGCGCATCGAGGGTCAGGAACCAGGCGCAGGCGACCAGCGCCAGGCTCCACCAGAACACCCGTGCCGACAGGCCGCCGAAGCGCCTGGTCGGGCGCCCGGCTGGTGCTTCGGAAGGGGTCATCGCGAGCATCGGGGCGGGCAGCTGCAGGAGGGGCAAGCGAAGCGCGGTCGTGCGCGGTCGGTCGGGGGGCTGGTGCGGCACCGCCGCGTGGTGTGAGCGCCGGTGCTGGGAGCGCCGGCCGCTGCGCCTCGCTGGCTCGAGCTCGGCGCCGGACCGGCGTCCGAAGCGGCCACCCGATCGGCACCGAGCCGGCGCCTCGCAGAACGCGAGCGCAGGATTCTAGGCGCTCGCGCAGGATCGACGCGCCGATCGCCCCGATCGCCGCGATCCGCCGGCGCGCGGTCACCGCGACCCGGGCGTGCCCGGCCGCCTTCGGCGGCTACTTCGCCGGCATATCCTGGCTGATGGCCTGCGCCAGTTCGATCACCGCCATCGCGTAATAGCTCGACCGGTTGTAGCGGGTGATGGCGAAGAAGTTCTGCGTGCCGGCCACGAAGCTCGGCGCGGCGTCGCCGTTGTCGAGCTCGATCAGCGCCAGTGGCCCGGCGTGTTCGCGACCGGCCTGGTCCAGCCCGGCCCCCAGCGTCGCCATCCGCACGGCGCTGAAGCTGGGTTTCACGTCGGGCGCGAGGAGCTGTGCGCGCTGCGCCGCATCGACCGGCGCCTCGACCGCGAAATGCGTCGGCTCGCCGCGTTGCCAGCCCGACTCGGCCAGGTAATGGGCGACACTGCCCACCGTATCGGCGACGCCGGCGCCGAGGTCGATTCGGCCGTCGCCGTCGAGGTCGACCGCATGGCGGTTGATGCTGCCCGGCATGAACTGGGCCAGGCCCATCGCGCCGGCGAACGAACCCAGCGGCTGCTGCGGATTCACGCCTTCGCGTGCGCAGAGGGCGAAGAATTCCTCCAGCTCGCCGCGGAAGAAGGCGCTGCGATCGCTGCGCTCGCCCGGAAAGTCGAAGGCCAGCGTGGACAGCGTGTCGAGCGTGCGAAATCGGCCCATCAGGCGGCCGTAGAAGGTCTCCACGCCGATCAGCCCAACGACGATTCCGGGCGGCACCCCGTAACGCCGCTCCGCCGCGGCCAGCCATTTCTCGTTCTCGCCCCAGAAGGCGACGCCGGCGGCGATGCGCTGCGGCTCGATGAAGCGTGCGCGGTAGGCGGCCCAGTTCTTGGCCACGCCGGCCGGCGGCGGCATGATCAGCTTGCGCGCGGCGTCGATGCGCCGCGCCTGCGCGAGTTGCATGGCCAGCCATTCGCGCGGCAGCCCGCGGCGCTCGGCCACCTCGGCGGCGAAGCGAAGCACGTCGGCGCGGTCGCCGTAGGCCGGCGCCGCGGCTGCGCGGTCGGATCGGTGGTGAGGCGGGCGGTGGTGCGCCGGTTTGCGCGGCGCGGCGTCGGCCGGCGCGGCCAGAGGCGCCCACAGCGCCATCGCGACCAGAGCGCACCAGGCCGTCGTTGCAAGGGGGCGGGAGCGCATGGTTCGATTATCGGCAGCTGCTGCGGCGGCGGCAGCCTCTCGCGCCGCAGCGGCCATGTCAGCCGCCGGCATCGCGACGGCAGCCGCGCGCCGCGCTGGCAAAGCCGCGCCACCAGCGGCGCTCGTCGACGGGGCCGGCAGCCGCATAGCGCTGGCGGTCCAGCGCGTCCAGCGCCCTGGCCAGCGCCTCGCCGCGCGCGCCCAGCGCCGAGCGCACCTGCTCGGCGCGCTGGCGCGGCGGGTGGTGCGGCCGCACCGTCACGCCCAGCGACTGCAGCCGCTGCTGCACGCGCTGCTGCAGTCGCTGCCAGGGGTCCTGGCGCCGGCGGTCCCACCAGGCCCAGCCGGCACCGGCCAACGCCGCCGAGCACAGCGTCAGGAGCAGGAACGTGGTCAGGTCCTGCCAGTTCGGTGCCTCCACGCCGAGAACCCGCAGCAGGTCGAACTGCTGGCTGCGCGAGTAGTTCAGCACCCATTGGTTCCACTGGTTGTTGACGCCTTCCCAGGCGTTGCGCAACCGCGTTGCCAGCGCGGGGTCGATGTTGCCCAGCGCGCCTGCCACCAGGCCCTGCGGCGGTGCCAGGCGGCGGCCTCGCTCGACGCGGTCGGGGGCGACCGCCGCCGTCGGGTCGACGCGCAGCCAGCCCTCGCCGGGCTGCCAGATCTCGGCCCAGGCATGGGCATTGCGCTGGCGCACGATCCACCAGCCGTCCTGCGGTTCGGGGTCGGTGCCCTGGTAGCCGGTGACGATCCGCGCCGGCACGCCCATCGCCCGCATCACGACGACGAATGCGCTGGCGAAGTTCTCGCAGAAACCCCGCTTGCGGCCGAGCCAGAACTCGTCGATGGCGTCGGCGCCGTAAGTGCCTGCGTCCAGCGTGTAGGTGTAGCGGCCCTGGCGGATGTGCTGCAGGACCGCGGCGGCGAGGGTTCGCGGGTCGGCAGCGGCAAGATCTGCCCGCCGGTGCAACTGCCGTGCCCATTCGATGGTGCGCGGATTGAAACCGGCCGGCAGCGCCAGCAGGTCGGCCAGGCCCGGCACCGGATTTCGCGGGCCTTGGCGGAAATCGAGCCAGGCGGTGGCCTGGAAGCGCACCCGCTCGGCCACCGGGCGGTCGGTCTGCCACTGTCCATCGGGCCGCTGGACGAGCAGCCAGCCGTCGATGCGCGGCGCGGCGTCGGCGCGGTCGGGCGTCATCTCGAGCAGCGGCAGCAAGGGCAGTCGGCTGGGTTCCAGCGTCATCTCATAGCGCAGGCCGGGCCCGCGCAGCTGCAGCTCCAGCCGCGGGCGCAGCGCCACCGCCACGCTGGACGCCAGCCGCGTCCATTCGCGGCCGTCGAAGCCGGACAGCACCGGGCCGCGGAAGTAGAGCTGGTCGGGCCGCGGCGGCGGGCCGAAGAAGCGCACGCGCAGGGCGATCGAATCGTCCTCGGCGACCTCGGCCATGCCGCCCATGCGCATCGTGCCCGACAGCCCGGTGCTCGCGCCGGCGTCCTGCGGCAGCCCCCACAGCGGGCCGATGCGCGGGAACAGCAGGAACAGCACCAGCATCAGCGGCACGCCCAGCAGCGCCGCGCGCGCGGCGACGGCGCCGGCGCGCGCCAGCGGCGGCCGGCCCACCGGCATGTGGGCCAGCGCCAGTGCCGTCAGCAGCCCCCACACCGCCGCCAGCAGCCACAGGCCGGTGCCCGGCGATTGCGAGTACAGGAAATGCGTCAGCACCAGGAAGAAGCCGAGGAAGAACACGACCAGCGCGTCGCGCCGGGCGCGCAGCTCGAGCGTCTTGAGCGCCATCAGCACGACGAGCATCGTGATGCCGGCCTCCTTGCCCAGCAGCGTGTGCTCGGTCGCCAGGGTGAGGGCGGCGGCCAGCACCAGCAGTGCGCTGACGACCCAGCGGTTGGGCAATGCCCCGCTGGTGAGCGCCAGCCGCGCGCGCCACAGCAGCAGCAGGATGGTCAGCCCGCCGCACCAGGGCGGGAGGTGCAGCAGATGCGGCGCGATCGCCCAGCCGATCACCGCCAGGTGGAACAGGGTGTCGCGGGTCTCGCGCGGCAGGTGCGCCGCGCGCTCGCGCCAGGCGGCAGCGCTCAGGCCCACAGCGCCAGCATCTCCAGCGCGGCCCGGCGGTGCGTGTCGCCCTGGCCGGGAGCCAGCTCGCGGCCGGACAGGCGCAGGCCACAGGCGATGCCTTCGCGCTCGGCCAGCAGCACCCAGGCAGCCAGGCGCGACAGGCGCTGCTCGACATCGCCGCCATGGCTGGCAGCCCAGTCCAGCCAGAGCTTGCGTTGCGCGCTGCCGCTGGTCTCGCGGCTGACCAGCTCGCCGCTGTGCGCGACCTTCTTCCACACCACCTGCCGCATGCTGTCGCCGCGGCGCCAGGGTCGCACGCCGTCGAGCTCGCTGCCGGCGCCCTGGCGCGCCGCTTCGTCGTCGGCCGGCGATGCACCCTGCAAGGGCAGCGGCGGCGGCGCCGGCTCGGGTCGCGGCCAAGCCAGCACGCGGGCCGCGGGGCGCCACACGGCCCAGGCGCGGAAGAGGCCGAAGGGAAAGACCGTTTCGAGCACCAGTGCCGGCACCGGCTGCCAGCCGCGCCGCGCCGGCACCAGGCTGACATGGACGCTGGCCTGGCCCTGTGCCGGCGCGTCGCACCAGGCATGGCTGCGGCCATGCGTGCCCGCGTCCTCGAAGCGCAGCGCCAACGCGTAGCGCAGCCGGCCGGGGTTGGTGACGACGACGTCCAGCAGCGCCGGCTCGCCGGCGAACACAGGCGCCGCGGGCCGCAGGTGCAGCGTCAGCCCGCGCAGGTTGCCATGCGTCAGGTGCATCGAGACCAGCCCCGCGCCGGCGAGCAGAAAGGTCAGCGCATAGCCCAGGTTGAGCTGGTAGTTGATCGCGGCCAGCAGCATCACCACGAGGGTGAGGACGAAGGTGAAGCCGGCCCGCGTCGGCAGGATGTAGATGTTGCGCTGCCCCAGCGTCCAGGTGTCGGTCAGCGGCAGGCGCGACTGCCACCAGCGGCGGAACCGGCCCCGGACATCGAACAGCGCCAGCGCGCTGTCCGACGCCTGGCGAAGGCTCGCGGCGGGTTCGGTCGCCGTCGTCACGGTATCGGCGTCGCCTCGACCATCGCCCGCACCTGCTCGATCGGCCCGCGCCCGGCGCCGGCCACCGGCTGCAGGCGGTGCGCGATCGCCTGCGCCAGGATCGCCTGGATGTCGTCGGGGGCCACGTAGTCGCGGCCGGCCATCAGCGCGTGCGCCTTGGCCACGCGCAGCACCGCGATGCCCGCGCGCGGCGACAGGCCGGCGCTGAACCAGGCGCCCGAGCGGCTGGCGGCGATCAGCGCCTGCAGGTAGTCGAGCAGCGGCTCGGCCGCGCGCACCGCCAGCACCGCCTGCTGCGCAGCCAGCAACTGGTCCGGATTCATGACCGGTGCCAGGCGCTGGGCGGCCAGGCGGCGGTCGCCGCCGGTGAGCAGCGCACGCTCGGCGGCGCGGTCGGGGTAGCCCAGCGTGATGCGCAGCAGGAAGCGGTCGAGCTGGCTCTCGGGCAGCGGGTAGGTGCCGAGCTGGTCGCTCGGATTCTGGGTGCCGATGACGAAGAAGGGCTGCGGCAGGGCGCGGGTCTCGTTCTCGACCGAGACCTGCTGTTCTTCCATCGCCTCGAGCAGCGCGCTCTGCGTCTTCGGCCCGGCGCGGTTGATCTCGTCGGCCAGCAGCACCTGCGCGAACACCGGGCCCTGGTGGAAGACGAAGGCTTCGCGGGCGCGCTCGAACACGCTCACCCCGATGAGGTCGCTGGGCATCAGGTCGGCGGTGAACTGCACGCGGCGGAAATCCAGCCCGAGCGAGACCGCCAGCGTGTGCGCCAGCGTCGTCTTGCCGACCCCGGGCACGTCCTCGATGAGCAGGTGGCCGCCGGCCAGCAGGCAGGCCACGCAGTCCTCGATCTGCGGCCTCTTGCCGACGACGATCGTGCTAATCTGGTCCACCAGCCGCGAGAGCTGGCGCGCAAGGCTTGCATCCATGCGCGGGACCATAACCGAAGAGCGGAGACTCCAGACCCCGATGAGCACCGTGTTCTACAGTCATCCGGCGTGCCGATTGCACGACATGGGCGCCGGCCATCCGGAGTGCCCGCAGAGGCTCGATGCGATCACCGATCACCTCCGCGCCACCGGGCTGGACATTGCGCTCGATTTCCGCGACGCCCCCGAGGCGACGCCGGCGCAGATCGAACGCGCCCACAGCACCCATTACGTCAGCGAGATCCTCGATGTCCTGCAGCGGCTGCAGGCCGACGGCAGCACGCGCGCGCTCGACCCCGACACCATCGCCGGCCCGTACACGCTGACCGCTGCGCTGCACGCCGCGGGCGCCGCGGTGGCGGCCACCGACGACGTGCTCGGCGGGCGCGCCGAGACCGCCTTCTGCGCCGTGCGGCCGCCCGGCCACCATGCCACGCGCGACGAGGCGATGGGTTTCTGCTTCTTCAACAACGTGGCCATCGCGGCGCGCCACGCGCTCGACGTGCATGGGCTGGCCAGGGTCGCGATCATCGACTTCGACGTCCACCACGGCAACGGCACCGAGGACATCATCGCCGGCGACGAGCGGGTGCTGATGTGCAGCTACTTCCAGCATCCGCTGTACCCGTACAGCGGTGCGGTGCCCAAGGGCACGAACATGGTCAACGTGCCGATCCCGCCCTACACCCGCGGCCCGGCGATCCGCGAGGCGATCGAGGCGATGTGGCTGCCGGCACTCGACGAGTTCAGGCCGCAGATGATTTTCGTGTCGGCCGGCTTCGACGCCCACCGCGAGGACGACCTGGGCCAGCTCGGCATGGTCGAGGCCGACTATGAATGGATCACCCGGCGCCTGGTCGAGGTCGCCCGCCGGCATGCGCAGGGTCGCATCGTTTCCTGCCTCGAGGGCGGCTACAACCTCGGAGCACTGGCGCGCAGCGTGGCCGCGCACCTGCGCGTGCTGGCCGGCATGACGTGACCGGCGACAGCGTGTCCAGGCGCGGCGGGGAGGGCTGAGGTGGCCGCGGGGCCGATGACGGCCCAGGAACTGGAGCAGCTGGCCGAGGCCCTGCTCAGGCCCACGGCGGCGATCGAGGGCCTGGTCATCGCCGGCTGCCTGGCGGCGGCCTGGGTGGCCGTGCGCGGGCTGCGTGGCGCCGCGCCGAAGCCGGCCTCGGTGTGGTTCGGCCGCCGGGTCGTCGACGGCGTGCTGTTCCCGGTGCTGGCGCTGCTGTTCGCGCTGGTCGCGCGCTGGGCGCTGCGCTCGCAGATCCCGATCGCGGTGTTCAAGCTGGTGGTGCCGATCCTGGTCTCGCTGGTCGTGATCCGCCTGACCGTGCGCGTGCTGCGCAGCGCGTTCCCCAACTCCGACGTGATGCGCCGGCTGGAGCGCAGCGTCTCGTGGATCGCGTGGCTGGGCGTGGCGCTGTGGGTCACCGGGCTGCTGCCGCTGCTGCTGCAGGAGATGGGCGACATCCGGTGGAAGTTCGGCAGCACCGAGGTCTCGCTGCGCAACGTGGTCGAGGGCGTGGCCACCGCCACCGCGGTGCTGATCCTGGCCCTGTGGGTCTCCGCCGCGCTCGAGCAGCGTCTGCTCGCCGGCGCCACCGACAACCTGTCGACCCGCAAGATGGCGGCCAATGCGCTGCGCGCGCTGCTGCTGTTCGTCGGCCTGATGTTCGCGCTCGAGTCCGCGGGCATCGACCTCACCGCGCTGGGCGTTCTCGGCGGCGCGCTGGGCGTGGGCATCGGCTTCGGCCTGCAGAAGCTGGCCGCCAACTATGTCAGCGGCTTCGTCATCCTGGCCGAGCGCAGCATGCGAATCGGCGACACCGTGAAGGTCGACGGCTTCGAGGGCCGCATCACCGACATCACGACGCGCTACACGGTGATCCGGGCGATCAACGGGCGCGAGGCCATCGTGCCCAACGAGATGATGATCACCCAGCGGGTCGAGAACTTCTCGCTCGCCGACCCCAAGGTGCTGCTGACGAGCACGGTCCAGGTCGCCTACGGCACCGACCTGGCGGCGCTGATGCCGCGCCTGGAGGCGGTGGTTGCCGCGGTGCCGAGGGTGCTCGACGACCCGCCGCCGGCGGTGCTGCTGTCGGCCTTCGCTGCCGATGGCCTGGAACTGACGATCGCGTTCTGGATCGCCGACCCTGCCAAGGGCCAGGGTGGGGTGCGCTCGGGTGTCAACCTGGAGGTGCTGCGCGCGCTGGACGAAGCCGGGGTCGAGATTCCGTTCCCGCAACGCGTGATCCGCCGTCCGGGCTGAAGGCGGCCGGGCGGTCAGGGAGCCAGTCGCTCCCGCAGCCAAAGGCCGTCCTGCAGGCGGTAGCGCAGCCGGTCGTGCAGCCGGCTCTTGCGCCCCTGCCAGAACTCCCATCGATCGGGCTGCAAGCGGTAACCGCCCCAATGCGGCGGGCGCGGTGGGTTCAGCGCGTGCCGCGCCGCGGCCTTGGCCGCCGCGGCCACCAGCGATGCGCGCGAGGCGATGACCTCGCTTTGCGGCGAAGCCCAGGCGCCGAGCCGCGAGTCGAGCGGCCGGCTCGCGTAATAGGCGTCGGATTCCTCGGCCGAGGTCTTCTCGACCCGGCCTTCGATGCGCACCACGCGCTCCAGTTCGACCCAGTGGAACTGCAGCGCCGCGAAGGGATGCTGTGCCAGTTCGCGGCCTTTGCGGCTGGCGTAATTGGTGTACCAGACGAGGCCGCGCGCATCCATGCCCTTGATCAGCACGATGCGGGTCGACGGCCGGCCCTCAGGGCCCACCGTGGCCAGGGTCATTGCGTTGGGTTCGGGCAGCTCGGCCGCCAGCGCCTGGTCGAACCAGTGCTGGAACTGGCGCAACGGGTCGGCGTCGGAGGCGTTCTCGTCGAGTTCGTCCCGCTCGTAGCTCTTGCGCAGGCTGGCGATGTCCATGGCGGTCGAGTATAGAAAGCCCGCCTGCATCCGCGCAGCCTCCGTGCCCGCGCGGCCACCCCCCCTAGGTGTAACGCCGTAAGTGAAGGCCCCACTTCATGCGGACCGGGCCGGCCCCCATTCTTGGTCCCAAGGAGGAGGCTGCATCCAGCGCATCGACAAGCTCGCCGAGCAGCCTTGAAAAAATGCCCTTGCGTCCGACCATCATCGTGCCGGCGGCCGGCCGGGCCAGCCGCTTCGACGGGCCGCTGCACAAGCTCGCCAGCGAGTTCGACGGCAGCACCGTGCTCGGATGCACCGTGCGTCGCGCGATCGAGACCCGGCTGTCGGTGCTGGTGGTGACCAGCGCGGCGCTGGCGTCGCTGGTGGGCCAGCAACTGGCCGCGGGCGACATCCTGGTTCTCAGCGATGCCGAGGCGGCGCAGGGCATGGGCGCGACCATCGCCGCCGGCGTGGTCGAGCGTTCGGGCTCGGCGGGCTGGCTCGTGCTGCCCGGCGACATGCCGCTGGTCCGGCCCGAGAGCATCCTGGCCGTCGCCGCGGCGCTCGATCAGCACCCGGTGGTCTATGCGCAATACCGTGGCCGTCGCGGGCATCCGGTGGGTTTTGCCGCCGAGCTGTACTCCGAGCTCATCCTGCTCAAGGGCGACGAAGGCGCGCGCCGCGTGATGGCGCGTTACCCGGCGCACGGCGAAGAGGTCGACGATCGCGGTGTGCTGCTCGACGTGGACACCAGCGACGACCTGCAGGCCCTGCGCCAGCTCAGCCTCGGCATGCGGCCGCTGCCCTAGAGCCGCCGCCTCCGGCGCGCTACAGCAGCGTGTGGCGGCGCGCCAGCGCCATCAGGCGCTCGATCTCGCGGTCGCGTACGCCTCTCTCGCGCAGGGCGGCCGCGGTCAGGGCCAGGTACTCCAGCGTGCTGCCGTAGCGGCCGCGTGCGTGGCGCAGGACATGCAGCAGCTCGGCCTCGGGCAGGCGCGGCAGGCAGGATTCGCTGCGGCGGCTGAGCGTGAAGGCCAGCGCCACCACCGGGCCCTGCGGCGTGCGGCAAGGCAGCAGGCGCGCGTCGTAGACGCCGGTGGGCATCTCGCGCGCCCACAGCCGCTCGATTTCGTGCTCGGCGCTGTCGGGCCGCAGCCGATAGACGACGCCTCGGCAGGCACCGCCGGGCAGCAGCGCGAACACCAGCCCCGGCTGCTGCGGCGTGCCGCGGTTGACGCGCGAGCGCATGCGCAGGGCGCGGTGCCAGCCGTGCACCAGCGCGCTGCGGTGCTCGGCGGCGTCGAACTCGGGGCGCCAGATCAGCGAGGCATAGCCGAACACCCAGCGCTCGCCACTGCCGGGCCATTGCTGGCGCAGGCGTTGCAGGGCTTGCGCGGGATCGCGCATGATCAGTTCGGGAGCGATGGCGTCGTTCATGCGGCGATGCGGTGCATGACAGCCACAACGGGGGACCCGCCGGTTGCGTTGTCATTGTGGCTTCGGAATTGACGGTGTAACCAGGTTACTTGATAATCTCATCATAGGTTACAGAACCCACCATGACCGCTGCCCTCGTCGAAGTGACCCAGCGCATCACCGAACGCAGCGCCGCCACACGCGCCGCGTACCTCGCCCGCGTCGAGCGGATGGCCCGGCGCAAGCCCGGCCCGGAGCGCATGGGCTGCGCCAACGTCGCCCACGCTTTTGCCGCCCTGCCCGGCAACGACAAGCTGCGCGTGGTGGCAGAGAAGGGGCCGCACATCGGCATCGTCACGGCGTACAACGACATGCTCTCGGCGCACCAGCCCTACGAGGCCTTCCCGACGCTGATCCGCGACGAGGCGCGGCGCCAGGGCGCCACGGTGCAGGTGGCCGGCGGGGTGCCGGCGATGTGCGACGGCGTGACCCAGGGCCTGCCTGGGATGGAGCTGAGCCTGTTCTCGCGCGACACGATCGCGATGGGCACCGCGATCGCGCTGACCCACGACGTGTTCGACGCCGCGCTGCTGCTCGGCGTGTGCGACAAGATCGTGCCCGGGCTGCTGATCGGCGCGCTGCACTTCGGCCACCTGCCTTGCGTGTTCGTGCCCGCCGGGCCGATGAGCACGGGCCTGTCGAACGACGCCAAGAGCAAGGTGCGCGAGCAGTTCGCGCAAGGCCGGGTCGGCCGCGACGCGCTGCTCGAGGCCGAGTCGGCGGCCTACCACGGCGCCGGCACCTGCACCTTCTACGGCACCGCCAACAGCAACCAGATGCTGCTCGAGGCGATGGGCCTGCACGTGCCGGGCGCGGCCTTCGTGCACCCGCACGCCGAGCTGCGCGAGGCGCTCACGCGCGAGGCCGTGCGCAGCGTGCTCGCGATCACCGCCAAGCAGCGCTACCTGCCGATCGGCCGCCTGGTCGACGAGCGCGTGATCGTCAACGCGATGGTCGCGCTGCTGGCCACCGGCGGCAGCACCAACCACCTGATCCACTGGGTCGCGGTCGCGCGCGCGGCCGGCATCCTGATCGACTGGAGCGACTTCTCGGACCTCTCGCACGCGACGCCGCTGCTGGCGCGCGTCTATCCCAACGGCAGCGCCGACGTAAACCAGTTCCAGGCCGCGGGCGGCCCGGGCTACGTGATCCGCGAGTTGCTGGCCGCCGGCCTGATGCACGCCGACGTGGCCACCGTCGCCGCCGGCGGTATCGCCGCCTACGGCACGGTTCCGCAGCTGAGCGGCGAGGGCGCAGCCGCCCCGTTGCACTGGCAGCGGCTGCCGCAGGCCAGCGGTGACGAGAGCATCGTGCGACCGGCCGCGGCGCCGTTCAGCGATCACGGCGGCCTGGCGTTGCTCACCGGCAACCTGGGGCGCGGCGTGATCAAAACCTCGGCCGTGCCCGGCGACCGCCACGTGATCGAGGCCCCGGCGATCGTCTTCGACAGCCAGGAGGCGCTGCAGACCGCGTTCAAGGCGGGCACGCTGGAGCGCGACTTCGTTGCCGTCGTGCGCTTCCAGGGCCCGCACGCCAACGGCATGCCCGAGCTGCACAAGCTGACGCCGCCGCTGGCGGTGTTGCAGGGCAAGGGCCATCGCGTCGCGCTGGTCACCGACGGCCGCATGAGCGGCGCCAGCGGCAAGGTGCCGGCGGCCATCCACGTCAGCCCCGAGGCCCTGGCCGGCGGTGCGCTGGCCAAGCTGCGTGACGGCGACATGATCCGCCTCGATGCCGTGGCCGGCACGCTCGACGCGCTGGTGCCCGCAGCCGACTGGGCGGCGCGCCAGCCTGCGCTCATCGACCCGCAACAGGCCGAGGCGAATGGCCACGACCTCGGGCGCGAGCTCTTCGCCGGGATGCGGCGCAACGTGAAGAGCGCCGAGGAGGGCGCCGTCACGTGGTTGTGACCGGGCGCTCGAGCGCGACGTCGAATCAGGCGAAATCCATGAAGAACACGCTAGAGCTGGCCTCCTACGGCCCGGTGATCCCGGTCATCGTGATCCAGCGCCTCGAGGATGCGGTGCCGATGGCGCGGGCCCTGGTCGACGGCGGCGTGCGCGTGCTCGAGGTGACGCTGCGCACGCGGGTGGCGTTGCAGTGCATCGAGGCGATTGCGCGCCACGTTCCCGGCGCGATCGTCGGTGCCGGCACGATCCGCAGCGCCGCCGACGCGCGCGCGGCCAAAGCCGCGGGCAGCGCCTTCGGCGTCAGCCCGGGCTACACGCGCGAAGTCGGCGCGGCCTGCCGCGATGCGGGCTTGCCGCTGCTGCCGGGTGTCGCCACCGCCAGCGAGGTGATGGCGGTGCAGGCCGACGGCATCGATTTCCTGAAGTTCTTTCCCGCCACTGCCGCTGGCGGCATCCCGCTGCTCAAGGCGCTGGCCGGGCCATTCCCCGAGGTGATCTTCTGCCCTACCGGTGGCATCACGCCCGAGACCGCGCCGCAGTTCCTGGCGCTGCCCAACGTCAAGGTCTGCGGCGGCTCGTGGCTGACGCCGGCCGACGCGGTGGCCGCCGGCGACTGGGGCCGCATCACGCAACTCGCGCGCGCGGCCGCGGCGCTCGGGCCTAAGGCTTGAGCGCGCGCTGAACGAGGTCGGCCGTGGCTTGCGCCTCGGCGCCGCCGGCCTGCAGCCCGGCGACGACACCGGCCCGGTCGGCGTCGCTGCGGTTCTGGCTCAGCTTCCACTTGCCGACCAGGCGATCGACCGCGATCTCGATGCCGACGATCGCGCGCAGCATCTGCTGCACGTAGTCGTCGGGCGCATCGGTCACGGCCCAGGGCGCTGCGTGCGCTGCCTCCTGGTGCGCTGTCAGGCGGCCGACCAGCGCGTGCAGCCAGCGTGCGTCCTCCACCGCCTGCAGCACGCCGTGGGCGTGGACGATGGCGTAGTTCCAGGTCGGCACCACCTTGTGCGTGGCCGCCTTGCTCGGATACCAGGAAGGCGAGACATAGGCCTGCGGGCCGCGGAAGATCGCCAGCACCGTTTGTCCCTGCGCCTCGCGCCAGAGCGGGTTGGCGCGCGCGACATGGCCGCGCAGCGTGCGGCTGGTGGCGTCGTACTCCAGCGGGACATGGTCGGCGGTCGGCATGCCGTCCTGCAGCGTGACCAGCGCGGCCAGCGGATGCTCGCGCATCAGCGCCTCCAGCGCCGCCGGGTCGTTCTGCGCGAAATGCGCCGGCAGGTACATCGCCTACCAGGCGCCGACGTTCGGCATCGAGGCCCAAGGCTCGGCCGGCGCCAGCGCATTGCCGGCCTGCAGCAGTTCGATCGAGATGCCGTCGGGCGAGCGCACGAAGGCCATGCGGCCGTCGCGCGGCGGGCGGTTGATGGTCACGCCCTGGTCCTGCAGCCGCCGGCAACTCGCGTAGATGTCGTCGACGGCGTAGGCCAGGTGGCCGAAGTTGCGGCCACCGGTGTAGGTTTCGGTGCTGCCGTCGGGTGCGGGCCAGTTGTAGGTCAACTCGACCTGGGCACTGCGGTCGCCCGGCGCGGCCAGGAAGACGAGCGTGTAGCGGCCTTGCTCGCTGTCGCGCCGCGACAGCACTTCGAGGCCGAGGGCGTCGCGGTAGAAGCGCAGCGACGGTTCGATGTCGGTCACGCGGACCATGGTGTGAAGGTATTTCATGGTCGCGATTGTCGCGCTGCGCGGCGCTGCATGCAGCGGTGCGTCGCCGCGCACGCCAGCTGCCGGGTCCCGTCGCCCGTCGCGCCGAGCGCGACCGCACCGGTGGAGATGGCGAAGGCTTAGCCCGTCAGACCGGCACGGTGTAGTTCAGCGTCATGCGCCCGCCGTCGACGACCACGATTTCGCCGGTCACGTAGCTGGCGGCGTCGCTGAGCAGGAAGGCGGCGACGTCGGCGATCTCGGACGGCTCGCCCAGGCGCTTCATCGGTGTGCGGCTCATGATGCGGGCGCGTGCCTCGTCGCTGGTCAGCACCGCGCTGCGCGCGAGTTCGGTGGCGATGGTGCCCGGGGCCACGGCGTTGACGCGCACGCCCTGGTCGGCCAGCGAGAGCGCCATCACGCGCGTGAGCTGGTTGATCGCGCCCTTGCTGGCGTTGTAGCTGGCGATCGTCGGAATGGTGAGGGTGCCGTTGACCGAACTCATGTTGACGATCGCGCCGCGGCCGGCCTTGACCATCTCGCGCGCCACCGCCTGGCCGACGAGGAACGAGCCCTTCAGGTTGACCGCCAGCACCGCGTCCCAGTCGGCCTCCGTGATCTCGAGGAATGGCGCGGCCTTGAAGATGCCCGCGTTGTTGACCAGGCCGTCGATGCAGCCGAAGCGGGCCAGCGTGGCCCCCATCGCGGCGTCGACATCGGCCTTGACCGCGACGTCGCAGTGGCAATACAGCGTCTGTGCGCCGGCGGCGGCGAGATCGGCGGCCAGCGCTCGACCGGGCTGATCGGCCACGTCCCACAGCGCCACCGCGGCGCCGTCCTGACACAGGCGCCGTGCACAGGCTGCACCGATGCCCTGGGCCGCCCCGGTGACCACCATCACCCGGCCGCCGAGCCCGAAATGAACGCCTTCAGCCATCGACCCCTCCCCGGTTGCGACCCGCGCCCATCGACGATCGCGCCATGCCCGGCATGGCCGGGCTCATCGAACTGCGTGCCTGCCCCGCGTAGCCCGCCGGATGCCGTGGGCCGCCGTGCGCAGGCGCCGTAGCCGTCAGCTGTTGGCCAGCAGCACCCACAGCCGCGCGATGTCGGCCACGCCGTCGTTGCCGCGGATGCTGCGCAGGGTCTGTATGCCGGCGGCCTTGGTCTTGGGCGACTGAAGCTGGGCCATGCCGAGGCGCAGGCGGGCGTCCTCGGGATGCTTGAGGCCGTCCTTGGCGATGCCCTGCCTGATCAGCTGGATGCCCTTGTCCACCTCGCCCTGTACGGCGTAGGCGTAGCCGACGTTGACCAGTGCGTCGCCTTGCGCGAAGCCTTCGGCGTCGGCGGCCTGCCGCGCCAGCGAGGCCTTGGCTTCGGCGTCCTTCTTGTTCGCCAGGTCACGCAGGCGCATCTGGCGCGAAGCTTCCGGGCCGGTGCCGAGGATGCCGGACTTGAAGCCCTTGTCGGTGATGTCGCGCGCCTCGGCCGGCACGCCGGCCTGCAGCGCGAGTTGCGCCATCTCCATGTACTCGTCGGCCTGGTTGAGCGTGCCGCTGGCCAGACGCAGGCGCATCACGTCGAGCGCGAAGCGATCGCTGAAACCCGGCTTGCGCTCCAGCCGGGCCAGATAGGCGTTCCAGTAGTCCTTCTTCGGGTAATTCACCAGCAGCTTCTCGAGCGTGGCGACATGGCCGGCGGTGTTGCCGATGCGCAGCTGCGCATCGGCCAGCCGCAGCAGATCGGCTTCTTCGGGGCGGCGCCCGGCCTGCTCGGCGGCGGCCACGGTGGCGCCGGCATCCCTGGCGATCGCTGCGTAGTCGCCGCTGGCCGACTGCAGGTAACGCTGGAGTTGCTTGACCGTGGGCCCGTTGTTGCCGGCCTGGATCGCCTTGTTGAGCCATTCGCTGGCCTTGGCGGTGTTGCGCTCCTGCGCGTAGGCCGAAGCGAGCTGCTCGGCGAGCTGGCCCTGTTCGGCCGCGCCGGCCTTGGGATAGACCGCCTCCAGGGCCTGGATCGCGGTCTTGATGTCACCTGCACGCTGGGCCGCGGCGGCCCGCATGCGGTCGATCGTGAGCTGTTCGTAGGCCGTCTTGCTGCCGACGTTGTCGGCCTCGCGCACCTTGGCCAGGGCTTCCCTGGCCTTGCCGGCGCGCAGGTAGTCGGCGGCCTGTTGCAGCGGCTTGCCCACCTCGGGTCGCACGCCTTCGGCCGCCGCCACGCTGAGTGCGCCTGCAGCGACGACGACGAGGGCGAGGGCACGCAGGGTCTTCATTTTTCGCAAAGGTCTCAAAGGAATTGTTCGTTGCCGACGATGCCGATCTTGACGACGCCCAGCCGCTGCGCGGTGGCCATGATCATCGCGACGTACTTGTAGGGCACCAGCTTGTTCGGGCGCAAATGCACCTCGGGCTGGTCGGCCATGGCCGCCACCGCGGCCAGGTGCTGCTCGATCGCCGCCCGGTCACCGGCGGCGATGACCTCGCCGTTCCAGCCCACCGTGCCGTCGAAATCGACGTCGATGCGGATGATTTCCGGCGGCTTGGGCGGTGTGTTGTGGTTGGGCACCGGCATGTTCATCTTGACCGCGTGGGTCTGGATCGGGATCGTGATGATGAACATGATCAGGAGCACCAGCATCACGTCGATCAGCGGCGTGGTGTTGATGTCCACCATCACGCCGCCGGCTTCGTCGTCGCCGGCCGAACCGACATTCATTGCCATCTTGTCTTCTCCCTCAAGCCTCAGCGCGCGGCGATGCCCGCAGGCGGTTCGGTGATGAACGCGACCTTGTAGATCCCGGCCCGCTGGCAGGCCACGACCACGCGGCCCACCGCCTCGTAGCGCACCTCGTCGTCGCCGCGGATGTGGACCTCGGGCTGCGGCTCCTTCACGGCTTCGATCTTCAGTCGGTTGACCAGGGTCTCGGTGTCGGGGATGCGCTCCATGCCCCAGAAGGTCTCGCCTTCGCGGTTGACCGCGATCACGATGTTCTCCGGCTTGGTCTGGGTCGGAACGTTGCGTTCCTTGGGCAGCTCGAGCTTGATCGTCTGCGTGACCACGGGAATGGTGATCAGGAAGATGATCAGCAGCACCAGCATCACGTCGACCAGCGGGGTCGTGTTGATGCTGTTGTTGAGCTGGTCCTCGCCGCTGTCGTCGGCGGCACCGACATTCATCGCCATGGCGATCTCCTGGAGACTCGCGGGGTGGGCGCCGACACTCAGCGCTTGCCGGCCAGCAGCACGTTGTGGAGGTCGCCGGCGAACGACTTGGTCTGGTCCATCACCGCCTTGTTGCGGCGGATCAGCCAGTTGTAGCCCATCACCGCGGGCACCGCGACGGCGAGGCCGAAGGCGGTCATGATCAGCGCTTCACCGACCGGGCCGGCAACCTTGTCGATCGAGGCCTGGCCGCTGATGCCGATTTTCACCAGCGCGTTGTAGATGCCCCAGACGGTGCCGAACAGGCCTACGAACGGTGCGGTCGAACCCACGGTGGCGAGGAAGGCCAGGCCGTCCTGAAGCCGGCTCTGGACGCTCCCGACGGCGCGATCGACCGACATGCTGATCCAGGTGTGCTTGTCGATCGACTCGACCATCGTGCCTTCGTGATGGTCGCTGGCGCCGATGCCTTGCTCGGCGATGAAGCGGAATGCCGAGCCTTCCTTCAGCTCGCCGACGCCGGCCTTGATCGAGGTCGCCTTCCAGAACGCATCGGCCGAGGACTTCGCGCTGCGCATCATCGCGCTCTGTTCGAACACCTTGGTGAAGATGATGTACCAGCTGCCCATCGACATGATGACCATGATGATCAGCGTGCCGCGGGCGACGAAGTCGCCCTGGCTCCAGAGCGCCTTCAGGCCGTAGGGGTTGTCCAGCGCCTCCTGCGTCACCACCGGGGCCGGCGGCGCCGGGGGCGCAGCCGCGGGCTCGGGCGCGGGCGCCTGGGCGGCCGGTTCGGAGGCGGCCTGGGCGAAGGCCAGGTGCGGCATGCTGAGGGCGACGACGAAGCCCGCCAGCAGGGAGGCCAGCGACTTCGCGGCCCACGAGCGGGAGTGAGTGTTTTGGTTCATGGACATGTTGACTCCAAAGGGACTGGCTGGCACGGCGTTCGAGAGCCGCGCTCGTGGGTGACGAGAACGGGAAAGCGGGAGCGGGAACTGCAGGACCTCAGTCCTCCAGCTTCCAGACATACGTGATGCGGCCGACCAGCTTCTGGGGCTTGCCGTCGACGGTGCCGGGCGTGCCCTTGCAGGCCTTCACCGCTTCCAGGGCCAGACGGTCGAGAATCTTGTGCTCGCGCGTCGGGCCGGACGACTTCTCGATGCTTGCCTGGTTGATCACGCCGTTGGTGTCCATCGTGTAGACGATGACGGTGTTGCCGGTGGCCTCGGCACGGCGTGCCGCGGAGGTGTATTCGGGCCTGTCGCAGGCAGTCTGGAAGTCGATCCGCGGCGCGGTGCGCACCGGCACGTGCGGCGCCGGCGGCGCTACCGGCGCGGGTGCCGGGACGACGGTGACGGCGGTCGGCGGCGGTGCCACCTGGGTCGTCGTGATCGTCGGCCCCGGTGTCGGTGGCGGGTTCACGTTGACCTCGGGCGGCGGGACGAACGAAGGCGGCGGCGGCGCGAACTTGGGCGGCGGCGGCAGGTTCTCCGGCGGCGGCGGCGGCGGCGGCTTCGTGTCCTCGATGATCTTGGTCTCGATCGGTGCCTTGATCACCTCGACCAGGCGTTGCGCGAGGCCGGTCACGAGAGCCCAACCCAGCAGCAGATGCAGGACCAGCACGATGCTGATGCCCACGACATGCTTGCCCGGGTTGCGATGTTGCTGGGCGTAATCCACTCAATCCTCCAGACGACCCTGCCCCGAGGTGGGGGGATGGGTGCCCTGTCAAATTCGACCGCGGCCTTTTGAGCCACCCCAACCTGATGTAGCCGAGGGCCGCGACTATATCCCGAAGAGCGGCCACTTCCTCCCGGGCCTCACCCTAGGCAAGGGGGTCGCGACCTGTACCCCGCAGGTAACAAACGGAGGATTGCAGGATCGGCGCCAAGTGCCCTCGGGCCCGACGCAATTCCGGTGCAAGCGGTCGGGGATCAGGTTTCGCCCAGCTGGCGCAACAACTGCGAGGCCTCCAGCAGGGCCCGCGGGCCGTCGCAGGCAACCACGCTGCGCGTCGTCATCGACCGTAACCAGGTGAGCTGCCGCTTGGCGAGTTGACGCGTTGCGGCGATGCCGGCCTCGCGCAGGTGCGCGATGTCGCCGCTGTCAAGCGCCTGCCAGGCCTGGCGGTAGCCGACGCAGCGCATCGAAGGCAGGCCGGCGTGCAGGTCGCCGCGAGCGCGCAAGGACCGCACCTCGTCCAGCAGTCCGGCGGCGAGCATGGCATCGAAGCGCCTGGCGATGCGCTCGTGCAGCCAGGCCCGCGATTGCGGCTCCAGCGACACGAGGGGCCAGGCGTCGACGCCGTCGGCATCGCGCTCGCGCAAGCCGTGCCAGGCCGACAACGGCCGGCCGCTGGCCCGATAGACCTCGAGCGCGCGCTGGATGCGCTGGGCATCGGCCGGTGCCAGCCGCGCTGCCGTCGCCGGGTCGACGCGCGCCAGCTCCGCGTGCAGTGCAGCCCACCCGCGTTCCGCTGCCTCGGCCTCGATCTGCGCGCGCAGCACCGCGTCGGCCTGCGGCAGCCGGTCCAGGCCTTCGCGCAAGGCCTTGAAGTACAGCATCGTGCCGCCGACGAGCAGAGGCAGGCGGCCGCGGCCGCGGATCTCGCCGACCAGGCGCCGCGCATCGGCGGCGAAGCGCGCTGCCGAGTAGGCCTCGGTGGGCTCCAGGATGTCGATCAGGTGGTGCGGCACGGCCGCGCGATCGGCGGCTGCCGGCTTGGCGGTGCCGATGTCCATGCCGCGGTAGACCAGGGCCGAGTCGACGCTGACGATCTCCAGCGGCACCCGCTCGGCCAGCGCCAGCGCGACCGCGGTCTTGCCGGCAGCGGTGGGGCCGGCCAGGCACAGCGCGCGCGGTGTCATCGGGCGTGGCGTTGGACCAGTCCCCAGGCCACGGCGCAGGTCGCCACGGCCCAGAAGGCCAGCGTGTAGGCCATCGGCCGCAGCGTGCCGTCCAATGCCACGCCGAGCCAGCGACCGACGCCGAAGGCGACCAGCGCCAGCACCAGCCCGGCCAGCGCCGACGCGGCGCCGGCGGCGCGCGGAAATGGCCCCACGACGCCGGCTTGGCCGCAGGGCTGGTGGATGCCATGGCCGAACGCGAACAGGCAGTGCGGCACCAGCACGGCCCACACCGCGTGCAGGCCGGCAGCCGCGCCGGCGGCCATCAGCGCGCCGCCGGCGAGGCTGAAGACGGCACCGCGGCGCACCGCACCGGCCAGTCCGTGGTGCGCGATCCAGCGCCGGCACAGGAATGCGCCGGCCAGGTAGCTCAGCGAGCCGGCGGCCATCGCCGCGCCGTAGGCGACCGGCGACAGACCGAGGATGTCGATGTAGACGAACGACGAGGCCGCCAGCAGCGTGAACAGGCCGCCGTAGGTGCAGGCCACGAGCAGCGACCAGGAGACGAACACCGGGTGACGCGCGATGCGCCACCAGGTGGCCATCAGGGTCGAAGGCGGCGCTGCCTCGGGGGCGCGCGCCGGCAGAGTCTCGGGCACCCGCCAGGCGACGAAGGCGAGCGTCAGCGCGCCGGCCACCGCCACCACCGCCAGCGCGCCGCGCCAGCCGCAGAGCAACGCCGCACTGCCGCCGAGCAGCGGCCCGGCGATCGCGATGACCCCCAGTCCCGACAGCGCCAGCGCCATCACCTGCGCGCCTTCGGTCGGCTCGTAGAGGTCGCGCACGATCGCGCGGGCGCAGACCACGGCGGCCGCCAGCGCGGCGCCCTGCAGCACCCTCCAGGCGACCAGGGTGACGATGTCGCCGGCGAGCAGGCAGCCGATGCTGGCCGCGTTGTACATCGCCAGCCCCATCAGCAGCACCGGCCGGCGCCCGATGCGGTCGGCCACCGGGCCCCAGACCATTTGCGCGACGCCGAAGGCCAGGATCAGCGCCGACATCGTCAACTGGACCTGGCTCATCGGCGCGCCCAGGTCGCGGGTGAGCATCGGCAGCGCCGGAAGATAGACGTCGGTGGTCACCGACTGCAAGCCGAGCAGAAGCGCCAGCGCCAGCGCCGCCATCGCATGCGACATGCGCGCAGGCGCGCCGAAGGTGGGCCGGGCGAGGGCGGTCATGCGGTGGGCGATGAAGGGCCTGCAGGCGTCGCGATCAGATCAGAAGCGCTCGTCGTCGCGCAGGTAGCGCCATTGCCCGGGCGGCAGCGGCCCGAGCACGACGCTGCCGATGCGCACCCGCTTCAGGCCCAGCACCTGCAGCCCCACCAGTTCGCACATGCGGCGGATCTGCCGCTTGCGGCCCTCGCGCAGCACGAAGCGCAGTTGATCCTCGTTCTGCCAGCTCACGCGGGCCGGTCGCAATGGCTGACCGTCGAGTTCCAGGCCGTGGCGCAGTGGCTCGAGGTCGATCTCCGCCAGCGGGCGGCCGTCGGCCCTCGCCACGCGCACCAGGTACTCCTTCTCGACCCGCGTCTCGTCGCCGATCAACCGCTTGGCGATGCGGCCGTCCTGGGTCAGCACGAGCAGGCCGGTCGAATCGATGTCCAGCCGCCCGGCAGGCGCCAGGTGCTGCAGGTGCGCGCCGCGGAACTCGATGCGCGAGTCGTCGCCCGACCAGCGGTGGGCCGGCGTCACCAGCACCGCCGCCGGCTCGTGGCCGTCCTCGGCCTGACCGCTGACATAGCCGATCGGCTTGTTCAGCAGCACCGTGACGCGGCGCGCCTGCTCGGCGCGGGCGCGGGGGTCGATCTCGATCGCCGCATCGGGCGCCACCCGCTGGCCGAGCACCACCGGCCGGCCGCCGACGCGCACCCAGCCGGCGGCGATCCACTCGTCGGCCTCGCGGCGCGAGGCCAGCCCGCGCTCGGTCATCAGCTTGGAAACTCGGGTGCCTTCGTCGCTCGCCGAGGCAGGCGAAGCAGCACCCGCCACCGGCGCGCCAGGCCGCTTCGCGCGCGGGTCGCGCCCGGATGGCGTCGGCCCGGACGGCGCCGCCGGCGGCGGGCGAGGCCGCGGCGCAGTCAGGCCGCGCACCGGCCGGCGTCGCGGATCGCGCGCTGCAGCCTGGGGTTTGACGGTGAGTTTGGGTCGATCGGCCATCGGCCGATTTCACCATGGCTGCGACCGACGGCGGCTGGGCGGCTACAGCACCACCCTGACCATCGGGTGCGTGGACAGCGTGCGGTACAACTCGTCCAGCTGCTCGCGGCTGGTGGCGGTGATCGTGATCGTCAGGCCCAGGTAATTGCCGGCCCGGCTCGGCCGTCGCTCGACCGTGCGGGGGTCGAAGCCGGGGTCGAACTCGCGCGCGATGGCCACCACCGCGGCCTCGAAACCCTCGACCTGCGCGCCCATGACCTTGATCGGAAACGCGCTCGGGTAGTCGATCAGGCTATCGCGGGGTGGGGTCGGGGTCATCGTCGAGGGCCGCCCCGGCGGGCTCAGATCGACATCGTCAGCTTGGCCTGCTGGTAGGCCTCGTAAAGGCGCGCATAGACCGGCCCCGGCTTGCCGCGCAGCGCGCCATGGCCGACCGGCTCGCCGTCGATCTTGGTGACCGGCAGGACTTCCTTGGTCGCCGAACTCAGCAGCACCTCGTCGGCGCTGTGGACGTCGGCCTCCGGGATCGGGCGCAGGTTGTAGGCGATGCCGCAGTCCTCGCACAGCTCGCGCAGCAGGTCGACGCGGATGCCTTCGAGCACATGCTCGCTCTTGGGCGGCCCGAGCAGCGCGCCTTCATGGACGACCCAGACGTTGCTGGCCGCGGCTTCGGTGAGGAAGCCGTCGCGGAACATGATCGTCTCCAGCGCGCCGTGGTCGGCCGACATTTGCCGCGCCAGCACGTTGCCCAGCAGGCTGATGCTCTTGATGTCGCCGCGCTCCCAGCGGAAGTCGCGCGCCGTGATGCAGGCCACGCCCTGGTGGCGCTGCTCGGGCGTGGCCGGCTTCATCGGGTTGGCCATCATGAACACGGTGGGCGTGAGGCCGGGCGGCATCACATGGTCGCGCGGCGCCACCCCGCGCGTGACCTGGATGTAGACCAACTGGTCCTCGGCGCCGGTGGCCTCGAAGGTGGCGGACACCAGGCTGCGGCTGCGCGCCAGCCATTCGTCGCGGCCGGCCGGGTTGGGGATGCGCAGCTTGGCCAGCGAGCGGCCCAGCCGCGCCATGTGCTCGTCGAAGCGGAACAGGCGCCGGCCATAGACCGGCACCGCCTCGTAGATGCCGTCGCCGAAGATGAATCCGCGGTCGAGCACGCTGACCTTGGCTTGCGAGATCGGCAGCACTTCGCCGTTGAGGTAGCACAGGGCGTCGTTCATCGTGGACCTTCGCGGATCGTGGGGCTGGGCAGGCAGCGCTGAAATTGTGGCACGCGGCCGTCGCGAGAGCGCCTTACTTGACCCACAGCCGGATCGAATCCCAGGCCCGGCCCAGGATGCCGGCCAGGCCGACCGGTTCGAGCACCACCAGCGGCACGGTTGCCACTGCCGACCCGCCGGCGGTGCTGATCTTGATGCTGCCCACGCGCTGGCCCTGGGTCAGCGGCGCCAGCAGCGGCTCGGTGCGTTCGACCACGGTCTTGAGCTTGTCGCCCTCGCCCTTGGGCACCGTCACGTAGAGCGCGCCGACGGCGCCGAGCCGGGCTTCGGCCTTGTCGCCCTTCCACACCGGCACCGTGGCCACCGCCTTGCCGGCCTCGAACAAGCGCACGTCGTCCCAGGCCGCCCAACCCCAGTTGAGCAGCTTCTGGCTCTCGGACGCGCGCGCTTCCTTCGACGTCGTGCCCAGCACCACCGACAGCAGCCGCCGCTTGCCGCCCGGGATGTCGCGCACCGCGCTGGCGACCAGGCAGTAGCCGGCGGCCGCGGTGTAGCCGGTCTTCATGCCGTCGACGGTGGGGTCGCGCTCGAGCAGCATGTTGCGGTTGTCCTGCTTGATGTGGTCGTAGGTGTACTGGCGCATGCTGTAGAGCGGATAGAACTCGGGGTGGTCGGTGATGATGTGGGCGGCCATCGTGGCGACGTCGCGCGCGCTGGCGTAGTGGCCGGCTTCGGTCAGCCCGGTGACGTTCTTGAACTGGGTGTTCTTCAGGCCCCAGGCCTGGGCCTGGCGGTTCATCATCGCGACGAAGTTCTCGACCGAGCCGGCCACGCCCTCGGCCAGTGCCACCGAGGCGTCGTTGCCGCTCTGCACGATCACGCCGTGCAGCAATTCGTCGACCGTCGGGGTCATCGTGGTGTCGATGAACATCAGCGAGGCGCCACCCTTGCGCTCGTCCCAGGCCCGGCGCGACACCGGCAGCTTCTGCTCCAGGCTCAGCTTCTTGTCGCGGATCGCGTCGAAGGCAACGTAGGCCGTCATCAGCTTGGTCAGCGAGGCCATGTCGGTCGGTGCGTCGGCGTCGTGCTCGGCCAGCACCTGGTGGCTGTTGAGGTCGACCAGGATGTAGTGCCGCGCGGCGATCTCCGGCGGCTGCGGGGTCTGGGCAAAGGCGGCGGCGGCAAGGCCCGCCAGCAGGAAGGCAAGGAGCTTTTTCATCGGGTTTGGGAGGAGGTTCAGGAGACAGTGGCGCGTGCGGCGCACGCGCCGGTGACGATCTGCTTGAGCACGGGAAGGTTCCCGTGGAAGAAATGGCCCGCGCCGGGCAGCACGGTCACCGGCAGCGATTGCGGGCGCGCCCAGTCGAACACGGCGGCCAGCGGCACGACGTCGTCGAGTTCGCCGTGGACGACGAGCGTGTCGGCAGGCACCTTGCCGACATCGAAGTTCTGCACCGCCGGGCCCACCAGCACCAGGCGTTCGGCCGGCGCGGCCAGCCTTGCTGCCGCCTGCGCGGCGACGTAGGCGCCGAAGCTGAAGCCGCCGAGCACCAGTGCCTGGCCCGGCGCGCGGCGGGCGCTGATCACGGCCAGTGCATCGTCGATCTCGCCGCGGCCTTCGTCCCAGCGACCTGCGGACGCGCCGATGCCGCGGAAGTTGAAGCGCAGGCTGGCATAGCCGAGTTGCACGAAGGCCCGCGCGAGAGTCTGCACGACCTTGTTGTCCATCGTGCCGCCGAACAGCGGATGCGGGTGGCAAAGCACGGCCAGACCGCGCGGCGGGCTCTGTGCCGGACTGTCGAGTGAGCATTCGATCGGCCCGGCCGGACCGGCCAGCATCAGGCGCTCGGTCGACGAGCTCATCGAGCGCCCGAAACGCCTCGCGTCGGCCCGCCCAGCGGGCGCGAACGCCTCGGGATCGACACCGCGGCGTTCATCGGCCCACGGTCGGCGGCAGCAGCAACCGCTCGACCACGCGCCCCTGCTTGAGATGCGATTCGACGATTTCGTCGAGATCGTGCTTGTCGAGATACGTGTACCAGGTCTCGTCGGGGTAGACCACCGCCACCGGTCCGCCGGCGCAACGGTCCAGGCAGCCGGACTTGTTGACGCGCACGCCGCCGGGGCCGACCAAGCCGGCTTCCTTCACGCGCGCCTTGCAGTGGTCGAAAGCGGCCTGGGCGTCGTGGTCGGCGCAACAAGCCTCGCCGGCGCTGCGCTGGTTCAGACAGAAGAAGATGTGGTGCTTGTAGTAGCTCATCGAGCGATTGTAGGCAGCGCCTTCAGGGAAGACCCTGAAGCCGCGACGCGCCGAGGCGCGTGAGCAGCCACGCCATCGTCACGTAAGGCCACAGCCAGCCGATCCACTGCGTCAGGCCGTGAAAACGCACGAAGCGGCCCTGCTCCCAGGCCTGCAGGCTCTGCGCGAAGTAGGGGTCGGCCGGGGCCTGCGCAACACCGACCACGAGCCCGGTGAGCGCGACCAGCCCGAGGCCCGCCACCACCCGGGCGGGCAAGGCCGCCGCCGCCAGCGCCAGCAACAGGCCGAGCGCGAGTCCGGGAGGCACCGCCGGTGTCAGCCAGGCCAGCGCGTGGCCGGGGCCGAAGTTGAGCAGCGTCGACAAGGTCATCCCGCCGACACCCAGGCCCAGCGCCCATAGGGTCATGGCCACCCGCCGCCATCCCGGCGCCATCACCGACTGCGCCAACAGGCAGGGACCGAGCAGGCCCAAGCTGACGATCAATCCGTTGGCCAGCGGGCGCAGCGGCTGGGCTGCCTCGGGCGGCGCGGTCAGCAGGGCGTGGACGGCTTCGGCCCAGGGCACGTCGGCCAGCAGGTCCGACAGCCACCCGCGCAGCCGCTCGCCGACCTGGCCCAGGCCCAGCGGCACGGGGTTGGGAAACAGCAGACCCACGGGCCACAGCGCCAGCAGGGCCAGCGCGCCGCCGCTGTCGCGCGCGAACCAGCGCTCGCGCAGCGCATGCCAGCGGTCGACCATGCCCAGGGCCTGTCCGAGCTGCGCCAGCAGGGCGCCGGCCAGCGCGCCGACGGTGTTGATCGTGAAGTCTTCCATCGCCGGCACCCGCGCCGGCACGAACTGCTGCAGGAACTCGCAGGCGTAGGACAGCGCGCAGGGCACGCTCGCGGCCAGCAGCAGCGCCGAGCGCGCACGCATGCCGTTGCGGCGGGCGGCGATCAGCAGCAGCGCGCCCAGGGGCAGGTAGCCCAGCAGGTTGGTCTCGACGTCGAAGGCGCCGTACCAATGCGTCCAGGGCAGGGTGGCCAGATCCGCGAGCCCCTGACCGGGCGGCCAGCGCCAGCCTTCGAAGGGGTACAGGCTGGCGTAGATCACCAGCGCGACGTAGGCCAGCGCCAGCGGCGTGGCCGAGCTTCGATGGCGCCGCGGGACCATCGGCTGCGCACTGCGGGCCAAGGCGGCGATCCGCTAGAAGGGCTTGACGACCGCCAGCACCACGATGGCGGCGAACAGCAGCACCGAGACCTCGTTGAAGAACCGGTACCAGCGGTGCGGCTTCCGGTTGTCCAGGTGCTCGAAGCGGCGCAGCAGCGAACGGCAGGCGTGGTGGTAGCCGAGGACGCCGATCACCAGCAGCAGCTTGGCATGCATCCAGCCGCTGCCCATGCCGATGCCGTAGCCCAGCCACAACCAGAGTCCCAGCGCCAGCGCGGGCACCATCAGCAGGCTGCTGAAGCGGTACAGCTTGCGCGCCATCAGCAGCAGGCGCTCGCGCTCGGCGTGGCTGTCGGCAGGCACCATCGCCAGGTTGACGAAGATCCGCGGCAGGTAGAAGAGCCCGGCGAACCAGCTGGCGACGAAGACGACGTGAAAGGCCTTGACCCAGAGATAGCCGCTGCTCATCGCAGCATTATGTCCGCCTGTCCCACGACGGCTGAGGCGCGCCAACGATCGGGCGCTGCGACGCGGAGGCCGAACGCCGCGGCCGAAAAAATGGCCCCGGCACGAGGCCGGGGCCGGCAAGCCTTATCGCTGTCATCACGCTAAGGCACCTGCTCAGGGAGGAAAAGCAGGGAATGACGACCTCGCGGCTATCATTCAAAAATTACTTTAGCAGAACAGTTCCGCGGTCGCCAAGCCGGGCAAGCACGGCCCGGCCGCATGCGCGCAGCGCCCAAGGAGCCTCGATTGATCACCCCGCCGCCGTTCCCCGCCAGCCGCCCGCGTCGCCTGCGCCGCGACGCCTTCACGCGCGCCCTGGTGCGCGAGAACCGCCTGGCACCCGAGGACCTCATCCTGCCGGTGTTCGTGCTCGACGGCCAGGGCCGCACCGAGAACGTGGCCAGCATGCCCGGGGTGCAACGGCGCAGCGTCGACGGCCTGTTCGCGCTGGCCGAGGAATGCGTGGCGCTCGGGGTGCCGGTGATGGCGCTGTTCCCGGTGATCGACCCGGCGCTCAAGACCCCCGACGGCCGCGAGGCGACGAATCCCGAAGGCCTGGTGCCGCGCGCGGTGCGCCAGCTCAAGAAGCGCTTTCCCCAGCTCGGCCTGCTGACCGACGTCGCGCTCGATCCCTTCACCAGCCACGGCCAGGACGGCCTGCTCGACGATCACGGCTACATCCTCAACGACCCGACCGTCGGCGTGCTCACGCAGCAGGCGCTGGTGCAGGCCGAAGCCGGGGTGGACATCGTGGCGCCCAGCGACATGATGGACGGCCGCATCGGCGCCATCCGCGGCGCGCTGGAAAGCGCCGGCCTGATCCACACCCGCATCATGGCCTACAGCGCCAAGTACGCGAGTGCCTTCTACGGGCCCTTCCGCGACGCCGTGGGCTCGGCTGCGAACCTCGGCAAGGCCGACAAGAAGGCCTACCAGATGGACCCCGGCAACAGCGACGAAGCGCTGCGCGAGGTGGCGCTGGACATCGCCGAGGGTGCCGACATGGTGATGGTCAAGCCGGGCATGCCGTACCTGGACATCGTGCGCCGCGTCAAGGACGAATTCCACCTGCCCACCTTCGCCTACCAGGTCAGCGGCGAGTACGCGATGCTCAAGGCCGCGGCGGCGAATGGCTGGCTCGACCACGACGCGGTGATGATGGAGTCGCTGCTGGCCTTCAAGCGCGCCGGCGCCGACGGCGTGCTCACCTACTTTGCGCTCGACGCGGCGCGCCTGCTCGCGCGGCGCTGAGCCGCCGCCGGCGATGCGCGTCTTCCAGCTCAGCGGCGACCAGTTCGCCGAGCTCGACGCGATCCCGCAGGAACTGCCGGCGCAGGGCTTCCTGTGGATCGGCGGCGAGCGGCGCGAGTTCGAGGTCTCGGCGCCGGACCTGCAGGCCGCGCTGCAGCGCTGGGGCTGCGGCCAACTCGTCGACGAGCATGTCTCGGACCTGCTCAACGACCATCTGCCCAGCCATTTCGACTACACGTCGTGGTACGACCTCATGGTCTTCCGCCGTCTGGCCGCCGGCGCCGGCAGCGACGGCATGTTCGTCGACGAGAACCATGGCAACCCCGCGACGGCGCGGCTGGCGCTGGAGGCGATCGACACCAGCCCGGTCGGCTTCGCGGTCTTCGACCGCGTGCTGATCACCGTCCATCCGACCGACTGTGCCGTGCGCGAGCATTTCGCGCAACGCCTGGCCAGCCTGTCGGGCAAGGCCGAGGCGCGCGGCAGCGCGCGCATGCCGGGCAGCCCGGCCGACCTGATGCTGCGCATGGTCAACCACATGGTCGACAGCTACCTCGACCTGCGGCGCCTGCTCACGCGCCAGCTCGGCACCCTGCAGCAGCAGCTGCTGGACCCGCGCAGCCGCTTCGACGACTGGCAGATCCTGCTCGACTCGCGCACCGCACTGCACCTGCTCGAGGACATCTGCGAGGACCAGCGCAGCGCGGTGCAGGAATGGATCGATGCGCTCGACGAGTGGCCCGTCGAAGCCGGAACCCAGGCGCGGCGCGAGCGCGAGTTGCTGCGGGTGCGCTCGCGCGACGTGCTCGAGCACATCGAGCGCGTGCTCGGTCACGTGCGGCGGCTGGAGCAGAGCGCCGAGACCGCGGTGCAGATGCACTTCTCGGCCCTGGGCCACCGCACCAACGACATCATGCGCACGCTGACCGTGCTGACCGCGGTGTTCCTGCCGCTGAACCTGATCACCGGCTTCTTCGGCATGAATTTCGAGGCCCTGCCGCTGATCCACTCGCCGCGCGGGTTCTGGTCGGCCTTCGCGGTGATGGGGGTCGTCGGCGCCGGGCTGAGCCTGTTCTTCTGGCGCAAGCGCTACCTGGGCACCCGCAGAGACTGAGCCCGAGGCGGCTGTTCCGGAACCCTGGCGCCGACGCGCCCGCCCTTCACGACAGCTGGCGCTGCCGCGCCAGCGGCGGGTGGCGCGCGAGGTAGCGGCGGATTCCGGCCAGCAGTGCGTCCACCAACTTCTCACGGTAGGTGGGGTCGCGCAGCTTGTCCTCCTCGTCGGGGTTGGAGATGAACGCGGTCTCCACCAGCACGCTCGGGATGTCCGGCGCCTTGAGCACGGCGAAGCCCGCCTGCTCGACCTCGCCCTTGTGCAGCGGGCCGACGCGGCTCATGCGCGAGAGCACTTCCTGCCCGAGCTTGAGGCTGTCCTTGATCTGCGCCGTGGTGCTCATGTCGAGCATCGTGTGCAGCAGCTGCACGTCGTGCACCTCGGCCACGCCGACGCCGCCGACTTCGTCGGACGAGTTCTCGCGCTCGGCCATCCAGCGCGCCGCGGTGCTGCTGGCGCCCTTGGTGGACAGTGCGAAGACGCTGGCGCCGCGCGCCTGCGGCTTGAAGAAGGCATCGGCATGGATGCTGACGAAGAGGTCGGCTTGCACCCGGCGTGCCTTGCGCACGCGTTCCTGCAGCGGAACGAAGTAGTCGCCGTCGCGCGTCATCATCACGCGCATGCCGGGCACCGCGTTCAGCTTGTCGCGCAGCGCCAGCGCCACCGCCAGCACCACGTCCTTCTCGCGCAGGCCGGTGGGGCCGGTGGCGCCCGGGTCCTCGCCGCCGTGGCCGGGGTCGAGGGCGACGATGATCAGGCGATCCACCTTGCGCCGTTCGCTGGCCGTTGCCGGCGCGGGTGGCGGCGGCGGCATGTGGGTCATCGTCGGTGCCGGGGTGGGCGCCGGCAGGCTCAGCGGCGGCCCGGCGGTGGCCGCTGGCGGCGCGGCGAGCACCGGCGGCCGGTCGACGCGCGCGATCAGCTCGCCCAGGGCGTCCTGCACCACCCGGCTGGCGTGCGTCTGCGCCGCCTCCTTCTCGCGGATCAGCGCCAGCAGCGGGTCGGGCGGCTCGCTGGGAAAGAGGTCGAACAGCAGCCGGTACTGGTAGCGGGCCACCGGGGCCAGCTCGAACTGCTGCGGCCGCACCGGCTGCTTGAGGTCGAACACCAGCCGCACCACATGCGGCTCGTACTGGCCGACGCGAACGCCGGCGATGTAGGGGTCGTCGGGCAGCACCTTGCCCACCAGTTCGCGCAGCGCGGGGCTGAGCTGCAGGCCGGCTATGTCAACCACCAGCCGGTACGGTGCCTCGGTCAGCAGGTGGCTGGCGGCCAGCGGCTGGTCGGACTCGATCGTCACCCGCGTGTAGTCGCGCGCCGGCCAGACGCGCACCGCGACGATGCTCGCGCCGAGGGCGATCTGCGGGCCCGCGATCACCAGCGCCAGGCCGCCGAGCCGGCCCAGGCGGCGCAGCGCGCGGCGGCGGGCGATGTCCTTCATCCGATCAGGGCCCGGCCGCGCGGGCTCAGGGCTTCGGCGAGCACCGCGCGCGAGGTGCCGCCCCCGGAGTCGATCGGCTCGATGACCAGCCGCAGATCGGCCGGCGGCAACTGCCCGGCAGCGTGCTCGGGCCATTCGGCGAGCTTGAGCCCGGGTGCTGCGAACAGGTCGCGAAACCCCGCGTCGACCCATTCGCGCGCGTCGCTGAAGCGGTAGAAATCGAAGTGCGAGATCGCCAGGCCGGGCAGCTCGTAGGGCTCGAGCACGGCATAGGTCGGGCTCTTGATGCGGCCCGTCACGCCCAGGGCCCGCAGCAGGTGGCGCACGAAGGTGGTCTTGCCTGCGCCCAGCGGACCGTGCAGTTCGATGAAGGCGTTTCCCAGTTCGGGTCTGGCGGTGATGGCCGCGGCGATGGCGGCGGCGAAGGCGGCGCAGGCGGCCTCGTCGGGCCAGGTGAAGCGGCGGCTTCCTAGAATCGGCTCATGCATGGGCGATCGGGAGGCGGGCATCACATCGAGGGGCGCGCGCTCGTGCTGCAGCTGCGGCAATGGGCACGCGAGCTCGGATTCTCCCAGATCGGCATCGCCGCGATCGACCTGGCCGGCGCCGAGCCCGGGCTCCAGGCCTGGCTGGCAGCGGGCTTCCACGGCGCGATGGGCTACATGGCTGCGCATGGTCTGAAGCGAGCCAGGCCGGCCCAACTGGTTCCCGGCACCTTGCGCGTGATCAGCGCCCGGATGGACTATTTGCCGCGCGCCGCCGGCGCCGCCTGGGTCGACGACGAGGCCGCGACCCTGCGCGACCCGCAGCGCGCGGTGGTCTCGGTCTACGCCCGCGGCCGCGACTACCACAAGGTGCTGCGCGCGCGGCTGCAGGCGCTGGCCGAACGGCTGGCGGCGACGGTGGGTCCGTTCGGGCATCGCGTGTTCACCGACTCGGCGCCGGTGCTCGAGGTCGAGCTGGCCACGCGCGCCGGTCTGGGCTGGCGCGGCAAGCACACGCTGGCGCTGACGCGCGAGGGCGGCTCGATGTTCTTCCTCGGCGAGATCTTCATCGACCTGCCGCTTCCCGTCGACGAGCCCGCCAGCGCGCATTGCGGCAGCTGCAGCGCCTGCATCGCCGTCTGCCCGACCCAGGCGATCGTTGCGCCGTACCGGCTCGACGCGCGGCGCTGCATCAGCTACCTGACGATCGAGCACCCGGGCGCGATCGCCGGCGAGCTGCGGCCGCTCATCGGCAACCGCATCTACGGTTGCGACGACTGCCAGCTGGCCTGCCCGTGGAACAAGTACGCGCAGCGCGCCAGCCTGCCCGACTTCGACGAGAGGCACGGGCTCGGCCAGGCCACGCTGCTCGGGCTGTGGGCCTGGGACGAGGCCGAGTTCCTGCGCCGCACCGAAGGCAGCGCAATCCGCCGCATCGGTTACACGCGTTGGCGGCGCAACCTTGCGGTGGCCCTGGGCAACGCGTGGCGCGAGACCGGCGACGAGGCCGTCGCGCAGGCCCTGGCCGGCGCGCGGGATGGCGCCGACGAACTGGTGCGCGAGCACATCGACTGGGCGCTGGACCAGCGCACCGCAAGCTGAAGGCCGCGGCACCTCAAGCCGCCCAGAAGCGCCACAGCGCCAGCCACAGCGGCAGCGCGAACATGCCGATCAGCGTCGAGACGGTGACCAGGCCCGCGGTGAAGCCGCCATGCCCGCCCATGCGCACGGCCAGCACGTAGGCGCTCGACGCCGTGGGCATCGCGGCGAAGGTGACGAGCACGAGCTGCTGCGTCGGGCTGAGGTGCAGCGCGACGACGAGCACGATCGCCAGCAGCGGCAGCAGCGCATGGCGGATCGCCAGCAGCCCCGCCGCCAGGCCCGGCCCCTCGCGCAGGGCGCCCACTTTCAACCCGGCACCCACCGCCATCAGGCCCAGCGGCAGCGCGGCGCCGCCGATGCGCGACAGGGTGACCGTCGCCAGCGGCGGCAACTGCAGGCCGAGCACGTTGCAGGCCAGCCCCGACAGGGTGGCGATGATCAGCGGGTTGCGCAGCAGCTCGCGCAGGTAGCCCTGCCCGCCGTGGCGCGCCAGCGGCCACACCGCCGCCACGTTGCACAGCGGCACGCAGACCGCGATCAGCAGCCCGGTGGCCGCCAGGCCGGGCCCGCCGGCCAGGCGTTCCGACAAGGCCAGCGCGACGTAGGAGTTGAAGCGGAACGCGGTCTGCGCGCCCGAGGCGTGCAGCCGCGGATCGACGCCGGGCCAGGCGCGCAGCGCATAGGCCGCGGCGATGCCCGCCGCGCTGATCGCCAGGCCTGCCCCGACCAGCGGCAAGGCGCGCCCCGGCGACAGCGGGTTCTGCACGATCGAGTTGAACAGCAGCGCAGGAAAGAGCAGGTAATAGACCAGCCGCTCGGCGCCGTCCCACACCGGCCGGTTCAGCGCGGTGTGGCGGCAGATCAGGTAGCCGGCAAGGATGAGGACGAAGTCGGGCAGCAGCAGCAGGGTGTCTGACATGGCCGCCAGTATCGGGCCGCTTGCCGCGGTGGCCGCCGCGGCATGTTGTGCCTGCGCCGCAGCGGGCAGGGCACACTTCGCACTTCGCGCCGTCGGCCGCCGTGGCACCACAAGCGTTGAAAGCTCATGCACGAGACCCGCATTCATCTGTCGAACCCCAGGTCCAGGCGCCGGTGGCTGGCCACGGCGCTCGTCGCCCTGGTGCCGCTGGCCGGCTCGCCCGCGCGCGCCGATGAATCGCCGGTCATGGTGGCCGGCCAGCCCTTCGCCCGCCAGGTGCGCGTCGCCGGCAGCGAGCTGCAACTCAACGGCACCGGCGTGCGCGGCTGGTACAAGGCCTACGCCGCCGGCCTGTACCTGGTCAGGCCCAGCGGCGACCCGGCGCAGGTGGCCGCGCAGCCGGGCCCCAAGCGGCTGCAGTTGCGGATGCGGTTCGACCTGCCGGCCAGCGCGTTCGCCAAGGCCTTTCGCACCGGTGTCACGCGCAATGTCGCTGCCGAGGAAGTCCCCCGACTCGAGCCACGCATCGCCGTCTTCGAGGCCCAGGTCAACGCGCTCGGCAAGGTCCACGACGGTGACGTGATCGACCTCGACTTCGAGCCCGGCCGCGGCCTCGTCTTCAGCCTCAACGGCAAGCCGCAGGGCAGCCCGATCGAAGGCGAAGACTTCTACGCCGCGCTGCTGCTGGCCTTCGTCGGCGACAAGCCCTACGACGACAAGCTCAAGGCCGGCCTGCTGGGCCGCAAGGGCTGAGCCTCGGCGCCGTGTCGAGCCCGGCCCTGCCCACCGCCAGCGAGGCGGCGATCGACCGCTTCATCGATGCGCTGTGGATCGAGGACGGGCTGGCGCCACTGACCCTGGCCGCCTACCGCCGCGACCTGGGGCTGTACGCGGCCTGGCTGCACGGCCAGGCGGGCAGGAGCCTCGACGACACGACCGAGACCGACCTGCTGGCCTTCGCCGCGGCGCGCCACGCGGCCACGCGCGCGACCACCGCCAACCGCAGGCTGACCGTGTTCAGGCGCTACTTCCGCTGGGCGCTGCGCGAGCGCCTGGTCGGCGCCGACCCGACGCTGCGCCTGCTCGCCGCACGCCAGCCGTTGCGGGTGCCGCGCAGCCTGAGCGAAGCGCAGGTCGAGGCGCTGCTGGGCGCGCCCGACGTTGCCACGATGCTCGGCCTGCGCGACCGCACGATGATCGAGTTGATGTACGCCAGCGGCCTGCGCGTGAGCGAACTGGTGCAGCTCAGGACCGTGCAACTGGGCCTCGACGAAGGCGTGCTGCGGGTGCTCGGCAAGGGCTCGCGCGAGCGCCTGGTGCCCTTCGGCGCCGAGGCCCATGCCTGGCTGCGCCGCTACCTGGCCGAAGGCCGCCCCGCGATCCTCGGCATGCGGACCAGCGAGGCCTTGTTCGTCACCCGTCGCGGCAGCGCGATGACGCGGCAGATGTTCTGGCGCCTGATCAGGCGCCATGCGCTGACCGCCGGGATCAACGCGCCGCTGTCGCCGCACACGCTGCGCCACGCCTTCGCCACCCACCTGCTCAACCACGGTGCCGACCTGCGCGCGGTGCAGATGCTGCTCGGCCATGCCGACATCGGCACGACCACGATCTACACCCATGTCGCGCGCGAGCGCCTGCGGCTGCTGCATGGGCAGCACCATCCGCGCGGGTAGGCCCGGCTGACCCCCTTTTGCGGCCACGCCACAATCGCGCGGCCATGGATCACAGCTTCGTCTCCGCCTTCGTGCTGCTGCTGCTGGTGCTCGACCCGCTGGGCAGCCTGGCCATCTTCATCTCGGTGCTGCGCGGCGTCGCGCCCGAGAGGCGCCGCGTGGTCGCGCTGCGCGAGCTCGCGATCGCCTTCGTCGTGCTGCTGCTGTTCATGGTCGGCGGCCAGGGCTTCCTGTCGCTGATGCGGCTGTCCGAGCGCTCGCTGGAGGTCGCCGGCGGGGTGATCCTGCTGATCATCGCGATCCGCATGATCTTCACCGGCGGCGGCGAGATCTACGCCGCCGAAGGGCCGGGCCGCGAGCCGTTCATCTTTCCGCTCGCGGTGCCGCTGCTGGCCGGCCCGTCGGCGATGGCCACCGTGCTGCTGCTGGCCTCGCGCCAGCCCGGGCGCATCCTCGAATGGATCGGCGCGCTGACCGCAGCGATGGCGGTCTCGGGCACCGTGCTGCTGGCCGCCGAGCGCATCCGCGGCTGGCTGGGCACGTCGGTGGTGACTGCGATCGAAAAGCTGATGGGACTGGTGCTGACCGCGGTGGCGGTGGAAATGATCCTGGCCGGGCTCAAGCGCTATTTCTTCGAGGCTTGAGACCGCCCGGCGGCCGGGCATCGACGCGTCGGCGCTCGGCACGAACCGCAACTCGCGGCCCGAACCAAGCCGCCGCGGTACCCCGTGCCGCCGTCGCCAGCGCTGCGCAGGCCGACATTGCCGCCTTCTGTTGATCTCACGCAAACACCTTCACGGTCGGAGCTTGCTTTGGCGCAGCGGTGAATCTACCTTGGCCCGTAGGAGGTGGGCTTTCAGGAATCTCATTGCTTCGCAGGTCCCGACTCATCCGGCAGGAGGTTGTATGACCAACTCGCATGTTTCACGGCAGGCCATCGAGCTTGGGAAGAGCGTCGCCGAGGGGAGCGTCCTGACCTTGGTGACGGTCATCGCGTCGATCACGGCGGCGACTCTGATCTACGCCTGGTTCTTCACCTGAGCCGACAGGAAGGCCGGCGGCCGCGGACGGGGCAGCTTCCGGCAGCAGTGTTGCGGGGCGGTGCGCTCAGCGGCCGCGCAGGTGCGCCGGCGCCTCGAGCCGCTTGGCCAGCATCGACAGCGTCAGCGTGAGCACGAGGTAGATCGCCGAGATCGCCAGGTAAGGCTCCCAGTAGCGCGAATAGGCGCCGGCGACGGTGCGCGCGGCAAGTGCCAGTTCGGCCAGCCCGATGGCCGAGACCAGCGACGAATCCTTGATCAGCGTGACGCCTTCGTTGACCAGCGCCGGCACCATGCGCCGGAAGGCCTGCGGCAGGATCACATGGCGCATCGACTGCGCATGCGTGAGGCCCACGCTGTACGCGGCCTGGGTCTGGCCGCGGTGGATGCTCTGGATGCCGGCGCGGAAGATCTCGCTGATGTAGGCGCCGGCGTTCAGGCTCAGTGCGACGCAGCCCGACAGGAACGCGCCATGCGCCTGACGGAAGTCGCGTGCGGCCGCGCCCGACAGCAGCAGGCCATGGTCGGGGTGGATCAGGGCCGGCATCAGCGCGAAGTGCACGAGCAGGATCTGCACGAACAGCGGGGTGCCGCGGAAGAAGCTCACGTAGGCCAGCGTGACGCCGCGCGCTGCGCGCAGCAGCCCGCGCGAGAGCGCCGACGCCGGCGTGGGCGCGTCGGCCGAGCTGCTCACCAGGCCGAAGCCCACGCCCAGCGCCAGCCCGGCTGCGATGGCCACCGCGGTGAGCTGCAGCGTCATCAGCAGCCCGCGGGCGAACAGCGGCCCGTAGCCGGCGAGGATGTCCCAGCGCAGGCCCATGGGCGCGCCGCGCTACCGCGAGGCGGCGCTGGCCGCAGCGGTGGCCAGCGCGGCGCCGAAGTAGCTCGCGTAGATGCGGTCGTAGGTGCCGTCGGCGCGGATCGCTGCCAGGCCCTGGTTGAGCCTGGCCAGCAACTCGGGGTTGCCCTTGCGCAGGGCGATGCCGTAATGCTCGGGAACGAAGGCCCTGTCGGACACCGTCTTGAAATGGCGGCCCGGGTTGTTGGCCACGTAGTGGATGACGACGCCGTTGTCGGCGACCACCGCATCGACACCACCCGCTTCCAGTTCCTGCAGCGCCAGCGGCGTCGATTCGAAGCGCTTGATGCGGGTGCTGTTCTTGCCTTGCAGTCGCGAGACCACGTCGTCGCCGGTGGTGCCGGTCTGCACGCCGACCTCGAGTGCCCTCAACTCGTCGAAGGCGGTGATGGCGCTGTCCTTGCGCACCGCGATGAGCTGCCGGGCGTCGAAGTAGGGCGCGCTGAAGTCCATCGTGGCCTTGCGTTCGTCGGTGATCGTCACCGCCGAGACGACGAGGTCGCGGTCGCCCTGCGCCAGTGCGTTGAAGATGCCTTCCCAGGGGGTGTTGATGAACTTGACCGCGATGCCGGCCTTGCCGGCGATCGCGCGCACGATGTCGATGTCGAAGCCGACGATCTCGCCCGTCTCGTCCTGGCTCTCGAACGGGGCGTAGGCGGCGTCGGTGCCGACTGCATAGACCTTGGCCGGCGCGGCGCCGGCCGCAGGGGCCGGCTGCTTGCCGCAGGCGGCCAGCAGCAGCCCGGCAGCGAGCGCCGCGGTGACCTGCAGGAAGCGACGAGAACTCAGGGGGGGCATCGCAAGACGGTCCAGGGCATGCGCCGGATGGGTCGGCCGCGCGGCAGTGTAAGCGCCGTCAACCGGCAGCCAGCCGGGGCGCGCGGGGCCCGCAGAGCTTCAAGGCGCGGCGCCGAGCGCGGCAATCTCGGCCTCGCTGAATCCCGCCGCAAGCCGCGCCTCGTGATTGAACGGCGGGCGCAGGCGCGGTGCGCCATGGCGCGCGGCCAGCAGCGCGCCATGGGCCACCGGATCCAGGCCTTCGCGTTCGCACAGCCAGTGGTACCAGCGATTGCCGATCGCGACATGACCGATCTCGTCGCGCAGGATGATGGCCAGGATCTCGACCGCCCGTGCATCGCCGGCGCGCGCCAGGCGCGCCTGCATCGGCGGCGTGGCGTCCAGCCCGCGCGCCTCCAGCGTGCGGGGCACCAGCGCCATGCGCGCGACGACGTCACCGGCGGTCTTCTCGCACATCGTCCACAGGCCGTCGTGGGCGTCGAAGTCGCCGTAGGCATGGCCGAGGGTGGCCAGGTGACCGGCGAGCAGGCTGAAGTGCAGCGCTTCCTCGGAGGCCACGCGCAGCCAGTCGCGGTAATAGGCTTCGGGCATGGCGGCGAAACGCCAGACGGCGTCCAGCGCCAGGTCGATCGCGTTCAGTTCGATGTGCGCCACCGCGTGCAGCAGGGCGGCACGGCCCTCGCGCGTGAACGGCGAGCGCCGCGCCAGCTGCGCCGGCGCC
The DNA here is from genome assembly GCA_963725755.1 of uncultured beta proteobacterium. Lineage (GTDB taxonomy): Bacteria > Pseudomonadota > Gammaproteobacteria > Burkholderiales > Burkholderiaceae_C > Rubrivivax. The sequence goes on from CAVRZW010000005.1 coordinate 342,063, forward strand.
ACCAGCCGCGGCCGCGCGGGCCGGCCGGGCAGCGGCCCCGTCGGCGCGATTCGCGCTGCCGGGTCCAGCGTGGCCTGGGGCCGGTCGAGGATCGCGCGCGCCGCCGCCGCCTTGGCCGCCGGGTCGGCGACCTGCAAGACACGCAAGGCCTCGGCGCGCAGCTCCATCTTTACAATTATCGGCTTTGCCTTCGTGGCAGGAGAGCGCCTTGGCCATCTATCAACTGGGGGACGACGCGCCCCGCATCGCGCCCGGCGCCTGGGTGGCCGACAGCGCCAGCGTGATCGGCCGCGTCGAGCTGGCCGAAGGTGCCAGCGTCTGGCACGGCGCCGTGCTGCGCGGCGACAACGAATGGATCACCTTGGGCGCGCGCAGCAACGTGCAGGACGGCAGCGTGCTGCACACCGACATCGGCTTCCCGCTGACCCTGGGCGAGGAGGTGACCGTGGGCCACCAGGTCATGCTGCACGGCTGCACGGTGGGCGACGGTTCGCTGATCGGCATCCAGGCCGTGGTGCTCAACGGCGCGGTCATCGGCCGCAACTGCCTGGTCGGCGCCGGCGCGGTGGTCACCGAGGGCAAGGTCTTCCCCGACAACACGCTCATCCTCGGCGCGCCGGCCAGGGCGGTGCGCGAGATCGACCCCGAGCAGATCGGGCGCATGCGTCACGCCGCCCTGCAATACGTCGAGAAAGCCGAGCGCTACCGCGGCAAGCTCAGGCGGCTGGCCTGAGCGCGCAGATGAGCGAGCTGCGCAAGTTCCTGTTCGAAGGCCTGCCGGTGCGCGGCATGCTCGTGCGCCTGACCGACGCCTGGCAGGAAGTGCTGCGCCGCCGCGCCGCCATCGGTGAGCATCCGCCGGACGTGCGATCGCTGCTCGGCGAGATGAGCGCCGCCGGCGTGCTGATGCAGGCCAACATCCAGTTCAATGGCGACCTGGTGCTGCAGGTCTTCGGCGACGGCCCGGTCAAGCTCGCGGTGGTGGAGGTGCAACCGGGCTTGAGCTTTCGCGCCACTGCCAAGGTCGTCGGCGCGGTGCCGCCGGGCTCGCAGCTCGAGGCCATGCTCAACGTCCACGGCAAGGGCCGCTGCGCGATCACGCTCGATCCCAAGGGCAAGCTGCCGGGGCAGCAACCCTACCAGGGCGTGGTGCCGCTGCATGGCGATCGGCGCGAGCCGCTGCAGAAGGTGGCGCAGGTGCTCGAGCACTACATGCTGCAGTCGGAGCAGCTCGACACCCGGCTCGTGCTCGCTGCCGACGACAAGGTCGCCGCCGGGCTGCTGATCCAGCGCCTGCCGGTGGAAGGCGAGGGCAACCTCGAAGGCGGTGGGCGGCGCAACGAGGACGACATCGGCCTGTCGGAGGCCTTCAACCGCATCTCGATGCTGGCCGCCACGCTGACGCGCGAAGAACTGCTGAACCTGCCGACCGAGCGCATCCTGCACCGCCTGTTCTGGGAAGAGACGCTGCGCGTGTTCGAGCCGCAGACTCCGCGCTTCGCCTGCAGCTGCTCGCGTGAACGCGTGCAGGGCATGCTGCGCTCGCTGGGCCGCGAAGACATCGACAGCCTGATCGCCGAGCGCGGCATGGTCGAGGTGGGCTGCGAGTTCTGCGGCCTGCAATACCGCTTCGACGCCGTCGACGTGGGCGAGATGTTCACCCCCGGGCGCGACCAGCCGCCTTCTTCGGGGGTGGTGCAGTAGGCCTCGACTGAATGCCGGCCCAGCCCTGCGGGGCGTGGGCTGGCAGCAAGGTCGCCGGGGCGCGAGGCGCCCCGGCGAGCTCGGCGTGGGCTTCAGTGCGGTCTGAAGTGGCCCCGGTCGCGGTGGTCCGGATTCGGATGCGGCCGGCTCGCGGCGACCGCGGCCCTGCCGTCGCCCTCCGAGACGAATCGGACGAGCATATCCACCAGCCCGGTGCCGATCGGCGACCCGGTGCCCGTGACGGCGTCCCAGCCCGTACCGGCGTTGTAGCCCGTGATGTCGACCGCGCCGCCGCCAATGTCGAACTGGAGCGAAGAATTGGTGCCGAGGGTGATGTCGTTGAACGACGTCGGATAGGCCCTCTTCATCCTGCCGATCTGGTAGACGGCCGAATTGAGGAAACCGAGCCGGTGGCCGGCCTTCTGGTTCGCGATCACCCCGATGGCCGCCCACTGCGGAGCGCCGGCGCTGGTGCCGCCGAAGCGGTAGAACCCCGACGGGATGCCGGGGATCGCCAGGTAGGTCAGCACGCCGTGCATCACGGCGCCGTTGTAGGCCACGTCGGGAACGGCACGGTGCTTGCCGCCGTGGATCGTGCCCCGCTGGTAGGGTGGCTCGTCGAACACGACGCTGAACCCGCCGCCGGTGGCGAGGGTGCCGTATCCGAAGACATCTCCGAAGTCGCCGTACGGGAGGCCTTCGTTCCAGGTGATCTCGGACTGGTAGGTTCCCGGCGCCGGATTGCTGGCCGGGTCACAGCCCAGCGATGCGAGGCAATACCCCGCCGCGGTCAGTTCGGTGCCGCCGACGCCGGTCACCAGGGGGTCGTTGGCGGGCGACGACACCGCCTTGACCCACGACGTGCCGTCGCATGTCGAGAGCGCGGCGCCCTCGTCGGCCGAGGAGGCAAACAGGCTGATGTGCTTCCGGGTCGCGTTGGCAAAGATCTCGTGGTACGCCGCCGTGGCGTCGGTGCCCAGGCAACTCTCGTTCTCGCCGAAACTCATCGAGATGGCACTGCCGAGGTTGTTGTCGACGGCGTACTTGAGCGCGCTGACGATGTCGGCGTCGGAGTTGGACTTCGCCAGCACGAGGACGATCTTGGCGCCGGGGGCGATCGCGTGGGCCCATTCGACGTCGAGGCTGATCTCCTCGGCCCAGCCGACCATGTTGCCGTCGCTGCTGTCGAATGGCGTCAGGCCGTCCGGCGCGACCTGCGTCAGCTGGACTGCCGGCAGACCATAGAACGTGGTGAAGTGGTCCAGCTGGGCGACCAGGTTCGGGTTCTGGAATGCATCGACGATGACGATGGTCTGCCCGCTGCCGTCGAAGCCGGACGCGATCAGTGAATCGACCTGGTAGGCGCGCTGCATCTGGTAGGGGTCGTAGCAGGCGCCGGTGCTGAGCCCGACCTGACAGCCGAACAGACCGTATTGCGGCCCAGGGGCGCCGCCCGGCACGATGGCCAGCGACTCCTGCGACCCCATGCGCAGAAGGGGGGACATCGACACACGGGGTCCTGCCGCCAGGGCGGACTGCCCCAGGGCCAGCAGCATCGAGCCGCAGATGAGCGGCGTGCGAAGCCGCTGCAAAGCGTGAAGCAAAGTCATTCGATCCTCCTCGGTGGTGGCGTTGGCGGGCGCATGGTGTCCGCCATTCATGGGCGGACCTCAAGGCGACGAGCCGGCCAAATGTTTCATGCCCGTGGAAAGTGGTCAAGAATGACCACCCCTCGAATGGAGTGCTCGCAAACCCGCGCCCGGAACCGGACCGGCGGCATCGGGGCGTCGACAGCCCGATCAGCCACTTCGTGGCTGCCCGCCCGATTACTCCCGCGGGGGAAACCGGGCGCCCAGCAGCGGTGCCAGGGCGTCGATGGCGCACTCGACACGGGCCTCGCCCTGGCCCGAGACCAGCGACCACGGCAGGTGGTGCGCGAACAGCAGTTCGCGCACCAGCGCATCCACCGGCTCGCGCACCTGCGGGCCGTCGCGCTGGACGCCGTCGGCGACCCAGGGCAGGTCGAGCGCAGTGAGCAGCGTGTGATCGATGCGGCGGTGCAGCGCCAGGGCGCGCGCTTCCAGCGAGCGGTCGCCGAAGATCATGCGGCTGTAGACCGCGGTCATCAGCGCCGTCGTGTCGCAGATCACCAGCTCGTGCGCCGCGGCCGCGGTCTCGATGCGTTCGTGCTGCCCCTGCAGCAGCTCGGCCTGTTCGTGGGCCTGCGGTGTGCGCCCGAAGCGCTCGCACCATTCGCGCAGCAACTCGGGCACCCAAGCCACGGCGAGACCGGTCTCGGCGGCCAGGCGCTGCGCCAGGGTCGCCGCGAGCGTGGTCTTGCCGGTGCTCTCGGCCCCGACGATGGCGATCCGCAGCGCCGGCATCGGCTGCCTCACCCGATCACGCCGGCTGGCGCGCCAGGCGCTGCCAGGCCCGCCAGCCGACGACCGACAGCCCGGCGAACAGCGCATACAGCAGCACCGTCAGCCACAGGCCCTTGTAGGCGAACAGGCCGGTGCTGAACAGGTTCACGATCACCCACACGGCCCAGTTCTCGACCCATTTGCGGCCGAGCAGGATCTGCCCGGCGATGCTGCCGACGGTGGGCAGGGCGTCGAGCCAGGGCACGTCGCTGTCGGTGGTGTGGCGCAGCAGCAGCCCGAGAAGCGGCCAGCCGGCGAGCGTGGCGGCGGCGGTGATCAGGCGCAGCCGCGGGCTCATCGTGCGCACCTGCAGCTTCTCGCCGCCCGCGCCCTGGCCGCGCAGCCATTGCCACCAGCCCCACAGCCCCAGCACCACGAACACGAGCTGCAGCGACGCTTCGCCGTAGAGCCGGCTGTCGGCGAACAGCAGCGCGTAGAGCAGCGAGCTGGCGATCGCCAGCGGCCAGCCGACCGGGTTGACGCGCAGGTTGGCCAGCACCATCGCCACCGCGAGCACGAAGGCGACGATCTCGAGCCAGGTCACCGGGCTGCCCCAGACCGCGAAGGCCGGGGCCAGCAGCGGGTGCGCGGCTTGCAGGAGCGCGGCGAGCAACTGGATGGACGCCGCTAGCGGCTTGCGCTGACCTGGACCAGGATCTCGTCCGGTCGCACCATGCCGAGCTCGCTGCGCGCCTTCTCCTCGACCATCTCCAGGCCTTCCTTGAGGTCGCTGACCTCGGCGGCCACCTGCGCGTTGCGCTCGCGCGCCTCGGCGTTGGCCTCGCGCTGGGCGGCGAGCTGTTTGCGCTGGCTCATCACGTAGGGCAGGTTGCCCTTGCCGAGCCAGAGGTCGGCCTGCACCACCAGCAGCAGCGCAGCGATGACCGGCGTGGCCCAGCGCATGCGGGTCTCAGCGCAGGTTGTAGAAGGCCGAGCGACCGGCGTAACTGGCAATGTCGCCCAGGTCCTCCTCGATGCGCAGCAGCTGGTTGTACTTGGCGATGCGGTCGCTGCGGCTCATCGAGCCGGTCTTGATCTGGCCGGCGTTGGTGCCCACCGCGATGTCGGCGATCGTGCTGTCCTCGGTTTCGCCGCTGCGGTGGCTGATGACGTTGGTCCAGCCGGCGCGCTTGGTCATCTCGATGGCGGCGAAGGTCTCGGACAGCGTCCCGATCTGGTTGATCTTGATCAGCACCGAGTTGGCCACGCCCTCGGTGATGCCGCGCTGGATGATCTTGGTGTTGGTGACGAAGATGTCGTCGCCGACGATCTGCACCTTCCTGCCCAGGCGCTCGTTGAGGTGCTTCCAGCCGTCCCAGTCGCCCTCGGCCATGCCGTCCTCGATGCTCAGGATCGGGTACTTGTCGACCCAGGTCGCGAGGATGTCGGTCCACTCGGGCGCGCTCAGCGTCAAGCCCTCGCCTTCGAGGACGTACTTGCCGTCCTTGAAGAACTCACTGGCGGCGCAGTCCAGCCCGATGGCGATCTGCTCGCCGGCGGTGTAACCGGCCTTTTCGATCGCCTCCAGGATGAGCTGGATCGCCGCCTCGTGGCTGGCCACGTTGGGCGCGAAACCGCCCTCGTCGCCGACCGAGGTCGGCATGCCCTTGGCGTCGATGATCTTCTTCAGCGCGTGGAAGACCTCGGCGCCGTAGCGCACCGCCTCGCGGAAGTTCGGGGCGCCCACCGGCAGGATCATGAACTCCTGCAGGTCGAGGTTGTTGTTGGCATGCGCGCCGCCGTTGATGACGTTCATCATCGGCACCGGCAGGCTCATCCGGCCCATGCCGCCGAAGTAGCGGTACAGCGGCAGACCCGACTCCTCCGCCGCCGCGCGCGCCACCGCCATGCTCACCGCCAGCGTCGCGTTGGCGCCCAGGCGGCTCTTGTTGTCGGTGCCGTCGAGGTCGACCAGGGTCTTGTCGAGGAAGGCCTGCTCGCTGGCGTCCAGCCCCAGCACCGACTCGCTGATCTCGGTGTTGATGTGCTCGACGGCTCGCAGCACGCCCTTGCCGCCGTAGCGGGCCTTGTCGCCGTCGCGCAGCTCGATCGCCTCGCGGCTGCCGGTGGAGGCGCCGCTGGGCACGGCGGCGCGGCCCATCGTGCCGCTCTCCAGCAGCACGTCGCATTCGACGGTGGGGTTGCCGCGGCTGTCGAGGATCTCGCGGCCGACGATGTCGACGATGGCACTCATCTTCTTGGTTTTCCTCTGTCAGGGTCAAAAGCCGGCTGCGGGTTCTCAGCAGCCGAAATCGTTCTCGAGCAGCGGTTGCCGCTTGACGACACGGTCCAACGCCAGCAGCTGTTCGAGCAGTGCGTTCATGTGCTTGAGCGGCACCGCGTTGGGGCCGTCGGACAGCGCGTTCGCCGGGTCGGGGTGGGTCTCCATGAAGACGCCGGCGATGCCCACCGCGATCGCCGCGCGCGCCAGCACCGGCACGAACTCGCGCTGGCCGCCGCTGCTCGTGCCCTGGCCGCCCGGAAGCTGCACGCTGTGGGTGGCGTCGAAGACCACCGGCGCGCCGGTCTCGCGCATGATCGCCAGGCTGCGCATGTCGGAGACGAGGTTGTTGTAGCCGAAGCTCACGCCGCGCTCGCAGGCCATGAAACGGTCTTCCGACAGGCCGGCGTCGCGCGCCGCGGCACGCGCCTTGTCGATCACGTTCTTCATGTCGTGCGGCGCCAGGAACTGGCCCTTCTTGATGTTCACCGGCTTGCCGCATTGCGCCACCGCGCGGATGAAGTCGGTCTGGCGCGACAGGAAGGCCGGCGTCTGCAGCACGTCGACGACCGCTGCCACGGCGGCGATCTCGTCCTCGGCATGGACGTCGGTCAGCACCGGCACGCCGATCTCGCGCCGCACCTTGGCCAGGATCTCCAGTCCGCGTTCCATGCCCGGGCCGCGGAACGAGGTGCCGCTGCTGCGATTGGCCTTGTCGTAGCTGCTCTTGAAGATGAAGGGGATGCCGAGCGCGGAGGTCAGCTCCTTCAGCCGCCCGGCCACGTCCATCTGCAGCTGCTCGCTCTCGACCACGCAGGGTCCGGCGATCAGGAAGAAGGGGCGCGCGAGGCCGACCTCGAAGCCGCAGAGATTCATCGCGCGGTCCCTCGGAGCTTCAAAGCGCGCCTGCCACCGCGGCGACGGCGGCGGGTTCGGGTTCGGTCCGGGCCCCGCGCTGGTGGTCGAGCGCGGCCCGGACGAAGCTGGAGAACAGTGGGTGCCCGCCCCAGGGCGTGCTCTTGAATTCGGGGTGGAACTGCACGCCCATGAACCAGGGGTGCATGCTGCGCGGCAGCTCGACGATCTCGGTCAGCTTCTCGCGCTGGGTCAGCGCCGAGACCACCAGGCCCGCCTGCTGCAGCTTTTCCAGGTAGTTGACGTTGGCCTCGTAGCGGTGACGGTGGCGCTCGGTGACCACCGGGCCGTAGATCTGCCAGGCCAGCGTGCCGGGCTTGACGTCGGAGCTCTGCGCGCCCAGCCGCATCGTGCCGCCGAGGTCGGATCCCGGGTTGCGCTTCTGGATGCTGCCGTCGCGGTCCTGCCATTCCTCGATCAGCGCGATCACCGGGTGCTTCGTGTCGGGCTCGAACTCGGTGCTGTTCGCATCGGCGAGGCCGGCGACATGGCGCGCGTACTCGATCGTCGCGACCTGCATGCCCAGGCAGATGCCGAGGTAGGGGATGCCTTGCTCGCGGGCGTACTGTGCGGCGACGATCTTGCCTTCGATGCCGCGCTTGCCGAAGCCGCCGGGTACCAGGATGGCGTCGAAGCGCGCCAGTTGCACCGCCGTCTCCTGGGTCAGCGACTCGGCGTCGACATACTCGATCTCGACCTTCGCGTGGTTGTGGATGCCGGCGTGGCGCAGCGCCTCGTTGAGCGACTTGTACGAGTCCGACAGGTCGGTGTACTTGCCGCACATGCCGATCTTCACCGTGGTCTGCGGATGCTCGACCTCGTTGACCAGGGTGTCCCAGCGCCGCAGATCGGCGGGGCGCGTGAGCAGCTGCAGCTTCATGCAGATCAGTTCGTCGAGGCCCTGCTCGTGCAGCAGGCGCGGCACCTTGTAGATCGTGTCGACGTCCCACATGCTGATCACGCCGTGCGGCTGCACGTTGGTGAACAGGCTGATCTTCTCGCGCTCGTCGTCGGGTATCGGGCGGTCGGCGCGGCACAGCAGCACGTCGGGCTGGATGCCGATCTCGCGCAGCTTCTGCACCGTGTGCTGGGTGGGCTTGGTCTTGAGCTCGCCGGCGGCGGCGATCCAGGGCACGTAGGTCAGGTGCACGAACGCGGTGTTGGCCGGGCCCATCTTCAGGCTCATCTGGCGCACCGCCTCGAGGAAGGGCAGGCTTTCGATGTCGCCCACCGTGCCGCCGATCTCGACGATCGCGACGTCGAGATGGTCGGCGGCACCGCGCTTGATGAACTCCTGGATCTCGTTGGTGACATGCGGGATCACCTGCACCGTCTTGCCGAGGTAGTCGCCGCGGCGCTCCTTCTCGAGCACGCTCTTGTAGATCTGGCCGGTGGTGAAGTTGTTGGCCTTCTTCATCCGCGTCGTGATGAAGCGCTCGTAGTGGCCGAGGTCGAGGTCGGTCTCGGCGCCGTCGTCGGTGACGAAGACCTCGCCATGCTGAAACGGGCTCATCGTGCCCGGATCGACGTTGAGATACGGATCCAGCTTGATGAGGGTGACCTTCAGGCCGCGCGACTCGAGGATCGCTGCCAGCGATGCCGCGGCGATGCCCTTGCCGAGCGAGGACACCACGCCGCCGGTCACGAAGACGAACTTGGTCATTGCATGCAGCATCCGCATGGCTGCGGATGCTGTGGTGGTAAAGCGTGAGTATATCGGCGGGGGTCTGGCGGCCCGGGCCGCTGAACGCTGTCCGGGCCGCACGCAGACGCGGTCGCGGCTGCGCTACGATCGCCCGGCTTGCACCAGGTGCCTGCCGCCCGCGTTGAGGGCGGCGGGTTGAACGGGAAGTCGGTGCGCGGGTGGTCCTTTCCTGCCAGGGCCACGCGCAATGCCGACGCTGCCCCCGCAACGGTCAGCGAGGAGCGTGCTGCACGACAGCCACTGGCGTCCCCCTCGGGACGCTGGGAAGGCGCAGCACGCTTCCGGGGCGACTTCTGTCGCCCCGGCACTCGCGAGCCCGGATACCGGCCCGGTGCATGGGAAGCCGGCGTTGCGGTGGGCACGCGCGGGTGGCGGCAGGCCTTGCCATCGGCCGCCGCGGCCTCGATGCGAGCCTTCACCAGGCAGCGCCGGCGTCATCGACGCTGGGCCGCACGGGGCGTGCGGCTGGAGGCCTGCATGTTCACTGCCTTTCCTTTCGGCGGCCGCGCTGCGGCGACGCTGTGCCTGTCCCTGTTGCCTGGCCGGCGCCGCATCGGCGCAGACCGAGGCGGTCGTCATCACCGGCAGCCGCGAGCCCCTGGCGGCTGATCGGCTGGCCGCCGATGTGGTCAGCATCGATGCCCAGACCATCGCCGCCACGACTGCCGATTCGCTGGCCGACCTGCTGCGCCGCGAGGCTGGCATCCAGATCTCGCGCAGCGGCGGGCCGGGGCAGAGCGGCGGCATCTTCATCCGCGGTGCCTCGTCGCAGCAGACCGTGGTCCTGGTCGACGGCGTGCGCGTCGGCTCGGCCACGCTCGGTTCGGTGGCGATGGAGTCGCTGCCGCTGAGCGATATCGATCACGTCGAGGTGCTGCGCGGCCCCGGCTCGAGCCTGTACGGTGCCGACGCGGTCGGTGGCGTGGTCCAGATCTTCACCCGTCGCGGCGCTCCCGGCACGCATGTCGATGGCCATGTCGGCGTCGGCGGCTACGGCAGCCTGGACGCGGCCGGCGGGCTTCGTGGCGCGCAGGGACCGCTGTCCTACGCGGCCACGCTGTCGCACGAAAGCAGCCATGGTGTCTCGGCGCTGCGCGCTGGCGATCCCTTCGGCAACTACAACCCGGACCGCGACGGCTACGCGCTGGACACCGCGCAACTCCACCTGGGACTGGCCGCCGCGCCGGGCCAGCAACTGGGGCTGACGCTGGTGCACACGCGGCTGAACGCGCAGTACGACAGCAGCCAGTTCCTGCCACCGGACTACCTGCAGGACCCGTCGCCCAACTTCCGCAACCGCCAACAGACCACGGTGGCGGGTCTGGACTGGCGCGGCACGCTGGCCGCCGGCCTCGTCGGCAGTGCGCGCGCCTCGAGCAGCATCGACGACGCGCGCAGCGGCGGCGACGCCGTCGACCGCTTCCGCACCGCGCGCCGCGATGTCATGGCACAGGTGGCCTGGCAGTCCGGCGCCCTGGGCCAGTTCGTCGGCGCACTCGAACACCTCGAGGACCGTGCCACCTCCAGCAGCTACGTCAGCGCGGTGCAGCGGCGCACCGACGCCGTCGTCGGCGCGCTGACCGGCGAGGCCGGCCGCTGGCAGTGGCAGGGCGACCTGCGGCACGACGACAGCTCCGACTACGGCGGCGTCACCACCGGCCGCGTGGGCGGCGCCTGGCTCGTCGCACCCGGGTTGCGCCTGCGCGCGCTGGCCGGCACCACGTTCCGCGCGCCCGGTTTCAACGACCTCTACTACCCGGGCTACGGCGTGGCCGCACTGCGGCCCGAGCGCGGGCGCAGCCTCGAGACGGGCCTGAGCTGGCAGGGCCACCGCGCGCAAGCCGCGCTGACGGTCTATCGCAACCGGGTGCGTGACCTCATCGGCTACCAGAGCGACCCCGCCGGCTGCCCCGCCGACCCCGCCTACGCCTTCGGCTGTGCGGGCAACACCGGCCGCGCGCTGCTGCAGGGAGCGACGATCTCGGCCGCGCGCAGCCTGGGTGCGCTGGCGCTGAAGGCGCAGATCGACTTCCTGGATGCGCACGACGAGGACACCGGTGCCCGCCTGCCGCGCCGCGCCGCACACCAGGCCACGCTGGGCGCCGCCTGGACGCAGGGCGCGTGGACCTGGGCCGCCGACCTGCTGCGCCTGGGCACGCGGCCCGACGCCGGCGTCACGCTCGCGGCCGAGACCACGCTCGACCTCGCCGCCACCTGGCGGCTGACGCCGGCCTGGCAGCTGCGGGCCAAGCTGCTCGATGCGACCAACGTCGACACCCAGCCGGCGCGCGACTACCAGGCCCCGCGGCGCCAGGGCTGGCTGGTGCTGCACTACGCGCCGCCGGTCTGAGGCCGCTGACCATGCGCCGCGTCCTGTGCCTGAGCCTTCTGCTGCTGGTCGCGGTGGCCGCGCATGCCCGGCCGCCGCAGCGCATCGTCTCGTTGCTGCCCTCGCTGACCGAGACGGTCTGCGCACTGGGCGCCTGCGACCGGCTGGTGGGCACCGACCGTTACTCGAACTGGCCGGCGTCGGTGCGCGCCTTGCCCAAGCTGGGCGGGCTGGACGACACGCAGATCGAGCGCATCGTGGCCCTGCACCCCGACCTCGTGCTGAGCGCGGCCTCGACCCGCGCCCTGGACCGGCTGCGCTCGCTCGGCCTCGAGGTGTTGGCGCTGGAGCCGCAGAACTGGGCCCAGACGAAGCAGACCATCGTCGCGGTGGCGCAGGCGCTGGGCGAGCCGAGCGCCGGCCCGGCGCTGGTGGCGCGCATCGAAGCGCGGGTGGCCGCCGCTGCGGCGCGCGTGCCGAGACGCTGGCGGGGCGCGAGCGTCTACTTCGAGGTTTCGACCGAACCCTACGCGGCCGGGCAGGCCTCGTTCGTGGGCGAGCTGCTCGATCGCCTCGGCCTCGTCAACATCGTTCCGGCGGGCCTGGGCGCCTTTCCGCAGATCAACCCCGAGTTCGTGCTGCGCGCTCAGCCGGCGCTGGTCATGGCGAGCCGCCGCGAACTCGCCGAAATGCCCACGCGGCCCGGCTGGCGCGGCCTGCGCGCGCTGCAGGCCGGGCAGGTCTGCGGCTTCGAAGAGCCGGTCCACGACGCTCTGGTGCGGCCCGGGCCGCGCCTGGGCGAGGCGGCAGACGCGGTGGCCGATTGCCTGGCCGGCCTGGGCACAATCCGGCCATGAATCCGGCACCGCTGGGCACCGCGGCCGAGGCCCTGGCCTCGCACGCGCCGCGCGACCGCTCGGCGCTGCGGCTCGCGTTGATGCTGGGCGCGCTGGCTCTGGTGCTGGTGCTGATCGGACTGGCGGCCGGCGCCGAGGGCTGGTCGCTGGCCTGGCGCGAAGACGCATCGCTGATCGTCGCCATCCGCGCCCCGCGCACGCTGGGTGCCCTGCTCGCAGGCGCCTTGCTCGGCCTGTCCGGTGCGCTCGCGCAAGGCCTGTTCCGCAACCCGCTGGCCGACCCCTACCTGCTCGGCTCCGCCGCCGGCGCCGGGTTGGGCGTGGTGCTCGTGCTCGCCGCGGGGGGGCTGCTCGGCGCCGCCGGTGTCGGTCTCGGGCTGGCCGCAGCAGGTGCGCTGCTGCGCCTGGGCGTGGTCGGTGCAGCCTTCGTCGGGGCGCTGGCCGGCATGGCCCTGACGCTGCTGCTGGCGCGCGGCGCCGGGCGGCCTTTCGTGCTGCTGCTGGCGGGCGTCGTGGTCGGCGTGCTGCTCGGCGCCGTGACCGACCTCGTGACCCTGCTCGCGCCCGACGCGCTGCGCGGCAAGCAGGCCTTCCTGCTCGGCAGCACCAGCTTCTTCGGCTGGGGCAGCGTCGCCGCGCTGGCGCTGCCGCTGGCACTGGCGCTGTCGCTGTCGATGCGGCTGGCGCGCGCGCTCGACGCCATGGTGCTCGGCGAGGCCAGCGCCGCCAGTCTCGGCCTGCCGCTGCCGCGGCTGCGCCTGGTGCTGGTGCTGCTGATGTCGCTGGCCACCGGCGCCGCGGTCGCACAGGCCGGGCTCGTCGCCTTCGTCGGCCTGGTGGCGCCGCACCTGGTGCGCCGGCGCGTGGTCGTCAACCACGCCGCGCTGCTGGCGCTGTCGAGCCTGGCCGGCGGCGTACTGCTGCTGGCTGCCGATGTCGCCGCGCGCAGCGTGATCGCGCCGCAGGAATTGCCGGTGGGACTGCTCACCGCGGTCTTCGGCGGCGGCTACCTGCTGTGGCTGCTGCGGGCACAGGGCGGCAGGGAATGAACGCCGCCGCGCCGGTGCTGCTGCGCGCGCAGGACCTGGGCCTGCGCCTGGGTGGCCGGCGCGCGGTCGATGGCCTGACGCTCGAACTGAGCGGCGGTGCGTGGACGGCGATCGTCGGTCCCAACGGTGCCGGCAAGAGCACGCTGCTGCAGCTGCTGGCGGGGCTGCGCGCGCCCGACAGCGGCACCGTGTGGCTGGCCGGCCGCCCGCTGGCCGACTGGCCGGCGCGCGAGCGCGCCCAGCGCCTGGCCTGGCTGGCGCAGCAAGGCGACGCCGAGGGCCAGATCGCGGCGCGCGAGGTCGTGCGGCTGGGCCGGCTGCCGCGCCATGGCCTGTTCGGCGCCGCCGACGCCGTCGACGAGGCCGCCGTGCAGCAGGCGATGCTCGAGACCGAATGCGCGGCGCTGGCCGGCCGGAGGCTGGACGAGCTCTCGGGCGGCGAGCGCCAGCGCGTGCTGCTGGCGCGTGCGCTGGCGGTGGGCGCGCCGGTGCTGCTGCTCGACGAGCCGACCACGCACCTCGACGCGCCGCACCAGCGCGCGCTGCTGCGCAGCCTGGCCGCGCGCGCCCGCGACGGTGCTGCGGTGCTCGCGGTGCTGCACGACGTGACGCTGGCCCTGGCTGCCGACCGCGTGCTGGTGATGGACCGCGGACGGCTGGTCGCCGACGGTGCGCCGGCCGACGCCGCCCTGCGCGCCGCGCTGGTGGCGGTGTTCGAAGGCGCGTTCAGCGTCGAGTGCGTGTCTGCTGCGCCATGCCCGCGCTGGGTCGCGCTGCCCAAGCTGTGAGGGCCGGCTGAAGATGGGCCCGCAGCGCATCGTCTGCCTGACCGAGGAGACCACCGAGTGGCTCTACCTGCTCGGCGAGGAGGCGCGCATCGTCGGCATCAGCGGCTACACGGTGCGGCCGCGCCGGGCACGCGACGAGAAGCCGCGCGTGTCGGCGTTCCTCAGCGGCAAGATCGACCGCATCGTCGCGCTGCAGCCCGATCTGGTGATCGGCTTCTCCGACATGCAGGCGGCCCTGGCCGACCAGCTCATCCGCGCCGGGCTGAACGTGCTGATCACCAACCAGCGCAGCGTCGAGCAGATCTTCGGCACCCTGCAGCTGGTGGCCGGGCTGGTCGATGCGCAGGACCGGGCGCAGGCCTGGATCGCGGCGTGCCGCGTGCGCCATGCCGAGATCGCCGCCGCGGCGGCGGGCTGGCCGAGGCGGCCGCGCGTCTATTTCGAGGAATGGGACCAGCCGATGATCAGCGCCATCCAGTGGGTGTCGGAACTGATCGCCATCGCCGGCGGCGACGACGTGTTCCCCGAACTCGCGCGCCAATCGATGGGCCGCGACCGCATCGTCGCCGACCCGCTCGAGCCGGCGCGGCGTGCACCCGACATCGTCGTCGGCTCCTGGTGCGGCAAGAAGTTCCGGCCCCTGACCGTGGCCGCACGCGAGGGCTGGGCCGATGTGCCCGCGGTGCAGGGCGCCCGGCTGTACGAGATCAAGTCCTGCGACATCCTGCAGCCGGGCCCGGCAGCGCTCACCGACGGCGTCGAACAGTTGCACCGGCTGTGCGTGGCCTGGGCCGCCTCGGCGTGATCCCGGCGCCAACGCCATCGCGAAGCCGACTTTCGTGAGGCTGCGATGTGGCACGAACCGCAACTCTTCCTGATCGCCCTGCATGCCGGCACGCGGTTGCCGCTGCCGGCCTGGGCCGGCGGGCGGCCGCAGTGGCAATCGCGCAGCGCTCGCCACTCCCCCGCGGGCCAGCCCCCGCCGACGCTGATCGCGTCTGGCCGCGATTGATCGCGGGCACGCCGCCGTTCGTCGCAATGGGCTCGCAGGCCGACGGTGCGTTGACGATAGTCACGCCATCGAAGTCCGCATCCCCAGGAGCCCGCCATGTCGCAACATCTCTTCCATCGCAGCCTCGCCGTCGGCCTGGCCGCCCTGCTGACGCTGGCCACGATGGGCGCTCTGGACTTCCTCGCGCAGCCCGATCAAGCGCAGGGCCAGTTGGCCCGTGCAGCGTCCGGCACGCGGGTCGTGCAGGCGGCGCATGTCGCGCCGGCAGCGTCGCGCAGCTGAGCCGGCCGTGAAATTCATGCTGCTGCTGGTCGGCTGGTGCCTGCTGTTCTTGCTCTGCTGGCCGCTGGCCTTGCTGGCGCTGTTGCTCGCGCCGCTGCTGTGGCTGCTGTCGCTGCCGTTCCGGCTCGTCGGCATCACCTTCGAGGCCGTCTTCGCGCTGCTGCGCGGCTTGCTGATGCTGCCGGCGCGGATGCTGGGCGTGCGCCCGCGCTGAGACCGGCGTTGCCCGTCCGCGCTCACCCACGCAGGTGGCAGGCCACCCAATGCCCTTCGCCGGTCCGCTTCAGCTCCGGCTTCTCGCTGCTGCAAAGCGGCTGCTGCGCGATCGGGCAGCGGGTGTGGAAATGGCAGCCCGAGGGCGGATGGATGGGGCTGGGCACGTCGCCCTGCAGCGGGATGCGCACGCGCCTGACCTGCGGGTCGGGGATCGGCACCGCCGACAACAGCGCCTCGGTGTATGGGTGCTTGGGGCCGGTGTAGAGCGCGTGCGCCGGCGCGATCTCGACGATGCGGCCGAGGTACATCACGGCCACGCGGTCGCTGATGTGCTCGACCACCGACAGGTCGTGGGCGATGAAGACGTAGGTCAGGTGGAACTGCGACTGCAGGTCCTCGAGCAGGTTGATGACCTGGGCCTGGATCGAGACGTCCAGGGCCGACACCGCCTCGTCGCAGACCACCAGCTTGGGGCTGACCGCCAGCGCGCGTGCGATGCCGATGCGCTGGCGCTGGCCGCCCGAGAACTCGTGCGGGAAGCGCCGCATGTGGTCGGCCGACAGGCCCACCGTCTCGAGCAGTTGCACGACGCGGTCCTGGTACTCGCGGGCGTTCCTGGCCAGCTTGTGGATCGTCAGTGCCTCGCCGATGATGGCGCCCACCGTCATCCGCGGGTCGAGCGAGGCGTAGGGATCCTGGAAGATGATCTGCATGTCGCGCGCCAGCGCG
The DNA here is from genome assembly GCA_963725755.1 of uncultured beta proteobacterium. Taxonomy (GTDB): domain Bacteria; phylum Pseudomonadota; class Gammaproteobacteria; order Burkholderiales; family Burkholderiaceae_C; genus Rubrivivax. Next base: position 358,293 of record CAVRZW010000005.1, read on the forward strand.
CGCAGCTCGCGCTTGCTGGCCCGAGTGACGCTCTTGCCCTCGAACCAGACCTCGCCCGAGGTCGGCTCGATCAGGCGCAGGATGCAGCGGCCGGTGGTGCTCTTGCCGCAGCCCGACTCGCCGACCACGCCCAGCGTCTCGCCGGCCTGCAGCTCGAAGCTGACGCCGTCGACGGCGTGCACGCGATCGACCTCGCGCCCGAGCAGGCCACCCTTGATCGGGAAATGCTTGACCAGGTCGCGCACGCGCAGCAACGGCTCGCTCATGCGGGCGCGCTTTCCAGGATGCAGGCGACCTTGTGCCCGGGCGCCACCTCGCGCAGCGGCGGCGTGGCCGCGGTGCAGGCCGGCATCGCGTACTTGCAGCGCGGCGCGAAGCGGCAGCCCGGCGGTGGCGCGATCAGCTTGGGCACGGTGCCGGCGATCGCTTCCAGCCGCGCCTTGTGCGTGGCCTCGAGGTCGATCCGCGGGATCGAGCGGATCAGCCCCTGCGTGTAGGGGTGGCGCGGGCGCGCGAAAAGCTCGCCCACCGGCGCTTCCTCGATCACCTGGCCGGCGTACATCACGACCACGCGCTGCGCCGTTTCGGCGACCACGCCCATCGCGTGGGTGATCAGCATCACGGCCATGCCCAGGCGCGACTTCAGCTCGCCCAGCAGATCGAGGATCTGGGCCTGGATCGTGACGTCGAGCGCGGTCGTCGGCTCGTCGGCGATCAGCAGCTTGGGGTTGCAGGCCAACGCGATGGCGATCATCACCCGCTGGCGCATGCCGCCGGAGAACTGGTGCGGGTAGTCGTGCACGCGCTTTTCGGGCGTCGGAATGCGCACCAGGCGCCAGCATCTCGACCGCTCGCTCCAGCGCGGCCTTCTTCGAGACGCCCTCGTGCAGGCGTACGCTCTCGGCGATCTGCCGCCCACGGTGTAGACCGGGTTGAGCGAGGTCATCGGCTCCTGGAAGACGATCGCGATCTCCTTGGCGCGCACTTTCTGCATCTCGGCCGGCGCCAGCGGCACCAGGTCGCGACCCTGCCACAGCACCTGGCCGGCGACGATCTTGCCGGGCGGCATGTCGATCAGCTTCATGACCGTCTTGGCGGTGACGCTCTTGCCGCAGCCCGATTCGCCGACCACGCACACCGTCTCGCCGGCGTCGATCGCGATGTCGACGCCATCGACCGCGTGCAGCCAGCCGTCGTCGGTCTTGAAGTGGGTCTTCAGCCCCTTGATCTCGAGGAGCGCCATGGTCAGGTCCGCCCGGCCGCCCGAAGGACCTGACGCGCCCCCGGGACCGCGAAGCGGCCCCTTCGGGGTCCAGGGGGCGGCGAACGAAGTGAGCCTGGGGGCCTCATAACACTCTCCGCGGATCGAGCGCGTCGCGCAGCCCGTCGCCGATGAAGTTGATCGTCAGCACGGTGAGGAAGATCGCCGCGCCGGGGAACAAGGCCCAGTGCGGCGCGATGTCGAGGTAGTCCTTGCTGTCGAAGAGGATGCGGCCCCAGGTCGGGATGTCGGGCGGGAACCCCAGGCCGAGGAAGCTCAGCGTGCTCTCGGCGATGATCGCCGCGGCCACGTCGATGGTGCCGGCGACGATCACCGGTCCGAGCGAATTGGGCAGGATATGGCGCAGCACCTGGCGCGGCACCGAGGCGCCCAGCGCTCGCGCGGCCTCGACGAATTCCTTCTCGCGCAGCGAGAAGAACTGGGCGCGCACCAGGCGCGCGGTGGGCATCCAGCGGAAGGCGCCGATGACCACCACGATGAGCAGGAACACGCCGACCTCGGGCCCGAACGTGGTCTTGAGCTTGTCGCGGAAGAGGTAGATCACCAGCAGCAGCAGCGGCAGCTGCGGCAGCGACAGGAAGAGGTCGGTCAGCCACATCAGCGCCGTGTCGACGGCCCCGCGCGAGATGCCGGCCACCGAGCCGACCAGCACGCCGACGCAGACCGACATTGCCATCGCCGCCAACCCCACCGCCAGGCTGATGCGCCCGCCGTAGAGCATGCGGGCCAGCAGATCCTGTCCGAGGTCGTCGGTGCCCAGCGGATGGGCCCAGCTCGGCGTGGCCAGGCGGGCGCGGAAGTCGATGTCGTTGATCGCCACATGCCAGACCAGCGGGCCGAACGCGACCAGCAAGGCCAGCAGCGCGAGCACGACCACGCTGGCCACCGCCAGACGATGGCGGCGGAAGCGCCGCCAGGCCTCGTGCCAGGGCGAGACCACCGGGCGGCGCGCGACCACGTCAGCGAAAGGAGATGCGGGGGTCGAGCCAGCCATAGAGCAGGTCGGCAATCAGGTTGAAGACGATGACGAGGCACGAGAACACGAAGGTCACGGCCATGATCACCGGCGTGTCGTTGCGCAGGATGGCGTCGATGAGCAGCGAGCCTATGCCCGGCACGCGGAAGATCTGCTCGGTGACGATGGCGCCGCCGAAGACCTGCGGCATCGTCAGCGCGACCAGCGTGACGACCGGGATCAGCGCGTTGCGCACCACGTGGCGCAGGATCACCGCACGCTCGGCCAGACCCTTGCTGCGCGCGGTGGTGACGTAGTCCAGGCGAATCACGTCGAGCACCGCCGAGCGCACGAAGCGGGTCCAGCTCGCGCCCTGGAACAGGCCCAGCACCATCACCGGCATCAGGCTCTGCTTGAACTGCTCCCACCACCAGGTCCAGCCGGTGGCGGAGAGGTCGGCGCGGAAGACGAAGGGCAGCCAGTCGAGCTTGATCGAAAACAGCAGGATGAACAGCAAGCCGGTGAAGAAGGTCGGCAGCGAAAAGCCGACGAAGGCGAGCGTGTTGGCGATCTTGTCGAACAGCGAGTAGGGCTTGGTCGCGGCATAGATGCCCACCGGCAGCGCGACCATCAGCGCCACCACCTGCGAGGCGCCGATCACGGCCAGCGTCACCGGCACGCGCTGCCAGATCAGGGTGTCGACGTCGACCCGGCTGACGAAGGAAAAGCCCCAGTCGCCGTGCAGCATCGCCGTCAGCCAGTGCAGGTAGCGCTGCCAGACCGGGTCGTCGAGCCCGAACTTGGCGCGCAGCATCATGCGCACTTCGGGCGGCACGTTGGGGTTGGTCGCGAGTTCGCCGAAGGGGTCGCCGGGCGCCAGCGCCAGCACCGTGAACAGCACGGCGCTGATGCCCAGCAGGCTGGGCAGCGCGATCAGCAGGCGGCGAAGGAGGTAGCGGCCCAAACGTCGGCTCTCGTCGTTCGCGCTTCAGGCCTGGTGGTGCCAGTCGTGGATGAAGCCCAGGCTCAGCTCCCAGCCCGATTGCGGGGCCACCAGGCTGCGGGCCAGGCCGCAGACCAGCGGCCGCTCGACGACCGGGATCACGTAATGGTCGTCGCAGACGAGGTCGTTCATGCGGATGAACAGCGCCGCGCGTCGCACCGGGTCGAGTTCGACCTCGGCCGCCCGGTAGGCGGCGTCGTAGGCGTCGTTGCGCCAGCGCACGATGTTCAGGCCCTGCCACTTGTCGGCCTTGGACGCGATCTCCCACGAGACCCACTGTGCCATGTAGCGCGCCGGGTCGGGCGCACCCATCGAGTTGGTGTACATCTCGATGTCGGCGTAGAACTTGGACATCGTGTCCGGGTTGGCGATGTCCGACGAGAAGAACACCGACGCGGTGACGGCCTTCAGCTCGATCGCGATACCGGCCTGCTGCGCCGCCTGCTTGACGATGGCCTGCGTCTTCTGGCGCGGGCCGTTGGTGCTGGTCTGGAAGACGAAGCGCAGCGCGCGCCCGCCCTTGGTGCGGATGCCGTCCGACCCGCGCCGCCAGCCGGCGCCTTCGAGCAGCGCGTTCGCCTTGCCGATGTCGAACTCGGCGTGCTGGTTCGGGCTGCGGAAGCGCGGCGGGTCGGTCAGGATGTTCGCCGTGGCCGGCCCGGCGCGGCCATAGACGTAGTCCTGCACGCTGCGCCGGTCGACCAGCAGCGCCATCGCCGCGCGCACGGCCGGATCGGAGAACGCCGGGTGGCGCGTCCTCGGGTTTGCGCGTTCGCCGTCGACCTCGGTGCCGGGGTCGGCGAAGTTGAGCTGGATGCGCTCGACGCTGCCGCCGCTGCCGGGCACCACGACCCGGCCATGGCCGCCGGCCTCCAGGCGTCGCAGGATCTCGTCTTCGACCTGCAGATTCCAGCCGAAGTCGAACTCGCCGGTCTGCAGCACGGCGCGCGCGGCCGAGACCGCGTCCCCGCCGCCCTTGAGCTCGACATGGTCGAAGAACGGCCGGTTCGCCAGGTGGTAGTCGGGGTTCAGGTCGCCGCGCAGCGAATCGCCGGGCTTGAAGTCGACGAAACGGTACGGACCGGTGCCCACCGGGTGCAGGTTGTCGGGGGCGTCGCGCGAGGCCGATCCGCGGTAGCGATCGAATCGGTGCTGCGGGATCAGTTGGACCCGCGAATAGGTGCCGGGCCAGAACGGCGTCGGCCGGTCGAAGACCACCCGCACCGTCAGGGCGTCGACCTTCTCCATGCGCACGCCGGCGTATTGACCGAGCGTGAAGGTGGCGGTGGCCGGGTCGCTCGAATACTGCCAGTTGAAGACCACGTCGTCGGCGCTGAACGTCGCGCCGTCGTGCCAGCGCACGCCGGCTTTCAGCTTCCAGACGACCGAGCGGCCGTCGGCAGCCACGCCGCCGTTGTCGCGGCTGGGGATCTCGGCGGCGAGCACCGGGACGAGGTTGCCTTCGGCATCCCAGGCCACCAGCGGCTCGTAGAACAGGCGTGCACCTTCCTGGTCCTTCTGGCCGGTGGCGAAATGCGGGTTGAGCAGGGTCGGCCCCTGCCACATCAGGATGCGCAGCGTGCCGCCGCCGCCGCGGCGCTTGGGCTGGTAGACCGAAGGGGCCTGGGCCTGCGCCACGCCTCCGTGCATCAACATCATCGCGGCCACCGGTGCGCCCAGCCCCAGCGCAGCCATCCGCGCGATGAAGCCGCGCCGCGGCAGCTTGCCGGCGCGCACCTGCTCGACGAGGTCGCGCAGCTCGGCTTCTTGCATGGCCAGGGCAGGCGGCAGGCGCGCTGCGATCAGGCCTGGCGGTACCAGCTGTGCAGCGCCCACATGATGTTGTCCCAGCCGGACAGCGGCGCGACCAGCTTGTCCTTGACCCCCGAGACGCGCGGCCGGTAGATCAGCGGCACGATGTAGCCGTCGCCGCAGACGAGGTCGTTCATGCGGATGAACAGCGCCGCGCGCTTGACCGGGTCGAGCTCGGTCTCGGCAGCGCGCGAGGCCTTGTCATAGTCGTCGCTGCGCCAGCGGCTGATGTTGCGGCCCTGCCATTTGTTGGCCTTGGACGCGACCTCCCAGGAGTTGTACTGGTCCATGAAGCGGCCCGGGTCGGGCTCGGTCTGGGTCGTCGTGTACATCTCGATGTCGGCCCAGAACTTGGTGTAGGTATCAGGGTTGGCGACGTCGGACGAGAAGAACACGCTGGCGGTGACCGACTTCAGCTCGAGCTCGATGCCCGCCTTCTGGCAGGCCTGCTTGACGATCGCCTGCGTCTTCTGGCGCGGCGCGTTGATGCTGGTCTGGAACACGAACTTGAGCTTCTTGCCACCCTTCTCGCGCACGCCGTCGCCGCCGCGCTTCCAGCCTGCTGCATCGAGCACGGCATTGGCCTTGTCGATGTTGAACTCGAAGTGCATGTTCGGGCTGCGGAAGCGCTGGGGGTTGTTCAGGAAGTTGGCGGTGGCCACGCCGGCACGGCCGTAGATGAACTCCTGCACGCCCTGGCGATCGACCAGGAGCCCCATGGCCTGGCGCACCGCGGGGTCGGAGAACTCGGGGTGATGGGTCCTGGGGTTGGCACGCTCGCCATCGACCTCGGTGTCGGGGTCGGTGTAGTTGAGCAGCACGAACTCGATGTCGCCGCCCGGCGTGATCACCGCACGGCCCTTGCCGCCGGTTTCCAGGCGCTTGAGGATCTCGTCCTCGACCTGCAGGTTCCAGGCGAAGTCGAACTCGCCGGTCTGCAGCACGGCGCGTGCCGCCGACACCGCGTCGCCGCCGCCCTTCATCTCGATGGTGTCGAAGAACGGCCGGTTGGGCAGGTGGTAGTTCGGGTTGAGCTCGCCGCGCACCATGTCGCCGGGCTTGAAATCGACGAACTTGTAGGGGCCGGTGCCGACCGGCTTGAGGTTGGTCGGCGCGTCGCGCGACTTGCCGCCGATGTAGGGGGCGAACAGGTGCCTGGGGATGATCATGCCGCCGGTGCCGACGAAGGCCTGGGCCCAGAACGGCGTCGGCTTCGTGAACAGGATGCGGATCGTGTGGCTGTCGATCTTCTCGACCTTGGTGTCCTTGTAGACGCCGATCGTCACCGCGGCGGTGGCCGGATCGGTCGCGTACTGCCAGTTGAAGACGCAGTCGTCGGCGGTGAAGGGCTGGCCGTCGTGCCAGGTCACGCCCTTCTTGAGCTTCCAGATCACCGACTTGCCGTCGGCGGCCAGGCTGCCGTTCTCGCGCGACGGGATCTCCGCGGCAAGCATCGGCACCAGGTTGCCATCGGCGTCCCAGCCGGCCAGCGGCTCGTAGAAGATGCGCGAGCCCTCCTGGTCCTTGGTGCCGGTGGCGAAATGCGGGTTGAGCAGGGTCGCGCCCTGCCACCACAGCACCCGCAGCGATCCGCCGCCGCCGCGCTTGGTCGGTGCGTAGGCGGGCTGCGCCTCGGCCTGCGCCACGCCGGCATGCATCAGCATCATGCCCGCCATCGGCGCGGTCAGACCCAGGCCGAGCATCTGCTGGACGAATCGCCGCCGCGGCAGGGCGCCGGTGCGGACTTGCTCGATCAGGGCACGCAGTTCAGGTTCTTGCATGGCAGTTCTCCTGGCGGCGGTGGCGGGCACCGCATGACGATTTGAAGGCGACGGCAGCCGATGCTATCGGCTCGCCGCCGTGCGGCCATCCGGGTCGCCCCGCACGCGGGGCGGCGATACTTGGGGGCATGAGCGACGCCGTCTTCGTGATCCACGGCTCCCGCGCGTCGGTGCATGCGCTGGTGCTGGACTCCCCGCATTCGGGTTTCACGATGCCGCCGGACTTCGGCGCCGTCCGCAGCGCGGAGGAATTGCGGGATGGCGAGGACTGCTTCATCGACGAGCTCTATCTCCCCGCTGCAGCAAGCGGCGTGCCGCTGCTGGCGGCGCAGTTCCCGCGCACCTACCTGGACCCCAATCGCCACGCCGGCGACATCGACCTCGAACTTCTGGCCGAACCCTGGCCGCATGCCCATGTGCCCAGCGGCAAGGCGAGCCTGGGCAAGGCGCTGATCTGGCGCACGCTCGACGATGGCCGGCCGATCTACGAGCGCCGCCTGGGCGTGGCCGAGGTGCTGCGGCGCATCGAGCGCTACCACCGGCCGTACCACGAGGCGCTCAAGGGCCTGCTCGACGCGGCGCATGCGCGGCACGGCGCCGTCTATCACATCAACTGCCATTCGATGAACGCGACCGGCGGCGTGATGGGTGAGGGTGGGGCGGGCAGCCGGCGCGCCGACATCGTGCTCGGCGACCGCGACGGCACCACTTGCAGCCCCGAATTCACCGCCTTCGTGCGCGAGGTGATGGCGGGCCACGGCTACGAGGTCAAGGTCAATGACCCCTACAAGGGCGTCGAGTTGGTGCGCGCCTACAGCGACCCCGCAGCCGGGCGCCACAGTCTGCAGCTGGAGATCAACAAGCGCCTGTACATGGACGAGGCCACGCTGCGCAAGCACGCCGGCTTCGAGACGCTGCGGGCGCACCTGCTGCAGCTCGTCGAACGCATCAAGCGGCGCTTCAGCCCCGGGGCCGGCCATGTCTGAGCTGCCGGTGGTGGAATTGCAGGCGCCGGACATCGGCCCCTGGCGCGCGGGCAACACCGGCGTCGAATGGGTGCATGTGCTCGAGTCGGGCCGGCCCGGTCCGCAGGTGATGGTGCAGGCGCTGACCCATGGCAACGAGATCTGCGGCGCCATCGCGCTGGACTGGCTGCTGCGCCAGGGCTTTGCGCCGCGGCGCGGCCGCCTCGTGCTGGCCTTTGCCAACGTTGCGGCCTACGCGCGGTTCGACCCCACCGACCCCTTTCCCTCGCGCTGCATCGACGAGGACTACAACCGCGTCTGGGCTGACGAGCAGCTCTTCGGCAACGGCGACACGCTGGAGCTGCGGCGCGCGCGCGAGTTGCGGCCTTTCGTCGACGCCGCCGATGTGCTGCTCGACATCCATTCGATGAGCGAGCCCTGCCGGCCGCTGATGGTCTGCGGCAAGGTGGACAAGAACGCGGCCTTCGCGCGCGAACTCGGCATGCCGGCCGACCTGCTGATCGACACCGGCCACCCGGCCGGCCTGCGCATGATCGACCGCGGCGCCTTCGGCGACCCGGACTCGGGGCGGCGCGCGCTGCTGATCGAATGCGGTCAGCACTGGGAGCGCGCGGCGGCCGACGTGGCGATCGACTGCCTGGTGCGCTTTCTGGCCCTGACCGGCATCGCCGACGCGGGCTGGTTCGAGGCCCGTCAGCGCCTGCCGTTGCCGGCGCAGCAGCGACTGGTGCGGGTGACGGAGGCGGTGGTGGCGCGCAGCCGGGCGTTCCGCTTTCTGGTGCCGGTCCAGGGTTTCGGCGTTGTCGAACGCGCCGGCACGCCGATCGCGCAGGATGGCGAGCAGGTCTGGGTTGCACCGTACGACGACACCGTGCTCGTGATGCCCGGCACGCGCAACCTCAAGCCGGGCGGCACGGCGGTGCGGCTGGGGCGCTTCGAGGGCGACGCACGCTAAGGGGGTGCGCCAGAGAAGGCCTCAGGCTCGACCGCGAGCGCAGTCGATCCGCGATCGGATCGTCCGATGTCCGCAGGATCGGTCGCCCGCCTCGTCAGCCCGCCGTCAACGCCGCTGCGCTCGCTCCTGACGGGCCTTCTGCACGAGGCGGTCGAGCGTGTCCATGGTGCCCTGCGCCGAGCCGCTGAGGCTGTTCGAGGTGAGGTACTTGCCGTCGACCACGAGCGCAGGAACACCCGGCAGCTGGTAGGCCTGCGTCATGCCGTGCGCGCGCTCCACCTCGGCCTGAACCGCCGGCGAGCGGTAGGCGTCGACGAAGCGCTGGCGGTCGATGCCCTGGCGCGCCGCCCAGTCGAACAGCACCTGGTCGTCGGCGAAGTCGAGTTGTTCGAGCTGGATGGCGTCGAACACGCTGCTGCCGACGCGATCGACCTCGCCCAAGGCCGCCAGCGCGAAATGGATACGCGCGGGCACCTCCCAGCTGTCGCGGAAAATCACCGGCTGGTAGCGGAAATCGACGTCGGCGGGCTTGTTCTGCACCCAGGCCTTCACGCGTGGGGACAGCGCAAAGCAGTGCGGGCAGGCATACGAGAAGAACTCGATGACCTCGATCTTGTCGCCGCTGGACACCGGCTGTGGCGGGTCCAGACGCAAATAGTCGGTCGCCGGCCCCGCGGCCGGCCCGGCGCAGCCGAAGAACGCCCCGATCGAAACCAGGATCAGCGCGGCAAAAAACGCACGCAATGGCTTCATGGACCCTCCTCCCGGGGCACCGGATGCGAGCCCCGCGGCGCGACAGGACAAACAGGCGGCGACACCGGTCCGGCATCACCGCCTGTCAGCGAGCGGGCCAATGCCCGCCGCTCGCCATCGGCAATCTTGCCGGGCCAGTCAACGCCTTTGCGCCCGGCCCCGACGTCGATGCGCTTCTCGGTCTACTTCTTCGCCGGCAGTTCGGGCTGGCATTCGCCCTCGACGATCTTGCCCGCCTTGCGGGCTGCATCGCACTCGGCCTTGATCTCGGCGCGCGTCTTGGCCGGCGTGATCTTCTTGGGCATCTCGTGCTGGGTTTCACCTTGCACGATCTCGCCGGACTTGTGGGCGGCCGCAGTCTCTTGCTTGACCTTGGCGCGCGTCGTTGCCGACTTGACCTTGGTCGGCTTCTCGTCCTTGCATTCGCCTTGCACGATCTGGCCCGCCTTGCGCGCGGCGTCGCACTCGGCCTTCACTTCAGCCCGGGTCTTCGGTTGCGCCATCGCGCTCTGAACACTGAACAGGCTGAAGACGATCGCCGAAAGTATCAGCATCTTGCTCTTCATCACAATCTCCTTGTGCTGGGTGAATGGGTCACTGCATCAATCACATCCCGGTTCAACCCAGGATCCCCGCCCAGTGCCAGGCACTCGACTGCGGCAAAGAAATAATAGGAGGCGCTCGCGACCGCCCGGTTGATCAGGGTCAAGGCGTGGGCAGCCTGATGTGGCGGCGCCAACACATGCGGCGCGCGCTCCGCGTCGCTCCTGGACCGCATCGGCGCCGCCGATCGTGACGTTCGAACGGTGCTCCAGCCTCAGGCTTGTTCGGGCCCGTGGCGGGCCGGCGCGGCCAGCGGCCTGAGCCTTGCCGCCGCCAGCGCAGGCGTGCCCAGTCGGTCGACCTTGCCGGTGTTCAGCCGCGGCAGGGCGTCGAACAGCGCCAGCCGACGCGGCCGCGCCCAGGGCGGCAGGAGCCCTGCCAGCAGCGCCGCCAGCGACGGGTCTTCCTGAAGCGCCGCCGGCGCCTCGACCGCGGCACAGACGATCGCGCCCCAGCGCGCGTCGGGCAGGCCGAAGACCACCGCGTCGCGGACGCCGGGGTGCTCGCGCAGGGCAGCCTCGACGACGCCGGGCACGACCTTCTCGCCGCCGCTGACGATGACCTCGCTGCGCCGGCCCTGTACCTGCAGCCGGCCGCCTTCGTCGAGCCAGCCGAGATCGCCGGTGTCGAGTCGGCCGTCGGCGCCGAGCACTGCCAGTTCCGGGCGCCCCGCGTAGCCGGCCAGCAGCGCCGGGCTGGCGAGCAGGATGCGGCCGGGCGTGCCGGCCGGCATTGCCGCGCCCTCGGTGTCGGCGATGGTGATCGTCACGCCGTGCAGCGCGGTGCCGCAGCCCGGCAACAGTCGCCCGGCGTCGGCCGGCGGCTCGCAGGCCGCTGCGGCGCAACTCTCGGTCAGGCCGTAGCTGGCCACTGCCGGCGCGCCGGCCTCGGCCAGCGCGCGCCGCAGCGCCAGCGGCGCAGCCTGGCCGCCCAGCATCATCAGGCTGAGCCGGGCCAGCAAGCCATCGTGGTCGGCGTGGAGCAGCCGATCGGCGATCGCTGGCACCGCCGACAGCCGCGTGCCGCCGTCGCGCGCGATCGCGGTCCAGACCGCGTCTTCGTGGAAGCGAGGCACCAGCACGACGGCGCGCCGCGCGCACAGGCAGCGCGTGACCACCGATAGCCCGCTCACATGCGACAGCGGCAGCGCCAGGATCCAGCGGTCGCGCGGCCCGAAGGGCAACCGCTCGGTCAGCGCAGCGGCTGCGGCGAGCATGGCGCGGTGGGTCAGGCGCGCCAGCTTGGGCGTGCCCGACGAACCGGAAGTCGGGACCAGGAAGAGATCGTCGCCGGCCTTCGGGGCGGGCCGGGAATTCCGCACCGGCCGGCGCAGCGCGGCGGGCGACGCCTCCAGGCATTGCGTCAGCGTCAGGCGCTTGGCGCCGGCAGCGGCCGCCAGCCTGGAAGCGTCGGCCTCGGGCAGCGCCGGGTGCAGCGGCAGCAGCGGGATACCCGCCGTGGCGTGCGCCAGCAGCACGACCAGGTCGTCGCGGTCCGGTCGCAACGTGAGCGCATGGGCGCGCGACGATGCCGCCGTGTCGGCACGATCTTCGGCATCGCCGTCCGCCGTCGCGAGTGCGCGCAAGCCTGCCGCGACCTGCTCCACGCGCGCTGCCAGCCCGGCCCAGCTGAGCGTGCCGCTGTCGCCGATCAGCGCCGCCTCGCCGGGTGCCTGGCGGGCCGCGTTGCGCAGGGCATCACCGACGGTGGCCACGCGCGGTGCGCCCGCCTTCGCCAGCGACTGCGGGGCAGGCCGGCCTGCGCGAGCGATGTGATGCGGCTCTTTCATGCAGGTTCGTCCGCGTCGACCACGCCGAGGCCGGGCGCGGTGGGCACCGGCAGCCAGGGCCGTGCCGGCGGCGGCCGGCGCAGGCCCGGGTGCGGCGCCAGCCCGCAGGGCCAGGGCGGCAGCGGCAACGCGGCGGCCAGCGCGCAGGCCGCCGCATGACCGAGGTCGCCATCGAAGCTGTGGGTGACGACGACGCCGAGGCCACGTGCGGCGGCGACCTCGGCCAGGCGCAGACAGCGCGCCAGGCCCAGCTGTGCCGGCTTGAGCACCAGCGCCGCCGGCCGGCGGCCAGGCGGCAGTTCCAGCAGCGCCGCAGTCAGCGACTCGTCGGCCAGCGATTCGTCGGCCGCCCAGGGCAGCGGCAAGGGCGGCAGGGTGAGCAGGGCCCGGCCGCCGACCGGCTCCTCGACCAGTTCGACGCCGAAGCGCAGCAGTGCCGCGAGCCGGCCCGCGACCCGCGCCGGGTCGATGGCGCCGTTGGCGTCGAGGCGCAGGCTGACGAGCCCGCCACCGCTGCGGCTCGCCGCGTCGGCCGCGGCGCGAATCGCGGCGAGCAAGTCGTCCTCCTGTTCCGGCGTGCGATCGGCGCGCGCGATCTTCAGCTTCAGCACCCTGAAGCCGCCGGCGACGGCTGTCGCTGCCGCAGCGCAGGCGGCACGGTCGTCGTCGGGCAGCAGCAGGCTGACAGGTACCGGCCGCGGCGCGCGGCCGTCGGCCAGCCATTGCGCGGCGCTGATGCCCGCGCGCCGGGCCAGCAGGTCGACGAGCGCGCATTCGAGGGCGAAGCGTGCGCCGGGCGATGGCGCGAGCAGCCGGGCGTGGGGTGCGAGCGCAGCGTCGATGCGTGCGGCGGCGAAGCTGCCGGCGGCGGCCGCGAACCCGGCACCCGGCACCGTCAGCGCGCCGTCGCCCGCGCGCGCGGCCATCGCGCCCAGCACCCGCTCGGCCGTGGCCGCATCGTCGCGGCTGTAGCCTGGCAGTGGCATCGCCTCGCCCAGGCCGACCGCACCTTCGGCGTCGCGCAGGCGGATGCGCACCGCCTCGCGCTTGCGCGGCGAGCCGCGCACGAAGAGCTCGCCGGCAGCCGCGCGGCTCGGCGCGTCGAGATGCAGGCGCAGCGGCTGGACCAGGATCGTCACGCGATGCGCAGGCGCTGCCGCAGCTTCAGGGGAAGCGCTTGAACTTGCCGAAATCGGGGGGCCGCTTCTCGAGGAAGGCGCGCTTGCCCTCCTGGCCTTCTTCGCTCTGGTAGAAGAGCAGGGTCGCGCTGCCTGCGAGTTCCTGCAGGCCGGCCTGGCCGTCGCAGTCGGCATTGAGCGCGGCTTTCAGGAAGCGCAGCGCGGTGGGGCTGTTGGCGAGCATCTCGCGTGCCCATTGCACCGTTTCGGCCTCCAGCTGCGCCAGCGGCACGACCGCATTCACCAGCCCCATCTGCAAGGCCTGCGCGGCGTCGTACTGACGGCACAGGAACCAGATCTCGCGTGCCTTCTTCTGGCCGACGATGCGCGCCATGTAGCTGGCGCCGTAGCCGCCGTCGAAGCTGCCGACGCGCGGACCGGTCTGGCCGAAGCGCGCGTTGTCGGCCGCGATCGTCAGGTCGCAGATCATGTGCAGCACATGGCCGCCGCCGATCGCGTAACCGGCCACCGAGGCGATCACCGGCTTGGGCAATGTGCGGATCTGGCGCTGCAGGTCGAGCACGTTCAGGCGCGGCACGCCGTCGCCGCCGACATAGCCGCCGTCGCCGCGCACGCGCTGGTCGCCGCCGGAGCAGAAGGCGTCGTCGCCGGCGCCGCGCAGGATCACGACGCCGACCTCGCCGTCGTCCCGAGCGTCGGCGAACGCATGCTGCATCTCCTGCACCGTCAGCGGGCGGAACGCGTTGCGCACCTCGGGGCGGTTGATGGTCACGCGGGCGATGCCCTCGGCCTTCTCGTAGACCACGTCGGTGTAGCCGCGGTCGCACAGGGTCCAGTTCACCTCGGTCATTGCATCTCCATCAGGTCGGCCAGCGATGCTGCCACAGCCGCGGGCGCTTCCAGCAGCAGGTTGTGGCCGGCGCCCGGCACGTTGAGATGCGCGACCCACGGCGGCCGTGCGAGCGCGGCGGCCAGCGCGCCGAAGCGGGTGTCGAGTGCGCCGGTCAGGAAGCGCAGCGGCTGCTGCGCCGCAGCCACCGCCGCCCGCAGGTCGGGCATCTGGGCCAGCCCTGCGACCTCGAAGGCCCAGGCCAGCGCCTGCGGCTCGTGGGCCAGCCGCACGGCGCGCTGCTGCGCCTGCAGCGCGGCGCCGAGCGTGCGCTGGGTGGCGAACAGCGGCAGCGCTTCCCAGGCATCGACGAAGGCGGCGAGGTCGCCGCTGCGCAGCGCTTGCGCGCGCCGGGCGTCGAGGGCGGCACGTTCAGCGCGCTCGGCGGCGTCGGCCGGGCCGACATGGCCGCCGACGAGCAGCGTCGCGCGGGCATGGCCCGGTCGCCGCAAGGTGGCGCCCAGCGCCAGCCTGGCACCCAGCGAATAGCCGCCGATGACAGCGCCGGCGGGCAGCGCGTCGGCGATGCACTGCACGGCCTCGTCCCACCGCGCCGGCAGCGGCGCTGCCGGCCCATGGCCAGGCAGCCAGGGGCACCAGACCGGGCCATGCCGCGGCAGCGCGGCGAGCACCGCGTCCCAGGCGGAAGGCGCGCCGAGAAAGCCGTGCAGCAGCAACAGCGGCGGCCCGCCGGCGCCCTTGGGCCGGTGCTCGACGCCGGGATGCCGGCCCGGAATCACGCGTCGGACGCGCGCTCGGCGGCGCCGGCCATCGCCGCCAGCAGCGCGGCACGGCGCAGGCTGCCGCCCGGCGCGACGCGGGCCTCGATCAGCACCGGCCGCTCGGCGGCCAGCGCCCGTGCCAGTGCCGCTTGCAGGGCAGGTGCGGTGTCCACGCTCGTGTAGCCCAGGCCCCAGGTGGCGGCCAGGCCGTCGAAGGCATGCCCGTGGGGGGCCACGAACAGCCGCTCGAGGGCATCGGCAGCCGCCTCGTCCCGGCCCAGCGGCAGCCGTTCGAAGATGCGCCCGCCATCGTTGTTGACGACGACGATCGCCAGCGGCCCGCGCGCCGCCGCCGCGGCGGCCAGACCGCCGGCGTCGTGGAGCAACGCCACGTCGCCCAGCAGCAGCGCCAGCGGCGCTTCGATCACGCTGCGTGCGCCGGCCGCGCCGGCGACACCGCCGTCGATGCCGGCGGCGCCGCGCTGGTGGAGCAGGGTCAACGGCGCAGCGTCGGGCGGCAGGTCGTGATCGAGGTCGCGCACCGGGCAGGAATTGCCGATCGCCAGCATCGCGCCGGCCGGCATTGCGGCGCGCAGGACCGCTGCGATGTCATGTTCATGCAGCGCGGCGCCTGCGGACGCGGTGACGGCCTGCCGTCGCGCCTGCCAGGCCGCGGTCTCGGCCGCCTGCCAGGTGCGGGCGTACCCGGCCGCAGCGTCGGCATGGCCAGCGCCAGGCGGCTGCGTCCGCAGTTGCGCCGCGGCGGCGTCGAGCAAGTCGGCCACCGGCCCCAGGAGCATGCCCAGCGCGCCGCCGGCGGGGTCGGCCGGGCGCGCACCGGGCAGCACCAGCCGCGGCGGCGCGTCGTCGCCGGCGATCCATGCCAGCCATTGCGCCGACACCGCCGGCGCGCCGATCTCCAGCGCCAGGTCCGGACGCAGCCGCTGGCGCAGCGTGCTCGAGCGCAGCAGCGCGTCGAACGCGCCTGCGCATTGCGGATTCGTGGCCTCGGGCAGGCCGAAGCGCAGCTGGCTGCCGGCCTCGGCGAGCAGCACGTAGCCGCTGGCGGACAGGAAACGCTGGGCCGCGGCGCGCAGGGCAGCAGCCTGTGGCGCCGGCATCGGCCCGGCGACGACCAGGCCGCGCGGCGCCGCGCGCACCCGCGCGACGAGCTGCGCCACCGCGTCTGGATGCGGCACGGCCATCGGCGCGATCAGCCGCGGCGCGCCGGCGCGGGCGATCGCCTGCAGCCGCGGCCGCCAGGGCTCGCCGCCGTCGCTGGGCTGCGGCTCCAGCGGCTTGCGGAAACGGGCATTGACCTGCACCGCGCCGGCCAACGGGTATTGCGTCGCGAGCACGGCTTGGGCGGCGATCCGTGGCACGGCGCGCAAAGCTGCCGGGTGGGCGTCGGGCAGGCCGAGCTCGAAGTAGGCGTTGGCGTGGGGGCCGAAGAGGCGCAGCTGGTCGACCGTCTGCGAGGCCTGCGCCTGCTGCACCTCCCAGGGCCGGTCGGCGCTGAGCAGCAGCAGCGGCAGGCCGGCCTCGCGCGCTTCCATCGCCGCCGGCAGCCAATGCCCGGGCGCGGTGCCGCTGGTGGCCAGGACGACGCTGGCGCGCCCGCTGGCCCGCGCCTGGCCGAGCGCGAAGAAGGCGGCTACGCGTTCGTCGTGCAGCACCGTGGTCGGCAGCTGTGCTGCCAGCGCCAGCGCCAGCGGGGTCGAGCGCGAGCCCGGGCTGATCACCGCCTGCGCCACGCCGCATTGCGCCAGCGAGGCGGCGAACAGCTGTGACCAGGCGCTGTGCAGATCGTCGGCCGCTGCGCTCAAGGCCGGTCCTCGAAGGCGTCGAGCACACTGCGCTGCTTGACCCGCGTCTCGGCCAGTTCGGCGTCGCCGTCGGAGCCCTCGACGATGCCGGCGCCCGCCGGCACCACGGCGACGCGGCCTTCGACCACCGCACCGCGCAGCGCCACCACGGCATGGCCTTCGCCGTAGGGCGACAGGCGCACGAAGGGCCCGGCGTAAAGCCCCCTCGGCTCGGGCTCCAGTGCCGCCAGCAACGCCGCGGCGCGCTCGGCGGGCAGGCCGCAGACCGCCGGCGTCGGGTGCAGGGCCTGGACCAGGCGCAGGAAGTCGACGTCCTCGCGCAGCGTCGCCTCGATCGGTGTGTGCAGATGGGCGAGGCCGCGCAAGCGCCGGATCACCGGCTCGCAAGGCGGCGGCAACGCGCGGGTGAGCGGGGCGATCGCGCGGCGCAGGGCGTCGACGACGATGGCGTGCTCGTGGCGGTCCTTGACCGATTCGAGCAGCTCGGTGGCCAGCGCGGAGGGCCGGGTGCCGGCCAGCGCGTGCGTGCGCAGCTGGCGGCCGTCGAGCTGCACCAGAGTCTCAGGCGTGGCGCCGATCCAGGCCTTGCCGCCGCGGCGCCAGGCGTAGCGCACGCAGTCAGGATGGCGCGCCCCCAGGCGCGCGAGCATCGCGGCAGGCGAGGGCGCGCTGTCGAAGGCGACCGCACCGCGCCGCGCGAGGACGACCTTGACGATCTCGCCACGCCGGATGCGCTCGACCGCCTGCGTCACCGCCTGCGCATAGCGTGCCGGGGCGCCGCCTTCGCCCAGCGCATGCAGGGCCGGCAGCGGCTGCGCCTCTGCGGGGGCCAGCGCCGTCAGGGCCGCGCGCTCGCGCGCCAGCCGCGCCGGCAGCGTCGCGGCCTCGGACAGGGGCAGCGTCAGCCGCCACCAGGCGCGGCCGGCCTGCTGCACGTACAGGCGCTCGGGCAGCATCACGCCGCCCGGCATCAGCCCTTGCCACAACGCATCCGGCGTCTCGCCGGCGCGGAAGGGCAGCGCGCCCAGGGCGGCCGGCGCCGGGGCATCCGCGCTGTCGTCCAGCAGCCCGGCCCAGAGCGCGGCGGCGTCGGCCGAGCCGGGCGCCAGCCAGCGCGCGGCGCCCAGGCCCACCCAGGCGTCGCCGCCGGGCGCGATGAAGGCCGCAGCCGGGTCCGCCGTCATCGCCAGCAGGCGCTCCGGCGGCAGTGGAGAAACCTCGACCGCGGCCGAGCACAGCTGCAGCGCGCAATCGGTCAGCAGCGCGGCGTTCATGCGCGCGAAGCCTGCGACCGGGGGCGGCTCGACACCGACTGGCACGCGCCCGCTTCGGGGCCGAAGACGCCCAGCCGCAAGGACGGCTGTGGCAGCTGTGAGCGGAGGTTCAGGAACATCGGCAGTGATCGTGAAATTGCGTGCCTGCGAGACGGGCCTGCAGCCTACCCGAACGCCGCGCCGGCCCGCTTGACATGTGTCATCCTCGCCGCGTTCGCCGCCTGCAAGGCCGCGGGCTTGGCCCCAGGCGGCGCTGCCGGCGCTGCAACGCGGCAGGCTCAGACGATGCGCTCGCCGGGGTTGCCGATCTTGCGCATCGGCTCGTAGCGCTCGCTCTTCACCATCAGCGGGTGGACGGCGTCGCCGCCGTCCCAGCGCGGGTCGTCGATGCCCTCGAAGACCTCGCGCAGGCGCTGGCCCCAGGTGGTGTGGATCATCTGGAAATACGGGTTGCGCTCGTCCATGCAGACATGCTCGTCGGACTGGAAGCTGCCTTCGCGATAGACGAGCAGGTCCAGCGGCAGACCGACGCTGAGGTTGGACTTGAGCGTGCTGTCCATCGAGACCAGCGCGCACTTGGCGGCTTCGTCGAGCTGGGTCGCGGGCGTGAGCACGCGGTCGAGGATCGGCTTGCCGTACTTGCTCTCGCCGACCTGGAAGAAGCAGGTCTCGCGCGTGGCCTCGATGAAGTTGCCGGCCGAATAGACCAGGAACAGGCGCATCGCCTCGCCCTTGATCTGGCCGCCGAAGATCATGCTGGCGTTGAAGTCGATGCCGGCGGCCTTCAGCGAAGGGCCGTCCTGCTCGTAGACCCGGCGCACGGTGGCGCCGAGCACGCGCGCGGCGTCGAACATGCTCCTGGCGTTCCAGATCGTGATCGGCTCGTCATGGCCGGTGTCGAGCTTCTCGACCTGCAGCAGCTCGCGCACGCTCTGGCTGATGCTCAGGTTGCCCGCCGAGAGCATGACCATGAAGCGCTCGCCCGGCTGCTCGTAGATCATCATCTTGCGGAAGGTGCTGATCGCGTCCAGGCCGGCGTTGGTGCGCGAGTCGGACAGGAAGACGAGGCCGGCGCTGAGGCGGATGCCGACGCAGTAGGTCATGGTGCGGGCGGAGTCTGTGGGAGGCCGGCAAGGTTAGCAGGCCGGCGCCCGGGCCGGACGCCGGCGGCGCGTTAACGGGCACGCGAATGAGCGCTGCCGCCGGTGGCCCGCAGCTGGGCCAGCACTGCCTTGGCGGCTTGCGCGGGCCGCTCCATCGGGAACAGGTGCGAGCCCTCGATCCACGCGATGCGACCCTGCACCAACGCGTGCGTCGCGGCCAGCCCGGCCTGGCGACCTTCGGCCGAGCGGGTGCCGCCGATGTACGACACCGGCGCGGTCGGCGGATGCCGGTGCAGGACCTGGCCCATGTCGTGCGGCAGCGTGTTGTAGAGCCGGGTCTCGATGTCGCGATGGAACGCCAGGCGCACGCCACCGGGCGAGACGGCGTCGGGGTCGGGCTCGATGCCGCAGGCGATGTAGTCGCGCAGCACCTCGGGAGCCCAGCGGGCGAAGACGGCCTTGGCCGCGAAATGCGCGTGGGCCGCTTCCGCCGACGGCCATTGCCAGCGCCGCCGCATCGAGACGCGGCCCGGCGACAGGCGCTTGAAGAGGCCGCTGGCCTTCATCGCCCGCACGCTGTGGGCGCGCCAGCCGACGACCACTGGCGCGTCGAGCAGCACCACGCTGCGCGCCAGGGCCGGGCGCTTGCACGCCGCCAGCAGGCTGAGATAGCCGCCCAGCGAATGGCCCACGAAGTGCACCGGCTGGCCCGGGCTTTCGCGCTCGACGAGGTCGATCAGCTGGTCGCGCAGATGCGGCCAGTTGCTGCTCACCGGCCAGGCCGGGTCGTGGCCGAACTTGTCGATCGCGATCACGCGCCAGCCGGCCGCGCGCCAGGCCTCGAACAGCAGGCGGTAGGTGCCCGCCGGGAAGCCGTTGGCGTGGCTGAAGGCGATCGTGCCGGCGGCGGTGCGCATGCTCAGTCGCCCCCGGCCAGGCCACTGGCGTCGGCGACCCGACGGCGGGATCCGGCGGCAGCCGGGTCCGCCAGCATCGCGCGCAGTCGGTACAGCGCCTCCAGCGCCTCGCGCGGCGACAGCCGGTCGGGGTCGACGCTGGCCAGCGCCCGCTCGACGGCCGAGGGCTCGGGTGCGGCCACCGCCGGTGGCGGCGCGAAAAGATCGACCTGCGCCTGGCCCGTCTGCGCCTTGGCTTCCAGCGCCTCCAGGGTGGCACGCGCCTGGCGGATCACCGCAGGCGGCATCCCCGCCAGCCTGGCCACCTGCACGCCGTAGCTGCGGCTGGCGGGGCCGGGCTCGATCTGGTGCAGGAAGACGATGTCGTGCCCGCTCTCCACCGCGCCGACATGCAGGTTGATCGCGCGCTCGTGGCGGGCCGGGAACTCGGTGAGCTCGAAGTAATGGGTCGCGAACAGCGTGAACGCGCGGTTGCGGTCGTGCAGCTGGCTGGCGATGGCGCCGGCCAGCGCCAGGCCGTCGAAGGTGCTGGTGCCGCGGCCGATCTCGTCCATCAGCACCAGGCTGTGCTCGGTGGCGCCGTGGACGATCGCCGCCGCCTCGGTCATCTCCAGCATGAACGTGCTCTGTGCATTGGCCAGGTCGTCGGCGGCGCCGATGCGGGTGTGGATGGCGTCGATCGGGCCGAGCCGGCAGGCCTGCGCCGGCACGAAGGAGCCGACGCTCGCGAGCAGCACGATCAGCGCGATCTGGCGCATGAAGGTGCTCTTGCCGCCCATGTTGGGGCCGGTGATCACCAGCATGCGGGTCCTGGCGTCGAGCCGGCAATGGTTGGCGATGAAGTTGCCCGCGCCCGTTTCGGCCAGGCGGGCTTCGACCACCGGGTGGCGGCCGGCTTCGATCTCCACGCAGGGGTAGGGCACGAACTCGGGTCGGCACCACGACAGCGCGGCAGCGCGCTCGGACAGCGCCGCCAGGGCGTCGAGCCCGGCCAGCGAGCGCGCCAGCGCCTGCAGCGCGGGCAGGTGCTGCTGCAGCGAGTCCAGCAGCTGCTCGTACAGCCATTTCTCGCGTGCCAGCGCGCGCTCCTGCGCCGACAGGGCCTTGTCCTCGAAGGCCTTCAACTCCGGCGTGATGAAGCGCTCGGCGTTCTTCAGCGTCTGCCGGCGTTGGTAGTCGGCCGGCACCTTGTCCAGGTTCGATGCCGTGACTTCGATGTAGAAGCCATGCACCCTGTTGAACTGCACGCGCAGGTTGGCGATACCGGTGCGGCTGCGCTCGCGGGCTTCCAGTTCGAGCAGGAAGGCGTCGCCATGGGCGTGGATGCCGCGCAACTCGTCGAGCTCGGCATCCGCACCATCGGCGATCACACCCCCCTCGCGCAGCAGCACCGCAGGCTCGTCGGCGATCGCGCGCAGCGCGTCGGCGAGCGCTGGGTCGGGGTCGAGCCCGGCGTGCAGCCGATCGAGCATGGCGCTGCCCTGCGGCGCGACCGCGCGCAAGGCCGGCAGCGCGGCCAGCGTGTGGCGCAGGCCGGCGAGTTCGCGCGGACGCACCTGGCGCAGGGCCGTGCGCGCGGCGATGCGCTCGACGTCGCTGATGCCGCGCATCGCCTCGCGCAGCGGCACGAAGGCGCTCGCGTGCGCCGGCCCCGGCGCGAGCAGCCGCGTGACAGCCGCGTGGCGCTCGCTGGCCGGACCGCGGTCGCGCTGCGGATGGGTCAGCCAATGGCGCAGCAGCCGGCTGCCCATGCCGCTGCGGCAGGTGTCGAGCAGCGACAGCAGGGTCGGGCTGTCCTCGCCGCGCAGTGTCTGCACCAGTTCGAGGTTGCGGTGGGTCGCCGGCGGCAGATCGAGGAGGTCGCTCGAATGCTCGACTCTCAGGCTGCGCACATGGCCCAGCGCCTGCCCTTGCGTGTGCTCGGCAAAGCTGAGCAGCGCCGCTGCGGCGGCCTGGGCCGCGCTCAGGTCCTGCGCATTGAAGCCGGCCAGCGTGGCCACCTGCAACTGGGCGCGCAGCTTGCGCTCGCCCAGAGCGCTGTCGAACTGCCAGGCCGGGCGCGCCGTGCGGGCGGCCCGGGCTTGCGCGATCGCATCGGGCAGCGGGTTGCCGTCGTGCAGGATCTCGGCCGGCGCCAGGCGGGCGAGCCAGGTCGGCAGTTCGCGTTCAGCGCATTCGGCCAGGCCCAGCTCCCCGCTGGCCAGCGCGAGCCACGCCAGGCCCCAGGTCGCGCGCTCGAGGTGCACCGCCAGCAGCAGCGTGTCGGCGCGCTCGGAGAGCAGCTCGCTGTCGGTCACCGTGCCCGGCGTCACCACGCGCACCACCTTGCGCTCGACCGGGCCCTTCGCGGTGGCGACGTCGCCCACCTGTTCGGCCACCGCCACCGCCTCGCCGAGCTTGAGCAGGCGCGCGAGGTAGCTCTCCACCGAATGGACCGGCACGCCGGCCATCACCACCGGCTCGCCGGCCGAGGCGCCGCGCGTGGTCAGCGTGATGTCGAGCAGGCGGTTGGCCTTGCGTGCGTCGTCGTAGAAGAGCTCGTAGAAATCGCCCATCCGGTAGAGGACGAGCGTGTCGGGGAAGTCGGCCTTGATGCGCAGGTACTGGGCCATCATCGGCGTGTGCGCGCCGGGGCCGTTGTCGAGACTCACTGGGGTTTTGCCGGTTGGATCGGACGGCCATCGTAACAACGTCCACCAGTGGTTCCGCGTCCTGGACCGGCCCCTTCCGGTGATCCGCGCTGGCGGCGCGATGCCCGCAGCGCCGCGCGCGGCGCGCCAGCCAGCTAGCGCATCCGCGACGCGATGCGCAGCGTCCTGCCGTCGACGCTGAACCGGCCCCAGCCCCGATGGTGGATGGTCTTCGGATCGCGCTGCGCGGGGTCGGTCCAGGCCTTCAGCACCTCGAGGACGAACAGGTCGTAGCGGTTGACGAGGCGGGTGTCGACGACCCGGCATTCGAGGTTGGCGAAGCACTCGCCGATCAACGGCGCCGCGACCTGCCCGGCGGCCACGGCGCTGAGCCCGAACGCGGTGAACTTGTCGACGTCGCGCCCCGAGCAGTTTCCGATCGCGACCACCTTGCGGGCGAGCCGGAGCGCGGGCAAGCCGATGACGCATTCCCGTGTCGCCCGCAGCGCGGCGAAGCTGTGGTTGGCGCTGCTGACGACGCAGGCCACGCGCGGCGGCTCGAACTCGACCATCATGTGCCAGGACAGCGTCATCAGATTGGGCTGTCCGCGGCGCGAGGTCGCGAGCAGCACCACCGGGCCCGGCTCCAGCAACTGGTAGACCTTGGACAAAGGCAGCACTTTCATCGCCGACTCCGAGCGGGCTGGACACCATGGACCGATTTCGGCCCGCGCCATTTCGCCGGCGTCGCACCATTGCCGGATTGAGTTCCCGCAATGCCGGTGCGCAGGGCCCTTCCAGAATGCCGGGCATCGATCGCTTTCCCGTGACCGCAAGGTGGCCCGCCATGACCCGTGCCAGAACGACACCCAGTGCCTCTCCTTCACCGGCCGCGGCTTCGCCCGCCGCAGCCTCGCCTGCTGCCGACGCGGTTGGCGCCGTCGCACGCGGACAGCTCGACGCGGCACTGAAGCAGTCGCTGTCCGGGCTGCAGCGGCTCGAGGAATTGCAGCGCCTGCAGCTCGAGACGACGCACCTCGCGGTGCAGCGGGTCGCCGAGATGGAACGGCGCCTGCAAGGCAGCGACGGCGGCGCCGGTCTGCTCGAACTGCAGGGCGAACTCGTTCGCTTCGAGGCCGCAGCGGCGGTCCGCTTCTGGCAGCAGCTCTTCGACATCGGCCTGCGCGACGTCGCCAGCCGTACCGAGCAGCTCGCGGGCGTCCTCGACCAGATCCCGAGCGGGCTGAAGGCACCCGACTTCGGCCTGCTGCTGGGGATGATCCACACCGGCATCGGCCCGATCGACGACATGTTCGGCGCCGCGCTGAGCCGCGAGCTCGTGCCCCCGCCGGCGCGCTGATCCGGGCGCGACGTCCGGTCAACCCCGCAGCACGCACTTCTCGTACAGACCGAGCAGGCGGTTCGCGGGGTCGTAGCGGGCCTTCAGCGCCGCGTAGTCGGCCATCCCGTAGGCAGCGGCGAACTCCTCGCGCGTGAAGAAGCTGTCCGAGTACAGCGACTTGATGCCGCCCAGGCGCGTCACTTCCCGCTCGACGAGCCGGTTGAAGTGGCCCGCCTCGTGCGGCGTGCGGCCGGATACCACGTCCCAGAAGCCGAAGTTGAGGTACAGCTGCTGCGGCGCGAGCGGGTACAGCGTGAACGGTCCGCGCCCGCCGGGCTCGCGCAGCGGGCAGACCCAGACCGGCAGGATGCCGATCTCGCGCTGCAGGAAGCTCGAGGAATTCCTGCGCCCGCGCCAGCGGGATGTCGACGTCCTGGATCACCGATTCCGGGTGCAGCCCGCGCAGCCGCGCCCAGCGCCGCGTCAGGCCCCAGCGCGCGTTCCAGCGCATCAGCCGCGTCTAGGTGCGCGAGTTCAGGCGCGATCGCCCGAGCAGGCGGCGCACCCAGCGGGTGCTGGGCACCGAAGTTCTTCGAACACCAGAACCAGTCGGTGTCCCAGCGCCAGAGGTAGTCGCGCGGCGCGCAGGTAGTCGAACTCGTGCTCGAGCAGCGAGCGGTAGTAGATCTGCTCGAAGCCGTAGTCGCTGAGCGCGCGGCGCCTCGTCGACGAAGCGGGCGACGTTGAGCACCAGGGTCTCGGGCCCGAAGACGACCCCGTCGACGAAGTCCGCGCCGCCGTCGGCGCAGCGCCGGGCCAGTTCGGCGAGGAAGGCGGCGCTGTCGTCGAAGCGCAGATGGTGCACCTGCACGCAGGGCTTGACCGGCCGCGTGCGCAGCTTCAGGCGCAGCGCGTAGCCCAGCGTGCCGTAGGAATTGGGGAAGCCGAAGAACAGCGTCGCGGTGCGCGTTGTCGGGCGTGCAGACGACGATCTCGCCGTCGGGCAGCAGCACCTCGAGTTCGAGCAGCGTGTCGTGCACGAGGCCTTCGCGGAACGAAGTCGCCTCGATGCCGACGCCGGCCGCCGCGCCGCCCACCGTGATCGTCTTCAGCTGCGGCACCACGGCCGGCATCACGCCGTGCGGCAGCGTGGCGTCGACCAGGGACTCGTAGCTCGTGCTGCCTTCGACGTCGACCCAACCCTGCGCCGCGTTCGACCTCGATGACATGGTGGAACTCGCCGAGGTCGAGCCGTCGCTTGGCCGACTCCGCGCGGTCGCGGAACAGGTTCGAACTGCGCCGGGCCAGCCCGAGCGGCGCGCCACCGGGGGTGCTCCGCAACAGCGCCTGCAGGCGCGTGCAGCGCTCGCGATGCGCCGGGGCCTCAGCGTGGGTAGACATGCTCCCGGCTCATCGGGTAGGAGGAGGGCGTGACGTTGCCCTTGCTGAACACGATCTGGAACAGGTGCGTGTAGCCGGCGGGCGAGCGGAACATCTCGGCGCAGCCGACGAGATAGGAGCGCCAGACGCGCCGGAAGCGTTCGTCGAAGCGTGCCGGGTCGAGCGCACGGATCTCGTCCCAGCGACGGTCGAAGCGCTCGGCCCAGGCGTCGAGCGTCAGCGCGTAGTGGCGGCGCAGGTTCTCGACGTCGAGCACTTCGAGGCCGCAGCGCTCCATCTCGACCAGCGTGTCGGCCAGGCTCGGGATCCAGCCGCCGGGGAACACATGCTTGCGGATGAACAGTTCGGTGTCGTGGCGCCCGAGGTGGCCGATGAAGTGCAGCATGCCCAGCCCGCCGGGCTCGAGGAAGTCGGCATGGGCCTTGATCACCTCGCCGAGCTGGTCGCGCCCGGCATGCTCGAGCATGCCGATCGAGACCACCTTGTCGTAGTGGCCGTCGACCTCGCGGAAATCGGCTTCGCGCACGCTCAGCCGGTCGCCCAGCCCGCGCAGCGCGATCTGCTCGCGCAGCCATGACACCTGCTCGGTGGTGGTGTTGACGCCGGTGCCGATCGCGCCGGTGGTCTCGAGGGCGCGGAACATGAAGCCGCCGAAGCCGCAGCCGATGTCGACGAAGCGCTCGCCCGGCGCCAGCCGCAGCTTGCGGCACACATGGTCGATCTTGTTGATGCTGCGCCTGCTCCAGCGTGCGCGTGCCCTCGGGCCAGTAGCCGCAGGTGTACATCAGCAGCGGATCGTCGAGCCAGAGGGCATAGAAGGCCGCCCCGAGGCCGTAATGGACGCGCGCGTTGGCCTTCGCCCGCGCCGCACTGCGGTTCGAGTGGCGCCATTCGTGGATGTTGTTCTCGACCTCGCCGATCGGGTTGAAGCGCAGGTCGAAGCCCGAAGCCAGGCCGGCCGCGAAGGCGGCGCCCAGATCGCCCTCGATATCGATGTCCTGCGCGAAGTAGCCTTCCAGCAGCCCCATGTGTCCGCGCGTCACGACCGCCAGCAAGGCGCCATCGTTGCGAAAGCGGATCGTGAACGCCGGTGCGCCGGCGCCGGTGCGGCGGACCGTGCCGTCCGGCAGCACCACCGCGGCTGGGACACGGGCGCGCTCGCCGAGCGCATCGATCACGCCTTGAATGACGAAGGGCGGGCGCATCAGGCGGGCCGGGCAGGCTTCGCCGCGGACTGCGATCGGCGCGCCGGGCTGGAGCAGGTTTGCATCTTGTCGCCTCGACTGGGTGTTGCCGGCCAGTCTATGGGCGACCGGGCCCTGGCTCTTGCGTTGGCGCAACAGCCGATCCGATGGCGCGCTTCGGCGCTCAGGCGGTGACCACCCGCGCCAGCACCGCGCCGCGGCCGAACTTCTCGCCGCCCGGCACGATGATCTGCTCCACCGTGCCGCCATGCGGGGCCGGGACTTCGATCGTCGTGTGGATGAGGTTGGCCAACGCCATGGCCTGTCCGGCACGCACATGGTCACCTTCGGCGACCAACCAGCGCTCGATGAAGGCCTCCGAGCCGGCCTCCACGGATTCCCACAGCATCGGGTCGAGAACGACGTCTGCCATCAGCTTGCTCCCGCTTGGCACGCCGGTGAAACGGACGGTGCGGTGGCGGCCGGTGGCGCTTGGCCAGCGCCACCGGTCCACGCAACCGAACCGTTCAGGCCAGCGCACGAACTCCGACAAGACAACCTTCTATTCCCAGATCCGCCGCTTCGACACCGCGGATCAATGACCAGCTTGCGCGCCCTGCGCCGGGCCGCCATTGCGGTCGATCAACGCCTGGGCAGGCGCCGGTGTTGACCGCACTCAACGATCGCACCGATGTCCGCTCGCAGCATGCTCTGCGTGCATCGGAGGTGAAAAGGCCATGGCGGAGACAGTGCGGATCGGCCCGATGGCGCTGCAGGGCGAGTTCGAAGCGCCGCCGGGCGCCTGCGGCATCGTCGTCTTCGCGCATGGCAGCGGCAGCGGACTGGGCAGCCCGCGAAACCGCCACGTCGCCGAAGTGCTGCACGGGCACCGGCTGGCTACGCTGCAGTTCGACCTCCTGACCGCCGCCGAGGCCGACGATCGCAGCAACGTCTTCGACATCGGTTTGCTGAGCGAGCGCCTGGGCGAAGCCATCGAGTGGCTGCACACGCGGCCGCAGCTGGACAGCCGTCGGGTCGGTCTGTTCGGCGCCAGCACCGGCGCTGCCGCCGCCTTGCGGACCGCGGCAGAACACCCGGCGTGGGTGGCCGCGGTGGTCTCGCGGGGCGGGCGCCCCGACCTGGCACTCGAGGCTCTGCCGCTCGTGCGCGCGCCGACCTTGCTGATCTGCGGCGGTCACGACCCCGAGGTCCTGGCGCTCAACCGCCGGGCGCTGCAGGCGTTGCGGGGCCGCAAGCGGCTCGAGATCGTTCCCGGCGCAACCCATCTGTTCGAGGAGCCCGGTGCCCTCGACTCGGTGGCCCAGCTCGCGGCGGCCTGGTTCTCGAGCTACTTGCCCGACGGCCTGTGACGCCGGGCGGGGCGGCGCTTGCGCTCGCGTTGCGCAGGGTCAAGCCATCGGCGCCCGGTCTGGGTAGCCTCGGGGTTCCGCCCGCGGACTTGCCCGTTCGGCGGGCACGCGACAACTGATCCTGCATGGCCACGACGCACTGCCTCGTCACCGGGGGCTCCGGCTTCCTGGGCATCAATCTCGTGCGCATGCTGCTCGGGCGTGGCGTGCGTGTGCGCTCGCTGGACATCGCGCCCTTCGACTACCCGGAGCGCGACCGCATCGAGGCGATCATGGGCGACATCCGGGACCCCGGCGCCGTCGATTCGGCGATGCGCGGCGTCGACTGCGTCGTCCACTGCGCGGCAGCGCTGCCGCTGGCGCGCGCCGACGAGATCACCTCGACCGATGTCGGCGGCACCGGGCTGCTGCTCGATGCGGCGCTGGGCCAGGGCGTGGCGCGCTTCGTCTTCATCTCGTCGACCGCGGTCTACGGCATCCCGCAGCGGCACCCGATTCGCGAGGACGAGCCGCTGCACGGGGTGGGTCCCTACGGCCTGGCCAAGATCGAGGCCGAGAAGCTGTGCGCGCGGGCCCGCGCGCGCGGCCTGTGCGTGCCAGTGCTGCGACCCAAGAGTTTCGTCGGCCCGGAGCGACTGGGCGCCTTCGAACTGCTCTACGACTGGGCCTTCGACGGTCATGGCTTCCCGGTGCTGGGCAGCGGCGAGAACGCCTACCAGCTGCTCGACGTCGAGGATCTGTGCGAGGTGATCTGGCGCTGCATGACGCTCGAGCGCGGCCTCGTCGACGACACCTTCAACGTCGGCGCGCTGGAATTCGGTTCGATGCGCGACAACTTCCAGTCGGTGCTCGACCGCGCCGGCCACGGCAGGCGCGTCGTCGCACTGCCGGCGCGGCCGGCAGTGGCCCTGCTGCGCGTGCTGGAGGCCTTGCGCCTGTCGCCGCTGTACCGCTGGATCTACGAGACAGCCGATCACGAGAGCGTGGTCTCGATCGAGCGCCTTCGAAGCCGCCTCGGGTTCACGCCACGCCATTCGAACCGCGACGCGCTGCGGCGCAACTACGACTGGTACGTCGCGCATCGCGCAGAGTTCCGCGGGCGCAGCGGCGTGACGCACCGCGTGCCGTGGAACCACGGCGTGCTGGGGATCGCGAAATGGATCTTCTGAGCGCGCGCGCCATCGATCCCGGTGCCGGCGTTCCCGGCGCCGATCCGGTGCCGCTGGTCGTCGACCTCGACGGCACGCTGTTGCGCACCGACACGCTCGTCGAATCGCTTTTCGCGCTCGGCCGCGGAAATCCGCTGCGTCTTCTTGCGCTGCCGGTGTGGCTGGCGCAGGGCCGTGCCGCGCTCAAGCAGCGCCTCGCCGCGCAGGCGCCGCTGGACGTCCACACCCTGCCGGTGGCGCAGGAACTGCTCGAATACCTGCGGGCGCAGCGGCGCCAGGGCCGGCGCCTCGTGCTTGCCACCGGCGCCGACGGGCAGGTCGCGCGTGCCGTGGCCGACGGTCTCGGCTGCTTCGATACCGTGCTCGCGAGCGACGGCGTCACCAACCTCAGCGGCGAGCGCAAGCGCGACCGCCTGGTTGCCGAATTCGGCGAGCGCGGCTTCGACTATGCCGGGAACAGTGCGCGCGACCTTCCTGTCTGGGCGGCAGCGCGGCGGGGCCTGCTGGTCGGGGCGACACCTCGCCTGGCGGCGGCGGCGGCGCGCGCCACCGCGGTGGCGCGCGTGTTCGAGCCGCCGCGGCCGGATCTCGGCACCTACCTGGGCGCGATGCGGGTCCAGCATTGGCTGAAGAACCTGCTGCTGCTCGTGCCGCTGCTGGCGGCGCACCGGATCGAGGACCCGGCGGCGCTGGGCCGCACGCTGCTCGGGCTCGCGTGCTTCTGCCTCGCGGCCTCGGGCGTCTATCTGCTGAACGACCTGTTCGACCTGCCCGCCGACCGCCGCCACCCGCACAAGCACGCCCGCGCGCTGGCAGCGGGCCGCGTGCCGGTGCTGCATGCGCTGCTGCTGGTGCCGGCGCTGTGGCTGGCCTCGGCGCTTCTCGCGTTGGCGCTGCCGGGCGCGTTCATCGCCGCGCTGGGCGTCTATGCCGTGCTGATGATGGCCTATTCGACCTGGCTCAAGGACATCGCCATCGTCGACGCGCTGACCTTGGCCGCCGGCTACTCGCTGCGCATCTTCGCCGGCTCGCTGGCAGCGGCGGTCGCGGTGTCGCCCTGGCTGCTCGTGTGCAGCACGGCGCTGTTCTTCGGCCTCGCGCTGCTCAAGCGCTATGCCGAGCTGGTGACGCTGCGCTCCGCGATCGGCGCGCACGTACGCGTGCGCGGCTACCGCATCGGCGACGCCGCGCTCATCGCCGGCCTGGGCACCGCGGCGGGTTGCGTCGCCGTCGCCGTGCTCGCGCTGTACCCGGTCGTCGACCCCATTGGCCAGGTGCGCTGGCCGGTGTGGCTGCTGTGCGCGCTGCTGCTGTTCTGGACCGGCCACATGTGGCTGATGGCGCACCACGGCCGCATCCACGACGATCCGGTGGCGTTCGCGCTGCGCGACCCGCTGAGCCGTGCCCTCGGCGTGGTCACGGCGGGCCTGCTGGTGCTGGGGACATGAAGGCGGCCCACATGCGGGCGCGCGGGCGGCGCGGGTTGCCGGCCGCCGTGCTGCTGGCCGCAATGCTGCCGGCAGCGGCGCTCACGATCGTCGATCTGCAACCCGGACGGCTGAACGAGGAGGTGGCGCTGCGCGATGCCGCAGGCCGCAGCGGCCGGCTGGTGCTGACCCAGCTCAACCCGGCAGCGAACGCCTGGTTCCTGCTGGCGCTGCAGTCGCCGGATGCGCGCGCCGGCGTCACCTACCATCTCGAGAACGTCGATCCGGCGCACCAGCACATCGCGCTCGATACCGGCCTGCCCGGCCGGATCCTCATCACGGCCTCTTCCGGCTCGGTGAGCTGCATCCTGTGGCCGGGACCCGCCCTCGACCGTGCCGCGCGCTCCAAGCTGCCTTACGCACCGCTGTGCGACGCCCGCCTGTACCTGCGCAACACGGTGCCGGGCAACCGCAGCACGCTCGAGGCGACGACCGAGTTCCTGCGCGACCATGTCTGGGGCGGTGAACGGATCGTCGGCTTCGTGAAGCGCGAGTTCTATCGCGACGCCTTCGCCGAGCATGCCGCTTCGGTGCCGCCATCCGTGCCCGAGCCTGCCGGACCGGCCGGTGCCCCGCCGCCGGCCCGCTTGCAGGACGTCGGCGCGCCGAGGCCGCTGCTTGCCGAGGGCCTGGGCATCGACCTCGGCCCGGCCGGCCGTACGCTCCTGCCCGGCCGCTGGTATGCCGCTGCCGGGCTCGACGCCATCTTCGTCAGCGTCGCCCGGCCCGGGGAGCTGGCCGCGCCTGCGGGGCGCTCCGCCGGGCTCGACGCGGTCGAGTCGGAAGCGCTGGCCTATCTGGTCGCCTTCGACCTCTCGGCCTTCGACCTGGGCTTCGAGCTCGGCACCGAGCATCCGCGCCTGGGCTGGTCGGCGCGGGTGCGCCCCGAGTTGCGCGACGACCGCCTGCCCGGCCCCGACGGCATTGCCAGCGCCGCGCCGCTGGTGCGCACCGGCATGCTCGCGCCGCAGCTGCAGGCACGCGTGGTGGCCACCTTCGCCGGCGGCTTCAAGCGCGAGCATGGCGCGTTCCACAGCGGCGCCTTGTCGCTGGTGAACCGCGGCAGCCATTACGGGTTCGTCGAACAGGGCGTCGTCTTCAGCAAGCTGCAGCCGGGTCTGGCCACGCTGCTGGTGCTCGACGACGGCCGGGTCGAAATGAAGACCTGGAGCCGCGACGACGAGGCGCAGCTGGCCGGCGTGCGGCATGCGCGGCAGAACGGGGTGCCGCTGCTCGAAGCCGGCCCGGGCGGAGCGACGGTGTTCGGCGCGCTCGTCGACCACTGGGGCGCGGGCAACTGGTCGGGCTCCGCCGACGAACGCCTGCGCACGCTGCGGGCCGGCGCCTGCCTGCTCGAACACGAGGGGCGGCGCTTCCTCGTCTACGGCTATTTCTCGAGCGCGACGCCGCGCGCCATGGCGCATGTGTTCCGCGCCTACGGGTGCCGCTACGCGATGCACCTGGACATGAACGCGCTCGAGCACACCTATCTGGCGCTGTACCCCACCAGCGGCGCGCAGCGCGGCGTCGAACACCTGGTGCCCGGCATGGCGGTGCTCGACAAGACCTCGGGCGCGACCTTGTTGCCGCGCTTCCTGGGCTTTGCCGACGACCGCGACTTCTTCTACCTGCTGGCGCGGAAGGGCTCACGATGAAGATGTCGATTCGCTTCGCGCTCGCGGCAGCCGGTGCCGCGGGCGCGCTCGCCTTTGCCGCGCCACCCACGCTGCAGCAGCAGAACGAGGTGCTGCTGCAGCAGCTGCAGCAGGAGCACGGCCTGAACGATGCGCAGATGCGGAAGATCCGCGCGATCTTCGCCCGTTCGGGCTTCATCGGGCAGGGCAACCCCGCGATCTCGAAGCACCCGCTGACGCCCGCGCAATGCCGTGCGGTGCGGAACAGCCTGCCCGCGCCGGCAGAAACCAAGGCCTTCGAGCGCATCTGCGGCGGCCCGAACATGGCGCCGCTGTACGACCCCTCGAAGGAAAGCGCCGAGAACGCGCACGCCTGCATCGATCAGTACGAGTTCCCCGACATCCCCTGCGAGTACCCGGTGGTCTGGGTGCGGGCACGCGAGGCGGCCGAGATCTGCGAGGCGATGGGCAAGCGCCTGTGCGACGCGCACGAATGGGAAGGCGCCTGCCAGGGCCGCCTGGAGCCGCCGGACTACCGCTTCGACCTCGCGCGCGGCGCGCCCGCGAACGTCGCCGTGGAGCGCATGCGCGAGGCGCACAACCGCGCCGACGCGGCCGACAAGCGCTGGAGCTACGGCCCCGAATACCGGCGTGGCATCTGCGCCACGGGCAGCCAGAAGACGCCAGGCTGCCTGGGCGGCGGCTGGACGGCCTGCGGCTCGAACACCTACCCGGCCGGCTCGTTCCCCGATTGCCACAGCCCGCTGGGTGTCTACGACCTGAACGGCAACGCCGCCGAGCACATGAACCTGCCGCTGGACCCGTCGCAGATGGCCAGTCGCGGCAGCCGCGAACTCGGCGTCACCGAGATGAAGGGCAGCTGGTTCATCTTCGACCGCTACCGTGCGCACGAGGACTGGTGCCGCTGGCGGGCGCCGTTCTGGCATGGCACGCGCGTGATGGACCCGGACAGCCACGAGAACTACCACCTCGGGTTCCGCTGCTGCAGGACGCTGCCTTAGCGCCGCAGCAGCGGTGTTGTTCAGCCGGCTGCTTCCGTACGCTCCAGTTCGGCGGCGCGCGGCAGCGGCCCTTCGTCGCTGAGCAGCGGCGCCAGACGCGGATCGGCGAGCACGTCGAAGATCGATTCCGGCTTGCCGTTCAGGTAGACGGTCTGACTGACCAGCCGCACGCCGTGGCTGTAGTCGGCGTAGCGCGCGCCGTGCACGGTGGATAGCGGCTGGATCGGCGCACCGCCGGCGCGCTGCCAGCCGTAGATCGCGACGCGTCCGGGCTGGCTCCAGAGCCGGGCGCTCAGCACCAGGTCCTTCTTGTGACCGGCCGTCAGCGCGCCGGGCAGGGCGCCGAGCGCAGCGCGCTGTTCCTCGACGAGGGCATCGTGGCGCTGCAGGTAGGCAGTGGACCGCATCTCGTCGCTGGCTGGCAGCGGTTCGGGCTGCAGGTGCACGCTGGCCTGGCGGTAGATCAGGTCGACGATCCGGCGCGTGGGCAGCGTGAATCCGAACTTGGACGCCACCATGAGCGCAGTCTTCAAACCCATCGGCACGAGCAGATAGTCGCGGTCGGAGCCGACGCCGAGGTAGTCCGGCAACACGCACAGGGTCAGGCGCAAGGGCTGGCCGCCGGGCCCGCGTGCGCTCAGCGTCGTCGGCACCAGGTGGCGCAGGAAGCCAGGCATGTTGCCGGCCAGCAGTTCGCTTCGGATTGCGCGGTCGCGATCGTGATCACCCAGGCCGGCGATCGCGGCGATGAACTCGCTGGCACCTCGCGCCAGCATCGAGCGCTGTGGGATCCCCGGCGCCGCGCGCGCGCACGGCGAGTCCGTGCCCTGGGCGTGCAGCGCGGTCGCGAAGAGCAATGTGGCGAGCGCGAAGACAGGCCGGCACCGCAGGGCGTTCAAGGCCATCGTGAGGAGGTGAAGTGGGTCCGAAGTCGCTGCTTATACAGCATCGGACCCAATCGAAGTGAAGGCCCGCCAGTCCCTGCTGGGTCTGGCGGGCCCGGTGAAGACCCCCGGCCATGCGTTTGCACGCTATGCCAGTCTGAGGATGTCTTCATCCCTCGTGATGTAGGCAACATCACGAACCTTCCCCACGAAGGGGAATTCCTCACCATTGCGTTCGACGATCCGGTTTGACCCCTCTCTTCGTCCGCAATTAGATCCTAGGCGCCGAGGTATGAAGCGGATTGAGCCTGCTCAACGAGATGCCATCCGGCCCGCTCGCCCACAGGCTGCCGCCGATGGGCCAGATGCGCACCCATGCCGCGGTTGAGCCTGCGCAAGGCCGTTGGTGCCGCCTCTTCTATCGTCAGCCGGATGCGCGTGTCGGCTGCCCTGCGCGCTGATCAACGGAGATCACGATGCCTGCCCTCTCGGCCCTGATCGATTCCAACCTGGCCAGCCTGCCGCGCGCGCTGGCTGTCGAATGGCCCGGAGGCCGGGCGGGTGCCGCCGCAGCCGAGGTGCGCCTGAAGCTGCGTGATCGCCGCTTGCTCGTCTGGCTGGCCAGCGGCAGCATCGGCAACCTCGCCGACGCCTATGTGCGCGGCCAGGCAGAGATCGAGGGGTCGATCGCCGACGTGATGGCCGTGGCCGCCGCGCTCGCCGGCGATCCGGTGCGGCGCGGCGAATCCTCGCGCTGGCGCCACTGGCTGCAGTCGCTGCGCTCGCGCTGGCTGCACAGCCCGCGTCGCGATGCCGACCAGGTGCGCTTCCACTACGACGTCTGCGACGAGTTCTTCGCCTTGTGGCTGGACCCGCAGCGCGTCTATTCGTGCGCCTTCTACGGTGCCGGAGCGACGACGCTGGCGCAGGCGCAGCAGGCCAAGCTGGACCTGGTCTGCCGCAAGCTCAGGCTGGCACCCGGCCAGCGCCTGCTCGACGTCGGCGCCGGCTGGGGCGGTCTGCTGCTGTGGGCCGCCGAACACTACGGTGTGCAGGCGCTCGGGATCACGCTGTCGCGCAACCAGCATGCCTACGTCAGCCGGCTGATCGACGAGAAGGGGCTGCGCGGCCGCGTCGAGATCCGTTTGCTCGACTACCGCGACCTGCCGGAGGACGGTGAATTCGACCGCGTGGCGTCGATCGGGATGGTCGAGCATGTCGGCCAGGCGCGCCTGCCCGGATACTTCTCGAAGCTGCGCCGACTGGTGCGCCCGGGTGGGTTGGTCCTGAATCACGGCATCACCGCCGGCGGCGTCCACAACGACCAGCTCGGGGCCGGCATCGGGGACTTCATCGGAAGGCACATCTTTCCCGGCGGCGAACTGGTCCACGTGTCGCGCATGGCGGTCAGCCTCGCCGAGGCCGGGCTCGAACTGCTCGACGCCGAGAACCTGCGCCCGCATTACGCGCGCACGCTGTGGGCCTGGTCGCAGGCGCTGGAAGATCAGCTCGACCGCGCGCGCGAGCTGACCAACGACGCGACCGTGCGCGCGTACCGGCTGTATCTGGCGGGCAGCGCGATGGGCTTCGAGCAGGGCTGGCTGTCGCTGTACCAGTTGCTGGCCGCCCGCCCCGACGGCGTCGTCGAACGCGGCGCGATGCGCGGTTCACAGTCGGCCTATCCGTTCGACCGCCGCTACATGCTCGCGTGAAGCCCGGCTGCGGCGAGGCGCCGAGGCGCCGCCGGCTCAGCTTGGGGCGTCGCCGGCCCTGCGGATGCGCAGCGGCGCCTTCTTCGCCGGCTCGGGCTGCGTTTCCTCGGCCACCGGCGGCTGCGGTTCCTCGTCCGCCACCCTCGTGTACGGCGCGAGCAGCTGCACCAGCTGCCCGTAGACCTTCGGGTTGCCGGCCACCACTTCGCGCTGGAACAGGAAGTCGGCCTCGCCGGTGAAGTTGCCGACCAGGCCACCGGCCTCGGTGATGATCAGCGAGCCGGCGGCAACGTCCCAGGGGTGGAGGCCGCTCTCGAAGAAGCCGTC
Organism: uncultured beta proteobacterium; assembly: GCA_963725755.1. Taxonomy (GTDB): domain Bacteria; phylum Pseudomonadota; class Gammaproteobacteria; order Burkholderiales; family Burkholderiaceae_C; genus Rubrivivax. The sequence goes on from CAVRZW010000005.1 coordinate 394,244, forward strand.
GTAGTAGCCGGCCGCGACGTAGCACAGGTCGAGGGCCGCCGCACCGGGTCGGCGCAGGCCGGCGCAGCTTTGCATGACCTCCTCGAACATCTTCAGGTAGCGCTGGAAGTTGTCGCCGCGGCGGAACGGGAACCCGGTGCCGATCAGCGCGTCGGCGATGCGGGTGCGCTTGGACACGCGCAGCCGGCGGTCGTTGAGGAATGCGCCGCGCCCGCGTGAGGCGAAGAACAGGTCGTTGCGCGTGGGGTCGTAGACCACCGCCTGCTGGACCAGGTTGCGGTGGGCGAGCGCGATCGACACGGCATAGACCGGGAAGCCGTGCAGGAAGTTGGTGGTGCCGTCCAGCGGGTCGATGATCCAGGTGAACTCGCTGTCGCGGGCGCCATGCGTGCGGCCCGATTCCTCGGCCAGGATCGCGTGGCCGGGGTAGGCCTCGAGCAGGGTGCGGATGATGATGTCTTCGGCCGCGCGATCGACTTCGGAGACGAAATCGTTGGGGCCCTTGCGGCCCACCTTGAGCAGGTCCAGGTCGAGTGCCGCGCGGTTGATGATCGCCCCCGCCGATCGCGCCGCCTTGACGGCGATGTTGAGCATGGGATGAAGGGCTTGCGACATGGGCGGGCTGGGTGCGGGTGGTGCGGCTGAAGAGGGTAAAGAGCGGCGCGGCGAGAATCGGCGCGAACAACGCAGCGAGTTTACCGGGGATGACCGACGACAACACCATGACCGAGCGCGCGACGCCGCTGCCGAGCCCTGACCGCACGCGCTTCGTCCTCATCGGCACCAGCCATGCCGGCAACGTCGGTGCTGCGGCGCGGGCGATGAAGGTGATGGGCTTCACCGACCTCGTGCTGGTGCAGCCGCGATTCGATGACCTGCACCGACGCGACGAGGCGCTGGCGATGGCCAGCGGCGCGACCGACATCCTGGCCGCCGCGCGGCGCGTCGATTCGCTGGCCGAGGCGCTGGCGGGCATCACCTGGGCCTGCGCGACGGCCATGACGCCGCGCGATTTCGGGCCGCCCACCTTCGCACCGCGGGCGCATTTCGAGACCCTGGCCGCCAGCGCGCACCGCGTCGCCTTCGTCTTCGGGCCCGAGCGCACCGGTTTGGCCAACGACGATGTCTATCGCTGCCACGCCTGCGTCTCGATCCCCACCGATCCGGCCTACGGCTCGCTCAACCTGGCACAGGCGGTGCAACTGATCGCCTACGACTGGCGCCAGGCGCTGGGCGGCTTCCCGGTCCAGCCGCGCACCGCCGACCCCGCGCTCGCCGACGGGCAGGCGATCGCCGGCCTGCTCGCGCATTGGCAGGCAGCGCTGCTGCAGGTCGGCTTCCTCGATCCGGTCGCACCGAAGAAGCTGCTGCCGCGACTGAACCAGTTGCTCAACCGCGCGCAGCTGACGCAGCAGGAGGTGCATATCCTGCGCGGCATCGCGCGCGCAATCGGTCGCGATGGCTGATCGGCCGCCGCGCCAGCAGCGCCGAGCCGCCGCCGCTACACTGACTGACATGTTCAGCCGCCTGCGCGAAGACGTCGCCTGCATCCTCGAGCGCGACCCCGCCGCCCGTTCGACCTGGGAGGTGCTCACCTGCTACCCGGGCCTCCACGCGCTGGTGCTGCATCGGCGCGCGCATGCGTGCTGGCAGCGCGGCTGGCACTGGCTGGCGCGCTTCATCTCGCATTTCGGCCGCTTCCTCACCGGCATCGAGATCCACCCCGGTGCGACCATCGGCCGCGGCGTGTTCATCGACCACGGCATGGGTGTCGTGATCGGCGAGACCGCCGAGATCGGCGACGGCTGCACGATCTACCAGGGGGTGACGCTGGGCGGCACCTCGCTGGCCAAGGGCGTCAAGCGCCATCCCACGCTCGGCCGCGACGTGATCGTGGGAGCCAATTCGCAGGTGCTGGGCGGCTTCACGGTCGGCGACGGCGCGCGCATCGGTTCGGGTGCGGTGGTCGTCAAGCCGGTGCCGGCGGGCGCCACCGCGGTCGGCAACCCGGCGCGCGTGCTGCAGGGCGAGTCCGATGCGGTGCGCGAGGCGGCGGCGGCGAAGATGGGCTTTTCGGCCTACGGCGTGACCCAGGGCGACGACCCGGTGTCGCAGGCGATGAAGGGTCTGATCGACAACGCCTCGGGCCACGAACACCAGATCGCGATGCTGTGGCATGCAATCGAGAAGCTCTCGGCGCGGGCGCGCGAACTGCCGGCCGACCAATGCGTGCCGCAGGACGCGCAGACCACCGAGGTCTTCGACGCCGAGCGCCTGAACCGGCTCGTCAAGTAGGCCGCGCTCGCTGCGCCCTCGGGGTCGAAGGACGCTACGCGGTCGGCGTCCGCAGTGCCGACTTGGGCCGGAACGCCTTGCACACCGCCGCGTCGGTCTCCAGGTACGGCCCGCCGATCAGGTCGATGCAGTACGGCACGGCGGCGAAGATGCCCGGCATCGGCGGCGTCGCATTGGGCAGGCCCTGGAGCGTCTCGGCGATCGCCTTCGGCTGCCCCGGCAGGTTGATGATCAGCGTGCGGCCGCGGATCACCGCCACCTGGCGCGACAGGATCGCGGTCGGAACGAAGGCCAGCGAGATCTGCCGCATCTGCTCGCCGAAGCCCGGCATCACCTTGTGGGCCACGGCCAGCGTCGCCTCCGGGGTCACGTCGCGCGGCGCCGGACCGGTGCCGCCGGTGGTCAGCACGAGATCGCAGGCGAGGGCATCGACCAGCTCGCACAGCGCGGCGCTGATGCCGGCCTGTTCGTCCGGAATCAGCCGTTCGTGCCACTGCACCGGGTTGCGCAGCGCGCGGCCCAGCCAGTCCTTGAGCGCCGGGATGCCCTTGTCCTCGTAGACGCCGCCGGCGGCGCGATCGCTGACCGAGACCACGCCGATGCGGACCGGATCGAATTCGCTCATGGCTCGGTACTCGGGGTCAGCAGGGGTCGGATGAACTGGAACAGTTCGCGGAAGCTCTTCGGCTGCCGCGCCTCGGGGACGAGGCCGCTGGCGTCGCGGCGGGCCGCGCGCACCAGGCTGCGCAGCTGCTGGGTGTCGGTGTCCGGGTGGGCCTGGAGCCAGCGCGGGAGGGCGTCGTCGTCGGCGATCAGCTCGGCGCGCCAGCGCTCGGCCTCGTGCAGCGCCAGCGTCTCCTTGGCCGAGCCGAGCGTCGCCGCCGCCACCGCCTCGCGCAGCGCGTCTTCGTCGGCGCTGCGCATCAGCTTGCCCACGTACTGCATCTGGCGCCGCCGGCCTTCGTGCGATCGGGTGCGGCGGAACTCCTCGATCGCGTCGCGCAATGGCTCGGGCATCGCGATGGCCGCGAGCCGCTCGTCCGGCAGCGCAGCCACCGCCACGCCCAGCGCCTGCAAGTCGTGCGACTTCTGCTTGAGCCGGGTCTTGCTCGGGCGCAGGTCGACCGCCTCGGCCTCGCCGTAGTGGATGTCGATGCCGCGGTGCGGGGCGGCGGGTCGGGCCATGGTGTGCAATCTCGCCGGGGGGTTCTGCCTAGAGGGGCCAAGTATCATAAGTGCCTCCTTGAACAGCCCTTCTGGACAACCGCCACGATGAGTTCCCACCGACCGGACCAGGGCTTCGCGTACCGAACCGAGCAGTTCCAGCAGATCGTCGAGGACACCCTGGCGCAGGCTCGCAGGCTGGGGGCCAGCGACGCCGGCGCCGAGGTCTCCGAAGGCGTGGGCCTGTCGGTGTCGGTGCGCAAGGGCGAACTCGAGAACGTCGAGCGCAACCGCGACAAGTCGCTCGGCGTGAGCGTCTATCTCGGCCAGCGTCGCGGCAACGCCAGCACCTCCGACTTCTCGCCCGCGGCGCTGCGCCAGACGGTGCAGGCTGCCTACGACATCGCCCGCTTCACCGCCGAGGACCCGGCCGCCGGCCTGCCCGATGCGGGGGACCTGGCCAGCCCGCAGGAAGCTGCGCGCGACCTCGACCTGTTCCACCCCTGGGACATCGACGCGGCCGGTGCGGCCGAGCTCGCGCGCCGCTGCGAGGGCGCGGCGATGCAGGTCGATCGCCGCATCACCAACTCCGAAGGCGCGGGCATCTCGGCGCAGCAGGCGCATTTCTGGGCCGGCAACACGCGCGGCTTCCGCGGCGGCTACGCGAGCTCGCGGCACTCGATCTCGGTGTCGCCGATCGCCGGCCGCGGCAAGGACATGCAGCGCGACGGCTGGTACAGCTCGATGCGCGATGCCACCGAGCTGGCCGCACCGGAGGCCGTCGGCCGCTACGCTGCCGAGCGCGCCCTGGCGCGGCTGAAGTCGCGCCGCGTGGCCACTGCCGAGGTGCCCGTGCTGTTCGAGTCCACCGTCGCCGCAGGCCTGCTCGGGGCCTTCGTGCAGGCGACCTCGGGCGGCGCGCTGTATCGCAAGACCAGCTTCCTGGTCGACAGCCTGGGCCAGCAGGTGCTGGCCGATCACATCGACATCGTCGAGGACCCGCACCTGGCCAAGGGCAAGGGCAGCGCGCCCTTCGACGACGAGGGCGTGCGCACGCGGGCGCGCACCGTCGTCGAAGGCGGGGTGGTGCGGGGCTATTTCCTGTCGAGCTATTCGGCGCGCAAGCTGGGCATGCACACGACCGGGCATGCCGGCGGCTCGCAGAACCTGCGCCTGACCAGCCGCCTCACACAAGCCGGCGACGATCTGGCGGCGATGATCCGCAAGCTCGGCCGCGGCCTGTTCGTCACCGAGCTGATGGGGCAGGGCGTCAACTACGTCACCGGCGACTACTCGCGCGGCGCCGCCGGCTTCTGGGTCGAGGGCGGGCGCATCGTCCACCCGGTCCACGAGATCACCATCGCCGGCAACCTGCGAACCATGTTCAAGGACATCGTGGCCGTCGGCGCCGACGTCTACACCCAGGGCAGCAAGTCGGTCGGTTCGGTGCTGGTCGGCCGCATGAAGCTCGCCGGCGGCTGAGGCGGCGCGGGGGTCGCTGCAAGGCCCCTTGTAGCCGAGCGGGTAAACCCCCGCCGGCGCTGCCGACGCCCCCTCCTAGAATTTTTGGGCTAGATCCTTTCCGATCCTTCCCATCACCGCTCTCAAGAGGAGAACCAAATGGAACGTCGTTCCTTCGTCAAAAACGCCGGCCTGGCCGGCGTGCTCGCCGCCGGCGCCGCGCCGGCCGTCGTGCATGCGCAGACCGCGATCCGCTGGCGGCTCGCGTCGAGCTTCCCGCGTTCGCTGGACACGATCTTCGGCGCCGCCGAGACGTTCGCCAAGAAGGTCAGCGACATGACCGGCGGCAAGTTCGAGATCTCGACCCATGCCGGTGGCGAGCTGATGCCCCCGTTCGGCGTCGTCGATGGCGTGCAAAGCGGCACCGTCCAGATGGCGCATACCGCGCCCTATTACTTCTTCGGCAAGGATCCGACCTTCGCGATCGGCTGCGCGATCCCGTTCGGCCTCAACTCGCGCCAGATGACGGCCTGGATGTACGAGGGCAACGGCCTGAAGCTGATGCGCGAGTTCTACGCCAAGTACAACATCGTCAACCTGCCCGGCGGCAACACCGGCGCGCAGATGGGCGGCTTCTTCCGCAAGCCGGTGCAGTCGCTGGCCGACATCAAGGGCCTGAAGTTCCGCATCGGCGGCTTCGGCGGGAAGGTGATCGAGCGCATCGGCGGCGTGCCGCAGAACATCCCCGGCGGCGAGATCTACCAGGCGCTGGAAAAGGGCACGATCGACGCCGCCGAATGGGTCGGACCGTACGACGACGAGAAGCTCGGCCTGAACAAGGTGGCGCCGAACTACGCCTACCCCGGCTGGTGGGAAGGTGGCCCGCAACTCGACTTCTACATCAACACCAAGGCCTGGGACGGCCTGTCGTCCGAGTACAAGGCGATCGTCGAGGCGGCGGCCTCGCACGCGCATGTCGACATGCAGGCGAAGTACGATGCCCGCAACCCCGCGGCGCTCAAGCGCCTGGTCGGCACCGGCACCAAGCTGTTCCGCTTCCCGAAGGACATGATGGACGCCGCGTTCAAGGAAGCGATGGCGCTGTACAGCGAGTTGAGCGCGAGCAACCCGTCGTGGAAGAAGGTCTACGAGGACTACGCCGCCTTCCGCCGCGACGAGAATCTCTGGTTCCGCTTCACCGAGGCCGGCTTCGACGACTTCATGCAGCAGCAGCGGCTCTGATACGGCAATCCCGTTCGATCCTGACCAAGCAAAGGGCCCCACGCGGGGCCCTTTGTCGTTGGTACTGCGCCTGGCGCGATGAGTCCGGCGCCCTACTTCTTGTCCTTGTTCGCCTTGTCCTCCTTGTTGGCGCGCAGGATGGCCGCCATCGGGTCTTCCTCGGCCGTGCCGCCACCGGCGCTGGCCGGCGGGGCATTGGCGTCGGGTTCGGCGCGCAACTGGTCCACCTCGCGCTGGAGTTCGTTCATGTGCACCTTCTCGCCGGCGTCGTTGCGGCTGACGATGTGCGGGAAGGCGATGATCAGGCTCACCATGATGATCTGGATCAGCACGAACGGCACCGCGCCCCAGTAGATCTGGCCGGTGGTGACGCGGGCGATCTTCTTGTCCGTGACCCGGTCCTGGTAGTCGTCGATCGGCGCCACGCTGCGCAGATAGAACAGCGCGAAGCCGAACGGCGGGTGCATGAACGAGGTCTGCATGTTCACCGCCAGCAGCACGCCGAACCAGATCGGGTCGATGCCCAGCTTGATCGCCACCGGCCCGATCAGCGGGATGACGATGAACGAAAGCTCGAAGAAGTCGAGGAAGAAGGCCAGCACGAAGACCAGGATGTTGACCACGATCAGGAAGCCGAGCTGGCCGCCGGGCAGCGATCGCAGCAGGTGCTCGACCCAGATCGGCCCGTCGACGCCCTGGAACACGAGGCTGAAGACGGTGGAGCCGATCAGGATGAAGACGACGAAACAGGCCAGCTTCAGCGTCGTGTCCATGCCTTGCCGCAGCAGCTTCATCGTCAGGCGCCCGCGCAAGGTGGCCATCGCCAGCGCGCCCACCGCGCCCATCGCGCCGCCTTCGGTCGGCGTTGCGACGCCGAGGAAGATCGTGCCGAGCACGAGGAAGATCAACGCCAGCGGCGGGATCAGCACGAAGGTCACGCGCTCGGCCATGCGCGACAGCAGCCCGAGCTTGAACACCTTGTTGACCACCGCCAGCACGAAGGCCGAGCCCACGCCGACGCACATCGAGACCACGATCAGTTCGTCGGTGGGGGTACTCGCCGGGCGCGACCTGGCGTACAGCACCGACAGGGCCACCGAGGCGACGAACAGCAGCGCCAGCGAGGTCAGGCCCGACTTGCCGTCGGGCTCGCGGATCGTGCGCGCTTCCAGCGGCAGCGCCGGCACCCAGTTCGGGCGCACCAGGCTGACGATCAGCACGTAGCCGACATACAGGGCGGTGAGCGTGAAGCCGGGAACGAAGGCACCCTTGTAGAGCTCGCCCACGCTCTGGCCCAGCTGGTCGGCCAGCACGATCAGCACCAGCGACGGCGGGATGATCTGCGCCAGCGTGCCCGACGCCGCGATCACGCCCCCCGCGACGCGGCGGTCGTAGCCGTAGCGCAGCATGATCGGCAGCGAGATCAGGCCCATCGAGATCACCGACGCGGCGACCACGCCGGTGGTCGCGGCGAGCATCGCGCCGACCAGGATCACGGCGTAGGCCAGACCGCCGCGGACCGGACCGAAGAGCTGGCCGATCGTGTCGAGCAGGTCCTCGGCCATGCCCGAGCGCTCGAGGATCAGGCCCATGAAGGTGAAGAACGGGATCGCCAGCAGGGTCTCGTTCTGCTCGATGCCGAAGATGCGCAAGGGCAGGGCCTGAAGCAGCGCCTCGGGCAGCAGGCCCAGCTTGATGCCGATGAAGCCGAAGAACAGCCCGCAGGCGGCGAGCGAGAAAGAGACCGAGAAGCCGATGAGCAGGAAGCAGATCAGGCCCACGAACATGATCGGGGCCAGGTTGGCCGAGACGAAGGCGATCACTTCGCGGCTCCTTCGGCCTGCGCACGGACGAACTCGGCGAGCTCTTCCTCGGCGGTCTTGACCTGCTTCTTCTTCGTCGGGTCCTCGCACAGGCCCATCAGGAAGCCGATGCGCTTGATCAGCTCGGAGACGCCCTGCAGCAGCAGCAGCGAGAAGCCGATCGGCACCATCGCATAGACCGGCCAGCGGATCAGGCCGCTGGCGTTCTGCGACATCTCACCGCTGACATAGGCCCGAACGACCAGCGGCCAGACCAGGTCGATGACCGTGAGGCAGAACGGGAACAGGAACAGCACGATGCACACCGCCTCGATCGTGAGTCTGTGTCCGCTTGCTGAACCGTCCGATGATCACGTCGATGCGGACATGCTCGTGGCGCAGCAGCGTGTAGCCGGCGGCGAGCAGGAAGGCGGCCGAAAACAGGTACCACTGGACTTCGAGGTAGGCGTTCGAACTCATGTCGAAGGCCTTGCGGATCACCGCGTTGACGGTGCTGATCAGCACCGCGGCCATGATCAACCAGGCGGCGTAGCGACCCACGCGCTCGGTGAACGCGTCGATCAGTCGGGAGAGTTTCAACAATGCGGACACCGCAGGCTCCAGGTGAAGGGGTGCACGGACTCGGATCGCCGCGCTTCGCGAGCCACGACTTTAGGGCAGTGCAGGGGCGACAAGGGCGCGCGTGGACGCGTTTCGGCTTCGGGCATTCCCGGGGTGCGACGCGCTCAGAGCCTGGACGCGGCCTCGACCAGGCGTGTCGAACGAGCGCCCGAGCGGCAGAACGCCAGGATCGGCCGCGGCAGCGTGGCCAGCAGTTCGGCGAAGGCGGCGATCTCTTCGGGCGACTGGTAGCCGCCGGCCACCGGCAGGAAGCGGTAGGTCAACCCGGCCGCTCGTGCAGCGGCCTCGATCCGGCCGTTGGTCGGCTGCTCGGGGCCATGCTCGAAATCGGGGCGGTTGTTGATGACGCTGCGAAAGCCGACACGTGCCGCTTCGGCCATTGCGTCCGGCGTGAGCTGCGGGGCGACGAAGATGTCGGCCGTGACGGCGCGGACGGGCAGGCTGCTCATCGCCTCAGCCCGCCAGCGCCCGCTTCAGCGCCGCCGAGACGAGGCCCATCTCGGCCTTGCCCGCGAGGCGCGCCTTGGCCGCTGCCATCAGCTTTCCCATGTCGCCCGGGCCCGGCTGACGCCCGATCTCGGCCGCCAGCACGCCGACGATGGCGGCCACTTCGTTCGCGATCTCGTCCGCCGACAGGCGCCGCGGCAGATAGGCTTCCAGCACCTGGATCTCGGCGCCTTCCTTGGCGACCAGGTCGGGGCGGCCGCCCTGCTCGAACGCGGCCATCGAGTCCTTGCGCTGCTTGATCAGCTTGTCCACCAGCGCCACCACCGCGGCGTCGTCGAGCTCGATGCGCTCATCGACCTCGCGCTGCTTGCACGCTGCCAGCAGCATGCGGATGGTGGACAGGCGCGCCGCGTCCCTGGCGCGCATGGCGGCTTTCATGTCTTCGGTGATGCGGTCCTTGAGCATGCTCATCGTGGAGGCTCCATCAGCAAAACAAGCCCGCAGCGGCGTCCCGCGCGGGCTTGCTGAATCGCCGGGCCAGGCCGGCGGGCCGGGACTTCAGTACAGCTTCTTGGGCAGCTGCATGCTGCGCACGCGCTTGAAGTGGCGCTTGACCGCGGCCGCCTTCTTGCGCTTGCGCTCGGCGGTGGGCTTCTCGTAGAACTCGCGTGCGCGCAATTCGGTCAGCAGGCCGATCTTTTCGATCGTGCGCTTGAAGCGGCGCAGGGCGACATCGAACGGCTCGTTCTCTTTGACGCGGATGGTGGTCATGTACTTGAGGGATCCCGAAAATTTGCGCTCGTTGCTCGCCCGTGGCCTGGGGGGCTTGATTCCGGCTTGGGCCCTGAGCGGCTCATGAATGCCATGAGCGGCCGTCGAGGCAAGTCGAGCGCTGGTTTGCCAGCAAAGCCGGAAATTATAGCCCGCTACCCGGCGCCCGCCGCAAGCCATCGACGCCCCGGGGCGTTGCTCGCGTGCCAAACCCCGACGGCAAAGAGCCTTGCCACGTTTCCGCCTCGGGCGGGCCTGCCCCACGCCGTCAAGCGCTGAGCTCCGGCGCACCCTGGCGATCCTGCAAGGCGGCCGTGGCGGCCACGATCAAGGCTGACTGGCGCACCAGCGGCGGCGGCGCGGGGCGCATGCCACTGAGCACTTCCTGCACATAGACGGCGGTGCTCGCGGCATCGATGGCGCGCGGCAGCAGCGGCAGCTCGGTGAGCACGCCTTCCTGCGCTGCCACCGACAGCTCGGGCTGCAGTTCGCCGGCCAGCCAAGTGTCGATGCGCGGCTGGCGCCGCGGGTCGGCCACGGGCTCGCCCTCGGTGCCGCGCAGCAGCATCGCATCGACCCGTTCGCGCTCGGCCCAGGCGCTCATCAGGGCGCCGAACTCGGGGTGGGTGTGGTTGACCAGCCGCAACGCCGGCGCGCCCAGCACCGGGTTGAGCATCTTGGCCACCGTGTGCCCAGGGCCGCGCAGGCCGATCAGGCGCCGCAGGTCGAGCAGGGCCTGCAACGGCGGGCAGAGCACGCCCGTGGGGACGAAGGCTGGCTCGCGGCGCGACCAGGCGCGGGCGATGTCCTGCGGGTGCAGGATCGGCGCCAGGCCGAGATCGGACAGGATCGCCGCGCTGGTCACCCGCGTTGCCTCGGCCAAGGGCCCGTGCACCAACACGTGCAGGCCTTCGCGCGCCAGCCACAAGGCCAGCAGGGGCGTGAGGTTGGGCAGCTTGCGCGAGCCGTTGTAGGACGGGATCAGCACCACCGGCCGGCTGCTGGGTACTGGCACCGAACGCTCGTGCACGGCGTCGAGAAAGCCGACCAGCTCGTCGAGTGTTTCGCCCTTCATGCGCATCGCCATCACGAAGGCACCCGTCTCGGCGGCGCTGGCGCGGCCGTCGAGCACCTCGGCCATCACCGCCCGGGCGGCGCCGGAGTCGAGGGCGCGCGAGCCGCTGGCGCCGCGGCCAATTTCCTTCAGATGAACAGCGATGCTCATGAGGCTTCTTGTCTCCCGCCCGGCATTCCGCAAGTTCCGGGCCCAATACCGGTCGCTGTTAGGGCTGGGTTGTCGTGCTCGGAGCTTGCATGGCTCGCCCGCCGGCTCGAGCACGCGGGCCCTTGGAGCCCGACCGGGCGCGCCGAGTTCCGGCCGGCGCGATCCGGCGTCGGGTGCCGCAGCGCAAGCCGCCCTGCAAGGCTGACAAGCGCCTTCGACCGGCCTCGATTGCTGGAGACTCGCTTCTGTGAGCGACTTCCACGCCCATCCAACTCGCGGCACTGGCCGGCTGCCAGGGTCAATTTAGGGGCGAAAATGCCGATGAGGCTTGTACTGCAGGCTGCGCAACACCAAGATCGGGCATCGGTCGCAGATTGGTGCAGCAGCCACGCGCTCATCCTTTGCCAGCCATGAATACGATGCTCGACCTGCCTTCGTCCCCGCTGCTGGCCAGCGGGGACCTGCGTCGGCTGCTCGCCGGCCTGCTGCCCGCGGTGCTGGACCGAACGGGCGAGTTGCTGGCGGTCAAGGACCTGGAAACGGGGCTTTACGTCCATGTCAACAAGGCAATGGCCGCCTTCCTGCGCCGCCCTATCGCCGATGTGCTGGGACGCGGTGACGCCGAACTCTTCGATTCCGCGATGACCGTTGCCATGCGCGCGACCGAGCAGACGGCGCTTGCGCACGGCACTGCGCTGGTCAGCGAGCATCGCTTCGAGCGCGACGGCGTCCGGCGCGAGTTCTCGGTGCTGCGCCTGGCCATCGCAGGCGACAGGCAGGGCCCACGCTGGCTGTGCAGCGTCTGGACCGACCTCGCCGGCGAGCACCAGCGCGAGGCGCAGCTGCGTGCCGCGCTGGCGCAGATCGAGCAGCAGCAGCAGGCGCTCGAGTCGCTGAGTCGCGAGCTGGCCGACCAGGCGCTGCGTGACCCGGCCTCGGGCCTTTACCGGCGTGCCAACTTCGAGGACCAGTTGCGGCGCGAGGTCGATCTGTCGAGCCGCGAGCACCGCGAATTCGCGATCGTCCTGATTGAGCTCGACCCGCCCGACGACAAGCTGCTGGCACTGGGCGATGCCGGCCGCCAGCGCGTGCTCGAGGCCCTGGGCCGCCTGCTGCGCAGCGGCACGCGCGCGATGGACGCCTCTTGCCGCTACGACGAACGGCGCTTCGCCGTGCTGCTCTCGGGGGTCGGCCTTGCCACCGCACATTCGCGCATGGAAGGGCTGCGTCGCAAGTGCGCCACCGAGATCGTCGTCCACGAGGGGCGGGACCTCGGCTTCAGCGTGGCCATGGGGGTGGCCAGCTTCCCGCACACGGCGCACACGCAAGAGGCCCTGGTGGCGGCCTGCGAGGCCGCGCTGGCCGAGGCGAGGCGCCGCGGCGGCAACCACGTGACGCTGGCGGCGATCCGCTTCGAGCCGACCTGAGCCCGCACGCAGGAGGCTCGAGGGCGTTCCGCCGCTGGCGAAGGACCGGTGGCGATCCAAGCTTCGGGCCGAACGGCGACGGCCGCGCCGGCAGCGGCCCTCAAGCCGAGAACGCGTGCCGCAGCATGCTCGCGGCCAGCGCCAGCAGCAGCAGTGCGAAGAACCGCTTGAGCAGCCGGGTGTGGATGCGCTGCGCGGTTCGCGCGCCCAGCGGCGCCAGGCTCACGCTGGCCAGCGACACGATCACCAGTCCCGGCAGGTACAGGTAGCCCACCGCGCCGGGCAGCGCCGGCGGCAGGCGCCAGCCGCTGACCAAGTAGCCCAGCGTGCTCGCCAGCGCGATCGGAAAGCCCAACGCCGCGCTGGTGCCCACCGCATGCCGCGGCGAGACGTTGCACCAGGTCATGAACGGCACCGACAGGAACGCCCCGCCGGCGCCGAGCAGGCCCGAGGCGAATCCGATTCCCGTGCCCACCAGCGCCTGGCTTGCGGGCCCGGGCATCACGCGCGCCGGGTGAGGCTTGCGGTCGATCCACATCTGCAGCGCCGAGTAGCCGACGAATGCGGCAAAGAGCAGCGCCAGCGCCTGCCCCTTGATGACTGCGAAGGCGCCGGCGCCGGCGGCGATGCCGCCCAGCAGCAAACCCGGCGCCATCGCGGCCACGATGGACCAGCGGACCGTGCCGTGCCGCTGGTGCGCGCGCACGCTGGACAGCGAGGTGAAGACGATGGTGGCCATCGCGGTCGCGATCGCCATCTTCACCGCCAGCCCCGATTCGACGCCCCGCGCGCTGAGCAGCCAGGTCAATGCCGGCACCATCATCATGCCGCCGCCGACGCCGAGCAGTCCGGCGAGAAAGCCGGCCACGACGCCCAGCGCCAGCAGCTCCGCGATCAGTGGGGGGCCGAGGTTCAAGTGCCGCTCATTCGCGAAGCAACTCGAGCACGGCCTGCCATTCGGACTCGCTGACCGGGGTGATCGACAGCCGATTGCCGCGCCGCAACACCTGCATCGTGGCCAGCGCCGGGCAGGCGCGCATCTCGGCCAGCGGCAGCAGCCGCGTCTTGCGCATCAGAGCCACGTCGATCTGCAGCCAACGCGGCTCCCCGGGCCTGGCCTTGGGGTCGAAGTAGGGGCTCCCGGGGTCGAACTGCGTGCTGTCCGGCTGCGCGAGGCCGGTGATGCGCGCCAGCCCCGCCACGCCGGGCTCGGGGCATGACGAGTGATAGAAGAGCACCCCGTCGCCGGGCTGCATCGCGTCGCGCATGAAGTTGCGGGCCTGGTAGTTGCGCACACCGGTCCAGGGCAGGGTCTGGCCCGGGGCACATGCGAGGTCGTCGATCGAGACCTCGGCGGGCTCGCTCTTCATCAGCCAATGGCGGGGCATGCAAGGGGCGAGCGAAGAAGGTGTCCGTCGTGAGCCGTGAACCGCATTCCTGAACCCTCAGGGAAGTTCAGGTGGGCGAGGTCAGCCAAGCTTCGGGTTCATCTGACGCGAGACGATCACACCAGCCAGGCGATGTTCCAAGCCCTGGCTCAATGAGCATCGGTTCAAGGAAATATAAAGCCCACGCGAACACGACGGACGACCCCATTCTAGGCCGGGCGCGTGACCTGCCGGCTGCGCCGGAAATCACAGCAGTTGCCCGTCGTCGCCGAGTGCGGCATCGACGCGGCGCAGCAAGGCGTCGAGATCCACCGCCTCCTGGGTTTCGGCCTCGCCGCGGGGCCTCCTCGGCGGTGTCGCGGCCGCGCGCTCGGCGAGCTGGTAGCCCAGGTTTAGCGCGGCCAGCACGGCGATTCGCTCGCGTGACCGGACCTTGCCCGCTTCGCGGATGGTGGTCATCTCGCGGTCCACACTGGCCACCGCGCTGGTCAACAGCGCCTCGCCGCCTTCGGGGCAGCCCAGCATGTAGACCTGCCCGAGGATCGTCACCTCGACCTGCTTCATGGCGCCTTGCCCTTGGCCGGGGCGGCTTCGGTCGGCAGCCGCTCGAGCAGCGCGTCGATGCGCGCACGCGCTGCTGCCAGCCGCGAGCGCAGGCTGTCACGTTCGTTCGATGCCGCTGCCAGCTGCTGCTCCAGCAGAGCGCTGGTGCGCTTGAGTTCCTGGTGCCGCAGCACCAGGCGGTCCACCCGTTCCGCGAGATCTTCGAGCTTGCTCATGACTCAGCTGGTCTCCCCGGCGGGCATTGTAGGAGCGCCGAAGTCGCAGAAGCGGCGCACCGCGCATTCGCCGCAGCGCGGCTTGCGCGCCAGGCAGACGTAGCGGCCGTGCAGGACGAGCCAGTGGTGGGCGTGCTCGAGGTAGCGCGCCGGGACGCGTTCGAGCAGCCGGTGCTCGACTTCCAGCGGTGTGCGCCCGGGTGCCAGCCCGGTGCGGTTGCTGACCCGAAAGACATGCGTGTCCACCGCCATCGTCGGCTCGCCAAAGCCCACGTTGAGCACCACGTTGGCGGTCTTGCGCCCGACGCCGGGCAGCGCTTCGAGCGCGGCGCGCGAGCGCGGCACCTCGCCGCCATGCCGCTCGACGAGGATGCGGCAGGTCGCCAGCAGGTTCTTGGCCTTGGTGCGGAACAGGCCGATCGTGCGGATCAGCTCGGTGACCCGAGCTTCGCCCAGATCGATCATCTTCTGCGGCGTCGGTGCCAGCGTGAACAGCCGCCGGGTCGCCTTGTTGACGCTGACATCGGTGGCCTGGGCCGACAGCAGCACGGCCACGAGCAGTTCGAACACGCTGCTGTACTCGAGTTCGCTTCGCGGCTGCGGGTTGGCCGCCGACAGGGTGGCGAAGAAGCCCTCGATTGCTTCAGGCGTCATCGCTGTCCTGCTCGCCTGCGGGAACCCGGCGCGCGCGGGCGCGCTGCAGGGCGGCTTCGACGACCGCGCGCTTGGCCGCCAGCGCCGCCGGGTCGGTGAGCCTGCTGTGCGCGGCCAGGTCGGCCAGCTTGGCCTGGGCCTTGGCGGCCAGGCGCTCGTCGTTCTCACGCTGTTCGCGCGCCAGGCGTTGGCCATGCAGCACGTAGCGCGCGCGCGCCTCGTCGGCCTGCGCCGGGCTCCAGGCCTGCCAGCCGGTGCGGTCGGCGGTGACGGGCAGCATCGCGATGCAGTCCACCGGGCAGGCCGGCACGCACAGCTCGCATCCGGTGCACAGTGCGTCGATCACGGTGTGCATCAGCTTGGGCGCGCCGACGATGCAGTCGACCGGGCAGGCCTTGATGCACAGCGTGCAGCCTATGCACCAGGCCTCGTCGATCACCGCCAGCGCACGCGGGCCCTCGGTGCCGCAGTCGCGGTTCAGCGGCAGGGGCGGGCGGCCCGTGACCACGGCCAGCCGCACGATCCCTTCTGCACCGCCCGGCGGGCAGCGATTGATCTCGGCCTCGCCAGCGGCCATCGCCTCGGCATAGGCGCGGCAGTCGGCGTAGCCGCAACGCGTGCACTGCGTTTGCGGCAGCGTGGCGTCGAGGCGGTCGGCGAGGGCGGCGGTGGATGCGCTGGCGGTCGGGCGGAGGCTCACCAGCGCATTATCAAGCGCGCCTCCTGCGCGGGGCCTGCACG
Organism: uncultured beta proteobacterium; assembly: GCA_963725755.1. Lineage (GTDB taxonomy): Bacteria > Pseudomonadota > Gammaproteobacteria > Burkholderiales > Burkholderiaceae_C > Rubrivivax. The sequence goes on from CAVRZW010000005.1 coordinate 410,282, forward strand.
GGGGCTTCGCCGGCTTCGGCTGCCGCCTCGGCGTCGAAGCGGGCGATGAAGTCGCGCACCTGCGGATAGACCTTCTCGCGCCAGCGCCGCCCCGAGAAGATGCCGTAGTGACCGGCGCCGGCCACGTCGTAATGGAACTGCCGGTTGCTGGGGATGCCGGTGCACAACCCATGCGCGGCCTTGGTCTGGCCGGCGCCGGAGATGTCGTCGAGCTCGCCTTCGATGGTCATCAGCGCGGGGGTGGTGATGTCCTGCGGACGCACCAGTTCACCCTTGACTTTCCAGGTTCCGTTGACCAGCGCGAAGTCCTGGAACACGGTCTTGATGGTGTCGAGGTAGTACTCGGCCGGCATGTCGAGCACGGCGTTGTACTCGTCGTAGAACTGCCGGTGCGACTCGGCGCTGTCGTCGTCGCCGCGGATCAGGTCGCGGAAGTAGTCGTAATGGCTGGACATGTGGCGGTCGGGGTTCATCGCCACGAAGCCGGTGTGCTGCAGGAAGCCCGGATAGACGCGCCGCCCGGCGCCGGGGAAGTTCTCCGGCACGCGGAAGATCACGTTGTTCTCGAACCAACCATGGCTCTTGTTCATCGCCAAGTTGTTGACCGCGGTCGGGCTCCTGCGCGCGTCGATCGGGCCGCCCATCATGGTCATCGTCCGCGGCGTCGGCTCGCCGCCGCTGGCCATCAACGAGATCGCCGCGAGCACCGGCACCGTGGGCTGGCACACCGAGATCACATGCACGTCGGGCCCGATGTGGCGGATGAACTCCTGCACGTATGACACGTAGTCGTCGAGGTGGAAGGCGCCGGCCTGCACCGGCACCATGCGCGCGTCGGTCCAGTCGGTGATGAACACCTTGTGGTTCTGCAGCAGGCTCTTGATCGTGTCGCGCAGCAGGGTCGCGTGGTGGCCCGACAGCGGCGCCACCACCAGCACCTTGGGCTGGCCCTTCATCTGCGCCAGCGCCCTAGGATCGTCGGTGAAGCGCTTGAAACGCACCAGGCGGCAGAACGGCTTGTGCAGTGCGACCTGCTCCTGCACCGCGACGGCCACGCCGTTGACCGCTGCCGTGGTGATGGCGAATGGCGGCTTCTCGTATTCCTTGGCCAGCCGGTGCAGCAGATCGAAGCTGGCCGAGACGCGCTGCGCCAGCGGCGTGTGTGCGAAGGGCGACAGCGGGTGGCTGTAGAGCTTGGCCGACGCGCTGGCGAATTCGGAGAACGGCGACATCAGCGCGCGTTGTGTTTCGTAGATCTGGTACAGCATCGGCGGTCTCCATGCGTATCGTCGGCAGAGTCGGTCACAGACGCCTCAGCTGCCTGTGAGTCCACCATTTTGGTGACAGTACCACGAATATTGCTGCACTGCAGCAATATTCATCGGCGATCTCCACTGTGCCTGCGCAGGCCGCCCACAGGTAGCGCGAAAACACCGGTTCGGAACGTCGATTTCGCGCCTACTGTCACCTGGGCGACAGCCGCCTGGGCCCGGGCGGCTGCGCGTCACATCATCTGCGCCAGAGCCTTGGCCACGGCATCGATGTTGCGGCTGTTGATGGCCGCCACGCAGATCCGACCCGAATCCAGGCCGTAGATGCCGAACTCGCTGCGCAGGCGATGCATCTGCGCCTTCGACAACCCCGAGTAGCTGAACATGCCCTTCTGCCGCGTGATGTAGTCCAGATCGCCGGCCACGCCCGCGGCGCGCAGGCGCTCGACCAGCGCACGACGCATCGCTCGGATGCGCTCGCGCATGGCGGCGAGTTCCTCCTCCCACATCGTGCGCAGGGCCGGCGTTCCCAGCACCGTGGCGACGATCTGGGCGCCGAAGGTCGGCGGGTTGGAGTAGTTGGTGCGGATCACGATCTTCAGCTGCGAGAGCACGCGTGCGGCCTCTTCGGCGCTGCGGCACACGACGCTGAGCGCGCCGACGCGCTCACCGTAGAGCGAGAAGCTCTTGGAGAACGAGGTCGCGACGAAGAACGCCGCGCCGCGGGCGACGAAGCACTGCACCGCCGCGCCGTCCTCGGCGATGCCTTCGCCGAAGCCCTGGTAGGCCAGGTCGAGGAACGGCACCAGGGCGCCGGCCTCGCAGACCTGCGCGACCTTGTGCCATTGCGCCGGCGTCAGGTCGCAGCCGGTCGGGTTGTGGCAGCAGGCGTGGAGCACGACGATGGTGCCGGGCGCGGCCGCCTGCAGCGCCGCCAGCATCGCGTCGAAACGGATGCCGCGCGTGGCGGCGTCGTAGTACGGGTAGGTGCCGACGGCGAAGCCGGCCTGGGTGAACAGCGCGCGGTGGTTCTCCCAGCTCGGGTCGCTGATCAGCACCTGCGCACCGGGCTGCACGTGCTTGAGGAAGTCGGCGCCGACCTTCAGGCCACCGGTGCCGCCCAGCGCCTGGATGGTGGCCACCCGCCCGCTCGTGATGGCCTCGCTCTCGGCGCCGAACACCAGGCCCTGCACCGCCTTGTCGTAGGCCGCGATACCGTCGATCGGCAGGTAGTTCTTGGGCTTGGGCGCGGCCAGCAGTTGCTGCTCGGCAGCGGCCACGCAGCGCAGCACGGGCAGCTTGCCCTGGTCGTCGAGATAGACGCCGACGCCGAGGTTGACCTTGGCCGGGTTGGGGTCGGCGTTGAATTGTTCGATCAGACCCAGGATGGGGTCGCGGGGCGCCATTTCGACGGCGGCGAAGAGCGAGGCGGACATGAGGGAGTTCCTGCGGCAGGGGATATCGGGCATCGCGTACAGCCGGCGCTGCACGGGCCGGCGCACTGCGCTACCCTAGCGGGTTGCTTGCACGGTGCCAGCACATCCTCGATTCTAGATGTCCGCCCGGGCCGAAGAGCCCGAAGGAAAGCCTTGCATGACCGCAGTTGCCGAAGCCGTCGCCGCCCCTGACCATGCGGCCAGCGGCGAGTTCGTTTCCTTTCCCGGCTCGCCGTTCCAGCTCTTCCAGCCCTATCTGCCGGCCGGCGACCAGCCGGCCGCGATAGCCCAGCTGGTCGAAGGCATCGCCGACGGCCTGGCCTACCAGACGCTGCTGGGGGTGACCGGCTCGGGCAAGACCTTCACGATGGCCAACGTCATCGCCCGGCTGGGGCGGCCGGCGATCGTGTTCGCGCCCAACAAGACGCTGGCCGCTCAGCTGTACAGCGAGTTCCGCGAGTTCTTCCCGAGGAACGCGGTCGAGTACTTCGTCAGCTACTACGACTACTACCAGCCCGAGGCCTACGTGCCGCAGCGCGACCTGTTCATCGAGAAGGACAGCGCGATCAACGAGCACATCGAGCAGATGCGGCTTTCCGCCACCAAGAGCCTGCTCGAGCGGCGCGACGTGATCATCGTCGCCAGCGTCAGCGCGATCTACGGCATCGGCAACCCGGCCGACTACCACCGGATGGTGATGCTGCTGCGCGTGGGCGACAGGATGAGCCAGCGCGAGGTGATCGCCCAGCTCGTCCGGATGCAGTACAAGCGCAACGAGATCGATTTTTCGCGCGGATCGTTCCGCGTGCGCGGCGACACGATCGACGTCTTCCCGGCCGAGCACAGCGAGCTGGCGCTGCGCATCGAGCTGCTCGACGACGAGGTCGAGACGCTCCAGTTGCTGGACCCGCTGACCGGCCGCGTGCGGCAGAAGATCCCGCGCTTCACGGTCTATCCGAGCAGCCATTACGTCACGCCGCGCGAGCGCGTGGTCGATGCGATCGCGACCATCAAGGACGAGCTGCGCGCGCGGCTGGACGAGCTGGTCAAGGCCGGCAAGCTGGTCGAGGCCCAGCGGCTGGAGCAGCGCACTCGCTTCGATCTCGAAATGCTGCAGGAGGTCGGCCACTGCAAGGGTATCGAGAACTACACGCGGCACCTCAGCGGCGCCAAGCCGGGTGAGCCGCCGCCGACGCTGGTGGACTACCTGGCCCCCGACGCGATCATGTTTCTCGACGAGAGTCATGTGCTGATCGGCCAATTCGGCGGCATGTACAACGGCGACCGCGCCCGCAAGACGACGCTGGTCGAGTACGGCTTCCGCCTGCCCAGCGCGCTCGACAACCGGCCGCTGAAGTTCGAGGAGTTCGAGCGCAAGATGCGCCAGGCGGTCTTCGTCTCGGCCACGCCGGCGGCCTACGAGCAGGCGCACGCCGGGCAGGTGGTCGAGCAGGTCGTGCGGCCGACCGGCCTGGTCGACCCCGAGGTCGAGGTTCGTCCCGCGGCGACGCAGGTCGACGACGTGCTGCAGGAAATCCGCGACCGGGTGACCCGGAACGAACGCGTGCTGATCACCACGTTGACCAAGCGCATGGCCGAACAGCTCACCGAGTACCTGTCGGACAACGGCGTCAAGGTGCGCTACCTGCACAGCGACATCGATACCGTCGAGCGGGTCGAGATCCTGCGCGACCTGCGCCTGGGGATCTTCGACGTGCTGGTCGGCATCAACCTGCTGCGCGAGGGGCTCGACCTGCCCGAGGTCAGCCTGGTGGCGATCCTCGATGCCGACAAGGAGGGCTTCCTGCGCGCCGAGCGCAGCCTGATCCAGACCATCGGCCGCGCCGCGCGCAACGTCAACGGCCGCGCGATCCTCTACGCCGACAGGATGACCGACAGCATGCGCGCGGCGATAGGCGAGACCGAGCGCCGCCGTGCCAAGCAGATCGCGCACAACCTGGCGCATGGCATCACGCCCAGAAGCATCAACAAGCGCATCCGCGACATGATCGAAGGCGCTGTGTCCGACAAGAGCGCGAAGGACGATCTGAAGGCAGCCAAGGCCGCCGCCGAGGTCGAGGCGCTGTCGGAGAAGGACCTGGGCAAGCGCATCAAACTGCTCGAACGGCAGATGCTCGAGCATGCGCGCAACCTCGAGTTCGAGCAGGCGGCGAGGGTGCGCGACCAACTGGCCCTGCTGCGCGAGCAGGCCTTCGGCGCTTCCGGCGACGACAGCAACGTGGTGCAGCTGGCCCCGGGCGTCGCCTGATCTCGAGCTCATGCCTGCGCTATCCTGATGGCCATGTGGTCCTTCTCGAAGCGCGTCGATCCCGAACCCCTCGACGCGGTACGCGTGCTGATGGTCTGTACCGGCAACATCTGCCGCTCGCCGACCGCCGAGGGCGTGCTGCGAGCGAAGCTGGCAGCGGCCGGTCTGGCGTCGCAAGTCGTCGTCGCTTCGGCGGGTACTTCGGGCTATCACTCCGGCGAGGCCCCGGACCCGCGCGCCCAGCGCCATGCGCTGCAGCGCGGCTACGACCTCTCGGGCCTGCGCGCGCGCCGCCTGGTGGCCGAAGACTTCGATCGCTTCGATCTCATCCTGGCAATGGACCGGGGCCACCTCGACCACCTGCGAGTCAGCGCCCCTGAACCCGGCCGGGCGCGTGTGCGGCCGCTGCTGGCCTACGCCCGCCGCTTCGCCGACTTGGGTGAAGTGCCCGACCCGTATTACGGCCCGCCGCAGGGTTTCGAGCAGGTCCTCGACCTCGTCGAGGATGCCTGCGACGGCCTCGTCAGCGCGCTGGCCGGCGAGGTCGGCGCCGAGGTCAAAGGTTGACTAAAATAGTCAGGCTCCCTTATACTTGACCAGATTAGTCGGGTTCAACGGTGACGCGGAGCTCCTCGTCACAGCCACGGTGCACCGGCAGCTCGTTCCAGCGAACCCCTCAGGAGGTCCCATGCGTCTCACCACCAAAGGCCGTTTTGCCGTCACCGCGATGATCGACCTCGCGCTGCGCTCCAACGCCGGCCCCGTGGCCCTGGCTGCGATCAGCCAGCGGCAGCAGATCTCGCTGTCCTACCTCGAGCAGCTGTTCGGCAAGCTGCGCCGACACGAGCTCGTCGAGAGCACGCGCGGCCCGGGAGGCGGCTATTCGCTGGGCCGGCCGGCGGCCGAGATCACGGTGGCCGACATCATCGTTGCCGTCGATGAGCCCATCGACGCCACCGGCTGCGCCGGCAAGGAAAACTGCATGGGCGACGACGGCGGCCGCTGCATGACGCACGACCTGTGGACCAGCCTGAACGCCAAGATGATCGAGTTCCTGGACTCGATCTCGCTGAAGAAGCTGGTCGACGAGCAGCTGGCCAAGGGCGTGTCGATCGACACCGCGCCGGTCAAGCGCGCGATCTCGACCACGCCGGTGGTCAAGCCGATCAAGGTGACGGCGCCGAACTCGGTCTTCGCGCTCGGCAACGCGTTCTCCAAATAGGCCGCCGCGCGCGTCGCCCCTTCGGTTTTGCTCACGTTCCCCCTTCCTCCTTCTCGCCCTCCTGCCATGACCCCGCATTTCCCCATCTACATGGATTACGGCGCCACCACGCCCTGCGACCCGCGCGTCGTCGACGCGATGATCCCGTGGCTGCGCGAGCATTTCGGCAACCCGGCCTCGCGCAGCCACGCCTGGGGTTGGGAGGCCGAGGCGGCGGTCGAGAAGGCGCGCGGCCAGGTCGCCGCGCTGATCAACGCCGACCCGCGCGAGATCGTCTGGACCAGCGGTGCCACCGAGTCCAACAACCTGGCGCTCAAGGGTGCGGCGCATTTCTACAGCGCCCGCGGCAAGCACATCGTCACCGTCAAGACCGAGCACAAGGCGGTGCTCGACACCACGCGCGAGCTCGAGCGCCAGGGCTTCGAGGTGACCTACCTCGAAGTGCAGGAGAACGGCCTGCTCGACCTCGATCGCTTCAAGGATGCGCTGCGCAAGGACACGATCCTGGTCTCGGTGATGCTGGTGAACAACGAAATCGGCGTGATCCAGGACATTCCGGCCATCGGCGCGATGTGTCGGGAGCGCGGCATCATCTTCCACGTCGACGGCGCGCAGGCCACCGGCAAGGTGACGATCGACATGGCCACGCTGCCGGTCGACCTGCTGAGCCTGGCCAGCCACAAGACCTACGGCCCCAAGGGCATCGGCGCGCTCTACGTGCGGCGCAAGCCGCGGGTGCGGCTCGAGGCGCAGATGCACGGTGGCGGCCACGAGCGCGGCATGCGCAGCGGCACGTTGCCGACCCACCAGTGCGTCGGCATGGGCGAGGCCTTCGCCATCGCCCAGGCCGAGATGGGCACCGAGATCGAGCGCATCCGCATGCTGCAGAAGCGCCTGCTGGACGGCATCAGCGGCATCGAGCAGGTCTTCATCAACGGCGACCTCGAGCGCCGCGTGCCGCACAACCTCAACGCGAGCTTCAATTACGTCGAGGGCGAGTCGCTGATCATGGGCGTCAAGGGCCTCGCGGTGTCCTCTGGCTCGGCCTGCACCAGCGCCAGCCTCGAGCCCAGCTACGTGCTGCGGGCCCTGGGTCGCAGCGACGAGCTGGCGCATTCCAGCCTGCGCATGACCATCGGCCGGTTCACCACGGCCGAGGAGATCGACTACGCGGTCGGCACCCTCCAGGATCAGGTGGCCAAGCTGCGCGAGCTCTCGCCGTTGTGGGAGATGTTCAAGGACGGAATCGACATCAGCTCGATCCAGTGGACCGCACACTGACGAGAGACAGTCCCTGCGGCATGCGAGCCGCAAGGCGGCAAACGGAACAATCAGGAGAATAGACATGGCCTACAGCGAGAAAGTCGTCGAGCATTACGAACACCCGCGCAACGTCGGCTCCTTCGACAAGGGCGACGACAGCGTCGGCACCGGCATGGTCGGCGCGCCGGCCTGCGGCGACGTGATGAAGCTGCAGATCAAGGTCAACCCGGCGACCGGGCTGATCGAGGATGCGCGCTTCAAGACCTACGGCTGCGGCTCGGCGATCGCGTCGAGCTCGCTCGTCACCGAGTGGGTCAAGGGCAAGACGCTGGACGAGGCGGTGACGATCAAGAACACCCAGATCGCGCAGGAACTGGCGCTGCCGCCGGTCAAGATCCACTGCTCGATCCTGGCCGAGGACGCGATCAAGGCCGCGGTGCAGGACTACCGCGCCAAGCATGGCGCGCCGGTCGCCGGCGCCGAGGCGTCCATCGCGTCCGCAGCCGCGGCCCATTGATGCCCAAGCGATTCGACTGAGCGAGAACATGGCGGTCACTCTCACCGAAGCAGCGGCGCGGCATGTCACGCGCTACCTCGGCCGACGCGGCAAGGGCGTGGGCGTGCGCCTGGGCGTGAAGACCACCGGCTGTTCGGGCCTGGCCTACAAGCTCGAGTATGCCGACGAGATCGCGCCCGAGGACGTGATCTTCGAAGGCCACGGGGTGAAGGTGCTGGTCGATCCCAAGAGCCTGCCCTACATCGACGGCACCGAACTCGATTTCGTCCGCGAGGGCCTCAACGAAGGCTTCAAGTTCCACAACCCGCGCGAGAAGGACCGCTGCGGCTGCGGCGAGTCGTTCCGCGTCTGACCGCCGCCGCCCACCACAATGGGCGCGGCGCGCCGGTTGCGCGCGCCCTGTGGCCGCGCCTTCGCCGTGCGACCCGACCGCCAACGCAGCGCCAGGCACTTTTCCACCTTCCGATGCAAGACGCCATCGTTATCCGTCCCGAACGCCCCGACCAGCCAGAGGTGCGTGCGCTGCTGGGCGCGCTCGACGACTACCTGCAGTCGCTGTACCCGCCCGAGGCCAACCACATCCTGGACCTGCAGGCGCTGCTGGCGCCCGAGGTGAGCTTCTTCGTCGCCCGCCGCGGAGGCCATGCCATCGGCACCGGCGCCATTCGGCGCATGGCCGGCGAAGCCGCGACCCGGGACCAGCCTTACGGCGAGGTCAAGCGGATGTACGTCGATCCGGCGCAGCGCGGCCGGCGCATCGGCGCCCGAATGCTCGAAGCGATGGAAGCGCAACTGCACAGCGAAGGCCTGGCGCTGGCGCTGCTGGAAACCGGCCGCGACCAGATCGAGGCGCTGCGACTCTACGAGCGCAGCGGCTACACCACGCACCCGGCCTTCGGTGGCTATCCCGACAACGGCCTGTCGGTCTTCTACGGCAAGCGGCTATGAAGCTCGGCGACGACGACTTCACGCTCTTCGGCCTGCCGCAGCAACAGGCACTGGACCGCACCGAGCTCGACGTCCGCCGGCGCGACCTTCAGGCGCGCGTGCATCCGGACCGCTTCGCGTCGGAGGGCGCGGCGGCGCAGCGGCTGGCGATGCAATGGGCCGTGCGCGTCAACGAGGCCTACCAGCGCCTGAAGGATCCGCTAAGCCGCGCCGCCTATCTGTGCGAGTTGCGCGGCGTGGCGGTCGATGCCGAGCGCAACACCGCGATGCCGGCCGCCTTCCTGATGCAGCAGATGCAATGGCGCGAGGCCCTAGCCGATGCCGCCGGCGAGGCCGAGGTCGACGCGCTGGATTCTCAGGTCGCGCGCGAGCAGCGCGCGATGCTGGCCGAACTCGAGCGGCTGCTCGACGAGAGCAGCGATACCGTCGCTGCCGCGGCGCAGGTGCGCTCGCTGATGTTCCTGGCCCGCTTCCGCCAGGACATCGAGCGCCGGCTCGATGCGCTGATGCCGGGCCGTTGAACATCTCCCGCCAGAACAACACGAAGACCCCTTTCATGGCTTTGCTGCAGATCTCCGAACCCGGCCAGACGCCCGATCCGCACCAGCGGCGCATCGCGGTGGGCATCGACCTGGGCACCACGCATTCGCTGGTCGCCGCGGTGCGCCACGGCGTGGCCGAATGCCTGCCCGACGCGCAGGGCCGCGTCCTGCTGCCCTCGGCCGTGCGCTACCTCGAAGGCGGCCGGCGCGCGATCGGCTTCGAGGCACTGGCCGCGCAGGCGGAGGACGCCGAGAACACGCTGGTCTCGGTCAAGCGCTTCATGGGCCGCACGGTGGCCGACATCGCCGGGCGCGACAAGCTGCCCTATCGCTTCGTCGATCGGCCGGGCATGCTGGCGCTGGCCACCCGCGCCGGCGAGAAGACGCCGGTGGAGGTCTCGGCCGAAATCCTCGCCAGCCTGCGCCAGCGCGCCGAGGACAGCTTCGATGCCGAGCTGTTCGGTGCCGTGATCACCGTACCGGCCTACTTCGACGACGCCCAGCGCCAGGCGACCAAGGACGCGGCACAACTCGCCGGTCTGAGCGTGCTGCGCCTGATCAGCGAGCCGACCGCCGCCGCGGTGGCCTACGGCCTGGACAACGCCAGCGAAGGCCTGTACGCGGTCTACGACCTGGGTGGCGGTACCTTCGACATCTCGCTGCTGCGCCTGACGCGCGGCGTGTTCGAGGTCGTCGCCACCGGCGGCGACGCGGCGCTCGGCGGCGACGACATCGACCATGCCCTGGCCGATTGGGCGTTGGCACAGGCCGGCGTGGCCGCGGTCACGCCGCAGGACAAGCGCGCGGCGCTGGTCGCGGCGCGCGCCGCCAAGGAGGCGCTGAGCGGCGCCGGCCAGGCGATCCTGAACGCGGAAGTCGCGGGCCGGACACTGGGCGTGGCGGTGACGCGCGCCCGGCTCGAGGCGCTGGCGCGGCCGCTGATCGATCGGACCCTGGCCGCGGTTCGCAAGGTGCTGCGCGACGCCCGCATCGGCCGCGAAGAAGTGCAGGGCGTCGTGATGGTCGGCGGCAGCACGCGCATGCCGGCGGTGCGCGCCGCGGTGGGCGAGCTCTTCGGCCGCGAAGTGCTGACCAACCTGAACCCCGACGAGGTGGTCGCGCTCGGCGCGGCGATCCAGGCCAATGCGCTGGCCGGCAACGCCCGCGACGGCGAACTGCTGCTGCTCGATGTGATCGCGCTCTCGCTGGGCCTGGAAACGATGGGCGGCCTGGTCGAGCGGGTGATCGAGCGCAACACCACGATCCCGGTGGCCAAGGCGCAGGAGTTCACGACCTTCAAGGACGGCCAGACCGCGATGGCGATCCACGTCGTGCAGGGCGAGCGCGACCTGGTCGGCGAATGCCGGTCGCTGGCGCGCTTCGAGCTGCGCGGCATTCCGCCGATGGTGGCGGGCGCGGCACGCATCCGCGTCACCTTCCAGGTCGATGCCGACGGGCTGCTCAGCGTTTCGGCGCGCGAGCAGACCTCGGGCGTCGAGGCCGCGGTAACGGTCAAGCCCAGCTATGGTCTGGCCGACGAACAGATCGCGCAGATGCTGCAGGACGGCTTTGCCCATGCCGAAGACGACATGGCGGCGCGCAGGCTGCGCGAGGCGCGGGTCGAGGCCGAACGGATGGTGCTGGCCACCCGCTCCGCGCTGGCTGCCGACGCAGTGCTGCTCGATGCCGGCGAACAACGCGAGATCGAGGCGCTGGCCGACGCCGCCGCGAAGGCCGCCGTCGGCGAGGACAGCGACGTCATCGACGCCGCCGTCAAGGCCCTGGCCGCAGGCACCGAGGCCTTCGCCGCGCTGCGCATGAACCAGGGTATCCGCCAGGCGCTGGCCGGCCGCCGCCTCGAGGAAGTCTGAGCCCCTGCCATGCCCATCATCCGCATCCTGCCCCACGCCGAACTCTGCCCGCAGGGCGACAGCATCGAGGCGCCCGCCGGCACCTCGGTGTGCGAGGCCCTGCTCGAGAACGGCATCGACATCGAGCACGCCTGCGAGATGAGCTGCGCCTGCACCACCTGCCACGTGATCGTCAAGGAAGGCTTCGATTCGCTGGGCGAGATGGACGAGAGCGAGGAAGACCTGCTCGACCGCGCCTGGGGTCTGACGTCCACCTCGCGCCTGAGCTGCCAGGCGATCCTGTCGGACCAGGACGTGACGATCGAGATCCCGAAATACACGATCAACCAGGCACGCGAGAATCACTGAGGCCAGGCCGGGCAACTGCCGGCCGCGATGACCGCGGCCGGGGACGGCGGGTTCAGGTCGCCGGTTTGTCCGACAGCGCCGTCAGGTTGTCCTTGAGCTCCTTGCTCATCGGCGCGTTGAGGTTGATCCCCTTGGGCGGGATCGGCGACGTGAACCACTTGTCGTACAGGCGCGTGAACTCGCCGCTCTTCATCATGCCGCCGAGAACGCCGTCGACCAGCTTCTTGATGCCGGGGTCGTCCTTGCGCACCATGATGCCGTAGGGCTCGACCTGGATTGCGTCGCCGGCGACGGCGAGCTCGGCCGGGTTGCGCGAGCTGGCGCGCAGGCCGTAGAGAAGGATGTCGTCCATGCCGAAGGCCGCCGCGCGCCCGCTTTCCACCAGCAGCGCCGACTCCGAATGGTCCTTCGCGCCGATCAGCTCGATCGGCAGCTTCCTCTCGGCGATCAGGTCGCGAAGCAGCCGGTAGTTGGTGGTGCCGGTGGTGCTGACCAGCACCTTGCCCTTGAGGTCGTCCAGGCCCTTGATGCCCGAATTGCTCTTCACCAGGAAGCGGGTGCCGGTGTAGAAGTAGTTGATCGAGAACGTGACCTGCTTGGCGCGCGCGCTGTTGTTGGTGGTCGAGCCGCACTCGAGGTCGATGGTGCCGTTCTCCAGCAACGGGATGCGGTTGGCCGAGGTCACCGCCTGATGCTGCACCTTGAGGTCGGCGCGCCCGGTCTCCTTCTTGATCTCATCGACGATGCGGTTGCAGATGTCGACGCCGAAGCCCACCGGCTGCGCCTTGTCGTCGAGGTAGGAAAAGGGGATCGACGACTCGCGGTAGGCCAGCGTGATGACGCCGCTGGTCTTGACCTTGTCGAGCGTGGATTCGGCCGATGCAGGCGTGCTCAGGGCCATGGCCAGCACGGTGGCGGGCAGCAGAAGTCGGGCAAGCAAGGGTTTCATTCTTCGGGCTCCTCGGGTTGGGTCGCGGAACGCTCCACGACGTGGGTTGGATGTTAGCCACCGGCCCTGCCTTCGCCCAAGCCGATCGTTCGCCGGCGCGGCGGATGCACCAGTTCGGAGACCCGCGTGCCCCTCGCTGCACCGCTGGCCGGCAGCGCAGGCACCAGAAAAAAGACCTCCCCGTCGCGAAACGGGGAGGTTGGACCAGGGCCTTCGCCCTGCTGAGGAGATAGACAGACACCGGACGAAGGTGTCATCCAGCGTCATGCAATCCTCGTGCCCGCATGGGGCTGGCGCGGCGAGCGGCTCGCGCCTCACGAACAGCCCACCGTACACTGGGCTCGTGAACGTGCTCGGCATCGAATCCTCCTGCGACGAAACCGGCGTGGCCCTGGTGGCGACCAGCGCCGACGGCCGGCCGCGCCTGCTCGCCGAGGCCCTGCACAGCCAGGCCGAGATGCACGCGGCCTACGGCGGCGTGGTGCCCGAACTGGCCTCGCGCGACCATATCCGCCGCGTGCTGCCGCTGGCGCGCCAGGTGCTGGATAGCGCGGGTTGCACGCTGCAACAGGTCGATCTGGTGGCCTATACGCGCGGCCCGGGCCTGGCCGGCGCGTTGCTGGTGGGCGCCGGTGTCGCGGTGGCGCTGGCCGCCGCGCTGGGCAAGCCGGCGCTGGGCGTGCACCACCTCGAGGGGCATCTGCTGTCGCCGTTCCTCGGCGACGCGCCGCCGCAGTTTCCCTTCGTGGCCCTGCTGGTCTCCGGCGGCCACACGCAACTGATGCTCGTGCGCGCCGTCGGCGACTACGCGCTCCTGGGCGAAACCATCGACGATGCCGCCGGCGAGGCGTTCGACAAGAGCGCCAAGCTGCTCGGCCTGGGTTACCCGGGTGGCCCGGCGCTGGCGCGCATGGCGGCCTTCGGCGACCCCGAGGCCTTCGCGCTGCCGCGGCCGCTGTTGCACAGCAAGGACCTGGACTTTTCCTTCGCCGGGCTCAAGACCGCGGTGATGACCCAGGCGCGCAAGCTGGGCCCCAACATCTGCGAGCAGTCGCGCGCCGATCTGGCGGCATCGACGCAGGCCGCGATCGTCGATGTGCTGGTGGCCAAGTCGCTGCGTGCGCTGTCGGCCAGTGGCACGCGGCGCCTGGTGGTGGCCGGCGGCGTCGGCGCCAACCTGAGCCTGCGCGAGAAGCTCGACGCCGGTGCCGCGCGCCTCGGCGCCAGCGTGCACTACCCGCCACTGGCGCTATGCACCGACAACGGCGCGATGATCGCGCTGGCCGCCGCGCTGCGCCTGCAGCAAGGCCTGGCCGACGGGGCGCAAGACGGCGCGTTCGACGTGCTACCGCGCTGGCCGCTGGACGCGCTCTCGCGCGCCGCGGCCTGACCGAGCCTTCAGCTGACCGTGAGTTGCGCGCCGGCCCGCGCGCCGCGCTTGGGCAGCGTCAGGGTCAGCACGCCATGCTCGAGCTTGGCACCGGCCTCGGCTTGGTCGACCTCGAGCGGCAGCGTGAAGGTGCGCGCGTAGCTGGACACCGAGCGCTCGCGATAGACGACACGATCGCCTTCCTTCTTCTCGTCGTCGCGCTGGCTTTGCGCCTGCACGCTGACTTGGCGGCCGTCGATCGAGACCTTGACGTCCTCCTTGGCTACACCGGGCATCTCGAGCCTGACGGTGTAGCTGCGGTCGGACTCGCTGACGTCCAGCGCCGGGCTGCGTGCGGTGCTGCCCTCGGCCTGGGCGACGCTGCCGAAGAAGCGCTCGAAGGTGTCGTCGAACAGGCGCGAGAGTTGGCGCGATTCACGGCTCATCGGAACCAGAAACATGGTGCACTCCTACAATGAAAGTTGCGATAGCTGCACTTGCCTGCACGGTCGCGGCGGCACAGCACCCATGGCCTGGAAATGGTCCCGGCCGCCGCGGTTTCAAGACCCCGATTCCCTTGACGTGAATCAAATCCTGCGCGCCTTGCCGGCGTTGCCGATCGCGATCGATGCGCACGACCATCCAGGCCCTGCCGGGCTCCAAGATCCGCGAAGTGGCCAACGCCGGCCTCGGGCGCAGCGACCTGCTGGCGTTCTGGTTCGGCGAGAGCGACGAGGTCACGCCCGAGCCGATCCGGCAGGCGGCGGCCGATTCGCTGGCGCGCGGCGAGACCTTCTATTCGCACAACCTCGGCCTGCCCGAGTTGCGCGCAGCGATCGCGGCCTACGCCAGCGCGCTGCACGGGGCGGTCGATGTCGATCGCATCGCCGTGACCTCGGCCGGCGTCAGCGCGCTGATGGTCGCGATGCAACTGCTGCTCGACGCCGGCGACGAGGTCGTCGCCGTGGTGCCGGTGTGGCCCAACCTGACGGCGCAGCCGGCAATCCTGGGCGCGCCGGTCACGCGCGTGGCCCTGACCCCGCGGGACGGCGCCTGGCGGCTCGACCTGGACCGACTGTTGGCCGCGGTGACCGGCAGCACGCGGATGCTGCTCGTCAACTCGCCCAACAACCCCACCGGCTGGACGCTCACGCGCGACGAACAGCAGGCGCTGCTGGCGCATTGCCGGCGCACCGGCACCTGGATCGTCGCCGACGAGGTCTACGAGCGCATCTTTTTCGGCGTCGGCAATGCCCCGGCCGCCGCGGCCGCGCCGTCGTTCCTCGACATCGCCAGCCCCGACGACCGCCTGATCGTCGCCCACAGCTTCAGCAAGAGCTTCCTGATGACCGGCTGGCGGCTGGGCTGGCTGGTGCTGCCGCGCGAACAGACCGATGCCGCCGGCAAGCTGCTCGAGTTCAACAGTTCCTGCGCGCCGGTGTTCGTGCAGCGCGGTGGGCAGGCCGCGCTGGCAATCGCCGATGCCTTCGTGCCGGCGCTGGTGGCGCGGCTGCAGGCCGGCCGCGACCGCCTGCTGGCCGGTCTGCTCGCCACGCCCGGCATCGGCGTGGCCAGCCCGCCCGGCGGCCTGTACGCGTTCTTCCGCGTCGCCGGCGAGGACGACTCGCTGGCGCTGGCCAAGCGTCTGGTCGTCGAGCAAGGCCTGGGACTGGCGCCCGGCGCGGCCTTCGGTCCCGAAGGCGAGGGCTGGCTGCGCTGGTGCTTCGCCTCGCGCGACCCGCAGCGGCTCGACCAGGGCCTGGCCCGGTTGCGCCGCGGCATCGGTCTATAATCGCGGGCTCCCGAATCGTCGGGGTCCCCAAGCACGGCGCCGGTCGGTTTCACTGGCGTTCGCAAGTCAACCCGGAAACCCGCGGCCAGGCGCGTCGATCACGATGCGCGCCGGGCAGGGCGGTTTCCACGATCACCAAGGAAATCCATGCCCCTCGCCACTGCCGTCACCGCCGAGGTCGTCAAGGCCCATGCCCGGGGGCCCGCCGACACCGGCAGCCCCGAAGTGCAGGTCGCGTTGCTGACCACGCGGATCAACGAACTGACGCCGCACTTCAAGACCCATCTCAAGGATCACCACGGCCGCCGCGGGCTGCTGAAGATGGTCAACCAGCGCAAGCGCCTGCTGTCCTATCTCAAGGACAAGGATGCCGAGCGCTATACCGCGCTGATCTCCAAGCTGGGCTTGAGGAAGTAAACGGAAGAGCGGGGTCGCTTGACGGCGGCCCCTTCCCGTCTGTGTTCAATCCGGGCCGCATTGCTGTGTCATTCCATCGACGCCTTCATCACAGGCTTCACTGGAATGGCATTGCGCTGCCCACTCCAACCAAGGAAGACAAGGCATGAGCATGTTCAACAAGGTCACCAAGACGTTCCAGTGGGGCCAGCACCAGGTCACGCTGGAGACCGGCGAGATCGCCCGCCAGTCCACCGGCGCCGTGCTGGTCAGCATGGACGACACCGTGGTCCTGGCCACCGTGGTCGCCAAGACCGACGCCAAGGCCGGGCAGGACTTCTTCCCGCTCACGGTGGACTACATCGAGAAGACCTATGCCGCGGGCAAGATCCCCGGCAGCTTCTTCAAGCGTGAAGGTCGCCCGAGCGAGCTCGAGACACTGACCAGCCGCCTGATCGACCGCCCGATCCGCCCGCTGTTCCCCGAGGGCTTCTTCAACGAAGTCCAGGTCGTGATCCACGTGCTGAGCCTGAACCCCGAGGTCCAGGCCGACATCGCCGCGATGATCGGCACCAGCGCCGCGCTGGCGATCAGCGGCATCCCGTTCAACGGCCCGATCGGCGCCGCCCGCGTCGGCTACGTCAATGGCGAGTACGTGCTGAATCCGGGCCAGACGCAGCTGGCCGACAGCAAGCTGGAACTGGTCGTGGCCGGCACCGAAGCGGCCGTGCTGATGGTGGAGTCCGAAGCCGACCAGCTGTCCGAGGAGATCATGCTCGGCGCCGTGGTCTTCGGCCACGAGCAGGGCAACATCGCGATCGCGGCGATCAACGAACTGGTGCGCGACGCCGGCAAGCCCGAGTGGCAGTGGCAGGCCCCGGCCAAGAACGAGCCCTTCATCGCCAAGGTCACCGAGCTGGCCGAAGGGCCGTTGCGCGCGGCCTACCAGATCCGCAGCAAGCAAGCCCGCACCCAGGCCTGCCGCGATGTCACGGCCAGCGTCTTCGCCGCGTTGAAGGCCGAGAACATCGAGTTCGACAAGGTCGAGGTCGAAGGCCTGCTGTTCGAGATCGAGGCGCGCATCGTGCGCAGCCAGATCCTGGCCGGCGAGCCGCGCATCGACGGCCGCGACACGCGCACCGTGCGCCCGATCGAGATCCGCTCCGGCGTGCTGCCGCGCACCCACGGCTCGGCGCTGTTCACGCGCGGCGAGACGCAGGCGCTGGTCGCCGCCACGCTGGGCACCGAACGCGACGCGCAGCGCATCGACGCGCTGGCCGGCGACTTCGAAGACCGCTTCATGCTGCACTACAACATGCCCCCCTTCGCCACCGGCGAGACGGGCCGCGTGGGCAGCCCGAAGCGGCGCGAGATCGGTCATGGCCGGCTGGCCAAGCGGGCGCTGATCGCCGTGCTGCCGAGCAAGGAAGATTTCCCGTACACGCTGCGCGTGGTCAGCGAGATCACCGAGAGCAACGGCTCGTCGTCGATGGCCAGTGTCTGCGGCGGCTGCCTGAGCCTGCTCGACGCCGGCGTGCCGCTGAAGGCGCACGTCGCCGGCATCGCGATGGGATTGATCAAGGAGGGCAACCGTTTCGCGGTGCTGACCGACATCCTCGGTGACGAGGACCACCTCGGCGACATGGACTTCAAGGTCGCCGGCACGAACAGTGGCATCACGGCGCTGCAGATGGACATCAAGATCCAGGGCATCACCAAGGAGATCATGCAGGTCGCGCTGGCGCAGGCCAAGGAGGCGCGGCTGCACATCCTGGCCAAGATGGTCGAGGCCGTCGGCGGTGCCAAGGCCGAGGTCAGCGTGTTCGCCCCGCGGCTGTACACGATGAAGATCAATCCGGAGAAGATCCGCGACGTGATCGGCAAGGGCGGCGCGACGATCCGTGCGCTGACCGAGGAAACCGGCTGCACGATCGACATCGGCGAGGACGGCACCATCACGATCGCCAGCGTCGACGCCGACAAGGCGGAGTTCGCCAAGAAGCGCATCACCGAGATCACCGCCGAAGCCGAGATCGGCAAGGTCTACGAGGGCCCGATCACCAAGATCCTGGACTTCGGCGCCCTGGTCAACATCCTGCCCGGCAAGGACGGCCTGCTGCACATCAGCCAGATCGCGCACCAGCGCGTCGAGAGGGTCGAGGACTTCCTCAAGGAAGGCCAGATCGTCAAGGTCAAGGTCCTCGAGACCGACGAGAAGGGCCGCATCAAGCTGAGCATGAAGGCTCTGCTCGACCGCCCCGAGGGCATGACGGAGGAGCGCTACGAGCCGCGTGGCGACAGGGGCGACCGCCCGCCGCGGCGCGATCGCGACGACCGTCCGCGCCGCGACCGCAGCGAGCGCGACGACCGTCCGCGCCGTGAACCGGTGGCGGCCGAGGTCGGCACCGAAGGCGCCGCGCCGGTCGAGCATGCAGCGGCGGCAGCTGCCGACGAGGCACCGAAGCAGCCCGAGTGAGCGCGGCGATGCGGGCCATCGAGATCACCGCCCCCGGCGGGCCCGAGGCGCTGCGGCCCTGCGAACGGGACCGGCCCGAACCGCGCGCGGGCGAGTTGCTGATCGCCGTTCGGGCCTCGGGCGTGAACCGGCCCGACGTGCTCCAGCGCAAGGGCCTGTATCCGGTGCCGCCCGGAGTTTCCGACCTGCCCGGTCTGGAGATCGCCGGCACGGTCGCGGCCGGGTCGGCTGAAGATCTGGCGGCTGCCGGGCTGGCCATCGGCGACCTGGTCTGCGCGCTGGTGGCCGGCGGGGGCTACGCCGAGTTCTGCGTTGCGCCAGCGGGGCAATGCCTGCCGGTCCCCAGGGGCCTGAACCTGATCGAGGCGGCGAGCCTGCCGGAGACCTTCTTCACCGTCTGGCAGAACGTGTTTGCCATCGCCGGTCTCAAGGCCGGCGAGACGCTGCTGGTGCAGGGCGGCAGCAGCGGCATCGGCGTGACGGCGATCCAGCTTGCCAAGGCGCTGGGCGCGCAAGTCATCGTCACCGCGGGCAGCGACGACAAGTGCGCGGCCTGCCTCGCGCTCGGCGCCGACCACGCGATCAACTACCGCAGCCATGACTTCGCGGCCGAGACCCGGCGCCTGACCGGCGGCCGCGGTGCCGATGTCGTGCTCGACATGGTCGCCGGCGGCTACGTCGCGCGCGAGCTCGAATGCATGGCCGAAGATGGCCGCCTGGCGATCATCGCCGTGCAGGGCGGCACGGCCAGCGCGATCGACGCCGGCCTGCTGCTGCGCAAGCGCCTGGCCATCACCGGCTCCACCTTGCGCCCGCGCAGCCTGGCCTACAAGGCGGCGCTGGCGCAGCAGCTCAAGGCCCAGGTCTGGCCGCTCATCGAGGCCGGACGCGTCAAGCCCGTCATTCACCAGGTGTTCCCGGCCGCCAATGCGGCCGAAGCGCATGCGCTGATGGAGTCGAGCGCGCATGTGGGCAAGATCGTGCTGACCTGGCAGTAGCCGGCGGCCGCAGCGACAAAGGACCCTCCATGTCTCGCAAACTCGTCGTCGGCAACTGGAAGATGCACGGCACCCGTCCGGCCAACGCCGAGTTGCTGGCCGCGATGCTCGCTGCGCGGCCCTTCGCCGCCGAGGTGGCGTTCTGCGTGCCCTTCGTGTTCATCAACGAGACTGCGGCCACGCTGGCTGGAAGCGACCTGCGCTGGGGCGCGCAGGACGTCTCGGAACATGCGCAGGGCGCGTACACGGGCGAGGTGTCGGCGGCGATGCTGGCCGAGTGCGGCTGCCGCTACGCGATCGTCGGCCATTCCGAGCGTCGGGCCCACCATGCCGAAGACGATGCGCTGGTCGCGCGCAAGGCACAGGCGGCGCTGGCCCGCGGCGTCACGCCCATCGTCTGCGTCGGTGAGACGCTGGCCGAGCGCGAGACCGGCCGGACCGAGGCGGTCGTCAAGCGCCAGCTCTCGGCCGTGATCCACCAGCTCGCCCATTGCGCTGCCGAGATGGTCGTCGCCTACGAGCCGGTGTGGGCCATCGGCACCGGCCGCACCGCTTCACCCGAGCAGGCGCAGGCCGTGCATGCGGTGCTGCGCCTGCAGCTCCAGGCCGCCACCGGGCGCGCCGCGGAGATGAAGATCCTCTATGGCGGCAGCGTCAAGCCCGACAACGCGGCAACGCTCTTCAGCCAGCCCGACATCGACGGCGGCTTGATCGGCGGTGCGTCGCTGAAGGCCACCGATTTCATCGCCATCTGCCGCGCCGCGGCCTGAGCTTCGCGCGCTGCTTCCCGAACCGATTCCTGGAGTCTTCTCATCATGCAGATCTGGATAACCGTGATCCACGCCGTGCAACTGCTGTCGGCACTGACGATGATCGGCCTCGTGCTGATCCAGCACGGCAAGGGTGCCGACATGGGCGCCTCTTTCGGCAGCGGCGCCTCGGGCAGCCTGTTCGGGGCCAGCGGCAGCGCCAACTTCCTGTCGCGCTCCACGGCGGCCCTGGCCACCGTCTTCTTCATCTGCACCCTGGCCCTGGCCTACCTGGGCACGACCGGCAACGCGAGCTACACGCAAGGCGGCAGCGTGCTCGACCGTCCGGCGCCGGTGGCCAGCGCGCCCGTGGCCGGCACCCCTTCGGGCGCGATTCCAGGTGCGGCGCCGGGCGCGATTCCCGGCGCCGTGCCGGCGACCTTGCCGTCAGCGGCGTCGAGTGCCTCTTCGGCCCTTCCGAAGTAGACCCAAACAGGCTCGCGCGCTGCGGGCCGGTGCCTCTTTCGGGATAGAATTAAATTTGTCCGCAGCAAGCAAATTTCTCTTGCGAAACGGGCGTTTAGCGGACCGTGAATGACGTCGTGCCGACGTGGTGAAATTGGTAGACACGCTATCTTGAGGGGGTAGTGGCGAAAGCTGTGCGAGTTCGAGTCTCGCCGTCGGCACCAAGAATGCAAGGGGTGCGTGGTGCGGGGCCAGGCCCGTCGCGACAGCGCTCCACAGAATTGCGAACGCGCTGGAGACAGATGGTGGGCGCGCCCGTTTTCGCCGCGAGTCGCGGTGTGCGAGGCGCGCTTTTTTGTGGGCAAGTTTGACCTGACCGGACCCCGAGGAGACCATGGACCTGCAACCCTACCTGCCCGTGATCCTGTTCATCCTGGTCGGCGTCGCGGTCGGCGTGGCACCACAGTTGCTTGGCTTCGTGTTCGGACCGAACCGGCCGGACGTCGAGAAGAACAGCCCCTACGAATGTGGCTTCGAGGCTTTCGAGGACGCACGCATGAAGTTCGACGTGCGCTACTACCTCGTGGCCATCCTGTTCATCCTGTTCGATCTCGAGATCGCCTTTCTCTTTCCATGGGCAGTCTCGCTGCGCGACATCGGCGCGTCAGGCTTTTGGGCCATGATGATCTTCCTGACGATCCTCGTGGTCGGTTTCGTCTATGAATGGAAGAAGGGCGCCCTTGACTGGGAGTGAACGTTCGACCGCAGCGGCGGTCAACCGGAGCAAAGTGCGATGGGCATCGAAGGCGTTCTGAAGGAAGGCTTCGTCACCACCTCGGTGGACAAGCTGATCAACTGGTCGAAGTCCGGCTCGCTGTGGCCGATGACTTTCGGCCTGGCCTGTTGCGCGGTGGAGATGATGCACGCCGGTGCAGCGCGCTACGACATCGACCGCTTCGGCATGCTGTTCCGCCCCAGCCCGCGGCAGAGCGACCTGATGATCGTCGCCGGAACGCTGTGCAACAAGATGGCGCCGGCGCTGCGCAAGGTCTACGACCAGATGGCAGAGCCGCGCTGGGTACTCTCGATGGGTTCCTGCGCCAACGGCGGCGGCTACTACCACTACAGCTATTCGGTGGTGCGCGGCTGCGACCGCATCGTGCCGGTCGATGTCTACGTGCCCGGTTGCCCGCCCACCGCCGAGGCCCTGCTCTACGGCATCCTGCAGCTGCAGGCCAAGATTCGGCGTGAGAACACGATCGCCAGATGACCCAGAAGCTCGACATCCTGCAAGCCGCGCTGCAAGCCGCGCTCGGCGAGCGCATCAAGGTGCTGGTTCGCGATCGCGGCGAGATCACGGTCACGGTCGGCGCCGACCGCTATCTCGACGCGGCGCGGACGCTGCGCGACGACCCCGCGCTGAAGTTCGAGCAGCTCATCGACCTGTGCGGCGTGGACTACGCCGACTACCGCAACGAGGCCCGCGAAGGCCTGCGTTTCTGCGTCGTTTCGCACCTGCTGTCGATCAGCCACAACTGGCGCGTGCGGCTGAAGGTCTTCGCGCCCGACGACGAGCTGCCCGCGGTGGCCTCGGTGACCGAGCTCTGGACCTCGGCCAACTGGTTCGAGCGCGAGGCCTTCGACCTCTTCGGCGTCGTCTTCGAGGGCCATGCGGACCTGCGCCGCATCCTCACCGACTACGGCTTCATCGGCCATCCGATGCGCAAGGACTTCCCGACCAGCGGCAATGTCGAGATGCGCTACGACGAGCAGACCAGGCGCGTGATCTACCAGCCGGTGACGATCGAGCCGCGCGAGATCGTTCCGCGCGTGGTGCGCGAGGACCATTACGGCGGGCTGCACTGAGTCGCAGGCGAGCTTCGACATCCCCATGGCCGACATCAAGAACTACACCCTGAACTTCGGGCCGCAGCACCCGGCGGCGCACGGCGTGCTGCGGCTCGTGCTCGAGCTCGATGGCGAAGTGATCCAGCGCGCCGACCCGCACATCGGGCTGTTGCACCGGGCCACCGAGAAGCTGGCCGAGAGCAAGACCTTCATCCAGGCGCTGCCGTACATGGACCGGCTGGACTACGTATCGATGATGTGCAACGAGCACGCCTACTGCCTGGCCATCGAGAAGCTGCTGGGCGTGGACGTGCCCGAGCGCGCGCAGACCATCCGCGTCATGTTCGCCGAGATCACGCGGCTCCTGAACCACCTGCTGTGGCTGGGCGCGCACGGGCTGGACTGCGGCGCGATGAACATCTTCATCTACTGCTTTCGCGAGCGCGAGGACCTGTTCGACATGTACGAGGCGGTCAGCGGCGCGCGCATGCACGCCGCCTACTTCCGACCGGGCGGCGTCTACCGCGACCTGCCCGATTCGATGCCGCAGTACAAGCCCAGCCGGATCAAGAACGAGAAGGCCATCAAGGCGCTCAACGACGCGCGCAGCGGCAGCCTGCTCGACTTCGTCGACGACTTCACGAAGCGCTTCCCGAAGTACGTCGACGAGTACGAGACCCTGCTCACCGACAACCGGATCTGGAAGCAGCGCACCGTGGGCATCGGCGTGGTGACGCCGGAGCGCGCCCTCAACCTCGGCTTCACCGGGCCGATGCTGCGCGGTTCGGGCATTGCATGGGACCTGCGCAAGACCCAGCCCTACGACGTCTACGGCCGGATGGACTTCGACATCCCGCTGGGCGTCAACGGCGACACCTACGACCGCTATCTGGTGCGCATCGAGGAGATGCGCCAGAGCAACCGCATCATCGAGCAATGCGTGGCCTGGCTGCGCGCCAACCCGGGCCCGGTGATCACCGCCAACCACAAGGTGGCGCCGCCCTCGCGGGTGGACATGAAGTCCAACATGGAAGAGCTGATCCACCACTTCAAGCTCTTCACCGAAGGCATGCACGTGCCCGAGGGCGAGGCCTACGCCGCGGTCGAGCACCCCAAGGGCGAGTTCGGCATCTACCTGGTCAGCGACGGTGCCAACAAGCCGTATCGGTTGAAGATCCGCGCGCCGGGATTCCCGCACCTGGCCGCGCTCGACGAGATGGCGCGCGGGCACATGATCGCGGATGCCGTCGCGATCATCGGCACCATGGACATCGTGTTCGGCGAGATCGACCGCTAGGCGATCGACGAGGGACCGACGAGCGACAGATGATGGAATTGTCAGAAACCACCCAAGCCCGCTTCGCGCGCGAAGTCGCCAAGTACCCTGCCGACCAGAAGCAGTCGGCCGTGATGGCCTGCCTGGCCATCGTGCAGCAGGAGCAGGGTCATGTCTCGCCCGAGGCCGAGGACGCCGTCGCCGCCTACCTGGGCATGGCGCCGATCGCGGTGCACGAGGTCACGACCTTCTACAACATGTACAACCAGCAGCCGCCGGGCTCCTACAAGCTCAACGTCTGCACCAACCTGCCTTGCGCGCTGCGCGACGGCGACAAGGCGCTCGATCATGTCTGCCGGCGTCTGGGCGTCGAGCCGTACGGCACCACCGCCGACGGCCGCTTCACCGTGCAGCCCAGCGAATGCCTGGGCGCCTGCGCCGACGCGCCGGTGATGCTCGTCAACGACCGCCAGATGCTCAGCTTCATGACCCCCGAGCGGCTCGACGAGCTGATCGAGACTCTGAAGGCCCAAGGCTGAACCCATGCTCGACCTGTCGAAGTTCCAGGCCAGCGGTCGCGAGACCTGCTTCCACGACCGCCACATCGGCGCCCAGATCTACGCCGGGCTCGACGGCAGGAACTGGCAATTGCGGGACTACATCGCCCGCGGCGGCTACAGCGCGCTGAAGAAGATCCTGGCCCGGGATGGCGTCGAAGGCAACGCCGGGATGACGCCCGAGCAGGTCATCGCCGAGGTCAAGCTCAGCGCCTTGCGCGGCCGTGGCGGCGCGGGCTTCCCGACCGGCCTGAAATGGAGCTTCATGCCGCGCATGTTCCCGGGGCCCAAGTACCTGGTCTGCAACAGTGACGAAGGCGAACCCGGCACCTGCAAGGACCGCGACATCCTGGCCTACAACCCGCACATCGTGATCGAGGGCATGGCCATCGCCGCCTATGCGATGGGCATCAAGACCGGCTACAACTACATCCACGGCGAGATCTTCGAGGTCTTCGAGCGCTTCGAGCGGGCGCTGGACGAAGCCCGCGCCGCCGGCCTGCTCGGCGAGAAGATCCTCGGCAGCGACTTCAGCTTCCAGCTTCACGCCTTCCACGGCTTCGGCGCCTACATCTGCGGCGAAGAGACCGCGTTGCTCGAGTCGCTCGAAGGCAAGAAGGGCCAGCCGCGCTTCAAGCCGCCGTTCCCGGCCAGCTTCGGCCTCTACGGCAAGCCGACCACGATCAACAACACCGAGACCTTCGCCGCGGTGCCGTGGATCATCAACCACGGCGGCCAGGCCTATCTCGAATGCGGCAAGCCGAACAACGGCGGCACCAAGATCTTCTCGGTCGTCGGCGACGTCCACAACCCGGGCAACTTCGAGGTGCCGCTGGGCACGCCTTTCGCCAAGCTGCTCGAACTCGCCGGCGGCGTCAAGGGCGGGACGCTGAAGGCGGTGATCCCCGGCGGCAGCTCGGCGCCGGTGTTGCCGGCGTCGATCATGATGGACCTGACGATGGACTACGACGCCATCGCCAAGGCCGGCTCGATGCTCGGCTCGGGCGCGGTGATCGTGATGAACGAGACCCGCTGCATGGTCAGGAGCCTGATGCGCCTGAGCTACTTCTACCAGCACGAGAGCTGCGGCCAGTGCACGCCCTGCCGCGAAGGCACGGGCTGGCTGTGGCGCATCGTCGATCGCATCGAGCACGGCAAGGGCAGGGCGGAAGACCTGGCGCTGCTCGACTCGGTGGCCGAGAACATCAAGGGCCGCACGATCTGCGCCCTGGGCGACGCCGCGGCGATGCCGGTGCAGGGCATGCTCAAGCACTTCCGCGACGAGTTCGTCCACCATATCGAGCACAAGACCTGCATGGTCCCGGTGACCGCATAAGCCATGATCGAAATCGAACTCGACGGCAAGAAGGTCAGCGTGGCCGAGGGCAGCATGGTCATGCATGCGGCCGACGCCGCGGGCACCTACGTGCCGCATTTCTGCTACCACAAGAAGCTCAGCATTGCGGCGAACTGCCGCATGTGCCTGGTCGACATCGAGAAGATGCCCAAGGCGATGCCCGCATGCGCCACGCCGGTGACCAACGGCATGGTCGTTCGCACCCAGAGCGAGAAGGCGACCAAGGCGCAGAAGAGCGTCATGGAGTTCCTGCTCATCAACCACCCGCTGGACTGCCCCATCTGCGACCAGGGCGGCGAATGCCAGTTGCAGGACCTGGCGGTGGGCTACGGCGGCAGTGCCTCGCGCTACCACGAGGAGAAGCGCGTGGTCTTCCACAAGGAGGTCGGACCGCTGATCTCGATGGAGGAGATGAGCCGCTGCATCCACTGCACGCGCTGCGTGCGCTTTGGCCAGGAAGTGGCCGGGATCATGGAACTCGGCATGATCCATCGCGGCGAGCACAGCGAGATCACCACCGTCGAAGGTCGCACGGTCGACAGCGAGCTGTCGGGCAACATGATCGACATCTGCCCGGTTGGCGCGCTCACCAGCAAGCCCTTCCGGTACTCGGCCCGCAGCTGGGAGCTTTCGCGTCGCAAGTCGGTCAGCCCGCACGACAGCACCGGTGCCAACCTCGTGGTCCAGGTCAAGGCCGGCAAGGTCATGCGCGTGGTGCCGCTGGAGAACGAGGACGTCAACGAATGCTGGATCGCCGATCGCGACCGCTTCAGCTACGAGGCCCTGAACAGCGAGTCGCGCCTGACGCAGCCGATGATCAAGCAGGGCGGCAGCTGGCAGACGGTCGACTGGAAGACTGCACTGGCCTATGTCGCTGACGGCCTGAAGCGCGTGAAGGCCGAATTCGGCAGCGCCCAGATCGGCGCCATCGGCCATGTCTCGTCGACTGCCGAAGAACTGCACCTGCTGGCCAAGCTCGTGCGCGGCCTGGGCAGCGAGAGCATCGATCACCGAACCCGCCATGCCGACTTCGGCCATGCCGCGCCGGCCGGGCATGCGCGCTGGCTGGGCACATCGATAGCGTCGCTGTCGCATCTCGATCGCGCCTTGATCGTCGGCTCGTTCCTGCGCAAGGACCATCCGCTGTTCGCGCAGCGCCTGCGCCAGGCGGCGCGTCACGGCGCGCAGCTTCACAGCCTGCACGCGCTGCACGACGACTGGCTGCTGCCGCTGGCCTCGCAGATCACGGCCGCGCCTTCGGCCTGGGTCCAGGCGCTGGCCGACATCGCCGCGGCGGTGGCCGCTGCGCGCGGCGTCGCCGCGCCGGTGGCGGGCGAGGTCACCGAGCCGGGCCAGCGCATCGCCGCGTCGCTGTTGCTGGGCGAGCGCAAGGCGGTGCTGCTGGGCAACGCAGCCGCGCAGCATCCGCAGGCCTCGGCCTTGCTGGCGCTGGCGCAGTGG
This sequence comes from uncultured beta proteobacterium, assembly GCA_963725755.1. Classification (GTDB taxonomy): domain Bacteria; phylum Pseudomonadota; class Gammaproteobacteria; order Burkholderiales; family Burkholderiaceae_C; genus Rubrivivax. The sequence goes on from CAVRZW010000005.1 coordinate 437,662, forward strand.
ATCGCCGAGAACACCGGCGCAACCGTCGGCTATCTGGGCGAAGGTGCGAATGCCGTCGGCGCACAGCTCGTCGGCGCAATGCCGGGTCCCGGCGGCCTGCACGCCGGCCAGATGATGAGCCAGCCGATGAAGGCGCTGCTGCTGCTGAACACCGAGCCGATGCTCGACGGCGCCGACGCCGCGGCAGCGCGAGCGGCAATGGCGGCCTCGGGGTTGGTGGTGGCGCTGACCGCGTTCAGGGACCTGGACCGCGGCCTGGCCGACGTCGCCGACGTGATGCTGCCGATCGCGCCCTTCACCGAGACCGCCGGCACCCTCGTCAACGCCGAAGGCCGTGCACAGGGTTTCCACGGCGTCGTCAAGCCGCTGGGCGACGCCCGCCCGGCCTGGAAGGTGCTGCGCGTGCTGGGCAACCTGCTGGACCTGCCGGGCTTCGATTTCGAGACCGCGGAAGACGTGTGCGCCGAGGCGCTGGGCGACCTCGCGACGCTGTCGCTGCGGCTGGACAACCGCACCGGGGCCACGGTGACCATCGCATCTGCAGTCGCCGGCTTGGAGCCGACGTTGGAGCGCGTGGCCGACGTGCCGATCTACGCCACCGATGCGCTGGTCCGCCGCGCCGCGTCGCTGCAGATGACCGCCGATGCGCGCGACCCGGTGGTCGGTCTGCCGTCGGCGCTGTGGCGGCGGCTGGGCTTGAAGCCGGGGGCCAGCGTGCGGGTGGCGCAGGGCCAGGCGAGCGCGTTGCTGCCGGCGCGTGAAGACGCGACGCTGGCCGCCGCCGCGGTGCGCATCGCTGCCGGCCATCCGAGCACGGCGGCGCTGGGGGCGATGTTCGGCGCCGTCACGGTCGAGAAGGCATGAACGCGATGTTCGACAACCTCAACCAGGCCGGCAGCGCGCTGCTCGGCGTCAACCTGTGGCTCGTCGTCTGGAGCCTGGTCAAGATCGTCGTCGTCGTGCTGCCGCTGATGATCTGCGTGGCCTACCTGACCTTGTGGGAGCGCAAGGGCATCGGCTTCACCCAGATCCGCCTCGGCCCCAACCGCGTCGGCCCGCTGGGGCTGCTGCAGCCGATCGCCGATGCCGTCAAGCTGATCTTCAAGGAGATCATCCGCCCGACCGCGGCGGCCAAGGGCCTGTTCTTCCTCGGCCCGGTGATGACGATCATGCCGGCGCTCGCCGCCTGGGCGGTGGTGCCCTTCGGCCCCGAGGTTGCGCTGGCCAACGTCAACGCCGGCCTGCTGTTCCTGATGGCGATCACCTCGATGGAGGTCTACGGCGTGATCATCGCCGGCTGGGCCAGCAACTCGAAGTACGCCTTCCTCGGTGCGCTGCGCGCCTCGGCGCAGATGGTCAGCTACGAGATCGCGATGGGCTTCTGCCTGGTCGTCGTGCTGATGGTCACCGGCAGCATGAACATGAGCGCCATCGTGATGTCGCAGGGCCGCGGCATCTTCGCCGGCATGGGCCTGGGGGTGCTGTCGTGGAACTGGCTGCCGCTGCTGCCGATCTTCGTCGTCTATTTCATCGCCGGGCTGGCCGAGACCAACCGCCACCCGTTCGACGTCGTCGAAGGCGAGAGCGAGATCGTCGCCGGCCACATGATCGAATACTCGGGCATGGCGTTCGCGATGTTCTTTCTCGCCGAGTACGCCAACATCATCCTGGTCAGCACGCTGTGCTCGCTGATGTTCCTGGGCGGCTGGCTGTCGCCGGTCGGCTTCCTGGGCTTCATCCCGGGCTGGATCTGGCTCGGAATCAAGGTCTTCGTCGTCGCGACGATGTTCCTGTGGGTGCGCGCCACCTTCCCGCGCTACCGCTACGACCAGATCATGCGCCTGGGCTGGAAGATCTTCATCCCGGTGACGCTGGTCTGGCTGGTCGTGGTCGGGCTGTGGATCGTCTCGCCCGTCAACATCTGGAAGTGAGACCGGTGATGCCCTCCATCTCCGCCATCAAGGACGTCTTCTCGAGCTTCATGCTCACCGAGCTCTTCAAGGGCATGGCGCTGACCGGGCGCTACTTCATGTCGAAGAACATCACGATCCAGTTCCCGGAGGAGAAGACGCCGCTCAGCCCTCGCTTCCGTGGCCTGCACGCGCTGCGCCGCTACGAGAACGGCGAGGAACGCTGCATCGCCTGCAAGCTGTGCGAGGCCGTGTGCCCGGCGATGGCGATCACGATCGAGAGCGACGTGCGCGCCGACGGCAGCCGGCGCACCACGCGCTACGACATCGACCTGACCAAGTGCATCTTCTGCGGTTTCTGCGAGGAGAGCTGCCCGGTGGACTCGATCGTCGAGACACATCACTTCGAATACCACGGCGAAAAGCGCGGCGACCTGTACTTCACCAAGGACATGCTGCTGGCGGTGGGCGACCGCTACGAGAAAGAGATCGCCGCCAATCGCGCCGCCGACGCACCGTACCGTTGAGAACAGGCCCCAGGCGCGCTCGTCCCCAGGCGCCGCCACAACAACAATGAACTCGATCACCGCTCTCTTCTACGTCTTCTCGGCGGTGCTGCTGTTCGCCGCCTTGCGCGTCATCACCGCGCGCAGCACGGTGCACGCGGCGCTGTACCTGGTGCTCGCCTTCTTCAGCGCCAGTTGCGTCTGGATGCTGCTGCGCGCCGAGTTCCTGGCCATCGCGTTGGTGCTGGTCTATGTCGGCGCGGTGATGGTGCTGTTCCTGTTCGTCGTGATGATGCTCGACATCAACACCGACCGCCTGCGCGAAGGCTTCTGGCAGCACCTGCCGCTGGCCGGGCTGATCGGCGCGGTGATCGCGCTCGAGATGGCCCTGGTGCTGATGCGCGGCTTCCGTCTCGAGGCACCGGCGCCCACGGCGCACGCGCTGGAACTGGGGAACACCCGGCTGCTGGGCATCGAGATCTACACCCACTACCTGTATCCGCTGCAGCTTGCCGCGGCGCTGCTGCTGGTGGCGATCATCGCCGCCATCGCGCTGACGCTGCGCGCGCGCAAGGACAGCCGCCACACGGATCCGTCGCGGCAGGTGCGGGCCAAGAAGGCCGACCGCGTGCGCATCGTCAAGATGCCGCCGGTGGTCGAGCAGCCCTCGACGGCTGCCAAGGAAGGGGGGCAGCCGTGAGTTTCGGCCCGATCACCCTCGGCCACTACCTTTCGCTGGGCGGCATCCTGTTCGCGCTGTCGGTGATCGGGATCTTCCTGAACCGGCGCAACCTGATCGTGCTGCTGATGGCCATCGAGTTGATGCTGCTCGCGGTCAACCTCAACTTCATCGCCTTCTCGCATTACCTGCCGCTGGAAGCCGACCGCATGGCGGGCCAGGTGTTCGTCTTCTTCATCCTCACGGTGGCGGCGGCCGAGTCGGCCATCGGCCTGGCGATCCTGGTCGTGCTGTTCCGCAACCGGGCCTCGATCAATGTCGAAGAGCTCGACGAGTTGAAGGGTTGATGGGCATGGCCTCGACAATCTCCCAGGGCCTGCTGCTCACGATCCCGCTGGCACCGCTGGCCGGCGCGCTCGTCGCCGGCCTCGCCGGCAAGAAGGTGGGCATCCGCGGCGCGCATACGGTCACCATCCTCGGCGTGCTGATCGCCTTCGTCTGCTCGGCGATGGTGCTGTGGCAGGTGGCCGCCGGCGCGCGCTTCGACGGCACCGTCTATCAATGGGCGGTTCTCGACAAGCTGGTGATGGAGGTCGGCTTCCTGGTCGACGGACTGACCGCGATGATGATGGTGGTCGTCACCTTCGTCTCGCTGATGGTCCACATCTACACCATCGGCTACATGGAAGGCGACCCCGGCTACCAGCGCTTCTTCTCGTACATCTCGCTGTTCACCTTCAGCATGCTGATGCTGGTGATGAGCAACAACTTCCTGCAGCTGTTCTTCGGCTGGGAAGCGGTGGGACTGGTCAGCTACCTGCTGATCGGCTTCTGGTTCAAGAAGCCGACCGCGGTGTTCGCCAACATGAAGGCCTTCATCGTCAACCGCGTCGGCGACTTCGGCTTCATCCTCGGCATCGGCCTGATCGTCGCCTACGCCGGCACGCTGAACTACGGCGAGGTCTTCGCCAAGGCGCCCGAGCTGGCCAGGCTCGGCTTCCCGGGCAACGACTGGCGGCTGATCACGGTGGCCTGCATCTGCCTGTTCATCGGTGCGATGGGCAAGAGCGCGCAGTTTCCGCTCCATGTCTGGCTGCCCGACTCGATGGAAGGCCCGACGCCGATCTCGGCCCTGATCCACGCCGCGACCATGGTCACCGCCGGCATCTTCATGGTCGCCCGCATGTCGCCGCTGTTCGAGCTGTCGGACACGGCGCTGAACTTCGTGCTCGTGATCGGCTCGATCACCGCGCTGTTCATGGGCTTCCTGGGCATGATCCAGAACGACATCAAGCGCGTGGTGGCGTACTCGACGCTCAGCCAGCTCGGCTACATGACGGTGGCACTCGGTGCCAGTGCCTATTCGGCCGCGGTGTTCCACCTGATGACGCATGCGTTCTTCAAGGCGCTGCTGTTCCTGGCCGCCGGCTCGGTGATCATCGGCATGCACCACGACCAGGACATCCGCAACATGGGGGGCCTGCGCAAGTACATGCCGATCACCTGGCTCACCTCGCTGGTCGGCTCGCTGGCGCTGATCGGCACGCCGCTGTTCGCCGGCTTCTACAGCAAGGACAGCATCATCGAGGCAGTGGGCGCGACGCACCTGCCGGGCACCCCGTTCGCCGTCTTCGCGGTCACCGCCAGCGTCTTCGTCACCGCGTTCTACTCGTTCCGCATGTACTTCCTGGTCTTCCACGGCGAGGAGCGATTCCGCCACAAGCCCTTCCCGCCGGAAGACGACCACGCGCACGACGATCACGCCGACCACCACGATCCCACGCCGCAGGAGTCACCCTGGGTGGTGACGGCGCCGCTGGTGCTGCTGGCGATCCCGTCGGTGCTGATCGGCTTCCTGACCATCACGCCGATGCTCTACGGCAGCTTCTTCGCCGATTCGATCTTCGTCGATGCCGCCGCCCACCCGGCGATGAAGCAACTCGCCGAGGAGTTCCGCGGCCCTTCGGCGATGGCACTCCATTCGCTGACATCGCTGCCGTTCTGGCTCGCGCTCGCAGGCGTCGTCACCGCCTGGTGGTTCTATCTCAAGCAGCCGGCGATCCCGGCTGCGATCGCGCGCCGGTTCAGCCCGGTGATGCGGCTGCTCGAGAACAAGTACTACATGGACTGGTTCAACGAGCATGTGCTGGCCGCCGGCGCGCGCATGGTCGGCACCGGCCTGTGGAAGGGCGGCGACATGGGGCTGATCGACCGCGGGCTGGTCGACGGCTCGGCCGGCCTCGTGGGCCGCCTCGCGGGCTTCGTCCGGTTGTGGCAGACCGGGCACCTCTACCAGTACGCGCTGGTGATGGTGCTGGGCATATTCGGGCTGCTGACCTGGACGCTGTGGCCCTACCTCAGCGTCCTGATGCGCTGAGCAGCCGCGAACCACAAGAAGAGAAGAGAGAAAACAAGATGGGTTTGCTGAGCATCGCGATCTGGCTGCCGATTGCCTTCGGCGTGCTGCTGCTCGCCCTCGGCCGCGACGCGCAGGCGCCCACGGTGCGCGTGGTGGCGCTGATCGGTGCGGTAGCCTCGTTCGCGGTCACGATCCCGCTGGTCACCGGTTTCGACATCACGACCCCGGCGATGCAGTTCCAGGAGAGGCTGCCCTGGATCGCGCGCTTCAACCTGCAGTACCGGCTGGGGGTCGATGGCCTGTCGTTGTGGTTCGTGCCGCTGACCGCCTTCATCACCGTGATCGTCGTGATCTCGGCCTGGCAGGTCGTCACCGATCGCGTGGCGCAGTACATGGGCGCGTTCCTGATCCTCTCGGGCCTGATGGTCGGTGTCTTCTGCGCCCTCGACGGGATGCTGTTCTACGTCTTCTTCGAGGCGACGCTGATTCCGATGTACATCATCATCGGCGTCTGGGGCGGTCCGCGGCGCGTCTATGCGGCCTTCAAGTTCTTCCTCTACACGCTGCTCGGCTCGCTGTTGATGCTGGTGGCCCTGGTCTACCTGTACTTCAAGAGCGGCGGCAGCTTCGACATCCTGGCCTGGCACAAGCTGCCGCTGCCGCTGCCGGCGCAGACGCTGCTCTTCTTCGCCTTCTTCGCCGCCTTCTCGGTCAAGGTGCCGATGTGGCCGGTGCACACCTGGCTGCCCGACGCCCACGTCGAGGCGCCCACCGGCGGCTCGGTGGTGCTGGCGGCGATCATGCTCAAGCTCGGCGCCTACGGCTTCCTGCGCTTCTCGCTGCCGATCGCCCCCGACGCGGCGCGCGAGTACGCCGGCTTCATCATCGCGCTCAGCCTGATCGCGGTGATCTACATCGGCCTCGTGGCGCTGGTCCAGCAGGACATGAAGAAGCTGGTCGCCTACAGCTCGATCGCGCACATGGGCTTCGTGACCCTGGGCTTCTTCATCTTCAACGGCCTGGGTGCGAGCGGCGCGATCGTGCAGATGGTCAGCCACGGTTTCGTCTCGGGCGCGATGTTCCTGTGCATCGGCGTGCTCTACGACCGTGTCCACTCGCGCGACATCGCGGCCTACGGCGGGGTCGTCAACACGATGCCGAAGTTCGCCGCCTTCGCGGTGCTGTTCGCGATGGCCAACTGCGGCCTGCCCGGGACGGCCGGTTTCGTCGGCGAATGGATGGTGATCCTGGGCGCCGTGCAGTACGACTTCTGGATCGCGCTGCTCGCCGCCACGACCCTGGTCTTCGGCGCCGCCTACACGCTGTGGATGGTCAAGCGGGTGTATTTCGGCGAGGTTGCCAACGACCACGTGCGCGAGCTGCAGGACATCAACGGCCGCGAGTTCTTCATGCTCGCTCTGCTCGCCGCCGCGGTGCTGTGGATGGGGCTGTACCCCAAGCCCTTCACCGACGTGATGAACGTTTCCGTGGCCAACCTGCTCCAGCACGTGGCCACGCCCAAGCTGAACTGACGGCCCGCGCCCAAGAACCCAAATGACACCGATGAACTGGCCCGTCATCTACCCCGAGGTCTGGCTGCTGCTCGCTGCCTGTGCCGTGTTGCTGGTCGACCTGTTCAGCACCGATGCCCGGCGCCGGTCCACCTTCTGGCTGACCCAGGCCGCCATCGCCGTCTTCGCGGCGCTGCAGTACGCCTCGTATGCCGGTGGCCACACGGTCTACGGCATGCAGGGCCTGGTCGTGGTCGATCCGATGGGGCGGCTGCTGGCCTTCTTCGCCGCGCTGGCGACGATGGTGACGCTGGCCTATGCCAGACCCACGCTGGCGGCGCGCGAGATGCTCAAGGGCGAGTTCTTCATGCTCGCCTTGTTCGTGCTGCTGGGCATCTCGGTGATGTGCTCGGCCAACCACTTCCTGGTCGTCTACCTGGGCCTCGAGTTGATGAGCCTGTCGCTGTATGCGCTGGCCGCGCTGCGCCGCGACCATGCCATCGCCACCGAGGCGGCGATGAAGTACTTCGTGCTCGGCGCGCTGGCCAGCGGCTTCCTTCTGTACGGCCTGTCGATGATGTACGGCGCCACCGGAACGCTGGAGATGCCCAAGGTCTTCGAGCGCATCGCCAGCGGCCGCATCAATCCCGAGGTGCTGGTGCTGGGCGTGGTCTTCGTCGTCGCCGGCGTCGGCTTCAAGCTCGGCGCGGCGCCGTTCCACATGTGGGTGCCCGACGTCTATCAGGGCGCGCCCACCGCGGTCACGCTGCTGATCGGCGGCGCACCCAAGTTCGCCGCCTTCGCGATCACGATCCGGCTGCTGGTCGAAGGCATGCTCGGCCTGGCGCCGAACTGGCAGCCCATGTTCGTCGTCCTCGCCGTCTGTTCGCTGGCGGTGGGCAACCTGGCGGCGATCGCGCAGACCAACCTCAAACGGATGCTGGCCTATTCGACGATCGCGCAGACGGGCTTCATCGTGCTCGGTCTGGGTTGCGGTGTCGTCGGCGGCAACACGCTGTCGGCCGGCAACGCCTACAGCTCGGCGATGTTCTACCTCGTCTCGTACGTGCTGACGACGCTGGGCACCTTCGGCCTGATCATGTTCCTGTCGCGCCAGGGCTTCGAGAGCGAGGAGATCGCCGACTTCGCCGGCCTCGCGCGCCGCAGCCCCTGGGTGGCCGGCGTGATGACGGTGTTCATGTTCTCGCTCGCCGGCGTGCCGCCGATGGTCGGCTTCTTCGCCAAGCTGGCGGTGATCCAGGCCCTGGTGACGACCAACCTCACGGGCAACATCGTGCTCGCCGTCGTGGCCGTGATGTTCTCGCTGATCGGCGCCTTCTACTACCTGCGCGTGGTCAAGGTGATGTGGTTCGACGAGCCGGGGCAGGTCGGCGCGATCGACCGCGGCCGCGGCGTGGGGCTGCTGCTGGCCGCCAACGGGTTGGCGGTGCTGCTCTTCGGCCCCTTCTCGGGCGGCCTGCTGGCGATGTGCCGCGATGCCATCGTCGCGGCGCTGACCACCTGATCCGGCGCCGGCCCTTGCGCATCGGGGTCGGATGAAGGACGACGCGCACCTCGTCGAACAACGCCTGGGCGGACAGACGCTGCTCTCGGGCGGTTTCCTCGAGGTCCACCGCGACCTGGTGCGCCTGCCCGACGGCAGCACGGCGTCGCGCGAATACATCCGCCACAGCGGCGCGGTGGCGGTGATCCCGCTGCTCGACGACGGCCGCGTCGTGCTCGTACGCCAGTACCGCTACCCGCTCGCCAAGGTGCTGCTCGAGTGGCCGGCGGGCAAGCTCGACGCCGGCGAATCGCAGCTGGCCTGCGCGATGCGCGAGCTGCAGGAGGAGACCGGCTACAGCGCGCGCGAATGGGCCTACGGGGGCGAGATCCACAATGCGCCGGCGTATTCCGACGAGAGCATCTGGCTGTGGTTCGCGCGTGGGCTCGTCGCCGGCCCCAAGCGGCTCGACGCCGGCGAGTTCGTCGAGACGGTGCTGATGACGCCGGCCGAGCTCGATGCCATCGCCGCACGCGGCGAGCTGCCCGACGTCAAGACGCAGATCGGACTGAACTGGCTGCTGCGCTGGCAGGCCGGCGAGCGGCATTGGACATGGCGCAGCGCCGCCGATGCCGCAGCCCTATGATGACGAGACGATGAAAGTGCTGAACCTGCGTTGCGCCAACGGCCATGGCTTCGAGGGCTGGTTCGGTTCCGACGACGACTTCATGGACCAGAACGGCCGCGCGCTGATCGAGTGCCCGCTGTGCGCCGACAAGGTCATCTCGCGCCTGCCCTCGGCGCCGCGGCTGAACCTCTCTGGCGCCCGCGAGCCGGTGCCGGTGGCGCCGTCGGCAGCCGCACCGGCGCAGCCGGCCGACCTGCAGGCCGCCTGGCTGGCCGGCGTGCGCCAGCTGATGGCCCGCACCGAGGACGTCGGTCCGCGCTTCGCCGAAGAGGCGCGCCGGATCCACTACGGCGAGGCGCCGCAGCGCGGCATCCGCGGCCAGGCCACGCCCGACGAACGCGAAGCGCTGAGCGACGAAGGCATCGAGACGGTCGCGATCGCGGTGCCGCGCGCGCTCGAAGGCCCGCTGCAGTAGGTCGGGCGCGGTCCGCGCTACAGCAGGCGTCCCGGATTGAAGAGGCCTTGCGGGTCGAGCGCGGCCTTGATCGCGCGCATCATCTTGAGCGCCACCGGCGACTTTCGCGCCGCCAGTTCGCCGCGCTTGAGCGCGCCGATACCATGCTCGGCCGAGAACGACCCGCCGCAGCCGGCCACCGAATCGAAGACCAGCGTGTTGACCGCATGCTCGTGCTCGGCCAGGAAGCGACCTGCATCGCTGCCTGCCGGCGCCTGCACGTTGTAGTGCAGGTTGCCGTCGCCCAGATGGCCGAAGTTGACCAGCCGCACGCCGGGGAACTGCCGCTGCAGCGCGGCGTCGGTGGCCGCGACGAAGACCGGAATGGCCGACACCGGCAGCGCGATGTCGTGCTTGATGTTCAGGCCTTCCTCGGCCTGCGCCAGCGGGATCGATTCGCGCAGCTGCCACAGCCCGCGCGACTGCGCCAGGCTCTCGGCGACCACCGCGTCGGCCACCGCGCCGGCCTCGATCGCCGCGCCCAGCAAGGCCTCGAAGCGCTCGCGCGCATGGGCTTCGCTCTCGCTGTCGCTGAACTCCAGCAGCACCGTCCAGGGCGCTGAGGGCAACGGTCGCGGCAGCGTGGGGAAATGGCTCGCCACGAGGTCGAGCGCGAAGCGGCCCATGACCTCGAAGCCGGTCAACCCGTCGCCCAGCCGCGAACGCGCAAGGGCGAGCAGGGTCACGCAGTCGGCCAGGCTGGCGCAGGCCGCCAATGCGGTGGTGCTGGCCGCAGGCAGCGGTGCCAGCTTCATCGTCGCCGCGGTGATGATGCCCAGCGTGCCTTCGCTGCCGACGAGCAGGTCTCGCAGGTCGTAGCCGGTGTTGTCCTTGCGCAGTCCCGTGAGGCCTTCCCAGACCTCGCCATCGGCGGTGACGACTTCCAGACCCAGGCACAGGTCGCGCGCGTTGCCCCAGCGCAGCACCTGCGTGCCGCCGGCGTTGGTGGCCAGGTTGCCGCCCAGCGTGCAGCTGCCCTCGGCCGCCAGGCTGAGCGGAAACAGCAGGCCCTGCTCGCGCGCTGCGACCTGCAGCGTCTGCAGCACGCAGCCGGCCTCTGCCGTCAGCGTGAGATTGGCGGCGTCGATCGCGCGCACCCGGTGCATTCGCTGCAGGCTCAACAGGACCTGGGTGCCGCTGGCGTCGGGCACGCCGCCGCCGACCAGGCCGGTGTTGCCGCCCTGGGCGACGATGGCGGTGTCGTGGGCGGCACAGGCGCGCACCACCGCGGCCACCTCGGCAGTGCTGCCGGGCCGCACCACGGCCAAGGCCTTGCCGCGCCAGCGACGCCGCCAGTCGAGCTCCCAGGCCGAGAGGTCGCCCTCGGTCAGCACCTGGGACGCGCCGACCGCGTTGCGCAGGGCAGCCAGCAGCGTCACGCCGGCACCTCGGCGGGCGCGGGGCGCAAGCGCCGGCGCACGTAGAGGGCGCAGGCCGCGAACAGCAGCAGCGACAGCCCGATCTCGACGCCGGCCAGCGCCGCGCCCAGGCCATGCTCGCTGGTCGCGCGCACCACGCCTTCCATGAAGTACAGCCACACCATCAGCGCGAGTGCGCGGAAGGTCCGCATGCGATGCCGCAGCAGCCCGGTGATGAAGGGCAGCAGCGGCAGCACCTTGAGCGCCAGCGTGCCGCGCCCGGTGGGCGCCAGCCAGAGCTCCCAGGCCAGGCCGAGCACGACCAGCCCGACCAGCCCGGCCAGCGCCACCGCACGCGCCGCGCGCACCATGGCACCGGGCCGGCTGCTTGAAGTCATGCTGGCATCATAGCCAGCATGAACAGAGACAGCGTCGGGGAGGGGAGCGTCGGTGAACAGGCGCAGGCGACACTGGAGACGCTGCGCTCCTGGCCCTGGATCGCCACCTTGCGCACGCTGCGCAGCCGCTTCCGCGAGGACCGCCTGGGCCTGACCGCGGGCAGCCTGACCTTCACCACCCTGATCGCGCTGGTGCCCCTGCTCACCGTGATGCTCGCGCTGTTCACCGCGTTCCCGATGTTCTCCGGCTTCGAGGCGGCTTTGAACAAGTATTTCCTGCAGAACCTGGTGCCCGACAACATCGCGCGCCCGGTGCTGCACTCGCTGACCCAGTTCGCGGCCAAGGCGCGAGGGATAGGCGCCGCCGGCCTGCTGCTGCTGGGCGTGACCGCGCTCGCGCTGGCGCTGACGATAGACCGCACGCTCAATGCCCTGTGGCGGGTGCGCACGCCGCGCCCGATCGGGCAGCGCATCCTCGTCTATTGGGCCGGCATCACCCTCGGGCCGCTGGCGCTGGGCATGAGCCTGTCGCTGACCTCGTATCTGCTGTCGGCCTCGCGCGGGCTGGTCTCGGCGCTGCCCGGCGCCGTGGCGCTGCTGCTCGAGGCGGCGCAGTTCTGGCTCTTCGCCGCCGCCATCGCCGGGATGTTCCACTACGTGCCCAACACCGCGGTGCGCTGGCGCCATGCCTGGGCGGGCGCGCTGTTCGTGTCCATCGCCTTCGAGCTGGCCAAGAAGGCACTGGCCTGGTACGTGCAGACGGTGCCCACCTACTCGGCGGTCTATGGCGCCTTCGCCACCGTGCCGATCCTGCTGCTCTGGATCTACTTCGGCTGGGTGATCATGCTGCTGGGCGCGGTGATCGCGGCCTATGCGCCGAGCCTGCAGATGCGCGTCAGCAGCATGGCGCCGACGCCAGGCTGGCGCTTCGAGCTCGCGCTGGCCGTCTTGCAGCGGCTCGACGCGGCTCGACGCGGCACCGAGCGCGGCCTGTCGCTGGCCACGCTCGCCGAGCGGCTGCGCATCGACCCGCTGCAGCTCGAGCCGCTGGTCGATCTGCTGGTCGAGATGGACTGGGTCGCGCGGCTGGACGAAGGCGGCATCGCCCGCCACGTGCTGCTGTGCGATCCGGCGACGACGTCGCTGGCGCCGCTGGTCGGCCAACTGCTGCTGGCACCCGGCGCGGCCTCCTCCGCATTCCGGCGCGGCACCGGTCTCGATCGCCTGACCCTGGCGCAGGCGCTGGCCGGCTGAGGCGGCAGGCGCCGGGTACGCCAGCGCGGATCCGGCACCAGGCCCCGCGGGCCGACGCCTCAGGCCTGCAGCGCCGAGCGCATCGCGCCCAACACCGCGTCGGGCGCCTCGGCCATCAGCTGATGGCCTGCCGGCACCCGGTGCACGGTGGCGTGAAGCAGGGCGGCCAGGCCCGCCGCGGATTTCGGCGGCGTCATCTGGTCGGCGTTGCCGAGCACCAGGTGCACCGGGCAGCTGAGCCGCGGCGCCGCGGCCTCGGCGCCGGCATAGGCGTTGCAGGCCTGGAAGTCGGTGTGGAAGAGCAGGGCGTCGCCCTGCGCGCGCAGCACCTGCTTCATCAGCGCGCGTCCGCTGCCGCGCAGCCACATCCCGGGTCCCGGAAACGAGGGCTTGGGCGCCAGGGTCGAGTAGCAGTAGTTGACGACCATGTCGATCGCGCGCTGCGGGTCGTCGCGCGAGGCGTCCAGCAGGGCCGGCGAGACCTTCATCGGATACGCGGTGCCGAGCATGACGAGCTGCGTTGCGCGCTCCGGCGCACGCGCAGCCGCCTGCAGCGCCACCAGCGATCCCATGCTGTGCCCGGCCAGCGCGGCTCGCTGCACCCCCGCCGCGTCCAGCAGCGCGAGCAGCCAGTCGGCCATCGCCTCGACGCTGGTCAGCGCCGGCCCGGCGCTGCGGCAATGGCCGGGCAGGTCCACCGCCAGCACGGCGTGGCCATGGTGCGCGAACCAGCGCGCGAGCAGGTTCCACACGCCATGGTCGTTGAGCGCGCCGTGCACGAACACGACGCAGGGCAGGGCGGCATCGAAGGCTTTGCCGCCGGTGTAGGCGTAGGCCGCCCCCGCGCCGTTGGGGCCCTGGACGACCAGCTTCATGCCGCCCTCTCGGCCGCCTTCAGGGCGCGCCTGAGGTCGTCGATCAGGTCGTCGGCATCCTCCAGCCCGATGCTCAGGCGGATCGTGCCCGGCGTGATGCCGGCGGCGGCGAGCGCGGCGTCGTCCATGCGGAAATGCGTCGTCGATGCCGGGTGGATCACCAGCGAGCGGCAGTCGCCCACGTTGGCAAGGTGCGAGAAGATCTTCAAGGCCTCGATGAAGGCCTGCCCCTGCTTGCGCGAACCCGCGAGGTCGAAGCTGAACACCGCGCCGCAGCCGCGCGGCAGCAGGCGTTGCGCCAGCGCATGGCTCGCGTGGCTTTCGAGCTCGGGGTAGCCGACGGCGGCGACCATGGCCTGGCCGACCAGGAACTCGACGATGCGCCGCGTGTTGGCCACGTGGCGGGCCATGCGCAGCGGCAGGGTCTCGATGCCCTGGAGGATCAGCCAGGCGGTGTGCGGGCTCATGCAGGCGCCGAAGTCGCGCAGCCCTTCGCGGCGCGCGCGCAGCAGGAAGGCGCCTTCGGTGCTTTCCTCGCTGAATACCATGCCGTGGAAGCCGGCGTAGGGCTGGTTGAGCTCCGGGAAGCGCTCGGTGCGCGCCCAGTCGAAGCTGCCGCCATCGACGAGCAGGCCGCCGATCACGGTGCCATGGCCGCACAGGAACTTGGTGGCCGAGTGGAAGACCAGGTCGGCGCCATGCGCGAAGGGCTGCATCAGCCAGGGCGTGGTGAAGGTGCTGTCGACCAGCAAGGGAACGCCGGCCTCGTGCGCGATGGCGGCGACCGTGGGGATGTCGAGCACGTCCAGCCCCGGGTTGCCGAGCGTCTCGCCGAACAGCAGCTTCGTCTCGGGCCGGATCGCGGCGCGCCAGCCGGCTATGTCGCCCGGCCGCACGAAGCTGGTCGTGATGCCGAAGCGGGCCAGCGTGTAGTGCAGCAGGTTGTGGCTGCCGCCGTAGAGGGCGGAGGAGGCCACGATGTGCGCGCCGGCGCCGGCCAGGGTGGCGATGGCCAGGTGCAGCGCGGCCTGGCCGCTGGCGGTGGCGATCGCGCCGACGCCGCCCTCGAGCGCCGCGATGCGCTCTTCCAGCACCGCGTTGGTCGGGTTGCTGATGCGGCTGTAGACATGGCCCGAGCGCTCGAGGTTGAACAGGCTCGCCGCGTGCTCGCTGCTCTCGAAGACGAAGCTCGTGCTCAGGTGGATGGGCACGGCGCGCGCGCCGGTGGCCGGGTCGGGGGCGGCGCCGGCGTGCAGCGCCAGGGTGTCGAATCCGGGATCGGAAGGGCCGGCCATGGGACTCCTCGTCAGGGCGCTTGCGGCAGTCGCAGCGCAGGAATTGTGGGCTATATTGGCTCGCATCCTGCAGGTCGCGCCGGCCTTCGGGGTTCCGCCGATCATCGGCACGTCATCATCCCCAGGCGCAAGGCAGCCCGCCATGAAAGTCACCGACATCCTGCGCGTCAAGGGCAGCACCCTGTACACCGTGCATCCCGACCAGACGCTGGCCGAAGCCGCCAAGACCATGGCCGAACTCGACATCGGCTCGCTGGTCGTGATGGAGCATGGCGACCTGGTGGGCATGCTGACCTTCCGCGAGATCATCGGCGCGGTCGTCGCCAACGGCGGTAGCCTGGGCGATCGGCATGTGCGCTCGGTGATGAACGACGCGCCGCTGACCTGTACGCCAGAGACCGAGATCGACGAGGTCCGGCGGATGATGCTGCAGCGCCACGCGCGCTACATGCCGGTGCTGGAGCGCCGCACGCTGATGGGCGTGATCTCGTTCTACGACGTCGCCAAGGCGGTGGTCGATGCGCAGGGCTTCGAGAACCGCATGCTCAAGGCCTACATCCGGGACTGGCCGGCCGAGAACGAGCAACCCTGACGATGGCCGGCAGCACCTTCGGCGAGCTGTTTCGCGTCACCAATTTCGGCGAGAGCCACGGCCCGGCGATCGGCTGCGTGATCGACGGCTGCCCGCCGGGCCTGCTGTTGGCCGAGGCCGACATCCAGCTCGAGCTAGACCGCCGGCGCCCCGGCACCAGCCGCCACGTGACGCAGCGCAACGAGCCCGACGCGGTGGAGATCGTCTCCGGGGTCTTCGAGGGCCGCACCACCGGCACGCCGATCTGCCTGCTGATCCGCAACACCGACCAGCGCAGCAAGGACTACGGCAACCTGCTCGACACCTTCCGCCCCGGACATGCCGACTACAGCTATTGGCGCAAGTACGGTCACCGCGACCCGCGCGGCGGCGGCCGCTCGTCGGCGCGGCTGACCGCGCCGATGGTCGCCGCCGGCGCGGTGGCGCGCAAGTGGCTGCGCGAGAACCAGGGCACGACCTTCAGCGGCTGGATGAGCGCCCTGGGCGAGATCGAGATCCCGTTCGTCAGCGCCGAGCACATCGCGCACAACCCCTTCTTCGCCCCCAACGCGGCCATCGTGCCGGCGCTCGAGGCGCACATGGATGCGCTGCGCAAGGCCGGTGACTCCTGCGGCGCGCGCATCGAGGTGCGTGCAAGCGGCATGCCGGTGGGCCTGGGCGAGCCGCTGTTCGACAAGCTCGACGCCGAGATCGCCTACGCGATGATGGGCATCAACGCCGTCAAGGGCGTAGAGATCGGCAGCGGCTTCGGCTGCGTGGCGGAGCGCGGCAGCTTCCACGGCGACGAGCTGACGCCGGCCGGCTTTGCGAGCAACCACGCCGGCGGCGTGCTCGGCGGCATCTCGACCGGCCAGGACCTCGTCGTGCGCATCGCGGTCAAGCCGACCAGCTCGATCCGCACCCCGCGCGCCTCGATCGACCGCGCCGGCGCGCCGGTGACGGTGGAGACGCATGGCCGCCACGACCCCTGCGTCGGCATCCGCGCGACGCCGATCGCCGAGGCGATGCTGGCGCTGGTGGTGATGGACCATGCGCTGCGCCAGCGCGCGCAATGCGGCGACGTGCGGCTGCCGGTGCCGCCGATCCCGGCCGGGCTGTCCTGAGGCCGGGCCACGGCAGCGCCCGCGCGCCGCAGCGGGTGCGCGAGGGACAGAGCAGCTGCCAGCGACCGGGCTGACCCGGGCGATCTTCCTTCTTCCTGCACGCCGGCGGCTGCCGTCCTGGCCCGCCGGCTCAAGTCGACGCGCCCGGCTGCCGACAACGCTTGGGCGAGGTTGCCGGTGCGGCCGCCGTCTGCTGCCCAGGAGTCGCCCGATGAGTATCTCTGCCAGCCCTGCCGTGCCGCTGCGCCGGCCTGCGCGCTGGTTCTGGACTCTCAAGGCGCGCCTGATGATCGCCAGCGCGCTGGTCATCGCCACCAGCGTCGCCGTGTCCACGCTGGTCGTGCTCGAACGCGTGGAGCAGCGCAGCGAGCAGGCAGTGATGGACCTGGAGCGCGACAACGCCGAGCGCATGGCGTCGCTGCTCGGCCAGCGCGTGATCGGGCTGCAGAACATGCTGCGCGCGACCGCCCAGGCCCTGCCTGCCGCCGCGCGCAGCGACGGCGCCGTCGCCGTCGATGTGCTGAACCACAGCCCGGCGCTGACCGCGAGCTTTGCCAGCGTGACGCTGATCGCGCCCGACGGGAGCACGCTGGCGCTGCACGATGGCCGCGCCGCAGGGCAGTCGTCGCTCGACCTGAGCGGCCGCGACTACTTCCGGCAAACGCTGGCAAGCGGCGTGCCGCTGGTCTCGGCGCCTTTCGTGGGGCGGGTGTCGATGGAGCCGATCATCCAGCTCACGATGCCGGTGCGGGATGCCGAAGGGCAGGTTGCCGCAGTGCTCGCCGGCGCGTTGCGCCTGGCCTCGCACAGCCTGTTCGACGATCTCACCTACGCCGGGCCGGAAGGCGAGAGCAGCGTCGTGTCCTTCGTCACCGATGCCCGTGGCACGATCATCTCGCACCCGGACCGCTCGAAGGTGATGCATTCGATCGAGAGCGAGCCGGCGTTGAGCGCGGCAGTGCGGCGCTGGGTGGCGCAGGGCCGGCCGGTGGAGCCAGCCGGCACCGCCCGTCACGATCGCGGCCATTTCGTCGCCATGGCTGGCGTGCCCGGGGCGGGCTGGATGCTGTTCCGCGTCGCTGCCGACGACGAGCTGATGGGCGGCCTGGCGCAGGCCCGGCGCGAGGCCGTGCAGTGGGCTGCCGGGGTCGCGCTGCTCGGCGGCCTGCTGATCCTGGGGTTGGTGGCGGTGCTGCTCGGGCCGCTGTCGCGGCTGCGCCGTCGCGCGCTGCAACTGCAGGACGCCTCGCTGCCGATCGACGACGGCTGGCCGCGAGCGCGCGGCGAGATCGGCGAGCTCAGCCGCGTGTTGCAGCAGGTGCTGCGCGAGCGCGCGCAGGGCGAGGCGACGCGGCACCAGCTGGCACAGCAGATGAGCAGCGTGCTGGCGTCGGCGCCGATCGGAATCGGGTTCACGCGTGCGCGGCAGTTCGAGCTCGCGAGCGCCGAGTATTGCGCCTTGCTGGGCCGGGCCGAAGGCGGCCTGGACGGCGTTCCGGCGTCCGAGATCTTCGCCTCGGCAGACGACTACGAGGCGCTCGGGCCCGAGGTGCGCGATGCCTTCGCCGCCGGGAGGCCGTATATCGGCGAGCTGCAGTTCCGCCGCCTCGACGGCAGCACCTTCTGGGGCCGCCTGCAGGGCCGTCCGGTCGACGCGGCGGATGCCGGCGCCGGCACGATCTGGCTGCTCGAGGACGTGACCGAGCGGCGCGCTGCGCGCGAGCGGCTGGCGTGGTCGGCCAACCACGACGGGCTGACGCGCCTGCTGAACCGCGCGGCCTTCGAGGAACGGTTGCAGGCCTGGCTGGCGCAGCCGCAGATCGGCGTGACAGCCTCGCTTCTGTTCATCGACCTCGACCGCTTCAAGCAGATCAACGACCGCGCCGGTCATGCCGCCGGTGACCGCGTGCTGCGCGACGTCGCCGCGGTGCTGCACCGGCATGTGCGCGCCAGCGACACCGCGGCAAGGCTGGGCGGCGACGAGTTCGCGCTCCTGCTGCCCGGCTGCGTGGCGGCGGTCGCGGTGCACCTGGGCGAGCGGCTGCGCGACGAGATCGAACGCGTGGGTGTCGTGCACGACGGGGGACGACTGCTGATCGGCGCGAGCGTCGGTGTCGTGGAGATCGAAGGCGCGACGGCGCTGCCGGCCACCGAGTGGATGGCGCGCGCCGACGCCGCCTGCTACGAAGCCAAGCACGCCGGCCGTGGCCGGGTGCGATTGGCTTGTGCCGTGTCGCGCGCGGTCGGCTCCGCCTGAGCCGCGGCTACACAGCGCTGCGCTTTGGCCGATATCACCCAAGGATCCGCGCGGGGAATGCCGCTCCGGTCCCTCCGCATGCCGAACCCACCGTCGTCCTCAGAACCCGAACACGGCGCAGCCGCGGCTGCGCCAGCGCTGCCCGCGGCCGACCGCGTGCCGGCCCGCGGCCTGGGCCATCACCGGCTGCGCGTCGCCATGTATCTGGCCTTCGCGGCGATCGCCCTGGCGGTGGTGGTGCAGGGCTGCGGCACCTTGCGCGTGGAGGACCAGGGCGCCGGCGATGCCCAGATCCTCGACCAGTCGACCGCGCAGCGAGCCCGGTTGCAGCAGATCGGCCGCCTGGCGGCGCGGCTCGTGGCGGCCGCCCCGGCGCGGCGAGTGCAGCTCGCCGCCGATCTCGACGGCGTGCTCGAGCGCTCGGCCGATGACGCGCAGGCGATCCAGACCTTGCTCGTCAGGCAACTCCGGGGCCCACACGGCGACGCCGGCGATCTCCGCCCGGCCTGGCAGACCTGGGTGGCGGCACGCCTGCGCGTGACCGAACGCGGCCGTGAACTGCTGACCGAGGCTGCGCAGGGCAACGATGAAGCGCTGCGGCGCAGCGAGGCCGCGCTGCAGGCCGACACCGAGCCCGCGCTGCTCGCCGCGCAGGGGTTTTCAGACCGCTTCCGGCAGGCCGCCATGCAGCGTTCCGAGGCCCTGCGACAGCAGCTGCGCTGGGGCATGGGCGCCCTGTTGGCGCTGCTGCTGTTGTTGGCCGCAACGGTGGTCGAACCGGCCGCGCGCTCGGTGCGCCGGCACGCGCGCCGTCTGGCCGAACAGGCGGCCGAACTGCAACGCCTGGCGCTGGTCGCCGAGCACACCTCGGCGCTGGTGCTGATCACCGACCGTGACGACCTGGTCGTCTGGGCCAACGCCGCGTTCACGCAGGTCTCGGGCTGGCCGTTGGCCGAGGCCACCGGGCGCCGCCCCGGGGCGCTGCTGGCCAGCCCGCATGCCGACGAGGCGGTGCTGGTGCGCGTGCAGACCGCTATCCGCCAGGGCCAGGGCGTGCGCCAGGAATGGCTGCACCGGGCACGCGACGGGCGCGACCTGTGGCTGGATGTCGATCTGCGCCCGCTGCGCGACGAGCACGGCGCGCTCGCCGGCTTCGTGCGCGTGTGCACCGACGTCACCGCACGGGCGCAGCAACAGGCCAAGCTGCAGGCACTCTGGGCCGCGCTGCCCACCGGCGTGTTGGTCCTGGCGGCCGATGGCACCATCGCCGACGCCAACCGCGCGGCCGCGCGGCTGCTGGGCGTGAGCCAGGCGCAGATGCAGGGGCGGGAAACGGCCGACCCGCGCTGGCGGGCAGTGCGCGAGGATGGCAGCGACTACCCGGGGCATGAGATGCCGGCCCTGCGCACCCTGGTCAGCGGCCAGCCGCTGCACAACCAGACCATGGGTGTCCATACGCCCGAGGGTGAACTGCGCTGGCTGCTCATCAACACCGAGCCGCAGCGCGACATGCTGGGCCATGTCACCGGCGTCGTCGCGTGCTTCGGCGACATCACCGAAAGCCGCATGCTCCAGGACCGGCTCAGCGAAAGCGCGCGCACCGATGCGCTCACGCGGCTGCCCAACCGGACCGTGGTGATGGAGCGGCTGCAGCGCGCCATCGGCCACGCGCGCCGCCACGCCGGCTACGGCTTCGCGGTGCTGTTCATGGACTTCGACCGCTTCAAGCAGGTCAACGACACCCTGGGTCATGGCGCCGGCGACGAATTGCTGCGCCAGATCGCCGCTCGCCTGGAACAGGCTCTTCGCCCCGGCGACGCGGTGGCGCGCCTGGCGTCGCAACAGCAGGTGGCGGCTCGTCTGGGCGGCGACGAGTTCGTCGTCGTGCTCGAAGGCGTGCACGAGGTCGACATGGTCAAGGCCATCGCGCAGCGCCTGCTGCAGGAGCTTGCCGAGCCCTACCTCGTGGGCGGCACGCCGGTGCAGAGCAGCGTGAGCATCGGCATCGTGCTGTGCACCCAGCCCGCGATGGCGGAGGAAGACAGCACCGAGGTCACTGCCGAGGCCGTGCTGCGCAACGCCGACACCGCGATGTACGAGGCCAAGCGCGCCGGCCGCGGGCGCTGGGTGATGTTCGACGACTCGATGCACGACCGCGTGGTGCGCGCGCTGGCGGTGGAGACCGACCTGCGGCGCGCGCTCAAGGACGACGAGCTGTTCGTCGTCTATCAGCCGGTGGTCGATCTGGGCACCCGGGCGATGTCGGGCGTGGAGGCGTTGGTGCGCTGGCGCCATCCGACGCTGGGCCTGGTTCCGCCGGTGGAGTTCATAGGCGTGGCCGAGGAATGCGGGCTGATCGATGCCGTGGGCGAAATGGTGCTGCGCAAGGCCTGCCGCCAGTTCGTCGAATGGCAGGCCAGCCTCGGCGCAGCGGCGCCGAGGCGGATGGCTGTGAACCTGTCGCGGGCGCAACTCGCTCGCACCACGCTGATCGATGACGTGCGCTCGGTGCTGTTGGACAGCGGCATGAAGCCCGAGGACCTGCAGCTCGAGGTGACGGAGAGCCTGGCGGCGCAGGACGAGCGTGTGCAATGCGCACTGCGCGATCTCAAGAACCTGGGCGTGCAGCTGGCGTTGGACGACTTCGGCACCGGCTACTCCAGCCTCGCCTGCCTGCACCAGATGCCGGTGGACACGGTCAAGGTGGATCGCAGCTTCGTCCAGCACGCGGAGACGGTGGAGTACCACCGGGTGCTGATCGAGGCGACGATCCGCGTCGCCCGCACCCTGGGCATGACCACGGTGGCCGAAGGCATCGAGACCGAGGGCCAGGCCGCGTTGATGCAGGCGCTGGATTGCGACCGCGGCCAGGGCTACCTGTTCAGCCGGCCGCTGGAGGCCGAAGCGCTCGGCCACTGGGCCCAGCAACAGGCGCTGCAGCAGGCGCAGGCCGCGGTCTCCCGCACCCTCTGAACGGCCCCGGCGCGCCCGCAGCCCGGCGCCGGTCGGCCGCGCTCCGTCCATGTGCCCTGCAGTTTGTCGCTCCGATCGCCCGCTCGGTCGCATGCCGCTGCTCCGGGCGCGGCAGCCTTCCTACACTGCGCGGCGCAGGCGGCTCGGGGCTGCAGGCGCGTTCGGAGGAATGCTCGATGAAGAAGAAATGGCTGCTGGGTGGCGGCATGGCGCTGGTGATCCTCGTGGGCGCCGGAGGTGCGTGGATCGGTGGCGCGTTCAATGGCAACGGCGGCGTCGCGCGGGCGGCTCAGGGCGTGGTTGCCGCGGCCAAGGACGCGAAGGGCGACAAGAAAGCCGATCCGCCGCTGGAGTTCGCACCGCGCGAAGTGGTGCAGCCGGTGTTCGCGCAGCTGCCCGGCAGGGTCGAGTTTTCCGGCCCGCTGGTGGCGCCGCGGACGGCGGTCGTCCGCGCCAAGGCAGGCGGCACCTTGCTGTCCCTCGAGGTGGTCGAAGGCAGCCGTGTCCATGCCGGTCAGTTGCTGGGACGCATCGAGCTGGCCGATCTCGCCAGCCGGGTGGCCGAGCGCCGCGCCAATCTCGAATCGGCGCAGGCCGCGCTGGCCCAGGCCGAGCGCGCCCACGCCGGCAACGAGCGGCTGGCGGCGCAACATTTCATCTCGCCGATCGCGCTGGAGAACTCGCGCGCGGCGCTGGACACCGCGCGCGCCAACTTCAACGCTGCCCAGGCCGCGCTGGCCACGACCCAGGTCGGCCTGCGCGACGGCACCCTGCTGGCGCCGATCGCGGGCATCGTGGCGAAGCGCCTGGCCCTGCCGGGCGAGAAGGTCAGCCCCGAGCAGCAGGTGCTGACGATCGTCGATCTGGCGCAGCTGGAGCTGGCCGGCAGCGTCGGCACCCACGAGGTCTCGCGGCTGCGCCCGGGGATGCCGGCGCAGGTGCAGGTCGAGGGCCTGGACCAGCCGGTGGCCGGGCGCATCGCGCGCATCGCGCCGGCGGCTGATCCCGGCACGCGGTCGATCGGCGTGGCGATCGCGCTGCCCAACCCCGACGAGACCCTGCGCGCGGGCCAGTACGCGCTGGCCCGGGTCACGCTGGCCGACGACACCGAGCGGCTGACGCTGCCCGCCAGCGCGGTCGGCAGCACCTCGGGGCAGGACCATGTCTGGCTGATCGAACACGGCGCCCTGGCGCGCCGCGCCGTCACGCTGGGCCGGCGCGATCCGCGCGAAGGTCGGGTCGAGGTGCTGCAGGGCGTGAGTCCGCAAAGCGTGGTGCTCGCGGCACGCTTCGACAACCTGCGCGAAGGCGCCAGGGCGCTGGTCGTGGCGACCCGAAGCACGCCGGTGGCCTCGGTCGCTGCCTCCACGCCGATCGTCAAGTAAGCCCCCGGGAACCGCGCCATGTGGATCACCCGCGTCTCGATCGCCAACCCCGTCTTCGCCTGCATGGTGATGGTGGCGCTGTGCGTGCTGGGCCTGTTCTCGTACGCCAAGCTCGGCGTCGAGCAGATGCCCGACATCTCGTTCCCCGGCGCCTGGATGGAAGTGCTCTATCCCGGCGCCAGCCCCGAGGCGGTCGAGCGCGAGGTCGTCAAGCCGCTCGAGGAATCGATCAACGGCATTGCCGGCGTCAAGCGCATCACCTCGCTCAGCGCCGAGGGCAAGGGCAGCCTGAACATCGAATTCGGCCTCGACGCCGACATGACCCGCGCGATGGAGGACCTGCGCGACCGCGTCGCTGCGGCGCAAAGCGGCTTCCCGCGCGACGTCAAGGCGCCGATGATCCAGCGCTGGAACAACGACAACGCGCAGCCGGTGGTCACGCTGGCGCTGCTGTCCAAGAGCCGCACGCCGCGCGAGCTGTCGATCATGGGCGACCGCGTCATCGGCAAGCGGCTGCAGCGCGTGCCCGGCGTGGCGCGGGTGGACATCAGCGGTCTGACACTGCGCGAGGTGCGGATCGACCTCGATCCCGAGCGCTTGCGTGCCTACGCGGTGACGCCGGCCGAGATCGCCAGCGGCCTGGCGCAGGCCAACGCCGACGAGCCGGTCGGGCTGGTCTCCGACGGCACCCAGGACACGTTGCTGCGCGTCGAGGGTCGGGTGCGCGACCCGCGGCGATTCGCCGAGCTCGTCGTCGCGCGGCGCGGCGACCTCGCGCTGACCCTGGGTGACCTCGGGCGGCTCGTCGAGCGCGAGCAGGAGCCCGATTCGCTGGCCCGCATCAACGGCGAGCCGGCGATCAACTTCAACGTCTTCAAGCAGCAGGACGCCAACGTGGTGGCGGTGGGCGAGGCAGTCAAGCAGGCGACGGACGAGATCCGCAAGTCGCTGCCGCCCGACGTCGAACTGCGCCTGATCGAGGCCAACAGCGACTATGTCAAGAGCTCGCTCGAGGGTCTGCGCGGTACCCTGATCGAAGGCGCTCTGCTGACGGTGGCGATCGTGTTCCTGTTCCTGCACAGCTGGCGCAGCACGATCATCACCGGCCTCACGCTGCCGATCGCGGTGATCTCGAGCTTCATCGCCGTCTATGCGTTCGGCTTCACGCTGAACTTCATGACGATGATGGCGCTGAGCCTGTGCATCGGCCTGCTGATCGACGACGCGATCGTGGTGCGCGAGAACATCGTGCGCCATGTCCACCTGGGCAAGGGCCACGCGCAGGCGGCGCGCGACGGCACCGACGAGATCGGCCTGGCGGTGATGGCCACCACCTTCGCGATCTGTGCCGTGTTCGTGCCGGTGGCCTTCATGGGCGGGATCATCGGCAAGTTCTTCTACCCCTTCGGCATCACCGTGGTGGTGGCGGTGCTGGTGAGCCTGTTCGTGAGCTTCACGCTCGACCCGATGCTCTCGGCGGTCTGGCCCGACCCGCCGGCGGCGCGCCTGAAGCGCTGGCCGGTGATCGGCCACGCACTGCGCGCCACCGACGTCGCGCTCGAGCGGCTGCACGGCGTGTACGAACGCAGCCTGCGCTGGATCTTCTCGGGCCGCCGCTGGCGCATCGGGCTGCCCGCGTATGGGCATGGCTTCGGCGCCGACGGCAGCCGCGACAAGGCCGGTCCGCGGCGCTTTCGCAGCGCCACGATCACCCCGCGCGGCGTGGTCGTCGGCATCGGCGTGCTGAGTTTCGTCGCCGCCGTCGGCCTGGCGCCGCTGGTCGGCAGCGAGTTCGTGCCCGAGACCGACCAGGGCTACACCCAGGTCGCGCTGCGCATGCCGGTGGGCTCGAGCCTGGAGCGCAGCGACGCCAAGGTGCGCCAGATCGAGGCCATCGTGCGCGCGCTGCCCGAGGTCAAGACGGTGTCGACCTGGATCGGCGGCGCCGGCCAGCGCAACCAGGCCTGGCTGAACATCTCGCTCACCGACCGCCGTGAGCGCCGGCGCAGCCAGAAGCAGGTCGAGCAGGCGATCCGGCAGGCGATCGCCAAGGTGCCGGGCACCGATGCGAGCCTGGGCTTCAACCGGCCGATCTACGTCGCGATCCTGGGCAGCGACCCGGCGGGGCTGGCGCGCGTGGCCGACGAGTTCGCGGCCAAGGTGCGCAAGATCCCGGGCGCGGTCGACGTCGAGTCCTCGGTCAAGCCCGGACTGCCGGCCTACGCGGTGCGCCTGAAGCCGGGCGCGGTGCGCGAGCTGGGCCTGAACGCGCCGCAGCTGGCAGCCAGCCTGCGCGCCTACGTCAACGGCGACACCGCGACCTGGTGGACCACGCCCGACGGCGACCAGGTCGATGTCGTGCTGCGCCTGAACCAGGACCGGCGGCGCAGCATCGAGCAGCTGCGCGGCCTGCCGGTGGCCTTCGCCAAGGACGGCACGCCGATCACGCTCGACAGCGTGGCCACCATCGAGACCGTGTTCAACCCCGAGATCATCCGGCGCCAGAACCTGCAGCGGCGCGAGGCGGTTTTCGCCGGCGTCGAGGGGCGCAGCCCGGGCGACGTCGGTGACGACGTGCAGAAGCTGATCAAAGCCACCCACCTGCCGCCGGGCTTCAGCTTCGACATCGGTGGCCAGATGCAGCAGCAGGCCGAGGCCTTCAACGGCCTGCTGGCGGCGATGGCGCTGGCGGTGATCTTCATCTACATCGTGCTGGCCAGCCAGTTCGGCAGCTTCGTGCAGCCGATCGCGATCATGGCCAGCCTGCCGCTGGCGCTGATCGGCGTGATGCTCGCGCTGCTGTTCTGGCACAGCACCTTGAACGTCTTCAGCATGATCGGCCTCGTGATGCTGATGGGTCTGGTGACCAAGAACGCGATCCTGCTGGTGGACTTCGCCAACCGCGCGCGCAAGGCCGGCGCATCGGTGCCCGAGGCGCTGCTGCAGGCCGGCCTGACGCGGATGCGGCCGATCATCATGACCACGATGGCGATGATCTTCGGCATGCTGCCGCTGGCGCTGGCGCTCAACGACGGCGGCGAGATCCAGGCCCCGATGGGCCGCGCGATCATCGGCGGCGTGATCACCTCGACCCTGCTGACGCTGGTCGTGGTGCCGGTGCTCTACAGCTATCTGGCGCGTGGTACGCGCGGGGCAGCGGGGCTGGCGCCCAGGGGCCATAGCCCCGAGTTGCCGCTCGGTGCCAATGCCGCCGGGCCGCTGCCGATGCCAGCCGACCGCGAGTGAACGTCCGGCCTCAGCGCGGCTTGACGAAGCGCAGCGCGAAACGGTCGGTCGGCATCTTCATCTTGAAGAAGGGCTGCTCGCGCGGGTCGTCGGAGTTGCGCAGGAAATCGGCCTCGGCCTCGAGCCTGAACCCGGCCGCCTCGACCTCGGCGCGCAGCGTTGGCTCTTCGATGCGGTGCAGGGACTTGGTGTCCTGCAGGCCGCGGCCGGCGCGGGCAGCGTGGTCTATCACGACCAGGTGGCCACCGGGGCGCAGGGCGTCGAAGATCGCGCGGTTCATCTTCGCGCGGTCCACGGGTGCGTTGACGATGTCGTGGTACGACAGCACGAAGGTCACCAGATCGACGCGTGGCGCGCTGGCCGGGTAGAGGTCGGCGAACGGCCGTCGCAGCGGCTCGAGGTTCGCCTGGGGGTGCGCCGCAAGGCGGGCGGCGAACGCGGCGCTCGGGCTCGCATCCTGGGCCCAGACATGACCCTGCGGACCCACCGCCAGCGCCAGCAGCTGCGCCGTGTAGCCGCCCTCGGAAGCGATGTCGAGCACCTTCATCCCGGGAGCGACCTCGGCGAAGCGCAGCAGGTCCAGCGGCTTGCGGTCGGGGTCGGCCCGGCGGTCGGCGTCGGTCCGCACGGGGCTGGCCAGCAGCGCGGCAGCGCCGGCCCAGCGGTCGGCCGCCGCCGGCGCCAGCTTGGGCGCCGGCGCGTCGGCCCGGGCCCAGGTGCCGGGCGCCCAGGCGCCCATCAACACGGCGAAGACCACGGCCATGCCCGACAGCGGCGACAGCGGGGTGGGCGAGGCACGGACCGATCGGTCGGATGAAAGCTTCATGACCGCGATTGTGGGTGCATCCGCGGCACGGCGCGGACCGGCCGCGGCTCGCAAACGGCCGGCGGCATCGCCCAGGTGATGCCGTTCGCGACCGCGCGGTCGCGCCTCGGGCCTCAGTTCAGGGCCCGCTCGATCTCGGAGAAGCTGCTGGCGATCGGCGTCAGCTCGATCGTGCTGCCGAGCTGGCGCTCGATCTGCGTGCGCGAGATCAGTCCGCGCACCCGCGGCGAGGCCTTGCCGCTCGCCGCCTCGACCACCAGCAGGTGGTTGCGGCCGAAGCGCTTGAGCGTGGCGATCGCATCGCCCACCGTGGCGCTGGGCAGGCGCTCGTAGGCGATCGCGTCGAGCATGTCCAGTCCCGTCATCACGTCGGCCACCGTCAGCTCGTCGTAGCGCAGGTTGCGTGCGTGCACGACCTGCATGGGCCTGACCCCGCGCAGGTCGGTGGTCGTGATCAGGCCCGAGATCATCGGCATCTCGGTGACGACGAAGAGCATTCGCACGCCCTGGTAGATCATCAACTGCTCGGCCTGCCTGAGCGGCGTGGCGGGATGCGTGGTGGCGGCCTTGACCTGGGTCAGGTCGGTCATCACCTCGAGTGCCGGCGAATCGATCGTCACCGGTGTCTGGGTCCAGGGTTCGGCCTGGGCGAGCGCGACCCCGGCCTCCAGCCGGAAAGTGGGCAAGGCATGGTGGTGGTTCATCGGCATCCCGGGATCGAGTACAGCCCCCGCAGCATGGACGGGGCAAGACGCCAGATTACGCCCGAACGGCGCTGCAGGCCAGACCATGACGACGACATGGCATGACGGCAGATGACGACGTCGGGGCCGCGCATCGACCGCCGCGCGCGCGCCGAGGCGCGCAGCGGCCGCCGATCACGGCTGCCGCACGGCGATCTCGTTCTTCACCGCGCGGACGCCATCGACCTTCCAGGCCATCTTCTCGGCGTTTTCCTTCTCGTTCAGGCTCTTGGCGAAGCCGGAAAGCATCACGGTGCCGTGCAACGTCTCGACGCGGATGCTGGTGGCATCGACATCGGTGTCGGCGGCGAAGCGGGTCTTGATGTTGGCCGTGATCGCCGAGTCTTCGACATAGGCGCCCACGTGTTCCTGGCCGCGCGTGACGGCGCAACCGGGTGCAGTGACGAGGGTGACGGTGGCGGCGACGGCGGCCAGGATGATGCGCAGGGACATGGTCAGACTCCGGTGGGGTGGATGGGCGCGCGGCGGTGCGCCGCGGCCAACCCCTGCACTGTGCCCGCGCGACCCGGCGCGGGCCATCGGTCGGGGCGACGGGAGGCTGTAGGACAGCGCCGCGCCCGCGGAGCCTGCTGCTCTCAGGCCAACGCGCCGTCGGTCGCCAGCGGCTGCGCACCGCGGCGCGGCAGCGCGAGGCCGCGCGCCGGGATGTCCACTGCCCGGCAGCGCGCGATCATCAGGTCTGCGAAGTCGCAGCCGGCTGCGCCGACCAGGGGCCCGCGCTGCCCTGGGCCCGCCTCACTCCCGCGGTTCGCCCAGGCGGTTGACGGTGACGGTGCGGCCAGGCGCGGCGGTCATCTGCACCCGGTTCTCGACGCCGCGCCAGCGGTAGCTCACGTCCCAGTAGGCGGGGTGCGCGGGGCCCGGCGAGCCGCTGCAATGCTGCACCGGTCGCACGCTGCTGCGGTCGCTGCCGGCGCCCAGATGGGAGCCGACGGCAGCGCCTGCGACGACGCCGCCGGCGGTCGCCAGGTCCTTGCCGAAGCCGCCGCCGAACTGGTGGCCGATGATGCCGCCGATCACGGCGCCGGCGATCGTCGCCGGCACCTGGTTGCCGCGCCCGTCCGAGACCTGTTCGCGCTCGACCCAGCAGCGTTGCCCCTGCGTGCCGAGCACCGCTCGCACCGAGGTCACCCGGGCCTCGAAGAGGCGCTCGTGATCGCGGCGCCGGTATTCGGGCAGGCTCTGCGGAGGCGGCGCGTAGGCCTGCGGGGCGCGGTCCTGACGGCCGTCATGCCGCCAATCCGCGCGATCGTCATGGCGGTCGCCGTGCCGATGATCGGCCGGCTGGTCGCCGTCGACGGCGCGGGCCGAAGAGATGCGGTCGTTGAGGCCGATGGCGCCCAGTGAAGGGTAGCGGCCGGCGCCGAGAACGACGCAGCGGCCGCCGAAGCCGGCGTCCTCGCAGAGCTGCCAACGATCCTGCTGCACCACCACCGACGAGGCGCGGTCGTTGAAGCCGATGTGCGCGAAGCTGCTCACCGGGCCTTCGGTGCGGAACGAGCGGCCCTCGAAGTTGTCGTGTTCGTAGAAGACGATCTGGGCCGAGGCTGCAGTGGCCAGCGCCAGCGCGGCGACGGTGAGGGCGAAGGGGAAGAGGGGACGCATGGGGTGGCTCCGGTGTGGGTCGATTGGTGCCGCTGTGTGGCGACGAGGTCGGCGCAGCGGCTGGCTCGATGCAGTGTCGGCGGCCAGGGTGTGCGCCGTAAGCGGACAGCGACGATGCCGGCCGTAGGCGCCGTCCTACAGGGGCCTGCCGCTTTCGCCGATGGCGCCGCGCCGCTCGCGCGTGCACAGTCCGGCCTGCGTTGCCCCGTGCCGCCGTGTCGGCGCCGGACCCGCGCTCAACCAAGCAACGCCGCCCATGCGCCAGCTCAGGACCTATCTCGTCGAAGACAGCGCGGTGATCCGCGAAGGCCTGATCGCCACGCTCGAAGAGCTGGGGCCGGTGCGTGTCGTCGGCAGCGCCGAGGACGAGGCCGGCGCGGTGCGCTGGCTGGAGCTGCCGGCCAACGCGGCCGAGCTCGTCATCGTGGACATCTTCCTCAAGGCCGGCTCGGGCCTGGGCGTGCTGCGCGCCATCTCGGACCTGGCGCCGCCGCGCCGGATGGTCGTGCTGAGCAACTACGCGACGCCGGAACTGCGGCGGCTGTGCCTCGAGCTGGGCGCGGCGCAGGTGTTCGACAAGTCGAACGACATCGAGGCCTTGCTCGCCTACTGCACTTCGCTGGCTGCAGCGCAGGCCGGCGGCAATGCGGCGCCGGGCGACTTGGCTTGATTCAGGGCCGCAGCGAGATCAGCCAGCTCAGCACGTCGGCCTTCTCCTGCGCGCTGCAATCGCGTCCGACGACGTCGGTGCAGTTGGTGCGGAACCAGCCCTCGACGCGCTTGGCGTCGGTGAAACGGCTGGGGTTGGCCGCCGGCGCCAGCGGCGCGATCGGCTTGTGCGAGAGGTCGTGCCTGCCTGGGCCGGTGGGCACCGGTCCATGGCAAGACGAACAGCTCCAGTCGAAGGTGTTCTTCTGGACGGTGGTGAACAACTGCTGGCCGCGCGCGGGGCTGGCGGGTGCGCCAGCCTGGGCAACGTAGCCGGCGAGCAGTTCGGCCGGTGTGGCGTCGTTCGCCGAGGCCAGCGTGCAGGCTGCGGCAGCGAGGGCGGCGCAACCGCACCGTGCGAGGGTCTTGCGCTTCATGGCAACTCCAGCGCCGAGGCCGCGGCCACCGGGGCCGCGCGCACCGCGACAACGCTCATTCGAGCCGGTTCGCGCCGGCACGATGTTGCTTCGGCTCAAGCCGGTGCGAGAAAGGCGACCCGTCGCGGGCCCGCCATCGCCCC
This sequence comes from uncultured beta proteobacterium, assembly GCA_963725755.1. Lineage (GTDB taxonomy): Bacteria > Pseudomonadota > Gammaproteobacteria > Burkholderiales > Burkholderiaceae_C > Rubrivivax. Next base: position 468,432 of record CAVRZW010000005.1, read on the forward strand.
GCCGCGACGCTCCCGATCGCCAGGTCGCCCGCGACGGGCTCAGTTGATGAGCCCGTTCTTCAGCGCGTAATAGGTCAGGTCGCTGTTGGACGCGAGCTGCATCTTCTCCATCACCCGGCTGCGGTAGGTGCTGACCGTCTTCACGCTCAGGCACAGGCTGTCGGCCAGCTGGCCGACGGTCTCGCCGCCGGCCAGGCGCAGGAAGACCTGCAACTCGCGCTCGGAGAGCTGCTCGTGCAACGGCTTGGCACCGCCGCCCGGGCCTTCGGCAAGCTGCTCGGCGACTTCGGCACTGACGTACTTGCGGCCGCGCGCCACGGTGCGGATCGCGCCGACGATCTCCTGCGGATCGCAGTCCTTGTTGAGGTAGCCGCTGGCGCCCTGGCGCAGCAGCACGGTGGCGAAATGGGCCTCGGGAAAGCCGCTGAGGATCAGCACCGGCAGTGCCGCGTCGCGGGCCCGGATGGCGGCCAGCGCATCGACGCCGTTGTGGCCCGGCATCGAGATGTCCAGCACGAGCACGTCGATGCCGCCGGCGCGCACGAGGTCCAGCGCATCGCGGCCGTTGGCGGCCTCGGCGACGACCTGGAAGTCGGCCTGCTCGGCGAAGAACTGCCGCAGCCCGGTGCGGACCACGGCGTGGTCGTCGACGATGGCAATGCGGATCATGGTCGGGGAGTCCGGGAGCAAAGCGCATGATCCCACACCGGCGCGCCTTCGGGGCCGGGCTGGTCGGGGGTGAATCGATGGATGGAGATGTCGTGAGCGTCAAGCGCGGTACGGTGGCGTTTGCGCTGGCCTGCGGCGCGGCGGTGCTGATGGTGCTGATCAGCGAAGGCGCGCACTGGCAGTCGGCGCGCACCCTGGAGCGGCTCGACGCGATGGCGGCGGTGCCGGTGGCCATCCAGTCCTTGCAGTGGAGCCTGCTCGACGTGGTGGCGGCGCGCCAGGCGACGCTGGCCGATGGCCAGGGGGGCGACGCCGCTGGCCAGGCGAGCTCGCGCATCGCGAGCGCCTTCGCGGCGCTCGATGCCCATTACCGCGATCGGCCCGAGGCCTTGCCGACCTTGGCCGCGCTGCACGCACTGGTCGCCGCCAGGCTCGCCACGCCGCGCACGCTCGGCGGCGGTCGGGGCGGCGCCGACAATGCCGACAACACGATGGTCGGCATGCGCCGCCTGAGTACCGATCTGCTGCAGCTCGAGGCGGCCAGCGTGGCGCAGGCACGTGTCGATCTGGCGCGCACCTTGACGCTCGGCCGCATCGGTGTCGTCAGCCTCAGCCTGCTGTGCCTGGTCGCGCTGGGTTTGTACCTGCGCCAGAGCCTGGCCCTCAAACGCCAGCAGCAGGCCCTGCAAGCCCTGCTGCGCGCCGAACGCGACCGGCTGGAGACCGAGGTTGCCCAGCGCACGGCGCAACTCACCGAGCTCGCGCAGCATCTGCAGACCGCGCGCGAGGACGAGCGCAGCCGCCTGGCGCGCGACCTGCACGACGAGCTCGGCGCGCTGCTGACTTCGGCCAAGCTCGACGCCGCGCGCATCAAGGCGCGGCTGACCGGCACCGCCCCCGAGGCGCTGGAGCGGCTGGCGCATCTGGTGACCATGCTCAACAGCGGCATCGCGCTCAAGCGCCGCATCATCGAGGACCTGCGGCCGTCGGCGCTGGGGGCGCTCGGGCTGGTGGCCACGCTGGAGATCCTGGGCCGCGAATTCGCCGAGCGCTCGGGCATCGAGGTCGAGTGCCAACTGGCGCCGGTGAGGCTGACCGCGGCCGGCAACCTCGTCGTCTATCGCCTGGTGCAGGAGGCCATCACCAACATCAGCAAGTACGCGCAGGCCCGCCATGTCCGGCTCGAGATGGCCGAGCAGGGCTCGCGGGTGGAGGTCTCGGTGCGCGACGACGGTGTCGGCTTCGACTCATCGGCGCCGGCGCGGTCGGCCTACGGTCTGGTCGGCATGCGCTTTCGCGTTCAGGCCGAACATGGCAGCTTGCGCGTGGTCTCGGCGCCGGGTCAGGGCACGCTCATCGGCATGAGCCTGCCCGTCACAGCCGCCGCCCCTGGATGACGCGCACCAGGATCACGATGACCGCGACCACCAGCAGGACGTGGATCAGCCCGCCCATCGTCGTCGAGGTGAGGACGCCGAGCAGCCACAGGACGAGCAGGATGACGGCGATGGTTTCGAGCATGGCGGGCATTCGGGTGGAGTGAGGATCTCGGTCGGCAGGCGGCGCAGCCGGGCCTACCTGCCGTGGTCGGGCGGGCCCTCCCGGCCCCGGTCATGGCCCTTGTCATGGCCTCTGTCCTGCCCTCTGTCCTGCCCCTTGTCGCGGCCGTTGTCGTGGCCTCTTTCGGGTGGTGTCCGCTCTTGCGGCTGCGGTAGGTCGTGGTTCCGGAACTGCTGGCGCACCACCGGGTCGCGCGGCTGCCAGCGGTAGTTGCGCTCGCGCAGGTCCTGCTGCTGCGGGCCTTGCGGATAGCTATGGCCTTCGAAGCGGCGCTGGTAGCTGGGCAAGGGCGCCGGCGCCGGCGCGGCGCGATGGTTCCAACGGTCCCAGCCGCGGTGCTGCTGCTCCCACTGCCGGCCCCAATGGTCGCCCCAGCGCGGCGCGGCGTCGGCGCGCCAGCCCTGGAAGAAGGACGGCGGTGCGCGGTAGTAGCGCACCGGCACGCGCAGCACGAACAGCGGCACGAACTCGGGGTCGACGCTGCGCCACGGTCCGTTGTACCAGTCGCTGGCGTACCAGCCGTCCCGCGCATAGACCCAGTACGCGCCGTCGTAGAAGAAGTAGTTCGACGCCAGCTGCGGTGCGTAATAGACGGGGTAGCCGGGCACGCGCACCAGCCGCGGCAGCGCCGGCAGCTCGATGCCGATGCTCACGCTGACCTGGGCCAGCGCCGGCGCGGCGGTGCCGCACAGCAGCGCGGCAGCAAGAATCGTCATTCGCATTTTCGTTTCTCCAGGGTGAAGGCTTCGCAACCCGGGTTGCGCCGGCTCGAACAAGGCATGGCGCCTTCAGTGCGTCGACTGTAGGAAGCCGGCCGCCTCGGTGGCACCGGCCGCTGCCGCACGCGGCTGTAGGACATCGCCGCGTCGGGTGGCTCGCCTGCGGGCTCGGTGCGCCAGCGCACGGACGCCGCGGTCGCATGCGCCGAGCCTCGGTCTTCGGGCTTCGAGGCGCCGTGGCATTCCGGTGCGGCGTTCCTCGCGAGGCCCTGACTTCAGGACTGGAAACGACCATGCACCAAACCGTTCATCACGCGGCGCGCCCGCGCAGCCGCTCGGCCACCACCGCGCTGACCCTGGCCAGCGCACTGCTCGCGGCCGCCTTCTCCGCCGCCTGCGCCAGCACACCGGCGCCGACGACCGAGGTCGCGGTCTCTGCCGCGGCCGTGGCCCATGCCGCCGGTGCCGGCGCCCCGGCGCTGGCACCGCAGGAGATGCGCACGGCACGCGAGAAGCTCGAACGCGCCAACGCCGCGATGGCCAGCCAGGACTACGGCAAGGCCCGCTCGCTGGCCGAGGAAGCGCAGGTCGATGCCCGCCTGGCCGAAGCGAAGGCCGAGGCGCTGAAGTCGCGCAAGGCGGCCGACGACGCGCTCGAAGCCAACCGCGTGCTGCGTGAAGAGATGAACCGCAAGACGCCGACACCGCAATGAACCACCACCCGATGATCCAACCGACGAACCCGCGAGCCACGACCATGACCTATCTACGTTCTTCTTCCCGCCGCATCCCGCGGTTCTCTCCCGCCCTGATCGCCGCCGCTGCGCTGGTGGCGATCGCCGGCTGCAGCACGGTGCCGGCCACCAACGGCGCACTCGAGGCGGCGCGCAGCGACTACCGCAGCGCGCAGGACGACCCGGCCACGCGCGACCTCGCGCCGGTCGAGCTCAAGCAGGCCGGCACCGCGCTGGCGCTGGCCGACGCCGCCTGGAGCCGCCACGACGGCGACGCCAGCGTCGACCACCTGGCCTACCTGGCCAGGACGCGGGTGGCGATCGCCCAGGAAACCGGCCACCGCCGCAGTGCCGAGCAGGAACTGGCCGGCGCCGCCACGACGCGCGATCAGCTGCGCCTGGCCGCACGCACCGGCGAGGCCGATGCGGCCCAGCGCAGCGCGATGATGTCCAAGCAGCAGGCCGAAGCCTCGCAGATGCAGGCCCGGGCCTCGCAGATCCAGGCCCGCAGCGCCGAACGCGATGCCCACGATGCCCAACGCCAGGCCGAGGACGCCCAGCGCCAGGCCGTGGCGTCGCAGCAGCAGACGAGCGCGATGCAGGCCCACGCCAGCGAACTCGAGGCGCAGCTGCGGGCACTCAACGCCAGGAAGACCGACCGCGGCATGGTCGTCACCATCGGCGACCTGCTGTTCGACACCAATCGGGCGCAGCTCAAGGCCGGCGGCATGCGCAACATCGAACGCCTGGGCGGGTTCCTGAAGGAATACCCGCAACGCCGGGCGCGCATCGAGGGCTTCACCGACAGCACCGGCAGTGACGAGCGCAACCAGACGCTGTCGACGGCGCGCGCCGACGCGGTGCGCACGGCCCTGGTCGGCATGGGCGTGGACAGCGACCGGCTGGCCACGCAGGGCTACGGCGAGTCCTATCCGGTGGCCGGCAACGACAGCGCCGGCGGCCGCCAGTCGAACCGACGTGTCGAAGTGATCCTGTCCGACGACGACGGGACCATCGCGCCCCGCTGATCGACCGCGCCGGCATGTCGATTTGCCGGCGCCGGGGTCACCTGCCTTCGGTGTTCGGATCCTCGCCGCGGCGCCTTCAGCGCGCCCGCGGCTGAGTGCCGAAGACATGGTCCCAGAACGAGACCGTCACGCCGAAGCATTGCGGGTGCTCCTTGGCATGGTGGTGCAGCGCATGCCAGCGCTTGCGTTGCTGTGTCCACGGCGTGCGCGCAGGCCAGTGGTGGGTGGCATGGTGGGCGACGGCGTAGGCCAGGTAGCCCAGCAGAACGCCCAAGGTCAGCGCGCTGGCGTGCCAGGTGCCGAGGGCCAGCCGGGCCGGCGCGAAGACGAGCACGCCGAACAGCGCCGCGCTGGCGATCGTGGGCAGGCCGATCAGCGCCGTCGGCCGCTGGTGGTGCGCGCCATGCCAGCGCCGGAACGGCTGCGGGCCGTGCAGGACGAAGCGGTGCAGCGCGTACTCCATCAGCGTCCACAGGGCCAGCCCGCAGGCGACCCAGCCCAGCTCGGTCGCCAGCTGGCCGCGCGGCCCGCGCCACAGCAGCGTGGTCGCAAGGGCCACGACCGCTGCGCCGTACAGAACGAAGTCGGCCCGGTATGCGGCCCGGCCATGTTCGAGAGAGAGAAGACCCATGCCCGTCCTTTTGTGCCGCAGTCAAGATACAGCATAAGGGTTTGCCCGACAGGTGTCTGTATGCGATCGAACAGACAGCCGGTGCCCCTGCCCAGCACCTTGGAAGCGACCGCGGGGGCAAAGTTTCGTGTCGCAATGTGCGCTAGAGCACCGTGCCGGCGCGTCCGGGGGTCCAGAGTCGAGACGCCGATCGCGCACGGCCCGTCCCGGGACGCAGCGATGGCGCCTCGAAGCGAGTCCGCATGGTCGCCCAGAACCACCTCATCGAGCGACTGCCCAGCGCCGACCGGCGGCGCCTGCTCGCGCTGTGCGAACCGGTGTACCTGGCGCAGGGCCAGGTGCTGGCGACGCAGGGCCTGCCGTTGCGGCATGGGTACTTCCCGCTCGACAGTGCGATCTCGATGACGATCCAGGCCGATGCGCATCCGGGCCTGGAGGTGGGTCTGATCGGCCGCGAGGGCATGCTCGGGGCGCAGTGGCTGCTGGGCGTGAGTGCGGTGCCGACGCACGCGGTGGTGCAGAACTCGGGCTCGTCCTGGCGCGTCGGCAGCACGGGCTTTCGGCGCGAGCTCGCGAACAGCAGCGCGCTGCGCCGCACCGTGGGCCGCTATCTCTACGTGCGCATCGAGCAGCTCGCGCTGGCCGTGGCCTGCCGCCGCTTCCATCTGATCGGCCCGCGGCTGGCCCGCTGGCTGCTGATGAGCCAGGACCGCGCCGATACCGCGCATTTCCATGTCACGCACGAGCTGCTGGCGCAGAACCTGGGCGTGCGCCGGGTCGGTATCACGGTGGCCGCCGGCGACCTGCAGCGGCGCGGCCTGATCAGCTACCACCGTGGCGAGCTCAAGGTGCTCGACCGCGCCGGCCTCGAGGCGGCGGCCTGCAGCTGCTATGCCTGGGACCGCCAGGCGTACGTGCGGCGCATGGCTTGATCGCGCCGGGAGACGCGCAGGGTGAATGTGCGGCGTTGAAGATGCGGGCCACTCGCGGCGGCCTATAGTCGACCAGGAGTGCCAATTGCAGGAGACCCGATGGCGACCCCTCCCGATCCGCGGCAGAACCGTCTGCTGGCCGCCCTGCCCGAGCCCGAATGGGAGCGCTGGGCGCCGTTGCTCGAATGGGTGGACATGCCGCTGGGACAGGTCATGTACGAATCGGGGCGCACGCTCAGCCACGTCTATTTCCCGATCACCGCCATCGTCTCGCTGCTGTACGTGATGGAGAACGGCGCTTCGGCCGAGATCGCGGTGGTCGGCAACGAGGGTCTGGTCGGCATCTCGCTGTTCATGGGTGGCGAATCGACGCCCAGCCGCGCCGTCGTGCAGAGCGCGGGCGAGGGCTGGCGCCTGAGGGCGCAGCTGGTCAAGGACGAGTTCAACCGCGCCGGCCCGGCGATGCACCTGCTGCTGCGCTACACGCAGGCGCTGATCACGCAGATGGCGCAGACGGCGGTGTGCAACCGCCACCATTCGGTCGACCAGCAGCTGTGCCGCTGGCTGTTGCTGAGCCTGGACCGGCTGCAGGGCAGCGACCTCGTGATGACGCAGGAGCTGATCGCCAACATGCTCGGGGTTCGCCGCGAGGGCGTCACCGACGCCGCGCTCAAGCTGCAGAAGCAAGGCCTGATCCGATACGCCCGCGGCCGCATCACGGTGCTCGACCGCCCGGGGCTGGAAGCACGCACCTGCGAGTGCTATGCGGTGGTCAAGACGGAGTACGACCGCCTGCTGCCCGACCAGACGGCGGTCTAGCCGTCCACCGCTTCGCAGCGGCAGGCGCCGATCGCGCCGGCGGCATCAACCGCCGCGGCTCGGCAGCTTCAGGCGTCGCTGCGTGCGTCGAAGAACGCATGGCCCAGCTGGCGCCGCTTGGCGCGAAACATCGCCGCATCGGCGTGCTTGAGCAGGGCCGCCGGGGTGTCGCCGTCGGTCGGACAGCGCGCGATGCCGATGCTCGGGCGCACGCTGAGTTCCAGCGCACCGACCTTCAGCGGTGCCGAGATGGCCTCGAACAGCTTGCAGGCCAGATGGCTGAGCTGCTCGCGATCCATCGGGTCGGCGACCAGGCAGGCGAACTCGTCGCCGCCGAGCCGGCAGACCAAGTCGCTGGCGCGCACCGCGCCGGCCAGGCGGCTGGCCACGACGCGCAGCAGCGCGTCGCCGGTGCCGTGGCCATGGCGGTCGTTGATCGGCTTGAAGCCGTCGAGGTCGAGGAAGAACACCGCCAGCGCCGGCGGCCTGCGGTCGCCGGGGTTGAGCGCCTGCGCCAGCCGGCGGTCGAACAGCTGGCGGTTGGGCAGCGCGGTCAGACCATCGTGCGAGGCGAGGTGCTGGGCCCGCCGTTCGCCGGCCTGGCTGCTGGCCAGCCCCGAGCGCGCGGCCGACAGGGCCGCGTGCGCCTGCGTCAGTTCGGCCACCATGCGCGCGGCGCGGCCGCGTTCCTGGGTCAGCCGCTCGTGCAACTGCTCCAGCGCGAGCAGGCAGTCGGGTGCGCTGCCATGCAGGCTGCCGATCTCTGCCGGTGAGACCAGCACATGGCGCAGGCGGGCGATGACGGCGCAGAACAGGGCATCCCATTCGCCGCTGGCGATGTCGCCGTCGCGCGGCGAGGCCAAGTCGGACGCCGGCGGGTTGGTGGTCATGATGGCCTGGCCTATCGCGCAGGCCGCTCGCGCGGCGCTCGCGCAGGTCCGGGCCGCCCGCGCGCGGGCACCGCCTTGCCCACGCGGCCAGGCGGCGGCGCTCCCTCGGCGGTGAAGTCGGCCTTCTGATGGGCCAGGGTCGGCCCGTCGGCAGGACTTCCCAACGCCTGTGGATCTTGCGGCGCGGTCGCAGGCGGGGTCGGAGCGATTCGGGTCATGGTGGTCTCGGAGGTTGATGCGTCAGTCGGGGGTTGTCGCGCATCACGGTGGCCGGCGTCTGTACGGTCGCGCACGCTGTGGCGCGGCAGCCCCGAGGCGCCGCGCTCACGCGCCAGATGGCGTTGCCCACGTCGTCGGCCACCAGCAGGGCGCCGCGGCCGTCGAGCGCCACCCCGACCGGACGGCCGTAGGCCTCGCCGGCCCCGCTGAGGAAACCGTCCAGCACCGCCAGCGGCAGGCCGGCCGGTTGGCCGTCGGCGAAGGGCACGAAAATCACCCGGTAGCCGCTGAAGGGCCGGCGGTTCCATGAGCCGTGCTGGCCGACGAACATGCCGCTGGCAAAGCGCGCCGGCAGAGCGGTGCCGGCCGAAGACGCCAAGCCCAGCGACGCGGTGTGCGGGCCGAGCGCATAGTCGGGCACGCGGGCCCGCGCCACCTGGTCGGGCCGCGGCGGCTGCACACGAACATCGACATGGGTGCCGAACCAGCTCCAGGGCCAGCCGAAGAAGTCGCCGTCGTGCACCTCGGCGAGGTAGTCGGGCACGAGATCGCTGCCGATCTCGTCGCGTTCGTTGACCACCGTCCACAGCGCGTGCGTCGTCGGCTCCAGGGCCATGCCGTTGGGGTTGCGCAGGCCCGAGGCGAAGATGCGGTGTGCGCCGGTGGCCGGGTCGAGCACCCAGATCGCGGCGCGTTCGGTCTCGGCGGCCATGCCGCGCTCGGCGACGTTGCTGTTGGAGCCCACGCTCACGTACAGCCGCTGGCCATCGGCGCTGGCAATGAGGTTCTTGGTCCAGTGGTGGTTGATCGCGCCGGCGGGCAGGGCCGCCACCACGGTGCCGCGCACGTTGATTCGGGTCTGGCCGCCGGCGTAGGGAAAGCGCAGCACGGCGTCGGTGTCGGCCACGAACAGAGCGTCGCCTACCAGCACCATGCCGAACGGCGAGTGCAGGCCGTCGATGAGCACGCTGCGCAAGTCGGCCACGCCGTCGCCGTCGGTGTCGCGAAGCAAGGTGATGCGGTCCGCACTGGGCACTGCCGCGCCGGCGCGCCGCATCATCAGGCCCATGACCCAGCCTTTCAGGCCGCGCGCATCCTCGGGCTGCGACGGTGCGCCGGTTTCGGCCACCAGCACGTCGCCATTGGGCAGCACGCACAGCCAGCGCGGATGGGCGAGGCCGGTGGCGAAGGCCGCCACGTGCAGCCCCGGCGCCGCCACTGGCGTGACCCCGGACGGCCAGCCGCGAGCCGCGGCGATGTGCACGGTGGGAATGAGCGTCGGCGCCGGTGCCGGCAGCACCGGCTTCGGCCCCATGCCGGCCGAGACCGGCAGGGTGGCGACCTCGCCACAGCCCACCAGGCCGAGCGGCGAAGCCAGCAGCGCCAAGGCCGCTGCCGCGACGAGCCGCGCCTCGCGGCGCCATGTGCTCACCGGTGATCCCTCATCGGCGGCGGCGCGATGCCCGCCGCGGCCATTGCGCGCGGGTCGACCCACCGGTCGAAGTCCTGAGCGCTCGTCGTGCCCAGCGCCAAGGCCGCCTCGCGCAGCGTGCTGCCCGTGGCCTGCGCCTGAGTGGCCACCTCCGCGGCGCGCGCGTAGCCGATGTGCGGCGTGAGCGCGGTGGCGAGCATCAGCGAGCCCTGGAGCTGTTGCGCCAGCCGCGCCGCGTTGACCGCGAGACCGGCGACGCAATGCTCGACGAAGCTGCGCATCGCATCGGCCAGCAGACGCCCGCTGTCGAGCGCGTCGAGCGCGATCAGGAGCTTGAACACGTTGAGCTCGAACTGCCCCTGGCTGGCGGCCGGGACCAGCGGCAGGTCCAGCCGGCGGCCGAGCAGCGCCACGGCCAGGTGCATCGCACTGGGAAAGACATCGTTGGACGACTGCCCGCGGTTGACGTCGTCGTGCGCGTCGATCGGGCGGGCAGGCCGGAGCACGCCGCGCGAGCCCTGCCATGCGAACGTGGCCAGGCGCGCGATCACTTCGTTGACGTTCATGTGGGGCTTTGCGTGCCGGAGCCGGTCTGCCAGACCGAGAGCGGGAATTCGTGATCGAACTCGCCGCTGGCCACCCGCTCTGTGGCGGCGGCAATGGCCTGCGCCTTGTCGGGTGCCAGCCGCTGCAACTCGCCGTTGACGCAGGCCGCCGCCCACTTGAGCGATGCCAGGGCGTGGATCACCTCGAGCGGCATGCGCTGCTCGCCGATGGCGAAGAAGCGCAGGCTGCGCGCCGTCTGCGCGCCCCACAGCGCGTGCTCGGGCATTTCGATGACGCCGAAGCTGTCGATCTCGGTGCGGGTGGCGGTCATCGCGGGTGGGTCCTGGCGGGTTCGGTGAGGGCTGCGTGCACCACGGGCGCGGCGTCCCCGGGGCTCTCGGTGTCGTGCATGTGCAGGCTAGGGGCGCGCTGCGCCCGTCGTCGGTACGGCAGCGCACAGACCGCAGCCGCGAGAGGGCGCACCGTGATCCTCGATGAACATCAGCCGCCACCCCCTCGGCCCGCCCGTCTGCCCGCTCTGCGCCGCCAGGCTGGAGCGCGTGGACCGGCGCTTCGTCGACCGCCTGGTCAGCCTCGTGCTGCCATTGCACCGCTACCACTGCCAGAACTTCAGCTGCGGCTGGAGCGGCAATCTGAGCAGCGCGGCGGCCGCGCACGCCGCCCGCGGCGGCCGGCGCGCAGTGCTCGACGCGGCGCGCCCTGGCCGGCCCGGGACCTGAGTTCCGTCGTCGGCTTCGGCGACGAGGTTCGGCAGCGCACAGACAGCGCCGACCCCGCCCCGTAAAACCCCTCATCGGCGCCCACCGGCGCCGGCATTGCCCAACTCCTGAGGGTCCGTCATGAAAGCATTCAAAGTCCTGCGCCTGCTGATGCTGGCTGGCATCGCGCCGTGGCTCGCAGCACCTTCGTTCGCGCAGGACAGCTACTACTACTTCGGCGCCGGTGCGGGCAAGTCGCGCACCAACCTCGATGCCGAGCGCATCGCCAACGACCAGGTCGGATCGGGTCTCGACATCACCGGCCTGACGCGCGACAACGCAGACAACGCCTACAAGGTGTTCCTGGGCTACCAGTTCAACCGCTATGTCGGGCTCGAGCTCGGCTACTTCCACCTCGGGCAGTTCAAGCTCCACGCCACCACGGTGCCGGCCGGCACCCTCGATGGCAAGGTCCTGGTGCAGGGCGGCAGCTTCGATGTCGTCGGCACGATGCCGATCAGCGAGAACTTCTCGGCCCTCGGACGCATCGGCGCCCAGGTCGCGCGTACCCGCGACACGTTCAGCGGTTCGGGTGCGGTGGCGGTGATGAACGCGACGCCGAGCGAGCGCGAACTCAACGTCAAGGTCGGCGTCGGTCTGCAATACGCGTTCAGCCAATCGCTGATGGTGCGCGCCGAAGCCGAGCGCTTCCGCATCAACGACGCGATGGGCAACAAGCCCACCGTCAACCTGTACACCGTGAGCCTGGTGGTGCCGTTCGGCCGCAGCGCCGCGCCGGCGTCGCGGGTGGCGATGGGCTCGCCGGCCTACGCGGCCGACGCGCCGGCCCCGGTGGCGATGACGGCCCCGGCGCCAGCCCCCGAGCCGGTCGTCGCGCAGGCGCCTGCCCCTGCGCAGGCCCCGGTGATCCGCGACGTGAGCTATGCCGCCGAGTCGATGTTCAGCTTCGACAAGGCCACGCTGCACCCCGAAGGCATGCAGGCGCTGGACGCCTTCGCGCTGCAACTCCAGGGCGTGCAGTACGACACCATCACGGTCAAGGGCTACGCCGACCGCCTGGGCAGCGACGAGTACAACCAGACGCTGTCGCTGCAGCGCGCCGAGGCCGTCAAGGCCTATCTGGTGAACAGCGGCAAGCTCGATGCGAGCCGGATCAGCACCGTCGGCTTGAGCGAGTCGGCGCCGGTGACGGCGCCGGACGAATGCCGGGGCACCGAGCCGACGGCCGCGCTCATTCGCTGCCTGCGGCCTGACCGCCGCGTCGAGATCACGGTCACGGGCACGCGTTGATGGTCGCCAAGGCCGCCGGGCCGCGGTGGAGCACGTCCTCCATCGGCGAGGCCGCCGACACCACGCCGATGGAGCTGTCGGTGCTGGGTGAGCATCTCACGCTCTGCAACGGCGCCAGCGCGCATCTGTTGGCGGTGCGCTGCGGCGCGCAGAAGATGCAGGGCTTCGTGCGGGCTCATCTGGTCAGTGCGCTGGTCGTGGTCTTGACCTTGATCGGCATCGCCTGGCTGGTGTTCTAGACCATGGCGGCAGGCGGCCTGCGGCGTCTGCTGCCCGAGGTGCCGCCGGCGCTCGCCCGGCTGCTCGACCCCGCTGCCGGCGCGGTGGCGGCGCCGATCCGGGCCGAGATCTTCGGTCCGCAGCGCTTCGCCGAGCATGGCTGCAGCCTGGGCCTGACCCACCGCGCCGAACGCCAGGGCGCGGGCAGGGCGACCTTCTTTCCCCGGCTGCGCAGCAACATCCGCATGTTGCGCCGGGCGCAGGCGGCGATCGCCGGCCACGCCGGGGCGGGCTACGACCTCAGCCCCGCGGCGCAATGGCTGCTCGACAACTTCCACCTCATCGAGGCGCAGTTGCTGGCGATCCACGAGGGTCTGCCGCGCAGCTACTTCCGCGCCCTGCCGGTGCTGATCGACGAGCCACTGGCCGGCCTGCCGCGCATCTACGGCGTGGCCTGGGCGTTCGTCGCCCATACCGACGGCGCGTTCGACGAGGACCTGCTCGTGGCTTTCCTGACCGCGTACCAGGACGTCCGCGAACTGCGCCTGGGCGAACTGTGGGCTTTGCCGACGACGCTGCGGGTGGTGCTGGTCGAGAACCTGCGCCGGCTGGCCGAGCGCCTGGCCACGCAGAAGGCCGCGCGCGAGGTGGCGAACCTCGCCTGCGACCGGATCGAGGCCTGGAGCGTCGAGCGGCTCGAGCGCCTGCGCGACCTGATGGCGCAGCGCGGCGTGGCCAGCGTCTTCCTGGCCCAGATGGCACAGCGGCTGCAGGACCGCGTCGCCGAAGCCGACGTCCCCTCGGCGGTGCTCGCTTGGCTGGGTGCGGCGATGCCCGACCTGGCCAGCGTGCAGGTCCAGCAAGGGGTGGACCAGACCGCCGACAACCTGAGCGTGAGCAACGCAGTCACCTCGCTGCGGCTCATCGGCGACGCCGAATGGCCCGAAATCGTGGCCCGCAGCAGCGGCCTGATGCGGCTGATGCTCGCTTCGCCCGCGTTCGCCGCCGAACACATCACCACGCGCGATCAGACCCTGCACGCGATCGAGCGCCTGGCGCGGCGCAGCGGCAGCAGCGAGCTGACCGTGGCGCGGGCCCTGCTCGACCTGATGCAGCGCGACGCCGCCACCGCCAGCGCCGGCCATTGGCTGCGCGGCGACGGCCGCGCCGCCCTGGCCAGCGCGGTCGGTGTCTCGGCGGCGCCGGTGCTGGCGTGGCAGTTCGCTTGGCAGCGCATGGCGCTGCCGCTGTACCTGGGTGCGCTGGCGCTGGTCAGTCTGGCGCTGGTGGTCTGGCTGCTGCCCGCAGGACGCTTGCTCGACAGCCCGCTCGCGTGGCTGGCGGCACTGCTGGCGCTGGTGCCGGCCTCGGAGGCCGCGGTGGCGGTCATTCACCGCCTGGTCAGCGAATCGGCGCGGCCGCGGCCGCTGCCGCGCCTGGCGCTGGCCGAAGGCATCCCGCCCGAGCACCGCGTGATGATCGCGGTGCCGGCGATGCTCGCCGACGAGCAGGAGATCGACCGCCTGGTGCACCGCTTGCACCTGCACTGGCTGGCCAACCCCGAGCGCCACGCGCAGTTCGCGCTGCTGACCGACTGGAGCGACGCGGCCACCGAGCACGCCGAAGGCGACCAGGCGCTGCTGGCACATGCGGCCAGGCAAATCGACGCACTCAACGCGCGCCATGCGACCCCCGGCGACAGCCCGCAGGCGCCGCGCTTCATCGTGCTGCACCGCCGGCGCAGCCGCAGCCGCAGCGAGCAGGCCTGGATCGGCTGGGAGCGCAAGCGCGGCAAGCTGGAGCAACTGGTCGCGGCACTGGTCACCGGCGACGGCACCGCCTTCGCCGACCTCGGCGCGGCCTCGACGATCGCCGCCGGCACCCGCCATCTCGTCACCCTGGACAGCGACACCGAGCTGCCGCCGGGCCGTCTGCGCGAACTGGTCGGCGTGGCCGCCCACCCCGACAACGAGCCGACCCTGAGCGCCGACGGCACCCGCGTCGTCGCCGGCTACGGCATCCTGCAGCCGCGCATCGTCACGCCGCTGCCGGCACCGCACGAGGACACGCTGTTCCACCGCCTGTTCGCCGGCCAGTGCGGCATCGACCCCTACAGCGCGGCCAGTTCCGAGGTCTACCAGGACCTGTTCGCCGAGGGCAGCTTCAGCGGCAAGGGGCTGCTGCAGGTGCAGGCCGTTCACGCGGTGCTCGGCCGTCGGCTGCCGGCCGGGCTGGTGCTCAGCCACGACCTGCTCGAAGGCGCGCTGGCGCGCTGCGCCGCCGTCACCGACATCACCCTCATCGAGGACGCACCCGGCCATGCCGAGGTCGCCGCCTCCCGCGTGCACCGCTGGACTCGCGGCGACTGGCAGCTGTTGCCCTTCCTGCTGCGGCCGCGGCGCTGGCCGCTGCGTGCGGTCAACCGCTGGAAGCTGATCGACAACCTGCGCCGTTCGCTGCTGGCGCCGGCGTCGCTGGCGCTGCTGGCGGCTTCGCTCGCAGCGCCGGGCTCGATGGCGTGGCGTGCGCTGGCGCTGGTGTTCGCGGCCTTCGCGATCGGGCCGCTTCTGGGCGCGCTGGCCGGCCTGCTGCCCGGCCGGCCGGCAGTGGCCATGGTGCACTTCTACCGCCAGGGCGGCATCGAGCTGGCGCGCGCGCTGGGCGGCGCCGCCTGGCACCTGGCGATGCTGCTGCAGCATGCGGCAGCGGCGGCGGACGCGATCGCGCGCGCGCTGTGGCGCATGACGGTCAGCCATCGCCACCTGCTGCAGTGGACGACCGCGGCCAGCGCGCAGGCCGCGGCGCGCGGGAGCTTCGCAGCGGCGTTGCGCCGGCACGCGCTGGTGCCGCCGGCGGCGTTGCTGCTGCTCGGCGCGCTGGTGCTGGGGGGCACGCCGCACCCCGGGCTCGCGCTGGCGCTGTGCGCGCTGTGGGGTGCGGCGCCGCTGTGGAGCTGGTGGGTGAGCCGGCCGGCGGCGGCCCCGGCCGCGGCCATGGTGCGCGACGAGGACCGCGTCTACCTGGAGGCGGCGGCACGCGACACCTGGCGCTACTTCGAGCGTTGCGTGACCGCGGCCGACCGCCACCTGCCGCCCGACAACCTGCAGACCGCGCCGCACGAGATGCTGGCCCGGCGCACCTCGCCGACCAACATCGGCCTGTACCTGCTGAGCGTGGCCTGCGCGCGAGAGTTCGGCTGGATCGACACGGCCGAGTTGCTGACGCGGCTGCAGCACACGCTGGACAGCGTGGACCACCTGGAGCGCCACCGCGGCCACTTGCTCAACTGGTACGACACCGCCAGCGGCGAGCCGCTGCTGCCGATGTACGTCTCCACGGTGGACAGCGGCAACCTCAGCGGCCACCTGCTCGCGGTGGCGCAGGCCTGCCTGGCGCTGGCCCGCGGCCCGCAGCAGGAGGGTGACCAGGGTGACGGCGTGGGCTACGACACTGCGACGCCCGGCCGGCTGCGCAGCATGGCCTACCGCTGCGAGCAACTCGCCTGGCGGCCCGACTTCGGCTTCCTCTACCACCGCAAGCGGCACCTGCTGCACATCGGCTGGCGCGTCGCCGAGCAGCAGCTCGACGCCGGCTTCTACGACCTGCTGGCCTCGGAGTCGCGCCTGACCAGCTTGCTGGCGATCGCCAAGGGCGACGTGCCAGTGCGCCACTGGTGGGCGCTCGGCCGCCCGTTCTATGCCGTCGGCGCGGCCGCCGCGCTGCGCTCGTGGTCGGGCTCGATGTTCGAGTACCTGATGCCCACGCTGGTGCTGGCCGAGCCGCGCGGCAGCGTGCTGCACGAGGCCGGCGCTGCGGCGCTGGTCGAGCAGCGCCGCTATGCCGCCGCGCACGGCGTGCCCTGGGGCATTTCGGAGTCGGCCTACTCCGGCTGCGACCACACGCTGGCCTACCAGTACGCGCCGCAGGGCGTGCCTCGGCTGGCCCTGCGCCGCACGCCGCCCGACGAAGCGGTGATAGCGCCCTACGCCAGCGCGCTGGCGGCGCAGATCGCGCCCGCTGCCGCCTGCCTGAACCTGACCGCACTGCAGGGCCTGGGGGCGCGCGGCGCGCTCGGGTTCATCGAGGCGCTGGACTTCTCGCCCGCGCGCCAGACCGCCGGCGAGACCTACACCCGGGTCCGCACCTTCATGGCCCACCACCAGGGCATGACGCTGGTCGCGCTGGCCAACGTGCTGCACGGTGGCGTGGTGCAGCGCTGGGGCATGGCCAACCCGCACCTGGAGGCGGTGGCCTCGCTGCTGCACGAGCGCGCGCCGCGCGAGGTCTCGCGGCTGTATGCGCCGCCGGTGCAAGCCTTGCCGCCGGCGCAGCAGACGCGCGTGCCGGTGCTGCTGCGCGCGCTCGCACCGGGGCAGTACGCGGTCGAGCCGACCCAGCTGCTGTCCAACGGCCGCTACAGCGTCGCCTTGCGCGCCAACGGCGCCGGCACCAGCCGCTGCGGAGGGATCGACATCCATCGCTGGCGCGACGACGCGCTGCGCGACGCCTGGGGCCAGTTCCTGTACCTTCGGCGCGGAGGCGGCAGCGCCCTGGCCTCGTTGACCCAGCACCCGGCGCCCGACCCGGCGGCCCGGTACCAGTGCGTGTTCCATGCCGACCGCGTGTGCCTCGAGGCCCATTGGCCGGACCTGCACGCGCGCATCACGGTCTGGGTCAGCCCCGAGGACGACATCGAGTTCCGCCAGGTCGAGTTGCTCAACCTGGGCGACAAGGTGCTGGACCTCGAGCTCGTCTCGGCCTTCGAGGTCACGCTGGCCGATGCGCGCGCCGACGAAGCGCACCCGGCCTTCGGCAACCTCTTCGTCAGCGCCCATGCGCAGCCGGCGCAGCGCGCGTTGCGCTTCGAGCGCCGGCCGCGCCTGGCCGGCGAGCCGGCCCTGCTGGCGGCGCATTTCCTGGCCGACGTCGGTCCGCAGCTGCAGGGCCTGCGCTGCCAGACCGACCGCCGGCGCTGGCTCGGCCGCAGCCACGACGCCAGCGCGCCGCGCGCGCTGCTGGCCGACTGGCCGGCGGGCACCGACGAGGTCGTGCTCGACACCGGCCTCGACCCGGTGTGCGCGCTGGCCGTGCGGCTGCGCCTGGCACCGCAGGGGCAGGCCGGCCTGACCTTCGCCACCGCGGCCTCGACGACCGGCCCGACGCTGCAGGCGGTGATCGACAAGTACCGGCAGCACAGCCACCTGGAGCGCGCCTCGCTGATGTCGGCCACGCTGGCCGGGATCCGCCTGCACGACCTGCGGCTGGGCCCCGAGAACCTGGTCGCGATCCAGACCCTGACTACCACCCTCGTGCAGAGCCTGGCGCGCGCGACGGCCCTGCCGGGTGCGCCCGCGGCGTGCGACCGCCGGCTGCTGTGGCGCTACGGCATCTCGGGCGACCGGCCGCTGATCCTGGTCTCGATCAGCACCCAGCCGGGCCTGGGCATGGTGCAGGCGCTGGCGCAGGCGCTGCGGCTGTGGTCGTGGGGCGGCGTGGCTTGCGATCTCGTGGTCGTCAACGCCGAGCCGGCCTCCTACCTGATGGCGCTGCACCGCGACCTGGGCGCGCTGCGCGATCACCACGACGCCGGTGCCTCCGCGCGCGCCGGCGGGGCGGCGGTTGGCCTGCACCTGCTGCGCGCCGAGGACCTGGGCGCCGAGACCCTGGCCACGCTGCACGGCCTGGCGCGCGTCCGCCTGCGCGCCGACGGCCGGCCGCTCGCCCACCATGTGCGCGAGTGGGACGAGCGGCACGAGGAGGCGCGCGCGCTGCGCCAGGACGACGGCTCAGCCGTGGCGCTGGAGGTGGCCGGTGGCGGCGACGGCGATGCCGGCGATCGCACCGCCTTCAGCGGCAGCTTCGGCGCCGACAGCGGCGAGTTCGGCTTCGAGGTGCGCGGGGCGCGGCGCCCGGCACGGCCGTGGATCAACGTGCTCGCCAACCCCGGCTTCGGCAGCCTGGTGTCGGAGTCCGGCGCCGGCACCGCGTGGGCCGTCAACAGCCGCCTGAACCAGCTCACGCCGTGGTCCAACGATGCCGTGGCCGATCCGCCCGGCGAATGGCTGCTTCTGCAGGACCGCCGCACGCGCGAAGTCTGGAGCGTGACGCCCTCGGCCTGCGGCGACCCGGCAGTGGCCTACCGCGTCGTCCACGGCCAGGGCAGCACCACCATCAGCCACCGCCGCGGCGAGCTCGAGGTGACGGCCAGCTGGTGCGTCGATGCCGCCACCGCGGTCAGGCAGTTGCGCCTGCGCATCGTCAACCACGGCGCGCGAGCACGCTCGCTGCGCCTGGTGGGCATCGTCGAATGGCTGCTCGGCGCCGCGCGCGGCGACCGCCGCAACGTGCACACCGCGCTGCACCGCCAGCGCGCGCGCGGCGCGCCGTTCACGGCCCTGCTGGCGACCCAACTCGACGGTACGGCCGGCTTCGGCGGTGGCACGGCGTTCTGGGCCCTGATCGGCAACGGCGACGACGAGCCGGTCAACTGGACCTGCGATCGTCGCGAATGCTTCGATGCCCGCGGCCGCCTCGCCTTGCCCGACGACTTCGGCCGCCAGCAGGGCAGCAGCGGCGAGCCCTGCGCAGCGCTGGCCGCCAGCCTGGCGCTGGCCGCCGGTGGCATGGCCGAGCGGGTGTTCCTGCTCGGCTGGGCCGCCAGCCCGGCGGCGGCGAGCGAGCTGGCCGATGCGGCCGCGCGGGTCCCCGCGGCCGACCGCCTGCAGGGTGCGCGCAGCAGCTGGGACCGGCTGCTGGGTGCGACCATCGTGCGCACGCCCGATCCGCTGTTCGACGCCCTCGTCAACCGATGGCTGCTGTACCAGACGGTGGCCTGCCGCATGTGGGCCAAGGCGGCGTTCTACCAGGCTGGCGGCGCCACGGGCTTCCGCGATCAGCTGCAGGACGCGATGGCGCTGGCCTGGGCCGCGCCGGCGATGCTGCGCGCGCAGATCGTGCTTGGCGCCTCGCGCCAGTTCGCCGAGGGCGATGTCCAGCATTGGTGGCACGAGCCGCTGGGCGCCGGCGTGCGCACCCATTTTTCCGACGACCTGCTGTGGCTGCCGCATGCGCTGGTGCATTACCTGCGCGCGACCGGCGACGCCGCGCTGCTCGACCACAGCGTGCCCTTCGTCGAAGGCCAGGTGATCCCCGAGGGTGCCGAGGACATCTACGGCGCGCCGCAGGTCAGCATGCAGCAGGCGTCGATCTACGAACACGCCGCGCGCGCGATCGACCGCAGCCTGCGCGTCGGCGTACACGGCCTGCCGCTGATGGGCAGCGGCGACTGGAACGACGGCATGAACCGCGTCGGCATCGAAGGGCGCGGCGAATCGGTGTGGCTGGCCTGGTTCCTGTGCCGGCTGGTCGCCGATTTCGCGCCCTGCGCCCGCCGGCGCGGCGACACGCTGCGTGCCGCGCGCTGGGAGCAGGCCGCGCAGGGCTGGCGGGCCGCGCTGCACGGCCCGGCCTGGGACGGCCGCTGGTACACCCGCGCCTTCTTCGACGACGGCCAGCCGCTGGGTTCGCATCTCGATGCCGAGGCGCGCATCGACCTCATCGCGCAGGCCTGGAGCGTGCTGTCGGGGGTGGCACCGGCCGCGCGGCAGGCGCAGGCGCTGGCCGCGGTGCAGGCCGAGCTCGTCGACGAAGAGGCCGGGTTGGTCCGCTTGCTGACACCACCCTTCGCACACGCGGTGCCGAGCCCCGGCTACATCCAGGCCTACCCGCCGGGCGTGCGCGAGAACGGCGGCCAGTATTCGCACGCCGGTGTCTGGGCGTTGATGGCGCAGGCCGCCTGGGCCAAGGCGCAACCCGATCCGGCGCCCGGGCTGGCGTTGGCCTGGCGCTGGTTCGAACACCTCAGCCCGGCCCACCGCGCGGCGAAGCCGGCGCAGGCCGCGGTCTACGAGATCGAGCCGTACGTGATGGCCGGCGACGTCTATGCCGCGCCGCCCTTCGTGGGGCGTGGCGGCTGGAGCTGGTACACCGGCTCGGCGGCGTGGATGCACCGGGCGGCGATCGAGTCGATCTTCGGCCTCGAGCTGGACTCCGGCTCGCTGAGCTTCGCCCCTGGCCTGCCGCCGCACTGGCCGCGCGCCGAGCTGACGCTGCGCCGCGCCGACCGCACGCTGCGCTTCCTGCTGCTGCGCAGCCCGCCGGCGCTGGCGCTCGAGGCGGCGGCTCCCTGGTGCGCCGCCCAGGGCCCGACCTTGCTGTTGCCGGGCGCCGCGCTGGCCTGGCCGGCGCTGGCGGGCGATGCCTGCTTCGTGGTGCCGCTCGATGCCGCGGCGCCTGTGCGCTGACCAGCCTGCAGCGCCTCTCGATCGCCGCGACCGACAGAC
This sequence comes from uncultured beta proteobacterium, assembly GCA_963725755.1. Lineage (GTDB taxonomy): Bacteria > Pseudomonadota > Gammaproteobacteria > Burkholderiales > Burkholderiaceae_C > Rubrivivax. The sequence continues at coordinate 489,202 of CAVRZW010000005.1, forward strand.
GGACTCAAGCCGGCGTGGTGCAGCGAGCGCGCGGTCCCGTCCTACAAGGCCGCGCGCAGCGCGCCGATGGGCGCGGCCGGCGCCGGTTTCTACAGTGGGCACAGCCCCGGGCCTTTGCCCGACCCCCACCCGAAGGAGCCCTTCATGTCCGCACCGAGAGAACCCAGCAAGATCAAGCAGCTGCCGCTGGCCGACCACGAGCCGCTGGCACTCGACACCGACGCCATCGAAGGCGCGCGCAGCCACGCCGTCGCGCCACCCGCGGGTGCTGCCGATGCGCTCTGGCGCAAGGGCCTCGTCAAGCTGCTCAACGACGCCCTGGCCACCGAGCTGGTGTGCGTGCTGCGCTACAAGCGCCACCACTACACGGCGCACGGCTTGGCGTCGCCACGCATTGCCGAGGAGTTCGCGGTCCATGCCGGCGAGGAGCTGGCCCACGCCGACCGCCTGGCCACGCGCATCGTTCAGCTCGGTGGCGAACCCGATTTCGCGCCCGACACGCTGACCCGGCGCAGCCACGCGCCCTACGACGACTCGCCGGGCCTGAAGGCCATGATGCAGAGCAACCTGAGCGCCGAGCGCGTGGCCATCGAGAGCTACAGCCAGCTCGTGCGGCTGGTCGGCGACCGCGACCCGAGCACGCGGCGCCTGCTCGAGGACATCTTGGCCGACGAGCAGAAGCACGCCGAGGAGCTGCTGGGCTGGCTCACCGAATGAGCGTCGCCGCACCCCTTCAAGCCACCAAACGAGGAACGACCATGAATTGGGATCTCATCCAGGGCAATTGGAGACAGGCCGTCGGCCGCGCCAAGGCGCAGTGGGGCGAACTGACCGACGACGACCTGCAGGTCGTGGCCGGCCGCCGCGACCAGCTCGCCGGCAAGATCCAGGAACGCTACGGCATCGCCTTGCACGACGCCGAGAAGCAGATCGCCGAATGGCAGCGCAAGGCCAGCGACGCCTGGTTCAAGAGCGACAAGCCCGCGTCATGAGCGCCGGCACGGGCGCGGGCGGCAGGTTCGAGGGAGCCGCCATGACACCGTCGATCGCGACACGCATGGCGTCGGTCCGCCCGGCCCTGCTCGGCATGCTGGCCATGATCGCGCTGCTGGCGCTGCTGATGAGCTTCGTCCATCTCGTGCACCTGTCAGTGCAGCAGGGCGAAGCGGCTCGTGCCGCGAGAGCCGCGCATGCCGACGCGCTGTGGCGCTGCAATGCGTTGCGCGCCATGCACCCGCACGACGAATGCCGGTTGGCCTCGTTGTAGCTGCCGACCGCGACGCGCTGCGCATCCACGGCTGCGGCAGTGCGGGCTTGTCCGGTCGGCTCCTGCTCTGGGCCCGCGCGGCGGCGACCTGCGCTAGGCGCCGACCCAGCCGATCCCGCGCGCCAGCAGCAGCAGCGCGGTGGCGGCACTGACGAGGGCGAAGGCCCGCTGCAGATGCGGCCCGGCCAAGCGCGCCGCCAGCAGGCGGCCGGCCAGCAGTGCGACGACCGAGCCGAGCGCGAAGGGCAGCGCCACTGGCCAGAACACCGAGCCGCTCACCGCGGCAGCGGTCACGCCGCCGACCGAGACGAGGGCGATCACCGCCAGCGAGGTGGCCAGGATGCTGCGCGTCTCGATGTCGGTGTAATGGGTGAGCGCCGGCACGATGACGAAGCCGCCGCCGACGCCGAGCAGCCCGCTGAGCAGGCCGGCCACGGCGCCGGTGCCGAACAACGCACGGGCGCAGGGCGCGGTCCAGCGCAGGCGCCCGTCGTCGGGATTCATCACGCAAGGCAGCGCGCCGCGGGGCGGCCGCACGCCACCGAGGCGGGCGTGGCCGCGCGCCTGGTTGAACATGCGCCACGCGACCCAGGCCAGCAGGAACGAGAAGGCCACCAGCAGCGGGGCGTTGGGGACTCGACGCGCGGCCATCACGCCCAGCGGCGCGACCGCCATGCCCACCAGGCCGATCAGCGCCGCGGCCCGGTAGCGCACGACACCGTTGCGCAGGCCTAAGCCGGCGCCCAGGGCCGCCGCCGCGCCGACGGCGATCAGGCCGACCGGCGCCGCCTGCATCATCGTCAGGTGCAGGCCGAAGACGAGCAGCGGCACGGCCAGGATGCCGCCCCCGGCGCCGGACAGCGCCAGGATCAGGCCCACGACGCTGCCCAGGGCCAGGCTGATCACGCTTGCGTCCATTCTTCGCCGGCTCGGGTCACTTCTGGATCCTGCGCTGCGCCTGCCGTTCTCGGCCCCCGAGGATCGCGCGCAGGTGGCGCTCGAAATCAAGCCGCCTCACAACCTGTCCAGCGGGATCTTGAGGTAGCGGGTGCCATTGTCTTCCGCCGGCGGCAGCCGTCCGGCGCGCATGTTGATCTGTACCGAAGGCAGGATCAGGGCCGGCATGCCCAGCGTGGCGTCGCGCGCGCGGCGCATGGCGACGAAGGCGTCCTCGCCAATGCCGCTGCGCACATGGATGTTGCTCGCGCGCTCTTCGGCCACCGTGCTCTCGAACCTCACGTCGCGGCCGCCGGGCGGGTAGTCGTGGCAGACGAAGAGGCGCGTCTCGGGGGGCAGGCTCAGCAACTTGCTGATCGAGCGGAACAGGGTGCGCGCATCGCCGCCGGGGAAGTCGCAGCGCGCGGTACCGTAGTCGGGCATGAACAGGGTGTCGCCGACGAAGGCGGCGGTCTGCTCGCCATCGTCGACGACGTAGGTCATGCACGCCGGGGTGTGGCCTGGGGTCTGCATGGCGCGCGCCTGCAGGCTGCCGATGGCAAAGGTCTCCTCGTCGGCGAACAGGTGGTCGAACTGACGCCCGTCGCGGGCGAAGTCGGCACCGGCATTGAAGAGGGCCCCGAAGGTCTCCTGCACGGTGGTGATCTGCTGGCCGATGCCGATCTGCCCGCCGAGTTGCTGCTGCAGATAGGGCGCGGCGGTGAGGTGGTCGGCGTGGACATGGGTCTCGAGGATCCATTGCACGTGCGCGCCGAGCTCGTGCACGCGGGCGATCAGCCTGTCGGCGCTCGCGGTGGCGGTGTGTGCGGCCTTGGGGTCGTAGTCGAGCACGCTGTCGACGATCGCGCATTGCCGGGTGCGGCGGTCGAGCACGATGTAGCTCACCGTCGAGGTCGCGGGGTCGAAGAAGCCTTCGACCTGCAGCGGGCGCTCCGGCGTCATCGTCCCGCCTCCCTGCCGCTCGGACAAGCCGGCGCCACCGCCCGCGATGGCCGCCCGGCGGCGCGCGACACCGGGTCTCGTCGCCTCAGCGGCGATCTGCTGGACAGCTGTTGATGCCCAGGATGCTGTACAGCGGGCACATCCCGACAGCGCCGGTGATCAGCGGCACGATGCCGATGTAGCCCCAGGCGCCGATCGTCTGCGTGGCGGCCAGGCCGATCAGCAACAGGCCGGCAACGACGCGCAATACCCGATCGACATTGCCCTCGTTCTTGGTCATGGTCTCGCTCCTTGGCGGTTGGGATTGTCGATGCTTTCATCGATCGACATCCGGCGACATCTCGCCAGCGCCAAGCCTACTCCATCAAGGCCCGCTCCCGCGCTGCGCCGCCGCGGCTGTCGCCGGCGTCGCCTCCGGGCCCGGCTCGATCCCGACGGCCGGGGCCAGGTGCCGGCTGCACCCGGGGTCTCCACTTTCGTCCCCCCGGGGGCTGGAATCTTGGGATACTGAGCCCATGAGCGATGACGAACGTCGTCTGCGACGCCACCTGGTCATTGCGGTGGCCGTCAAGCTGGCCGTGCTGGCCATGCTGTGGTGGCTGTTCGTTCGCGGGGCCGGCGTCGAGGTCGATGGCCAGCGCGCCGCGGCGCATCTCGGCGTGTCTGCGCCTACCCAAGGAGTCGCCCGGTGATTTCCGACCAACTCGTCGACCTGTCGCGGCTGCAGTTCGCTGCCACGGCGCTGTATCACTTCCTGTTCGTGCCGCTGACGCTGGGCATGGTCTGGCTGCTGGTGATCATGGAAAGCGTCTACGTGATGACCGGCAAGATCGTCTGGAAGGACATGACGCGCTTCTGGGGCAAGCTGTTCGGCATCAACTTCGCGCTGGGGGTGACGACCGGCATCACGCTCGAATTCCAGTTCGGCACCAACTGGGCCTACTACTCGCATTACGTGGGCGACATCTTCGGCGCCCCGCTGGCGATCGAAGGGCTGATGGCCTTCTTCCTCGAGAGCACCTTCATCGGCCTGTTCTTCTTCGGCTGGGACCGGCTGAGCAAGACCCAGCACCTGATGGTGACGATGCTGATGGCGGTGGGCACCAACCTGTCCGCGCTGTGGATCCTGATCGCCAACGGCTGGATGCAGAACCCGGTCGGCGCGGCGTTCAACTACCAGACGATGCGCATGGAGATGACCGACTTCTGGGCCATCGTCTTCAACCCCGACGCGCAGGCCAAGTTCGTTCACACCGTCTCGGCCGGCTACGTCACCGGCGCGATGTTCGTGCTGTCGATCTCCAGCTGGTACCTCCTCAAGGGCCGCAACATCGAGTTCGCCAAGCGCAGCTTCCGCGTCGCCGCCGCCTTCGGGCTGGCCAGCGTGTGCTCGGTGATCGTGCTCGGCGACGAATCGGGCTACACGGTGGGCGAGGCGCAGCAGACCAAGATGGCGGCCATCGAGGCGATGTGGAGGACCGAGCCGGCACCGGCCAGCTTCAACCTCGTCGCCTGGCCGAACGAGAAGGCGCAGAAGAACGACTGGGCGATCGAGATCCCCTGGGTCATGGGCCTGATCGGCACCCGCTCGGTGAGCAAGGAGATCCCGGGCATTCTCGAGATCAAGGAGCGCAATCGACAGCGCATCACCGATGGCATCCAGGCCGTCACCGCGCTCGAGCAGCTGCGCCGCGACCGCAGCGACACCGCGGCGCGCGCGAGCTTCGAGCGCTACAAGGCCGACCTCGGCTTCGGGCTGCTGCTCAAACGCTACGTCGCCGACGTCCGCCAGGCGACGCCCGCGATGATCGACCAGGCGGTCGACGACACCGTGCCGCGGGTGGCGCCGATGTTCTGGGGCTTCCGCCTCATGGTGGCGATGGGCTTCGCGATGCTGGCGCTGTTCACGCTCGCCTTCGTCAGCACGCTCAAGGCGCAATGCGAGGCGCGCCCCTGGCTCCTGAAGTGGGCGCTGTGGATGCTGCCGGTGCCCTGGCTGGCCTGCGAACTGGGCTGGGTCGTGGCCGAGTACGGCCGCCAGCCCTGGACCATCTACGGCGTGCTGCCCACGCACCTGAGTGTCAGCACGCTCAGCGTGGCCAGCCTGTACGGCTCGCTGGCCGGCTTCATCGGCTTCTACACGGTGCTGCTGGTGGTCGAGCTATACCTGATGCAGAAGTTCGCGCGCCAGGGCCCGGGCAGCCTGGGCACCGGGCGTTACGAGCACGAAGCCGACCACCACCCGCTGCCGGCGGTGGTCTGAAGCAATCCGGAACGCAAGAGGACATCACATGCTCGACTACTCGACATTGAAAGTCATCTGGTGGCTGCTCGTCGGCGTGCTGCTGGTGGGCTTCGCGATCATGGACGGCCACGACATGGGCGTGGGCACGCTGTTGCCCTTCGTGGGCCGCAGCGATCTCGAGCGCCGCGTCGTCATCAACACCGTCGGCCCGCACTGGGACGGCAACCAGGTCTGGTTCATCACCGGCGGCGGCGCCATCTTCGCCGCCTGGCCGGTGGTCTATGCCACCGCCTTCAGCGGCTTCTACTGGGCGATGCTGGCGGTGCTGTGGGCGCTGTTCTTCCGCCCGGTGGGCTTCGACTACCGCAGCAAGATCCAGGATCCGCGCTGGCGCAGCACCTGGGACTGGGCCCTGTTCGTCGGTGGCGCGGTGCCGCCGCTGATCTTCGGCGTGGCCTTCGGCAACCTGCTGCAGGGCGTGCCGTTCGGCTTCGACGACCTGATGATCTCGAGCTACACCGGCAGCTTCTGGGCCTTGCTCAACCCCTTTGCGTTGCTCGCCGGCGTCGTCGGCAGCGCGATGATCACGATGCACGGCGGCATGTACCTGGCGCACCGCACCGAGGGCGTGATCCAGCAGCGCGCGTCGCGCGGCGCGGTCGGCGCGGCGCTGCTGATGGTGCTGGCTTTCGCCGGCGCCGGACTGTGGCTGCGCTACGGCGGCATCGAGGGCTATGCGATCAGCTCGGCGATCGACCCCAACGGCCTGCCCGACCCGCTGGCCAAGACCGTCGTGCGCAGCGCCGGCGCCTGGTGGGCCAACTACGGCGTCGAGCCGCTGCTGTGGCTGCTGCCCTTGCTGGGTATCGGCGGCGCGCTGCTGGCCGCCTTGCTGGTGGTCGCGCGCCGTACGCTCGCCGCATTCAGCGCCTCGGCGCTCGCCATCGTGGGCGTGATCGGCACCGCGGGCGGGGCGATGTTCCCGTTCGTGATGCCGTCGTCGACGATGCCCAACGCGAGCCTGACGGTCTGGGACAGCGTCTCGAGCCCGCTGACGCTGGGCCTGATGCTCGGCGCGACGCTCGTCTTCATGCCGCTGATCGTCTTCTACACCTCGTGGGCCTACCGCGTGATGCGCGGCAAGGTCACGCTGGCGCAGATCAGCGCCAACGAGCACAACGCGTATTGAGCCCGGCCTGCGCATTCGCTTGCCCGAAGGAGAACGGACGATGTGGTACTTCGCATGGATGCTGGGGGTCGGCTTCGCCGTGCTGCTGGCGGTGATGAACGCGATGTGGGGCGAGAACCAGGAGGCGCGCGAGGCTGCGCCACAGGACGGGGCCAAGCCGTGAACGCCATGGCGCGCGACGCCGCGACGCCGCGCATCCATCTGCCGAGCCTCTTGGTCGGGTTGGCGATCATGGTCGGCGGCACGCTGTACCCCCTGTTGATGACCGACCGCGCGGGCCGCGCCGACCATGCGCTGGCGACGGCGCTGTTCTGGGCCATGAGCGCCGGCTTCGTGCGCGGCGTCGGGTTCGTGCCGAGGGCCACCGCATGGCGCTGGCTCTTCTCGGGCCGGGCCTGCGCGGCGGCGCTGGCCGTCGCTGCGCTGCTGTTGCTGCGCTGAAACCGGGCCGCGATCGCAGTCGCCCGACGGCGGGGCGGGCTGACTGCGGCTTTGCTCTACGATGCCGCGCTCGACCGCGGCCTTCACCCTTCGCCCACCCACCTCGACCTCGTCGCAACCGCCATGATCGCAACGCCCGAACCCGCCACATTGATTGCTGACGAGCTGACCGTGCTGGCGGCGCTGGTGCCCCTGGCCGGGCAGGACATCATCGAACTCGGCTGCGGTGCTGCGCGGCTGGCGCGCGCATTGCTGCAGCGCCACCCCGACAGCCGCGTCACCGGCCTGGAGGTCGATGACCGGCAGCACGCGAAGAACCTTGCCGCGCCGCAAGCGGGGCTGGAGTTCATCGCCGCCGGGGCGCAGGCCATTCCCTGCGCCGACTCCAGCTTCGACCTCGCGCTGATGCTCAAGTCGCTGCACCACGTGCCGGTGCCTCTGATGGCGCAGGCGCTGGGCGAAGTGGCGCGCGTGTTGCGTCCGCAGGGCCACCTGTACGTCTCGGAGCCGGTCTTCGAAGGCCCCTTCAACGAGGTCGTCCGCCTGTTCAACGACGAGCAGGTGGTGCGCGCCGCGGCGCAGGCAGCGCTGGACGCGGCGCTGCGCACGGGTGCCTGGACCCAGGTCGCCGAGCACCGCTTCGCGATGCCGGTGCGGTTCACGGACTTCGCCGACTTCGAACAGCAGCTGATGCAGGCGACCTATGCCGACCATCGCATCGACGAGGCGTTGCGCAGCCGCGTGCGCGCCGCGGTCGAGGCGCACCGGGTCGACGACGGTGTGTACTTCGAGCGGCCGATGCACGTGCGCCTGCTGCGCCGGCGCGCGTGAGCTCGAAACGGTCGAGAATCCATCGATGAGCCGAGCCGACAGCAGCCCCTTCGCCAACCCCGCAGCGACCTGGAACAAGCGCTTCACCGCCGATGGCTATCTCTTCGGCACCGAGCCCAACGCCTGGCTGCGCGAGCAGGCCGTGCGCTGGCAGCCGGGCCAGCGCGTGCTGTCGGTGGCCGACGGCGAAGGCCGCAACAGCGTCTGGCTGGCCGGACGCGGGCTGGTGGTCGACGCGTTCGACATCGCCGAAGTCGGCGTCGCCAAGGCGCGCCAGCTCGCCGCCGCGCAGGGTGTCGCCGTGAACTTCACGGTCGCCGACTGCGACGCCTACGCCTGGCCCGATGCGGCCTACGACGGCGTGGCGGCGATCTTCGTGCAGTTCGCCGACCCGGCGCTGCGCGAGCGGCTGTTCGAGCACATCGTGCGCAGCCTCAAGCCCGGCGGCCTGCTGGTGCTGCAGGGCTACACGCCCAGGCAGCTCGAATACCGCACCGGCGGGCCATCGGTGCTTTCGCACCTGTACACCGAGGCCATGCTGCGCGAGGCTTTCGCGGCGCTCGAGATCGTGGAGCTGCGCGAGTACGAGGCCGAGGTGGCCGAAGGCTCTGGCCACCATGGCCGCTCGGCGCTGATCGGTCTGGTGGCGCGGCGGCCGCGATCGCCGCCGTGATGCCATGTTAGCCAGCGAGCCGACCGCGCGTCGCATCGGCCAGGTCCTGGTGACGGCGCAGCTGGCGCTGATCGCAGCCCTGGCCTGGGCCGCGGTGCCGCTGTTCCTGCGCGGCGTGGCCCCGGCCTGGACCTGGCTTGCAGCGGCGGCCGGCCTGGCGCTCGGGCTGTGGGCGCTGGCCTGCAACCGGCCCGGCAACTTCAACATCCATCCCGTACCGCGCATCGGCGGGCAGCTCGTGGTGCATGGGCCGTACCGCTGGATCCGCCACCCGATGTACAGCGCCGTGCTCGCCTGCGCCCTGGCGGCCGCCGGTGCCATCGCGGCGGGCGCATCGCTGCTCGCCTGGCTGGCGGTGGCGGCGCTGGCTGCCGTGCTGGCCGCCAAGGCCCGGCTCGAAGAGGGCTGGATGCTGCAGGCACACCCCGACTATGCCGCCTACCGCGCGCGCAGCTGGCGCTTCCTGCCGGGCCTGTATTGACCCTCGGTGCCGACGGTTCCGGGCTTCAGCCCGTCTCGCGATCGAGCCGCCAGGCCTGCACGCGCAGTGCCGCCAGCGCGCCGCCGACGATGCCGACCACGGCGAGGCAGGAGCCGGCCGACAGCAGCGACAGGCCGGTGATGCCCTGGCCAATCGAGCAGCCCATCGCGGTCACGCCGCCGAAGCCCATCATCGCGCCGCCGACCAGGTGGCGGCCCAGGTCCGGTGCGCCGCCGAACGATTCGAGATGGAACTCGCGTCGCCACCAGGCCGAGGCCAGGCTGCCCAGCGGAACGCCGAGCACCACCAGGACGCCGAACGTGGCGGTGTTGTTGCGGTCGGACCAGAGCGTCAGCAGGTCGAGGACATGGGCGATCGAGGCGGCGAAGGTCAGCGATTCGGGCCGGTTCGTGTGGGTGCCCATCCAGGCCGGCTCCAGCGTCTCGGGGTGCTCGGCGATGAAGCCGACATGGCCCGTCAGCGCCCAGCCGGCGGTCACGAGCAGGCCGACGCCCAGGCCGCCTATCCAGTGGCTGGCGTCCATGCCGGCTCGCGCGCGCCACAGCAGCCAGCCCGCCACCGCCAGCACGGCGGCCAGCAGCGCCCAGCGCAACGGCCCGGCGGCGACGCCGGTGCTCGATGCCAGCAGCGATCCGATGTCCTGCGGCGTCGCCAGCTGCACGGCCATGCTGTCCAGCCAGCGCACGCGCGCCTCGGCCAGCACCCCGCGCAGCGTCATCTGCGCGAAGAGGGCGGCCACGATCAGTGTCACCCAGGCCTTCAGGCTGCCGGCGCCGGCACGCACGAGGTTGCGCTGCGGGCAGCCCGAGGCCAGCACCATGCCGTAGCCGAAGATGGAGCCGCCGACGAGGTACGACAGCCACAGCAGGCGGTCGCTCCAGGGCAGGGTGCGCGTCGGGTCGAGCCAGCCGGCGGCGATCAGCCCCAGGCTGCCCGTGGCGGCCACGGCGACCGCCAGCACCCACATCATCAGCCGCCCCTGGCCGCGATAGGCGAACCAGTCGGCCAGCGCCCCCATGGTGCAGAAGCGCGTCGCCTGCGCCACCGCGCCCAGCGCCAGGCCGATCGACAAGCCCCCCCACAGAACGGCCTGGGTGGCGGCGGCGGGGCTGGGCGCTTGGATCATGGGTGGATCGAATGCGGCGACTTGCGCGGTGCGCCGGCGTCTGTCTCTGGCTTTGCCTGGGGCGCCGATGATGCCTCATGCCGATGGCTGGCCGCAGGCACGCGGCCATCGGTGTAGTCTGGGGCGCTGCGCCACGATCGCCTGGCCGGCACCCGACCGCTACCCCGATGCAACTCCCTGGCCCGCAAGCCGCGCGACTTCTCCAGCACCCCTGGGCGTTCATGCTCCGGACCCTGAAGGCGTTCCGCGCCAACCAGGGCCTGCTGCTCGCCGGGGCGGTTGCGTACTACGCGCTGCTGTCGATCGTGCCGTTGCTGATCCTCACCGCAATCGCTCTTTCGCACGTCGTCGAGCAGGCCGAGCTGCTTCGGACCGTCGGCCGATACCTCGCATGGCTGATGCCGGGGCAGTCCGATGCCATCGTGGCCGAGCTGGCGCGATTCCTGGCCCATCGCGACGTCATCGGCTGGGTGTTGCTGGCCACGATGCTGTTCTTCAGCTCGCTGGCATTCACCGTGCTCGAGAACGCGATGTCGGTGATCTTCCATCACCGGGTGGCAATCCGGCGCCGCCGCTTCCTGGTCTCGGCCGTCATTCCGTACGGCTACATCCTGTCGCTCGGCCTCGGGCTGTTGCTGGTGACGCTGGTGGCGGGCAGCCTGCAGGCGATGGGCCAGGAGCGGGTGGAGTTTCTGGGACGCAGCTGGTCGATGGGCGGCCTGTCGGGCCTGCTGCTTTATCTGCTCGGGCTCGTCGGCGAGGTCTTCGTGCTCACGTCGATCTACCTCGTGATGCCGGTGGGGCGCCCATCCCTTCTGCACGCCTTGCTGGGCGCCGTCACCGCGGTCGTGCTGTGGGAGATCTCGCGCCACGTCCTGGTCTGGTATTTCGCGACCCTGTCGCAGATCAGCACCGTCTATGGGTCGCTGACGACGGCGATTGCCGTCCTGTTGAGCCTGGAGCTCGCCGCGACCCTGCTGTTGCTGGGTGCCCAGGTGATCGCCGAATACGAGCGCCTGGGCACCGCTGACCCCGATGCGCGTCCGCGGCCGTTCACGACCGGGCGGGCTGATTCGCGCGACCCTCATTGACGGGATCCAGGAACCGGCCGTCTGCTTTGTGGCCGCGAATCGGGCGAGGCGAGGTTCCGCCTTGGGTCGAAGAACTGAACCGCTCGCGCGCTAAGGCGCTCCGGTGGCGTCGGGGAGGGTGCCCGGGACAGGGCATCTGTCTATGTTGACAAGCGAGGCAACTGGCCTCGTTGTTCGACAGGAGCAGCCATCACGCACCGCGATGCGAGTTCCGCGCGTCGAAGTTGAGTCTGCTCACCGCGTGCGCACCTGGCAGTCTGCTGCAATGACTTTGGGGTGGCGTAACCCTTTGAAAGGGGATAGCGTACGCGGTAGCTTCAGTTGGAGGGTGCCCTGCGGGGTTCAAAGTGCCATGCCGGAATAGTCAGCGGCTTCGTCGCGATCGCGTACAGCGGCGGGCCGACATATGAGCACAGACCTTGGAGGGTAGGGATGGGGGATGAACGGCAACTTCTCTGTATCGGGACGAGGTATTCGGACCGCGAGTGGATTCAGTGCCTGAGCGTTGCCGGCTGGGATGTCCTGATGGCAGCCGACTTGACGGCAGCGCATCGGCTGCTAAATGAACACAGGATTCTTGTCGGGCTGCTCGTCCCCGGCAAGATCAGCGACGATGCATGCGCCGAGCTCGACCGTTTTCTTCGGGCTCACAGTGGTTCGGAGTGGGTTGGCGCATTTGAACCCGAATTGGCGGCCACGCCTCGTTGCCTCGACCTCATCGTGGACCATCTTTTCGATCATCACACGACGCCCATCGACGTCACTAGGCTCGCGATGACCATCGGCCACGCACACGGTCGCGCGGCCTTGCGGCAGCCGGCAGGAGCGGCCGATTCAACGGGCCGCGACGCCTCGATCATAGGTAATAGCCCCACGGCCAGGGAGTTGCTGCGCCAGATTCGGCGTGTGGCCAAGGTGGACGCTCCGGTGCTCATCTCTGGTCAAAGCGGCAGCGGCAAGGAACTGACGGCGCAGGCGATTCATCGCCATTCGAGCCGTGCAAATGGCCCGTTCGTTCCCGTGAACTGCGGAGCGATTCAGGCCACGCTGATCCAGTCCGAGCTCTTTGGCCATGCAAAGGGCGCCTTCACCGGAGCATCCAAGGAAGGTCGAGGCCTCATCGAAGCTGCCAACGGTGGCACGATCTTCTTCGACGAGATCGGCGATCTCTCTCTCGATCTGCAGACCAACCTGCTGCGCTTCCTGCAGGAGAAAACGATCAACCGCGTGGGTTCGACCAAGAGCATTCGCGTGGACGCGCGCGTGATTGCCGCTACCCACGTGGATCTCGAGAAGGCGGTTGCCGCAGGCTCGTTCCGCGAAGACCTGTTCTACCGTCTCAACGTGGTGCCGCTCAGGGTGCCCCCATTGAGCGAGCGGCTCGCCGATGTCGAGCAGCTCGCGGAGCACTTCTTCGAACAGTTCTCCGCGGAGAAGGGGGCGCAGCTCAAGGGCTTCAGCCGGCGCTCAGTTGTCGCAATGAGCGAGTACAGCTGGCCAGGCAATGTCCGCGAACTGGTCAATCGCGTTCGGCGTGCCATGGTCATGGCCGAAGGCCATTACATCAGTCCGGTGGACCTGGGCCTCGAGGCGCGCGACGAGTCTTGCGGATGGATAGCGCTCGATGAAGCGCGCATGCATGCCGAGCGGGGCGCGATCTCGGCCAGCCTGCAAAACGCCGGCAAGAACGTGACGGAGGCGGCCAAGCAACTGGGCGTCTCACGGATGACCCTGTATCGGCTGATGGCCAAGCACGGCATCGGGCACGAACTCCTGCGCAGCTAGGAGTCTGGGCGACCGACGTCTTCAACGATGACCAGTCGAATATCGATCTCTGAGGATCGCCCCGGGATCATTCTTTCGATGACGGCGATGGGTCAATGGCCTCTCGATTCAAGACTTTGGACGGCGCTGGCCTTCTGTCGCCCACCTTTATAGCCTGAACCTTTCGCGAGATTGGCGGACTCACCGGTCGGCCGCTGAGGCATTTGGGGTCGGGCAACTCGGAACCAGTACCCCTGGCATGCTTGGTCAGTCCGCGGTCGCGGGCATCGTTGCAGTCCCAGAGGCGGTGCTGCCAACGCAAACACACACGCTGCTCGGGCACATCCCGCAGGTCGGGCAGGTGCTCACCCCGCCTGCGGTCCGCTGTATCAGATTTGATACGCCCCCCTGACTCGGGGGTGCTTGGCGCTCGTGCCCAGAAGTCATTGATTTTCAAGCACAAATTTGCGGCTACCGGGCATGGTCAACGGGTGATCGCCCCGCGCCTTCGATCGTGTCACAACGTTGTTACACCGGAGTCGCCAATGCGGTCTTTCCGGGCTGCTGGTTGTTTCAATCGTCACAGCATCTTCCATTTGAAATCAAGGGCTTGGTGTCGTTTCGCGGCAGCTGGTCCCATTCCTGCGTCGATTAGAGCGGATTGGCCACTGTGCCAGTTCCGTACAGCTTGAACAGACCAAACCCTTTGAAGGAGCCTTCCGTGAAGAGAACCGTACTGGCAACCGCCATCACCCTTGCATTCGGGTCCGCATGGGCAAACCCGACCAACACCAACGCTGCAGACTTGGCCGCCAACAACAACCAGACGGCGACTGCAAACTCGACGCAGACGGGCGCTGGCCCGAACGCGAACGAGAATTCGACTGCCACACTGGTGAATGACAGCTCGACTCATTCGAAGAGCGCCAGCTTCTCGAAGAGCGATAGCTCGAACAATTCGGACCAGAACAACAACAAGAGCACCGGTGACAACCGCGACAACAAGGGCAAGGCCAAAGCGGACGGCACGGGCACCGCAGCCGCCAACAACGGCAGCACCGCGACTGCGAACTTCAGCAACTCGTTCAACAGCAGCAAGGCCGTTGCCGTCAGCAAGCTGAGCGGCTCGGTGAGCGGGATCACCGTGTACGGTCTGGGCAATATCGCCACCAACACCGGCAATGCCAATGGCAGCAAGGGCGGTCAGGGCGGCGACGGCTACGGCGGCGCGGGCACAGGCGGCAATGCGACCGGCGGCGCCAACAGTGGCAATGGCGGCGCCGGCACCGGCGGCGCGGGTGGCGCGGGCGGCAGCGCTGGCGCGGCGACTGGCGGTGCAGGTGGCGCGGGCGGCACTAGCGGCGCGGCGACCGGCGGTGCGGGCGGCGCGGGCGGCGCGGGCGGCGACGCCAGCGCCACCAACGGCAGCGCCACCAACGGCAGCGCGGCAGCCGGTGACGCTTCGAACGGCAGCGCCTCGAACGGCGACGCTTCGGGTGCCAACGGCGCCGGCGGCGGCAATGCCAAGAACGCGCGCGGTGGCAGCGGCGGCGATGCTGGGGCCCTTGTTGGCGGCACCAAGACGTCGGGCGGCAACGCATTGGCGGGCAACATGCAATCCACTGGCAAGGCCGGCGCCAACACCGGCGCCGATGGTGGCAACGCCTTGTCGGCGAATTCGTCGAAGGCCGGCTCCGGTTACGCCATCGACGCCAATCTCGGCGGCCTGTCGGCCTCGGGGCAGAAGTCGGGCACCGGCGCGAACGCTGGCGGTCTCGGCAGTGGTGGCGGTGCATTGGCCGGCAGCGGCGCGGCTGGCGGCAGCAGTGCTGCCAACGGTGGTGCAGGCGGCGACGGTGGCGCAGGGGGCTCCGCTGTTCCGGTGGCTAGCGGCGGCGCCGGTGGAACAGGTGGCGGCGGCGGTTCGGCGTCCAGCGGTGGAGGCGCGGGCACGGCCGGCGCGGCAAATGCCAACGGCGGCGCGGGCTCGGGTTCCGGCACGGCATCGTCAGGCGCTTCGACCAACACTGCATCCAACACCGGCGGCGCGGCCACCGGGACGGCTAGCGGCACGGGCGGTGCGGCCACCGGCACTTCGGGCAGCACCGGCGGTGCGGCGACCAGCGGGGCATCGACCGCCGGCAGTGGCAGCAACACCGGCACGGCAGGCTCGACTGGCGGCAACGCCACCGGCACGGGCGGCTCGGCGACGGCGACTGCAGCGGCAGGCGGAACGGCCACCAACAACGCCGGCAACGGCGGTGCGGGCGGCTCGGCGTCGAACGGCAACGTCAGCAATGGCGGTGCGTCGACCTCGGCCAGCAACGGCAGCGCGACGAACGGCAGCGCAAACGGCGGGACCGCGCAAGGCGCAGTCGGTGCGGCTGGCGCAACCGGTACCAGCACGGCTGGCAACGGTGCAGTTGGTGCCACCGGTACCAGCACGGGAGCAGCCGGAGCAGCCGGTGCCACCGGCACTGGCGGTCAAGGTGGCGGCACGGGCGGCACGGCGACGGCCGGCGTGGGCAACGGTGCTGTCGGCAACGGTGCGACAGGTGGCGCGGGCGGCGCGGGCGGCAGCAACGCCGTCAACGCTGGCGCGTTCAACATGTCCAACACGATGTCGGCAACGGCGCAATCGGCTGCAGGCGTCATGGTGATCAGCCAGAACACCGGCATCGCTGCGCTGACTCAGCAAAGCGTGAACGTCCAGGCCAACCTGAACGTCGGCAAGTAAGTGGAAGTTGCGCCGGGGGTTCTCCGACCCTCGGCGCGTTTCTGCGAAGTTGCCAAAGGAGCATTCATGTTTAGGGCCAAGCGCATCATCCTCACCGGCGGCGCCACGCTGGCGGCCTTGTTGTGGACAGCATCGGCCATCGCCGAAGAGCAGTCCGCTTCATCGCCGGCTCCCAGTAGCGTCGCAACAGCTTCGACTACCTCTCCTTCTTATCTTCTCTCGTCACCAGTGTCGGCGCCCGCCGGCATTCGGCGTAATCCGTTCGCCAGCCAGCCGGTGCCAGCGGACGCTCTAGCTGCAAAGCGGGGCGGCGCTCTCGTCTTCAATGACAACCAGCTGAAGGGCGTGGTTGCGGACAACCAGGCCAGCAACCTCACGACCGGGATGAACGTGATCAGCGATGGCGCGTTCTCGGGCTCGAGCGGGATGCCGACCGTGATCCAGAACTCGGGCAATAACGTGTTGATCCAGAACGCGACGATCGTCAACGTTCAAGTGAAGTGATGATCGAGACGCGATGAGCTGGCCGGGGATCCTGATCGCAATTCTGGCCTGCCTCGCAGTTCCGGCTGTCGAGGCAGGTTCGATTGATCTGCCATACCAGATCAGCGGGTCTTACTCCGTCCCGGCGACGAGCATCAAGGAGGCGCGCTTCGCCGCGACTATCCACCAGCAATACGACTTCAGCTGTGGCTCGGCGGCACTTTCGACGCTCCTCACTTACCAGTACCACTACCCCGTGACCGAAGACAAGGTCTTCGAAGAGATGTTCCAGCGCGGCGACCGGGCCAAGATCCGAGTCGAAGGTTTCTCGCTGCTCGACATGAAGCGCTATCTCGAAGCGCATGGCTTCGAGGCCGACGGCTTCCAGGAGCCGCTCGAGAAACTCGCTTCCGCGAAGATTCCTGCGATCGTCCTGATCAACGAGGCTGGCTACAACCACTTCGTCGTCGTCAAGGGCCTTCGCGGAGGGCGCGTCCTGCTGGGAGATCCCGCTGGCGGAACGCGCGCCGTCACCGAGTCGGCGTTTCAGGCCGCATGGGTCAACCAGGTCCTGTTCGTCATCACCAACCGGCAGGACGCCGCCGAGTTCAACATTGCGGCGGATTGGCGCGTAGCGCCGACGGCGCCGATCCGCGGGTCGATCAACCGCGAGGGGCTGGCCGGCATCCTGATCCCGAAGCTCGGGCCCGCAGATTTCTGACGGTCATCGGATTCCCGTGACTCACCAACCCAACAAGCTCGCGCTGCTGATCTCGCTTATCGGGGCGGGCGTGTCGCCGTACGCCTGCGCGCGCGCCAGTGAGCGCGTCGTCGGCGTGGCCCAGGTTGCACTGGACATGGCGCTCGAAGCGCCCGCCGCGACAGCGCTCGACCGAACCCGTTGGTCGCCGGGGCTTGCCTGGCGAGTCGAGGAGGGCGCGTTCGATGTCCCTGAGCCGCTGCAGGGCTTGCGCGCAGCCGGATCGTTCAGCGACGAATGGACGCCCGGCGAGATGCATGAGCGGCCACAACCAATGGGCGGGCGCACGCTTCGCGCGACGCCGACCGAGCTGGTCGCCGCATTGCTCGCGCGCGCAGCGGCGATTCGCGAAGACGCCGAGACGGCAGCTGCGCAATCTGAATTCGCGACATCGAAAGCCGCGAAGCCCGAGGCGGCGGATGCCGGTAGTCGACCCGCGAGCTTCGGGGAGGTCAGAGGCGTCAAGAGCGGTCCAGAACCGGCCGCCCGTGACCGATTGCACCGGAAGCGCGCCAGGCAAGGCGTCAGTACGAAGCGCGAGACGATCGAGGCGGAAAGCAGCACTGCCATCGCCCGGAGTGCCCTCTTGCCAGTGCCTGAGGATGCAGGCACTGGCAAGGACGACACACGCCTGCATGCGCCGGCGGCGAACGCCAAGGCAACCTCGCAGAGCGTTGCCACGGTCCGGTTCAGCGTCCCGCCGTTGGTTCGACCCGATGTCGAGCCGGTAGCGGTCCCTGCGGCAGGCCTGATGGAGGCTCGTGCTGCCATCGCGCTGGAAGATGGATCGGCCTCGAGCGGCGATCTGGTGCTCACCAATGTCGCCGAGCAGCGCTCCGCACCGATCGCCGAGCCTCCTGCGTCCGGGCCGCGAGCCGGGCTGCTGATGCCGGGTGACGCAGCGACCGCGCGGCTCGTCGAGCGCCGCAAGATCGTCGTCGCAACGCATTCAAACAAAGTATTGCGCACCCTGGAAGCGATCTTGTCCAACGAACGCGACGAGGTCGGTGCGATCAGGGCGGAGCCGAGTGAGAAGATCGTCGCTACGCAGGTCGATAAGGTGCTCGCGACACTTCTCGAGGTTGCGTCCGCGCGCGACGCGCTAGAGGATGGTGCGGCCCAAGGAGAGCGCAGGCACGCAGCTGCGAAGCTGAGAGCGCAAGCCGCTGCGGTGGTAGCTCCCAAGGCATCCACCACGTCTTCGTCGGGCGCCGATGTGGGCATGCCCGATCATGTCGAGTTGTCGGCCGTCTCCGCGCCGATCAGCCCACGTGAAGCGATGGGCGTGGACATCGACCTCACGCAGCCTCTCGGCGCCGGGCACGTCGCTGCGGCCGCTTCCACGGGAATCGCCGCCGCTGCGCGCGAAGCGATGATGGGCGTCGAAATCGACCTCACGCCGCTTCTCAGCGCAGAGCACGTCGCTGCGGCCGCTTCGACGTCGATCGCCGCCGCCGCGCGCGGAGCGGCGGGTGTCGACATCGACCTCACGCAGCCTCTCGGCGCCGGGCAGGTCGCTGCGGCCGCTTCCACGTCGATCGCCGCCGCTGCGCGCGAAGCGATGATGGGCGTCGAATTCGACCTCACGCCGCTTCTCCACGCAGAGCACGTCGCTGCGGCCGCTTCCACGTCGATCGCCACCGCCGCGCGCGGACCGGCGGGTGTCGACATCGACCTCACGCGGCCGGTTGACGCCGGGCACGTCGCTGCGGCCGCTTCCACTCCGATCGCCGCCGCTGCGCGCGAAGCGATGGATGTCGATATCGACCTCTCGCTGCCTCCCAGCATCGACCAAGCCGCCATGGCCACTCCGATCGTTAAGAACAACGAGGCGCATCCCGCCGTGGAGCCAGCATCGCTACCGAGGGTGGCTGCTGCGCCGAAACCGGAGCGGAAGGCCCGCCCCAGCCCGTTCGGTAGCCACCAGGTGGCAATGAGCGAACAGTCGCTGGACGGCGTTCGCGGAGGCTTCGTCACCGAGGGTCTGAACGTTTCGTTCGGCATCGAACGAGCGGTCTACGTCAACGGCACGCTCGTCACGACGACCAGCCTGAACGTTTCGGATCTGGGCCGGATTGCCGCCGGCCGCGGCACGACCGCGTTCGACACTGGAACGCTCGCACTGATCCAGAGTGGCGCTGGCAACACCGTGTCGACGGGGACCATCTCGGCGGCCACCATCGGCACCGTGGTGCAAAACACCCTTGATGGGCAGAAGATCCAGAACTTGACCGTGATCAATGCAACGGTCAACAGCCTGGGCGTGCTGAGAGGCATCAACCTGCAGTCGTCCCTGCGCGGCGCAATAATTGATTCGCTCAGGCGCTGAACCGCCCAGCCGTCACGCGCGGCAGCGCGCCGCACCCGATCAGAAGGTGATCGGCATTCGTACAGTCAGGCTCACGTCGGGCGTGTCGCGCGTGAGGCCAGCACCCAACGAGAGGCTCAGCGTTCGCTCGCTGTTCAACCGGTAGGAAAAGCCGAGCAGCAGCGTCCCGAGTTGCACGCGAACCGAATCGCCCGCAGCCACGCCATTCTGTGTCGTCCTGCCGACAGAGGCGTGGTCATAGCCGATGCTGAACGAGGACTTCTCGTTCAGGCCCAGCCCCATACCAAAGTTGAAGCCAAACACGCCACCTGGCTGAATCGTGCCGAGGTCCTCGACTGTTGTGTCCGTCTGGCCTGAGCCGATGGTCGGGCGCGTGACGTTGGAACGCTTGAAGCTGTAAAGGTAGCTGACGGTGCCGAAGAATACCGCCGGGTCGGACGGGAACAGGACCGTAAGGGCTGGCTGGATGCCGTAAAAGCCCGAGCCGGTCGGCAGTGTGGTCTGCAGGCCGTCACGCAGGCCCGTGATGTTGCTCGTGGTCACGACTTGGAAGGGGTCCTTGCCGGTGCGCGACTTGACCCGCAGACTGCCGACGTAGAAGGGCTTGTCGATTCCGCCATCGTTGAACTGGTAGCGCCCCGTGACCTCGACGTCGCCGATACCGTCGCCGCTTGCGTTGAAGACGGCGTCGGCGCCGGCGCCGGCGAGATACTCGCGTCCGATGCTCGTATCGGAGCGGTACACGTACGGTACCCGCGCCTCAAGCTCGAATCGATTCGTGATGCCAAAGCGGCCGGTCAAGGTGGCGTTGACCGTGTTGCGCTTGACCTCACGCACATCAACCACCCCGATCAGGATTGCTGGAATGACGGTATAGCCGACCAGCGCGAGCCGGTTGCTTGATGAATACGAATATTGCAGGGACGGTTCGAGCACGCCCTTGCCCCTGGGCGTCAACACGCCCGGTTGCTCAAAGATCGGGGCGACTGCAGGTGCGCGGTTCCCGGACTCGGGTGCCTGGCCCACGGGCTTCGGCGCGGCCGCGTCTGCCTGCGAGGCCTGGGCCATCGTCTCGGGTGCGGCCCCCCTCGCGCGCTGCGACGCGAGCACTTCCAGATCCAGGGCGCGCTTGACCACATTGAGGCTCGATTCTTCCTGTGCCGCCGAGCGCTTCAATGCCTCGAGGCGCGCACTCTGCTCGCTCACTTGGCGTTGAAGCGCTTCGAGACGCGCAGCGGGCGTGTCCAGGGGGTCGGCGCGGGCCCATCCGCCCACTCCGAGCAGCACGCAGGCAAGCGCGCCGAGAGGTACGAACCGCGGTGATGGCGTCGGTTTCATCGAGGATGCTCTCCTGATTGCGTGCGGCAATTGTCATCCTGATGCGCAGGCTTGGGTATCCCCTTGGTCAGGGTTCGGCTTCGCCGATTCGTCAATAGTCCGCTGCCCGCGGTCGCTGAGGCGGACACTGCCGAGGGATGGAATTGGTGGAGTAAGTCGAGCAACAGGTAGAGACCTGGCAGGCCTGGCGCATCGCAGACCGGCGATTCCACCCGTTCATCCCCGTCGGCGCGCCGCTGGTGGGCGCGCGTTGGAATTCGTCGGGCCTCGTTATCGTCTATGCCAGCCGGACATGTATCGGCGCCATGCTGGAGTGCCTGGCCCACGCAGGCATCGGACGGGTGGCCATGGAAGGTCCTACCGGCCGAGGCGTCAAGGGCGCTTGGCGCACACCTTCGCCGGTGCGAAATGGGGATGCCCATGCGGCCCATCGGCGTACAAAGGGCAGGCGCTCATTGCTGCGCGATGGTTCTTCGTGGCCGTACCGGCGTGCGGTGCGGGCGCACTCGATGCGCCGCTGTGCTCCCCGCCGGAGCGCAATGGCAAGATCGGTTGTAACTGCGCGACACTGCGCGGGCAAATACCGCCGCCGGCTTCGGGGAGCCGGTGCTGACAGGCCTGATGGCAGCATGCGAGGCCTGGTGACAATGCGCTGGATCACCGCCCCGCCGATGATTTCCTCATGAGCCTGCTCGACACCGATCGTGAGCTCGCGCGCGACTCCTGCTACGCGGCGACCTCGCGGCGCGCCCAGCCTTTCCCGCGCCTGGCCGGTTCAGCGCAGTGCGACGTGGCGATCGTCGGTGGCGGTCTGGCGGGCCTGTCGGCTGCGATCGAACTCGCGGATCGCGGCTTCCTGGTCAGGGTGCTGGAAGCGCGCGAGGTCGGCTGGGGCGCCAGCGGTCGCAACGGCGGGCAGGCGATCCACGGCCTCGGATGTGACCCGCGGGTGATCGAGCGCCAGCTGGGCCTGGACGATGCGCGCCGCGTGTGGTCCGCCAGCATCGAGTCGCTCGACATCATCCACGAGCGCTGCGCGCGCTTCGCGATCGACGCCGAGTGGCAGAGTGGCTACCTGACTGCCGCTGTCAATGCGCGCCGCGGCCGCGCGCTCGAGGCGCTGGCGGATCACATCACCCGGCGCTACGGCTACCCGCTGACGCCCATCGGCCCCCGCGAGATCGGCGACTGGATTGCCAGCCCACGCTTTCACAGCGCGGTGCACGACGCGCGCTCGGGCCACCTGCACCCGCTGAAGTACGTGCGCGGCCTGGCCCGCGGCGCGGCTGCGCTAGGCGTGGCGATCCACGAGGACACGTGCGTCACTTCGCTCGTGCCAGGCGAGCGGCCGCAGCTCGTCACGCCGCACGGCGTGCTGAGCGCGCGCCAGGTGCTGCTGGCCGGCAACGCCTACCTGGAGGGCATCGCGCCGCGGCTCGAGGGCCGGATCATGGCGATCGAGACCTTCATCGTCGCGACCGAGCCGCTGCCCGAGGCGCTGGCCGCTTCGCTGATCCCGTCGGGCTCGGCAGCGTCGGACAACAACTTCGTGCTCGACTACTTCCGCGTTTCGAGGGACCGCCGCATGCTGTTCGGCGGCGGCGAAAGCCACGGCACCTCGCGGCCGGCGGATCTTGCCGAGACGATGCGCCGGCGCATGGTGCGGGTGTTCCCGCAACTGGCGTCGGTCCGGATCGAGCATGTGTGGGGCGGCCTGGTCGACGTGACGATGAACCGCGCGCCCGACTTCGGCCGCCTGCCTGCCGCAGGCGCGCACGCCCCGAACGTGTACTACCTGCAGGGCTTCTCGGGCCATGGCCTCGCGCTGACCGGCCTCGGGGGCCGTCTGGTCGCCGAGGCGATGGCCGGCGACGCGTCGCGCTTCGACGTCTTCGCGCGCCTCAGGCACCGGGCGTTCCCCGGTGGACGATGGCTGCGCGTGCCGGCACTGCGGCTGGGCCTGGCGTGGTATCGGCTGCGCGACGCACTGGCCTGGTGAGCGGCCGAGCCCTCAGGCGACGCGGAAGTTCTTGAACTGCCAGGGGTCGTCGCGATCGATGTCCTCCTCGAACGGCCAGTCGCGCCCGGCGAGCGGCGTCCAGTCGGTGTAGACGCCGAACAGGTCGCCGAGGTAAGGGCGGCACAGGCGCAGCATCTCGTCGTGGGGCAGGTCCTCGGGTTCGACGACGTCGCGCGCCGGGTTCTTCATCGCCCAAACGACGCCGGCCATCACCGGCGCGGCGACCTGCAGGCTGGTCGCGCTGTTGTACGGGCAGAGCGCGCGCGCCTGCTCGATGCTCAGCTGCGAGCCGTACCAGTAGGCGCCGCGCGCGTGGCCCATCAGCAGCACGCCGAGGGCGTCGATGCCCGAGGCGATCTCGCTCTTCAGCACCCGGTTGCGGGCCTGCTTGCGCCAGTTGCGCCCCGCCAGTTCGTGCAGCGACAGCACCGCGTCGTCGCACGGGTGATAGGCGTAGTGCACGGTCGGCCGGTACCGCGGGCGGGCCGGGTTGCCCAGCGTGAGGTGGTCGGCGATCGAGATCGATTCGGCATGCGTGATCAGAAAGGCGTGTTGCGCGCCGGCGAGCGGTGTCCAGGTTCGCACGCGCGTGCTCGCGCCGGGGCGGTTCAGGTAGATCGAGGCGTGCGAGCCGGTGGCGTGGCGCTCGCCGTCGCTCGGGAAGTGCCGCTCGTGGCTGCCCCATCCGAGTTCGGCCGGCTGCGTTCCTTCGTCGACGAAGCCCTCGACCGACCAGGTGTTGACGAACTCATCGGGTACCTTGCGCTGCGCTCCGACCTGCGTGTCGCGCTCGGCGACATGGATCACGCGCACACCCAGCGACTGCGCCAGGCGGGCCCACCCCTCGCGTGCCCGCGGCGGCCGTCTCGCCGCGCCCGTCGCCGCTGCGATGTCGAGCAGCGCCTGCTTGACGAAGTACGACACCAGCCCCGGGTTCGCGCCGTGCGTGAGCACGGCGGTCGGGCCATTGCGGCCGGGGCTGCGCAGCGCCAGCGCCGCCTCGCGCAACGCGTAGTTGGTTCTCTGCGCTGGCGTCAAGCCGGCGTCGAGGTAACCGCCGGCCCAGGGCTCGATGCAGGTGTCGAGGTAGAGTGCGCCGCGCTCGCGCGCGAGCGCGATCAGCGCGGCGCTGCTGACGTCGACCGACAGGTTCAGCAGGAAGTCGCCGGGCCCGAGCAGCGGCGTGAGCACCTGGCGGACGTTGTCGGCGTCGAGCGGCGTCACGAGGCTGCGCACGCCATACTCTCGTGCCACTGCGAGACCGCTGTCGTGGGGCTTGACGACGAGAAGCTGCTCGGGCCGCATCGCGATGTGGCGCAGCAGCAGCGGCAGCGCCCCCTGGCCGATGCAGCCGAAGCCGAGCATCACCAGCCGGCCGCCGAAGACATGTTCCTTGCGCGCTTCGCTCATGCGTCCGTCGGTCCGGTTGCCGTGTTCGCAGCGCGACTCACATCGGGCGCGCGAGCAGCGGCCGCAGCGTGGCCAGCATGCGCGTGTTCAGCACGTCGGCCTTCTCGAGCCAGCCGCGCCGTGCCTGGCCGATGCCGTCGTGCAGGTCGTCGAAATCGAGCGCACTGTGGGCGTCGGAGTTCAGGCTCACGAGCACGCCCTCGGCCTTGGCCATCTGGCACGCCGTGTCGTCGAGGTCCAGGCGCGCCGGGTGCGCGTTGAGTTCGACGAAGCAGCCGCGCTGGCGCGCGTGGCGCAGCACGCGCAGCAGGTCGATGTCGTACGGTTCTCGTTCGCCGATCAGGCGGCCGGTCGGATGCGCCAGGATGCTGAAATGGCGCTGGTCGATCGCGCGCAGCAGCCGCTCGGTCTGCTTGGCGCGTGGCAGGTCGAAGCGGTGGTGGACTGCGCCGACGACCAGATCGAGCCGCTGCAGGATCGAATCAGGCAGGTCGAGCGTGCCGTCCTCGAGGATGTCGACCTCGATGCCCTTGAGCACGGTGAAGCCACGCAGGCCCTCGTTGATGCGGTCGATGCGGTCGATCTGCTTGGCCAGGCGCACCGGATCGAGCCCGTGCGCCATCGCGAGCCGCCGCGAATGGTCGGTGATCGCGAGGTATTCGAGGCCTTGCGCTTGCGCGGCGCCGGCCATCGCCTCGATCGTGTCGTGGCCGTCGCTGTCCTTCGTGTGCACGTGCAGGTCGCCGCGCAGGTCAGCGCGCTGGAGCAGCACGGGCAGGCGCCCCTGCCGCGCCGCTTCGAGTTCGCCGCGGTCCTCGCGCAGTTCGGGTTCGATGAAGGGCAGGGCGACCGCGCGATAGACCGATGCCTCGGTCTCGCCGGCGATGCGCTCGGCGCCGCGGTAGACGCCGTACTCGTTGATCTTCAGCCCGCGCTCCTGCGCCAGCCGGCGCAGCGCGATGTTGTGCGCCTTGGACCCGGTGAAGTAGACCCAGGCCGCACCGAAGCTCTCGCCGCGCACCGCGCGCAGGTCGACCTGGATGCCGTTCTTCAGCACCACGCTGGCCTTGGTGGCGCCGTGCGCCAGCACCTGGCGCACGTCCTCGTAACCGACGAAGCGATCCATCACCGGGCTGCCCGGCTGCGCCGTGACGAGCAGGTCGATGTCGCCGACGGTGTCGCGCATGCGCCGCAGGCTGCCGGCCGCCTCGGCCCGTGCGACGCCGGGCACGCTGCGCAGGAAGGCGAGCAGCGACTCGGCGACCGCTGCGCCGACGACGCGCCTGAAGCGCCGGGGGTGACTGAGGTGCGCAGCCGTTGCGCGCAGGATCTGCTCCTCGGTCTTCGGACCGAAGCCGGGGACGGTCCGGATCCGCCCCTGCTGCGCGGCCTGGTGGAGCTGCGCCACCGTCTGCACGTCGAGTTCGTGGTGCAGCGCGCGCACGCGCTTCGGGCCGATGCCGGGCAGCGCCAGCAGCTCGGTGATCGTCGGCGGCAGCTCCTTGCGCAGCCGCGCGAGCAGTGCGCAGCTGCCGGTGGCGACGATCTCGCGCATCTTGCCGGCCAGGTCGGGCCCGATGCCGGGCAGCGCGTCGAGGTCGGCGCCTTGCTCGATCATCGTGCGCACGCTGCGGCCGAGCTCGCCGACCATGCGCGCCGCGTTGCGGTAGGCGCGCACGCGGAAGGGGTTCGCGTCCTCGACTTCGAGCCGGTCGGCGATCTCGCCGAAGACCGCCGCGATGTCTGCGTTGTGGACCGGCATGGCAGGCTGCTCGGGCGGCCAGGGCTGCGCCGAAGCTCGCGGTCAGGACAGGACCCTGAGTTCGTTCTGCACGCGCAGGATGCCGGCCGCCGACCAGGCGGCGTTCTGCACGATGGAGCGCTCGGCCCAAGAGTTGACGGTGCCGCGCAGCGTGGCCGTGCCGCCGTCGACCAGCACCTCGATGTGCGTCGCCTCGTCGTCGGCATAGCGCGCTAGCGCCTCGTGAATGCGGTGCGCCACGTAGTCGGGCGCCTCGCGCTCGCGCAGGCGGATCTTGTTGACGACGCCCAGCACGCCGGTGAGGGGGCGCACCGCGACCTCGGCGTTGTGCCGCTGGTGCTCCCAGTCGACCAGGCCTGTCAGCGTGACCCAGCCCTTTTCGACCGTGAAGTGGATGCGGTCCTCGGGAATCAGCGCGTGCCACTTGAAGGCGGCTTGCACGGCAGCGGCGATCTCGGCGTCGCTGAGCTGGTGGTGCGGTTCGAGCTTGACGTCCAGCTCCACCGCCACCCCGCGCACGCCGGCCACGCGCTTGGCGGCACGCTCGACGGCGACCTTTTCGGCATAGGTGCCCAGGTGGCCCGTGAGCGTGACCACGCCATCCTGCGCCGCAACGCCCACGCCGGCGGCGTTGATGGAGGGGTCCCATTCCAGTTCGGCCTCCACATCCTTCTTCAGCTGCGCATCGGTCTTCATGGCGTTCCTCCGCGGTCGGCGGTTGTCACCGAAGCCAATCTAGGCAGATCGCCACCATGACGATTGAGGAGGCGCAAGCAGCGAGCGAAATTGCTCTCGCGGCACCCGGTGCGACGATGCGGGCACGGCCACGGCTGCATTGCCCGCCCGTCGCGACCTGCATCCTCGCGCCTGGCTCGATCAACCCACCAGCAGCACCGGGTATCGCAGCCAGGCCAGGGCGTCAGGGGCGATCGCGCTTCGCGTCATCACCAGCACGTCGGGCCGGGCGCCTGCGGTCAGCCGCGGCCCAATGCCGGTTGGCGAGCCTGGCGACCCTGGCGGCCAGCGCTGCAGCACGCCGCCGAGCGCCCGCGCCAGCCGCGTCGCCATGACCAGCGCCCGAGCCCCGGGCGCGCCGTCGTCGGAGGCCAGCGCGACCAGCGGCCGGCGGCGGCTGCGGGCGGTGCTGCGCGCACCGGGCGGTGGTGCGGTGGCCAGGAACAGCAGCGTGGATTCGCCGCTCAGCAAGGCCGGCACCTGGGCCAGGCTGCCGCGCATCACCCGCAGCGACCAGCGCAGCGCATGGCGCCCGGCCATGCGCTCGGTCAGCTGGCGCAGGCGCGCGGCGTGGCTGCGAAAGCCCTGCTCGACATCGTCGGGCCGCAGCGGCAGCCAGGGTGAGCCGGCGTGCGGCAGCACCTGGGTGACCGACAGCGCGGCTGCCGAGACCGAGGCGGCGCTTTCGACGTAGACGACGGCCAGCTCGCATTCGAGCTCGCGCGCCAAGGCCGAAGACAGCGCCAGCACCGCCTCGCCGGCGGCGGCGTCGTCCAGCGCCACCTGCACCTTGGCCGACAGTTCCCCGTTCATCGCGGGTCCTTGTCGGGCTGGATGCGCCCCCGGCCATGCCCGCGCTTGCGCAGGAAGCGCGGCTCGCCGCGGCGCAGCAGGCTGTACTCGCGCAGGCGGCGCGCGATGCGGCCGTTGACGGTGGCGTCGTCCAGCACAGCCGCGTCACCGGCGGGCAGGCCGGTCAGCAGTTCCAGCGCATCGTCGACGCTGCGCACCGCGTGCACGCTGAAGCGGCCGGCCGCCACCGCTGCCACCACCTCGTCGCGCAGCATCAGCTGCGTGCTGTTGCTCTCGGGCAGCAGCACGCCCTGCGTGCCGTCCAGGCCACGGGCTGCGCACAGGTCGAAGTAGGCCTCGACCTTCTCGTTGACGGCGCCCACCGCCTGCACCTGGCCGAACTGGTCGACCGAGCCGGTCACCGCCAGGCCCTGACGAACGGCGATGCCGCCGATCGAGCTCAGCAGCGCCACCAGTTCGGCCAGCGATGCGCTGTCGCCCTCGACCAGCCCATAGGTCTGCTCGAACACCAGGCTGCCGACGATCGAGTGCCGCTGCAGGCGCGAGTAGCGCGCGGCCAGGAACGACGCCAGGATCAGCACGCCCTTGGCATGCACCGGGCCGCCGAGCCGGGTTTCGCGCTGGATGTCGACGACCTGGCCGTCGCCGAGCCGGGTGGTGGCGGTGATGCGCGTGGGCAGGCCGAACAACTCGTCGCCGACCCCGTAGGCCGCCAGGCCGTTGACCTGGCCGACCTGCGCGCCCTGCGTGGCGATGCTCAGGATGTCGCGCAGTGTGGCGGCGCGCAGCCGCTCGTCGGCACGGCCGGCGCGTGCGCGCCTGGCGGTGATCGCCGCCGCCACCTCGCCGGCGTCGACCTCGGTTCGCGCTTCGCCGACATCCCCGCTTGGGTGCGCATTGCGCGCCAGGTGGTCGGCCTCGTGCAACAGGTCGAGCAGGTGCCGAACACCGGCGTCGAGCCGCGTCGCGTCGCCGCTGCGTCGCGCGCTGTGGTCGATCAGCCGCGCCAGCGCGGCCTGGCTGGGCGGCAACAGCCCGGCCGCGCGGGCCTGCGCGACCAGCGCAGCGGCCAAGGCCCGCTGGTTGGCGGGCTCGCGTGGCAGGTCGTCGTCCAGGTCGGCGACGACGCGAAAGAGCTTGCCGAACTCCGGGTCGTGCGCCTGCAGCAGCTGGCAGACCTCGCGGTCGCCGACCAGCACCACCTTGACGTCCAGCGGTATCGGCTGCGGTTCGAGCTGGATCGTCGAGACCAGGCTGAACATCTCGGCCACGGACTCGATCAGGATCTCGCGCCGCAGCAGCGCGCGCTTCAGCGCCCCCCAGGCGAAGGGCTGGGTCAGCAGCTTGATCGCGTCGACCATCAAGGTGCCGCCGTTGGCGCGGTGCAGCTGGCCCGCCTTGATGTGGCGGAAGTCGGTGACCAGCGTGCCGAAATGCGCGACATGGTCGATGCGACCGATCAGGTTCTGGTAGCTGGGCAGATCGGCCTCGATCAGCGCGGCGCCGTCGCTGCCGCCCACGTCGACCACCAGGTTGACGTCGTAGCGCGCCAGCTCGCCGGGATGGGCCGTGTCTTCGGCGTCCTCGCGGCTGCGGAAGGCGTCGGCGTTATCGATCACCGCGCTGCGCACCGCCTCGAGATGGCGCAGCACGGCGGCTTGGTCGGCGTAGCGGGTCTTGGTCTCGGCCACCGCATGGTCGACCGCCAACTGCGTGGTCGCGCGGTTGAGCGTGCGTAGCCGCTCCGCATGCTCCTTGCTCAGCCGCATCGATGCGCGCAGCGCGTGCAGCAACTGGTCCTGCAGTTCGACCAGGGCCCGCTGCAGGCGCTCGCGCTCCTCGGCCGGCAGGGCCTCGAAATCCGCCGTCGACATCACCTCGTCGCCCTTGCGGGGCGCGAAGCTGAAGCCCACCGGCGTGCGGATCATCACCAGGCCGCGGCGCTGCGCTTCGGCACCGACGGCGCCCAGGCCTTGCTCGGCGCGTTCCTTCAGCTCGGTGTTCAGCCGCTCCAGCGAGCTGACGTACTCCTCGGAGTCGAAGGCCGCCGGGATGGTGGCTCGCAACTCCTCGACCAGCGCGCGCATGTCGGCCCGCAGCCTGGCGCCCCCGCCCGCAGGCAGCTGCAGCGCGATCGGCTGGTGCGGCTTCTCGAAGTTGTGGACGTAGACCCAGTCGCTGCGGTGGATGCCGCTGTGCGCAAGATGCTCTGCGATCGCGCTGCGCACCAGGCTGCGCTTGCCCGACCCGGCCGGGCCCATCACGAAGAGGTGATAGCCGGGCTGGTTCATCGCGATGGCGAAGCGCACGGCGTCGCGCGCCCGCGTCTGCCCGACGATGTCGGCCTGTGGCGGGCCGCCGGCGCCCGCCTCGCCCAGCAGGGTGCCTGGATCGCAGTGCGCGGCCAGCTGTTGTGGCGTCAACGAGCGCGCGGCCATCACAGGGCCTCGGCGGCGAGCGTGGCGCGCGCAGGGGTCGGTCCCCGGGCCGGCGAATGGGGAGAGCGCATCGTGGTGTGGGCTTCTGGGTCAGGGGTGGGGGCGCACGCAAACCGATGCTAGGCAGCGCGCGGTCGATCCGATTGAGGGCCGTCAAGCCGGAACCATCGCCCGCAAACGCCACGGCGCCAGGCTCGAGGTCGTGCGTCCGGTCAACGAGCCGGCGGCTGCCGCGTCGGCCTACCGCCTGGACCGGCTGGACCGCCTGGCGTCGAGGGCGATTTCGAGCGCGCGGCGTGAGGGCGCTCAACGCCGATGCGGTCGACGTCCTTAGTCTCTCTCGACGGTCGGCGATGGGCGCAGACGCGCGAAGCCGCCGCAGGGCACCTACCCAGGAGACAGGACATGAAGCAGCCGCAGGGCACCAGCACCACGTCACGGGCATTGACGGAGAAGCCGCCCTTTGCCGTCGTCGCGAAGGACGAAGGCACGAACCCCGCGGTGTCGCACGCAAGTGCGGCCGCGCGCGACGAGCGGATTCGCAAGATGGCCTATGCCCTTTATGAAGCCCGCGGCCGTGCCGACGGTCACGACCTGGATGACTGGCTGCAAGCTGAAGCTCAGCTGCCCCGGGCGGAGCCAATGCCGAGCCCGCCGAGGCACTGAACCTGGTGCCCCCGGCCCAGGGCATCGGGCAGACCCGCGGTCCTGTCCTGGCTCATGTCACGCGAAGGTCTCATGGGTGCCCTGCTGACCGACCTGTACCAGCTGACCATGTTCCAGTCTTACCTGGAAGAGGGCCTGCAGGAGAGCGCGACCTTCGAACTCTTCGTGCGCGGGCTGCCACCGGGCCGCAACTTCCTCGTGGCCGCGGGTCTCGAGCAGGCGTTGACCTTTCTGGAGACGCTCGCGTTCGACGACGACGAGCTCGCGTGGCTCGAACGTCAGAAGCGCTTCTCGCGGCAACTGCTGGATCGGCTGCGCTCGTTCCGATTCGCCGGCGACGTGCATGCGATGGCCGAGGGCAGCGTGTTCTTCGCCAACGAGCCGATCCTGCGCGTCACCGCGCCGCTGCCGCAGGCGCAACTGGTGGAGAGCCGCCTGCTGAACATCGTGCACTTCCAGACCCTCATCGCCTCGAAGGCTGCGCGCATGGTGCTTGCGGCGCGGGGCCGGCGGCTGGTGGACTTCGGCATGCGACGGGCCCATGGTGCCGACGCCGCGCTGCTGGCGGCGCGGGCGGCCTACCTGGCCGGCTTCGATGGCACGGCCACCGCCGAAGCCGGCCTGCGCTTCGACATCCCGGTGTTCGGCACCATGGCCCATTCGTACGTGCAGGCGCACGCCAGCGAAGCCGATGCCTTCGTGGCGTTCGCCCGCGCCTGGCCGCAAAGGCCGACCCTGCTGGTCGACACCTACGACACCGAGCGGGCGGTCGCACGCATCGTCGAGCTGGCGCCGCAACTCGCGCGTGAAGGCATCGCGATCGGCGGCATCCGCATCGACAGTGGCGACCTTGCAGCGCATGCGAAGGCGGTGCGTGGCCTGCTCGACCGGGGCGGCCTGGCGTCGACGACGATTCTGGCCAGCGGCAACCTCGACGAGTGGCGCATCGAGCAGTTGCTTGCCGAGGGCGCGCCCATCGACGGCTTCGGCGTCGGCACGTCGCTGGATACGTCGAGCGACGCGCCGGCGCTGGAGGCGGTCTACAAGCTGCAAAGCTACGCCGGCATCGCGCGCCGCAAGCGCTCCGAGGGCAAGGCCACCTGGCCGGGCATCAAGCAGGTGGTCCGGCGGCATGGCCGCGACGGCCGGCTGCTGCGCGACCGGGTGCAACTGGTCGACGAGCCGCCTTCCGGCGAAGCCCTGCTGCAAGCCTGCATGATCGGCGGGCGCCGTACCGCCTGCGCGCCCGGCCTCGAGCCGGCCCGGCGGCGGTGCGCCACACAGTTGCAGGCCCTTCCCGACGCGCTGCGCGCGCTGGGCCCCGCGTCGCCGCCCTACGAGGTCGAGTTCTCCGAGGGCTTGCGGGCGCTGGCGCAGGCGGTGGACGACGCCAATTCCTGAGCGTGCGGGGCGGGCGCGTCGGACCGGGCGCCCGGAGCCGGTTCGAGGATAGCCGCGCTGTCGGCCATCGCGGCGCCGAGGCCGCGCATCCGATCGAGCGCGCGCTCGCCATCGGCGGGCCTGAGGTTCACGGCGGCTATGGCATCCTGCACCACCACCACCGACAGGCCCAGCCTGAGCGCGTCGACGACGCTGTGCAGCACGCAGTAGTCCGTCGCCAGCCCGACGACGAACAGGCGCCGCACGCCGGCACGGCGCAGCATCGCCGCCAGGCCGGTGGCATCGAAGGCGGAGTAGGCGTCGGGTGCCCTGCCGTCGGCCTTCGAGACGACCTTGGCACCCTCCGGCAGATGCAGGCCCTCGGCGAAGCGGGCGCCGTCGCTTCCCGCCACGCAATGCTGTGGCCACGGTCCGCCCTGCGCGTGAAACGAGCAATGGTCGGGCGGATGCCAGTCGCGGCTGGCAAAGATCGGCAGACCCTGGCCGGCGAACAGGGCCACGACCCGGTCCAGCGCCGGCAGGATGCAGTCGCCCTGCGCGACGGCAAGGCGACCGCCCGGCAGGAAGTCGCGCTGCACGTCGACCACCAGCAGGGCGTCGCCCGGCTGCGGCCGAACCGCGACTGGTGCCGCTCGCTGGGCCTGCATCGCGGTCGGCTTGCAGTCGTGCATGTGGGCGAGATCGGCGACGTGGATCGGGCTCGGCATGGCTGCGCCGACGACGACGGGCCCCGTCCTCAGCCGCTGACCATCAATTCATTGAGCACGCCGGTGACGCCGGGCGCCGACCACGCCGCGCCCTGAGCCGCGGACCGTTCGGCCCATGAGTGAACCGAACCGCGCAGCGTGACTGTCGACCCCGAAAGGCTGACCGTGATGTTCTTGCTCTCGCGTTCGGCCTGCCGGGTCAGCGCTCCCCGGATGCGATTCGTGATGTCAGCCGGCGTCGTTCTCTGCTTGAGGGTGACGTAATTGCTGACGCCGACGACGCCGGTCAGCGGCCGCACTGCGTTCTCCGCCTCGCGGCGCTGGTAGTCCCACTCGACCTCGCCGCTAAGGGTGACCCAGCCCTTCTCGACCTTGACCTTGATGAGCTCGTCCGGCACGAGGGCATGCCACTTGAACGCCGACTCGGCTGCCGCGGCGATCTCGGAATCGCTGCGCACATGGCCTGGCGCCAGCTTGATGTCGAGTTCGAGGGCGAGCGCCTGCACGCCCTCGACACGCTGGACTGCCTTCTCGATCGCGAGCTTTTCGGCATAGGTGTCGAGATGGCCGCTCAAGGTGACCACACCGTCCTTCACGGCCACACCGACCTGGGTGGCGTTCACCGAGGCGTCCCATTCGAGCTCGGCCTGGACATCCCTCTTGAGTTGAACATCGGTCTTCATGTCGGATCCTTCATCGGTTGACGTCTCCAGCGCCCGGCTGGACCAGCCAATATCGCTGCGTCGGACGGGAGCAGGTTGAGCGAGCGCAATCCGGGCATGCATGCGTCTCACAGGCGGCGCCGCGCCCGTCCTCGAGGCCGGCATGCCCGCGTGTTCTGCGAGATCGCCTGTGCTTCAGCGGCCCCGCAGCCGGCTCTCTCGTCGCCGGACCATCGATCGCAACTCATTGATTACCATGCACAAGCCACTGCAGGCCCGGCCAAGAATTCGTCTGCTCCGCCGAATGCCTGTCCGGACCGACAAAGAGTCGATCAGTTCTCATGAATCAACCGCTCAACCCTTGGCGCCTGTCCGTGGCGCCATTGATGGACTGCACCGACCGCCATTGCCGGTACCTGCACCGCCTGATCACGCGCCGCACGCGGCTCTACACCGAGATGGTCAGCACCGGTGCGCTGGTCCATGGCGACGTGCCGCGCCATCTGGACTTCAGCGCCGAGGAGCATCCGCTGGCCCTGCAGCTCGGCGGCAGCGAGCCGGCCGAACTGGCGCACTGCGCGAGGCTGGCCGAGCGCTGGGGCTACGACGAGGTCAACCTCAATTGCGGCTGCCCCAGCGAGCGCGTCCAGCGCGGCGCCTTCGGTGCCTGCCTGATGGCCGAGCCGACCCTGGTCGCCGATTGCGTCAAGGCGATGCGCGATGCCACGGTGTTGCCGGTCACGGTCAAGCACCGCATCGGCATCGACCGCAGCGAGAGCTACGGATTCGTACGCGATTTCGTCGGCGTGCTGGCCGAGCGCGGCGGCTGCGAGGTGTTCATCGTGCATGCCCGCAACGCCTGGCTCAAGGGCCTGTCGCCGAAGGAAAACCGCGAAGTGCCACCGCTGAACTACGAGGCCGTGCACCGGCTCAAGCGCGACTTTCCGCATCTCACCATCGTGCTCAACGGGGGTATCACGAGCGAGGCGCAGATCGCCGAGCAGCTGCAGCATGTCGATGGCGTGATGGTCGGCCGCCACGCCTACCACGAGCCCTGGGCAATGGCAGCATGGGATGCCCGCTTCTTCGGCGATGAAGCCGCGCCGCGCGACCGCGACGAGGTGGAAGACCTGTTCGTGGCCTACATGGACGGCCTGGCCCGCGCCGGCGTGCCCTGGGGCCATGCCTCGCGCCACATGATCGGCTTGCGCAACGGCTTGCCGGGGGCCCGGCGCTGGCGCCAGGTCTGGTCCGACCCGAAGCTGAAGGCCGGGCCGCCTGCGGTCGCGCAGCGCCTGGCCCGCGCCGCGATGGCCATGCAGAATGCCGCAGCCAAACAGCCTGCTGCGGAGACCCTGGAATGAGCGAACCCCTGCTGGGCATCATCGGCGGCAGCGGCCTGTACGACCTGCCGGGCCTGACCGAGACGCGCTGGGTCGCGGTCGACACGCCCTGGGGATCGCCGTCCGACGAGGTCTTCCTCGGCCGCCTGGCGCATGCCGGCGGCTCGGTGCGGCTGGCCTTCCTGCCGCGCCACGGGCGCGGCCATCGCGTGCCGCCGAACGAGGTCAACTACCGCGCCAACGTCGCCGCGCTCAAGCAGCTGGGCGCCACCGACCTGCTGTCGCTGTCGGCGGTGGGCAGCCTGTGCGCCGACCTGACACCGGGC
This sequence comes from uncultured beta proteobacterium, assembly GCA_963725755.1. Lineage (GTDB taxonomy): Bacteria > Pseudomonadota > Gammaproteobacteria > Burkholderiales > Burkholderiaceae_C > Rubrivivax. Next base: position 524,160 of record CAVRZW010000005.1, read on the forward strand.
AGCTTCGTGATCGTCGACCAGTACATCGACCGCACGATCGCCCGTGACAGGAGCTTCTTCGGCACCGGCCTGGTGGCCCATGTCTCGCTCGCCGAGCCGGTGTGTGCGCGCCTGGGCGACCACGTGCAGGCGGTGCTGGAGGCGCAGGGCGTGCCGCATGTCCGCGGCGGCACCTATGTCGTGATGGAAGGGCCGCAGTTCTCGACCCTGGCTGAGTCGCAGCTGTACCGTTCGTGGAATGCGAGCGTCGTTGGCATGACCAACATGCCCGAGGCCAAGCTCGCGCGCGAGGCCGAGCTGTGCTACTGCTCGGTCGCGATGGTCACCGACTTCGACTGCTGGCACCCCGGGCACGAGGCGGTGACGGTGAACGCCGTGATCCGCGTGCTGCTGGGCAACGCCGAGCTGGCCAGGGCGATGGTGGTCGCAGTGGCGGCGCCGATCGCCGGCGACGCCAAGGGGCCGGCCTGCACCTGTCGTCACGCGCTGGACCACGCCCTGATGACCGCACCTGCGGTGCGCGATCCGGCCATGGTGCAGCGCCTGCAGGCCATCGCCGGCCGCGTGCTCGGACCGGCGGCATGATCGTCGGCGGCGAGCTGCTGCGCCCGCTGCGGCCTGCCCCCGAGGCGGATGCGGTGTGGGTGATCGACCAGCGCGCACTGCCGCACCGGCTGCAGCTCGAGCGCCTGGCGACCGCCGCCGCGGTCTTCACGGCGATCCGCGAGATGTGGGTGCGCGGAGCGCCGCTGATCGGCGCCACCGCGGCCTACGGGCTGGCCTTGCAGATGCGCGCCGACGCGTCGGACGCCGCCCTGGAAGCCGCCGCCGCGATGCTGCGTGCGGCACGCCCGACCGCGGTCAACCTGGCCTGGGCGCTGGAGCGCATGCTGCTGCGGCTGCGTCCTGCGGCGCCCGGTGATCGCGCGGCGCAAGCCTGGACCGAGGCGGGGGCCATCGCCGAGGACGACGTGGCCGCCAACGCCGCCATCGGCCGCCACGGCCTGCCTCTGCTGCGGGCCATCGCCGCGCGCAGGACGGGTCCGGTGCAGGTGCTGACGCATTGCAACGCCGGCTGGCTCGCCGCCGTCGACTGGGGCACCGCCACCGCGCCGATCTACCAGGCCCATGCGGCGGGTCTGCCCGTGCATGTATGGGTCGACGAGACGCGGCCGCGCAACCAGGGCGCCAGCCTCACGGCCTGGGAGCTGGGCCAGGCCGGCGTGCCGCACACATTGATCGCCGACAACGCCGGTGGCCACCTGATGCAGCGCGGTCAGGTCGATCTGGTGATCGTCGGCTGCGACCGCGTGACCGCGCGCGGTGACGTCTGCAACAAGATCGGCACCTACCTCAAGGCGCTGGCGGCGCGCGACAACGGCGTGCCGTTCTACGTCGCGATGCCGACCTCGACCCTGGACCTCGGCTTGCACGACGGCCTGGCCGAGATCCCGATCGAGGAACGCAGCGGCCGCGAAGTGACGCACCTGACCGGGCGCAGCGCCGCCGGCGACATCGTCGAGGTGCAACTGACCGGCGACGGCACCGCAGCGGCCAACCCGGCCTTCGACGTCACCCCGGCGCGGCTGGTGAGCGGCCTGATCACCGAGCATGGCATCGTGGCGGCGAAAGAGGGCGCGCTGCGCCGGTTGTCGGAGTGGCGTCGATGACGATGAACGATCCCGATCTGCGCACCGAAGCGCTGGCCGCCATGTGCCGGCTCGACGGACTGGGTCTGAACCGCGGCAGCACCGGCAACCTCAGCCTGCGCGCCAGCGGCGGCGGCTTCTGGATCACGCCCAGCGGGATGCCGGCCGACGAGTTGGGCGTCGAGGATTTCGTGCTCCTCGGCGACGACGGCGGGATGCTCGATGGCGCCTGGCAGCCGTCGACCGAATGGCCCTTCCACTGCGCGGTGTACCGCGCGCGGCCCGATCTGCGCGCCGTCGTCCACATGCACTCGCCGCACGCCACCGCGCTGGCCTGCCTGCGCCGGCCGCTGCCGGCCTTTCACTACATGGTCGCCGTGGCCGGGGGCGACGATGTTCCCTGCACGCCCTACCACCTGTTCGGCACCGAGGCGCTGTCGCAGGCGGTCGGCGCGGCCTTCGTCGAGCGACAGGCCTGCCTGATGGCCAACCACGGACTGGTCGCCGGCGGGTCGACGCTGGCCCAGGCGCTGAAGGTGGCGGTCGAGATCGAGGCGCTGTGCGGCATCTACCTGCAGGCGCTGGCGGCGGGCGAGCCGGCGCTGCTGTCGCGTGATCAGATGGCCGAGGTGATCGAGCGCTTCAGGACCTACGGCAAGTCGCGGCGGACCGGCGCGGCGGACTGAGCCTGTGGCCATGTCGCCAGCAGCAGCCCCGCCAGCGCGAGCGCGAATGCCACCAGGTGCCAGCGGCTGAACGCCTCGCCCAGCACCGCGACGCCGACCAGCGCCGCGCTCACCGGCAGCATCACCGTGAAGACGCCGGCACGCGAAGAGGGCACATCACGCAGGCCCCGCATCCACAGCCAGACGGTGATCACGCTGGCGGCGATGGCGTAGAAGCAGAGCAGGGCCCAGAGGGAGGCGTGCACCGACCCGAAGTCGAACGAAAGCGCCTGCCAGACTCCGAACGGCGTCACCAATGCCAGGCCCCAGAGGTTGATCAATGCGCTGATGCGGCGCGGTGACACGCTGCCGGCAAGCCGCTTGCCGATGACGACATAAGAGGCTTCGCACAGCACCGCGGCCACCAGCAACGCGTAGCCCAGCGGCGACGCCGATGCGGTCGCCGGACCGGCATGGCTTGCCAGCGACAGCAGCGCGATGCCGAGCGCGGCGCAGGCGATGGCCGCCATCACGCGCGGCGCGATCCGCTCGCCGAGGAACAGGCGCGAGAGCAGCGCCACCGCCGCCGGGATCGCCGCCATCGTGACGCCGGCGGCCATTGCCGAAGTCAGGGCCACGCCGTAGAGCATGCAGATGCTGAACAGGAAGTTGCCGAGAAAGCTCTCCCAGAACAGCAGCCGCCGGTCATGTGCCGACAACGCGGCCTCGCCGGGCCGGCGCCGCAGCCAAGGCAGCATCGCGAGCGCCGCGATCGCGAAGCGCAGCCAGGCCAGCAGCAGCACCGGGAACACCGCCACCAGCAGCCGCGACAGGCCGACGTAGCTGCCGACCAGCGCCATGCTGGCGGCCAGGCTGGCGTAGGCCAGCCAGGGCGTTGCCCGTGCCGGCTGCAGGCCCATCAGGCGCGCGCGGCGGCGGCCAGGTCGAGTGCGCGCCGGCGCTCGGCGCGGGCCATCAGGAGGCTGGCGATGACGACGCCGGTGGCGACCACGGTCACCGTGATCGTCGCGACGACGTTGACGCTCGGGTTCAGCCCCAGCCGCGCGCGCGAGAAGATGACCAGCGGCAGCGTCGTCGAACCGGGGCCGGACAGGAAGTTCGAGATCACGACGTCGTCGAGCGAGATCGTGAAGGTCAGCAGCCAGGCCGAGACCAGCGACTGCGCGATCAGGGGCAGCGTCACGAGCCAGAACACCTGCGCCGGGCGCGCGCCGAGGTCCATCGCCGCCTCCTCGAGCTGCGGGTTCAGGTCCTGCAGGCGCGCCTGCACGACGACCGTCGCGTAGGCCATCCCGAGCAGCAGGTGGCCGAACCAGATCGTCATCAGGCCGCGATCGGGGACGCCGAATTCGCGCTGCACGCTCACCAGCATCAGCAGCAGCGACAGGCCGACCACCACCTCGGGCATCACCAGCGGTGCGTTGACCATGCCGCTGAACAGCGTGCGGCCGAAGAAGCGCTTGTACTTGACGAGCACGAAGGCGGCCAGGGTGCCCAGCACGACCGAAGCGCAGGCGGTGAGGAAGGCGATCTTCAGGCTGAGCCCGAAGGCGGCAATCAGCTCGGTGTCGCCGGCGACCGCCGAGTACCACTTGAGCGTGAAGCCGCGCCAGACGTTGGGCAGCGGCGAGTCGTTGAACGAGTAGACGACCAGCGCGACGATGGGCAGGAACAGGAACGCGTAGCCGGCGGCGAGCCAGGTGCGGGCGAACCAGGTGCCGAGGCGCGAGGCCTTCATGCGCTGCGCTCCTGCGCCTCGGCCCGGTATTTGTTGAAGATCGCCAGCGGCACGATGATCAGCAGGATCATCACGACGGCGACGGTCGAGGCCATCGGCCAGTCGTTGTTGGAGAAGAACTCGTCCCAGATCACGCGGCCGATCATCAGCGTTCCCGGGCCGCCGAGCAGCTCGGGGATCACGTACTCGCCGACGCAAGGGATGAAGACCAGCATCGAGCCGGCGATGATGCCGGCCTTGGACAGCGGCACCGTGATCTTCCAGAACGCGACCCAGGGCGTGGCGCCGAGGTCGGCCGCGGCCTCGAGCAGGCGCAGGTCCATCTTGGCCAGATTGGCATACAGCGGCAGGATCATGAACGGCAGGTAGCTGTAGACCATGCCCAGCATGAGCGAGAACGGCGTGTTCATCAGGTTGCCCGGCGCGGAGATCAGCCCGACGCTGGCGAGCAGCCTGTCGGCGCCGCTGCCGATCAGCAGGTCGGCCACCAGCCCGTTCGCGCTGAGCAGGCCTTTCCACGAATACACGCGCAGCAGGAACGAGGTCCAGAACGGCAGCATCACGAGCATCAGCAGCGCCGGCTGCGCGGTGCTCCGGGCGCGCGCCATGAAGTAGGCGAAGGGGTAGCCGATCGCCAGGCACAGCAGGGTCGTCGCGGCGGCGTATTCCAGGCTGCTGATGTAGGTCCTGATGTACAGGCTGTCCTGCGCCAGGAAGGCGTAATTCGAGAGCTTGATCGTCAGGGTCAGGGCGCCGTCGGCAAACGCCAGCAGATTCTTGAACGAGATGCCCTCCATCTCGCTGACGCTGATCTTGCCGACGATCAGGAACGGCAGCAGGAAGAACGCGAGCAGGAACAGGTAGGGCACCGCGATGACGACGCGGCGACCGCTGAACAGGTGCCGGATGCGGTTCACTGGGTCAGCACGACATGGGCCGAACGCGACCAATGCGCCCAGACCTCGTCGCCCCAGGTGAGCTCCTCGTCGCGGTGGCGCTGCGTGTTGGCCATGCTCACCTTGAGCAGCGCACCGCTGGCCATCTGCAGGTGATAGACGGTGAAGCTGCCGAAATAGGCGATCTCCTTGATCCGGCCCGCAGCGCTGTTGAACTCGTCTTCCGGCCGCCGACGCACCAGGTGGATCTTCTCCGGCCGCAGCGCCACCGTCACCGCCATGCCCGGCGTGCCGGTGATGCCGTGGCCCACGTAGTGGCGGCAGTCGGCCGCGGTGATGACCACGTGGTCGGGCTCGTCTTCGGTCAGCGTCCCGTCCATCAGGTTGACGTTGCCGATGAAGTCGGCGACGAAGCGCGAGGACGGCGTCTCGTAGATCTCGGCCGGTGCGCCGATCTGCAGGAACCGGCCTTCGTTCATCACCGCGATGCGCGAGGCCATCGTCATCGCTTCTTCCTGGTCGTGGGTGACCATGACGCAGGTCACGCCGACCTGCTCGATGATGTTGACGAGCTCGAGCTGGGTCTGCTCGCGCAGCTTCTTGTCGAGCGCGCCCAGCGGCTCGTCGAGCAGCAGCAGCTGCGGCTGCCTGGCCAGGCTGCGCGCCAGCGCCACCCGTTGCTGCTGGCCGCCGGAGAGCTGGTGCGGCTTGCGCCGCGCGAACTTCTCCAGTTGCACCAGCCTGAGCATGGCCCGAACGCGCTCGGCGATGCGGTCCTTGGGCAGTCCTTCGCGCTTCAGGCCGAAGGCGATGTTCTCCCACACCGTCAGGTGCGGGAACAGCGCGTAGCTCTGGAACATCATGTTCATCGGCCGCTCGTACGGCGGCAGGCCGGCGAGGTCGACGCCGTCGAGCACGATGCGGCCGGCGGTCGGCGTCTCGAAGCCGGCCAGCATCCGCAGCAGCGTGCTCTTGCCGCAGCCCGAGGGTCCGAGCAGGGCGAAGATCTCGCCCTTGGCGATGTCCACGCTGGCGTGGTCGACGGCCTTGTAGCCGTCGAAGTCCTTGACCAGGCCCTCGATCCGCAGGAAGGCTTTCTCGGCCGCCGCGGGTGCCGTCGCGCTCACAGCCCGGTCCCGAAGGGGGTAAAGCTGCGTGTCGGCCGGCGGTGCCGACCCGCCGGCAGCAGCCCGGGCGGCCCCATTCGGGCCAAGTACGGCATGGGCAGCGCGGCCGCGGCGGCGAGGCTGGCGATCGTGATGGCGGACATCCACTTCATGGGGCGTGCTCGACGGCGGAAGATGGGGCAGCGGGACGGCAATTGGGGCGCGAGTCTAAGACAGCCGGCCACTCGGGCGACGGCTCGAACTGGTTCCTGAACCCGGCGAAGCCGTATGAACCGGGGCGCCGGCACCGCCCGTGTCAGGCGGTCAGGCCGCGCGCCGGATCGCTGCGCGCAGGGTCTCCACGATCTGACCGATCTGCGCGCGCTCGACGATCAGCGGCGGCGACAGCGCCACGATGTCGCCGGTGGTCCGCAGCAACAGGCCCTGCTGCCAGCAGTCGAGGAACACATCGAAGGCACGCTTGCTCGGCTGGCCGGGGATAGGCGCCAGCTCGATGCCGCCCACCAGACCGATGTTGCGCACGTCGATGACGTTCGGCTCGCCGCGCAGCGAATGAACGGCCTGCGCGAAGTCATCCTGCAGTTCACCGGCGCGCGTCAGCAGCCCCTCCTCGGCGTAGGTGTCCAGTGTGGCGAGCGCGGCGGCGCAGGCCAGCGGATGGCCCGAATAGGTGTAGCCGTGGAAGAACTCGATGAGATGTTCGGGGCCGCTCATGAAGGCGTCGTGAATATGCTGCCTGGCCACCACCGCACCCATCGGCACGCTGCCGTTGCTGATGCCCTTGGCCAGCGTCATCAGGTCGGGCGTGACGCCGAAGGTCTGGGCCGCGAAAGGCTGCCCGGTGCGGCCGAAACCAGTGATCACCTCGTCGAAGATCAACACGATGCCATGGCGGTCGCAGATCTCGCGCAGGCGCTGCAGGTAGCCCTGCGGCGGGATCAGCACGCCCGTGGAGCCGGCCACCGGTTCGACGATCACCGCGGCGATCGTGCTCGCATCGTGCAGCGCCACCAGGCGCTCGAGGTCGTCTGCGAGCTCCGCGCCATGCGCCGGCACGCCGACGCTGAACGCGTTGCGTGCCGGATCGTGGGTGTGGCGCAGGTGGTCGACGCCCGAGAGCAGGTTGCCGAACAGCTTGCGGTTGGAGACGATGCCGCCGACCGAGATACCACCGAAGTTGACGCCGTGGTAGCCGCGCTCGCGGCCGATCAGCCGCGTGCGGCTGCCCTCGCCGCGCACGCGGTGGTAGGCCAGCGCCATCTTCAGCGCCGTCTCCACGGCTTCGGATCCCGAGTTGGCGAAGAACACCTTGTTCATGCCCGCCGGAGCGATGGCGGCGATGCGCTCGGCCAGCTCGAAGGCCTTGGGGTGGCCCATCTGGAAGGTCGGCGCGTAGTCCATCTCGGCCGCCTGGGCCTGGATCGCCTGCACGATGCGCGGGCGGCCGTGGCCGGCGTTGACGCACCACAGGCCGGACGCCGCGTCGAGCACCTGGCGGCCCGACTGGTCCCAGTAATGCATGCCCTGGGCCCGCACCAGCAGCCGCGGCGACTTCTTGAACTGCCGGTTGGCAGTGAACGGCATCCAGTGCGCGTCCAGGCGCTGGCTGCCGGTGGCTTCGACCGCCTGCAACAGGGCGGAGTCGACGGCGTCGTTCATGGCGGCTCCTCGGGGCTCGGCAGCCCAAGCCAGTCAACGGGCCGGCTGGCCCGTCCCGCCGAGTCTAGCCAACTGCGGCAGCGCCGCGCGCGCCTTCACCCTGGCGCAGCGCCTCCTGCTGCTGCCGTGCGGCCGGATAGACCAGCGATTCCTCGAGCGCAATGTGCTCGTGGTAGAGCGCGCTGAACACCGGCACCGCGAGTCGCAGCATCGGCAGGTCGTACCAGTTGTAGCCGTTGGCGATGGCCTCGACCTGGGGCGCCAGTTCGAGCCAGTCTTCCTCGATCCAGCCATGGTCCTGCTGCAGCCGGCGCACATGCTGCACCAGGTCGGGATCGCCGGCGGCGAGCAGGCCCGGGAACACCAGGCGTTCCTCGTCGGCATGGTGGTCGCGGCCCGGGCCGGCGAAGAAGGCGAGCACTTCGCGCGCGGCGGCGCGTGCGTCGTCGTCGACGCCCTGATCGTCGAGGCGGTCGAGCAGCCGCTCGAAGGCGACCAGCATCTCCAGGGCAGCGCGGTGCGTGATGTCGAGGCGGTCGAAGGACGGCAGCGGCGGCGCCGGCGGTCGTGGCGTGCGTTGGGTGCGGGCAGCGGTCATGGCGAACTCCTCGCAAGGTCGTGGCTGGATGCCGGGCTGTGATGAGTCATTGTTCCCCTCGCCCCGCGCCTCGCTTTGCGCGGGATCAAGGAGCAGTCAGCCCTCGCGCCCTGGACGCCTGGCGGCCGCCCGCGCGCTGCCCGGGCCGCGGGGCTCCGGTTCCCCGGGTGCAGACTCGGGCACGATCACCGGCAACGAGGCGCCTCGCGCCGCCGTCCAACGGCCCCCTCATGAAGCCCGTCCTGATCCTGCAGAACCTGTCCGCCGACGGTCCGGCCTACCTGGCGCGCTGGCTGCGCGAACACGGCCCGGCGTTCGAGGTCTTCGACAACCAGGCCGGACCGATCTTTCCCGATCGGATCGAGCCCTACGCCGCGCTCGCGATCCTGGGCGGCGAGATGAGCGCCAACGACCCCCTGCCGTCGCTGCGCCGGGCCGAAGACCTGTTTCGGCAGGCCCTTGCCTTCGGGGTGCCGACGACCGGCCATTGCCTGGGCGGCCAGTTGATGGCGCGTGCCATGGGTGCGCGCATCGGCGCCTCGCCGGCCCCACGGCCAGAAGCCGAATCTGGTTGGTGCCGAGCCCAAGCGGGCAGGGTGAACTTTCGCATCGCAAGGCCTTCATTTCAGATCATGGAATCGGTCTCGCTGCGTCGCAGCAAAACTTCGTCATACGGAAAAATGACGTTTCACGATGCAATATTGCACTCTAACTCCTTGTTTTTATTGACTCAAAATCATTGTCTTATATAAGACATAAGTCTTCCTCCTGGCCGTGATTGCCGGTAGGCTGAAGCTTGTTTCCGCTCACCCTCACCCTCGGCAATTCACGGAGAAGACGATGACCCAACTCACCCGCCAGCAGCAAGCCGCAGCTCTCGAGAAGGACTGGGCCGAAAACCCGCGCTGGAAAGGCATCCAGCGCAACTACAGCGCTGCCGACGTGGTCCGGCTGCGCGGCTCGCTCCAGATCGAGCACACCCTGGCCAAGCGCGGCGCCGAAAAGCTGTGGAATCTCGTCAACACCGAGCCCTTCGTCAACACGCTCGGCGCGCTCACCGGCAACCAGGCGATGCAGCAGGTCAAAGCCGGGCTGAAGGCGATCTACCTGTCGGGCTGGCAGGTGGCCGGCGATGCCAACAGCAATGGCGAGATGTACCCCGACCAGTCCTTGTATTCGGTGGACTCGGTGCCCAAGGTGGTCAAGCGCATCAACGCCACCTTCCAGCGTGCCGACCAGATCCAGTGGAGCGAAGGCAAGAACGAGATCGACTACTTCGCGCCCATCGTGGCCGATGCGGAGGCCGGCTTCGGCGGCGTGCTCAACGCTTTCGAGCTGATGAAGTCGATGATCGACGCGGGTGCCGCCGGCGTGCACTTCGAGGACCAGCTCGCCAGCGTCAAGAAGTGCGGTCACATGGGCGGCAAGGTGCTGGTGCCCACCCGCGAAGCGGTGGCCAAGCTGAGCGCCGCTCGTCTGGCTGCCGACGTGATGGGCACGCCCACCATCCTGCTCGCACGCACCGACGCCGAAGCCGCCGACCTGGTGACCAGCGACGTCGACGCCAACGACCGCCCGTTCCTGACCGGCGAGCGCACCGTCGAGGGCTTCTTCCGCGCCCGCAACGGTCTCGAGCAGTCGATCAGCCGCGGCCTGGCCTACGCGCCCCATGCCGACCTGATCTGGTGCGAGACCGGCAAGCCCGACCTGGCCTTCGCCAAGGCCTTCGCCGACGCGATCCACGCCAAGTTTCCGGGCAAGCTGCTGGCCTACAACTGCAGCCCCAGCTTCAACTGGAAGAAGAACCTCGACGACGCGACGATCGCCAAGTTCCAGCGCGAGCTCGGCGCGATGGGCTACAAGTTCCAGTTCATCACGCTGGCCGGCTTCCACGCCCTGAACTACTCGATGTTCGACCTCGCCTACGGCTACGCGCGCAACAACATGAGCGCCTTCGTCGAGCTGCAGGAAAAGGAGTTCGCGGCCGCCGAGAAGGGCTTCACCGCGGTCAAGCACCAGCGCGAGGTCGGCACCGGCTACTTCGACGCGGTGACGACGACGATCGAGCGCGACGCCTCGACCGCCGCACTCAAGGGTTCGACCGAGAACGAGCAGTTCTTCGACGGCACGCACCACTGAGCCGGCGTCGACGAACCGATGAAACAAGAGGCCCCACGGGGTCTCTTGTCATTTGTCGGTGAACGATCTTCAGCCCGCGGCGCCGGCCCCGCGCTGGCGCCACTGCACGAGCAGCGCGAAGCAGCCGGCGGCAAACAGCAGGCCACCTGCGAGCAGCGGCGACGCCAGGTCGCGAAGGGCCATGCCCAGGTCGCTCACGGCCCACGCGGGCACGGCCTGCAGGGCGCCGAGGGCATCGCCGGGGTTGCTGACGACGAAGTCGGTGCCGCGTCCGTTGACCAGCGCCTGTCCGGCATGCTTGAGCAGCCGCGTGGTGACGTCGGCCAGCAGGGGCTGGCCGAAGACCATCTTCAGCAGATAGCCGCCCAGGCCCATGCCGACGGTGAGGATGACCCAGGCCCAGCGGCGAAACCACGCCGTCATCAGCACCACGAGCAGGATCAGCGGCGCCAGCCACAGCGTGGCCAGCGGCAGGCCGACCGCCAGGCGCAGCAACAGCATCCCCGAGGCCGGGATGATCGAACCCCAGGGCAGGGCGAGCCAGGCGCCGAAGCCGGCCATGCGGCTGACGAGCACGAGCGAGATCGCGTAGCCGCCGAGGAGGCCGGCGAACAGGGCCACCGCCGGCACCAGGATCAGGTGCACCAGCAGGGGCGCGGCCAGGCTCTCGGAGTGGCTGGTGGGCAGCGAAAGCCAGAACTCGATCGAGCGGTCGGCCAGGTCGCGCCGCGCCAGGCCCGAGACGATGACCAGCGAGCTCAGCCACAGGATCACGAACAGGGTGCCCATGGTGACGGCGATCGCGCCCACCGCCAATGCGGCGGGCAGCGCCGCGCCCAGATGGCCGACCTCGCCGCTGGCGATCCGGACCTGGCCGAAGGTCGTCAGCAGCAAGGCCAGCGCCAGCGGCACCAGCAGCAGCAACGCCCAGCCGAAGCGGTGCTGCAGCCATTCGCGCTGCATCAGGGGAATGAGTCTCTTCATGCGGGTTCTCCGAAAAAGCGGCATGCGCCTGGGCGCATCAGAACTGGGTGCGGTCGAGTTCGGGCTTGCGCGTCAGCGCGACGAACAGGTCGACCAGGCTCGGCCGCATCGGCTTGCCCAGGGCCTGGACATGGGCCGGCGGCGGACCGTCGAAGAGGGCCGCGTTGCCGCCGGAGCCCGGCCCGGTGCGGTAGCGCAGCAGTGGGTGCGCGGCGGCCATCTGCTCGGCCACGGCGGTGTCGTGGCTGAGCGCGACGAAGCGGCGGTCCATGTCTTCGAGGCTGATCGACAACACCAGCTTGCCTTCGTTGAGCATCAGCACGTCGGACAGCAGCGACTCGATTTCCTCGACCTGGTGGGTCGAGATCAGCACGCTGCGCTCGCCGTCGCACCATTCGTCGATCAGCATCTCGTAGAAGGCCTTGCGCGAGAGCACGTCCAGGCCCAGCGTGGGTTCGTCGAGGATCATCAGCCGCGCGTCGATGGCCGCCACCAATGCCAGGTGGACCTGCACCACCATCCCCTTGGACAGCGTCTTGACGCGGTCGCGCAGGCCGACGCTGGTGCGCCGCAGGAGCTGCCGCGCACGCTCGGCCGAGAAGCGCGGGTGCAGGCCGCTCATCAGCTGCACCAGCTCTTCCACCCGCGCCCAGCGCGGCAGGATCGCCACGTCGGGGATGTAGCAGGCCGACTCGAGCAGCTCGACGCGTTGCCGCCTGGGATCCAGGCCCAGCACCTGGAGCGCGCCTTCGCCCGCGACGAGGCCGACCATCGCCTTCATCAAGGTCGTCTTGCCGGCGCCGTTGTGGCCGAGCAGGCCGACCACCCGGCCCTTGGGGATCGTGAAGCTCAGATCATCGATGGCGCACTTGCTGCCGTAGCGCACGCTCAGGCCGCGGGCTTCGACCAGCGCCCGGGCGACTTGATTGACGTCGGCGTTCATGCGCGCACCTCCCAGACGAGTTGTTCGGCACCGATGCCCAGCCGGCGCAACCGCTCGCGCAGGCGCGGCCATTCGGTTTGCAGAAAGCGCTCGCGCTCGGCCGCCTTCAGGCGTTCGCGGGCGCCGGCGGTCACGTACAGGCCCAGGCCGCGGCGGCTCTCGAGCAGTCCTTCGTCGCCCAGAGCTTGCAGGGCGCGATTGACGGTGAGCGGGTTGAGCAGGTAGCGGCCCGCGAGTGCGCGAACCGAGGGCATCGCTTCGCCTTCGCGCGGTTCGCCGTCGAGCAGCTGTGCGGCCAGGATGTCGGCCAGCTGCTGGTAGATCGGCTGCTTCTGATCCCAGGTCTGCATGGGGTGCCAGTCGGTGTGTTGCTGATGTAGCACACCATAGCAGCGGGGCGCTCTTGTCGTCGTGCCCGCAGCGACGGGCTGCGCAGCCGCGCGACCAACTGCAGCGCTGGCGGTCTGCTCGGGTCCCGCCAGCGGGCCCCGGCGGCCGGCGCTCAGCGCGAGAGCTGGCGGTAGATCGTCTGCGCCAGCGCCAGCGCCTGCGCACTGGAGAGTTCGGCACTGAACGCATAACCGAGCTGGTCGTCGATCCAGTAGAACGACTCGACCGAGCCGTCGCGCACCGAGCGGAAGGCGGTCTCGGCCGGTGCCTGCCCGGGCTCGAACGCCGTCACGTAGAGCGTGACCCGGTGACCGCCCGCGTCCTCGTACATGAACTGCGCCCTCGGCCCCTGCGCCCCTGGCAGCAGCCGCCCGCCGAGCAGGCGAAAGCCCTGCGCCTGCAGCGTCGGCGCCTTCAGCGGCGCGCCCAGGCGCTTGGTCAGCCATTGCACGAGGTGGGCTTCCTCGGCGGCACCGACCTCCACCGGGTGGCGGACCTCGGGCGTGTAGACCGCGTAAGCGATGGCGGCATCGCGCACGAATCCGGGTCCGGCCGCGGCGATCTCGAGCCGGGGCTGCGGTGCGGCGGCCGGCCACATCCGGCCGCCGACCAGCCCGACCGCCAGCAGCACGACGGCCGCGGCGGCGATTTGCCAGGCCTGGCGACGCCGTGCGCGTGCGACCAGGTGTGCCAGCGGCCGCGAGAGCGCCGCCGGCGTGTCGCCGATCTCGAGCGAACGGTGCAGCCGGCGCAGCGCCAGGCGCTGGGCCTGCCATTCGCAGACGCGGACGGCGTCCTGTGGATGCTGCTGCAGCCAGCCAAGCACCGGGTCGGCACGCTGCGGGTCGAGTTGACCGTCGACGAGCGCGTGCAGGTCGTCGTCGGAGATGGCGGGCTTCTCAGGGCTGCCGGGGCTGTCGATCGTCATCGTTTCACCAGATGCAATGCGGGGGTCGGGCGCGCCGGATCTTCGCGCATCAGGCCGCGCAGCTGCCCGCGGGCGCGGTGCAGGCGCGACATCACGGTGCCCACCGGCACCGCCACGATCGCGGCTGCCTCGGCATAGCTGTATTCCTCCACCGTCACCAGCAGCAGGACCTCGCGCAGCGCCGGCGACATGCGCGCCAGCGCCTGCTGCAGGTCCAGGCGCTCGCCGGCCAGCGCCATCGGTTCGTGCGACGGCTCGGCCACGTCCTCCAGCGCCGGGTGGTCGTCGTCGTGGCGCCAGTCGCGCCGCTGGTTCAGGTACAGGTTGTGCATCAGCGTCAGCAGCCAGGACCGCAAGGCCGATCCCGGCTGCCACAGCGACCACTTCAGGCAGGCGCGCTCCAGCGTGTCCTGCACCAGGTCGTCGGCACGCGTCGCGTCACCGGTGAGCAGCCGCGCGTAGCGGCGCAACGCCGGGATATGGGCCAGCGCCTGCTCGACGGACATCGCGGCGCGGCTGGCCGGACGCTCAGGGTCGGGCGAGGTGCCAGGCGCCGTTGAAGCCGTCGCCGGTGCGATCTCCGGGCTTCTTGTCCTTGCTCCAGGCGTAGACCGGCTTGCCCTTGTAGGCCCACTGGTGGCTGCCGTCGTCGCGCGCGATCACGGTCCAGTCGCCGCTGGCGGCGGCACCGGCAGCGGCGGACAGCGGCGGCCAGTTCGCGGCGCAGGGGCCGTTGCAGACGCTCTTGCCGCTGCCGGCGGGGTCCTTGTCGAAGGTGTAGAGCGTCATGCCGCTGGCGTCGACGAGCACGCCGTCCTTGACGCCGGCCGGGTCGGCCGCCATCGCGGTGGCGCAGCCGGCGCCGAGGATGGCCGCGGCCGAGAGCAGGGAAACGAGACGGGAACGGGTCATGGTGCCTCCAATGGCGGTTGTCGAAAGGGGTCTGACCCAGGCGTAAACACGCGCCGGGCGCGGTCTATTCCGTCCGACCGCGAAAAGAATTCAGCGCGCGAGGCGGCGCCTGCACCCGAGGTCCGCCGCCGCCCCGCCGATGCGCTCAGAGCGAAGCCTCGAGCATCGCGCGGTAGTCGTCGCGGCTGGCCAGGCGCGGGTTGGTCTTGTGGCAATGGTCGGCCATCGCGCCGTCGATCACGCGCTCGAACAGATCGGCGGTGACACCCATCGCGCCCAGGCCGATGGGCAGCGCCAGGCGGGCGTTCATCTCGGCGATCGCCTCGGCCACCTCGGTGCCCGCGGCGTCGCAACCGGGCAGGCCCATCGCCTGCGCCATGCGTTGCAGGCGTTGCTCCCGCTGGATGCTCTCGGCGCCGGCGTTGAAGCGCACCACCGCCGGCAGGAACACCGCATTGAGCGTGCCATGGTGCAGCCGCGGATCGACGCCGCCCAGGCTGTGGCTCAGCGAGTGGACGCAGCCCAGCCCCTTCTGGAAAGCCAGCGCGCCCTGCATGCTGGCGCTCATCATGTTCCAGCGCGCCTCGCGGTCGCTGCCGTCGCGCGTCGCGCGCTCGATATGCGCCCAGCCGCGCGCGAGGCCGTCGAGCGCGATGCCGTCGGCCGGCGGGTTGACGGCCGGGGCCATGAAGGTCTCCAGGCAATGCGCGATCGCGTCCATCCCGGTGGCCGCGGTCAGGCCAGGGGGCAGGCCGAGGGTGAGGTCGGGGTCGAGCAGGGCCGCCTTGGGCATCAGGTGCCAGCTGTGAAAGCCCAGCTTGCGGCCGTCGTCGACGATCACGATCGCACCGCGCGCGACCTCGCTGCCGGTGCCGGCGGTGGTCGGCACGGCGATCAGCGGCAAGACGCGTTCGCTGATCTTCGGGCTGCCGCCTTCGATCGTGGCGTAGGTCCTGAGCGGGCCTTCGTGAGTGGCGGCGATCGCGACGCCCTTGGCCAGGTCGATGCTCGAGCCGCCGCCGACGGCGACCAGGCCATCGCAGCGCTCGCGACGCAGCACCTCCACTGCGGCGCGGACCGCGGCTTCGGTGGGATTGGAGGGGGTGCCGTCGAAGACCGCGTGCGGGACATCGCCCAGCGCGTCGAGCGCCTGTTGCAGAACGCCCGCGGCGCGCACGCCGGCGTCGGTGACGACCAAGGGGCGGCGCATGCCGGCGCGTTCGCACTCGGCAGGCAGCAGGCGCACGGCGCCGTGGTCGATGTCGATCTGCGTGAGGTACAGGATGCGGGCCATGGCGGATGCGCTCGGATGCGTGCCCGGGCGGGTTGGGCGGGCTCAAAGTATGCTCTCGCCGCCTTCGACCCCTTGGCCAGTCCACCATGAAACGCAGCGATTTCCGCCACCTCGAACGCCTGCGCGTGCGCTGGGTCGAGGTCGACCTGCAGCGCATCGTCTTCAACGGTCACTACCTGATGTACTTCGACACCGCGGTGGCCGGCTACTGGCGGGCGCTGGCCCTGCCGTACCACGACACGATGGCCGCGCTGCAGGGCGACCTCTTCGTGCGCAAGGCCACGCTCGAGTACGAGGGCTCGGCGCGCTACGACGAGCAGCTCGAGGTCGGCATCCGCTGCGCGCGCATCGGCAACTCGTCGATGGTCCTCGCCGCGGCTGTCTTCCGCGGCGAGCAGCGCCTGGTGCACGGCGAACTGGTCTATGTCTTCGCCGATCCGGCCAGCCAGACCAGCCGACCGGTGCCGGCGGCGCTGCGCGCGGTGCTCGAAGGCTTCGAGGCCGGCCAGGCGATGATCGAACTGCGCTCGGGCGGCTGGGAGGCGATGCAGGGTCCGGCGCGCGCGATCCGCCAGGCGGTGTTCGCCGACGAGCAGGGCATCGCAGCCGACCTGCTGGTCGATGCCGCGGATGCCGACGCCTGGCACGCCGTGGCCCGCAACCGGCTGGGCGCGCCGCTGGCCGGCGGCCGCCTGCTCGCTCCCGAACCCGGCGTCGCCAAGATCGGGCGCATGGCCACGCTGGCCTCGGTGCGCGGCGCCGGCATCGGCCGCGGCGTGCTCGACGCGCTGATGGCCGCCGCCCGCGATCGCGGTGATCGAGAGGTGGTGCTCGACGCGCAGGCCAGCGCCGTGCCGTTCTATGCCCGCGCCGGCTTCGTCAGGGCAGGCGCCGATTTCGTCGAGGCCGGCTTGCCGCATGTGCCGATGCGCCGGCCGCTGTGATTCGCTGCGGCGGGCGCCGCGCGCGTCTCAGGGCCTGATCGCCTCGAAGACCTCGACGTGCCGCGTCCCGATGCACCAGGTGCCGAGGGCGCGTCCGGCGGCGTCGTCGATCGCTGCCTGCAGTGCCTGGTCGATGCCCGCAGGGTGGGTGTAGGTCTCCATCAACGTCACCATGTCGGCTTCGCTGTCGGCGCGCCGGTACAGGCGCGCGACGAGGCCCGGGTGCCGTTCACGCAGTGCCGCCTGCAACTGCGCCGCGGCCGTCTCGGCGCGGCGTGCGTCGGCAAGCGTCGTGCGCCAGTAGACGAAGAGCTCGCGCGCCACTGGGGCCCCGCGGCTGGGCCGCCTCAGGCGGCTTCGGCAGACAGGGCATAGGGTAGGGCGGCCGGCGTCAGCAGCGGGCCCTGCGCCGAGCCGGCATGCAGCGTGCCGCCCGCCAGCGCCGCGGTTTTCAGCTCGACCAGCGCCGCATACGCTGTTCCGTCGCGCGTGCCCGCCAGCACCACCATGCCGGCCGGCTGGGCGGGGTCTTCGCTGTGGAAGATCTCCTGGCCCGGGTGCATCGGCTCGGTGCCGAGCAGCAGGTGGCTGCGCCGCTTGATCGTGCCGCGGTACTGGCTGCGCGCGACGACCTCCTGCCCGGGGTAACAGCCCTTCTGGAAGTTGACGCCCCCGACCAGTTCGAGGTTGAC
The DNA here is from genome assembly GCA_963725755.1 of uncultured beta proteobacterium. Classification (GTDB taxonomy): domain Bacteria; phylum Pseudomonadota; class Gammaproteobacteria; order Burkholderiales; family Burkholderiaceae_C; genus Rubrivivax. The sequence goes on from CAVRZW010000005.1 coordinate 541,739, forward strand.
CATCTGAGGCACGAACTGCTCGACGGTCGCCGCGACCACGCGGGCAACGCCGCTCATCACTTCCAGCCATTGCCAGGCCGACGGGTCCAGGCGCGGCAGCTCCGGCGGCGGCGTGCCGGCCCACAGGAAGCGCGGCACGCGCGCACCCGCCACCAGTGCATCGGGCAGGCGGATCACGTCGGCCGCGCCGAACGTGCCGCGGCCCCAGACCGCGGCCGGCGCGGCGGCGCCGAGCGCGACTTGCGCGGCTTCGCCGGCCAGGCCCCACAAGGGCAGCTCGGCGCTGGCGTCGGTGAGCTTGCAGCGTGCGCGCAGCACGAACATCGACAGCCGCTTGAGCGCGGCCGGCAGCAGGTCGGCGCTGCAGGCGAGCAGGACCTCGTCGGGCCCGCGCCGCCAGCCGACGAAGCTCGCCAGCAACCGCCCCTTGGCCGTGCAATGGCCGGCCAGGCGCGCCTCGTCGGCCGCCAGGTGCTCGAAATCCTGCGTCAGCTGGCCGTGCAGGAACTTGCGCGCCTCGTCGCCGGCGGCGCGGATCACGCCCCAGTCGGCCAGTCGGCTGGCGCCCTGCAACGGGCCGGGTTCGATCGGGGAGTTGTCCATGCCTTCATTATCATCAGCATCCATGTCGCGCCGGTCTCTGGGGTCTCGCCTGTGGACGCCCCTGCTGGGCGCCATCCTGCTCGCCGCCGCGCTGGCAGCGACCGCCGTCGCCTGGTGGCTGCAGCGGCCGCTGCCGCTGTCGCGCGACACCGCCGAGCTGTCGATCGAAGCCGGCACCTCGCCGCGCGAGATCGCGCAGGCCTGGGTCGAAGCCGGGGTGCAGACCTCGCCGCGCCTGCTCTACGAATGGTTCCGCTGGTCGGGGCAGGCGCGGCATATCCGTGCCGGGAGCTACGAGATCGACGCCGGCACTTCGCCGCGCCGGCTGCTGGCCAAGATGGTCCAGGGCGACGAGGCGCTGGAGCATGTGCGCTTCATAGAAGGCTGGACGCTGCGGCAACTGCGCGCCGAACTGGCCCGCGCGCCCCATCTGAAGTCGGCCACCGCAGGCATGAGCGAGGCTGAATTGATGGTCGCCATCGGCGCGCCGGGCAGCGCCCCGGAAGGTCATTTCTTCCCCGACACCTACGCCTACAGCCGCGGCGTGAGCGACCTGACCGTGCTCAAGCGCGCCTACCGCGCGATGCAGCAACAGCTGGCAGCCGTCTGGGCCGATCGCGCGCCCGACACGCCGTTGAGAAGCCCGGAGGAGGCGCTGATCCTGGCCTCGATCATCGAGAAGGAGACCGGGGTGGCCAGCGACCGCGCCCGCGTGGCCGGTGTGTTCGTCAACCGCCTGCGCATCGGCATGCCGCTGCAAACCGACCCCAGCGTGATCTACGGCCGCGGGCCGGATTTCGACGGCAACCTGCGCAAGAAGGACCTGCAGGCCGATTCGCCCTTCAACACCTACACCCGCGCCGGGCTGCCGCCGACGCCGATCTCGCTTCCCGGCCTGGCCGCCCTGCGCGCGGCAGTGCGGCCGGACCCGACGAAGGCGCTCTACTTCGTCTCCCGTGGCGACGGCAGCACCGCGTTCAGCGAGGACCTGGCCGAACATAATCGCGCGGTGAACAAGTACCAGCGCGGCCAATGATGATCCCTGGCACGGTCGGGCGCGCGAAGGGCGGCATCGTTCGATGACGCAGGGCCGCTTCATCACCTTCGAGGGCATAGACGGTGCCGGCAAGAGCTCGCACCTCGAGACCCTGGCCGACTGGATCCGCGGGCAGGGCGGCGAAGTGCTGGTGACCCGCGAACCCGGCGGCACGGAGATCGCCGAACGCCTGCGCGAACTGGTGTTGCACGTGCCGATGGACGCACTGACCGAGGCGCTGCTGGTGTTCGCGGCGCGCCGCGACCATCTGGTGCGGCAGATCGAGCCGGCACTGGCACGTGGTGCCACGGTGCTCTGCGACCGCTTCACCGACGCCACCTTCGCCTACCAGGGCGGCGGGCGCGGCTTCGACATCGGCGTGCTGGCGCAGCTCGAGCAATGGGTGCAGCAGGGGCGCCAGCCCGACCTGACGCTTTGGTTCGACATCGAGCCCGGGATCGCCGCCGAGCGCCGTGCCGGCGCCCGCGCGCCCGACCGTTTCGAGGCCGAGGACCCGGCCTTCTTCGAGCGCGTGCGCGCCGCCTACGCGCAGCGCTGCGCCGCCGCGCCGCATCGCTTCGTGCGCCTGGACGCCGGCGAAGGACGCGACGCGGTCTGGGCGCAGGTCGAGGCCGCCATGCGTGCCCGCCCATGGTGGTAGGTGCCGATGGGGAACTGCCCCTGCCCTGGCTCGAGGCGCCGCTGCGCGCCGCGCTGGCCGGCCAGCGCGGGCATGCGCTGCTCGTCCACGGCGCCGAAGGCAGCGGCGCGTTGCCTTTTGCATTGACCCTGGCCCAGGCCTGGCTGTGCGAGCACGATGCCGGCCCGCGGCCCTGCGGCCGTTGCGGCAGCTGCCGCCTGGTGCAGTCGCGCGTGCATCCGGACCTCTTCGTGCTGCTGCCCGAAACCCTGCGCCGCCTGCATGGCTGGCCGCTGGCCACCGACAAGGCCGAGGGCGACGATGGCAAGCGCAAGCCCAGCCGCCAGATCCGCATCGACGAGGTACGGATGCTGATCGACTGGGCCAGCCGTACCAGCGGCCGCGGGCGCGGCAAGGTGGCCCTGCTGCATCCGGCCGAAGCGCTCAACCCGCAGTCGGCCAACGCGCTGCTCAAGACGCTGGAAGAGCCCCCGGCAGGCACGCGATTGCTGCTGACCTGCGCCGACCCGGACCTGCTGCTGCCGACCGTGCGCAGCCGCTGTCAGCGCCTGCGCCTGGCCGACCCACCGGCCGAGGAGGCCGCGGCCTGGCTGCAGGCGCAAGGCGTGGTGGAGCCGCAGGTGCTGCTCGCTGCCTGCGCCGGCCGCGCGCTCGATGCCCTGGCGCTGGCGCAAGGCGGCGTCGACGCCCAGGCCTGGTCGGCGCTGCCCGCGCGGGTGGCGCGCGGGCAAGCCGAGGCCTTCGCCGGCTGGCCGGTGCCGCGTGCGCTGGATGTCCTGCACAAGCTCTGCCATGACGCCCTGGCGATCGCCTGCGGCGGCTCCGCGCGCTACTTTCCGGCCGACCGCGTCCCGGCCGGTGGCTCGCCCGCCGCGCTGCTCGCCTGGTCGGGCGAGCTCGGGCGCGTGACCCGCCACCAGGACCACCCCTGGCACGAAGCGCTGCTGATCGAGGCACTCGTGCAAAGTGGCGCACACGCGATGGCGCAGGCCGGGTCGACGCATGGTGCCGGCATGCGTGGCTTCGATACACTGCCGGTATGAATGATCGCGTTCCCACCCGGGCCGGGGGCCTCGGCCCACCCGTGGCACCGGGTGCGGCGCCGGTGTCACGGCCAAGCGTGATCCAGCTCGTGTTCCGCGAAAAGGGTGCCTTGTACGCGGCCTACATCCCGCTGCTGACCGACGGCGGGCTGTTCGTACCGACGACGCGGGAATACCGTCTGGGGGACGACATCTACCTCTTGCTGTCGCTGCCCGACGACCCGCAGCGCTTCCCGGTGGCCGGCAAGATCGCCTGGATCACGCCGGCCAATGCGTCCGGCGGACGCACCCAGGGTGTGGGCGTGCGATTTCCCAACGACGAGAAGTCGCGCCAGCTCAAGATCAAGATCGAGGAGATCCTGGGCACCAGCATCTCCTCGGCCAAGCCGACCCAGACCCTCTGATCCGGCGCGCTGCGCCGGCCGCCACCGTGGCCGCAGGATCTCGACCCAGCGCGCATGTACGTCGATTCGCACTGCCACCTGAGCTTTCCCGAACTGCACGAGCGGCTGCCCGAGATTCGCGAGCAGATGCGGGCAGCCGGCGTGGATCGCGCACTCTGCATCTGCACCACGCTGGAAGAATTCTCGCGCGTCCATGCGCTGGCCACGGACCACGACAACTTTTGGTGCACGGTCGGCGTTCACCCGGACAACGAGGGTGTTGCGGAGCCGACGCTGGAAGACCTGGCCGCGCGCGCCGCGCTGCCACGCGTGGTGGGCATCGGCGAGACCGGACTCGACTACTACCGCCTGGGACAGCGCAGCATCGAAGACATGCGCTGGCAGCGTGCGCGCTTCGCGGTCCATATCCGCGCCGCGCGCGCTACCGGCCTGCCGCTGGTGGTGCACACGCGCAGCGCCAGCGCCGACACGCTGGCAATGCTCCGCGACGAAGGGCAGGGCGCGGTGCGCGGCGTCTTCCACTGCTTCACCGAAACGATGGAAGTGGCCCGCGCCGCCCTGGCCATGGGTTTTCTCATTTCCTTCTCGGGGATCCTGACTTTTCGCAACGCGCAGGCCTTGCGCGAGGTGGCGCAGATGGTGCCGCTGGAGCGCTGCCTGATCGAAACGGACAGCCCCTACCTGGCGCCGGTGCCGCATCGGGGCAAGACCAACCAGCCGGCCTGGGTCACCCATGTCGCGGCGGCGCTGGCCGAAATGAAGGGGCTGAGCGTGCAGGAGGTGGCCCGCGCCACCAGCGCCAATTTCGAGCAGCTGTTCGGGTTGCCGGCGGCGGGCGCCTGACCCTGTGATTCGTGGCGGCTGGGCGCTTGAGCGCGGCGCCCCGGCGGCCGGCCATCGGCGGCATCCGTGTCAGAAGTCATCCGACAGGACATATGGCGCGGGGCTGACTTCGGCAGGCCTGCGCTGCCGCTTAGAGTTTCCGATATCGCTGATATCTCAGCTCCAGGAGTCCCGAGATGGCCCAGCCTGCTTCCGAACGCAACCCGTTCATGCTCCTGATCAGCCCGGAGGTCATTCTGGCCGCGGTCGAGAAGTCCGAGCGCCTGGGGCAACTCAACAGGCACCTGTGCCGGCCGCTTGACCGGCTCACCCCGACCGCCACCGATGGGGCAGCGGACGCCTCGTGCGACGCCCACGGTGGCGACGGCGACGGGGCGGACGCGCGCTGACCCAGGCTTGCCGGTGCGGTCGGGCCAGAGACATCGAGCGCGCGCTGTCGTCGGCGCCACCAGCGGCCGCACACCGATTGCGACGTGCCGACTTGCGAAGTCCGGGAATCCTCTCGCTCGATGCTGTACGGATGGAAATGCAGGGACCGGCCCTTGTCTGTCGAGGCAACTGCAACTGTACACAATGTATATTATGTTAAGTACGTAGTGCAAAGGCTCAGTTGCACTGCGCCATCCGATCAGGGCCAAGCAGCAAGAAACCGGCGCAACAGCTTGAGATTTCATGGGCAGTTCACCGTCTCCCGTCACCCTGTAGAAGGCTGCAAGCTTCGTAAACGGCCGGAGGCGCCTTGAGTTGGTCCCTCGGAGGCGACATGGCGACTGAAGGACTGACAACGTCGCAACCCGGCCCGACCATCCCGGCATCGGGCTCCGCCGGTGCGCGGCGCAGCTACTTCCTTTCGCGCCTGACGCTGGTCGTCCTGGCCCTGCTGGTGCCCCTGGTCGGGCTTCAGGTCCTGACCCTGCTGCGCGAGAGAAAGGCAGCCGAGGCAAATGCCTTTGCCTCGGTCACCGCACGCGCGGGCGACGTGGCCGTTCTCGTCGAAGGCACCTTCGCGCGTGCAGAGCAGCTTCTCACCCTGCTCGCGTCCAGGGAGGAACTGAGGACGCTGAACGTCGGCAGTTGCCGCGCTCTCTTGAAGGGCATCGACCTCGTCGACCCGGTATACGCCAACGTGCTGTTGGTCAGCGTCTCCGGCAAACCTGTCTGCTCGACGGTCAACGGCCCCACCCCGGGCAGCTTCGCTGACGCCGCCTGGTTCAAGGCAGCGCTCACCGCGAAGGGCTTTGCGCTCAGCGACCCCCTGCTCGGCCGAATCACCAACCGGCAGCTGGCCTTGTTGTCGCTGCCCGTCGTCAGCCCGGCCGGCGAGCGTCTGGGCCTGCTCGTCGCCTCGATCGATCTGAACAATCTGGCACAAGCTCTTCCGACGAGGAACTTGCCCGACAAGGCCGTCGTCGCCATCGTCCGCGGAAACGAGTACATCCTCACGCGGGCGCCCGACTCCGAGGCATGGATTGGCCGACCCATCCCCGCAACAGTGAAGGAGCGGCGCGCCGCCTCCCCAAACGGCATCGTGGTGGCGGAAAGTGCGGATGGCATCGACCGCGCGTTCGCCTCGGTTCAGCTGTCTCGGTACAAGTTGCGGACCACGGCCGGTGTGCCGGTCGCTCCCCTTTACGCGGCGGCGACGCAAGAGGGTGGACGCAATCTGCTGGGCGTTGTCCTGGCCGGCCTGTTGGGCCTGGCCGTCGCGGTCTACGGATCGCGCAAACTCGCAACGCCTCTGGCCAGCATCGCGGACACGACCAGACGCCTCGCGGCTGGCGAACGAGACCTCCGCGCCGATGAGTCCTTGCCCGGGGAATTCGGCGAGCTTGCGGTCGAATTCAATCGGCTGCTGGATGAGCAGGCAGCGAGTGCCGCCGACCTCCTGCGTTCGAAGGATCGCACGCAGCGCCTGAGCAACTTCTACGAGGCGCTGTCGAGGACGAACCAGGCCATTGCTCAACTGCCCGAGCCTGTGGCGCTGTTCGACGATGTCTGCCGCATCTGTGTCGAGACGAAGCTCGCCAGCATGTCCTGGATCGGGCTCGTGGAAGACGACGTCATGCGGCCCGTCGCCTGGGGCGGGCGGGGCCGCGACTACACGAATGAGCTGACCCTGCGCATGCACGTCGGCCCGGGAGAACAGGAAGGTCCAAGCGCACAGGCGGTCCGCCTGGGCAAGGCAGTCACCGTCAACCGGTACCTGGAGGACCCGAAGACGATGCCCTGGCGTCAACGAGCCGGGCTCTTCGGCATCAAGGCCTCGGCGGCCTTCCCGTTCACGAGCGGCGATGTGGTCGCGGGGGCGTTGAATCTCTACAGCGCCGAGGAGGACTACTTCGACTCCGAGTTGGTCGAATTGCTCGACGTCATGATGCGCGACATCTCGTTGGCCATCGAAGCCCATCAGCGGGAGCTTGCCCGAACGGCGGCCGAGGACGCACTGAGGGTGCGAGAGGTCCAGGTGTCGGGGATCATCGAGACGGTGGCGGACGCCATCGTGACGGTCGATTCGAGCCAGCGCGTCGTGGTGTTCAACAAGGCGGCCGGCGAGCTGTTCGCCGTCGACCCTGCGCGGGCGCTCGGACAGTCGATCACGTCGTATCTACCGAAGGGCCTGCTCTTTCCTGGCGCTGCCGGCGCGAACGCCGAGACGCCCTTGAACACGGCGGCTCACATCGAGGGCGTGCGAGCCGACGGCACGGCGTGCACCTTGAAGGCGTTCCTGTCGAGGCATCAGGTGGACGGCGCCTCCCTGACGACGGCCGTGCTCCACGACGAGACCAAGTTGAAGGAGGCGGACAGGGCACGTGCCGCGATGCTCGAGGCTGAAGCGGCCAACCGCGCCAAGACCACCTTCCTGTCCCAGGTCTCGCACGAGCTGCGCACGCCATTGAATGCGGTGCTCGGGTTCACGACACTGCTGTTGCAGGATGCCCGCAGCAGCCTCGATGAACGGAACCGGCAGAGGCTCGACAACGTGCACCTGGCGGGCACCCAGTTGCGGGCGCTCGTCGAAGATGTCCTGGACATGTCCAAGGTCGGCGCCGGTCAGCTCACCTTGGAATACTCGACGGTCGAGCTGCAAGGGCTGCTGGACGAGGTCGTGAAGATGAGCGAATCGCTGGCCGAGCGGACTGGCGTCACGCTGATGCGGCGCTTCGCCCCCGAACCGCTTGTTCGCCTCCGGGCGGACCCGGTTCGCCTGCGCCAGGTGCTGCTGAATCTCGTGTCCAACGCCATCAAGTACAACAAGCCGGGCGGACAGGTGGTCCTGGCCTTCGAGCAGTCCGCTGAGTGGCTGCGCGTTCAGGTGAACGACACCGGTCTGGGCATGTCGCAAGAGCAGTTGGACCGACTGTTCCAGCCGTTCAATCGTCTGGGCCGCGAGAGGTCGTCTGTCGAAGGCCATGGAATCGGCTTGAGCCTGTCCAACGAGTTGGTGAGGCTGTTCGGGGGCCGCCTCGATGTTCGGAGCGAGGAGTCGGTGGGCACTCAAGTCGTCGTCACCTTGCCACGCAAAGAGGGCGACGTCGTCGAACTCGAGCGCCCGACAGGTTCGCTTCCCCACGAGGCCGGAACAGACCAGAGCTCCAAGGGTGTCGTGCTCTATATCGAGGACAACCCCGTCAATGCCCTGTTGATGAGGCAGGTTCTGAGCTATCTGCCGGAGGTCACGCTCGTCGGAGCTGCTACCGGCGCCGAGGGAGTGGCCTCCGCAGCCGACCTGCAACCCGACCTGGTCCTGCTCGACATGCAATTGCCGGACATGACAGGCCTGGAGGTTCTGCGCCGGCTCCGAAGCTCGACGGCAACGCGGGGGCTTCGGGTGGTCGCGTTGTCTGCCAGCGCGACGCGCCACGAGGTCGACGCTGCCCGCCAGGCCGGTGTCGAGGACTACTGGACCAAGCCGATCGACATTGCCAAGACGCTGGCCGGCATCAACCGGATGCTGGGCGAATCAGAACCGGCCGTCCGAGCCTGAGCAGACTGTCCGGGTGACGACCAAGTCACTCCCGCACGAAGGCCGTCACCAAGGGGTCGGGGCCCACCTGCCGGCTCCAATGACCGTGCACCGACGCATCGAACACGGCGCCCGGCGGCAGCGTGTCGGCCGAGAAGAAATGCTGTCCGGGGCCGAAGACGCGCGAGCTGCCGTCCTGCAGCCCGATCTCCATCCGCCCGCCCAGGATGAAGACCCATTGCGGGTACTCGGTGCAGTGGAAGTCGCTGCGGAACCCGACCGGGCTCACGCGCAGCTGCAGCCCGCCGCTGGGCATCAACGTCGACAGCCGGGCCTGCGGCTTGCCCTCGGGCAGCGGCACGGCCTCCTCGCGAAAATGGGCCCGGCCGTCGGCGCCGGTATGGAGGACGATCTTGCGAAATTCCATGCCAACCTCGGCCATCGATGCGGAACACGGCATCGCCGTCGTGATTGTCGGCGCTGCGCGCCCGGATCGACCGAGGCTCGTGCGCCAGGGCATACACGGCTGGGTGTGGGTCCTCGGTGCCCGTAACATCCGCCGACGCCTTCTTGCGTCCAACCCGCTGAGCCGATACGCCGGCAGCCCCCGATCGACCGCCTCCAGATGAACCCCACCGCAATCGTCACCGGCGCCGGCAGCGGCATCGGCCAGGCCTGCGCCACCGCCCTGTTGCGCGAGGGCTGGCGGGTGATCTTCGTCGGCCGCCGCGCGGCGGCACTCGAGGCGGCCGTGGCGGCTGCGGGCCAAGCCGGGGCCGACGTTCGCCAGGCCATCGCGATACCCTGCGACGTGGCCGACGAGGCCGCCGTGGCAGCCCTCTTCGACGCCGTCCAGGCTGGCTGCGGCCGGCTCGACCTGTTGTTCAACAACGCCGGCATCTTCGTGCCCGCCGCCACGCCCGACACCCTGTCCGCGGCGGCTTGGCGGCAGGCGGTGGATGTCAACCTCAACGGTGCGTTCTTCTGCCTGTCGAATGCCTTCAGGGTGATGCGGGCGCAGCGGCCGCAGGGCGGGCGGATCATCAACAACGGGTCGATCTCGGCCCACGCGCCGCGGCCGGGGTCGATCGCCTACACCGCCACCAAGCATGCGATCACCGGCCTGACCCGGGCGGCCGCGCTCGACGGCCGCGCCTTCGACATCGCGGTCGGGCAGATCGACATCGGCAACGTGGCCAGCGAGATGACGGAGGCGATGGCGCGTGGCGTGCCGCAAGCCGATGGCAGCGTTCGCACCGAGGCACGGATGGAGATGATGGCCGTCGTCGATACCTTCATGGCGATGGCGCGGCTGCCGCTGTCTGCCAACGTGCTCTTCATGACCGTGATGGCGACGAAAATGCCTTACGTCGGCCGCGGCTGACGCGATCGCCGGCCCCGAGGCTGCGCATCTCGTCTCTCGCCGCCCTGCCCCTTCCCCATCCCTCCCGGATCGCCCCCATGAAACTGTTGCGCCACGGCCCCAAGGGCCAGGAAAAGCCCGGCCTGCTCGACGCCGAGGGCCGCATCCGCGACCTCTCGCCGCTGCTGCCCGACATCACGCCGGCCACCCTTTCTCCCGCCGGCCTCGCCGCGCTGCGGAGCGTCGATGCGAGTGCCCTGCCTGTGGCGTCGCCGGGACGGCTGGCGGTGCCATGGACCGGGATGCGCAAGTTCGTCGCCATCGGCCTGAACTACGCGGATCACGCGGCGGAGGCCGGCATGCCGGTGCCGAAGGAGCCGATCGTGTTCATGAAGAGCCCGGACTGCGCCGTCGGCTGCAACGACGCGGTGGTGCTGCCGCAGGGCTCGATCAAATCCGACTGGGAGGTGGAGCTCGGCATCGTCATCGGCAGCCGGGCCCGCTATGTCGCCGAGGCCGACGCGCTGGCCCATGTCGCCGGCTACTGCGTCGTCAACGACGTCTCCGAGCGCGAATACCAGCTCGAGCGCGGCGGCCAGTGGGACAAGGGCAAGTGCTGCGACACCTTCGGCCCGGTCGGCCCCTGGCTGGTCACGCCGGACGAAGTGGGCGACGTGCAGAACCTCGGGCTTTGGCTCGACCTCAACGGCCGTCGATTCCAGACCGGAAACACGAAGACGATGATCTTCGGCGTGGCCCGGATCGTCAGCTACCTGAGCCGCTTCATGACGCTGGAGCCCGGCGACCTCATCACCACCGGCACGCCGCCGGGGGTGGGCATGGGCGTCAAGCCGAGCCCGGTGTTCCTCAAGCCCGGCGACGTGATGACCCTGGGCATCGAGAAGCTCGGTGCCCAGCGCCAGGTGGTTCACGCGTGGGACCCGGCACTGATCGACGGCTGAGCGCGACTGCCGAGCTGGCCACCGCCGCGGCATCCGATCAGGGCCGTGCGGCCGCCAGCAACGACAGCGCCAGCGCCTCGGCCGCCTCGATTCCGTCGACACCCGCCGACATGATGCCGCCGGCATAGCCCGCACCCTCGCCTGCGGGGTACAGGCCGGCGACGTTCAGGCTCTGGTAGTCCTCGCCACGCGTGATCCGCAGCGGCGACGAGGTGCGGGTCTCGACGCCGGTGAGCACCGCGTCCGCCATCGCGAAGCCGGGGATCTGGCGCTCGAACGCGGGCAGCGCCTCGCGGATCGCATCGAGCACGTAGCCGGGCAGGCTGGGCCGCTTCGGATCGGCGAGGTCGGTCAGCCGTACGCCGGGCTGGTACGAGGGCAGCACGCGGCCGAGCTCGACCGAGCGCTGGCGCTTGATGAAATCGCCGACGAGCTGGCACGGCGCGACGTAGCCGCCGCCGCCGAGCTCGTACGCGCGCGACTCCCAGAAGCGCTGGAAAGCGACACCGTCGAGCGGGCTCACCGGACCTTCGCCCGAGCCTTGTCGGTAGTCCTGCGGGCTGATGCCGACCACGATGCCGGCGTTGGCGTTGCGCTCGTTGCGCGAATACTGGCTCATGCCGTTGGTCACCACCCGGTCGACCTCCGAGGTCGCCGCCACCACCGTACCGCCGGGGCACATGCAGAAGCTGTAGGCCGCGCGGCCGTTCTTCGCGTGATGGACCAGGCGGTAGTCGGCCGCGCCGAGGATCGGGTGGCCGGCGCTGGGGCCGAAGCGCGCCTTGTCGATCAGGCTCTGCGGATGCTCGATGCGGAAGCCGACCGAGAACGGCTTGGCCTCGAGATGCACGCCGCGCTGCTGCAGCATCGCGAAGGTGTCGCGTGCGCTATGGCCCAGCGCCAGCACCACATGGTCGGCGCGAAGCTCCTCGCCCGAGGCCAGCGTCAGCCCACGGACATGACCGTCCTCGATCCGCAGGTCGACCACCTTCTGGCCGAACCGGATCTCGCCGCCGAGCGCGACGATCTCGGCGCGCATCTTCTCGATCATGCTGACGAGCCGGAAGGTGCCGATGTGCGGCTTGCTCACGAACAGGATCTCGTCCGGCGCGCCGGCCTTGACGAACTCGGTCAGCACCTTGCGCGTCAGGTGGCGCGGGTCGCTGATCTGGCTCCACAGCTTGCCGTCGCTGAAGGTGCCGGCGCCGCCTTCGCCGAACTGCACGTTCGACTCCGGGTCGAGCACGCCCCGGCGCCACAGCCCCCAGGTGTCCTTGGTGCGCTGGCGGACCTCCTTGCCGCGCTCCAGCACGATCGGCGCCAGGCCCATCTGCGCCAGCACCAGCGCGGCGAACAGACCGCAGGGGCCGAAACCGACGACGAGCGGCCGCAAGCGGCCCGAAGCGCGGAAGTCGGCCGGCGCCTGCGCGACCATGCGGTAGCGCGTGTCGGGCGCCGGCCGCAGATGGGCATCGCGCTGGTGGCGCGCCAGCACCGCGGGCTCGTCGGCGAGTTCGCAGTCGATCGTGTAGATCAGCACCACCGCACTCTTGCGCCGCGCGTCGTAGGCGCGCCTGAACACGGTCAGCGACCGCAACTCGGCGTCGGCAACGCCCAGGCGAGCGAGCACGGCCGGGCGCAGCGCCTCGGGCGCATGGTCCAGCGGCAGGCGCAGTTCGGTGATGCGCAGCATGGCTTGTCAGCGGCGCCTGGCAGCGCCGCGAAGGCCCGGCGTACCCGCCGGGACCGCGGGTCAGCCGCCCTTCTTGGCGCGCTTGCCCGGGTTCTTCTTGCTGCGCGTGTGCGAGCCGCGCTCCAGGCTGACCTTCTGGCCGCGCTTGGTGGTCACGGTGACGCCGGTGGGTGCGACGGGGCGCGGGGTGGCCTTGCGGTCGGCTTCGGTGACGATCTTGTTGCCCATGATGAGTTTCCTGTGGCTCGGTTCGAACAAAACCCCGCATTAGGCCACAACGCGACGCGCCCGCTCCGCGTCAGCCGTCGCTGCGCACTGCCCGCTGGGCCTCGGCGGCGGTTTCGTAGATGTGCGGCGCCACGCCGCGCGCGGCCAGCGCCGGCCCTAGCTTGGCGCGCAGGAAGCCCGAGGTCGTGTAGCGCGCGACGTCGATGTAGTGGCGGTCGACCAGTACGCTCACCATCGCCGCCCACTCGTCCTCGGCCTGCGGGTCGAGCGTGACGTGGTCGTAGTTGACGACGCCCCAGACCTTGTGGCCCAGGGGCGCCAGGCGCTGCTCGACCTCGGCCACGAACTTCGGCGTGCCGCCGGCGCTGAACGAACCCAGGAAGACCACCTTCTCGGCGTTCTGGCCGATGCCGACGAAGCCGCTGCTGGCCACGGCGTCGCCGTCGCGCACCATCTGCAGCGCCTCGGCCGCACTCACCACCTTGCCGGTGTGGCCGGCGCGCAGGCCGGCCAGGCGTTCGACGCGCTTCACGGCGGGCCTACGGCGCAGCGTCGAAGGTGTTGCACTGCCTGACGCTGCCGCTGGCCAGCCCGCGCTTGAACCAGCTCACGCGCTGCGCGCTGGTGCCATGGGTGAAGCTCTCGGGCACGACGGTGCCGCGCGACTTGCGCTGCAGCGTGTCGTCGCCGATCTGCGAGGCGGCGTTGAGCGCCTGTTCGATGTCGCCCTGCTCGAGCCAGCCTTTGCCCTGCTGCGAGTGGAATGCCCACACGCCGGCCAGGCAGTCGGCCTGCAGTTCGACGCGCACCGAGACCGCGTTGGCCTGCGCCCCCGACTCGTGGGCGCGCAGCGCGTCGACCTTGTTCGTGATGCCCATCAGGTTCTGCACATGGTGGCCGACTTCGTGCGCGATCACGTAGGCCTGGGCGAACTGTCCCGGCGCGCCGAGGCGCTGGCTGAGCGTGTCGAAGAAATCGAGGTCGAGGTAGACCTTGCGGTCACCCGGGCAATAGAAGGGCCCCATCGCGCTTTGCCCGGCGCCGCAGGCGGTGGGCGTTGATCCGCGGAACAGGACCAGCCTGGGGTCCTGGTACTGGCCGCCGGCAGCCTGAAAGATCTGGCCCCAGACCTGCTCGGTATCGCGCAGGACGACCGAGACGAACATCGCCTCCTTGTCGTTTGCCGGGGGCCGGTGCGCCGGCGCCTGCGACTGCAGCACCGGCGCGCCGCCGCCACCGCTGAGCAGGCCCAGCACCGTGAGCGGATTGACGCCGAAGATCCAGCCCGCGAGCAGCGCGATGACCACGGTACCGATACCGATGTGGCGAGCGCCGATGCCGCTGCCGCCTGAGCCCTCGCCGCCGTCACGCCGGTCCTCGACGTTCTCGCTCTGCTCCTGCCCTTCCCACTTCATGGTGTCGCTTCCTGCGCCAGACCTGCCCGGCGTTGGGCTGCGATTCTGCCCTTGCCAGCCGGCGGGAGCGGCCGCCTCAGGTCTTGGGCAGCGTGACGCCGCGCTGGCCCTGGTACTTGCCGCCGCGGTCCTTGTAGCTGGTCTCGCAGACCTCGTCGCTCTCGAAGAACAGCACCTGCGCGCAGCCCTCGCCAGCGTAGATCTTGGCCGGCAGCGGCGTCGTGTTGCTGAACTCGAGCGTCACGTAGCCTTCCCATTCGGGCTCGAACGGCGTGACGTTGACGATGATGCCGCAGCGCGCGTAGGTGCTCTTGCCCAGGCAGATCGTCAGCACGTTGCGCGGGATGCGGAAATACTCCAGCGTGCGCGCCAGCGCGAAGCTGTTGGGCGGGATGATGCAGACCTCGGCCTCGATGTCGACGAAGCTGCGTGGGTCGAACGCCTTCGGGTCGACGACGGTGCTGTAGATGTTGGTGAAGACCTTGAACTCGGGCGCGCAGCGGATGTCGTAGCCGTAGCTGCTGGTGCCGTAGCTGACGATGCGATGGCCATCGGGTGCGGTACGGACCTGGCCGGGCTCGAAGGGCTCGATCATGCCGTGCTGCTCGGCCATGCGGCGGATCCACTTGTCGCTCTTGATCGTCATCGGGGCCTTGGGCTGGGCGCGGAGCGCGCGAACGGTGCGGATTCTAGGAGGCCCCGGGCGGCCGCCTTGCGGCTACCTGCCGCCGAACGCGGGCGCGCGCTTCTCGGAGAAGGCGGTGCGCCCTTCGACGTAGTCGCGGCTTTCGAAGCAGCGCTGGATGGCCGCGATCGCCGCCGTCGGGTCGTACGGCCCGGCGACGATCGTCGCGTCGATCGCCGCCTTCGCCGCGATCAGCGTCAGCGGGGCCAGCGCGCCGATCTCCTGCAGCAGCGCGGCGAACGATGCGGCGTCGCATTGCCGGTTGACGAGGCCCATCTGCAGCGCCTCGTCGGCACCATAGCGGCGCGCCGTGTACAGGATCTCCTTGGCGCGCGCCGGGCCTACGGTCCAGGTCAGGCGCTGCAGCCACAGGTGGTTGTAGCCCAGCCCGACCTTGCCCGCCGGGATGCAGAAGCTGGCCTTCTCGCCGGCGATTCGCAGGTCGCAATGCAGCGCCAGCGCCAGGCCGCCGCCGAAGCAGTAGCCATGCACCCAGGCCAAGGTGGGCTTGCGTGCGGCCCCCACGCTGGCCACCGCGCGATCGACGGTGGCGTTGTAAAGCGCCACGCCTTCGGGGGTGTTGCGGCGCTCGCCGAACTGCGAGATGTCCGATCCCGACGCAAAGGCCTTCTCGCCGGCTCCGCGCAGCACGATCACGCGCACCGCGGGATCTTCGTCGAGCGCATGGACCAGCGTCGGCAGGCTGTCCCACATGTCGAAGCTCAGTGCGTTCTGCTTGGCGACGTTGTCGATGGTGAGGGTGCCGACACCGCCATCGACCTGGCTGTGGATGCGGGAATCAGATGACATGTTCTTTCCTCAGGCTGGCGATCTCGTCCGGCGTGTAGCCGGCCTCGGCCAGGATGGTATCGGTATGCTCGCCGGCCCCGGGCGCGGGCGCACGCAGCGTCGCGCGGTGGCGGTCGCTGCGCAGCGGCTGGCCGACGAGCGCGATCGCGCCGAGCTGCGCATGGGCAAGCGGCCAGGTGAGGCCGAGGTGCCGCACCTGCGGGTCGGCGAAGGCCTGATCGACGCGGTTGATCGGACCGCAGGCCACGCCTTGCGCGTTCAGGACCTCGATCCAGTGCGCGCTGCTCCGTGCGGCGATGCACTCGGCGATCGCCGCGTTGAGCACCGCGCGGTGCTGCGAACGGCTGGCATTGCCGCGGTAGCGCGCATCGGTGAGCCACTCGGGCCGCTGCAGCGCCCGGCAGAAGCGCTCCCACATGACCGGCCCGACGACGCAGATGTTGACCTGGCCGTCGGCGGTGGCGAAGACGCCGGTCGGGATCGTCGTCGGGTGGTCGTTGCCGGCCTGCTCGGGCACCTCGCCGGCCACCAGCCAGCGCGCGGACTGGAAGTCCATCAGCGCGAGCAGCGACTCGAGCAACGAGGTCTGCACCCACTGGCCCTGCCCGCTGCGCTCGCGCTCGAGAAGCGCCATCACGATGCCGAAGGCGGCGTACAGCCCGGAGCAGCTGTCGGCCACCGCGATGCCCGCGCGCACCGGGCCCTGGCCGGGCAGGCCGGTGATCGACATCAGCCCGCTCATGCCTTGCACGATCTGGTCGAAGCCCGGGCGCTGCGCATAGGGCCCATCCTGGCCGAAGCCCGAAATGCTGGCATAGACCAGTCGCGGATTGACCACGCTCAATGCCACGTAATCGATGCCGAGGCGCTGCTTGACGTCGGGCCGGTAGTTCTCGACCAGCACGTCGGCCTGGCGCACCAGGCGCAGCAGCACCTGGCGCCCGGCCGGCGCCTTCAGGTCCAGCGTCAGGCTGCGCTTGTTGCGCTGCAGATTCTGGAAGTCGGGCGTCAGCCGCGACTGCGCCGCTTCGGCGGCCTGCGCCGGCGCCACCGGCTCCTCGATGCGGATCACGTCGGCGCCCCAGTCGGCGAGCTGGCGCACCGCCGTCGGGCCGGCGCGCACGCGCGTGAGATCGAGCACGCGATAGGGCGCCAGCGGCAGCGCGCCGGCGCGGCTGCCTTCGGTCATCGCGCCGCAGCGACCATGAACAGGCGCCGGAAGGGAAACAGCGTGCGACCGTCGTCGCGCATCGGATAGGCGTGGCGCAGCCGTGCGGCGTAATCGGTCTCGAAGTTCGGGCGATCGGCCTCGTCCAGCGCGTCGAGAAACTGCTTGAGCCAGGTGCCCTTGGTCCATTCCTTGACCGGATCGGGACCCTCGAGCACCTGCAGGTACTCGGTCTCCCAGATGTCCAGCCAGGCCACGCGCGGGGCCAGCACCCCGTAGTAGAAATCGGGCCCCGCCACCGGCGAGGGCTGCAGCAGCGGCTCGAGCCGGCTGCGCCAGGGACCGGCGCGCACCGTGTCGTGGATGAGCATGTGCGAGGGCGCGCCGAAGTTGCGCGGCATCTGCACCGCGAGCACGCCTCCCGGCGCGAGTTGCGCGACCAGTTCCGGGAACAAGGCCGCGTGATCGGGCAGCCAGTGCAGCGCGGCGTTGGAATAGATGAGGTCCGCCGGCCGCGGCGCGCGCCACGTCGCCAGGCCCTGTTCGACCCAGGTCACGGAGGGCGCCTCGACCGCCGCCTGGGCGAGCATCGACGCCGAGTCATCGACGCCGGTGATCGCCGCCGCCGGCCAACGCAGCGCGAGCAATCGGGTGACGTTGCCGGCGCCGCAGCCGAGGTCGTAGACCGTCTGCGGCTGCGCCAGCGGCACCCGCGCGAGCAGGTCGATCGCAGGCCGCAGCCGCGGTGCAGCGAACTTCAGGTACTGACCGGGGTTCCAGCTCATCGCGGCGGCCTCACATGCCCAGCAGGCGCGGCAGGAACAGCGAGATCGACGGGATGTAGGTGATCAGGCCGAGGAAGACGAGCATCGTCACCAGCCAGGGCCAGACGGCGATCGTCAGCTCGGTGATGCCCATCTTCGCGATGCCCGAGGCCACGTAGAGGTTCAGGCCCACCGGCGGGTGGCACATCCCGACCTCCATGTTCACCGTCATCAGGATGCCGAAGTGGATCGGGTCGATGCCCAGCGTGATCGCGACCGGGAACAGGATCGGCGCCATGATCAGGATGATCGACGACGGTTCCATCACGTTGCCGGCCAGCAGCAGCATCACGTTGACGACGAGCAGGAAGCCGATCGGCCCCAGGCCCTGTGCGACCATCCACGACGCCATCGCCTGCGGGATCTGCTCGCTCGTCATCAGGAACGAGAACAGCACCGCGTTGGTGATGATGTACAAGAGCATCGCGCTCATGTTGGCCGACGCCAGCAGCACGCGCGGCACATCGCTCAGCCGCAGGTCCTTGTAGACGAAGACCGCGATCACGAAGGCATAGACCGCGCTGACCGCGGCCGCTTCGGTGGGCGTGAACAGGCCGGTGTAGATACCGCCGATGACGATGAAGATCAGCATCAGGCCCCAGAACGAGTCGCGCCCGGCGCGGACCCGCTCGCCCCAGCTCGCCTTCGCCATCCGCGGGTAGCCGCCGCGGCGTGCGCGATACCAGGTGGTAATGCCGAGCATGGTCGCCAGCATGATGCCCGGGACGACGCCGGCGATGAACAGCTTGCCGACCGAGGTGTTGGTCGAGACCGAGAACAGCACCATCGCGATCGACGGCGGGATCAGGATGCCCAGGGCGCCGGCGGTGGTCACGACGCCGGCGCCGAAGCGCGGCGGGAAGCCTTGCTTGATCATCGCGGGCAGCACCACCGAGCCGATCGCCACCACGCTGGCCGGCGACGAGCCCGAGACGGCGGCGAACAGCGCGCAGGCCAGCACCGCGGCCAGGCCCAGCCCGCCGTGCCAGTGGCCGACCATCGAACTGGCGAACTTGATCATCCGCCGCGCTACACCGCCATGGGTGAGGAAGTTGCCGGCCAGGATGAAGAACGGGATCGCCATGATCTCGAAGTTCTCGATACCGGTGAACAGCTTCATCGCCACCGAGTCCAGCGACACGTCGGTGAGCGTGAACATGAAGCTCAGCACCGTCAGGCCGAGCGAGATCGAGATCGGCATGCCGGTGAGCATCAGCGAAATCAGCAACCCGAACACCAGGCTGGCCCGGACACCGCCGCCGGCCGGGATCATTCCGTGCTTGGCCAGCAGGCCGAGGCCCAGGAACATGAAAGGCAGGGCGATGAGGAAGACGCTCATGCCCAGGCCGCGCTGGGTCAGCGGCTGGGGCTTGGGCTGCGGCTTGACTGCTGGCTCGGCGGGCGTCGCGCCGCCGCCGTCGTCGTCGTCGACGCCCTCGACATGCGCCACCTCGTGGTGTGGCAGCGAGCCGGTGCGCCAGAAGTGCCAGGCCACCTGCAGGAAGCGGAAGCACATCAGCGAGGAGCCGAGCGGGATGGCCATGTAGACCATCCACATCGGCGCCTCGAGGTCGTTCGAGCGCGAGCCAGACTCCCAGACGCTCCAGGTGAAGTGGGCGCCGAAATTGGCGATCACCGCGGTGAAGAACGCGCCGCTGAGCAGGCCGAAGAGGATGACCTTCTTGGCCCGCGCCGGCGGCAGGCGCATCACGAGCACGTCGACGCCGACGTGGATGCCGGTGCGAACGCCGTAGGCAGCGCCGAACTTGGCCATCCAGATGAAGAGGTAGATGCACAGTTCCTGCGCCCAGGAAAGGTCCTTGCTCGACAGCCAGCTGAAGATGCCTCGGAACGGCGGCGACGCGAAAGCCATGCCGTGGGCTTCGAGCCACTTGGCGAAGTCAATCGAGTTCGAGGTTCCGTAGCGGTGCAGCACCGCCACGAAGACCAGCGTGGTCGCCACCGCGATGAGGGTGGCGATGAGCCATTCCTCGAGGTGGTTCAGCAGCGAGTTCAGCTTCTTGAGCAAGTCGTCCCCCCTCCTGGCGCGGAACGATGGCAGCGCTAGATCGAGATGCCGGCCGCCTTCAGCAGGTCGTCGACGATCTGTTTGCCGACCCGGCCCTCGGCCTCCTTGTAGACCGGCTTGAAGGCCGCCTTCCAGGCCGCTGTCTGCGCCGGGGTCAGGTAGTGCAGCGTGGTCCTGCCCGAGGCCTTGATCTTCGCCAGCGCATCGACGTTCTCCTGTTTGGCGATCGAGTTCGAGTACTCGGTGGCCTCGTCCATCGCCTTGTCGAGCTGGGCCCGTATGTCGGGCGGCAGGCCCATCCAGAACTTGGTGTTGGTGATCACCGCGTACTGCAGGTGGGCGTGGCTGGACACGGTGATGTGCTTCTGCACCTCGTAGAACTTCTGCGTGTAGTAGTTCGACGGCGTGTTCTCGCAGCCATCGACGACGCCCGTCTGCAGCGCCTGGTAGACCTCGGAGAAGGCCAGGATCTGCGGCAGCGCACCGAGGGTGCGGAAGTACAGGTCGGCAATCTTCGAGCCCGAAATGCGGATCTTCAGGCCCTGGAAGTCGGCCGGCATCAGCAGCGGCACGTTCGCCGAGACCATGTGGAAGCCGTTGTCCCAGAACGCCAGGCCGGTGATGCCCTTGGCCTCGAGCTTCTTCAGCAGGCCCTTGCCGATCGGGCCCTTGACGACCTTGTCGTAGCCGGCGTCGCCGTTGAAGACATAGGGCAGGTCCAGTGCCTCGAACTCGGGCACGCCGATCGGGCGGAACTTGGCCGTCGACGGGGCCAGTATCTGCACCGAGCCGCTGTTGAGCGCGTCCATCTCCTCCTTGTCCTTGTACAGGGTCGAGTTGGGATAGACCTCGACCTTGACCCTGCCGCCGGTGTACTTCTCGGCCAGTTCCTTGAACTTCAGCGCGCCCTTGCCCTTGGGCGTGTCGTTGGTCACGACGTGGCTGAACTTGATGACGATGGGTTGCTGGGCGAAGGCGCTTTGGGTGCCGGCGAGCGCCAAGGCGCCGATGGACGTGATTGCGGTGCGACGTTTCATGTTGAGGTCTCCTGAGGAATCGGACGGGTCCACCCGACGCGCAATGCATCAGCGCCGGAGCACCCCGGATTGTGCGTAGGTCGGGACCGCCGCCGTCTCGGGGTAATCTCTTGTGGCACAGGGCCGCGATCGGCGGCCCTGTGCCGCGTTCGAAGCGGCGACGACGGTCACTCCGAGCCGAGCCTGAGCCGGCTGGGCTGGCGCCGTTCGATCGACCACTTCAGCAGCGCCGCTGCGCGGAACACGCCATGCGCGAACTTGCCGTAGGGCATGGTCAGGAACAACGCCATCACCGCGCCCAGATGCAGGGCCAGCAGCGTCGGCATCGCGGTGCCGTCGCGCCCGGCCAGCAGCGCCAGGCCGCTGGCGCTCGTGAGCAGCAGCAGCGCGATGAAGCCGCGGTCCATCGGCCGCTGCGCCGGCTCGCCGTGCAGCGGGTCGCGCTGCAGGTTGAGCCACAGCAGGCCTGCCGGCCCGATGAGCAGGCCGATCCCGCCCGCGGTCCCGAGCAGCACCGGCAGGCTGCTCAGCGCGTACGGTGCATGGCGGCCCAGCACGTAGTGGTACAGCGTGGCCACGCAGGTCGCAGCGAAGCAGAGCATGAAGCCGTAGAACGTGAAGTGATGGAAGCGCCGGCGCGCGAGCGTGAAGCGGTCGTCGGCCTCGTTACAGCCCTCGCCGTGGCCGCCGTCGAGGTACTTCAGGCTGAGCACGTTGTGAACCGCCTCCACGCTCGCGGCCCCCGACGCCCGGCCCGGGGCCAGTTCGCGCCAGAAGCGGTGCACGCCGACGCCCAGCGCCAGCACCGCGAACAGGAAGACCGGGCCGAACATCGCGACCATCAGGTTGTGCGGGAACACGCTGTAGAAGCTGCGACCCGCGGGCAGGTCGACATTGGCGCCCTGCATCGCCATGGCCAGTACCACGAACAGGGCCAGGCTGGCCGCCAGCGCGAGGGCGACGGTCAGCCCGTTGCGCGCGTAGAGCGAGCCCAGCGCCCGCGGCCAGGCGTAGCCGGCATAGGTCTGCACCCGCACCTGCGCCATCGCCCGCGGCACGTTGACCGCGAAGTCGTGCGGCGGCGCGTACTGGCAGGCATGCAGGCAGGCGCCGCAGTTGTGGCACAGGTTGGCCAGGTAGTGGACATCGGCGCGATCGAAGGCCAGGCGCCGCGTCATCGCCGGGAACACGGCGCAGAAGCCCTCGCAGTAGCGGCAGGCGTTGCAGATCTGCATCTGCCGCGCGACTTCGGCCTCGGCTTGGCCGGCAGATGGCGCATCGTTCGGCCGTGCTGCGCTGCCGAGCGCGGCCGCTTCGCGGACCAGGGCTTCAAGCTGCTGCACGTTGCGCCTCTCGCTCGGCATCGTCGGATCCCTGTCCCAGCGCGGCGCGGGCCGCCATCGTCCCGGCGATGCGCCCGAAGGCGGTGCCGATCGACATGCCCACGCCCGCCGTGTAACCCTTGCCGAGCACGTTGCCGGCCATGATCTCGCCGGCGGCGAAGAGGTTGGTGCTGGGCCGGCCGGCGAAGTGCACCGCCGCCCGGGCATCGACCTTCAGCCCGAGGTAGGTGAAGGTCACGCCGGGCTTCAGCGCGTAGCCGAAGAAGGGCGGCGTGGCTATGGTCCGCGCCCAATGCGTCTTGGGCGGGCTCAGGCCCTGGGTGGCGCAGTCGTCGAGCACGGTGTGGTCGAAGCTGCCGCCGCGGCAGGCCGCGTTGTATGCCTCGACGGTGCGAACGAACTGCGCCGGGTCCAGGCCGAGCTGCTGCGCCAGTGCGGGCAGGGTGTCGGCGCGCAGGCCCGGGAATACCGGCGGCATGAAGCGCCCGACGGCCTTCGCGTCGATGATCGAGAACGCCGTCTGCTGCGGTTGCCGCGCCACCAGCCGGCCCCAGATCGCGTAGCGCTTGGGCCAGAAGTCTTCGCCCTCGTCGTAGAAGCGCTGCGCCTGCCGGTTGACCACGATGCCCAGCGAGACGCAGTCGATGCGGGTGCAGATGCCGCCGTCGTACAGCGGCGCGCGGGCGTCGATGGCCACCATGTGGGCCTGGGTCGGATCGCCGATCGCATCGGCGCCGCTGTCGATCAGGTGGCGCAGCAGCACGCCCTGGTTGAAGCGGGTGCCGCGGATCAGGAAATTGTCGGCGACCCACTCGCCATCGACCTGGCCCCAGGCCTCGCGCAGCCATTCGCGATTGGATTCGAAGCCGCCGCTGGCGACGACGCAGGCGCGGGCCTCGAAGCGCTGCGCGCCGCTGAACGGGCGGCGACGAAGCGGCCATCGCGCAGCTCGAGGCGGTCGACCGGCGTGTCGTAGCGCACCTGCACGCCTAGCGCCTGGGCGCTGCGGTAGAAGGCGTTGACCAGCGCCTTGCCGCCGCCCATGAAGAAGGCGTTGGTGCGCGCCACATGCAACGCACCCGACAGCGGCGGCTGGAAATGCACGCCGTGGCTGCGCATCCAGGGCCGGCAGGTGGCCGAGGCGCGGATCACCAGTCGCGCCAGCGCCTCGTCGGTGACGCCGCCGGTGACCTTGAGCAGGTCCTGCCAGTACTCCTCCTCGGGATAGGCCTCCACGAGCACGTCCTGCGGTGCGTCGTGCATGCAGCGCAGGTTGCGCGTGTGCTGCGAGTTGCCGCCGCGCCAGGCCCGCGGCGAGGCCTCCAGCAACAGCACCGAGGCCCCCGCCTCGCGCGCCATCAGCGCGGCGCACAGCGCAGCGTTGCCGCCGCCGATCACCAGAACGTCGACCATCCCTGAGTTCTCCCGCCCAATTTCGCCGGCCCCGATTCTGCTCGACGCGGCCGGCGCGTCGCGCAGCGGCCTGCTACGATGGATTCGCAAGGAGATCCGTCATGGTCACGCCGTTCCGCCCCGCCGTCGCGCTGCTCGCGCAGTACGCCCAGTACCACCGCGACCGGCGCAACATAGCGACCCATTTCTTCGGCGTGCCGATGATCGTGTTCGCCGTCGGTGTCTTCCTGGCCGGAACCCGGTTCCGCGTCGGCGGCACCATGCTCACGCCGGCCTGGCTGGTGTTCGCGCTGGCCGCGCTGTGGTACCTCACGCGCGGCGCCGTCGGGCTCGGGGCCGCGACCGCATTCGGCGTGGGCGTGCTGATGGCGCTGGCACACAAGCTCGGCGGCGGCCCCTTCAGCCAATGGCTGGCCTGGTGGCTGGGTTTCTTCGTGGCCGGCTGGATCATCCAGTCCGTCGGTCATTACTACGAGGGCCGCAAGCCGGCCTTCGCCGACGACATCGTCGGGCTGCCGACCGGGCCGATGTTCGTGGTGCTGGAACTGCTGGCCCCGCTGGGCCTGTTCAGGTCGCTCGCGGCCGAGGTCGAGCGGCGTGCCGGCCCGACCGTCATCCGCGACCTCGCCCATCCGGCCACGCGCTGACCGCGTGACCATCGCCATGCCCGGGCCGGTGCTCGTGATGGGCGCCGGATCGGTCGGCTGCTTCGTCGGTGGCCGCCTGCAGGCCGCGGGTGCCCCGGTGCGCTTCGTCGGCCGGCCGCGCGTGCTCGAGGCGCTGCGGCTGCACGGCCTGACGCTGACCGATCTCGAAGGCCCGCGGCGGCAGTTGCCCGCCGCCGCCCTGGACCTGCACGCGACACCGACGCCGGGCGCGGCACTCGTGCTGCTGTGCGTGAAGAGCGGGGCGACGGCCGTGGCCGCGCGCGAGCTCGGCGCGGTGCTGGCTCCAGGCACGCCGGTGCTGTCGCTGCAGAACGGAGTCGACAACGCCGAGCTTGCCGCCACGGCCGCGCCCGCCCTCACCTGCCTCGCCGGCATGGTGCCCTTCAACGTCGCCGAGATCGGCCCCGGCTGCTTTCACCGCGGCACCACCGGCACGCTGGCGGCACAGGATCACCCCGCGCTGCGCCCCTGGCTGCCCTTGTTCGCACGCGCCGGCCTGCCGCTGACCCTGCATGCCGACTTGCGCCCGGTGCTGTGGGGCAAGCTGCTGCTCAACCTCAACAACCCGGTCAACGCGATGTCGGGGCTGCCCTTGCGCGCCGAACTGCTCGACCGCGATTGCCGTGCCGTGCTCGCTGCCTTGCTCGCCGAGGCGCTCGCTGCGATGCATGCCGCCCGCATCGCGCCCGCGCGGCTGACGCCGATGCCGCCGCGCTGGCTGCCCACCCTGCTGCGGCTGCCGACCTGGGCCTTCCGCGCTGCGGCCGCGCGCATGCTGCGCATCGACGACGCCGCCCGCAGCAGCATGGCCGACGACCTTGCCCTGGGCCGCCCGACCGAGGTCGATGCGCTGTGCGGCGCGGTCGTGCGGCTGGCCCGGGCGCATGGCCTCGGCGCGCCGCTGAACGCGCGGATGGTGGCGCTGCTGAGCACGCCGCGGCCGCGCGCCATCGGCGGACGCGCGCTGCGGCAGTCGCTCGGCCTCTAGTTGCGCTCGGCGTTGGGGAAGAAGAGCTGCTCGCCGCCGATCTTGTAGCTGGCGATGTTGGCCTGCCCTGCGGGCGAGGTCACCCAGTCGGCGAACGCCTGTGCCAGGTCGGCCTTGACACCGGGGTGGCGCGCCGGGTCGACGACCATCACGCCGTACTGGTTGAACAGGCTCTTGTCGCCTTCGACCAGGATCTTCAGGTTGCCGCGGTTCTTGAACGACAGCCAGGTTCCGCGGTCGCTCAGAAGGTAGGCATTGGATGCCGAGGCGATGTTCAGCGCCGGCCCCATGCCGCAGCCGCATTCGCGGTAGCCCGGCGGCTTGGCCTTGGCGAGGTCGATGCCCGCCTTCTTCCACAGCCGCAGTTCGGCGGCGTTGGTGCCGCTGCGGTCGCCACGCGAGATGAATTCGGCCGGGCTCGCGGCCAGCTTGACGAGCGCCGCGGCAATGTCGTGCCCGGCCAGGTGCGCCGGGTCGGAGGCCGGGCCGATGAGCACGAAGTCGTTGTACATCACCGGCCAGCGCTTCTTGGCGTGGCCCTCGGCGACGAACTTCAGCTCGGCCACCGTGTCGTGGACGAAGACCACGTCGGCGTCACCGCGGCGGCCGATGTCCAGCGCCTGACCGGTGCCCACCGCCGTCACGTGGACGTCGATGCCGGTGGCCTGCTTGAAGGCCGGCAGCAGATGACCGAACAGCCCCGACTGCTCGGTCGAGGTGGTCGAGGCCATCGTGATGAAGCGGTCCTCGGCCCGCACCTGTGAGGCGGCCGCCAGGCACAGCGCGGCCAAACAGGCCAGCCAGGTGCGGCGAAGAAGGGAGGTCATTGCCATGGGAGTTCTCCTTTGAGGAATTGCGCCGCCTCGGCGGGAAGCGCGTCGGTGAAAAAGCGATCCACGGGCAGGTCGACGACCAGCCGCCCGGCTTCGAGGTAGGCCACCCGCGTCGCCAGGCGCTTGGCCTGGCCGAGGTTGTGGGTGCTCATCACCAGCGTCACGCCGTCGGCAGCGATCTCTTCGATCAAGGCTTCGACCTCGCGCTTGGCGCCCGGGTCCAGGCTGGCGGTGGGCTCGTCGAGCAGCAGCAGGTCGGGCCGCAAGGCCCAGGCGCGGGCCAGCGCCAGCCGCTGCTGCTGGCCGCCCGACAGCTCGCGTGCCGGCCGCGCGGCCAGCCGTTGCAGGCCGACGCGAGCCAGCGCCTCGTCGCAGCGGGCGGCGCGCTGCGCGCGCGACACCCGGGCCAGCCACAGGCCGAGCATGACGTTGAACCGCACCGACAGGCTGAGCACGAAGGGCTTCTGGAAGACCATCGCCGCCACCGGCGGCCGCGTCGCGTCGAGCTCGTGCAGCGTGCGCGTGCCGCCATGGGGCGCCAGACCCTGCAGCACGCGCAGCAGCGTCGTCTTGCCCGAGCCGTTGGCACCGACCAGGACCAGGCGCTCGCCGTGCCGCAGCGCGAGATCGACGTTGCGCAGGGCCTGGACTTCGCCGAGCTGCACCGAAACCCCTTGCAGGCTCAGCAGCGGCCCGTCGATCGGGCAAGCCCTCGGCTCTGGCAGTCGTTTGCGGTGCACGAACGCGGAGTTGTCCATCGAGCTCATGCAAGCGCTTCCGGATGCAGCGTGCGGCGGCCGGGCAGAGCGGCGATGAGCAGGTTGATGATCCCGACCAGGCCGAGCAGCACCAGGCCCAGCGCCAGCGCCAGCGGCAGGTCGCCCTTTTCCGTCTCCAGCGCGATCGCGGTCGTCATCACGCGGGTGAAGCCGTCCATGTTGCCGCCGACGATCATCACCGCACCGACCTCGGAGATCGCGCGCCCGAACGCGGTCAGCAGGATCGTCAGCACGGCCAGGCGCTCGTGCAGCAGCATCAGCAGGCCCGACTGCATGCGGCCGGCGCCCAGCGCGCGCAGCTGCTCGCCGCCTTCGCGCAGGCCGTCGAGCACGAGACGGCGCGCGAGCGCGGCGACCAGCGGCACGACGAGGATGCTTTGCGCGATGACCATCGCGGTGGGCGTGAACAGGATGCCCAGCGAGCCCAGCGGCCCGGCGCGCGAGAGCAGCAGATAGACCGCCAGCCCCACCACCACCGAAGGCAGCGCGAGCAGCGTGTTCAGCGCCCACACCAGCGCCGCATGGCCCGGGAATCGCGCCACCGCCAGCCAGGCCCCGAAGCCCAGGCCGAGCGAGGCTCCGACGGCACAGGCGCTCAGGCTCACGCGCAGCGACAAGGCGACGATGCGCAACAGCACCGCGTCGGCGTGGGTGATCAGGCTCCATGCGAGCCACAGGCTGTCGGCGATGTCGTTCATCGTTTCGGGAAGGGGCGCGGGACGGCTGCACGACAGGCCTGGCGCGGGGCGCGATTGTCGCCGCCCGGGTGCCTGCGGCGCGATATGAAACGGCGTGCATAGACGCCCGCGCGCTGCAGAATCGAGGCTTGCCCGATCAGGCTGCAGCAGGATCTCCACCGATGCCCGAATTAGAAGAGTCGCCACTGGCCGCCGGCGATCGCCGACTCAGCGTCGCCGAGGCGCGCGCGGCCATCGCCGGCGCCTTGCAGCCGATCACGGCGACCGAGGTCGTGCCGCTGCTCGGCGCCCTCGGCCGCGTGCTCGGCGCCGACGTGATCTCGCCGATCGACGTGCCGGCGCACGACAACTCGGCGATGGACGGCTATGCCTTCGCCGGCGACGACCTGCTCGCCGCAGCGCCGACGCACCTGCGGGTGGCGGGGACGGTCTTTGCCGGCGCGCCGTTCGCGGGCCGCACGGGTGCCGGTGACTGCCTGCGCATCATGACCGGCGCCGTGATGCCAGGCGGCCTCGACACCGTCGTACCGCACGAGTTGTGCCGAGTCGAAGGCGATCGGGTGCTGATCGAGCCCGGTGCCATCCGCGCCGGCGAGAACCGCCGGCGGCGCGGTGAGGACCTGGCGGCGGGCAAGCCGGCGTTGCGCACGGGGCGTGTGATCACGCCGGCCGACATGGGCCTGGTCGCGTCGCTGGGCCTCGGCCGGATCGAGGTCTTTCGCCGCCTGCGCGTGGCCCTGTTCTCGACCGGCGACGAACTGCGCACGCTGGGCCAGGTGCTGGACCCTGGCTGCGTCTACGACAGCAACCGCTACAGCCTGGCCGGCGCGCTGCAGCGGCTGGGCATGGAGGTGGTCGATCTGGGCGTCGCCGCCGACGACCCGGCGGCGCTCGAGTCGACGCTGCGGCGGGCGATGGACGAAGCCGACGTCGTGCTGACCAGTGGCGGCGTCAGCATGGGCGACGCCGACCACACCCGCGCCGTGCTCGCGCGCATGGGCGAGGTCGCGTTCTGGAAGGTCGCGATGCGACCCGGCCGGCCGTTCGCCTTCGGGCCGCTGCGCCGGGCAGCGGGCGTCGTTCCGACCTGGCTCTTCGCGCTGCCGGGCAACCCGGTGGCGGCGCTGGTCACCTTCTATGCCTTCGCCCGCGAGGCGCTGCTGCGCCTGGCCGGCGCTACACCCAGACCGCTGCCGATGCTGCAGGCCCGCTCAACGACTGCGATCCGCAAGCGCCCGGGCCGCACCGAATTCCAGCGCGCGATCGTCGAGCCCGCGCCCGACGGCGGCTGGCAGGTGCGGCTGGCCGGATCGCAGGGTGCGGGCATCCTGCGCAGCATGAGCGAGGCCAATGCCCTGCTCGTGCTGGGCCACGAGCAGGGTTCGGTGGCCCAGGGCGAGGCCGTGGACGTCTGGCTGTTCGACGGGCTGGTCTGAGCGACCGCCGCGCGACCGCGCGCTTCAGCCGGCAACCACCCGCACAGCGGCCCGCTGCGGCTCGGGCTCCGAATCGAACCGTTCGGTGCCGGTGTAGCAGAGGAAATGCCGGTTGGCGGCGCGACCGAACAGGGTCATGCCCAGGCGCGAGGCCAGTTCGTGCCCCATCGCCGTGACGCCGTTGCGCGAGACGATGATCGGCACCCCGAGCTGCGCCGCCTTCATCACCATCTCGCTGGTCAGGCGGCCGGTCGTGTAGAAGGCCTTGTCGGCGCCGACGACATCGTGCATCCCCATCCAGCCGGCGATGGTGTCGATCGCGTTGTGGCGGCCGACGTCCTCGATGAACATCAGCATCTCGGCGCCGCGGAACAGCGCGCAGCCATGCACCGAGCCGGCCTTGCGGTGGATGCTGTCCTGCTGGCGCATCGTCTCCAGCATCCGCTGCAGCGTGCCCTGGCCGATGCGCGCGCTGGCGGCGTCGGGCAGCTGCACGGTATGCAGCTGCGACATCACGTCGCCGAACACCGTGCCCTGGCCGCAGCCGGTGGTGACGACGCGGTGCGCCGTCTTGGCCGCGATGTCGTGGACGCCGCCGTGGGTGCGCACGGCGGCGGCACCGACGTCCCAATCGACGGTCACCGACTCGACCTCCTGCACCGACGAGATCAGCCGCTGGTTGCGCAGGTAGCCGAGCACCAGCAGCTCGGGGCGGGCGCCGAGCGTCATCAGGGTGACCAGCTCGCGCTTGTCGACGAACACCGTCAGCGGTCGCTCAGCCGGGATGTGGATGCTGCGCTGCTCGCCGTATTCGTCGAGGATGCGGATCTCGCGCAACAACTCGCAGCGCGCCTGTGTCAGGCGTGGCGCGCCGGCCACCGCTTGCCACCCGCTGGCCTGTTCGCAGGCCGGCGTGCGGCAGGATTCAGGCAGGGCCGGCATGCTGCAGCGAGAGCGCCGAGCGTCTCACTTCTTGGCCGCAGGCGCGGCAGCGGCCACCGCGGGCGGCGGCGTGTTGACGAAGGGGCCCGGATCGACGCAGGGCGGCGTGGCCACCACCGGCTTGAGCTCCTTGCCCTCTTTCTTGGCCTGGACGCGGTAGGTCGCGGCCACGCGGTCCATGGTCTTGCACAGCTGGTAGCCGGCCACCTTGCCGGCCCACGCGGCCTTGGCTGCTGCCTCGGCCGCCTTGGCCTTGGCTTCGTCGCTGGGCGGCGGCAGCTTGGCGCCGGCCGATGCCGCGGTCAGGACCGCAGCGGCGGCCAGGCACCAGGGTCTGAAACGCTTGGGATTCATCGTCGGTATCTCCGCGCGGAATTGCTGTGTCAGGCCGGGTGCGATGCCGCACCGGAGCCGGATGCCGGTGCCGGTGCCGGCGAGCGCTGGGCCGGGATCCTGCCTGCCTTGATGTCGTCGTACCAGAGCTGGTGGTGTTCCTGGCCCCAGGCTTCGTCGACATAGCCGGTGCGCATGCCCTGGTAGGCGCCCCTCATGCCGATCGTGCCGAGGTAGATGTGGCCGAGGAACATCGTCATCATCAGGACCGAGGCCACGCCGTGGATCATCTGCGCCACCTGCATGTCGCTGCGAGTGTAGGCCAGCGACGGCACCAGCTTGTCGAGCACCAGCCCCGAGCCGACGACGACCAGGCCGAGGACGATGACGCCGCCCCAGAACACGATCTTTTCGCCGGCATTGAAGCGGTGCGAAGGGACCTCGTGGCCGCCGAGCATCCCACCGCCCTTGGCCAGCCAGGCGAGGTCGCTGGCGCCGGGGATGTTGTCCCTGATGTAGGTGACGATCATGACGACCAGCGCCACCGTGAACAGCGGCCCGGCGAAGTTGTGCAAGGTCTTCAGTGCATAGCTCAGCCAGCCGAACAGCGTGGCGCCGAGCACCGGCAACAGGAAGAACTTGCCGAAGGCCATCACCAGCCCGGACAGCGCGAGCACGACGAAGCTGATCGCCACGCTCCAGTGGGTTGCGCGCTCGAAGTAGGTGAAGCGCTCGATCACCCGCCCGGTGTCGGGCAGGTGACCGCCCAGCGGGCCCTTGCGCCAGTAGAACATCGCGATGGCCAGCGCGACGATCAGGAACAGCGAGCCGCCGTAGGGAATGATCCAGCGGTTGCGCACCTGGCGCCAGGCCTCGCCGGCGGTCGCGACGCGCGAGCCCGGGTACTGCACCAGGGACTGGATCAGGACGCCCTGCTCGGCACCGGGCAGCGTCGTCGTGCCGGCGTCGTGGCCCGACTCGCGCACGGCCCGCCACACAGGCGCGTTGTTGCCGGGCTGGGTCTTGGCCCGCACCGCCTCGGTCTCGCCGGGCCGGGGCTCGGCCGGGGCGACGAAGCCCGGCGGTGGGCCGTTGACTGCTGCAGGGCTCGTCGTCGCGCGATCCGCGGCCGGCGGGGTCTGCGCCGCTGCCGGGACAAGCAAGGCGAACGCCAGCCCCGCAGCGAGAAGAAGGTTTCGCACAGAGCCGGTCATCGCTGCTCCCCGTGGGTGTTCAATGCGTGGCGTTGGAGTGCGACCCGATGCGCACGTACTCGTTCTGGCCCTGCGCGCGCGTGCGCAGCTCGTCCCCCCAACTGCTGGCGTCGCCCGGTTTCCAGCCCGGCGCCGTGAATGCGGTGGCCGGGCCTTCGAACGCCGCGGTGTCGGCCCTGCGGGTGCCGGCGGTCTGGGGCTTCTCGCCGCAGCCCGCCACGGCCAGGCAGAGCAGCGATGCGATCAATGTCAGCCGACTCTTCATGATTTGGTCCCCGCAGGCTTGGGCGCCGGGGCGCCGCCGGTGTCGGGCTTGCCATAGGCGGTGCCCCATCCCCAGACCTCGCTGCCCTTGCCACGCACCAGGACGCGCTGGCGGAAGATGTCGGCCACCACGTCGCCATCGCCGCCGAGCAGCGCCTTCGTGCTGCACATTTCGGCGCAGGCGGGCAGCTTGCCTTCCGAAAGGCGGTTGCGGCCGTACTTCTCGAACTCGGCCTCGCTGCCGTTGGCTTCGGGGCCGCCGGCGCAGAAGGTGCACTTGTCCATCTTGCCGCGCAGGCCGAAGGTGCCGTTGCTGGGGAACTGCGGCGCGCCGAAGGGGCAGGCGTAGCTGCAGTAGCCGCAACCGATGCAGACGTCCTTGTCGTGCAGCACCACGCCTTCATCGGTGCGGTAGAAGCAGTCCACCGGGCACACCGCCATGCAGGGCGCGTCGCTGCAATGCATGCATGCCACCGAGATGCTCTTCTCGCCGGGCACGCCATCGTTCATCGTGACGACGCGGCGGCGGTTCACGCCCCAGGGCACGTCGTTCTCGGCCTTGCAGGCGGTGGCGCAGCCGTTGCACTCGATGCAGCGCTCGGCGTCGCAGATGAATTTCATTCGGGCCATGTGGACTCCCTCAAGCGGTGGCGCGTTCGATCTGGCAGACCGTGGTCTTCGTCTCCTGCATCATCGTCACGCTGTCGTAGCCGTAGGTGGTGCCGGTGTTGACCGCTTCGCCACGGACGACGGGCATCGCGCCCTCCGGGTAGTAGGACGCCAGGTCGGCGCCGTTCCAGTGGCCCGAGAAGTGGAACGGCAGGAAGACCGTGTCCTCCGCCACGCGCTCGGTCACCTGGGCCTTGACGCGCAAACCCTTGAACGAGGTCAGGCCCTGCATCGTCGGCGTCTTCACCCAGACGAACTCGCCGTCGCGGATGCCGCGGTCGTTGGCCGCCTTCGGGTTGATCTCGACGAACATGTGCTGCTGCAACTCGGCCAGCCAGGGGTTGGACCGCGTCTCCTCGCCACCGCCCTCGTACTCGACCAGGCGGCCGCTGGTCATGATCAGCGGGAAGGTCTTGCCGATATCCTTGTTCTTCTCCTGCACGCTCTTGAACAGCGTGGGCAGGCGCCAGAAGGCCTTCTTGTCGTCGTGCGTCGGGTACTTGGCCACGAGGTCCGGCCGCGTGCTGTACAGCGGCTCGCGGTGCTGCGGGATCGGGTCGGGGAAGTTCCAGACCACGGCGCGCGCCTTGGCGTTGCCGAACGGGTAGCAGCCGTGCACCTTCATCACCACCCGGATGATCCCGCCCGAGGAGTCGGTCTTCCAGTTCTTGCCCTCGGCCGCCTTCTGCTCGGCTTCGGTCAGGTCGCCCCACCAGCCCAGCTTCTTGAGCAGCAGGTGGTCGAACTCGGGGTAGCCGGTGGTCAGGTCGGCGCCCTTGGAATGCGAGCCGTCGGCGGCCAGCAGCGAGACGCCGTCGCGCTCGACACCGAAGTTGGCGCGGAAGTTGCCACCGCCGTCCATCACGTGCTTGGACGTGTCGTAGAGATTGGGCGAGCCTGGGTGCTGCATCTCGGGATTGCCCCAGCAGGGCCAGGGCAGGCCGAAATACTCGCCGTCGAGCTTGTGGCCGGTCTCCTTGTCGATGCCGCCGCGGGCCCGCAGCGTGCGCACGTCGAACACGTTCATGTTGCGCATGTGCGCCTGCAGCCGCTCGGGGCTCTGGCCGGTGTAGCCGATGGTCCAGACGCAGCTGTTGATCTCGCGCAGGATCGACTCGGTCTCGGGCTCCATCATGCCGCCCTTGCCCGGCACCATCTTGTAGTTCTTGACGAACTCCTTGCCGAAGCCGAGCTTGTCGGCGAGCTGCGTCATGATCATGTGGTCGGTGCGGCTGTCCCACAGCGGCTCGATGACCTTCTGCCGCCACTGGATCGACCGGTTGGACGCCGTGACCGAGCCGCTGGTCTCGAACTGCGTGCACGCGGGCAGCAGGTAGACGGCGCGGTTCGGGTTGAGGTCGCCGGCCTGCCCCGGCATCGCCGCCATCGCGGCGGTGGCCGAGGGGTAGGGGTCGATCACGACCAGCAGGTCGAGCTTGTCCATCGCCCGCTTCATCTCGATGCCGCGGCTCTGCGAGTTGGGCGCATGGCCCCAGAAGAACAGGCCCCGCAGGTTGCTGTCCTGGTCGATCAGCTCGTTCTTCTCGAGCACGCCGTCGATCCAGCGCGAGACGGTCATGCCCGACTTGCCCATCGCACCCGGCGCGTACTGCTTCTTGATCCACTCGAAGTCGACGCCCCAGGCCTTGGCGAAATGCTTCCACGAGCCTTCCAGCAGGCCGTAGTAGCCGGGCAGCGAATCTGGGTTGGGGCCGACGTCGGTGGCACCCTGCACGTTGTCGTGGCCGCGGAAGATGTTCGCGCCGCCGCCGCTCACGCCGATGTTGCCGAGCGCCAGCTGCACGAGGCAGGATGCGCGCACCACCGCGTTGCCGATCGTGTGCTGGGTCTGGCCCATGCACCAGACCAAGGTGCTGGGCCGGTTCTCGGCCATCGTCTTGGCGGCCTGGTAGCAGGTCGCCTCGTCGACGCCGCAGGCTTCGAGCACCTTGTCGGGGGTCCACTTCGCGAGCACGTCCTCGCGCACCTTGTCCATGCCGTAGACGCGATCCTCGATGTACTTCTGGTCCTCCCAGCCGTTCTTGAAGATGTGGTGCAGCATGCCGAACAGGAACGGAATGTCGGACCCCGAGCGGATGCGGATGTACTGGTCAGCCTTCGCCGCCGTCCGCGTGAAGCGCGGGTCGACGACGATCATCTTGGTGCCGTTCTCCTTGGCATGCAGCATGTGCAACATGCTCACCGGGTGCGCTTCGGCAGCGTTCGAACCGATGTACAGCGCCGCCTTGGCGTTCTGCATGTCGTTGTACGAATTGGTCATCGCGCCGTAGCCCCAGGTGTTCGCGACGCCCGCGACCGTGGTGCTGTGGCAGATGCGCGCCTGGTGGTCGGTGTTGTTGGTGCCCCAGAACGAGACCCACTTGCGCATCAGGTAGGACTGCTCGTTGCTGTGCTTGGACGAGCCGACGAAGAACATCGAGTCGGGCCCGCTTTGCTGACGCAGCGCGAGCATCTTCTTGCTGATCTCGTCGAGCGCCTGGTCCCAGGTGATGCGCTGGTACTTGCCGTCCACCAGCTTCATCGGGTACTTGAGGCGGAACTCGCCGTGACCGTGTTCGCGCAGCGCGGCACCCTTGGCGCAATGCGCGCCGAGGTTGATCGGGCTGTCGAAGACCGGCTCCTGGCGCACCCAGACACCGTTCTCGACCACCGCATCGACGGCACAGCCGACCGAGCAATGGCTGCAGACGGTGCGGCGGACGTCGACCTTCTTGCCGCCCGCGCCGGCCGTGGGGGCGTCCGCCGCCTCGGCCTTCTTCACCAGGGTCAGCTGCGAGGCGGCGATGCCGGCGCCGACGCCCAGGCCCGAGCGGCGCAGGAAGGCGCGCCGGTCCATCGTGGGGATGGCGCGCGAGACGCCGCGCGCGAGGCTGGCCACCAGGCTCGACGCAGTCGTGCCGGTAGCGGTGGATTTGCGGGTCAGCAGCATGTGGATTCCTTGTGCAGGGCCGCGCGGCGCGACGGGTGTCGGCTCGCGTGCTGGTTGCGCGTGCTGGACATGGACGCGCAGCGATCGACGAAGCCGAGGACGTTCAGACCCGAGCCGTCCGGTAGTAGCGCTTCACGTGATCGGTGAGCTGGTAGCCATCGGCCGCAGCGGCGGTCGTCCGGGCAGCGGCCGCGGGCGGCGCTTCGGCCTTGCCTCGCGGCAGCAACGCGGCGACCGCGACCAGCGCGCCTGCGGTCCCGGCACCGGCGAACATCTTTCTCCGCGACAGCGCTGCGGCAGCAGCTTCTTCTTGCGGGGCCGACGACTTGACTGTGTTCACGATCCCAACTCCTTGTCGAGGCGACTATGCATGTCGCAGCATACCCCCGACTCATTAGGACGCGGTGATCTTGCGATTTCAATCAGGGTGCACCCGTAGCCAGGAGGGTGGGTGCGATGCGGCGACGACGGGCGGTCGGGATCATTGCCCCTGCTGCCGGTCGGCCGCGCGCGCGGCCTACACTTCGCCGCCTGCAATCCCTCGCCTCTTGCCCCGCCCGTGGACAGCCACCACCCCACCCTTCGCGTTGCCGTGCAGATCGAGCGCGAGCGCCAACCCAACCGCTGGGAGGAGTGGCGCTTCCGCATCGCGCAGGTCGTGCCCGACGAAGGCCAGTTCGGCACCGAGCCGCGACTGCTGCGCGACGACGGCCGCCGCGCGACCTTCCTCCACCCCGGTCTGCCGGTGACGCTGTTCCGCGACGAGGCCGAGGGCTACCTGCTCAATCTGGAGTCGGGCGCGCCGGTGTGGTTCGTGATGTGGCGCATCGCCGACGACGACCCCGCTCGGGCCTGGCCCGAGCGCGTGACCCTGTCGTACCACGAGGCCGGTCGCCTGCTCGATGCGCAGGAGCGGGTCGACAACCTGCCACTGCCGCCGGAGGTCTGCGTCTGGCTGCATGCATTCGCCGCGGCGCACCACCAGCCCGAGCCGCGCCGGCGACAGCGGCCGGCGTCGTTCCGCGCGCCGGGCGAGCGCTGAAGCTGGCCATGAACGCTCACGAGCCCACGTTCTTCGACCGCTGGTCGCGCCGCAAGGCGCAGGCCCGGCAAGTCCCGCCGCCGCCGGAGGCCGAGGCGGCTCCGCCGACGCCGGCCACGCCGCCCGAGTTGCCGCCGGCCCCAACCGGGGATTCCGCGGCCGGGGGCGGCGCAGCGGCTGCCGCCGCACCGCCGACGATGGCCGACGTGGCCCGGCTCACCCGCAATTCGGACTACACCCGCTTCGTCGCCCGCGACGCGGCGCCCGAGGTTCGCAACGCGGCGCTGAAGCAGCTCTTCACCGATCCGCACTTCAACGTGATGGACGGCCTGGACACCTACATCGACGACTACAACAAGCCCGACCCGCTGCCCGTGGGCATGCTGCGCCAGATGGCGCAGGCGCACATGCTCGGCTTGTTCGATGGCGAGCCCGAGGCGGTGGCCGGCATCGCCGGCACGGCCGTCCCCGGTATGACCCCGTTGCCATCGGCGGACGCCCCCGCGCAGCCCGCTCCCACCCCCGAAGCGCCGCCCCCGACGGCCCTCACGCCCGCGAACCACCACCTCGATGAAGACCCTGATCTGCAACTGCAACCAGACGATGACGCTGGACGCGCCGGCACTGCGCCAGGCGCTGGCGAGGACGCCGCAGGCCAGCGTTGACGGCCTGGACACCGTCCACACGCTGCTGTGCCGGCGTGAGGCGGCGGCCTTCCAGCGCGCGGCCAAGGCCAGCGGCGCCGAGGGCGAGCCGCTGCTCGTCGCCTGCACGCAGGAAGAGCGCCTGTTCATCGAGCTCAACGAGGAGACCGAAGGCGCGGCGCGCGCGGCCGAGCGGCCGATCCGCTTCGTCAACATCCGCGAGACTGCGGGCTGGTCGCGCGACAAGGTGTCGGCCACCCCCAAGATCGCTGCGCTGCTGGCCGCGGCGCAGCTGCCGGCGCCCGCGCCGGTGGCCAGCGTCGGCTACCGCTCGGCCGGGCGCTGCCTGGTGCTCGGCGGCGCCGAAGCGGCCGAGCGCGCGGCGGCAATCCTGGCCGACAAGCTCGACGTGACCGTGCTCGTCACCGAGTCCGGCGGTGCGCTGGCCCAGGACCACGCACGGGCCACCCATCATGGCCGCCTGACGCGCCTGGCCGGCTGGCTCGGCGCCTTCAGGGCCGAGTGGGAGAGCGTCAATCCGATCGACCTCGACCTGTGCACGCGCTGCAACGCCTGCGTCGATGCCTGCCCCGAAGGCGCGATCGGCCTCGACTACCAGGTCGACCTGGCCGCCTGCAAGAGCCACCGCGATTGCGTGCGCGTCTGCGATGCCGCGGGGGCGATCGACTTCGGCCGCGGGCCGCTCAGCCACCAGGAGACCTTCGACCTCGTGCTCGACCTGCGTCCGCAACCCGCATTCACGATGCACCAGCCGCCGCAGGGCTACTTCCACGCCGCGGCCGACGAACGCAAGCTGCAGGCCGCCGTGCTCGCCTTGCGCGAACTTACCGGCGAATTCGAAAAGCCCAGGTTCTTCGGCTACCAGCACAAGCTCTGCGCCCACAGCCGCAACGAGCAGATCGGCTGCACCGCCTGCATCGATGTCTGCTCGACGCGAGCCATCCGCAGCGACGCCTCGCGCAAGGGCAAGACCAAGGGCGAGACCGCCGGCGGCGTGATCGTCGAGCCGCACCTGTGCGTGGGCTGCGGTGCCTGCAGCACGGTATGCCCGAGCGGCGCCATGTCCTTCGCCTACCCGGGAACGGCGGACCAGGGCCGGCGGCTGCGCACGATGTTGACCGCGTATGCCCATGCCGGCGGTTCGGACGCGGCACTGCTGATCCACAGCGAAGGCGCGGGCAGCCGCATCGTGGGCGAACTCGGCCGCGCGGCGCGGGTGGACCGCTCGTTGCAGGGCCTGCCTGCGCGGGTGCTGCCGGTGGCGGTATGGCACACCGCGAGCATCGGCATCGACCTCTGGCTGGCCGCGCTGGCCCAGGGCGCGAGCCAGGTCTGGGTGCTGCTGAGCAGCGAGGAAGCACCGGAATACCGGCAGGCGCTGGCCGAGCAGATGGCGGTGGCTGGTGCCTTGCTGGCGGGGCTGGGCTACCGCGGCGAGCACCTGCGCCTGATCGAGGCACGCGACGCCCGCGACCTGGTGGCGCTGGACACTGCCCTGCGCGCGCCGGCGGCGCAGGGGGTGGCCAAGCCAGCCACGTTCGCGGCCCAGGCCGACAAGCGCGCCACGCTGGAGCTGGCGCTCGAGCACCTGCTGGCGCAGGCGCCGGCGCCGGCAGACGAAATCGCCCTGCCCGCCGTTGGCGCCCCCTGGGGCACGCTGGCGGTCGATGCCGGCAAGTGCACGCTGTGCCTGAGCTGCGTGGGCGCCTGCCCGGCGGCGGCGCTGTCCGACAACCCCGACCAGCCGCAGCTCAGGTTCACCGAGAGGAACTGCGTCCAATGCGGCCTGTGCGAGCGCACCTGCCCCGAGGGCGCGATCGCGCTGCAGCCGCGGTTGTGGCTGGCCGACGGTGGCCGCGCGCGCAAGGCGCCGCGCGTGCTGGCCGCGATGGAGCCCTTCCGCTGCGTGCGCTGCGGCAAGCCCTTCGGCACCCTGCGCGCGATCGAGAACATGGTCCTCAAGCTGGCCGGCCACGCCGCCTTCCAGGGCGCGGCGGCCGAGCGGCTGAAGATGTGCGGCGACTGCCGCGTGATCGACATCCACAGCAACGCCGGCGAAGTCCGCATCACCGACCTATGAACACCGTCCCTGTCAGCCTGGCCACCGCGGGCGAGCACGAAGAGCTGGCGCGCGCGGAGCTCTACGGCCTGCTCGCGCAGCTGTGGCTCGCGCCGCCGGACGCCGCCATGCTGGCGCAGTTCAAGGTCGCGGTGACGCAGGCCGAAGAGCCCGGTGCAGCGCTGCAGGCGCCCTGGGAAGCGCTGGTTGCCACCCTGCGCGCGACCAGCGCGGAAGCCGCCACGGCCGAGCACGAGGCGCTGTTCCACGGCATCGGCAAGCCCGAAGTCTTCGCCTACGGCTCGTACTACCTCAGCGGCTTCCTCAACGAGCGGCCGCTGGTCGCGCTGCGCAGCGACCTGGCCGAGCTCGGCCTGGCGCGCGACGCGGGAGCGCTGGAGACCGAGGACCATGTGGCCTACGGCTTCGAGGTCATGCGCTACCTGATCGCCGGTGACGACGCCGCGGTGTGCAACCTCGAGCGCCAGCGCCGCTTCTTCCGCAGCCATCTGCAGCCCTGGGTCGAGCGCCTGTGCGACGCCGTGGGCGCGCATCCGCGCGCGGACACCTGGCGCGCGGTGGCCGAGCTCACGCGCGCCTTCATGCAGGTGGAGACGCAGGGCTTCGACCTGCTGGAGACCTGAGGCCATGACGATCGCGCTCGACGACATCACTGGGCTCGTGCTCGCCGGCGGGCGCGGCAGCCGAATGGGCGGCGCCGACAAGGGTTTGCAGACCCACCTGGGCATGCCGCTGGCGCTGCACACGCTGCTGCGGCTGCAGCCGCAGGTCGGGCAGGTGATGATCAATGCCAACCGCAACCTCGCTGCCTACGAGAGCATGGGCGTGCCGGTCTGGCCCGACCCGCTGGCCGACTATCCCGGCCCGCTGGCCGGCTGGCTCGCGGGGCTGGAGCATTGCGAAACACCGTACATGGCCACCGTGCCCTGCGACACGCCCGACTTCCCGACGGACCTCGTGCCGCGACTGGCCCAGGCCCTGACCGGCGCTGGCGCCGAGATCGCGATGGCCGCCACGCGCGAAGACGGCATCCTGCAAGCGCAACCGGTCTTCTGCCTGCTCCAGGCCACGCTGATCGAGAGCCTGCTGGTCTACCTGCAGGGCGGCCAGCGCAAGATTGATCGCTGGACGGCACAGCATCGCTGCGTGACGGTCGAGTTCGCCGATGCGCAGGCCTTCTTCAACGCCAACACGGTGGCCGAGTTGCAGAGCCTGCAGGGCCCGCGCAGCGCCGGCCCGTAGCGCGCCACCGCCGGCACGCGTTCAGCGCGGCTTCGGCGCCCGAAAGCGCCACCACGGCAGCACCTGCGTCAGCGACAAGACCTCGCCGCTGTGCACCGCCGCGTAACCGGGCAGAGCGGCGACCACCTCGCGCCAGGCGGCGCTTCGCAGTATTTCGCGCAGCGCCAGCACGGGTGGCTGGTCGAGCGCGTCGCGCAGGCAGACGAGGAAGTAGTCCTCCTCGACCAGCGGCACGAAGTCGAGGCCGAACTGGCGCGCCGCCGCCTCGATGCCCAGCCCGGCCTCGGCGTTGCCGCTGGCCACCGCGGCGGCGACCGCGAGGTGGCTGTCTTCGGCCACCGCGGCGGTGCCCAGCAGCCGCGCGGGCGCCACTCCTGCGGCCTGGCACAGATGCTCCAGCAACAGCCGCGTGCCCGAGCCGGCCTGGCGTGCGACGAAGCGCGCACCACGATCGACGGCCGCGGCCGCGTCGGCCAGCCCTTGCAGATGCAGCGGGTTGCCGCTGGCCACGATCAGGCCCTGGCGCCGCCGCGCGCAGCCGATCAGCTTGTGGCGCCCGGGCTTGAGCAGCGGCTTGAGATGGCGCGCGAACACCGTGCCGCCATGGTCGAGCGCCGGCACGTGAAAACCGGCCACCGCGCAGCGCCCGGCGGCCAGCGCGCGCAAGGCGTCCAGGCTGCCGGCAAAGCGCAGCTCGATGTGCAGTCCCTGCGCCGCGGCGCGCTCACGCAGCGCCGGCAGCGCCAGGTCGTGGCTGGCGAAGACGGTCAGCACCTGCAGCGAGCCATCGAGCGCATCGGCCAGCACCCGCTCGAGTTCGGCGCGCAAGGCCTCGATGTGCGGCGTCAGCCGCGTCCGCGCCTGGGTCTCGGCCCACAGCAGGCGGTCGGCGAAGGCCGTCAGGCGCGCCGGCTGGCCCTGCACCCAGCTCACCAGCGGCTCACCGAGCACCTGTTCCCACTGCTTGAGAGAGCCCCACAGGTGGCGGTACGACTGGCCGCTGGCGCGAGCGGCATGCGCGATCGAGCCATGCTCGCGCAAGGCCAGCAGCAGGTCGAACAGCGGGTTCTCGAGTTCACCACCGCGCTGCCCGGCAGGGGCGGCGCCGGCCTGCGACTCGAACCGGTACTGCAGATGAACGCCGCGTGACTTCATGATGCCGTGGCCTGCGCGCCCGGCCTGCAACGACCGCGGTGCCGGACCGGACCCGGGCGTGGCTCAGGCCGAATCGATGCCCTCCCAGACCTCGGCGCTGGCGCCGGCCAGGGCGCGCACCCGCTCCTCGTCTTTCGCGAATTCGGCCGCCACGCCCTCGTAGGCCATGCTGCCGTTCTCCAGCACGTAGGCGCGGTCGGCGATCTCGACCGCCGCGCGCACGTTCTGCTCGACCAGCAGGATCGACATGCCTTCCTTGCGCATCGCGACGATGATCTCGAAGACCTGACTTGCACGATCAGCGGCGCCAGCCCCTGCGAGGGCTCGTCGAGCATCAGCAGCTTGGGGTTGAGCAGCAGCGCGCGCGCGATCGCCAGCATCTCCTGCTCGCCGCCCGAGAGCTGGCGGCCCTTGTTGCCCTTGCGCTCGCGCAGGCGCGGGAAGAGCTCGTAGACGCGCTCCACGGTCCAGGGGCCGGGGCGCTCCAGCGGCACGCGCAGATTCTCGTCGACGCTGAGGTTGGCGAAGATGCGCCGCCCCTCGGGGACGAAGCCGACGCCCAGCGCGGCGACCCGGTAAGGCGGCCAGCCGGTCGTGTTCTGGCCGAGGATCGTGATCCGGCCCTCGCGCGGCGGCGTCAGGCCGATCAGGCTGCGCAAGGTGGTCGACTTGCCGGCACCGTTGCGCCCGAGCAGGGTCACGATCTCGCCCTCGCGCACCGTGAGGCCGACGTCGTGCAGGATGTGGCTCTTGCCGTAGAAAGTGTGCAGGCCTTGGGCTTCGAGGACGTTCATTCGGTCTTCCCGAGGTAGGCTTCCTGCACCCGCTCGTCCTTGGCGATCTCGGCGTCGGTGCCTTCGGCCAGCACCGATCCCTCGGCCAGCACCATGATGCGGTCGGCGAGATGGAAGACGACCCGCATGTCGTGCTCGATCAGCACGATGCTGAGCTTCTCCTGGCGATGCAGGCGGCGGATCAGGCGCGTGATGTTGTAGGTTTCCTGATCGCCCATGCCCGCGGTCGGCTCGTCGAGCAGCAGCAGGCGCGGGTTGAGCGCGATCGACATCATGATCTCGGTCGCCCGCTGGTCGCCGTGCGACAGTTCGCCGACCAGCCGATCGGCCTTGTCGGCCAGGCCGCCCATCTCGAGCAACTCCGCCTGCCGCTCGCGGATCTTGGTGTCCTCCTGGCGCGACAGCCAGGGCCGCAGCCGGAAGCCGGACGCGACCTCGACCGGAATGCGCAGGTTCTCGCGCACGCTCAGCTCGGGGAAGATCTCGGTGATCTGGAACGTGCGCGCCATCCCGCCCGCGACACGTCGGTGTGGCGGCCAGGCCGTGATGTCCCGGTCGTCGAACAGGATCGTGCCCGATGTGGGAGGGAAGAAACCGCTGATCAGGTTGAAGAAGGTCGTCTTGCCCGCTCCGTTGGGTCCGATCACCGCCCGCAACTCACCGGGCTCGACGACCAGCGACACGTCGTTGACCGCCACCAGGTTGCCGAAGTGGCGCGACACGTTCTGCACGCGCAGCAGGCTCACGTTGCGACCTTTCGCTTGATGATGCCGAGAACGCCGCGCGGGAAGAAGGTCACGACGAGGACGAAGAACAGACCGATGAACGACATCCAGTTTTCCGTATGGCTTGACACGTAGTCCTGCAGCACGACGAAGATCGCCGCGC
Organism: uncultured beta proteobacterium; assembly: GCA_963725755.1. Classification (GTDB taxonomy): domain Bacteria; phylum Pseudomonadota; class Gammaproteobacteria; order Burkholderiales; family Burkholderiaceae_C; genus Rubrivivax. Next base: position 584,903 of record CAVRZW010000005.1, read on the forward strand.
CGACCAGCGGGCCCCAGAACGAGCGCATGCCGCCGAGCACGGCCATGATGACGAAGTTGCCCGACAGGCTCCAGTGCAGCGAGCGCGGGTCGGTAAAGTTGCTCAGCAGCGCGTACAGCGTGCCGGCCAGCGCCGCGAAGCCGCCCGAGATCACGAACGACAGCCAGATATGGCGCTCGACCGGGATGCCCAGGAAGCGCGCGCGGCGTTCGTTCTCGCGGATCGCGATCAGGCTGCGCCCCAGCGGGCTGCGCAGCAGCAGCGCCATCACCGCGGTGGCGAGCGCGAACAAGGCCAGCACCAGGTAGTAGAAGGCCTTGTCGTTGTGCAGGATGTCAATCGTCGCGAAGCCCAGGTGCAGTGGCTGGCGCTGCCAGCCGGTGATGCCGTCGTCGCCCCCGGTGACCGAATTCCAGCGGAAGGCGATGAAGTAGAAGACCTGGCCGAAGGCGATCGTGACCATCGCGAAGTAGGTGCCGCGCAGCTTCGCGATCAGCGCGCCGATGATCGCCGCCGCCACCGTGCCGACGACGACACCGACGACGATCGCCAGCGCCGTGCTCGGAGCGAAGAACTTGATCGTCATCGCCGCGCCGTAGGCGCCGAGGCCGAAGTAGGCGGCGTGCCCGAACGACAGCACGCCGGTGAAGCCAAGCAGGAAGTTCACCGCCATCGCCGCGAGCCCGAGCACGACGACACGGATCGCCAGCTCGGTGTAGCCGCCGACGGCATTCATCCAGTACGGCATCGTCAGCAGCACGAGCCAGATCAGGGCGTTGGACGCCCGCTTGTCGAACGCCATCACTGCACTCTCCCCTCTTCACCGAGCAGGCCGCGCGGGCGCACGAGCAGCACCAGCCCCATCAACACGTACATCACGGCCTCGGTGGCCGACGGAAAGAACACCGTGGTGACGCCCGAGGCGACGCCGATCAGCAGGCCGCCGAGCAGCGTGCCCGGCAGGCTGCCGAGGCCGCCGACGATGATCGCCACGAAGCTGGGCATGATCAGCGAGGCGCCGATCGTCGGCTGCAGCCCGAGCATGCCGGCCGCCAGCACGCCGGCCAGGCCCGCCAGATAGATGCCGAGGCCGAAGTTCAGGTTGCGCAGCACCGACACGTTGATGCCGAGCACCGAGACCGTCTCGAGGTCGAGCGTGCCGGCGCGGATCCGCATCCCCAGCCGGGTCCGGTTCAGGATGAAGAACAGTGCCCCGACCGCCACCGCGACCAGCGCGACCATGAACAGGCGGTATCCGGTCAGAAAGAACAGCTCGGTCGACAGCGGCGTGGTCAGCCAGTCGGGAATCGGAAACGGCAGGCTCTGCGCCCCCCAGATGAAGCGCGTGCCGTCTTCGAGGATGTAGGCCAGGCCGAAGGTCAGCAGCAGGCTGTACAGAGGGTCGCGGCCGTACAGGCGCCGGATCAGCAGGCGCTCGACGACCAGCCCGATGAGCGCCGTCAGCACCGGCGCCACCAGCAGCGCGCCCCAGAAGCCGATCGCCGGCATCAGCGCGTACGCGAGGTAGGCACCGATGGCCAGGAAGCCGCCGTGGGCGAAGTTGATCACCCCGCTGAGGTTGAGGATCAGCGACAGGCCCAGCGCCATCAGCGCGTAGAACGCGCCGACGATGAGCCCGTTGAAGACATTGAACAGGAGCAGCTGGGTCATCGTGGAGCGTCAGTACGGTTGGCGTCTTCGCGGCTGCGGGTCGCCGCAACCGGAAACGGCCCGGGCCGCTGCGGCGGGGCCGCAGGCCGGCGGGCAGGCATCGGGCACTTGGGGATCGAGGGAAACCCGCGCGCGCCGCAAGCGGCGTCGCGCGGAGGCAGCGTCCGGCTCAGGCCGGCCAGGTCATCTTGCAGCCCGTCTCCTCGAGGGTGCCGGCGATATCGATGCCCTTGACCAGGTCGGTGACCTTGAACAGGTCGTCCGGCCCCGCCGGACCCTTCGCCTGCGCATGGCCGACGTAGAGGTTCGGAATCAGCTGGTTCTGGCCCTCGCGGAAGAACGCGCCGTCGGGCATCAGGGCCACTTCCGGCGGCAGCTGGAAGCCCTGCAGGCCCTTGGCCATCTTCTTGGCGTCGAGCGAGTTGGCGTTCTTCGCCGCCAGCGCGCAGGTCCAGGTCGACGCGATAGCCGAACCAGGTGCGCGCGGTCGGCACGCGGCCGGTCCTCTTCTTGATCTCGGCGACGAACTCGGCCACGTGCGGCACGTTCGGCTGGTTCCAGTACCACTCGAAGACCCAGGTGCCGATGCGCGCCTCGGGCGGCAGGCCCTCGAGCGCCTCGAGCTCCTGTTGCCCGCCGGCGATGTGGAAGCGCTTGTCCAGACCGAACTGCACCGCCTGCTTGATGCAATTGATCATGTCGTCGCCCTGGGGCAGGAAGATGATCACGTCGGGCTTGGCCGCCTGTGCCTTGATCAGGTAGGACGAGAAGTCGGTCGTGCCCAGCGGGGTCAGGTCGCCGCCGACCTTGGTGCCGCCGGCCTTGGCGCAGGCCTTCTCCAGGCCCGCCTGCAGCGTGTGGCCGAAGGCGTAGTCGGGAGTGATGTAGTACCACTTCTTGCCGGCGCTCTTGATCAGCGACGGCGTCACCGCGTTGGCCTCCATCTGCGTCGTGTTGCAGATGCGGAACACGTTCCAGTGGCAGCTGGCGCCGGTGACGGCGTCGGTGTGGCCGCCGGGCACCACGTGCAGCACGCCCTTCTCGTTGCTGACCTGGGCCATCGCCAGCGACAGTGCCGAGTTCACGTTGCCGAGCAGGAAGTCGACCTTGTCGCGCTCGATCAGCTTGCGCGCCTTCTGCACCGCGGTGCCGGCGTCGCCGCTGGTCGAGTCTTCGACCAGCAGTTCGACCTGCCGGCCCAGGATGCCGCCCTTGGCGTTGATCTGCGCCACCGCGAGCTGGCAGCCCACGAGCTCGTTCTTTCCCACCGCGGCGAAGGTGCCGGTCAGCGGGTTGTCGAGCCCGATCTTGACCATGTCGGCGGCCCGCGCCGTCAGGATGAAGGGCGAAGCGAGTTGCACCAGGCTGGCGCCAGCGGCGGCCTGGATGACCCGGCGGCGCCGGACGGCGCCCTGCGGTTGCGATTGGCTCATGAATGCCTCTTGTTCAAGGTGGATCGACCCCTGATAGCGCGGGGCCCGCTGGATTCGACTGCAGGCGCGAGGTGTCTCCGCCCACGCGCCCGCCCAAGTTCGTCGAACCGCCGAATGCTATACGGTGGTTCGACGTCGATGTATCGGGTCGAGCCCGCGGTTTTCGCGCACTCGGGGGCGGGCGAACCGTCGGCAAGCGCCCGGCGACCTTCAGGTCATTGCCCGCCGCCGGGCAGCGGGGTCAGAACAGCGCCGCCGCCTTCTGCAGCGCGATCCAGACGCCGATCAGGAACGGAATGCCCACCGCCAGCCAGGCCAGGGTGCCGCCGAGGCCGAAGGCACCGCGCGCGGCCGAGGCCGCATCGCCCCTGCCGTTGCCCGACCTTTCGTGCCCGAGACTGCGCTCGGCTTCGAGTTCGGCATCGGTCATGAAGTACCTGTCGGCGACCGGCCGCACGAGCAGGTTGCAGATCAGGCCGACCAGGAGCAGTCCGGCCAGGATGTAGAGCGTGCGGTCGTAGACCAGGTTCTTCGGCACACCGGCTTCGAGCTGCATCTCGCGCACGTTGGCGATCAGGACCGGGCCGATCACACCGGCGGCAGACCAGGCCGTCAGCAACCGGCCGTGAATCGCGCCGACCATCTGGGTGCCGAACATGTCGGCCAGGTACGCCGGTACGGTGGAGAAGCCGCCGCCGTACATCGTCAGGATGGCGCAGACCACGACCACGAACACCGCCGCCAGGCCCAGGTGGCCCAGCGTCGGCATCAGGCAATACAGCGCAATCCCGAGCACGAAAAACGTGTAGTAGGTGTTCTTGCGCCCGATGTGGTCCGACACCGAGGCCCAGAACAATCGACCCAGGCTGTTGAACAGGCTGATCAGGCCGACCAGGCCGGCCGCCGCGGCGACGATGGCGAGCTTCTGCGCCGGGGTCATGGTGCCGCCGGTCTCGATGCCGATGAGTCTGGCGCCGAACACCTCCTGCAACATCGGTGAGGCCATCGAGATGACGCCGATGCCGGCGGTCACGTTCAGGCACAGCACGCCCCAGATGAGCCAGAACTGTGGCGTCTTCCAGGCCTTGTTCAGGTGCACGTGGCGATGGGTGATCATCGCCTTGCCGGCCTCGGGAGGCTTGTAGCCGGCGGGCAGCCAGCCCGTCGGGGCGATGCGGAAACCGAAGGCGCCGGCCGACATGACGACGAAGTAGAGGCCTCCCATCACGATCATCGTGCTGGCCACGCCGGGCACGCCGCCCGTGGTGAAGTGCTTCATCAATGCCACCGCGATCGGCGCGCCGATCATGGCGCCGCCGCCGTAGCCCATGATCGCGAAGCCGGTGGCCATGCCACGGCGATCTGGGAACCACTTGATCAAGGTCGACACCGGGCTGATGTAGCCCAGCCCCTGTCCGACGCCGCCGAGGATGCCGCAGCCCAACCACAGCAGCCAGAGCTGGTGCATGGCCACGCCGACGCCGCCCAGGGCCATGCCGCCACCCCAGCACAGCGCGGCGATGAAGCCGGCCTTGCGCGGGCCGGCGTGTTCGAGCCACGCGCCCCACAACGCGGCCGAGACGCCGAGCATCACGATGAACAGCGTGAAGGTCACGCTCACCGCCGGCACGCTCCAGTTGCACTGCGTCGTGAACAGCTCGTTCATCAGGCTCTGCTTGGCGCAGACCGCAGCATCGGTGGCCGCGAGCAGCTTGGTCATCGGCAGCCAGAAGACCGAGAAGCCGTAGGCCATGCCGATGCACAGGTGGATCGCCAGTGCGCAGGTCGGCGCCAGCCACCGGTTGAAGCCGGGTCCGGCGACGGTTCGCTCCTTGCTGAGCAAGCCAGCGTCGCCAGAAGGCGGGGCGCCGTTTGCAACTGCTGTGGTCATGGTGTCTCCTTTAGTGCGGATGGGGAACCCGCGGGACCGATGCCGTTGCACCGATGTCCTGCGGACACAGCCGACCCAACGACGTGCCGCGCTGATGCCAGCGGATGACAACGCAGCGGTCCGTTGGCCGCCATCCGTTGCGACCCTGGACGCGCAAGCCAAGCTGTCGCAGCACATGCGACAACTTGTCGCGGCCCGACGCCGGTGCGGCGGCTGCCTACAATCCCGCCCCCATCCGCCATGCCCAATTCATCGCCCCGGCCCGCCATCACGCCGCCCACCGACCCCGCTGCCGACAACGGCGCCGCGTCCCGTTCGCAGCAATGGCCCGATGCCGCCGTGCTGATCGTCGACGACGAGCCGGGAATGCGTCATTTCCTGCAGCGCACGCTGGCGCCACGGATGGGCCAGGTTCAGGTCGCGGGGTCGGCCGAGGAGGCCGAGACGCTGCTGCAGCGGCATCGCTTCGACCTCGTGATCCTGGACATCACGCTGCCGGGCAAGACCGGCCTGGCGTTGCTGCAGGAGATGCGCGAGGCCGGCAACGCCTGCGAGGTCGTGCTGATCACGGCCTTCGCCGACCTCGACACCGCGATCGAGGCGCTGCGCGCCGGCGCCGGCGACTTCCTGCTCAAGCCGTTTCGCGTCGCCCAGGTTCTGGGGGCGGTCAAGCAGGGGCTCGAGCGGGCACGGCTCAAGCGCGAGAACTGGGTCCTCAAGCGCGCGCTCGACCAGCGTACGCCGCCGGCCGACGGGTTGGTCGGTAGCTCGATAGTCATCAAGGGCCTGCAGGCCGCGCTGCACCGCGTCGCAGCGGTGGACAGCACGGTTCTGCTGACCGGAGAGTCGGGTACCGGCAAGGAGCTGGCGGCGCTCGCCCTGCACGACCTCAGCCCGCATGCCGCGGCGCCCTTCGTGCCGGTCAACTGCGCCACCGCCTCGCCGGCGCTGATCGAGGCCGAGCTCTTCGGCCAGCCGGGGCGCGACGGCCTGCTCGTCTATGCCCAGGGCGGCACGCTGTTCCTTGACGAGGTCGGCGAGTTGCCGCTGCCGCTGCAGGCCACACTGCTCAGGGTGCTCGAGAGCCGGCGCATCCGGCCGGTGGGCGGTGAGCAGGAGATCCCGATCAACGTTCGCATCGTCGCCGCCAGCAGCCACCCGCTGCGCGCCGAGGTCGAGGCCGGGCGCTTCCGCGCCGACCTGTACTACCGGCTCCAGGTGGTCGAGATCACGCTGCCGCCGCTGGCGGCGCACAAGGAGGACATCCCCGAGCTGGTCGCCCATTTCATCGCCACGCTGGCGCCCCGGCTGGGCGTCCCGCCGATCGCGATCACCGAAGAGGAGATGCGGTTCCTGCAGCAGTACGACTGGCCGGGCAACGTGCGCGAGCTGCGCAACCTGATCGAGCGCTCGCTCATCGTCGGCGCGCTCAACGTCTCGGCGCTGTACCAGGGGCTGCCCCGGTCGCGCGCGCCGATGCGCCCGGCTTTCGACGGGCCTATCGATCTGCAGACCCTGGAGCGCCAGCACATCGTGGCCGTCCTCGACTCGGTCGAAGGCGACAAGACGCGCGCCGCGCAGCTGCTGGGGATCTCGCGGCGCACGCTGGAGCGGCGCTTCGCCGAGTGGTTCAGCGCGCCGGCGGGCGCGGAGCCACGCCGCTGAACGCGAACCCGCCGATGGCGCCGCCGGCGCCGGCGGCCCCAGGCCGCTTCCTGCGCCCGTCGATCCGCAACAAGCTGCTCGCGATGGTGCTGCTGCCACTGGTCGGCGTCCTGCCGCTGCTCGGCGCGGTGCTGCTGTGGTGGGGCAACGAGGCCTTCGACCGCCTGCTCCTCACGAAGGTGCGCTCCGATCTTGCGGTGGCCAGCGGCTACTTCGAGCGCGTGCTCGGCGAAGTCGGATCCAGCATCGGCGCCGTCGCCGAGTCGCAGGCCCTGGTGAGCGCACTCGCCGACCCGCATGCCGCCACCCCGGATCGGCTGGCGCCGCTGCTGCACCGCTTCGCGCAGCGCGAGCGGCTGGACTTCGTCCTCCTGCTCGACGCCGAAGGCCGGCTGCGTGCGAGCGCCAGCGGCGGGGCGGCTGGCGCGCCCGCCGCGCAAGCCATCGCTCCCGCGGCCGCTGGCGCCGTCGGCACCAGCGTCGAGGTGCTCGCACCCGCCCAGCAGTCCGCTCTGCCGCCGGCCCTGCGCGCGCGCGTCGCGGTGCCGCTGCTGCCCACGCGCAACGCAGCGCCCACCACGCGCATGGTCGAAGACCGCGCGATGGTGCTGCTGTCCACCCACGCCGTGCGCGCCGTGGACGGCCGCCTGATCGGGCTGCTGCGCGGCGGCGTGCTGCTCAACCGCAACCTGCCGTTCATCGACCACATCAATTCGATCGTCTATCCCGAGGGCTCGCTGCCCTTCGGCAGCCGCGGCACGGCCACGCTGTTCCTCGACGACGTGCGCATCAGCACCAACGTGCGGCTGTTCAGCACCGAGCCGCAGGCCGACGCCGAGGCCGCGATGCACGCCAGCCGCGCCATCGGCACCCGCGTCTCGCGCGACGTGCGCGACGCCGTGCTGGGGCGGGGCACGACCTGGCTGCACCGCGCGTTCGTCGTCAGCGACTGGTACGTCTCGGGCTACCAGCCGCTGACAGACAGCGCCGGGCACCGCGTCGGCATGCTCTACGTCGGCATCCTCGAGCGGCCGTTCACCTTGCTCAAGTACGGCATGCTGGCCGGCATCGGCGCCCTGTTCTCCGGCGTGATGATCGTGGCGGCCATCGTCTCGTTGCGCTGGGCCGGCGCGATCTTCCGCCCGCTGGAGCAGATGGAGGCGACGATGCGCCGCGTGCAGGCCGGCGCCCTGGATGCGCGCGTCGGACCGGTGAACAGCGGCGACGAGATCGGCCGCCTCGCGCGCCATCTCGACCGGCTGCTGCAGACCATCGACGACGACACCCGGCGCCTGCAGCGCTGGAACGCCGAGCTCGACGCCAAGGTTGCCGAACGCACGCGCGCGCTCGCAGAGGCGCAACGCCAGCTGCTCAGCAGCGAGAAGTTGGCCACCGTGGGCCAGCTCACGGCGTCGATCGCGCACGAGGTGAACAACCCGATCGCCGTCATCCAGGGCAACCTCGACCTGGTGCGCGAACTGCTGGGCCCGGCCGCGGCCGCGCGCGTGGCGCCCGAGCTGAAGCTGGTCGACGAGCAGATCGAGCGCATGCGGCTGATCGCCACCCAGCTGCTGCAGTTCGCGCGGCCGGCCGAATTCGCCGGCTACGTCGATCAGGTCGACACGGCACGGCTGCTCGAGGACTGCCTGCTGCTGGCGCGCCACCAGATCGCCGGCGGTGGCGTCGACGTCGAGCGCGACTGCCGCGCCACGCGCAAGCCGGCGATCAACCGCCACGAGCTGCAGCAGGTGCTGGTCAATCTGATGGTCAACGCTCTGCAGGCCATGCCCGACGGCGGCACGCTCGGCCTGGCCACCGCCGACATGGGCGAAGACGGCGTCGAGATCCGGATCGCCGACACCGGCGCCGGGCTGGCGCCGGAGTTGATCGAGCGCCTGTTCCAGCCCTTCGTCACGAGGCGGCCCGATGGCACGGGGCTGGGCCTGTGGATCAGCCGCACGCTCGTCGAGCGCTACGGCGGCGACATCGTCGCCGGCAACTCCGGCAACGGGGCGGTGTTCACAGTGATCTTGCGCTGCGCGTCGCCCGCCGCCTGAGCAACGACCGGCTGGCCGCCCGGGCCCCGGCGGCGCCCATCCGCGGCCCGCTTCAGGTCGTCTTGGAGACCGAGATCGTCGGGAACTTGGCCGAGAAGTCCTTGGCCTTGAGCGCGATCTTGACCGCGATCTGCCGCGCCACCGCCTTGTAGGTCGCGGCGATTTCGCCGTCGGGGTCGGCCACCACGCTGGGACGGCCGCTGTCGGCCTGTTCGCGGATGCTCATTGTCAGCGGCAGGCCGCCGAGGTAATCGACGCCGTACTCGGTGGCCATGCGGCGGCCGCCATCGGCGCCGAAGATATGTTCGCTGTGGCCGCAGTTCGGGCAATGGTAGATGGCCATGTTCTCGACGACGCCCAGGATCGGCACGCCGACCTTCTCGAACATCTTCAGCCCCTTCTTCGCGTCGAGCAGCGCGATGTCCTGCGGCGTCGTCACGATCACCGCGCCGGTCAGCGGCACGCGTTGGCTGAGCGTGAGCGCGATGTCGCCGGTGCCCGGCGGCATGTCGACCAGCAGGTAATCGAGCTCGCGCCAGTTGGTCTGCCGCAGCAGCTGGTCGAGCGCCTGGGTGGCCATCGGACCGCGCCAGATCATCGCCTGGTCGTCGTCGACCAGGAAGCCGATCGACATCACCTGCACGCCGTAGTTCTCCATCGGCTCCATGGTCTGGCCGTCGACGCTCTCCGGGCGCCCGGAGATGCCCATCATCATCGGCTGGCTGGGGCCGTAGATGTCGGCGTCGAGGATGCCCACGCTGGCGCCCTCGGCGGCCAGCGCCAGGGCCAGGTTGACCGCGGTCGTGCTCTTGCCCACACCGCCCTTGCCCGAGGCCACCGCGATGACGTTCTTCACCTTGGGCAGCAGCTGCACGCCGCGCTGCACGGCGTGCGAGACGATGCGCGTGGTGATCTCGACGCTGACGTTGTCGACCCCGGCCACGCCGCGCGCCGCGGCCACCAGGGCCTTGCGCAGCGCCGGGTGCTGGCTCTTGCCCGGGTAGCCGAGCTCGACCTGCAGGGCGACGTCACCGCCCTCGATGCGCAGGTTCTTGATCGCGCGGGTGCTGACGAAGTCTTTCCCGGTGTTGGGGTCGACGACGGCTTTCAGCGCTTCGAGCAGCGCGGCTTCGGTGACGGCGGTGGACATGGGCGGGACGCTCCTGGCGTTGTCGGCGGGCAAAGCGCGGCAGTCTAGCCCGATCGGCAACTCGCCGCCGCGGCGGCGGCCCAATCCCCTATTTGATGCGGCGCACGCGGGGCGATCGCCGCGCGCCCTCGATGTCGAGCATGAAGCTGCCGAACGCGGCGCGGCGCACGGTGACCTTCGGGTCGTCGAGTTCGTACGCCGCCGATACGTCGTCGGTGACCTCCCAGACCTGGCCGTTGGCCAGTTCGATGCGCGTGCCTGGGGACCAGCCTTCGAAATGGCCCGGGATGCGGCTGGAGATCTCGTGCACCGCCTCGCGGCGCGACTCCAGGCCGAAGGCGGCGACGGCATCCGGTGCCGCCGGCGGCGCCGCGGCGGCCGGCATCGCGGCCGCAGCCGGCGCGGGCGCCAGCGGCAATGCGTCGTAGCAAGCCAGCCGCGCCTGCGCTTCGGCCACGGCGCGGCAGCGCTGCAAGGCGCCGTCGTCGGCGGCCGCGGCGGTGGCGACCAGGCCGGCGGCGGCGAGCAGCAGCCACCTCTTCGCGCGAAGGCCCGACCGGTTCGGTCGGCAAGTCACGGGGTCTCTCCGGTTGGCGCAGCGCATCGGCGTCACGGCGGGCGACAGGTGCGCGAGACGTCGATCCTGGGCGGGTGTGGTCGGCATGTTGCAGGCAAAGCAGCAATGATGCGGCCGCCCTGGGGCCTTGTCCACCCGGCGCCTAAAATCGAACGCATGCCACGCAAGCTCTTCGTCACCACCGCCCTGCCCTACGCCAACGGACCGTTCCACATCGGCCACGTCATGGAGTACATCCAGGCCGACACCTGGGTGCGCTTCCAGCGCCTGCGCGGCCACGAGGTGCAGTTCGTCTGCGCCGACGACGCCCATGGCGCGCCGATCATGATCGCGGCCGACAAGGCCGGCAAGACGCCGCAGCAGTTCGTGGCCGACATCGCGGCCGGGCGCAAGCCCTATCTGGACGGCTTCCACATCGCGTTCGACAACTGGCATTCGACCGACGCGCCCGAGAACCATGCCCTGGCGCGCCAGATCTACCTCGCGCTGCGCAGGAACGACCTGATCGACGTGCGCGTGGTCGAGCAGTTCTTCGACCCCGACAAGGGCATGTTTCTGCCCGACCGCTTCATCAAAGGCGAGTGCCCCAACTGCGGCGCCAAGGACCAGTACGGCGACAACTGCGAGGTCTGCGGCGCGGTCTATTCGCCCACCGACCTGCGCCACCCGACTTCGGCCCTCTCGGGCGCCACGCCGGTGCTCAGGTCGAGCGAGCATTTCTTCTTCCGCCTGTCGGACCCGCGCTGTGTCGAGTTCCTGCAGGCCTGGACGCAGGACGGCAGGCTGCAACCCGAGGTGGCGAACAAGGTCCGCGAATGGTTCGGGTCCGGCGAGACCGAAGGTGCCGCCGCTACCGGCCTCAACGACTGGGACATCAGCCGCGACGCGCCCTACTTCGGCATCGAGATCCCCGATGCGCCGGGCAAGTACTTCTACGTCTGGCTCGACGCGCCGGTGGGCTACCTGGCGTCGCTGAAGAACCGGCTGGACCGGATCGGCATCGACTTCGAGACCTACCTGGCCGACCCGGCGCTCGAGCAGATCCACTTCATCGGCAAGGACATCGTCACCTTCCACACCCTGTTCTGGCCCGCGATGCTGAAGTTCTCGGGCCGCAAGGTGCCCGACCGCATCTTCGTCCACGGCCACCTCACGGTCAGCGGCGAGAAGATGAGCAAGAGCCGCGGCACCGGCATCAGCCCGCTGCGCTACCTGGAACTCGGCCTCGACCCCGAGTGGCTGCGCTACTACATCGCGGTCAAGCTCAACGCCCGCGTCGAGGACCTGGACTTCAGCCCCGAGGACTTCGTCGCCCGCGTCAACAGCGACCTGGTCGGCAAGTACATCAACATCGCCAGCCGCGCCGCGGGCTTCCTGAACAAGCGCTTCGGTGGCCGGCTTTCGGCCGACCTGGGGGTGGAGGGCCGCGTACTGCTCGACGGGCTGCGCGCGCATGCCGACGCGGTGGCCGAACTCTACGAGGAGCGCGAGTTCGGCAAGGCGCTGCGCGAGGTGATGGCGCTGGCCGACCGCGTCAACGAATTCGTCGACCAGCACAAGCCCTGGGAACTCGCCAAACAGGCCGGCATGGACGCCGCGCTGCACGATGTGTGCAGCGTCTGCATCGAGGCCTTCCGCCTGCTCACGCTGTACCTCAAGCCGGTGCTGCCGGCGCTCGCCGTGCAGGTCGAGGCCTTCCTGAAGATCGAGCCCCTGCAATGGGCCGACGGCTCACGCGCGCTCGGCCACCACCAGATCGGCGAATACCGGCACCTGATGCAGCGGGTCGATGGTGCGCGGCTCGACGCCCTGTTCGATACGCCAGCTGCCGCACCGGCCGCGGTGCTGCCGGGCGGGGAGGCGGTTGCCGCCGGAATCGGCATCGTCGACTTCGCCAAGGTCGATCTGCGCATCGCGCGCATCGTGGCCGCCGAGCGCGTCGAAGGCAGCACCAAGCTGCTGCGGCTGACGCTGGACGTCGGCGAAGGAATGCAGCGCAACGTGTTCAGCGGCATCGCCGCCAACTACACACCCGAGCAGCTCGCCGGCAAGCTGACCGTGATGGTCGCCAACCTGGCGCCACGCAAGATGAAGTTCGGCATCAGCGAGGGCATGGTGCTGGCGGCCAGCCACGCCGACGAGAAGGCGCAGCCCGGGGTCTTCGTGCTCGAGCCCTGGCCGGGCGCAGTGCCAGGGATGCGCGTGCGCTGAGCCTGCAGGGCCCGACGCGCTGGCAGGCCAGCGGCGCGTGTCCTGCGCCGTCATCGCCGCAACAGCGGCGTCACCTTCTCGATTCCTTCTCGCGCCAGGGCCGTGGCGCCTTGGCCAGCCTGGCCAAGGCCGAGGCCGCCGTCACCACCGCCTGCTCGCGCTGCGCGGTGAGCCAGCCGACGGCGAACCAGGCCGCCGGATCCTCGGCCGCGCGACGTTGCCACAGCGATTCGGCGGTCTGCAGATCGTTGAGTTCGCCCAAGGCGTCCAGGGCCAGACCGATCGCCGACAGCAGTCGCTGCGCCGGCTTGCGCCGGAACAGCGGCAGCAGCGCCTCCAGCGTGTAGCGCAGCCGCTTGAGCCGCTTGCGCGTGCGATGCTGCCGCGGGGCGTCGGCCGCCGCGAAGGCCGACGCGTCTTCGAGCAGGCGCCGCCAGGCCGGGCGCAGGACAGCGCGTGCGGCGCCGGGCAGCGGCGGCATCTCGGCGGCCGGCGGCACCGGCGCGAGGCTCAACGCCAGGCTGCGCAGCATCAGCGCATTGAACTCGGCACCGCGAACGACCTCCTCCGGGGTCGGGCCGGCCGTGGACGGCGGCCATGCGACCTCCGGCGCGCCTGCGGCGAGCAGACGTGGCCGCATCGCGGCGATGACGTCGGCATCGCGCGCCGCGCCGAGCTGGCCGAACGGCCCGCGCCAGGCCGCCTCCAGCGCCCGCGCCTCGTCGACGTCGCCGCCCCAGGCGGCCAGCTCGCGCAGGACGCTGCGCAGACGCCGCAGCGCGACGCGCAGCTGGTGCAGATGCTCCGGCGCGCCGGCGCCGCTGGCGATCTCGGCGCCGTTGGCCAGCGCCTGCGCCAGCGCCGACTGCAGGGCCGCCTGCCAGACCTGGTGCGGCCCCGCGCCCGCGGGCCAGGCCGCGCGGCGCGCCTTCACCGGGGGCACCTGCGCCAGGCCGAGCGCGAGGCGGAAGCCGCGTTCGGACTTGGTCCGCCCGTCCCACCACAGCCCGAAGCGCGCGGCCCAGCGCCCGGCCAGCACCGCCAGCGCCTGCGGCGGGCCGCCGAGCAGCTCGAACTCGATCTCGTCGACCGCCAGCCGCTCGCCGCCGGCGATGATCTGCCCATGATCGTAGGCGACCTCGATCAGCGCGCCGCCGAAGCGCAGGCGCCGGTGCAGGCGGTGGATGTCGGTGCGGTACAGCGGCTGCAGCTCGGCACCGTCGCCCAGGGCGCGCAGCAGCGCCGCGCCGGCGGGCGTACCGGCATGGCGCTGCGGGTCCAGCGTCGGAGCGCCCTTCTGCGGCGGCAAGCGAACCTCGTGTTCCAGGCGGCTCATCAGGTCGTCGCCGCGGCCCTTGAGCGTCTGCACCCACACACGCCCTTCCTTGCGCAGGCGCAGCGCCAGTCCGGCCGCGGCCAGCCGCCGGTCGGGCGTCTCTCCATAGAAGGCCTGCAGCCGGGTCGTGCGCGACGTGGTCGTGGCCACCGCGCGGCGCAAGGCCTCGCGGCGGGCGGCCGGTACCTGGAACTTGAGCTCGATCTCCAACGGACGCTGCCCTTCGCTGTCTGCGGGTGGCATGGGCAATTCAGGTCGGAACCATGGCAGCCCGCGGCCGTAAAATCGCAGGCACGATTCTGCCGCGCTCCGCGCACCCCAACCACCATGCCGCTGTTCTGGAAGCCCTACACCTCCGACGTGACCGACTTCATCGAGGAGCTGAAGGCGAAGAAGCCCACCCTCGAGGCCGAGCAGCGCGCCGGCCGTGCGCTGCTGTGGGACCGCAAGCTCGACCGCGGTGCGCTGGCCGAGTGGCGCGACGCCGAGGTGCCGCAGCAGCCGTACGTCTACCAGACCAAGACCGACGCTTGAGCGCGCGCCTGCCCGCGCCCGAACTGTCGGCCGACAGCGAGGCGTCCTTGCCCGATGTGGTCGATCAGGTCGCGGTGGCGCGGCTGTACGGCGAGCCGCTGTTCCGGCTGCCGCACGACCTGTACATCCCGCCCGATGCGCTGGAGGTTTTTCTCGAGGCCTTCGAGGGCCCGCTGGACCTGCTGCTGTACCTGATCCGGCGCCAGAACTTCAACATCCTCGACATCCCGCTGGCCAGCGTGACGCGCCAGTACCTGCAGTACGTCGACCAGATCCGGCGCCACAACCTCGAGCTGGCCAGCGAATACCTGCTGATGGCGGCGATGCTGATCGAGATCAAGTCGCGCCTGCTGCTGCCGCCCAGGAAGACCCAGGACGGCGCCGAACCCGAGGACCCGCGCGCCGAGCTCGTGCGCCGGCTGGTCGAGTACGAGCAGATCAAGCTCGGCGCGGCCAAGCTCGACGCGTTGCCGCTGCTGGGGCGCGACTTCCTGCGCGCCCAGGTGCACATCGAGCAGAGCCTGCAGCCGCGCTGGCCCGAAGTGAGCCCGGATGACCTGCGCCAGGCCTGGGCCGAGATCCTGCAGCGCGCGCGCCTGAGCCAGCACCACACGATCAGCCGCGAGCAACTCTCGGTGCGCGAGCACATGAGCATCGTCCTGCGCCGGCTGCAGGGGCGGCGCTTCCTCGAGTTCCACGAGCTCTTCGACACCACGCGCGGCACGCCGGTGCTGGTCGTGACCTTCATCGCGCTGCTCGAGCTGGCGCGCGAGAGCCTGCTCGAGGTCACGCAGGCCGAGGCCTTCGCGCCGATCTACGTCCGGCTCGCCTACCAGCCGAGTTGAGTGGCACCGTCGACGCGCCGCGGCGGCGGCGATGTGACAATCGCGGCCGCATGAACAGCTCCCACGTCCTCGCCGACCGGCCCCACCTCTGGGCCTTCGTCCTCGGCTGCCTGGCGGTGACCGCCGGCGTGCTGCTGCACCTGCCGATGTTCTGGATGGGACGCGACAACGGCTTCCAGCTCGCCGACATGCCGATGGACGCCGGCATGCTCTGGGGTATGGCGCTGATCGTGGCCGGCATCGTCGTCGCTGCCTACGGCCTGCTGCCGCGGGCCGCGGCAGCGCGCACCTCGGCGGCGGCACCGCCGGTGACCGTCGTCGCGCCCGAGGATGTGCGGCTGGGTGCGGCGCACTGGCGCCTGATCGGGGTGCTGACGGTGGCCCTGGTGATCGACGTGATGAAGCCGGCCAGCCTCGGCTTCGTGGTGCCCGGCATGACCACCGAATACGGGGTCAGTGCGACGACGGTCGCTTGGTTGCCGTTCGCCGCGCTGTGCGGCACCGTGGTCGGCTCGGTCGTCTGGGGCTGGCTGGCCGACCTCTACGGCCGGCGCGCGTCGATCCTGCTGTCGGCGGTGATGTTCGTCGGTACCGCGATCTGCGGCGCGATGCCCTCGCTGTGGTGGAACGTCGGCATGTGCTTCCTGATGGGTGCCGCGGCCGGCGGCATGCTGCCGGTGACGTACGCGCTGCTGGCCGAGACCATGCCGTCGCGGCACCGCGGCTGGGTGCTGGTGCTGGTCGGCGGCCTGGGCGCCGTCGGCGGCTATCTCGCGGCCAGCGGCTTCTCGGCCTGGCTGGTGCCGCTGTACAGCTGGCGCATCCTGTGGTTCCTGAACCTGCCCACCGGCCTGCTGCTGATCTTCCTCAATGCCTTCATCCCCGAGTCGCCCAAGTACCTCGCGGCCCAGGGCCGTTTCGCCGAAGCGCTGGCCACGCTGCGCGGTTTCGGCTGCACCGTGCTCGATGGCGGCGCGGCGGCTCGGCTGCCTGCCGACACGCCGGCCACCGACGAGCCCGCTGCGGCCGGCCGCAACCTGGTCGCGCGCACCTGGGCGCTGAGCGTCACCGCGCTGGCCTGGGGCCTGATCAACTTCGGGCTGCTGCTGTGGATGCCGGCGCACCTGGTCGCCAAGGGTTACAGCATGGGGCTGTCGAGCGAGCTGCTCGCGGCATCGGCGCTGATCGCGATCCCGACCGTCTTCGTCGCCGCCCTCGCCTACGGCCGCTGGAGCAGCAAGGGTGCCCTGCTCGGCGCGATCGTGATCACCGCATTCGGGCTGCTGGGCCTGATCCGGCTCGAACTCTCGGCGGACACCCACGCCAGCCCGGTGTGGCCGATCGCGCTGCTGATCGTCGGCATCAACGGCATCATCGCGATGCTGCTGCCGTTCGCGGCCGAGAGCTATCCGCAGCGCGTGCGCGGCCGCGCCACCGGCTGGATCGCCGCCTGCACCAAGGGCGGCGGGCTGATGGCCCAGCTTCTGAGCCTGCTCGGATGGGTGCCGGCGATGGTCGTCGCCGCGCTGCTGGTGCTCGCCCCGGTACTGCTGGCCCTGGGCCTGGTCTGGCGCTACGGGCTGGAGACCCGCGGGCGAGATCTGCGAACGCTGGACGAGCCGCTGGCCGTCGTCGACTGACGCCGGCGGCCGGCCTCAGCCCGCGCGCGCCACACTCAGTGCGCCTGGTCCCAGTTCGCGCCGACACCGACCTCGGCCAGCAACGGCACCTTGAGCTGCGCGACGCCGGCCATCAGGCGCGGGATCGCCTCCTTCGCCCAGGCCAGCTCGGTCTCGGGCACCTCGAGCACGAGCTCATCGTGCACCTGCATCACCATCCGCGTGGCGCGGCGCTCGTCGTCGAGCGCACCCTGCACCGCGATCATCGCCAGCTTGATCAGGTCGGCCGCGGTGCCCTGCATCGGCGCGTTGATCGCCTGCCGCTCGGCGCCGCTCTTGCGCGGGCCGTTGCCGCTGTTGATCTCGGGCAGCCACAGCCGGCGGCCGAACACGGTCTCGACATAACCCTTGGCCTTCGCTGACACCCGGGTCTCGTCCATGTAGCGCCTGACGCCGGCGAAGCGCGCGAAATAGCGGTCGATGTAGTCCTTGGCCGCCTTCTGCTCGATGCCGAGGTTGCTCGCGAGCCCGAACGCGCCCATGCCGTAGATGAGGCCGAAGTTGATGACCTTGGCGTAGCGCCTCTGCTCGCTCGAGACCTCGGGCACCGGCACGCCGAAGACCTCGCTGGCGGTGGCCTTGTGGACGTCGATGCCTTCGGCGAAGGCGCGCAGCAAGGCCGGATCCTCGCTGATGTGGGCCATGATGCGCAGCTCGACCTGCGAGTAGTCGGCGCTCATGATCACGTGGCCGGGCGGCGCGATGAAGGCCTCGCGCACGCGCCGGCCTTCGGGCGTGCGGATCGGGATGTTCTGCAGGTTGGGGTCGTTGCTGGCCAGCCGGCCCGTCACCGCCACCGCCTGGGCGTAGTTGGTGTGCACGCGGCCGGTGGCCGGGTTGACCATCAGCGGCAGCTTGTCGGTGTAGGTGCCCTTGAGCTTGGCCAGGCTGCGGTGGTCGAGGATGCGCGCCGGCAGCGGGTAATCGGCGGCCAGCTCCTGCAGCACCTCCTCGTCGGTGCTCGGCGCGCCGCTGGCCGTCTTCTTCTTCACCGGCAGGCCGAGCTTGCCGAACAGGATCTCGCCGATCTGCTTGGGGCTGCCCAGGTTGAAGGGCTGGCCGGCGATCTCGTAGGCCTGCTGCTCGAGCGCGACCATGCGCTCGGCCAGTTCGCGGCTCTGGCGCGCCAGCACCGCGGCGTCGATCAGCACGCCGTGGCGCTCGATGCGTTGCAGCACCAGCGAGGTCGGCATCTCGATGCGCTCGTAGACGAAGCGCAGGCCGCGCCGCTCGTCGCCGTCGGCCTCGATCTCGGGCCACAGCACCTGGTGCACCTGCAGCGCCATCTCGCTGTCCTCGCCCGAATAGGTGGTCGCGCGTTCGATGTCGACCTGGGCGAAGGGGATCTGGTTGGCGCCCTTGCCGCACAAGTCCTCGTAGCTCAGCCCCTTGCGGCCCAGGTGGCGGTCGGCCAGGCTCTCCAGGCCGTGCGACTTGTGGGCTTCGAGAACATAGCTCTGCAGCATCGTGTCGTGGCGGTAGCCGCGCACCGCGATGCCGGCGTTGGCGAACACGTGCAGGTCGTACTTGATGTTCTGGCCGAGCTTGGGTCGGGCCGGATTCTCGAGCCAGGGCTTCAGCCGCGCCAGCACCGCGTCCAGCGGCAGTTGCTCGGGCGCCCCGGGGTAGCTGTGGGCCAGCGGCAGGTAGGCGGCGCGGCCGGGTTCGACCGCGAAGCTGACGCCGACGATGCGCGCGCGCATGCCGTCCAGGCTGTCGGTCTCGGTGTCGATGGCGACGAGCTCCGCTGCCTGCACCACCGCCAGCCAGTGCTCGAAGCGCTCCCAGGTCGTGACGGCTTCGTAGTCGTGGGCGGACGCCGTTGCCGTGGCGCCAGGGGCGGGCCCGGCGGCCACGCCTGCGCCGGCAGGTGCCGCAGCGGCACCCGCGGCGTCGAGCTCCCTGAGCCAGCTGCGAAAGCCGAAGCGTTGATAGAACTCGTGCAGGCCTGCCTGATCGACCTCGCGCAGCGCCAGCGCCTCGAGCGCCGGCCAACCAGGCACGTGGCCCGTCAGGTCGCAGTCGGTGACCACGGTCACGAGCTTGCGCGCGGTCGGCAGCCAGTCCAGCGCCTTGCGCAGGTTCTCGCCCGCCGCGCCCTTGATGTCCGCCGCGGCGGCGACCACGCCGTCGAGCGAGCCGTGGTCGGCGAGCCACTTCGCCGCCGTCTTGGGGCCGACCTTCTCGACCCCGGGCACGTTGTCCACGGCATCGCCGACCAGCGTCAGGTAGTCGACGATGCGCTCGGGCGGCACGCCGAACTTGGTCCTGACGCCTTCGACGTCCAGCACCTCGGGCGGCTTGGTCATCGTGTTGATCAGGCGCACTTCGGGGGTGACGAGCTGCGCGAGGTCCTTGTCGCCGGTGGAGATCAGCACCCCGTGGCCCTCGGCGGCAGCCGCGCGCGCCAGGGTGCCGATCGCGTCGTCGGCCTCGACGCCGGGGACCATCAGCACCGGCCAGCCGAGCAGCCGCACGGCCTCGTGGATCGGCCCGATCTGCTGCCGCAGCGGGTCCGGCATCGGCGTGCGGTGCGCCTTGTACTCGGCGTACCAGTCGTCGCGGAAGGTCGGCCCTGGCGCATCGAAGACGCACACCGCGTGCGCCGCCGGGTAGCGCTCGCGCAACCACTTCATCATTGCGATGAAACCGTGGATCGCGCCGGTGGGAAAGCCGTCGGGCGCGCGCAGGTCGGGCATCGCGTGGTAGGCCCGATAGAGGTAGCTGGAACCGTCCACCAGCAGCATGATCTTCTCGCTCATGCGGGGATTGTGGCGCGCGGGCCGCGGCGGCCGGCCGCGACGCGGCCCACTGCGTAGAATCCCGCATATGCGTGCCACGCGCCTCTTCTGGCCCTGCCTGATTTCCGTCTGCGCTGCGACCGCCGGTGCCGCGCCGGCCGTGGCCGTGCCGGCGACTGCGGCCTCGGCGGCGACCTCCGCACCGGCCGCCGCGAGCCGCACCACGGTGATCGAGGACAAGAACGTGCGCATCGAGGAAACCCGCATCCGCGGCCAGCTCCAGCGCATCACCGTCCAGAGCAAGCTGCGGGGCGCGAAGCCGTACGAGATCATCGTCGGCCCCGGTGGCCGCGACCCCTCGCAGGATCACGGCGCCGAGGGCCAGCGAGCCTGGTCGGTATTCGATTTCTAGGCCGGCGATGGCGGTCTACACCGAGGTCGGCTTCGACGAGGCCGATGCCCTGATGCAGCGCCTGGGTCTGGGCCCGTTGACCGACCTGCAAGGCATCCGCTCGGGCATCGAGAACACCAACTACTACGCGACCACGGTGCTGGGGCAATGGGTGCTGACGCTGTTCGAGCGCCTGCCGGCCGAGCAACTGCCGTACTACCTGCGCCTGATGCAGCATCTGGCGGCCAAGGGCATCCCGGTGCCTGCGCCGCAGGCCGACGCGCAGGGCCACCTGGTGCAGCGGGTGGCCGGCAAGCCCGCCTCGGTGGTCACCCGGCTGCCCGGCAGCCACCGGCTGCTGCCCGACGCGGCGCATTGCGCGCAGGTCGGCGCCATGCTCGCCCGGATGCACCTGGCCGGCGCCGATTTCGATCTGCAGCAGCCGCACCTGCGTGGACTGGCATGGTGGACCGAGACCGTGCCGGTCGTGCTGCCGCACCTGGACTCACGACAGGCGGCGCTGCTGCGCGATGAGCTCGAGTTCCAGCAGCATCTGGCGGCCTCGCCCACCGGCCAGGCCCTGCCGCGCGGGCCGATTCACGCCGACCTGTTCCGCGACAACGTGATGTTC
Source organism: uncultured beta proteobacterium (assembly GCA_963725755.1). GTDB lineage: Bacteria > Pseudomonadota > Gammaproteobacteria > Burkholderiales > Burkholderiaceae_C > Rubrivivax. The sequence continues at coordinate 605,715 of CAVRZW010000005.1, forward strand.
GACGACACCGCCGGTCCCGACCGCCTGTGCGGCTTCTTCGACTTCTATTTCGCCGGCACCGACACCTTCCTGTTCGACATCGCGGTCTGCCTGAACGACTGGTGCACCGACGCGGCCAGCGGCGCGCTCGACGAACTGCGCGCCGCGGCGTTCGTCGACGCCTACGAGGGCGTGCGGCCGCTGACCGGCGCCGAACGCCGTGCGCTGCCGGCCCTGCTGCGCGCGGCGGCGCTGCGGTTCTGGATCTCGCGCCTGTGGGACTGGCACCTGCCGCGCAGCGCGGCCCTGCTGCAGCCCAAGGATCCGACGCATTTCGAGCGCGTGCTCGAGCGCCGCATCGCCCAGCCCTGGCACCCCGGCCACTGAGGTCGCGCGCCCGATGGCCCTCGTGCTCAAGCCCGTCCCAGCCTCGCGCGGCCCGCGCTGGATCGGTGACGCCTTTCGCCTCTACACCCGACGGCCGCTGGGCTTCACGGCGCTGTTCGTGGTCTTCCTGCTGGCCGCGCTGGGGGTCGCCCAGGTGCCGCTGCTCGGGCCCCTGGTGCAGATGATGTCGCTGCCGCTGCTCTCGCTGGGCTTCATGGTCGCCGGGCAGTCGGCGCTGCTCGACGGCCCGGTGCATCCGCGCCAGTTCCTGGAGCCGCTGCGCACCGATGCCAGGCGGCGGCGCGCGCTGCTGACGCTGTGCGTGCTCTACGGACTGGCCGCGGTGGGCATCCTGCTGCTGGCCGATGGCCTCTCGCACCATGCCTGGGAGCGGCTGCAGGGGCTGATCGCGAAGGGCGACGATGCGCAGGCGCAGATCGACGAGCTGCTGGCCGAGCCGGGCGTGAGCATCGGCCTGCTGACTGCAGGCGGCCTGGGCACGCTGCTGTCGGCGCCGTTCTGGCATGCGCCGGCACTGGTCCACTGGGGCGGCCAGGGCGTGCGCCAGGCCCTGTTCTCCAGCACGGTGGCGCTGTGGCGCACCAAGGGAGCCTTCGTGACCTACATGCTGGCCTGGGGCGGCGTGCTGCTGGTGTTCGGGTTCGTCAGCGCCTTGATCTTCGGGCTGATCGGCGCGCCGCAGCTGGCGGGGGTGGTCGGCGTGCCGGCCGGGCTGGTGTTCTCCACCGTGTTCTACATCTCGGTGCTGTTCACCTTCAACGACACCTTCGGCGCCGCGCCACCCGCGCCGCGCGACGCGATGCAGCTGCCTTCGTCGGTCTAGACCTGCGCCTCAGTCGACCGGCGTCAGCTTGGCGATCGCCAGCGCCAGCCACTTGCTGCCGTGGCGACCGAACTGGACCTGCGCCCGGGCATCGGCGCCGAGTCCTTCGAGGGTGGTGACGACGCCTTCGCCGAACTTGGTATGGAACACCGTCTGGCCCACGCGCAGGCCCTGCTGCCCCGGCGCCAGCGCGGGCGCAAAGGGCACCGGCGGCCTGGGCTCCACGCGGCCGGCACCGACGATGCCCGACAGGCCGCTGCCGCGCGACCAGGCCTGCTGGTACTCGCGCGCATAGCCCGAGCCGAAGCCCTGGCTGCGCGGCGTGATCCACTTCAGCGTGGCCTCGGGCAACTCGTCGAAGAAGCGGCTCTTGACGTTGTAGCGCGTCTGGCCGTGCAGCATCCGGGTCTGGCTGAAGCTCAGGTACAGGCGCCTGCGCGCCCGCGTGATCGCCACGTACATCAGCCGGCGCTCTTCTTCGACGCCGTCGGCGTCCGACAGCGATTGCTCGTGCGGAAACAGGCCTTCCTCGATGCCGGTGATGAAGACGGCGTCGAACTCCAGGCCTTTGGCCGAATGCACCGTCATCAGCTGGATCGCATCGGCGCCGGCCTGCGCCTGGTTGTCGCCGGCCTCGAGCGAGGCGTGGGTCAGGAACGCGGCCAGCGGCGACATGATCTCGCCCGTCTCCACGTCCGGCACCGCGCCGGTGGCCTGCTCGTCGACCGGCAGCGCCACGGCGTCCTTGCCGAAGCCCTCCTGGGTGACGAAGCTTTCGGCCGCATTGACCAGTTCCTCGAGGTTCTCGATCCGGTCCTGGCCTTCCTTGTCGGTGCGGTAGAAGTCGATCAGGCCGGTGTGCTGCAGCACATGCTCGATGATCTCGCGCAGCGTCAGCCCGGCGGTGGCGCTGCGCATGGCGTCGATCAGCGCCACGAAGGCCTGCAGGTTGGCCCCGGCCTTGCCTGGCACCGCGCCGACGCTCTGCGCCAGGCTGCGGCCACTGGCCCGTGCGGCGTCCTGCAGCTGCTCGACGCTGCGCGCGCCGATGCCGCGCGCCGGGAAGTTGACGACCCGAAGGAAGCTGGTGTCGTCGCTCACGTTCTCCAGCAGGCGCAGGTAGGCCAGCGCATGCTTGACCTCGGCGCGCTCGAAGAAGCGCAGCCCGCCATAGACGCGGTAAGGCACGCCGGCGTTGAAGAGCGCGCTCTCGAGCACCCGGCTTTGCGCGTTGCTGCGGTAGAGCAGCGCGATCTGGCTGCGCGGCACGCCGCTGCGGTGCAGCTGCTGCAGCTCCTCGAGCAGCCACTGCGCCTCGGCGAAGTCGCTGGTGGCCTCGAACACGCGCACCGGCTCGCCGGCACCCGCGTCGGTGCGCAGGTTCTTGCCCAGCCGGTGCAGGTTGTGGGCGATCAGCGCGTTGGCGGCGTCCAGGATATGGCCGAAGCTGCGATAGTTCTGTTCCAGCTTGATCACGCGCTGGACGCGGTACTCGCGTTCGAAATCGGCCATGTTGCCGACGCGGGCGCCGCGAAACGCGTAGATGCTCTGGTCGTCGTCGCCGACCGCGAACACGCCCTGCGGCGGCTGCCCCTGCGGCGGCGCAAACATCTTCAGCCACGCGTACTGCAGCTTGTTGGTGTCCTGGAACTCGTCGACCAGCACATGCGAGAAGCGGCGCCGGTAATGCTCGCGCAGCGGGTCGTTGTCGCGCAGCAGCTCGTAGGTGCGCAGCATCAGCTCGGCGAAGTCGACCACCCCCTCGCGCTGACACTGGTCCTCGTAGGCTTGGTAGATCTCGATCAGCTTGCGCGTGTGCTCGTCGCGGACCTCGACGTCGCGCGGGCGCAGCCCTTCCTCCTTGCTGCCGGCGATGAACCAGGTGACCTGCTTGGGAACGAAGCGCTCTTCGTCGAGGTTCATGCCCTTGATCACGCGCTTGACGGCGCTGAGCTGGTCGCTGCTGTCGAGGATCTGGAAGCCCTGGGCCAGACCGGCGAGCTTCCAGTGCGCGCGCAGGAAGCGGTTGCACAGGCCGTGGAAGGTGCCTATCCACATGCCCCGTACGGCCACCGGCAGCATCGCCGACAGGCGCGTGAGCATCTCCTTGGCCGCCTTGTTGGTGAAGGTCACCGCGAGCACCCCGCCGGGCGAGACCTGGCCGGTCTGCAGCAGCCAGGCGATGCGCGTGGTCAGCACCCGCGTCTTGCCGGAGCCGGCGCCGGCCAGGATCAGCGCCGGCACCGCCGGCAGCGTGACGGCTGCGCGCTGTTCGGGATTCAGCCCCTGCAGGAGGCGGGAATCGACGGCACGCTGGGCATCACTCATGCGCCGATTCTAGGAGTGCGGTGCGGCGCGACCCGGCGCCCCGACCATCAGTTCGGGCCGTCGAGCGTGTCCATCGTCATCAACGTCATCGGCGCGCTGTCGCCCCAGGCGTAGGGCGAGGCGCGCGCGGCCTCCTCGTCCAGGCGCTGGGTCAGCCATTCCACGAGCGCCGAAGACGACAGCGGCCGGCTCAGCAGGTAGCCCTGCATCTCGTCGCAGCCCAGCGCCTGCAGGAAGAGCGCCTGGGCCTCGGTCTCGACCCCTTCGGCCACCACCTTCATGTGCAGGCTGTGGCCCATGGCCACGATGGCGGTGGCAATGGCGCTGTCCTCCAGGTTGTGCGGCAGCTCGCTGACGAACGAGCGGTCGATCTTGAGGGTGTCGATGTCGAAGCGCTTGAGGTAGCTCAGCGACGAGTGGCCGGTGCCGAAATCGTCCATCGCCACGCGCACGCCCATCGCTGCCAGCGCGCCGAGAACGCCGCGGGTGGCCTCGCTGTCCTCCATCAACAGGCTTTCGGTGAGTTCGAGCTCGAGCCGCTGCGGGCTGATGCCGGTGTCGCCGAGCGCGTCGCGAATGAAGGCCGCCAGGAAGGGCTGGCCGAACTGCCGCGCCGAGAGGTTGACGGCCAGCGACAGCTGCGGCAGGCCCGCGCGGTCCCACGCGGCCAGTTCGGCGCAGGCGGCGCGGATGGCCCAGGCACCGACCGGCAGGATCAGGCCACTGTCCTCGAGCACGTGAATGAAGCGGTCGGGCGGCACCATGCCGCGGCCCGGGGCCTGCCAGCGCATCAGCGCTTCGACGCCGGTGATTTCGCCGGTGACCAGGCTCGCCTTGGGCTGGTAATGCAGCACGAACTCCTGCCGCTCGACCGCGTGGCGCAGCTGGCCTTCCAGCGCCAGCCGCGCGGCCAGCTCGGCGCTGAGTTCTTCGCTGAAGAAGCTGTAGGTGCCGCGCCCCATGCCCTTGGCGCGGTACATGGCCATGTCGGTATGGCGGATGAGGCCGTCGAGGTCGCTGTCGTCGGCCGGGTACATCGAGATGCCGATGCTGCCCGAGACATGCAGTTCGCTGTCCAGCAAGTGAATGGGGACCTCCAGCGCTTCGAGAATGCGGCGCGCGATCATGGCCGCGTCTTCGGGGCTGACGAGTTGTTCGGCGATCACGGTGAACTCGTCGCCGCCCAGTCGCGAGACCGTGAACATGCCCTCTGCGCCGGGGCGCGCCACCGAGTCGACCATGCGCAGGCAAGTCTTGAGGGTTTCGGCCACATGGCGCAGCAACTGGTCGCCCACCTCGTGGCCGAGGCTGTCGTTGATGACCTTGAAGCGGTCCAGGTCCAGGAACATCAACGCCATCGAGGCGCGGCTGCGCCTGGCTCGCGCCATCGCGCGCGCCAGGCGGTCGCGGAACAGCGCCCGGTTGGGAAGCCCGGTCAGACTGTCGTAATTGGCGAGGAAGCTGAGCCGCTCCTGCGTGAGCTTGCGATCGGTGATGTCGCGCAGGATCAGGATCGACTGCCTGGTGCCGTCGAGTCGGGTTTCGCTGACGGTCAACTCCACCGGGAAGGTGCTGCCGTCGGCGCGGCGCGCCATCGTCTCGCACTGTCCGGGCTCGAAAGCAGCCGGGTTGGCATGGCCCGTCGCGGCCAGCGGATCGAGCCAGCGGCTGATGGGTTGGCCGCAGACGGCATTGGGCGCTGCGGCCAGCAGCGCGGCGGCCACCGGGCTGCACAGCAGCACGGTGCCGTCGCGGCGGCAGGTGAGGAGCCCGCTGGTCGAGTGTTCGAACAGGTGCAGCAGTTGGCGCGCTCCGTTGCTCGGCCCCGGCCACGCAGACGACGACCTCGACACCGCAAGGCCAAGGCTGCGCCCGAAGATCGTGGTCAGCACGCTGCGCAGCCGATGGGCAAGGCGGGTGGTCATGCAACAGGGGGCCCTGAGGCCGAGATGTGACCGTCTTTTCGGAGCTTGCCGGGGCAACTTGAGCCGCGGCGCCCCGCGCCCCGGCGCACTGCCCCGATCAGCTCGACGGCGCAGCCAGCACCCGGTGCACCAGCGCGGCCAGTTCGTCGAAGCTGTTTTCCTTCTTCAACAGGGCGCGCACACCGAGCTGCGCCGCCCGTACGCGCAGTTCGTCGGTGACGTAGCCCGAAGTGATGATCAGGGGCAGGCCCGGCCGCAGTCGCACGAGCGCTGCGGCCAGATCGAGACCCGAGGTCTCCGGCATGTTGTAGTCGCTGACAACAATGGCGAAGCGAGCCGGGTCGGCACGCACCAGGGCCAGCGCCTCGGCAGCGCCGCCGCAGGTCGCCACGTCGTAGCCGGCGCGCTGCAACAGCCGCTGCACCATCAGCACCATGACCTCGTCGTCATCGACGTACAGCACCTGCTCCCCGCTGCCTTGCGCCGACGCCTCGGTGCTGCCGCCTTGCGCATCGCCCGCCGCGTCCGGCGCCGTCATCCGCGGCAGGTAAAGGTGGAAAGTGCTGCCGGCGCCCGGTTCGCTGTCGACCCGGATCGCACCGTGGTGGCCGCGCACGATGCCGTGCACCACCGACAGCCCGAGCCCGGTGCCCTGCCCCACCGGCTTGGTGGTGAAGAAGGGGTCGAAGATGCGTTCCTGGGTGGCCGCATCCATGCCGATGCCGTTGTCGCGCACCCACAGATGCACGCAGGGGCCGGGCGGCAATTCGTCATCCCGGGGCGCGATCGCCACGGCGTCGGCCAGCGCCTCGCAGCCGACCTCGATGCGGCCGCGGCCTTCGGGCAAGGCATGCCAGGCGTTGGTGCACAGGTTGATCACGACCTGCTGCAGCTGGGTGGCGTCGGCCTCGATCGTCAGCGTCTGATCTGGCAGCACCGTGTCCAGGCGCACCGAAGCCGGCAGCGTGGCACGCAGCAGCGCGAGCGATTCCTCGACCACCGGCCGCAGCGGCTGTGCCACCAGCGCGTTGCGCTGGGACCGGCTGAAGGTGAGTATCTGTTGCACCAGGCTGCGCGCGCGCAACCCGGCCTTGTTGATCTGGTCCAGGCTGACTTGCGCCGCATGGGCCTGCGGCAGGTCGCCGCGCGCCAGCGCAACGTTGCCGAGGATCGCGGCCAGGATGTTGTTGAAGTCGTGCGCGATGCCGCCGGCCAGGGTGCCTATGGATTCCAGCTTCTGTGCTTCGCGCAGCTGGCGTTCGAGCGCGCGTCGATCGGCTTCCGACTGCTTGCGATCGGTGATGTCGCGCGCCAGGACGATGAAGCGCGGCATCGCGCCTGCCGAAGTCGCCTTGCGGGCGACCGACAGCTCGAACCAGCGGCGACCCTGTGGCAACGGCAACTCGTACTGGCGGCCGCCCGAATGACCCGCTTCGTGCGCCTCGCCGAGCGCCGCCTGCACCACGGCGGCGGCCTCGGCAGGCAAGAGCGCGGCGACCGTGCTGCCCGGCAGTTGCTCGGGCGGGACATACAGCAGGTCGACGCGCGGCGAGTGGTAGTTGTGGATTCGCCCCTCGAGATCGACGTCGAACAAGAGGTCAGGCACGGCCTGCAGCGTGGCCGCGAGTTCGTCCTGCGCGGTCCGCACGGCCGCTTCGCTGCGCATGCGCTCGGTGATGTCCTGCGCCGCGCCCCGCACCGAGACGATGTGGCCCTGGACGTCACGAACCGCCTCGCCGAGCACGCGCAGGTGGCACGGCCGGCCGCGGCGCGAGATGACATCCAGCTCCTGGTCGAATGGCTCGCCGTCGCCGACGCATCGAGTCAACAGCTGACGCCAGCGGTCGCGTTGTTCGGCAACGATGAAATCGAAGCCGGACTCGGCGTCGATCGGATTGGCGGCGTCGAACTCGAGGATTTCGCCGAGCTCCTCGGAGAAGAACAGCCGCTGGTCGGCCAGGTCCAGACGCCAGCCACCCAGCCTGGCCAGGCGGCCTGCCATGCGCAGGCGGGTTTCGCTGCGCTGCAATTCCTCCTGCGCCCGCTTGCGCTCGGTGATGTCGGCAAAGGTCACGACGACCTGCTGCAGGGCGCCGTCGGCGCCGAGGAGCGGGAAGGCGTTGCAGAGCAGCCACCGCGGCGGGTCCACCTCGCCGCCCAGCACGCCTGCAAGGAAGTTGTTCAACGGCTGCCCGCTGGCCCGGACCTGGTTGACCGGGTAGCGCGCCGGCGGCATCGTCGAATGATCTTCCTCGATGAAGCGCCAGGCCGGGTCGATGGCTGCCTTGCCCCTGATCTGCTCCAGCGTGAGGCCGAGGATGCGGCAGGCGGCCGGGTTGGCATCCAGCACCTGGGTGTCGGGCGCATGCACCACCACGCCCGAGGTCAGCGCGTCCAGCAGGCCGCGGATCCTGGCCTCGCTCAGGCGCAGCGCCTGCGTCATGCGGTAGCGCTCGCTGACGTCGCTGAACACCAGCACCACGCCCAGCACCCGGCCGGCGGCGTCGCGGATCGGTGCCGCGCTGTCGGAGATCTGCCGCTCGCTGCCGTCGCGCGCGATCAGCACGGTGTCGTTGGCCAGGCCGACGATCTCGCCGCGCTCGAGCACCAGGGCCACCGGGTCGCGGACCGGCTCCCGGGTGCTGGCGTTGAAGATGCGGAAGATCGGCGCCAACGGCTGCCCGATGACCTCCTCGGCCGACCAACCGAGCAGCTGCTCGGCGATGGCGTTCAGCCGCGTGATCACCCCCTGCGGGTCGGTGGCGATCACCGCATCGCCGATCGAGTACAGCGTGATGGCCAGGCTCTGTTCGCTGCGGCGAAGCGCATCCTCGGCCTGCATCCGCTCGCTGATGTCGAGATGGGTGCCGACGATACGCCGCGCACCGCCATCGGCGTCGCGCTCGACGACGCGGCCGCGGTCGAGCACCCACACCCAGTGGCCATCACGGTGGCGCAGGCGGTAGGTGGCCTCGTAGGCTGCGGTCTCGCCGGCGATGTGGGCCTTCTGCGCCGCCACCACGCGATCACGATCGTCCGGATGCAGCAGCGACTGCCAGCCGGCGTCGTCGGGTTCGATGTCGCCGGGGGCCATGCCGAGCATCGAATACCAGCGTTCGTTGACCACCGAACGGCCATTCGGCAGGGTGATGTCCCACAAGGCCAGGTCGGCGCCGCGCAGCGCCAACGCAAAACGCTCGGCGCCGACGGCCTGCTGCTGGCGCGAGACATCGACCAGACGCTGCAGTTGTGCCCGCCGCCGCTGCAGGCGCAGCAGCAGGCCCCAGGCGGTGAGTGCGAGCAGGGCGTACAGACCCAGGTAGATCGTGGTCTGCCGCTGCCACCGCGCGTACATCGCCTGCAGGTCGCGGCTGACCGCAAGCACCAGCGGCCGGTCCATCGGCAGGCCCTCGGCCTGCAGCGTTCGCAACGCGACCATGCGCAGGTCACCGGTGGTCGTCGCTCGCCCGGTGAGCACGGTGGCCGCCTGCCCGCTGTGCAGGTGGCGGGTGAGGAACGACCCCGGCAGGTCCAGCCTGGCGCCGAGCGATGGCGGACCGGGCGGGCTCTGGCTCATCACGATGCCGTCGCCGTGGGCCAGCACGCCCTGCATGTCGGGCGCGTAGAGCACCGAACCGAGCAAGGTGCTGAAGTAGGCCTGGTCCAGGGTGGCCGAAACGACGCCGACGAACCTGCCGACCGCATCGAAGACGGCCACCGACAGCTGGAACGAGAAGTCCCGTGGCGTCACCTGGAACGGGCGCGAGAGGTACAGCAACGTCGGGTCGGGATGGGCGAGCACCTGGCGGAAGGCCGGTGTGGCCGCCAGGCTGACGCCCGCCAGCGCTGGCCGGGTGCTGGCCAGCACCCGGCCATCGGTGCCCAGCACGTCGATCAGGTGTGCGCCCGGCATCGCCGCACCAAGCGGTCCCAGGCGCGCCGCGATGGTCGGCGCCCAGCGGGCTGGCGGCAGCGCTGCCAGCTCGTGGCGCAGGCCCTGCAGTGCGGCATAGGTGGCCGCCAGCTGGGGCCGAAGGTTGTCCTCGATCGCGCGCGCCTGCAAGGCCAGCCTGGCGCGCTCGGCGGTCTCGGTCTGGCGGTGGGCGGCCAGCCGCTCCCATCCGATCAGCGCGGCCAGCGCCAGCAAGGCGGCAGCCAGCAGCACCCGCTCGCGCCGCTGCCGGCGACCAGGGTCCAGGCGCAGTTCGGCGTTGGCTGGGTCCGCGTCCACAGCCGCAGGCTACCATCGGCGCGCCGCGATCCCTGCAGCCGGATGCGCGATCTGCGTGGAGCCCGATCATGGAAATCTTCGACTACGACAACATCCTGCTGCTGCCGCGCAAATGCCGCGTCGAAAGCCGCAGCGAATGCGACCCCTCGGTGAGCTTCGGCCCGCGCCACTTCACGCTACCGGTGGTGCCGGCGAACATGAAGACGGTGATCGACGAGCCGATCAGCCAGATGCTGGCCGCCAGCGGCCATTTCTACGTCATGCACCGCTTCGACCTCGACAGCGTCGCCTACGCGCGGCGCATGCGCGAGCGCGGCCTGTTCGTCTCGCTGAGCTCGGGCGTCAAGCCGGCCGACTTCGCGGTCATCGACCGCCTGGCCGCCGATGGCGTGGGCGCCGACTACATCACGATCGACATCGCCCATGGCCACGCCGACAGCGTGCGCAAGACGATCGAGCACATCAAGGCCAGGCTGCCGCAGGCCTTCGTCATCGCCGGCAACGTCGCCACGCCCGAGGCGGTGATCGACCTCGAGAACTGGGGCGCCGACGCGACCAAGGTCGGCGTCGGCCCGGGCAAGGTCTGCATCACCAAGCTCAAGACCGGCTTCGGCACCGGCGGCTGGCAACTCAGCGCGCTGAAATGGTGTGCCCGCGTGGCGACCAAGCCGATCGTCGCCGACGGCGGCATCCGCCACCATGGCGACATCGCCAAGAGCGTGCGCTTCGGCGCCGCGATGGTGATGGTCGGCTCGCTGTTCGCCGGCCACGAGGAGTCGCCCGGCGCCACGGTCGAGGTCGATGGCAAGCGCTACAAGGAGTACTACGGCTCGGCCTCCGACTTCAACAAGGGCGAGTACAAGCATGTCGAGGGCAAGCGCATCCTCGAGCCGATCAAGGGCGTCCTCGCCGACACGCTGCGCGAGATGCGCGAAGACCTGCAAAGCTCGATCAGCTACGCCGGCGGGCGCACCCTGGGCGACCTGAAGAAGGTCAACTACGTGGTGCTCGGCGGCGAGAACGCGGGCGAACACCTGTTCATGTAGCGGCCGGCGAGCGGCGCCCGGCCCCGCCGATGGTCCGCCGGCGCAGGCCGGCGCCGCGCCGGTCGTCGAAGAGGGCGCCACCTACAATTGCGCCCCCGATCTGCCCGTCCGTGCCACATGACGCCGGGACCGGGCGCAGCGCCTCTTCCCTGCCCTGCCCACCCACCGAAAACCATGACCGAGCTCGCCAAGTCGTTCGACCCCGCTGCCATCGAAGCCCGCTGGGGCCCGGTCTGGGCGTCGGCGGCGGCGCACCGGCCCACGCTGGACCCGTCCAAGCCCTCGTTCAGCATCCAGCTGCCGCCGCCGAACATCACCGGCACGCTGCACATGGGCCACGCGTTCAACCAGACGATCATGGATGCGCTGACGCGCTACCACCGCATGTGCGGCCACAACACGCTGTGGCTGCCGGGCACCGACCACGCCGGCATCGCGACCCAGATCGTGGTCGAGCGCCAGCTGCAGGAGAACGGCCTGTCGCGGCACGACCTCGGGCGCAAGAATTTCGTCGCCCAGGTCTGGGACTGGAAGGCCACCAGCGGCGCGACGATCACGAACCAGATGCGCCGCCTGGGCGACAGCGTCGACTGGTCGCGCGAATACTTCACGATGGACGAGCGTCTCTCGGCCACGGTCGTCGAGACCTTCGTGCGCCTGTTCGACGAGGGCCTGATCTACCGCGGCAAGCGGCTCGTGAGCTGGGACCCGCAGTTGAAGAGCGCGGTCTCCGACCTCGAGGTCGAGAGCGAGGAGGAGGACGGCTTGCTGTGGCTGATCCGCTACCCGCTCGAGAACGGCAGCGACAGCCTGGTGGTGGCCACGACGCGGCCCGAGACCATGCTCGGCGACACCGCGGTGATGGTTCACCCTGACGACGAACGCTATGCCGGCTTCGTCGGCCAGCACGTCAGGCTGCCGCTGACCGACCGCCTGATCCCGGTCATCGCCGATGCCTACGTCGACCGCGAATTCGGCACCGGCGTGGTCAAGGTCACGCCGGCACACGACGCCAACGACTACGCGGTCGGCCAGCGCCATGGCCTGCCGATGATCGGCGTGCTCGACCTCGACGCCAGGATCAACGACAACGCGCCCGCCGCCTACCGCGGCCTCGACCGCTTCGTCGCCCGCAAGAAGGTGGTGGCCGATCTCGAGGGGCTGGGACTGCTGGTCGAGACGCGCAAGCACCGGATGACGGTGCCGCGCTGCGAACGCACCGGCCAGGTCGTCGAGCCGATGCTCACCGACCAGTGGTTCGTCGCCGTCAACAAGCCGGGCGCGGACGGCCGGAGCATTGCCGCCAAGGCGGTCGAGGCGGTGGCCAGCGGCCAGGTGCGCTTCGTGCCCGAGCAATGGGTCAACACCTATGACCACTGGATGGCCAACCTGCAGGACTGGTGCATCAGCCGCCAGCTCTGGTGGGGGCACCAGATCCCGGCCTGGTACGGCACCGGCGGCGAACTGTTCGTGGCCCGCAACGAGGGCGAGGCGCGCCAGCGCGCCGCCGCCGCCGGCTACCAAGGCAAACTCCGGCGCGACGAGGACGTGCTCGACACCTGGTACTCGTCGGCCCTGGTGCCGTTCAGCACCCTGGGCTGGCCCGCGAAGACGCTGGAGCAGGACCTGTTCCTGCCCTCGACCGTGCTCGTCACCGGTTTCGACATCATCTTCTTCTGGGTCGCCCGGATGATCATGATGACGACCCACTTCACCGGCAAGGTGCCGTTCCGCGACGTCTACATCCACGGTCTGGTGCGCGACGCGCAGGGCCACAAGATGAGCAAGAGCGAAGGCAACGTGCTCGACCCGGTGGACCTGATCGACGGCATCGCCCTGCCCGCGCTGCTCGACAAGCGGGTGGTCGGCCTGCGCCGGCCCGAGACCGCGCCGCGGGTGCGCAAGGAGACCGAGAAGGAATTCCCGCAGGGCATTCCGGCCTTCGGCGCCGACGCCTTGCGCTTCACGATGGCCAGCTACGCCACCCTGGGCCGCAACATCAACTTCGACAGCAAGCGCTGCGAGGGCTACCGCAATTTCTGCAACAAGCTCTGGAACGCGGCCAAGTTCGTGCTGATGAACTGCGAGGGCCAGGACTGCGGGCTCGAGAATCACACCAAGGCCGATTGCACGGGGCCCGTGACCGACGCCGGGGGCCGCGTCGTCACGCCGGCCGGACCCTTCCACGGCTACCTGCGCTTCAGCATGGCGGACCGCTGGATCACGGGCGAGCTGCAGCGCGTCGAGGCCGCGGTGGCACAGGGCTTCGCCGACTACCGGCTCGACAACGTCGCCAACGCGATCTACGCCTTCGTGTGGGAAGAGTTCTGCGACTGGTATCTGGAAATCGTCAAGGTGCAGCTCGCCACCGGCGGCGTGGCGGAACAGCGGGCCACGCGCCGCACCCTGATCCGCACGCTCGAGACCGTGCTGCGCCTGCTGCACCCGCTGGCGCCGTTCATCACCGCGGAGCTATGGGAAAGCGTGGCCCCGGTGGCCGGGCGCAGGGACAGCGAGAGCATCGTCAGCGCACGCTACCCGCAGGCCCAGCTCGAGAAGATCGACCCCGCGGCCGAACGGTGGATGGCGCAGCTCAAGAGCGTGGTCGCCGAATGCCGGCGCCTGCGCAGCGAGATGAGCCTGTCACCCGGCGAACGGGTGCCGCTTCTGACCCTGGGCGACGCGCCTTTCGTCGAGGCCGCGGCGCCGCTGCTCAAGGCACTGGCGCGGCTGAGCGAAGTCCGGCTGCTGGCCGACGAAGCCGCGTTCGCGGCAGCGACCCAGGACGCGCCGGTCGCGCTCGGCGGCGGCCTGCGCCTGGCCCTGCAGGTGCAGATCGACCTCGGCGCCGAGCAGGTGCGGCTGGCCAAGGAGATCGCCCGCCTGCAAGGCGAGATCGGCAAGGCCGAGGCCAAGCTCGGCAACGCCTCGTTCGTGGCCCGGGCGCCGGCGGCGGTGGTCGAGCAGGAGCGCGCGCGGATGGCCGACTTCAGACAGGCGCTGAGTCGTCTGCAAGACCAGCAAACTCGTCTGGCTGCGTCTCGCTGAACTCGCTGCGCGCCGACGCAGCCTGCAGGAATTCGTCGATGCGCGCGGCGACGGCCCAGGCGCTGCGCTGGCGCGACTGCTGCGTCGTGCCGCTGACCCGAGGCGTGACCTGCAGGGTGTCGACGTGGCGCAACGGCCGGCCGGGGTCGAGCAGGCCGGGTTCCATGCTGTCGAACCAGGCGGCAGCCAAAGGGCCCTCGGTGAGCGCGCGTGCAAGCGCCGCTTCGTTGAACAGGCTCGAGTGGGCCAGGCTGACGATCACCTGATCCTGCCTGGCGTCGGCGAGCAGGCGCTCGCCGAACAGCCCCGCGAAGCGCGGAAAGTAGGCCATCAGCACGCACACCGCATCGCTGCGCTGCATCAATTCCTGCAGGCCGACGGGCTCGACGCCGGAGCGTGCCCACAGCGGATCGTTGGCGTGCATGCCCGTGTCGTAGCCGATCGCGCGCGCCCCGAAGGCGGAGAGCAGCTGGGTCAGGGGCCTGACGGCCGGCGACATCCCGACCACGCCCACCGTCGTGCCGCCGAGCTCGCGCCCGACGAGCAGGCCCTCGCTGTTGAGGATCGGCACCCGGCGCAGCATCTGCAGCAGCGCGCCGATGACGAACTCGGCTTCCGCCAGCGCGCTTGCGGTGGCCGGCCGGACGACCTCGATGCCGGCGCGGGCGCAGGCGTCGAGGTCGATGTTTTCCGAGCCCACCGACAGCCGGCCGACGATGCGCAGGTGCGGCGCCCGCTGCAGCGCGGCACTGTCGAGCGCGACCGAGGGCGGAATGATGATCGCGCGCACCCGGCCCAGGGCCTGGCGGAAGGCCTGCTGATCCTGCGCGAGTTCGGGCGCGACCTGCACGGCATGGCGCGCGCCGAGCCAGTGCAGCACGTCCGAATCCAGAGGTTCGACGATCAGCACATCCATCGGTGCGGGCGAGACGGTGTCATACGGCAAGCGAGAGGCCACATGCCACAATCGGCCAGAGTAACGGGATTCTAAAGTGACGCATGCACGTTCATAAGGCCATATTCCCGGTTGCCGGACTTGGGACACGCTTTCTGCCGGCCACCAAGGCGCAGCCCAAGGAGATGCTGCCGGTGGTGGACAAGCCGCTGATCCAGTACGCGGTCGAAGAAGCCTATGCCGCCGGCGTGCGCGAGATGATCTTCGTCACCGGGCGCCACAAGCGGCCGATCGAGGACCATTTCGACATGACCTTCGAACTCGAGGTGGCGCTGGAGCGGGCGCACAAGGACGAGCTGCTCGCCGTCGTGCGCGGCGTCAAGCCCGACGACATGGAGTGCATCTACGTGCGCCAGCCGCAGGCGCTCGGGCTCGGGCATGCGGTGCTGTGCGGGCAACGCCTGGTCGGCGACCAGCCCTTCGCGGTGCTGCTGGCGGATGACCTGATGGTCGGCGAGCCGCCGGTGCTGGCGCAGATGGTCGAGCAATTCGACGAGTGGCGGGCGTCGATCCTCGCCGTGCAGGAGGTGCCTCCCGAGCAGACACGCCGCTACGGCATCGTCGCCGGCACCGAGGTCAACGACCGGATGATGGACGTCAGCCGCATCGTCGAGAAGCCCGCGCCCGAGGACGCGCCGTCCAGGCTCGGTGTGGCGGGTCGCTACATCCTCACGCCCGGCGTGTTCCACGAGATCGCGACCCAGCAGCGCGGCGTCGGTGGCGAGATCCAGCTTACCGACGGCATCGCATCGCTGCTGCGGCGCGAGAAGGTCTTCGCCTACCGCTACCGTGGCAAGCGCTACGACTGCGGCAGCAAGGAGGGCTTCCTGGAGGCCAATGTCGAACTCGCGCTGGCGCACCCCCAGCTCGGGCCCGGTTTCCGCGCGTTCCTCAAGGGTCTGGAGCTGTAGCTCGGTGCCCCGGCGCCATCCGGCGCGGTTCAGCTCGCCGTCGCCGGGCGGCGCCTAGCGGCGCCGCAGCACATGCACGAAGTCGTCGCCGGCCTTGGCCTGCTCGACCAGTTCGTTGCCGGTCTGGCGAGCGAAGGCCTGGAAGTCGCGCATCGACCCCGGGTCGGTTGCCACCACACGCAGCAACTCCCCGCTGACCATGTCGGCCAGGGCCTTCTTGGCCTTGAGGATGGGCAGCGGGCAGTTCAGTCCGCGCGCGTCGAGTTCTTTGATGACTTCCATGGTCGGTGATTCTACGAGCGCGGTGGCAGCTCGATGAACTGCGGCTCGTGCCCGCACGAACGCAGCCAGTCGGCCAGCGCATAGCCGGTGCCGGCGTGCCAGCAACGCAGGTCCTGCGGCGCGAACAGCTTGTATTCGACCAGCTCGGGCGACAGCCGCACCTCACCGCGGGCCAGCGCGTGGTACGCGATGATGACCTGGTTCATCCGCTGGAAGTCATAGACGCCGATCAGCGAAAGCCGCTGCACCTCGAGCGCGGTCTCCTCGGTCACCTCGCGTGCGATGCCTTCCTCGGGCGTCTCGCCGGCCTCCATGAAGCCGGTGACGAGCGCGAACATGCGCCCCGGCCAGGCCGCGTTGCGCGCCAGCAGCACCCGGCCTTCGCGGTCGCTGCACTCGACCACCGCGGCCAGCACCGGTGTCGGGTTGTTCCAGTGCGTCCAGCCGCAGACGACGCAGCGCAGGCGCTCCTTCGTGCCGCCGTCCTCCTCGCACGCCAGCAGTGCCAGCGGCTGGCCGCAGCTGAGGCAGAAGCGCGGGGCGAAGCTCATCGAAGGCGCTCGATCCGCAACTCAGGCCGGAAACACGCCGGTGGACAGGTAGCGGTCGCCGCGGTCGCAGACGACGAACACGATCGTCGCCTGCTCCACCCGCTGTGCGATCTGCAACGCGACCCAGCAAGCGCCTGCCGCCGAGATGCCGGCGAACAGGCCCTCCTCGCGCGCCAGCCGCCGCGCCATGTCCTCGGCGTCGGCCTGGCTGACCAGCACCAGCTCGTCGACATGGCTGGGGTCGTAGATCTTCGGCAGGTAGGCCTCGGGCCATTTGCGGATCCCCGGGATGCGCGAGCCCTCGGCCGGTTGCGCCCCGACGATGCGGACCGAAGGGTTCTGCTCCTTCAGGAAGCGCGAGACGCCGGTGATCGTCCCGGTGGTGCCCATCGCGCTGACGAAATGCGTCACCCGGCCCGCCGTGTCGGCCCAGATCTCGGGGCCGGTCGTCTCGTAGTGGGCGCGCGGGTTGTCGGGGTTGGCGAACTGGTCGAGCACGCGGCCCTTGCCGTCGCGCTGCATCTGCTCGGCCAGGTCGCGCGCGTATTCCATGCCGCCGGTGCGCGGCGTGAGGATCAGCTCGGCGCCGAAAGCCTTCATCGTCTGCGCGCGCTCGATCGAAAGGTCCTCCGGCATGATCAGCACCATGCGGTAGCCGCGGATCGCCGCGGCCATCGCCAGCGCGATGCCGGTGTTGCCCGAGGTGGCCTCGATCAGGGTGTCTCCGGGGCGGATCTCGCCGCGCTGCTCGGCGCGCACGATCATGCTGATCGCCGGGCGGTCCTTCACCGAGCCGGCGGGGTTGTTGCCCTCGAGCTTGCCAAGGATGACGTTGCCGCGCATGGCGCCGGCGTTGCCGGGCACGCGCTGCAGGCGGACCAGCGGCGTGGCGCCGATCGCGTCTTCGAGGGTCTTGTAGGCCGGTGGGGCAGCGTCGGGCATGGTCCGTTCCTTCATCGGCGTCGATTGTCGCAGCGCCGACCGAGGGCTGCAGGGGCACGTGTGATAATCCGCTCCGCTTCGGCGTGCCCCAGCAGGCCGCTCCGCCCGCGTGACGAAATCGGTAGACGTAGCGGACTCAAAATCCGCCGCCGCAAGGCGTGCCAGTTCGAGTCTGGCCGCGGGCACCAGCCGGGCTCCTGCCGGCCCTCCTCCCTGAAGTCATGCCGCCGATCCCACCCGTCACCAAGAACCTGATGCTCGCCTGCACGGCAGTCTTCTGCCTGCAGTTCGTGCTGCCGCAGATCGAAGTGTGGGGCGCGCTGTTCCCGCTGGCCAGCGGCTACTTCATGCCCTGGCAGGTCCTCACGTACGCCTTTCTGCACGGCGGCGTGGCCCACCTGTTCTTCAACATGCTGGGCCTGTGGATGTTCGGCTCCGAGCTCGAGCGCATCTGGGGCGGGCGACGCTACTGGCAGTTCCTGCTCGCCGGCATTCTCGCCGCGGCCGCCGGGCAACTGCTGATGACCAGCCTCACCGGATCGAACGTGCCCACGGTGGGCATCTCGGGCGGTATCTTCGCCCTGCTGCTGGCCTTCGGGATGATGTTCCCGAACCGGATCATCATGCCGCTGTTCCCGCCGATTCCGATGCGCGCGCGCACCTTCGTGATCGTCTTCGGCGTCCTCGAGCTCGTGCTCGGGGTCGTCGGCAGCGGCGGCATCGCCCACTTTGCGCATCTGGGCGGCATGGCCGGCGGCTATCTGATGATCCGCTACTGGCGCGGCCAGCCGCCGTTCGGCAAGCGGCGTCGTTAGTCGGTGCCGGCTCGGCGGCGGACTCGCGCCGCCTGCGAGACCGCCGCTGCACGCAGGCCGTCGGCGACCGTCGGGTAGCGCAGCCGCAATCGCAGTTCGCGTTTCAGTCGATCGTTGGCGAGGCGCCTGGACTCGCTCATGAAGCTCAGCTGCATCGGACCGAGCTGTGTGGCGGCCTCGGCGCGCGTGATCCGCGGCGGGCGCGGCATGCCGAAGAGGTCGGCCACCAGATCGAAGTAGGCGCCCATCTGCAACTCGCTGTCGTCGCTGGCGTGATAGACGCGTTGCGGCGCAGCGCGCAGCAGCGCGGCGACGCAGGCGCGGGCGAGGTCGTCGGCGTGGATGTGGTTGGTGAAGACATCTTCCGCGGCCGCGAGCACCGGCGTGCCGCGTCGCAGCCGCTCGCGCGGATCGCCGCCCGGCCGGTCGGCGGCGTAGATGCCCGGAATGCGCAGCACCGAAACGGCCACGCCGCTGCGGCGACCGAACCAGCGCACCTGCGCTTCGGCATCGACGCGGCGCCGTCCGCGGCCGGTGGCGGGGCTGACGGCCCGCGTCTCGTCCAGCCGCTCGCCGGCGCAGTCGCCGTAGACGCCGCTGGTGCTGGCGTAGACCAGCCGCCGCACGCGCCCGCCGCGGGCCAGCGCTTGCAGCAGCGCCGAAGTGCGCGGGTCGCGCGCGCCCTGCCCCGGCGGCGGCGCCAGGTGCAGCACGGCATCGGCCAGCCCGCCCAGCCGTCCGAGCGTCGACGGCCGGTCGAGATCGCCCAGCAACGGCACCGCACCCAAGGCGCGCAGCAGCGGCAGCCGGGCCGGCGTCGAGGTCAGCGCGAACACGCGCCAGCGCGGCTGCAGGAGGCGCAGCACACGCTGGCCGACGTCGCCGCAGCCGACGATGAGCAAGGTCGGTCGGCGCGCATGGGGCGAGGCAAGGGTCATGGGCTGGAGGCGGCGGGAAGCGCGCTGCGGGCGGGCACAATTCGCGGCTGAGTTTAAGTGTCCAACCCAGTTGCCATGAGTTTCACGATCACCCTGCAACCCGCCCGGCGCAGCTTCGAGGTGGACCGCGACGAGGTCATCCTCGCGGCTGCGATCCGTCAGGGCGTCGGCCTGCCCTACGGCTGCCGCGACGGCGCCTGCGGTTCGTGCAAGAGCCGGCTGCTGGAAGGCCGCGTGATCCACGGTGTGCATCAGCTCAAGGCGCTGTCGGCGGCCGAGGAAGCGGCCGGCTATATCCTCACCTGCTGCGCCACGCCGCAGACCGACTGCACGGTCGAAGCGCGCAGCGTGCCCGGTCTGGGCGAGTTCCCGGTGCTGAAGATGCCCACCCGCGTGCTGGCCATCGAGCGGCCGGCGCCCGACGTCGCCGTGCTGCGCCTGCAGCTGCCGGCCAACCAGAACCTGCAGTACCGAGCCGGGCAGTACATCGAGTTCATCCTGCAGGGCGGGTTGCGCCGCAGCTACAGCATGGCCAACGCGCCGCAGCGGCTGGGCAGCCCGCCGGCCCTCGAGCTGCACATCCGCCACATGCCGGGCGGCAAGTTCACCGACCATGTCTTCGGCACGATGAAGGACAAGGAGATCCTGCGCATCGAAGGCCCCTTCGGCAGTTTCTTCCTGCGCGAGGACTCGCCCAAGCCGATGATCCTGCTGGCCAGCGGCACCGGCTTCGCGCCGATCAAGGCGATCATCGAGCAGATGCAGCACAAGGCACTGGCCCGCGACGCGGTGCTGTACTGGGGCGCGCGGCACAGGGCCGACCTGTACCGGGACGATTGGTGCCGGGCCACCGCCGCCGCGATGCCCAAGCTGCGCTACGTGCCCGTGCTCTCCGAGCCGGGCGCCGCGGAGGCGTGGACCGGCCGCACCGGCCTCGTCCACCAGGCCGTGATGGCCGATTTTCCCGACCTCTCGGGCCACCAGGTCTATGCCTGCGGCGCGCCGGTGATGGTCGAGGCGGCCCAGCGCGACTTCGTCGCCCGCTGCGCGCTGCCGCCCGACGAGTTCTACGCCGACGCCTTCACTTCCGAGGCCGACAAACATGGAGCCATCGCATGACCCTGAACCGACGTGATCTTCTGGCCGCCGCAGCGCTGGCCGCCAGCGGCCTGGCCCGCGCCCAGGCCGACGTGATCCATCTCGTGGTGCCCTACCCGGCCGGTGGCCCGCTGGACCTGATCGCCCGTGCGCTGGCCGAGGGCGTGAAGGACAGCCTGGGCACGGTCGTGATCGACAACCGCCCGGGTGCCGGCGGCGACATCGGTGCCGACCTGGTGGCCAAGGCCGCACCCGACGGTCACACGATCGTGATGGGCGCGGTGGCCACGCACGCGATCAACCCCTGGCTCTACGCCCACGTTCCGTACGACCCGATCCGCGACTTCACGCCGATCACGCTGGTGGCGCAGGTGCCCAACGTGCTGGTGATGAACGCCCGGACCGCGGCAAGGCTGAAGATCGCCAAGGTCGCCGACCTCGTCGCCTACGCCAGGGCGCATCCGGGCCAGCTCAACTTCGGCTCCGGCGGCAACGGCAGCGCGGGCCATCTGGCCGGCGAGATGCTCAAGGCGCAGACCGGCGTCCACGCGGTGCACATCCCGTATGCGGGTGCGGCGCCGGCGCAGCTGGCGCTGCTCGGCGGCCAGGTCGACTTCAGCTTCGACAACCTCGCCTCGGCGGCGGCCAATATCCGCAGCGGCCGGCTGGTGGCGCTGGCGGTCACGACGCGGACGCGGTCGAGCGCGATGCCGGCGTTGCCGACGATGATCGAGGCCGGCCTGCCCGGCTTCGACATCTCGACCTGGTTCGGCCTCTTCGGGCCGGCGCACCTGAGCGACGAAGTGACGGCGCGCCTGAACAAGGCCTTCGTCGCCGCGCTCAATGCACCGCAGGTCAAGGCGCGCATGGCGACGATGATGGCCGAACCCTCACCGACCACGCCGGCGCAGTTCGCCGCCTTCGTCAAGAGCGAGCTGGCCAAGTACCAGCAGGTGGTGAAGATCTCGGGCGCGAAGGTCGAGTAAGCGGCGCGGCGGCCGCCGCGCCGCTGGCGTGGGCGCTATTCGCCGAGGTAGGCGGCGCGCACGCGCGGGTCCTCGAGCAATTCGGCGCCGGCGCCGCTCATCGTGATCTCGCCCGACTCCATCACGTAGCCACGATCTGCCAGGCCGAGCGCGCGACTGGCGTTCTGCTCCACCAGCAGCACCGTGGTGCCCTGGGCGTGGACTTCGGCGATGACCTCGAAGATCTTGTCGACCATGATCGGCGCCAGGCCCATCGAGGGTTCGTCGAGCAGCAGCACCTTCGGCCGCGCCATCAAGGCCCGGCCCATCGCCAGCATCTGCTGCTCGCCGCCGCTCATCGTGCCGGCGAGCTGGTGGCGGCGCTCCTTCAGGCGCGGAAAGCGGTCGAAGACGCGCTCGATGTCGCTGGCGATCTCGGCGTCGCGGCGCACGAAGGCGCCCATCTGCAGATTCTCGACGATCGTCATGCGGGCGAAGGTGCCGCGCCCTTCGGGCACCATCACCAGGCCCTGCTTGACCAGGTTCCAGGCACCCTGGCCGCGGATGCTGCGGCCCATGAACTCGATGCCGCCGTCGGCCACCGGCTGGGTGCCGGTGATGGCCTTCAACGTCGTCGTCTTGCCGGCGCCGTTGGCGCCGATCAGGCTGACCAGCTCACCCGCCTTGACCTCGAAACTGACCCCCTTGACGGCCTGGATGCCGCCGTAGGCCACCTTCAGCCCGCTGACTTTCAGCATCGTTGCGCGCGTCATGTCCATCGATGGCGCTCAGTGGTGGCCGGGACCGAGGTAGGCCTCGATCACCTTCGGGTCGCGCTGCACGTCGGCCGGCGTGCCCTCGGCGATCGGCCGGCCGTAGTCGAGCACGGTGACGCGGTCGCACAGGCCCATCACGAGCTTGACGTCGTGCTCGATGAGCAGGATCGTGCGGCCGTCGCCGCGGATGCGGTCGATGAGTTCGCGCAGCACCGCCTTCTCGGTCGCGTTCATGCCGGCGGCCGGCTCGTCGAGGGCGATCAGCCGCGGGTCGGTCGCCAGCGCGCGCGCGATCTCCAGCCGTCGCTGGTCGCCGTAGGACAGCGTGCGCGCCTTGTATTCGGCGTAGTGGCCGATGCCGACATAGTCGAGCAGCTCCTGCGCGCGCGCCGCGATCGCCGCCTCCTCGGCCCGGAAGCCGGCGCTGCGGAAGACGGCGCCGAACAGGCCCGAATGGGTTCGCACGTGGCGGCCGACCATCACGTTCTCGAGTGCCGTCATCTCGGCGAACAGCCGGATGTTCTGGAACGTCCGCGCGATGCCGGCCCGCGCGACCTCGTGCACCGCGTTCGGCTTGTAAGGCTTGCCGCCGAGCTCGAAGCTGCCGGCGTCGGGGGCGTACAGGCCGGTGATGACGTTGAAGAAGGTGGTCTTGCCGGCGCCGTTGGGGCCGATCAGGCCATACACCTGGCCGGCCTCGATGCGGATGCCGACGTCCGACAAGGCCTGCAGGCCGCCGAAGCGCTTGCTGACCCCTTGCACTCGCAGGACCGTCTCGGCCATGCCGCGGCCCGTCAGTGCACCGCCGCGGGTGCGGCCTTGCCATGGTCGCGCGCCGGCCACAGGCCGCGCGGCCGCGCCAGCATGATGAGGATCATCGCCAGCGCGATCAGCAACTGGCGCAGGATCGCGGCGTCGAGCCGGCCACCGGTCATCTCCTGCAGCGGGCCGGCGGCGTAGCGCAGCACTTCGGGCAGCGCGGCGAGCATCACCGCGCCCAGGATCACGCCCGGGATGTGGCCCATGCCGCCGAGCACGACCATCGCCACGATCATGATGCTCTCCTGCAGGCTGAACGACTCGGGCGAAACGAAGCCCTGGAAGGCGGCGAACATCGCACCGGCCACGCCGCCGAAGGTCGCCCCCATGCCGAAGGCCAGCAGCTTCATGTTGCGGGTGTTGATGCCCATCGCCTTGGCCGCGATCTCGTCCTCGCGGATCGCCATCCAGGCGCGGCCTATGCGCGAGGCCTGCAGCCGCTGGCAGATCAGCACGCTGATCACCACCAGGCCCAGGAACAGCCAGTAGTACAGCGTCACCGACGGGATGCGGTAGTCGCCGATGACCAGCGGACGGCCAAAGCTGAAGCCGAACAGGTTCATCGGATCGATGCGGTCGAGTCCGCGCGGGCCGTTGGTGATGTTGATCGGCTGCTCGAGATTGTTCAGGAACACGCGGATGATTTCGCCGAAACCCAGCGTGACGATCGCCAGGTAGTCGCCGCGCAGCTTGAGCACCGGCGTGCCGAGCAGCACGCCGGCGATCGCGGCCAGCCCCGCGGCCAGCGGGATCACGGCCCAGACCGGCGTGTGCATGCCGTTCGGCAGCGCCCTGGCGATCCACCCGAAGTTCTCGACCAGCTGCGGCGAGGCCAGCAGCGCATACATGTAGGCGCCGACGGCGTAGAACGCGACGTAGCCCAGGTCGAGCAGCCCGGCATAGCCGACGACGATGTTCAGGCCCAGCGCCAGCATCACGTACAGCAGCGCCAGCGCCATGATGCGCACCCAGCCGGCACCGAACTGCTCGGCAACCAGGGGCAATGCAATCAGCGCCAGCGCGCTGACCAGGAAGACGAGGGTCCTGATCTTCATCGAGAGCGTCCTGGCGGACCTCGTCAGGCCCGGTCGGCCACGCGTTCGCCGAGCAGACCCGAGGGCCGCAGCGTGAGCACCAGGATGAGGGCGACGAAAGCGAAGATGTCGGCGTACTGGCTGCCCAGCACGCCGCCGGTCAGCGGGCCGAGGTAGCCCGCGGCCAGCGCCTCGACCAGGCCGAGCAGCAGCGCGCCCACGACCGCGCCGGCGAGGTTGCCGATGCCGCCGAGAACGGCCGCGGTGAAGGCCTTCAGCCCCGGCAGGAAGCCCATCGTGTGCTGCACGGTGCCGTAGTTGGCGGCCCACATCACGCCGGCCAGCGCGGCCAGCGCGGCACCGATGACGAAGGTGGCCGAGATCACGCGGTCGGGCTGCACCCCCATCAACGCCGCCACGCGCGGGTTCTCGGCGGTGGCGCGCATCGCGCGGCCCAGCCGCGTGCGGTTGACGAGGAAGCTCAGGCCCGCGAGCACCAGCGCCGTGACGCCCAGGATCAGGCATTGCGTGACCGTGATCACCGGTCCACCGAGGTCGATCGGCGCACTGGGCAGCAGTTGCGGATAAGGCTTCGGGCTCGGCTTCCAGAGGATCATCGCCAGCGTCTGCAGCAGCAGGCTCACGCCCATCGCGGTGATCAGCGGCGCCAGCCGCGGTGCGTTGCGCAGGGGGCGGTAGGCGAGCTTCTCGACCGCGAAGTTGAGCCCCGCGCAGACGACGATCGCGCAGACGAGCGAGATCAGCATCAGCAGCCAGCCAGGCATCCCGCTGTCGGCCAGCGCGGTGACGACGGTCCAGCTCGTCATCGCGCCCACCATCAGCACCTCGCCATGGGCGAAGTTGATGAGGTTGATGATGCCGTAGACCATCGTGTAGCCCAGCGCCACCAGGGCGTACATGCTGCCGAGCACGAGCCCGTTGATGATCTGCTGGAAGAAGGTCTGCATGGCGCGCTGACTCCGGTTGCCTCGGCCCTGGGCGCATCGGCCCCGGGCGGCGAGTCGCCCGACGCATCCAAGAGGCTCGCCTTGCCTGCGCAGCCCGGCCTGCGCGGGCTGGCGATGGGGCGGGATTGTAGGTGCGGCCCCGGCGCGTTCAGCCTGCTTCGGACCCGGGCTTGCCCGCGATCTCGTCGCGCGCGCGAAGCTCGGCCAGGCGTTCGGCGATGCGCAGTTCCAGGCCGCGCTGCGCGGGCCTGTAGAAGCGCGATTGCGGCAGACCTTCGGGCAAGTACTGCTCGCCGGCGGCGAAGGCGTCGGGCTCGTCGTGCGCATAGCGGTAGCCGGCGCCATGACCGAGGCCCTTCATCAGCTTGGTCGGCGCGTTGCGCAGGTGCATCGGCACCGGGCGCGAACCGTCGCTGCGCACCAGCTCGCGCACTTCGTTCCAGGCCCGGTAGACGGCGTTGGACTTGGGCGCCACCGCCAGGTAGACCACCGCCTGTGCCAGGGCCAGCTCACCCTCGGGGGAGCCCAGGCGCTCGAAGACTTCGGCCGCGTCCAAGGCCAGGCGCAGTGCGCGCGGGTCGGCCAGGCCGATGTCCTCGCTGGCCATGCGCACGATGCGCCGCGCCGCGTAGCGCGGGTCGACGCCGGCGTCCAGCATGCGTGCCAGCCAGTAGAGCGCCGCGTCCGGATTCGACCCGCGCACCGACTTGTGCAGCGCCGAGATCTGGTCGTAGAAGACATCGCCGCCCTTGTCGCCGCGCCGCAGCATCTCGCCCAGCGTCGCTTCGAGCTGCGATTCATCGAGCAGGGCCGCGCCCGCGTTGGCGGCGACCAGGTTCTCGTAGGCGTTGAGCAGGCGCCGGGCGTCGCCATCGGCATGCCCGACCAGCCTTTCGCGTGCCGCCGGGCTCAGCGGCGGCGCCTGCAACAGCGCCTGCGCGCGCTCGATCAACAGCCCCAGGTCGGCCTCGTCCAGCGGCTTGAGCACATGCACCGTGGCGCGCGACAACAGCGCCGAGTTGACCTCGAACGACGGGTTCTCGGTGGTCGCGCCGATGAAGCTGAACAGCCCCGACTCGACATGCGGCAGGAAGGCGTCCTGCTGCGCCTTGTTGAAGCGGTGCACCTCGTCGACGAAGACCACCGTCGCCCGGCCCTGCTGGCGCAGCGCCCGCGCCTGCTCGACCGCATCGCGGATGTCCTTGACGCCGGCCAATACCGCCGACAGGACGATGAAATGGGCGCCGGTGGCGCCGGCGAGCAACCGCGCCAGCGTCGTCTTGCCGACGCCCGGGGGGCCCCACAGGATCATCGACGGCAGGCGACCCGACTCGAAAGCCACGCGCAAAGGGCGCCCCGGCGCGAGCAGGTGGGCCTGGCCGACGACCTCGTCGAGGTGGCGCGGACGCAGCCGCTCGGCCAGCGGCGCCTGCGCGCCGCAAGCCGCCGCGTCGGCGCCGGCAGCGACAAGCGCATCGGGGTCGACGGTGGCGAACAACGCAGGCTGCGCAGGCATGACCGGCATTGTCGCAGCGAGCCTTGCCGCCGCCGCGGCCGGGCGGGCCTACTGCTCGATGACGTCGGCGCCGGCCGGCGGCGTGAAGTGAAAGCGATCGGCGGCGAGGGCCGCGTTCGGCTCGAAGTCGCTGAACGCCAGCTCCGAATGCTGGCCGAAGCTGTCGACGATCTCCACCGCCGCCAGCGTCCTGCCTCTGAAGCCGACCCGCATCGACTGGAACGGCCCGTCCTTGACCTTCGGTGTCGCCAGGGCCCAGTCCAGGCCGCCCGCCGAGGGCTGCGCGGCGAGCACGAACTCGGCATCGAGCGAGCCGCCGGCCAGCAGCGCCGCCGGCGTCGCGCCCAGCGCCTGCGCGATGCGGCGCGAGCTGGCCTGGTTGAGGTCCGGGTCGTAGATCCAGACCTTGCTGCCGTCGGCCACGATGAGCTGCTCATAGGGCTTGGTGTAGGCGAAACGGAAGCGGTTCGGGCGCAGGAACTCGAACTCGCCGCTGGAGACCTTGCGATGCGCGCCGTCGGTGGAGGTGACGGTCTGGGTGAAAGCGGCGCGACCGCTCTTGACGTCGCGGATGAAGTCGCGCAGCGTGTCGACCGCGTCGGCGCGGGCCACCCCTGCGGCGCCGGCCGCCAAGGCCAGCAGCGCGGCACGCAGGCAGGTGCGGCGCCTCATTCGTCGCGCCGCGGCACCAGGATGTCCCGGTTGCCGCTGTGACCCATCGCCGAGACGAGTCCTGCCTGTTCCATCTGCTCGAGCAGCCGTGCGGCGCGGTTGTAGCCGATGCGCAGGTGGCGCTGCACGAGCGAGATCGAGGCTCGCTTGTGCTGCAGCACGACAGCCACCGCGTTGTCGTACATCGCGTCGCTCTCGCCACCCCCGGCAGCCCCGCCGCCGGCGCTGCCGGCCTCGGACTCGCCTTCGAGCACGCCGCCTTCGAGGATGCCTTCGATGTAGTTGGGCTCGCCCTGCCGGCGCAGGTACTCGACGACGCGGTGCACCTCTTCGTCGCTGACGAAGGCGCCGTGCACGCGCACCGGCAGGCCGCCGCCCGGCGCCAGGTACAGCATGTCGCCCTGGCCGAGCAGCGCTTCGGCGCCCATCTGGTCGAGGATGGTGCGGCTGTCGATCTTGCTGCTGACCTGGAAGCTCAGCCTGGTCGGGATGTTGGCCTTGATCAGGCCGGTGATCACGTCGACGCTGGGCCTTTGCGTGGCCAGGATCAGGTGGATGCCGGCGGCGCGCGCCTTCTGTGCCAGGCGCGCGATCAGCTCCTCGATCTTCTTGCCCACCACCATCATCAGGTCGGCCAGCTCGTCGATCACGACCACCACGTGCGGCAGGCGATCCAGCGGCTCGGGCGCGTCCGGCGTCAGGCTGAACGGGTTGGGCAGCTTCTCGCCGCGCTCGGCCGCCTCGGCGATCTTCTTGTTGTAGCCGGCGAGGTTGCGCACGCCGAGCTTGCTGAGCAGCTTGTAGCGGCGCTCCATCTCGCCGACGCACCAGTTGAGCGCGTTGGCGGCCTGCTTCATATCGGTGACCACCGGCGCCAGCAGGTGCGGGATGCCTTCATAGACGCTCATCTCGAGCATCTTGGGGTCGATCAGGATCAGGCGCACGTCGCGCGCCTCGGCCTTGTAGAGCAGGCTCAGGATCATCGCGTTGATGCCCACGCTCTTGCCCGAGCCGGTGGTGCCGGCGACCAGGCAGTGCGGCATCTTGGCCAGGTCGGCGACGACGGGGTTGCCGACGATGTCCTTGCCCAGCCCCATCGTGAGCATCGAGGCCGAGGCGTTGTAGACCTCGGAGCCGAGGATCTCGGACAGCCGGATCGTCTGCCGGCGCGCGTTGGGCAACTCGAGCGCCATGTAGTTCTTGCCCGGGATCACCTCGACGACCCGGATGCTGACCAGCGACAGCGAGCGCGCCAGGTCGCGCGCCAGGCCGACGACCTGCGCGCCCTTGACGCCGGTGGCCGGTTCGATCTCGTAGCGGGTGATCACCGGGCCGGGCGACGCAGCGACCACGCGCACCTCGACCCCGAAGTCCTTGAGCTTCTTCTCGATCAGCCGCGAGGTCATCTCGATCGACTCGGGCGTGACGCTTTCCTGGCGCGTGCCGGCGGCCGCGTCGAGCAGGTCCACCTGCGGCAGCTTGGTGTCCACCAGTTCGGCGAACAGCGGCTGCTGGCGTTCCTTGGCCACCCGCTGGGACTTGGGGATCTCGGCCACCGTGGGTTCGATCACGAGCGGCAGATGCTCCTCGACCTCGTGGCGCTGGACCTCGACCACCTGCTCGCGCTCGCGCGCCGCGAGTTCACCCAGGCGCCGGTCTTCCTCGGCCTCACGGCGGTCCTGGCGCGTCTCGCGCAGGCGGTCGAACTGCTGGCCGATGGCGTCCGCGAGCTGGAGCCAGGAAAAGCGCAGCGCCAGTGCCGAGCCGACCACCAGGCCGGCGATCCACAGCACCCCCGAGCCGGCAAAGCCCAGCCAGCGCATCGACAGCGGCCCCAGCGTGTAGCCGAGCACGCCGCCGGCATGGCCGGGCAGCAGCGGCTCCCAGCGATACAGTCGCGTCCACTCCAGCGCACAGCTGGCCGCCAGCAGCAGCACCAGCCCGAGCCAGAACCGGGTGCGCTCCGGCGGCGTCGGCGACGGGGCATCGCGCAGCAGCCCGGCCAGCGCCGACAGCCAGGCGCGCAAGGTCACCGGCACCAGCCACCAGGCCGAGAAGCCGAACAGGAAGTACGCCATGTCCGACACCCGCGCGCCCAGCAGCCCGGCCTTGTTGTGCAGCGGATCGCCGGTGCCCGAGGTGCTGAACGCGGCATCGGCGGCACTGTGGGTGACCATCGCCAGCACGAAGAGCAGCCAGGTCAACGCGCCCAGCAGCAGCAGCGCCTTGCGGCGCCAGCGCGGCACCGCATCTTCGGGCAGCGGCGACGCTGCCGCGGCGCCGTCGGCGCCAAGGGATCCGAGCGGAAAACTCATGAGGCGCATTGTGTCCGATCGGGCCGGCCGCCCGCCGCCGACCGGGTACTGCGGATCAGTCGTTGTTCAGCCGCTCCTTGATGATCACCGAGCCGTTGTCCTGGGTCTCGATGACGCCGCGTTCCTCCAGGTCCTTCATGACCCGGCTGACCATCTCGCGCGAGGCGCCGACCACCTTGGCCATGTCCTGGCGGCTGACCTTGTGGCGGATGATCTTGACGCCGTCGATCTCCTCGGCCATGTCGAGAAGGGTGCGGGCGACGCGACCATAGACGTCCAGCAGTGCCAGCGATTCGATCTGCCGGTCGGCATTGCGCAGCCGGCGCACGAGGCCGCGCAGGATGCCGTAGGCCAGGGTCGAATGCTCGGGCAGGCAGCGCGTGAAATCGCTGCGCGAAAGCACCAGCATGTCGGTCTGGATCTCGGCGCGCACGGTGGCCGAATGCGGCTCGTTGTCGATCAGGCTCATCTCGCCGACGTAGTCGCCCGACTCGAGCACCGCCAGGATCACCTCGCGGCCGCGCGCATCGGCCGTCAGCACGCGGGCGCGGCCGTTGAGCAGGATGAACAGCGAGTTGCTCTTGCGCCCCTGCTCGACCACCAGCTCGCCGCGTCGAAAGCGCCGCTTGACGACGCTGTCGGCGATCGCCTGCGCCTGTTCGGCGGTGAGCATCGAGAACAGCGGGACTCGACGAATCAGGTCCAGGTTGGACAGCATCGACATCGGACGGGCTCCTGTTGTTGTCTTCTCTCCCTGCCCGGGGCAGGTGCCGGCGCCGGGTGCAAGAATGCGGCTATTGTGCCGACGCCGGGGCCTTGCAAGCACCGGGTCCAGCCCCGATCTGAAGCCAGGCGTCGGATCGGCGCGACGCCCACGGCTCGCCGCCCCGCCGCTCCAAGCCTTCCAAAGCCTTTGCGAACCTGCCATGAGCATCCCCCCCAGCACCCACGCCCGCGTCCTCGTCCTCGGCTCCGGCCCGGCCGGCTACACCGCCGCGATCTACGCCGCGCGCGCCAACCTGGAGCCGATGCTGATCACCGGCATCGCCCAGGGCGGCCAGCTGATGACCACGACCGACGTCGACAACTGGCCCGCCGACGTGGGCGGCGTCCAGGGGCCCGAGCTGATGCAGCGCTTCCTGGCCCATGCCGAGCGCTTCAATACCAGGATCGTGTTCGACCACGTCCACAGCGTCGATCTCGCGCAGCGGCCCTTCACCCTCGTCGGCGACGCCGGCCGCTACACCTGCGACGCGCTGGTCGTTGCCACCGGCGCCAGCGCCAAGTACCTGGGCCTGCCCAGCGAGCAGGCCTTCATGGGCAAGGGCGTCAGCGGCTGCGCCACCTGCGACGGCTTCTTCTACCGCGGCGACGTGGTGGCCGTCGTCGGCGGCGGCAACACGGCCGTCGAAGAAGCGCTGTACCTGTCCAACATCGCCAGCAAGGTCCACCTGGTCCACCGCCGCGACAGGTTCCGCGCCGAGGCGATCATGGTCGACAAGGTGATGGCCAAGGTCGCAGCGGGCAAGATCGAACTGCACCTGTGGAGCCAGCTCGACGAAGTGCTGGGCGACGCCAGCGGCGTGACCGGCGTGCGCCTGCGCAGCACGCAGGACGGCGCCACGAGCGAGATCTCCGTCAAGGGCTGCTTCATCGCCATCGGCCACCAACCCAACACCGAGATCTTCAAGGGCCAGCTCGAGATGAAGGACGGCTACATCGTCACCCGCACCGGGCTGGACGGCATGGCCACGATGACCAGCGTGCCCGGCGTCTTCGCCGCCGGCGACGTCCAGGACCATGTCTATCGCCAGGCGATCACCAGCGCCGGCACCGGCTGCATGGCGGCGCTGGACGCGCAGCGCTTTCTCGAGCAGCAGGCGGCTTGAGGCGAAGTCCGGACGCGCTATAATTTCAGGCTTTGCTGGCGAGGCCGCGTCTTGGCGCAGCGTCTCAAGCCCGCCGGCACCCGTCCAATTTTCCTGGAGAAGCGTCATGGCACGCGTCTGTCAAGTCACCGGCAAGCGCCCGATGGTGGGCAACAACGTCTCGCACGCCAACAACAAGACCAAGCGTCGGTTCCTGCCCAACCTGCAGTACCGCCGCTTCTGGGTCGAGAACGAGAACCGCTGGATCCGCCTGCGCATCAGCAATGCGGCGCTGCGACTGATCGACAAGGTGGGCATCGAGAAGGTCGTCGCCGACCTGCGTGCCCGCGGCGAAATCTAACCGTCTAGGAGAACAGCATGGCCAGCAAAGGCGGACGCGAGAAGATCAAGCTGGAGTCGAGCGCCGGCACCGGGCACTTCTACACCACGAGCAAGAACAAGAAGACCACGCCCGAGAAGCTCGAATTCCTGAAGTTCGACCCCAAGGCACGCAAGCACGTGCTGTACAAGGAAGTCAAGCTGAAGTAGGCGGCCCTGACGCCCAAGCGAAAAGCCCGCCGATCCGGCGGGCTTTTTCGTGGGCCTCTTCGACGAAGGGCCCGCGCCTGCACCGGCGGTCAGTGCACGACCTCGATCTCGGACTTCTTGCCGCCCTTGAACGTGTACAGCGTCAGCGCACCGTTCTTGATGTCGCCGTTCGGGTCGAACGAGATGCTGCCGGTCACGCCCTTGTAGCCGCTCGTCTTCGCCAGCACCGGCAGGTACTTGGCAGGGTCGGCGGAGCCGGCCTTGACCATCGCGGCGACCATCACGTTGACCGCGTCGTAGACGTAGGGTGCATAGAGCTGGACCTCGGTGCCGAATTTCTTCTTGTACGCCGCGCGGAAGTCGTCCATCGCCTTCTTGCCCCCGGCATCGACGCCGCCCGCCTCGGCGCAGACCACCTGGCCGTCGGCCATGCTGCCGGCGGCCAGCTCGGGCAGGCGCGCCGTGCAGATGCCGTCGCCGCCGACGAGCTTGGCGTTGATGCCGAGCTGCTTCATCTGGCGCAGCATCGGACCGGCCTGGGCGTCCATGCCGCCGTAGAAGACGATGTCGGGCTTCTTCGCCTTGATCGCCGTCAGGATGGCGGTGAAGTCGGTCGCCTTGTCGTTGGTGTACTGGCGATCGACGGCCTTGCCGCCGGACGCGATCAGACCCTTCTCGAACTCGTCGGCGACACCCTGGCCATAAGCACTGCGGTCATCGATCACCGCCACCGCCCTGCCCTTGAGCTGGCTGTAGGCATAACGACCGAGCGTGCCGCCGAGCTGCCCGTCGTTGGCGACGACGCGGAACGTGGTCTTGTAGCCCTGGTGCGTGTACTTGACGTTCGTCGAAGACGGGCTGATCTGCGGGATGCCGGCATCGCTGTAGATGCGCGAGGCCGGGATCGTGGTGCCGGAGTTCAGGTGACCGATGATGCCGTTGACGCCTTCGTCCACGAGCTTCTGCGCCGCCGCGGTGCCCTGCTTCGGATCGGCCGCGTCGTCTTCGGCCAGCAGCTCGAACTTGGCCTTCTTGCCGCCGATCATCACGCCCTTGGCGTTGAGCTCGTCGATCGCCATGCGGGCGCCGTTCTCGTTGTCCTTGCCCAGATCGGCCTGGCTGCCGCTGGTCGGCCCCACATGGCCGATCTTCACCACCAGCTCCTGTGCGAAGCCCGGGCTGGCCACCGCCAGCGCGACCGCAGCGATGAGCGCGTTCAACTTGCCTTGCATGCAAATACCCCCGTAATAGAACGGCCGCGGTCGCGACCGGGAACCAACGCGTGAGTTTTGAACGATACCCGAAAGCACCGTGCCGCCCAAGCCGGCGGGCGGCCGCTGCCGCCCCGGCTCCGATCAGGCGCGGCGATCGAGCGCGCGCGCCACGGCCTCCTGGACCAGGGCGAGCAACACCGCGCCGAGCTCGTCGCGCGTCTCGCGGATCAGCCCGTCGGCAGCTCGCGCCAGCGCCGGTGCGACGGCCTCGCGCAGACGGGCCTCGAAGAGCATGTCGATGCGCGGTGCCAGCGCCAGCAGCACCTGCTCGACCAGAGCCGCCTCGTCGATCACCGGCGGCGGCGCGGCTGAAGCCGTGGCCGTCGGTGCGGCTTCTTGCGGCGGTTCGCCGAGTTCCTCGGCCAAGGCCGCGCCGAAGAGGGCCGGCGTCCCTGCCGCATCGCCGCCCAGCTCGACCACTTCGGTCAAGGTCGGCAGGCGGTCGGTGCTGGCCGGCCGTTCGTCAGTCGCGGGCGACGCCACTGGCATGATGGGTGATCTCCAGCCCGGCGGCGCGGTAGGCGCGCCAGCGGACGCGGCCGCGGTCGGCCTCGTCCGGATCGGCGGCGACGACTTCGATCAGGCGGTCGAGCGCGCCGCGGTTCGCGGGAGCGTCGGCGCCGACGTTGATCAACAGCCGCGGCGCGCCTTCAGCGCCCGCCTGCTCGGCCAGCCAGATCGGGGTGCGTGCGGCCATCGCGGCGCTCGGCGCCGGCAGGCGCAGATGCGGGACGAAGTCGCGTTGGTCGAAGGTCCACAGCGCACGATCGATCTCGTCGAGCATCGCGGGCGGTGCGGTCAGCATCGAGCGGGCGCCCGACCGGTACGCCTTGCGCAGCAGCCGGCAGGCGAAACCGACGCAGTCGGTGACGCCGGTGTGGAACTCGACCGCGGCCAATGCCATGACGCTGCGGTGCAGGCCGCGCTGCCGCAGCCGGCCTACTTGGCGTGCGCGAGCACGAAGTGGGTCAGCAGGGGCACGGGCCGGCCGGTGGCACCCTTGGCCTTCCCCGACTGCCACGCTGTGCCCGCGATGTCCAGATGGGCCCAGCGCAGCTTGGCGGCGAAGCGCTTGAGGAACATCGCCGCGGTGATCGAGCCGCCGGCGCGCGGACCCACGTTGGCGACGTCGGCGAAGTTGCTCTTCAGCGCCTCGTCGTATTCCTCGTCCAGCGGCATGCGCCAGGCCGGGTCCTGTGCCAGTTCGCCGGCGTCGAGCAGTTCGGTGGCCAGCGCGTCGTCGGTGCTGAACAGCCCGGAGCGGTGGTGCCCGAGCGCGATCACGCAGGCGCCGGTCAGGGTGGCGATGTCCACCACCGCCGCCGGCTTGAACCGCTCGGCGTAGGTCAGCGCATCGCACAGGATGAGGCGGCCCTCGGCGTCGGTGTTGAGGATCTCGATCGTCTGCCCCGACAGGCTGGTGACCACGTCACCGGGCTTGACGGCGCGGCCGCTGGGCATGTTCTCGCAAGCCGGGATGATGCCGATCAGGTTGACCTTCACCTTCATCTCGGCCACGGCGCGAAGGGTACCGAGCACGCTGGCGGCGCCGCCCATGTCGAACTTCATCTCGTCCATTTCGGCCGCCGGCTTGATGCTGATGCCGCCGGTGTCGAAGGTGATGCCCTTGCCCACCAGGACCAGCGGTGCATCGGCCTTGCCGGCACCCAGCCAGCGCGCGACGATGAACTTCGGCGACTCCTCGGAGCCCCGGGCCACGGCCAGGAACGAGCCCATGCCGAGCTTCTCGCAGTCCTTGCGCTCGAGGACCTCGACCTTCAGGCCATGGTCGCGGCCGAGCTTGCGTGCCTGCGCGGCAAGATGGCTGGGCGTGCAATGGTTGGCCGGACGGTTGGCGCATTCACGGGCCAGCGCAGTACCGGCGGCGATCGCCTGGCCGCGCTTCAGGCCGGCCTCGAGCACAGCCGCCTCGGCCTTGCTGCACAGCAGGATGACCTTGGCCAGCGGCGGCGCTGCAGGCGCGCTGGGCTTGGTCTCGCGGTACAGATAGACCGCCTCGCTCACCGCCGCCACCAGAGCCTCGGCGTGCGCCGGTGTCCAGCGCGCCTCGCCGACCAGGGCCACCGCCAGTTGCTTGGCGCCGCCGCTCTTGACCTGAGCCAGCGCAAGGGCGAGCGCACGCCGCAAAGCCTTGGGCGTGGCGTCGGCGACGAACGCGAAGAGCACGCGCGGCGCCTTCGCGCCCGCCACGCGATGGGCGTACAGCGTTTGCCCGGCCTTGAAGGCGAAATCACCGTCCTTGACGGCCGCGCCGAGCACATCGGCGAGCGGCTTGTCGAGATCAGGCGGCACCTCGGTCGCCTGGATCAGCACCAGCAACGCGTCCGCGCTCACGCCCGCAAGGCCCGCAGCACCGACCACATGGGTCTTGAAGTCCATAATTCCGCCTCGAAGAAAAACGCAAGATGTTATTCGATTCGACTTTGCGCAAAGAGTTGGCACGCGGCTTCGGTGCGACCCTGGTCGTGGTCCTGACGATCGTGCTGACGATGTTCCTGATACGCACTGTCGGCCAGGCTGCCGACGGCACGGTGGCGCCGCAGGACGTGGTGCTGCTGCTGGGCTACGTGGCGCTGGGCAACCTGCCGACGATGATGGCGATGTCGATGTTCGTCGCCATCGTGGTCACGCTGGGGCGGATGTACCGTGACAGCGAAATGGCGATCTGGTTTTCCAGCGGCGTCGGCGTGACCCGCTTCGTGCGGCCGGTGCTGCGCACCGGCTGGCCCGTGGTGCTCGTCGTCGGGCTGCTGCTGCTCGTTGCCTGGCCCTGGGGCAACCGCAACAGCAACGAACTGCGCGAGCGCTACCAGCAGCGCTCGGACTTGTCGCGGGTGGCGCCGGGCGTCTTCCAGACCTCCGCCGATGGCCAGCGCGTGTTCTTCATCGAACGCGAGAGCGCCGACGGCATCAACGCCAGCAACGTGTTCATCCTCGCCCAGCAACCGCATCGCGAGGCGGTGACCTCGGCCCGCGCCGGTCGGATCGAGGCCGAGGGTGACGCGCGCTACCTGGTGCTGGACCGCGGCCAGCGCAACGAAGTCGACACCGCCAGCGGCGAGCGCAGCCTGTCCAGCTTCGAGAGCTACCGCGTCCTGGTCAGCGAGCATGTTGCCCGCTCGGCCGAGGAGCAACCGCCGAAGGCGATGAACACGCTGGATCTGATAGGCAGCACCGCGCCGGCGCACCGGGCAGAGCTCACCTGGCGCTTCGGCCTGCTGCTCGGTGCCGCCAACCTGCTGCCGCTGGGCGTGGGCTTGTCGTCGACCAACCCGCGCCGCGCCAGCAACTGGAACCTCCTGTTCGCGTTGCTCACCTTCGTCGTCTATTACAACCTGATCAACCTGTCGCAGGCCTGGGTCGGCAGCGGTCGCGTCTCGATGGGGGTGGCGCTGATCGGCCTGCACGGCGCGGCGTTCGGCGTCGCGCTCGCGCTGCTGTGGTGGCGCGACCATGGAGCGGTCGCGCGCCTGCCCTGGCGGATCGGCGCAGCCGCACGCGCATGAAGACGGTTCGCCGCCTGCTCTATCTGGACATCGCGGCCTCGGTCGCGTTCGTGGCGGCAGCGTTCCTGGCGCTGTTCTTCTTCATCGACTTCGTCGATGCGCTCGACGGCGTCGGTCGCCATGGCCGCACGGTCTGGGATGCGCTGCTGGCCACCGCGCTCGAGTTGCCGGGGCATTTCTACGAGCTGTTCCCGATTGCCGTCCTCATCGGCGCGATCTATTCGCTGGCCCGCATGGCGCAGTCCTCCGAGTACACGATCCTGCGCACCAGCGGCCTGGGCCCCGGGCGGGCGCTGTCGCTGCTCGCGGTGTTGGGTGTGGTCTTCGGCATCGTGACCTTCGTCACCGGCGACTTCGTGGCCCCGGCCAGCGAGCGCGAGAGCGTGCTCCTGCAGGCCCGAACCAGCGGCGGCCTGAAGCTCGGCGGCTCGGGTGCCTGGCTCAAGGAACGGCGCCAGACGCCCGCGGGCGAGCGCAGCTATTCGGTCAACGTCGCCGGCGCCAGCGCCGGCGGCGAACTCGCCGGCATCCGCATCTTCGAGTTCGATGCCGACGGCCGTCTCATCTCGCGTACCCAGGCGGCCGATGGCCGCGTCGGTACCGACGGCACCTGGACCCTGCGCGATGCCGAGGTCACGCATTGGCCCCGTGCCGACGCTCCCGAACCGAGCGTGTCGGTGCAGCGGGTGGCCTCGCTAGTCTGGCCGAGCACGCTGACCGCCGGCGTGGTGGCGGCCGCCGTGCTGCCGCTGACCACGATGACCACCGCCGAACTCTGGCGCTACAGTGCCCACCTCAGCGATCAGGAGCAGGCCACGCAGCCCTACCGCATCCGCTTCTGGCGCAAGGCGCTGTATCCGCTGGCCTGCCTCGTGATGGTGGCGCTGGCGCTGCCGTTCGCCTACCTCCACGCGCGCGCCGGCAGCGTCAGCTTCAAGGTCTTCGGCGGCATCATGCTGGGCATCAGCTTCGTGCTGCTGAACAACCTGTCGGGGCACATCGGCGTGCTGCGCGGCTGGACGCCCTGGGTCGCCGCGGCCACGCCCAGCCTGATCTACCTGCTGCTTTCGATGGCCGCCTTTGCCTGGCTCGTGCGTTACCGTTAGGGCCATGACGCAAGGTCTGATCCTGTTCGCCCACGGCGCGCGCGACCCGCGCTGGGCCCTCCCCTTCGAGGCCATCGCCGCGCGCGTGCGGCTCGTGCGGCCGGACGCCGTGGTGCGGCTCGCGTTTCTCGAACTGATGACGCCGAGCTTGACGGAGGCCGGCGCGCAGCTGGCCACCAGCTGCGACTGCGTGCAGGTGTTGCCGCTTTTCCTGGGCGCGGGCGGCCATGTCCGCAAGGACCTGCCGCTGCTCGTCGATGCGCTTCGCGCGGCCCATCCCGGGACCCGCTTCGAGCTGCACCCCCCGGTCGGTGAGCTCGGTGCCGTGATGGATGCGATGGCCGCCGCTGCAGGCGCGCTGCTGGACGACCGAGCGTGAACCTGCACCAGTTCCGCTTCGTCCAGGAGGCGGTGCGCCGCAACCTCAACCTGACCGAGACGGCCAAGGCGCTGTTCACCTCGCAGCCGGGGATCAGCAAGGCGATCCTCGAGCTGGAGGAAGAACTCGGCGTCGACATCTTCGCCCGCCACGGCAAGCGCCTGAAGCGGGTGACCGAGCCGGGGCGGCAGGTGCTGGCGGCGATCGAGATCATCATGCGCGAGGTCGCCAACCTCAAGCGCATCGGCGACGAATTCTCGAAGCAGGACGCGGGCACGCTGTCGATCGCCACCACCCATGCGCAGGCCCGCTACTTCCTGCCCGAGCCGGTGGCGCAGTTGCGCCGCCGCTACCCCAAGGTGCAGGTCGTGCTGCACCAGGGCATGCCCGAGCAGGTGGCGCGCATGCTGCTGGACGACGTGGCCGAAATCGGCCTGGCCACCGAAGCGCTGGACCGGTTCGACGACCTGATCACGCTGCCCTGCTACGAATGGCAGCACGCGATGGTCGTGCCCGCGGCCCATCCACTGGCCCAGGTCGAGCGGCCGACGCTGGAGCAACTGGCCGCGCACCCGCTGGTGCTCTATCAGCCCACGGTCAGCGGCCGCACGCGCATCGACCAGGCCTTCGAGCGCGCGCGTCTGCGCCCGCTGGTGGCGCTGGAGGCCATCGACTCGGACGTGATCAAGACCTATGTCCGGTTGGGCCTGGGCGTGGGCATCGTCACCGAACTCGCGATGCGCACCGACCCGCCGGAATCCGACCTCGCCTGGCGGCCGCTGGGCCATCTCTTCGGCAGCAACATGACGCGCGTGGCCTTCAAGCGAGGTGCCTACCTGCGCCATTTCGTGCATGCCTTCACCGAGTTGCTCTCGCCGCATCTGACCAGCGCCCTCGTGCAGCGCGCGATGAGCGGCCAGGGCTCCGACTACGAACTCTGACCCTTCTTGCGATGAGCGAACCGGCCCCCACCACGCCAAGCATCAGCAGCCGCCTGCCGCAGGTCGGCACCACGATCTTCACCGTGATGTCGGCCCTGGCACAGGAGACCGGCGCGGTCAACCTGGGCCAGGGCTTCCCCGACTTCGACTGCGACCCTGCCCTGCTCGCCCACGTCGGCGACGCGATGCGCGAGGGCCTGAACCAGTATCCGCCGATGACCGGCGTGGCGCCATTGCGGCAACGCGTGGCCGACAAGATCGAGGCGCTCTATGGCCGCCGTTACGACGCCGCCAGCGAGGTGACGATCACCGCCGGAGCGACCCAGGGCATCCTGACCGCGGTGCTGTGCTGCGTGAACCCGGGCGACGAGGTGATCGTGCTCGAGCCCTGCTACGACAGCTACGCACCGAACATCCTGCTCGCCGGCGGCCGCGTCGTGCGCGTGCCGCTGACGCCGGGCAGTTTCCGGCCCGATTTCGACCGCATCGCCGCGGCGCTGTCGCCGCGCACGCGGCTGGTGATGATCAACAGCCCGCACAACCCCAGCGCCACCGTCTGGACCCGCGACGAGATGCTGCAGCTGGCCGAACTGCTGGCGCCCACCCAGGCGCTGCTGCTCGCCGACGAGGTTTATGAACACATGGTCTATGACGGGCTGGCGCATGTCAGCGCGGCGTCGATCCCGCAGCTGGCCGCGCGCGCCTTCGTCGTCTCGAGCTTCGGCAAGACCTTCCACGTCACCGGCTGGAAGGTCGGTTACGTCGCCGCACCGGCCGCGCTCAGCGCCGAGTTCCGCAAGGTGCACCAGTTCAACGTCTTCACCGTCAACACACCGATGCAGCACGCCCTCGCGCGCTACATGGCCGACCCCGCGCCCTACCTGAACCTGGCCGCGTTCTACCAGCGCAAGCGCGACATGTTCGTGCAAGGCCTGCGGCGTACGCGGCTCAAGCCGCTGCCCAGCCGCGGCAGCTATTTCCAACTCGTGGACTACAGCGCGGTGAGCGCGTTGCCCGAGAGCGAGTTCTGCCAATGGCTCACGCGCGAAGCCGGCGTGGCGGCGATCCCGCTGTCGGCGTTCTACGACGGCGGCTTCGAGCAGGGGCTGGTGCGGTTGTGTTTCGCCAAGCGCGACGAGACCCTTCGGCTCGCCTTGGAGCGCCTGCAGACGCTTTAGGTGCTGCGCCGCGCTGCACTTCCCGGCGCCGGTCTAGCGCTGCCGCGGCAGCGGCGGCGTGTCTTCCATCGCGTCGAAGATGCTCGTCTGGCGATCGATCCCGGCCGTCAGGTCGAGGTCCACGGGCCCGGTCGTGCGGTCGTCGCGCGTCGAGCGCTCGCTGCCTGCCTCTGGCCCCAACTCGAGATACGGTGCCGGCGCGGTATTGCCGAAAGCGCCATCTCCGGTCAGTGGCAACAGCAGGTCGACGTTGCCGCTGCCGCCCGCCTCGCGGTCGAGCAGGTCGCGCGCCATCGCGTACAGGAACAGCACCTCGCGGTAGGCGGGTAAATCGAAGAGGTCCCCGCGCGATTTGCGGAACAGCAGCGCCTCGAGTTCGGCCATCGCGTCCAAGGGACGCGACCAGACCTGCTCCAGCCGCGGGATGACGCCGGGGTAGTCCTCCAGCGTGCGGCCGGCCTGGAGATCGACACCCCACTCCGGCGCATAGGCGTTGAAGCGGTGATTGAAGCGCGAGCGCATCCGTTCGTAGGCGCTGCGGTCACCGCGTCGGCCGTAGATTTCGAGCAGCTTCAGATAAGGCAGCGGGCTGCCGCCGCCGGTGTTCCGCAGGTGTTCCACCAGCAGGTCGGTGGCGGCCTCGTCCTGGCCGAGAACGACGAAGAAGTCGGCCTGCTGCTCGAGGTCGATCAGCTCTTCGATCGAGACGTCGCGCGGTGCCGTGTCGGTCGCATCTGCCGGCAGCACGGCCGTGCGTTGCATTGCCGACTCGACCTGGGTCGCCGCGTCGGGCGTGCCGGCGACCGCTGGCAGGACGCTGGGTACTGCGGCAGGCGATGGCGTCGGATGACGCGAACGTGGTTCGAATGCCACCGTTTCAGGCTGGGTGAGATCGGTCCCCGCCGCTGGCGGCCAGGCCGGAGGCGACCGTCGCAGCGCGCCGGCCGCCTGCGGGACACGGATTTCGGAGGTCACGAAAGGAATCGGTGCCGTCGCCTGCTTGCTCGCGCCGGGTTCAGGCGCGCCCGGGCGCAGGGCGGCCGCGGCGCGTTGCCAATCGTCCTGGCGCGCCTGCTGCAGCGCGGCCAGGCGCCAGCCCAGCCAGCCCGAAAGGGCCGTCAGCAGCATCGTCACCACGAGCAAGGGCCAGGTCCAGCGGCTGGCGTCTTCGGCGCGCAGGAGTCGCTGGCGCAACTGCACGCCCAGGCTGCCACTTCTCTTGGCTTCGGCCTGCAGTTCGCTCACCCTTCGTTCGAGTGCGGCAATCCGTTCGGCGGACGCCGAGGCAGACGCGGCGGCAGCGCGCGTGGCGCTGGCTGCGACTGCCACCGCCTCCAGCGCCTGCTCCACCGCGGCCGCGGCCGCATCCGGTGGCGGATCGGCCGCATCGAGCTCGAGTCGGGCGCCCGAGGCATGGCCACCCGTCGAGGCGGAGACCTTTTGCACGGCCGCGCCGGCAGCGGCCGGCCGGTGTGCTGCGCGTTGCGTGGCACGGTGGGTGGGCCGTGCCGCGGTCCGCGGCACGGCCCCGTGGCCCAGCGCGGGACCGGCCGCGGGCGGCGCCATGACCACCTGCGTCGATGCGGTCGCGCGATTCGTTGGCGCACGGGCGCCTGCGCCGGCTGCGGTCAGCGGCGCGACCCGGACAGCACCTTCCTCGGCCGCCGGCGTGACCAGCGGGGGCGCTGCCGCATAGGCCGGCACGGCCGGAGGCGTCGGCGATGTCGGTGGATCGGCCAGCACGACGAAGCGACGTGTCAATCGGGCGGTGCAGCCTGCGCTGAGGAGCACGCCGACCACGGGCTCATCGACCGCATGCGACGTGATGACGCGGATCTCCGCCAACTCGGCGTCTTGCATCCGCACCACGGTGCGCACTTCGGATGCCGGCAACTGACGGTCGCCCATCGTGACCTGAGCGCCGACGCAATCCGGCGTCAGCGTCTCGCCCGGTGCCAGCCGGACCTGCGCCGAGAAGTCGAGGGTCTGGCCCATCACGGCGCCGGAGTTGCCGGCACCCATGCCCGCTGCCGATGCCACGGTGGCTGCGCCGGCGGTGGCGCAGCCAATGACAAACGCCAGCCAGGGCCGCTTCTTGTGCATTCAGGAACGTGGAATCGTCACGGTGTTGGGTCCGGAAGACTCTAGCACGAAGACTTACAAATCCCGGGCCGCACGGCAGGCCGCCGACGCCGCTTGCGTGCCGCTTGCCACGCGCGCTGCGTCCCCTTCGGGCTCAGGTGTCGTAGCCCGGGAAGCGCCGGTCGAGCCGGCGCAGCAGCCCCGGCCACACCAGCTGCGCACCCTGCCCGCGCGTGGCGCCGCGGGATTGCTGGCCAGCCGTGGCGATGATCTCCGGGGCCACCGACACCAGTTCCCCGCCGCCGGCCTGGGCGCGGATCTGGATCATGCAGGAGGTCTCGAAGAAGTACATGGACTGGAAGGCGTCGGCCACCGAGCCGCCCACCGTCAACAAGCCGTGGTTGCGCAGCATCAGGTGCATCCTGTCGCCGAGATCGGCCACCAGGCGCGGCTTCTCGTCGTCGCGCAGCGCCACGCCTTCGTAGTCGTGATAGCCCAGCGACGAGAGCACGAAGATCGAGTGCTGCGACAGCGGCAGCAGCCCGTTCTTCTGTGCCGCCACCGCGACGCCGTTGACGGTGTGCAGGTGCATCACGCAGGCCGCGTCGTGGCGCACGGCGTGTACGGCGCTGTGGATCACGAAGCCCGGCGGGTTGACCGGGTACGGCGAGTCGTCGAGCTTGTTGCCTTGCATGTCGACCTTGATCAGGCTGGACGCCGTGATCTCCTCGAACATCAGGCCGTAGGGGTTGATCAGGAACTCGCCCTCGCGGTTGGGCACCCTTGCGCTGATGTGCGTGTAGACGAGATCGTCCCAGCCGAACAGCGCGGCCAGACGGTAGGCGGCGGCGAGATCGACGCGCACTTTCCATTCGGCCTCGGTGACCTCGTGGCGGCGGTCGGCGATGTGCAGGGCGGGTGCGGGCATGGCGATCTCTCCTGGGCTCGAGCGGAGCGGGTGACGATAGACAATGTGCCATGGTCGCGCTGCTGTCGCCTCAGGGACAAGCCATGAATACCCCCGTTCTTACAATCGACGAGCTTCACAACATCGAGTCGGGCGCGTGGTTCAGCAAGCTCTCCCAGACGCTGCAACGCGCCATCCTTTCGCGCGCCCTGGTCCGCCGGCTCGCCGACGGCGACCCGCTGGCCAGCCGCGGCTCGGCGGCCGCCGAATGGTGCGGCGTGGCGCGCGGCGCGGTGCGCATCAGCTCGGTCGCGCTGTCGGGCAAGCAGGTGACGCTGACCTATGCCGAGCCGGGCACCTGGTTCGGCGACATCGCGCTTTTCGACGGCCTGCCGCGCACCCACGATGCCGATGCCCATGGTGCGACCACGCTGCTGGTGGTGCGCAAGTCCGACTTCAAGCAACTGCTCGCCCAGCATGTGGAGCTGTACGACGCGCTGCTGCGTCTGAACTGCCGCCGCCTGCGCCTGATGTTCGACCAGATCGAGGACCTCAACACGCGCCCGCTGCAGGCCCGGCTGGCCAAGCAGATCCTGCTGCTGGCGCGCAGCTACGGCATCGCCCACGGCGAGGAAACCCGCATCGGACTGGCGCTGGCCCAGGAGGACCTCGCTCAGCTGCTGGGCGCCTCGCGCCAGCGCGTCAACCAGGAGCTCAAGGGCTTCGAACGCGAAGGCGCGGTGCGCGTCGAGCCGACGCGGCTGGTGGTGCTGTCGCGCGAGAAGCTGCTGGCCATCGCCGAGCGCTGAAGGGCGCAAGATAGCGGCCATGGAGCATTTCACCGGCACCAAGCCCGTGGCCGCCAGCCACGCCTTCGAGACTTCGGCGCTGGCCGCCCACCTCGAGCGCGAACTGCCCGGCTTCGCCGGGCCGCTGGCGGTCGAACAATTCAAGGGCGGGCAGTCCAACCCGACCTACAAGCTGCTCACCCCCGCGCGCGCCTACGTGATGCGCACCAAGCCCGGCCCTGCGGCCAGGCTGCTGCCGTCGGCGCACGCGATCGAGCGCGAGTTCCGCGTCATGAAGGCGCTCGCCGGCAGCGGCGTGCCGGTGGCACGGATGCACCTGCTGTGCGAGGACGAGTCCGTCATCGGCCGCGCCTTCTACGTCATGGAATTCATGGACGGCCGCGTGCTGTGGGACCAGTCGCTGCCCGGCATGACCCCGGCCGAACGCGGCGCGATCTACGACGAGATGAACCGCGTCATCGCCGCGCTGCACAGCGTCGACGTCGCCGCCGCCGGCCTCGCCGACTACGGCCGGCCGGGCAACTACTTCGAGCGCCAGATCGGACGCTGGAGCAAGCAGTACCTGGCCTCGGTGACCGAGCCGATCGCCGAGATGGATCGCCTGATCGAATGGCTGCCTGCGCACATGCCCGCCGGGGCGCGCGACAGCGCCTGGACCACGGTCGTGCACGGCGACTTCAGGCTCGACAACCTGGTCTTCCACAAGACCGAGCCGCGGGTGATTGCGGTGCTCGACTGGGAGCTCTCGACCATCGGCCACCCGCTGGCCGACTTCAGCTACCACTGCATGGCCTGGCACATCCCGCCGGGCGTGTTCCGCGGCATCGGTGGGCTCGACCACGCCGCTCTGGGCATCCCCAGCGAGCGCGACTACGTGCGGCGCTATTGCGAGCGCGTGGCCACCGGCGGC
The DNA here is from genome assembly GCA_963725755.1 of uncultured beta proteobacterium. Classification (GTDB taxonomy): domain Bacteria; phylum Pseudomonadota; class Gammaproteobacteria; order Burkholderiales; family Burkholderiaceae_C; genus Rubrivivax. Next base: position 650,590 of record CAVRZW010000005.1, read on the forward strand.
GCGCCGCTGGACCCGGTGGCGTTGATGGCCGACTGGAACTTCTACCTCGCCTACAACCTGTTCAGGCTGGCGTCGATCACGCAGGGCATCGCCAAGCGCGTGGTCGACGGCACGGCTGCCAGCGAGCAGGCCCGCGCCAGCGGCGCGGCGACGCGCACGCTGGCCGAAATGGCGTGGCAATTCGCCCAGGCCGCCCGATGACCGGGCGGACTTTCACCCCATCCGCCCGTTGACCGGGAACCAGGAGACAAGCATGGACTTCAGCTATTCGCCCCGCGCCCAGGAACTGCAGGCGCGCCTGTCGGCCTTCATGGCCGAGCATGTCTATCCGGCCGAGGCGCGCTACTTCCAGGAGATCGAGGAGAACACCCGCGCCGGCCGTCGCTGGACGCCGCTGCAGGTGATCGAGCAGCTCAAGCCCAAGGCGCGCGCCGCCGGGCTGTGGAACCTCTTCCTGCCGCCGCGCGCCGAGGGTGCGGCCTCCACCGCCGCCAGCGCCCACGGCGCCGGCCTGTCGAACCAGGACTACGCGCCGCTGGCCGAGATCATGGGCGCGGTGCCCTGGTCCAGCGAGGTGTTCAACTGCTCGGCCCCCGACACCGGCAACATGGAAGTGCTGGCGCGCTACGGCACCGCCGAACACCAGAAGCGCTGGCTCGAGCCGCTGCTGGCCGGCGAGATCCGCAGCGCCTTCGCGATGACCGAGCCGGCAGTGGCCTCGTCGGACGCGACCAACATCGAGGCGCGCATCGAGCGCCAGGGTGACGAGTACCTCATCAACGGCCTCAAGTGGTGGACCAGCGGTGCCGGCGATCCGCGCTGCGCGGTGTTCATCTTCATGGGCAAGACCGACCCCGGCGCGCCGCGGCATTCGCAGCAATCGATGATCCTGGTGCCGCGCGATGCGCCGGGCATCACGATCGTGCGCCCGCTGACGGTGTTCGGCTACGACGACGCACCGCACGGCCACATGGAGGTGGCCTTCAAGAACGTGCGCGTGCCGGCGTCCAACATCCTGCTCGGTGAAGGCCGCGGCTTCGAGATCGCGCAGGGCCGCCTCGGCCCGGGGCGCATCCACCACTGCATGCGCCTGATCGGCCTGGCCGAGCGCGCGCTGCGCCTGATGTGCGAGCGCGCGGTCAGCCGCACCGCCTTCGGCAAGACCATCGCCCAGCAGACGGTCACGCAGGAGCGCATCGCCGAGGCGCGCTGCATGATCGACCAGGCGCGCCTGCTCACGCTGAAGGCGGCCTGGATGATGGACATGGCCGGCAACAAGAGCGCCAAGGCCGAGATCGCGATGATCAAGGTCGTGGCCCCCAACATGGCCGGCCAGGTGCTGGACTGGGCGATGCAGGTTCACGGCGGCGGCGGGATGAGCCAGGACTTTCCGCTCGCCTACTTCTACACGCTGTCGCGCACGCTGCGCTTTGCCGACGGCCCTGACGAGGTGCACCGCAACGCGATCGCCAAGCTCGAACTCGGCAAGCTCGCGCCCCGCGGCTGAACGCCGGCGCGGCCGCGGATGCCGCGCCGCGACACGGCCCTGGCTACTTCTTGCGCTCGTCGCCCGGCAGTGCGCTGGCCGACCACAGGCCGGGCGCGGCGCTCGGCGAGATCGAATCGCTGCTTTCGTTGGCCACCCGCCGCGCCTCGCGCATCGCAGTCTCGAACAGGCGCAGCCAGCCCTGCAGCGACTCGACCTCGGCGTCGGGCAGCGCCGTGCGCAGCATCAGGCGGCCGCGACCGATCATCAGCACGAAGGGCGTTGCCGGCTCGAGGCGCAACGCCGCCAGCGCCTGGCTCAGCGGCCCCTCCAGCCACTGCGTCAGCCAGCTCTTGATGCTGGCCAACGCGACGAAACGCTCGCGCAGTGTCGGCATCTCGCTGCCGGCGAGCTTGGGGAACATCACCAGCCAGCGCATCTCCGGCGGCGTCTGGTTGTCGATGCGCGTCTGCACGCCTTCGACGTACTGCTCGAAGACCGCCTTCTCCATCGACTCCTGCAGCTGGCGGGTCATGACCACCACCTGCAGGTCGGCTCCCAGCCCCAGCTCGGAGCGCAGGCGCAACTCCTGGCCCTGAATGTAGGGACGCTGCGACGGGCCCCATTCGAGCCGCCAGGGCGTGGCGCCGAGGCGGCCATCGATCACGAAGCCTTCGGTCTGGACGCCGCGGAAGGAGTACTGCTTCTGTTGCGCCCAGGGCGCAATCCCCTCCCAGTCCGACGCCGGCGAGGAAGGACTTCCGGCAAACAAGCGCTTGAGGCCTTCGAGCATGGTTTAGAGTCCGCGACGATGGCTGGCCGCCGTGGGCGCCGGCAGCGCGAGGTGCATCGATGATCGAAGTGTATTCGTGGGCCACGCCCAATGGCCACAAGGTTCACATCATGCTCGAGGAGTGCGGCCTGCCGTACCGGGCGCATGCGATCGACATCGGAGCCGGCGACCAGTTCACGCCCGAGTTCCTGGCCATCAGCCCGAACAACAAGATCCCGGCCATCGTCGACAGCGAGGGCCCCGACGGCCAGCCGATCTCGCTGTTCGAGTCGGGCGCGATCCTGCTCTACCTCGCGGCCAAGACCGGCCGCTTCCTGCCGGCCGACATTCGCGGCCGCTACGAGGTGCTGGAGTGGCTGATGTTCCAGATGGGCAGTGTCGGTCCGATGCTCGGCCAGGCGCACCATTTCCGCATCTACGCGCCCGAGAAGATCCCCTACGCGATCGACCGCTACACGAACGAGGCCAGGCGCCTGTACGGCGTGATGAACAAGCGGCTGGCCAAGAGCAAGTACATCGGCGGCGCCGAGTACAGCATCGCCGACATCGCGATCTTCCCCTGGCTGCGGAGCTGGAAGAACCAGGGCATCGACTGGAACGACTACCCGCACCTGAAGGGCTGGTTCGACGAGATCGGCGCCCGGCCCGCGGTGGTGCGCGGCGTCGAAGTGCTCGCCGCCAGACGCAAGCCGCTGGCAGACGACAAGGCACGCGAGACGCTGTTCGGCAAGACGCAGTACGCCAAGCGCTGAATGCCACCCGACCGCGGGGCCGCTGCGCAGCGCAGGCCATGACTCCTAGAATCCGATACGTCGGCTGCCCGTAGCTCAGCTGGATAGAGCAGCTGCCTTCTAAGCAGCAGGCCGGGGGTTCGAGTCCCTCCGGGCAGGCCAGCGGCAATCCGGCGATTGCAGCCGTGGCGAACCGCGCCGCCCTGGCAGCACCTGCAGACAACCATTCGCCCGCACCGCGAGCAGTACCCCATGGCCGACCCCCTGCGCGAACCCGACCTGCTCACCGCCGTGGTGGGTCACGGCGTTCGCGTCGTCACGATTCGCCAGCCGCAACGGCAGACCGTCAACGTCAGCATCTTCGTGCGCACCGGCAGCCAGCATGAGACAGGGCGCCAGAGCGGCATCAGCCATGTCGTCGAGCACATGGCCTTCAAGGGCACCCGCCGACGCGACTGCCAGCGCATCAATCTCGATGCCGAGATGCTCGGTGCCGAGGTCAACGCGCACACCGACAAGGACCACACCGCGTTCCACATCGACGGCCTGGCGCGCGATGCCGGCCGCTTCGTTCGGATGCTTGCCGAGATCGTCCAGCACAGCACCTTCCCCGACGCCGAACTCGAGCGCGAGCGCGAGGTGATCCTGCACGAGCTCACCGAGGACGACGAAGACGGAGTCGCCACCGCCTTCAGGCTGTTCGACCAGGCCTGCTGGGGCGACCACCCGTTCGCCCGGCCGGTGATCGGCAGCCGGCGCAGCATCCGGCGCCTGACGCGGGCCGAGTTGCTGGCCTACGTGCAGCGCCAGTACACGGCCACCAACGTCGTCGTCGGCGTCGCAGGCGGCATCGACCCCGAGCGCATCGTCGCCGAGGTCCAGGCTGCGTTCGGATCGCTGCCGCGCGGCAGCGACAACCTCGTGCCGGACCCGACCTGGCACGGCGGCATCAAGACCCGGCGCCTGCCCGGCAGCGTCCAGACCCACGCGGTGATCGGCTTCCCGGCACCTTCTCAGCGCGGCGCGCACGAGCCCAGCGTCGTCGCTGCGGCGCTGTTCGGCGAAGGCATGAGCTCGCCGCTGATGGACGAGATCCGCGAGCGACGCGGCCTGGCCTACCACCTGGCCTGCTCGGCCGAGGTCGGCGAGTTGTGCGGGCAGTTCGTGATCGAGGCGTCCACGGCGCCCGAGCACGCCGAGGCATTCTTCGCCGAGGTGCTGCGGCTGCTGGCCGCGCAGGCGCAGGCAATCGATGCGGTGGCCCTGGCGCGCGCCCGCAACCAGCTCGCGGTGCGCAGCCTGCACCACCTCGAGCGGGCGTCGCGGCGACTGGAGTCCGCCGCCCTCGACCTCTTCGTTCATGGCCGGGTGCGGCCTGCGGCGCAGACGCTGGCGAAGATCCGGGCGGTCACCGCGGCCCAGGTTCGCGAGACCTTCGAGCGCATGCTCGCGGCACCGGCGTCGATCGCGATCACCGGCCGGGTGCGCAAGGGACTGGCCGATCGCGTCGGCGAGATGCTGGCCGCGGCACCCGTCCGGCGGTGCGGTGTATAAGCCGGCCTTTTCAGGAGACCCATCATGAAAGCGCAGAGCATTCTCGGCACCATCGGCGACACGCCGCACATCCGGATCAACCGCCTGTTCGGGCCTGCGCACGAGGTCTGGATCAAGTCCGAGCGCGGCAACCCGGGCGGGTCGATCAAGGACCGCATCGCGCTGGCGATGGTCGAGGCGGCGGAGCGCGACGGCTCGCTGCGGCCCGGCGGCACGATCGTCGAGCCGACCTCGGGCAACACCGGCATCGGGCTGGCGATGGTGGCCGCCGTCAAGGGCTACGCGATCATCCTCGTGATGCCCGACAGCATGAGCATCGAGCGCCGGCGCCTGATGCTGGCCTACGGCGCCCGGTTCGAGCTGACGCCGCGCGAGGTCGGCGTCAAGGGCGCGATCGCCCGCGCCCAGGCGATCGTGGCCGCCACGCCCGGCGCCTGGATGCCGCAGCAGTTCGAGAACCCGGCCAACATCGAGGCCCACATTCGCACCACGGCCGAGGAGATCGCGCGCGACTTCCCCGAGGGGCTCGATGCACTGATCACCGGTGTCGGCACCGGCGGCCACCTGACCGGCTGCGCCCAGGTGCTGAAGGCGCGCTGGCCGAAGCTGAAGGTCTTTGCCGTCGAGCCGACCGCCAGCCCCGTGATCAGCGGCGGCCAGCCCGCGCCGCACCCGATCCAGGGCATAGGTGCCGGCTTCGTGCCGGCCAACCTGCATGTCGGCCTGCTCGACGGCGTGATCCAGGTCGAGGCCGAGGCGGCGCGCGAGATGGCGCGCCGCAGCGCGCGCGAGGAAGGCATGCTGGTGGGCATCTCCAGCGGCGCCACGCTGGCCGCGATCGCGCAGAAGCTGCCCGAACTGCCGCCCGCCAGCCGCGTGCTCGGCTTCAACTACGACAGCGGCGAGCGATATTTGTCGATCGAGGGCTTCCTGCCGACCTGAGCGGCCTGCCCGGCGCAATCCGCGGTCTCGAGCCCGCTGCTGCTCGCGCTGGCCGGCGCCGCCTTCGTCGTCGGGTGCGTGCGGCAAGCCAAGCCCAGGCCGTCCCGGCCGCGACCCGTCACGCCTGCCAAACCCCGTATCCGGCCTCCCGCAGCTCGATGGCCAACTCCACCTCCATCTCGCGCGCAGCCTCGTAGGGCATCGGGTTGTAGACCTCGTACAGCGCCGGCAACAGGCGCAGGCCGTAGTCGAACACGAACCGATTCGCCTGGATACCCGCCTTGTGCTTGTCGAAGCGCAGATCGGGATCCAGCCCCGTCATGCCGACGTAGACGAACGGTTGGCCAAGAACGTAGTCGGGGTTGGCCTTGCGGAAGCGGGCCTCGTTCCACACGCGGTCGGACAACTCCACGACGTAGACGCTGTGGTGATGGCGGCGTCGGGACGGCGCGGGCATACGGGTCCGCCTTCTCTCTCAACCGTCAGCCGGGACCGGCCCGCGTCGCTGCCTGCTTTCGGGGGAGCACCCGCTCGATTCAGCGGCTCGTCCGCCATCCTGGGTGCGCCAAGGCCTTCCGCCGGATCGCAGCGGCAGGTTCGGCGTCCAGCCCGACAGCCCGAACCTGCGTCCATGGGCTCCGGCCGCTGGCAAGGTGGCCTCAATGCTCCGACGGCTTGCGTCGCAGCGCGTCCCAGAAGCCGGCGGCGGGCCCCTCGGTGCGTTGGCGGTCATTGAAATCGCGCAGCCGGCGCAGCTCCGCGACGATCGCCCGCGGGAAACCCTCACGGCGTCCGCGCCGGTCTTCCAGCAGGTCATCGAACACCTGCCGGGTGAGCTTGGGGTCGGGCCAGCACCAGGCTATGCGGTTGGCCACACGCGGAAAGCGGCAGCAAAGGCGTTGCGGCCGGCGGCCCGGAGGCAATCTGCGAAGCCAGGCCCGGGTGGTGCCGGTCAACGCCTCGTCGCTGTGCCGCGGCGGCCGGCGTAGCGCCGACCAATCGACGCCGTCGGCGGCATTGTGGGGTGACGGCAATCGCAGCAGGTCGAACATCCCCATCTATCGGTCATGCCTGGCAAGACTTGAGCGCTCGAGCGCAACGGCGGCCGGGCATCCGGACCCGTGGTTCGCGCCGGCTACGGCACGAGGCCAGCACCGTGGCTTCGACTTCGGTGGCAACACCGATATCCATTGGCGAATCGTAAACGGTCGATCGGCGCCGTGAGATGGACCGGCGCAGGTGGCGCGCGATCGTCCGCTCGGCATCGCACGAGCCTGTGCGATCGGCACCCGTGCGGGGGTCTCGAGCGAACGCGGACGACCGACGGCAGGGATCTCACGGCACGGCGCGTGAGCGCCGACCGGACGTCATCCCAAGGGCACTGATGGCCGGCTGCCGGCACCCGCGAGCGACGGCTTCGTGGCCGCCGGACACCGATGCCGCCGCTTCAACGGAACTGCCGGCGGAAGCGCAGCACGCCGATCGCGAACAAGCTGGCGCCCAGGAGCAGCATCTTCAGCAGTGCCGGCCACAGCACGTCGAGCCCGGCGCCGCGGATCAGGATGCCGTAGGCGAGCACGATGAAGTGGCGCAGCGGCGAGAACTCGGTCAGGAACTGCAGCCAGGCGGGCATGCTCTCGACCATGTTCCAGGTGCCCGAGAGCATCACCATCGGCACGACGACCAGGATCACGATCAGCCCCATCTGCCCCGAGTTGCGCGCGAAGCCAGAGGCGACGATGCCGACGCCCGCGCAGGCCATGGTGAACAGCGCCACCACCGCGAAGAACAGCGCCACGCTGCCGCGCAAGGGCACGCCGTAGCCCGCGTGCATCACGCCGAGCACCGCCACCGCGGTGCCGGCAAGCATCACCAGCACCATTGCCAGCACCTTGCTCAGCACCACCTGCAGCGGCGCCAGCGGCGCCACCAGCAGTTGCTCGATCGTGCCGCGCTCGCGCTCGCGCACCAGGGCCGCGGCGGGCAGCACGATGGCGGCGATGGTGAGCATCGTCAGCCATTCCGACACCGTGTTGAACCACTTCTCGTTCAGGCTGGCGTTGTACGCATAGCGCACCTCCGCACGCAGCTCCGGCAGCCTTGTCGGATCCACGCCCTCGCGCAGCATCGTGCGTTGCGCCCATTCGGCGCCGAACTCCGCGCTGATGCGGGCCGCGTAGCTGGCCACGAGAAAGCCCTGGTTCGCCTGCGAGGTGTCGACCAGCAGCTGCACCTCGGTCTGGCGGCCGAGCGCCAGGTCGTCCTGGAAGCGCTCGGGCAGGACGAGCACCGCGCGCACGTCGCCGTGGTCGAGCAGCGCCGACGCCTCGCGCGCGTCGCCGATCTGCCGGTGAATCTCGAAGTAAGGCGGCCGGAAGCGCCCGATCAGCTCGCGGCCGGCCTCGCTGTGCTGCGCCCCGACAACCGCCAGCGGCGCGCGCTGGAGCTCGATCGACGAGGCGCCGGCGGCGAGCATCACGTCCAGCGTGAAGATGAAGACGGTGTAGGCGAACAGCGCGCGGTCCTTGAACAGCTGCTTGAGCTCCTTGAGCATCAGCACTCGCACCTGCTCGCACCAGGTCGCGAGTCCGGCGCGCGTCATGACGCAGTCCTCTTGCGAAACAGCGCGTGGCACAGCACCAGCACCACGACGGCGAAGCCGGCGAGCCAGGCGAAGTCGGCGAGCAGCATCTCGAAGCCACTGCGCTTGAGGAAGCTGCCGATGACGATCTCGCGATAGTGGCTGGCGGGCAGCACGCGGGCAAGCCACTGGTTCACGCCGGTCATGGACTCGACCGGCGCGAACAGGCCGGAGAACTGGATCGCGACGATCGACGCGGTGATGGTCGCGATGATGATCGCCGCCTGCTGGCTGCGCACCAGCAGCGAGATCAGCAGCCCGAGTGCGCTGGTGCCCAGGAGGTACAACGCGCTGCCGAGTGCGAGCAGCCACGCGCTGCCCTTGAACGGCACGTCGAAGTAGAAGACCGCCACGACCCACAGCAGCCCGGCGTTGGCGGACGACACCGCCAGGCTGGGCAGCAGCTTGCCGACCATGAACTCGGCGCGCGTGAGCGTGGAGCAGCGCACGTTGTAGATCGCGCCGGTCTCCTTCTCGCGCACCACGCTCACCGCCAGCAGCAGCGGCGGCACCATCAGCAGGATCAGCATCAGCAGCGAGGGCGCCACGGTCCAGATGCTGCGCACCTCCTCGTTGTAGAGATAGCGCACCTGCAGCCTGACCGGCTCGATCATCGGCAGCGTGCGCTCGGTCGACCGCCCGGCCAGCCTCGCGAGCGCCGAGGCGCGGATCTCGGCGCCGGCCGCGGCGTTGATCGCCTCCACGTAGCCGCGCAGCGTGCGCGCCGGGGCGGTGAAGGTGCCGTCGATGATGAACTGCACCCGGGCCACGCCGCCGCGGTGCAGCGCGCGTGCGAAGTCGGGCCCGATGCGCAAGATGACCCGCGCGCCACCGGTGGCGAGCAGCGGCTCGATCTGCGCCGGCGAGCGCAGCGCCCCGAGAAAGCGGAAGTGGTGCGTCCTCGTGAAGTGGTCGATGTAGGCGCGGCTGCTGGCGCTGCGGTCTTCGTCGAGCACCGCGAGGCCGACGCGCTCGACCTCCTGGCTCATGCCATGGCCGAACACCAGCATCAGCACCACCGGCAGCGCGAAGGCCAGCATCAGGTAGACGCGGTCGCGCAGCATCTCGCGCCATTCCTTGCGCGCCAGCGCAGCGATTCGCGCGAGCTTCATGGCCCTTGGTCCTGCAAGGCGCCGACCTGGCGCACGAACACGTCTTCCATGCCGATCTCGCGCGGCAGCACGGCGTGCAGCGCGATGTTCTGCGCCCTCAGCAGCGCAGCAATTTGGCTCTCGGCCTGCAGCAGGTCCGGTGCCATCAGCAGCACGCCACGGCCGTGCAGCGCCGCGTCGTCGTGGCCGGCCTCGCGCAGCAGTTGCAGCGCAAGCGACGGGGCATCGCAGCGGACCTCGAGCAACTGGCCTGCATGCTCCTGCAAGCGCCGCTTCAACTCCGCCGGCGACGCGTCGGCGACCACCCGGCCGTCGAAGAGCAGCACCAGGTGGTCGCAGAGCTCGGCCTCGGCCATGTGGTGCGTCGACAGCAGGATCGCCACCTGCTCCTCGCGTGCCAGCCAGGACAGGATGTTCCAGAAGTGCCGCCGGCCGAGCGGGTCGACGCCCGAGGTCGGCTCGTCGAGGAACAGCACACTCGGCCGGTGCAGCAGCGCGCAGCCGAGTGCCAGGCGCTGGCGCAGACCCATCGGCAGGCTGCCCGCCGTGTCGCCCAGGTGCGCGCCCAGCCCACCGAGCTCGATCACCCACCCGGCACGCTGCCGCGCGGCGCGGCCGGCGAGGCCGTAGATGCCGGCGTAGAGCATCACGTTGTCGTGCACGCTCAGGTCGGCGTAGAGCGAGAAGGCCTGCGACATGTAGCCGATGCGCTGGCGGATCTGGCGCGAGGCCTGGCGCATGTCGGCCCCGGCGACCTGGCCGATGCCTTCACTGGGCGGCAGGATGCCGGTCAGCATCTTGATCACGGTCGTCTTGCCGGCGCCGTTCGCACCCAGCAGGCCGAAGATCTCGCCGCGCTCGACGCGGAAGCTGACGCGGTCGGCGGCGCGGAAGCCGTCGAAATCGCGCGTCAGACCGACGGCCTCGATCGCGCAGGCCGGTGCGGTTTGCAGCGCGGGGGGCGGTTCGACGGGCACCGCGGCACTGCTGGTCACGGGCAGCACCGGCAGGGCCGCCTGCGGCGTGAGCTCGCGCACGCGCGCGATGACCAGGTCCTCGAGCGTGGGCGGGCGCGCCTGCAGGCCGAGCTGCATGCCCGCGGGCAATGCCGCACGCACCCGCGCCATCGCTTCGCCGGCATCGCGCGTGGGCACCAGCACCGAGGCATTCGCGCCATGGCGGTCGACCGGCCCGAAGGCCCGCGCCAGCTGCTGCACGGTGTCCGTCCCCGCGTTGCCGGCGACGACCACCGTCGCTGCCAGTTGCTGCGGCAATCGCTCCGGATCGCCTTCGGCAACCAAGACGCCGCCGTACATCAGCCCCACCCGGTCGAAGTGGCTGGCTTCGTCGAGGTAGGCGGTGGAGACCAGCGCCGTCATGCCGCTCTCGTGCATCAGCTCGGGCAGCAGGCGCCAGAAGTCGCGCCGCGACAGCGGGTCGACGCCGGTGGTCGGCTCGTCGAGCAGGATCAGCTCCGGCTCGTGGATCAGCGTGCACACCAGCCCGAGCTTCTGCTTCATGCCGCCCGAGAGCTGCTTCATCGGCCGCGCACGGAAGGCCTCGAGCCGCGTCATCGCCAGCAGCCGCGCCTTGCGCAGTTCCCGCGCCGCCGGCGGCACGCTGCGCAGGTCGGCGAAGAAGTCGATGTTCTCGTCGACGCTCAGCTCGGGGTAGAGGTTCAGGCCGAGGCCCTGCGGCATGAAGCCGATGCGCTGCTTGACCCGCTCGGCGTCGCGTTCGCTGGCAATGGCCTGGCCGAACACGCTGAGCGCGCCGCCCTCGAAGCTGAGCACGCCGGCCACCGCCTTGAACAGGCTGCTCTTGCCGGCCCCGTCGGCGCCGATGAGGCCGTACAGCTCGCCGCGCGCGACGCGCAGCGAAACACCGGCCACCGCCTGGCGGCGGCGATAGCGCTTGACCAGCCCTTCAATGCAGACCACCGCATCGGCGGCCTCCGGGGTCAGTGCCGCGGCGCCTGCCATGCGGCACCGTCGCGCCAGCGGATCACGCCGTCGGCGGGCTGCCCCGGGTTGAGCCGGCCGCCCGGGTTCTGGTCGGCGTACAGGCGCACCTCGTAGACCAGCTTGACGCGCTCGTCCACCGTCTGCACCTCCTTGGGCGTGAACTCCGCGCGCGCCGCGACGTAGCGCAGCGTCGCCGCGAACGGCTCGCCGGGGTAGGCATCGACATGGATGCGCGCCGGCATGCCGCGCCGTACGCGCCCGATCTGCGTCTCGGGCACGTAGGCCTTGAGATAGAGCCGGCCGAGGTCGGTCAGCTCCAGCAGCGGCGTGCCGGCATTGACCACCTCGCCGAGGTTGACGAAGCGCCCGGTCACCGTGCCGGCGACCGCGGCGCTGATCGCGAGATCGTCCAGCGCTGTGTGCGCTTCGGTCACCGCTGCGGCCGCCTCCTGCATGCGCGCCCGGGTGACGGCGAGTTCGGCCTCACGCGCGCTCACGCGCTGCGGCCCCAGCTCGGCGTCGCGCAGCGCCTGCTGCGCCTGCGCCAGCGCGGCCCGCGCCACGTCGCGCTGCTCGTCCGATTGCTTCAGCATCAGCGCGGCGCGCTCCAGCGCCTGCGGGCCGATGAAGCCCCGCGAAGACAGGTCCACGGCCCGCGCGTGGTCGCGACCGTCCTGCTCATGCGCGGCTTCAGCGCGCCGCACCTCGGCCTCGGCAGCGGCGACGCGCGTGCGCGCCGCCTGCACCGCCACCGCCGTCTCCGCCCGCAACAGGCTGATCGCGGACTCCTGCGCCGCGAGCTGCGACCGCAACGCGGCCTGCGCGGCCAGGGCCTGCTCGAGCCGCGCGCCCACGGCACGGTCGTCCAGCCGCACCAGCAGCTGACCCGCGGTCACGACGTCGCCTTCGCGCACGGCCAGCTCGACCACGCGACCGGCGAATTTCGGCGCCACCGTCACGCGGTCGCCTTCGATGCGGCCGTTGACCTGCAGCAGCCCGTCGTCGGTGGGCGGACGCCGCATGAGCAGCCATGCCGATGCCCCGGCCGCCAGCAAGATGGCGATCGTCGCCAGCAGCACCAGTCGTCTTCGTCGCGTGGCGGGTGGGTGGTCAGGGGCAGTCGACATTGCAGGCTCGAAGCAGGGATGGGGCTCGCCGGACGGTGCTGCACGATCTCGAACCTGGCCGGATCGTCGTGCCCCCATCGACCTGTCCGATGAGCATGATCGCGCGGGCGCTCCCACCGCGGTTGCGCACGGTCAACGCAATGGCGCCCGATCTGCCTAGAGTCCCCGGACCAAGAGATCGGATGCAGCCATGAACGCGTGTCCCCTCGGTCTCGATGCCGGACCGTGACCCCCGACTGAACGCGATGGTGGAGATCGACGGTGCCCACGGTGAAGGCGGCGGCCAGCTCGTGCGCACAGCGGTGGCCATTGCCGCCGTGACCGGCGTGCCGGTTCGCATCGTCGACATCCGCGCGAAGCGGCGCCGGCCCGGGCTGGCCGCGCAGCACGCCGCCGCGGTCCGCGCGGTGGCAGCGCTGTGCGACGCCCGCTGCGAGGGCGCGCAGACCCGTTCGACGATGCTCTCGTTCTGGCCGCGCCGGCTGCGTGGCGGCGTGTTCCAGGTGGACGTCGGCACGGCCGGCAGCATCGCGCTGGTGCTGCAGGCCATGCTGCCGGCCGCGGCGGCCACGGGTCAGCGTGTCGACGTGACGATGCGTGGTGGCACCGATGTGCCGATGGCACCCCCGATGGACTATCTGCGGCTCGTGCTGCTGCCGCTGCTCGGGACCCTGGGCGTGGGGGCCGAACTGAGCATCGCGCGCCGCGGCTACTACCCCGCGGGAGGTGGCGAGGTGCGGCTCGCGCTGCAGCCGGTGACGCGCCTGATGCCGTTCGTGGTGCAGGAGTGCGGCCCGGTCGAGCGCATCGACGTCCGGGCGCATGTCGCGCATCTGCCGGTCTCGATCGCCCAGCGCATGGCGACCGCCGCGCGGAACGCGCTGCCGTCGGGACTGGAGGTCCAGGAGCAGGTGGAGGTCTGCGCGCCCGAGCTCGCGCTTGGCCCGGGCGGGGCGATCGTGTTGCGCGCACTGTCGGCACACACGACGCTGGGGGCGGCCCGGGTGGCCGAGCGCGGCGTGCCGGCCGAACGGCTGGGGCAGGCCGCCGCGCAATCGTTGCGGCGTGACCTCGACGCGGCCGCCACGCTCGACATCCATGCGGTCGACCAGATGTTGGTCTTCCTTGCCCTGGCCGATGGGCCATCCGCCTTCCGCGCGGCTGAACCGAGCTCGCACGCCCGCACCGTGATGTGGCTGCTGGAGAAGCTGACGCCGGCGCGCTTCAGCGTCTCGCCGGCTGGATCGGGCGTGCTCGTGCGGGTGCTGCCGGGCTCGGCGGCAGGCGGCTGAATCGGCCGGCAGGCCGGTTGCGATCGCAGGCGACGCGCCAACGCTTCGACGCCAGGCGCTGCGCAGCTCGCCGTCGACGACGCGGCCGGCGCTCAGCCGGCGTGCGATCCGTGGACAATGCAGCATGGGGTTGCTGATCGACGGCATCTGGCGCGACGAGTGGTACGACACCAGTGCCTCCGGCGGGCGTTTCGTGCGTCCGCAAACGACTTTTCGCAACTGGGTCACTCATGACGGCAGGGCCGGCCCGACAGGGGCGGCGGGGTTTGCTGCTGCGCCGGGGCGCTATCACCTCTATGTGAGCCTCGCCTGCCCGTGGGCGCATCGCACGCTCATCATGCGCGCGCTGAAGGGTCTGGAGCTGCTGGTACCCGTCTCGGTGGTGCACTGGCGCATGGTCGATCGCGGCTGGACCTTCGACGATGGCCCCGGGGTCGTACCCGATCCAGTCCATGGTGCCGACTGTCTGTATCAGGTCTATCTGGCCGCCGACCGCAGCTACACCGGGCGGGTCACGACGCCAACGCTGTGGGACAGGCAGGCCGGCACGATCGTCAGCAACGAGTCGTCGGAAATCCTCCGCATGTTCAATTCCGCGTTCGACGCCGTGGGCGCGCGTCCCGGCGACTACTACCCGGCAGACCTGCGCGTCGAGATCGACAGGCTGAACGAACGCATCTACGGCACCGTCAACGATGGCGTGTACAAGGCCGGCTTCGCGACGTCACAACAGGCTTACGAGGATGCCGTCGGGCCCTTGTTCGAGACGCTGGACTGGCTCGACGCCCGCCTGGCCCGCCAGCGTTACCTGTGCGGCGAGCGGGTGACCGAGGCCGACATCCGCCTGCTCGTCACGCTGCTCCGCTTCGACCTGGTCTACTTCGCGCACTTCAAGTGCAACGTCCGGCGAATTGCCGACTACCCCAATCTGTCGGGCTACACGCGAGATCTGTACCAGATGCCGGCCGTCGCGGCGACGTTCAACGCCATGCACGCCAAGCGCCACTACTACGAGAGCCACCGCAGCTTGAATCCGAGCGGCATCGTGCCGGTCGGACCGGCGGTCGACTTCGAGGGGCCGCACGACCGCGGCCGCTTCGCGCCGGGCCGATAGCGGTCACCGGCTCGCTCAGGATGCGCTGGCCGTCGGCTGTCGCCTGGCCGCAGACCAGCGATCGAGCTTCTCACGCGCACCGTTGAGCGCAGGATCCATTGCGCTGGCGTGGCCGGGCGTCTTTGCCGTGAGCTCGATCACATAGCCATTCGGATCGCGGAAGTAGATGGAGTGAATGAAGCCGTGATCCGATATGCCACGGGTCTCGATGCCCGCCGCCTTGCCCTTGGCAAACATCTCGTGAAGGGTCTGCGGGTCGACCTCCAGCGCGATGTGCAGATCGTAGTCATGCTGCACCTTGAACTCGAACGGCATGTCGGGCGCCTCGAAGAATGCCAGATAGGAGCCGTCTCCGAGCTGGTAGAAGGTGTGCAGGGTCTCGGTCTTGCGGCCGCTCTTCGTCTCTCCGATTTCCAGCGTTCCGGCCAGCGGCAATCCGAGGAAGCCTTCGTAGAAACGCCGCGTCTGCTCCGAATCGCGGCAACGGTAGGCGTTGTGGTGCAGACCGTGGATCATGCAGTCTCTCCCCGAAATCGCACGGGATTCAGATCGTGACGAACGCCTTGTCCTTGAGCGACGCCGCGAAGCCGTCGATGACCTCGTGCACCTTGGGCCAGTTCTTGAGCGCCTTCATGTTGCCCAGCCAGCGCTCGATGTTCGGGTAGGCAGAGTAGCTGCAGCCGATGAGTCGACCCAGCGCGATCATCTCGGCGCCCATGTAGTCGGCCAGCGTGATCTTGTCGCCGCACAGGTAGGGCTTGTTCGGGCCGATCAGGCTTTCGTCGAGGATCTTCAGCCAGGACTGGGTCTTCTGCCGGCCCCAGTCGAGCGTGCCCGACTGCACCGCATCGCCCGGCCGCTTGTGATGCGGGAATGTCTGCGGATAGATCAAGCCGTAGGCGAAGTCCTTGTAGATGTTGGCGTTGAACCAATCCATCATCTCGTTGACGCGTGCGCGGGCCTTCAGATCCGTCGGATACGCGGCCGAGCCCGCCTTGTCGGCAAGGTACTTGACGATTGCCGAACATTCGGTCAACCGGAAGTCGCCATCCTCGAGGACAGGAACCAGGCAGTTGGGATTGATCTTGGCGAAATCGGGCTTGAGATGCGCGCCGGTGAACAGGTCGACCACCTCGTAGTCGAGGTCGATACCCTGGTCCATCGCAAACATCTGGACGATCCGGCTGGTGGTCGACGCAGGGTGGTAATAGAGCCTCATGGGGTATCTCCTCGAATGGGGACGTGAGCCGCGCAGTCTAGATCGCATTCGCCCATGATGGGGATTCCGGGATTCCCCGGATCCGAACCCGCACCGGCGCCAAGTCGTGTCCCAGCGCATGGTGCAAGTCCACAGCCCGGACATGTCGAATCAGTGGGCCGCCGGCATGGCGGCGACTGGGCCCGTGCTGGCGTCGGCAACAGCGCCTGACCGAAATCGTTAAACGCATCCAGTCGGCTTCGGCAACCCGCCGTACTTGGTGATCGGCTTCATGGGCCCGGTCATCCAGAGCTTGAACAGATCCTTCTGGTCTTCACCGAGATATTTTGCGAATTTGCGGATCGGCGGGACCACGCTTTCCTCTTCGTAGAACTCGCGCGCCTTGAGAATGTGATTCCACTTCACGTCATCCAACTCGAAGCCGTCGGCCTCGGCCATGGCACGCCCGATCGTCGGCGTCCACGCATTCATGTTGGCGAGATATCCGTCGCCATCGCGTTCAGGCAATTCCATTTGCACACCTCTCTGACCTTTGACGACCATCGCCGAGGACGCACCGCAAGATGCAATGCTCGGCCATTATAGTTGATCAAATCAGTCGGATATGTCGGTCATCCGTTCCGCGGGTTGACGGAACAGGCGGGGCCCTATCGGTCAGGTCGAACACGCCCCGCTGGTCAGCGCGAGCCCGGCGAAACGTTCGACTGCAACCACGTCATGAAGGCCTGGTACGGCTTCGGGTCGGGTGCGTCCCAGCCCGCAATGACCAAGACGCGGCTGATCGCGGTTGCAGCGTCCGAGTCGCGCAGGCCCGCACGCAGCGCGGCAACGGCGTCGGCGGGCACCTGCGGCGCCGCCAGCAGGGCCAACGGCGGCATCGGCTGGTGGAACACGACCAGGCCCCCCTTCTGGCCCCACTTCCCCGCCACATGCGGGGACACCGCCCCGATGATGGCGGCGTGCATGGTGACCATGAAATCGGGGACCGTGCTCTGGGTGGCGGCGTTCAGCACGCGTGACGGGTCACCTGCCTGGTCTTGGATCACCCGGCGCGTGACCAGGTCCACCAGGCTGCCCTTGGCCGCTGTGAGGAAGCGTACCTGGGCCGCCTTCCAGATTGCGGCCGACCGCACGCAGGTCTGCTCCGGCGGGTCGTGAATCCCAAGCAGCAGCAGACTCTGGCCGCCGACGAGCGCCTGCCCGGGCTTCCCCGGGCAGGGCTGGGCGATGAAATCCACGCCCTGCTCGGGATCTCTGCCGTTGGCGACGAGGATCCAGCCCTTGCGCAAGAGGGCCGCCGTCAGATTGGGTGGTCGCACCAGCGCGAGATCGAAATGCCCCGGCTGGAGCAGCGTCTTGCCGATGGACGCGCTACCGTAATTCACCTCGTACTCGACTCGGCGCGCTAGCATCTTGCCGAGCTGATTCGCCACCGTCTGCGACATCTGATTGACTTCGAAGGATCCGGTGCCGACGAGGCCGTTGTGGATGCCCAGACGCAGCGGCGCTGCCGGCGCTGCCGGCGCTGCGGCACGCGCCGGCAGCGCGGCAAGCGTTGCCAGCGCGAGCACGATCGAGATTCTGCGCAGGGTCTTCAGGTTCGCGGGGCGGGACCGGGTCAGTAGCGACATCCTGAGACTCCTCTGCGCAGATCGGGGGCGGATCAGCTGGCGCGGGTCTGCGCCAGAATGGAATCGACCGCCGGCTGAACACCCTTCCTGGCTGCCTCGGGCGGGAACGCGCGCTGCAAGGTCCGGATGGCCTTCGTCGACAGGTCGATCTCGGTCAGCGCCGTCTTGCGCCACGGCGTCGCCGCGTTGCCCGAGTGCTTGATGGAAGACATCGGTCGATTGTCGGTGTGACGGCTCAGGCTCACACCGACGCGCGACAGGTTATCGATCGGGCGCCGCGTGATGGAAGTCGCGGCGTCGGCAAGGAGCTTGCTGGTCGGGCACAGCGCCATGCGCAGGTGTCCCGTAGCCGACCGACCCTGTCGAAGCGGAAGGTGGAGTTCTACGCCGGCGATCGCGATCGGCGCGAACGACCGGCATCGGGCCGGCAGCGGCCGAAGCCAGCGACAGTGTCCGGGTCACGCCGCCGCACCTGCGAGAACATCGACTACCCTGCACGGATGACCTCCTCCCCTGCCCGCACCGGCGCCGAAGCGGCCCGGCCCATTTCTCGTCGAGGCGATGATCTGACCATGCGCCCCACCCTCGTCTTCCAGGGCCACACGATGGGCCCAGACGAATTCGAAGCGCTCTGGCAGCGCTCGGCCGCGGCGCTGGCCGCCGCGGGCGTGGGCGACGGCGACGTCGTCGCGCTGATGATGCGCAACAGCCCCGAGGCGATCGAGCTGATGGTCGCCGCGCGTCACCTGGGCGCGCAGTGGTGCCCGGTGAACTGGCACTTCAAGACCGACGAGGTGCAGTACATCCTGGGCAACAGCGGTGCCAAGGTCTTCATCGCCGATGCCGCGCTGCTGGACGGCCTGCACGGCCTGGACATGGGCGGCGCAAGGGTCTGGACGACCCGCGGCACCTTGCCCGGCGTGCCGGCCTGGGAGCCGCTGCGCGACTCCACGCCGCCGTGTACCGGCCCGGCGGCGGCGCCGCGCGGCGCTATGTTCTACACCTCCGGTACCACCGGCCGGCCCAAGGGCATCGTGCGCGCGCGGATGACGCCGGCGCAGGTGCAGGCCAACGCCGCGATGCGGCGCGCGGCCTACGGCGTCGAGCCGGCGATGCGCGCGCTGCTCAACGCGCCCTGGTACCACAGCGCGCCCAACAGCTACGCGCTGGGCATCGCGCAGGAGAACGGCACGCTCTACATCGAGGAGCGGTTCGACGCCGAGCGCACGTTGCAGCTCGTCGACGAGCACCGCCTGACCCATGCCTATCTGGTGCCGACGATGTACGTGCGCATGCTGGCCCTGCCGCCGGAGCTGCGGGCGAAGTACGACCTGCGCTCGATGCGCTTCGTCTCGTCCACCGGCAGCCCGTGCCCGCCCGACGTCAAGCGCGCGATGATCGCTTGGTGGGGCCCAGTGATCAACGAATGCTACGGCGCAAGCGAGCTGGGCTACATGACCTTGCTCACGAGCGAGCAGGCGCTGCGCAAGCCCGGCTCGGCCGGCCCGGCCATGCCGGGCGTGGTGCTGAGGATCCTGGACGACGACGGCAACGAGATGCCGCGCAACACACCGGGCCTGATCTACATCGAGCAGCCGGCCACGCCGGACTTCAGCTACGTCGGCAACGCCGAGGCACGTTCGCGGATGGAAGCCGCAGGCCTGAAGACCATGGGCGACGTCGGCACCCTCGACGACGAGGGCTTCCTCTACATCGTCGACCGCCAGGCCGACATGGTGATCAGCGGCGGCGTCAACATCTACCCGGCCGAGATCGAACTCGCGCTGCAGGCGATGCCCGGCGTCGCCGACTGCGCCGTGTTCGGCATCCCCGACGACGAGTTCGGCGAGGCCCTGGCCGCTGCGTTGCAGCCGGCCCCCGGCGCGGCGCTGACGGCCGAGGGCGTGCGCGCCTGGCTGCACGAGCGCATGGCCGGCTACAAGGTGCCCAGGGTCGTGAGCTTCCACGCCCAGCTGCCGCGCGAGGACACGGGCAAGATCTTCAAGCGCAGGCTGCGCGAGCCCTACTGGGCCGGGCGGGCGCGGCGCGTCTGAACAGCTCACACGAAACGAGACGACACCCATGAACCGAGTCCTGGCCCACACCGGCGCGCGCTACCCCATCGTCCAGGCGCCTATGGGCTGGATCGCGCGCCGGCAGCTCGCCAGCGCGGTGTCGCGCGCCGGCGGCCTGGGCATCATCGAGACCAGCTCGGGCGAGACCGAGGCCTGCATCGCCGAGATCCGCGCGATGCGCGAGACCGGCCTGCCCTTCGGCGTCAACCTGCCGATCCGGTTCCTGAAGGACGACGCGATGCTGCGCTTCGTCTGCGAGGAATCGGGCGTGCACTTCGTCACCACCTCGGCCGGCAGCCCGGCGAAGTTCGTCGCGCCGCTGCACGCGGCGGGCATCGTCGTCTACCACGCGGTGCCGACGCTGGACCTGGCGCTCAAGTGCGTGGACGCCGGCATCGACGGCCTGGTCGTCGAAGGTGCCGAGGGCGGTGGCTTCAAGAACCCCGAGGAAGTGTCGACGCTGGTGCTGCTGCAGGCGATCCGCGCGCGCGTCGACGTGCCGCTGATCGCCGCCGGCGGTATCTGCGACGGGCGCGGCATGGCCGCCGCCTTCGCGCTGGGCGCCGAGGGCATCCAGATGGGCACGCGCTTCGTCTGCTCGGCCGAGAGCCCCGTGCACGCCAACTACAAGCAGGCCATCGTCGACGCGCGCGAGACCGGCACCTGGGTGCTCAACAAGAAGGCCACGCCCTGCATCCGCGCGCTGAAGTCCAGGCGGACCGAAGCCTACGTCGCCGAGGGAGTGATGCCGCCGGACGCGCTGAAGGACATCCGGGCGCTGTACTTCGACGGCGACATGGAAGCCGCGCCGGCACTGGCGGGGCAATCGGCGGGCTTGATCGACGGCGTGAAGACGGTGCAGCAGATCGTCGACGAGACGGTGGCGCAGTTCATGGCGATCGCCGGGCGGCTGGGCGGGCTGGCCAACGATCGCCGCTTTGGATGAGGGTTGAATCGCCCCTGATCTCCCGGACAACTGCGAGCCTCGCACTTGAGACGAGAGGAGGTGTCATGACCGGCAAGGTCTGCAGCCGGTTGCTGCAGGACCGGCGCAGCCAGCGGCACCGCTGGCGGGTGCGTCCGCTGGTGCCGGTGCCAGCGTGAGCCGCGACTCAAGGCACACTACAGGTTCTTCCGGACCCGGGTGGCCGATCAGCCTTTCACCGATGACACTGCACAAGCTTCTGCGCGTCGGCGCCGACGACGACGTCGCGATCGCGGCTCCGGGCCGCCCTTCGCTCGATTACCGCGCGCTGCGCGCGCTGGTCGCGGACACCGCCGCCGCGCTCAACGCGGCCGGCATCGGCCGCAACGACCGCGTCGCGATCGTGCTGCCCAACGGGCCCGAGATGGCGAGCTGCTTCCTCGCCTGCGCGTCGGCGGTGACCAGCGCACCGCTGAACCCCGCGTACCGGGCCGACGAGTTCGAGTTCTACCTGACCGACCTGCAGGCCAGCGGGCTGATCGTCGAGCGCGGCAGCAAGTCGCCGGCAGTCGATGCGGCGCGCTCGCTCGGCGTGCGGATCATCGAGCTGGCGGTGGCCGACGGCGCCGCCGCCGGACAGTTCACGCTCGACGCCGGACCGCCGGCGGCGTGCGCGAACGGCGGTGCGGCCGAGGCCGACGACGTTGCGATGGTGCTGCACACGTCGGGCACGACGTCGCGGCCCAAGCGGGTGCCGCTGTCGGTGGCCAACCTGTGCGCTTCGGCCGGCCACATTGCCGGCACGCTGGCGTTCACGCCGCGCGATGTCGGTCTGAACATCATGCCGCTGTTCCACATCCACGGGCTGATCGCCGGCCTGCTGGCGCCGCTGTCGGCGGGGTCGCGGGTGTTCTGCACGCCCGGTTTCAACGCGCTGAAGTTCTTCGGCTGGATGGACGAGGCCCACCCCACCTGGTACACGGCGGTACCGACGATGCACCTGGCGATCGCCACGCGCGGCAAGCACAACGCGGCCATCATTCAGCGCCACCCGCTGCGCTTCGTGCGCTCGTCGTCGTCGGCGCTGCCGCTGCAACTGATCGACCAGATCGAGACCATGTTCAGCGCGCCGCTGATCGAGTCCTACGGGATGACCGAGGCGGCGCACCAGATGGCGTCGAACCCGCTGCCGCCGCTGCCGCGCAAGCGCGGCACGGTCGGCCGCGCGGCCGGGCCCGAGATCCGCATCCGCGGCGACGACGGCTTCCTCGGCACCGGCGAAGCGGGCGAGGTCGTCATCCGCGGGCCCAACGTCACCCGCGGCTACGAGGGCAACCCGAAGGCGAACGCCGAGGCGTTCGTCGACGGCTGGTTTCGCACCGGCGACCAGGGCGTGATCGATGCCGACGGCTACCTGAGCATCACCGGGCGACTGAAGGAGATCATCAACCGCGGCGGCGAGAAGGTGAGCCCGCGCGAGATCGACGAGATCCTGCTCGAGCATGTCTCGGTCGCCCAGGTGGTCGTCTTCGGCGCGCCGCACAAGCGGCTGGGCGAAGAGGTGGCCGCGATGGTGGTGCTGCACGAGGGCCACGAGTGCAGCGAGCTCGAGCTGCAGAACTTCGTCAAGCAGCGCGTCGCCGCCTACAAGGTGCCGAAGAAGATCCTGTTCGTCGACGAGCTGCCCAAGGGCGCTACCGGCAAGCTCCAGCGCATCGGGCTGGCGCAGCGGATCGGCCTGGGCTTCGGTTCGTACGTCGCCGGCGAGTAGTCGTCCACGAAGTTCGCGATCGTCGGCGCCGGCGCGATCGGCGGCTGGACGACGCCGAGTTCGTACGTCTCACTTCCCCTTCGATTTCAGCGCGGCGTCCAGCCGCGGAAACACGCGGCGCGCGTTGCCTTCGTAGACCATCGCCTTCTGCGCCGGCGTCAGCTGCGTCGACGCCTCGATGTAGCGCCTGGTGTCGTCGTAGTAATGCCCGGTCTCGGGATCGATCCCGCGCACCGCGCCGATCATCTCGCTGGCGAACAGGATGTTCTCGACCGGGATCACCTTGGTGAGCAGGTCGATGCCCGGCTGGTGGTAGACGCAGGTGTCGAAGAAGACGTTCTTCAGCAAGTGCTCGGTCAGCAGCGGCTTCTTCATCTCCTGCGCCAGCCCGCGGAAGCGCCCCCAGTGGTAGGGCACCGCGCCGCCGCCATGCGGGATCAGGAACTTCAGCGTCGGGAAATCCTTGAACAGGTCGCTCGTCAGGCACTGCATGAAGGCCGTCGTGTCGGCGTTCAGGTAATGCGCGCCCAACGTGTGGAAGCAGGGGTTGCAGCTGGTGCTGACGTGGATCATCGCCGGGATCTCCAGCTCGACCATCCTCTCGTAGATCGGGTACCAGTGGCGGTCGCTCAGCGGCGGGCTGGTCCAGTGGCCGCCGGACGGATCCGGGTTCAGGTTGATGCCGACGAAGCCGTAGTCCTTGACGCAGCGCTCGAGCTCCGGGATGCAGGTGGCCGGGTCGACGCCCGGACTCTGCGGCAGCATCGCAACGCCGGTGAAGTGGTCGGGGAAGAGCCGGCTGATCCGGTAGCAGAGCTCGTTGCAGATCGAGGCCCAGGTGCTGCTGACGTTGAAGTCGCCGATGTGGTGCGCCATGAAGCTGGCGCGCGGGCTGAAGACGGTGAGGTCGCTGCCGCGCTCCTTCATCTTCGCGAGCTGGTTGTTCTCGATCGACTCGCGCAGTTCGTCGTCGCCGATCTTCAGCTCGCTCACCTTCGGCATCAGGGCCGGGTCCTTGATGCCTGCGATCTGCCGGTTGCGCCACGCTTCCAGCGCCTTCGGCGCGGTCGTGTAGTGGCCGTGGACGTCGATGATCACTGACTCGTCTCCTTGGAACTCAGCATTTGCGCGCAGGCAGCATCGAGGGACAGCCCACCCGAGTACGCCTGCGCATGGAGCGGCAGCTACCTGGCCGCCGCGGCGATGAACTCCGCCGCCAGAGTGCCGACGAGCTGCGCATTGCGCGCTTCGGTGCGGTCGCGCTCCGCCTCCGGGGCTGTGGTGTCGACCAGGTTGTGGTCGCCGCCGAGCACGGCGACGCGGGCCGGGCCTGCAGCCTGGGCGGCGAGACGATAAAGGTCCACGGCGGCGCACAGCGGATCCTGGTCGCCAGCCAGCAGGAACAGCGGCCGCGCTTCGATGCCGATGCCGGGATAGTTCTGGCTGCCGACCGCAAGCGCTGCACCGCCGGCACGCGCCGGGCGGGTGCACAGCGGCGTGAGGAGCAGCGCGCCGCGCAGGCCCGGGTGGGCGGCGAACAGCCGCCACGCGACGACCGACCCCATCGACTTGCCGCCGACGAAGAGCCGGTCCTCGGCGAGGCGGGCATCGCGTCGCGCCCAGTCGAGCACGGTGAGCATGTCCTCTTGTTCCCGCACCAGCCCTTCGGAGGGCTGGCCCGCCGGCGCCGAGAGGTAGGCCCAGTCGAAGCGCAGGACCGCGACGCCGCGCTCGAGCACGGACCTGGCCACCCGCTCGAGGATCGGACGGTCCATCGGGTAACGCTGCCCGGGCGCCAGGATCAGCGCCGGAAACGGGCCCGCGCCGGCAGGAAACTCCGCCACGAGGTCGATCGGTGCGCCTCGCGGCGTCTGGAGGGTCCTGGACATGCCGTTCTGCATGGCACCGCGCGATCTGCGCGGGCTCTGGTGACTACTCGACCTTGAGATGGAGCGCCTTCGCGAGGCGCGAATTGGTCGCGATTTCGGTGGAGAGCTCGCTGGCGAATGCGGCACCGCAGGTCGAGGCAGGCTCGAGGCCGGCCGCGACGAGGCGATCTCGAATCGCGGGGTCCTTCGCGAAGCCCCCGGCCTCGCTCTCGAGAGCGCGCATGGTCGCATCGGGAGTGCCCGCGGGCGCGAGCAATCCGTACCAGACCTGCGCGTTGAACCCGGCGACGCCCTCCTCCGCGAAGGTCGGAACGTCGGGCACGAGGCGCGACCGCTCCGGCGCGGCGACCGCCAGCGCAAAGACCTTCCCTGCCTTGATGTACGGAAGCACCGAACCCACGGTGGCGAGATAAGCATCGACCTCGCCCGCGAGAAGCGCGGTCGAAGCCGGCGCCGCGCCCTTGTACGGCACGTGCACCATCGAGGTCTTCGTGAGTTCGAGCAGGTTGGCGGTGGCGAAATGCACTGCGCTGCCAATGCCGACGGACGCGTAGGTGTACGCCCCCGGCTTCTCGCGCACCTTGCGCAGGAAGTCCGGGAGCGTCTTCACGCCGAGCTTCGGCGAGACGACGAGCACCGTCGGGCTCTTGGCGACGATGCAGATCGGCGCAAACGACTTCGCGGCATCGAACTTGATTCGATCGGCGTAGAGGGCCGGGATCATCGCGTGGTTCTGCGCCGCCGCCAGCAGCGTGTACCCGTCGGGACTCGCGGAGGCCACCATCTGCGTTGCGATCACCGAGTTGGCGCCCGGCTTGTTCTCGACCACGAACGACTGGTGCATGGCCCCTCCCGCGCGCTCCGCGAACATGCGCGCGACGAGGTCGGTGGGACCGCCGGCAGGAAAGCCGACGACGATCTTCACCGGATGGTCGGGATACGAGGGACCTTGCGCGGACGCGAGCGCGCTGGCGGCGAGAAGCGAAAGAAGGACTGCTCTCTTCATCATATTGAATGCCTCCTGAATTGGACGGCGCCGAGGGCACCGATTTGAGGCCCGATGAGCCTCTGAATTGCCGCTCGCTTTTCGAGCACGCACAACACGGTCGTTATCGGCAACCACCGTCGTCGACGCGGGCAGCGTTGGGCCGGTTCTTCTTCAACGCAGCGATCCTCGGCGTGGCCGCAAATCGTACGGCTGCCGTGTCCTCTTGGACATTCGCTTATTTGTTCAGCGGCTATAAGTGACGGCGATAGCGTCGACCAGGCCCGCCGGGCCGGAACTCGCGGCCCGGTCCATGATCGGAAGGACGGCGGTTCGGCGTTCGGGTGCCCGCCCTGCGAGCCCGGGCCCCGCAGTGCGGGTCGGATTTCAAGGAGAGATGGTGATCGAGAGATTCAATCGGTTGGCGGTGGTCCTGGCTTGCGCCTGGGCGGCCTCGAATTCGGTGGCCGTCGCGGCCGATGGCGCGGACGTCGCGCGGGCCACGCTCGACAACGGCCTGCGCGTCGTCGTCGTGCGCGACACGCTGGCGCCCGTCGTGACCACCGAGCTGAACTACCTGGCCGGCTCGGACGAGGTCCCTGCGGGATTCCCCGGCACCGCGCATGCGCTCGAGCACATGATGTTCCGCGGCAGCCCGGGCCTGAGCAAGGACCAGCTGGCCGCCATCGCGGCCAACATGGGCGGCAGCTTCAACGCCCAGACCACGCAGTCGGTGACCCAGTACTTCTTCAACACGCCGGTCCAGGACCTGGACGTGGCGCTGCACACCGAGGCCTTGCGCATGCGCGGGCTGGACCTGGCCGACGCCGAATGGGCCAAGGAGCGCGGCGCGATCGAGCAGGAGGTCTCGCGCGACCTCTCCAGCCCCGACTTCAGGTTCTTCACCCGGCTGCAGGCGCAACTCTTCGCGGGCACGCCCTACGAGCACACGCCGCTGGGCACCCGCGCTTCGTTCGACAAGACCACCGGGGCCATGCTGCGCGACTTCCACCGGCATTGGTACGCACCGAACAACGCGATCCTGGTGGTCGCCGGCGACGTCGACCCGGCTGCCACGATCGCCAAGGTGCGGGCGCAGTTCGGCGCCATCCCGCGCCAGCCGCTGCCGGCGCGGCCGCGCTTCGAGTTCAGGCCGGTGATGACCCGGTCGGTGGCGCTCGCGACCGACAGCCCCTACGGCTCGGTCTACCTGGCCTACCGCATGCCCGGCCTGCGGTCCAGGGACTACGCCACCGCGCTGGTGCTCGGCAGCGTGCTCGGCTCGCAGCGTGCGGCGCTGTTCGGCATGGGCATGGACGGCACCGCGCTGTACGGCGGCTTCTCGATGCAGGCCATGCCCCAGGCCGGCATCGGCATGGCGGTGGGCATCTTCGCCCGCGGCAGCGATCCGCAGCCGGTGCTGATGCAGATGCGGGCGATCCTCTCCGATGCGGCCACGCGCGGCATCGACCCCGAGCTGGTCGAGGCAGCCAAGCGCAAGGCGATCGCCGGCCTCGAATTCCGGAAGAACTCGGTCGACGGGCTGGCCAACAGCTGGTCGTACGCGCTGGCCTTCCAGGGGCTGGACTCGCCGCAGGCGATGCAGCAGGCGATCGAGGCCGTGACTCCGGCGGCGGTCGACGCCCTCGCAAAGGCGAGCTTCGACCCCGACCACGCGGTGACGGCGATCCTCACGCCCGAGACCTCGGGCCAGCCGGTCGCGGCCAAGGGCTTCGGCGGTGCCGAGAGCTTCGCGTCCAGCCCGGAGAAGCCGGTCCAGCTGCCCGCCTGGGCGGCCAGGGCCTTCGGTGAACTGCAGGTGCCGCGCTCGACGCTGGCACCCGTCTCGACGGTCCTGCCCAACGGCCTGCGGCTGGTGGTGCAGCCCGAGTCCATCAGCGACACCGTGACCGTCTTCGGCCGCGTGCGCACCAACCAGGACCTGCAGGCCGCCCCGGGTGAGGAAGGCATCGCCGACGTGCTCGACGGCCTGTTCCCGTTCGGCAGCGCCAGCCGCGACCGCCTGGCGCTGCGCCGCGCGCTGGACGACATCAGCGCCAGCGCGAGCGCCGGCGCCAGCTTCTCGCTCGCGGTGCCGGCCGCGCATTTCGAGCAAGGCATGGCGCTGCTGGCCGACAACGAACTCCACCCCGCGTTGCCCGAGCGCGCCTTCGAGGTCGTGCGCGGGCAACAGGCGGGCTTCGCCGCCGGGCAGATCGAGTCGCCCGACTTCCTGACCCAGATCGGCATCGCCAGGGCCCTGCTGCCCGCCAAGGACCCGGCGCTGCGCTACGCGACGCCGCAGAACGTGCAGGCCCTGACGCTGGACAAGGTCAGGCAGTACTACGCCCGGACCTTCCGGCCCGACATGACGACGATCGTCATCGTCGGCAAGGTCGACCCCCGGCAGGCGCTGCGGGTCGTCGAGCGCACGTTCGGTGCCTGGAAGGCGAGCGGCCCGCGGCCCGAGGTCGAATACCCGCCGGTGCCGGCGAACCCGCCCGGGCATCTGCGCGTGCCGGATGCGAGCGCGGCGCAGGATTCGGTGCAGATGACGCAGACCATCGACGTGACCCGCGACGACCCGGTGCGCTATGCGCTGAACCTCGGCAACGAGGTGCTGGGCGGAGGCTTCTATGCGTCGCGCCTGTACCGCGACCTGCGCGACCGCACGGGGCTGGTCTACACCGTGGACAGCAGCTTCAGTTTCGACAAGCACCGCGGCAGCTACACGGTGTCCTACGGCTGCGACCCGGCCAAGACAGCGGCCGCCGGCGCGCTCGTCGTCGAGGACCTGAAGCAGATGCAGACCGAGCCGATCTCTGCCGCGGACCTGCTGCGCGCCAAGAGCATCCTGCTGCGCCAGATCCCGCTCAGCGAAGCCAGCTTCGGCGCGATCGGCGGCCAGCTGCTGACGCTGGCCAGCGAGGACCGCCCGCTCGACGCCCTGAGCATCGCGGCGCGGCATTACCTGCAGCTCGGCGCCGCCGAGGTCCAGCAGGCCTACGCGCAGCACATCCGCCCCGACGCCTTCGTCACCGCGGTGAAGGGGCCGGCGCCGCAACACTGACGGCGGGCACGGACGGTCATCGGACGTCGTCTTGGCGTTCGCCCACGCGATCGAGCGCGGGGGCGTAGCGGTCCGCGTGCGCCGGGGGTATGGGCGCGGCTGTCAGTGGGCGGCTGCCGCGGGCTGGAACGCCGGGTCGCCCATCTGCCAGAGTGCGAACGACCACAGGTCGGCCAGCATCTGCTCGTACTGCGAGGCGCTGGAGCCGATGCCGTGGCCGGCGTCGTAGTCCACGCGCAGCAGCACCGGCCGGCCGCTGGCCGTGGCCGCCTGCACGCGGGCGGCCATCTTCGCCATCTGCCAGGGCGCGACGCGCGGGTCGTTGGCGCCGGTGCTGAACATCACCGCCGGGTAGCGCACGCCGTCGCGCACGTGCACGTAGGCGCCCATCGCGTACAGGCCGTGGAAGCCGGCCTCGGTCTTGACCGAGCCGAACTCGGGCACGTTGGGCGGGCCGTTGGGCTCGGTCTCGAAGCGCAGGGTGTCCGACATGCCGACCTCGTCGAGGATGACGCCGAACAGGTCGGGGCGCCGGGTCAGCGCGCCGCCGACCGTGATGCCGCCGGCGCTGCCGCCATTGCCGGCCAGGCGCGCCGGCGTCGTGTAGTGCTGGTCGACCAGGTACTGGGCGCAGGCGATGAAGTCGAACACCGTGTTCAGCTTGGTCTGCTTCTGGCCGGCCGCATGCCAGCCTTCGCCGTACTCGCCACCGCCGCGCACATGGGCGATGGCGACGACGCCGCCACGCTCGAGCCAGGCCAGCCGGGTGGCGCTGAAGTACGGCTCGAGCGAGATACCGTAGCTGCCGTAGCCGACGAGCAAGGTCGGGTGGCTGCCGTCGAGCACCAGACCGCGGCGGTAGATCAGCGACAGCGGCACCTGCGTGCCGTCATCGCCGGTCGCGAACACCTCCTTGGCCTCCATCGCCGAGACGTCGAGCTTCGACGGCGGCACCAGGCCGGTGTCGGTGCTGCTGTCCTTGGCCGGGTCGTAGAACATCACGCGCGACGACTGCAGCCAGCCGCGGATGCCCATCAGTGCCCCCGGCTCGCGCGCATCGGTCACCGGCGGACCGACGTTGCCTTCGAAAGGCATGGGTACGACGTGCCCATGCGTGCCGTCGCCGGCCACGCGCAGCACATGCGAGACGGCGCCGTCGCGGACGCGCGCGTACAGCCCGTCCTTGGCGAACGCGAAGGAGGTCAGGACACCCTTGCCTTCGGGGATCACGACCCGCGCATGCGCCACGTCGGGCCGGGCCAGCGGCGTGGCCAGCAGGCGGAAGCGCGGCGCGTCCTTCTGCGACAGGAAGTAGAGCGTGTCGCCATGCAGCGCGACCTGGGTCACGCCGTCGGCGACATCGGCGATCTTGCGCCAGGGCGTGTGGCCGTCGCGGGCCTGGGCCAGCGGCGCGACATAGAACGTGGACGGATTGCGGTCCATGTTGCGGTTGGCCACCGCCAGGGCATACCCCGAATCCGGCGCCAGCAGCACGTAGGTGCCCTGGCCCTCGGGCACCTCCAGGCCCGGCTCGACGCCGCGCCCGAAGACCACCGCGTCGCCGTTGCCGTCGGTGTGCAGGCCGACCTGGTGCAGGCAGGTGCGGGCGTTGTACTCGCGCAGCGCCGGCGGCGTGT
This sequence comes from uncultured beta proteobacterium, assembly GCA_963725755.1. Classification (GTDB taxonomy): domain Bacteria; phylum Pseudomonadota; class Gammaproteobacteria; order Burkholderiales; family Burkholderiaceae_C; genus Rubrivivax. The sequence goes on from CAVRZW010000005.1 coordinate 680,548, forward strand.
CGGGCCCGGTCGCGGGGTAGCGCAGGTAGAAGAACGAGCGGTTGTCGGGCCGCCAGGCGACCACGCTGTCGGCCGCGCGGGTGATGCCTTCTGCCAGCACCTTGCCGGTGGCGACCTCCATCACGTGCAGCACGCTGGCCTCGGAGCCGCCGGCCGAGATGCCGTAGGCGATCAGCTTGCCGTCCCACGAGGGCTCGAAGTAGTCCAGCGCATAGTGCGTCTTGCTGCCCGCGCCCAGCGCCGCCGGGTCGACCAGCAGGTGCTCCTCGCCCTGCAGGCCGTCGCGCCAGTAGAGCCTGGGCAGTTGCACGCCGGGCTCGAAGGCCTCGTAGAACCAGCGCTGGCCGCGGCGCACGAAGCCGCCGCGCGCGGGGTCGGTGTTGTCCAGCGCATGGATGCGGTCGAGCAGCGCCTGGCGCCCCGGCAGCGCGTCGAGCCGGGCGCGCGTGGCCTGGGCCTGCGCCTTCATCCAGCCGCGCACCTCGGGGGCGTCGAGGTTCTCCATGTACCGATAGTTGTCCACCACCGCGGTGCCGAAGTAGGTGTCGGTCACCGGCCGTACCGGCGCCACCGGCAGGTCTTGGGCGCGCAGGGCTTGCGCGGCGAGCAGCAGCCCGCTGATCGCGATGCCGGCTGCCGCCAGCTGCTGGATCCGAGTCTTCATGGCGAATCGCTTTCGCAAAGGTCGAAGCGGCGAGTCTAATCAGCCGCCCCGGCGCGGCCGATCGGGCAGCCTCGCCGCGATGCCAAGACGCCTCGCGGGCACCACCTTGCCGGTGCTCGACGGCGACGAAGCGATCGCGTTGTTCACCCGCGCGCTGCGCTTCACGCTGCGCGAAGACCAGCGGTTGTCGCGCACCAAGCGCCGGGCCGTGGTCGCGCCCGCGCACAAAGGCGGCGCCCCGGTCAGCAACCGGTCGAGGACCGGCCGTTGGCCGCGCCGAGGCGGTCGACTGCCCTCGACCCACAGCTGCCCGTCAGGTCATCGAATTGGCAGCCGCAAAGCTGACATCCTCAGGTACCAGCACACCGTGGAAGCGGATCAGATGCAGGCGCGGCCGCGGAACCAGCGCCGCCAGCCGCTGCATGAACTCCAGCGGGCTCATGACCAGGTGCGTGGTGCCGTCGCGCCATGCCGTCTTGAGCTTCAGTTCCAGCTGCCCGGCGGCGTTGATCTGCACCCGCTCGTCGGACAGCGCCGGCCGGGTGATGTAGCGGCACAGCTGTTCCAGCCGCTTGCGGTCGTGCGCTTCGACCCGGACTGCGGCGTGCAGGCTGAACCCGTCGATGTCGGCGCACAGCGCTTGGCGTGCCGTGGTCTCGCGCGGCATCGCCCCTCTCAGGGTCAGCACCTTCTGCCCGGCGCGGGGACCAAATGCGATGCGGTAGGTGATGGCCGCCGCCTGCAGTGGTCGCAGCGTGCACGCCTCCTCGCCGTCAGCATGCGGATCGGCCAGGTAGGTCTGGCCCATGTCCTCAACCAGCACGCCCCGGCGGGTGAGCAGCTTCATGAGGCGGACGATGACAGTCTGCAGCAGCGCTTGCAGTTCGGCTTCGGTGAGCGTGCCCACCTCGACGAAGGTCGGCGCGCCATCGGCGCCGCAGCGGTACACGCCGTCCAGCACCAGGCAGTGCAGGTGGATGTTCAAGTTGGCGGCCGAGCCGATGCCGAAGCGTTGGATCAGCGTGACCGCGCCGCTGTCGGCTTCGTCGGCCTTCAGGCCAGCTTGACCGAGAAGGTGCCGCGTGATCGCGCGCTGCACCACCTGCAGCACGGGCGTCACCAGCTTGGGCTGTGCGGCCAGCAGCAGGCGCAGCGGGATCGGCAGTGAGAGCACCCACTGGCGCACCGGCACGTGGGGGATGACGTGGTCCACCAGGTGCGCCGCCGTCTGCGCCATGCGCCGCCGCAGCGCAACCTCAAAAAGCCGTCGGCCAGGATGCCGCATTCGAGGAAGGCGTCGAATTCGTCCTTCACAAACTGTGGCAATTCCGCACCGGCGATGGCTTCGGCCTCGGCGATGAAGGTCGCGGCGTGCTGCTGCACCAGACGGTAGAGGGTGGTCTGCTCGGGGCGGTGGCGCTCGTAGTGGACCGGGGCGCCGTCCGGCGCCCGCTGGGGCTGTGCAGCGATGGCTTGCACGCGGTGCTCATGTCGAAACCGTGGTGCTTGCGGTCCAGAGTACCTCTTCGTTCACAGTCATGTTGAGGTCCGGATATGAAAATACAATTTATCGTTGACACTTCATATTAAAGCAGTAAAGTCATTTCATGAACGGATCGCAAAGTCCTAGGCGGACCTATCGCAGCCCCTTGCGCCAGGAGCAGGCGGCGCGTTCCCGCGAGCGCATTTTCATGGCGGCGCAGACCTATCTGGAAAGCCACGACATCGAAACTCTGACCCTGCGTCAGGTAGCCCAGCTCGCCGGCGTATCGCCGCCGACGGTCTACGCCTATTTCCCCAGCATGGACGATCTTGTCGCCGCCTTCTTTCACTGGATGAAGGAGCGCGTCGGCCTGGATCAGCCGCTCCCCGGCGTGGCCGAGCTGCCGGACGTTCCCGGCCGGCGCTTCCCGCTCTACGAGCAGCATGCGCGGCTGCTGTGCAATCTGATGAACCGGCCCTCCTGGGACCGGGCGCGGCTCGACGATCGGACGCAGCGGCACGGGGTCTGGCTCGAGGGGCTGCGCGCCGACATGCCGGGCACATCGGACACCGCGTTGCGCCTGGGCACGCGCGCCATCTTCGCCTTCTGGAGCCCCACCCTCTGGCGCTGGATGAAGGAGACTTGCGGCTTCACCCCCGAAGAATCCGAACGGGTCGCGCGCTGGGCGGTGCGGGCGCTGGCCGACGCGCTGAAGCGCGACCCTGCGGCGCTGGAGGCCCCCTCTTCCCCTACCCCCTCCGACGAAAGGACCGACCGATGATTCACCACGTCTCCCTTCCGGCGCGCGAACCGCAGCGCGTCGCCGCGGTGCTGGCCGAATTGATGGGCGGCCGCGCCTATCCGTTTCGCGGACCGCTTCCCGGCGCCTTCATGGCGCTGGCCGGCGATGCCCACGGCACCTTGATCGAGGTCTATCCGGAAACCACGGTGATGCGGCCCAGCGACGAGGGGCGCCGCATCCCCTTCGCCTCCACCGCGGAGCCCGCCGCGCATGTCGGCTGGCACGTCAATCTCTCCGTGGCGCTGGAGCGCGAGGCGATCGAGCGCATCGCCGCCCGCGAAGGCTGGCAGGCCATGCTCTACGGCGCCGCCCCTCCGGGGAAGCCGGCGGCGTTCCATGTGATTCAGTTCTGGGTGGAGAACCGCACGCTGGTCGAGCTGATCACCCCGTCCATGCTCGACGACTATCTGCGCCTGGCGCGGTTCGCGACCTTCGAGCCCGCCGCCGCGCTGGGACTGTAGCGCGGGCTGGCCATTTTCAATGCATCTGCTGCGTGTCGCAGTAGATGCATTCCCACGTCCCGCTCGGCTGCACCGAGTCGCTCTGCCGGCGAGCGGGCGTCCATCCCGCCGACCCGGACCGGATCACGGCGCGCGGGCCGGACAGGTTCCGCAGCCGTAGCCCCAGTCGTGCCGATGGCTGCGGTCGCCGAGATGGCAGCTATGGGTTTCGTCCCTGATCAGGTGCGCGAGCGCGCCGCCGCCCAGCTCTTCGGCCAGCCGCCAGGTCGCCGCCTTGTCGATCCGAGGATAGGATGTCCTGGCGCTGGATCTTCCTGGTGAACGTCCCCTTCGGCCTCGCCGGCGTCCTGCTGGCGCTGCACTACATCGAGCGTGATGCGCCCCGCACCGCCGCCGGCGCGGCCCCGCTGGACCCTTGGGGCCTCGTCCTGCTGGCGGGTGCCCTGGGAGGCACGCTGGGGGCCCTGGAGATGATCGGCAAGGTGGCCCTGCCGTGGCCGGTCATCCTCGCCGTCGGCTGCGCGGGCCTCGCCTGCCTGCACGCCTACCTGCGCAGCAGCCGCCGCCAGGCCGAGCCGCTGATCGACTTCGGCATCCTGCGCGTCGACAGCTACCGGGCCGTGGTGGTGGGCGCCATGCCCCTGCGCATCGCCATCGGCGCGACGCCCTTCCTGCTGCCCCTGCTGTTCCAGCTCGGTTTCGGCCTGTCGCCGCTGCAGTCGGGCTTCCTCACCCTGGCCTCCGCGCTGGGGTCCCTGACCACGCGCGGCTTCGTGCGGCTGGCGGTGGAGCGCGTCGGCTACCGCGGCCTGCTGCTCGCCTCCGGCGTGCTCACCAGCCTGTTCTACGCGGTCTACATGACCTTCACCGCGGCCACGCCCCACTGGCTGATCTTCGCGGTGCTGCTGCTGGCGGGCAGCTCCAATTCGCTGACGCTGGTCACCTTGCTCACCGTGGGCTACAGCGACATCCCCCGCCAGCGCCTGGGCCACGCCACCGCGCTGGCGTCCATGGGGCAGCAGCTGTCGATCACGCTCGGCGTGGTGCTCGCCGCCTCCCTGGTGGAACTGACCCACGCCTTCCGCGGCGGCCTGCCGGGGCAGCTCGCGGCGCTGGACTTCCGTGTCGCCTTCCTGGCGATCGCGCTCATGCCCGTCATTTCCACCCTCGGCTTCTCCCGCCTGCCGCGGGACTTGCGCGCCTAGGGGTTTGCATCCTTCCGGCGGCGCGGGCCGCCGGCCCATGATCGCCACCGGACCCGGACCCGGAACAGGAGAAGCCCGTGCGTGCCGTCCTCGTCACCAGCCTCGCCGCCGCGCTCATCGCCGGCTGCGCGGCCACCGCCACGACCCCGACCGGCCTGACGGCCGTGCCCTCGCAGGTGCCGCCGGCGATCGAGCAGCAGCTGCAGCAGATCGGCCATGTGATCGACCCGCCGAAGACGGCCGCGCTCTACGCGCCGCTGCAGCAGCACGAGCCTTATGCCGGGGTGCGCGTCACGCGCGGCGAGCGCTACGGGCCGGATCCCGAGCGCAACCTGCTGGACGTGTTCGCGCCCGAGATGACCCCGGCGCGGCCGCGCCCGGTGCTGGTGTTCGTGCACGGCGGCGGCTTCACCGCCGGCGCCCGCCGCACCGGCAACAGCCCCTTCTACGACAACATCGCGCTCTGGGCCGTGCACCACGGCATGATCGGCGTCACCACCACCTACCGCCTCGCGCCGCGGCATCCCTGGCCGGCCGCGCAGGAGGACCTGGCCGCCACCGTCGCCTGGGTGCGCGCGAACATCGCCCGGCTCGGCGGCGACCCGGACCGCATCTACCTCATGGGCCACTCGGCGGGCGGGGCGCACGTGGCGCTGTACGTCGGCCACCCGCAATTCCACGCTCAGGGCAGCATCGCCGGCGCGATCGTGGTGTCGGGGCTGTTCGATCCCGCGAGCGCGACGCCGAGTCCCGGCCTGCGGGCCTACTTCGGCGGCGATGCTTCCGTCTATGCCAGCCGCTCGGCCCTGCCCGGCCTGGTCGCTTCGCACGTGCCGGTGCTGATCGCCTTTTCGGAGCTGGATCCGCCCGACTTCCCGAAGCAGGCGGAGCAGGCGCACGCGGCGTTGTGCCGCGCCGGCCATTGCGGCCGGCTGCTTGAGCTGCGCGGGCACAGCCACATGTCCGAGGTGTACTCCATCAACACGGCGGACACCGCGCTCACCGACGCCATCCGCGACTTCGTCCGCCCCTGAGGCGGCTCAGCGTTTCAGGGCGGGATAGGCCTCCAGCAGCCGTGTGGCGACGCACGGGGCATAGTCGTCCGGCATGCGCCACACGCGCGAGCCGGCCTGGGCGCGCAGGCAGCGCTGCTGCGGCGGGATCGGGTAACGCAGCGACAGCGTGACGTCGGTGGAGATCACCTCGTTGGCGTACCAGTAGCCGTGGCCCTTCATGCCGCCCATCTCGTGGGCGCCGCGCACGTCGGTGACGTCGACCGCCTGGAAGCGCGGGTTCTCGGCCATCACGCGCAGCTCGTCGAGGCTCAGCTCCTCGAGATCCGAGGATAGGAAATTCAAACGCCCATTTTCCTTGCCCATGGCACCCCGAACACGGCACCCGCCGGCACCCGCCGCGTGTGAGTCGGTCTTGGGAGGGGTCTGGGGGCTGAGAACGGTTGAACGTTGATAGCGCCCACCCGACATCGTGTGTTTCCGGGGGGCTATTTGCGGGTTATCCCTGGTCGCCAGCCCGCTTCCATCGGTCCCGCAAACGCTCGGGCGCAGCCGACTCCAGCGGCCTGGGGTTCCGGGTCGCCTGAACGGTCACGGTTCGGCAGCGTCAGGCTGCTTGCGGCACCTGGCCACGGGCAGGTGAGCGCGGCGGCGCCCGGGCCTGCAGACCCAGGTGGGTGAGGATCTTCTCGATCACCGGCTGTTCCAGGATGGCAGCGATGATCTTCAGCTCGCCGCCGCAATTCGGGCAGTGCGCCATGTCGATCTCGAACACGCGCTTGAGCAACTTGGCCCAGCTCAGCCGCACCGGCCGGTGGTGTGCACAGTTCGCCTCGCACTCGGCGGGCGGTGTGGCCTGCGCCGGCGTTTCTGGCTCTTGCGGCACGACCTGGGCGCGCAGCTGTGCATAGGAATTTCAAACGACCTCTCGAAAGCCCGAGTCAGGCCTTGACTGGCGGCGGGTGCCGGTCTGGGTGGTCTGGGTGGCGGGGAGCTGGCGGCTGCGCCGATGCGTTGTCCTGATTCGGCTCGGGGTTGACCCTGAGTCTTGGGGCGTCGAGCCAACATGTTGCGCAGCACCACTGCGGTTGCCGCTGAGCAGCGCAGCCCGTGTGGATGTGCCAGGTGTCTGGGATGGCCGCCCCGGCTCAGGCGGCGAAGTCCTGCCCCGCCTCGCGCGCCCGACCCTTTGGTGGCGGCTGCGGATCCAGGCCCAGGTGAGTCAGGATCTTCTCGATGACCGGTCGCTCCAGGATGGCCGCGATGATCTTGAGCTCCCCGGCGCCGCAGTTCGGGCAGTGCTGCATGTCGATGTCGAAGACACGCTTGAGCAGCCGCGCCCAACTGATGCGGTGGGGCCGGGCCTGAACCGTCTCGGTCTCGCATTCGCTGGCAGCTGCGACTTCGGTGGTCTGCTCTTGCACCTCGGGTCCCTGCGGCACCACCAGCGGGCGCAGCTTCGCGTTCGGGGCCAGCACGCCGTGGAACCGGATGAGGTGCAGCCTCGGTCGCGGCACCAGCGCCGCCAGCCGCTGCATGAACTCCAGCGGGCTCATGACCAGGTGCGTGGTTCCGTCGCGCCACGGCGTCTTGAGCTTCAGTTCCACCTGTCCGGCGGCGTTGATCTGCACGCGCTCGTCCGACAGCGCAAGGGTGTTCTCAGGACCCAGAGAGCGGGCGGCGATGCGTGTCGCGTCGGCACGACGCTAACTGCATCAGGGTGAACCCTGAGCCGGAGGCTGCACTTGGGCTCCAGGAACGGACCGGGACCGGGCGGCGCTGGGCTGCGCGGCTGCCGCCGCGCCGAGATCGAGGCACCTCAGGCCGATATCGGCCTCGGTATCGGCTCCGGTGTGGCCTGCGCAGGGGTGGTTAAAACTCCTATGCTCCGTGGCCGTGGCCATGTCGACCTGTCCAAATCGCGAGGCTCAAACTCTGCCACGCCCCCTTCAAGTCCTCAGCCCTGCATCTGCAAGAGGATGGTGCGCTCGAGGCCCGCGTAGCGATGGACTAGCGCCTCGCGATACGCGGCGTCGGCCATCATCGCGAGGAAGTGCTGGCGGCTCGGGTAGCGGACCAGCAGGCACTTGTCCCAGGCCTGGGTGGCATCGCCGATAAAGGGCAGGTCGACCTGCCCTTCCCACACCACCTCGGCGCGGCTCACGTCACCCACCGTTTCCACGAATGCCGTCTGGTACCTGCGGTAGGCCTCCGCACCCGAGCAGGGCGCGTGGGGCGACCCTGCGGGGTAGTTCGCTCGCTCGCGGAACTTCAGAAGATTGAGCATCACCACTGGGCCATCGGGGCCGGCATCGCGCAATGCTCGCACCTGATCGGCCGTGGGGTCGATGAACGGATCGAAATTGGCGGGAGGGAAGGTCATGAGGTCGGCCCTTTCTGATGCCGCGCGGTTCATGCGCGAACCGCATTCTCGGCGCGGGCAGGATTGCAGCGATGTTATTGGCCTGCCGGTAAGCGGCCGGCCGTGGACGACGGCAGATGGCCGTGTGCCGCCTGCCGATGCCTCAGATCGAACGTCGGCAAACGCGACACAGCGGCTGGTCGAGTCGGTCGGCGCGATGGATCGCTTGGGGTTCACCGTGACTGGTCGCCGACGTCGACTTCCCGATCAGGCAAGAGAGCCGACCGCTACCCAAGTCTGCCGCACGCTGAAGCAGACTTCGAGCGAGATCCTGTTGCGCCAGCTCTACACGCGGCGGGATGATCAGTCGCCGACCAGGAACTCGCCGAAGTTGCGGTCCATGGCATCCACCGCGTCGGCCAGCGTGCTGAATGGACCGAGCGTGTCGTGCCCCGAGGCCATCAGCAGGTACACGCCCTCGATGCCGGCGATCCAGATGGGGTAGGGCCCCTTGTCCTGCCGCGCGGTGTACGACCTGATGATCGGCGCGGCGTTCATCAGCGCGTTGTGTGCCGCATCGTAGACCTCGTCCAACTCGTCCTGCGTCATCGAGTCGAGCGACTTCGTGGCGAGACTGCGGTTCGCGAGCCAATCGCGAACTTCACCCGACAGCGCAGTCCGCACGGCATCGATCTGTGCCGGGGACAGCCGAAGCGCGTGATCCGGCACCGCCGGCTCGAGGTCTGGTGCCCACGGCAAGTCCTTCATGGCGAGCAGCTTCGCCAGCAGGCCGTTCCGGCGCTTGGGTTTGTCGGTCATGGCATCGTCCCCAGGGGAGGATGCCACAGGTGGCCTCCGAGAGACGCCGCCGGCGAGCAAGGAGGACTCATGCGGAGCAATCGCGTCTGTAGCGTCCACCTGGCCCGGCGCCGGCGGCGGCGTCGAGTTGCCCTTCGGCGGCAACAAGCGCAGCGGCCATGGGCGCGAGAAGGGGCTGCCGGCGCCGAGGAGATGAGCACGACCAGGACGGCTCGTCCACCATCACGGCCGGGTTGCTTTCGGCGCCAGCATCTGCTCGCGCAGAACGCGGTGCTGGATCTTGCCGGTGGCCGTGCGAGGCATCTGCGCCTCGGCGATGAAGGCGTAGGCACGCGGGCGCTTGAAGCCGGCGATGCGCTCGCGGCACCAGGCGTCGAGTTCGGCCTGTAGCACGGCGCGCTCGCGCCGCGGCACCACGACGGCCATCACCGACTCGCCCCACTTCGCATCGGGCACGCCGATCACCGCCACGTCCTGCACCGCCGGGTGCGCCGCGAGCACGGCCTCGACTTCGGAGGGGTAGATGTTCTCGCCGCCGCTGACGATCATGTTGCTCTTGCGGTCGACGAGGTGAATGAAGCCGTGCTCGTCGCGCCGCGCCATGTCGCCCACCGAACACCAGGCGCCGCGGAAGGCTTGCGCAGTCTTGTCGGCGTCCTTCCAGTAGCCGCTGAAGACGTACGCGGTGCGGGAGTACAGCTCGCCGTTCTGGCCGTCGGGCACTTCGTGGCCCTCGGCGTCTAGCAGCTTGATCGCGCCCGAGCCGGCCCATTCGCGGCCCACCGAACCGAGCCTGGAGACCTGCTCGTCGGGACGCAGCACCGTCACCCAGCCGGCCTCGGTGGAACCATAGAGCTCGAACAGGCGGCCGTTGGGGAAGAGATCGAGGATCGCGCGCTTGGTGTCGGAGCGCGCCGGCGCCGACGAGACCAGCAGCTTGCCCACGCGCGAGAGGTCGTGGCTTGCCTTCACCTCGGCAGGCAAGGCCAGCATCATGATGTAGTGGGTGGGCACGAGCGAGGTGAAGGTGATGCGCTCGCGCGCCAGCAGGCCGAGCAGCGCCGCGGGGTCGAAGTGCGGGCGGTCATCGACGACGATGGTGGCGCCCAACATCGCGAAGGTGACACCGAAGTAGAGCGAGTTGGCGTGGCACAGCGGCATCACCAGCAGGCCGTTGTCGTCCCGCGTGAGGCCGAACTCGAGCGCGGTGGCCAGCGCCAGCAGCGCGTTGCCTTCATGGCTGCGCATCGCACCCTTGGGGCGGCCGGTGGTGCCCGAGGTGTACATCAGCGCGAACAGGTCTTCGGGGCGCACGTCGACCGGTGGCCCTTCTGCGCTCGCAGCGGCGATCAGCGATTCATAGGCTTGCCAGCCGGGGGGCGCCGCCGCAGTGCCGAAGTGGATGAAGCGCGCGGCGTCGATCGGCAGCTCGGCGCGGATGCCTTCGACCACCGCACGCAAGTCGTCCTGCACGATGAAGGCGCGTGCCTCGCTGTGCTGCACGATGTAGGCGATCTCGGGGCCTACCAGGCGGAAGTTGATCGGCACGGCGACCAGGCCGGCGCGCGCGAGTGCGACGTAGATTTCCAGCCACTCGATCGTATTGAAGGCCAGCAGCGCGACGCGGTCGCCCTTGACGAGGCCGAGTGCGAGCAGCGCGTTGGCCAGCCGGCTCGCGCGCTCGTTCCAGCCGGCATAGCTCAAGGCGCGCCGGCTGTCGCGCGCGCCGATCTTTTGCGGCTGCGTGCGCGCGTGCGCGGCGATCGATTCAGCGAGGGTCAACAACGAACTCATGCCCGCCTCGCCTGCTCGGCCTCGTCCCAGGCGGTGAGGGCCTGCCGGTCGGGCACCCAGCCCAGGCCCTTGCCGGCGTCGGAGCTCAGCGCGTCCTGCGTGGTCACGACGTCGATCAGCGCCGGCGCGTTGGCCAAGGCCTCTTCGATCGCACCTTGCAGCCGCGCCGGGTCGGTCACGCGCTCGGCGTGCAGGCCGAAAGCGCGCGCCATGCCGGCGTAGTCGCTCCACGCCAGCGTGGTGCCGACCACGCGGCCGCCGTAGTTCATCTCCTGGTCGAGCCGCTCGATGTTCCAGGCCGCGTTGTTGGAGACGATGAACACCGCCTTGGCCCCGTGGCGCTTGGCGCTGTCGATCTCCATCGCGTTGATGCCGAAGGCGCCATCGCCGGTGATCGCGACGACCTGGCGCCCGGGGTACAACAGCGCTGCGGCCACCGCGTAGGGCGTGCCGACACCGAGGCAGCCGAAGGCGCCGGCATCGAGGTAGTGGCGCGTCTCCAGGCCCATGCGCGCGAAGCTCAGCAGGTCGCCGCCATCGGCGACGGTGATCGCGTCGGGCTTGAGCACCTTGCGCAACGCGGCGAAGATGCGGTTCGGGTGCATGTGGCCGTCGCGGCCTGCGGGGGCGATCGCCATCGACTCGGCGTGCTTGGCGGCGCGCTTGACATGCTCGGCGCGCAGCGCGTGGGTCCAGGCCGCGTCGACCGCGGCCGAGGGCGTGCCCAGCGCCTCGGCCAGCGCCGCCAGCGCCAGGCCGGCATCGGCCAGCAACTCGACCTCGCCGCGCCGGTTGTCGCGCAGCTCGTCGGCGTGGTCGGCAATGCGGATGAACCTCGCCTGCTTGAAGACGGCCGGCGAGCCGTAGCCCATCTGGTAGTCGAGCTTGCGGCCGACCACGAGCACGAGGTCGGCCTCCTGCATCGCGCGGGCGCGCACCGCCCCGACGACCGACGCGTGCGTGCCCTCGACCAGGCCGCGGCTTTCCTGCGTATCGAGATAGACCGCGCCGCTGGCGTCGAGCAGCCGGGTCAGCGCCTCGCCCGTGCCGCGGGCGCCGCGGCCGGTGACGACGAGCGGGCGGCGCGCCGCGCGCAGCAACGCGGCGGCGCGTGCGACGAGCGCGGCATCGGGTTGCACGCGCGGTCGCGACTTCGGCGCCATGTGTTCATCGAGCACGAGCGCGGGATGCACCGTTTCGCGCAGCACGTCGGTCGGGATCTCGAGGTACACCGGCCCCGGCGCGCCGCCATCGCCCTCGGCGATCGACCAGGCCTTGTCCAGGTCGCGTGCGATCTGCTCGGCCACGCGCAGCGTACGCGCATGGCGCGTCACCGGCGCGAGGATCGCCACGTGGTCGATGCCCTGCAGCGGCCCGAGATCGTCCTGCGGCACCGGCGGGCAGCCACCGATCAGCAGCAGCGGCACGCGCTCGAGGTGGGCGTTGGTCATTGCCGTCACGCAATTGGTGACCCCCGGGCCGGCAGTGGCGAGTGCGACGCCGATGCCGCCCGACAGTTGCGCATGCGCGTGCGCCATGTGCACGGCCGCTCCCTCGTCGCGCACATCGACGATGCGCACGCCGAGCTGGGCCAGATGGTCCCAGATCGGCTGGATGTGGCCGCCCTGCAGGCCGAAGATGCGGTCGACGCCGCGGGCGACGAGGAAGCGCGCGACGATTTCGGCGACGCTGCGGTGGGCGGTGGCGGGGGTGGCAGTCATGGCGGGTCTCCGGAAGGGGTCGACCACGACTGTAGTATTCTGAATTCAGAGTTCGATCAGGGTTTTCCTTAGTGAACTCTGAATTCAGTATGCAGCACTCTTGCTACACTCGCCCGATGAAAGCGCTGACCCTGGCCCCCAACCTCGTCGAGCAGGTGCGCGACGCGATCCTGGGCGAGATCGCCACCGGCCAGTTCGCGCCGGGCGAACGCATCATTCAGGAGCAGATTGCCAAGACGCTGGGCGTGTCGCGCCAGCCGGTGCAGCAGGCGCTGCTGCTGCTGCGCAACCTTGGGGTGCTCCAAGACGCGCCGGGCCGCGGCCTGGTGGTGGCGCCGCTGGAGCCCGATCAGGTCAAGCACATGTACGACATGCGCGCGGTGATCGAGGGCCTGGCCTGCCGCCTGGCCGCCGAGCACAACGCCGAACGCGCAGGCAGGCTGGGCCCCGCCCTCGTCGACGCCGGCCGCAGGGCCGTGGCCGGCGGCTCGGTGGCCAAGATGGTGGCCGCCGACCTGAAGTTCCACGAGTTCATCTACAGCCTGTCGGGCAACCCTTTGATCGCGCCGGCAATGGCCACGCATTGGACGCACACGCAGCGCGTGATGGGCGAAGTGCTGGTCAAGGACGAGACTCCGCGCGACATCTGGGACCAGCACGCCGCCATCCTCGACGCCGTCGCGCGAGGCGACTCGGCAAAGGCCGAAGCCCTGGCCCGCAGTCACATCACTCAGGCTGCAGACTTCATGGTGACCCGCTTGCAGGTCGAGGGGAAGCCCGCCATCGCTTGAGCTGCGCCGAGCTGCAATTCGACGCCATCGGACCCGGGGTGATCGAGGTCGACGGCACGCGAAGGGCACGTCAGGACATGGACTGAACCGCCTCGGTTCTCGTGGAGGCCCGTTGGTGTGGGTTTCCGCCAAGTCTCCGCGGCGCATCCGCCCACCCGAATTCCCAACGCCTTCGCTCGCGTGATTGAAACCGGCCGCTCACTTGGCCTTCCGCTTGACGACCCATGCCACGAGACCGCCAACCAAAAGAACGAGGATGATCGGCACCCATATGCCGCCATAGCGACCCATCCAGCTGCCGCCATAGCCGCCCATCACGCCGGGACCGTAACCGCTCTGCCCCTGCCCTTGGCCGTACATCATGCCGGGACCGTAGCCGCCTTGCCCCTGCCCTTGTGCCGGCGCTTGCCCCTGCGCTGGCCCTTGCCCTTGCCCTTGCGCTGGCACTTGCCCTTGCGCTGGCACTTGCCCTTGGCCGTACATCATGCCGGGGCCCCTTTCATAGCCACGCGATGACGCGGCGGACGCCGCCGGGTCGGAATTGGGCGCCGTCTGGGCCGCCGCGACCGACAAGGTCATTGCAAGTGCAAGTGCTGCCATGGCGGTGACGAACGATGGCTTCTTCATGCGGTACTCCTTTGTGATCGAAGCGGAATCCGCGCTTCTCTCGTGAGCGCGGCCTGCAGACCCGGGTCGGAAGTAGTCCTATCCTTCACTGGTGAATATTGGCTACGAAGGTCCCTTCTGTCGCGACCCGCTCCGCCACGACAGTCGCTGCGGTCCCGGCCGCAATCGCGATCTCGATTTCCGTCTCGGTTCTGACCCCTGTCGTGCCCGCCCCCTCGATCGCCGCGAGCAGGGTAGTTGTCGAGCGGATAGGCGACACAGCCGGACAGGAGAATCAGTGCGGTGCCAAGTGCGGCAACTGACAAGTGCTTCATGGGGATCTCCAACTCGTGATGGTGGAGCCTGGAGCGCAATTGACAGGGCGTCTGTCGGCTGGGCACGCGGCTGGATGTAGGCAGACCCCTACACTGATCGACGCGAAGTGCCTCCGCGTCCATACGCGGTACCACGGTGCCGCAAAGACGTGGCACGTACTGCCCCCAGCACGACCAGGGGCGCCGCTGCCCTACCGCCCCCATCCCATCGCGAGATGAAGCGCCGCTGAACCCAGAGTGCCTTCTCGCCGCGTTCACCCGCCGGGCGCGGCGCGCGACTGACGATTGACCACTGTCAAAGTTCGAGCATCGAATTGCCATGGGCCCAGCCCGCGCCACGCGGGCTCGCTACACTGCGCTGCGGGTGGCCTGCACCGCGGAACGTCCTGCAGAAGGAGAGCCCCGGGAGACCTTGTGGCAGCGAGTTGGTTCGGTCGAGGGGTTCAGTGGCGGGCAGGCAAGTCTGCCGCGCACTGGCTGCTGCAAGATGATGCCGCGCACACCGATGAGGCCCCGCTGCGCGCGGAGCTCTTCACCGCCGACCAGATGGGCCAGCACGGCAAGAGCCTGGCTGCCGTCCACGAGCTGACCACGACGCGCGCGCCCGACCGCCTGCTGGCACGGCTCGCGTCCAACGAGAAGCTGCTGGTGCAGGTCAGCGCGTTGCTCGCCCACCAGGGCGAATCTCAGCGCCGCATCACGCCGGCGGGTGAATGGCTGCTCGACAACTTCTACCTCATCGAAGAAGAAATCCGCACCGCCAAGCTCCATTTGCCGGCGGGCTTCAGCCGCGAGCTGCCGCGCCTGCGCAATGGCCCGTCGGCCGGGCTGCCGCGCGTCTACGACCTCGCGCTGCAGACCGTGGCGCATGGCGACGGCCGGCTCGGGCGCGGCACGCTGAGCCGCTTCGTGTCGTCGTACCAGACGGTGAAGGTGCTCGAGCTCGGCGAGCTGTGGGCGTTCCCGATCATGCTGCGGCTGGCGCTGATCGAAAACCTGCGCCGCGTCGGAGCGCGCATCGCTGCCGGCCGCGAGCAGCGCAACCTCGCTTCTGCCTGGGCCGACAAGATGCTCGACGTGGCCGAGCGCGATCCGAAGGGCTTGATCCTCGTCATCGCCGACATGGCCCGCTCCGACCCGCCGATGACCGGACCCTTCGTCGCCGAGCTGGCACGCCGGCTTCAGGGCCGCAGTGCGGCGCTCGCGCTGCCGCTCACCTGGATCGAGCAGCGCCTGGACGAGTCGCACCAGAGCATCGAGCAGATGGTGCAGGTCGAGGCCCAACACCAGGCCACGGACCAGGTGTCGGTCAGCAACAGCATCGGCAGCCTGCGCCTGATCGGCGCGATGGACTGGCGCGAGTTCGTCGAGACGCTGAGCCGCGTCGAGCAGACGCTGCGCGAGGATCCGGCCGAGGTCTATGCACGGATGGACTTCGCCACCCGAGACAGCTACCGCCATGCGGTCGAGGCGATGGCGCGCACCAGCCCGCTGTCGGAGGCCGAAGTGGCGCGGGCGGCGATCGAGCTGGCGAGCGCGTCGGCGGCGCTGCCCGACGACGACAACCCGCATCGGGCCCATGTGGGCCATTACCTGATCGGCACCGGGCGCGCCGAGCTGGAGGGCATCGCACGCGTGCGCCCGCCGTTCGGCCTGCGCTGCCGCCGCTTCGCGGCCCGCCGGCCTCTGTTCCTCTACAGCATCGCGGTGATCGGCCTCACGCTTGTGCTCGGCGGCAGCGTCATCTGGCGCGCGTCGCAGGGCGGGAACAACCGCGTGTGGACGCTGCCCGCCGACGAATGGCTGTTGGCGCCCGCGCTCGTGCTGTTCCTCGCCACGAGCCAGCTCGCGATGGCGCTGGTGAACTGGGCGGTTGGGTTGTGGAACACCCCGCGCGCGTTGCCGCGCATGGACTTCTCGTTCGGCATTCCGCCGTCGTCGCGCACGCTGGTGGTGGTGCCTACGATGCTGGGCAGCGAACAGGGCATCGACGATCTGGTCGAAGCACTGGAAGTGCGCTTCGTGGCCAACCGCGACGCACAGCTGTACTTCGGCCTGCTCACCGACTTCCACGATGCGGCGCAGGAGACGCTGCCCGGCGACGACGCACTGCTGCGCCATGCGCGGGAGAAGATCGAGGCGCTGAACCACAAATACAGGGCCGAGGCGGCGCGCTCGCCGAATGCCGATCGATTCTTCCTGTTCCACCGGCCGCGCCGCTGGAACCCGTGCGACCGGGTGTGGATGGGCCACGAGCGCAAGCGCGGCAAGCTCGCGGACCTGAACGCGCTGCTGCGCAGCAACGAGCAGGCGGGGCCAGCCGATCGCTTCTCGCTGATCGTCGGCGACACGTCGCTGCTGCGGGGCGTGCGCTACGTCATCACGCTCGACACCGACACGCAGTTGCCGCGCGACGCGGCGTGGCAGTTCGTCGGCACGATGGCCCATCCGCTGAACCGGCCGCGCCTCGGCGGCGAACCCACGGCACCGCGCGTGGTCGGGGGCTACGGCATTCTGCAGCCTCGTGTCGGCGTCAGCCTGCCCGGCACCACACGCACACGCTACGCGCGGCTGTTCGGCGGCGACCCGGGCATCGACCCCTACACGCGCGCAGTCTCCGACGTCTACCAAGACCTGTTCGACGAGGGCTCGTTCATCGGCAAGGGCATTTACGACGTCGACGCCTTCGAGCGGGTGCTGGGCGGGCGCCTGCCGGAGAACCGCATCCTCAGCCACGACCTGCTGGAGGGCTGCTACGCACGCTCGGGACTGATCAGCGACGTGCAGCTGTTCGAGGAATCGCCGTCGCGCTACGACGCCGACGTGAGCCGCCGCCACCGCTGGATCCGCGGCGACTGGCAGATCATCGCGTGGCTCCTGCCCACGCTGCGCCTGCCGCGCGGTACCGCACCAGGCAGTGGGCATGCGGTGGCCGTGAAGAACCCGCTGTCGCCGCTGTCGCGCGGGAAGATCTTCGACAATCTGCGGCGCAGCCTCACGCCGGCCGCCCTCACCGCGCTGCTGCTGCTCAGCTGGACGGTGCTGCAACCGGCCTGGCTGTGGACGCTGTGGGGCGTCGCGATCCTGTTCGTGCCGCCGCTCGCCGCGTTGCTGATCGACCTGCTGCGCAAGCCCGCATCGCTGCGAGCGGGCCAGCATGTGACGGCAACCGTGCCGTCGGCATTGCGGCAGTTCGGCCAGGCCACTCTCACCCTCGCCTGCCTGCCCTACGAGGCGGCGTTCAGCCTCGACGCGGTGCTGCGCACGCTGGGCCGCCTGTGGGTCACACGGCGCCGGCTGCTCGAGTGGCAAGCGTCGGCCGATGTGGCCCAGCGCGCCACACCGGGCAGCGCCAAGGACCTGCTGCAGACGCTGCAGACGATGTGGCTGGCGCCCGCGCTGGCAGGGGTCACGACGGTGGCCTTGAGCATGGTCCGGCCCGCTGCGCTCGTCGTTGCCGCGCCGGTGCTGGCGCTGTGGCTGCTGTCGCCCGCCATCGTGTGGTGGCTGAGCCGCCCGCTGCAGCGCAGGCCATCGGACCTCAACGCCGCACAGAACCGGTTCCTGCGCCTGCTGGCGCGCCGCACCTGGTCCTTCTTCGACACCTTCGTCGGGCCGGCCGATCACTGGCTGCCGCCCGACAACGTGCAGGAGCATCCGGTGCCACGCATCGCGCACCGCACCTCGCCGACGAACATCGGCTTCTCGCTGCTCGCCAACCTGGCCGCGTACGACTTCGGCTACCTCACGGTCGGGCAGTTGATCGCGCGCACCAGCGCCACGTTCGACACGATGGAAGCGCTGGAGAGATACGAAAGCCATTTCTACAACTGGTACGACACGCAGTCGCTGCAGCCGCTGCACCCCGCCTACGTATCGACGGTGGACAGCGGCAATCTCGCCGGCCACCTGCTGACGCTGCGCGGCGGGCTTCAGGCGCTGGCTGCCGAGATGCCGCAGTTGCCGCGCCTGTTCGCGGGCCTGGCCGACACCGCGCAATTGCTGCGGCAAGCGTCGACCGAGCCTGCGGCCGGCAGCCCGCTGATGCGCTTCGATTCGCTGCTGTCGAATGCCCAAGCCGCACCGCCGCAGGAACCGCACACGCTCTGGCCGGCGTTCGACGGCTTGGCACGCTGCGCGGCCGAGCTGCTGGAATCGATGGGGCCGCCAGCCCCGTCACCCCCTGCACCGTTGGCCGGCGAGGCAGCCGAGCTGCCAACGGTCGACGAAACGCGGCGCTGGGCCGAGGCGCTCGACCGCCAATGCCGCGCCGCGCTGGCCGAGCTGCAGTTGCTGTCGCCCGCGGCAGCGCAGCCTGCCAGCCCCACCGCAGCGGCCTGGGACGAGCCCGCGCTGCTCACGCGCCGCACGATGCTGCTGCACCTGGCCGCGCGCGCCGGCGCGCTGGCCGAGATGAACTACGGCTTCCTCTACGACCCGGCGCGCCACCTGATGGCCATCGGCTACAACGTCGACGAGCGGCGCCGCGACTCGGGCTACTACGACCTGCTGGCCTCGGAGATCCGACTGTGCAGCTTCGTCGCGGTGGCCCAGGGCAAGGTGCCGCAGGAGACCTGGTTCGCGCTCGGACGCCTGCTCACCACCGTCGACGGCGAGCCGATCCTGCTGTCGTGGAGCGGCTCGATGTTCGAGTACCTGATGCCGATGCTGGTGATGCCCTGCTACGAGAACACGCTTCTCGACCAGAGCATGCACGCGGCGGTGGAGCGGCAGATCCACTATGGCCGCCAGCGCGACGTGCCCTGGGGCATGTCGGAGTCGGGCTACCACGCGACCGACACCGTGCTGAACTACCAGTACCGCGCCTTCGGCGTGCCCGGCCTGGGCCTGAAGCGCGGGCTGGCCGAGGATCTGGTGGTGGCCCCCTACGCCACCGTGATGGCTCTGATGGTCGCGCCCCGGGCCGCGGTCCAGAACCTCGAGCGCCTGGCCGAAGAGGGGCTGGCGGGCCCGTACGGCTACTACGAAGCCATCGACTACACGCCGGCGCGGGTGCCGCGCGGGCGCAGCAGCGCGGTGGTGCGATCGTTCATGGCCCACCACCAGGGCATGAGCCTGCTGGCGCTGGCGCACCTGCTGCACGACCAGCCCATGCAGCGCCGCTTCGAGGCTGACCCGCAGTTGCAGGCGACCCTGCTGCTGCTGCAGGAGCGGATCCCGAAGGCCGTGGCCTTCCATCCGCACACCGCCGACCGCGCCGAGCTGCGCCCGACCTTCGGCGCGGCCGAGACGCCGCTGCGCCTGATCACCACGCCCGACACGCCGGCGCCCGAGGTGCAGTTGCTGTCCAACGGCCGCTACCACGTGATGGTCACCAATGCGGGTGGGGGCTACAGCCGCTGGAAGGACCTGGCCGTGACGCGCTGGCGCGAAGACGGCACCTGCGATCCCTGGGGCAGCTTCTGCTACCTGCGCGACACCGAGACCGGCACCTGCTGGTCGAGCACGTACCAGCCCACCGCCTGGAAGCCCGACTCGTTCGAGGTCATCTTCACCGAGGGCCGCGCCGAGTTCCGCCGCCGCGACCAGGGCATCGACGCCTACACCGAGATCGTGGTCTCGCCGGAAGACGACATCGAGCTGCGCCGCCTGCGCCTGACCAACCTGAGCCGCACCCGGCGCAGCATCGAGCTCACGAGCTACACCGAGGTCGTGCTGGCGCCGCACGCGGCCGACGTTCAGCACCCCGCCTTCAGCAAGCTGTTCGTGCAGACCGAGATCGTGGCCGACCAGCCCGCGCTGCTGTGCACGCGCCGGCCGCGCTCCGCCGACGAGCCGGTGCCGTGGATGTGCCACCTGATGGCGGTGCACGGCGCGAGGGCCGGCGCGGCAACGCACGAGACCGACCGCGCGCGCTTCATCGGCCGCGGCCGCACGCTCGGCGCGCCGCGGGCGATGCGCGCCGCTGCCGAGCTGTCGGGCACGGCCGGCTCGGTGCTCGACCCGATCGCCGCGACCCGGCGCGTCGTCACGCTCGAGCCGGGGCAGACCGCCACCATCGACCTCGTCTATGGCATGGCCGACTCGCGCGACGGCGCGCTGGCGCTGCTGGCCAAGTACGCCGACCGGCGCCTGGCCGACCGGGTGTTCGAGCTCGCATGGACCCACAGCCAGGTGGTGCTGCGCCAGCTCAATGCCAGCGAGGCCGACACCGACCTGTACGCGCGGCTGGCCAGCGCCGTGATCTATGCGCAGCCGACGCTGCGCGCCGACAGCGTGCTGCTGCAGCGCAACCGGCGCAGCCAGTCGGGCCTGTGGGGCTACGCGATCTCGGGCGACCTGCCGATCGTGCTGCTGCAGATCGGCGACGCCGCCAACATCTACCTGGTGCGGCAGTTGGTGCAGGCCCACGCCTGGTGGCGGCTGAAGGGCCTGGCGGTGGACCTGGTGATCTGGAACGAGGAGCGCGACGTGTACCGCCAGCGGCTGCACGAGCAGATCCTCGGGCTCATCGCGGCCGGCGTCGAGGCGCATGTGGTCGATCGGCCGGGCGGCATCTTCGTGCGCCATGCGGAGCAGATCTCGGCCGAGGACCGCGTGCTGCTGCAGGCGGTGGCGCGGGTGCTCATCAGCGACGGCCACGGCTCGCTGGCGCAGCAGGTGCTGCGCAAGCCGGTGGCCGAGCGCCGCCCGCCGCCCTTCGTGGCCACCCGGGCGCCAGAGGCAGCGCGCGGCCCGGCAGCGCGTCCGCCGCCGGGCTTGCTCTTCTTCAACGGCACCGGCGGCTTCTCGCCCGATGGTCGCGAGTACGTCGTCGCCCCACCGGCGGGCGCCTGCCCGCCGGCGCCCTGGGTCAACGTGCTCGCCAACCCGCGCTTCGGCTGCGTGATCTCGGAAGCCGGCAGCACCTACACCTGGTGCGAGAACGCGCACGAGCTGCGCCTGACGCCGTGGCACAACGACCCGGTGTGCGACAGCGGCGGCGAGGCGATCTACCTGCGCGACGAGGTGAGCGGGCAGGTCTGGCTGCCCACCGCGCTGCCCGCCGGCGCGCATGAACCCGAGGACGGCAGCCCGGCGCCCTATGTCACGCGCCACGGCTTCGGCTACAGCGTGTTCGAGCACCAAGAGGCGGGCATCCACAGCGAACTGACGGTCTTCGTGGCGATGGACGCGGCGATCAAGTTCTCGGTGCTGCGGCTGCGCAACGACGGCCCGCGCGAGCGCCGCCTGTCGGCCACCGGCTACGTCGAGTGGGTGCTGGGCGACCTGCGCGCCAAGACGGCGCCGCACATCACCACCGACATCGCCTCCGACAACGGTGCGCTGTATGCACGCAATGCCTACAGCAACGACTTCGGCGACTGGGTCGGCTTCTTCGACGTCGACGAATCCGACCGCATGTTCGGTACCTTCACGTGCGACCGCACCGAGTTCATCGGCCGCAACGGCTCGCTGCAGCGGCCGGCAGCGCTCGCGCGTACGCGGCTGTCTGGCCGCATCGGCGCCGCGCTCGACCCGTGCAGCGCGATCCAGGTGCCCTTCGATCTGTTGCCTGGCCAGACCCGCGAGATCGTGTTCCGTCTGGGTATGGGCCGCAGCGCCGACGAGGCCGGCCAGCTGGTGCAGCGTTTTCGCGGCAGCGCCGCGGCGCGCGAAGCGCTGGCCACGGTGCACCGGCACTGGGAACACACGCTAGGCAATGTGCAGGTGCACACCCCCGACGCCGCGCTGAACGTGCTGGCCAATGGCTGGCTCGTGTACCAGACGCTGGCCTGCCGCATGTGGGCGCGCAGCGGCCTCTACCAGTCGGGTGGTGCCTTCGGTTTTCGCGACCAGTTGCAGGACGCGATGGCGCTGGTGCACAGCCGGCCACAGCTGCTGCGCGAGCACCTGCTGCTGTGCGCGAGCCGCCAGTTCGTCGAAGGCGACGTGCAGCACTGGTGGCATCCGCCATCGGGGCGAGGCGTGCGCACGCACATTTCCGACGACTACCTTTGGCTGCCGCTCGCGCTGTGCCGCTACGTGCATGCCACCAACGACACCGGCGTGCTGACCGAAAGCGTGCCCTTCATCGATGGCCGGCCGGTGAATCCCGGCGACGACTCCTATTACGACCTGCCCGGCCGCTCCATCCATTCGGCGAGCCTCTACCAGCACGCGGTGCGCGCGCTGCTGCACGGGATGCGCTTCGGCGAACACGGCCTGCCGCTGATGGGCGGTGGCGACTGGAACGACGGCATGAACCTGGTCGGCCACGAGGGCCGCGGCGAGAGCGTGTGGCTCGGCTTCTTCCTGTGCGAGGTATTGCGCGAGTTCGCCACGCTGGCACGCGACCATGGCGACGAGCCATTCGCGCAGCGCTGCGACGGCGAGCGCTCGCAGCTCGGCGAGCGCCTCGAAGCGCACGCGTGGGACGGTGCGTGGTATCGCCGTGCCTACTTCGACGACGGCACGCCGCTCGGCTCGGCGGCCAACGCGGAGTGCCAGATCGACTCGATCGCGCAGAGCTGGTCCGTGCTGTCGGGGGTGGCCGAACCTGGGCGGGCGCGCCGTGCGATGGACGCGCTGGCGACCCGGCTGGTGCACGTGGAGCAAGGCCTCGTGCAATTGCTCGACCCGCCGTTCGACCGCCACGGCCCCAACCCGGGCTACATCAGCGGCTATGTGCCGGGTGTGCGCGAGAACGGCGGCCAGTACACCCACAGCGCGATCTGGGCGACGATGGCCTTCGCTGCACTCGGCGACCACGAGCGCGCGTGGCAGCTGATGGACATCATCAACCCGGTGCACCACGGGCGCACGGCGAGCGAAGTCGATGTCTACAGGGTCGAGCCCTACGTCGTCGCGGCCGACGTCTACAGCGTAGCGCCACACACCGGCCGCGGCGGCTGGAGCTGGTACACCGGATCGGCAGGCTGGATGTACCGGCTGGTGCTCGAGTCGCTGCTCGGCGTGCAGCTGGAAACCACGCAGGAAGGGGCACGGCTGCACCTCGCGCCGTGCCTGCCTCATGACTGGCCGGGCTTCACACTCGACTACCGCTACCGCGACACCCCCTACCGCATCGAAGTGACGCAAGGCTCGGCCGAGCCCGGTGTGATGCTGGATGGGGTGGCGCAGGCAGGCCTGGACGTACCGTTGGTGGACGATGGCAAGCCGCACCAGGCGAGCGTGCGGCTTGCCTCACCATGACGACGTGGCGCAGTCGGCGGGATCACTTCACCAACGTCACGGGCACCTCGACGAGGTGCAGCACCTTCGTCGCGATCGACCCGAGCAGCAGGCCGGAGATGGCCGCGACGCCGCCGGAGCCGAGGCCACGCGCCCCCATGATGACCTGGTCGCAGTGCAGCTCTCGCACGTAGCGCGCAATCGTCTGCGCGACGTCCCCGACTTCGACGTGCGACGTGTAGGCAATGTCCGCGCCGTCGAGCCGTGCGCGGGCGGATCGCAAGGCCGCTTCGCCTTCTTCCTGGTGGAACCTGTCGATCAGGTCCTGGTTCAGGTACTTCTTGACGACCCCGGAATGGTTCGGCGGTTGCACGTTCAGGAGATGCACCGTCGCCGACTGCTGCTGACCGACTTGCCGGCAGGCCACCTCCACCGCGCGCGTCGAATTTTCAGAGCCATCGACCGGAACCAACACATTGGGCATGACGATCTCCTTGTGCGGCATGGCTTCAAAAGGATGCGCACGGCGCAGCAGCAGGCGCCCTCGCGCCGCAGGCTCGAAGCGCCATGCCGACTCTACAAGAACGACCTCGAGCCGGATCAGGCCGCCGAGTCTGCTCGGTGCCTGATCGCCCGCATCCCTTGGGGCGGCTGGGGCGGACACTCGTGTAAGTATCGCAGCGATACCGCACTCACCCACCATCGCCTCAGAAAGACCCCGACGCCACGGGCATCGGGCCCGTGCCGGCACGGGTCTGCTCGACGGGCATCCTCAGTCGGCAATGCCTGGACCGACGCGTCGGCAGCCGACAACTCCTGCAAGGCGAAGTCCAAGCGTGGCAGCAGGTGATCAACTGCGGATAGCGCCGCCGTGAAGAGGTCGACGATGACCACAAGTCTCAGGCCGTCGAAACGAAACTTCACCCGCCCGCGAGAGGCTACGGTTACTTTCCCGCGCGCAGCTTCTGGCAATTGCTATCCAGGAGGTCGTGGTTCGTGGCGCAATGGACGAAATTGATGAAGAAGCCCTTTCCTTCGACCACGTAGTCCATGCGCCAGTAGATCGTGTCGGTCTTGCCGTTCGAAAGCGCCGCCGTCGCCTGGCACCAGCGCGACGACGTCGCATACGTGGTCTTGTTGGCATACTGGTTGACGCTCGCGGGTGGCGGGCCGAGGCGAATCTGCCGTACGTCCGAGAACGCCTTGATCTTCAGGTTCTGCTTCTGCTCCTCGAGCCCCTGGTACTGCCGCTTCGCGTCGCGCAGCGAAGCCTTGTCGTTGCATTCAGGCGGCTCGTTCGCGGCCGCGACAGCGTGCGCGGCGAAGCCGAGGGCATTGCACGCCACGAAGATCGCGGCGGCTTTCCGAATCATCGATTTCAAGGGTGTTTCCTCTCTCAGGCTCAGCGACGGAATTCATCGGTGCGAAAACCGTAGATGTCTTGCATCGTAAGGCACGCTGCACTTTGCCATTTCCGGAAGACGAAAACGTCGCAGCGATAGAGGGGGGAACGGCCGTGGCGGGATCGAGACACATCAGCAAGACGGGCCCGCGATGAACAGCCTATGCAACCGAGCGCATCGCGGCGCTCTACGGCAACACCAGCGGCGGAGCCCAGATCATGGGGCGGCGGTTTCAGCCGGCCGTGCCGGAGTACGAGGTTCTAATTCGACACACGAAGTGCGACTCTCGGTGCGAGCTAGCGCCTATTGCGCTCTAACGACGAAGCCCGCCGCGTGCGGGCATTTTCATGCCCGCCGCTACCCGAGAGGGCCACCCGCCCCTCGAAGGCCGCCTGTAGGTGGGCCTGGCGCGGCTGCAAGGGGGTTGTCTCTCCCGGAGCCGGCGCTAGTGCCACCGTGGGCGTGCCCGGGAATCGGCCCAGTGCCGAAAGGTGCCAAGGAACCATCCCCGCGCGCGTGGGCGTGGCGTCCTGCGCCGGCGTAATGGCATCCAAGAATTCGCGCCATCTCGCGAGCATGGTTGCGGCGCCAGAGTCGGCCGAACACTATGCGCACGCGTGGGCGTGGCCATTGCGACACATAGTGCCGCCGAGACCCCTTAGGACACTTTAGGACATTTCAACGAAAAACGCCCACTTTGCTAGTGAGCGCCATCGCTAGTCGTGGCGTCTTTGCTGGCCCTGCTGGTGGGCGGTGCAGGGTTCGAACCTGCGACCCCTGCCGTGTGAAGGGCGCGCCTGCGACGAAGCAAGCGCAAGACTACCGCAAAGTCAGCACAAATGGATAGGGTTCGCTCCGGGCAACCGCGCCACGACCATCGCCACCCTTTCCAGGGCTTCGCCCACCCTCGTATTACTTCCGATTCGCGCCCGCCATGACAACGAGCAGTTGACAGGGAAAGCCACTGCGGTTCCGCCATGCGTGACGCGTGCCGTTCTGCACCGCCGTGTCGCCCTCGTGCAGCAACACCTCTCGGCCGTCGTCCAATTCGAGCCAGATCTCACCTTCGAGCACAAGGATGAAGTCGATCGAATCCGAGCGGTGCATGCCCGGGCTGTCCGGTTCCATGCGACCGAGCAAGCCGGGCAAGAGCGACTCGGTTCGCTGGCGTTCGGCGTTGATGTCTGTGCCG
Source organism: uncultured beta proteobacterium (assembly GCA_963725755.1). GTDB lineage: Bacteria > Pseudomonadota > Gammaproteobacteria > Burkholderiales > Burkholderiaceae_C > Rubrivivax. The sequence goes on from CAVRZW010000005.1 coordinate 706,334, forward strand.
GGCTCCGGCGGCCGCCGTTCGCCTGGAATCGTGAAGCGCAGGAACCGCAGTCCATGCGGCGGCGGGAAGTAGTCACCGACCGGCCCGGGCGCGCCGGCATCGGGGAAACTCGGCGTGGCTTCGGTGCTCCAGAGCAACTCGAAGGCGTAGCCCGGCATCAGCGCGCTCGTAACGGGCATGACCGGACCATCGCTGGCGACGACGGCCTTGCCATCCGGGTCGTGTCCGGTGACGACCCGGCGCAGCGGGGCCATCAGTCGGCCTCTCCGAGGCTGAAGCCGCCGTCGATCACGATCTGCGTGCCGGTCACGTAGCGCGAGGCTGGTGAAGCGAAGTACAGCGCTGCGCCGTGGATATCCGCAGGCGTGGCCAGACGGTGTAGCGGGATTGCGCGTTCGAACGGCGCGCGTGCTGCGGCGTCCTGCAGTCGCCCGCCTCCGATGTGCGTGATCGTCGGCCCTGGCGCGATGCCATTCACAAGGATGCCATAGCGTGCGAGCTCCAACGCAGCCTGTCGTACCAGCTGCAGCAGGCCTGCCTTGGATGCCACGTACAACGTGCTCACCAGGGTCTCGACCTTGTGTACCGATACCGTCGACGTCACGATGATACGGCCGCCGCCCTGGCGCTTCATCTGTGGCGTGACGAGCTGGATCGTGCGCAGCGCGCCGCCCAGGTTGACCGCCAGCGCGCGCTCGAACAATTCGGTAGATAGATTTTCGATCGAGGCCGCCGGGTTGCGTGTACCGTCGCCACTCAGAAAGCCGGGGCCGGCACTGATGCCGGCGTTGGCGAACACCACGTCGAGCCGGCCCTCTCGCTCGACCGCGTCGTCCACGGCGGCACGGAGCGCGTCAGCCAGCGTCACGTCGGCCACCGCCGTATGCACCCGTCCACCGGTCGCTCGCAGCACGTCTGCGGCTGTGTCGAGACTTCCGGCCTCCAGATCCACCATCGTCACTCGGGCGCCGTTGGCTGCCATCGCTTCGGCGTACCCAAATCCGATGCCACTCGCAGCCCCCGTCACGAGCACGGACAATCCTCGAACATCGAACAAGCTTTCGACCTTCATGGCCGGGCTTACCTCATCAGTCAATGCAGAAGGGCCAGCGCGATGCTGGGGAATGCAATCACCAGCGCCAACCGGACCAGGTCCGCATAGAGGAAGGGCACGATGCCGCGAAATATGGTGCGCAGCGGAATATCGCGCGCAACGCCGCTGATCACGAACACGTTCATCCCGATCGGCGGCGTGATCATCCCGATCTCGATCACCATCACCATCACGATGCCCCACCAGATCGGATCGAAACCGAATCCCATCATCAGCGGATAGACGAAAGGCGTGGTTAGGATCATCGCGGCAATGGTGTCGAACACGGCCCCGAGAAATAGATACATCAGCAGAACCACACCCAGGACCGTGTAGGCGTGCAGGTGCGCCGCACGCACCATCTCAACCAATGCCTTGGGCGCCTCGGTCAACGTCAGGAAGTAGCTGAACAACGCCGCGCCAATGACCATCAGGAAGATCATCCCGGTGTTCTGCGCCGTCTCTACGGCCACGCTGCGCAGTTCCTCAATCCAGGTGCTGCGCGGCTGGCGCGAGAGGAAGAAGGCCAGCGTCAACCCTACCCCAACCGACGCTGCCTCGACGACCGTGAACATGCCGGAATAAAGACCACCGACGACTAGCGCAATAACAACCACGGCGCGCCACGCCGAGCTCACGGCAAGCCAACGCTCGCGCCACGACACCTGCTCGAACGCAGGCCCGGCCGTCGGATCGCGCCGGGTCACGAAGTAGACGGCGACGCAGTACAACGCGGTGGCCAACAAGCCTGGGAGAATGCCGGCGACGAAGAGGTCCAGCACGAACTGCTGGGTCAGTACGGCATAGATGACCATCACGATCGACGGCGGGATCAGGATACCCAGCGTGCCGCCACTGGCGATGCTGCCGGCAGCCAGTTCGCGAGAGTAGCCACGTGACAGCATCTCCGGCAAGGCGACACGACCCATCGTCGCAGCCGTGGCCACGGACGAACCGCAAAGTGCGCCAAACCCTGCACAGCCAGCGACCGTGGCCATTGCCAGACCGCCACGGCGGTGACCCACCCACTTGCTGGCCAGCGTGTAGATATCCGACGAGATACCCGCCCGCGCCGCCAAGCTGCCCATCAGCAGGAACAGCGGTATGGTGACGAGATCCGAACTGCCAAGGGCGCTGACGATCTCTACCGAGACCGTGCCTAGCGCCGCATGAAAGTCAGTCAGTGTGGCGAAGAGCACTAGGCCGGACACCGCCATCGCCACGCCAACCGGAATTTGCAGCGCGATCAGCGCGAGCATCGCGCCCACTCCCGCTAGCAGAATGAGTATGGGGTGGTGAATCATGACGGGCTATTGGCGGACGGCCTGTCGCCAGGTGACGCGAATCTGCAGCAATGTCGACAAGAGCAGCAGCCCGGCGACGATCCACCATGTCGGCGCCACCGGTAGCGCGATGTTCGACGTCTTGTAGCCGGTGGCCATGTCTGATGCGGCGCGCTCGAACATCTTCCAGGTGAAGAGTGCCAGCAACAGTCCCATTGTCAGATTGCCGAGCAGGTCGAGCGCGCGCGACGTGCGCGGGCCAGCGGCATCGCCAAGGAAACGGATCACGATCATGTGACCGGTGCCTAAGGCGACCGGAATGCAACATGCAATGGCGACCGGGTAAGACACCTGGGCGACGTCAGCCACCCAGGACTGGGGCGAACGAAACAGCGAACGCATGAGAACGTCGATTGCGATCAACACGACGTTGGCCAGCAGGATCGCCAGCGCTGCGCCGCCCAGTGCCGCGGTGATCTGGTCATATGCCGGCGGATGCCGGCTCGACTCGGTGCTCACCGGGCTTCGGCCGCGCCCTCGCGGAAGGTCTCAAGCAGCTTCTCGCGGCCCGGCTGCGCCTTGACCCACTCGTCAACGACGGTCTGGAAAGTGGCGCGGATGCGTTCGTTATCCGCCGCCGGGAACGTCACGGCGGTGTGCCCGCCTCCCTTCAGGTAGCCCGAGCGGTACTCGTTGACCGCGTCGTCGAATGCCTTGCCGCCGATGTTCGCGTAGGCCACGCCGCCGTTCTTTCGGAATGCCGCCTTGGCTGCCTCGGGTAGCGATTTCCAGCGCTGTGCGTTCATCGGCAGGAGAAGCGCCACGCGTCCGAAGTCGACGTCGACGTGATAGTTGGCGAGCCGGTCGACACGGAATTCCTTGATGCCGATCCAGTCCATCAGCACACCGTCGAGGAGGTTTCGCGACAAGGCCTCGGCGATTTCGGGGCCGCGAATATTGCCCACCGCCGCGGCTCCCAGCTTGTTCATCGCACTCATCTGCAATGAGCCGGCGGCGCGGATCTTCTTGCCGGCGATCGCCGCAAGATTGGGCGTCGGCGTCCTCATGTGGAGCACGTTGGACGCGGTAGTCACGATGCCCAGCACCACGACATTGTCCGGCGTAGGGATCAATCCGGCCTCGAGCGCGTGCCATGCGCCAAGCGAAGCGGCGCGCGTGTTCGGTGCGACGCCTGGCAGCTGCGTCACATCGTAGGCCTCGAAAGCACCCGGCGTATACGCGGGAATCACGATCGCGATATCAGCGGTTCCGTCTTGCACCAGCTTGAGCTGCTCCGCTGGCGCACGACCCAGCGTGCCACCTGGGAACCACTGGTAGTCCAGCGTACCCTTGGAATCCGCGACCACGCGATCCAGGAATGGCTTCACGATGGCAATGTTCAGAAACCCTTGCGGCGGCATGAAGCTCGCAACACGCAGAGTCACCTTTTCCTGTGCCCATGCGCCGGGGGCCGTCAGGCAAACAGCGGCGACGCCCGCCAACAGGGCGCGCAATCGACGAGCGGACAAAGCGGTGAATTGGGGCACGGGTGTCTCCTGGGTTGTGCGGCTCTCTCGATCTTCCTTGTCGACGTGGACGATGGCCGCTTCATTTCATGTTGACATATCTGGAAATGAGATGTCAATAAACCATTACCCCCTCTTGGGACGCTGCGCTGCAGCATCGAACTCGCCGACCTCAGGTGTCGGCGTTCATGGCCGGGATGCGCTGTTCGATGCGCCGCAACAGCGTCCACAGAGACTGCACTTCGTCGGCTGCAAACCCGGCGAGCAGGCGCCGCTGGCGCTTGGTCGCCGACGCCTGTAGCTTCCGGTAGGTCTCCAGTCCCACTGGCGTGAGGCTCGCAATGGCGGCTCGACCACGGCGATTGGTCTGCTCAATTGCGACGAGGCCGCGCGCCTGAAGCAGCTTCAGGCTCTTGCTTGCAGCCGCGTAGTCCAGGTCGGCCATCTCGGCCACCTCGCGGACGATGCGATGGGAGCTGGTTCCGATGGCCATCATCGTGCGCCATTCCGACATTCCCATGTTGAAGTGCCGGCGGTAGTGGTTGGAAGCGCCGTTGGCCAGTCGGTTGGCTACGCCCATGATGTAAGCGGCAATGAAGCGGTTCACCTCTGCATCGGTACCCGCCACCGGCGCGGGGCGCTTCCCCGCGAGGCGCGGCGGACCACCTGGCGACGGCGTCTCAATGCTCTTCTGCGGGCTGGTAGAGCTCATGCAAACTCTTTCTTCAGTCAGTCGGATCATCATGACACAAACGCTTATTGACACCTCATTAATGGAGATGTCAGGATAACGACGGTCACTCAACGAAGGTTCACGATGTCCCGCAAGCTGCGCAGCAACTTCCCCCGTGGCTCGTACCTGTGGGCAGTGCGCAACGCACAGTGGCAGGCATTGGGCATTCCTGAGGAGGACTGCGAGAAGCCCAAGATCGCGGTCGTCAACAGTTCGTCAGGTTTGGCGGCCTGTTTCGCGCACCTGGACGGTGTGGCCGCCGTGGTCAAGGACGCGATCCGCGCAGCGGGTGCCGTGCCGTTCGAGATCCGCACGACTGCGCCAAGTGACTTCGTATTCGGTGCTGGCGGTCGTGGTGCCTACATTCTGTCCACGCGTGACCTGGTCACCAATGACGTCGAAGTAGCGGTCGAAGGTGCACAGCTGGACGGCATGCTGTGCCTGACCTCATGCGACAAGACCGTGCCCGGCCAGTTGATGGCCGGGGCGCGAATGAACGTTCCGACGCTGATGCTCGCCTGTGGCTATCAGCCCAGTGGTGAATATCACGGCAAGCACGTCGACATCGAAGACATCTTCGTCGGCGCCATGCATGCGCAGATGGGTCGACTGCCGATGGAAGACCTGATCGGCATGAGCCGCCAGGCGATCCGTGGCCCTGGCGTGTGCTCGGGCATGGGAACCGCGAATTCGATGCACATCGCCTGCGAAGCGCTCGGCATGGCGTTGCCCGGCACGACACCGGTGGCCGCGAATAGTGCCGCGATGTTTGAGGCAGCGCGTCGCGCCGGCACGCGCATCGTGCAGATGGTCCTGGACGACCTCCGGCCACGCAGCATCCTGACGCCGCAGGCCTTTGCGAACGCCGTGCGCACGCTGCTCGCGGTTGGAGGCTCGGTGAACTCGATCAAGCACCTGCAGGCGGTGGCCACCGAATCTGCCTGCGGCGCCGATGTCTACGGCATGTTCGAGTCGCTGGCCGACGAGGTACCGGTGCTCGCGGCCGTGCGGCCGGTCGGCGAACGCTTCATAGAGGAGTTCGAGGCTGCTGGTGGGTGCCGGGCGGTCATGAAGCAACTCGAGCCGCTGCTCGACACCAGCGTGCTCACCGTGACCGGGAACTCGCTGAAGCAGAACCTCCAAGACGCCGCGATCGTCGACCCCGAGGTGATTCGCCCGCTGAATCGGCCCTACTCTCGTCGCCCCGCCATCACGATGCTGCGTGGCAACCTGGCACCCGAGTACGGCATCGTCAAGACTGGCATCGTCGAGCGCAAACAGCGCCGCTTTAGCGGCCCGGCGATCTGCTTTACCAGCGCCGACGCCGCCATCGCCGCACTTCAGAACGGCGCCATCCGTGCAGGCCATGTGATCGTGATGCGCGGCGCCGGCGTCTGCGGCGGTCCAGGCATGGGGGGCGGTTCGTCAAGGGTCGTGTTCGCCATCGACGGCCTCGGGCTTGGTGACGACGTTGCACTACTCACAGACGGCCACCTCTCCGGTCTTGTCTGCAAGGGCCTGGTGGTGGCCGAGGTGTCGCCCGAAGGCGCTGTCTGCGGCCCGCTGGCGCTGGTGCAGGACGGTGACACGATCACTATCGACCTCGACACCCGCCGCTGCGATTTGGAGGTTGCAGACGACGAACTCGACCGTCGACGAGCAGCGTGGACGCCATCGCCAAAGGCCTTCGATACCGGCTGGCTGCAGCTCTACCGGCGCAGCGTCGGGCCGCTCTTGAAGGGCGCGGTTCTTGTCGATCCGAAGTGAACTGCTGGATTGCACCATGAGAACTACCGAGCGCAACGACGAGCGCATCCTCTCGTCAGATCTGTTCGACCGGGACACCGTGCGCGTCGCGCGCCCAGACTACGGTCGTTGGCAAGAGGCCGCACGTTCGATCCCGATCTACCGCCGATGCGACGTGCTTGTTGTAGGCGGCGGCCCCTCAGGCACCGCGGCCGCAGCGGCTGCTGCCGCCCAGGGTGCCGACGTGACGCTGCTGGAGCGGTACAACCACCTCGGCGGACTGTCCACCGGCGGCCTGGTCATATGGATCGACCGCATGACCGATTGGGAGGGCCGGCTTGTCATCCGCGGCTTCGCTGAAGAGTTGTTCGATCGTCTACCGGCTGACGCGGTGGCTGGGCCGTCGCGCGCCGACTGGGGCTCGAGGGATGCGGCCAAGTCAGCCTATTGGTCGAACCGCACCGCTGCCTACCATGGCGTCGTGACTTGGTCCCCGACGATCGATCCCGAGCGGCTGAAGCTTCTGAGTCAGGAGATCGTTATCGAGCGCAAGGTCAAGCTGGTCTACCACTCGTGGGCGGCCCAGCCTATCGTGGAGAACGGCGCCGTGACCGGCGTGATATTCGAGAGCAAGGAAGGTCGGATGGCGATCATGGCCAATGTCGTGGTCGACGCCACCGGCGACGGTGACCTTTTTGCGCGTGCCGGCGCAGCCTATGCCAATGACATCGAGGAGGCGGACGTCCACCATTGCATGAACACCGCGTGGCTGTTCGGCGGTGTAGACATGGCGCGCTGGATCGAATTCAAGAGCGGCCAGCCCGAGCAGTTCGCCGAATTCATGCGCCTGGGTCGCGAGGCCTGTGGCCTCTTCGAGCGCCCCTTCGTCTCTTGGCGCAATGACGTCGCGCTGTTCATGGGGCCGCGCCAGACCGGTTACTCGGCGCTGGACGTCGACGATCTCACCGAAGTCGAGGTGCGCTCCCACAGGGCGATGGAGCAGCACCTGCGTTACTACCGCGCCAACGCGCCGGGGTTCGAGCAGGCATGGATGCTCCTGAGCGCACCGCAGATCGGCGTGCGCCACGCGCGACGGCTGAAGGGCATGGATGCAGTGTTGCGCAGCCGCTGGCCTGAGGGCGTGGCGCTGCCCGACGAAGTCGGGGTGACCCCTGCGGTCTCGCCGAAGTTCCCGAACATCTCCATCCCGTACGGCGCGTTGGTGCCCGAGCAGCTCGACGGCTTGCTCGCCTGTGGCCGCCATGTCTCGTGCGACAAGAACTCGCATGGCTTCATGCGTGAAATACCGCAGTGCTGGATCACTGGACAGGCTGCGGGCGTGGCAGCTGCGGTCGCGGTAGCGCAGGGCGTGCAGCCGCGTTCGGTGGACATCGATCGGGTGCAGGCGACGCTGCTGCGCCAAGGCGCCTATCTGCGCAGCAGTCAAGCGAGCACGGTACCGGAACGCACGACCGCATGACCGCACGAGGACTCCCGCGATGAACTTGACCGACGAAGAGCGCGCGATGCTCGATGGCCGCGACGGCCCCGCCGTTCAGGCCGCAATGGACCTGCTGATGCGCTATGGGCGCGCGCTCGGAGCCGAACGGCTGGTGGAGACGAACAATGTCGTCGCGTCGATCAGTGCGACCACACCCTTCATGCGTGACTTCGCACGTCGCAAGGGTGGAATGGATGCCGTCTTCTCGGAATTCAGCCTCGACAGCGAAACGGTCGTGACCATCCCGAAAGTCCGTGCCTTCACGAGCCATGTACAGCTCGGGTTTGATCCTGGCAACGGGGCAGCGATGGGGGTGGATGAAGAGACTTTGCAGTTCTATCGGAAGGGCGAGGCGTTCACCACCGGCCTGGGTGTACAAGCAACGAACACGTGTACGCCGTACCAAGTTGGGAATATTCCTACGCGCGGCGAGCACTGCGCATGGATGGAGTCCTCAGCCGTCATCTATTGCAACTCGGTGCTAGGTGCGCGCACCAATACCGAGGGACGCGAAAGTGTAGGTGCAGCGATGCTTACGCGCCGCATACCCTACTGGGGCTACCACATCGACGCGAATCGTCGCGGCACGCACCACGTGCAACTGGACATCGAAGTCGAAACCACTGCCGACTGGGGGCTGCTCGGCTACTGGATCGGCGAGCGCGTGCAAGAGCGCGTACCGGTAGTCGAAGGCGTGACGCGCATTCCGAACCTGGCACGACTCAAGCACTTCGGTGCTTCGGCAGCGTCCTCGGGCGGTGTCGAGATGTATCACTTGGTCGGCATCACACCCGAGGCACCGAGTGTCGAGCAGGCCTTCGGCGGCAATTCGCCGTTGGAAGCGCTGCGCTACGGCCAAGCCGAGCGACGCGAGACCTGGGAGCGCATCAACAGCACCGGCGTCGAGACCGCTGTCGACTACGTGATGCTGGGTTGCCCTCACTACACAATCGAGCAGATCTGGGAAGCCACGCAACTTCTGGAGGGCCGCAAAGTCCATCCCGACTGCGCACTGTGGATCTTCACACCGCGCGCGATCAAGGCCCTGGCGGACCGCAACGGCTACACGCAGATCATCGAAGACGCCGGCGGAGTCCTGATGACCGACAGCTGCTCTGCGATGAGCCGGGCCGCGCCCAAAGGCACGCGTGTGGTGGCGCTGGACTCTGCAAAGCAGGCCCACTATCTGCCCGCCATCCTGGGCGTGCAGGCCTGGTTCGGCACCACAGCCGAGTGCATCGAAGCCGCGTGCACCGGACGTTGGCAAGGGAGGCTCGCGTGAACGCCGGAGCGAGCACCCGGATCGTGCTGAACGGCCGCTGTGTCGTCCCCGGCATCGCGGAGGGCGAAGCGCTCGTTACGCGTGAGCACCTTTCCGGCTGGGGCGGCATCGATTCACGAACCGCCACCGTGGTCGAGACGCACCACGAGCTGCGCGGCGTCAGCTTCGCCGGCAAGGTGCTGGTCTTCCCGGGTGCGAAAGGCTCGTCGGGGTGGTCGAATGCGTTTCACTTGACCCGCACATTCGGTGTCGCCCCGGCGGCCATGCTGTTTACCGAGATGACAACGAAGGTCGCGCTGGGCGCCGTCGTGACGCGTGCGCCAGCGATGACCGACTTCGATCGCGATCCACTGGCACTAATTGAGACCGGCGACTGGGTACGCGTCGACGCCGAGCGAGGCACTGTTGAGGTGGAAAAGCGGCAGTCTCGTCGCTGAAGGCGACAACGTACTGCAAGTGGTGTGGTGAGTTTTGAGCGCGCTCGCCGATGGGCCGCCGACCAAATCGATGTGAAGGAGACAACCCAATGATGAAGGCGAAGTGGTTGACCGTTCTTGCGAGCATCGTGCTCTGTGCGCTCTGTGCAGCACCGAGCCAGGCACGCGATCTTGTCTACGGCTCTTGGCGCAGCGCGAAGTCGACAAGCAATACGGTGACGATGGCCCGTTACTTCGAGAAGATCAAGAAGGACACCGGCGGACAAATCTCTTTCAAGCTCCTCGCCGGTGGCCAGGTAGCCACCGCCAAAGGCACCGTCGACTCGGTCAAGGGCGGCACCATCGATGCCGGCGTCGCTATCGCTCCCTACACGCCTGAGGCGCTGGCAGCAACCAACATGCTGTTCAATACCAACACCTTGGGTGACGATCTCGTCGCGGCTTCCGGGGCCCTCGTCGAGACCATGCTTCTGCATTGCCCTCAATGTCTCGAGGAATATCGGAAAAACGACGCGGTGGCCTTCGTAGGCAATGCCGTTCCGCCGTACGAACTGCTGTGCAACAAGCCGGTGAAGACCGTCGCGGATCTCAAGGGCATGAAAGTTCGCTCGTCGGCCGGTGGTATCGACATCATGAAGATTGCAGGCGCCACGCCAGTCGCCATGACGGTGCCCGACGGAGTGCAGGCGATGGAACGCGGCACGGTCGACTGCTCGTGGTCGGTGCTCAACTGGCTCGTCAATTTCGGCTACATGGATGTGACCAAGTACGTGCTCGACTATCCGCTCGGCATGGCCGGTCCCGTGCTGCCGTTCTACCTGAACCGGGATGTGTGGAAGAGCATGACGCCAGCCCAGCGCAAGGTGCTGTTCGACGACGGCGCGTTCCTGGTGGCTACCGACGCGATTGACTCACAGATTCCCGAGACCGACGTGGCGATCGCGAAGGCAAAGGCGAAGGGCATCGTCTTCTTCCACGGCGGTGATGACTTCGCCGCGGTGATGCAGCAACACGAGAAGAACCAGCGGGTTCAGAACCTCAAGGTTGCCGCCGACCACGGGGTGAAGAACCCCGAGGCAATCCTCGACGCGCTCGACGCCGCAATGACGAAGTGGCGCAAGCTATCGAAGCAGATCGGTCACGACAAGGCGAAGTTCATCGAGGCCTTGAAGCGTGAGGTCTACGACAAGGTTGATCCGGAGACTCTCTGACCCCGGGCCGAGGAAGAGTCTCTCGATGCGTGGCACCCTGACTCGCATTGTCGACCTTGTCGTTGACGCGATGACCTGGGGAGCAGGCGGAGTCTGCCTGCTCATGGGTCTTCACGTCACAGCCGATCTCATCGGACGCGGGGTCTTCAATCATCCGCTTCTCGGCACTGACGAGATCGCCACCAATTACTACATGGTGGCGCTCTCCTTCCTTCCGCTCGCGATGATCACGCGGCTGCGTGGCCACATCACCGTCGGCCTGTTCACGGACCGCCTGCCGGCGAAGGCAAGGCAGGCGATTGACTTGTTCGCGGATCTGACCAGCTTCGGCTTTGTCGGCATCGTCGCCTGGATGGGTGTCGAGACGGCGTACCAGAAGACGGCCGCAGGCGAGATGACGGAGTCCTCCACGGGCTACTTGCCCACCTGGGAGGCACGCTGGATCCTGGCGGCCGGCTTCGTGATGATGTTCGCCTATCTAGCGATCAACATCCTCAAGGACATGCGCGCCCTTTCCGGCACCAAACGCAAAGGGGTCGGTCAGTGACGCCGGCGCTCGCCGTGGGGATCGTGAGCCTGTTCGCCGTGCTGGGGTTGATCGCGTTGCGCATCCCCATCGGCGTGAGCCTGGGTATCGTCGGAATGGCGGGTTTCACCTGGCTGCGCGGTTTTCATGTCGCCCTCAGCAACATTGCCCAGATTCCGTTCGAGACGGCGGCCAACTGGGGGCTGTCGGCGATCCCGATGTTCATCCTGATGGGTTCGATCGCATTCAATTCCGGCATCAGCGAGTCGCTGTTTCGCGCTGCCCGGCTGTGGTTCAGCGGCCTGCCCGGCGGGCTGGCAGTGGCAACGAACCTGGCATCGGCCGGGTTTGGCGCGGCGTCCGGTTCGAGTGTCGCCGCAGCGGCCACGATGTCGCGCATCGCGATTCCGGAAATGCTCAAGCACGGCTACGACAAGGGCCTCGCGGCCGGCTGCGTCGCGTCCGCCGGAACCCTGGCGGCACTGATCCCGCCGAGTGTGATGTTCGTGATCTACGGCGTGTTCGCACAGGTTTCGATAACCAAGCTGCTGATCGCCGGCGTGCTGCCCGGGCTGCTCACGGCGGCGGCCTACACCGCGCTGATACTCATCCGCTGCTCGCTCAATCCGTCGCTTGCACCGCAGCTGAGCGCGGATGAAAGAGCCAATCTGAAGCGCGACCGCTGGTCGGCGTTGCTGCCAATATGGCCGCTACTGCTCCTGATCGGCGGCATGATCGGTGGCCTCTATAGTGGCATGTTCACCGCCACCGAGGCCGGTGCGGCCGGCGCATCCCTAGCGCTGGTAGTGGCGGCGCTGCAGGGTCGGCTGAACTACCGCATGCTCAAGGCGAGCGTGTTCGAGACGGTGACCACGACCGGCCAGATCTTCTTCATCGCGATCGGTGCCGTGCTGTACACGAATTTTCTTGGATTGGCCGGGTTGTCCGACGCGATTCACGACGTCATCGGCACCTGGGCGTTGAGCCCGCATTTGCTCATTCTCTCGGCATCGATCGTCTATCTGGTGTTGGGCATGTTTCTTGATCCGCTCGGTATTCTGCTGATCACCTTGCCCGTTTTCCAGCCGATGTTCGATGCGGTGCACGCAGATCCGATTTGGGTCGGTGTCATCGTGGTTAAGTACATTGAGATCGGACTGTTGACGCCCCCGGTCGGGTTCAACGCCTACATGGTGAAGTCGGTTGTTGGTGACGCGATTTCCCTGGAGACGATTTTTCGCGGCATCGGTTGGTTCCTGTTGGCCGAACTGTTCACGATGGGGTTGTTGATCGCGTTTCCCGCCATCTCGACCGTGCTCCCGAACGCGATGTAGCGCGGCCTGTGGTCGGGTCGAGTCGGAAACTGTGTGCAATGTCGTGTCGTTGCGTGGTTGCACGCTGCTCGGAGACCCGGCTTCAACACTGAATCGGGAGGCTTGAAATGAACGCACCGGAAGTCCTGCACGAAGCGCTGCAGACGCGCATCGCAGGTGACTATGACGTGGTGGTTGCTGGCGGCGGCGCCTCGGGACTGATCGCAGCCGTCTCCGCCGCGCGTGCCGGTGCACGCACGGCGATTGTCGAGCGCTCCGGCTGCCTCGGCGGGACCGCCACGTCGGGCATGGTTGCGCAGTGGATCGGGTTCTACAACCGCGACACGCGCGTGGTTGGAGGCCTCGCCTACGAGTTGGCGCGGCGGGTGCGCGGTATGGGTGGCAGCGAAGGCTTCGCCCGTTACTTGCTTGCCGAAGCCTCGGCAACGCCGATCCCGTTGATCAACTTTCCCTTCAACCCCGAGATCGTCAAGATCGCTGCGGACGAATTCGCACGCGAGGCGGGCGTCAACCTGATGCTGCATTCGTCGATCGTGCGGCCGCTTGTCAGTGGGCGACGCGTGGAGGGGGTCGTGTTCGAGAACGCCTCCGGCCGCTCGGCGCTTCGCGCCAAGGTGGTGGTCGATGCGACCGGCGACGCCGCAGTCGCGGCTGCGAGCGGCGTGCCTTGTGCCGGCGAGGAGCCCGAACTGCGCCATGGGCGTCAACCGTGCACGCTCGTCTTCCGCATGTCGAATGTCGACGTGAAGCGCTTCCGTGCCTTGCCGCGCGAGGAAAAGCGAGCCCTTGCGCTCGAGGGCATTCGCGATGGCCGGATCTTCTGGGAGAGCCTGTCCTTCTGCAGCACACCCGGCGGAACCGACGCCGTGTGCCTCATGAGCCGGGTGTTCGATATCGATGCTCTCGACGCCACGGACCTGACACGCGCGGAACTGATCGGTCGTCAGCAGGTGAAGTCGATTGTCGGGTTCCTGCGCGAACGGGTGCCGGGCTTCGAGGCTTCAATTCTCGCGGGCATCGCGGCACGCGTCGGCGTCCGCGAGACGCGCCGAATCGTCGGGCAATACACGTTGACCGAACGGGACATAGTCGCTGGGAAGCGGTTTGCAGACTCGATCGCGCTCGGCGCCGGGCCGATGGACCTGCATGAATCGAAAGGTACCGGACTTGCGCTCTGGGTGCCCGAACTGCCGTTCGAAATTCCCCTTCGCTGCCTGCTGCCGGAGTATGTGGAGGGACTTGTGGTCGCTGGGCGTGCCATGTCCGCGACGCGCGATGCGAACGGCGGCAGCCGCCACATGGGGACGGCGATGTCACTGGGTGAAGCGGCCGGCGTGTACGCCGCTCTGTGTGCCAGAGGCGCGGCCCGACTCGACGATCCGCCGCACAACGAGATCCGCAACATCCTGCGCACTCGCGGCGCACTTCTATCCGTAGAGGATGCCATGTCGGCGGCGCAGCAGGATCGCACCGTGGATGACCCACTGCCGGCCTGATGTTGACGCATGCGGGAACGGCCACTCTTGCTCAACCGCGCACTTGACTTGCGAGGAAGCTCTGCGTTGCGCTGGCTTTTCACCGAACACTGGAGCGAGACATGATCAAGCAGACGCCGAGCTTGGTACAGGCCGCACTGACCGACACGACGGACGGCCACGTCCCGATGGACTTCACCAGCGGCACCGCCGAAGCCAATCCATGAGCGCCGTTCCATCGGCCCGCACCACCGGCTACCAACACATCGGAGTGCAACCCCTGACCGGCGTACTGGGAGCCGAGATCACCGGTGTCGATCTGCGCCAGCCACTGGACGAGGCCACATGGCTCGAGATACGCGATGCATTCCACGCGCACCAGGTCATCTATTTCCCCGACCAGGCCATCAGCCACGAGCAGCACATTGCCTTCAGCCGGCGCTTCGGCCCGGTGGCGCCGGTACCGCTGCTGAAGAGCATCGAAGGCCATCCCGAGGTACAGATGATTCGCCGCGAGGCCGATGAAACCGGCCGCGTCCTGGGCGAGAACTGGCACGCTGACAGCACCTTCCTGGACACGCCACCCGCTGCGGTGGTGATGCGTGCGGTCGAAGTGCCCGCCTGCGGCGGTGACACTGGCTTCCTGAGCATGTACACGGCCTACGAGGCCCTGTCGCCAGTGATGCGGCAGCTGGTCGATGGCTTGGCCGTGGTGCACAGCGCCACACGTATTTTCGGGTCCGTATACCAGGCGCAGAACCGTCGCTTCAGCAACACCAGCGCCAAGGTGATGAGCGTGGAAGCAGGCGATCGCGAGACCGTGCACCCGCTGGTGGTGACGCACCCCGGCAGCGGCCGCAAGTGCCTGTACGTGAACCAGGTGTACGGCCAGCGCATCGACGGCATGACCGATGCCGAAAGCAAGCCGCTGCTGCAGTTCCTGTACGAGCACGTCAGCCGCTTCGACTTCACCTGCCGCGTGCGCTGGAAGAAGGATCAGGTTCTGGTCTGGGACAACCTTTGCACGATGCATCGTGCGGTGCCCGACTACGCAGGGCAGCTCCGGTACCTGACGCGCACCACGATCGGCGGCGCCAGGCCGGCCCGCTAGCGCCCAGGCTACGCCGAACCCACTCGCTGCCCTACCAAGGCTGAGCACTCGCATCACTGCACAGCACCAGTGATGTCTGGGCGATTCATCGTCAACTGTCCACCAAACTCGTTGTGCAGCAGCACGTCGAGCCCGCAGACGGCCTTCGAGAACTGGACCGGCGTCTGCGACAGAACCGCCGCCACCATCGGCTCGGCAGCCAGGTCGTGCTCCGCATAGACCGCGCCATGGTGCACCCGCAGGCGCATGCCACCGGATGCGTTGAGCGCGTTCAGGCGAAGCAGGAGCTCCGGGGTCTCGTCGACATCCCGCAGCAAGGGTGCCCAGAACCGGACCCAGGGGCCGGCCTCGACGACGCGCAGGTAGACGAGCTGCCCGAACGCGCGCATTGGAATGTCGTCGTCCGCATCGAACTCGGCGTCGGCCCAGCCGGTGATTTCACGAAACGCCTCCAGCAGCGACTGCCGCAAGGCGCGAGAACGTTCGCGGGGGCCAGCGGTCGCCGGTTCTGGCTCGCGTCGGCGCGGCAGGCCCAGCATCGGTAGCTCGACCGGCTCGCCGCCCTTGGCGAGGGCGTGGTACTGCAGCCGCTCTTCGGTATCGACGCCGAAGATCTCGGCCAGAGTGCGCGTCGCCACCATCGCACTCACGCCGTGCCTTGCGGAAGTCGATCGGATGTCTGGGCACCCTGCCGTAGAACGGCAGGGGTCTTGGCCTTCGACCCTGGTCGCCCGCTGGGCGACTTCGGGGCCTCAGGCCACGTGCAGCAAGCCGGTGGTCATGTCGGGCCCCTCCAGGCCTGTTCCTGAGCCCTGCGCAAGGTCTCGGTTTCAAGGTGCCCGTAGCGGCGCGCGAGGACTTGCGGGGAGTGCCCGAGAACCTGGGCGGCCACGCCCAGAGTGACGCCGGCACGCAGCAGCCCGGCAGCAGCCGCATGCCGGACGTCGTGCATGTGCAGGTCCGGCACGCCGATCGCCGCCACCGCGGTGAGCCAGGCCTTGCGGAAGCTGATGGGCTGACCCGGAACCCGCCCTTCAAACGGCAGAGCATCCGGCGCCCGCTTTGGGAACACGCGCTTGATCAGGTCGGCCGTCTCGTCTCGGAAATGCAGTACCCGCGGCACCCCGGTCTTGGTCGTCTCGCACAGGATCTCTCGGCGCTCGAGGTCGAACTCCTTCCACCTCCGCTCGAGCAGTTCCGACTTTCGTGCACCGGTGTCGATAAGAAGCGCCACGAAGACCCCGAACCGGCGGTCGCTGAAAGCCAGGGATCGGGCCCTGAGGGCCTCGATCTGCTCCCGCGTGACCTCCACCCTGCGGATGGCCTCCTCGAACCGCGCCACGCCCAGCGTAGGGGACCTGAAGCCCCTGGGCGACAGCCGCCTGGCCTTGGCCCATCGGTAGGCGCTGCCCAGGGCCGAAAGGTCCCGATTCGCCGCGGAAGGCTTGTAGCCGTGAGCCACCATCGCGTGGGCGGCGGTCTCGAGCTGCTCCGACGTGATGTCCCAGGCCGAGATGGTGCCCAGGGCCGCGACCCACTTCTTCAGTCGCGTATCGGAGCCGTCCAGCGCGACCAGGCTGTGGGGCGCGGACAAGCTCGGCCAGGGTCAGCGCCTGGGCCCGGTGGTCTTCACAAGCCGCCAGGGCGGCGGCCAGATCGATCTTCGTGCGCACTTCGATTCTCCCAAAGATCACTGCCGTGACCTGTTGATGAAAATCGCCGCAAGCGTGCGCCTTCTACCTACGAAAAACCGGTGTTCCTGGTGGGCGGTGCAGGGTTCGAACCTGCGACCCCTGCCGTGTGAAGGCAGTGCTCTACCGCTGAGCTAACCGCCCGGCTGCCGAAGCTCGGCCGGAAGTCGAAAATTATGCCATGCGTTCAATCCGAGGCTGCCTGGCGCCAGACCGTCCTGCCGCCGCTGGCCCCGTCGATCTCGGCCAGCACGGCTTCGTGCGCGGCCTCCTCGTCGGGGCTCGCGCAGACGACCGGCAACGCGAACCGGCGCAGATCGGCGGCCTCGGTGCGCAGCGGCCCGCGCGTGCCGTCCGCAGCGTCGATCACCAGCGAACCCTGGCCGCGCGTCAGACGCAGATAGACCTCGGCCAGCAGGCCGGCGTCGAGCAGCGCGCCGTGCAGCTCGCGACCGCTGTTGTCCACCTCCAGCCGCTTGCACAGCGCGTCCAGCGAATTGCTCTTGCCGGGAAACATCTCGCGCGCCAGCAGCAGGCTGTCGGTGATGCGCGCGGCGTGGCGCGCCAGTGGCGGCCGCCCCAGGCGCGCCAGTTCGGCATTCAGGAACCCGAGGTCGAAGGCGGCGTTGTGGATCACGACCTCGGCGTCGGCAACGAAGGCCAGCAGTTCGTCGGCGATGGCCGAGAACAGCGGCTTGTCGGCCAGGAAGGCGTCGGTGATGCCGTGCACGCGCAACGCGTCGGGGTGGCTGGAGCGTTGCGGGTTGACGTAATGGTGCAGCCGGCGGCCGCTGTCGCGCCGGTTGACGAGCTCGATGCAGCCGATCTCGACGATGCGGTCGCCGCCGTCGGCGTTCAGTCCGGTGGTCTCGGTGTCGAGGAAGATCTGTCTCATGTCAGCGCCGCCGGGCCGCCCCAAGGCGTCGAACGCCCCGGTGGGAGGCCGCGAACGATGTGAGCTTGGGGGCGGTCATGATTTCGATCGTACCTGCCGGCCGCACCACCACCACAACCACGCGCCGGCCACGATCATCGGCACGCACAGCCATTGGCCCATGCTCATGCCCAATGCGAGCAGGCCGAGGAAGCTGTCCGGCTCGCGGAAGTACTCGGCGACGAACCGCAGCACGCCGTAGCCGAACAGAAAGGCCGCGGCGACCTGGCCGCGGGCGCGCTCGCGCTGCCCGTACCACCACAGCAGGCCGAACAGCAGCAGACCTTCGAGCGCGAACTGGTACAGCTCAGAGGGGTGGCGCGGCACCATGCTGCCGCTTTGCGGAAAGATCATCGCCCAGGGCAGCGACGGGTCGGCCGGCCGGCCCCAGAGCTCGCCGTTGATGAAGTTGCCGATGCGCCCGGCAGCCAGCCCCGTGGGAACGCAGGGCGCGACGACGTCCATCACCTCGAGGAACGGGCGCCGACGCGAGCGCGCGAACCAGACCATCGCCACGATCACGCCCAGCATCCCGCCGTGGAACGACATGCCGCCCTGCCAGACCATGAAGATCTCGGCCGGATGGGCGAAGTATTCGGCCGGCTTGTAGAACAGCACGTAGCCCAGGCGCCCGCCGAGTACGACGCCGAGCACGCCGTAGAAGAGGATGTCCTCGACGTCGCGCCGGGTCCAGCCGGCGGCCGCGAAATGCGGCAGCCGCACCCGCCGTGCGCCGAGGGCCAGGAAGAGAACGAAGCCCGCGAGATACGTCAGGCCGTACCAATGGATCTGCAGCGGGCCTAGGGTCACCGCCACCGGGTTGAACTGGGGATGCACGAGCATCGAGGGCTCCTTTCGCCTGGACGCGATTGTCCATGCCCGGCCCCCCCGGGCTGCGGCCGCCGCATCCAGGGGTCGGAAGCCCGGCCCCTGCCGATAAACTCGCGGGCCGACCACGGAGACACCGCATGAGCTTCAACCGCCGTTCCAGGAACATCACCGAAGGCGTGGCCCGCGCGCCCAACCGCAGCATGTACTACGGGATGGGCTATACCGCAGGCGACTTCAGCAAGCCGATGATCGGCGTCGCCAACGGCCACTCGACGATCACGCCCTGCAACTCGGGCCTGCAGCGCCTGGCCGACGCGGCCGTGATCGGCCTGAAGGAGGCCGGCGCCAATCCGCAGATCTTCGGCACGCCGACGATCAGCGACGGCATGGCGATGGGCACCGAGGGCATGAAGTACAGCCTGGTGTCGCGCGAGGTCATCGCCGACTGCGTGGAGACCTGCGTCGGCGGCCAGTGGATGGACGGCGTGATGGTCATCGGCGGCTGCGACAAGAACATGCCCGGCGGCATGATGGGCATGCTGCGCGCCAACGTGCCGTCGATCTACATCTACGGCGGCACCATCCTGCCGGGCAAGTACAAAGGCCAGGACCTCAACATCGTCAGCGTGTTCGAGGCCGTGGGCCAGTTCTCCGCCGGCAACATGGCCGAGGAGGACTTCTGCGAGATCGAGCGCCGCGCCATCCCCGGCAGCGGCTCCTGCGGCGGCATGTACACCGCGAACACGATGAGCTCCTCCTTCGAGGCGCTGGGCATGAGCCTGCCCTATGCCAGCACGATGGCCAACGTCGAGGGCGAGATCGTCGGCATGGTCGAACAGGCCGCCAAGGTGCTGGTGGAGGCGGTGAAGGCCGACCTCAAGCCGCGCGACATCGTCACCCGCAAGAGCATCGAGAACGCGGTGGCGGTGATCATGGCCACCGGCGGCTCGACCAACGCGGTGCTGCATTTCCTGGCCATCGCGCATGCCGCCGGCGTCGAGTGGACGATCGAGGACTTCGAGCGCATGCGCCGCAAGGTGCCGGTGCTGTGCGACCTCAAGCCCAGCGGCAAGTACCTCGCGATCGACCTCCACCGCGCGGGCGGCATTCCGGCGGTGATGAAGGAACTGCTCGCCGCCGGCCTGCTGCACGGCGACTGCATCACGATCACCGGCAGGACGGTGGCCGAGAACCTGCAGGACGTGCCGCCGCTGCGCGTCGACCAGGACGTGATCCGCACCGTCTCCAGCCCGATCTACACCGAAGGCCACCTGGCCATCCTCAAGGGCAACCTGGCCACCGAAGGCTGCGTGGCCAAGATCTCGGGCCTGAAGAACCCGGCGATGACCGGCCCGGCGCGCGTCTTCGACGACGAGCAGGGCGCGCTGGCGGCGATCATGGCCGGCGCGATCAAGCCCGGCGACGTGATGGTGCTGCGCTACCTCGGCCCCAAGGGCGGCCCCGGCATGCCCGAGATGCTCGCACCGACCAGCGCCCTGATCGGGCAGGGCCTGGGCGAGACCGTCGGCCTGGTCACCGACGGCCGCTTCTCGGGCGGCACCTGGGGCATGGTCGTCGGCCATGTCGCGCCCGAGGCCCATGCCGGGGGCGTGATCGCGCTCGTCCACGAGGGCGACTCGATCACGATCGATGCCCACCGGCTGCTGCTGCAGCTCGACGTCGACGAGGCCGAGATCGCGCGCCGGCGCGCGGCCTGGAAGCAGCCCGCGCCGCGCTACACGCGCGGCGTGATGGCCAAGTTCGGGCGCAACGCTTCCAGCGCCAGCACCGGCGCGGTGCTCGACCTCGACTGAGGAGGCCTACGGTCGCGGCCCGCGCCGCGCCTCCGGCCCAGCCGGTTCCGTCGGCGTCGTCGGCAACACGCGGCGCTGCGCTTCGGCGTCGGTGCTGTCGGCCGAAGACCGGCGCGCGGCATCCTCGCGGGCGCGCGTGACCTGCTTATCGCGCCGATGGCCCAGGCCCAGCGCCTCCATCGCCCTCTGCCGGCGCTGGGCCTTGCGCTCGTCCATCTTGTCCATCACGCGGCGCTGGGTCCAGCCGCTCGAATCGGCGAATTCCCACCACAGCACCGCGGCACCGAAAGGCGCCAGCACGATCCACCACGACCAGTTGCCGAACGGCCCGAACTCGGCCAGCTTGGCCACCAGCAACAGCACTCCGACGATCACCATGGGCATGGGCTGCGCCTCCTGCAGGGCACTGTAGCGCATGCGCTGCCGACCCGCCGCACTGTGTGCGGCCCGGGATCAGTTGGGCTGCGTCAACTGATCCAGGATTGCCGGGTTTTCCAGGGTGCTGGTGTCCTGGGTGATGGCCTCACCCTTGGCGATGCTGCGCAGCAGCCGGCGCATGATCTTGCCCGAACGCGTCTTGGGCAGGTTGTCGCCGAACCGGATGTCCTTGGGCTTGGCGATCGGGCCGATCTCCTTGCCGACCCAGGCGCGCAGTTCGTTGGCGATCTTCTTGGCCTCGTCGCCCGTCGGGCGGCTGCGCTTGAGGACGACGAAGGCGCAGATCGCCTCGCCGGTGGTCTCGTCGGGGCGGCCGACGACGGCGGCTTCGGCCACCAGTTCGGTGCAGCTGACCAGCGCCGACTCGATCTCCATCGTGCCCATGCGGTGGCCGGAGACGTTGAGCACGTCGTCGATGCGGCCGGTGATCGTGAAGTAGCCGGTCTTGGCGTCGCGGATGGCGCCGTCGCCCGCCAGGTAGTAGCCCTTGAGCTCGGGCGGGTAGTAGCTCTTCTTGAAGCGCTCGGCGTCGCCCCAGATCGTGCGGATCATGCTCGGCCAGGGCTTCTTGATGACCAGGATGCCGCCGCTGCCGTCGGGCACGTCGGCGCCGGTCTCGTCGACGATCGCCGCCGCGATGCCCGGGAACGGCAGCGTGCACGAGCCCGGCACCATCGGCGTGGCGCCCGGCAGCGGCGTGATCACGTGGCCCCCGGTCTCGGTCTGCCAGAAGGTGTCGACGACCGGGCAGCGGCCACCGCCCACGTGCTCGTAGTACCACTCCCAGGCCGCCGGATTGATCGGCTCGCCGACCGTGCCCAGGATGCGCAGGCTGGTCAGGTCGCTGCGGTCGGGGTGCACCGCCGGGTTGCCTTCGGCGGCCTTGATCAGCGACCGGATCGCGGTGGGCGCGGTGTAGAAGACCGTGACCTTGTGCTTCTCGATCGTCTTCCAGAAGCGCGCCGCATCGGGGTAGGTCGGCACGCCTTCGAACACGATCTCGGTGCCGCCCAGCGCCAGGGGTCCGTAGGTGATGTAGCTGTGGCCGGTGACCCAGCCGATGTCGGCCGTGCACCAGAAGACATCGTCGTCCTTGAGGTCGAAGGTCCAGGCGGTGGTCAGCGCCGCGTGCAGCAGATAGCCGCCGGTGCTGTGCTGCACGCCCTTGGGCTTGCCGGTCGAGCCGCTGGTGTAGAGCAGGAACAGCGGGTGTTCGGCGCCGACCCACTCGGGCTCGCAGACCGCGGGCTGCGCTGCCAGTTCCTCGTGCAGCCAGCGGTCGCGCGCCGGGTTCCAGGCGATCTTGCCGCCGGTGCGCTTGTAGACGATGACGTTGGCCACGGTCTCGCAGCCGCCGAGCGCGATCGCCTCGTCGACGATGGCCTTCAGCGGCAGCTGCTTGCCGCCGCGCGCCTGTTCGTCGGCGGTGATCACCATCACCGCGCCGGCGTCCTGGACGCGGTCGCGAACGCTGTGCGCGGAGAAGCCGCCGAAGACGACCGAATGGATGGCGCCGATGCGCGCGCAGGCCTGCATCGCGGCCACGCCTTCGACGCTCATGCTCATGTAGATGACGACGCGGTCGCCCTTCTTCACGCCGCGCGCCTTCAGCGCGTTGGCGAAGCGGCAGACCTTGGCCAGCAATTCGGCGTAGCTGACCCGCGAGACTGCGCCGTCGTCTGCCTCGAAGATGATCGCGGTCTTGTCGCCCAGGCCGCGCTCGACATTGCGGTCCAGACAGTTGTAGGACACGTTGAGCGTGCCGTCCTCGAACCACTTGAAGAACGGCGCCTGACTGCTGTCGAGCACCTTGGTGAACGGCGTCTTCCAGCTCACGAACTCGCGCGCCAGCCGGGCCCAGTAGCCCTCGTAGTCGCGTTCGGACTCGTCGACCAGCGCCTGGTAGGCCGCCATGCCGGAAACTCGGGCTGCGGCCACCAGCGAAGCGGGCGGCTGGTGGGTCTTGAGTGGGGTGGCCTGCTCGACGGACATGCTTGTCTCCTGCTGCAACATCGTGGCTTCGTAGGGTGCGAAAACTATAGGCCCGCTCTGACGGACCGCTTACGGAAGGCCGCGATCCGCCCAGGGTCGGCGCTCTACAATTTATAGGGCGCGGATCCAGCCCGCAAGCCTTGCCCCTCGCCCCATGACCACGCCCGCTCCACGCCAGACCCGGCGCCTGTCGCCGCTGCCCAGCGTCATCTTCGCCAGCCGCTGGCTGCAGCTGCCGCTGTACCTGGGCCTGATCCTGGCCCAGGGCGTCTACGTCTACCAGTTCTGGGTCGAGCTGATCCACCTGGTCGAGGCGGCCTTCGGCAACACCGCGGCGCTCGACCAGCTGGTCGCCAGCACCGGCTACAAGAGCGGCACCCTGCCCAGCCAGTTCAACGAGACCATCATCATGCTGGTCGTGCTGGCGCTGATCGACGTCGTGATGATCAGCAACCTGCTGATCATGGTGATCATCGGCGGCTACGAGACCTTCGTCTCGCGGCTGGACCTCGAAGGCCACCCTGACCAGCCCGAATGGCTGAGCCATGTGAATGCCTCGGTGCTCAAGGTCAAGCTGGCCACCGCGATCATCGGCATCAGCTCGATCCACCTGCTCAAGACCTTCATCAACGCCGCGAACTACGACGAGAAGGTGCTGCTGTGGCAGACCCTCATCCACGTCGCGTTCCTGCTCTCGGCACTGGCCATCGCCCTGGTCGACCGAGTGACGGCCCCCGCCAAGCCCCACGACTGAAAGCAAAGGCAAGCGCCATGAGCACCACCGTCCGCCACGCCGATCTCGTCGATTCGGTGGCCGCCGCCCTGCAGTACATCAGCTACTACCACCCGGCCGACTACATCGCCCACCTCGCCCGCGCCTACGAGCGCGAGGCGGCGCCGGCGGCCAAGGACGCGATCGCGCAGATCCTCACCAACTCGAGGATGTGCGCCGAGGGCAAGCGGCCGATCTGCCAGGACACCGGCATCGTCAACGTGTTCCTGAAGATCGGCATGGACGTGCGCTTCGAGGGCTTCCCGGGATCGATCGAGGACGCGGTCAACGAAGGCGTCCGCCGCGGCTACCTGGACCCCGACAACAAGCTGCGCGCGTCGATCGTGGCCGACCCGCAGTTCGAGCGCAAGAACACCCGGGACAACACGCCGGCCGTCGTCCACATGACCGTGGTGCCGGGCAGCACCGTCGACGTGCAGGTCGCGGCCAAGGGCGGGGGCAGCGAGAACAAGAGCAAGTTCGCGATGCTCAACCCCAGCGACTCGATCGTCGACTGGGTGCTCAAGACGGTGCCGACGATGGGCGCCGGCTGGTGCCCGCCGGGCATGCTGGGCATCGGCATCGGCGGCACGGCCGAGAAGGCCATGCTGATGGCCAAGGAAAGCCTGATGGAGCCGATCGACATGCACGAGCTGCTCGAGCGCGGGCCACGGAACAAGTTCGAGGAACTGCGCATCGAGCTCTACGAGAAGGTCAACGCGCTGGGCATCGGCGCCCAGGGCCTGGGCGGCCTGACCACCGTGCTCGACATCAAGATCGCGAGCTACCCCACCCATGCGGCGAGCAAGCCGGTGGCGATGATCCCCAACTGCGCCGCCACGCGGCACGCGCATTTCGTTCTCGACGGCTCGGGCCCCGCCTACCTCGAGCCGCCGAGCCTGGACCTGTGGCCCGACGTGCATTGGGCCCCCGACTACAACAAGAGCCGCAAGGTCGATCTCGACACGCTCACGCGGTCCGAGGTCGCGAGCTGGAAGCCCGGCGACACGCTGCTGCTGTCGGGCAAGATGCTGACCGGCCGCGACGCCGCGCACAAGCGGATCCAGGACATGCTGGCCAAGGGCGAGAAGCTGCCGGTGGACTTCACCAACCGCGTCATCTACTACGTCGGACCGGTCGACCCGGTGCGCGACGAGGTGGTCGGCCCGGCCGGCCCGACCACCTCCACCCGGATGGACAAGTTCACCGAGATGATGCTGGCGCAGACCGGCCTCATCAGCATGATCGGCAAGGCCGAGCGCGGACCGGTGGCGATCGAGGCGATCAAGAAGCACAAGAGCGCCTACCTGATGGCCGTGGGCGGCGCCGCCTACCTGGTGGCCAAGGCGATCAAGGGCGCCCGGGTGCTGGCCTTCGCCGACCTCGGCATGGAGGCGATCTACGAGTTCGACGTGCGCGACATGCCGGTGACGGTGGCCGTCGATGCCCAGGGCATCAGCGTCCACACCACGGGCCCGAGGGAGTGGCAGGCGAAGATCGGCAAGATCCCGGTCAACGCGGCCTGATCACTGCCGCCCGGCGCGAGAGCCGGTTCGCCGCGGATCGTTTCATGGCTTTCGGGGTGGAGCTGAACTTGCACGACGGTCCGGCCCGCCCGTCGCCCCGGTGCGAGGCGCCCGCTGCGCGGAGGTTCCGTCCCGCACGGTCGGGAAAGACCAGATCCTCGCCCGCCGTCGGTGCGCCGACAATCGGGAAGTGTCGCAGCTCTTCGAAGTCCATCCCCAGAACCCGCAGCCACGGCTGTTGAAGCAGGCGGCGCAGATCCTGCGCGACGGCGGCATTGCCGCGGTGCCCACCGATTCGAGCTATGCCCTGGTGTGCCGGCTCGACGACAAGGCCGCGGCCGAGAACCTGCGCCGCATCCGCGGAGTCGACGACAAGCACCATCTCACGCTGCTGTGCCGCGACCTCAGCGAACTGGCCAGCTACGCGCGCGTCGACAACCGCCAGTACCGCCTGCTCAAGCTCGGCACGCCCGGTCCCTACACCTTCATCCTCGAGGCCACCAAGGAGGTGCCGCGGCGGCTGTCGCACCCGTCGCGCCGCACCATCGGGTTGCGCGTGCCCGATCATCGGGTGACGCAGGAACTGCTGTCGCAGTTCGGCGAGCCGCTGCTGGCGACCACCCTGATCCCGCCGGGCGAGGACGAACCGCTGAACGACGCGGGCGAGATCCGCGCGCAGTTCCAGAAGGTGCTGCAGGCGGTCGTCGATGCCGGCGCCTGCCCGCGCGAACCGACGACGGTGATCGACCTCAGCGGCGACGATGCCGTTCTGGTGCGCCAGGGGCGCGGCGACCTCGCCCGGCTCGGCCTCTAGAAATCCAGCGCCGAGATCTCGCCCAGCCCCTGCCGGATGCCGTCGCGCGCGGCGCTCTCGACCGCCAGGCGCAGGCGGGCGGCACCGACGAACGAGTCACCCATCGTCGCCGTTCCAGAAGACCTGATGACCTTGCGCAGCAACACCTGGCGGTCGGCAGCGCGGGTCAGCGACCAGGCGGTTTCGAGGTCGACCGTGAAGGTCCCGCCGAAGATCGGCTTCGACAACTGGATCACGCTGACTCCGAGTTCGTACTCGCCCGCCCCGCCCTGGACCACCTCCCTGAAAAGCCGCGACTCGACGATCGACGTTTCGATCGCGGCCTTCAGATCGGCATTGGCGATGTTGCTGCTGTCCAAAGCACCTGTCTCGCTGCCGCCCTGCACCGAGACGCTCACGCTGGCCGCGTGCGGCCTGAGGGCGACCGTGGAACGCTGCACCGTCATCGCACCCGGGCCGGCGGGCGCCGCGCACGCCCCGAGCAGCACGGCCACGGCCACGACGGCGGCGGCGACGCGGATCGTCATTTCGCCTCCTTGAAGATGTTGCCCAGTACTTCGTCCACCATCTCCTGCGGCGACTTCCGGGTCAGCGAGGTGTGCATCGAGTTGCCGCTGGCCAGCGGAAAGTCGGTCACCGGGTCGCGGACGACGATCGTCAGGTCGAGCAGGTACATGGTCATGTCCCACATCCACTTGTCCCAGTAGGTCACGATGGCGTCGACGTCCTTGGGCTTGTCCTTGCTGGTCGTGGCCTGATAGCCCATCTGGTTGAGCTTGTCGGCGATGAGCTGGTTGACGTTGTAGCCGTCGTCCTGCAACTGCACCACGTGCACGCGCTTGAGCGCCTTCAGGTCGGCCGACGGCTCCACCGTCGCGGTGGCGCGATTGACGGCGCAGCCGGTGCTGATGAGGAAGGCGAAAAGCAATGCGAACAGCAATCGGCTGGTGCGGGCGACGTCCATGGCAAAGCCCCTGAACCGAAAATCCGAACCGGACACACGATGTCAGCCTAGGCCGGCGACGAAGGCCGGCCATTGATCGCCCTCAAAGCGCGGGTGGCTGGTGCGGGCGGCGCCGCCTTCAGCCGTTCTGCGATGCCACCAGCCGGCCGGCCTCGATGCGCAGCTGGCGGTCGCAGCGGGCAGCGATGGCCGGGTCGTGGGTGACCAGCACCAGCGTCGTGCCGACTTCGCGGTTGAGCTCGAACATCAGCGCCATCACCGTCTCGCCGGTGGCGAAGTCGAGGCTGCCGGTGGGTTCGTCGGCGAGCAGCACGGCCGGCCGCACGACGAAGGCGCGCGCCAGCGCCACGCGCTGCTGCTCGCCGCCGGACAGCACCTTCGGGTAATGGCCCAGGCGCTCGCCCAGGCCGACGCGGCGCAGCATCTCGGTGGCCGCGGCGCGGGCGTCGCGGCGGCCCATCAGTTCCAGCGGCAGCATCACGTTCTCCAGCGCATTGAGGTTGCCCAGCAGCTGGAAGCTCTGGAACACGAACCCCATCTGCCTCGCCCGCAGTGCGGCGCGGGCGTCCTCGTCGAGCGCGAACAGGTCGGTGCCTTCGACGATCACGGTGCCGGCGGTGGGCACGTCGAGCCCGGCCAGGATCGCGAGCAAGGTGCTCTTGCCCGAACCCGAGGCGCCGACGATGGCCACCGACTCGCGCCGCCGCAGCGTGAATTCGATCTCGTGGAGAATGGTCAGCGTTCCGGTGACGTCGGTCACCCGCTTGCTGACACGCCGTACATCGATGAGGGTTTCGGACATCCAGGGTTTCTCGGCAACGCGGCGCGTCTTCGCGGCCCACTGTAGCGCGCTCTTGTTGCTGGGCCTTGTCGGCGGCCCTGTCGCTGCCCGAGCGAAAGGGCGAGAGCGAACCGTGCTCGTGCTCGGCGACAGCCTTTCGGCCGAGTACGGCTTGGCGCGCGGCAGCGGCTGGGTCGCGCTTGCTCGCCGCCAAACTCGCCCGGCAGGGCCCACCGACCCAGGTCGTCAACGCCAGCATCAGCGGCGAGACCAGCTCGGGTGGGCGCTCGCGGCTGCCGGCGCTGCTGCGGCAACACCGGCCGGACGTGGTGGTGATCGAGCTCGGGGCCAACGACGCGCTGCGCGGGCTGCCGCTGGCGATGACCGAAGCGAACCTGAAGGCGATGACCGAAGCCGCCAGGACCGCCGGCGCCAGGGTGCTCATCGTCGGCATGGCGCTGCCGCCCAACTACGGGCGCCGCTACACCGAGGAGTTCATGGCGCTGTTCGGCAAGGTCGCGCGCGCCGAGGGCGCCGCGCTGGTGCCGTTTCTGCTGCACGGCGTGGCCGACGTACCGCAGTCCCGGACGCTGTTCCAGGCCGACGGCATCCACCCCAAGGCCGAGGCGCACCCGCGCATGCTGGCCAACGTCTGGCCGGTGCTGCTGCCGCTGCTGCGCTGACCCGGCCGCCGGCGGTCGAGTTCCGCCGCCTACTCGCGTGCCTGCGGTTTGTCGGCCGGTTCGGGAATGTGCCGGCGACGCTCGTCGGGCGGCGCCTCCTTGGGTGGCGGGGCGGGCTTGGCCGGCGGCGTCGCGGGGCGGCAGCGGCGCGGGCGGCGCAACCGGCCGCGCTGCGGGCACCGCCGGGGCCGGGCGTATCGGACCGGCGCGCTCGGGCGCCGGTGGACTGGGGACCGGACGCAACGGCGCCGGACGCTCCGCAGACGGCGCCGCTGGCGCCGGGTGTTCCGGCCGTTGGCGTTCGGGAGCGTTCCGTTCAGGCACCGGACGCTCGGGTCTGGGCCGCGCGGGAACCGGTTGCGCCGGCGCGGGCTGGACCGGCGCCGGCTGAGCCAGCGGGGGCCGCGCTGGGGCCGGCAGCGGCGTCGGCGACCGTTCGGGCGCAGGCCGCGGCGGCATCGGGCGCGACGGCATCACCTGGTCGGGGCCCGGTCGCTCGGCGCCAGGCAGGACGGCAGCGGGCGGGCGGGGCCGCTGTGCGTCGGGCACCGGCAGGCGCGGGACCACCGGCGCCGGCGGTGGCCCGGGAACGCTTGCAGCGCCAGGACCGCGCTCATCGCGTGGCCGGTCGCGCCGTCTCTCCTCCTGCGGCTCGCCACGCCCTTCGCGTGGCCTGCCGCCCGGCTCCACAGCCGGTGGGCGCTGTGGCAGCGTCGGCCGCGCCGGCGCGGCGTTGCCGGGCATGGGCAGCGCGCGCCGCCAGTCGCTGCGCGTCCCGGGTGACGGCGGCACCTCGCGCGGGCCGGTCTTCGAGCGGGCCGGCGGCGGCAACGGCGCCACGCCGGGGACTGGCCGGCCATGCTGCGGCGGAACGTCGACCTCCACCCGCGCCGGCGCCACGGGCCGCAGGTGCTCGATCACCTCGCGCGCGACGACGGTCAGCGCCCCCGGAACGGCCTGGTTGGCGTGGATTGCCGGGCGAACTGGCCGCGGCCCGCCGCGCGGGCGTTGGTTGACGCGATCGTCATACCCGGGGCTGGCACGGTAGTAGGGCACGAAGGGCTCGCGCGGCGCCAGCGGCACCCAGCCCACGGCGGGCAGCAATGGGCCGCCGATGCCGATCGAGACGCTGAAGTTCGGGCCGCCGATCCAGGCCACCAGCGCCGGCGCGTACACCGGGTGCCGATGGTAGGCGCCGGGCGACCAGCACCAACGGCCACCCCAGTGCAACCAGCGACCGTAGTGGAACGGTGCAAAGCCCCAGGGCGCATCGTCGATCCAGGTCCAGCCCCAGGGCAGGATCCAGGCCCAATGGCCGAAGCGGTACGGTGCCCAGTCCGCCGCCACGCCGTAGGGCACCCAGACCGGGCCGATATCGGGCGCCTGCTCCCAGCGGCCGTTGCGGTCGAGATCCTCGGCCCCGGTCATCTCGGGCGAGACATAGCGGTTGGCGGCGCTGCGCTCGTCGCTGGCGTCGGCACTGGCGACCCAGACCGCGAAGTCGTCGCGCGGCATCGCGTCGGGCTGGCTCTGCAACTCGCCCCTGACGCCCTCGCGCCAGACCTCGACCCGCTGGCCGGACTCGACCGTGAACGCATCGGCGCCTTCGCCCACCTGCAGCCCGCCCCTCCAGCTGCCCGCGAAGGTGCTGTCGTCGATGCGGTCGACCCGGTAGTGGCCGCTGCGCAGCGGCTGCAGCCGGACCTCTTCGGTGAGCAGGTCGGTCTGCGCGGCGACCTCGCGCGAGCGCAGCCGCAACGCCAACGCACCGTGGTGCAGCTGAAAGCTCAGGCGCGCGTCGTCCAGGCGCAGCACCTCGAGTTCGCTGCCAGCGCCCAGCCGCAAGGTGGTGGAACCGATGCGCAGCTCGGCGCGCGCATCGGCGTCGGTGGCCAGCCGGTCGCCGCTGGTCAGCGGCCGGTTGCGGTCGGCGGCCAACCACTCGCCCTGGTCGGGGTCGTAGAGCCACACATGGCCCTGCAACTCGGCCAGCCGGCCCACCCGACCCGGTGGATCGGCCTCGGCGCGGGCCAGCAGCGGCACCAGCACGGCCAGCAGGAAGAGCAGCCGGCGCAGGAATCCTCGCTGAATGTCCATACTCATTCAACGCGTCTGCCGGGCCCGGCGCCGACCGCGGCAGGCGTAAGCGCATGTGTCGGCCCGACGCGCGGACATCCAGCCTTCAATCGTCCGCATCGGGGTCGAGCTCGGGGAACAACACGCTGGTGTAGCCGAACTGCGTCAGGTCGGTCATCCGCGTCGGGTACAGGCGGCCGATCAGGTGGTCGACTTCATGCTGCACCACACGGGCATGGAAGCCCTCGGCCTCGCGCTCGATCGGCCGCCCCCTGGCGTCGAGGCCGGCATAGCGGATGCGGGTCAGGCGCGGCACGACGCCGCGCAGACCGGGCACCGACAGACAGCCTTCCCAGCCATCGACGCGCTCGTCGCCCAGCGGCGTGATCACCGGGTTGATCAGCACCGTGGCCGGCACCGGCGGCGCGTCGGGGTAGCGCTCGTTGCGCGTGAAGCCGAAGATCACGAGTTGCAGATCGACGCCGATCTGCGGCGCTGCCAGCCCGGCGCCGTTGGCCGCGGCCATGGTGTCGAACATGTCGGCGATCAGCTCGTGCAGCTCGGGGGTGTCGAACTCGCGCACCGGCGGCGCCACGCGCAGCAGTCGGGGGTCACCCATCTTGAGGATTTCGCGTACGGTCATCTTGCGGGTTCTTGCTTCGGGATCGCGGGAAATTGCGTGGGGGGGCGTGGATTCGACCATGGCCGCGCTGCCATGCCCCCGAGCGGGGATTATCCCGATGACGCCGCACCGCGCAGGCGCACCCGCCGCGCATCGCTCGCCGGCTCAGCCGACGCCGTCGAGCAGGGCCCGCAGCCCGGCTTCGTCGAGCACCGCCAGCCCCAACTCGCGCGCCTTGTCGAGCTTGCTGCCGGCCTCGATGCCGGCAACCACCCAATCGGTCTTCTTCGACACCGAGCCGGCGACCTTGCCGCCGGCAGCTTCGATCAGCGCCTTGGCCTCGTCGCGCGACAGCGTCGGCAGCGTGCCGGTCAGCACCAGCGTCTTGCCGGTCAGCGGCTTCGCCGTCGCGTCGTCGCGCGCGCCTTCGAGCTCGTCCCATCGGATGCCCGCGGCACGAAGCTGTTCGACGACTTCGCGGTTGTGCCGCTGGTCGAAGAAGGTGCGGATGCTCTGCGCCACCACCGGGCCGACGTCGGCCACTTCGAGCAGTTGCGCCTCGGTTGCATCCATGAGCCGATCGAGGCTGCCGAAATGCCGCGCCAGGTCCTTGGCAGTGGCCTCGCCGACATGGCGAATGCCCAGGGCGTAGAGGAAGCGCGCCAGCGTCGTGTGCCGGCTCCTGGCCAGCTCGGCGACCAGGTTGGCCGCGCTCTTGTCGGCCATTCGCTCCAGCGCCGCCAGCTTGGCCACACCCAGGGTGTACAGCTCGGGCAGGGTGCGGATCAGGCCGCCATCGACGAGCTGGTCGACCAGCCTGTCGCCCAGGCCCTCGATGTCCATCGCGCGCCGGCCGGCGAAATGCAGGATCGCCTGCTTGCGCTGTGCGGCGCAGAACAGACCGCCGGTGCAGCGGTGGTCGATACCGCCCTTCTCGCGCAGCACGCGGCTGCCGCAGACCGGGCATGCCGCAGGCATGCGGAAGTTGGGCACGTAAGCCGGCCGTCGGCCCGCCACGCGGCCGACGACTTCCGGGATCACGTCGCCGGCCCGGCGCACGATCACGCGGTCGCCGACGCGCACGCCCTTGCGGCGCAGCTCGAAGAGGTTGTGCAGCGTCGCGTTGCTGACCGTCGTGCCGCCGACGAACACCGGCTCGAGCTTGGCCACCGGCGTGAGCTTGCCGGTGCGGCCGACCTGGACCTCGATGCCATTGAGCCGCGTGATCTGCTCCTGGGCCGGGAACTTGTGCGCCACCGCCCAGCGCGGCTCGCGGGTGACGAAGCCCAGGCGCCGCTGCAGATCGATGCGGTTGACCTTGTAGACGACGCCGTCGATGTCGAAGGGCAGCGCGTCGCGGCGCAAGGCGATCGAATCGTGAAACCCGATCAGGCCGGCGGCGCCGCGCACCACCGCGCGCTCGGCGTTGACCGGGATACCGAGGGCCAGCAGCGCATCGAGCGTGGCGCTGTGCGTGTCCGGCTGGTCCCAGCCCCTCACATCGC
The DNA here is from genome assembly GCA_963725755.1 of uncultured beta proteobacterium. Lineage (GTDB taxonomy): Bacteria > Pseudomonadota > Gammaproteobacteria > Burkholderiales > Burkholderiaceae_C > Rubrivivax. The sequence goes on from CAVRZW010000005.1 coordinate 739,035, forward strand.
CCAGACCGTAGGCGAAGAAGCTCAGGGGCCGCTGGGCGGCGATCTTCGGGTCGAGCTGGCGCACCGCGCCGGCAGCGGCGTTGCGCGGATTGACGAAGGTCTTCTCGCCCTTGGCACGCTGGCGCTCGTTGAGGCGCTCGAAGCGGTCGCGGCGCATGAAGACCTCGCCGCGCACCTCGAGCAGCGGCGCTGCGCCGCCGGCCTCGCCCTGCAGCCGCAGCGGGATCGCGCCGATGGTGCGGATGTTCTGCGTCACGTCCTCGCCCGTCTCGCCGTCGCCGCGGGTCGCAGCCTGGACCAGCACGCCGGCCTCGTAGCGCAGGTTGATGGCCAGGCCGTCGAACTTGAGCTCGGCAGCGTACTCGACCGGCGGCGCGCCTTCGGGCAGCTCGAGCTCACGCCGCACGCGCTCGTCGAAGGCGCGGGCGCCGGCGACCGTGGTGTCGGTCTCGGTCCGGATGCTGAGCATCGGCAACGCATGGCGAACCGGCACGAAGCCTTCGAGCACCTTGCCGATCACCCGCTGGGTCGGCGAGTCGGGCGTGCACAGCTCGGGGTGCGCCGCCTCCAGCGCCTGCAGCTCGGCGAACAGGCGGTCGTACTCGGCGTCCGGCAGTTCCGGGTCGTCGAGCACGTAGTAGCGATAGGCGTGGTGATGGAGCTGGGCGCGCAGCGCCGCGGCGCGTCTCGCGTAATCTTCGGCGGCCATGTGCGACATTGTGTGGCACCCCGCGAAAGGCCTGCCATGACCGAAGCATTCGACCTCATCACCCTGGGCGCAGGATCCGGCGGCGTGGCCGCGTCGCGCCGCGCAGCGCTGCACGGCGCCCGCGTGGCCATCGTCGAAGGCGGCCGCGTCGGCGGCACCTGCGTGCTGCGCGGCTGCGTGCCCAAGAAGCTGCTGATGTACGCGGCGCAGTTCGGCGACGACTTCGCCGAGGCGCGCGGCTATGGCTGGGAAATGCCCGCACCGCGCTTCGAGATGGCGCGCTGGGCAGCGGCCAAGGCGGCCGAGACGGCGCGCCTGGAGGGCGTCTATCGCAAGATGCTGGCCGGCGGCGGCGTGACCCTGGTCGAGGGCTGGGCCCGTCTCGACGGCCCCGGCCGCGTGCGGGTGGGCGAACGCTTGCTGCAGGCGCCGCACATCCTGATCGCCACCGGCGGCGCACCGGTGCGCGACAGCATCCCCGGCATCGAGGCCTGCGCCACCAGCAACGAGTTGCTGGACCTCGACCGCATCCCGGCGTCGGTGGCCGTGATCGGCGGCGGTTACATCGCGGTCGAGTTCGCGAGCATGCTGGTGCGCCTGGGCGCGCAGGTGGCGCTGTTCTATCGCGACCGCCTGCCGCTGCGCGGCTTCGACGAGATGCTGCGTACCGCCGCTGCCGCCGAGCTGCAGGCTGCCGGCGTCGAGCTCCACCCGGGCGTCGTCCCGCGCCGCGTGCAGCGGATGACCGAAGGCTTTCTGCTCGAGCTCGGCGACGACCGCGTGCGCGAGTTCCCATGGGTTCTCAACGCCACCGGCCGGCGGCCCAACAGCGCCGGGCTGGGCCTGCAAAGCGTCGGCATCGCCACCGATGCCGCGGGCGCCGTCCCCATCGATGGCGCGCAGCGCACCGCGGCGCCCGGCGTGTATGCGATCGGCGACGTGACCCAGCGCAAGAACCTCACGCCGGTGGCGATCGCCGAAGGCCGGGCGCTGGCCGACTCGCTGTTCGGCGGCCAGCCGCGAGAGGTCGACCTCTCGCGCGTGGCCAGCGCCGTGTTCATGCTGCCGCCGATCGCCACCGTGGGGCCCAGCGAAGAGCAGGCGCTGGCCGCCGGCTACGGCCTGAAGGTCTTCGAGACCGACTTCCGCCCGATGAAGCAGGCCTTCGTCGGCGGCCACGAGCGCACGCGGATGAAGCTGCTGGTCGATGCCGGCAGCGACCGCGTGCTGGCCGTGCACATGATCGGCACCGACGCGCCCGAGATCGTGCAGAGCCTGGCCGTGGCCCTGAGCGCCGGTGCGACCAAGGCCGATTTCGACCGCACGATCGCGATGCACCCGACCGCGGCCGAGGAGTTCGTGCTGCTGCGCGAGCCCGCGCGCATGCTGGCCGCGACGGCCCCACCCCAGGCGGCAGCCGGGCGGTGACGTCGGACCTTGCAGACCGGCCGGCGCGTTGGCACGCGATCTGCTATCCGTCTGGTATACCGATTCGTGCACCAATGCAGAACAAGCCTGGCCACACCCTCGCCGACTGGTCGGCCGCCCTGCTCGAGGGCGCCGATCTGCTGAGCTGGCTGCAGGCCGCCCGCGCGCGGGCGCTGGCCGCAGCCGACCTGGGCCTGTGGATCCACCTCTGCCCGGAGGCACGCTGGGCCGAGCAGATCGCGCTGCTGCAGCAGCGCCTGGGCGAGGGCCTCGCCCGCCGCGCATTGCTGCAGCGCTACCCGCTGCTCGGGGTGCCGTTCGCGGTCAAGGACAACATCGACATCGCCGGCGAACCCACCACCGCCGCCTGCCCCGCGTTCAGCCATGTCGCGCCGGTCAGCGCCACCGTGGTGCAACGCCTGCTCGACGCCGGCGCGCTGTGGCTGGGCAAGACCAACCTCGATCAGTTCGCCACCGGCCTGGTCGGCACCCGCTCGCCCTACGGCCGGCCGGCCAGCGTGGCCGATGCCATGCGCATCAGCGGCGGCTCGAGCTCGGGCTCGGCGGTGGCAGTGGCGCGCGGCATCGTGCCCTTCGCTCTCGGCACCGATACCGCAGGCTCGGGCCGGGTGCCGGCCGCCTTCAACGGCCTGGTCGGCCTCAAGCCGACACCGGGGCGGGTGAGCACGGCCGGCGTGGTACCGGCCTGCCGCACGCTCGATTGCGTCTCGATCCTGGCCCACCACGTCGACGATGCCGCGCAGGTGCTGGCGGTGATCGAGGGCGCCGACGCGGCCGATGCCTACAGCGAGTTCGTCCCCGGCCCGGCCGCCCTGCCCCAGCGGCTGCGCATCGGCGTGCCGCGCCGGCCGCCGCTGGACGCCGCGATCGGCTACGACAGTGCCTGGCAGCGCGCGACCGCCGACGCGGAGGCACGCGGCCATGCCGTGGTCGAGCTCGACTTCGCGCCCCTGTTCGCGGTGGCCGCCTTGCTCTACGACGGCCCCTGGGTGGCCGAGCGCCACGCCGCCTGCCGCACGGTGTTCGAAAGCCGGCCCGAGGCGCTGAACCCCACCGTGCTGAAGATCATCGCCCAGGCCCTGGCCTTCAGCGCCACCGACGCCTTCGAGGCGCGCTACCGGCTGCGCGCGCTGCAGGCGGCACTGCAGCCCTGGTGGCGCGACATCGACCTGCTGATGGTGCCGACCACGCCCGGCCACCCGACCTTCGCCGAGGTCGATGCCGACCCGATCGGCGCCAATGCCCGGCTGGGCCTGTTCACCAACTTCGTCAACCTGCTGGGCTGGTGTGCGCTGGCGCTGCCGGCCGGCGAGACGGCGGCCGGGCTGCCTTTCGGCGTGACCCTGATCGCGCCGGCCGGCCACGACGCGGCGCTGGCGAATGCCGGCCGCGGCTGGGAGCCGCACGCACCGTCCAGCGCGTGGCTGCCGCCGCTGCGAAGCCCCGCGGTACAGCCGACGCTGGCGCTGGCCGTGGTCGGCGCGCACCTGTCGGGGCTGCCGCTCAACGGCCAGCTGACCGCGCGCGGTGCCACGCTCATCGAAGCCACGACCACCGCACCCGTCTATCGCCTGTTCGCGCTGCCCGGCACCTCGCCACCCAAGCCCGGCCTGGTGCGCAGCGCCGAGGGCGGTGCGGCGATCGCGGTCGAGGTCTGGGCGCTGCCGCAGGCGGCGGTCGGCTCGTTCCTTGCCTCGATCCCGGCGCCGTTGGGGCTGGGGACGGTCGAGCTGGCCGACGGCCGACAGGTCCATGGTTTCCTGTGCGAGTCGCATGCCTTGCGCGGCGCGCTCGACATCACGGCGCTGGGCGGATGGCGGGCCTACCTGGCCGCGCTCGTGGCCTGATCTCGCGCCCCCGCCGGACCTGTCGATGGACAAGATCGCCAACTCTGCAACGCCCGACGGAGGCGCCCGCATGGACCACAGCGCCTACATCGACGCCGCAGCAGCGACCCTGGGCCTGAAGATCGCGGCCGAGTACCGCGAGGGCGTGGCGCTGTACTTCGGCCTGGCCGCGGCGATGGCCGATCTGCTGCAAGGGCTGCCGCTGACGGCGGCCGACGAATCCGGCAGCGTGTTCACGCCCGTGGCGCCGGAGGTCGGCGGATGAACGCGCACGCGATGGCCCGGGCGGTGCGAAGCGGCGCCAGCAGCGCCCGCGACGCGGTGCAGGCCAGCCTCGACCGCATCGCAGCCACCGAGCCGCGCGTCAATGCCTTCACCGCCGTGCTCGCCGAGCGCGCGCTCAGGCGTGCCGACGCCGTGGATGCCAGCCCGCGCCGTTCGCGCATGAAGCTGGCCGGCGTGCCTTTCGCGGTCAAGGACCTGTTCGACGTCGCCGGCCTGCCGACGCTGGCAGGATCGAAGATCGAGCGCGATGCCCCGCCCGCCGCGCGCGACGCGGTCCTGGTGCGCCGGCTGGAGGCCGAAGGCGCGGTGCTGGTCGGTGCGTTGAACATGGACGAATACGCCTACGGCTTCACGACCGAGAACAGCCATTACGGGGCCACGCGCAACCCGCACGACCTGCAGCGAATCGCCGGCGGGTCTTCGGGCGGATCGGCGGCCGCGGTGGCCGCCGGGCAGGTGCCGCTGACGCTGGGGTCGGACACCAACGGCTCGATCCGCGTGCCCTCCTCGCTGTGCGGCATCTATGGCCTGAAACCCACCTTCGGCCGCCTGCCGCGCACCGGCTCGTACCCCTTCGTCGCCAGCCTGGACCATCTCGGTCCCTTTGCGCGCAGCGTCGCCGACCTGGCGCTGGCCTACGACCTGATGCAGGGCCCCGACGCGCAGGACCCGGCGTGCGCGCAGCACGACATCGAGCCGACCTCGCCGGAGCTCGAACGGGGGGCCGACGGCCTGCGCGTCGCGGTGCTCGGCGGCTGGTTCCGCGAGCAGGCCATGCCCGAGGCGCTGGCGGCGGTCGACAAGGTCGCGCATGCGCTGGGCACGACGCGGCTGGTCGAATGGCCCGAGGTCGAGCGAGCGCGCGCCGCCGCCTTCCTCATCACCTGCGGCGAAGGCGGCGCGCTGCACCTGGACGACCTGCGCCGGCGCGCGCACGACTTCGACCCCAAGACGCGCGATCGCTTCCTGGCCAACGCGCTGGTCCCGGCGGGCTGGGTGATGCGCGCCCAGCGGGTGCGCCACTGGTTCGCGCGCCGCGTCGCACGCGCCTTCGAGACCGTCGACGTGCTGATCGCGCCGGCCACGCCCTGCACCGCGCCGGGCATCGGCACCGAATGGATCGAGCTTGCAGGCAAGCGCCTGCCTGCCCGCGCCAGCCTGGGGCTGCTGACCCAGCCGATTTCATGCATCGGGCTGCCGGTGGTGGCGGTGCCGCTGTGGGGCTTGAACCCGGCCGCGCCGCACCTGCCGATCGGCGTGCAGCTGATCGCCGCGCCGTGGCGCGAGGACCTGTGCCTGCGGGTGGCGGCGGCACTCGAGGCCCAGGGCCTGTGCAGCGCGCCGGTGGCCGGCGGCCTGTGACGGGCGATGGACATCAACCTGCCCGCCGTCCACGCCGAGGTCTGCGCCGTCTTCGCGCGCTACGAGGACGCCCTCGTCAACAACAAGGTCGAGGTGCTCGACGAGCTGTTCTGGCCCAGCGAGTTCACCGTGCGCTACGGCGTCGGCGAGAACCTGCGCGGCATCGACGCCATCCGCGCCTTCCGCGCCGCGCGGCCGGCCACGGGCCTGGCGCGCGTGCTGGAGCACACGGTGATCACGACCTACGGCCGCGACTTCGCCACCGCGATGACCGAGTTCCGGCGCGAAGGCCAGGCGAGCATCGGCCGCCAGAGCCAGACCTGGGTCCGCATGCGCATCGATGGCCGCGAGGGCTGGCGCGTGGTCGCCGCCCATGTCAGCCTGGCCGCGGCATGAAGGCCGTGGCTGCGCCGCGCCCGGGCCAGGCGCCCGCGCGCGCCAATCTCGCCGACCAGGTCTATGCCGAGCTCAAGGCGCAGATGCACGACTTTCGCCTCGTGCCCGGCGACCGGTTCTCCGAGGCCGAGCTCGGCGCCCGCCTGGGCGTCAGCCGCACCCCGGTGCGCGAGGCGCTGTTCCGGCTGCGCAACGAAGGGCTGCTCGATGTCGGCAGCAAGAGCGGCTGGTTCGTGCGCGCGATCGACTTCGACAAGCTCGAGCAGCTCTACGACCTGCGCGTGGTGCTGGAGACCGCCAGCGTCGTCAGGCTGTGCACGCGTGCGGAACCGAGCCCCGAGCTCGATCTGCTGAAGGCCGACTGGCTGGTGCCGGCGTCCGAGCGGCTGGCGGATGGGCGCGAGGTCGGTGCGCTGGACGAGCAATTCCACGCCACGCTGGTGCGTGCCGCCGGCAACGAAGAGATCGCCCGCGTGCACTGGGACGTCACCGAGCGCATCCGCATCATCCGGCGGCTCGATTTCACGCGCGCCGACCGCATCGAGGCGACCTACGTCGAGCACGCCAAGATCCTGCGCAGCGTGATCCAGCGCAAGCCCGACCAGGCGCAGATGCTGCTGCGCAGCCACATCGAGCAGAGCAAGGCCGAGGTGCGCAAGATCACCCTGGCCACCTTGCACGAGGTTCGCGCGCGCACTGCCTGAGCCGGCCCGGGCGGCCGGCTCGCTCGCATCGACGACCGTCGCCCGCGGCGGGCACGGCTCTTGCTGGATACCGGCTTGTATACCACCTCGCGCCCCAAGTCGGGACGCGGTGGAACCGGCCGATCGCCAACCCCTCAGCACCCGATCGGCTGCCCCTCGATGCAACCGGAGCCGCCATGAGCCAGGACCCCTCCCGCCGCCGTGCCCTCGCCCAACTCTCGGCCGCCTCGCTGGCCGGCCTCGCGCCCTGGGCCTGGGCCCAGAAGCCGCTGACCATCGGCGCGATCTACGTCGGCGCCAAGGACGACTTCGGCTACAACCAGTCGCACGCCGAGGCGGTGGCCCTGGTCAAGAAGATGCCGGGGGTCAAGGTCGTCGAGGAAGAGAACGTGCCCGAGACCCAGGCCGTGCAGAAGACCATGCAGGGCATGATCTCGCAGGATGGCGCCACGCTGATCTTCGCCACCTCGTTCGGCTACTTCGACCCCCACGTGCTGGCCGTCGCGGCCAAGAACCCGGGGGTGCGCTTCGCCCATTGCGGCGGCCTGTGGACCGCCGGCAAGCACCCGCTGAACACCGGCAGCTTCTTCGGCTACATCGACGAAGGCCAGTACCTCAACGGCGTGATCGCCGGCCACATGAGCAAGAGCAAGAAGCTCGGCTTCGTCGCCGCCAAGCCGATCCCGCAGGTGCTGCGCAACATCAACGCCTTCACGCTGGGTGCGCGATCGGTGGACCCCAAGATCACCACCTCGGTGATCTTCACCGGCGACTGGGCCATGCCGGTCAAGGAGGCCGAAGCCACCAACAGCCTGGCCGACCAGGGCGCCGACGTGTTCACGATGCATGTCGACGGCCCCAAGGTCGTGGTCGAGACCGCCGCCAAGCGCGGCAAGATGGTCTGCGGCTACCACGCCAGCCAGGCCAAGCTCGCCCCTGCGGCCTACCTCACCGGCGCGGAGTGGAACTGGATCACGCCGTACGGGATCGTCATCGACGCCGCGAAGAGCGGCAAGCCGCACCCGAACTTCGTTCGCGGCGGGCTCAAGGAAGCCTTCGTCAAGACCTCGCCCTACGGCAGCATGGTGCCCGAGGGCGCGCGCAAGCAGGCCGACGCGATCAAGGCCAGGATGGTGGCCGGCGGCTTCGACATCTTCGCCGGCGAGATCAAGGACAACACCGGCAAGGTCGTGATCCCCAAGGGCAAGGTCTTCAAGCAGACCGACGTCGAACTCGAGGGCATGAACTACCTCGTCGAAGGCGTGATCGGCAAGGCTTGACCGGTCCCACCCGGCCATGAACCGCAAGCCCTGGCACGAGGCCGCCGAGGCCCTGGCGCTGCCGCTGCTGGCGCTGGCCGGCGCGCTGCTGATGTTCGGCGTCTTCGTCTGGCTCCACGGCGAGAGCCCGACGCAGGCCTGGGCGCTGCTCTTCGTCGGCGCCTTCGGCGACGCCTTCTCGTGGCAGAACACGCTGCAGCGGGCGGCGCCGCTGATGCTCACCGCGCTGTGCGTGGCGCTGCCGGCGCGCGCCGGGCTGGTGATCATCGGCGGCGAGGGGGCGCTGGTGCTCGGCGGGCTGGGCTGCGCGGGCCTGCCGTATCTGATGCCATTGCCCGCAGGCATGCCCGGCACCGCGCTGCTGCTGCTGGCCGCCGCGGCGGTGGGTGCGCTGTGGGTCGCCATCGCCGGCGCGCTGCGCCAGTACCGCGGCGTCAACGAGACGATCAGCAGCCTGCTGCTCAGCTACATCGCGATCGCCGCCTTCAAGCATCTGGTCGAGGGCCCGTTGCGCGACCCGGCAAGCCTGAACAAGCCCTCGACGCGGCCGATCGCCGAGTCGATGCAGATCGGCGGCATGTTCGGCTACGACGTGCACTGGGGCCTGGCCTGGGGTGTCGCGCTGTGCCTGCTGGCAGCGCTGTGGCTGGCCTTGACCACGCATGGCTTCGCGACCCGTGTCGTCGGCGGCAACGCGCGCGCCGCGCGACTGGTGGGCCTGCCGACGAACCGGCTGATCATCACCGCCTGTGCCCTGGGCGGCGGCTGCGCGGGCCTGGCCGGCGGCATCGAGGTCGCCGCAGTGCAGACCAGCGCCAACGCATCGCTGATCGCCGGGCTGGGCTATGCCGGCATCCTGGTCAGCTTCGTCGCCCGCCACGAGCCGCTGGCGATCATCCCGGTGGCGATCCTGTTCGGCGGCTTCGGCGCCGCGGGCAGCCTGCTGCAGCGACGCATGGGCCTGCCCGATGCCTCGGTTCAGGTGCTGCTGGGTTTCGCGTTCGTGCTGATCCTGGCCAGCGAGGCGCTGCGCGGCCGGCTGCTGCCGATCGACTTGCTGCCGCAGCGCGCGCCGCTGCCGACGGCGAAGGCCGCATGAGCCCGACCATGAGCAGCACCGCATGAGCGCCAGCGCCGACGTCGTCATCGCCGTGCTCGGCGGCGCGGTCCGCGTCGGCACGCCGTTCCTGTTCGTCAGCCTCGGCGAATGCCTGACCGAGAAGTCGGGCCGCATCAACCTCGGGCTCGAGGGCGTGCTCGTGTTCTCGGCGATGGCCGGCTTCGCCGGCGCCTACCTCACGGGCTCGGCCTGGCTCGGCGTGCTCGCCGCGGGCCTGAGCGGCGCGCTGCTGGCCTCGCTTCACGGCCTGGTCTGCTCGCTGCCGCGTGTCAACGACATCGCGATGGGCATCGCGCTGATGCTGCTCGGCACCGGCCTCGCGTTCTACCTCGGCAAGCCGTTGATCCAGCCGCAGGCGCCGCAGATCCCGTCGTTGGCCCTCGGCAACTGGAGCGGCTCGCCTTCGGTGCGCGAGGCGCTGCGCATCAACGCGCTGTTCCCGCTGGGCGCCCTGCTCGCGGTCGCGATGGGCTGGGCCTTCATGAACACGCGCTGGGGGCTGGTGGTGCGCATGGTCGGCGACTCTTCCGACGCGGCGCGCGCGCTCGGCACCTCGGTCAACGGCGTGCGCATCGCGGCGACCACCGCCGGTGGCTTCATCGCCGGCCTGGGCGGCGCCAGCCTGAGCCTGTACTACCCCGGCAGCTGGAACGAGGGCCTGTCCAGCGGTCAGGGCCTGATCGCGGTGGCGCTGGTGATCTTCGCCCGCTGGAGCCCGCTGCGCTGCCTGCTGGCGGCGCTGATCTTCGGCGGTGCCGGCGCGCTCGGGCCATCGCTGCAGTCGGTCGGCGTCAGCGGCTACTACTACCTCTTCAACGCCGTGCCCTACGCGCTGACGCTGGCGATCCTGGTCTGGACCTGCTCGCCTCGCCATGCGATCAAGGGCGCACCGCAGGAACTCGGCGTTTCGCGTTGAGGCCACCACGGGAGCAGCACATGAGCGGTCTGGGTGGTCTCAACAAGTCGGCGCAAGGCGTCGTCGTCGGCCTCGTGCAGTTGCAGCTGCCGCTGGTGGAGACACCGGCGCAGCTGGCGGCGCAGGCCGAGCGCATCTGCTGGATGGTCGGCAAGGCGCGGCGCAACCTGGCGACGATGGACCTGGTGGTGTTCCCCGAGTACGCGCTGCACGGACTGTCGATGAGCACCGCGCCCGAGTTGATGGTCACGCTCGACGGTCCCGAGGTCGCGGCCTTCAAGGCGGCCTGCGTGGCGCACCGTATCTGGGGCTGCTTTTCGATCATGGAGGCCAACCCCGGCGGCAACCCGTACAACACCGGCCTGATCATCGACGCCCGGGGCCAGATCAAGCTCTACTACCGCAAGCTCCACCCCTGGGTGCCGGTCGAGCCCTGGGAGCCCGGCAACATGGGCGTGCCGGTTTGCGACGGGCCGAACGGCAGCAGGATCGCTCTGATCATCTGCCACGACGGCATGTTCCCCGAGATGGCGCGCGAGGCCGCCTACAAGGGCGCCGAGATCATCCTGCGCACCGCCGGCTACACGGCGCCGATCCGCCACGCCTGGCAGATCACGAACCAGGCCAACGCGTTCCAGAACCTCGCCGTCACCGCCAGCGTCTGCCTGTGCGGCAGCGAGGGCAGCTTCGACAGCATGGGCGAGGCGATGTTCTGCAACTTCGACGGCACCGTGATCGCCCAGGGCGGCGCACGGCCCGACGAGATCGTCAGCGCCGAGCTGCGGCCCGACCTCGTGCGCGAGGCCCGCGCCGGCTGGGGCGTCGAGAACAACCCCTACCAGCTCGGACACCGCGGCTACGTGGCGGTGCAGGGCGGCGCGCAGGACTGCCCCTACACCTTCATGCGCGACATGGTCGCCGGCCGCTACAAGCTGCCCTGGGATGCGTCGATCCAGGTCCGCGACGGCACACCCTGCGGCTTCACGGCGCCGACGCGCGCCTACCGCGGCGCCGAGCCGAACCCGTTCGAGGCTTGAACACGATGACGACCGTCGCCGCCACGCCCTACCCCTGGCCCTTCGACGGCGACCTGCGGCCGGGCAACACGGCGCTGGTCGTGATCGACATGCAGACCGACTTCTGCGGCGTCGGCGGCTACGTCGACAAGATGGGCTACGACCTGGCGCTGACGCGCGCACCGATAGCCCCCATCGCCGCCCTGCTGGCCGCAATGCGCCCCCGCAGCTTCACCATCATCCACACCCGCGAAGGCCATCGCCCCGACCTGTCGGACCTGCCGGCCAACAAGCGCTGGCGCTCCCAGCGCATAGGTGCCGGCATCGGCGACGCGGGCCCCTGCGGCCGCATCCTGGTGCGCGACGAACCGGGCTGGGAGATCATCCCCGAACTGGCGCCGCTGCCGGGCGAGATCGTGATCGACAAGCCCGGCAAGGGCAGCTTCTGCGCCACCGACCTCGAGCTGATCCTGCGCACCCGCGGCGTCCGCAACCTGGTGCTCACCGGAATCACCACCGATGTCTGCGTGCACACGACGATGCGCGAGGCCAACGACCGCGGCTTCGAATGCGTGCTGGTCGCCGACGCCACCGGTGCCACCGACGCCGGCAATCACGAAGCGGCGCTGAAGATGGTCCAGATGCAGGGCGGCGTGTTCGGCGCGGTGTCGGACTCGGCCGCGCTGATCGAGGCCTTGGAGGCATCGTGACCATGCACGCCCTGGCGCTCGGCACGATCGACCTCGGCAAGCGCTTCGGCGCCTTCACCGCGCTCGATGCGGTCAGCCTGAAGGTGCGCCCGGGCACGGTGCACGCGCTGCTGGGCGAGAACGGCGCCGGCAAGAGCACGCTGGTGAAGTGCATCGTCGGCTACTACGCACCGGATGCCGGCGCGGTGCTGATCGACGGCCGCGAGCAGGCCATCGCCTCGCCCACCGTGGCGCGCGCGCTCGGCATCGGCATGGTCTACCAGCATTTCACCGTCGTGCCCGGGATGACGGTGGCCGAGAATCTGCTGCTCGCGCGCGGCCGACTGCCGGCGCTGATCGACTGGAAGCGGGTCCGCGCCGAGCTGCGGGCGTTCCTGCAGACGACGCCGTTCGAGCTCGACCTCGACGCCACGCCGCAGGAGCTGTCGGCCGGCGAGAAGCAGAAGCTCGAGATCCTCAAGCAGCTCTACCTCAAGCCGCGGCTGCTGATCCTCGACGAGCCGACCTCGGTGCTGACGCCGCAGGAGGCCGACGAGGTGCTGGGGCTGCTGAAGGCGCGCGCCCATAGCGGCGACTGCACGGTGGTGATGATCACCCACAAGTTCCGCGAGGTCGCCGAGCATGCCGACGAGGTCAGCGTGTTGCGCCGCGGCGCGCTGGTGGCCAGCCACGCGGTGGCCGAGGTTTCGGCCGACGCGCTGGCGGCGGCGATGGTCGGCGAAGGCCGTAGCGCCGCCCAGGCGACCTTGGTGCGCGACGCGGGTCCGCCCGGCAGCGCGAGGCTGGAGGTGCGCGACCTGGTCGTCTCGGGCGACCGCGGCGAGCGCGCTGTTCACGGCCTGGGTCTGAGCGTCAATGCCGGCGAGATCGTCGGCGTGGCCGGCGTCTCGGGCAACGGCCAGCGCGAGTTGATGGAAGCCCTGGTCGGGCAGCGGCTGATCGACAGCGGCGAGGTCCGCGTTTCGGGCGAGCGATTCCACGCCACCAGGGCGCAGAACCGGCGCCTGAGGGTACGCAGCCTGCCCGAGGAGCCGCTGCGCAACGCCTGCGTGGGCGCGCTCAGCGTCGGTCACAACATGGGCCTTCGCATCTTCGACGCCGCGCCGGCAGCGCACCGCGGCTGGATGCGCTGGGGCGTGATCCGCGAGCGCGCCCGGGCCCTGATCGGCGAGTACGGTGTCAAGACGCAGGGCGAAGGGGCGTCGATCCGTTCGCTGTCGGGCGGCAACGTCCAACGCGCGGTGCTGGCGCGCGAGCTGGCCGAGGATGCCGACCTGCTGCTGGTCTCCAACCCGGTGTTCGGCCTGGACTTCGCGGCGGTGGCCGAGATCCACACGCGCCTGGTGGCGGCGCGCAATCGCGGCACCGCGGTGCTGCTGGTCAGCGAGGACCTCGACGAGTTGCTGCACCTGTCGGATCGCATCGTCGTGATGAGCGAAGGCCGCATCGTCTTCGAATGCGGCGCCCGCGGTGCCGACCGGCTCACGCTGGGCGCGCACATGGGCGGCCACGCCGGCCACGGCCATCGCGCTGCGCACGCCCCCGCCGCCCCGGCACCGGCGCCGATCGAGGCCGCCGCATGATCCGGATCGCCGCCAAGCCGTTCGACTGCGCGCTGGCCCCGGGGCGCAGCGCGCTCGTCGTCATCGACATGCAGCGCGACTTCATCGAGCCCGGCGGCTTCGGCGCCAGCCTGGGCAACGACGTGACGCGGCTGGAGGCCGCGATTGCGCCCATCGCCACCCTGCTGGACGCCTGGCGCAGGCGCGGCTGGCCGGTGCTGCACACGCGCGAATGCCACCGGCCGGACCTCTCCGACTGTCCGCCGGCCAAGCGCGAGCGCGGCGACCCCAGCCTGCGCATCGGCGACCCGGGCACGATGGGCCGCCTGCTGATCGCCGGCGAGCCGGGCGCCGACATCATCCCGGCGCTGGCGCCGCAAGGCGACGAATGGGTGATCGACAAGCCGGGCAAGGGCATGTTCTGGGCCACCGACCTGCACGAGAGGCTGCAGGCCGCAGGGATCACGCACCTGCTCTTCACCGGCGTGACGACCGAAGTTTGCGTGCAGACCAGCATGCGCGAAGCCAATGACCGCGGCTACGAATGCCTGATCGTCGAGGACGCCACCGAGAGCTATTTCCCGGAGTTCAAGGCCGCGGCGCTGGAGATGATCACCGCCCAGGGCGCCATCGTCGGCTGGTGCGCTCCGTCGGCAGCGGTACTGGCGGCACTCGCCGGCGCCGCGTGAACTTCAGGGTTCGTGCGGCGATCGGACGCCGCGGCCGCGGACGCGCGATGTTGCAAATTTCCTCGGCCGCGCGGAAATTGCCGCGACGATAATCGACGCTGTGGGACGCCCCGCCTTTGCCAGGCGACGGTTTCCCCGGTCAACGTCGCTCCTCATCACGACCTCCCATACCGTGCGAGATTTCGACGATTCCACGCTCTGGCGCATCAGCGCCTACGAACGGTTTCGCGCCGAGTCAGGCGACAGCGGTTTCGTGCGCCTGAACAACGCCACGCTGCTGCCGACGACGCTGAATGCCGATCTGTCGCGCCTGCAGCAGCAGCGGCGCTCAGGCGACCCGCTCGAGGTCGTCGCGGCGTGCCTGCGCCAACGCGAAACCGCCCTGATCCTGATTCGCCTGGACGGCCTGGTATGGCCGCTGACGCTCTTCCCGCGGCAGAACCTCTACCACCTCCCACGATCGATCATCGAGGCGCTGGAAGCAGGCGGCCGCGACATCGAGGTGATTTCGGTCGAGCCCCCCGGTCTGCGCCCACCCGGACACATGATGCACGAACGCATCGCCGATCCGGCCCATTACCGCCCGCTGCCGGCCCTGTTGTGGGCGCTTGCGCTGCACGCACCGCGGGCCGAGCTGCTCGAGGACATTGCCGGCCGCGCGGCCTACCGGGTGTCGGCCGACTTCGTCGACCAGGGCATCGCGTTGGCCGGCGCCTTGGGGCCGGTGCTCAGGCGACTGCGGTCGGAAATCGCGTCGCAAGCCGATATCGCAGGCTGGCCGGGAATGAACAGGCAGCGTGCGGCCAGACTGCTCAACGGCATCTACCTGCAAGGCGGGCTGATCGTGCTGCGCACCCACCATGCCGCGCGAGACGAGGCGGCCCCCGCCCACGGCATGTTCGGCTGGTTTCGGACCAGGCGCTGAACCACTGGCCGCCGCGAGCAGGCAAACCGCGGCGGACGCTCCGCTGCCTCAACAGGGCTGGTCGCGCAGGATCGCCTGCGAAACCTGTCCATGACCGATCCGCCAGCGAGCCAGGGTGTGGTCATAGACCAGGCGCTCGTCATGCGTGACGCGGCCATCGGCAGTCACGACGGCGGCAGCGAGGCGGCAGACCAGCAGGCGCTGCTCCGGGTCGGGGACCGCGTCGAGCAGCGCGTCGATGTAGTCCAGGTCTTCCGCGCTCAGCCACGAACGCTCGCACAGTCCCGAACCGACCTCGCTGAGGCATGTCCATGCGAGGTCGACGAACCTGTTCCGGCTCACCCCCAATCGCCGGAAGGCATCGAGCTCATCGAGCGCGCGCAACTCGCGCTCGTCGATGCAACCGTCGGCGGCCACGATCATCGCCAGTGCACGAGCACCGACCTCGGCGACATCTGCAAGAGTCTCGGTTTGCATGAGCATGTTCCTTCCACTTTCCACTGCGATCGGCGCCTAAACGACCAGCCATCTTCGATCACGAAGGACTCTGCCCGGCCCACCAACCCATGCTCCGGCGGATCCTGCTCCGGCGGCTTGACCTCGCTCAACAATTTGCGCCGCCGGCCGCGGCATCCATGCCCCTGGCGCAGGGGCAGCCCAGGTCAGCTGAACAGGCGCCGCGCGGCGGCCGACCCGGCCGGCAGGTCCAGCGCTTCGAGCCGCCGGTAGATCTCCTGCAGTTCCTGCCCGATGCCGGCATAGGCATGCAGCGTCACCGGGTTGCCGGCGCCATCGATGACCGTGGCCTGCATCTCGGCGGCGAGTTCGGTGGCCGCGCGGTGCCAGGCCGGGAACGGCTCCGCGGCGGCCGGTGTCTGCGGCACGTCGAGCTCCAGCGTGCATTCGCGCACCGCGGCAATCTGCGGGTCGTCGGCCAGCGCCGCCTGCGCGTCGACGCCCAGCACCAGCATCGGCGGCGCACCCTCGTCAGAGCCAGGCAACGCGAGGCGGCCGGGCACCGCACCGGGAACGAAGCCCAGCTTCGAGGCCACCTGCTGCAGGTAGCCCAGCGACCAGGCCGCGCCCTGGCTGCGCAGGGTGATGGCCAGCTGCATGTCCAGCGGGCTGGTCATGCCGTCGAGCTCGCGTGCACGCGCGACCACCTCCAGCATGTCGGGCGGGTCGGCGCTGGCCCCCACCGCATCGGCGAAGGCCTGCACCTTGTGCACGAACTCGGAGTATTCGATCTCGTTGAGCGCCCCGCTGCGGCTGGCCAGCTGCACGCCAGCCTGCAACTCGCCATAGCGGCGGCCACCCGCCAGGGGCTCCCACTGCCCGCTGTCGGCGTCCAGCCCTTCGATGTAAAAAGGCTTGCTGCCGGCGCGGCGGCTGGGCGGCAGGTGCTGCAGGGCATGCTCGCCGCTGATCGGTGCGTCGAGCGCCAGCGGCACGATGGCGTCGATCAGCGCGTCCAGACGGGGCACGCGGCGCGGTGCGGCGCGCAGGGTCACCGGTTCCGGTTCTGGCGGCGACTCCGTGCCCATCGCCGGCTCCACGCGATCGGCCGCAGGCGCCGGATCGGCGCCGCGCCGGCGCGGGCGTGCGCGCCGCGTGTTCCACCAGCCCTGCAGGGCCAGCAGCAGCAGCACGACGATGCCGAGCAGCGCGAGCGCGGGGCCGAGGCTCATGGCTTTGTGACTCCCGCGCGCTTCATGCGGCCTCGGCCAGGCCGACCGCGGCCTGCATGTCGACCGCGACGATGCGCGAGACGCCCTGCTCCTGCATCGTCACGCCGATCAGCTGCTCGGCCATCTCCATCGCGATCTTGTTGTGGCTGATGAAGAGGAACTGCGTGCCTGCGCTCATCTCGGTGACCAGCTTGCGGTAGCGCTCGGTGTTGGCGTCGTCCAGCGGCGCATCGACCTCGTCGAGCAGGCAGAACGGCGCCGGGTTGAGCTGGAAGATCGCGAACACCAGCGCAATCGCGGTCAGTGCCTTCTCGCCGCCCGACAGCAGGTGGATCGTGCTGTTCTTCTTGCCGGGCGGCTGCGCCATCACCTGCACGCCCGAATCGAGGATCTCGTTGCCGGTCATCACCAGCCGCGCCGTGCCGCCGCCGAACAGGGTCGGGAACATGCGGCCGAAATGCTCGTTGACCTGGTTGAAGGTGGACGCCAGCAGGTCGCGCGTCTCGAGGTCGATCTTCTGGATCGCATCCTCCAGCGTGGTGATGGCTTCGCGCAGGTCGGCGTTCTGCGCGTCGAGGAAGGTCTTGCGCTCGCGCGAGGCCGTCAGCTCGTCGAGTGCCGCCAGGTTCACCGCGCCCAGCGCGCCGATCTCCTTCTGGATGCGGTCGATCTCGGTCTGCAGGCCCCAGAGCTTGACGCCGCCGTCCTCGATCGACCTGGCCAGCGCCTCCAGATCGACCGCCGCCGCGTCCAGCTGCTCCAGGTACTGCGCACCGCCAAGCTGCGCCGCCTGCTGCTCGAGTTGCAGCTTGGTGATCCGCTCGCGCAGCGGTTCCAGACTGCGTTCGAAGCCGAGCTTGCTCTCGTCGGCGCGACGCAGCTGCGCGCTCAGGTCGTCGTACTCGCTGCGCGCCAGGCCGAGGGCCTGCTCGCGCTCGAGCTTGACCGCCAGCGCCGCCTGCAGGCCCGACTGGGCGGCCGCGTCGTCGAAACTGCCCAGCTCCAGCTGCAATTGCTCGCCGGCCTGCAGGTTGGCCGCAACCTGGGCGTCGGCGGTCGTGATGCTGCGCTGCAGCTCGGCCTGCCGGGCGGCGAGCGAGCGTGACTGGAAGTGCGCCTCCTGCGCCTGGCGCTCGAGCGCGCGCTGCTGCTCGCGCGCGTCGGCCAGCCGCTGCTCGGCGGCGATCACGGCATCGTCGAGCTCGGCATGGCGCTCCTGGGCCGCGGCCAGCTCGATGTCGAGCTCTTCGAAGCGCCCTTCGCCGGTGGCGCGGCGCTCCTGCAGCGCTTCGAGCTGGGCATCGATCTCGGCGAGCTCGCCGGCGAGCTGTTCTCGCCGCGAGGTGGCGGCTTCGGCCTGCTGCGTCAGGCGCAGGAGTTCGACATGCAGGGCGTGGGCCCGCGTCTGCGCCTCGGCCGCCTCGCGGCGCGCGGCGAGGAGGCGCTGCGATGCCTCGGTGTAGGCCGCTTCCAGCCGCACCGACGCCGTCTTCGCGTCGTCGGCGACCAGCGCCTGCGCGCGCTGCTGGCGGGCCAGGTTCTCGATCTCCTGCGCGCGGGCGAGCATGCCGGCCTGCTCGGAGTCGGGAGCGTAGAACGCCACGGCGTGCTGCGACACCGCGTGCCCGTCGCGGGTCATGATCACCTCGCCGTGGGTCAGCCGGCTTCTTTGCGCCAGTGCCTCGTCGATCGATGCGGCGGTATAGACGCCTTCGAG
This sequence comes from uncultured beta proteobacterium, assembly GCA_963725755.1. Lineage (GTDB taxonomy): Bacteria > Pseudomonadota > Gammaproteobacteria > Burkholderiales > Burkholderiaceae_C > Rubrivivax. The sequence goes on from CAVRZW010000005.1 coordinate 757,410, forward strand.
CCAGTCGGACAGCAGCGCCCTCAGGTTCGCGTCGCCCAGGCGCAGCAGCTCGGCCAGGCGCGGCAGCGTCTCCTGGGTGTCGGCGATCGAGCCAGCCGGCGCCGCAGACGCTGCGTCGGACCACGAGGTCTGCAAGGCATAGAACGCGAGCTTGGCCGGCGGCGCGTCGGCAGCGAAGGCGCGCACCGTGTCGAGCCGGCCCACGGCCAGCGCATTCAGGCGCTCGCGCAGCGCGGCTTCGAGAGCCGTTTCCCAGCCGGGCTCGATGTGCACCTGCGTCCACAGGCCCTGCAGGCCGGCCAGACCATGGCGCTCGAGCCAGGGCTTGAGCTTGCCCTCGGTCTGCACCTTCTCCTGCAGCGCGCGCAGCGCCTCGAGCCTGGCGCCGGTGTCGGCGAGCTTGCCCGACTCGGCGTTGACCGCGGCCTGTGCGGCGCGCCGCTGCTCGTCGAGCTGCGGCACCTGCTCCGAGAGGTCGTGCAGCCGCGCCTCGCTGACTTCGCTCGCCTGCGCGGCGGCAATTTCCTGTTCACGCAACTGCTCGATGCGCGCCATGTCGGGCGCCTGCAGGGTGGCGCGCTCGCCGGCAAGTCTTTCGCGCCGGCCCTGGAGGGCACGCGACTGCTCTTCGACGCTGCGGCTTTCGGCCGCCAGCACCTGGATCTGCTGCTGCACCTGGGCCACGGCCTGGCGCTGCCGGTTGCTGTCGGCCTGCGCCGCCCGCACCGCGTCCTCCAGGCTCGGCAGCTCGATCGACTGCTCCTCGGCCTGCGCGGCCAGCACGCCGGCCTGCTCGTCGGCGGCCTCGATCTGGGTCGCAGTGTCCTCCAGCTCGATCCGCGCCGCGCCCTGGCGTTCGGCCCATTGCGCGCTCTGCGCCTGCAACTCGGCCAGCCGCGCTTGCGCCCGCTGGCGGCCCTCGACGACATAGCGGATGCGCTCTTCGAGCCGGCTGACCTCCAGCGCTGCCTCGCCCAGCGCACCCTGCCTGGCGTGGAGCACGTCGTTGGCGGCGTAATGGGCCTGGCGGATCGCCTCGAGTTCGGCCTCGACCTGGCGCAACTCGGCCAGCCGCGACTCGAGCGCGTTGACGGCCTCGGCCGCCGCGGCCTTCACGCGTGCCTCTTCGCTGGCTGCGTCGCGGTGCTTGAGGAACCAGAGCTGGTGCAGCTTGAGCGTGCCGTCGTCCTGCAGCGCGCGGTACTGGGCCGCGACCTCGGCCTGCTTCTCGAGCTTCTCCAGATTGCCGCCCAGCTCGCGCAGGATGTCCTCGACACGGGTCAGGTTCTCGCGCGTGTCCTTGAGCCGGTTCTCGGTCTCGCGCCGGCGCTCCTTGTACTTGCTGACACCGGCGGCTTCTTCCAAGAACAGGCGCAGCTCCTCGGGCCGGCTTTCGATGATGCGGCTGATCGTGCCCTGGCCGATGATCGCGTAGGCGCGCGGGCCCAGGCCGGTGCCGAGGAACACATCCTGCACGTCGCGCCGGCGCACCGGCTGGCTGTTGATGAAGTAGCTGCTGCTGCCGTCGCGCGTGAGCACGCGCTTGACGGCGATCTCGGCGAAGCTGTTCCACTGCCCGCCGGCGCGCGCCAGCGCGTTGTCGAACACGAGCTCCACGCTGGCCCGGCTGGCCGCCTTGCGCTGACCCGAGCCGTTGAAGATCACGTCCTGCATGCTCTCGCCGCGCAGTTCGCTGGCCTTGCTCTCGCCAAGAACCCAGCGCACGGCATCGATGATGTTGCTCTTGCCGCAGCCATTCGGGCCGACCACACCCACGCGCTGCCCCGGCAACTGGAAGGTCGTGGGTTCGGCGAAGGACTTGAAGCCGGCGAGCTTGATCTGTGTGAGGCGCATCGATGGCGGCGTCGCCCGGACTCGCTGGGCGCGCGCAAGTGCTTGATTTGAATGAAAAAATGCGCTCTTGACGGGAGCGCAGCACGGGCTCGATGATAGCATCGCGCCCCTCGCCGACCGCCCCCCAACCACGCGCTTGCCATGGCCCGAACCCCGTCCCGCACCGCTCCTTCACGACGCCGCGCCCCGGCCGTGCCGCCCAGCGCCCCCAGTCGCGAGCTGCAGGTCTTTCCGAACCCGGCGCCAGAGCGCGACTACGCGATCCGCTTCGACGTACCGGAGTTCACCTGCCTGTGCCCGCTGACCGGCCAGCCCGACTTCGCGCACTTCACGATCGAGATCGTCGCCGACGAGCTCTGCGTCGAGCTCAAGAGCCTGAAGATGTACTTCTGGAGCTACCGCAACGAAGGCGCCTTCCACGAGAAGGTCACCAACACCATCCTGAGCGACCTGGTGGCCGCTATCCAGCCGCGCTTCCTGCGTATCCACGCCGACTGGTACGTGCGCGGCGGCATCCGCACGTTCGTCACCGCCGAGCACCGCAAGAAGGGCTGGAAGCCGGCATTCAAGGTGGAGTTGCCCGCCGCATGACGCCCGTGCCGCGCCCGGCCTACCAGAAGTACGCGGTCGAGGTGCGACCCAGCGCCGATCGACGGCCAGGGCGCCTTCGCCGCCGAGCCGGTGCCGGCGCGACGCAAGATCGGCGAGATCCGCGGCGAGAGCATCAGCGTGGCCGAGGCGCGCATCCGCGCCACGCGCAGCGAGCGGATCATGATCGTCGAGCTCTCGGCGAAGAAGGCGATCGACTTCAGCCGGTCGAACGACCCGATGCGCTACACCAACCACGGCTGCCGGCCGAACGCACGGCTGTGCATACGCCAGGGCCGGGTCGAGTTCTACGCCCTGCGCGATATCGCTCCCGGCGAAGAGATCACGGTGAACTACGGCGAGACGCACCACGAAGGCCGCCTGGCCTGCCGCTGCGGGGCGCCGGACTGCGTCGGTCGGCTGTAGTGCGACGGCGGCGCGCGCGGCGGCTGCGGGGCCTTGGGATAATCCGGGCATGAACCCGCTGCTCGAGCGCCTGCATCCCTACCCCTTCGAGCGCTGGCGCGAGCTCACGCGGGACATCGTGCCCAACCCGGCCTTCAGGCCGATCAGCCTGGGCATCGGCGAGCCGCGGCACGCGACGCCGGCGCTGATCGAGCAGGCGCTGGTGCGCGCGCTGCCGGCGCTGTCGTCGTACCCGGCGACGATCGGCGAGCCGGCCCTGCGCGAGGCCATCGCCGGCTGGGTGCAGCGGCGCTACGGCGTCGCGATCGACCCCGCGACCCAGGTGCTGCCGGTCAACGGGTCGCGCGAGGCGCTGTTCGCGCTGGCGCAGACCGTGGTCGACCCGACCCAGCCCGGCGCCACCGTGGTCTGCCCGAATCCCTTCTATCAAATCTACGAGGGTGCAGCGCTGCTCGCCGGCGCGCAGACCTGCTTCGTGCCCAGCGACCCGGCACGCAACTTCGCCGCCGACTGGGACGCGGTCGACGACGCCACCTGGGCCCGCACCCAGCTGCTTTACGTCTGCTCGCCGGGCAACCCCACGGGTGCCGTGATGCCGCTGGCCGAATGGAAGCAGCTGTTCGAACTCAGTGACCGCCACGGCTTCGTGATCGCCAGCGACGAGTGCTACTCCGAGATCTACTTTCGCGACGAACCCCCGCTGGGCAGCCTGCAGGCCGCACGCGCGCTGGGCCGCGACGACTTCCACAATCTCGTCGCATTGACCAGCCTGTCCAAGCGCAGCAACGTGCCCGGCCTGCGCGCCGGCTTCGTGGCCGGCGACCGCGCGCTGCTCAAGGCCTTTCTGCTCTACCGCACCTACCATGGCAGCGCGATGGGCGGCATGGTCCAGCGCGCGAGCATCGCCGGCTGGAGCGACGAGGACCATGTGGCGGCCAACCGCGAGCTCTACCGCACCAAGTTCGCGCAGGTCACGCCCCGGCTCGCGCAAGTGCTCGACGTCGCCCTGCCCGATGCCAGCTTCTACCTGTGGGCCGGCGTGCCCGCGATGCCTGGCGCAGTCGGTGGCGACGACATCGCTTTCGCCCGCGGCCTGCTCGCTCAATACAATGTGGCCGTCTTGCCCGGCAGCCTGCTGGCGCGGGACGTTCCAGGCCACCGCCCGGTCAATCCGGGCACGGGCCGCATCCGCATGGCGCTGGTCGCGCCGCTGGCCGAATGCCTCGAAGCCGCCGAGCGCATCGTCTCCTACACCGAAAGCCACCGATGAGCAGCCGCCTGCAAGAAATGATCGAACTCGCCTGGGACAACCGGGCCGAGATCTCGGCCGTCAACGCACCCGAGGTGCTGGAGGCCGTCGAGAAGGTCATCGCCGATCTCAACGGCGGCCGTCTGCGCGTGGCGGAAAAGCGCGGCGTCGGCGACTGGCAGGTCAACCAGTGGGTCAAGAAGGCCGTGCTGCTGAGCTTCCGTCTGCACGACAACAAGATCATGCGCGCCGGCGAGCTGAGTTTCTTCGACAAGGTGCCGACCAAGTTCACGCACCTCTCGGAGCAGCAGATGCGCGCCAGCGGCGTGCGCGTGGTGCCGCCGGCGGTCGCCCGCCGCGGCAGCTACCTGGCGAAGAACGTGGTGCTGATGCCGAGCTACGTCAACATCGGCGCCTACGTCGACGAGGGCACGATGGTCGACACCTGGGCCACCGTCGGCTCCTGCGCGCAGATCGGTAAAGGAGTGCACCTGTCGGGCGGCGTGGGCATCGGCGGCGTGCTCGAGCCGCTGCAGGCCAACCCGACGATCATCGAGGACAACTGTTTCATCGGCGCGCGCAGCGAGGTCGTCGAGGGCGTGATCGTCGAGGAGAATTCGGTCATCAGCATGGGCGTGTACATCGGTCAGAGCACCAAGATCTACGACCGTGCCACCGGCACCGTCAGCTACGGCCGCATCCCCGCCGGCAGCGTCGTCGTTTCCGGCAACCTGCCTGCGGCCGACGGCAGCCACAGCCTTTATTGCGCGGTGATCGTCAAGAAGGTCGACGCGGGAACCCGCGCCAAGACCTCGATCAACGAACTGCTGCGCACCTGAATCCCCGCAAGGACCAGCCCGGGAGGCGAGACCATGGCCAACAACCTCGAACGCGTGCTGCGCCTGATGGCGGAGAAGAACGCCTCGGACGTCTACATGTCGGCCAACACGCCGATCCTGATCAAGATCAACGGCCAGATCCTGCAGCTCTCCGACCAGCTGCTGGGCACCAACCAGACGCGCCAGCTGCTGGCCGAGATGCTGGCGCCGCAGCAGCTCGAGGAGCTCGACGACACCGGCGAGCTCAATGTCGGCATCGGCGTGCCGCGGGTGGGCAGCTTCCGCCTGTCGGCCTTCAAGCAGCGCGGCTCGATCGCCGCGGTGATCCGCTGCATCCCGTTCGACATCCCGACCCTGGATTCGCTGGGCGTGCCGCCGCTGTTGTCGCAGTTGGTGACCGACAAGCGCGGCTTGATCCTGATGGTCGGCGCCACCGGCACCGGCAAGAGCACGACGCTGGCCTCGATGCTCGAATGGCGCAACCAGCAGTTGACCGGGCACATCCTGACGATCGAGGACCCGATCGAATTCCTGTTCACGAACAAGAAGAGCATCGTCAACCAGCGCGAGGTCGGGCGCGACACGCAGAGCCTGCAGACGGCGCTGAAGAACGCGCTGCGCCAGGCGCCCGACTGCATCCTGATCGGCGAGATCCGCGACCGCGAGACCATGACCTCGGCGATCTCGTACGCGCTGTCGGGCCATCTCGTGCTGGCCACCCTGCATGCGAACAACAGCTACCACGCGCTGGGACGCATCCTGTCGTTCTACTCGCCCGAGTCGCGGCCGACCCTGCTGTCGGACCTGGCCGCGGGCCTGCGGGCGATCGTCTCGCAACGCCTGCTGCGCTCCAACGCCGGCGGTCGCGTGCCGGCGGTCGAAGTCCTGCTCAACACCAAGCTGGTGGCCGAGTTGATCGAGAAGGGCGACCTTGGCGCCGTCAAGGAGGCGGTCGAGAAGTCGCTGGCCGAGGGGTCGCAGACCTTCGAGCACGACATCGCGCGCCTGATCGGCGAAGGCGTGATCTCGCGCGACGAAGGCCTGGCGCATGCCGACTCGCCGACCAACCTGCTGTGGCGGCTGCAGAACGATCAGTCGCCCACCTCGCGCATCGCGCCGAAGAAGGAAGAGGCCGAGGCGGCCACCTTCACCGAGATCACGATCGACGTGCGCCCGGAGGAATCCCGTTTCGGCGAGCTGTCCCCCTGGTCGATCAAGACTTGAGCCGCGGGGCGCCACGGTGAGCGAGACGCTGCGCCTGGCCGAGGCCCTGATCGCCTGTCGTTCGGTGACCCCGGTCGACGGCGGTTGCCGGGCCCAGCTCGTGCAACGCCTGGCCGCCGCCGGCTTCACCTGCGAGGCGATCGACGCCGGGCCTGCCGGGGCGCGCGTGAGCAACCTGTGGGCAGTGCACGACGGCGGCCGGCCGGGGCCGACGCTGGTCTTCGCCGGCCATACCGACGTCGTGCCCACGGGACCGATCGAGCGCTGGACCAGCGATCCCTTCGTGCCCTCGTACCGCGACGGCCGCCTGTACGGCCGTGGCGCCGCCGACATGAAGACCGCGGTGGCCGCGATGACCGTCGCCGCCACCGAGTTCGTCGCCGCGACACCGGCGCACCCGGGGCGCGTGGCCCTGCTCGTCACCAGCGACGAGGAGGGCCCGGCCCTGCATGGCACCCGGCACGTGGTGGAGCTGCTGCAGCAACGCGGCGAGACGATCGACGCCTGCGTGGTCGGCGAGCCGACCTCGGTCGAACAGCTCGGCGACATGGTCAAGAACGGCCGCCGCGGCACGCTGTCGGCGCGGCTGGTGGTCAGGGGCATCCAGGGTCACATCGCCTATCCGCAGCTGGCGCGCAACCCCGTGCATCTGCTGGCGCCGGCGCTGGCCGAACTCGTCGCCACGCGTTGGGACGAGGGCAACGCGTTCTTCCAGCCGACCAGCTGGCAGGTCAGCAACCTGCATGCCGGCACCGGCGCGCTGAACGTGATCCCGGGCGAACTGGTGCTGGACTTCAACTTCCGCTTCAGCACCGAATCCGAGCCCGGATCGCTGCGCGAGCGCGTCCATGCGGTGCTCGCGCGCCACGGTGTCGATCACGACATCGCGTGGACGCTCGGCGGCGAACCCTTCCTGACCGCAGCCGGCACGCTGAGCCAGGCCCTGGTCGCGGCCATCGACGCCGAATGCGGCCGCCGCCCCGAACTCAGCACCACCGGCGGCACGTCCGACGGGCGCTTCATCGCCCGCATCTGCCCGCAGGTGATGGAGTTCGGGGTCGTCGGCGAGAGCATCCACAAGATCGACGAATGGGTCGAGGTGGCCGCGGTCGAGCCGCTGAAGAACGTCTACCGGCGCACGCTCGAGAATTTCCTCGGATGACGGTGATCGAGCTCGTGCAGCGCATGGCCGCGCGCCTGGACGCCGGGGCTGTCGCCTTCGGCCAGGGCACGACGAATGCCTTCGACGAGGCCGCGTGGCTGACGCTGTGGCGGCTGCGCCTGCCGCTCGATGCGCTGGACGAGGTCGCAGGGCGCGCGGTGTCCGACGCCGAGATCGAAGCCGTCGAGACCCTGATCGAGCAGCGCATCACGACGCGCAAGCCCGCGGCCTACCTCACCGGCGAGGCCTGGCTGCAGGGGGTGCCTTTCTTCATCGACGAACGCGCGATCGTGCCGCGCTCGCTGATCGCCGAGCCGCTGGCCGACGGCACGCTCGATGCCTGGCTGTCGCAGGAGACCCGCAGCGTGCTCGACCTGTGCACCGGCAACGGCAGCCTGGCCGTGCTGGCCGCCCTCGCCTGGCCCGAGGTCCATGTCCATGCCACCGATGTCTCGGCCGAGGCGCTGGCAGTGGCGCGGCGCAATGTCGCGCGCCATGGCCTGCAGGACCGCATCACGCTGGCCCAGGGCGACGGGCTGGCCGCTGCGCCCGGCACCTACGACCTCATCCTCTGCAACCCACCCTACGTCAACCGCGACTCGATGCAGCACCTGCCCCCTGAATTCCGCGCCGAGCCGGCGCTCGCGCTCGACGGCAATGCCGAAGGCGGCAGCGACGGCATGGATTTCGTGCGCCGATTGCTGCGCGATGCGCCCGGCCACCTGAGCGAACATGGCGTGCTCGTGCTCGAGATCGGCCACGAACGCGCGCATTTCGAAGCGGCGTTTCCGCAGCTGAACCCGGTCTGGCTGCCGACCAGCGCCGGCGACGACCAGGTGCTGCTGCTGGCCAAGGACATGTGGGCATGATCACGCTGCGCAACATCACGCTGCGCCGCGGCACCAAGGTCGTGCTGCAGGGCGCCAACCTGACGCTGCAGCCGGGCGAGAAGGTCGGCCTCATCGGCCGCAACGGTGCCGGCAAGTCGAGCCTGTTCGCGCTGCTCACCGGCCGCCTGCATGCCGATGCCGGCGAGGTGGAGATCCCGCCGCGCTGGCGCGTCGGCGAGGTGGCCCAGCAGATGCCGGAGACCGAAGACGGTGCCACCGAGTTCGTGCTCCAGGGCGACCTGCCGCTGCAGGCCGCGCAGGACGCGCTGGCGGCCGCCGAGGCCAGCGGCGACGGCCACGCGATGGCCGATGCGCACCTGCTGCTCGACGAGGCCGGGGCCTTCGACGCGCGGGCCCGCGCCCAGGCACTGCTGCTCGGGCTGGGCTTCAAGACCGAGCAGCTCGACGCGCCGGTCGACAGCTTTTCCGGCGGCTGGCGCATGCGGCTGCAGCTGGCGCGGGCGCTGATGTGCCCGGCCGAGTTGCTGCTGCTCGACGAGCCGACCAACCACCTGGACCTCGATGCGCTGGTCTGGCTGGAAGCCTGGCTCAAGCGCTTCGACGGCCTGATGGTCGTCATCAGCCACGACCGCGAGTTCCTCGACGCGATCACCCGCGTCACCGTCCACCTCGACGAATGCACGCTGACCCGCTACGGCGGCAACTACAGCGCGTTCGAGGAGATGCGCGCCGAACGCCTGACGCTGGCCGCCGCGGCATTCTCGAAGCAGCAGGACCGAATCGCGCACCTGCAGCGCTTCATAGACCGCTTCAAGGCCAAAGCGAGCAAGGCCAAACAGGCGCAAAGCCGGGTCAAGGCGCTGGCAAGGATGGAAAGGCTCGCGCCGGTGCTCACCGCAGGGGACTTCGAATTCGAGTTCCGCGAGCCGCTGAGCCTGCCCAATCCGATGCTGAGTTTCGACGACCTGGCCTGCGGCTACGGCAGCACGCCGATCGTCAGCGGCTTCTCGCGCTCGGTGCTGGCCGGCCAGCGCATCGGCATCCTGGGCGCCAACGGCCAGGGCAAGTCGACCCTCGTCAAGACCATCGCCGGGGCACTGCCGCCGCTGGCCGGGCGCATGACCGAAGGCAAGGGTCTGGTCATCGGCTACTTCGCGCAGCAGGAACTCGACGTGCTGCAGCTCGACGACGGCCCGCTGATGCACATGGTGCGGCTGGCGCGCGACGTCGGACCGGCGGCGCGCGAACAGGAACTGCGCGACTTCCTCGGCCGCTTCCGCTTCACCGGCGAGATGGCGCAGCAGCCGGTGGGCTCGCTGTCGGGCGGCGAGAAGGCGCGCCTGGTGCTGGCCATGCTCGTTTGGCAGCGGCCCAACCTGCTGCTGCTCGACGAGCCGACCAACCACCTGGACCTGACCACCCGCGAAGCCCTGTCGATCGCACTCAACGAATTCGAAGGCACGGTGATGCTCGTCAGCCACGACCGCGCGCTGCTGCGCGAGACCTGCGACGAGTTCTGGCTCGTCACCGGCGGCGCGGTGCAGCCCTTCGACGGCGACCTGGACGACTACCAACGCTGGCTGCTGGAGGTGTCGCGCGCGACCGCGCGCGGCCTCAGCGCCCCTCCCGTGCCCCGAGCGGCGGCGCCGACGCCGGTGCCGAAGGCGGCAGCGCCGGCCCAGAGAGCCACGCCGAGCGCTCCCACGCCCAGGGCCCCGGCCGCGACAGCGGCGTCACCGCCCGCACGGCGCGACGATCGCAAGCAGTCCGCGCAGGCTCGCGCTCAGCTTGCCAACCGGACCCGCCCCTTGCGCGTGGAATTGCAGCAGATCGACGTCCGCCTCGCGCAGCAGGCGCAGGAGCGCGGCGAACTGGAACGGCAACTCGCCGCCGGGAACCTGCCCGGCAGCGAGATCGCCGAGGCCGCGCGGCGACTGAACCACATCGCCGCCGAAGTCGCGAGGCTCGAGGAGCGCTGGCTCGAACTGCACGCCGAGATCGACTCGATCAAGGCGCCTGCCTGACAGCTCTGGACGATGCACTCGGCTACCGTGCGGCGCGGCAGCCGCACGGTCGATCGCCTCAGAACGTGTAGGTCAGGCCGATCGAGTAAAGGCTGACGTTGTCGGTCGCGCTGAAGTCGGCCGTGCTGCTCTCGATCCTTGCTCGCGTGTAATCGTAGGCCGCGTCGATCGACAGGTTCTTGGTCACCAGGTAGCCGACGCCGAGCCCCAGGTAGCCCTGCGTGCTCCTGGGCTTGAACAATCCCGAGATGCCCTCGTAAGAGCCGCCGACATTCACCTTGACCTGCGCGACGCCCAGGCGTGCCGAGCCAGTCCAGGTCTCCGCGAAGGTCCCGGTGAGCAGCACCCCCGCGCCCACCGCCGTGGTCTTGACGTCGAACGCGGCAATGCCGCCTTCGCCGAGGTCCACCGTCCCCTTGGCCTTGCCGAAGTCGAAATAGATCACTTCGGCGCCGAGGTAGGGCAGGAACTTGTAGCCGGCGAACACCTTGCCGCCGGTGTCGGTGGTATCGCAGGTCAGCGTGCCCTCGCAACTGTCATGGAGCTTGGTGGCGCCGGCGCTGAAGCCCAGATAGCCTTGGGCAAATGCACCCGTCGACAGCATCAGGCTCGCGGCAGCAGCAATGGCAAGTACGCGCTTGTTCATCTTCATCCTCCGTTGAATTCAAAGTCTGCGATTCATCCCTGTGGAGCTGTTCCCCAGACCGTTGGAACGGCGCCGTCGGGTCGACTCTCGACCGGCCTGTCGAAGCGGAAGATGACGTTTGTCAACGTTGGCCAGTCCTTGTGCCCGCCAAGCAACAGTGGTCCGCACAAGGCACACGATCGCCCGAGGTCTTGCCCGCATGCCAATGGCGCGCGCGGCCTGGTCGACGTCGCGCCGACGCTGGCCTGAGGGCCGCGGCTCAATCTCCGCCGGCGCGGAGTTGGATGGCCCGAGGGCCCAGGGACGATGGCGGCGGATCGAGCCTGGCTGCAGTCGATGCCCTCAGGCGCCGCCGCGGCTCGCGCCAAGCAGGTCGAGCAGCAGCTCGATGCGCGCCTGCACCGGCGTCAGCGAGCCGGTGCCCGCGGGCGCGCCGACAATCACGCCTTGCGCGCAGCGCGTGCTGCGCGAGACCGCCACGCCCCGCGCCGCAGCGCGCTCGAGTGCGGCCTCCAATTCGACATGCACGTGGCCGTTGCCGACACTGGCGACGACCAGGCCGGCGACACCTTGCGCGAGCAGGGCATCGACGGTGCGGCCGTCACTGCCGGCGTGGCTCGTCACCACCTCGACCCACGGCCACGCGCTGGCGTCACGGTCGACCTGCGCCAGGCCCAGCGCCTCGCCGGCAGGCCAGTCGCGCCAGCGGCGGAGCAGGCCCTGCTCGATCACGCCCAGGGGGCCGGCGTCACCCGCGCTGAAGGCGTCCAGCCGGTAGGTGTGCGTCTTGCGCAGCTCGGCACCGGCGAAGACCTGGCCGGCGATCACCGCCAGCACGCCGCGGGCGCCCCGATGCATCGCCAGGGTCACCGCATCGAGCAGGTTCTGCGGGCCGTCGGCCTGCAGCGCCGTGGCCGGTCGCATCGCCGCAGTCAGCACCACCGGCTTGGCCGGCGCCAGCACGCGGTGCAGGAAGTAGGCAGTCTCTTCCAGCGTGTCGGTGCCATGGGTGATGACCACCGCGGCGACGTCGGGGCGCTGCAGATGCGCTGCCACCTTCCGCGCCAACTGCTGCCAGACGGCATGCGTCATGTTCGCGCTGTCGACCTGCGCCACCTGTTCGGCTTGCAGCGGCAGCCCGTCCAGCGCCGGCACGGCAGACACCAGTGCAGCCACACCGAGCTGCGCGGCGTCGTAGCCGACATGGTCCTGCGCGCTCGCCGCGGTCCCGGCGATGGTGCCGCCGGTGCCCAGGATCACGACCTTGCCCGCGGCGCTTTGCATTAAATGGCTTTCTGGATAAAAATACAGCTACTGGATGAACCGCCAGTGCCCTGATCGCAACGCCCGATGCAAGAAAGCCCCAAGCTCACCCCGCGCCAGCAGCAGATCCTCGACCTCGTGCAAAGCGCCATCGAGCGCACCGGCGCCCCGCCGACGCGGGCCGAGATCGCCGCCGAACTCGGCTTCAAGTCGGCCAACGCGGCCGAGGAGCATCTGCAGGCGCTGGCGCGCAAAGGCGTCATCGACCTCGTCGGCGGCACCTCGCGCGGCATCCGTTTGAAGTCTGACACATTGCGTGCGCTCAACGAGGCGCGCATGGCGCCCTTCGGCAAACAGTACCTGCTGCCGCTGCCCAACCTGGCCCAGCTCACGCTGCCGCTGGTCGGCCGCGTCGCCGCCGGCAGCCCGATCCTGGCCCAGGAACACATCGACCAGACCTACTGGGTCGAGGCCTCGATGTTCCCGCGCCGGCCCGACTACCTGCTCAAGGTGCGCGGCATGAGCATGCGCGACGCCGGCATCATGGACGGCGACCTGCTCGCGGTGCAGAAGGGCAAGGACGCCAAGAACGGCCAGATCGTGGTCGCGCGGCTCGGCGACGACGTCACCGTCAAGCGCCTGCGCCGCACCAAGGCCGGCATCGAGCTGATCCCCGAGAACCCCGATTTCAAGACCATCCTCGTGCCCCCGGGCGCCGAGGATTTCGAGCTCGAGGGCGTCGCCGTGGGCCTGATCCGCAACACCATGCTGATGTAGCGCGATGGCGTCAATCGTCTCGTCGTCATGGCCGGCGCGTCCGCCGAAGGCACCGCCGCCGCGCAAGGCGCGCCACGCAGGCGAATGCGCGCAGCTCGAGCAGTTGCCCAACATCGGACCTTCGATCGCCGCCGACCTCCGGCTCATCGGCATCCGCCGGCCGCAGGATCTGGTCGGCCAGGACGCTTTTGCGCTGTACCGGCGCCTGTGCCAGGCGAGCGGCAAGCGGCAGGACCCCTGCGTGCTCGACACCTTCATGGCTGCCGCCGACTTCATGCGCGGCGCCGAGCCGCGGCCCTGGTGGGCGTACACGGCGCAGCGCAAGCAGCAGTACGGCGCAGTCTGAGCGCCGCTCAGCGCGGGCCGTCGGCCTGCCTGATCACCAGCACCCGCTCCGGCTTGCCGCGCGGCCACAGCGGCACATATTCCAGTTGCGCCCAGGGCCGCAGGAAGCTGCGATACAGCGGCGAGAACACGATCCCGCTCTGCCCGCTGGAATGCATCACCCGCGACTGCGCCGGATCGGCCAGGTCGTAGAGCGCGCGCAGGCTCGGGCCATGTTCGTCCAGAAACAGCTCGCCGCTGATCGGGTCGCGATTGAGGCCAACGCGTGAGACATTGATCGTGTAGGTGTCGCCGCCCACCGACGCGCGCAATTCGAACAAGCGTGCCAGCAGCGCCACATGGCTGAACGGCCGGTGCTCGCCGCGCATCTGGTGCGCGCGGCCCCAGCGCCATTGCGCGACATCGCCGCCCCAGTCGCGCTGCAGCTCGTCCAGCGCGCGGGCGAAGGCGGCGTCGTTCTGCTGCGCGCAGGTCTCCACCGCCTTCGTGGCGAGGTCGTCGCACCAGCTCGTGTCGTCGCGCTCGAGCACGCCTTCGAGCGCGTCCTGGAAGTTGCGCGAGGCCAGCGACCGCTCCCACAGCGCCGCGCCCGCGTCGTCGGCGAAGATGCCGCGCGCAAGCTGGCGCTGCCAGGCCCAGAAGATCAGCGGTGCAGCGCGATCCGGTGCCATCGTGCCGTCGAAACCGGCCAGCGCCGCCTTCGCCGCCGCCGCCAGCGGGTGCGCCGAGTTCGCCCTCAAGAGCCACGGGATGAGCTTCTCCGCCGCCAGCGAACGGAGGTCGCCCTGCATCGCGGCAAGGTCGGCCATCGACTGCCGCGGCCGCGCGCGCAGCAGCTGCTCGATGCGCTCATGGCGGTACGGCAAGGCCCATTCGCTGGTCAGGAAATAGGGGTAGCCGGTCGGTGTCACGCGCTGGTTCGCGGTGGCGATCCAGCCGCGCGGCGGATCGGTCTCGCGCGGGGTCGCATCGGCCGGCACCCAGCCGGCCCAGTCGTAGCGCGCGTCCCAGCCGGGGGCGGGCGCAAGACCATGGAGGTCGTTGTCGGGCTTGCGCAGCGGCACGCGGCCGGGGGCGATCATGCCGATGTGGCCGTCGCGGTCGGCGACCACCATGTTCTGCATCGGTGCCACCCAGTCGTGCATCGCGGTGAAGAAGGCGGCCACCGACCCCGCCTTCTGCACCGCCAGCGCCGGCGCAAAGGCGTCGGTGGCGGGATCGAGCGCGGTCCAGCGCATCGCCAGCACATAGGCCGGGCCGGCCGCCGGGCCGAGCACGTCGTCGGCAATGCCGGCGTCGGAGATCACCGGGCCGTGGCGGGTGCGGCGAACGGTCATCGTGACGTCGGGCCGGCCCTTGACCTTGATCACCTCGGTGGCGGTCTCGAAGGCGGCCCAACCCTCGGGCGTGCGGTAGCGCGCCGGATCCTGCCGATCGACCTGCTCCAGGTACAGGTCCTGCACGTCCGGCCCGGTGTTGGTGAAGCCCCAGGCGATATGCTCGTTCTGCCCCAGCACCACGCCGGGCACGCCGGGCAAGGTGGCGCCGGCCACCTCGAGGCCCGGGGCGACCAGGCGCGCGAAGTACCACAGCGCGGGCGTGCTCAGCTTCAGATGCGGGTCGTTGGCCAGCAGCGGATGGCCGGTGGTGGTGTGGCTGCCGGCCACGACCCAGTTGTTGGAGCCCACGCCTTCCACGCCCGAGGGTGGCGCGATGTCGCGCAGGTGTTCCCAGGCGCTGACGGTCGTGCCCGCGCCCAGGCCCAGGCCGCGGTACAGGGCCGCGTAGTGGGCAGTGGCCAGAGGCGCCTCTCCGGGGTAAGGCGGCAGCAGCTGGGCTATGCGGGCCGCCGGCATCTGCTGCGCCAGGCGCAGGCGCAGCAGCTCGGTGCTCCAGTTGCCGCCCAGGTCCCAGGCCATCATGATCGCCCAGGCCAGACTGTCGATCGGGTCCCAGGGCTCGGGCCGCACGCCGAGCAGCACGAACTCCGGCGGCCGCGCGCGGATCTGCTCGCGCAACACGGCGTTGACGCCATCGGCATAGGCTTGCAGGGCCTGGCGCGACGAGGCCGACAAGCGTTGCCATTGCGCTTGCGCCATGCGCCGCACGCCCAGGGCCCGCAGGAAGCGATCGGTGGGCAGCGCGCTCGGCCCGAAAACCTCGGCCAGCCGGCCGGCGCCTATGCGGCGATGGGTTTCCATCTGCCACAGCCGGTCCTGCGCATGGACCACGCCAAGGCCGAAATAGGCGTCGTGCTCGCTGCCGGCGCGGATCGTGGGGATGCCCCAGACATCGCGTTCGATCCGGATCTCGCCCGCCGCACCGCGCAGCGTGATCGCACCGCTGGTGGTCGGCAAGGCGCGCAACGCATACCCGCCGAGCACCGCCGCGGCCGATGCCGCGAGCAGCAGCAGGCCCAGGAAACCGCGTTTGATCCACTTCATCCGCCCACCCGCCTGTCGCCGATCGGGCCGCAAGCGTAACCGCAGATCCAAGGCCGGCCATCGGGTGTAGCGCGCAGCGGGTCCGGCTGGCGGGCCCCGGCTCCGGCCCTCTCCCCTCGGCGCCTGGTGACACGCTCATGAACTGGGCCGGGAAGTGGGCGCTTCTCGGGGTTTGACCTCGCCCATCTCACGCCACGATCGGGCTTGAGTTTGCCCGCAACGTGTCCGATATCACAAGCATGTTCAGATCACTGCCCCTGCTGTCTCGCTGGAGCCCGTCGCGCTGGGGCCGTCGCTCCACGCTGGGGGCCGGCCACAGCGTGCGCATGGAGGTCTGCCCGCCCTCGCTGCGCTGCGTGCCGGGCGGCGGCTGGCAGCGCCTGCTGTTCTGGCTGCTCGCCCCGGCACCGCAGGACGCGGCGCCGTCGCTGGACCGCATGCCCATGGTGCGCGCCGATTTCATCGCCGCGCTCGCCGACATCGACGGCGAAGAGGCCGAGACCCTGCGCCTGCGCATCGGCCAGACGCGCTCGCTGCGCGAGCTCTGGCACGCCCGGGCCGAGGTCTTCCGCGTCGTCGGTCTGGCCCACAGCCAGACCGAGGCCGAACAGCGCCTGGCGCTGCTCAACCGCCATTTCCCGACCCGCGCGCCGCGCTCGCAGTTCGCGCCGCTGTGATCCAGCCCGCCGCACCGCGCCAGTTCAACCCCGCAGGCCTGCAGGGGTCGGGAATGCCCGGCGACCGCAGCGCCCGCTTCGCGGCGCGCCAGGCCTTCGTCAGCCTCAAGCTGACCTACCTGCAGGCGCTGCAGGACTTGCCGCAGGCCGACTGGCTGCGCAACCAGGTGCGTGCCGCGGAAGAGCCGGTGGACCTGTGGCTGCTGCGGGCGCCGGTGTTCGCAGCGCTGACCGGCGCCGAGCCGGAACGGCGCAGCCGGCGCCAGATGCTGCGCCGCGGGCTCGATTCGGTGTTTCCCGACCTCGACGATCCGGCCAGCGCCTTCACCCCGTTCTGAGGGCGGGTCGCGCCTGCGGCCCTCGACCGATCTCAGGTGGCCCGCACGCGGGCCTTGAACGTGCGGCGGAACTTCTCGATCTTGGGCGCGACGACGAAGGCGCAATACCCCTGGTTCGGATGCTGGGCGAAGTAATGCTGGTGGTAGGCCTCGGCCTTCGAATAGTTGGCCAGCGGCGCCAGTTCGGTGACCACGCGGCCGCCATGCGCGGCATCGGCTTCGGCCATCACCTCGCGCGCCACGGCTTCCTGCGCCGCGTCGTGGAAGTAGATGCCGCTGCGGTATTGCGGGCCCGCGTCGTTGCCCTGGCGGTCGACGGTGGTCGGGTCGTGGATCGCGAAGAAGATCTCCAGCACCTCGCGCAGCGTGATGCGATCGGCGTCGAAGCTCACGCGCACCACCTCGGCATGCCCGGTCGTGCCGGTGCAGACCTGTTCATAGCTCGGGTTGACCAGCTGCCCGTTGGCGTAGCCGCTTTCGACCGCGGTGACGCCATCGACGAGTTCATAGACCGCCTCCAGGCACCAGAAACAGCCGCCGCCCAGGGTGATCGACTGAAGATCCATCGCACGCTCCTGCTCATGACCGATGCAGTCGCCGCCGGCCGCGACTCCTTACACTCCGCGTCATTATCCGAAAGCACATGCCATGGTCACCAAGTTCAACTGGGAAGACCCCTTTTTCTTCGACAGCCAGCTCGGCGACGACGAGCGCGCAGTCCGCGACGCCGCGCATGCCTACTGCCAGGAGCGCCTGCAGACGCGGGTGCTGATGGCGGCGCGCCACGAGACCTTCGACCGCAGCATCATGACCGAGATGGGGGCGCTCGGCCTGCTCGGCAGCACCATCGAAGGCTACGGTTGCGCCGGCCTCAACCACGTCTGCTACGGCCTGGTGGCGCGCGAGGTCGAGCGCGTCGACTCGGGCTACCGCAGCGCGATGAGCGTGCAGAGCTCGCTCGTGATGCACCCGATCCACGCCTACGGCAGCGAGGCGCAGCGCCAGAAGTACCTGCCCAAGCTCGCCACCGGCGAATGGATCGGCTGCTTCGGCCTGACCGAGCCCAACCACGGCAGCGACCCGGCGGGCATGCTCACGCGGGCCAAGCCGGTGACCCGCGACGGTGTCGGCGGCTACCTGCTCAAGGGTAGCAAGATGTGGATCACCAACAGCCCGATCGCCGACGTCTTCGTCGTCTGGGCCAAGAAGGAAGACCCGGACGGCAGGGTCGGCGGCCAGGAGAGCATCCACGGCTTCATCCTCGAGAAGGGCATGCCGGGACTGTCGGCGCCGAAGATCGAAGGCAAGATGAGCCTGCGCGCATCGATCACCGGCGAGATCGTGATGGACGAGGTCTTCGTCCCCGAGGCCAACCTGCTGCCCGAGGTGAACGGCCTCAAGGGGCCCTTCGGCTGCCTGAACAAGGCCCGTTACGGCATCGCCTGGGGCGCGCTCGGTGCAGCCGAATTCTGCTGGCACGCGGCGCGCCAGTACACACTGGACCGGCTGCAGTTCGGCCGCCCGTTGGCCGCCAACCAGCTGATCCAGAAGAAGCTGGCCGACATGCAGACCGAGATCACGCTGGCCCTGCAAGGCGTGCTGCGCGTGGGGCGGCTGCTCGACGAAGGCCGCGCCGCGCCCGAGATGATCAGCCTGGTCAAGCGCAACAGCTGCGGCAAGGCGCTGGACATCGCACGCATGGCGCGCGACATGCACGGCGGCAACGGCATCCACGACGAATACCACGTGATCCGCCACATGATCAACCTGGAGACCGTCAACACCTACGAGGGCACGCACGACGTCCATGCGCTGATCCTCGGCCGCGCCCAGACCGGCCTGCAGGCCTTCTTCTGACCACCGGCCTGCTGCACCGTGAACGAGATCTTCCTGTCCCTGGGCATCGAATCGTGGAAGCCGCTGCTGTCGGCGATCTTCGTCTCGCCGCTGCCGCTGATCGTGCTCGTGATCGCCGGCGCGCGGATGATGTTCAGGCGCCGCTTGCTGGCCTGGCTGCTGATCCTGCTCGGCTGCATCTGCCTGTGGCTTTCGACGACGCTGGCCGCGGGCCTGGGCCTGACGCGCTACCTGCTGCGGCCGCCGCCGGCGGTGGACATCTCGGAGATCGCAGATCTCAAGCACGCGCGGGACACCGCGATCGTCGTACTGGGCGGCGGGCGGCGAATCCTGGCGCCCGAGTACGGTGTCTCGTCGCTGAAGCCGCGGACCATGGAACGGCTGCGCTACGGCATCTGGCTGGCACGCGCCACCGGCCTGCCCGTGGCGTTCAGCGGCGGGGTGGGCTGGGGTGCGCCAGACGGACCGAACGAAGCCGAGATCGCCGCCCGCGTGGCCGAGCGCGAGTTCGGCTTCAAGCTGCGTTGGCAGGAAAGCGAATCGCGCGACACGCGCGAGAACGCGATCAAGACGGTCGCGCTGTTGCAGCCGCTGGGCATCCGACAGATCGTGCTCGTGACACAGGGCCCGGACATGCGCCGCGCGGTCGCCAACTTCGAGCGTGCCGGCAGCTCGATGAGCATCAAGATCATCCCTGCCCCGATGGGCCTGCCCAGCGGCGGCCGGCTGCACCTGGGCGACTGGCTGCCGAGCTCCGAAGGCTATGAACAGACCTGGGCCGCGCTGCACGAGTGGGTCGGCCTGCTGGCCGGGGCCTGAGGCCGGCCTGCGCGGTGCCCCGCGCGCCGGCGCAAGATCGCGCCATCACAGGAGCCCCAACCGACCATGACGATCCCCCTGTCCATCCTCGACCTCGCCCCCATCGTCGAAGGCAGCAACGCCGCCGAGGCGCTGCGCCATTCGCTGGACCTCGCGCGCCACGCCGAGGGCTGGGGCTACCGCCGCTTCTGGTTGGCCGAGCACCACAACATGCAAGGCGTGGCGAGTTCGGCCACCGCGGTGCTGATCGGCCACATCGCCGCCGGCACGCGAACCATCCGCGTCGGCTCCGGCGGCGTGATGCTGCCCAACCACGCGCCGCTGGTGATCGCCGAGCAGTTCGGCACGCTGGCCACCCTGTTCCCCGACCGCATCGACCTCGGCCTGGGCCGCGCGCCGGGCACCGACGGCCCGACGATGCGCGCGCTGCGCCGCCACCTGAGCAACGCCGGCGAGGACGACTTCCCGCGCGACGTGGTCGAGCTGCAGGGCTATCTCGGCGATCCGCGCCCCGACCAGCCGGTGCAGGCGGTGCCGGGCAGCGGCACCCAGGTGCCGATCTGGCTGCTCGGCTCGAGCCTGTACAGCGCCCAACTGGCGGCGTATCTCGGCCTGCCATTCGCGTTCGCCTCGCATTTCGCCCCCGACCTGCTGCTGCAGGCCCTGCAGATCTATCGCGCCAGCTACCGGCCCTCGACGCGCTGGCCGCAGCCGCATGCGATGGTCGGCATCAACGTCGTCGCCGCGCCCACCGACGACGAGGCTGCGTTCCACTTCACGTCGCTGCAGCAGCGTTTCCTGGGCATGCGCCGCGGCGTGCGCGGCCCGTTGCCGCGGCCGGTGGCCAGCATGGACGGCCTGTGGAGCGAGGCCGAGCAGGCCGGCGTCGCGGGCATGCTGGCGATGTCGGCCGTCGGCGGGCCGGCCACCCTGTCGCGGCGGCTGGCGCAGATCGCCGCCCAGACGCAGGCCGACGAGCTCATCGTGGCCAGCGCCGTGCACGACCACGCGGCGAGGCTGCGCAGCTACCAGATCCTGGCGACGGCGGCGCCCCCGCGCACGCTGCGGCAGGCGGCCTGACGCGGGGCCGCGATCGGCGCTGCAGCTCAGGCGAGCCAGCGCCGCGCGTTGTGGAACATGCGCATCCAGGGGCTGGGCTCGCTCGGGTTGCCCGCAGTCCAGCTCAGCTGCAGGTTGCGGAACACGCGCTCGGGATGCGGCATCAACGCGGTGAAGCGGCCGTCGGGCGTGGTCACCGCGGTCAGGCCGCCGGGGCTGCCGTTGGGGTTGGCGGGGTAGGCCTCGGTCGGCAGCCCGTGGCCGTCGACGAAGCGCAGCGCGCGCTGCACTGCCAGCGGGTCGCCGCGCTGCGAGAAGTCGGCAAATCCCTCGCCATGGGCGACCGCGATCGGGATGCGGCTGCCGGCCATGCCGGCGAAGAACAGGCTGGGTGAGTCGAGCACCTCGACCATCGAAAGCCGGGCCTCGAACTGCTCGCTCCGGTTGCGCGTGAACCGGGGCCAGGGCGCGGCACCGGGGATCAGCGGGCTGAGGGCGGCCATCATCTGGCAGCCGTTGCACACGCCCAGCGCAAGCGTGTCGGGGCGGTTGAAGAAGGCCGCGAACTGCTCGGCAAGCCCCGGATTGAACAGGATCGAGCGCGCCCAGCCTTCACCGGCGCCGAGCGTGTCGCCGTAGCTGAAACCGCCGCAGGCGACGAAGCCCTGGAACTGGTCCAGCCGCGCGGCGCCCGACTGCAGGTCGCTCATGTGGACGTCGAAGGTGTCGAAGCCGGCCTGCGCCATCGCGTAGCTCATCTCGACCTGCGAATTGACGCCCTGCTCGCGAAGGATGGCCAGCCTCGGCCGCGCCAGGTGCACGGCCGGGGCCTGCAGCGGGTCGAACGTCAGATGCAGGTGCAGCCCCGGGTCGCCGGGTGCGCCGGCGGCGGCATGCTCGCTGTCGGCGCAGGCCGGGTTGTCGCGCAGGCGGGCGATCCGCCAGCTCACCTCGTCCCATTGCTGCTGCAGCGCCTGCAGCGGCGCCGCGAACTGACACTTGGCATCGCGCCAGACCTCGACCACGCCGCGGTCGTTGGTCTTGCCGATGAAGTGCGCGTGGCGCGACAGGCCGTGCGCGCGCAGCGTCGCCATGACCTCGTTGCGCAGCGCGGTCGGCACCTGGACGACCGCGCCCAGCTCTTCGTTGAACAGCGCCTTGAGCGTGAGCTCGTTGCGCCGCTCGCCGACCTGCGCGGCCCAGCTCTTGGAGTCGCCGTATTCGGCCCGGCTGTCGACGATGCCGTCGCCCTCGGTGACCAGGATATCGACGTTCAGGCTGACGCCCTGGCGGCCGGCGAAGGCCATCTCGCAGACCGTGGCCCACAGGCCACCGTCGCTGCGGTCGTGGTAGGCGAGCAGCCGCCCCTGGCCGCGCAGCTCGTCGATCGCCGCGACCAGGGCCTTGAGCTGTTGCGGATCGTCGAGATCCGGCACCTCGTTGCCGAACTGCCCCAGCGCCTGGGCCAGCATCGAGCCGCCCATGCGCATGCGACCGCAGCCGAGGTCGATCAGGATCAGCGTCGTGTCGCCCGGCTGCAGCTGCGGCGTCAGCGAGCCGCGCACGTCGGCCAGGGTCGCGAACGCGGTGACGATCAGCGAGACCGGCGCCGTCACCTGGCGCGCCTGGCCGCCTTCGTCCCAACGGGTGCGCATCGACAGCGAATCCTTGCCCACCGGGATGCCGATGCCCAGCGCCGGGCAGAGTTCGAGGCCCACCGCGCGCACGGTGTCGTACAAGGCGGCGTCCTCGCCGGGCTCGCCGCAGGCCGCCATCCAGTTGGCGCTGAGCTTGACGCGCGCCAGCTCGATCGGCGCCGCCAGCAGATTGGTGATCGCCTCGCCCACCGCCATGCGCCCGGAGGCCGGTGCATCGAGCGCGGCCAGCGGCGTGCGCTCGCCCATGCTCATGGCCTCGCCGCGGAAGCCGCTGAAATCGGCCAGCGTCACGGCGCAATCGGCCACCGGCAGTTGCCAGGGTCCGACCATCGGGTCGCGGTGGCCCAGGCCGCCCACGGTGCGGTCGCCGATCGTGACGAGGAACCGCTTGCTCGCCACCGTGGGATGGCGCAGCACGTCGAAGGCCACCTGCTCGAGCTTGACACCGGTGAGGTCGAGCGCGGCCTCCTCGCGCGCCACGCGCTGCACCTTGCGGTGCATCTTCGGCGGCTTGCCGAGCAGCACGTCCATCGGCATGTCGATCACGCGCTCGCCGCCGGGGCCGTCCTCGAGCACCAGCTCGCGCTCGGCGCTGGCCACGCCGACGACCGCGAACGGGCAACGCTCGCGCCGGCACATCTGCTCGAACAGCGGCATCGCGCCGGAGGCGATGGCCAGCACGTAGCGCTCCTGGCTCTCGTTGCACCAGATCTCTTTGGGCGCCAGGCCCGATTCCTCCAACGGCACGCGACGCAGGTCGAAGGTGGCACCGCGGCCGGCGCCATCGACGAGTTCGGGAAAGGCATTGCTGATGCCGCCGGCGCCGACGTCGTGGATCGCGAGGATCGGGTTCGCGCCGCCCAGCGCCCAGCAATGGTTGATGACCTCCTGCGCCCGGCGCTGGATCTCGGGGTTGCCGCGCTGCACCGAGTCGAAATCCAGCGCCGCCACATTGCTGCCCGCGGCCAGCGAGCTCGCGGCGCCACCGCCCATGCCGATGCGCATGCCCGGCCCGCCGAGCTGCACCAGCAGCGTGCCCGGACCGAAGGGCAGCTTCTTGACCTGGCTTTCGCTGATCGTGCCCAGCCCGCCGGCGATCATGATCGGCTTGTGATAGCCGCGGCGCACGCCGGCCACCGTCTGCTCGAAGACGCGGAAGACGCCGCCCAGCCCGGGCCGTCCGAACTCGTTGTTGAAGGCCGCGCCGCCCAGCGGGCCGTCGAGCATGATCTGCAGCGCGCTGGCGACATGTCCGGGCTTGCCGATGGGGTTGCGTTCCCAGGGTTCGGGGGCGTCCGGCCCGCCGGACAGGCCCGGCAGGTGCAGATTGCTGACCAGAAAGCCGGTGACGCCGGCCTTGGGCCGCGCACCGCGGCCGGTCGCACCCTCGTCGCGGATCTCGCCGCCGGCACCGGTGCTCGCGCCCGGGAAGGGCGAGATCGCGGTCGGGTGGTTGTGCGTCTCGACCTTCATCAGCACATGCGCGGTCTCGTGCCGCGCGCCGTAGGCTGGCGCGTTCATGAAGCCCTGCGGCAGCCAGCGCTCGACCGGCCCGCCCTCCATCACCGCCGCGTTGTCGTCGTAGGCCACCAGCGTGTGCTGCGGCGAGATCGCCTCGGTGTGGCGGATCATCGCGAACATCGACTGCGGCTGATCGGTGCCGTCGATCGTGAAGCGGGCGTTGAAGATCTTGTGCCGGCAATGCTCGCTGTTGGCCTGCGCGAACATCATCAGCTCGACATCGCTGGGGTTGCGCTGCAGCTTCGTGAAGGCGGCGACCAGGTAGTCGATCTCGTCCTCGGACAGCGCCAAGCCGAATTCGGCGTTGGCCGCCGCCAGCGCCGCGCGGCCCCGATCGAGGACGTCGACATGGGCCAGCGCTGCGGCAGGACGGGCGTCGAACAGGTGCGCCGCGGCCTCGCGCTCGAAGGCCACGCTCTCGGTCATGCGGTCGTAGAGCAGTGCCGCCACGGTCGCGCGCTCGGCGGCCGCCAACGCCTTGGCGGCGCCGAACGGGCCCGCCTTCAGCGCGAGCCGGTATTCGGTGACGCGCTCGACGCGGTGCAGCCGCAGCCCGCAGTTGCGGGCGATGTCGGTGGCCTTGCTGGCCCAGGGTGAAACCGTGCCCAGCCGCGGCATCACGACGACGAGCTCGCCGCTGGCCGGGCCGGCGCACGGATCACCGTACTGCAGCAGCGCCTGCAGCTTGGCGATGTCCGGCCGCGCCGGCGCGGCGTCGAAAGCCACCCAATGGACATGCCGCGCGGCGACGCCGCCGATGCGCGGGCAGGCCGCCTGCGCCCGCTCGAGCAGGGCTCGCGCACGAAAGGCCGGAAGTGCGTCGCCGCCCTCGAAGTGCATCAGTTGGAGCGGCGTGGCAGTCATGCAGTCACGGCAAGGGCCGAAGTGAAACTGCGATTTTAGGGGCGCGGTGAGATAATCTCCGGATGGCGATCACCATCAAATCCGCGGCCGACATCGAGGGCATGCGCCTGGCCGGCCGGCTGGCATCCGAAGTGCTGGACATGCTCACGCCGCACGTGCGTGCCGGCGTCACCACCCGCGAGCTCGACCGCCTGGCCCACGAACACATGGTGCAGGTGCAGGGCGGCGTGCCGGCGACCCTGGGCTACGCGCCGCCCGGCTACCCACCCTACCCGGCCTCGCTGTGCTCGTCGCTCAACGACGTGGTCTGCCACGGCATCCCCGACGACCGGCCGTTGAAGGACGGCGACATCGTCAACATCGACATCACCGTCATCAAGGACGGCTGGCACGGCGACAACAGCCGCATGTACATCGTCGGCGCCGGCAGCATCGCCGCCCGCCGGCTGTGCCAGGTGACGTTCGAGGCGATGTGGAAGGGCATCGTGAAGGTCAAGCCCGGCGCCCGGCTGGGCGACATCGGCCATGCCATCCAGACCTATGCCGAACATGCCGGATTCTCGGTCGTGCGCGAGTTCTGCGGCCATGGCGTCGGCGCGCGCTTCCACGAGGAACCGCAGGTGCTGCACTACGGCCGGCCGGGCACGCTGGAAGAGCTGGTGCCGGGGATGATCTTCACGATCGAGCCGATGATCAACGCCGGCCGCCGCGACATCAAGGAAGACCGCCGCGGCAACCGGCCCTACGACGGCTGGACCATCGTCACCCGCGACCGGTCGCTCTCGGCGCAATGGGAGCACACGATACTGGTCACCGAAGTCGGCTACGAGGTGCTGACGATCTCCGCGGGCAGCCCGCCGGCGCCGGCCTTCGCGACTGCAGGATACGGCGGCACGGCACCGGCCACCGCCGTTGCCGCCCGGGCCACGGCGCTCGCCACGGCCGGCTGAGTTCATGTCCGCCCTGCCCGAGGTGACCCGCCGCGCGCCGGGCAGCCTGGCAGCATTGCGCACGAGGTTTCGCGACGGCAAGGCCGGGCTGCTGGCCCATTTCGCCGCCGCGCGCCCCACCGCCACCGCCGCCTCGCAACTGATCAAGGCGCTGGCGCGTCATGTCGACGCCACCCTGGCCACCCTGTGGGCCGACAGCGGCATGCCGGCCACCGCCGCATTGGTCGCCGTTGGCGGTTTCGGGCGCGGCGAGTTGTTCCCCTACTCCGATGTCGATGTCCTGGTGCTGCTGCCGCAGGAGCACGATGCGGCGCTGTCCGAAGCCGTCGAGCGCTTCGTCACCGCCTGCTGGGACATCGGCTTGGAGGTCGGGTCGTCGGTTCGCACGGTGGCCGAATGCCTGGCCGAATCCAGCCGCGACGTGACGGTGCAGACCGCCTTGCTGGAAGCGCGCCTGGTCTGCGGCGCGCGCCGCCTGTTCTCGGACTTCCGCAAGGCCCACGACGCTGCGCTGGACCCCCGCGCCTACCTGCGCGCGAAGAGGCTGGAGATGGAGCAGCGCCACGTCAAGTACGAAGGCACGCCCTACGCGTTGGAGCCGAACTGCAAGGAGAGTCCGGGCGGCCTGCGCGACCTGCAAGTGGTGATCTGGGTCGCGCGTGCCGCCGGGCTCGGCCGCACCTGGAGCGAGCTGGCGGCCAGGGGACTGATCACGCCCTTCGAGGCCAGCCAGCTGCGCAAACACGAGGGCACGCTCATGCTCATCCGTGCCCGCCTGCACCTGGTCGCGCGGCGCCGCGAAGACCGCCTGGTGTTCGACCTGCAGACCGCGGTGGCGGAGAGCTTCGGCTACCGGGGCACCACCTCGACCAGCAACGGGCTGCGCAGCTCCGAGATGCTGATGCACCGCTACTACTGGGCGGCCAAGGCGGTGACCCAGCTCAACCAGATCCTGATGCTCAACATCGAGGAGCGCGTCAACGGCTCCGAAGCCGCGCCGATGCGGCCGATCACCGCGCGTTTCTTCGACCGCGCCGGCATGCTCGAGGTCTCGCGCGACGACCTGTACCTCGACAACCCGCACGCGATCCTCGAGACCTTTCTCGTCTACCAGCAGACGCCGGGGCTGCAGGGCTTGTCGGCGCGCACGCTGCGCGCGCTGTACAACGCGCGCCAGGTGATGACGCCGGCGTACCGGCTCGACCCGATCAACCGCGAACTGTTCATGGACATCCTGCGCCAGCCCAAGCAGATCACCCATGCGCTGCGGCTGATGAACCAGACGAGCGTGCTGGGTCGCTACCTGTGGGCGTTCCGGCGCATCGTCGGGCGCATGCAGCACGACCTGTTCCACGTCTACACGGTGGACCAGCACATCCTGATGGTGGTGCGCAACGTGCGCCGCTTCTTCATCCCCGAACACGCCCATGAATACCCGTTCTGCTCGCAGCTCGCGGCGCAGTGGGACCAGCCCTGGCTGCTGTACGTGGCCGCGCTGTTCCACGACATCGCCAAGGGCCGCGGCGGCGACCACTCCGAGCTCGGCGCGCGCGCGGTGCGGCGCTTCTGCCGCGACCACGGCATCGCCCGCGACGACACGCAGCTGATCGAGTTCCTGGTCCTGCACCACCTGACGATGAGCCGCATCGCCCAGAAGGAAGACCTGTCGGACGCCAGCGTCATCACCGATTTCGCGCGCCTGGTCGGATCGCCCAGGCGGCTGGCGGCGCTGTACCTGCTGACGGTGGCCGACATCCGCGGCACCAGCCCCAAGGTATGGAACGCGTGGAAAGGCAAGCTGCTGGAGGACCTGTACCGCCTGACGCTGCGCGCGCTGGGCGGCGCGCCGCTCAACGTGGACGCCGAGATCGTGGCGCGCAAGGAGGAGGCGCGCCACAACCTGGCCCTTCATTCGGCGCTGCCCGGCACCGAGGAGCCACTGTGGAACACGCTGGAGGTCAGCTACTTCGCGCGCCACGACGCGGCCGAGATCGCCTGGCATGCGCGATCGCTGTGGCGCCATGTGCAGACCGCGGTTCCGATCGTGCGCGCGCGGCCGTCGTCGATCGGCGATGGCCTGCAGGTGCTGGTCTACGCACCCGACCGCACCGATCTGTTCGCTCGCATCTGCGGCTACTTCGACACGGCCGGCTTCAGCATCCAGGACGCCAAGATCCACACCACGCGCGCCGGCTTCGCACTCGACACCTTCCAGGTCGTGGCCAGCCAGATGGCACCGGAGACCGCGGCCGGCTATCGCGGCCTCATCTCGCTGGTGGAAACCCAGGCCGCGCAGGCGCTGAGCTCCGAGGGCCCGTTGCCGGTGCCGCGCAGCGGCCGCGTCTCGCGCCGCGTGCGGTCGTTTCCGGTCACCCCGCGCATCTCGCTGGCGCCGGACGAGCGCGCGCAGCGCTGGCTGCTCACCGTCTCGGCCAGCGACCGCCCGGGCCTGCTCTACGCGATCGCCCGCGTGCTGGCAAAGAACCACATCAACCTGCAGCTGGCCAAGGTCTCGACCCTCGGCGAACGGGTCGAGGACACCTTCCTCGTCGACGGCCCCGAACTGCAACGGCCCAAGGCGCAACTGCGCATCGAAGGCGAGCTGCTCGACGCGGTGGCCGCGCCGCCGGCTTGAAGGCGATGCGCCGGTACCGCGCGCCCGGGGTGCGGATCCGCACCGGCGGCCCTGCGCCGAGGCCGCGATGAGCCTGCGCCGCATCGCCGCCGCCGACGCCATCTCGCAGCTCGGCGCCTTCGACGCCGTCATCGACGCGCGCAGCGAATCCGAGTTCGCCGAAGACCACCTGCCCGGTGCGGTCAACTGGCCGTCACTGACCGACGAAGAGCGGCGCGCCGTGGGCACCGAGTACAAGCAGATTTCCCCCTTCGAGGCGCGAAAGCACGGCGCCGCCCTGGTCGCGCGCAACATCGCCCGCCACATCGAGACCGAGGTGATGGCGCGGCCGCGCGGCTGGCGCCCACTGGTCTATTGCTGGCGCGGGGGCCAGCGCTCGGGCGCGCTGGCCACGGTACTCGACCAGATCGGCTTCGCCGTGCAGGTGCTGGACGGTGGCTACCGCGAGTTCCGGCGCGCCGTGATCGCCGAGCTCGAGACCAGTCCGGCCGCGCTGCGCTGGCGCGTGATCTGCGGCCGCACCGGCTCGGCCAAGAGCCGGCTGCTGCAGGCCGTGCAGGCCCAGGGGGCGCAAGTGCTCGACCTGGAAGCGCTGGCCCACCACCGCGGGTCGATTCTGGGCCCGCTGCCGGGCCAGCCGCAGCCGTCGCAGAAGGCCTTCGAGACCCGGCTGTGGCAGGCCTTGCGCGGCTTCGACCCTTCGCAGCCGGTGTTCGTCGAAGGCGAGAGCCGCACGATCGGCCGCCTGCGCGTGCCCGAGCGGCTGCTCGAGCAGTTGCGCGCCGCCCCCTGCCTGCACGTGCAGATGCCCCTGGCGGCGCGGGTGGCCTTCTTGCTCGAGGACTACGGGCACTTCGTGGACGACATCGAGAGCTTCTGCCGGCGCCTGGAAGGCCTGCGCGAGCTGCGCGGTGCTGCCGTGGTCGAGCGCTGGCAGGCCGCGGCCCGTGCGGGCGAGGTCGCTGCGGTCGTGCAGGAACTGCTCACCGAACACTACGACCCGGTCTACGAGCGCTCGATGCAGCGTCATTTCACGGGCCTGGCCGCGGCCGAGCCGCTGAGTCTGGCCGACGGCAAGCCGGCAACACTGGCTGCTGCAGCGCAGACACTGATCGCCGCCAGGGTGTCGGGCTGACGAGCATCCGGGCATCCCCCCGAGGGCTGACCGTCGTCAAGAGCGATCGGCGCGCCCTGCCTACACTGCGCCAAACCTTTCGGTGCCTGCATGCCAACCCCCGACCTTCAGCCGAACCTTCCGCCACCGCGCGTCGCCAGCGTGAGCCCGATCCAGCCCCTGCGCTGGCTGGCGCGCGGCTGGGCCGACCTCATGCGCTGCCCGCTGCCGGGCTTGGTCCACGGCCTGGCGGCAGCGCTTTTCGGCGGCCTGCTGATCGCCCTGGCCGGCAACCGTTTCTGGCTGCTGGCGGGCGCGTTCAGCGGCTTCCTGCTCGTTGCGCCGGTCATCGCCACCGGCCTTTACGCCGTCAGCCGCGGGCTCGAAGAGCGGCGACCGATCGGCCTGCGCGGCGCCATCGCCGTCTGGCGCCCGCGCGACGGCCGGCTGGTGCGCTTCGGGCTCTTGCTGGCCCTGGCCGGCACCGGCTGGGTGCTGACGTCCGCCTCGCTGATCACGCGCTTCGCCGGCGCGCCGGTCAACAGCCCGACCGACTTCCTGCGCGTCGTCGTGCTGACCGAACAACCGCAGCTGTTCGGGGTCTGGCTCGTGATGGGCAGCGTGTTGGCGGCACCGATCTTCGCCTCCAGCGTGGCGGCCATCCCGATGCTGCTGGACCGCCGCGTCGGTGTCCTCACGGCGGTGGTCACGAGCGTCATCGCGGCCCTGCACAACCCCGCGGCGATGGCATTGTGGGCCACGCTGATCCTCGCGCTCACGCTGCTGGGCATGGGCACGCTGATGGTCGGGCTGATCGTCGTCGTGCCCTGGCTGGCGCATGCCAGCTGGCACGCCTACCGCGACCTGGTGCCGCCGACGGATCTCACGGACGCGCGCTGATGTTCGGTTTCAGCGAAGAGCAGATCTCGCAGTTCGGGCTGACATTCGGCGTCGGCGCGTTCATGCTATACATGGCGTTCATCATCTTCCAGCTCGCGCGCGAATCGAAGGCGGGCCGCTTCGGCACCTTCGTGCTCTTCCTGGCCCTGGGCTTCGGCCTGGTCGGCTTCGCCGCCAAGGGCATCATCAAGTACTTCCTGCGCGGCGTCTGACGCTGCTCAAGCCGGCGCGCCACGGCGGCCTTCTCGTGACCCTGACTGGAGCCCCCTCGCGGAGGGGGCTTGGGGAGCCGAACGGACACCCGAAGGGTTGAACGGCTGCAAGGCGTTCAACCCATGTGCAGGCCGCCGTTGCAGGAGAAGTCGGCTCCGGTCGTGAAGCCCGAATCCTCGCCCGCCAGCCAGGCCACGATGGCGCCTATCTCCTCGGGCCGGCCCAGCCGCTTGACGGGGATCGTGCTGACGATCTTCTCGAGGATCTCGGGCTTGATCGCACGGACCATGTCGGTGCCGATGTAGCCGGGGCTGACGGTGTTGACCGTCACACCCTTGCTCGCGACTTCCTGCGCCAGCGCCATCGTGAAGCCATGCATGCCGGCCTTGGCCGCCGAGTAGTTGGTCTGCCCGGCCTGGCCTTTCTCGCCGTTGACCGAGCTGATCTGGATGATCCGGCCCCAGCCCTTCTCGATCATGCCCGGCACCACCTGCTTGGTGACGTTGAACATGCTGTTGAGGTTGGTGTCGATGACCGCGTGCCAGTCCTCGGGCGTCATCTTCAGGAACATGCGGTCGCGCGTGATGCCGGCGTTGTTGACCAGCACGTCGATCGGGCCATAGGCCTCGCGCGCCCGGGTGAAGGCCTCGACCGTCGAATCCCAGTCGGCCACGTTGCCGACCGAGGCGTGGAAGGTGTAGCCGAGCGCCTTCTGCTCGTCGATCCACTTCTTGAAGTCACGGCTCGGGCCGCAACCCGCGATGACCGTGAAACCTTCCTTCGCCAGTCGTTGACAGATGGCGGTACCGATGCCGCCCATGCCGCCGGTCACGTAAGCCACTTTGCTTGCCATTGCTCGCTCCTTCGTTGTGATGACGTTGCAAGAGTCCCCCTGCACCTGGCGGCGGTCAAGCGGGTTCGCCCGATGTCGCGCCGCCGCTCAGCCGGTCGTCCCGAGATCGGCGCCTGGCCCTCGCGAGGCTTGCGACGCGCTCGGCCTCGGGCCCACGCTCAGCGCTCGACGGTCAGCGCGACACCCATCCCGCCGCCGATGCACAGGCTGGCGACGTCGCGCGAGCCGGGTAGCACGTGCGGCGCCAGGCTCATGCTCTCCTGACCACCGGCGATGACGATCTCGCTGTCGCCGTCGCGGATCGCCTGCGCGGCCAGCGTCACTGCCTTCAGGCCCGAGCCGCAGACCTTGTTGATCGTCATCGCCGGCACGCCGTTGGGCAGCCCCGATTTGACGACCGCCTGGCGCGCCGGGTTCTGGCCCACCCCGGCGGTCAGCACCTGGCCGAGGATGACCTCGCCGATCTGGCCACCGTCCAGCCGTGCGCGCTCGAGCAGCGCCTTGATCACGATGGCGCCGAGTTCCGAGGCCGGGGTCCTGGCGAGCGTGCCGCCGAACTTGCCCACCGCGGTGCGGGCGGTGGCGACGATGACGATGTCGTTCATGGGGATCTCCTGGGGCGGATCCGGGATCAGACAAGAGGGCGCGGGCCGGCGCGCAGTCGGGGCAGAGTCATGCCTTGGCCTTGACGTAGCGGCCGGGGGCCGGTTCGATCGGCTTGAACTTCGCGTTGCCGGGCCTTCGAGGTGCGTCGACGAGCCGTCCGCCCTTGGGCTTGAGCCAGTCCGACCAGCGCGGCCACCAGCTGCCCGGGTGCTCGGTGGCACCGTCGAGCCACTCCTGCGCGCTGGCCGGCAGCTTGTCGTTGGTCCAGTGGCTGCGCTTGCCCTTGGCCGGCGGGTTGATGACGCCGGCGATGTGGCCCGACGCGCCGAGCACGAAACTGACCGGGTTGGCACGCGTGCCGCTGCCCTTGACCAGCGGCACCGAGGCGTAGGCGGCGGTCCAGGGCACGATGTGGTCCTCGCGCGAGCCGTAGACGAAGAACGGCGCCCGGATCCGGCCCAGGTCCACCTTCTCGCCGCAGACCGTCAGCGCGCCCGGCTTCTTCAGCTCGTTCTGCAGGTACATGTGGCGCAGGTACCAGCAGTACATCGGCCCGGGCAGGTTGGTCGAGTCGCCGTTCCAGTACAGCAGGTCGAAGGGCGGCGGCGCCTCGCCCTTGAGGTAGTTGCCGACGACGTAGTTCCACACGAGGTCGTTCGGGCGCAGGAAGCTGAAGGTCGTGGCGAGCTCCTTGCCCTTGAGCAGGCCGGGGCCGCCGGGGGCCTGTGCGCCGAGGGTCATCTCGCGCATCTGGACCATCGCCTCGTCGATGAAGATGTCGAGGATGCCGGTGCTCTCGAAGTCGAGCAGCGTCGTCAGCAGGGTCACCGAATGCGCCGGGTGCTGGCCCCGCGCCGCGAGCACCGCCAGCGCGGTGGCCAGGATCGTGCCGCCGACGCAGAAGCCCAGCGTGTTGATCGTCTCGGCGCCGCTGATCGCCTGCACGGTGCGGATCGCGGTCAGCGGCCCTTGCTCGATGTAGTCGTCCCAGGTCTTGGCGGCCAGGCTCTCGTCGGGGTTGCGCCAGCTGACGACGAAGGTGCGGTGGCCCTGCTCGACCGTGTAGCGGATGACCGAGTTCTCGGGCTGCAGGTCGAGGATGTAGTACTTGTTGATGCAAGGAGGCACGAAGAGCATCGGTCGCTCGTGCACCTTGGCCGTCAGCGGCTTGTATTCGATGAGCTGGAACAGCTCGTTCTCGAACACCACGCTGCCTTCGGTGGTGGCGACGTTCCGGCCGACCTCGAACACGCTCTCGTCGGTTTGCGAGACATGGCCCTTGCGCAGGTCTTCCAGCAGATGCTGCACGCCCTGGGCGATGCTTTCGCCCTTCGTGCTCAACGCCTTCTTCAGCGCCTCGGGGTTGAGCGCCAGGTAGTTGCTCGGGCTGGCGGCGTCTATCCACTGCTGCACGGCAAAGCGGATCCGCGCCTTGGTCTTGGCGTCGCCCTGCACGCTGTCGGCCATCTGCATCAGCGCGCGCGCGTTGAGCAGATACAGCTGCGCGGTGAAGGCCGCGCCCGGGTTGGTGAGCCACTCGCTGCTGCCGAAGCGGCGATCGCCGATCGGCGGCGAGGCGCGCTCGGGCTCGGCCTGCAGCCGCTGCAGCGACTGGTTCCAGACCTCGGCGGCGCTCTTGAGGTAGTCGCCCTGGATCTGTGCGAGCTCCTGCAGCGGCAGGTTGAGCCCGGCGAGCGACTTCCAGATGCCGCCGACGGCAGCCCCGAAAGCGTCGGCCGGGTCAGCAGAGTCGGGCCCGGCCGGGGTAGTCTTGCTCGTCAAAGTTGTCTCCTCTGGGCACCGCCACCGTCGCGCTCGATCGCCGCGGTCGGGGCTGGCCTGTGCATTGCATCACGTTGTACCGGGCGCCGCTGACGAGCCCATGACGCCCGATTCCGCCAGCCAAGTTCGTGCACCATATCGCGACATGATCATCGTTGCCATCGCCTGGATCTACGTCGTGCTGATGATGGCCGTTGCCGAAGCGATGTCCAGCCAGGGCACCGTTCTGGGGGCGGTCTTCACCTTCGTTCTCTACGGGCCGGTGCCGCTGTCGTTGGTGCTCTACATCCTGGGCACCCCGGCCAGGCGCAGGCGCCGTGCAGCCTCCGGGTCAGCGACGCCAGATGGCAGCGGCCATCCGGCCGGTGATGCGGTCGCGGCGGAACGAGAAGAACCTTGACGCATCCTCCACGGTGCAGGCCTCGGCCGCGCTGACCTCCCGCAGGCCAAGCGCGAGCAGGCGATCGCGGGCCAGTTGCGGCAGGTTCGCGAGCCACCGCGGCGAGCCGTCGGCCCGCGGGCGGCTCGCGAAGCGCAGCGGATCGGCGTCGTGCGCCGAAGCGCCGAAAGCCTGCAGCACGTCCTCGCCCACCTCGAACCGGCGCGGCCCGATGCAGGGTCCGAGCCAGGCCCGGACCTCGGCCGGCAACGCGCCCATGCCATCGCAAAGCGCCTTGACTGCGGCCTCGAGCACGCCGGCGGCCAAGCCGCGCCAGCCGGCGTGCGCAGCAGCCACCGCGCTGCCGTCGCGCAGCGCCAGCAGCACCGGCATGCAGTCGGCAACCTGCACGGTGCAGGCCAGGCCGCGCTCGCGGGTCCAGGCGGCGTCGGCGGGCGATGCCGAGGCATCCTCCGTGCCCGTATCCAGGCGCAGCACCTGGCAACCATGCACCTGGCGCAGCCAGACCGGCTGCGCACCGATCGCGGCGGCGAAGCGACGCCGGTTCTCGGCCACCGCAGCCGGGTCGTCGCCCACGGCGACGCCCAGGTTGAGGCTGGTCCACGGCCCCTGGCTCACACCGCCTTCGCGCAGGCTCATCGCCGCACCGACCCCGGGCGGCGCCGGCCAGGCCGGCCGCAGGAGCGGCGGCAGCGGCATCGCGATCAGGCCGCGTCCGGGCAATGCTCGGGCCGCGTGCGCTCGAAGGCGTCGAGCTTCATGCAGGCGTCGAACACGCGCATCAGCTGCGGCACATGGTCGAGCCGGCAGTCGAAGCGGCGGGCGTTGAAGATCTGCGGCACCAGCGTGCAGTCGGCCAGCGTCGGCGTCTCGCCGTGGCAATAGGTCGCCGGCTGCGCGGCCAGCTGGCGCTCGACCACCTCGAGCCCGGTCTCGACCCAGTGGCGGTACCAGCGGTTCTTGTCGTCCTCGCTGACCTTCAGGTCGTGGACCAGGTAGCGCAGCACGCGCAGGTTGTTCAGCGGGTGGATCTCGCAGGCAATGTCCAGCGCCAGGCCACGCACGCGCGCACGCCCGGCCGCGTCGGCGGGCAGCAGCGGCGGCAGCGGGTGGGTCTCCTCGAGGTACTCGATGATCGCCAGCGACTGCGTCAGCTGCTGGTCGGCGTCGCGCAGCATCGGCACCAGGCGCGAGGCCGACACCGCGGCGTACGACTCGTTGAACTGCTCGCCCTTCGCCAGATGCACCGGCCGGTAGTCGTATTCCAGCCCCTTGAGCGCCAGCGCGATGCGCACCCGGTACGAGGCCGAAGAACGGAAGTAGTTGTACAGCTCCATCGACCGACCTCCGACGCGATGGACGCCTAACGCACCGCGACCTTGAGCGTTCCCAGGCCGGCGATGGCGCCTTCCATCACGTCGCCGCGCACCACCGGGCCGACACCGGCCGGCGTGCCGGTGAAGATCAGGTCGCCGGGCTGCAGCACCCAGGCTGCACTGAGCTGCTCGATCGTCTCGTTGACGCTCCAGATCAGGTCGCGCAGGTCGCCCTTCTGCCGGATGACACCGTTGACCGAAAGCGTGATCGCGCCTTCGAGCAGTTCACCGGTGCGCGCCATCGGCATCAGCGGGCCGATCGGCGCGCTTTGCTCGAAGGCCTTGCCGATGCACCAAGGCCGGCCCTGCTTTTTCATCTCGTTTTGCAGATCGCGCCGGGTCATGTCCAGGCCCACCCCGTAACCCCAGATGTGGCCGGCCGCATCGGCCGCCTTGATGTCGCTGCCGCCGCGCCCGATCGCCACCACCAACTCCACCTCGTGGTGAAAGTTGGCGGTCAGCGTGGGGTAGTCGATGTGGCCGGTTTCGCCCTCGGCCACCGGCACCACGGCATCGGCTGGCTTGAGGAAGAAGAACGGCGGCTCGCGCCCGCTGAACCCCATCTCGACCGCATGATCGGCGTAGTTGCGGCCGACGCAATAGATGCGGTGGACCGGGAACTCGCCGCCGCCGGCGACGGGCACGGTGGCGATGGCAGGCGGTGTGATCACGTAGCTCATGTCGGCGTCTCTTGAAACGGTGGCTGAAGGCAGCAATTGGTCATGATGCCATGACCCGCTGCGGCCGAACCGGGCCGCTACACTGCCGCCGATGATCCCGCGCCGCCGTATCCAGCATTGCCGTGCCTGCGGCGCGGCGGTGGCCTACCGCATGCCGGCCGACGACAACCGCGACCGCGCCATTTGTACCGCCTGCGGCGAGATCCACTACGAGAATCCGATCAACGTCGTCGGCACGGTGCCGGTGTGGGGCGAACAAGTGCTGCTGTGCCGGCGCAATATCGAGCCGCGCTTCGGGATGTGGACGCTGCCGGCCGGGTTTCTCGAACTCGGCGAAAGCACGGCCGAGGGCGCGTTGCGCGAGACGGTGGAAGAGGCCGGCGCGCACATCGAACTGCAGGGCCTGTTCACGGTGCTCAACGTCGTGCGCGTCGGCCAGGTTCACCTGTACTACCGCGCCCGCATGCTCGACGCGGCACTGGACCCGGGCCCGGAGACGATCGAGGCCCGCCTGTTCCTCGAGCATGAAGTGCCGTGGGACGAACTGGCCTTCCGCACCGTGCGCCAGACGCTGGAGCATTTCTTCGCCGACCGCCGCGAAGGCACATTCGGCCTGCACGCCGGCGATATCGCCTAGGCGGCGGCGGGGGCGGTCAGCACCGGGCCGGTGGCACCGTCGAAGCCCAGCAGCCACAAGGCCGCCAGGTCCTGCGGATCGTCGATGCCTGCGGCCAGCGCGGCCAGTCCGAGTCCGTGGATCAGCGCCACCAGGCTCAGGGCGTAGCCGCGCAATGCCTCGTCGGCCGCCACCCCGCGGAGGTGCCGCGCATCGACCTTGACATAGTCGATGCCGGCGTCCTGCAAGCCCGGCAGTTGCTGCGCCGACCCGCCCGAATGCTCGACCCCGACGCGCACGCCCCAAGGCCGCCAGGCGGTTGCGGCCTCGGCCAGCAGCGCGGCGTCGCCGCCGTTTTGCACGCATTCGATCGACAGCCGCGCCGCGGCCTGCGGCGCGGCCGCCAGGCGCTGCGCGACCTCGACGATGAACTCCGGCGCGGCCAGCGACTTCAGCGAAGCGTGCACGGCGCGTGCCTTCCCGTCGGCGTTGCTGGCGCGCAAGGCCAGGTCGATGGCCGCCAGGTCCACCTGCGGCAGCAGCCGGCTGCGTCGCGCCAGCGCCAGCCATCGGCGCGCGGCTTCGAACGGACCACCAACCGTCAGTTGCACGCGCAGAGGACAGTCAAGGTGGATCAACGCCCCCGCCTGATCGACGACGGGGAACTCCCCGAGTTGGGTGCGCCCTTCGGCCAGCGCGGCGGCGATCTGTTCGCGCCAGGCGCGCGCGCCCGCGCCCGCGACGACCGAGTCGCCCTGGGCGTCGATGGCCACCATGTCCTCGGCCTGTGCACGCGCCAGGGCGGCATCCGCAGCCGACAGCGCGGCGCTGGCAGTCGTCTCGCGCAGGCCATCGACGCCGGCGATCAGAACTTCGGTCCCCGACGCCCGCAGGGCCGGCGCCGCCGCGAGCGCGATGCGCAACGAATCGGCGGTCTCGCGGGCCACCCCGGACACCGGCAGACAAAGCGCAAAGTCGCTGCCGTTCAGGCGGCCGGCGAACGCGCCGGCGACGCGATCGACGTAGGTCAGCAACAGGTCGGCGATGGCGCCCAGCAGGCGGTCGGTGGCCTCATGGCCCAGGCGCTCGTTGAGGCTGTCGAGCTGCGGCACCTGCAGCAGCAGCAGCGCTGCGCCGGGCCCGCCCTGGCCGGCCAGCCGCTGCTCCAGCAGCCCGACGAAACCCCGACGCAGCGGCAATCCGGTGACCGCATCGAGTTGGGCCTGCCGCTGCAGCAGCGCCACCTGTCGAGCCTGGGCCGCGAAGAGCTCGCGCAAGCGCTGCACGGCGCGGTTCAGGCTGCGCGCCAGGCGCCGCAACTCGACCGGGGTAGGCTCGTCGATCTCGACCAGCCGGCCCTGCTCCAGCGCCCGTGCCTGGGCCAGCAACGGTCCGAGGGCGCGCCGCCATGCGCGCATCGCCACCAACCCCGCTACGGTCAAGGTGACCGCCAGGGCGAGCCACCAGCCAGCGACCTGGCTGCACTGATCCCATAGCGCATCCTGTGCGGACGCCGCCTGGCCCTGCAACTGCAGCGTGGCGACCTCGTGTTCGCCCAGACGCACGCTGCCCCACCCGGTCGGCGCCGCAATCGGCAGTAGCGCCATGAACCAGCGCGGTGCGCGGGTCGCGGTGGCTGCGTGCCGGTAGGTGGTCGCCGGCATGCCATCGCCTGGATGCAGCGTCACCGTGAGCGCGTCGCTGTGCTCGAACGCCGCAGCCAGGCGGGAGGCAAGGTCGGCGCCGTCGCCGGCAGGTCGCGACAGAAGCTCGGCCAACGTCGCCGCGGCATCCCGGTTGCGCAAGGCCTGCTGGGCCTGCAGCGCTTGCTGGGTGCCGATGCCGAGAATGGTCACGCCCACGCCGAAGACCAGCAGCGACACCGCGGCCATCAGTGCCGCAACCCGAGCGATGCTGCTCATCGCGGCATCCCCGCCCGCCAGCAGCAGGCCGGTGGGTGGGCGCGCCGGCCCGAAACGCAAGAAGCCCGCGGCGAGGCGGGCTTCGGGCTCATCGGGCAGGTGTCCTCAAGCCGTGGCGGCACGCAGCTTGCGCGAGAACTCCTGCAGCGCCGCGATGCCGCTCTCCTCGGCCTTGTGGCACCAGGCCTGGAGATCGGTCACCAACTGCTCGGCAGAGACGTTGGTGCGCGTCCACAGCGCCCGCAACTCCTCGCGCATCGCCACCAGCTTGGCCAGCTTGGGGCTCTCGCCCAGCGCTTGGGCCAGGCCGACCTTGACCCCATGCGGGATCTTGTCGTCGTCGCGATGCAGCCAGGCCTTGGCCAGCCGCATGTTGCGCCAGCCGGCGCTGTTCTCGGCCCCTTGGGCCTTCAGGCGCGAGAGCTCTGCGGCCACCGCCAGCTTGAGTTCGGTGGCGTAACGGGCCATGACCTCGTAGCGGTTGGCGATGATCGCTTCCAGCGTCTTGTCGTCGGCGACCGGCTTGACCGCGCCCAGGGCCAGCCGCGGCGGCGTCTTGCGCACCTTGGCCAGGCCGGCGGTCTCGAGCACGCGGATGTAGAGCCAGCCGATGTCGAACTCGTAGCGCTTGACCGACAGCTTGGCCGAGGTCGGATAGGTATGGTGGTTGTTGTGCAGCTCCTCGCCGCCGATCAGGATGCCCCAGGGCGAGACGTTGGTCGAGGCGTCGGGCGCCTCGAAGTTGCGGTAACCCCACCAATGGCCCAGGCCGTTGATGATGCCGGCCGCGGTGACCGGGATCCAGGCCATCTGCAGCGCCCACACCGAAAGACCGAGGGCACCGAACAGCAGCAGGTCGACGATCATCAGCAGGCCGACACCGTGCCAGGTGTAGCGGCTGTAGAGGTTGCGCTCGAGCCAGTCGTCGGGCGTGCCGTGGCCGTACTTGACCATCGTCTCGGGCACCCGCGATTCGGCCCGGTACAGCTCGACGCCTTCGAGCAGCAGCTTGCGCAGGCCGTAGATCTGCGGGCTGTGCGGGTCTTCCTTGGTTTCGCACTTGGCGTGGTGCTTGCGGTGGATGGCGACCCATTCCTTGGTCACCATGCCCGTCGACAGCCAGAGCCAGAAGCGGAAGAAGTGCATCACCGCCGGGTGCAACTCCAAGGCCCGATGGGCCTGCGAGCGGTGGAGGAAGATGGTGACCGCGGCGATCGTGACATGCGTCGTCACGAGCGCGAACAACAACACCTGCCACCACGCCGCGGCCAGCAGTCCATCCGCCAGCCATGCCACGAGCGCGTCGCGCACCATCCAAACCTGATCCATCAAGGCGTCCTCAAAGAACAAAAATTTTCCACCGACATTGTAGGGCTTATGGCCCCAAGTCGCTTGTGAGCCGGTCCCCGCAGGCGCCGTAGATCCGGTCCTGTTCGCCGAATGCCCGCGCAAGATCGGACAACTTGGCGGCGATTCACGGCCCTTTCAAGCCCACTCATCGCGGTACCGGCCGTCAACGCCGCTGCCAGACGGCGGCGAAGAAGCCGTCGGTCTGGTGCCGCTGGGGCCACAGCCGCAGGTACGGGCCGCTGACCAGCGTTGCCGCCTGTTCGACGCGTGCCGCTTCCAGCGCCGCCTGTGCCGGCACCGGCTCGAACTCGGCGCCATGCGCGGCGTCGAACGCGGCGACCACGTCTTCGTTCTCGGCCGCAAGCAGGCTGCAAGTGGCATAGACCAGCCGCCCGCCGGGCTTGAGGAGCCGCGCTGCGCTGGCCAGGATCTTGCCCTGCATGGCCTGCAGCGCGGCCACCGCCTTGGGCGACTGGCGCCATTTCAGGTCGGGATGGCGGCGCAGCGTGCCCAGGCCCGAGCAGGGCGCGTCGATCAGCACGCGGTCGATCTTGCCGGCCAGGCGCTTGATGCGGTCGTCGCGCTCGTGCGCGAGCTGCGCCGGGTGCACGTTGGACAGGCCGCTGCGCGCCAGCCGCGGTTTGAGCGCGTCCAGCCGGTGGCCGGAGGTGTCGAACGCATACAGCCGCCCGGTGTTGCGCATCGCCGCGCCCAGCGCCAGCGTCTTGCCGCCGGCGCCGGCGCAAAAGTCCACCACCATCTCGCCGCGCTTGGCGTCGGTGAGCAGGGCCAGCAGCTGGCTGCCTTCGTCCTGGATCTCGACCAGGCCCTTCGTGAAGACGTCGAGCTGGTGCAGCGCCGGCTTGCCCGCCAGGCGCAGGCCCCAGGGCGAATGCGGCGTCGGTGCCGATTCGATGCCGGCCTGCGCCAGGGCCTGCTGCACCTCGTCGCGCTTGGCCTTGAGCAGGTTGACGCGCAGGTCCAGCGGCGCCGGCTGCGACAGGGCCTGCACCAACGACCAGAATTCGTCGCCCAGCGCTGCCTGCAGGGGCGCGGCCAGCCAGTCGGGCAGGTTGTGGCGCAGCTTCTCGGGCAGGCCTTCGCGATCGATCTTCGCGACCTCGGCCAGCCAGGCCTGTTCGGGTGCGGACAGGGCCGCGCGCAGCGCGGCTTCACCACCGGGCCAGGCCAGGATCGCGAGCCGCCGTTCCAGCGGCCCGCTGCCGCTTTGCGCGAGGTGCTGGACCAGCAGCCGCTGGCGCAGCACCGCATAGGCCGTCTCGGCCAGCGCATGGCGTTCGCGCGCGCCGAGCGCGCGGTGCTCGCGGAAGAACGCCGAGACGACGCTGTCGGCCGGCTGGTCGAACCTGAGCAGCGCGCGCAGCAGCTCGGCAGCCAGATCGAGCAAGGCGTTGGCGTGCATCGCTCAGAGCAGCACCTGCGAGGCGCCCTCGGTATGGCTGACGACACCGCCTTCGATCCGCAGCCGGTCCTCGACGAACCAGCGCACCGCCAGCGGGTAGATCGCATGCTCGGTCGCCAGCACGCGCTCGGCGAGCCGGTCCTCGTCGTCGCCCGGCCGCACCGGCACCACGCTCTGCATCACGATCGGCCCGTGGTCGAGCTGCGGCGTCACGAAATGCACGGTCGCGCCAACCGCCTTGCAGCCGGCCTGCAGCGCCCGCCGGTGCGTGTGCAGCCCCGGAAACGCCGGCAGCAGCGAAGGGTGGATGTTGAGCAGGCGGCCGGCGAAATGGCGCACGAATTCATGGCCCAGGATGCGCATGAAGCCCGCGAGCACGACCAGGTCGGGCGCGAAGGCGTCGATCGTTCGCGCCAATTCCTCGTCGAAGGCCTCGCGGGTCGCGAAGGCCTTGTGATCGACCACCGCGGTGGCGACGCCGCGCTCGGTCGCGAAGGCCAGGCCCTCGGTACCGGACCGGTTCGCGATCACGGCCACCACTTGCGCCGCCCAGCCCTGCTCGGCACAGCGCTCGACGATGGCCCGCATGTTGGAGCCGCGGCCGGAGATGAGGATGACGATGCGCTTCATGGCGGCCGGCAGTTTAGGCGCTGCCGGCGCCGCCCGCGCACCTGAGACAATCGGGGCCGTCGTCCCCTGCCTGCCCACCCATGCGATCGCGAGTCCTCTCCGGCATGCGCCCCACCGGCGCCCTGCACCTCGGCCATTACCACGGTGCGCTCAAGAACTGGGTGCGCCTGCAGGACAGCTACGACTGCTTCTACTTCGTCGCCGACTGGCATGCGCTGACGACGCATTACGAAGAGCGCGAGGTGATGGAGCGCTACGTCTACGACATGGTCATCGACTGGATCGCCGCCGGCCTCGACCCGGAGCGCTGCACGATCTTCATCCAGAGCCGCCTGCCCGAGCATGCCGAGCTGTTCACGCTGCTGGCGATGGGCACGCCGCTGGGCTGGCTCGAGCGCGTGCCGACCTACAAGGACCAGATCGAGAAGCTCAAGGACCGCGACCTGGCGACCTACGGCTTCCTCGGCTACCCGCTGCTGCAGGCCGCCGACATCCTGATCTACAGGGCGATCTACGTGCCGGTCGGCGAGGATCAGGCCAGCCACGTCGAACTCACACGCGAGGTCGCGCGGCGCTTCAACAACCTCTACGGCCGCGCCGCCGACTTCGAGGCCCGCATTGCCGCGGCGCTCGTCAAGCTACCCAAGGACGACGCCCGCTACTACGAGAAGCAGCGCAAGGCCTTCGGCGAGACCGGCAGCGCCGAGGCGCTGGCCAAGGGCGAGGGGCTGGTCACGAAGGCGGCGGCCCAAGTCGCCGGCTGGACCGCGGACGACAGCGAACTGCTGCTCGGGCACCTCAAGGGCAGCGGCAAGAGCATCCTGGTCGAGCCGCAGGCGCTGCACACCGAAGTGACCAGGCTGCCGGGGCTGGACGGCGCGAAGATGAGCAAGAGCTACGGCAACGCCGTGCTGATGCGCGACGAGCCGGCTGCGGTGACGAAGAAGATCCGCGGCATGACCACCGACCCCGCGCGCGTGCGCCGCAGCGACCCCGGTGAGCCCGAGAGATGCCCGGTGTGGCAGTTCCACAAGGTCTACAGCGACGCCGCGACGCAGGACTGGGTCGTCAAGGGCTGCCGCAGCGCGGGCATCGGCTGCCTGGACTGCAAGCAGCCGGTGATCGACGCCATCGTTCTCGAGCAGCAGCCATGGCGCGAACGCGCCGAGACCTACCTGGCCAACCCGAAGCAAGTGCACTGGATCGTCGAGATGGGCACCGAGCGCGCACGCACGGTGGCCCGGCAGACGATGAAGGACGTGCGCTCGGCGATGGGCCTGGCCTACTGAGAACCCGTCGAAGCGACAGCCATGACCCTGCAGACCATCGAACTGAACCCCGGCGCCGCACCGGCCGCCACGATCATCATCCTGCACGGGCTGGGCGCCGACGGCACCGACTTCCTGTCGATGGCCGACGAGCTCGACCTCGAAGCCGTGGGCCCGGTGCGTTACGTCTTCCCGCGCGCGCCCGAACGGGCGGTGACGATCAACGGCGGCCACCGCATGCGCGCCTGGTACGACATCCTGGGCACCGACCTCGCTCGCCGCGAAGATGCCGCCGGGCTGCGCGAATCGTTCGACCTCGTGCAGCAGCTCATCGATGCCGAAGTGGCACGCGGGGTGCCGGCGCGACGCATCGTGCTGGCCGGCTTCTCGCAGGGCAGCGCGATCACGCTGGGCGCCGGGCTGCGCCATCGCGATCGGCTGGCGGGGCTGGCCGGCCTGTCGGGCTATGTCCCGCTGGCCGACACCACCGCGGCCGAGCGCCATGCCGCCAACCGCGACACGCCGCTGTTCCTGGCCCATGGCCGCAATGACGGCGTGGTGCCGCTGGCACGCGGTGCGGCCGGTCGCGACCTGCTGCAATCGCTGGGCCAGCCGCTGGAATGGCACGAATACCCGATGGAGCATTCGGTATGCATCGACGAGGTCCGCGCGCTGCAGGGCTGGCTGCGTCGCGTGCTGGCGTGAGACCGCGAGGCCGCAAGCGGGTCGGCGCCGTGGCCTTCGCGACTTGCCACTGCATGGCATCGGCCCGCACTGGATGAAGGGTGGCGCGCGGCGCGCGCCCGCCTCACCCGAACCGGCCCTGGAGAAACCAGGGGCTGTCGCCGGGCGCGCCCGGCAGGCGCGCCCGATAGACCCACACCAGCGAGCCGTCGCTGGCCTGGGCGATGAAGTAGTCGCGCAGCGCCGGCGCGCCGTCCCACCAGCCGGCCTCGATGCGCTCGGGACCGCTGACCAGTTGCAGCGGGCGGCCTTCGAGCAGCGGCAGCGCCTCGCGCTCGGCCAGCGGCAGCGGATCGGGCAGCAGCCAGGCGGGACGGTGCAGGGGCAAGGCGGATTCGGCTGCGGCCACGGCTGTGCCGGCGGCCGTCACGCCCTGCACCGGCAGCGCGCGGCTGGCGTGCTCGGGCCGGTGGTCGGCCACCGGTACCAGGCGCTGGACCTGGGCATCGCCCAGGCGGGCGCGCAGGCGCTCGAGCAGCCGGGTCAGGCCTTCGGCCTCGCTGGCACGGGTGGGAAACAGCTCGCCGCTGGGCGTATCGCCGGCCACCAGGTGGTCGCAGTGCAGCTGCAGCTCGAGCGTGGGCGCGGCCAGCACCAGGTTCGCCAGCCGTTCGCGCAGCAGCAGCTGCAGGTGCGCGGCAGCCAGCGCCGGCACGGCCAGTTCCACGCGCAGCTCGGTGGCTGGCACGGCGGCTTCGCGCCGCCGCTCGTGCAGCATGCGCAGCGTGAAGGCGGATACGCGCGCGTGCCGCGCCTGGGCCCAGGCGACCAGCCGCGCGAGCAGCACGGTCGCCCCGTGCAGCACCTGCCCGCTGCTGTCGGCACGGGCGTGGAGCTCGAGCCGGCTGTCGAAGCGCGCGGGCAGCTCGAGCCAGGACCGCGGGTCGGGCTGCAGGCCGAGCGCGCGGTCCAGGTCGTCGAGCAGCCCGGCGCCGAAGCGCCGCGCCAGGCCGGCGCGCGGCAGCGCCCGCAGGTCGGCAAGCGTCTGCAGGCCCATGCCCTGCAGCGCCTCACCCTGT
This sequence comes from uncultured beta proteobacterium, assembly GCA_963725755.1. Lineage (GTDB taxonomy): Bacteria > Pseudomonadota > Gammaproteobacteria > Burkholderiales > Burkholderiaceae_C > Rubrivivax. The sequence continues at coordinate 802,376 of CAVRZW010000005.1, forward strand.
TCGCGCCCGGGGCCGGGTGAACCGCCGGGCCGCCCCAAGATTCGCCCGCTCCCTTGGGGGGCGGACTCGGCTTGCCGAGTCCAGGGGGCGCACAGCAGCCCCACCGGGGCGCGGGCCAGCAGGCGTTGCAGCGCCGGCAACTGCAAGGCATGCGGGCCGAGGACGAGGTCGGCGGGCGCGGCGCGGCCGGCCGGCATCCAGCAGGCCAGCAGCGCCGCGCCCAAGGCGGTGGGCGCGGCGGCCATCTGCACCCGGTGCCCCAGCGGCGCCAGCGCACCCTGCAGCCGCTGGCGCAGCGTCGCCAGGCCACCGAACAGCCGCAGGCTGGCCTGCACTTCCAGCAGCACGGTCTGTGCGCCGTGCAGCGCGACGGCGGGCGTGAAGGCCAGCGCCGCGTGGGCCACCGCCTGCAGCGCCGCCGCGTCGCGGGCGGCATCGGCTTCGGCGATCAACAAGCTCGGCGCCAGCGCCAGCGCGGTGGCGCGCTTGAGACCGGCCTGCACACCCTGCCCGGCCGCGGCAGCGTTGACCGCCTGCACGCGGTGCCCGGCCATCAGCGCCACCGGGCAGTTGCGTGATTCAGCCGCCAGCGTGGCGCAGAAGGCCTCCAGCGACAACTGCGGCAGGTGAATCGCCAACCAGAGCATGGAAGACCCCGTTGCGGCGCAGGCTCACATCGCGCAGCGATGTGAAGGCGCCGCAGGCGCCGGCCGTAGCCACAACTGCGGCAGGTGAATCGCCAGCCAGAGCATGGTGCAGCCGTTGCGGCGCGGGCGGCATCAAGGCAGGCTGTAGTCAAACTCGTAGAAATGCCGCCCTTCGGTGATGCGGATGCTCAAGCGCCCGGCCAACCCCACGAGCGTCCCGCTGCCCGAGTCGGGCACCACCGTCACCGTGAGCTGCGGCGCGCCACGGTCCATGAGGCCGTTGTGCTGGAGCACGAAGCTGCCTTGGCGGCCGTGCAGGCTGCCGCTGACCTGCTCGATGGCCACGTAGCCGGCCGAGCCTGTGGTGCCGGTCATCGCGCTGAGCATCTGGCCCTGGGCATGGGCCTGCAGGTCGCCGTGGTACTGCTTGTCGAGCAGGGCGCGGGCCAGCGTGACCCCATGCGCCGGCTCGGGGCCCGGCTGGGGCTGCATGGCGACCTCGAAGGTACCGGCGGCGTGGTGGTGTTGGGGCATGGCACAAGGTCCTTGGGCAAGTCGATCGGCCGGCGGCCGGGTCAGGGGGAAAGGGCATTCGACGCCGTTGCCGGCAGTACGGCCACGGGCGTCGTCGTCGGGGCGCCGCGCAAGGCCCGCGCCAGAGCCGGTGGCGACAGCACCGGCGCCAGGGCCAGGGTGAGCGGCTGCGCCAGCGGCGGGCCGCGGCGCTTGAGCAGGGTCACGCGCAGGAGGTCGGGGCCGGCGCTGGCCAGCAGCAGGCGCAGCGGCGCGGCGCTGGGCTGGCTGCGCATCTGCGCGTCGCGCAACAGGAAGACCGGGCCGTCGTGCCCCTGCGCCGCCAGTTGCAGGCGGCGCAACGCGTCGGCCGGCAGCCGCGCCGGCAACCAGGCCAGCGCGGCGCCGAGGTGACCGCTCCTGAGCGCCTGCTCCAGCGCCCACAGCACATCGGCCGCCGGCAGCAGGTTGCGCGCGCGGCCCTTCAGGCCACCACGGCTTTGCACGACCACCAGCTGCCGCAGGTCGAGGTCCAGCGCCGACAGCGCCCAGGCGCAGGGCCAGGCCGGCGGGTCGAACCACATCAGGCTGCGCTGCTCGCGCTGCAGGGCCGCGAGCGCCGGCGCCAACAGGCGCAGCTCGCCGATGCCGGCATGCGGCAGCAGCAGCTCGGTGAGCGCGCGCGCCGGCCAGCCGCCACCGGGCAGCTGGGCATCGAGCGCGGCGTGGCCGCTGGTCCGCACCGCCAGGTGACCTGGATGCGGACGGCCGAGTTGGTGCGCGCGCCAGAGCGCGGGGTGGAGGTCTTCCGGGGCCTGCGGCCCGCGCAGCGAAGCCACCTCGCCACCGGGCTGGCGCACGGGCGCGATCTCGAAAGCAGGCGGGTGAGGGAACGAGGGGGAAAATGCCACCAGAATACTGTACGTCCATACAGTCTTCGCGGCAAGCGTCTCCCGACCTGCAGGATTGGTTCAGCCAGCGAGCAAGCCCTGCACGCGCTCGCGCAGCGCCTCGGGCGTCACCGTCGCCGCCGGCAGGGCCTCGCCAGCCGTCAGCCCGACGGCGCTGAACATCCCGCGCCGGAAGGGCTTGACCATGGCCGCACCGCCTTCGATGCGAGAGAAGAACGAGCCCCACAGGTTGTGCAGCGCCAGCGGCACCACCGGCACCGGGTGCGTCTGCAGGATCTTCATGATGCCGCCCTTGAAGGGCCCGAGCCGGCCATCGCGCGTGATGCCGCCCTCGGGGAAGATGCCCAGCAGGTCGCCCTCTTCCAGCACCTGCCGCGCCTGCGCCAGGGCGCGCTCGTAGGCGGCCGGATCCTCCTGCTGCGGCGCCACCGGGATCGCGCCGCCCAACCGGAACAGCCAACCCAGCACCGGGGTGGCGAAGATGCGGTGGTCCATCAGGAAGCGGATCGGCCGTGGGCTGGCAGCCATCAGCAGCACGGCGTCGATATAGCTCACGTGGTTGCAGACCAGGATCGCCGCGCCGCTGGTGGGAATGTGCTCGTCGCCGCGCAGCTGCAGCCGGTACATGCAGCGCGCGAGCACGAAGGCGACGAAGCGCAACAGGTACTCGGGCACGATGAGGAAGATGTAAAGCCCGACCGCGGCGTTGAGCAGACCGACCAGCCCGAACACCTCGGGGATGCTCAGACCCGCCTTCAGCAACAAGCCCACGCCGAGGGCGCTGACGATCATGAACAGCGCGTTGAGGATGTTGTTGGCGGCGATGATGCGCGCCCGGTGGCTCGCCTGGCTGCGCAGCTGGATCAACGCGTACATCGGCACGCTGTAGATGCCGGCGGAAAGCGCCAGCAGCCCGAGGTCGGCCATCACGTGCCAGTGCGCCGTGCGGGCCAGGAACTCAGCCATGGTCAGGCTCGCGCCCGGCGGCAGCCCGCGGGCCGAGAAGTACAGGTCGACCGCGAACACGCTCATCCCGATCGCACCCAGCGGCACGAGGCCGATCTCGACATGGCGGTGGCTGAGCACCTCGCACAGCAGCGCGCCGATGCCGATACCGACCGAGAACACCACCAGCAGCAACGAGGCCACCTGCTCGTCGCCGTGCAGCACGTCGTGCGCAAAGGCCGGGAACATCGAGAGGAACACGGCGCCGAAGAACCACATCCACGAGATGCCCAGCAGCGAGCGGAAGACCGCCGGGCTCTGGTACGCGACGAGCAGGTTGCGCCAGGTTTCGCTGAACGGGTTCCAGTTGATCTTCAGGCCGGGGTCGGTGGCCGGCGACAGCGGCACCCATTGCGCCACGACGCGGCCGAGCACGGCCACGCCGATGCAGGCCAGCGCCACCAGCCGCGGGCCCTGGCCGGGGACGGCGATCAGCAGCCCGCCGGCGACCTGGCCGAGCAGGATCGCCACGAAGGTGCCCATCTCGACCATGCCGTTGCCGCCGGTCAGCTCGCGTTCGCTCAGGTGCTGCGGCAGGTACGCGAACTTGACCGGGCCGAAGATCGTCGAGTGCAGGCCCATCAGGAACACGCAGGCCAGCAGCGCCGGCACGCTGGCGCTGATGAAGCCCCAGCCGGCGAACGACATGATCGCGATCTCCAGCCACTTCACGCCGCGGATCAGCACCGTCTTCTCGAGCTTGTCGGCGAGCTGTCCGCTGGTGGCCGAGAAGAGCACGAAGGGGAGAATGAACAGCGCCCCGATCACGAGGCCGGCCAGCGCCGGTGGCAGCCAGCTCATCTGCAGCTGGTAGGTCACGAGCAGGGTGAACGCGAACTTGAACAGGTTGTCGTTGCCGGCACCCAGGAACTGGACCCAGAAGAAAGGCCCGAAGCGGCGCTGGACCAGCAGCGCGAACTGGTTGGGCTTGCTCATCGCCGCACCGACGCTGCCCGGCCATGCGCGGCGACGGCAGGCCGGGCCAGCGCCAGCACCGGCCTCACGTGCCCAGCGCCTCGCGCAGCGCCGCCGCGCACAGCGCCACTGCGGTCCGCGCTTCGTCGATCACCCGGCCCATCAGGATGAAGCCATGGATCTGGCGTTCGAAGCAAACGACCTGCACGCGATTGCCGGCCGCCGAGAGCGCGTCGGCGTACTCGCGGCCTTCGTCGCGCAGCGGGTCGAAGCCGGCGGTCAGCACCAGCGCCGGCGGCAGGTTGCGGTGGTCGCTGGCGAGGACCGGCGAGACGCGCCAGTCCAGCCACTGCGCCGGATCGGCGATGTAATGATCGCGGTAGTAGGCCACGGCGTCGGCGGTCAGCAGGTAGCCCTGGCCATTGCTGGTGTGCGATGGCGATGCGCCGCGCATGTCGGTGGCCGGGTAGATGAGCAACTGATACGCCGGCGCCGGGTCGCCCGCATCGCGCAGTGTCAGCGCGACCACGGCCGCCAAGTTGCCGCCGGCGCTGTCACCGCCCAACGCCAGTCGCCTGGCGTCGACGCCGAGGGCTGCGGCCTCGCGCTGCACCCAGCGGGTGGCTTCGACGCAGTCTTCCACCGCGGCCGGGAAGCGGTGCTCTGGACCGAGCCGGTAGTCCACCGCCACCACCGCCGCCCCCGCACCAAGGCAGAGCTCGCGGCACAGCACGTCGTGCGTGTCGAGGTCGCCGATGGTCCAGCCGCCGCCATGGAAATAGACCAGCACCGGGCGCACGCCCGCGCCGGCGGGCCGGTACAGGCGAAGCGGCACGCCGCCGTCGGTCTGCAGCGCGCGCACCTCGCCCACCGGCGGTGCTTCGGGCTGGGTCGCGAAGCGCCGCTCCAGGTACAGGCGCCGCGCTTCGGCCGGCGACAGCAGGTGCACCGGGGGCACCCGGCGCTCGATCATCAGGTCGAGCAGGGCGCGAGCTTGGGGATCGAGCATCGAAGGACTCCGGCAAACGACCGGCGCAGTGTAGCCAGCCCCGGCGCTTGCAAATGCGGCGCCGCCGGTCGATGCTCGCACCCATGTCGGACCACTTGACTTCCGGATGAACGCGCCCTGCCCTTGCGGCAGCGGCGCGCGCTACCCCGCCTGCTGTGGGCGCTGGCACGCCGGTGCCCGGCGCCTGCAGGCGCCCGACGCCGAGGCGCTGATGCGGTCGCGCTACAGCGCCTATGTGCTGGGGCTGGACGACTATCTGCGCGAGACCTGGCACCCGCGCACCCGCCCTGCGGGCACGCTGCTGGCCGACCCCGGCGTGCGCTGGCTGGGCCTGGAGGTGAGGCGCCACACGGCGTTGGGCGACGGCGAGGCGCTGGTCGAGTTCGTCGCCCGCAGCAAGCGCGACGGCCGCGCCGCGCGGCTGCACGAGACCAGCCGCTTCGTGCGCGAGGCTGGCCGCTGGGTCTATCTGGACGGTGAGTTGCGCTGACCCGAGTGCTCAGGAAAACTCCTGGCGCACCGGCGCCGAGGTCAGCCGCCGGATGACCCAAGCCAGCAGGGCACAGCCAGCCAGCGCGATCAGGCCGGCCATCACCTGCGCCGCAGTGGCCAGGCCGCCGAACACGCCAGCCACATCGGCCGGCAGAGTCGCCTGCGCCACGGCGCGCTGAACCGCGGCGTGCACCAGTTCATGCTGCAGCCACAGGCCGGGGCCGTGCGCAACGATGGCCAGCAGCGAGAGCGCGATGAATGCGCGGCGCGCCCAGTCCAGGCGCTGCAGCAGGCCGATCGCGACCGTCACCAGCATGAGCGAGAGCCCCGCCACGGCGGCGGCGGTCCATGGCCATCCACGCAGCATCGCTTCGACCAGCGGCGGCCGCGGCGCCGGCGGCTCGAGCATCACCGCCAGCGCTGCCTGCTGCAGGCCGAGGCTGGCGACGAAGCCGACGGCCATCGCGATGGCCACCCAGGCGGTGGCGTTGACGAATCGCGAGCGCGATCCGATATAGAAGGTGGTGGGCATGGCGTGCTCCTTTGCCGCGGCAGCGCTGCCAGCCGATGCGGTACAGGCTCGAACAGCGCCATGCCGAATTGTTGGCCTCGCGTCCCGCGCCGGCACTCCCCCACAAGCATGGAACCCCTTGAATGGAGGGCCTCGGTGCGGCATTCCCGCCACGCCGCCTATCCAAGTCACAGCGGCGCCGCCGCGGCGATCTCGCGACGGTCGTGCGCCGGCATCTTCGATCGTGCCGTCACAATCGCCGGCACGATGAATCCGGGCACCTTCTACGCCACGCTGGCCTTTGCGATCTGGGGGCTGTTCCCGCTGTACTTCGCCCGCGTCGCCAGCGTCTCGCCACTGGAGGTGGTGCTGCACCGCTCGGCATGGTCGCTGGTCTTCGTGCTGGTGCTGCTGACCGCGCTGCGGCGCTGGGCCTGGCTCGGGCCGACGCTGCGCCAGCCGCGACGCTTGGCGCTGTTTGCCGTCAGTGCTTTGCTGCTGTCGGGCAACTGGCTGGTCTATGTGCTGGCGGTACAGAGCGGCCATGTCGTGGAGGCCAGCCTCGGCTACTTCATCAACCCGCTGCTCAACGTGCTGCTGGGCGTGCTGGTGCTGCGCGAGCGGCTGCGGCCGCCGCAGACGGTGGCAGTGGCACTGGCGACGCTGGGCGTGTGCTGGCTCACCTGGCAGGGCGGCCACCTGCCCTGGATCGCGTTTGCGCTGGCGGGCAGCTTCGCCCTCTACGGCCTGCTGCGCAAGACCGCCCCGCTCGGTGCGCTGGAGGGCCTGGCGCTGGAGAACATGCTCCTGGCGCCGCTCGTGCTGCCGGCATTGGCCTGGTGGACCTGGCGCCACGGCGGCGCGCTGGCGCGCGGCGATGCTGCGCTTACCGGGTGGTTGCTGCTGGCCGGACCGCTCACCGCCCTGCCGCTGCTCCTGTTCGCCGCGGGTGCGCGACGCCTGCCGCTGGCGACGCTGGGCATGTTGCAGTACCTGGGACCGACGTTGCAGCTGCTGCTGGGCGTGTGGGTGTTCCACGAGCCCTTCGACAGCCGGCGCTTGCTCGGCTTCGGGCTGATCTGGGCGGCGCTGCTTCTGGTCAGCGCCGACGCCGCCGGGCTGAAGTTGCCGCGCCGGCTGCCGCTGGCGCAGCGCTGACGGGCACGGCAGGGCGCCGCACGCGGCGCCACTGCCACTACGCCACTTCGTGGCCGATGCTGGCCTGCCAGACGGCGTACCAGTCTTCGGCACTCAGCCTGATCGGCAGGGCCGCGACGGCTTCGCGCAACGCCTCGATGCGGCCCGAACCGGTGATCGGCAGCGGTCGCGCCGGATGGCGCAGGATCCAGGCGTAGGCCATCGTCGCCACGCTGGCGCCGCCGTGGCGCTCGCCCAGCGCCTGCAGCGCGCCGCGCACGCGCTGCGCCTGCGCGTCGTGACCCGTCAGCAGGCGCCCGCCCGCCAGCGGCGACCAGGCCATCGGCCGCAGTCCGAGATCGATGCATTGCTCCAGCGTGCCGTCGGCCAGGGCGCGCATCTGCAGCGGCGAGAACTCCATCTGGTGGGTCATCAGCGGGTGACGCCTGCGCAGCATCGCCAACTGGCCGGGGCCGTGGTTGGAGACCCCGAAGCCGAGGACCTTGCCGGCGGCAAGCAGGTGGCGGAAGGTGTCCGCCAGTTCTTCCGGCTCCATCAGCAGGTCGGGCCGATGGATCAGCAGCAAATCGATGTGGTCGGTGCGCAGCGCGCGCAGCGACGCGTCGACCGACGCCGTCACATGCGCGCGCGAGCTGTCGTAAGACTTGATCGCGTGCCCGGGTCGCTGCGGCGAGACCAGCTTGATGCCGCACTTGGTGACGATTTGCAGCCGGTCGCGCAGCCCCGCAGCGGCGGCCAGCGCCTGGCCGAACGAGTCTTCGACCCGGTAGTCGCCGTAGATGTCGGCGTGGTCGAAGCTCGTGATGCCCAGGTCCAGCGCCTGCTCGATCCAGCGCACCAGCCCGGGCGTGTCCAGGCGCCACTCGTGCAGCCGCCACAGGCCTGCGACGACGGGCGACAGGCGCGGCGACGAGACGCTGATGGAAGACGTGGCGTTCATCGACGGTGGGCAGGCTCGGCCAAGTGCCGACGATAGCGCCTGCGGCGGCAGCGCTACGTCAGATCGCCCGCCAGGCTGGCCAGCGTCTCGGGCGCAATGCTCGCGTGTGCCGGGTAGTTGGTGTGGTCACAGCCGATCTTCACGCCCGCGCCGGCGCGGATGGCCTGCTTCTGCGCCGCGCTGAACTCGAAGCGCACGAAATGCACCGCCGAGGTCTTCTCGGCGTTCTCGCGGTCCAGGTCCTCGTCGGCGATGGCATAGACGCGGGGCTGGCCCTCGACCTCGACGAACATGCGGTCTTCGACGCCGATCAGCCGCGCCAGCTCGCGCTTGCGCTCGTGCGGGTCGGGGTACTCGATGAGCATCGTCGCCTTCCAGTTGCCGCCGTCCGGCACGAGGGCGGCATAGGCGTCGATCTCGCTCTGGATGCCGTCGGCATCGAAGATCTTCTCGATGTGCAGCATCTCCTGGATCTGGCGCCGGACCGTCTGCTCGTCCTCGAACTGCAGCGTCATGTGCTCGCCCAGGTGCACGCTGCGCAGGCGTCGGTGGGCGATGGCCTCGGGCTTGCTGCTCTTGCGGACCTTCGAATAGGCCTCCAGCGTCAGAAGGCTGTCGCGGGTGATGGTCATGGCGTCACTCCAAACCGTATGCGATGCGTACCAGCGAGATCGGATGCTGCAGCGCCTTGGCCGGCGTGCCCGCCTGCGCCATGCCCTGGGCGATGTGGTGGCCGGCCATCGGGCAGTCGCTGCCGATGTAGTCGGGCTCGTCCTTGGCCATGGCCTTGAACACCGGCCTGCCGATCTTCATCGCCACCGGGTGGGTCGGCGTCTTCACGCCATAGGTGCCGGCGTGGCCCGAACAGCGCTCCACGGTGTTGAGCTCGAGCTCGACCGTCTGGCCGATGAGCTTGAACATCTCCTCGGTCTTCTTGCCGATGTTCTGCACCCGGCCGTGGCAGGGGATGTGGTAGCTGACCCTGCCCAGCGCGGTCTTGAAGTCGGTCTTCAGCAGGCCGTCCTTGTGGCGTGCGACGAGGTACTCGAAGGGGTCGAACATCGCTTCCTTGACGGCTTGGGTGTCGGCATCGTCGGGGAACATCAGCGGCAGTTCCTGCTTGAACATCAGGGTGCAGCTGGGGACGGCGGTGAGGATCGCGTAGCCCTGCCTGGCGTACTTCGCCAGCACCGGCAGGTTGGCCCGCCAAGCCTTCTCCACCGACTTCAGGTCGCCGAGTTCGAGCTTGGGCATGCCGCAGCATTGCTCCTTCTCGACGATTTCGTAGGGGATCTCGTTGTGGTCGAGCAGCTTGACCAGGTCGGCGCCGATCCCCGGCTCGTTGTAGTTGACATAGCAGGTCGCGAAGATCGCCACCTTGCCCGGCGTGCGCTGGCCGTCGACGGCGACGAACTCGGGGTTGTTCATCGCCCGTCCCCAGCGGAAGCGCTGGCTTGCCAGGCTGGGCATCCAGGCCTCGGGATGCACGCCGAGCTGGCTGTCCATCACCTTGCGCATCGCCTTGGTCCTGTTCACCGCGTTGACCACTTCGACCACGATCGGGATGCCCGCAAACTGGCCATGGATGTCGGTGCTGGCGAGGAACTTCTCCCCGGCCCGCACTTCGCCCTTCTCGTACTTGATCGCCTTGGCGCGCAGCATCAGGTGCGGAAAGTCGAGGTTCCACGCGTGCGGCGGCGTGTACGGGCACTTGGTCATGTAGCACAGGTCGCACAGGTAGCACTGGTCGACGACGCTCCAGTAGGCCTGCTTCTTCACCTCGTGCACCTCGCCGTCGGCGGTGGCGTCGACGAGGTCGAACAGCGTCGGGAAGCTCTGGCACAGGCTCACGCAACGGCGGCAGCCATGGCAGATGTCGAACACGCGCTCCATCTCTGCCAGGGCCTGGCCTTCGTCGTAGAAGTCGGGGTTCCTCCAGTCGATCGGGTGCCGCGTGGGCGCCTCGAGATTGCCTTCGCGCATGGTGCTTGCCGGTTGAAGTCTTCAAACGAACAAGGGGCACGAAGCCCCTTGTTCAACGAGGTGCCGTCGTGCTCAGTCCACCAAGGCGTCCAGGGCCTTCTGGTACCGATTGGCATGCGAGCGCTCGGCTTTGGCCAGGGTCTCGAACCAGTCGGCGATCTCGTCGAAACCTTCACTGCGCGCCTGCTTGGCCATGCCCGGGTACATGTCGGTGTATTCGTGCGTCTCGCCGGCCACCGCGGCGGCCAGGTTCTGGCGGCTGCTGCCGATCGGCAGGCCGGTGGCCGGGTCGCCCACGGCCTCGAGGAACTCGAGGTGGCCGTGGGCGTGGCCGGTTTCGCCCTCGGCGGTGGAGCGGAACAACGCGGCAACATCGTTCTGACCTTCGATGTCGGCCTTGTTCGCGAAGTACAGATACCGGCGGTTGGCCTGCGATTCGCCCGCGAAGGCGTCTTTCAGGTTTTGCTCGGTCTTGGAACCTTTCAAGCCCATGTGTTGCTCCTGGAGTTCATTCAAAGAAACCAACAGTCGAGTGCCCCTGCGGAGACGCGACCAACGGTGACGGTAGCAAATCGTCCATGCCACTGCCAATACAAAGCTTCAATCCGGCCGATAGCCTGGCCGCACCGAGATCAGCGCAGCTTGAGCAGGCGCAATGCGAGCTCATGCAGCCGGGCGGCCGGGTCGGCCAGTCCGGTGAGCACGGTGAAATGGTCGGCACCGGGCACGGTCTCGCACACCGGCACCGCGGTCGGACCCCAGACATCGCGGATCAGACGGGTCTGGCGCCTGAATTCGTCGCTCTCGTCGAGGCCGACCGCGGCGTAGAGCTTGGCACCCTTGGGCCGCGGAAAGAACGCCGGGCTCAGCCGCGCCACCGACGCCGGAGTCAGGCGCAGGTCGGTCTGCACGAACGACGCATGGCGCACCGGCTCGAGGTCGTACAGGCCCGAGATCGAAAGCGCGCCCTGCACCGGCTGCGCCGGCAGATCGGCGGCCAGGTCCCTCCAGCGACAGCTCAGCAGCATCGTCGCCAGATGGCCACCGGCGGAATGCCCCGCCAGCGCGATGCGCGTGGGGTCGCCACCATACTCGGCCGCGTGGCGCCAGACCCAGGCCACCGCCGCGGCCATCTGGAGCGTGATCTGCTCGATGCTCACCGCCGGGCACAGCGCGTAGTTGGGCAGCACCACCATCGCGCCGTCGGCGTTGAACGACGGGGCGAGGAAGGAATGATCGGACTTGTCCAAGGACCGCCAGTAGCCGCCGTGGATGAACACGAGCACCGGCGCACCAGCGGTGGGGGCGGGAAAGACGTCGAGCGTCTCGCGCGGGCCGTCGCCGTAGCGGATGTCGAGTTGCGCGGGGCTCTCGCGCCGCGCCAGCGCAGACGCGGCGCGCCAGCGTTCGAAGACCTGCACGTGGTCCGGGAACAGGGCGCGATTGTTGTACTGGGCCTCGAGCCAGGCGGGGTCGAATCGGGACTTCATCGGCGTGTCTTCTGCTGTCGCGACGGGCCTGCATGGTAATCGGCGCCCGCGCGAGGCCCGCCGAGGCGGTGATAGACTCTCGCGCTGTCGTGGGGGCGTAGCTCAGCTGGGAGAGCGTCGCGTTCGCAATGCGAAGGTCAGGAGTTCGATCCTCCTCGTCTCCACCATCCATGAAAAGCTAAGCGAATCAACGACTTAGCGAACGTGAACAGAAGCGGCTTACCACTTCGATTCACCACATCAGGCCAGGCTCTCCGGCTCTGCACTTGGGGGCCTTGTCCTGTCGGTTCTGTTGCGCCTCGATGGGGGGCACAGTCGGGCCCTTATCGCCCCCGGCACCAACAACGCACAGCATCCTCTCCACCCTCATCGGCGCCATCGAGCGAGCCGTGCGCCTGTTCGGCGTTGACGCGTTCACTGTCCTCGATGACGCCGGTTCGGGTGGGAAGTTGCCCGCGAGTTCGTCGACTGCAACTTCAGCGGCGCGGAGGATCGCGTCGGCCCCACAGCGGCCCTCCGCGCTCGCCCTGCACCTTCGCCAACACCGATGTGCTCATCACAGAGCGCGAAGCTCCCGAGCCGGTTGCGGCCAGGGTCGAGCGGGGAAGTCGTCCACTTCGCGCATGTCGCCGCCAGCGGCGTTGAGCGGGGCGTGAAGGCGGCGGCTCATGGCGTCGCGGTCGGCGCCTCGGCCACGGCACGCGCTGCGAAGTCCGTCGAGAAGAAGGTCTCGGCGCCCTCCGCCAGTAGCGGCAAGTGACCCCGGCAACGGCGACCCAAGCGACCAGGTCCCATCGCCACCCGTCACGCTGCTCGGTGGACAGCTCACCCAGTGGTCTCGAGTCAGCCCTGCAGCACCAGGAAGGCGATGCATCCGAGCGCGAGCACCACGGTGGCTGCAGTGCCCCAGGTGGCGCCCCACCTGCGGGCGATGTTGATCCGGTTTGGCACGATCGACCTCCTTGCGCGACGTCGCTGGCAGCGATGCGAAGGCCGAAGCATGCAGCGTGCCTGCGAAGCCGCGAATCCCTAGCGATGCGCAGCGCGCGGCCGGGAGGTCAGCGGCGCCGCCGACCGATCGTGATCAGCCCCTCCGCGGGTTCAGGCCACAGCCGGGCGCGGACGACGAGCCGGGGCCGTGGTGCTAGCGAAACCAGATCTGCCACAGGGCGACGAGTACGTGCCCCCAGATCAGCAGATTGATGCCGAACAGCGTCAACACGCGCGTGAAGTTCCACAGCACGCGGGCGCGGCGCATGCACGCGTCCTCCCCGGTCGTGGCGTAGAGAAGCAGGAACAGCGCCGAGGGGACCAGGGTGCCGACGATGAGGACACCCATCACCCAGTAGAAGACGTTCATACGGCCATTATCGCGACGCCGTGCGGCCTGCGCGGTGCTCGGCCCGAATGCGCGCCATGGCAGTCCGCGGCACGCAGGCTCGATTGCGTTGGCTCAACACGCGAGAGCGCATCCGGCGCAGCATGAATCTCCGGCCGTTCGTGTCTGGAGCCGTGCCCAATGCGCCCAAGCGTGATTCGAAAATGCCTGGCCGATCTGCCGGTGAAGCCGCACATGGTCGACTGGGCGGCGGCCTGCGCGAGCTTCTCGTGGCAACAGGTGCGCGACGAGCTCGCCGGCGCCGACGGTTCGGTGCTGAACATCGCCCAGCTCGCCGTCGACCGCCACGCGGCAGGCACGCGCGCCCAGCGCACGGCGCTGAGGTTCCTGGGCGCCGACGGCGGGGTGATCGAGCTCAGCTATGCCGACCTGAAACGGCAGACCGACCGTTTCGCGAACACGCTCGCGATGCTGGGCGTCGGTGCGGGCGCGCCGGTGTTCGTGCTCGCCGGGCGCATCCCGGCGCTGTACGTCGCGGTGCTCGGTGCGCTGAAGAACGGCAGCGTGGTCACGCCGCTGTTCTCGGCCTTCGGGCCGGAGCCGATCGCCACCCGCATCGGCATCGGCCAGGCGCGGGTGCTCGTCACCACCGAGGGGCTGTACCGGCGCAAGATCGAGAAGATCCGCGCCCGGCTGCCGTCGCTGCAGCATGTGATCGTGGTCGGCGAGGGCGATGCGCCCCGGGCCGTGGCCGGCACGCACGACTTCGCCACCCTGATGCGCCAGGCGCCGGACTCGGCACCTGCAATCCGCACCGCGGCCGGCGACATGGCGCTGCTGCACTTCACCAGCGGCACCACCGGCGCGCCCAAGGGGGCGATCCACGTGCACGAGGCGGCGCTGACCCATTACGCGACCGGACGCTACGCGCTCGACCTTCACGACGAGGACGTCTTCTGGTGCACTGCCGACCCCGGCTGGGTGACCGGCACCTCGTACGGCATCGTCGCGCCGCTTCTCCATGGCGTGACCAGCATCGTCGACGAGGCCGAATTCGACGCCGAGCGCTGGTATCGCATCCTGCAGGACCAGCGGGTCAGCGTCTGGTACACGGCGCCGACCGCGATCCGCATGCTGATGAAGGCCGGGCCCGAACTGGCCCGGCGCCATGACTTTCCGAAGCTGCGCTTCGTCGCCAGCGTCGGCGAGCCCCTCAACCCCGAGGCCGTGTGGTGGGGGCAGGAGGTGCTGGGGCGGCCGATCCACGACAACTGGTGGCAGACCGAGACCGGCGGCATCATGATCGCCAACACGCCGGCGATGGACATCAAGCCCGGCTCGATGGGCAAGCCGCTGCCCGGCGTGGAGGCGCTGATCGTGCGTCGCCCGGAGGGCGGCGCGGTCGAGGTCGTCGATGAGCCCGACACCGAAGGCGAGCTCGCGCTGCGCGCCGGCTGGCCATCGATGTTCCGCGGCTACCTCGGCCAGGAGGAGCGCTACCGCAAGTGCTTCGCCGGCGACCTGTACCTCACGGGGGACTTGGCGCGCCGCGACGCCGACGGCTACTTCTGGTTCGTCGGCCGCGCCGACGACGTGATCAAGTCGGCCGGCCACCTGATCGGGCCGTTCGAGGTCGAGAGCGCGCTGATGGAGCATCCGGCGGTGGCCGAGGCCGGCGTGATCGGCAAGCCCGACCCGGTGGTGGGCGAGGTCGTGAAGGCCTTCGTCTCGCTGAAGAAGGGTATCGAGCCAACCGAGGCGCTGCGGCTGGAACTGCTCGGCCATGCGCGCAAGCGTCTCGGCGCCGCCGTCGCCCCCAAGGAGATCGACTTCCTGGCCACGCTGCCGCACACGCGCAGCGGCAAGGTCATGCGCCGGCTGCTGAAGGCGCGTGAGCTCGGCTTGCCGGAAGGCGACACCTCGACGCTGGAGGGCAACTCATGACCAACCGGTCGCCGCTCGAGTTCACGACCGACGTGCGCAACTACGAGCGTGAGTTCTGCCGCAACCGCGTGCGCGACATGGTGCGCATCCGCCGCCTCGAAGAGCGCTGCGCGCAGCTCTACGGCGAGCAGAAGATCCGCGGCTTCCTGCACCTCTACATCGGAGAGGAGGCGGTGGCCGCCGGCGTGATGCCCAACCTGCAGCCGCAGGACAACGTGGTCGCGACCTACCGCGAGCATGGCCACGCGCTGCTGCGCGGCGTGACCATGAACGCGATCATGGCCGAGATGTACGGCAAGGCACAGGGCTGCTCGCGCGGCCACGGCGGCTCGATGCACCTGTTCGATCGCGAAGCGCGCTTCTTCGGCGGCAACGCGATCGTCGGCGGCGGCCTGTCGCTGGCCGTCGGGCTGGCGCTGGCCGATCGCTTCACGCCGCGCCAGGACTGCATCACTGCCTGCTTCTTCGGCGAAGGCGCTGTCGCCGAGGGTGCCTTCCACGAATCGCTGAACCTGGCCGCGCTGTGGCACGTGCCGGTGCTGTTCATCTGCGAGAACAACCTCTACGCGATGGGCACGGCACTGTCGCGTTCCGAATCCAACATCGCCCTGACGGCCAAGGCGGCGGCCTTCGGCATCCCGACCGCGCAAGTCAACGGCATGAACGTGCTGGCCGTGCACGACACCGCGCGCCAGGCGATCGCCCAGGTCCGCTCTCAGGGCACGCCGTTCTTCCTCGAACTGCACACCTACCGCTTCCGCGCCCACTCGATGTTCGACGCCGAGCTGTACCGCGACAAGGCGGAGGTCGAGCGCTGGAAGCAGCATGGGCCGATCCACACCTTCACCGACCGGCTGAAGGCGGCGGCCATGCTGACCGAGGCCGAGTTCCTGGCCGTCGACCGCGACGCCGAGCGAGAGGTCGACGCCGCGGTGGCGTTCGCCGAAGCGGGCACCTGGGAGCCCGCCGAGCGGTTGCTGGACGACGTGGTGGCGGCACGCTGAAGGACACGACGATGGCCCGCACAAGCTACCGCGAAGCCCTGCGCGAGGCCCACCGCGAGGCCCTGCAGCGCGACCCGCGGGTGTTCCTGATGGGCGAGGACGTCGGCCGTTACGGCGGCAGCTACGCGGTGAGCAAGGGGCTGCTCGAGGAGTTCGGCGACGAGCGCATCCGCGACACGCCGCTGTCCGAGCTCGGCTTCGTCGGGGCCGGCATCGGCGCGGCGATCGGCGGTGCGCGGCCGATCGTCGAGATCATGACCGTCAACTTCAGCCTGCTGGCACTCGACCCGATCGTCAACACCGCGGCGTTGTACCGGCATATGTCGGGCGGGCAATTCGGCGTGCCGGTGGTGATCCGCATGGCCACCGGCGCCGGCCGCCAGCTCGCGGCGCAGCATTCGCACAGCCTGGAGAACTGGTACGCGCATGTGCCGGGCCTGCGCGTGCTGGCGCCGGCGACGGTGGAGGACGCGCGCGGCATGCTGTGGCCGGCGCTGCAGGATCCCGACCCGGTGCTGATCTTCGAGCACGCGGCGCTCTACAACCTCGAGGATGAACTGCCGCAGCCTTTCAGCACCGACATCGAACACGCCGCCCTGCGCCGCGAAGGCAGCGACGTCTCGCTGATCACCTACGGCGGCAGCCTGGGCAAGGCGCTCGAAGCAGCGCAGGCGCTGGCGAGCGAGGGCATTTCGGCCGAAGTGCTCGACCTGCGCGTGCTGCGCCCGCTCGACGACGCGGCGATCTGCGCTTCGGTGCGCAAGACGCGGCGCGCGCTGGTGGTCGACGAAGGCTGGCGCAGCGGCAGCCTCGCCGCCGAGGTGATGGCGCGCATCGTCGAGCAGGCCTTCTACGAGCTCGACGCACCGCCGGCGCGCGTGTGCAGCGAGGAGGTGCCGATCCCCTACGCCAAGCACATGGAGGAGGCCGCGCTGCCGCAGGTGCCGAAGATCGTCGCGGCGGCCAAGCGACTGCTCGGGCGATGATCGACTTCAAGCTGCCGTCGCTCGGCGCCGACATGGACCAGGGCACGCTGCTCGAATGGCGGGTCGCGCCCGGCCAGGCGGTGAAGAAGGGCGACGTGGTGGCCGTCGTCGACACCAGCAAGGCCGCGATCGACGTCGAGGTCTGGGTCGACGGCACGGTGCAGCAGCTGCTGACCGAGGTCGGCGAGACGGTTCCTGTCGGCACCGTGATGGCCCGGCTGCTCGCCCCGGGCGAGGTGGCGGAGGAAGCGGCAGCGGCGGAAGCCCGACCGACCGCGCCGCGACCGGCGCAGCCACCCGTGCTGGCGCCCCGGCTGCCCAGTCCGCAGATCGGCATACCCCTGGCTGCCGGCGCGCCGTCACGGCCGCGCGTGTCGCCGGCTGCCCGCCGGCGCGCCGCCGAGCTCGGCGTCGCGCTGGCCGGGCTGGCAGGCTCCGGCGTCGACGGCGCCGTGACCTGCGCCGACGTCGAACGGGCCGCGGCACGCCCGGCGCCGGCCGCCGCCGACCGCGCCGGCGAGATGCGCAAGGTCATCGCGGCTGCAATGTCGCGTTCCAAGCGCGAGATCCCGCACTACTACCTTGCCGAGCCGGTGCCGATGGGCGCAGCGCTGGCCTGGCTGCGCGATCACAACGCGTCGCAGCCGGTGACGCAGCGGCTGCTGCCGGCGGTGCTGTTACTGAAGGCGGTGGCCCTGGCCCTGCGTTCGGTGCCCGAGATCAACGGCCTGTACGTCGATGGCGCGTTCCGCCCCGCCGCGGCGGCACATGTCGGCGTGGCGATCTCGCTGCGCCGCGGTGGCCTGGTCGCGCCGGCGCTGCACGAGGTCGATGCCAAGCCGCTGCCGCAGCTGATGGCCGAGCTCGGCGACCTGGTGCAGCGCGCCCGCGCCGGCAGCCTGCGCAGCTCGGAGCTGGCCGACCCGACGATCACCGTCACCAACCTCGGCGATGCGGGTGTCGACGCGGTGTACGGCGTGATCTACCCGCCGCAGGTGGCGCTGGTCGGCTTCGGCCGCATCGTCGAGCGACCCTGGGTCGTCGACGGCGGCGTCGTGGCGATGCCGCTGGTGACGGCCAGCCTCGCGGCCGACCACCGGGTCAGCGACGGCCACCGCGGCGCCATGTTCCTGGCCCGTCTGCGCGAGTTGCTGCAGCAGCCGCAGGAATTGCGAGGAGCCTCGAATGAACGACGCTGAAATCCGCTCCGGCGTGCTCGCGGCGCTGTGCACGATCGCCCCCGAGATCGAGGTCGACGATCTCGCCGCCGGTCGGCCGCTGCGCGAACAGGTCGACCTCGATTCGATGGACTGGCTCAACGTGATCCTGGGCCTGCACCAGCGCTTCGGCGTCGACATTCCCGAGGCCCACTATGCACGGCTGGTGACGCTGGACGGTATCGTCGCCTACCTCGGCGCGCGGCTGCGCGAGCGGTAGACCGGCAGGGTGAACGGCGCGGCAACAGGCGTCGCGTCAATCGGCCAGCACGAAATCGATGAAGCCACGCTCCACGTCCGCCGCCGCGAGCTCGACGCGGACCGGTCGCCCCACCTCCAGCGCGGAAAAGCGCCCCACCAGCTCGGCCTCGACAGGCGGCGCGATGCGGACGAGGTCGCTGCGATGCCGATGGCGCTGGTGACTCATTCGGCTTGCACTCCGGGCGCCCGGGCCGCGTGGAGTGACGGATGTAGACGGATGCAGCGCGCCGAGGTGACGGGATGCGCCGCGGCGACCGCGCTAGAGTGCACCGATGGAATCGCCTGAACTGCGGATCCGCCGCGTCGCGATCGACACCTGGCGTGAAAGCGTGGCCTATCTGCACCGGGACTGCGCGGTCGTTCGCGCCGCGGGCTTCCAGGCCCTGTCGAAGGTGATGGTGCGGGCCGACGGCCGGTCGATCAGCGCCGTGCTGAACGTGGTCGACGACGATGCGATCGTGCAGCCCGGCGAGCTGGGCCTGTCCGAGGATGCCTTCGTCCGCCTGGGCATAGCGGCCGGCCACGCGGCCCAGGTCTCGCCGGCCGAGCCGGCGGCGTCGCTGCCCGCCCTGCATCGCAAGATCGCCGGCGAGCGGCTGTCGCGCGAGGACCTGCAGGCGATCGTCAACGACATTGCCCAGGCCCGCTATTCGAAGATCGAACTGGCCGCCTTCGTCGTCGCCACCAACGGCTACGACCTCGAGCGCGAAGAGGTGGTGTTTCTCACCGAAGCCATGATCGGGGCCGGTCGCCGGCTCGACTGGCAGCACGCCGTGCGCGGCGGGCCGGTGGTCGACAAGCATTGCATCGGCGGCATCCCGGGCAACCGCACCTCGATGCTGGTGGTGCCCATCGTCACCGCGCACGGCATGCTCTGCCCAAAGACCTCGTCGCGCGCGATCACCTCGCCTGCCGGCACCGCCGACACGATGGAGATGCTGGCCGAGGTGGAAATTCCGTTCGAACGGCTGCAGCAGATCGTCCGCGAAACAAACGGATGCCTGGCCGCCGGCGGCCGCGCCGAGCTGTCACCGGCCGACGACATCCTGATCTCGGTCGAACGGCCGCTGGCGGTGGACTCGCCGGGGCAGATGGTCGCCTCGATCCTGTCGAAGAAGATCGCCGCCGGCTCGACCCACCTCGTGCTCGACATCCCGGTCGGCCCGACCGCCAAGGTGCGTTCGATGCCGGCAGCGCAGCGGCTGCGCAAGCTGTTCGAATACGTCGCCGCGCACCTGGGGCTGCAGCTCGATGCGGTGATCACCGACGGCAGCCAGCCGATCGGCAACGGCATCGGACCGGTGCTGGAGGCGCGCGACGTGATGCGCGTGCTGCGCAACGACCCTGCCGGGCCCGCCGACCTGCGCGAGAAGGCGCTGCGCCTGGCCGGCCGCGTGATCGAGTTCGACCCCGACGTCCGTGGCGGCGATGGCTGGCGCATCGCGCGCGACATCCTCGAATCCGGCCGCGCGCTGGCGCAGATGGAGGCGATCATCGATGCCCAGGGCCGGCGCTGCGAGCTCCCCGCGCTGGGCGAGTTGACGCACGAGGTCACGGCCGTTCGCGACGGCACGGTCGGCGCGATCGACAACCTGCGGCTGGCGCGAATCGCCCGCCTGGCCGGTGCGCCGCAGGTCAGCGGTGCCGGCGTCGACCTGCTGCGCAAGGTCGGCGACCCGGTCAGCGCAGGCCAGGCGCTCTACCGCATCCATGCCCGCTATCCGGCCGACCTCGGCTTCGCGCGCGAGCTGGCCGGGCGGGACAGCGGCTATCGATTGGCGGATGCCGGTCCGGGCGCCGGATGAGCATGGCCCTCGCCCCGGGCTGCGTGCTTGCTTTCGACGACGAGCACGACATCGCCATCGCGTTGGCGCGCGCCCTGGATGTGCCACTGGCGCCGATCGAGCGCCACCGATTCCCCGATGGCGAACTGAAGTTGCGCCTGCCCGCCGCGCTGCCGCCCGGCGTGGTGCTGCTGCGCAGCCTGCATCAGCCCAACGAGAAGCTGGTGGAGCTGCTGATCGCTGCCCCCGCAGCACGCGAGCTGGGCGTGCAGCGCCTGCAGCTGGTCTGCCCGTACCTCGCGTACATGCGCCAGGACATCGCCTTCCAGCCCGGCGAGGCGGTGAGCCAGCGCCATATCGCCGGACTGCTGGCCCGCCTCTTCGACGCCATCGTCACGGTGGACCCTCATTTGCATCGCACCGCTTCGCTGCAACAGGTGATGCGTGGCTGCGAGGCCGTGGCGCTGTCGGCCGCCCCCTTGCTGGGCGCGTGGATCGCGCGGCAGTTGGTCCAGCCCTTGCTGCTCGGGCCCGACGCGGAGTCTCTGCGCTGGGTGCTCGATGCAGCGCGTGCCTGCACACCTGCGGCCGACTTCGGCTGCTGCGTCAAGCAGCGCCGCGGCGATCGCGAGGTGCAGGTCACGCTGCCGGCGGGGCTGGACTGTCGCGGCCGGGCGGTCGTCGTGATCGACGATGTGGTCAGCACAGGACGAACGCTGGCCGCCGCAGCGCGCCTGGCGCTCGCGGCGGGCGCCTCGTCGGTGGATGTGGCGGTGACGCACGCGCTGTTCGTCGACGATGCCTTGGCCGAACTGCAGGCCGCCGGCGTGGGTCGGATCTGGAGCACCGACAGCGTGCCTCACGCTAGCAACTCCATCACGGTGGTGCCGCTGCTTGCGGCGGCCCTGCGCGCCGGCTGACTGCCGAGATCGACTCGCCGCCGGAAGCGGGACAAGTTCGAACTCGCGCCGCGATCACGACAGCCGCGAAGGCTCATATAGCCTGTCGTTATGCCCTTGTGACGATTGATTGTTTCCGATTCATGGCGCTGCGCGATAGATTTGCCGCCTGGAACTGCGAGTCAGAGGAACACAGGCCATGATTGCCGAGCCCGCCATTGCGCAACCTGCGCGCGTGAAGATTGCACCGGAATGGTTTGACGACGACGGCTTTCTTGCCGACGCCGCCAACTGGACACCGAGGCCTGGCCGAACAACTGGCCCGAAGGGCAGGCATCAGCCGACTCTCCGCCAAACACTGGGAGGTCATCCACCTCGTGCGTGATCGCTATTTCTCGATCGGCGCTCTGCCTGTCATGCGCCTCGTTTGCCGCGCAGCAGGCCTGGATCCAAGCGAGGCGCACCAGCTGTTCGACAGCTGCAGGAGCCTGTGGCTTATCGCCGGCCTGCCCAACCCTGGCGAGGAAGCCAAGTCGTACATGAACTGATCCTGTCCAGCGCGAGCTCGTCGCGGCTCCCGTTCGGCCGTTCAGCGCACCGCCCCGCTCAAGTGCCGCCGACGTAGGGGTTGGAGCGCCGTTCACGACCGAAGGTGCTCTCCGGGCCATGGCCGGGAATGAAGACGGTCTCGTCGCCCATGGGCCACAGCTTCTGAGTGATGCTGGCGACGAGCGTGTCGTGGTCGCCGCCGGGCAAGTCGGTGCGGCCGACGCTGCCAGCGAACAGCACGTCGCCGACAAAGGCGCACCTGGACTCGAGGCTGTGGAAGACGACATGCCCAGGGGTGTGTCCCGGGCAGTGGCGAACCTCCAGCACGCTGTGCCCGACCTGCACCGTGTCGCCATCGTGCAGCCAGCGCGTCGGCGTGAATGGCTCGGCAGATTCGAGGCCGAACATCTGCCCCTGCTGTCGCAGCCCGCTGATCCAGAACTGATCGGCAGGGTGCGGACCGACGATCGGCAGCGCCAACTGGCGCGCCAGGGCCGCCGCGCCGCCGGCGTGGTCGATGTGGGCATGCGTGAGCAGGATCTGCTTGAGCGTCACGCCCAGGCGCTGGGCCGCGGCTCGGATCAGCGACAGGTCGCCGCCCGGGTCGATGACCGCGCCCTCCATGGTCCGGTCACACCAGACGATGGAGCAGTTCTGCTGAAACGGCGTGACGGGGATCGTGTGATAGCGCAGCATGATGACCTGGCGATGGCGGCTGCATGAGCAGTTGCGGATTCCCGGCATCTCGATCCGACACGCCGAGCGAGCGAGAACTCATTCTTCGAGTTCGGGGTAGTGGCGGAAGATGCCATCGTTGTTGAACGGCTGACGACGGCCCGACTCAAGGTAGCGCGCGATGCGCGGGCGGGCAAAGATCTCGTCGTGCAGCGCGCGCAGGCGCGGGCAGCTGACAAGGGCCCCGGCGCTTGCGGCCGGAAAGGCGTAGCGCAGTCCCGCGACGACTTGCGCCATCGACAGGTCCACATACGTGACGCGCGCCCCCACCATCCCCGGACCGCGGGCTGGATTGCGGTGCAGGACGCGCTCGAAGTAGCCGAGGAACTTCGGCAGACGATGGGCCACGAACTCCTTCGACCGGCGCCTCGAGGCAGCCTTCTGCTGCTCGTAGTAGAGGCTCGACCCCAGCGGATGATGGGTGTCGTGGATCTCGACGACGAAATCCGCGATCGTGAGTTGCAGTTGATGGGTCCACAGCTTGCCCGGGGCGTCTCGGGGAGCGAGATCCAGACGGCCACCGAGGTACAGCAGAATGTTCGCCGTCTGCCCGATCAGCCGACGGCCGGCTCTGAGGAACGGTGGGGCGAACGGAGGGCGCTCGACTTGATCGCCCTCGAGGAAGCGGGCCATGGCCGGCACGCCGCCACCCTCTTCCTCGGGCACCCGTGCCATGTCGACGTAGTCGGCTCCAGCATCCTCGAGAGCGAGCCGGACGAATTCAGCGCGCCCCTGGATGCCGGGCCAGTAGTAGAGCTGGTAATTCATAGCGAGGTCCTCGTCAACTCCCGCATCATGCCCTTCCTGCTCCGACGCGATTGGCAACGGCAGCAACGCCGACGCCAGGGCCGTACGCGCGGGCTGCAGGCAGCGCCGGCTGCGGCTCAGTGAGGCTGTCTGCGGTGCTGAGCGCATTCGTCGCGATTTGGACCGTCATCAGAAGGCATCTCATGTGTTGCCAACCGGCATCGGCGCCGGCCACGCGTCCAATGTGCGGCATCGCACAGACGCTCGAGCCCCAACCGTCTGAAACTCTCCTCGGTGTTGCGCGGAGGCGAGACCGCGCTGGGGGCTTGGTGAAGGACAGCCATCGCGCCTTCATCCAATGCACGGTCTAGACTCGACTTGAACGGGCAACAATCGCGTACCTTGGCGAAATCAGCACTGCACCGACCGCGCCGCCGGATGCAGGAAGACTCAGTGCCGATTGGGGCGGCGGCGACCGGCGTCCATTGCGAATGCCATACCGGGAAATGGTCTGAATGATGCGAACTGCACGGATTGCCACTGTCGCGAAGGCCTTCATCGGCGCCTTGCGCGCGTTCGCCTCGAAATCGCCCGCCCGGGCTTCGTGCCCGAGAATGCCGGTTCTGTGGTCTGCCTGCCTCGTGGCAACGCTGTCGGCCTGCGGCGGAAGCCCCGGCGGGAGCACTGATGGGCCGGTGGCGCAAGCGGTCGGCAGCGGCTCGACCACCTCGACCACCTCGACCACAGGCGCCTACGGAGTGCTCGGCACCTCGACCGTTCGCGTGGCCTTCGTGCCGGCGCCACTGGGCGTGATGCCATTCCTGCTCGAAAACTCCGGAACGCAGACCATCACCTGGGGCGGCCCCGCCGATGCGCTGGGCCTGACGCCGACGGTCTTGTTCTCGTTTCCGATCAGCGCCTGCACGGTCAGCTCGAACGATCTCAAGGTGGTCTGCATCGGCTTTGATTCGAGCCGGATCGGCGTCATGGACCTGTCGACCTTCATCACCACCCTGCGTGTATCGGATATCGGCGTGCATGAATTCGACAGCGGCGCCGGCAGCGTCGCCAACGTGTACTCCGGCGCGTCGTGCATCGTTTGCGGCGTCGTGGCCGACCCCCAACGGTCGCGCTTCATCATCGGTGGCGCGGGTGGCTTCCGCGTCTTCAACTTCGACAGCGACACGGCGGCGGCCGTGTACGACATTCCCGTGGGCGAGAACTTCGCCTTTCTGCCACAGGCAAGCGGCACCAGCTACATCATCGCGCCTGAGTACCTGCCGAACGGTGGCAATCGCAAGCTGCGGGTCGTCGCCCTCGACACGGGAAAGATCTATACGTGGACGAAGAACACCGACTCACCGACCGATCTGGGCCCGGCCGGCAGTTCCTTCCAACTCGACGAGGTCGATGCCGCGGCGGTCGACATCAATACCAAAATGATCGCGCTGTCGACCGAGTCGAGCGCCGACTTCATGCTGATCGACTTTGGCCAAGCGGCATTTGACGACGCAGCGCAGACCTTCAGCGCACCGTTCGCCTTCGCCAAGCCCAATCCGGCAACGGCCGTGTCTCGGCTGACCGACATCGCCATATCGACCGGTGGCAGCATCCTGCTGTCGCACGGGGAAGCGATGGCCAACATCGGCGTGACACAGCTGCCGACGTCCTCGGGCACGAACGGTGCCGGCATCGGCGCGCTCGGCGTGCTCGACCTCAACGACCCGGCACTCGACCGCTCGCCTTGCGGCGCCGGGTATGTCTTCGCCGGCAAGGGCGATCCGCATGGCCTCAGCCTGTACGCCGGCATCGACAACGGACAGCGCGGCCTGGTCATCGATGCCGACAACATCTGCGCTGCAATCGTCGACCTCACCGGGTTGCGTGACGCGCCGCGGAGTGCGACCGATCCGAACCTCATCGACACGTCGTCGGCGGCGGTACAGGCCATGGTGCAATTCGTCAAGATGAGGTAGTCCCCGGCGGCGGGCGTGGATGATGACGGCCATCGTGCCGGCATGGGCAAGCCGGCATGCGCCCTACCCCCTCGGCTGCGCTTGACGGTCTTTCTCGGCGAGCCCGAGTTCACGCAGGCCGCGTTCAAGAGTCGTGACGACATGCGCGACTTCATGAAGCGCCTGACCAAGCAGCTCGACGACGGGCTCGAGCGGCGCTGGGCGAGATCGCCCAACCCGAACCCGGAGATCCGCTTCGTCAACTGCGTCGGCCGGGCACCGTCGCTGAGCGGGCGGGAGTTCGTCGCACCGCTGGTCGACACCATGTACGGCCGCCGCGCCGGCACCGGACTTCGTGAGCCTGATCGCCAAGCCGCAGGAGATCGACCCGTTAGACCGCTCACCCGAGCGCGAGACGATCCGGGTCCCGCTGGCCGGCGATGGCACGAGGCTCGACCTCACAGCGGCCTTGCCGGCGCAGGCGATCGCGTTCCCGCCGCGCCGCATCGGCCGCCAGGATCTGGCGCGCGTCGCCGAGGAATTCCGCCGCTCGATGGTGGTGCGCCCGGTGCAGGACCTGAATATCCCGGGCCGATCGATCGTCCGGCCGATCACCGCAGCGACCGCGGCCAGTTGCCGGCCGGCGCCCTGGCGCGCGTGGCCTTGACGGTGGCCAAGCGCTGCGCCACCTCGTCGGCGGCGAACGGGCTCCACTCGCGCCGCGCCGCAAGCAGGCCGGACCGCGCTGACGCCTGCGCTTGGGTGAAGCTCGATGGCGCGGGGCAATCCCCGCCTCATCCCAGCAAGCGCGCCAGCAACGCGCCGGCGGACAGCGCCGCCGCGAACCAGAGCTCGAGCTTGAAGGTGCGGAACAGCACCTGGTTGAACGCCACGCCGCGCGGACAGGCGATGAACTCTTGGCGGAGCTGCACGGCGCCGGGGCCGAGCAGAAGCGGCAGCAGCAGCGCCGGCGAACGCGCCACGAACGCCATCGCCGGCAACAGCATGAACGGCAGCAGCAGCAGCACCGTGTAAAGGCGGCGCGAGCCGGTTTCGCCGACGATCACGGCGAAGGTGCGGCGGCCCACCAGCCGGTCATGGGCGACGTCGCGGTGGTTGTTGACCGCCAAAGCCGCCGCAGCCAGCGCTCCGATGGCCACCGCAGCCAGCACGCTCAGCGCACCGACGCTGCCGGTGAAGACCCAATCACTGCCGATCACCGCCACCAGGCCGAAGAAGACGAACACGGTGAGCTCGCCGAACGGCGTGTAGGCGATCGGACGCGGCCCACCCATGTAGGCCAGCGCGGCCACCAACGACGACACGCCGATGGCCAGCACGGGCCAGCCGCGGTAGGCCGTCAAGGCCAAGCCCAGGCCGGTGGCGACGACGGCCAGCAGCACGATGGCCAGCCGGACCTGGCCCACAGTGAGCCAGCCGTTCGCGGTGGCGCGCGGCAGCCCCGTGCGCGTGCCGCTGCTTTCGCCGCCACGCACGGTGTAGCCGACGTCGTTCTGCATGTTCGTGATCACCTGCATCAACAGCGAGGCACCGAACACCAGCATCGCCGCAATCGGGTCGATCGCGCCCGTGCGCAGGAAACCGAGCGCCGCGCCGACCAGCACGGGGCTGATCGCCACCAGCAGCGTGCGCGGCCGCGTCGCCACCGCCCAGGCCTGCATCGATCCACTGGAAATGGAAACCGTGTTGCTCACTGAATCACCTTACACGCCGGCGCCTGTACCGCCAAGCAGGAATTCTCGCCTGCACACGAGCAGACTCGGCGTGAAGGCCCAGGAGCCGCCCCCAGGCCGTCTGCCGGCGCGGCCTTCGCCTCGGGGGCGCGCAGCGCCTGCCCCCTCTCATTCACCGCCCGCGCGCGCATGCGCTGAACCGCTTCCATCCCCGCCAACGCCGCCTGGAACAAGGCCAGCGAGTGGGTCATCGTCACCCGCGAATATCCCTTGTCACTGTACCGCGGATCATCCGGCTCGCTGCCGCCTCGCCCGGCTGCGGGCCGCCACGCCGAGCGTGTCCTGCCGAGGCATGCCGTTGCAGGTTTCCTGACAGGGCTCATGCACGGCATCGTCGCAGCAGTCGGCGTCGCCGACCTTGAGGCGAATCAAGCGATGCCGCGCCAGCCATCGGGCGGCGCCCGAAGAGCCTCATGCCGACACAGCCGCTCGCGCGCTGCGGCGCAGGGCGCGCGCAGCACCCGCCTTGCGCCTGCCGGCGTGCCCTACTTCGCCAGCTGCTTCCGGATCGCCTGCAATTCCTTCTTGCGCGCCGGGCTCGCCTCGGGGTAGCTCATCTTCAGCGCCGCGAAGGTGTCGACGACGATCTGCGAGACGATCAGCCGCGCGTCGTCCTTGTCGTCTGCAGGCACCACGTACCAGGGCGCGTCGTCGGTGCTGGTGGCGCCCAGGCATTCTTCGTAAGCCGCCATGTAGCGCGGCCAGAACTTGCGCTCCTCGACATCGGTGGCGCTGAATTTCCAGTTCTTCTGTGGCGTATCGATGCGCTCCAGGAAGCGCTTGCGCTGCTCCTCCTTGGACAGGTGGAGAAAGAACTTGACGATGCGTGTGCCGTTGGCGTGCAGGTGCCGCTCCAGATTGACGATCGATCGGTAGCGGTCGTGCCACAGATCCTCGTCGCCGGGCGGCGTGTCGGGCAAGCCTTCGCCGAGCAGCAATTCGCGGTGCACGCGAACGATCAGCACCTCCTCGTAGTACGAGCGGTTGAAGATGCCGATGCGCCCACGCTCGGGCAGGTCGCGCGTGGTCCGCCAGAGGAAGTCGTGCTGGAGTTCGGTCGCGCTGGGGTGCTTGAAGCTGAACACCTGGCAACCCTGCGGGTTGACGCCCGACATCACATGCCGGATCGCGCCGTCCTTGCCCGCCGCGTCCATCGCCTGGAAGATCAGCAGCACCGCGTGGCGGTTGGACGCATACAGCAGCTGTTGCTGGTCGCTCAGGCGCTCCACATGCCTTTGCAGGTGCTGCTTGTACAGCTTTTCGGACTTGCACAGCGCCGGGATCTCGGTAGGCCGCTGGCCCAGATCCACCGTATCGCCGGGGCGAACTCGAAACTCGTCGGTGTGAATCTTCATCGACTCTCCTTGCGGTCCTGGAACGGCGCAGCGCGATATGCAAGTCTCGCCCATCTCGGGCCCGTGCACCATGCGCCATCCGCTGATCGACCTTTGCATCGGGCGCTCGGGGGTGGCCTCGGGCTTCGGAGCGGCGGGGTCCCAGGTCGTGATGCTCATGTGGGTGCACGACTCGGCGAAGGTCCCGATGGACCGGTCCGAGTTCACCTGGGTCTGTGCGAACCTGGCCCGATCCCGGAGCGCCCACGCGGCCATACCGCCGGTCCTGACCCCCTGGCGCGAGCCTCGCCCGCGTGGCGCGCAGGCGGAGAAATGCACCCCTTCTCTGGGGCCGACCGACGACAGGATTGGGTCACCTGCAGGCCACAGGCGCACCGACCAGGGCGATGCCGCCTGGCGGTCAGTGCGCCCGCCCACCGGGGAATGCGCGCTGGCGCGTCAGCGCTTGATGCGGCTGATCTTCGTGCCTTCGATACTCAGGCTGGCCATCAGCCCCTGCTGGTCGGTGATGAAGGCGTAGGCGTCACCCTTGAGCGTGGAGGTCGAGAGGTTCTTGGCCATGCCGGAATCCACCACGACCACCGTCGGCCCGACGCCGATCTCCCAGCCCTTGGTCTTGTCCAGGTAGCGCACCGCCTTGTCGCTCATCAGGAAGACGACGTAGGCGTACGACTCGGCGCCGGCCTGCCAACCCCAGGAGGCGGAGACGGAATTGAAGTATTGGACGACATGCCCGCTCTTCATCAGCACGCCCTCGCCGTAACTGCCGCCGAACACGAGGCCGGCCTTGACGATCTTGGGGAAGACGAGGATCGCCCGCGCCCGCTTCGAGACCGCCTCGGCGGCCGGGTTGGCCTTGTAGAGGGTCTGCAGGGCCTGGGCGGCGTCTTTGTCCAGATCTTCGGCCGTGGCGGCGAAGGCAGCGCCGCCGATCGAGCCGAGGAATAGGGCGGCTGCGGTGGCCAGGAGGGCCTTGTGAATGTGTCGTCTGGTCTGTGTCATGGTGCAATCCTTGGAGCTGGCTCGATGCCAGGGAGCAGCCTAGGTGCAAAGACGCCGGGCGACTGTGCGCCAGCGAACACTGGCGTCGAAATTCGCAGCCACCGTGGCGCCCTGCGACCAGGCGTAGGTCGAGGAGAGCGGCCGGGCGGCGCCGATGCCGCGCATCCAGGCCTGCGCCGCCGCGATCGTCGCGCGCTGCCGTTCACGTCGTGGCCATATAGCGATCGACGCGCGCGGCGGCGAGCACGGCGGGCAACTGGCGGTCGAGCAAGTCGATCGGTCTTTGTTCGTGCAGCCAGGTGTTGGGCTCGACGAACCAGCGCGCCAATGCCCAGCCGTCGAACATGGTGCCCAGTTCGGCCAGCACTTGCGGCGATTCCGCGGCCACGCGGCGGCCATGCGGTTCGAACTGGAACATCGGCAACCACAGGCTGTCGTGCCAATGAAAGTGGAAGACATGGCGCGCCGCGACCAGGCTTTTCAGGCTCAGTTCGGTGCCCGCCTCCGGGGCATGCCAGCGCTGCGGCATGGCGTTGCTGCGTGCCACGCCGCCGGTGGCGCGGTAGCCGTCGAGCAACGCGATGAACTCGCGGTCCCGCTGCCGGGTGTCGATTCCCGCCGCCCGCAGCGTGGCCGCCTGCCGGCCCGATGCCTCCGCGCTTGAAAAGTTGTTCATGGATCCCCGGACCGTGCCAAAGGTGGTGAAGCGATGAGGTCGATCACCCGCCCCGCTGCGCAGGGTGCCTGCCCGGCGCGAGACCAGTCTGTGCGCTGGCGAACAAAGTGCCGATGCGAGCCGATGTGGGCCAGCGCACAGACCCTGGGGCGGCGGCTTCTTATCTTCGGCTTCCGCTGCGTGCGAAATCCACTTTGCGCCACGCGCTTTCTCAACCCGATCGGAAGCCCACCATGTCCACCACAAACTCGTCCTTCTATGTCTTCGACACGCACCCGGCCGCTGAGGATGCGATCCGTTCGCTCGCCAAGTCGGGTTTCGAGATGAACAAGCTGTCCCTGGTCGGCAAGGGCTATCACAGCGAGGAAAAGCCGATGGGCTTCTACACGGCCGGCGACCGGATCAAGTCCTGGGGCGGCACCGGTGCGTTCTGGGGCGGCATCTGGGGCCTGTTGTTCGCACCCGCGGTCTTCCTCTTGCCCGGACTGGGCGTCGTCGCGATGGCCGGGCCGCTGGTGGCCGCATTGGTCGGCGCGCTGGAAGGCGCGGTGGTCGTCGGCGGACTGTCGGCATTGGGCGCGGCCCTGACCGAGATCGGCGTGCCCAAGGATCAGGTGATCAAGTACGAAGCCGCCCTCAAGGTGGACAAGTACTTGCTCGTGGTACATGGCAATGCCGCCGACCAGGCGCGAGCGCGGACAGTCATGGCGGACGCCAAGATATCGGTGCCCGCCTAGGCCGCCGGCGCAGGGCGCCGACCTCACTGGTGGCGCAGCGCCTCGATCGGATCCATCTGCGCCGCGCACCGCGCCGGTTCAGCCCTTGCGCGTGACGCGCTCGGTCCTTCGTGCGATTCGAGTCCGCTCAGGCGGCCCTGGCGCCGCGGTCCTCAGGGCACGAGCACCGCGGCGCCGTCGAAGCGGCCGGCGCGCAGGTCGGCCAGCGCCCGGTTGGCCTCGCGCAAAGGGTAGCGCGTGGTGCGCGTGACGATGCCGACCTGCGGCGCGAGGCGCAGGAAGTCCAGCCCGTCCTGCCTCGTGAGGTTGGCCACCGACACCAATTGACGTTCTTCCCACAGCAGGCGATACGGAAAGCCGGGAATGTCGCTCATGTGGATGCCGGCACAGACGACGCGGCCGCCCTTGCGCACGGCCTGCAACGCCACCGGCACCAGGGCGCCCACCGCCGCAAAGACGATCGCCGCGTCGAGCGCGACCGGCGGCATCTCGTCGGAGCCGCCGGCCCAGGCGGCGCCCAGGCTGCGTGCGAAGGCCTGCGTCCCGGCGTCCCCCGGCCGCGTGAAGGCGAAGACCGTGCGGCCTTGCCACACCGCGACCTGGGCCAGGATGTGCGCCGCGGCGCCGAAGCCGTAGAGCCCGATCGTCTCGCCAGCGCCGGCGATGACCAGCGAGCGCCAGCCGATCAGCCCGGCGCACAGCAGCGGGGCCAGCGCCTCGTCGCTGCCGGCTTCGCCGAGCGGAAACGCGAAGCGGGCGTCGGCGATCGCTGCGGTGGCAAAGCCGCCGTCGCGCGTGTAGCCGGTGAACAGCGGCCGGTCGCACAGGTTCTCTCGTCGGGCGACGCAATAGGGGCAGACGCCGCAGGTGTGGCCCAGCCACGGCAGGCCGACGCGTTGGCCCAGAGCGAGGCCTTCGACGCCGGCCCCCAGCGCGTCGATGCGGCCGACGATCTCGTGGCCGGGAACGATCGGCAGCACCGGGTCGGGCAGGTCGCCGTCCACCACATGCAGGTCGGTGCGGCAGACACCGCAGGCCGCCACCCGGACACGGATCTCGCCGGGGCCGGGCTGCCGATCGGGCAACTCGGTCCATTGCAGGGCCGCGCCGAGTCGGTTCAAGACCATCGCCTGCATGCCCGCCTCCGCTTCGTTGCACGAGGGCTCATTCTGCGCGGCGGCGTCGCCGCGCGCAGCCCCTCACCGCAGTCGACCGTCCGGGCCGCCCGGCCGAGATTGCGCGGGATCAATGCGCCGCGCCCAGCCGGGCATAGAGTGCACCGCAGCCATCTTGCCGAGGAGTACGTCATGGTCCGCGCTTCGAGTCCCGTCGGATCGAAGGCTCGCCCGTCCGGGCCGCCGCCCAGGTCGAGCGGGAATTCGTTGCCCGAGGGTCCATGGCAGGTCTGGCAGAAGGCGCAGCAGACCCAGCTCGAGCTGCTGCACGGCGTCGGCAGCGATTTCGCGCTGCTCGTCGACGAGTCTCGCGAGGCCGCGACGATGCAAGACCAACTCGGCCTCCAGCTGGCCTTTGCCGGCGAGGCGCTGGCGCGCCTGGCGCAGGCTTCGACGCAGTGGCTGGACTGCCTGTTCGATGCCCAGAGCCAGCAAGTCATGGCCATCGAGGCGGCGTGCGGCGACTGGCTGCGGTGGACCTTGGCCGAAAGCGGGCGCAGCGCCGCTGAACGGCTGCCGGTGAGCGCCTCGCGCGAGGCTGGCGCGACAGCGGCGGAGCTGCTCGTCGCCTACTGCCAGCGGCCCTGGGCGCAGGGGATGCGGATATGGCAGCAGGCGATCACGCACGACCTCGAGGCGGCGAAGGAGGCGAGCGCCTGAGCGCCGGTCCGGCGGCGGCGCCGCGGTAGACAGCTCCGTCCGGCCCCGGCGACACAGAGGTCCCGGGTTCGGGCTGTGCCTGGCCCGCCATGCCCAGGGTGCATGGTCGCCGATCCTTCATCGCAAGATTCATCGCGCCGGCAGGGCCAGTTCGATGTAGCGCGCGCCCCGCGCGAGCCAATGCGCGGGATCGCGCGGCGCCGCGTCCAGCAGGTGCGCAACGGCCAGCCGCGCGCGCAGCAGCGCTCGGCTGGCGCGGTACAGATCGAGCAGGGCCGCCTCCGGCGCATCGTCCAGGCGCTCGGCGCAGCGTTCCAGGAGCAGCGGCCCGACCCAGGCCGCGCCCAGTAGATTGCATTCCAGCCCCAGCGCGGCGAGTTCCTCGAACGGATCGACGTAACGCAGTTCGTCGTTGATGGTCAGGCAGTCGATCACCACCGGCGGCTCGATCAGGCAGACATGCTCCGGACGCAAGTCGCCGTGACCGTCGACGATGCGGCACTCGCGCACGCGCTGGCGGAGCTGCTCGGCATGGCGAGCGAGCGCCGCGTCCAGCGCGTCGAGCGCCGCGGCGGCGCCGCGCAGGCCGAAGCGCGCCTGCGTCAGCAGTTGCCGGTTGCGCACGTTCTCGCTGCGGAATCGCTCGAGCAGCGCCTCGGCATCGATAGCCACCGGGACGGCATGTTGGTAGAAGCGCGCCAGCGACAACGCCAGCGCCTCGACATGGGCTGGCTGCAGGCGCGCGGCGGCGATCATCCGGTCCAGCATCCGGTCTGCCGGCAGTCGCCGCATCTGCACCAGCCAGTCCACCGTCCGTCCGGGGGCGGGCAGCGCCGACTCGGGCAGCAGCGCGGTCCGCCCGTCGTCGCGCTGCACCGCCAACAGCCCGAGGTAGACGTCGGGCGCCAGGCGCCGGTTCAGGCGCAGCTCGGCACGTGCGTCGCGCTCGCGTGCGGACAGCGTGCGGCAATCGAAGAACGGCGGGTAGCAGACCGGCTTCTTCTGCTTCAAGGCCTGGTGGTCGTCGAGCACGACCCAGGACATGTGCGTCTCGATCAGTTCGATCGGCCCCGAACCCGGCGCATGCGCCTGCGGCGACAGCAGATAGCGCAAGGTGGCCGCGCTTTCGGCGTCGGGCTGCGCCACGTCCTGGCGCGTGTCCTGGGCAGCCGGGGAGGTCACGATCGCCGCCAAGCGTCATGGCTGATGCGAATGGCCCGCGCGAACAGCGGCATGGCCGAGACCGTCTGCAGCTTGCGCGCCACCGGCCCGGTGGGCGGCAGGCGGAACGGCGGTACGCTGTCGCTGACCACCACCGAATCGATGTGCGGGTCGGCCAGCACCTCCGCGGCCGGCTCGACGAACAGTCCATGCGCCGCCAGCGCGATGACCTTGCGCGCGCCCTCGTGGCGCAGCGCCAGCGCGGCGCGCCGCATCGTCTCGCCGCTGGCGATCAGATCGTCCAGCAGCAGCACTGTCGAGCCGTTGACGGCACCGGCCACGAGGTCCGAGCTCGACACCAGTCCGGCGCTGCGCCGCTTGTCGACCATCGCGAAACCCACCGGCTGCGCCAACTGCTCGCTCAACGCCTCGCGCCAGAGTTGCGCCCGCTTGACGCCGCCCGGGTCCGGCGACGCCACCGCCAGCGGGCCCTCGGCCGCCCATTGCCGCGCCAGCGATTCGAACAGCGGATGCGCCTCGAGGTGAAACGTGGTGCAGCGGAAGGCGTTCTGGAATGCCGCGACGTTGTGCGCTTCCAGCGTGATCAGCTGCGCCGTGCCGACGGCTTCGAAGAGTTGCGCCACGTAACGCAGCGACAAGGGGTCGAAAGGCTTGGTCTGGCGGTCCTTGCGCGCGTAGGCCAGGTAGGGCACGACGGCAGTCACCCGTGCTGCGCCATGGTCGCGCAGCGTGGCGATGAACATCAGCAGCTTGACGAGCTTGTCGCGCGGGCTCTCCAACGGCCCGCCGTGCAGGCTGCAGACGACATAGACATCGTCGCCGCGCGGATCCACCAAGGGACGCAGCTTGTGTTCGCCGTCGTCGAAGCTGCGCTCCTCCAGGCGGGCCAGCGACTCGTCGAGATCGGCCGCCAGGGCCGGCGCGAGCTTGCAGTCAGGGTCGAGGCTGAAGAGAAGCATGATCCGTCCTGATGCCCCCGCTCGGGACATATGGATCAAGCGTACGCAACACCGCTGGCCCCTGCATTGAGCGCGCGCAAAGCCGGACGCCGGCCCGGAACCGGGGATGGCCAGACCCGGGCAGCGGTCCCGCAGCGCTTTCGGGCGCTTCGCGACCGCACCTCGGGCCCGCTCATTGCCGCAGCGCGGGCGCCGGCAGGTCGCTGGTCAGGGCGCGCAGTTCGGCCTCGTCCAGGGTTTCCTTCTCCAGCAGCGCGGCCGCGCAGCGGTCGAGCGTGGGCCGGTGCTCGCGCAGCAAGGCCGTGGCGCGGTCGAACGCGTCCTGGACGATGCGCTGCACCGCTGCATCGATTCGCTGGGCGGTTTCCGGACCGTTCTCGCGGCCGCCAAAGGGCACCGCCGCCCCGGGATCGAGGAAACGCGGCGGCGGCTGCGCGTAGGCGACATGGCCGAGGCCGGCGTCCATGCCGTAGCGCATCACCATGTCGCGCGCGATGTCGGTGGCCTTGGCGATGTCGTCGGCGGCACCGGTGGAGATGTCCCCCAGCACCAGCTGCTCGGCCGCACGCCCGCCCAGCAGGACCGCGATGCGGACCACCAGGTCGGCGCGGCTGATCAGCAGCCGATCGTCGCTGGGCCGCTGCAACGTGTAGCCGAGCGCCCCGGCACCGTGCGGGATGATCGAGATCTTGTGTACCGCGTCGGCGCCCGGCAGGGCCAAGGCGGTCAGTGCATGGCCGACCTCGTGGTACGCAATCACGCGCCGCTCGGCCGGCGCCAGCACGCGGGTCTTCTTCTCGATGCCGGCGACGACGCGTTCGACGGCCTGCGTGAAATCGGCCAGCGTCACCGACTCGCCGTTGCGGCGCGTGGCGCCCAACGCCGCCTCGTTGACGACGTTGGCCAGATCGGCGCCGGCCAGCCCGACGGTGATCGCCGCCACCTGCTGCAGATCGAGGTCGGGCGCCGCACGAATCTTCTTCACGTGGACCTGCAGGATCGCCAGCCTGCCGCGGCGGTCGGGGCGGTCCACCAGCACCTGGCGGTCGAAGCGGCCGGCGCGCAGCAGCGCCGGGTCCAGCAGTTCGGGGCGATTGGTGGCTGCCAGCAGCACCACACCGACGCTGGGGTCGAAGCCGTCGAGCTCGACGAGCAGCTGGTTGAGCGTCTGCTCCCGCTCGTCGAAGCCGCCGCCGACGGGGAACGCCGCGCGCGCCTTGCCCAGCGCGTCGATCTCGTCGATGAAGATGATCGCCGGCGCGTTCGCACGCGCCTGCTCGAACAGGTCGCGCACGCGCGCGGCGCCGACGCCGACGAACATCTCGATGAACGCCGAACCGCTGATCGAGAAGAAAGCGACGCCGGCCTCGCCGGCGACCGCACGTGCGAGCAGGGTCTTGCCGGTTCCGGTGGGGCCCATCAGCAACACGCCCTTGGGGATGCGCGCACCCAGGCGGCCATGCTCCTTGGGGTTCTTCAGGAATTCCACGATCTCCTGCAACTCGGCCTTGGCCTCGTCGACACCGGCCACGTCGTCGAAGGTGACGCCGGTCTGCCTCTCCATGTAGACCTTGGCCTTGCTCTTGCCTATGCCGACCAGCCCACCGAGACCGCCACCGCCGCCGACCAGCTTGCGCGCGGCGAACGACCACAGCCCGACCAGGATCAGGGCCGGCGCCAGCCAGGACAGCAGCGTCGACAGCCAGTCGGACTCGATCGTGCGCGTGTAGGGCACGCCGAAGCGCGACAGCCGCTCCGCCAGTTCAGGCTCGACCAGCGGCGCCACCACGCTGGTGGCACCGTTCTTGTCGGGGGACTTCAGGTGCCCGGTGATCAGGCGGCCGCTGACCACCACTTCGTCGATCCTGCCTTCGCGCAGTTCCTGCTCGAAGGCGCTGTACGCGACCGGAGCGGTGGCGCGTGCCTGCCGCCAGATGTCCAGAAACCACAGCGTGGCCGCCAGGGCCAGCATCAGGTAGATCGCAGTGCGCCAGGCCTTTGCGTCCAAACACACCCCCGAATCACCCCGCCGCTCGAGGCCGCTGTCGCACAGGATCGCAAACCGCGACAGCGCGATCGTTGATCGACCTCAAACCGTGGCCCGATTGGCAGGCACAGGCTTGCACTTTCGGTCCCGGGCCGGCAACCGAAGGCCCGGACGCAAGAGGGAATCGCAACATGCAAACTCGCTTCGCCAATCGCACCGAGGCCGGCCGCGCCCTTGCGCGCAGGCTCGCCGGCATGCACCTCGCCGGGCCGTTGGTCGTGCTCGCCTTGCCGCGCGGCGGTGTGCCGATCGGCGTCGAGGTCGCGCGCACCCTGGCGGCGCCGCTGGACCTGCTGCTGGTGCGCAAGATCGGCGCACCCGGCCAGCGCGAACTCGCGGTTGCCGCGGTGGTCGACGGTCCGGAGCCGCAGATCGTGTACGACGAAGAGACCATGGCGCTGACGGGGGCCGATCGCGAATACATCGCTTCGGAACGTCGCGAGGCCTTGCGTGAGATCGAGCGCCGCAGGCGCGTCTACCTGCGCGGGCGCGAGCCGTTGCCGGTAGCAGGGGCAACAGTCATCGTCGTCGATGACGGCATCGCCACCGGCACCACGGTCCGCGCCGCCCTGCAGGCATTGCGCCGGCGACATCCGGCCCGCCTGGTGTTGGCGGTGCCGGTCGCGCCGGCCGACACGTTGGCGCAACTGGGTCCCGAAGTCGACGACATCGTCTGCCTGGCCCAGCCCGAACCCTTCAATGCCATCGGCCAGCACTATGTCGACTTCGCCCAACTCGAGGACGACGAGGTGGTGGCTGCGCTCGATGCCGTCGGCGGCGTGCGGCCAGCGCCGGCAGCTTAGGCGACTGCCTGCACGCACTCCGCAGCGACGGCGCGCCGTTGAGCAGACTCAACGCGCTGCCGGCGCCGCCGACCTAAGGTCCGTGGAAACGAATCCGCGCCGGTTGCGCCTTCGTTGCAGCCAAACCAGCCGACTCAGGAGACACACCATGCATTCGCACACCGCTTCGAAGACCCATCGCGCGCGACCCGCGGTACAACGCGCTGCCAGCGCCCGCGCGACAGCGCCGAACGGCGGCAACCGGGAAGACATGATCCGCGCTGCCGCGTACAGGTTTTACGAGCAACGCGGCTGTGTCTATGGCCATGCACTCGAGGACTGGCTGCAGGCCGAAGCACAGGTCGACGCCGAACTCGGCAGCGACCAGAAGCCAGCCGATGCAGAGCCCGGCGGCCACTGATCGCGAGCGACCGTCCCTGGGTTGCTGTCACATCCGGCAAGCCAGATGCTCAATCTGATCGATCGGCTGGCGCAAGGAGGTAGCGGCGTGGACAGAACCTGGTTGAAGGCGTACCCGCCGGGCGTGCCGGCAGAGATCGACGTGCGGGAGTCCGCAAGCCTGCGTGACGTGCTGCGCAGCAGCTTCGAGCGCTTCGCACCCCTGCCCGCGTACAGCAACATGGGTGCGACGATGACCTACGCCCAGGTCGATCGCAGCAGCCGCGATTTCGCCGCCTATCTGCGGCAGTCGCTCGGCCTGCACAAGGGCGACCGGGTGGCGATCATGATGCCCAACCTGCTGCAGTACGTGGTCGCGCTGTTCGGCGTGCTGCGCGGCGGGCTGGTGGCGGTGAACGTCAACCCGCAGTACACGGTGCCCGAACTGGCGCACCAGCTCGAGGACTCGGGTGCCACGGTGATCGTCGTGCTCGAGAACTTCGCCCACACGCTGCAGGAAGCACTGGAGAGGCATCCGAACCCGAAGCTGACCGTCGTCACGACCGAGGTCGGCGACATGCTCCCGGTGATCCAGGAGATGGTCACCAACATCGTCGTCAAGTACGTCAAGCACATGGTGCCGCAGTGGAAGATCCCCGGCGCCGTGCACTTCAACGCCGCGCTGCGGATCGGCCATGGGCTGGCGCTGGACGAAGAGCCGCTTGGACCGGACGACATCGCCTTCCTTCAATACACCGGCGGCACCACCGGCGTGGCCAAGGGTGCGATGCTGACCCACGGCAACATGGTCGCCAACCTCCGCCAGGTCGGGGTCTGGATCGCGCGCAACCTGAAGGACGGCGAGGAGCTGTTCGTCTGCCCGCTGCCGCTGTACCACGTCTATGCGCTGACGATGAGCCTGGTGATGGCGAGCAAGGGCGCGCACACGGTGCTGATCACCAACCCGCGCGACATGCACGACTTCGTGAAGGAGCTGAAGCGCCACCGTTTCACCGTCATCATCGGCGTCAACACGCTGTTCCGGTCGCTGCTCGACGCGCCCGAATTCGCCACCGTCGACCTGCGCAGCCTGAAGGTCGCCAGCGCTGGCGGCATGGCGGTGCAGCGGGTCGTCGCCGAGCGCTGGAAGCAGGCCACCGGCGTGCCGCTGATCGAGGGCTACGGGCTGACCGAGACTTCGCCCGTCGTCACCTCCAACCTGCTGGAGATCGAAGACTGGACCGGCACGATCGGAGTGCCGATCCCGTCCACCGAGGTCACCGTGCTGGACGACGAGGGCAACGAACTGCCCGTGGGCGAGGTCGGCGAGATCTGCGTGCGCGGGCCGCAGGTGATGCCGGGCTACTGGCAACGGCCCGACGAGACGGCCAAGGTCTTCACGCGCGACGGCTGGCTGCGTACCGGCGACATGGGTTACGTCGATGCCGCCGGCTACTTCAGGGTCACCGACCGCAAGAAGGACATGATCATCGTCTCCGGCTTCAAGGTCTTTCCGAACCAGATCGAGGACGCGGTGGCCTTGCATCCGGGCGTGGCCGAGGTGGCGGCGATCGGGGTGCCCGACGAGCGCTCGGGCGAGGTGGTCAAGATCATCGTCGTGAGCCAGGATCCGGCGCTGACCGAGGCGTCGCTGATCGAGCATTGCCGCAAGCACCTGACCGGCTACAAGATGCCCAGGCTGGTCGAGATCCGCAGCGAGCCGCTGCCCAAGACCAACGTCGGCAAGATCCTGCGCCGCAAGCTGCGCGAGCTGACGCCGACCGAGTTGCCCTGAACCTCGGCGGCGCTGCCGACACCGGCCCGATCGGGCCGATGCCCGGATCGACCCCCAATGTGTCGGCCCGCTGGTCAGTCGCCGCGCGCCGCCACCCGCGTGCCGTCGGCGACCGTCGCGGGGGGATAGACGATCACCTTGGCTCCCGGCGCCAGCCCTTCCCGCACCCAGGCCAGGCTGCCGTTGCGCGCCGCCACCTTCACCGGCGTGAGGCGGGCGCGACCGCGGTCGAACACGAAGACCGCCGCGCGATCGTCGGTCGTGATCGCTCCATCCGCATCCGGCGTGGCTCGGGGCAGCGGGAAGATCGCGCTCACCGGCAGGCGCAGCACGCGGCTCTCGCTGCGCGTGACGATGCGCACGCCGACGCGGTAGCCATCGCCCAGCGCCGCCCATTCGGCCGCGGGGCTGGTGATGTCGATGATCACGTTGACGCGCTGTTCCTCCACACCGAGCGCCGACACCTTGGTGAAGGCCGCGGGCTCGACGCTGCGCACGCGCCCTTGCAGCACCGTCGGGCCGCCCCAGCGCTCGATGCGCACCGCACTGCCCGGTCGCGCCTGCAGGGCATCGTTGGTCAGCAGTTCGGCCACCACCTCCAGTCGCGCCGTGTCGCCGATGTCGATGATCGGCGCGCCCAGCGCCACCGTCGTCTCGCTGGCGAGGTGCACCTTCAGGACCCGCCCCCCCACCGGTGCGCGCAGCTCGAAGCCGGCTGCGGCGGATCCGCCGCGCACGGTGGCGAGGGCGGCGCGCGCCTGCTCGAGATCGTGGCGCGCGACATGCCGGCTCTCGACCGCACTGTCGAGCGACTTCTGCGCCGCCAACGCGGCGAGGCGGTCGGCATCGATCTTGGTCGGGGCCACGAAACCCTGCCGCGCCAATTGCTCGGTGCGCTGCAGATCGACCGCGGCACGCTCCTGATCGACGCGCGCCGCGGCCACCTGGGCGTCGCTGCGCCGCAGGCCGGCCTCGGCAGCGCCGACGCGGGCCTGCTGCTGGCGCAGGCTGCGCTCATCGAGCATCGGGCTGAGCGACGGGATCAGCACCGCCACCAGGCTCCCGGGCTCGACGACGTCGCCTTCGCGCAGCGTCAGTCGCTGCAGGCGCCCGGCCAGCGGCGCCGAGATCACGTAGCGGTCGTGCAGCCGGGTGCGGGCATCCTCGTCGATCGTGGTCTCGAACGGCCCCACGGTCGCCTCCGCCAGTTCGACCTCGACCGGGCGCGGCGCGAAGGCCCACACCAGCAAGGCCAGCAAGGCGAGAGCGCCGATGGCGCTGAAGGCGATGTTGCGGCGACTCATGGCAGCGGGCGGTTCGGGGGCGAGGCGGTCTGATGCGAGTCCGTCACTCGCGGGTCTTGAGCGCGGCGACCATGTCCAGGCGGTCGATGCGCCGGCGCACGACCAGGCCGCTGCCCAGCGCCGCGACCGCCACGCAGATCGCCGCCCAGGCGTAGGTGCGCGGCAGGATGACGACCGGGAAGAAGAACTGGTCGCTCTTGAGCAGGGTTGCGATCAGTTGCACCAGTCCGTAGCCGAGCGCAAACCCCAGCGGCAGCGCCAGCGCCACGCCGATCGCCAGTTCGCCCAGCAGCAGCGCCGAGACCTCGCCGCGGGTGAAGCCCAGCACGCGCAGGCTGGCCAGCTCCCAGGTGCGCTCGGCCAGCGCGATGCGCGCGTTGTTGTAGATCACGCCGACGGCGATCACCGCCGCGAAGGTCGTCAGCACCGTGCTCATGATGCGGATGTTGCGCGCGCTGATGTCCTGCATGTTGCGCAGCATGATGGCCTTGCTGAAGGCGCCGGCCACGCCCGGCATCCGACGCGTGGCCTGCAGAAACGCCGCCTCGTGGCCGGGCACGAGCGCGACCATGAAGCCGGTGGACAGGTCGTCCTCGCCCAGCGCCCGGTTCAGCGCCGTCCGGCTCATGTACGCGTTCAGGCCCATCATCTCGCGCACCGTGGCATCGACCACCAGATGCAGGGTCCGCGCCCGGCCCTCCAGCACCTCGGCCTGGACCGTATCGCCCACCGCCAGGCCCAGCTTGGCGGCCAGGCGGTCGGTGAGCACGATGCCGCTGCCGCTGGGGTGCGTCTCGCGCTGATCGACATCGAGGATGCGGTAGAGCTCGGGCCACGGTGCGTAGCCGCGGATCATGCTGCGCTCGCGACGGTGGCCGTTGATCAGCGTCACCGGCACGAAACGGGTGGATTCGGCGGCGGTCACGCCGGGCAGCCGCAGCAGCTCGTCCCGCGCGCGGTCGGAGACCGGGTGCAGCGCCCACACCGCGACGTCGTTGCGCATGACCCAGCGAAACTGGGTCTCGACGATGAAGTCGATCGCGTCGCGGAAGAAGTTGCCCAGGATCACGATCGCCACCGCGGCGGCCACGCCGCCGATCGACAGCCCGGTGCGCAGCGGTCGGCGTTCCATCTGGCGCAGGATCATGCGCAGCGGCGTGGCGATACGGGTCAGGCCCAGGCGCTCGACCAGCGTGCGCCGGTAGCGGCCCGGCGCCGGCGGCCGCATCGCCTCGGCCGGCGCCAGGCGCACCGTGGCCGCGATGGCGCCGAGCGTGCCGAGCACCGCGGTGCCGGCGGTCAGCCCGGCCGCCAGCAGCAGCAGACGCGGCGCGAGCCGGTGCTCGAAGCTCGGGAAGCGGAAGACGTCGGCGTACAGCCCCATCAGCATCGCGCCGAGCCGGTCGCCCAGCGCCAGGCCGAGCAACAGCCCCAGCACGACGATGACCCCCACCAGCTTCAGGTAGTGCAGCGCGATCGTCGCGTTGGCGTAGCCCAGCGCCTTCAGCGCCGCGATCTGCTCGCGCTGAGTGGCCACGAGGCGGGAGATCACCACGTTGAGCAGGAAGGCGGCGACACCGAGGAAGATCGACGGCAGCACGGTGCCGAGCACCTGCTGCTCCTTGATCTCGTTGTCGAGCATCGCGTGCGAGGTCTGGTCGGCGCGGCCGTAGGCCTCGCGCGCGCCGTAGCGGGCCAGCCGCCGCTGCAGCGCATCGATCACCGCGCGCTCGTCGGCACCGGGCGCGAGCTTGACGGCGACGCGGTTGAACGCGCCCTGCATGTCGTAGGCCGCGTCGAGGGCGTCGCGGTCGATCCAGAAGACGCCGAAGCCCCGCTGGTCGGGCATGCCCCACAGGCCGGCATAGATGTACTCGGGCGACAACGCCACGCCGCGCACGAGCAGGCTGCGCTGGCGGCCGTTGATCAGCGCCGACACGCGCGCGCCGGGCTGCAGGCCGTGCGCGAT
The DNA here is from genome assembly GCA_963725755.1 of uncultured beta proteobacterium. Taxonomy (GTDB): domain Bacteria; phylum Pseudomonadota; class Gammaproteobacteria; order Burkholderiales; family Burkholderiaceae_C; genus Rubrivivax. The sequence continues at coordinate 845,166 of CAVRZW010000005.1, forward strand.
CGCGAAGGCCTCCGAGACCCAGACCGGCAGTTCGCCGGCGCCGAGCGCGCGGCCGGGCGACATCGATGCGTCGTCGGCGTGGCCGCTGCGCAGCGTGATGCGGTTCATGCGCAGCGGCTGTCGGCTGTCGATGCCGATCAGCTGCCCGATCACCGGGTCGTCCGAGTCGGGCATGGTCACGCGAACGGTCTTCTCGGTCGTCGTCTGGACGTCGGCCACGCCCGGAATCTCGCGCAGCGACGCCACCACCGCCAGCGGCGCGCGCTCGACGCCGACGAACACATCGGCAAAGCGCCCCTGGGCGTAGAAGCTCTCGCGCGCGAGAGCCAGCGAGTCCACCGCCGACAGCGTGGTCAGGAAGCCGCCGGCGCCGCTGGCCACCACCAGCGCGATCGTCAGCGCCTGGCTCCACATCTGGCGCAGGTCGCGCAGCAGCTTGCGGTCGAGCGCCTTCATCGCCAGCCCGCCGCCGGGCCGCCCCAAGGCGGGCTGCACCCCCTCGGGGGGCGCGAACGGTACACCGTGAGTTGGGGGTCCATGCTCACCATGCGAGCTCGGCCGACGTCAGCTTGTGCGCGTTGCGCTCGATGCGCAGGATGCTGCCGTCGCCGAGGTAGATGACGCGATCGGCCATGCCCGCGATGGCGGCGTTGTGCGTGATGACCACCACCGTGGTGCCGAGCTCGCGGTTGACGCGCGCGATGACGTCGAGCACCAGCTTGCCGGTGGCGTAGTCGAGCGCGCCGGTGGGCTCGTCGCAGAGCAGCACGTCGGGCTGCTTGACGATGGCGCGGGCGATCGCCACCCGCTGCTGTTCCCCGCCGGAGAGCTGGGCCGGGAAGTGGTCGCGGCGCGGCGTCAGACCGACCAGTGCGATGGCCTCGTCGATGTCCATCGGCCGGGCCGCGATGTCGGTCACCAGGGCCACGTTCTCGCGCACGGTCAGGCTCGGGATCAGGTTGTAGAACTGGAACACGAAGCCCACGTGCTCGCGCCGGTAGGCGGTGAGCTCGGCCTCGCTGGCGCCGTCGATCCGGTGCTCGGCGAAGCTCACCTGGCCGCGGGTGGGCACGTCCAGGCCACCCAGGATGTTCAGCAGGGTGCTCTTGCCACTGCCCGAGGCGCCCAGCAGAACGACGAACTCGCCGCGCGCGATCTCCAGCGACACGTCGCGCAAGGCCGTCACCTGGACCTCGCCGCTGCCATAGACCTTGGACAGGCCGCGGGCGACGAACACGGGTGGCGCGGTTGTCGCCTGGCTCATGCAGACGATTCTCGACCGCAGGCGCGGGCCTGCCTTGCGCTGCGTCAACGGGCGTTCCAGGGCGGGCGCCACACTGGCAGCCGTGCATCGCGCGGCCACGCTGCTGCGGCCTCGCGATGCCCGGCATGATGGCCCTCCCGCATCCAAGTCATCGCAACCATGGCAGGAAACCCGGCAGGAACCAGCCCGACACGCGGATCGACCCCGCCGAGGCGCGAATTCCGCATCCTGGCGTTGTCGGGAGGCGGCTTTCTCGGCCTCTACACGGCCGCCGTGCTGGCCGGGCTGGAGGCGCGCGCGGGCGCGCCGCTGGGCCGCCGCTTCGACCTTGTGGCCGGCACCTCGGTCGGCGGCATCCTGGCTGCCGCGCTGGCCCTCGAGGTGCCGATGAGCGCCGTCGTCGAACTGTTCCGGCGCCACGGTGCCGAGGTCTTTTCCAACCGCGCGAGGCCGCGCTTTGCGCTCACGCGTCTGGTGGACATGGGGCGTTCGGTGCTCGGCCCCAAGTACACCGGCGCGGCACTGCGCAAGGCATTGGCCGAGCACTTCGGCGAACGCTGCTTCGCCGACGCACTGCACCCGGTGTTGCTGCCGGCGGTGAACGTGACCGCGGGCCGGACCAAGGTGTTCAAGACCGCGCATGTGCCGGCGTCGGCAGGCGACGAGGGGGTGCGCCTGCTCGACGCCACGATGGCCACCTGCGCCGCGCCGGCGTATTTTCCGGCGGTCCGCATCGGCGGCGAGCTGTACGCCGACGGCGGCCTCTTCGCCGTCGCGCCGGACCAGGTCGCGTTGCACGAGGCCGAGCACTTCATGGGCGTGGACCCGGTCCGGGTGCGCATGCTGTCGGTAGGCACGGCGACCATGGGCTACCGGCCCGCCGGCGGCGTCGACGCGGATGCCGGCGCGGTGGGCTGGCTGGCCGAAGGCCGGCTGATCCTGACGCTGGTGGCGGTGCAGCAGCAGCATGTGCAGGCCATGCTCGAGGACCGCCTGGGCGCGCGCTACAGCCGGCTCGACGCCGCCTGGCCCGAGGAGGCCGGCCTCGGCGTCGACGTGGCCACACCCGAGGCGGCCCAGGCCCTGCTGGATCTGGCCGCGGCGACGCTGCGCGATCTGGACGCTGCTGGCGTGGCGCCGTTCGTCTGACGGCGGTCGCATGAAAGTCCGGCCGTGATCCCATCGCCATGACGCCGATCCAGGCCGCCGTGCCCGCGCGCTGGTGGGAGCAGCCGCTGGACAGCCTGCTGGTCGAGCTCGGCTCGAGCCGCAGCGGGCTGTCGCACGCTGCAGCCGCGCAGCGGCTGGCCACCGAGGGCCCCAACGCCGTGGGCCGGCGCCGCGAATGGCCCCTGCTGCTGAACTTCCTGGCCCGGCTCGCCCACCCGCTGATCGCGGTGCTGATCGCCGCCAGCCTGATCTCGGCGCTGCTCGGCGACCGCGCCAGCTTCGCCTTCGTCGCCGTGATCGTGCTGCTCAGCGTGGGTCTCGATTTCGTGCAGGAGCACCGCGCCGGCAACGCGGTGCGGGCGCTGCAGCAGCGGGTGGCGCTGACCGCACAGGTCTGGCGCGACGGCACGGTGCAGGCGCTGCCGGTGACGGCGCTGGTGCGCGGCGACGTGGTCGAGCTCGCCGCCGGCAGCCTGGCGCCGGCCGACGGCCGGCTGCTCGCGGCACGCGACCTGTTCGTCAAGCAGGCGGCGCTGACGGGCGAGCCCTTCCCGGTCGAGAAGCACGCCACCGAGACGCCGCCGCGCTGCGACAGCGCGCTGGCTGCCGAAGGCACGCTGCTGATGGGCAGCTCGGTGGTCTCGGGCTCGGGGCGGATGCTGGTCTGCGCCGTCGGCGATGCCACCGTGCTCGGCGGCATGGCCCATGCGCTGGGCGACGCGACGCCGCCGACCGCGTTCGAGATCGGCACGCGCGCGTTCAGCGTGCTGCTGACGCGGATGACGGTCGGCCTGGTGCTGTTCGTGCTGCTGACCGCCGGCGTTCAGGACCGGCCGCTGCTGCAGTCGCTGCTGTTCGCGGTCGCGCTCGCGGTGGGGCTGACGCCCGAGCTGCTGCCGATGATCGTCTCGGTGACACTGGCGCGCGGCGCGGTGCGGCTGGCGCAGCAGCAGGTCATCGTCAAGCGCCTGGCCGCGATCGAGGACCTGGGCGCGATGGACGTGCTGGCCACCGACAAGACCGGCACCCTGACCGAGGCCAGCATCCGGCTCGAGCAGCATCTCGACGCCCAGGGCCGCGACAGTGTGGCGGTGTTCGAGCTGGCCTGGCTGAACAGCCATTTCGAGACCGGGCTCAAGAGCGGGCTCGACGAGGCGATCCTGGCTCACGCATTGCCCGCGGGCTTCGACGGCGCCGGCGGCTGGACCAAGCTCGACGAGGTGCCGTTCGACTTCGAGCGCCGGCGCGTCTCGGTGCTGGTCGCGCGCGGCGCCGAGCACCGGCTGGTCGTCAAGGGCGCACCCGAGGACCTGCTGGCGCATTGCACGCGCATGCAGGAAGGCAACGCCGAGCTCGCGCTCGACGACGCGAGGCGCGCCGACATCGCCGCGCGCATCGATGCGCTGGGCGAGCAGGGGTTGCGCGTGCTGGCGGTGGCGCAACGCAGCGTCGATGCCACCGTCGGTGCGCCACCGGTCAGCGCCGCCGACGAGCAGGGCCTGGTCTTCGCCGGCATGCTCGCCTTCATCGACCCACCCAAGGCCAGCGCGGCGTGCGCGCTGCGCGACCTGCACGCGCTGGGGGTGGCGTGCAAGATCATCACCGGCGACAGCGAGGCCGTCACGCGCCACCTCGCGGGTGCGCTCGGCCTGCCGGTGCGCGGCGTCCTCAGCGGCGAGCAGATCGCGCAGCTGGAGGCGCCGGCGCTGCAGGCCGCGGCCGCCAAGGCGAACCTGTTCTGCCGCATCACGCCCGAGCAGAAGAACCGCATCGTGCTGGCGCTGAAGGCCCGCGGCCATGTCGTCGGCTTCATGGGCGACGGCATCAACGACGCCACCGCGCTGCACTCGGCCGACGTCGGCATCTCGGTCGACGATGCGGTCGACGTCGCCAAGCAGGCCGCCGACCTGGTGCTGCTGCAGCCCGACCTGGCGGTGCTGCGCCAGGGCGTGCTCGAGGGCCGGCGCACTTTCGCCAACGTGATGAAGTACATCACGATGGCCACCAGCTCGAACTTCGGCAACATGATGAGCATGGCCGCCGCCTCGCTGGTGGTGCCATTCCTGCCGATGCTGCCGGTGCAGATCCTGCTCAACAACTTTCTCTACGACCTGTCCGAGGTCGCGCTGCCGCTGGACCGCGTCGATGCCGCCGCGCTGCGCCGGCCGCAGCGCTGGAACGTGCGCTACATCCGCGACTTCATGCTCGTCTTCGGCGCCCTGAGCTCGCTGTTCGACCTGCTGACCTTCGCGTTGCTGCTGCTCGTGCTGAAGGCCGGCGAGGCCGAGTTCCAGAGCGCCTGGTTCGTCGAGTCGATGGCCACCCAGGTGCTGGTCGTGTTCGTGATCCGCACCCGGCTGGCGGCCTGGCGCAGCCGGCCCGCGCCCTGGCTCGCCGTCGCCGCGCTCGCGGTCACGGTGACATCGACGGTGCTGCCCTATACGCCGCTGGGCGGCTGGTTCGGCTTCGTGCCGCTGCCGGGCTGGTACCTGGTCGCGGTGGCCGGGCTGACCGTGGCCTACCTGGTGTTGGTCGAAATCACCAAGCATCTGTTCCACCGGTTGAGGCCGCTCAATCGCGCGCGACCGCGATGACTTAGGCTGAACCATCGACGCGCTTCGCCGGATGGCCGGCAGGCGCCCCCTTCAGCCCCCACCGGAGTCAGACCATGGACGCCCCCACCCTTTCGCCCGACACCGCCACGCGCGACCGCCTGGCCCACAGCCTGCAACAGATGGTCGAAGAGGCAGAGCGCTTGCTGCAGTCCGCCCAGCGTACCGGCAGCGAGCAGTTCGTCGCCGCGCGCGACAGGTTCGAGACGCAGCTCAAGCGCGCCCGCTCCGAGCTCGACGCGCTGCAGGACACGGCTGCCTACAACGTCCGCCGTGCCGCGCGCGCAGCCGACACGGCAGTGCACGACCACCCCTACGCCGCCGTCGGGCTCGGCGCAGGGATCGGCATGCTCGTCGGCCTGCTGATCTCGCGCCGCTGAGCAGGGGCCGGCCAGGCGGTCGATCCTCAGGCCTTGCGCTGCGAGGCCTGGCGACGTGCCCCTGGGCGCAGTGCGGCCGCGAACGATTCGATCTTCGCGACGGCCGCGCCGCTGTCGATCTCGCGGTCGGTCAGCGCCAGCGTGGCCTCGGGCGCACGACCGACGAGGCGCTCGAGTTCGGCGAAGGCCGTCGACGCACCCGAGCCGCCCATCGTGCAGAAGAACGCACAGCGCCTGATCGATGGCGCATGGCGGCGCGCAAAGGTGCGCACCGGCGACGACAGGTGCCAGCCCCAGATCGGCGTGCCCAGCACGACGAGGTCGAATCGGGCCGGGTGCACCGCAGGCCCCTCGATGGCCGCATCGATGCCGAACACCGCCTCGACCAGACAACGCTGGTAACCGAGGAACCCGAGGCGCGAACCTGCTTCGGTGATGGGCAACGAGGTGCCGTGCAGCAGCTCGGCCAGCCGATCGGCGACCCCCCGGGTGTAGCCCGTGCGGGAGAAGTGAACGATCAGGATCTTCATCGTGGATCTCCTGCGCCCGCTCTGAGGCGCTCGAAAGCCGGCGCGAACTACCCCTTCAAGCCCAGGCACGTGCTCGGCCGCGAGTCCCGAGCGGGATCGGCCAGCCACGCGAGCAACGGCGCCCAGTCGGCTCGCGGATTGTTGTCGGCCCCATCGGGCAGCGGCCGGCACCGGAACACGGCGCCGGCTTCGTCGGGCCGCAGCGGCTCGGCCGTTCGGATCTGCGCGGCCAGCACTTGCGAGTCGGCTTCGGACGCGTCGCCGCCGCGCGCTGCGCGCAGGCGCAATCGCCCGTGCAGGACCTCGGGGTCGGCGTCGAAGTCGAGGATGACGCAAGGCACCCGTTGCGCTGCGGCCAGAGCCCGCGCGGCCTCGCGCTGGTCGCGGCGCAAGAAGGTCGCATCGAGGATCACGTGCTGGCCGCCGTCGAGCACCGGCAGCGCCAGCCGGCGCAGCCGCGCGTAGGTCGCGGCAGTCATGCCTTCGCTGTAAAGGCCCGCACCCCGGGCCGAGCCGCTGTGGTCCAGCGACCGCAACCCGGCCAGCCGCTTGCGCTCGACGTCGGCGCGGATGCGGATCGCCCCCGCGGCTTCGAGCAGGCCCTGCGTCAGCGTCGACTTGCCGCTGCCCGAATAGCCATGCGTGAGCATCAGCACCGGGGACGCCGGGCGGCTGAAGCGCAGCGCGAGCGCCAGGTAATGGTCGGCGGCTTCGCGTTGGTCGGCGGCTTCGCCCTCACGATGAGCTCCAGCGCCGTCCTGCCGGGCGCGCGGCGTGCCGTACTGCGCCGCGCGCAGCAGCGCCACCTTGGCACGCACCAGCGCCCGGTGCACGAGGTAGTAGGGCAGCACCCGCACGCCTTCGTAGTCGCCGCCGAGCTGCAGGTAGCCGTCCACCAGCCGGTGCGCCAGCGCCGCCAGGCCATGGGCGTGCAAGTCCATCACCATGAAGGCAATCTCGCTCATGACGTCGATCCAGCGGAAGTCGTCGTTGAATTCGATGCTGTCGAAGACGGTGGTGCGGCCGTCGACCATCGTGACGTTGCCCAGGTGCAGGTCGCCGTGGCACTCGCGCACGCGCCCTTGCGCCAGCCGATCGGCCAACCTGGGCTCGAGCCGGCCGAAGGTGCTCGCCTCCCAGGCCCGCAGTTCCTTCAGCGCGTCGCGGCCTTCAGGCGCGCTCACCAGGCGATCGAGATCGTCCAGGCTGTCCAGCAACGGCGCACGCACCTGCGCCGGCGAGCCCAGCCGCCCCGCCGGGTCGGCCACGGCAGCGGCATCGTGAAAGGGCCCGAGCAGGCGCACCAGCTCGTCGATGTGCACCGGCATCAAGGCGCCGCGCGCCGCGAGCCGGTCCCACAGACCCTCCTGCGCAAAGGCGCGCATCTTCACCGCCCAGTCGATCACGGTGCCGGTGCCGCCCAGCACCGGATCGCCGGTCGAACCCGTGATCGGCACCACGTCCAGATAGAGATCGGCCGCCAGCCGCCGGTTCAGACGCAACTCTTCCTGGCAGGCGCGCTGGCGCAAAGCCAGCGTGGAGGTGTCGAGGAATGTGGTCGCCAGCGCCTTCTTGATCTTGTAGGCGAGCTCGCCGCCGAGCAGCACGAACGAGATGTGCGTTTCGATCAACGCGGCAGCGCTGCCCTGGCCGGCGCCCTGCCGTGCCGGCAGCCCGCGCAGCAACGCCTGAACCATGCTCGCCTGCTCACCCAGGCTCAACTCCGTGCCGGCAGCCACCGGCGATGGAGATGCCGCGTCACCGGCGCGGGATTGGGCATGACCATGCTCTTCCATCTGAAAAGGCTACCCGCGACCAGCGCTGGCAGCCTTGCGCGTGCGCAATCGACCTGCCAGCGATCCGGCTTTGGCGCCGACGCCCGGAAGCGGTGGGGGCGCCGCATGAGGTCCCCGCGCTTGAGGCGCATCAATCGGCGTCCGATGCACCGGGGCGACGATGCGGCAAACCTCCAGGCACCGCCGTCTTCTCGGGATGAATCCGCACCCTGCGCCGCCTTTCGATCCCTGGCTGTGGCTGCAGGCCTGGCAGGAGACATGGCTGGCCACGCTCGATCCGCAAGGCACCGGGCAGCGCCTGCGCCGACGCCGCCTGCAGCAACTCATCGCGACCGCGTTGCGCGACTCGCCGCTGTATGCCCGGCGCGCACCGGGTGCCCGCACGCTCGCCGACTTCGAGCCCATCGGCAAGCTCGAGTTGATGCGGCATTTCGACGACTGGGCCACCGACCACCGCATCACGCGCAGCGGTGCCGACGCGCTGCTTGCCGCCCACCGTGGTGTCGCCGACGCCTGGCTCGACCGCTATCTGGTTTGGACCAGTTCGGGCACCAGCGGCGAGCCGGGGATCTTCGTGCAGGACGCGGCCAGCCTGGCAGCCTACGACGCCATCGACGCGCTGCGCCTGCGCAGCGCGAGTCCCGCGATGCCGGTGGCGCGCACCCTTGGCCTGTGGGGTCTGGGCAGGCGCTTCGCCTACGTCGGCGCCATCGGCGGACCCTACGCCGGCCACGTCAGCATGGTGCGCCTGCAGCGCGTCGTGCCGGCCTGGTGGGCACCGCAGATCGATCTGATCTCGGTGCTCGACCCGCTGGAACAGGTCGCGCAGCGGCTGCAGACGCTGCAGCCCGACGTGCTGATCACCTACCCCAGCTGCGCGGTCGCGCTGGCCGCCTGGCAGACCCAGGGCAGGCTGCGCCTGAACCTGAACGAGCTATGGATGGGCGGCGAGCAGCTCACGGCCGCGCAACGCGATGTCCTGCGCGGCGCCTTCGGCTGCACGCTGCGCAACAGCTACGGCGCCTCGGAGTTCTATTCGATGGCCTTCGAATGCGGCCACGGCCGGCTGCACCTCAACGACGACTGGGTGATCCTCGAGGGCGTGGACGCACGAGGCCGTCCGGTGCCCGACGGCGTGTTCTCTAACGTCACGCTGCTCACGAACCTGGCCAACCGCACCCAGCCGCTGCTTCGCTACGAGCTGACCGACCGCATTCGCTTCGTGGCGCAGCGCTGCCCCTGCGGGAGTGGATTTCCGGTCATCGAGGTGCAGGGCCGGTCCGACGACACGCTGGTGCTGCCCGGCCCGCACGGCGGCAGCGTGAGCCTGCTGCCGCTGGCGCTGGAGACGGTGGTCGAGGAAGAGGCCCAGGTCACCCAGTTTCAGTTGATCCGCCGGGTCGACGGTGCCCTCGAGTTGCGCCTGGCGGGGCATGGCGGCGACGCGCGTGCGGCCTTCGAGCGCTGCCGCCGCGCCTTGCTGGCCTTCTTGCAGCGCCAGGGCGTCGAGACACCGCGGGTGGTGCTGGGCCGCCAGGCCCCGCTGCGGCAGCGCGGCAGCGGCAAGCTGCGCCGCGTGATCGACCTGCAGGCGCAGACCCGTTGAGGTGCGGTCTGGCCACCTCACTGCAGGTCGAGGTGGATGTGCTGCAGGCCGGCGTCGGCCGGCCGGTCGTCGAACGCGAAACCCAGCTCGCTGGCCAGTTGCAGCATGCGCTGGTTCTCGGCCAGCACTTCGGCCACCAGGCGCCGGGTGCCGCGGCTGCGAAAATGGGTGATCAGCTTGTTCATCAGCCGTTCGCCCAGGCCGCCGCCCTTGAGATCCGAGCGCACGATGACGCCGAACTCGGCGTCGATGTTGTCGGGGTCGCAGATCGCACGCGCAACGCCGAGCGTCTCTTCCCCGCCCGACGGCGTCGCCGCGGTGGCGATGAACGCCATCTCGCGCTCGTAGTCGATCTGCGTCAGGCGCGCGAGCTCGCTGTGCTCGATGCTGCGGCGGCTGTAGAAGAGGCGCATGCGCAGGTCCACCGGATCGAGCTGCGCCAGAAAGGCCAGGTGCTGGGCTTCGTCTTCCGGGCGGATCGGCCGCAGGGTGAGCCTGCGGCCCTGCCAGTCCCAGATCTCCTCGAGTTCGGCCGGATACGGCAGGATCGCGAAATGGCCGGCACCGCCGGGCGCCGCCGCGCTGACGCGCACGCGCGCGTCGAGCGCGATCACCCCTTGCGCGTCGGCGAGCAGCGGGTTGATGTCGATCTCGGCGATGCGCGGCTCGGCGGCGAGCAGTTCCGAGACCGCCTGCAACGCGGCGACCACCGCGTCGAGGTCGGCGGCAGGCACGTCGCGCCAGCCGGCCAGCAGCCGCGCGACGCGAGTGCGGTCGATCAGCGCGCGCGCCAGGGGCGCGTTCAGCGGCGGCAACGCGATCGCGCGGTCGGCCAGCAACTCGACCGCGGTGCCGCCCTGCCCGAACAGGATGACGGGGCCGAACAGTGGGGTCGACGCTGGCGCCGACGATCAGCTCCTGGGCCTGCGGCCGGCGCACCATCGCCTGGACCGTGAATCCGGCCAGCGTGGCGTCCGGGCGTTGGCTGGCCACGCGCCGCAGCATGCCGGCGGCGGCCTCCCGCAGCGCGGCGTCGTCGCTCAGGGCCAGCGCGACACCTCCGACGTCGCTCTTGTGCGAGATCTGCGGCGAAAGCACCTTCAGCACGACCGGGTAGCCAATGGCCTGCGCCGCGCACGCGGCGGCGTCGGCATCCGGCGCGACCACGCGCGTGCCGACCACCGGGATGCCGCTGGCCGCGAGCAAGTCCTTGGCTTCGGGCTCGCTGAGCATCTCGCGCCCCTCGGCCAGCACCGCATCGACGAGCGCACGCACGCGCGCCAGGTCGAGCATCGCCTGCGGGCGCAGCGCCGGCGGTGCCTGCAGCAGCTGCTGCTGGTTGCGGCGGTAGGTGACGAGCATCGAGAACGCGCGCACCGCTTCTTCGGGCATGTCGAAGCAGGGGATGCCGGCCGCGCGGAAGGTGCGCCGCGCCTCCTGCACCGCGGCGTCGCCGAGCCAGCAACCCAGCAACCGACCGGCAGCAGCCTGCGCCACCGGCACCAGCGCCGCGGCGATCTCGGCGCTGGGCACGATGGCGGTCGGTGCGTGCATGAAGAGCAGCGTGCCGCTGCTGCGGTCGGCCAGCAGCGCCTGCAGGGTCTGCACGTAGCGCGCCACGGGTGCGTCGCCGATGATGTCGACCGGGTTGGCGTGGCTCCAGTTGGCGGGCAGCATCGCATCGAGCTTCTCGCGCGTGGCATCGGCCAGCGGCGCGAGTTCGACCCCGGCCACGGCCGTCGCATCGGCGGCCAGCACGCCGGCACCGCCGCCGTTGGTGACCAGGGTCAGGCGCTCGAGCCACTCGGCATCGGCTTCCGACGGCAGGCCACGAAAGTGCGCCAGCGTCTCGGCGGCGACGAACAGGTCGGTGAGCGTGTCCACGCGCAGCATGCCGGCGCGGCGAATCGCGGCGTCGTAGACCAGGTCCGACCCCGCGAGCGCGCCGGTGTGCGAGGTGGCTGCGGCCTGGCCTTGCGGCGACCGCCCGGCCTTGATCACGAGCACCGGCTTGTTGCGCGCCGCGGCCCGCGCCGCCGACATGAACTTGCGCGTCGATTCGACCGACTCGATGTAGAGCAGGATCGAACGCGTACGCGGGTCGCTGGCCAGCCAGTCGAGCAGGTCGCCGAAATCGACGTCGGCATGCTCGCCCAGCGAGACGAAATGCGAGAAGCCGATGCCTCGGCCCTTGGCCCAGTCCAGCACCGCGGTCACCAGCGCGCCCGACTGCGAGACGAAGGCCAGCGTGCCCGGCGCGGCGCCGGTATGCGCGAAGCTGGCGTTGAGCCGGGCATGCGGCGACAGCAGGCCCAGGCAGTTGGGGCCGACGATGCGCAGCAGGTGCTTGCGGGCGTTGGCGAGCATGGCCTGCTTCAGCGGCGCGTCGAGGCCGGCGCTGAGCACGACCGCGGCGCGCGTGCCGCGAGCCCCGAGCTGGTCGATCAGGCCCGGCACGGTGGCCGGCGGCGTGCAGATCAGCGCCAGCTCGGGGGCCTCGGGCAGGCTGGCGATGTCGGCGAACACCGCCTCGCCGTCCAGGCTGGCGTGCTTGGGGTTCACCGCCCAGCGCGGGCCCGCGAAGCCACCTTCGCGCAGGTTGCGCCACACCGTGGCGCCGACGCTGGCGGGGCGGTCGCTGGCCCCGATCACCGCCACCGAGCGTGGGTCGAACATCGAGTCGAGATGGCGAATGCTCACGGCGTGCAGGCTCTACGGGGAAGTTTCGGCCCGGCGATGATGCGCCGGAGGCGATCCGCTGCGCTTGAGATGTCGCAAGCGCAGCGATCGCCTTGCGCTGGCTCAAAGCCGAGCGCCACGTCGGCGCCTAGCGTCGGGTGCAGCCGGCACATGGTCACGCACGGGTCGGTGCATCCGGCGGCGCGTCGTCGAACACCACGTCAGCGGCCGGACGCATGGACGCCAGGAGCCCACGATGGAGATCGCCAGCCAGCCGATCAGCCGCGATGTACTGATCGACACCTACGCCCAACCCGGCGAGACGGGTGTCGACGATGTGCGACAGCGCATCGCACGGGCGCTGGCCGCCGCCGAGGCGCCCGCGGATCGCGCAGCCTGGCAGGCCCGCTTCCTGCAAGCGCAGCGGGCCGGTTTCATCCCGGCCGGGCGCATCGCGGCCTACGCCGGCACAGGGCTGCAGGGAACGATGATCAACTGCTTCGTGGAGCCGATCGGTGACTCGATCATCGGCCCCGATGGCGAGCGACCGGCGATCTACACGGCGCTGGCCGAAACGGCCGAAACCATGCGCATGGGCGGCGGCGTGGGCCTGGACTTCTCGCCGATACGCCCGCAAGGCGCAAGGGTTGCCGGCAGCGACGCGCCGGCAGCCGGCCCCTTGGCTTTCATGCAGCTCTTCGAGGCCTCGTGCCAGGCTCTGGAAACGACGGCCGCACGGCGCGGTGCGCTGATGGGCGTCCTGCGCTGCGACCACCCCGACATCGAGGCCTTCGCGGCCGCCAAGGCCGGCGGTGGCCTGTCGCATTTCAACCTGTCGGTCGCCGTTACCGACGCCTTCATGGCTGCGCTGCAGGCCCGGGCTCAGGTCGACCTGCTGCACCCGGCCCCCCCAGGCCCGGCCCAGCTGGCCGCCGGCGCCGTGCAGCGCTCCGACGGCCTGTGGTGCTACCGGCGGGTGGGCGCGCAGGAACTCTGGGACCAGATCGTGCGCTCGGCCCACGGCCATGGCGAGCCGGGCATGCTCTTTGTCGACCACGTCAATGCCGACAACAACCTCGCGTATTGCGAAGAAATCGCGGCCACCAATCCCTGCGGCGAGCAGCCGCTGCCTCCCTATGGCGCCTGCTGCCTGGGCTCGGTCGATCTCACGCGGCTGGTGCACTCGCCCTTCGAAGCCGACGCGCGATTCGACTTCGAAGCGCTAGCGGCGATCGTGCCGGTGGCCGTGCGCATGCTCGACAACGTGATCGACCTGACGGCCTGGCCGCTGCCGCAGCAGCGCGCGCAGGCCCTGTCCAAGCGGCGCATCGGCCTGGGCTTCACCGGCCTCGGCGACGCCCTGGTCATGCTCGGCCTGCGCTACGACGGCGACCCCGCGCGCGAGACAGCCGCCGGGATAGCGCGGCGGCTGCGCGACAGCGCCTATGCGGCCTCGGTCGCGCTGGCCCGGGAGCGCGGGGCATTCCCCTTGTTCGATGCCCAGGGCCTGCTGCATCAGGGCGGCTTCGCCGCGCGCCTGCCGGCGGCGCTGCAGGCAGACATCCGCGCGCACGGGCTGCGCAATTCGCACCTGCTGTCGATCGCCCCGGCGGGCAGCGTCAGCCTGGCCTTTGCCGACAACGCGAGCAGCGGCATCGAGCCGCCCTACGCATGGCATTACCTCAGGCACCGGCGCCGCCGCCGCGGTCCGGGGGTCACGGCCTACGAGGTCGAGGACCACGCCTGGCGACTGTTCCAGCGGATGAAGGGTTCGCAGACAAAATTGCCGTCGGCCTTCGTCAGCGCTCTGGACTTGTCGACGCGGGCGCACCTGGCGATGGTCGCCGCCGTGGCCCCGATGATCGACGGTGCGATCTCCAAGACCGTCAACGCGCCCGAGGGCTGCAGCTACGCCGACTTCGAGGCGCTTTACCGCCATGCGTGGCAGCTGGGGCTCAAGGGCGTGACCGCGTTCAGGCCGAACCGTGTACTCGCGTCGGTGCTGCGCACGCCAGCCGCTCAGGCGGCGGCAAGCTTCACGCCTTCCGGCAGCGACGGCGAGCCCCGATGAGCCGACTCCGCCACCAGCAGCCGCGTGTTCCGCGCGCAGCGCTTCAGGCCGTCGGGGTCGGTGATCTCGACCTCGCGGTTGTCCACCTTCAGCAGCCCCCAGCCGGCGAGCGCACCGAACGAGCGGCTCACGGTCTCGTGCGCAACGCCGAGCAGGCTGGCGATCTCGCGCCGGGTCATGCGCAGCCGCAGGCGCCGCGCCGACTGCCCGCGCTCGGCCATGCGCGCCGACTGCCAGACCAGAAAGCGCGCCAGCCGCACCTCGGCGGCGACCGCGGCCAGCATCTCGGCCGTCTCGCCGGCGCGCGCAAGCTGCGCACTGAGCGCGATCTGCAGCCCCTGGTCCAGGGCGGGAAATCGCTGCCGCCAGGCGTTGAGCTCGCGCAGCGGCAACACGAAGACCGTGGCGTCCTCGAGCGCCACCGCGGCCACCGGCTCGTGGTCGCTGCTCAAGGCCTCGAAGCCCAGCACGCCACCTTGCCCGACGAAGCCCAGAACCTGTTCGTAGCCGTCTTCGGCGGTCCGGAAGGTCTTGAAGCTACCGCTGCGCACGACATGCAGGTGCTCGGCGTGCGAGCCTTCGTGGAACAGCGTCGCAGCGGCGCGCACATGCCAGACCGGAACCGTTGTCTCGACGGCCGACATGGCTGGCGCGTCGTCGGCAACGCCGAGCAGGTGCAGCAGGTCCGGCAAGCGGCCGGGGTTGCTGGCCGGCATCACGCGGCAGCGCTGCAGCTTCCAAATATTGTCTGCATAGGGGTTGACATCGGTCTGGATGCGGGGCGCTAACAAGTGCTTCTCCCATTCCGGGCGCCTCGAAAGGGGGCGCACCACTGGATGAAGCATCGCGCCGCACCCGCGAGTCCGCAATCAGCCAGCGGAGCGACCGGTCGTCGGCCGGAAGACCTAGGGGGTTTCCGCTGCGCCTAGGCCGCGTTCGGAAAATTCCCAGGCCGCCCTGGTGCAGCCCAAAGGGGCCGCCGTGACGGCCGGGATCGGCGTCGCCGGGCCGGGCGGCGCTTGACGTGCGTCAAGCGCGGACGATTCATCGGCTTCCGACTCGCGTGCAACGCGCCTAGGATCCTTCGGTCAGGCGCCAGTCACGGCCGGCAGCCAGGACACGGGAGTGCGTGATGACCGAGTCGCAGAATCGGGAAGGGGTAACCGTTGCCGGCAATGCGGCGCCGCGTGACATCGCGACAGGCGTGGATGCGCCCGACTTGTTCGGTGCACCCGCTGCGGGCATCCTGCACGCCGCCCACGAAGCCATCGTGATCATTGACGACGAGCATCGGATCGTGGCGATAAACCCCGCTGCCCAGCGCCTGCTGCGCTGCACCAGTGGAGAAGCGCTGGGCCAGCCGCTGGATCGCTTCCTGCCGCTGCGCGACCGCGCCGCGCACGCCAGCCTGGTGCAACGCTTCGCTACCGACGGCGCGCAGGAACGGCGGATGGCCGCCATGCGCGAGGTCACCGCGCTGCGCGCCGACGGCCAGGAGATCCCGGTCCAGATCATGCTGTCCAGGATGGACCTGGTGGACGCGAGCGGACCGCGGCGCTACTTCGCGGCGCTGATGTGCGACCTCAGCGATGTGCAGAAGCTGCGGGTCGAACTCGACCATTCGCAGCGCCGCGTGCGCGCCATCTTCGAGTTGTCGCCGGTGGCGATCTGGATCGCCGACAACGGCCGCGTGGTCTATGCCAACGGCGCTGCGGCGCGCCTGTTCGCTGCCGCCGACGGCATTGCGCTGAGCGGGCTGTCGATCTACGACCTGGTCGACGCGGCATCGAACGGCACCCTGCGCCAGCAGATGGCGCGCGTGCTCGCCGGCGAAGCCGAGACGGCACGCTTCGAAGGTCGTCTTGTCGACGCCAAAGGCGAGTTGCGCGACGTCGAGATCGCGCTCGCCGCGCTGCCGGACCATGGGACGACCACCGTGCAGATGGTCGTCTCCGACATCACGCAGCACCGGCGCACGACGCTCGAGGTGGAGCGCTCGCGCCAGCTGCTGCGCGCGCTGTCGTCCAACGCGGTCGAAGCGCGCGAGGCCGAGCGCAGACGCATCGCGCGTGAGCTGCACGACGAACTCGGCCAGCGCCTGACGGCATTGAAGATGGACGTGGCCAGCCTGGCGGGAAACGCCGAGCCGGCCGCGCGGAAGGCGCGCGTGGACGAGATGCTGTCGCTGCTCGACGAGGCGGTGGGTTCGCTGCGGCGCATCGCTGCCGACCTGCGACCGCTGATGCTCGACGACCTGGGCTTGAGTGCGGCCCTCGAGTGGCTGACCAAGGATGCCTCGCGGTGGATGGGCATCGCCATCGATGTCCGCATCGGCAACATCGACCCGGCGTTGGACGAGCGCCTGGCGATCGCGCTGTACCGCATGGTGCAGGAGGCGTTGACCAATGTCTCCCGTCACGCAGGGGCAAGTCGGGTCGGCATCGAGCTGGACGAGACCGATACCGGTCTGGTGCTGAGCGTGCAGGACAACGGCGTCGGCTTCCCGGCCCAGGCTCTGCAGCGCCCGGGCTCGTACGGGCTGCTGGGTATGCGCGAGCGTGCGGCGATGCTCGGCGGTCGGCTCGAGATCGACAACCCGCCCGGCGGCGGTGGCCGACTCACGGTCCATCTGCCGCTGGGCGCCGCCGACGAGCCCGAGACACACTTGCCCGCCTGAAGGCAGCTTCGCATGCATCAAACAGGTTCGTTGCACGGCCTTCGCCTGCTGATCTCCGATGACCACGCGATCGTCCGCGAAGGGCTCAAGCGCATCCTCGAAGCCGTGGGCGAAGGCTGGACGGTGGCCGAGGCGAGCAGCGGATTCCAGGCATTGGAGTTGGCGCGGCGGCAGGCGGTGGATGTGGCCATCGTCGACCTGTCGATGCCGGGCATGAGCGGGCTGGACCTGATCAAGCGGCTGAAGGCCGAGTTCGCCGGCATCGCGGTGCTCGTGCTCAGCATGCACGCCGAAGAGCAGTACGCATTGCGTGCGTTCAAGGCCGGCGCCAGCGGCTACGTCACCAAGGACAGTGCCGCGACCGAACTCGTCGACGCCGTTCGCAAGGTCGCCGGCGGCGGCGCCTGGGTGCCGGCGGACCTGGCCGAGAGCGTGGTGCGGCAGCTGAGCGGGTCGCAGGCTGCGCCGACGCATTCACAGCTCACCGATCGCGAGCTCGAGGTCCTGCGGCGCATCGTAGCCGGCCAACGGCCGACCGAGATCGCCGATGCGCTCCACCTGTCGGTGAAGACCGTCAGCACCCACAAGAGCCGCATCCAGGAGAAGCTGCAATTGCCGACGATGGCGGCATTGATCCGCTACGGCATGGAGAACGGCCTCGGCGCGGAGGACACGGTCCCAGACCAATTGCCCGGCTGACGTCCGCCGCCAGCGGTCCCGGCGGACGCGTTCAGGCCGAATGCCTGCCGCGCAGACGGTTCACGAGCCAGGCCGCTGCCAAGTCGGCCGCAGCGGTGAGCGCGCCAGGTTCATCCAACGGGTGGCCGGCGCCGGGCACCGTCTCGAGCCGCTTCTCGCCGGCCAGCAGATGCATCGCACGCCGATTGGGTTCGAGGAATTCGGCGTCCTCACCGCCCACGATCAGCAGGGTTGGCGCTCGCACGCGCGGCAGGCAGCCGCTGACGAGGTCCGGGCAGCCGCAACGTGAAACGATGGCAGCCACCCGCGCGGGGCGCCTGGCTGCGGCCAGCAGCGCAGCAGCGGCGCCGGTGCCGGAGCCGAGCAGCCCGACCCGCAATTGATCCGTCTCCGGGCGCGAGTGCAGCCAGTCCAGTGCCTGGCCGACGCGGTCGGCACGTTCGGCGATGGCAACGCCCCGCGCCCCTGGCGCCATCTCGGAGGTGGACAGAAGGTCGAAGCGCAACGTGGCCAGGCGGTGCCCTCGCAAGACCTCGGCAATGTGGCGACTGCGGGGGCTTGTCCGATCGCTGCCGCTGCCGTGGACGAACACGACCACGCCAAGGGCCCGCGACACGGGTTCGAATTCACCTGCCAGACCCAAGGGTCCGATACGCACGGCTTGACTGCCGTCGATCATGGGTTCTCGCACGACTTGCACCGGAGCATCTTCCCCACCCGGCGCGGCGCCATCGTTGAGTCCGATCAACCGTCGACCCCGCTGCGCAGGCCGCGGCGGCAGGCGCGCCGTTGGCATGATCGAGATGCAGGCGGGCCATCGGTTCGGAATCGGCTCAAAATCGATACTTGGACATTGATTGCCGACCGGCACAGGGACCCCCGATGAACAGATCAATCCTCGACTGGCTCTGGCGCGCCGCAGTGCTGGCAGCGCTGGCGTGGATCGGCGCCAGCCTGCACCAGATCCACGAGGACATGCTCCAGCCCGCCGACGATTCGCAGGACGTTGCATCGGCGCCCGACGACAGCCAGGACGGGGCGGACGAGGTTCGCCAGCAACTCGCATTGCTGAACCAGAAGGTCGACGCGATGATGATCGCGATGACCCAGCTCAAGCGCTAGACGCCGCCGTCGATGTCCTGTCGGCTCGGCGAACGGGCGACGAGCTTCGCGTTGCCGCGGTCGCGCGGGCGATTGGCGTCGGCTGTGAACTCACCCGCCCCAGCCGAACGGCGACTGGCGGCTCGAGACGCGGCCCGCATCGGTGAAGAACACCGATCCAGTGCCGGTCGCCGGGTAGTGGTAATACCAGACCGTCCTGCCGTCGAGCGTGAACCTCTTCGATGGCTCACCGAGCAGCCGGAGGATTTCACCCTGGTCCATGTCGGGCTTGACCTGGGACCAGCTCGACCTGAGCGCCGCTTCGGGGCTGACGTAGCCGGCATTCGCGGCCACCGGGGCGGCGATGGGCGATGCAACGGGAGCGCCCCGGGGTGCGGCGAGTGGCGCGATCTGCGCCTTGGGCGGTGGGCCACCTTCGAGCCGGCTCACCCGCGCTTGCAGGTCCAGCACCATCTCTCTGAGCGCCTTGACCTCCTGCTGCAGCGCCGCGCTGTCCGGCTCGGCGGCCCGCGCCGCAGACGTGCCCGTGAGCGCGAGGCAAACGAGTATGGGGAGCGCTATTCGCATTCCTGCCTTGCCCGATTGAAAGAAGAACGAGGGGCAAGCGCCCCGGGATGCAACGCGGGGAGATCGCGGTTCCGCTCCGCGATCTCCGCCGCCGCGCTACTTGGACGCGGCGTAGGTCGCTACCGCGTTGAGCTGCTCGGCGCTCAAGGTGCGCACCACCGCGAGCATGATCGGCGCATTCGAGCGCGTCCCCGACTGGAAGCCCTGGAGCTGCGAGATCAGGTACTCGACATGCTGTCCGCCCAGCCGAGGGAAGGCGCCCGCGCCCTGCGCGTCCACGCCGTGACAGGTCACGCAGGCCGGCACGCCCTGCTCCTGGATGCCCTGGGTGTAGATCTTCTGGCCTTCGGTCATCAGCGCGTGATCGCCCGCAGCGCCCGGAGCGGGCTTCTGCGAGGCGTAGTAATCGGCAAGCGCCGTGATCGTCGTGTCGCTCAGCTGCGAGGCCATGCCCCACATGTAGGCCTGGGCGTTCGGGTCGGCGCGCAAGTGGCCGCGGAACGCATCGAGCTGGAGCGTGATGTACGCCGCTTGCTGCCCGGCAAGGTGCGGGAACACGGGCGAGACGCTGTGGCCCTCCGGGCCGTGACAAGCCGAGCACACACCTGTCGCCAGCGACTTCGCATCCTGCTGCGCCAACGCCGCACATGTGCCCGCTGCGAGCAGGGCGCCGACAGCAACTGTTATGAGTCTTTTCATGATCGGTCGCCTAGAAGTTGATCCAGCCAAGGAGATAGAGCGTGTTGTTGTCCTTCGCGCTTCGGCCGAAGCCGTCGTAGTTGGTCGTGCCGCCGTTGAACTTGTCGTACATCGTGTACTGCAGCGCGAACTTGGTGTTCTCGTACGGAACGAGGTCGACTTCGGCGGTCCATCCCTTGCTGTCGGGCTTGTTGTTGGCGTAGTCCGTCACCGGTGTGCCGGTCGGGGCATACAGCAGCGCATCCTCGGTCCCGGTGGTCGAGAAATACCCGAGCGCTGCGCCGTAGATGCGGCGGTAGTAGTAGCTCGCCCCGATCCTCAGCGTCTTCAGGTCATTCGACGCATTGGAGGCGTCCGCGGCGAACGACGCATCGAGGGTCTGTTTCTCCTTGATGTAGGTGCCGATCACCGAGAAGAGGTGCTCGTCGCCGATGTACTGGAACTGGGAGTCGATCGCCACGTCGTTGTACTTGTTGGTCGGACCGGCGAGCGCAGCGCCCGCGCCCGGGAACATCTTCGCCTGCATGCCGTAGGCGCCGACCTGCCAGGAGTTGCGGCCCCACTGGCGCTCGTAGGCGATGCGCCAGTACGGTGCCACCCCGTGCAGCACGTTGCTGTTCGTGCTGTCCAGGGGCGTGCCGACCGCCGGCGCGGAGCGGTACCCGCCCAACTCGGCATACACCGAATCGTTCCAGGACCCGTAGAACGTCACGCCCGCCATGTCGCCGGCGGCCCCGCCGAGCAGCGCAGCAGCGCCCGGAGACGGCGCGGTGGCGCTGCGCTGGTCGAACGGCGACTGCCACGCGGAGGTCGTGTTCCAGAGGTCCTGCACCGTGGGGTTGTTGTTGAAGCTGACGCCCCAGAGGAACTTGTCGTTGAGTGGCCTGGCGTAGCGGATGTCGGTGTTGTCCCAGCCGAAGGTGCCGGCGGTGCCGTCGTAGGTCATCTGCACGAACGCGCCGAGGTTGGGTGCGATCCGGCCGGCGTAGAACAGGCTCGCCTGCTGCGGGAACTGGACCTGGCCGTTCTGCGCCAGCGCCCCGTCGACGGCGGAATCGGGTATTGCCGTCTTGGTGCTGGTATAGGACGCCTGCAGCATGAACGACAGCGGCGGCAACTGGTTGAGCACCAGCGTCTCGCTCTTGCTCGTGTTCATCCCGCTCACCTGCGGCAGGTTGTCGATGTTGTAGGCGTTCAGCTTGAAGCGCCGCCCGAACGGCGTGAGCTCCGGGAACACCGTATGACAGGCCTCGCAGGCCATGCCGGTCTGGCGCGCGAAGCTCGGCACCGCATGCGCCGTGCGCGGCACGGCGCCGAGCAGGATCGCGGCCAGCAGCAACGCGCCGAGCATCCGGACCGGCAACGGCAGCATCCATGCGTGGCCCGCTGGCGGTGTGGGATTGGCAGATCGCTGTTCAACAATGGGCATTTCGATATCTCCTTGGCTTGAGGCTCGATGATGGGCCGCGGCGAAGGCTGCAGACTGACCGAGATCAAAACGCCCGGACGTATACGGTGTCGGTGTGTGACGTCGTATGACATGCGACATGCGCAAAGGCCGCAGCCGGCGCCGTCGCCCGCCCGCACGGCGGCATCGGAGGCATCGGAGGCATCGCGCGCATCGCGCGTCGTCCTGCGTCAGGAAACAACGTCTTGACGCTTCACGACCAGCCCCGATGCGAGACAGGCGAAGAAGCCCGGCCCCGTTTGATCCAAATCAGCAGGGTGCTTGTCACTTCGCGCTACACAGGTCTCTGCCATTCCCGGCTGAACACGGGCGAGGGGACACGATGATGAGCACTGACAGCCATTTCGAGCGGTATTCGCCCACAGGGGGACGTTCTTTGCATTGGCTGCTCGCAGCGGCAGTGCTCGGGCTCGGGTGGGGCCTGGCAGGCACCGCGCAGGCGCAAAACGGCGGCAGGAGCGGAGAGCAGGTCGTGGCCGCCGTGTGCTCGGGCTGCCACGCCAGCGGCAAACTCGGAGCGCCGAAGATCGGCGACAAGAAGGCATGGAGCGCCCGCGCAGAGCGGGGCCTGACTGCGTTGACGCACGAGGCGCTGCAGGGCATCCGGAACATGCCGTCGCACGGCGGCAACCCCGGACTCAGCGACAAGGAGATAGAGCGCGCCATCGTCTACATGGTCGACAAGTCGGGCGGCAACTGGGTCGAGCCGATCGACACGACCAGGCCGGCGTCCGAACGCAGCGGCGAGCAGGTAGTGAAGACGCAGTGCTTCAAGTGCCACGAAGAAGGCAAGGGCGGCGCGCCGCGCATCGGCGACCGTGCGGCGTGGATCCAGAGGCTGAAGAATGGTCTCGAGCCTACGGTTCGCTCGGCCGTCAACGGGCACGGCGGTATGCCGGCTCGCGGTGGCTTGGCCAATCTCAGCGATGCGGAAATCCGCAGCGCGGTGCTCTACATGCTCAACGCTGGCAACACCGCACCACCACCGAAATAGCCGGCGCTGGCGCTGGCGCCTCGGGGATCACAGCCTGGCGCCAGCCCTTCGATTCGTTCGACCCGGGCGCGGCAGCCGGCCGCAACCGACGCCCCGATGCTCAGGACTTCTTCTTGGCCTTGGCAGGCTCCGCCGGCTTGGCCGCGTCCGCCGGCGGCATGTCGCCGATGACCGACTTCAACGGGCACAGCGAAAACGCCGGACATTTCTTGCAGCCGGCAACGATGGCAATCGGGCAGAGCGTCATGGTCGGTCCTCGCCGCTGGGCGTTGTGGATCGATCAGCATACGCCTGCCCGGTGGCCGGCTGGACGCATTGGGACGCAAGCGCCGAGAAGGTGCATGGCATCACCCGCGCCACCGCGCGAGCAACGACGCGCGAGCCTTGCAGCGCTCGCTGCAACGAGTGACCGATGCGACCTACGCTGGTCGCCAAAGCGACCTAAACGGCAGCGGCGCCCGCCGCCCGCTCGCGCTCCTGCAGCGAGCGCCACATCACCTTGCCCGCCCCGCTCTTGGGCAGCGCGTCGGCGAACTCGACCACCTTGGGCGCCTTGTAGACGGCCATGTGCTCGCGCGCCCAGTCGATGATGTCCTGCTCGGTCGCCTTGCCGCGGGCCTCGGCACGCAACACGACCACGGCCTTGACGGTCTCGCCGCGGTAGGCATCTTGCGCACCGATGACGCAGGCCTCCTGCACCAGCGGGCACTTGAACAGCAGCAGTTCGACCTCGCTCGGCCAGACCTTGTAGCCGCTGGCGTTGATCATCCGCTTCAGGCGGTCGGTGATGTAGAAGTAGCCTTCCTCGTCGCGCCGGCCGAGGTCGCCGGTGCGGAAGAATGGCTTGCCGTCGATCTCGATGAAGGCCGCCTTCGTCGCCTCGGGGTGACGCCAGTAACCCTTGAAGACCATCGGCCCGTGGGTCACGATCTCGCCGACCTCGTCGGCCGGGAGTTCCTTCAGTGTCTCGGGGTCGATGACGCGGCTGTCGACGCCGAAGATCGGGATTCCCAGGCATTGCAGCTTGGCGCGCTCGGGCGGGTTGGCGTGGCTCGGGGCGGCGGTCTCGGTCAGGCCGTAGCCTTCGGCGAAGGTGAGGCCGAATTCCTGCTGCAGGCGCTCGGCCACCGCGTGCGGCATCGCCGCACCGCCGCCCGAGAGGTAGCGCAGGCTGGTGAGGTCGAAGTTCTTGTAGTTGGGGCTGCCGAAGAGGTCGATGATCATCGTCGGGATGCAGGTCCAGTGCGTGATCCGGTGGCGCGAGATCAGGCGCCCGGCGAGTTCGCGGTCCCAGCGCGGCAACACGACCGTGGTGCTGCCGATGTAGATCGGCGCCAGCACGCCGTAGAGCATGCCGGTGATGTGAAACATCGGCACCACCCCCAGGCTCACCGACTCGGCACTGCTGTAGGCCCACAGTCCGCCGCCGATGGTGTTGGGCATCAGCGTGCGGTGGGTGTGGATGCAACCCTTGGGCAGACCGGTGGTGCCCGAGGTGTAGGGCAGCAGCGCCATGTCGTCGGGCTGGGCCTGCGGCGGCCCCGGCCGGTGGCCGGCGGCCAGCGCAGCGGTCCAATGCACCGCACCCGCGGGCAGCGGGGGGTCGGCCTGCAGCCATTGCAGCAGCGCCGGCGACGGCATCTCGGCGGGATCGATCTCGGCGGGCATCGCATCGGAGAAGCGCGTGGCCAGGATGCAGCGCAGGCGCTGCTCGGCCGGCAGCCGGGCGTCGGCCTCGGCAACGATGCCGGCCAGGTCGGTGGTGGTGATGACGACCTTGGTGCCCGGGTCGGTGATGTAGTGGCCGAACTCGTCGGCGCGGTTCATCGGGTTGACCGGCACCACCACCGCGTCGGCACGCTGGACGGCATAGAACGCGATCGCGAACTGCGGGCAGTTCTGCATGAACAGCGCCACCCGGTCGCCCCTGGCCACGCCCTGCGCCTGCAGCCAGCCGGCCAGAGCCTCGGCCTGGCGGTGCAGTTCGGCGAAGCTGATGCTGCGGCCGAAGAAGACATAGGCCGGCTTGTCCGGGTAGCGCCGCGCACTCACCTCGAGGTTGAACCACAGCGTGGTCTCGGGGATGACGAGCGAACGCGGCAGGCGCGAAGGCCAGACGACGGCGGGCGGGGCGACGGCTTCTGTGGGCAAGGCGGAGACTCCGGATGGCGAGCCTGAGGATGTAGCGTCAAGCGGGGTCGGCGTCATCGAAGCCTCACCCTCGCCCCGGTCGAACTCACTGCGAACGGGCCGCCTGGTGCCATTTCAAGCAGTCGGGATGGTTCCTGAACTCCGATCGCACGCATTCGCGCTCCATGCACCCGAAATGCCGCAGGACGTTGAGCCCGGCGCAGCGGCCCTCGGGGGTGGCGGGGATCGCGGCAGCCGAGGCAACCGGCGCTGCAGCCACCACCGCGGGCGCCGAGGCCGGCGGCCTTTGCGAGCGCGCAGTCGAAGGCGCCGACGCCGCACCGACGACCGCCGGAGGCGGCGTGCTGGCGGCCGCCGGCAAGGCGGGTGGCGCGCTGTTGGTCGTCTTGTGCGTGGCGGCGACCCGGTCCGCCTCGGCCTTCGGATGCGTCGCCGCCGGCCTGGGCGCGGGCGTATGCGCAGCCGCTTCCGGATGGGTTTCGACCGTCGGCCGCCGGACCGGCACGACCACGGTGGCGATGTGCGATTCGGGCCCCGCGTACATGGCCGGCAAAGCCGCCGATGCCGTCGAAGCCACGGTCGCAGCGGCCGACGCCGGCGTGGCACTGGCCAACGGGGGCGCCGAGGCCGCGACGGCCGCCGACGCTGCTGGTTCGGGCCCTGGCTCCTGCATCGCCCAGGGCCGCAGGACCACCGCCCCCACCGCCACCACCGCGAGGACGCCGAGCCCGATGCCCAGCGGCAACTTGCTCGAGCGCCGCGCCGCAACCGGCGTCGGCGGAGGCGCTGCCGACGGCGGCGCTGCCGGCGCAGCGCGGGTCGCCGCCGCGCCAGGCGCAGGCGGCCTGGTCGGGGGCACGACGATCGTCGCCCGATCAGCGCTTTCCATCCGGGGGCTGGTGGCCGCCGGCGGCAACAGCACGGTCTGATCCCACTGCGAAGACGCAGCCGCTTCGGGCGCGCGCCGACGTGGCGGCAGGGCGCGGCCCTCGAGCACCTCGCGCAACGCGGCCACGCTCTGAGGCCGGTCGGCCGGGCGCGGCGCTAGCATCCAGTCGACGGTGAGCAGGAAGTTTTCGCTGATGTCCGGCAGGGCCTGCGGCGTCAGCGCCGAGGTCTCGTCGTGCACGGCGCGCGCCGTGGCCGGTGGCGGCGGCCGTCCCAGCATCAGGAAATGCAGCGTCGCGCCGAGCGAGTAGAGGTCGGTCCAGGGCCCCTGCCTGACCGAACCCGCCTCGGCGTACTGCTCGATCGGCGCGTAGGCGGGCTTGAGGATCGCGGTCAGCGTCTGCGTCTTGTCGCTGATCACGCGGCGCGCGGCGCCGAAGTCCAGCAGCACCGGGTGGCCGTCGGGCTCGATCTGGATGTTGTCGGGCGCGATGTCGCGGTGATACACACCCTCGGAATGCAGCCGCGCGATGGCGCCGAGCAGCGGATCGAGCAGGCCACGCAGCCAGGCTTCGGCCGGCGGCGTGGTCATCGCCTGGCGCAACTCCTTGACCGTGCGCCCGCGCATCACCGGCATCGCCATGTAGGCGGTGCCGTTGGCCTCCCAGAAGCGGTGCACCTTGAGCAGCGCCGGGTGGTCGAAGTGCGCCAGCAGCCGCGCTTCGTTGACGAAGGACTTCAGGCCGACGGTGAAGGTGTCGGCGTCGGCCTGCGAGCGCAGCGAGACATGCATGGTCTCGGTACGCCCGGCCAGCGAGGCGGGCATGTATTCCTTGACCGCGACCTCGCGCTCGAGGGCATGATCGAAAGCCAGATAGACAATGCCGAAGCCGCCGATGCCCAGCACGGCGCGCAGCTCGAACTCACCCAGCCGCGTGCCCACCGGCAGGGCACTGGGGTTGTCGGTAGGGGCGCGCGGTGCTTCGGCGGACATTGGCTTATTAGCTTAACAGGGATATCCAAGCGTGAAATCGCCACAAACCGGGGGGCGCGCAGGGCCCGTCAGCGTCGTTCGGACGGGCCCCGGCGCCACCCGGCCGCAACGTTCATGAACGACCTGCGGTCGCTGCTGGCCCATCGCGGATTCGTGCAGTTGTGGCTGGCAAGGCTGGCCAGCGTGGCCGCCGGCCAGATGCTGATGGTGGCGGTCGGTTGGCAGATGTACGACCTGACCGGATCGGCCTGGGACCTGGGCCTGGTCGGCCTGCTGCAGTTCATGCCCGCGCTGGCCCTGGCCCTGGTGGCGGGGCACGTGATCGACCGTCATCACCGCGGCCGCATCGTCGCGCTGTGCCTGGCGGTGCAGGTGCTGGTGGCGGTGATGCTCGGCGCGGGCAGCGCGGGGCACTTCGCTTCCCGCGGCCTGCTGCTCCTGGCCTCGCTGGTGCTGGGCGCCGTGCGCGCCTTCCAGATGCCGGCGCAGCAGGCGCTGACGCCGCTGCTGGTGCCGCAGGCGCTGCTGCCGCGGGCGCTGGCCCTCAGCTCGGCCGGCCTGCAGGGCGCGATCATCGCCGGCCCGGCGCTCGGCGGTCTGATCTACGCCGGCGGCGCGGCCCTGACCTATGGCAGTTGCGCCATCCTGTTCGCGCTGGCCTGCGCGCTGGTGGCGGTGCTGCGCTACGAACACGCACCGCCGCCGGCCGCACCGGTGACGCTGGACACGCTGCTGGCCGGCGTGCGTTTCGTGGCCGCCCACAAGGTGGTGCTGGGCGCGATCTCGCTCGACCTCTTTGCCGTCCTGTTCGGCGGCGCCGCGGCGCTGCTGCCGATCTTCGCCCGCGACATCCTCCACACCGGCCCCTGGGGCCTGGGACTGTTGCGCAGCGCACCGGCGGCCGGCGCGCTGCTGATGTCGGCGGTGCTCACGCGCTGGCCGGTGCGCCGCCACACCGGGCCGCTGCTGCTCGGCGCGATCGCGGTCTATGGAACGGCGACGCTGGGCTTCGGCCTGTCGACGTCCTTCGCGCCCTCGCTGTTCGCCCTGGCGGTCACCGGCGCCGCCGACATGGTCAGCGTGGTCATCCGCCAGACGCTGGTGCAGCTGGAGACGCCCGATGCAATGCGCGGGCGCGTGAGCGCCGTCAACTCGGTGTTCATCGGCGCGTCCAACCAGCTCGGCGAGTTCGAGTCGGGCGCCACCGCAGCCTGGCTCGGACCGGTGGGCTCGGTCGTGCTCGGCGGCCTGGGCACGCTGCTGGTGGCGGCGCTGTGGCTGCGGCTGTTTCCCGCGCTCGCAAGGCGCGACGCCTTGCTCCAGCCCGGCACCGCGGCAGCAAGGGCCTGAAGGACAGTGGCGGGCGGGCAGCCACGCCGATACGCTCGCAGCCATGGGATCCGTCGATGTACTGCATGCCGACGCCGATCTGGTCGTCGTGGCCAAGCCGGCTGGGCTGCTGGCGGTACCCGGCCGCGGCGAGGCCGGCCTCGACAACCTCGCCGCCCGCGTGCAGGCCCTCTTCGTCGATGCGCTCGTCGTGCACCGGCTCGACATGGCCACCTCGGGATTGATGCTCTTTGCCCGTGGCGCGCAAATGCAGCGGCTGCTGAGCGCGGACTTCGCGGCGCGGCGCATCGCCAAGCGCTATGTCGCGGTCGTCGAAGGCGTTCTCACGCCGGCCAGCGGCGAGATCGACGCGCCGCTGGCCGCCGACTGGCCGAACCGGCCGCGCCAGCTCGTCGATCGCAGCCGAGGCAAGCCGTCGCTGACGCGCTGGCAGGTGCTCGAGCGCATGGCCGACGCCACGCGCGTCGAGCTCGAGCCCGTCACCGGGCGCTCGCACCAGTTGCGCGTCCACCTGCAGTCCATCGGCCACCCGATCCGCGGCGACGCGCTGTATGCACCCCAGCCGCTGCGCGCGGACCGCCTGTTGCTGCACGCCTCGCGACTGGCCTTCACGCATCCGACGAGCGGCGAGGCGCTGGCTTTCGCGAGCTCGCCGCCGTTCTGACAGCCGCTACAGTGCAGCCCCGAGATCACCTGCCCGCCAAGCTGCCACGCCACCATGACGACACAACTGACGATCCTCACCGGCGCATCGCGCGGCCTGGGCCTGGCGATGGCCCAACAACTGCTCGCCCGCGGGCAGCGCGTGCTGGCGATCTCGCGCCGCGGGGTGGCGGCCGCACCCTCGCCGGGCGAGCTGATCGACTGGGCGGTGGACCTGGCCGACCCGGCGCCGGTGGCGGCGCGCCTTGCCGACTGGCTGGCCGCACAGGACGCGTCGCAGATCGCATCGGCCACCCTGATCAACAACGCCGGTGTGGTCTCGCAACTCGCGCCGCTGTCGGCGGTGGCCGGCGCCGACCTGAGCAACGCCCTGCGCGTGGGCCTGGAAGCGCCGCTACTGCTGACCGCTGCGTTCCTGCGCGCCACCGACGGTTGGGCCGTTCCGCGCAAGGTCCTCTTGATCTCCTCGGGCTTGGGTCGGCGGGCGATGGCCGGCAGCGCGTCGTATTGCGCGGCCAAGGCCGGAATGGACCATCTGGCGCGCGCGGTCGCGCTGGAGGAGGCGGCCAAGCCGCATGGCGCGCGCATCGTCTCGCTTGCACCGGGCGTGATCGACACCGACATGCAGCAGCAACTGCGCGCCTCCGACCCCGCGCTGTTCCCCGAGCGCGAGCGCTTCGTGAGCCTGAAGACCGGCGGCCAGCTCGACACCCCGGCGCAGGCCGCCGCCAAGGTGCTGCGCATCCTTGACCGTGCAGATTTCGGCAGCCAGCCGGTGACCGACGTCCGCGACGCCTAGCCACCCTGCCCCAGGCCGATGCCGATGCCGCGCGCGGCCTGCAACAGCGGGTGCTCCAGCGGCACCCGGCGGCTGCGCCCGGCGACCTCGTCCAGCGAGACGCTCAGGCAGATGTCGCCCTGCAGCGCCACCATGCGTCCGAAGCGACCGCCGCGCACCAGCTGCGCCGCGTGGTAGCCGAAGCGCGTCGCCAGCACCCGGTCGAACGCGGTCGGCGAGCCGCCGCGCTGCGTGTGGCCGAGCACGGTGGTGCGGACCTCGCTGCGCACCAGCGGCTGCAGCCGCTGCTGCAGCACGTTGCCGACGCCGCCCAGGCGGTGCACGTCGGCCACGCCGGGCAGGGAGGCCACGAGGGTCACGTCGTCGCCCCGTGCATGGGCCCCCTCGGCGATGCAGATCAGCGTCGGCAGGCCGGCCGCCTCGCGTTCGCGGCACTGCACAGCTACCGCCTGCAGATCGAATGGCAGCTCGGGCAGCAGCATCATGTCGGCGCCGCCGGCCAGCCCGCCCTCGAGCGCGATCCAGCCGGCGTTGCGGCCCATGGTCTCGGCGATCATCACCCGGCCGTGGCTGCGCGCCGTCGTGCGCAGGCGGTCGAGGGCCTCGGAAACCACGGCCACCGCGCTGTCGAAGCCGAAGCTGCGCTCGGTGTGTGCGAGGTCGTTGTCGATCGTCTTGGGCACGCCGACCACCGGCAGACCGAGTCGCTCGAAGCGGTGCGCGATGGTCATCGTGCCATCGCCGCCGATCGCCACCAGCGCGTCGAGGCCGAGTTCGCGCACGTAGTCCATCGCGTCGGCCGAGCGGTCTGCGCCCTGTTCGTCGCGGAACGGATCGCAGCGATTGTGGGTGCCGAGGATGGTGCCGCCCTCGGCCAGGATGCCGGCCACGTCGGCCGTCAGCAGCGGCCGCGAGCACCGCGCCAGCAGGCCGTGGAAGCCGCGTTCGATGCCGGTGACGCGCGCCGCGCATTCGCGTTCCAACGCCAGCGTCACCGCGCGGATGACGGCGTTCAGCCCGGGACAGTCGCCACCGCCGGTGAGGATGCCGATGTGCATCGCTCGATCAGGCCAACCATTGCGCGAGGTCGGCCTTCAGCTGCATCAGGTCGGCCTGCCGCGTGTACATCATGTGGCCGGCGTCGTAGTAGCGGTGCTGCACCCGCGCCAGCACCTCGGCCGGAGCGTCGAGCTGGGCCAGCGACCAGTCGCTGGCGCTGTACGGCGTGCCGAGGTCGTAGCGGCCGCTGGCGGCCAGCACCTTCAAATGCGGGTTGCGACGCAGGGCGCGCGCGAGGTCGGGGCTGGTGGAAGTGAAGCCCATGCGACTGCTGTCGCCGCGGTTCCAGTTCCAGTGCTTGTGGGCGTCGTGCGACAGCACCTGGTAGCGCTGTTCGGAGACGAGACCGAGCTGCTCGCCGAAATAGGCCATCGCGGCCATCGTGTAGGGCGCGGCGATGGCCTCGATGCCGGGGTCGAACTCCCACTCGCGGCCGCGGCTGGCGGCCATCGGCCCGGTGACGCGTGCCTCCAGCCGGCCGACGATGCGGCCGCGGCTGCGCAGCGCCTCGAAGAAGAAGGTCTGGTCGCTGACGCGCAGGTTCTTCTCCTCGACCAGCTCGCGCGCCAAGCCGGTGAGTTCGGACAGGCGGCGCGCGATGCGGCTGCGCTGCTTGTCCGACAGCCGCGCGCCGGCGTGCAGCGCGGCCGCGTAGTCGTCGCCGACGAAGGCCTCGGCCGCCGCGCGCGCCGCCTGTGGCGAGGCCGCGAGCGGCCCCTGCAGCAGCCCGTGGTATTGCGCGACGTTGGCGAACGCCGGCAGGAAGAGCGCAAAAGGCAGGTCGTTGGCGGGCGCGAAGACGATGCTCTGCAGGTCCATCGCGCAGGACACCAGGATCAGGCCGCGCAACACCACGCCCAGGTCCTGCAGCTTGTCGGCCAGGCCGGCGCCGCGCGTGGTGCCATAGCTCTCGCCGGCGAGGTACACCGGCGAGCCCCAGCGCTTGTGCCGGGTCAGCCACAGCCGAATCACCTCGGCCAGCGCATTGATGTCACCGTCGACCGAGAGCATCTTCTTGCGCGCCGCCTCGCTGGCGGTGACCGACCAGCCGGTGTGTGGCGGGTCGATGAACACGAGGTCGAAATGCTCGAACCAGCTGTGCGGGTTGTCCTGCACCGCGTAGGGCGGCAGCGGCATGCTGCCGTCGTCGGGAACGACCACCCGCTTGGGGCCGAGCGCGCCCAGGTGGAGCCAGATCGAGGCCGAACCGGGCCCGCCGTTGAACGCGAAGCACAGCGGGCGTGCCGCCGCATCGGCGCCCTTGAGCTGGTAGGCGGTGGCCAGCACCGCGGCCTCGGGCTCGGCGCGGTCGCCCTCGAAACCTTCGGCGGCCACCGGCACGAAGGCGGCGTGGACCGCGTAGTCCAGCTTCCGCCCGCCGAGAGTGACCGAGCCGCTGCTCTCGGCCGCCGTCCGTGCGAGCAGTTTCTCGACATGCTCCTTCTGGCGCTTGGCGGCATCGGGTTCGGCGGCAGGTGCGGGGGTGGCGGGCGTGTCGGCCATGGCGCGGGCTTTCGAAGCGAAGAGAGAACTCGACCTTAACCGAGGTCGCCGACCAGCAACCGGGCGTAGCGCGCCAGATCGACGTTGCCGCCGCTGACGATGACGCCCACGCGCTGGCCCGGCGCGGCGACCACGCCCTCGAGCAGGGCCGCCGCGGCCAGGCAGCCGGTGGGCTCGACGACGATCTTCATGCGCTCGGCGAAGAATCGCATCGTGGCCACGAGCTGTTCGTCGCTGACGGTGACGATGGCCTCGACCAGGCGCTGGATCACCGGGAACGTGAGCTGCCCGCTGTGCTGCGTCTGCGCGCCGTCGGCGATCGTCTGCGGCGTGGCAATGTGGACGATCTCGCCGCGCGCCAGGCTTTGCTGGGTGTCGTTGCCGGCCTCGGGCTCGACGCCGATGACCTCGACGCCCGGGCTCAGGTGATGGGCGGCCACCGCGCAGCCGGCGATCAGGCCGCCGCCGCCGACGCAGACCAGCAGCTTGTCCAACGGCCCGATCTCCTCGATCAGCTCCAGCGCCGCGGTGCCCTGCCCGGCCATCACGTCAGCGTGGTCGTAGGGCGGGATCAGGGTCATGCCGCGATCCGTCGCCAGGCGCGCGCCTATGGCCTCGCGGTCTTCGGTGTAGCGGTCGTAGAGCACGACCTCGCTGCCCGGCTGGCCCTGCTGGTACTCGCGCGTCGCGGCCAGCTTGGCGGCAGGCGAGTCGTGCGGCATCACGATCAGCGACGGCATGCCCAGCAGCCGCGCGGCCAATGCGATCGCCTGCGCATGGTTGCCCGAAGAGAACGCGATCACGCCGCGCTGCCGCTGCTCTGGCGTGAACTGCGCCAGCGCGTTGTAAGCGCCACGGAATTTGAACGCCCCCATGCGCTGGAAGTTCTCGCACTTGAAGAAGACCTGCGCCCCGCAGCGCGCGTCGGCGGTGCGCGAGCGCAGCACCGGCGTGCGATGGGCCACGCCCTGCAGGCGGACGGCGGCGGCGGCGATGTCGGCCGCGGTGATGGCAAGCGCGGTCATCGCCTCAGGCAGCCACGGCGGCTTGCGGGCCCTGGAAGCCGCCGCGGCGGAAGGTCAACACCAGGGTGTCGCGCCAACCGGCCTGCGCCGGATCCAGCGGCTGGATTGGCGTCGTCTCGTGGATCACGCGCTCGTCGTCGAGCAGCAGCGCGCTCCACGGCTCGCGCAGCGTGAATCGCACGCCCTGCGGGCCGCGGGCGTCGAAGACCCGCGTCTCGCCGCCCTTGACGTTGTGGCGATCGACGATCAGCACCGCCACCAGATCGACGCCGTCCCGGTGCGCGCCTTCGGGCGTGGGCCGGCCTATGCCTCCCTCGGTGTCGATGCGGAACGGATGCGCCTCGACGAACCAGCGCCCCGGCCCGCGCAGCGCTGCGGCCACCATCGCCAAGGCGAGCAGCAGGCGCGCCCAGTTCGGATCGGCCACCAAGGTCGGCGGCAGCGGCTCGAACCAGCGCTCGATGCCTCCGTGCAGGGCGTTGTATTCGACCGGCTGCCAATGCGCTCGGTGCGGCGCCAAGGTGACCCGACCGTCATCGACCACGAAGCAACCGTGGCGCCGCCGCCGGTAGCGGCCGCCGTCGCGCAGATGCGGGTCGGGCGGCAGGTCGTGCCAAAGCGGCTGCCAGGCGGCCAACCCGGCAGCCCCGGTTCCCGCCAGCATGCGCAGCGAGGCCGCATCGATCACCGCCCAACCAGCGCCGGCGAGTTGCGCTGGCAGATCAGCGAGCGCAGTCAGAGGGGGCGGTGGCGGCGGAGCGTGCATCGTTGGACGTGGAATCAAGCAGGCCTTGGCGGTGATTTCTGGGGAGATCTCTCCAGATCGGCGTCAGCCTGGCGGGGGGATGTACCGTTAACGTAAACATCAATGCATGCGCGCATGTCCATGAACGCCATCCTTCAAACCGAAACAGACTCGCTGTGTCTGGTCGAGATCATCGAGCTGAAATGGCTGCTGAGGGGTCATGGGGTGAACGTGCACGTGGAGCAGCTGCAGACCGACCCTGAGTATGCCCGTGCGTTGCTCGACCGCGCCGCAACGATACCCAACCGCGCGCTGCACGAGGCCGCCGAACGCGTGCGCGCCTGCCTGGGCCTGGAGGAGGGTTCGCGAGGCGGCCAGCGGCCAGCGCAAGGCGCCACCGCGGCGTAGCATCGGCGGGATCTCGCGGCTGCCGGTGGCGGCCGTCGGAGGTCTGCGATGCGCCTTATGCCGAAGATCTCTTGCCGCGCCCGTGCCGCCGGATGGGTCGCGATCGCGCTGGCTGCCCTGCTCGGTGCCTGCGCGACACCGCGGCCTGCCGACCCGCCGGTGGACCCGCTGCTGCACGACGGCTACTTCGCGCCGTCGCACCAGCACATCGACGCGGCCAGCGTCTTCGCGCTCAGCGATGCGATGAGGCGTTACGCCGACAGCGAACTGATCGGCGCCTCGTCCCGACGCGCCGGCGACCCGCGGCACGCCTTGCTCGACGCGCTGTACACCCATGGCCACCTGCAACTGCGCTACGACGCCGGCGGCACGCGCACGGCGGCCCAGGCTTTCGACGCACGCGAGGGCAATTGCCTGTCGCTGGTGATCATGACGGCGGCGTTCGCCAAGTACCTCGGCCTGCCGGTGAGCTACCAGCGCGTGCAGACGCCGGCCAGCTACAGCCTCAGTGGCGAGTTGGTCTTCGCCAGCGGCCATGTCAATCTGGTGCTCGGGCCGACGCGGCGGCCCGAGTTGCACAGCTGGCCGCCGGTCGACGAGATGACGGTGGACTTTCTGCCGCCCGCCGAGCTGGGCACGCAGCGCACCGAACGGCTGGACGAGCGCACGATCGTCGCGATGTACTTCAACAACCGCGCGGGCGAGGCACTCGCCGACGGCCACCTGGCCGACAGCTATGCCTGGGCGCGGGCCGCCGTGCTGCAGGACCCGAGTTTCGGCGCGGCGGCCAACACGCTGGCGGTCGTCTACCTGCAAGCCGGGCATCCGGCCGCCGCCGAGGTGGCCTTGCGCTTTGCGCTGGCCCGCGAGCCGGCGAATGCCAGTGCGCTGTCCAATCTGGTCACGGCGCTGCAGCGGCAGGACCGCGAGGCCGAGG
This sequence comes from uncultured beta proteobacterium, assembly GCA_963725755.1. Taxonomy (GTDB): domain Bacteria; phylum Pseudomonadota; class Gammaproteobacteria; order Burkholderiales; family Burkholderiaceae_C; genus Rubrivivax. Next base: position 880,022 of record CAVRZW010000005.1, read on the forward strand.
CCCAGGCCGTGGTGGCACAGCTGGCCAGGATCCAGCCCGTGGCCCCGTTCCACTACTTCCAACTCGGCCGCCAAGCGATGGCCAGCGGCGACTACCGCCGCGCCAGCGCGCTCTTCGCGCGCGAATTGCAGCAACAACCCGACCAGCCCGAGGTCCATTTCTGGGCCGCGCTCGCCGACTGGCGGCTGGGCGACAACACCGCCGCCTCGGAGCACCTGCGCCGGGCGCGCGACTTCAGCCTCACGCCGGCAGCGCACGACCTGTTCGCCGCAAAGCTGGCGCGATTGCGCGCGCAGCGGGTCCAGTAGCCTGGTGCCGGCCTGGCTCGAGAACATGGTGCCGGGCCCTGTCCGGCCGCAGCCGCAGGCCTGCGGCTTGTCGCCGGAGCGTGAAGAACGCCCCCGATCGCCGCCCCGCCAGCGTGTAGTCTTCAGCCCCGATGAAAGAAGTCACCAAGCCCAACCCGCTGCTCGAGATCGGCGTCACGATCATCGTGCCGGCAATCATCCTGATGAAGCTCAGCGGCCCGGGACGCCTGGGCACGCTCGACGCCCTGCTGGTGGCTCTGGCCTTTCCGCTGCTGTGGGGCCTGTGGGACGGGTGGCGGCGGCACAAGCTCAACTGGCTGTCGGTGCTGGGCGTGGTCAGCACCCTGCTCACCGGCGGCATCGGCCTGCTGGCGCTCAACGCCAAATGGCTCGCGGTCAAGGAAGCAGCGGTGCCGTCGCTGATCGGCCTGGTGATCCTGGGCTCGGCATGGACCCGCTCGCCGCTGATCCGGCTGATGGTCTTCAACGCCAGCCTGTTCGACGTCGATCGCGTGCACGCGGCGCTGGAAGAACGGAACAACAGCGCGTTGTTCGAGCAGCGCCTGCGCACCGGCACCATCCTGCTGGCCGCCACCTTCTTCTTCTCGGCGGTAGCGAACTACATCCTCACGCGCTGGGTCGTCAACAGCACCGCGGGCACCGAGGCCTTCAACGAGGAACTCGGCCGCCTGACGCTGCTGAGCTACCCCATCGTCGCCGTGCCATCGATGCTGATGATGATGGCCCTGATGTTCTGGCTCGCCCGCAGTGCGAAGGCGCTCACCGGGCTCGACCTGGGCGACATGTTCAGGGGTTGAGGCCGCGGCACGAGCTGCCCGGCCGAAGCCGGCGGGCCGGGGCGCGGCCTAGAATCCCCCGTATTGCGAGCCGCCCACCGTCCCATGCGCCAGCGCTTTTCTGCACGCCGTGCCCTGCTGCGGGCCTGCGGCGGATGTGGTCTCCTGCTGCTCGGTGCCTCGTCGGCGCAGGCGCTGATGCCGCCGGCCGGTTCGGTCGTGCTGACCCTCAGCGGCCGCTTGCGCAAGCCCAACGACGGCAAGCTGGCGCGGTTCGACATGCCGATGCTCGAGGCGCTGCCCCAGACCAGCTTCAACACCCGCACGCCATGGTGGGCGCGGCCGCGCCGCTTCACCGGCCCGCTGCTGCGCGACGTGCTGGCCGAGGCCGGAGCCCTCGGCGTCACCCTGCGCCTGCGGGCACTGAACGACTACCAGGTGGACATCCCCTTCAGCGACGCCGAGCGCTTCGACGTGATCGTCGCCCGGCTCCTCGACGACCGCCCGATGGCCGTGCGTGACAAGGGGCCGCTGTTCCTCATCTATCCCTTCGACGCGCGACCCGAGCTGCACAGCTCGATCTACTACAGCCGCTCGGCATGGCAACTGCGGACGATCGAGGTGCGCTGAACCGCGCGGCGCGGCTGCTGGGCGTCCCGCGCCTGTCCTGGTTGGGGCTGGTGGCCTTCGGGCTGATGCTGGGCCTGCTGGCCGTCGCGCTGGTCCAGGCGCGGCAGTTCGCGCTGCTGCGAGAGGCCCTGCATTCGGGCGACGACTACTCGGTCCTGACCATCTTCCAGAACGAGACCGCGTACCTGCGGCTGCGCGAGCAATGGCGAGTCGCCGCCGACGATCGCGTGCCCCTGGACGCCGACGCGCTCAGGCTGCGCTACGAGATCTGGGTCAATCAGGTCGATCTGCTGCACGCCGAGGGTCCGCGGCGCCTGATCCGCGACGATGCCGACTACCGGCAGACGCTGGACCGGATCGACGCCTTCGTCGCCGCAGCCGACCGCACGCTCGGCCGCAGTGCCGAGACGGCGCCTGGCCGTGCGTTCGTCGACGCAAGCTGGCCGGCGCTGCAGGCTCTGAGCGAGCCCATGCATCGGATGGCGCTGGGCGCCGCCCACCATGTGGCCGAGCAGGCGGCGCAGGGGGCCGAGGCCGTGCGCGCGCAGAACCAGCTGGGCCTGGGCCTGACGGTGTTCCTGTCGGTGCTCACGCTGGGTTTCGCGGCGACCGCGCTGCGCCAGGTACGGCAGCTGCGCGAGCGCCGCGCAGCACTGGAAGAGCTGGCGGCCAACCTACGCCAGGCACGGCGCGAGGCCGAGTCGGCCAGCGACGCCAAGAGTGCCTTCCTGGCGAACATGAGCCACGAGATCCGCACCCCTTTCCATGGCCTGATGGGCATGCTCTCGCTGCTGCGCGAGACGGGCCTGACGCCGCGCCAGATCGACTACCTGCGCACGGCGACCGAATCGGCCGACCACCTGCTGGCCATCCTCAACGACATCCTCGACATGTCGCAACTGGAGAGTGGCCGCATGACCTTGGCCCCGACACCGGTGGAGTTGCGCACGCTGCTGCGCGACGTCGAGGTGCTGATGCGGCCGCAGGCGATGGCCAAGTCGCTGGCCCTGCACATCGACACCGACCCCGGCGTGCCCGAGCACGTGCTCGCCGACGCCACGCGCGTCAAGCAGATCGTCTTCAACCTGCTGTCCAACGCGATCAGGTTCTCCGACCATGGCGCGGTCGTGCTCGACCTGCGCTGCACTGCCGACGACAGCGGGCAGCAGATGCTCGAGTTCGTCGTCACCGACACCGGCATCGGCATGGACAAAGCCACCGTCGCCCGCCTCTTCAACCGTTTCATGCAGGCCGACGGTTCGCGCTCGCGCCGCCACGGCGGCACCGGGCTGGGCTTGGAGATCTCGCGCAACCTGGCGCGGCTGATGGGCGGCGACATCACCGTGCGCAGCAAGCCAGGCGAAGGCAGCAGCTTCACCTTCCGCCTGCCTGCGCAGCCGCTGCAGGAGCCCACGACGGCGCGCGCGGCGGACGCGCCCGCCGGCACGGAGCGGCCGCGTGGACTGCAGGTGCTGGTGGCGGAGGACCACCCGGTCAACCGCCAGTACATGGCCGCATTGCTCGAGAACCTCGGCCACGAGGCCCATTTCACCGTCAACGGCCAGGAAGCGGTGCAGGCGGCACGCGAACGCCATTTCGACGTCGTGCTGATGGACCTGCACATGCCGGTGCTCGACGGCGTGGGTGCCACGCGCGCGATCCGTGCCCTGCCCGACGCGGCGCGATCGACGGTGCCGATCGTCGCGCTGACCGCCGATGCCTTCGACGAGACGCGCGAGCGCTGCCTGGTCGCCGGGATGAACGATTTCCTGACCAAGCCGGTCAGCCCGCAGAAGCTGGCGACTTCATTGCGCCGGCTGTTCGGCGCCGGGTCTGGCGGCACTGCCGCGAGCGCAGCCCCGGCGAGCCAGCCGGAGCAGTCCCATGGCACCGTCCAGCCGCTGGTGGACGACGCCGCGATCGCGATGGCGCTGCAGGCGATGCCCATCGAACGCCTGGGCGCGATGATCGAGGCCTTTCTCGACCAAGGCCCGGAGACGGTGCAGCGCCTGCGCGCCGCCGTGCGCGACGGCCAGCCTTTGGAGTTGCGAGTCAACGCCCATGCCGTCAAGGGCGCGGCGCTCAACCTCGGGCTGGCGGCGCTGGCAGCCACGGCCGAGGCGCTGCAGGAAGGGGCGGCCCATCTGCCGGCGCATGGAATCGCCCGCCTGGTGCAGCGCTACGAAGAACAACTGCGGCTGACGCGCGAAGCCGTGCGGGCGCGCGGGCTGCTCGGGCACGCGCCCGAGGCCGGCGATCGGCAGCCGGCCGTCACAGGATGATCGGCTCGGGTTCGAGCCGGATGCCGGCGCCTGACGGCTGTGGCATCCGTCCCGGACCCAAGCTCACAGGATGATCGGCTCGGGTTCGAGCCGGATGCCGAAGCGCCCATAGACGCTTTCCTGGATCGCGCGGGCCAGGGTCACGACCTCGGCCCCGCTGGCTCCGCCGCGGTTGACCAGGACCAGTGCCTGGCGCTCGTAGACCCCGGCGCGGCCGACCGACTTGCCCTTCCAGCCGCAGGCATCGATGAGCCAGCCGGCGGCGAGCTTGACCGTGCCGTCGGGCATCGGGTAATGCACGATCTCGGGGTCGCGGCCGATGATGTCGCGGCATTGCTCCTCGGTGACCACCGGGTTCTTGAAGAAGCTGCCGGCGTTGCCGATCAGCGCCGGGTCGGGCAGCTTGGCGCGGCGGATGGCGCAGATCCAGTCGAACACGGTGCGTGGATCGGGCGCGGCGTTGCCGGTCTCGGCCATCTTGCGCTCCAGATCCAGGTAGCCCACCACCGGCTGCCAGGGTCTGGGAAGCCGGAAGCGCACCCGCGTGATGACGCTCTTGCCTGCCAGCTCGTGCTTGAACACGCTGTCGCGGTAGCCGAAGCGGCACATTGCCGCGCTGAGCGTGACGCCGCGCCCCGTCACCAGATCGACCGCGTCGAGCGAATCGAAGCGATCCTTCAGCTCGACACCGTAGGCACCGATGTTCTGCACCGGTGCTGCGCCCACCGAGCCGGGGATCAACGCCAGGTTCTCCAGCCCCGGCCAGCCCTGCGCCAGCGTCCAGGCGACGAAATCGTGCCAGCGCTCGCCGGCGCCGGCCTCGACGATCCAGGCGTCGGCCACCTCGCGCACCAGGCGCCGGCCCGGGATCTCGACCTTGAGCACCACCGCCTCCACGTCGCGCGTCAGCACGACGTTGCTGCCACCGCCGAGGATGAACTTGGGCGCCACGCCGTACTGCGGGTGGTCGACCACGCGGCGGACGTCGGCGTCGCTGCGCAGACGGATCAGCGTGCGGGCCAGCGCCGGCAGGCCGAAGCTGTTGTAGTCGCGCAGGCTGGCGCGCTCCTGGACGTCGAGCGGCACGGCGGCGTTGGGCATCGGTGAATTTTCGTGCATATTCGGGTCACGCCCCCCAACGCTCATCGCCACCCATGCCCAGCTTCGACGCCGTCATCGAACCCGACCTGGTCGAGCTGCGCAACGCGGTCGAACAGGCCAACAAGGAGATCGGCACGCGTTTCGACTTCAAGGGCTCCAGCGCCCAGGTCGGCCTCGCCGCCGCCACGCCCAAGCAGCGCGAGCTCACGCTGTGGGCCGACAGCGATTTCCAGCTCCAGCAGGTGCGCGACCTGCTGCTGACGCGGCTGGCCAAGCGCGGCGTCGATGTGCGCTTTCTCGATTTCAGCGGCACGCCGCAGAAGATGAGCCACGACAAGCTCAAGCTCGCGGTGCCGGTGAAGAGCGGCGTCGATGCCGAGACGGGCAAGAAGATCCAGGCCTTGCTGAAGGCCAGCAAGCTCAAGGTCCAGGCGGCCTACCAGGGTGACGCGGTGCGCGTCACCGGCGCCAAGCGCGACGAGCTGCAGGCGGCGATGGCCTTGCTGCGCAAGGAACTGCACGAGTGGCCGCTGTCGTTCGACAACTTTCGCGACTGATCCCGGCGCTGATGCTCGCCTGCGCGCCGATGCTGGCACCGGCAGCGGGCGTCGTGCTGGCCGGGCGCATGGGCGAGCGCGCGCTGCTGGTCATCGACGGCCAGCCGCACATGCTGGCGCCCGGCGAGTCCGCGCTGGGCGTGCGGCTGCTGCGCTGGGCCGACGACCGCGCCGAGGTCGCGCAGGATGGCGGCACCTCCTGGCTGCAGTTCGGCGCCCCCGCCCAGGTGGGCGTCGCTGCGGCGCCGCCCCCGGCGCGCGAGGTGGTGATCCCGGCCGGGCTCGGCGGCCATTTCACCACCGCCGGTGCCATCAACGGCAAGGCGGTGCGCTTCATGGTCGACACCGGCGCGACGCTGGTCTCGCTCAGCGTCGACGATGCGGCGCGGCTGGGCATCGACCTGCGCCAGGCACGGCGCAGCGTCACGCAGACGGCCAACGGCCCGGTGGCCGTGCAAGTCGTGACCCTGGACCGGGTGCGGGTCGGCGAGCTCGAACTCAGCAACGTCGGTGCGGCCGTGCTGCCGGTGCGGATGCCCCTGGTCCTGCTCGGGAACAGCTTCCTGTCGCGGCTGCAGATGCAGCGCAACAACGACACCATGCGGCTGCAGCTGCGCTGAGGCTGTCGTCCACGGGACAAGTGAGAATCGAACGGTCGTGCTAGAAACGCGGGCGGCAATGCGCCCACTGGCCGGCCCGATGGCCAAAGGAGACCTCTTCACATGGACCTGAACTTCACCGCCGAGGAACTCGCCTTCAGGCAGGAGATCCGGCAATGGGTGGCCGAGAACCTGCCCGCCGACATCAGCCACAAGGTGCGCAACGCCCTGCACCTGAGCCGCGACGACCACCAGCGCTGGGCCAAGATCCTGGGCAAGAAGGGCTGGCTGGGCTGGGGCTGGCCCAAGCAGTTCGGCGGCCCGGGCTGGAACGCGATCCAGAAGCACCTGTTCGAGGAGGAATGCGCGCTGGCCGGGGCGCCGCGCGTGATCCCGTTCGGCCCGGTGATGGTCGCACCGGTGATCATGACCTTCGGCAGCCCGGAGCAGCACAAGCGCTTCCTGCCGGGGATCGCATCGGGCGAAGTCTGGTGGAGCCAGGGCTACAGCGAGCCGGGCTCGGGCAGCGACCTGGCCTCGCTGAAGTGCAAGGCCGAGCGTGTATCGACAAGTTCGGGCGACAAGTACCTCGTCAACGGCCAGAAGACCTGGACCACGCTCGGCCAGTACGGCGAATGGATCTTCTGCCTCGTGCGCACCAGCAACGAAGGCAAGCCGCAGACCGGCATCAGCTTCCTGCTCATCGACATGAAGAGCCCCGGCATCACGGTGCGCCCGATCGTGCTGATGGACGGCGAACCCGAGGTCAACGAGGTCTGGTTCGACAACGTCGAGGTGCCGGTCGAGAACCTGGTCGGCGAGGAGAACAAGGGCTGGTCCTACGCCAAGCACCTGCTGGCGCACGAGCGCACCAACATCGCCGACGTCAACCGCGCCAAGCGCGAACTGGAGCACCTCAAGCGCATCGCCAGGGCCGAGGGGGTCTACGACGATCTCCGCTTCCGCGACCAGATCGCGCTGCTCGAGGTCGATGTCGTGGCGCTGGAGATGCTGGTGCTGCGCGTGCTCTCGGCCGAGAAGAGCGGCAAGCAGAGCCTGGACATCGCCGGCCTGCTGAAGATCCGCGGCAGCGAGATCCAGCAGCGCTACACCGAGCTGATGATGCTGGCCGCCGGCCCGCTGGCGCGCGCGCGCATCGACGACGCGATGGAGGCCGGCTGGCAGGGCGACCTCGCGTTCCCGGCCAGCATCCTGCCGCTGGCCGGCACCTACTTCAACTACCGCAAGACGACGATCTACGGCGGCAGCAACGAAGTGCAACGCAACATCGTGGCCCAAACCGTCCTCGGGAGCTGACATGGATTTCGACTTCACCGACGACCAGGAATCGCTGCGCGACGCCGTGCGGCGCTGGGTGGACAAGGGCTTCAGTTTCGAGCGCCGGCACCAGCTCGCGAAGGCCGGTGGCGCGACGCGCGCCGTCTATGCCGAACTGGCCGAACTCGGCCTGACCGGCCTCGTCGTGCCCGACGCGCATGGCGGCCTCGGCCAGGGCGCGATCGACGCGATGGTGGTCAGCGAAGAACTCGGCCGCGGCCTCGTCAACGCGCCGTTCACCTTTGCCGCGCTGATGGCGCCGCGCCTGCTCGCCGCCGCTCCGGAGGCGCTGCAGGCGGCCTGGCTGCCGCGCATCGCCAGCGGCGAGGCGCTGGTCGTGCCGGCATTGCAGGAGCGCGGGTCGCGCCACCGCCTGGCGCGGGTGGCCACGGTCGCCCGCGGCAACGGCGGCAGCTGGGTCCTCGATGGCGCGAAATGCGTCGTGCCCGCGGGCGACGAGGCCGATGCCTTCATCGTCCCGGCGCGGGTGTCGGGCAATGCCGACGACGCCAGCGGCATCGGCCTGTTCCTGGTCGAGCGCGACGCAGCCCGCGTCAGCGGCTATCCGACGCAGGACGGCGCCCGCGCCGCCGATGTCGTGCTGGCTGGGGCGCCGGCACAGTTGATCAACGAAGACGGCCATGCGGTGCTCGAGGATGCCGTCGATGCCGGCATCGCCGCCCAATGCGCCGAAGCCGTCGGCCTGATGGACCGGCTGGTGGCGATCACGGTCGAGTACATGAACACGCGCAAGCAGTTCGGCACCACGCTGGCCAGCTTCCAGGCCCTGCGCCACCGCATCGCCGACGTCAAGATGCAGCTCGAACTCGGCCGCTCGATGAGCTACTTCGCCAGCCTCAAGCTCGGCGAGCCGGCGGCGCAGCGGCGGCGCGCGATCTCGCAGGCGCGCGTGCAGCTGGGCCACAGCATGCGCTTCGTCGGCCAGCAATGCATCCAGCTCCACGGCGGCATCGCCTGCACCGACGAGTACATCGCCAGCCATTACTTCAAGCGCCTGACGATGCTCGAGCTGAGCCTGGGCGACACGCTGCACCACCTGGGCGAAGTGTCGGCCCGGATGCAGGACACGGCCGGCGTCTTCGCCTGAGCGCAGCCGCCGCGGCAACCTCGGCGCAGGCCGACAATCGGGGCATGTTCCCCGGCGCCATCACCGACGTGGCCGGCATCCTCGCCGGCCACCACACTCACGCCGAGCGTCCCACCGGCTGCAGCGTCGTGCTCTGCCCGCAGGGAGCGACCTGCGGTGTCGATGCGCGCGGCGCCGCGCCCGGCACGCGCGAGACCGACCTGCTGCGGCCGGACAACCTCGTCGAGCAGGTGCACGCCCTGCTGCTCACCGGCGGCAGCGCCTTCGGCCTCGATGCCGCCACCGGCGTGATGCGCTGGCTCGAAGAGCGCAGCCATGGCTACGCCGTCGGCCCAGGGATAGGCCAGGGGCCGTCAGCGCAGCAGCTCCGGGTGCCCATCGTGCCGGCGGCGGTGCTGTTCGACCTCTGGCTCGGTGACCCGGGCATCCGCCCCGATGCCGCCAGTGGCTACGCCGCCTGCGAGGCCGCCACGGCATCGGCACCCGCGCAAGGCAGCGTCGGCGCCGGTGCCGGCGCCACCGTGGGCAAGCTGTTCGGCGTCGCGCGGGCGATGAAGGGCGGTGTCGGCACGGCGTCGCTTCGGGTGGGCGCGATCACGGTCGGCGCGCTGGTGGCGGTCAACGCGGTGGGCGACGTGATCGACCGCAGCAGCGGAAACATACTGGCCGGCGCACGCGGCGCCGACGGCAGCCCGCCCGCCGGCACCACCGCGGCGCTGCTGCGCGGCGAACTGCCGGCCCAGGCCCTGGCCGGCATGGCGACCACGATCGGCGTCGTCGCCACCGACGCCGCGCTGACCAAGACCCAGGCCACGCGGCTGGCGACGATGGCCCACGACGGCTTGGCGCGCAGCATCGACCCCGTGCACACGATGGCCGACGGCGACCTGCTGTTCGCGCTGGCCACCGGGCGCAGCGGCCGCGCGCTCGGCGCCAGCGAGCTGAGCGTCGTCGGCGCGATGGCCGCCGAGGTCACGGCGCGCGCGGTGCTCAACGCGATCCGCGCTGCCACCGGCCTGCCGCAGGCGCCGTCGGCGCGCGACCTCGGGCGGGCCTGAACGAGCATGGCCGATCGCCGCCTGGCCGACATCCTCTTCAGCCAGGGCTTCGGCACCCGTCGCGAATGCGCGGCGCTGATCCATGCCGGCGCGGTGGCGGTCGGCGGCCGGGTGCACGACGACCCGGAGGCGCTGCTGGCCACCGAGGGCCTCCGCCTCAGCGTCGGCGGCGTCGAATGGCCTTTCCACGAGACCGCGCTCGTGATGCTGCACAAGCCCGCGGGCGTCGAATGCTCGCAGCGCCCGCGCCACCACCCCGGCGTGCTGAGCCTGCTGCCGGCGCCGCTGCGCCGCCGCGGCGTGCAGCCGGTGGGCCGGCTCGACGCCGACACCACCGGCTTGCTGCTGCTCACCGACGACGGTGCGCTGATCCACCGGCTCACATCGCCGAAGCACCATGTGGCCAAGGTCTACGAGGTGACCACGCGCCACCCGGTCGCCGACGATCAGATCGCGCGCCTGCTGGCCGGCGTGGTCCTCGACGACGACCCGAAGCCGGTGCGCGCAGCCGCCGCCGAGCGCAGACGGGACGCATGGCCTTCGAATGACCTTGACCGAAGGCAAGTACCACCAGGTCAAGCGCATGCTGGCGGCGGTGGGCAATCGGGTCGAGGCGCTGCACCGCAGCGCGTTCGGGCCGCTGGGTGCTGCCCGAGGGACTGGCAACGGGCTACTGGCGGTGGATGATGCCGCCGAACGCCAGACGCTCAGCGCGCCTATCGCCGCGGGCCAGCCGGTCGCGGTTGAATGCGGCGCAGATGCGGCGCAGCGCCCTCGGCGAGCCGTGGCGACGCTCGGCGCCCCAGCGACGAGATCGTCAAGGGCCCGCTGGCGGTTCACGCCGGCGCGCGAGGCAAGGCAGGGCTCCTCGATCGCGCGCCAGCCAGGCCGTCACGGTCGCGTCGAGCGCGTGCCGCTCGCGAACCACGGCGCGCGCCGCCTCGGCGTGCGACGCCGCCAGGCGGCGGTCGGTCGAGCACCGCAGCGCGACCTCCCAGGCCAGGTCGCGTCGTTGGCCACCAGGCCGCCGGTGACGCCGTCGGCAACGACCTCGCGGTAGGGGCTGACGTTCGCACACAGCACCGGAATGCCGGCTTCGGCGTACTCGAACCACTTGATGGCGCTCTTGCAGGCGGCGAAGCGGCGGTCCTCGAGCGGGATCACCGCGACCGGGTTGGGCAGCGCGCGGTCAAACTCGATGAAGCGCGCCCGCGGCAGGGGCAAGGGCGTACGCGACCCAGGTCCAGGCCGGCTGCCGCAAGCGGCCCCGCCAGCCGGCCCGAGGCGCCCAGGCGAGACTGCAGCTCGCGCAGGGCCAACGCCAGTTGGGCCACCGGCACGCGGTCCGAGGACGCCAGGATGAAGCCGGCAGCCAGGGGCTCTGCTGGCGGCGTCACCGGCGCGTCGACCGGGGGAAGGAGGTCGCCGTAGTTGGGCACGATCGCCGTCGCCGGCACCGCCAGCTCGCGGCCCAGCCTCTCGGTGGACACCGTCACCAGATCGGCGGCCTGCAGGCAGCGCCGCAGCTGCGTCTGCTGCGCCTGCACCTTGGCTTGGTTGGAGATATGCGGCGGCAAGGCCGTCAGCAGGTCGTCGATGTCGTAGATCACCGCCGCCCCGCGCGCGCGCAGGGCCTCTGCAGACGCCAGGCGCGGCGGGTCGTCGCGCGCTGCACGATGGCCACCTCGGCGGCCTCGAGTCGGCGCACGAGCAGTCATGGAACGAGCGCCAGGTCACCGGCCAGCCGGTGCGTTCGGCCAGCGCCGACAGCGGTGCGCGCAGCCGGATCTGGCGATCAGCGGGCATCGATGTCGCGGCAGCGCCAGCAGCCTCACGCAGGCGCTCACACCACGGGCCGTGCGGCGGCGCGGCGCAGCGGCGGGCGTCATCGGCTGTTCATCGTGGGGGCCCGTCGCCCTTGAGGGCCTCGAATTCCCAGACCAGATGCCCGCAGGCGCCGCGGCGGTCGCGGCGCCAGACGCAGCCGTCGAACCAGCCCGGCGGCGGCCCGGTGGTACTCCGCCGCCACGCACCGGCACCACCCGCCGGCCCTCGAAGTCGCCATGGAAACCGTACATCCCGCCCAGCCGCAGGGGTCGGGTGAAGTAGCCGTGGGTGTCGCGCGTGATGATGTTGACATGCGTCGGATCCTGGAACGCGGCCGGGTGCGGGTACACCGGCATGCTGCGTACAAAGGCCGCCGGGCCTGAGCACGCGCCAAACCTCGTTCATCAGCTCGACGAAGGGAAAGCGAGTCGCCAGCGGCCTCACGGCCCACGCGCGGCACATGCTCGAAGAAGTCATAGGCCGAGACCGAGTCGAAGCTGCCGCTGGCAAAGGGAATGGGCTCGGTGACCAGGTTGGCACGGCGGATGGGGCCGCTCGTCGCTGGCTGACATATCCACGCCGAACTTCGTCGCGACCGTAAGGATTGCGCGGCACCGCGCCACAGCCCAGGTCCAGGTGGCGTATTCAAGCGGCACCGGGCGCTTGATCAGAAAAATCGGCAGCCTAGTCCCGAGCATCACCCTCGAAAAACCCCGGAGATACTCTGTTGGCATCAAGGCCTCCTGTCTCATGCTATTGTGCGCGGCGCGCCAGGCGTGTCAATTGGCGCTGCCCGCACGCCCGGCGCCATGGCGACCTTGATCGTGCGGCGTCGCCACCGGTTGCACCGCCAGGGGCAGGCCATCGGTGTCGGAGGGCGGCTGATATCATGCGCTGGCCATGTCCAACGCCCACGCCCCCCATCGGCCCATCGTCGTGATCCCGATGTACAAGGCCGAGTTGTCGACGACGGAGCAAATCTCGGTCAACCGCGCTATCGAAACCATGGCGGGGCATGACATTTGTTTTGTCGGGCCGCGCCATCAGCAGCCGCTTCGGCGCAGTGGCCGGCATCACGGGTCGCGGGTGCAAGTCATGCTGTTCGACGATGTTTATTTTGTGGGCATCAAGGGTTACAACGCCTTGATGCGATCGCGTGGGTTTTATGCAGCGTTCTCAAGCTACACCCATATCCTGATCGCCCAGACAGATACCTTGATCATCCGCGATGAACTCGATACCTGGTGCAGGCACGACTATGCCTATATCGGGGCGCCGTGGTTCGTGGGCAGCAGCCAACCCGCCAGCCGCTGAAGTTCCAGGGCGTGGGCAATGGGGGATTCTCATTGCGCCGGGTGGCAGATTTCCAGCGCGTGCTCGAGCGCCCGCGACGCATTCCGAATTTCATCAAGTCGCAGGCGGGCAAAGCTCGCCAGCCCCATCACTGGGGGCGTCGCTTGAAGCACGAATGGCTCTTGGCCTACAACTTTGCGCCGTGTTTCCCGACCTCGAACGAAGACTTCTTCTGGGGCATCCTGGTGCCTGCCGCATGTCCTTCTTTCCGCGTTCCCGGGCTTGCGGATGCCAGCCGCTTCGCTTTCGAGGTCGAACCGCGCCATCTGTATGCGCTGAACGGCGAGCAGTTGCCCTTTGGCTGCCATGCCTGGGAACGCTACGACCGCGAGTTCTGGCTGCAGGTGCTGCCAGAACTGCGCAGCGCACAGCTCAGCTGAACTGCAAGGCGGCGCGTGCCACGTACCACACGCGGGACAAGCCGCGCTGCAGCTTGGCCGACAGCGGCTGACGGCGGCGAACGCGATCAGCGCGCCACCATTGATCGGCCACGCCCGCGGCGTCCAGGCAGGCGCGCAGGGCCGGATCGCCGGCATGGCGGGCCAGCAAGGCCGTCAGCGCGCGGCCAAGATCGCTGGGGCGCGACGCCATGAAGGCTTGCAGGTTGTCTGGCCAGGGATAGAAGCTGTGCACGAGCGTCCAGACCTCGGCCGTCTCCAGCGCCGGAAAACGCAGCGCGATGAGCGAGGCGCACTCCTGAACGTGCCGGCCGACATCGCTGGACAGCCCGCCGCTGGCGTAGTGCACCGTGGGCGCCGCGCAGTGCACCACCTTCACGCCAGCCTCGAAGGCGCGGCACAACCACTGCGTGTCCGCGACGATGCGCAAGCGCGTGTCGTAAGGGCCGGTCAGCGTCAGGGCCGCCTGCGACGCATAAACCCCGTTGTGGCAGATCTTGGGGCAACGCAGCCAGGAACCAGCATCCAGTTCGGCCGGCACCCACAGCTTGCGGCGCCCGCCGGCGTGCAGCCAGGCCGAGGTGCAGATGATCGCCGGCAGCTCCTGGCTGGCCGCGCCCTGCGCAATGCGCAGCCAGGCCCGGGCGGCAATCTGGGCGGCATCGGGCGTCAGCCAATCGTCGGCATTGAGCACGCACACCAGGTCGCCGCGCACCATCCGCAGCGCCTTGTTGAGCGCGTCGTAGAGGCTGCTGTCGGGCTCAGACACAAAGTAGTCGATCTGGCCGGCGTGCGCCTGGATGATGTCCAGGGTGCCGTCACTCGACAGCCCATCCACCACCACATGTTCAACCGCCTCCCAGCGTTGCGCACGCACGCTGGCCAGGGTGCGCGCCAGGGTGGCTGCCGCGTTGCGCACCACCGTGACATAACTCACCCGCGGCTGCCCCGGCTCGCCCCGCGGGGGGCGCTCGGGGTGGCTGATGCGCAATCCCCCTTCAGCCCTGCGCGAGGCGGCATGCGGCGGCGCCGTGGGGGGCATCTCAGACATCGATCAACAGCACCATAAGCCACTCATGATAGTTTGCGAGCTTTCGACCCCTGCGCATGCCAAGCACGTGACACCTGCCAGCTGGAACACACCATGGGCCTGCTGAGCCCCGCCCGCCACGAGGTGCTCATCAGCCTGGGCCGGTCGGGCCCTGGCGACGGCGGCATCTTCGAAGCCTCTTCGCAGATCGCCCAGCGCATTGCTGCAGCGGCGCCAGCCTGGCGCAGCCTTCATGGCGTGGGCTTCACCTTCCACGTCAGGCCAGAGTTGGCGGGCACCTTTGGCGCCGAGGTGGGTTACCTGCCGCTGCAGCCCCTGCAGCGCTGGGTGCACCGCACACCCCGCCCCGTGGCGCTGTGGCACAGCCCCACCAGCTCAACAAGACGCTCGCGCCGCAGGGCTGCGGGCCGCGCGTGGTGACGGTGCACGACCTGAACTACGTCTACAAGCCGAATCGCTTCTCGGTCTGGCGCGACCATCGAAGGGCGCGGGCATTGATGCGGCGCAGCGACTACCTGGTGGCGATCAGCGAATACACCGCGTCCGACCTGCGCAGGCACCTGCACTGGACCGGGCCGCTCGAGGTCATCCACAACGGCGCCCGCAACCTGACCGGCGTCGCGCCGCGGCCCCTGCCCGGCTTCGAATCGCCGACGCGGCCTTTCCTGTTCCACTTGAGCCGCATGTCGCGCTCGAAGAACCCGCAGGCAATCCTCGGCCTGGCGGCGGCCTGGCCCGAGATGGACTTCCTGTTCTGTGGCCCGCCCACCGACGATGCGCGCGCTCTCGAGGCCACCACCCACCTGCCCAACGTGCATTTCCGCTTCGCGATCAGCGACGCGCAGAAGGCCTGGGCCTTCGGCCATTGCGCCGGTTTTCTGTTCCCGTCGTTGACCGAAGGCTTCGGCCTGCCGCCGATCGAGGCCATGCAGTTCGGCAAGCCGGTGTTCCTGTCGCGCCTGACCAGCCTGCCCGAGGTCGGGGGCGACGCCGCCTACTACTTCGACGACTGGGATCCGGCCGCGATGCGCCGCGTCGTCGATGCGGGACTGGCGCGCGGGGCCGACCCCGTGCGCGTCGCCGAGGTCAAGGCCCATGCGGCGCGCTTCGACTGGGCGCAGGCCGCCGACCGCTACCTGGCGCTGTACCTGCGGCTGCTCGGCCGCAGCGAGAAGGTTTGAGCTCCATGCGCATCAGCCACGGCCTGCACAACGCGCGCGTCCACGACAGCGGCTGCGCGCTGACGATAGGCAACTTCGACGGCGTCCACCGCGGACACCAGGCGATGCTGGCGCTGCTCGTCAACGAGGCGCGGCACCGCGGTCTGCCGTCCTGCGTGCTGACCTTCGAGCCGCATCCGCGCGACCACTTCGCGCGCCTCGCCGGCCGGCCCGAGGCGGCGCCGGCGCGCATCGCGACGCTGCGCGACAAGCTCGGCGAGCTCGCGCGCTGCGGCATCGACCAGGTCGTCGTCGCGCGCTTCGACAGTGCGTTCGCGGGCATGGCGCCGCAGGCCTTCATCACCGACGTTCTGCAGCAGGGCCTGCGCGCGCGCTACGTGCTGGTCGGCGACGACTTCAGCTTCGGCGCCCGCCGCGCCGGCAACTACGCGATGCTCGACGCCGCCGGACCCCAGGCCGGCTTCGACGTCGCTCGCATGCTCAGCTACGAGGTGCACGGGCTGCGGGTGTCGAGCTCGGCCGTGCGCCAGGCACTGGCCGACGGCGACATGGCGCAGGTCGAGGCGCTGCTCGGCCGGCCCTACAGCATCAGCGGCCATGTGCTTCACGGCGCCAGGCTCGGGCGCGACCTGGGTTTCCGCACCCTCAACCTTCGCTTCGGCCACCCACGGCCCGCCGCCGGCGGCATCTTCGTCGTCCGGGTGCACGGCCTGTCCGCTGCGCCGCTAGCCGGCGTCGCCAGCCTGGGCGTGCGGCCGACGGTGGAAGACGGCGGCCGCGTGCTGCTCGAAGTGCATTGCCTCGAATGGCCCGCGGCACTGGGCAGCGACGGCGGCTACGGCCGCTGCGTGCGGGTCGAGCTGCTGCACAAGCTGCACGACGAGCGCAAGTACGCGTCGCTGGCGGCGCTGCGCGAGGCCATCGCGCAGGACACCGAAGACGCGCGCCGCTGGTGGTCGCGACACGTGCCGCCGGCGCACGAGACCGGCTGAGTCACGGCGCCGCGCTAGGGCGCGAAGCGGTCCTGCAGCGGTGCCCAGCAGTCGGCGTAGCGCGTGTCCAGGCTGCCGCCCTGCATCGCATAAGCGGTCGGCACGAAGCGCCAGCGGCTCTCGAACATGAAGGCCAGCGTGTCGTCCAGCTTCTGCGGCTTCAGATCGGCCCGGCTGGCCTTGTCGAAGGCCTCGGCGTCGGGGCCATGGGGCACCATCGCGTTGTGCAGGCTGGCGCCGCCGGGCTTGAAGCCTTCGGGTTTGGCGTCGTACTGGCCTTGCACCAGGCCCATGAACTCGCTCATCACGTTGCGGTGGTACCAGGGCGGGCGGAAGGTGTCCTCCATCACCAGCCAGCGCGGCGGAAAGATCACGAAGTCGCAGTTGGCGACACCGGGCGTGTCGCTGGGCGAGGTCAGCACCGTGAAGATCGACGGGTCCGGGTGGTCGAAGCTGATCGAGCCGATGGTCATGAAGTCCGCGGTGTCGTACTTCAGCGGCGCCAGGGTGCCGTGCCAGGCGACGACGTCGAACGGCGTGCCGCGCTGGTGGTTGACCCACAGCCGGCCGCCGGCCTTGCGCACGATCTCGTAGGCGCCTTCGGTGGTCTCGAAGGCGGCCACCGGCGCCCGGAAATCGCGCGCGTTGGCCAGCCCGTTGGAGCCGATCGGCCCCAGCTCGGGCAGGCGGAACGCGGCACCGTAGTTCTCGCAGACGTAGCCGCGCGAAGGCCCGTCGGGCAGCTCGACCTTGAACGCGACGCCCCGCGGCACGAGCGCCACCTCGCCCGGCCGCGCCTCCAGCACGCCGAGCTCGGTGGTGAGCAATAGCCGGCCCTGCTGCGGCACGATCAGCATCTCGCCGTCGGCGTTGACCAGCGCGCGCCGCGCCATCGATCGGTTGGCGGCATAGACGAGCGCGGCGATGCCGGTCTGCGCATCGGCATCGCCGCTGGCCACGACCGTGTGCAGGCCGTCGATGAAGTCGGTGGGATCGACCGGCAAGGCGAAGGGATGCCAGCGCAGCGGATCGGGCGGCACCACGACGCCGCCGGCCGCACCAGTGGTCCAGTCGGCCTGCGCATAGGGCTCGCAGGCTCCGGTGAGCACCGACGGCAGGCGGCGGTACATCCAGGTTCGGCGGTTGTCGGCGCGCGGCGCGGTGAAGGCCGAGCCCGAGAGCAGTTCGGCATACAGGCCATGGGCGACGCGCTGCGGGCTGTTGCGCCCTTGCGGCAAGGCACCGGGCACGGCCTCGGTGGCGAAGTGGTTGCCGAAGCCGCTCTGGTAGTTGCGTTCGCTGGCAGACGGATTCATGCGGTGCCCTCCTTGGGCTCGGTGTCGGCGGACACGACGCCGGCGCGTGCCGCCGCCAGGGCCTGGCCCAGCACCTGCAGGTCGCCGATGTGGTTGGCCAGCAGCAGGATCAGACGTGCATTGACGAGGCGGCTGTCGGCATCGCTGAGGCCGCGGTGGGCGGCGATGAGCCGGTCGTAGAAGCTGTCGCCCGGCGCGTAAGCCTGCGGCGTGGCTTCGCCGGGGGTGCCGAAGTTCGGCTGGGTGACGAGGTCAGCCATCGCAGCAGCTCCTGCTCAGGCGTGGGCGGCGGCATGCACCGGTGCCGACTGGCCGGTAGCGCGCGCCACCGCGGCCCGCACGGCGGCGGGATCGAGCCGGCGCCAGCGCGCGGCCACATGCTGGTCGGGCCGCAGCAGGTAGGCGGTGCCCGGCCGGGCGTCGAACCGCTTCGCGGCACGTCCTTGAACGTCGACGACCAGCGTGCTGCCGGCGGGCGCGTCGCCGTCGCGCCCGGCCACCACCAGCGTGTGGACAGGCAGCGGCGCTGCGGCCAGTTCTCGCAGCGCGGCCCGCGTCGCGGGCGACAGGGTCTCGGCTGCAGACACGAACAGCATCAGCACGAAGCGCCCGCCGGTATGCGGCAGCAGCCAGCCCGCCTGACCCCGGTGCTGCACCGGCGCATCGGCCATCGGTGCGCCCGGGCGCATGGTGCCTTCGAAGGCCTCCTCGTCGGGCGTGTTGAGCGCCGAGCCGGCGAGTTGCGCCGGCACCGACAGCCGGCCCGAATTGACCAGCCCGCGCGCGAAGGCGTGCTCGCGCGCCAGCGTCAGCACGGCATTGCGGAAGTCCCTGGACACCTGGCTCTTGGGCGTGATGAAGTCGGTCGAGCGGGTCGAGTTCAGCAGGTTCTCGTCGGCCGCGGCGACGCGCTCGTCGCTGTAGCTGTCGAGCAGCGATTCGGGGGCCCGGCCTGCGGTCACCAGCGCGAGCTTCCAAGCCAGGTTGTCGGTGTCCTGGATGCCCGAGTTGGCGCCGCGCGCACCGAAGGGCGAGACCTGGTGCGCCGCGTCGCCGACGAAGAGCACATGACCATGGCGGAAGCGCTGCATGCGCCGGCACTGGAAGGTGTAGACGCTGACCCATTCGAGCTCGAATTCGCGCTCGGGCCCCAGCATCGCGCGGATCCGCGGCGCGACGCGCTCGGGCTGGCGCTCGAGCTCGGGGTCGGCGTCCCAGCCGAGCTGGAAATCGATGCGCCAGACGTTGTCGGCCTCGCGGTGCAGCAGCACGCTCTGGCCGGGGTGGAACGGCGGGTCGAACCAGAACCAGCGCTCGGCCGGGAAGTCGGCCTTCATCACCACGTCGGCGATCAGGAAGCGGTCCTGGAATACCTGGCCTTCCATGTCCAGGCCCAGCATGCGGCGGATCGGGCTGCGCGCGCCATCGGCCACCAGCAGCCAGTCGGCCTGCAGCGCGTAGCGGCCGTCGGCGGTCTCGACCTCGAGCCGCACGCCGTCCTCTCGCGGCTGCACGCCGACGACGCGGTGCTTCCAGCGCAGGTCGACGGCGGGCAGCGCCTGCGCGCGCTCGACCATGAACTGCTCGAGGTAGTACTGCTGCAGGTTGACCATGCCGGGGCGCCGATGACCGTCCTCGGGCAGCAGGTCGAAGCTGAAGATCTCGTCCTCGCGGTGGAAGGTGCGGCCGACGTTCCAGGTCACGCCCTTGTCGACCACGGCATCGCCGCAGCCCAGCCGATCGAGGATCTCCAGCGTGCGCTTGGCCCAGCACAGGCCGCGCGAGCCGACGCTGACGGTGTCGTCCTCGTCGAGCAGCAGCACCGGCAGCCCTTGCTGGGCAAGGTCGATCGCGGCCGCCAGCCCCACCGGGCCGGCACCGACCACCACCACCGGGTGCCGCACCGCAAGGCCCGGCGCGTCCAGCTCGGCCGGTCGGCGGTAGGCGTAGTGGGGATAGGCGTAGGTGTTCAGCATGCGGCGGCAGGCATCTTCGCGAGCTTGGCGACGTTCCGATCGTGATGGCGCCTCAGGCCTCCAGCGCCAGCCACATCTCGCGGTCGCGCTCGGCGGTCCAGATGCGCGGATCGGGGTACTGCGTGAGCTCGTCGTAGCAGCGCGTCACGTCGAAGGGCATGCAGTGCTGGAAGATCACCCATTGCCCGTACCTGGGTGCCAGGCGCGCCATCGTGTCCTTGTAGACGGCGTTGAGGTCCTTGCCTGCGGCGATGCCGGCAGCCACGCTGTCGCGCACGTCGGCGATGAAACTGCGCGTGCCTGCCAGACCCGCGGCCACGGCTTCGGGCGTGGTCAGCGCGGCGCCGCGGCCGGGCACGAGCTTGGCGGGCTTCAGCGCGGCCAGCTTGTCCAGCGTCTGCGGCCAGTCCTTGAAGTAGGCGTCGCCTGCATACGGCGTGGCGTCGAACTCGACCAGGTCGCCCGAGAACAGGATCTTCTGCTGCGGCAGCCAGGCCACCGTGTCGCCCTTGGTGTGGCCGCGGCCGAGCTGCAGCAGCTGCACCTCGAGCTTGCCGAGCCAGATCGACATCGCGCCGCTGAAGGTGATCGTCGGCCAGGTCATGCCCGGCGGCACCGACTCGACGGCCTGGAACAGGCGCGGGAAGCGGCCGATCTCGCTCGCCTTGTCGGCCTCGCCGCGCTCCTTGATGAGATCGTAGGTGTCGCGGCTGGCCACGATATGGCGCGGCGCGTAGGCCGAGGCGCCGAGCACCCGCACCGCGTGATAGTGGCTCAGCACGACATAGTCGATCGGCTTGTCGGTGACCTCGCGGATGCGGCGGATCACGTCCTGCGCCATCACCGGCGTGGCCTGGGTGTCGATGACCATCACCGCGTCGTCGCCGATGATCACGCCGGTGTTGGGGTCGCCTTCGGCGGTGTAGGCGTAGGCGTTGTCGGACAACTTGGTGAAGCTGACCTTCTTGGCTTCGAGGTCGGCCTGGGAGGCGAAGGTTTTCTGCATCATGGATCTCCGGCAAGGCGGGCGCGGAGGAGCCCGCCGCATGGTCGAGCATGTTACCCACGCGATCCGGGTCGCGAACGGTCGCTGAAGACGGTCGCTAAAATCGGCAACATGCAACCGATCTGGCAGCCGTCCCCGCTTCGCCTGGCCCGATGCCGGGTGGCCTTGCGTTGGCACGCCACGACGCGGCGGCAGGCCACGCGCGACCGAATTATCCGGTCGGTCACCTGACGCGGGCCCGCCACCCGGTGCCATCCCGGCACCTGCCGTGACGAGCGCTCCGCCAAGCCGCCCTTCGACCGACCTGCAAGCCGCTGCCCAGCGGCCTGCGCCAGCGCCAAGCCCTGCGCACACGACGAGCACCCGATGAGCACCACGCCAGACTACCGCAGCACCCTCAACCTCCCCGACACGCCGTTCCCTATGCGCGGCGACCTGCCCCGGCGCGAGCCGGGCTGGATCAAGGGCTGGGACGAGGCCGGCCAGTACCAGCGCCTGCGCGCCGCGCGCCGCGGTGCGCCGCTGTTCGTGCTCCACGACGGCCCGCCCTACGCCAACGGCAAGCTGCACATCGGGCATGCGG
Source organism: uncultured beta proteobacterium (assembly GCA_963725755.1). Lineage (GTDB taxonomy): Bacteria > Pseudomonadota > Gammaproteobacteria > Burkholderiales > Burkholderiaceae_C > Rubrivivax. Next base: position 901,483 of record CAVRZW010000005.1, read on the forward strand.
TCAACAAGATCCTCAAGGACATGGTGGTCAAGAGCCGGCAGCTCGCCGGCTTCGACGCCCGCTACGTGCCGGGCTGGGACTGCCACGGCCTGCCGATCGAGAACCAGGTCGAGAAGGACCACGGCCGCGGCCTGCCGCGCGAGAAGGTGCAGGCGCTGTCGCGCGCCTACGCGACCGAGCAGATCACGCAGCAGATGGCCGACTTCAAGCGCCTGGGCGTGCTCGGTGACTGGGACCATATCTACCGCACGATGGACTTCGCCAACGAGGCCGGCGAGATCCGCGTCCTCAAGCGGATGATCGAGCGCGGCTTCGTCTACCGCGGCCAGAAGCCGGTCTACTGGTGCTTCGACTGCGGCAGCTCGCTGGCCGAGTTCGAGATCGAGTACGCCGACAAGAAGAGCATCACGGTCGACGTCGCGTTCGCCGCCGCCGATCCTGCCAGGCTCGCTGCGGCCTTCGGCCTGGGCGCGCTGCCGCGCGAGGCCTTCGCGGTGATCTGGACGACCACGCCCTGGACGCTGCCGGCCAACCAGGCGCTCAACCTCAATCCCGCCCTGCCCTACGCGCTGGTGGAGACCGAGCGCGGCGTGATGCTGGTGGCCGAGGCGCTGGTGGAGAAGTGCCTCGCCCGCTGGGGCCTGCAAGGTCGCGTGATCGCGACGGCCCAGGGCGAGAAACTCGCCGGGCTGGACTTCCGCCATCCGCTGGCCGCGGTCGACCCGGGCTACGACCGCCTCGCGCCGGTGTATCTCGCCGACTACGCCACCGCCGAGGACGGCACCGGCATCGTCCACTCGTCGCCGGCCTACGGCGTCGACGACTTCAATTCGTGCCTGGCGCATGGGATGAAGGCCGACGAGATCCTCAACCCGGTGCAGGGTCACGGCAGCTACGAGGCCGCCCTGCCGCTGTTCGGCGGCACGCACATCTGGAAGGCGCAGCCGGCCATCGTGAAGGCGCTGGCCGACGCCGGCCGCCTGCTCGCTCAGGGCGAGCTGGTGCACAGCTACCCGCATTGCTGGCGCCACAAGACGCCGGTGATCTACCGCGCCGCGGCGCAATGGTTCGTGCGCATGGACGAGGGCCCCGGCGTGTTCACGACCGCCAAGGCGCCGGCCACGCTGCGCCAGACGGCGCTGGCGGCGATCGAGCAGACCGGCTTCTACCCCGAGAACGGCAGGGCGCGGCTGCGCGACATGATCGCCGGCCGCCCCGACTGGTGCATCAGCCGACAGCGCAGCTGGGGCGTGCCGCTGCCCTTCTTCCTGCACAAGGTGACCGGCGAGCTGCACCCGGACACGCCGGCGCTGATGGACCGCGCCGCCGCGCTTGTCGAGGAGGGCGGCGTCGAGGCCTGGAGCCGGCTCGACGCGGCCGAGTGGCTGGGGGCGAGCGGCGAACATTCGGCCGACCATTACGCCAAGAGCCACGACATCCTCGACGTCTGGTTCGACTCGGGATCGACCTTCAGCCATGTGTTGCGCGGCTCGCACGAAGGGCCGCCGGGCGACCGCGGGCACCACGAACAAGGCCCGGAGGCCGACCTCTACCTGGAAGGCCACGACCAGCACCGCGGCTGGTTCCACTCGTCGCTGCTGATCGGCTGCGCGATCGAGGGCCGCGCGCCGTACCGAGGCTTGCTCACGCATGGCTTCACCGTCGACGGCGCCGGCCGCAAGATGAGCAAGAGCCTGGGCAACTTCGTCGAGATGCGCACGGTGACGAGCCAGCTCGGCGCCGAGATCATCCGCCTGTGGTGCGCGGCCACCGACTACTCGGGCGACCTGAGCATCGACGACAAGATCCTCGCCCGCGTCGTCGACAGCTACCGCCGCATCCGCAACACGTTGCGCTTCCTGCTCGCCAACACCTCGGATTTCGACGCCGCGAAAGACGCAGTGCCGGTGGTCGAGATGCTCGAGATCGACCGCTGGGCGCTGGCGCGCACGGCCGAAGTGCAGGCCCAGATGCTGGCGCATTACGAGGTCTACGAGTTCCACCCCGTGGTCGCAAGGCTGCAGGTGTTCTGCGCCGAGGACCTGGGCGCGTTCTACCTCGACGTGCTCAAGGACCGCCTGTACACGACCGCGCCCGGCTCGCATGCGCGGCGCAGCGCGCAGACCGCGCTGGCGCAGATCACCCACGCGATGCTGCGCTGGATGGCGCCGTTCCTGAGCTTCACCGCCGAAGAGGCCTGGCAGGTCTTCGCCGGTGGCCGGCCCGGTTTCACCGGCACCATCTTCACCGAAACCTTCGCGCGCTTCGACCCGCCCGACGCCGCGCTGCTGGCCCGCTGGTCGCGCATCCGCGAGCTGCGCGACGCCGTCAACAAGGAGATCGAGACCCTGCGCGCCGCCGGCGCGCTGGGCTCGTCGCTGCAGGCCGAGGTGACGGTCACCGCCAGCGCCGAAGACCACGCGCTGCTGGCCGCGCTGGGCGAGGACCTCAAGTTCGTGTTCATCACCTCGCACGCCGAATTGCGCGCCGGCGAGGCGTTCGGCGTCGAGGTGCGCGCCAGTGGTGCCACCAAGTGCGAGCGCTGCTGGCATTGGCGCGACGATGTCGGCCGCGACCCGGCGCATCCCGGCCTGTGCGGCCGCTGCAGCAGCAACCTCTTCGGCGCCGGCGAGACGCGCCGGGTGGCCTGAATTGGCCGCGCGCGGCAAGGCCTCGGGTCCGGGGCTGGGGTTGTGGCTGGGGCTGGCGGCGATCGTGGTGCTGGCCGACCAGGTCGCCAAGATGCTCGTCGTCGGCTGGCTGCGGCTCGGCGACATGCGGCCGGTGACGAGCTTCTTCAGCCTCGTGCGGGCGCACAACAGGGGCGCGGCGTTCTCGTTCATGGCCGACGCCGCCGGCTGGCAGCGCTGGGCGTTCACCGCACTGGGCCTGGCGGCATCGGGCTTCATCGTCTGGATGATCCGCAACCACCCGACGCAGAAGCTGTTCTGCTTCGCGGTCAGCCTGATCATGGGCGGCGCATTGGGCAACGTGATCGACCGCCTGCGGCATGGCTACGTGGTCGACTTCCTGCAGTTCCGCTTCCACTTTCTGTCGCCGCTGTTCGAGGGCGGCTACTTCCCCGCCTTCAACCTGGCCGACAGCGCGATCACCCTCGGCGCGGCCTGCCTGATCCTGGACGAACTGCTGCGCGTGCGCAAAGGGCGCTGAGCCCGGCGACGCGCAGCGCGCCCGGCCTTCGGGCTTGCACCGATCAGCCGCTGCCCGGCTCGCGCATAAGCTTTGGCCATGGACGAATCCGTCGAATCTGCCCCTCCCGTCAGGCCCGCCGACGACGCGGGCCCGCCGCCGATCGTGCTGCGCGCGCTGTCGGTGGCCGACCCGCTGCGCTGGCTGTTGCTGGGCTGGCGCGACTTCGTCCGCGCCCCCGGCATCGGCCTGTTCTATGGCGGCTGCTTCATGGTCATGGGCTGGGCCTTGCTGACCGTGTTCGAGCATGCGCCGGCCTACACCCTGGCCCTGTCGGCCGGCTTCCTGCTGATGGGCCCGTTCCTGTGCCTGGGCCTGTACCGCGTGAGCCAGAAGCTCGAGGCCGGCGAGCGGCCCGATTTCGGCGACTCGCTGATGGCCTGGGACACGCGCACCGGGCAGCTGGGCATCTTCGGCTTCGTGCTTCTGGTGCTGGAGATGCTGTGGGCCCGCGCGACGCTGATCGCGTTCGCGGTCAGCTTCGACGGCATGCCCGACTTCAAGGGCTCGCTGCTGGGCCTGCTGGCGCCCGAGAACCTGGGCTTCATCGCCGCCTGGGTGGCGCTCGGCGCGGTTTTCGCCGGCCTGATCTACGCCGTCAGCGTGATCTCGATCCCGATGATCCTGCACCGCCAGACCGACGCCGTGACCGCGGGCCTGACCAGCATGCGGCTGGTCTTCACCCAGACCGGCGTGTTGCTGGCCTGGGGCGCGCTGATCGCCCTGCTCGTGGGCCTGGCGCTGGTGCCCTGGTTCGCCGGGCTGCTGGTCGTCGGACCGGTGATCGGGCATGCCTCCTGGCATGCCTACCGCGCCGCGGTCACCGACTGAGGTCGATCGACGCGACCGGCACCGGCGCCTCAGCGCCGGTCGCCCATCGCATGGGCGATCGTTCCCAGGTCGACGTATTCGAGCTCGCTGCCCGCCGGCACGCCGCGCGCCAGCCGCGTGACCTTCAGGCCACGTTCGCGCAGCGCCGTGGCCAGCGCGTGGGCGGTGACTTCGCCCTCGGCGGTGAAGCCGGTGGCGAGGATGACTTCCTCGACCACGCCGTCCTGCGCCCGCTCGATCAGCCGCGCGGCGCCGATCTCGCCCGGCCCGACGCCGTCGAGCGGGCTGATCCGGCCCATGAGCACGAAGTACAGGCCCTTGTAGCTGCCGCTGCGCTCCAGCGCCGCCTGGTCGGCCGGGGTCTCGACCACGCACAGCAGCCTGGCGTCGCGACGCTGGTCGAGGCAGGTGCTGCACACCGCCGCCTCGGTGAAGGTGTGGCAGCGCTCGCAATGACGCGTTCGCTGGACCGCGTCGGTGAGCGCGCCGGCGAGCTTGCGCGCACCTTCGCGGTCGTGCTGCAGCAGGTGGAAGGCCATCCGCTGCGCCGACTTCAGGCCCACGCCCGGCAGCCGGCGCAGGGCGTCGACGAGGCCGTCTAGCGAGGGCTCCGACACTGCTCGATCAGAACGGGAACTTCATGCCCGGCGGCAGCGGCAGCCCGGCGGTGAGCTTGCCCATCTTCTCGGCGCTGAGCTCCTCGGCGCGGCGCACCGCGTCGTTGAAGGCGGCGGCCACCAGGTCCTCGAGCATGTCCTTGTCTTCGGCGAGCAGGCTGGGGTCGATGGCCACGCGCTTGACGTCGTGCTTGCAGGTCATGGTCACCTTGACGAGCCCGGCGCCGGACTGGCCTTCGACCTCGATCAGCGCCAGCTCTTCCTGTGCGCGCTTCATGTTGTCCTGCATGGCCTGGGCCTGTTTCATCAAGCCGGCGAGTTGGCCTTTCATCATGGTCGTTCTTCCTTGGTTCTCTTCAGACGGGTTTGATCGAGCCGGGCACGATGCGCGCGCCCTTGAACTGGGTGAGCAAATCGCGCACCGCGGGGTCGGCATGGATCGCGGCTTCCGCCGCGGCCTGACGCCGTTGACGCTCGGCCGCGTCGCGCCGCGCCGGTGAGTCTTCGGGCACGCCGGCTTCGAGTTCGAGCTCGATGGCGTGGCCGAGTTCAGCAGCGATCGCGGCCGCGAGTTTGTCGCGCAAGGGCGCGCTGCGCAGCGTCTCGCGCTCGACCACGAGCTGCCAGCGTGGCGGCGTGGCGCCGTCGTCGATGGCGCGCAGGCCGCCCTGGGTCGCCAGCTCGCGCGCCAGCGCGGTGAGCGTGCCCTGGTCGCACAGGTGCTTGACGAGGCGGTGCCAGCGCGTGCCGAGTTCGGAATCGGCAGCGCCGGCAATGGGCGGCGCCCCAGTGGCTGCCGCCGGCGGCTCGGCGACCGGCAGCGCCGCCGGCGGCGGCGGCGACGCGCTCCGCTGCGGCGACGCGGCGGTGGGCGGCGCGACAATCGGCTTCGGCCGCGCATCGGCACCGGCAGGCAAGGTGATCGCCGGCGGCGGCGAGGCGCGCAAGGGCGCTGCGCGCGGCTCGCGCGACTCGCGCGGCACCACCAGCGGCGGCGCCGCGGGCACGCCGTCGCCCTGCGCGGGAAACGCCAGGAAGCGCAGCAGCACCATCGTCAGCGCGCCGTACTCGTCGCTCATCAGGCCGAGTTCCTCGCGGCCGTGCAGAGCCACGCTGTAGAGCAGCTGCGTCTCGTCGGCCGCCAGCAGCGGCGCCAGCGCCAGCGCATCGGCGTTCTCGGGGTCCAGCGCGTCGAGGGCCCCGGGCACCGCCTGCGCCACCGCCATCTGCTGCAGCAGGCGGGCGATCTCCTCGAGCAGGCCGGCCGCCGACAGCCCGAGCCGGCGCAGGCCGTCGACGGCCGCCAGCACTGCAGGCCCGTCGCGCCCGGCCAGTGCCTGCACCAGCGCGCGCGCGTGACCGCGATCGACGCTGCCCAGCATGCTGCGCACCACCGTTTCGCTGAGCTGCCCGCCACCATAGGCGATCGCCTGGTCGGTGAGCGAAAGGCCGTCGCGCATCGAACCGCGCGCGGCGCGCGCCAGCAGCCGCAGCGCGCCGTCGTCGAAGGCCACGTTCTCGGCCGCCAGCACCTGCTGCAGATGCGCGCGCACGGTTTCCGGCGCCATCGGCCGCAGGTTGAACTGCAGGCAGCGGCTGAGCACCGTCGGCAGCATCTTCTCGGGGTCGGTCGTCGCGAGCACGAACTTGAGGTAGTCCGGCGGTTCCTCCAGCGTCTTGAGCAGGGCGTTGAAGGCGTCCTTGGTGAGCTGGTGCGCCTCGTCGATCATGAAGACCTTGAAGCGGCCGATGCCCGGCTTGTAGGCGGCACGCTCGATGAGGTCGCGGATCTCGTCGATGCTGCGGTTGCTGGCGGCATCGAGCTCGATGTAGTCCATGTAGCGGTCGGCATCGATCTCGGTGCAGGCGGTGCAGACGCCGCAGGGCTCGGCGGTGATGCCGCCGGTGCCGTCGGGCCCGGTGCAGTTCAGGCTCTTGGCCAGGATCCGCGAGACCGTGGTCTTGCCGATGCCGCGCGTGCCGGTGAACAGGTACGCGTGGTGCAGGCGTTGCTGCTGCAGCGCGTTGGTCAGCGCCTGCACGACATGCTCCTGCCCCACCATCTCGGAGAAACGGCGCGGCCGGTACTTGCGGGCCAGGACGACGTAGGCCATCAGGACAGGCCAAGGCCACGCCGCGCCTTCGGCGGGGTGCCGGCGGCAGCGGACGAGGCGGGCAGGGGAAGGATCATCGAGTTCATTCTAAGGTTGGCAGGGATAATCGCCGGCCATGACGCAGCCCCCGAACACCCCGTTGAGCTACGCGCAGGCAGGCGTGCAGTACGACCTCATCGACCCGCTGAAGATCGCCGCGCAACGCGCCGCGGCGGCCACCGGCGCCCATCTGGCCGCGCACGGCCTGAGCGAAGTCCCGGCCTCGCGCGGCGAATCGGCGTATGTCGTCGACGTCGGCCCGTTCTACCTCGCGAGCATCGTCGAATGCCTGGGCAGCAAGGCGCTGGTGGCCGACGAGATGCAGCGCCTGACCGGCGGCAGCTTCTATGCCGCGATCGCGCAGGACACGATCGCGATGGCGATCAACGACCTGATCACGGTGGGCGCCACGCCGCTGGTGGTGCAGGCCTACTGGGCCGCCGGCGGCAGCGACTGGTTCGCCGACGCGGTGCGCGCGCAGGCCCTGGTCCAGGGCTGGAAGGATGCCTGCGACATCTGCCGCGTGGCCTGGGGCGGCGGCGAGACGCCGGCGCTGGCCGGCATCGTCGAGGCCGGGCGCATCGACCTCGCGGCGTCTTGCACGGGCCTGGTCAACCCGAAGGAACGATTGAGCCTGGGCGAGCGGCTGGAACCCGGCGACGCCATCGTGCTGCTGGCCTCCAGCGGCATCCACGCCAACGGCCTGAGCCTGGCGCGCAAGCTCGCCGAGCGCCTGCCGCAGGGCTACCTGACCGAGGTCGCGCCGGGGCTGGGCTACGGCCAGGCGCTGCTGGCACCGACGACCCTGTATTCGCCGGTCACCGAGGCCTTGTGGGCTGCCGGCATCGGCGTGCATTACGCCGCCAACATCACCGGCCATGGCTGGCGCAAGCTGCTGCGCCACCCCAAGCCCCTGAGCTACCGCATCGACACCGTGCCGCCGGTGCCGCCGGTGCTGCGTTTCATCCAGCAGCAGGCGCAGCACGACGACGCCGAGGCCTACGGCACGTTGAACATGGGTGCCGGCTTCGCGCTGTTCGTCGCCGCCCCGGATGCCGAGCGCGCGGTGGCGGTCGCACAGGGATGCGGCGTGCCGGCCTGGGCGGCCGGGCGGGTCGAGGCCGGCCCCAAGCGGCTGCTCATCGAACCGCTGGACCTTTGCTTCGAGGGCGACGCGCTGCAGTTGCGTTGAGGCCAGCGCAGTCTGGCGGAATGCAACCCGATTGCGTACAGTCCAGGCCCATAACTCATGGGCGGGATCTGGGAAAACCTGGTTCGCAAGCGGCTGGCTAGCCTGCCACCCGAAGCGGCAGCGATGCTGGCTGTCGTGCTGCCTGGCGGTCAGCGAATCGGCGCGGCCGACGCGCAGGTGCATCTGCGGCTGCCGCACACGCTGGCCTTGCGCCACCTCGCGCATGGCCGCATCGGCCGTCTGGCCAACGAGATCGTCGAAGGCCATGTGACGCTCGACGGGCCGATGCGGCAGGTGGCGGCCATCGCCGCCGCGCTGCTCGACGAGGAACCCACCACCCCCCATGCCCAGCCCCTGCGCAGCACCCTGGGCTCGCGCTGGCGCCACCGGCCGTCGGCCGACGCGCGCCAGGTGCAGCACCACTACGACGTCTCCGACGACTTCTACGCCCTGTGGCTGGACCCGCGCCGCGTCTACTCCTGCGCCTATTGGCGCGCCGGCGTGTCCGCTCTCGAGCAGGCCCAGGAAGCCAAGCTCGACCTCGTCTGCCGCAAGCTGCGGCTGCGCCCCGGCGAGCGCTTCCTCGACATCGGCGCCGGATGGGGTGCGCTGCTGCTGTGGGCGGCCGAGCATTACGGCGTGCAGGCCACCGGCATCACGCTGTCGAAGAACCAGCACGCGCATGTCAACGCATTGATCGGGCAGCGGGGCCTGGGCGATCGCGTGCGGATGCAGTTGCTCGACTACCGCGAACTGCCCGAGGACGCGCCGTTCGACAAGATCGCGTCGGTGGGCATGTTCGAGCATGTCGGCCGGGCGCGGCTGCCGGCGTACTTCGCGAAGATCCGGCGCCTGCTGCGCCCGGGCGGTCTGCTGCTCAACCATGGCATCACCGCCGGCGGCACGCGCAACGCGCAGCTCGGCGCGGGCATCGGCGATTTCGTCGAGCGCTACATCTTCCCCGGCGGCGAGTTGATTCATGTCTCGCACGTGCTGCGGGTGATGGCCGAGGCCGGGCTCGAAGGCCTGGACATCGAGAACCTGCGCCCGCATTACGCGCGCACGCTGTGGGCCTGGTCGGACGCGCTCGAGGCGCAGCTGGCGCACGCCGCGACGCTGTGCGACGCCAAGACGCTGCGCGCGTATCGGCTCTACCTGGCGGTCAGCGCGCTCGGCTTCGAGCGCGGCTGGATGGCGTTGCACCAGACCCTCGCCGCCCACCCCGACGGTCGCCCAGCCGCCAGCGAACTGCCCGGGACGAAGTGCGACTATCCCTTCGACCGCGCCTACATCTACAACTGAACACCGGGGTGCGCGAGGCCCTCGCCTACAATCCGCGGTGACGGGCCTCCCCGCATGGGAGCGCGCCCAATCGGGTCAGGTGGGGAACCAAGCAGCCCTAAGCGTTGCAACCAGTGCCGGGGTCAGGCTCGTCACCCGACCTTGCCGATGGCCGCGGCCATCAGGTCGCGCAGCGAGCGCAGCAGGCCGAGCTCTTCACCGCCGAGCGCGATCGTCCCGGCGCTCGCCTTGTCGGCGTAGATGAGCCCGATCGGCGCGCCCTTGAGGACCAGCGGCAGCAGCAGGAAGGTGGGGGCATTGACGCGCTCGCGGTACCAGGCCGGCAGGCGCTTGGCCACCGCGGCGCTGTCGGCGATCATCAGGTCGGCGCCCTTGGCGCACAGCACGGCGAAGAGGTCGCCGACTGCGGCCGCGTCGGGCGCGATGCGGAAGGCGGCGCTGATCTCGGCGCCGCCCGGCCCGAGGCCGACGCGGCCGACGAGGTGGCCGCTGGCCGGCTCGCGCAGGCAGAAGACGACGCAGCGGAAATCCAGCGCGCGGTGCATCGTGTCGAGCACCAGACTGAGCAATTCGTTCAGGCGCAGCCGCTTGCCGGCCAGGGCGGCGCGCGCCTCCTGCAGCGCCTGGGCCAGCTGCGCCTGCGCGCCCTGTGCCGGGCGCGCGACGACGAGCGTCGCGTCGCTGGCTGCGGCGCTCGGCGCTCCCGGCCGGGGCGGCCGCGTTTCGTCCACCAGCCGCCGCGCGGGCGTGTCCTTGGAGGCCTGCAGCCCCATCGCCTGCGCGAGCTGCCCCACGCGGCTGCGCGCGCCGTGCGCGGCCGCGGTGACCTGCGCCGCCGACAGCCCCAGCACCGGTGCGTAGAGCTCGGCGGCGGCCTCGATGGCTGCGGCCTGGGCCACCGGGTCGCTCACCAGCCAGGCATCGGCCAGCGCGTTCGCGCTGCGGCCGAGCCAGCGCATGCGCTCCACCCCGCCGTCGGCGCCGCTTGCCACGGCTCGTCTGGGTGCCTCGCCCGCTGGCGGCCGCAGCGCGCGCTGCAGCGTGTCGGGCAGGCCCCAGGCCTTGGCCACACCGGCGCTGAGGTCCTCGAAGCTGATGCCCAGCACGCGCAGGGCCGCCGCATTGCGAACGGCGGGTGCCGGGTCGGAACCGGCGAGCTGCTGGCGGATCTGCAGCGCTTCTTCGGGGAAATAGAACTCCGTCAGCAGCCGCCCGAGGTTCTGGAACATCGCGCCGAGAAAGGCTTCCTCGCCTTCGCGCGCCGCCGGCGAGAGCTCGTTGGCCAGCGCACCGGCCATCAGCGCACGCAGGAACTCGTCCTTGAGCTGCGCTGCATGCCCCTTGTCGTTCATGTGTTCGAGCAGCACCAGAGACAGCGCCATGTTGCGGATGCCGGCAAATCCGACCAGCGCCACCGCGCGCGAGACGGTGGCGATGCCACCCCCGGCCACGGCGGTGAACTGCGCGGTGTTGACCATGCGCAGCAGCTTGTTGGTCAGCGCCACGTCCTTGAGGATCTCGTCGGCCAGGCTCGCCAGCGATTCGGTCTCCGAGGTCGCCACCCGCTGGATGCGCACGACCGAGGCCGAAAGGGCCGGAAAGTCGGTCTTGTGGCGCATGCGCCGTAGCAGGAATTCCAGCGTCGCATGGCTGTTCCCCGCCTCGGCGGCCGACGCGACTTCGGCCGGCTGCGCCCAGCTGGACAGCGCAGCGTGCATCGCACGCGCGCTGTCGTAGCGGGCATGGACATCGCGCGCCAGCGCGCGCTGCACGATGCCGCGCAGGCTGGCATCGACCTTGACCTGCTCCGGCAGCACCAGGTCCTCGTGCTGGATTCGCGCGATGGCGCGGTGCGGATCGGTTTCCCGCAGCAGCGGGCCGCCGCTGAGCAACTCGCCCAGCATCACGCCGGCAGCGAAGACGTCCATCGCCGGCACCGGGGCCTCGCCACGCGCGGCCTCGGGCGAGATGTAGCCGGGCGTGCCGACGATGCAGCCGGCGGCCCCATCGGTGCCCTGGTTGGCGCGGCCGACGGCCGCAACCGGGCGCCCGCTCCTGCGGCCGTCGTCCTTCGCGACCCGCGCCGCGATGCCGAAGTCCATGACGCGGGCACGCCCGTCGCTGCCGAGCAGGATGTTGGATGGCTTCAGGTCACGGTGCACGAGCCCCTGGTCGTGGGCCGCGGCCAGCGCATCGAGCACGCCCAGCAGCAGCGCCACCGCTTCGCGCGGCGGCATCGGCGGCTTGCCGCGACGCGCCTGCGCCAGGGTCGGGCCTTCGACGTACTCGAACACCAGATAGGGTTGGCCGTCATGCTCGTCGGCCTCGAACACCGGCACGATGTTCGGGTGCGTCAGGCGGCTGACCGCCCGCGCCTCGTGCAGCCACTCGCTCACCGCCAGCGCGTCGGCCGCCGGGTCGAGGAGCTTGAGGGCAACCTCGCGGTCCAGGCGCGGATCGTGTGCCAGCCAGACGCTGGCCTGGGCGCCGCGGCCGAGCTCGCGCAGCAGCTCGAAGCGCCCCAGTTGCCCGAGCCGGGCCTTCGATGCGAGCCCGGCGCTCAAGATGCATCCCCGTCCAGCGGTGCTGCCATCGTGTGCGCGATCGGCTCGATCGACTGGCCCTGCAATGCGGCCTGCAGATCGCGCAGGCCGACCTCGAGCACCCGGCCGTAGCGTTGCACCACGCGCTGCAACGCACCCTGCACGCGGTGCGCCGGCAGCGCCAGCACGTCGATCGCCTCGTTGGCGCAACTGGCCACGCTGCGGAGCATCTCGTCGTCGGTGCCGCCGCTGTGCACCGCCGTCGTCACCGGCTGGCGGCGGATCATCGCCAGCATGCTGTCGTCCAGCCCCCAATGCCGGGCGACCGCGGCACCGAGGGCCTCGATGTCCGCGCCGAGCACGGCGAAGGCCGCGCTCTCCTCGGTCATTCCGGGTTCCTCGGGTTCGCCTTCGCGGGCCGGCGGTGCGGGCTGCATCAGGCGGCGGATCTGCTGCGCCTCGTCGGCGAAGTGGTACTGCACGACCAGGCGGCCCAGGTTCTGCAGCAGGGTCACCAGGTAGACGACCTCGGCGTCGTAGCCAGGCGGGCGCAGGATCAGCGCGGTGCGACCGGCGCGCTTGCAGCGATCGATCAGCCGCTGCAGCTCGGCCGCGCCGGCGTCGCCCAGCGGGCCGGGCCAGTCACGCAGGGCGAGCGCCGCGCGGCGCACGCCGTCCAGCCCCATCATCGCGATCGCGCGCCGCACGGTGAGCACCGGCCCGCTGCCCGAGACCTGCGCGCCGCGAACCTGCGCCGTGTTGACCAGGCGCAGCATCTCGAAGGATAGCGCCGGATCCTCGAGCACGACCTCGGCGAGTTCGTTCGTACGCTCTTGTTCCATCAACGCCAGCCGCGCCGCGCGCGCCGCCGCGCCCGGCGACGAGGGCAGCACGCCGGCGTGACGAATGCGGTCCGACAGCAGCGCCAGCGGGCCGCCGCCGGTGCCGGCCTCGGTGCGGTGCCAGCCCTCGAGGGCGCGCAGCAGCGTGCGCGCGTTGCGGTAGCGCTGGCGCTCCTGGCGGTCGGTGGCGCGGTTGGCGATCGCACGCAACGGCTCGGCGATCGGGTTCACGGTGGCCCAGGGCAGACGCACGACCTCGCGTCCCAGCGGCGGCAGACGCGCGATGACGCGTCCACTGTCGGGCTCTTCGAGCGCCGGCTGGCCGCTCAGCAGTTGTTGCAGCAGCACGCCTGCGGCGAGCACGTCGCGCTCGGCGGCGGCGCGCTGCGAGCGCAGCGCACCCGGGTCCAAGGCGTCGAGGTCGCGCGCCCGATCGTCGGCGCGGGCGAGCTCGGCGGCCACGGCCAGCCCCGCCACCCGCACTTCGCCGCCATCGCTGACGAGCACGAGGTAGGACTGCAGGTCGTGATGGGCCACGCCGGCCTCGTGAGCGAAGGCCAGGCCCTGCAGCAGCTGCATGGTCCAGTCCGCGGCATCGAGACCGGGCAGTCCCTTGGCGGCCAGGCGCTCGGACAGCGGCGCTGCATCGCGCGGATCGTAGGCGACGTAGGGCCAGCCGTCCTGCACGCCGCTCTCCACCACCGCGGCGATCTGCGGATGGTTCAGGCGCGAGGCGCGCCGCACGGCCTGCTGCCAGCGCTCCAGCGCTGCAGCATCGGCGGGCTGCACCCGAGGCAGGACGAGCATCAGTTCCTGGCCGCTGCGCGGATCGGCAACCCGCCAGGCCATCGTGCGCTCGCTCTTGCCGAGCAGACGCAGCAATTGCAGCCGGCCGAACCAGCGCACGGCGGCGGCGCGCGGCGGCGCAGTGGTGTCTGTGCTGTGGGCGGGCATGGATCACGATTGAACCCCGTTGCCATGCCAGGCAGTGGTGCGAACAGCGGGTGAATCGCGCGGCAGTTCGGCCCGCGGTCCGCCTGCACCTGAAGGCCGCCATGCGCGCCCCTGGCCGGACCGAAAGGGGGCGTTGTGCCAAAATTGACACGACTTGCCGGCCACGTCGTGCCCAAGCCTACGGAGAGAGCCCCTCATGAGTAGCGAACTGATCAAACACATCACCGACGAGTCGTTCGGCAGCGACGTGCTCGCTGCCGACAAGCCGGTGCTCGTCGACTACTGGGCCGAGTGGTGCGGCCCCTGCAAGATGATCGCGCCCATCCTCGACGAGGTCTCCAGGGACTACGACGGCCGGCTCCAGGTCGCCAAGATGAACGTCGACGAGAACAGGGAAGTGCCGGCCAAGTTCGGCATCCGCGGCATCCCGACCCTGATGTTGTTCAAGGGCGGCGAGCTTGCGGCGACCAAGGTCGGCGCGCTGTCCAAGGCCCAGCTGACCGCATTCCTGGACGGTCATCTATAATCTTCGTCACCGACGGGTGCCAAGAGTGCCCGTAGGCTGATCCGCCACCACGCAAGGCCCCGCTGGCTCACTCAAGCCGGCGCACGACGGCCGAGCGCGTGAGTTCGGCGCCACACCACAAGACCTGCCGCATGGCCCGCGCCCCGTCGCGCGTGAGCCCCAGCGCATCTGCCCGAGGGTGCCCTCATGCATCTGTCCGAACTCAAAGCCCAGCCGGTCATGGAGCTCATCACGATGGGCGAGGCTCTCGAGATCGAGAACGTCCAGCGCCTGCGCAAGCAGGAGTTGATGTTCGCGATCATGAAGAAGCGCGCCAAGGCCGGCGAACAGGTCTTCGGCGACGGCGTGCTCGAGGTGCTGCCCGACGGCTTCGGCTTCCTGCGCTCGATCGAGGCCAGCTACATGGCGAGCACCGACGACATCTACCTCAGCCCCAGCCAGATCCGCCGCTTCAACCTGCACACCGGCGACATGGTCGAGGGCGAGGTGCGGGTGCCCAAGGACGGTGAACGCTACTTCGCGCTGGTCAAGGTCGATCGGGTCAACGGCCTGACGCCCGAGGAGAGCAAGCACAAGATCATGTTCGAGAACCTGACGGCGCTGTTCCCGAAGGAGCAGTTCAAGCTCGAGCGCGACGTCAAGGCCGAAGAGAACATCACCAGCCGCATCATCGACCTCGTCGCGCCGATCGGCAAAGGCCAGCGCGCGCTGCTGGTGGCCCAGCCCAAGACCGGCAAGACGGTCATGATGCAGCACATCGCGCACGCGCTGGTCGCCAACCACCCAGAGATCCACCTCATCGTGCTGCTCGTCGACGAGCGGCCCGAGGAAGTGACCGAGATGCTGCGCACCGTTCGCGGCGAAGTCATCAGCAGCACCTTCGACGAACCCGCGGCGCGCCACGTGCAGGTGGCCGAGATGGTGATCGAACGCGCCAAGCGCCTGGTCGAGCTGAAGAAGGACGTCGTGATCCTGCTCGACAGCATCACCCGCCTGGCACGGGCCTACAACAACGTGCTGCCGTCCAGCGGCAAGCTGCTCAGCGGCGGCGTCGATGCCAACGCGCTGCAGCGACCCAAGCGCTTCTTCGGCGCCGCACGCAATACCGAGGAAGCCGGCACGCTGACCATCATCGGCACCGCACTGGTGGACACCGGCTCGAAGATGGACGAGGTCATCTACGAGGAGTTCAAGGGCACCGGTAACTGCGAGATCCACCTCGACCGCCGGATGGCCGAGAAGCGCGTCTACCCGTCGATCCTGATCAACAAGAGCGGCACCCGGCGCGAAGAGCTGCTGCTCAAGCCCGAGATCCTGCAGAAGAGCTGGATCCTGCGCAAGCTGCTCTACCCGATGGACGAGATCGAGGCGATGGAGTTCATCCTCGAGAAGATGAAGGCGACCAAGAACAACCTCGACTTCTTCGACATGATGCGCAGGGGTGGCTGAAGCGCCGCTCACCTATAATCCTGCGTTTTCCTCCACCTCGGAAAGTGCGTTGCCCCTTTCATCCAGAACAGGCAGCGTGGCTTCCAAACTCGATCAGAGGCACCCCATGAAAGACGGCATCCACCCGACCTACCGCGAGGTCTGCTTCCAGGACCTGTCCAACGGCTTCAAGTTCGTCACCCGCTCCTGCCTGCAGACCAAGGAGACGATCAAGCTCGAGGATGGCCGTGAACTGCCGCTGATGAAGCTGGAGTCGACCAGCGAGACGCATCCGTTCTACACCGGCACGCAGAAGAGCGTCGACAACCTGGGCGGCCGGGTCGAGAAGTTCCGCAACAAGTTCGCCCGCGTCGGTCTCAAGAAGTAAGGTCCATGCACGCCAGCGGCACGGGCCAGACGCGGTGACCGGCGCCACGCGCGACCACAAGGCAGCTTCGGCTGCCTTTTTGTTTTTGGCCGCCGCCCGCTTGCCCTGGTCCGCGCCGGCTGCCATTTCCGGCGTTCACCCGATCGTCAGCGGATGAACGCCCCCAAGCCGGCGCTGGTGACGCTGCGCGGCGCGCGCCGGCTGCCGCGCCTGCCGCTGCTGCTGCTGTGCGCGGCCTATCTGCTGCCGGGTCTGGTCGGGCGCGACCCCTGGCGCAACGCCGATCTGACGGCGTTCGGGCAGATGGCGGCGATCGCCGACGGCCGTGCCTCCTGGTGGGCACCGACGCTGGGTGGCGTGCCCGGCGACATGGCGCTGCTGCCGCACTGGCTGGGGGCCGCGTTCATCCGCGCCGGCTCGCCCTGGCTCGATCCGGCCGTGGCAGCGCGCGTGCCGTTCACGATATTGCTCGGGCTGACTTTGGCGCTGGTCTGGTACACGACCTTCTACCTCGCGCGTACCGAGGCCGCACAGCCGGTGCCCTTCGCCTTCGGCGGCGAAGCCGAGCCGGTGGACTACGCCCGTGCGATCGCCGACGGCGCCTTGCTCGCGTTGATGGCCACGCTGGGTCTGCTGCAACTGGGGCACGAGACCACGCCCGAGCTGGCTCAGCTCGCGTCGATGGGCCTTTTTCTGTACGCACTGGCAGCGGCGCCGTTCCGGCCGCGGCAGGCGCGCGCGGCCATGCTCGCCGCCCTGCCCTTGCTCGCCGGAAGCGGCGCTCCCAGCACGGCCCTGGCGGTCGGCGCGGGCGCCATGCTCGTTTGCTGGCGCTCGCATTACCCGCAGGTGCGCGCGTTGACCGCCTGGGTGGCAGCGGCGATGGTCGCTGCCGCATGGCTCGCCGCAACGCTGGGTGCCTGGCGCTGGCGCGCCGACGCACTGACCGCACAGGACCTGCCCAATCTGGCACGCCAATGGCTGTGGTTCCTGTGGCCGGCCTGGCCGCTGGCGCTGTGGACGCTGTGGCGCTGGCGCCGCCAGCTGATGCACAGGCATCTCTCGGTGCCGCTGGTGCCGGTGATCGTGGCGCTCGCGGCCAATGTCGCGATGGCCGGATCCGACCGCGCCTTGATGCTTGGCCTGCCCGGCATGGCGGTGCTCGCCGCGTTCGCGCTGCCCACGCTCAAGCGCAGCGCGGCGGCGGCGATCGACTGGTTCTCGATGTGCTTCTTCACGCTGTGCGCAGCCACGATCTGGGTCATCTACGCCTCGCTGCAGACCGGCCTGCCCGCGAAGACGGCGGCCAACATCGCACGCCTGGCCCCGGGCTACGTCTCGCGGTTCTCGGCCCTGGCGCTGATGCTGGCAATGGCCGGCACCGCGGCCTGGGTGGCACTGGTGCGCTGGCGAACCGGTCGCCACCGCGAGGCCCTGTGGAAGAGCCTGGTGCTGCCCGCCGGCGGGGTTGCCCTGTGCTGGCTGCTGCTGATGACGCTGTGGCTGCCGCTGCTCGACTACGCGCGCAGCCCGCGCCCGCTGATCGACCGCCTGGCCGCCCTGGTTCCCGGTGGCAGCTGCATCGCAGCACCCGGGCTCGCACCGCCTGCAGTCGCCGCGCTCGAGGTCGTAGGGCATTGGCGCGTCGATGCCCGCCCACAGGCCGCGGCCGATGGCTGCCCCTTCCTGCTGCGCGCCACCCGCTTGCGGCCGCTGCCGCCCGCACCGGCCGGATGGTCGCTGCTTGCCGAGGTCACGCGCCCGACCGATCGCGAAGAGGTCACCCAGGTCTACCGGCGCTCATCGGTTCGCTAGCGCCCTCGGCCCGCGGCGGCGGCTGCGTGGCCGGCCTGCTGCGCAGGCGGAAGGCAGGGAACACGAGCTTGAAGCACGACCCTTTGCCGGGTTCGCTCTGGATCTCGATCTCGCCGCCATGGCGCTGCACGACATGCTTGACGATGGACAGCCCGAGGCCGGTGCCGCCGGTGTCGCGCGAGCGGCTGCCATCGACGCGGTAGAAACGCTCGGTCAGGCGCGGCAGGTGCTCGCGCGCGATGCCGATGCCGGTGTCGCTGACCGCGAGTTCGCCGCCGCCGTCGGGGCGCCATTGCCATTGCACCTGCACGCGGCCGCCCTGGGGCGTGTAGCGCACCGCGTTGTTGAGCAGGTTGGTCACCGCGCTGTAGAGCTCGCTCTGGCTGCCGGCGATCTCGGCGTCTTCACCCCCCCGCACCTCGATCAGATGGCGCCCGGCCGACAGCGCCTGGCCGTCGAGCCGGGCCTGCTCCATCAACCCGGTCACGCCGACCCAGTGGTCGACCGCGGGCCGCGGGCTGCCCTCGATTCGGGCCAGCGTGAGCAGATCGCCGACCAGGGCCTGCATGCGATCGGTCTGCTGCTGCATCAGGCCCAGCACGCGCTCGCGCTCGGTCTCGGTCAAGGGCAGCCGGGTCAGGGTCTCGACGAATCCGGCCAGCACGGTCAGCGGGGTGCGGATCTCGTGCGACACGTTGGCCACGAAGTCGCGCCGCATCGCATCGGCGCGTTCGCGTTCGGTGATGTCCTGCGACAGCACCAGCTTCTGGCCGTCGCCGTAAGGCCGCACGAGCACCGACAGCGTGGTCCGCCCCAGCGGTCCGCTGAAGGTCACGCTGTCGCCGAATTGCCCGCCTTGGAGGTGGGCGACGAAGGCCGGCATGCGGACCAGGTTGGTCACGCGCTGGCGCCGGTCGCGCGAGGGGTCGAGCCCGAAATGCTCGGCCGCCACCGAATTGCACCACTCGATCTGGTCGCCGCGGTCGAGCATCATCACGCCGTTGGGCGAGGCCTCGATCGCCGACAGGAACTGCGCCAATCGGTCCTGTTCGCCGCGGGTGTCCTGCTCGCGGCCGCGCAGGGCCTTCTCGATCCGGTAGCCCAGCTCGCCCCAGAAGCCGGCGTCGCGCGGCGCCGGGGCCGTCAGCGGTCCGCGCAGCCAGTCCATCAGGGCCTGGCCGCGCCAGGAGTCGCGCAGCACCAGCAGCGCCATGGTGACCAGCCCGCCCATGAACATCGCGGGCAGCGGATGCTGCACGAGCCGGCCGAGCAGCGCACCGACCAGGGCGCCACCGACCACGGCCAGCAGCGCCGCGAGGGTTCGGGTCAGCCACCAGCCCATGGTCTATCCACCGCCCCGGCGTGGAGGCTCAACGGATCGCGTTCTCGACCTCGGCCACCGAGGCGTGGCGCACGTCGGTGCCCTTGACCACGTAGATGATGGCCTCGGCCAGGTTCTTCGCGTGGTCGCCCACGCGCTCGATCGCCTTGGCGACGAAAACGAGGTCGATGCTGGACGAGATCGTGCGCGGGTCCTCCATCATGTAGGTGATCAGCTTGCGCAGCAGGCCGTCGAACTCCTGGTCGATCTGGTCGTCCTGCTTGAGGACTTCCAGCGCCCGCGCCGTGTCCAGGCGCGCGAACGCATCGAGCGCCTTGCGCAGCTGCGCGATCGCCAGGTCGGCCTCGAAGCCGAGGTCGGCCAGCGGCAGGCGCAGGCGCGACGACACCCCGGTGCCGATCAGGCGCTGCACGGTGCGCGCGATGCGCGCCGCCTCGTCGCCGACCCGTTCGAGGTTGGCGATGGCCTTGCTGATGGCGATGAGCAGGCGCAGGTCGCGCGCGGTCGGCTGGCGCAGCGCGATGATCGCCGAGAGGTCGCGGTCGATCTCGACCTCCAACTGGTTGACACGCTCCTCCTGCGCCAGCACCTGGCGCGCGATCTCGGGGTCGAATTGCATTAGAGCAACCAGCGACTGGGCGACCTGCGACTCGACCAGGCCGCCCATCTCGAGCACTCGGGTGGAGATGCCGCTGAGCTCGGCGTCGAACTGCGCGGAGAGGTGCTTGTCACTCATCGTCGATCTCCGTCGGCGCAGTGCCGAATCCACCGTTAATGTAGCCCTTGGGGTCCGGCGCTCGAAGGCGGTCCCGGCGCAGGGCGGCGGCCGCAGGTCGGTCCGACGAGCCGGCCGGGGCAGGATCAGCCGGACGCCGCGGCCGCGGCCAGACGCTCGGCAATCCGGCGGCCCAGCGCGGCCTCGTGCGCCTCGACCATCACCCGCAGCACGGGTTCGGTGCCCGAAGCGCGGATCAGCACCCGGCCCCGGTCCGCGAGTTCGCGCTCGGCCGTGGCGCGCACATCGGCCAGGGCAGCATTGCGGGCCCAGTCGCTGCCTTCGCGCAGGCGGACGTTGATCAGCGTCTGCGGATAGAGCGTCACGTCTTCGAGCAGGCCCGCCAGGGTGCCGCCGCTGCGTTGCACCGCCAGCAGGATCTGCAAGGCGCTGACGATGCCGTCGCCGGTGGTGTGGCGGTCCAGCGCCAGCAGGTGGCCCGAACCCTCGCCGCCCAGCGGCCAGCCGCGCGCGGAGAGCTCTTCCAGCACATAACGGTCGCCGACCTTGGCCCGCACCAGGGCCACGCCCAGCCGGGCCAGCGCCTGCTCGACGGCGATGTTGGTCATCAGCGTGCCGACCACGCCCGGCAGCGGCCGGTTCTGCGCCAGCCGGTCGGCGGCCATCACGTAGAGCAGCTCGTCGCCGTTGAAGAGGCGGCCCTGGGCATCGACCATCTGCAACCGGTCGGCGTCGCCGTCGAGCGCGATGCCGTAGTCGGCACGCTGCTCGGCCACCGCCTCGACGAGCGCCTGCGGTGCCGTCGCGCCGACGCCGGCGTTGATGTTCAGGCCGTCGGGCTGGCAGCCGATCGTGTGGACCGAGGCTCCGAGCTCGTGGAACACATCGGGCGCCACGTGGTAGGCGGCGCCATGGGCGGCATCGACGACGATCTTCATGCCGCGCAGCGACAGGCTGTGCGGCACCGTGCTCTTGCAGAACTCGATGTAGCGGCCCCCTGCGTCCTCCAGGCGCCGCGCCTTGCCCAGGCTCGCCGAATCGACCCATTGCGGCGCCTGCAGCAGGGCCGCCTCGACCTCTCGCTCCCACTCGTCGGGCAGCTTCTCACCGCGCGCGGAAAAGAACTTGACGCCGTTGTCGGCGAACGGATTGTGCGAGGCGCTGATGACCACGCCCAGTTCCAGGCGCAAGGCACGGGTGAGGTAGGCCACGCCGGGCGTCGGCAAAGGGCCGCTGAGCAGCACATCGACGCCGGCCGAGGCAAAGCCCGCCTCCAGCGACGACTCGATCATGTAGCCGGAGATGCGCGTGTCCTTGCCGATCAGCACCGTCGGCCGCGGCGCGCTGCGGCGCAGGACCTGACCCACGGCGTGGCCCAGCCGCAGCATGAAGTCGGGCGTGATCGGCGGCTGGCCGACCGTGCCCCGGATGCCGTCGGTGCCGAAATAGGTTCTGCTCATCGCTGTGGTCCCCTGCCTGATTTTCGTTCCTGCAAGGATCCGATCGGACCCTCGGGCGCGGCGCCCATGCGCCGCGTTGCGCATTTATCCCGGCTCAGCCGCTCGCGATGCGCCCGGACGCCGCAGCCTGCCAGACCCTGATCGCATCGACGGTGGCCGCGACGTCGTGCACGCGCACGATGGCCGCACCGCGTTGCACGGCGACCAGCGCCGCCGCCACGCTGGCCGCCATGCGCTGCTCGACCGCGCGCCCGGTGATGCGGCCCAGCGTGCCTTTCCGCGACCAGCCGACGAGCAGCGGCCAGCCCAGCGCTGCGAGTTCGGCCTGCCGCGCAAGCAGGGCCAGGTTGTGCTCGGCCGTCTTGGCGAAGCCGATGCCAGGGTCGATCACGATGCGGTCGTGGGCGATGCCCGCGGCCTCGGCGGCCAGCGCGCGCTGGCGCAGGAAGTCGGCCACCTCCCGCACGACGTCGTCGTAGACGGCCTCGGACTGCATCGTCCCCGGCTCGCCGCGGCTGTGCATCAGGCACAGGCCAGCCCGCGGATGAGCGGCCACCGCCTCCAGCGCGCCGGGTCGGCGCAGCGCGCGCACGTCGTTGACGATGTCCACCCCCATCGCCAGCGCCTGCGCGATCACCGCCGGCTCGCTGGTGTCGACCGAGACCGGAACGCCCAGGCTCACCGCACCGCGCAGCACGGGCAGCACGCGCGCGAGCTCTTCCTCGACACCGGGGGCGGCGGCGCCGGGCCGCGTCGATTCACCGCCGATGTCCAGGATGTCGGCACCCTCTGCGACCAGCCGCTCGCAATGCGACAGGGCCACCCGGACCTCGGCATAGCGCCCGCCATCGGAGAACGAGTCCGGCGTCACGTTGACGATGCCCATGACACGGGGCCGCGTGAGGTCGATCCGGAAGCGGTTGGTCTGCCAATGCATCTGCGATCCGTCAAACAAAACGGGGCCCCGCGGCCCCGTCAAAATTGCGCCCGGCTGCCGCCGGGCGGCAAGGTCAAGCGGCGGCCGGCGCGCTGTCGGTGCCCAACGGTGCTGCCGGGCCACCAGGCGGCTTGGTCGATGAGGGCGTCCAGTCCTTGGGCAGGCGCGGCGGCTTGCCGGCCATGATGTCGTCGATCTGGTCGCTGTCGATGGTTTCCCATTCGAGCAGCGCCTGCGCCATCGCGTGCATCTTGTCCTTGTTGTCCTCGATGAGCTTGCGCGCGATGCTGTACTGCTCGTCGATGATGCGGCGGATGACGCCGTCGACCTTGCGCATCGTCTCCTCGGACATCGTCGTCGTCTTGGTGACCGAACGGCCGAGGAAGACCTCGCCTTCGTTCTCGGCATAGACCATCGGCCCGAGCTCGTCGGTCATGCCGTAGCGGGTGACCATGTCGCGCGCGATCTGGGTCGCGCGCTCGAAGTCGTTGGAGGCACCGGTGGTCATCTGGTTCATGAACACCTCCTCGGCGATGCGGCCACCGAACAGCACGCTGATCGTCGAGAGCATGCGCTCCTTGTCCATGCTGTAGCGGTCGCCCTCGGGCAGCTGCATCGTGACGCCGAGCGCGCGTCCGCGCGGGATCACGGTGACCTTGTGCACCGGGTCGGTCTTGGGCATCAGCCTTGCGACCAGGGCATGACCGGCCTCGTGGTAAGCGGTGTTCTTGCGCTCCTCCTCGGGCATGACCATCGACTTGCGCTCGGGGCCCATCATGATCTTGTCCTTGGCCTTCTCGAAGTCGACCATCTCGACCACGCGGCCGTTGCGCCGCGCGGCGAACAGCGCCGCCTCGTTGACCAGGTTGGCGAGATCGGCGCCGCTGAAACCGGGCGTGCCGCGAGCCAGGATGTCGGCGCGGATGTCCTGCCCCACCGGCACCTTGCGCATGTGGACGTTGAGGATCTGCTCGCGCCCGCGCACGTCGGGCAGCGTGACGTAGACCTGGCGGTCGAAGCGGCCGGGGCGCAGCAGCGCGGGGTCGAGGATGTCGGGCCGGTTGGTCGCCGCCATCACGATCACGCCGAGGTTGGTCTCGAAGCCGTCCATCTCGACCAGCATCTGGTTGAGCGTCTGCTCGCGCTCGTCGTTGCCGCCGCCCAGGCCGGCACCGCGGTGGCGGCCGACGGCGTCGATTTCGTCGATGAAGATGATGCAGGGCGCGCTCTTCTTGGCCTGCTCGAACATGTCGCGCACGCGGGCCGCGCCGACGCCGACGAACATCTCGACGAAGTCCGAGCCGCTGATGCTGAAGAACGGCACCTTGGCCTCGCCGGCGATCGCCTTGGCGAGCAGCGTCTTGCCGGTGCCCGGGGGGCCGACCAGCAGCACGCCGCGCGGGATGCGGCCGCCCAGCTTCTGGAACTTCTGCGGGTCCTTCAGGAAGTCGACGAGTTCCTTGACCTCTTCCTTGGCCTCGTCGCAGCCGGCGACGTCGGCGAAGGTGGTCGAGTTGTTGGCGTCGTCGAGCATGCGCGCCTTGCTCTTGCCGAAGCTGAAGGCGCCGCCCTTGCCGCCGCCCTGCATCTGGCGCATGAAGTAGATCCAGACCCCGATCAGCAGCAGCATCGGGCCCCAGCTGACGAGGATGCTCATCAGCAGCGAGGGTTCCTCGCGCGGCTTGACGTCGAACTTGACGCCGTTGTTGAGCAGGTCACCGACGAGGCCGCGATCGAGGTAGGTCGCCGTGCTGCGCAGGCGCTTGCCGTCGGTGGTGGTGGCCAGGATCTCGGTGCCGCCGGCCGCGCCTTCCTGCAGCGTCACCGACGCGACGCGCTTGGCACGCACTTCCTCCAGGAAATCGGAGTAACCGATCTGGTTGCCTTGCGTGGTTCCGCGGTCGAACTGCTTGAACACGGTGAACAGCACCAGTGCGATCACCAGCCAGACAGCGACCTTCGAAAACCATTGATTGTTCACCGCGGCTCCTTTTCCAGTTCAGCGGCACGGTACGACAGGAACGCCGCACCGGATTCCACGGCATATGGGGTCGATTCTAAGTCAGTCAAGGGTTTGCACGGGCATCCGGCTCGCACGCGTCGAGCCCGCCGGAACGTGCCGACTGCACGCGATCGGCACCGGATGCCGGGTTCGCCAACCGCCTGTTCGCACCTTAGCGCTTCTTGAGCCCCAGGCCGACGAGAAAGGTCTCTGCCGACTTGTCGCGCGAGGCCTTGGGCTTGATCGGCTTGACGACCTTGAAGCTTTCCTTGAACAGCTTGACGAGCTGGCTGTAGCCGCTGCCGTGGAAGGTCTTGCAGACCAGCGCGCCTTCCGGCCGCAGGTGGGCCTGGGCGAACTCCACCGCCAGTTCGACCAGATGCGCCACACGGGCCGCGTCCGACGACTCGATGCCCGAAAGGTTGGGCGCCAGGTCCGAGACCACGACGTCCACCGGACGCCCCCCCAGCGCCGCGGCCAGCGCCTGCGCGACGCTGTCCTCGCGGAAGTCGCCCTGCAGGAAGGTGACGCCCTCGATCGGCTCGAAGTCCAGCACGTCGAGCGCGATGATCGTGCCATCGAGTTCGCCGACGGCGGCACCGGCGGGCGCGAACTTGCGCCGCAGGTACTGGCTCCAGGCCCCGGGCGCGGCGCCGAGATCGACCACCACCTGGCCCGGCCGCAACAGCTTGAGCGTCTCGTCGATCTCCTTGAGCTTGTAGGCTGCGCGGGCGCGGTAGCCCTCCTTCTGGGCCATCTTCACATAGGGATCGTTGACGTGGTCGTTGAGCCACGCCTTGTTGATCTTCTTGCTCTTGCTGGTGATTTTCATGCGCAACCGATAATAGAGTGATGACCGCGATCCAACTTTCCCCCGCCCAACGCAAGGAGCACCGCTCCGAAGCCCATCACCTGGACCCCGTCGTGATGATCGGCAACGACGGGCTGACGCCGGCGGTCACCAAGGAGATCGACCTCGCGCTCAAGGCCCATGGCCTGATCAAGGTGCGCGTCTTCTCCGACGACCGCGCCGCGCGCGAAGCCATGTTCGCCACCCTGGCCGACACCCTGGGCGCGGCCCCGATCCAGCATATCGGCAAGCTGCTGGTGCTGTGGCGGCCGATTCCACCGAAGGAAAAGGCCGAGCGCGAAGACCGCCAGCCGGGTCCACGCGTGGTCAAGATCGTGAGCTTCTCGAAGAGCGGCAACCACCGCGCGACGGTCAAGAAGGTCAAGGTCTTCGGCAACGAGCGCGTGACGACGGGCGGGCAGATCAAGCGAGTCAAGCGGCGGCTGATCAGCGTCAAGAAGAAGGCGCAGGCGCAGTAGCGCCACGCGTCGCGCGCCAGGCCAGCGCCAGGATCAGGCCGAACTTGACGATGAAGAAGGCCGAGCTCACCGCGTGGAGCTGGCCGAAGCTCAGCGGCCCCTGGCCTGCGCGCGCCTGCACCATCATCGGCTCGACCACGAAATAGCCGGCCACCGTGCAGAACAGGGTGCCCAGGGCCAGGCCGATACCCGGGCTGAACTGGCTGCCCCGCCCCGCCTCGGCGGCCCGCCGCGCGGCGCCTCGCTCGAGGATCAGCAGCAGCAGGCCCAGCGCCAGGCTGGTGTAGGCCTCCTGCGCCAGCATGCGGCCCACGACGCGGCCCACATCGGCGCGGGTGAGCTCCGCAAATGCCGCCGGCGTGGCCAGCAGGGCCACGCAGAGCTGCCAGCCGGCCCACAGCCCGGGCAGCAGCCGGCGGGCCCTCTCTGCCCAACCCGCCATCAGACGTAGCGCACGTCGACGATCTCCCAGCGCCGCACGCCGCCGGGAGCCTGCACCTCGGCGATGTCGCCCGGCTCCTTGCCGATCAGCGCCCGCGCGATCGGGCTGCTGATCGAGATCAGACCCAGCTTGAGGTCGGCTTCGTCGTCGCCGACGATCTGGTAGGTGGCCTTGGTGCCGCCGGCCGCGTCCTCGAGATCGACGGTGGAGCCGAACACCACCTTGCCGTCGGCGTCCAGACCCGTCGGGTCGATGACCTGGGCCGCCGCCAGCTTGGACTCGAGCTCCTTGATCCGGCCCTCGATGAAGCCCTGCTTGTCCTTGGCCGCCTCGTATTCGGCGTTCTCCGACAGATCGCCCTGCGCGCGCGCTTCGGCGATGGCCTGGATCACGGCGTGGCGCTCCACCGACTTCAGCCGCTGGAGTTCGTTCTTCAGTAATTCGGCGCCGCGCCGGGTCAGTGGAATGGTGGCCATGGCAGGACAGTCTGGAGGGGAAGGCGGGTGCAAAGTGAGTCCGCCGCAGGGCCCCTGACGGGCGGCCTGCGGCGGACGGCGTGAGACGAGTTTAGATCAGTTCGGCGTGCAGCTCCTGCAGCGAGACGACGGCCAGACCGGCCTGGTGCTTGAGCGCCTCGGTCGCGGCCTCGGCGCCGGCCATCGTCGTGTAGTAGGTGATGCGATGCGCCAGCGAGGCGGTGCGGATGTAGCGCGAGTCTGCGATCGCGGTGCGCGTCTCGTCGACCGTCGTGTAGACGAGCTGGATCTCGCCCGCCTTGACGAGGTCGGCGATATGCGGCCGGCCGTCCTTGACCTTGTTGACGACGCGCACGGCGATGCCGGCCTCGGCGATCGCCGCCGCGGTGCCCTTGGTCGCGACGACCTGGAAGCCGAGATCGACGAGGTCGCCTGCCACCTTGACTGCGCGCGCCTTGTCGCTGTCCTTGACCGTGATGACCACCGTGCCCTTGTCGGGCAGGCGCGAGCCGGCGCCGAGCTGGCTCTTGAGCATCGCCTCGCCGAAGGTCTTGCCCACGCCCATCACCTCGCCGGTGGAACGCATCTCGGGGCCGAGAATCGGGTCGACGCCCGGGAACTTGTTGAACGGGAACACCGCTTCCTTGATGCTGAAGTACGGCGGCACGATCTCGGCCGGCGGGCGGCCCCGGCGGTCGCGCTGCGAGGCGAGCGTCTGCCCGACCATGCAGCGGGCGGCGATCTTGGCCAGCTGCTGGCCGGTGGCCTTGCTGACGTAGGGCACCGTGCGCGAGGCGCGCGGATTGACTTCGAGCACGTAGACGACCGCGTCGGCGCCTCCGTTCGTCTCGGTCCCCTGGATCGCGAACTGCACGTTCATCAGGCCCACGACCTTCAGCGCGCGCGCCATCGCCGCGGTCTGGCGCCGCATCTCGTCCTGCAGTGCGGCACTCAGCGTGTACGGCGGCAGCGAACAGGCCGAGTCGCCGCTGTGGATGCCGGCGGCTTCGACGTGTTCCATGATGCCGCCGATCATCACCTCGACGCCGTCGCTGATGCAGTCGACATCGACCTCGATCGCGTCGTCGAGGAAGCGGTCGAGCAGCACCGGCGACTTCTCGCTGACCTTCACCGCCTCGCGCATGTAGCGCTCGAGGTCCTTGTCGCCGTGCACGATCTCCATCGCGCGGCCGCCCAGCACGTAGCTCGGGCGCACCACCAGCGGGTAGCCGATCTCCTGCGCCAGGGCCAGCGCCCGTTCCTCGGTGCGCGCGGTGCGGTTGGGCGGCTGGCGCAGGCCGAGCTCGTGGAGCAGCTTCTGGAAGCGCTCGCGGTCCTCGGCGATGTCGATCGAGTCGGGCGAAGTGCCGATGATCGGCACGCCGGCGCGCTCCAGGTCCAGCGCCAGCTTCAGCGGCGTCTGGCCGCCGTACTGCACGATCACCCCGAGCGGCTGCTCCTTGGCGACGATCTCGAGCACGTCTTCCAGCGTCACCGGCTCGAAGTACAGCCGGTCGCTGGTGTCGTAGTCGGTCGACACCGTCTCCGGGTTGCAGTTGACCATGATCGTCTCGTAGCCGTCCTCGCGCATCGCGAGGGCGGCGTGGACGCAGCAGTAGTCGAACTCGATGCCCTGGCCGATGCGGTTGGGCCCGCCGCCCAGGACCATGATCTTCCGGCGCGATGTCGGCGCGGCCTCGCACTCGCCGTCGACGTTCTCGTAGCAGGAGTACATGTAGGCCGTCTGGGTCGCGAACTCGGCGGCGCAGGTGTCGACCCGCTTGTAGACGGGGCGCAGTCCCAGCGCGTGGCGCCGCTCGCGCACGGCATGCTGGTGCGTACCCAGCAGCTTGCCCAGGCGGCGGTCGGAAAAGCCCTTCTTCTTCAGGAAGCGCAGTTCCGGCTCGGACAGGCTCTCGAGCCGGCGGCCGCCGAGCTGGCGCTCGATCGCCACCAGCTGCTCGATCTGGGCCAGGAACCAGGGATCGATGGCGGTCTCGTCGAAGATCTCGTCCAGCGTCATGCCGATGCGGAAGGCATCGGCCAGGAACAGGATGCGCTCGGGCCCGGCGTTGCCGATCTCGTCGATGATCTCATCGCGGTCGGTGCTGCGTTCGGACAGACCGTCGATGCCCGTCTCCAGCCCGCGCAGCGCCTTCTGGAAGCTTTCCTGGAAGGTGCGGCCGATGGCCATCACCTCGCCCACGCTCTTCATCTGCGTCGTCAGGTGCGGATCGGCGGCCGGGAACTTCTCGAACGCGAAGCGCGGGATCTTGGTGACGATGTAGTCGATCGTCGGCTCGAAGCTCGCCGGCAGGACGTGGCCGTTCGGGCCGCCGGTGATGTCGTTGCGCAGCTCGTCGAGCGTGTAGCCCACCGCCAGCTTGGCCGCCACCTTGGCGATCGGAAAGCCGGTCGCCTTCGACGCCAGCGCCGAACTGCGGCTGACGCGCGGGTTCATCTCGATGACGATCAGGCGGCCGTTCCTGGGGTTGACCGCGAACTGCACGTTGGAGCCGCCGGTGTCGACGCCGATCTCGCGCAGGATCGCGATGCTGGCGTTGCGCATCACCTGGAATTCCTTGTCGGTGAGCGTCTGCGCCGGCGCCACGGTGATGCTGTCGCCGGTGTGGATGCCCATCGGGTCGAGGTTCTCGATGCTGCAGACGATGATGCAGTTGTCCGCGCGGTCGCGGACCACCTCCATCTCGAACTCCTTCCAGCCGATCAGGCTCTCCTCGATCAGCAGTTCCTTGGTCGGCGACAGGTCCAGCCCGCGCCTGCAGATCTCGTCGAACTCTTCCGGGTTGTAGGCGATGCCGCCGCCGGTGCCGCCCATCGTGAAGCTCGGGCGGATGACCATCGGGAAGCCGGTGCCGCCGATCTCGGCCTGGATGCGCTTCTGCACCGCCAGCGCCTCTTCCATGCGAATGCGCGATGCCGCTCTTGGCCGAATCGAGGCCGATCGAGGTCATCGCGTCCTTGAACTTCATCCGGTCTTCGGCCTTCTCGATCGCGTGCTCGTTGGCGCCGATCATCTCGACGCCGTACTTCGCCAGCACGCCCTGCCGGTGCAGGTCGAGCGCGCAGTTCAGCGCCGTCTGCCCGCCCATCGTCGGCAGCAAGGCCATCTTCTCGTCGGGAAAAGCCTGCCGCTCCTTGGCGATGATCTTCTCGACCACCTGCCAGGTGATGGGCTCGATGTAGGTCACATCGGCCATCTCGGGGTCGGTCATGATCGTCGCCGGGTTGCTGTTGACGAGGATGACCCGGTAGCCCTCCTCGCGCAGCGCCTTGCAGGCCTGGGCGCCCGAGTAGTCGAACTCGCAGGCCTGGCCGATGACGATCGGGCCGGCGCCGATGATCAGGATGCTCTTCAGATCGGTGCGCTTGGCCATCTCAGCGTTCTTCCATGAGTTTGACGAAGCGGTCGAAGAGGTAGGCGATGTCGTGCGGACCGGGGCTGGCCTCGGGGTGGCCCTGGAAGCAGAAGGCCGGCCGGTCGGTGCGCACCAGGCCCTGCAGGGTGCCGTCGAACAGGCTCACATGGGTCGGCCGCAGGTTGGCCGGCAAGGTCTTCGCGTCGACCGCAAAGCCGTGGTTCTGGCTCGTGATGCTGACGCGGCCGCTGTCCAGGTCCTTCACCGGGTGGTTGGCACCATGGTGGCCGAACTTCATCTTGAAGGTTTTCGCCCCCGAGGCCAGCGCCAGGATCTGGTGGCCGAGGCAGATGCCGAAGGTCGGCAGGCCGGTGGCGATCAGTTCGCCCGCGGCGGCGATGGCGTAGTCGCAGGGTTCGGGGTCGCCCGGTCCGTTGCTCAGGAAGATGCCGTCGGGCTTCAGCGCCAGCGCCGCCGCCGCCGGCGTCTGCGCCGGCACCACCGTGACGCGACAGCCGCGGCTGGCCAGCATGCGCAGGATGTTGCGCTTGATGCCGAAGTCGTAGGCCACCACGTGATGCCGCGGCTCGCCCAGCGTTCCGTAGCCGCGGCCGAGCTGCCATTCGGTCTCGGTCCACTCGTAGGGCTCGCTGGCCGAGACCACCCGGGCCAGATCCTGACCGGCCATCGAAGGCGTCGAACGCGCCCGAGCAACCGCCTGGCGCACGTCTTCGGGCGTGACCGTGGCGCCGGCGGCGAAGCTCACGATGCAGCCGTTCTGCGCCCCACCGTTGCGCAGCACGCGCGTCAGCCGGCGGGTGTCGATGTCGGCAATCGCGACCAGGCCCTCGCGCGCCAGGTACTCGGGCAGCGACATATCGGCGCGGAAGCTGGAGACGCGCAGCGACAGGTCCTTGACGATCAGGCCGGCGGCATGGATGCGGCCGGCCTCGACGTCCTCACCATTGACGCCGGTGTTGCCGATGTGCGGGTGCGTCAGGGTGACGATCTGCCGGCAATAGCTCGGGTCGGTGAGGATTTCCTGGTAGCCGGTGAGCGCGGTGTTGAACACCACTTCGCCGACCGTGTGGCCCGGCGCGCCGACGGAAATGCCGAGGAAGGTGGTGCCGTCTGCGAGGGCAAGCAATGCGGGGGGCAGGACGGGCAGCAACAAGATAGCTCCGGGGTTCGCGCGCCCAGCTCCACCCGCCACCGCGATGACCAGGGATGGGTCCGAGGGGAAACCGACGACGGAGTTTCGCTGGGGGCGGCTGTTTGCGGGTAAACCGCCGGATTATAGACAGCGGCGCATCCCGCGCCGCCGCAGGGTCAAAGCCCGAGGGCCGCGATCCCGGCGCGCGCGATCTGCACGTCCTCGTTCGACTTGACCCCGCTCACGCCCACCGCGCCCGCGCACTGGCCCTCGACGAGGATCGGCACCCCGCCTTCGAGCATCGCCTGCAGCGGCACGCTCAGGAACGAGGTGCGCCCCTGGTTGATCATGTCCTCGTAGCCCTTGCTCTCGCGCCGGCCGAGGGCGGCGGTGCGCGCCTTGGCCGGCGCGATCTCGGCCGAGATCGGCGGCGCGCCGTCCATGCGCTGCAGCCACAGCAGATGGCCGCCGTCGTCGACGATGGCCACCGTCACCGCCCAGCCATGGGCCAGGGCTTCGGTCTCTGCGGCGGCGGCGATCGCGCGCAGGTCCTGCATGGTCAGGAGGGGTTTGGTCTTCATGCCTGCAACGATACCCTGCCTTGGCCGCGACGGCTGCGCACCGCCCGAGCGCGCGCGGCGGGCGGAACCTACAATGGCCTCAACTGCTCCAAGTCGGGAGCATCACTCGTTCCCTCGGAGGTTTCATGAACCAAAGCGTGCAGAACTTTCCCGGCCTGTCGGACAGCGGCGCGCTGGCCGCGCAGCGCAACCGCGTCCTGCGCAACACCTACTGGCTGCTCGCGCTGTCGATGGTGCCCACCGTGCTGGGCGCCTGGATCGGCGTCGCGACCGGCATGGCCCACCTGATGACGCCCGGCGTCAGCCTGATCGTGTTCATGATCGGTGCCTATGGCCTGATGTTCGCGGTCGAGAAGACCAAGAACTCGGCCGCCGGCGTGCCGGTGCTGCTCGGATTCACGTTCTTCATGGGGCTGATGCTGGCCCGCATGATCGACACCGTGCTCGGCTTCAAGAACGGCGGCAGCCTGATCATGACGGCCTTCGCCGGCACCGGCGCGATCTTCTTCGGCATGGCCTCGCTGACCAGCGTCATCAAGCGCGACCTCAGCTCGATGGGCAAGTTCCTCTTCATCGGCGTGATCCTGCTGATCGTGGCCAGCCTCGCCAACTTCTTCATCCAGAGCAGCGCGCTGATGATCACCCTGAGCGTGATCGCGATCGGCATCTTCTCGGCCTTCATCCTGCACGACCTCAAGCGCGTGCAGACGGGCGAGGAGACGAACTACATCTCCGCCACGCTGGGCGTCTACCTGAGCCTGTACAACGTGTTCGTGAACCTGCTCGCGCTGCTGGGCATCTTCGGCGGCGACCGCCGCTAACGCGGTCGGCACCGCCAGCCGGACGGGGCCTGCGGGCCCCGTTTCCGTTTTCGCTACGGCGCGGCAGCGGCCGCGACATCGCGCTCGAAGACCGCCATGCTCTCCACGTGCGCCGTGTGCGGGAACATGTTGACGACGCCGGCCAGCGCGCAGCGGTAGCCGGCCTGGTGCACCAGCAGCCCGGCGTCGCGCGCCAGCGTGGCCGGGTTGCAGCTGACATAGACGATGCGCTGCGGCGCCAGTCCTTCGGCGGCGCCGGCCCCGTGCAATTCGGCCAGCGCCTTGGCCAGCGCGAAGGCGCCTTCGCGCGGCGGGTCGACCAGCCAGCGCCGGGCCGGGCCGAGCGCGCGCAGGTCCGCGGCGCCGACCTCGAACAGGTCGCGCGCCTCGAACGCCGTCTTCTCGTGCAGCCCGTTGCGCCTGGCGTTGTCGCGCGCCCGCTCGACCAGCGTCTGGCTGCCCTCGATGCCCAGCACATGGCCGGCGCGCGTGGCCAGCGGCAGCGTGAAGTTGCCCAGGCCGCAGAACCAGTCGATCACCCGCTCCTGCGGCTGCGGATCGAGCAGGCGCACGGCGCGCTCGACCAGCAGGCGGTTGATGTGCGGATTGACCTGCGTGAAGTCGGTCGGCTTGAAGGGCATCGTGATGCCGAACTCGGGCAAGCGGTAGGCCAGCTCCGGGCCGCCTTCATCGAGCAGGTGAACCGTCTCCGGGCCCTTGGGCTGCAGCCACCACTGCACGCCGTGGACGACGGCGAACTCGCGCAGCCGCTGGCGGTCGGCGCCGGACAGCGGCTCGAGGTGGCGCAGCACCAGCGCCGTCACGCCCTCGGCCGCGGCGAGCTCGATCTGCGGCACGCGTTCGCGCTGCTCCATGCTGCCGACGAGCGCGCGCAGCGGCATCAGCATGCCGCTGACCTCGGCCGGCAGCACCGGGCACACCTGCATGTCGGCCACGTAGCGCGACTTGCGCTCGTGGAAGCCGACCAGCACGGTGTTCTTCTTGGCCACGTAGCGCACCGACAGCCGCGCGCGGTCGCGGTAGCCCCAGGCCGGGCCTTCGATCGGCCGCAGCAGGCGTTCGGCGCGCACCTTGGCCAGATGCCACAGGCTGTCCTCGAGCGCGCGCTGCTTGACCGCCACCTGCGCCGCAGGGTGCAGGTGCTGCATCTTGCAGCCGCCGCAGGCACCGGCGTGGAGGCCGAAATGCGGGCAGGCCGGGCGCACGCGCTGCGCGCTCTCGCGCGCGATCGCCGACACCTGGCCCTGCTCCCACTGGTTCTTCTTGCGCGAGATCTGAACCTGCACCCGCTCGCCGGGCAAGGCGCCCTCGATGAAGACCACCTTGCCGTCGGCGCGGTGGGCCACGCCCTGGGCGTCGAGGTCGAGCGACTCGACCTCGAGCCAATCCATGCCGCTGCTCATGGCCGGGGATTATCCGGGCTGCCCGGGTACCGACCGCGAGCCGGAGCAGCGGGCAGGCCGAGCTCAGAACAGCGAATCGCGGTGCACGCCCTGGCGGGCCAGCGCCCGCCTGAGCTTGATCAGCGCCTCCTGCTGGATCTGGCGCACCCGCTCTCGGGTCAGGCGCAGTTGCGCCGCCAGATCCTCCAGCGTCTGCGGCTCGCGGCCATGCAGGCCGTAGCGCCCGGCCAGCACCTCGCGCTCGCGCGGCTGCAACTCGGCCAGGCCGGCGGCCAGCAGTTGCTGCGCCTCGGCGTCGAGCCGCTGGCCTAGCGGATCCACCGCGAGATCGTCGGCCAGCTGCTCGAGCAGCGCTGCGCCCGGCTCGCCATCGGCGCCCTCGCGCACGCCGTCCAGCGAGGCCGGCTGTTCGGCAAGCTGCAGCAGCGCGGCGATCTCGAGCGGGGGCCGGCCCAGCGCCGCGGCGATGTCTTCGGCGGCCACCACGCGCCCGCCGTTGCCGGCCGCCTCGAGGGCGCGCCGGGCCCGCAGCACATGGTTGAGCTCGCGCACCACGTGCACCGGCAGCCGGATCAGCCGCGCCTGGTACATCAGCGCGCGCTCGACGCCCTGGCGGATCCACCATGAGGCGTAGGTCGAGAAGCGGTAGCCGCGATCGGGCTCGAACTTGGCCGTCGCGTGCATCAGCCCGAGGTTGCCCTCTTCGATCAGGTCGCTGATCGGCAGCCCGCGGCCGACGTACTTCTTGGCGATGCTCACCACCAGGCGCAGGTTGCGCTCGATCATGCGCTGGCGGGCCTCGAAGTCGCCGGCGCGCGCACGCACCGCGGTGTCGTACTCTTCCTCAGCGCTGAGCAGCGGCGCGCGGCGGATGTCGCGCAGATAGCTTTGCAGCGTGTCGCCGGGTTCGCCGTCGGCAACCGCCGGCAGCGACACCGCCGGGGCCTGGGCCGCCGGCGGCGCGCCGTCTTCCTCCGCGGCAGGCTCGACACCGGTCTCGCGGTGAAGCTCGGCTTCCTGCGCTGCCTGCATCAGGGCCGCGAAGGCGGCCGCGTCGGTTGCCGGCGACGGGCTGCGTGGGGCATTGCGCCTGATCATGCCCGTGCTCCATCGGCCTGGCGGCGGCGAAGTCGCCTAGCGCGGCGGCAGCAGCCGCATCGGGTCGATCGGTTTGCCCTGGCGGCGGATTTCGAAATGCAGCTCCACCTTGTCGGCGTCGCTGGACCCCATCTCGGCGATCTTCTGGCCTCGGCGCACGATCTCGTCCTCCTTCACCAGCAGGGTCTGATTGTGCGCGTAGGCGCTGAGGTAGGTGGCGTTGTGCTTGACGATGACGAGATTGC
This sequence comes from uncultured beta proteobacterium, assembly GCA_963725755.1. GTDB lineage: Bacteria > Pseudomonadota > Gammaproteobacteria > Burkholderiales > Burkholderiaceae_C > Rubrivivax. The sequence continues at coordinate 936,710 of CAVRZW010000005.1, forward strand.
CGTAGCCGCGCAGCCCGGCGCCGGCATAGACGACGCGGCCGTCGGCCGCGGCCAGCACCGGGTCGCCGGCGGCGCCGCCGATCTCCAGGCCCTTGGTCTTCGCTTCGTCGAAGGGCGCGAGCAGCGGACCCTCGGCCGGCCAGACCCAGCGCAGGTTCTCGTCGGCGCCGCCCGTCTCTGCTGCCGAGGCCGGCGGCGGCGCCGGGGTCGCCACCGCGGCCGCGCCCGACGCTGCGCTGCCGCCCGGTGCAGCGGGCCTGCCGTCGAGCGGGCGGCCCTCGGCCTGGCCCGAAGGCAGGACCGGTCGCACGACCACGCCGTTGGCGTTGGCACCTGGCGGCACGACGCGGATCACCTGGCCGACTTCGAGCACGTTGGGGTTGTCGAGCTTGTTCCAGCGCGCCAGGTCGCGCCAGTTCTGCCCGTTCTCGAGGGCCAGGCGGAGCAGCGTGTCGCCCGGCTTGACGGTGTAGTAGCCCGGCTTGCCCGCGTTCTCGATCCCCGGCAGCGGCTTGGCCTGCACATCGTCGGCCGCCGAGGCGGCCGATGCCGGCGCTGCAGGCGCCACGGCGCTGGGGCGCGCCATCGGATGGCGGTCTTCCACCGGCGCGCGGTGGCTCGTCGACGTGCAGCCCGCGAACACGGCGATGGCCAGGGCCGCCGAGGCCCAGGCCGACATCGGCCTGCGGCCACGGGCGGTTCCAACAAGTTCGAATCTGATCATTGCGCGCCCGATTTTAGGGGGACGAAGTGCACGGCATCGTGCCACTGCCGGACCAGGCCGTCGGGCTGGCGGTCGACCACCAGCAGGACCTGGCCGCCGCGGGCGGCATCGTGCGTCGGCGCGACCAGCCGCCCGCCCACCGCCAGCTGGTCGAGCCAGGCCGCCGGCAGGTCTTCGCCGCCTGCCGCAGCGACGATGCTGTGGTACGGCGCGCGCGGTGCATGGCCCAGCCGACCGTCGCCGTAGACCAGGCGCAGATCGCCGCTGCGATGACCGGCGAGGTTCAGCCGCGCCTTGTCGTGCAGCGCCTCGAGCCGCTCCACCGAAACCACCGAGCGCGCCAGCAGGGCCAGAAGTGCCGCCTGATAGCCGCATCCGGTGCCGATCTCCAGCGCCCGCCCCAGATCGCCGTGCTCGCGGGCATGGCCGCCGTCGAACAGCAGGCTGAGCATGCGCGCCACCACCGAGGGCTTGGAGATCGTCTGCCCATGGCCGATCGGCAGGCTGGTGTCCTCGTAGGCCTGGGTCGCCAGGGCGCTGTCGACGAAGCGGTGGCGCTCGACCTGGGCCAGCGCCTGGAGCACCGGCTCGCAGGCTATGCCGCCCATGCGCAGCCGCCGGACCATGCGCTCGCGGACCGTCGCCGAGTCCAGCCCCAGGCCGCTGGGCAGTCCGCGCCCCCCGGCCTGCTGTTCGGCATCCAGCGCCGCCTGGTGCAGCGGACGCTGCGGCCGCAGCAGCTCGGCCGCCGGCGCCTTGCCGCCGCCTGTCGCCTTGCCTTGCGAGCCCCCTTGCGAGCCCCCTTGCGAGCGTCCTTTCGGACGGCCGTGCAGACGATCCAGGCCGAGCGGGAACCGCGGTGCGCGGCTCAACGCGAAGCTCCGCGGCCCGTGGTCGCCGGCGACGGCGCAAGGTTCGCGCAGCCGCGGGCCGCCATCACGGCCGCGCCGCCACGCGCGCGGACCAGTCGGCGCGCGAAGCATGGTCGGTGAGATCCACCTGCAGCGGCGTGATCGAGACCCAGCCCTGGGCCACGGCGTGGAAGTCGGTGCCTTCGCCGCCCTCGCGCGCATCGCCGGCCGGGCCGATCCAGTAGATCGCCTCGCCGCGCGGGTTGGTCTGGCGGATGACGGGCTCGCTGGCATGCCGCCGCCCGAGCCGGGTGACGATGCGCGGCAGGCTGGCCGCGTCTTCGCGGTTCGGGATGTTGACGTTGAGCAGCCAGGGCTGCGGGCCGGCCGGCGGGTTGGCCAGCACCTGCTCGATCACCGAGCGCGCCGCGGCCGCGGCCGCATCCAGCTGCTTCCAGCCCTTTTCGGCCTGCGAGAAGGCGATCGCCGGCACGCCGAACAGAAAGCCCTCCATCGCCGCGGCCACGGTGCCCGAGTACAGCGTGTCGTCGCCCATGTTGGCGCCGTTGTTGATGCCCGAGAGCACCAGATCCGGCCGCTGCCCGAGCAGGCCGGTGAGTGCGAGGTGCACGCAGTCCGAAGGCGTGCCGTTGACGACCTTGAAGCCCTGCACATGCTCGCCGCGCGCCTCGAAGATCTGCAGCGGCCGGTTCAGCGTCAGCGCATTGGAGGTGCCGCTGGCGTTCTGCTCCGGCGCGATCACGTCGATGTCACCGAGGCCCTCGCAGGCCCGCACCAATGCCCCGAGCCCGGGCGCGAGGTAACCGTCGTCGTTGGCGATGAGAATGCGCATGCTGCCGATTGTAGAGAGCGGCGTATGCAGGCCCGCCTGCTCTCGGCGCACCCGCCGGCGACGACCCGAGGAGAACCCATGCCGATGCCGAAGACGAGAATCGCGGCCACGCTCGCGGCGACGCTGGCCCTCGGCCCGCTGGCGGCCGATGCCGCCACGCCGGTCGTCACGCCGCAGCCCGCCGGCAGCGGTCTGCGCGACAACCCCTACCTGAGCGACCCCTCACGCGACCCGGTGCTGCCGCCGCAGGCGATGGCGAAGCTGTTGCGCACGAAGATCCGATACGTGTTCGTGATCTTCAACGAGAACCATTCGTTCGACAACGAATTCGGCACCTTCCCCGGCGTCGACGGCCTGTACTCCGACGGCAGGCGGCTGCGGCCGCCGCAGGCCACGCCGGGCTTCACGCAGACCTACACCGACCGCGGCGGCCGGACGATCACGGTGCAGCCGTTCCGCATCGGGCCGGACGTCAATTCGAACGTCGTCGACAGCGTCGACCATTCGCACGTCGGGCTGGCGCAGAAGATCGACGTCGTCGACGGCCGGCCGCGGATGGACGGCTTCGCCCGGCGCGAATACAGCCGCTTCGCGACCCCGGGCGCCACGCCGGCCCAGCTGGCCAAGGGCACGCAGTACGCGCGCCTGGTGATGTCGCACGTCGACTGCGACACGATGCCGTTCTTCTGGAAATGGGCGAGCAACTTCACGATCTTCGACCGCATCTTCGCCACCGAGGACTCGCCCTCGACGCCGAACGCGATCGCGATGATCGCCGGCCAGGCCGGCGAGACGCAGTGGGTCAGGCACCCCGGCCCGAGCGCCGACCCGGGCGCCACCGGCGCCAGCGCGCCGATGAACGGCACCTTCATCCAGGGCGGCAGCAGCATCACCTACACCGGCCAGACCGGCACCACCCAGGGCCCGCCGCTGGTCAACGACCCGCAGCCCTGGTACGGCTCGCAGTTCGACGCCACGCCGACGCTCAGCGCCAGCGGCATCGCGAGCTTTCCGCGCCAGCCCTACGGCCCCAACGACTACTACCGCGGGGCCAACATCGCGGCCAACCTGACCTTCGCCTCGCTGCCGCTGACCCTGATGGGCCGCAGCGTCGCGGCGACGCTGGCCCTGAACCGCAACCCCGACTTCGACCTGCCCGACATCCGGCGCGACATCGCCTACATCCAGCGCCTGGCCCGGCCGCCGGTCGACTGGCGCTGGTACCAGGCCGGCTACGGCCTGGAGTCGAGCGACAGCGGCACGGCCTCGCACGCCGCCTACGTCAGCCACCACCAGGGCCCGCAGTACTTCGGCTACCTGGCCAACACGCCGGGCCTGACCGAGAACCTCAAGGGCGAGACCGACTTCTTCACCGACCTCGCGAAAGGCGCCCTGCCCCATGGCGGCGTGTTCTACATCCGCGGCGGCTACAAGAACCAGATGGGGCTGACGCCCTACACGACGCCGGCCACCCCGGCGGCGGAGAAGGCCGCCATCGAGGCCTCGAAGGCGGGTGACGACGACCACCCGGGCTACTCGGATCGCCAGCTCAGCGAGGCGATGGCCGCGCGCGTGATCAACGCCGTCGCCGGCAACCCGCAGCTGTGGGCGCACAGCGCGATCATCCTGACCTACGACGAGTCCGACGGCTTCTACGACCACGTGCCGCCGCGGATCCTGTCCTACGGCCCCGACGGCCTGCCGCTGGCGCGCGGCATCCGCGTGCCGCTGATCCTGATCTCGCCCTACGCCCGCACCCATGCCGTGTCGCACGCCGAGGGCGACCACAACGCGGTGATCGAGACCATCGACGCGATCTTCGACCTGCCGCCGCTGGCCAGCCTGCCGGAGGAGAAGCAGGCGCTGAAGGACGGCGACTCGGCCGCCTTCAACCGCTTCGGCCCGCCGGGGTTCCGGCAGAAGGCCCTGGGCCCGCGCGACATCCGCTCGCCGATCAGCGACAGCCTGCTGTCGGGCTTCGATCCGCAGCGCCTGCGCGGCGTCAAGCCGCCGCTGCCGGCCTCGTACGCGACGATCGACGAGTCGGTCGTCACGACGCTGCCGCATTACGGCGGCCAGGGCTGCAAGGCGCTGAACATCACGCCGGTGGCGCCGCCATCGGACAACGATGTCCCGGCCGGGTTCAACCCGCTGCCGAGCACCTACCCGGCGGCCAACTGAGGCCGGTCCTGCGCCCCATGCGGACATCCCTGCGCATCAGCCGGGCGGCCTTCATCGTGCTGGCAGCGCTGGCGGGCGCGGCCGGCGGCGCGCAGGCGCAATCGGTGCTCGAGCGCATCCACGCGCGCGGCAGCCTGCGCTGCGGCAGCGTCGAGCGGCCCGGCCTGGCGCAGCCCGCGGCCAACGGCCGCTGGCAAGGCCTGCTGGTCGACGTCTGCCGCGCGATCGCCGTGGCGGCCCTCGGTTCGGCCGACCGCATCGAATACCACGGCTACGCGTCGCCGGCCGACTTCGACCGCGTGCGCAGGCGGGTCGACGACGTCTTCTTCCTCAGCGGCCGCGAGATCGCCGTCGCGCGGCTCGCCGGCGTGCTGGTGCCGGGCCCGACGGTCTTCGTCGCCAGCGACGCGGTGATGGTGGCGCGCGAATCGGCGGCGCAGCACCTGGGCGACCTGGCCGGCCGCGGCATCTGCTTCATGATCGCCAGCACCGCCGAGCAGGGCCTGGAGGCCTGGTTCGACGACGCCGGCAAGCCCTGGTTTCGCCATCCGTACTCGGAGACCGGCGAGATGGAAGACGCCTACGCGGTGCAGCGCTGCGAGGGCATCGCCGCCGAGACGACCGAGCTGGCACGCATCCGGCTGCGCCGCGGCCCGGCCGGGCTGCAAGGCCGGATCCTGCCCGAGCCGCTCGGCGTCTTTCCGCTGATCGCCGCCACCGGCACCGACGACGGGCGCTGGTCGGCGATCGTCGCCTGGACGGTCCACACGCTGATCGACGCGGGCAGGCCGCAGACCAAATGGTTCGCCGGCGGCGCCGACGCGATGCCGGTCGTCGCGCCCGAGCTCGGCCTGGGCACCGGCTGGCAGGCCCGCGTGATCCGGGCCACGGGCCCTTTCAGCGCCCTCTTCGAACGCAACCTGGGTGCCGGCAGCCCCTACCGGCTCGCGCCCGGACCCGATGCGCTGCAGGGCCAGGGCGGCCTGCTGCTGAGTCCCTTCGTCGAATGAAGGCGGGGCGGGCAATCGACGCCCCTCGATCGCAGCGAGCCGGCAGTTGACCGACAGGCTCGGTCGCCGAGCATGCCCGTCATGGCAACGGAGAAGAGCGATGACCGAACTGGGCAGCATCACCGTCACCAGCTTCCGCGCCTTCGACGGCCGATTCGAAGTCGCCGCGCATTGCCGGGATCGAGGAACGGCGATTGGAGCCTTGCATGCAGGCGAGGCGCTCGAAGGCGCCCGTCATCAATTTGGCTGGAAGCGGCAGCGGTCTGGAATCCGGAGTCTCGGGTTTGCCCGAAGAAGGAATTGATGACCAACTATGTCAATTGCCGTCCGCGCATGGCGGTATGTGGCAAGCTCGACATGGTCATGCTGTCGAAAGCACGTTAGGCCGCTGGAGAACTGCCCCTTGTCTGCTCGCAGTCCATAATCCACCAATGAACACACTCGCAAAACTTGAACTTCCGAAACGCTGGGAATTCCTCGAACAACGGGCTCAGGAAGCAGGCTTGGAGGCGGCTCAGTTTGTCGAGCGTGTCGACAGTGCAGCAGATCGAATTGACTACTTGCTGCAACGTGTCAAGACAGGTGGCGGAGGTCTATTTGAGGTCTTCTTTGGCCTATCCGGCAGCGGCAAGACAACATTCTTGAAAACACTTCCACGGCACTTCGAGCAGATTCGCGTGCTTTCCTTTCCCAAGGACGCGTCCCTCAAAAATCTTCCTAAATTCATTCTTGATATGCATGTGCCGGGATATCCAAACGCCCGGATTGTCTTGATTGAACGGCGAGACAACCCATCGCAGGCAGACCTAAACAGCCTGACCGAGACTCTTGCTGAACTCCTAGAAACCTTCCGCGATCCGCGAGGTGCAACACTTGTGCTCTGGCCTGTGACGCGCGAAGAGTCAGCCAAGCGAATCGCTGCCGAAGCCTGGACAACTGGTCGAGACTCCATGACGGATACAAAGTCAAGAGGGCTCTACCAATTCTCCGGCCTCCCGAAGGAAAGGTTCTACCCAGTCGCGGATACCACATCACGCAACTTAACCGGCGATGGGCTGGATGCTTTTGGTGTTACGCCTGAGGTCGCAAACGGGCTCCTTACTGGCGCAGACACCATTGCCGACTTCTTCAATGCGGTGGATCTATTCGCGGAGTCGCAGCGCGAAAAGACTTGGTCTGTCCTGAAGACAAAGGTCCGCGCGAGACTCTGGGTTGTATTGCCCGGAGACGTCCCGTCTGCTATCCGGGCCACTGTTTCGTCGCTCACCCAAGGAACCAGGAATCGCGTTGATATCGATCTAATCGCGGAATTCATCGACCAGCCAGACAACAAGGCTGTCTATGTCGCAGACTGGAAGGCCAGGCGCCCTGCAATGGCCCACCTGCTCAGAGCGATTGACCTTCGACTCTTCGGACTTCCTCCAAATGTCTCGTTGGCGGCAATTCGATCCATGGCGGACGATCCCACGAGCATGAGAACAAGCTCAAGCAGCCCGGCGATGAAACTCGAGGACGCCAGTCAGCGCTGCGAGCGAGCAAGTTATACAAGGCTATTCTTGCGGAACTCAATATCGAAACAACTCCATACGCCGGGCAGAACCGCGACGTCGAGGAAACATCGAACGAGTATCGGCGTATTCAGGCGCTGGCAGCAAAAGGTGACAAGGAACTGAACAAAGCTCGTGGTCTTCTCATCGCTGAGTGTTTGAAAGAGGACGCGGCCACAGTTGACGGTGGCAAGCGAGAAGCAGTCGCTTCCCAAGTGCGAGCTCAAGCCGGATGTATGCCTGCGCATCGGAGACCTAGACTACATCTGCATTGAGCCGACGTGGCGATCAACCGACAAGGGAATCGAAGGTGAACTCGACGGAGGGCAGAACACTCTGGCCGAGTCGCATATGAAGAAGTACGTTCTCGACAAGGCGATGCAGTATGTCAAAGCCTTGGACCTCTGAGAGACTGCACACGCTTCTTACGCGCACAGCGGCCTAACAGAAGTGGCCCCGTTTGTCTGAACAGCTTTCCGCGGTCTATAAGCGGACTGTGGGCGGGTTGCAGACGGTGCAGAGTTGTCCACGGCGGCGGTGGGTTTCGCACTTCCCATCGTGGCACTCTGTTGCCGTTCGCCGCAATGCGGCCAGCTCGGGACGGGGAAGTCCCTTTCATTCGCTAGGCGTCGCGAAGACCCCCTTCAACGTCGATCTTGCGCCGGCCTGTTTTCGTAGATACACTATCTGGGTGCGCTTGACCTTCGACCCGGCGAAACGCGCGAAGACCCTGGCGGAACGAGGTCTCGACTTTGAAGACGCTCTGACGGTTTTCGAAGGCATCACGGTCGACATCGAAGACAGGCGCAAGGACTACGGTGAACGCCGGATCATCTGCTACGGCTTGCTGCATGGCCGGATGGTCGTTATCGGATACACCCCGCGCGGCACGGATCGCCACATCTTCAGCATGCGGAAGGCCAATGACCGTGAGCAAACTCGCCTCGCGCCGTACTTTGGGCTCTGACTTGGCGCGCGTTGACGCGCATACGATCAAGCCTCACGAGTACAAGGAATTGCCAGAGCTCACGGACGAGATGCTTGCCCGTGCAGTCGTCAACAAAGGCGGGCGGCCTCGCTCGGTCAGCCCTCGGCAACTCATCAGCCTGCGCCTACCTCCCGAGGTCATTGAGCGCTGGCGCGCCACCGGGCCGGGCTGGCAAACACGAATGGCCGAACGTCTGGCCAAGGGCCCCACGCCTCGCGCCAAGAGCGACGCCTAACTAGCTCGAACGTCGGCAGTCTGAGTCCCGCACCGCGAAGCAACATCCACGTCCAACCGAGAGGAGAACTTGCGTGGCCGAACAGCAACCCTCATTCGACGCAGCGAAGTACAAGAGCGCACAGCGAGAGCAATGGAACAAGGACGGCGCAGCATGGCGACGCTGGAATCCCACTCTGGATCGTTGGTATGGCGAAGCTACCCGCCAGATGCTCGACCTGGCCCGGATTCAGCCAGGTCAGCGCATCCTGGACATCGCCGCCGGCGCAGGTGAACCGGCTGTCAGTGCCGCCGAACGGGTCGGCCCTGGCGGTTACGTGCTGGCGACCGACATCTCGGAAGGGATCGTCGAGCTTGCGCTCCAGGTCGCCCGTGAACGGGGACTCAAACAGATCGAGACCCGCGCCATGGACGGCGAGAAATTGGATCTCCCCGACGCTTCCTTCGATGCGGTGGTATGTCGGCTTGGTCTGATGTATATGCCGCACCCCGTGACGGCGCTACGCGAGTGGCGCCGTGCTCTGAGAGCGGGCGGTCGGGTCGCCGTCGTCGTGTTTTCCACGCCCGATCGAAACAGTTGGGGTGCCATGCCCGCTTCCATCATCCGCCGGCGCGCGCAACTCCCGCCTCCCGTTCCGGGGCAACCCGGACCGTTCAGCCTGGGCGGCCCCGGGGTGCTCGAAGGCATCTTCCGTGAAGCCGGATTTGCCGACCCCGAGATTCGCGCCGTGCCGGTGCCCCACAGGGCGGCCAGTGCCGCCGATTACGTGCAGGTCGCCCGCGAAGCCTTCGGTGCATTCAACGCCATGATGGCTCACCTGCCCCCCGAGGAACGCGAGTCCGTGTGGAACGAAGTGGAAGGCTCGCTGCGCAGTTTCGAATCGCCGGGTGGGTTCGAGGTGCCGGGTGAGTGCCTTGTCGGTGCAGCCACGAAGTGATCGAACGCAGACTGCCAGCCATCGGTTGCAGCCGACCCGTTCGGGCGGGGCTTCGCCCGCCTGCACGGGCGGCTGAACTGATTCGTCGGGCGTCACGACCGGTGTGACGTCCCACCCGCTCCGGAGGTCTTATGCCCGAAGAGTCGCCTGACTGGTCCGCGTTCCACAAGGCAGCTCTTGCACGCCCGTCTCGAGAACTGCTGCGCCGAACGCTCGGCTGCTTTCAGGTCGAGGGTAGAGCACCCGGCGTCGCCGTCGATCTCGGTTGCGGCTCGGGTACCGACAGCCTGGAACTGCTGAAGCGGGGATGGGTGGTCCACGCCGTGGACTCCTCTGTCGATGGCCTGGAGTTGCTCAGGTCAACGACAGCGGCGGATCTCAGGGGCAGACTCCACACTCACGGTCGGTCCTATGAACAGTTCGAGTTTCCGCCATGCGATCTCATCTGGGCCGGCTACAGCCTGCCCTTCTGTGAACCCCAGGCTTGGCCAACGTTCTGGCAGCGCGCGCTGGAAGCGCTCAGGCCGGAAGGCCGCATTGCAGGCGATCTGTTCGGTATCAACCACGCCTTTGGCTCCGAAGGCGGAGTGATCGTCATGAATGAGTCCGATGCGAGGGCACTGTTCACGGGCTGGGTCGTCGAAGCGTTCGATGTCGAGGACGGGTACCGCCCAAGCGGCGGAGCGATCACCCGGTGGCATGCCTTCGGCTTCGCAGCGCGAAAGCCCGCCAACCATGAGGCCTGACATGTCGCTCAACCGGAGCGCCAACGTCGTCGTCGCCTGGTTGGCTCTACGCTAGGCCACACACACGACCGCCGATGTCGATGTCTCTCCTCTACCGGTTCGCCTTCTCCGCCATGTGGCTGTCGTGGGCGGCGTACTGGTGGCTGGCTTCGCGTGGCGGCAAGCCTGCCGAGCGCCGGGAGCCGCTGGGTTCGCGGCTGCTCCATCTGCTGCCTCTGCTGCTGGCCGGGTGGCTGCTCTGGGCGGAGAGGGTTCCGGGCCCATTGCTGAACGCGAGGCTGTTTCCCTGGGCGCCATGGGAGTTCTGGGCCGCCGCACTCGTCACTGCAACGGGCCTGCTCTTCGCGGTCTGGGCACGAGTTCATCTCGGACGCAACTGGAGCGGCACCGTCACCATCAAGCACGAGCATGAACTGGTTGCCAGCGGCCCCTACGCCCTCGTTCGTCACCCGATCTACACCGGACTGCTGCTTGCCTTGATCGGCTCGGCGATGGCCCGCGGCGAGTGGCGGGGTCTACTGGCGGTGCTCGTCGCCTGGGCTGCGTTGTGGCGCAAGCTCCGTCTCGAAGAGCGCTGGATGGCAGAGCGCTTCGGCGAGCAGTACGGGGCCTACAGAAAGCGGGTACCCGCGCTCGTGCCGTTCTGCAAGTGAGCGGGGCGCAATGGGCTGCTGCCGGCTTGGCAGACACCGATCGGCGGCAGGTCATGACGAATTGCGCAGCGATTCGTTGGTGGAATTCGGACTTCGGAGCACCGCTCGGTGCCGTCGGGGTCGATCAGTGAGAAAGGTGGGGCTTGGAAGAACGTTGGGCATCACAATGCAGCGCACGACTTTGCGCGAGCCACACATGCCAATCAACCGCCACTGTCTTTTGATCTTCGCTCTTTCGGCTGCCCTCTTGACGGCTGCAAGCGCCGATCCGCTGATTGACAAGTCGTGGCCGAGTAACGTTGGCCCAACAAGACTCTCGCTGCCGATCCCCGACGGCTACGAAGAAGCAACGCAAGTAGCACCCGCGCTCCGACAATTTGGCGAACGCCTGGCGCCACCTGTCAATCGGGTGCTCGCCTACTTCGTCAGCACAGACGACGTGCGCGCCCTCCGGGCGAGCGCGAACGGGGCCGAATTCAAGCGCTACTTCTTGGTCGAAACGCTTCGGCAGGCCGAGCAATCCGATATTTCTCCCCGGCGGACAGCGATCAGCCTGCTCGCCGACGAAGTGCGCGCGGTCTGCGGCGCTTGCCCAACGAAGGCCTGCAGGCGCCCCGGAAGCAACAAAGCCCAGCCTTGTGGGCTGGGCCATGTGCTTGATTGGTGCCGGAGACCGGATTCGAACTGGTGACCTTCGCATTACGAATGCGCTGCTCTACCAACTGAGCTACACCGGCTTGGTCCGACCGGCTGGCGCAGGCGCCAGACCCGTCGGTTTTTCAGCCGGCGATTCTAGCGCGAGCCGGTCGCACCGGCCGTGAGCGGCCCGCCGGCCACGGCGACATCGTGAACGATCTCGGCGCGCCCGATGTAGCTCACGCCATGAGCTACCCGGCGGCGACACTGTCTCCACACGCCGGGCATGGGGCCCGGGTGCTCGCCGGAGATCACGATGAGCCCGACCACGCTGGCACGCGCCGACACCCTGCCCCTGGACCTCGACCTGGAGCCCGCCGGCCGGCCGGCCGACGAGGTCGAGCGGACCGGGTTCGACATCGGCTGGGACCATGCCCACCATGGCCTGGTGCCGCCGGCCGAGCTGCTGCTCGAAGGCACGCCGCTGGGCCAGGGCTGGCGCGCCGGCCGCGCGGTGTTCGGCACCCGCACGCTGGCGGCCTCGCGTGCCACGCGGCAATGGCTGGCCTTGCGCCTGCTCGCCTGGCGCCGCGGCATCGCCTTCGAGACCCAGCAGCTCACGCCGCATTACCTGGCCCAGATCCACGCCGAGCGCTGCCCGGTGCTGCGCACGCCGCTGGGCGGCGCGCCGGGCCAGCCCGACGCGGCGGTGATCGAGCGGCTGAACCCGCAGGCCGGCTACGCGGCCGGCAACCTGGCCATGCTCGGCCAGCGCGCGGCGCAGGCGCGCGCCGGCGTCGACGTGCTGGAGGCGCTGCGCCGCGCCCACCGCGCCGAGGCCGGCGGCGAGGCGGTCGACGGGCTCGACGCGCCGGCCTGGCTGCGGCTGGCGGCGCTGCGGTCCTTCGCCACCGCGCTGCCCTTCCACGAGGCCGCGCGGCTGCCGCTGGCGCTGCTGCCGCCCAACCGGGTGCGCCTGCTCAACACGGTGCAGGGCTTGCAGGCCTTGCTGACGCTGCAGTTCGCCAACCCCGGCTGGGCCGCGCGCACGCGTGCCGTGGCCGAGTGGCTGCCGGCCCACACGCTGCGCCACGACTACAACCTGTTCATAGGCGCGCTGGCGCCGCGCGTGCTCGAGGCCGGCACGCAGGGCGCGGCGCTGCGCCGGGCCCTGGAAGATGCCTGGCTGCACGAGCGCGTGCAGCGGCGCTGGCAGCATTTCGTGCTCAGCCTGGGCGAGGCCGCCGCGGCCAGCCTGCTCGACCGCGTCGCCGCGCAGGGCCTGGCCGGCGGCCGCCTGCTCAGCCATGGCGACGAGCAGGCCACCGACGGCTGGGCGCTCGATGCCTGCGGTCAGGTGCCCGGCGTCGGCGCCGTGCGGGCCGTCGCGCGGCGGCCGGCACGGCGGTTCGCGTTCGGGGCGCAGGCCGGCGCGGCATCGCCGGCTGCGGGGGCGGCCGGCGCGGCCTGACGCCTGTTGGCCGATGATGCCGGCGCCGTCACCGCCGGCAGGCCGCCGAGGAACAGGTCGGCCACCACCGGCGCGAGCGTCGCGTGGCCGAGCGCGCCGTCGGCCTTCAGCCAGGTGAAGGTCCAGTTGATCATCCCGAACAGCAGCATCGCCAGCGGCTTGTGCAGGCGTGCCGCGCGCAGCTCGGGCCGCAGCGCGGCCACCGCGTCGGCGAAGGCAGCGACGACGCGGCGCTGCGCCGCGAGCACCGCGCGGCGGTCTTCGGGCGCCAGGAACCTGACGTCTTCGGTCAGCACGCGGTGCTCGTGCCCGGCGTGCGCGTAGGCCTGCATGAAGCGGTCGATCAGCTCGCGCAGATGCGGCTCGGGCGCCAGCGCCTGCGCCGCGACGGCAGCGACCAGCGCCTCCAGCCGGGCGACATGGCTGCGCGTGATCTGCGCCAGCAGGCCATGCTTGTCGCGCACGTAGTGGTAGAGCGTGGCCTTGGAAACGCCGCAGGCCGCGGCGACCTCGTTCATCGTGCTGGCGGTGTAGCCGCGGCCCGCGAACAGCTGCGCCGCCGCGGCCAGGATCTGTTCGCGCTGGTCGTCGAAACCGGCGGAGCGCGGGCGGGCCATCAGCGCCCGCCGGGCCGCCCCAAGGGCGCTGACAGCCCCCTCGGGGGGCAGCGAACGAAGTGAGCGTGGGGGCAGGTCATCAGCGCTCGTCGAACGACAGCACGACGCGATCGGTCAGCGGATGCGCCTGGCAGGTCAGCACGAAGCCGGCTTCGAGATCGGCGGGTTCGAGCGCGAAGTTGCGGTCCATGCGCACGCGGCCTTCGAGCAGCCTGGCGCGGCAGGTGGCGCACATGCCCGAGCGGCACGAGTACGGCACGTCGAGACCGGCGCGGGCGGCGGCGGCCAGGATATTGGCGTCACCGGGCAGGAAGCCGATCTCGCGCGCCACGCCGTCGCGCACGATGCGGATGCGCGCCGAGGCGGCGTCCTCGGGATGCGGCAAGGCTTCGGCGGCGGCGAGCAGTTCGGGCGGCAGGCCGAAGCGCTCGACGTGGATCTGCGCGCTGCTCAGGCCCGCCTCGCGCAGCGCGGCCTCGACGTTGTCGTTCATCGCATGCGGGCCGCAGACGAAGGCCGCGTCGACCGGGCCCGCCAGCCGGATCACGGTCTGCAGCTTGGCGGCATCGATGCGGCCGGCGTGCAGCGGTGAGTCGACCGCCTCGCGCGAGAACACCGGGTGCAGCGCCAGCCGCGCGAGGTGGCGGTCCTTGAGGTCCTGCAGCTCGTCGCGGAACATCATCGAGGCCAGGCTGCGGTTGCCGTAGACCAGCGTGCAGCGGCAGTCGGGGTCGGCCTCGAGCGCCGCCGAAACGATGGCCAGGATCGGCGTGATGCCGCTGCCGCCGGCCACCGCCAGCAGATGGCGCGGCCGCCGCGCCAGCGCGGCGCCGAAGCGGCCTTCGGGCGTCATCACGTCGATCAGGTCGCCGGCCTTCAGCTGCGCGTGCAGCCAGCCCGAGAAGACACCGCCCGCCACCCGGCGCACGCCGACGCGCAGCGGCTGGCCGGGGGCGGCGCAGATCGAATAGGCCCGGCGCAGCTCGCCATGGCGCAGCGTGAGGTACTGGCCGGGCTCGAAGCGGAAGGCCTCGCGCAGCGCCTCGGGGACGTCGAACGTGACCGCCACCGCGTCTTCGGCGACAGGCTGGACGCTGCGCACCCGCAGCGCGTGGAAATGCGGACCGGTCATATCGGCTTGAAATGCTCGAAGGGCTCGCGGCAGGCGCGGCAGCGGTACAAGGCCTTGCACGCGGTGGCGCCGAAGGCCGACAGCCGCTCGGTGTCGGCGCTGCCGCAGCGCGGGCAGTCGACGCCGGGCGCGCGGATGCTGATCCTGACGCCGCTGCCGGGCTCGCTGCCGCCGGGGCCGGCCGGCCCGGGCGGCGCGATGCCGTATTCGCGCAGCTTGACGCGGCCGGCCTCGCTGATCCAGTCGGTGGTCCAGGCCGGTGCGAGCTGCTGCGTGATCGCGACCGGCCCCAGGCCGGCGGCGACCAGCGCGTCGACGACGCTCTGCGCGATCACCTCGGTCGCCGGGCAGCCGCTGTAGGTGGGGGTGAGGACGACGCGCGTGCCGCCGGCGTCGGCCTGCACGGCGCGCACGATGCCCAGGTCGCACAACGAGAGCACCGGCACCTCGGGATCGGGCACGCCGGCGAGCACGGCCCAGGCCGCGGCCTCGCGGCGCGCGACGTCGGCAGCGGCCATCACCAGCGCCCGCCCGGGTGCTGGCGCTGCAGCGACTGCATCTCGGCCAGGATGAAGCCCATGTGCTCGCTGTGCCGGCCCAGCGTGCCGGTGCTGATGAACGGCGTGCGCGGCGGCAGCGGCAGCTGCGCCTCGGCGAGGACCGCGGCGACCTCGCGGTCCCAGCCGGCCTGCAGCGCCGCGCGCGAGGGGCCCAGGCCCGACGCCGCGGCCTGCGCATCGACCGCGTCGGCGGCGAACATCTCTGCCGTGTAGGGCCAGGCGCGATCGAGTGCGGCCCGCATGCGCGCGGCCGACTCGGGCGTGCCGTCGCCCAGGCGCACGACCCAGTCGGCCGCATGCTGCTGGTGGTAGCGCGATTCCTTCAGCGCCTTGGCCGCGATGGCCGCCAGGTCGGTGTCGGTCGACGACGTCAGCGCCTGCCACAGCGCCTTGAGCCAGCTCGCGAGCAGGAAGTTGCGCAGCACGGTGTCGGCGAAGTCGCCGCCGGGGCTGTGCGCGCTGCTGCGGCGCATCGGCTGCTCGACCAGCGTGAGGTTGAGGAAGTCGCGCTCGTCGCGCAGGAAGGCGAGCCGGTCCTCGTCGAAGCCCTGCCCTTCGAGCCGCGCCGCATGGCCGAGCAGCGAGCGCGCCTGGCCCAGCAGGTCGAGCGCCATGTTGGTCAGCGCGATGTCTTCCTCGATCACCGGCCCATGGCCGCACCACTCGGCCAGGCGCTGGGCGTGGATCAGGCAGGTGTCGGCGATGCGCAGCACGTAGCGCAGCGGCGGCGTCAGGTTCAGCGCGATCGATTCGGCGGTGGCGTCCATCGCATCGGCGCTACATGTGGTCGACGGACTCGGGCAGCTCGTAGAAGCTCGGATGGCGATAGACCTTGTCCTCCATCGGGTCGAAGTACATCGCCTTGTCGCCGGGGTCGCTGGCGGTGATGTCGCTGCTGCGCACCACCCACACGCTGGTGCCTTCCTGGCGCCGGGTGTAGACCTCGCGCGCCAGCTGCACGGCCATCTTCGCGTCGCTGGCGTGCAGGCTGCCGCAATGCTTGTGGTCGAGCCCCGACCGCGGGCGGACGAAGACCTCCCACAAGGGCCACTCGTTGCGGGTCTCGTTCATGCCGCCTGCTCCTTCGGCGCCTGTCGGCGCGCCTGCTTCTGCGCGTGCGCCAGCGCCGCCTCGCGGACCCAGGCGCCGTCGTCCCAGGCCTTGACGCGCGCCGCCAGCCGCTCCTTGTTGCACGGCCCATGGCCGCCGACGACGCGCCAGAACTCGTCCCAGTCGATGGCGCCGAAGTCGTGATGGCCGCGCGCCTCGTTCCACTTCAGGTCCGGATCGGGCGGCACCACGCCCAGCACCTTGGCCTGTTCGGCGGTGGCGTCGACGAACTTCTGCCGCAGCTCGTCGTTGGAAAGCCGCTTGATGCCCCAGCGCATGCTCTGCGCCGTGTTCGGGCTGGCGGCATCGGGCGGGCCGAACATCATCAGGCTCGGCCACCACCAGCGGTCGACCGCGTCCTGGACCATCGCGCGCTGGGCCGCGGTGCCGTCCCGCATCATCACCAGCAGCGCGTCGAAGCCCTGGCGCTGGTGGAAGCTCTCCTCGCGACAGATGCGCACCATCGCCCGCGCATAGGGCGCGTAGCTGCAGCGCGTCAGCGGCACCTGGTTCATGATCGCCGCGCCGTCGACGAGCCAGCCGATGACGCCGATGTCGGCCCAGCTCAGCGTCGGGTAGTTGAAGATCGAGCTGTACTTGGCCTTGCCGGCGTGCAGCGCGGCGATCATCTCGTCGCGGCTGGTGCCCAGCGTCTCGGCCGCGGCGTAGAGGTACAGGCCATGCCCGCCCTCGTCCTGGATCTTGGCCAGCAGGATCGCCTTGCGCTTGAGCGTGGGCGCGCGCGTGACCCAGTTGCCTTCGGGCAGCATGCCGACGATCTCGCTGTGCGCATGCTGGCTGATCTGGCGCACCAGCGTCTTGCGGTAGTGATCGGGCATCCAGTCCTTGGCCTCGATGAAGTCGCCGGCGTCGATGCGCGCGTCGAAGCGCGCTTCGAGCGCGGCCTCGTCGGCGCTGCGCACCGGCTTGCGCTCTTCCTTGGGCGCCAGGTCCATCGCCTGCGTGTACATGGGCTCGCTCCTACCTGGGACGCCTGTCGATCACGCGGCGGGCCTTGCCGACCAGCGTGCGCTCGATCGAATCGGGCAGGCCGACGTCGACCCTTGCGTTGACGCCGACCAGCGTCTTGATCCGGTGCTGCAGCTCGTGCGCGATCGCGCCGCGGTCGGCCTGCAGGTGCTGCGGCGCCACCTCGCAGCGCACCGCCAGCTCGTCGAGCAGATGCTCGCGCGTGACGACCAGCTGGTACTGCCCCGACAGCTGGCCCTGCTGCAGCACCAGCTCCTCGATCTGGGTCGGGAACAGGTTGATGCCGCGGATGATCAGCATGTCGTCGCTGCGGCCGACGATCTTGCCCATCCGGCGCATGCTGCGCGCGGTAGGCGGCAGCAGCCGCGTCAGGTCGCGCGTGCGGTAGCGGACGACCGGCAGCGCCTCCTTGGTCAGCGTCGTGAAGACGAGCTCGCCTTCGCTGCCTTCGGGCAGCACGGCGCCGGTGTCGGGGTCGATGATCTCGGGGTAGAAATGGTCTTCCCAGATCACCGGGCCGTCCTTGCTCTCTATGCATTCGTTGGCCACGCCCGGGCCCATCACCTCGCTCAGGCCGTAGATGTCGACCGCGTCGAGCGCCGCGCTCTGCTCGATGTCGCGCCGCATCGCCTCGGTCCAGGGTTCGGCGCCGAAGATGCCGACGCTGACCGACATCGCGCGCGGGTCCTTGCCCTGGCGGCGGAACTCCTCGACGATGACCTGCATGTAGCTCGGCGTGACCATGATGATGTCGGGCCGGAAGTCCTCGATCAGCTGGACCTGCTTCTCGGTCTGACCGCCGCCCATCGGGATCACCGTGCAGCCCAGCCGCTCGGCGCCGTAATGGGCGCCCAGCCCGCCGGTGAACAGGCCGTAGCCGTACGAGACATGCACGATGTCGCCGGCGCGGCCGCCGCTGGCACGGATCGATCGCGCGACGAGGTCGGCCCAGCGGTCGATGTCGCCCTGCGTGTAGCCGACCACGGTCGGCTTGCCGGTGGTGCCCGACGACGCGTGGATGCGCACCACCTGCTCGCGCGGCACCGCGAACATGCCGAACGGGTAGTTCGCGCGCAGATCGGTCTTGCTCGTGAACGGGAACTTCGCCAGGTCGGCCAGCGCCTTGCAGTCGGTCGGGTGGACGCCGGCCCGGTCGAAGGCCTGGCGGTAATGCGGCACCCGCTCGTAGGCGCGCTGCAGCGAGGCGCGCAGGCGTTGCAGCTGCAGCGCCTGCAGTTCGTCGCGGCTGGCGGTCTCGATCGGCTCGAGGTCGCCCGGCGCGGGGCTCTTCACCGGCATGTCAGGACTCCTTCTTGCCCATCGGCAGGCCTTCGATCAGCGGTTTGCCTTTCACCGTGTACGAGCGCCCGCGGAACGCCGCCACCGCCTCGCCGCGCTGGTTGCGCACCGCGATGTCGTAGACGCCGGTGCGGCCGGACTTGCTGATCTCGCCGGCCACCGCGGTGAGCCTGTCGCCCAGGCGTGCGGCGGCGATCAGGTTGACGTCGAAGCCCGAGGCCACGGTGAGCTCGTTGTAGGCGTTGCAGGCGAACGCGAAGGCGCTGTCGGCCAGCGTGGTGACGATGCCGCCGTGGCAGATGTCGTGGCCGTTGAGCATGTCCTCGCGCACCGTCATCGCCAGCGTCGCCGTGCCCGGGCCGACGGCGAGCACCTCCATGCCGAGCGACTTGCTCGCGCGGTCGCCGCGCCACATCGCGTCGCGGCAGGCTTCGGCGACTTGCTGCGGCGTCATCGGCTATCGGTCCTTGAACACCGGCGGCCGCTTGGCGAAGAACGCCGCCACGCCCTCGCCGAAGTCGTGCCCGCAGCCGAGTTCGCGCTGGGTGTCGGCCTCGAGCGAGATCGCATCGGCGAAGTCCATCGGCATCGCGGCGTCGATGACGCGCCGCGTCTCGGCCAACGCGCGGCTCGGCATCGCCGACAGCCGCCCGGCCAGGGCCATCACGCTGTCCATCAGCGCCGCGTCGTCGACGCATTGCCAGATCAGGCCGATGCGCACCGCCTCTTCGGCCGCCAGCTTGTCGCCGGTCATCGCCAGCCCGAGCGCGCGGGCGCGGCCGACCAGCCGCGGCAGCAGCCAGGTGCCGCCGCAGTCGGGCACGAGGCCGATCTTGCTGAAGGCCTGGATGAAGCTCGCGGACCGGGCGGCGACGACGAAGTCGCAGCACAGCGCGAGGTTCGCGCCGGCGCCCGCAGCCACGCCGTTGACGGCGGCGATCACCGGCACCGGCATCGTGCGCACGCGCGTGGCCAGCGGCCGGTAGAAGCGCTCGATGACGGCGCCGACATCGACGTTGCCGACCATCTCGGGGTCGTTCAGGTCCTGCCCGGCGCAGAAGCCGCGGCCGCTGCCGGTGATGACCACCGCGCGCACGGCAGCGTCGGCGGCCGCGGCGTCGAGCGCCGGCAGCAGCGCGGCGTGCATCGCGGCGGTGAAGCTGTTGAGCGCCGCCGGCCGGTTGAGCGTGATGATGCGCACCGCTGCCTGCGTGGCGGTCAGCACCGATGATTCGGACATCGCGTCTCCTGGTTCGTTCTTCGACCGCCCGGTCGAGGAATTCTAGGGTGCCGCCGCGACCCGCATCAAGCGCGGGCTTTCACCGGGGCGTCAGCGGCGGTAGCGCTGCTCGAGATGGTCGAGCAACGTGCGCAGCGCCTGTGCTTCGCCGCCCACCGGCCGGCCCGGGCGCGCGCCGTCGTTCCACGCGAACAGGTCGATGTGCAGCCAGGGGCAGTCGTCGGGCACGAAGTCCTCGAGGAAGATCGCGGCGTTGATCGCGCCGGCGAGCGCGCCCTTGCCGGTGTTCACGATGTCGGCGATCTCGCTCTCGATGCCGCCGTGATAGTCGCGCCACAAGGGCATGTGCCACAGCGGGTCGTGCAGCGCCAGGCCGCGGTCGACCAGCTTGCGCGCCAGCGCCATGTCGCGGCTGAACAGCGCGGGCAGCTGTGCCCCGAGCGCGACGCGCGCGGCGCCGGTCAGCGTGGCCAGGTCGATCATCAGGTCGGGCTTGGCCTCGGCGCCGTAGGCAAGCGCGTCGCACAGGATCACGCGGCCTTCGGCGTCGGTGTTGCCGATCTCGATGTGCAGGCCCTTGCGCGTCTTGAAGACGTCGCCGGGGCGGTAGGCATTGCCGGCGATCGCGTTCTCCACCGCCGGGATCAGCAGCTGCAGCCGCACCGGCAGCTCGAGCGCCATCACCAGCGTCGCCAGCCCGATCGCATTCGCCGCGCCGCCCATGTCCTTCTTCATCAGCCGCATGCCCTCGGCGCCCTTGATGTCCAGCCCGCCGCTGTCGAAGCACACGCCCTTGCCGACCAGCGTCAGCCGCGGGTGCCTGGGCGAGCCCCAGTTCAGCTCGATCAGCCGCGGCGCGCGGCGCCTGGCCTCGGCGGCGCGGCCGACGGCGTGGATCGCCGGGAAACCGGCCTCGAGCAGGTCGTCGCCGACGGTCTGCCTGAACTTCGCGCCATGCTGCTTGGCGAGCAGGCGCACCGCCTCGGCCAGCTCGGCCGGCCCCAGATGCTCGGCCGGCGTGTTGACGAGGTCGCGCGTGGCCGTCACCGCGGCGGCGACGATGAGGCCGCGGTGCGCGCCGTCGCTCGGCGCCAGCTGCAGCGTCGCCGCTTCGCGTTTGGCCGGTTTGTAGAGGTCGAAGGCGTAGGCGCCGAGTTCCCACGAATGGGCCGCGGCCTCGGGGTCCAGCGCCAGGCCGTCGTCGGCCAGCCGGTAGTCGCCCGGCGGCAGGCCGCGCGGCAATGCGGCCAGCGCCCAGGGGTGGCGGGCGCTGCGCACGCCGGCCCACACCTGGCCCAGGCCGCCCTCGCCGTCGGGCACCAGCGCGTAGGTGTCGGGCGCGCCGTTGAACCCGGTGGCCTGCAGCCAGCGGCGCGTCGGGGCCGGCGCGGCCGCCGCCCGCTTGCCGAAGTGGTCGAGGTCGGTGACGACGATGGTCGTCGCACCGGGGGCAGGCGTTTGCAGTCGGACGGTCATCGGAGCGGGTCGGGAGCCATGAAGCGGCGGATTGTCGCCGGCCACGCGAACCACCCGCCGGCGACGGCGACTTGCCGGCAGAAGAGCGCGACGATCCGGCGCCATTTCGGTCTGCCCCGCAGGCCCGGACCCGGCAGGATGCGAAGATCCGCCCCTTTTGACCCGGAGCACCCCGTCCGATGCTGTCGCCGGCCATTGCCACGTTGTTGTCGATCATCGCGCTGCTGCTGCTCGCGCAAGGCCGCAGCCGCCGCCGGCTGCGCGCGGCCGAGCGCAGCGAAGCGCATTTCCGCGCCCTCTACGAGCGCTCGCCGGTGATGATGCATTCGGTGGACCGCCAGCGGCGGCTGCTCAGCGTCAACGACGCCTGGCTGGCGACGCTGGGCTACGCCCGTGCCGAAGTGCTGGGCCGCGATTCGAGCGAGTTCCTGACCCCCGAATCGCGCCAGCGCGCGCTCGAGTCGGTGGTGCCGCGCTTCATCCGCGAGGGCTCGCTGCGCGACGTGGACTACCAGATGCAGACGCGCAGCGGCGAGATCATCGACGTGCAGCTGTCCGCGATCTGGGAGACCGACGCCGAGGGCCGGCCGCAGCGCACGCTGTCGGTGCTGAAGGACGTCACCGAGGCGCGCCGGCTGGCGCAGCGGATGTCGCATCTGGCGCACCACGACGCGTTGACCGGGCTGCCGAACCGGGTGCTGTTCCAGGACCGCGTCCAGCAGGCCTGCGACAACGCGCAGCGCCACCCGGGCTGCTTCGCGGTCGTGTTCATGGACCTCGACCACTTCAAGAATGTCAACGACTCGCTCGGGCATGCGCTCGGCGACCAGTTGCTGATGGCGGTGTCGGCGCGGCTGGCCGGCATCCTGCGCGCCGGCGACACCGTGTGCCGGCTCGGTGGCGACGAATTCGTGATGCTGCTGCCCGATCTGGTCGATGCCGGCTGCGCGAGCGAGGTCGCCGAGCGCATCCTCGACGCGGTGGCCCAGCCTTGCTGGCTGGACGACACCGAGGTCCGCATCGGCGTCAGCCTGGGCATCGCGCTGTCCCCGCGGGACGGCACGGACCCGGACACGCTGATGAAGCGCGCCGACACCGCGATGTACCGCGCCAAGCGCGAGGGGCGAAACCGCTTCCACTTCCATTCGCTGGCCTTCGACCACGAGGCCTCGGTGCGCCTGCAGCTCGAGGCCGATCTGCGCCGCGGGCTGGCCGAGGGCCGCTACCTGCTGCATTACCAGCCGGTCGTCGACGCGCGCAGCCGCCAGCTCGTCGCGGTCGAGGCGCTGGTGCGCTGGGACCGCGACGGGCAGGGTCTGCAAGCCCCGGCCACGTTCATCCCGGTGGCCGAGGAGACCGGCTTCATCGTGCCGCTCGGCCTGTGGATCCTGCGCCAGGCCTGCGAGCAGTTGCACGCCTGGTCGCAGGCCGGACCGGCCGCGATCTCGATCGCGATCAACGTGTCGCCGCTGCAGCTGGCGGAGCCGGACTTCGCGGACCGGGTCGCGCAGACGCTGCAAGCCACCGGCATCAAGGGCGAGCAGCTCGTGTTCGAGCTCACCGAGTCGGCGCTCGCGCGCGACCCGCAGGCCAGCCGCGAAGCGCTGCTGCGCATCAAGGCGCTGGGGATCCGCGTTGCGGTCGACGACTTCGGCACCGGGCACTCGAGCCTGGCGCACCTGAAGCGCTTTCCGGTCGACATGCTGAAGATCGACCGCGCCTTCGTGCGCGACCTCGAGACCGACGCCGACGGCCGCGAGATCGTGCGCGCGATGCTCGCGCTGGCCCACAGCCTGCGCCTGCAGGTGGTCGCCGAAGGCGTCGAGACCGAGGCCCAGGCGCGGCTGCTCGGCGAGATGGCCTGCCCCGCGCTGCAGGGCTTCCTGTTCGGCCGGCCGGTCGCGCCGCCGGCGATTGCCGAACGCCTGGCCCGGCGCCCCGGCGCGTCGCAAACCGACCCGGCCGTGGAGCTGCCGCTGCCCGCCTGAACCGCGCGCACGCGCGGGCTCGGCGCGACGTGCGGCATGATGCGCCGGCTGCGACCGGCGCCCCGGCCGGCGCCCTGCCCCGGACCTTCCCGCCATGAACCCTGACGCCATGCCCGCCCCGCCCGTACTCGTGCCGATGACGCAGATCCGCTGCGAGGTCGGCGCGCTGGTCACGCTGGGGCCGGCCAAGTACGGCGAACGCCGCTACGTGCCGCTGGGCGGCGGCACGGTGCAGGGGCCGGAACTGAACGGCACGCTGGTCGAGGGCGGCGTCGACTGGCAGGTGCAGCGCGCCGACGGCGTGACCGACATCGCCGCGCATTACGTGATCCGCACCACCGACGGCGCGCTCGTCGAGGTGCAGAGCGAAGGCATGCGCCACGGCCCGGCCGAGGTGATGGCGCGGCTGGCGCGCGGCGAGCCGGTGGCGCGCGACGAGTACTTCTTCCGCACCGTCGTGCGCTTCACCACCGGCGCGCCGGCCTGGCTGCACCTGAACAAGGTGCTCGCCATCGCGGTGGGCCAGCGCGAAGCGACGCGCGTGCTGCTCGACCTCTACCGCATCGGCTGAAGGGGCGCGCAGGCAGGCGATCGGGCGAACCGCGATCCCTGGCAAGGTCGAGGCAAGACCCGTGCATGACAGGCAGATTGGCGCCGCGGGCAGAATGCGATTCGACGTCAAGCGATGAGGGCAATATGAAAGAAGCACTTGTGGATGCGATCCGGTCGGGTGACGCCGAGGTGGTCGACCGGCTGGCGACCCCCGAGACGGTGAATGCCGCCGGCCCCGGCGGCGTCACGCCGTTGATGGTGGCGGCGGTGCTGGGCCATCGGACGATCGTCGCCGGCTTGCTCGCCGCAGGCGCCGCCGTCGATGCGACCGACGACCGCGGGTTCACGGCGCTGTTCCACGGCTGCTACAACGCGGACGAGGACCGGGGTCATCCCGAAGTCGTCGAACTGCTGCTCGCCGCCGGCGCCGACAAGGAGGCAAAGATCGGCTACGGGGTCCGCCCCCTCATGTACGCGGCGGGCAACGGCGAAGCGGGCGTTGTCGAGGCGCTGCTGCGGGCGGGCGCCGATCCGCTGGCGCGCAACGATGTCGGCCGTACGGCGCTGATGATGGTGAAGGACCGTGACTATGTCGATGTCATCAACATTCTTCACGAGGCCGAAGGCATGTCGGAGACCGCCAGCTGCGGCTCTCGCAATGCACCGGACATGCAGGTCGTCACCTTCCTGAAGCCGGCCCGCAAGACCTGAGGGCCCGGCCTGCGGCAGCTGCACTTCCTTCAGCGAGTCTCGCCGCCAGCCGCCCTTCGCGATCCTCCGATGCGCGTCATCCTCGCCCCGATGGAGGGCCTGCTCGACCACAGCCTGCGCGACGCGATCACCGCCGTCGGCGGCATCGACCTGTGCGTCTCGGAGTTCGTGCGCATCACCGACCAGCTGCTGCCCGAGCGCGTGTTCACGCGCATCGTGCCCGAGCTGCTGGAGGGCGGCTGCACCGCGGCCGGCACGCCGGTGCGCGCGCAGCTGCTCGGCAGCGACCCGGCCTGCCTGGCCGACAACGCGGCACGGCTGGCCACGCTGGGGCCGGCCGGCATCGACCTCAACTTCGGCTGCCCGGCCCCCACCGTGAACCGCCACCGCGGCGGCGCGGTGCTGCTCGACGAGCCCGAGCTGGTGCATGCGATCGTGGCTGCGGTGCGGCGCGCGGTGCCGGCGGCGATGCCGGTCTCGGCCAAGATGCGGCTGGGCCATCGCGACGAATCGCGCATGCTCGACTGCGCGCGCGCGATCGCCGACGCCGGCGCCGCCGAGCTGGTGGTGCACGCCCGCACCAAGGTCCACGGCTACCGGCCGCCGGCCTACTGGGACCGCATCGCGCACATCCGCGAGGCAGTGGCGATTCCGGTGGTCGCGAACGGCGAGGTCTGGACCTTGGCCGACGCGCTGCGCTGCCGCGCCGAAAGCGGCTGCGACGCGCTGATGCTCGGCCGCGGCATCGTCGCCGACCCTGGCCTGGCGCTGGCGCTGCGCGGTGCCGCGGCGCCGGGCTGGAACGCGGTGCGCCCGCTGCTCGGTCGCTACTGGCGGCGCATCGCCGGCCACGTGGCGCCGCGCCACCGCTGCGGCCGGCTCAAGCAGTGGCTGAACCTGCTGCGCCGGCGCTTCCCCGAGGCGCAGGCCGCGTTCGACGCGGTACGCACGACGAACGAGCCGGCGCAGGTCGAGCGGCTGCTCGGTCTAGCCCCAGACCTCGGCGGCCGTCTCGACCACCAGCCGCAGCTTGGCGCGCTGCGCGTCCATCGCGATATTGTTGCCGTGCACGGTGCTGCTGAAGCCGCACTGGGGTGACAGGCAGAGCTGGTCCAGCGGCGCGTACTTCGACGCGTCCTCGATGCGGCGCTTCAGCGCGTCCTTGCTCTCCATCTCGCCGAACTTGGTCGTCACCAGGCCCAGCACGACGATCTTGCCCTTGGGCAGGTAGCGCAGCGGACGGAAGTCGCCGCTGCGTTCGTCGTCGTACTCCATGAAGTAGGCGTCGAGGTTCATCTCCGAGAGCAGCGCCTCGGCCACCGGCTCGTAGTTGCCGGCCGCGGCATGGGTGCTCTTGAAATTGCCGCGGCACAGGTGCATCGCCAGCACCATGCCCGGGGGCTTGCGGGCGACGACCTTGTTGATGAAGGTGGCGTAGCGGTGCGGCAGCTCGTTGGGGTCGTCGCCGCGCGCGCGTGCCGCCTCGCGCATCTTCTCGTCGCACAGGTAGGCCATGTTGGTGTCGTCCATCTGCACGTAGCGGCAGCCCGCGTTGTACAGCGAGCGCAGCTCCTCGCCGTAGGCCGTGGCCACGTCGTCGTAGAAGTCGGGCTCGAGCTCGGGGTAATGCTGCTTGCTGATGCCGGCGCGGCCGCCGCGGAAATGCAGCATCGTCGGCGACGGGATCGTCACCTTCGGCGTCATGCCCGGCGCGACCTGGCGCTTGAGGAACTCGAAGTCGGCGCGCTGGATGTCCTTCACGTGGCGCACCTTGTCGATCACGCGCAGCACCGGCGGCGCGAGCTCCTCGGTGCCGTCGGGCTTCTTGACCGTCACCGGGATGTCGGTCTTGACGCCGCCGAGCTGGTCGAGGAAGTCGATGTGGAAGTAGGTGCGGCGGAATTCGCCGTCGGTGATGCTCTGCAGGCCGACGTCCTGCTGCATCTTGACGACCTCGGTGATCGCCTTGTCCTCGACCGCCCGCAACTGCTCGGCGCTGATCTCCTTCTTGACGAAGAACTGCTCGCGCGCGTCGAGCAGGAACTTCGGGCGCAGGAAGCTGCCGACATGGTCGGCGCGGAAGGGCGGTGTGGTTCGCATCGTCATGACAGGTCTCCTTGGATGGCGGATTCAGTGACCGGCAGCGACGCCGAGCCAGGCGTCGAGCGGGGTGGGGTCGCCGAGCAGTTCCTCGCTGGTCGCGCGGTAGGCGATGCCGCCGCGGTCGAGAACGATGGCGTCGTCGGTGACGGCCAGCACCAGATGCGGATGCTGTTCGACGACGATCGACGGCAGGCCTTCGTCGCGGGCAACGCGCCGGATCGCGCGCAGCAACTCCTCGACGATGATAGGCGCCAGGCCTTCGAGCGGCTCGTCGAGCAGCAGCAGCCTGGGGTTGAGCACCAGCGCGCGGCCGAAGGCGAGCATCTGCTGCTCGCCCCCCGAAAGCTGCGTGCCCAGGTTCTTCTTGCGCTCGGCCAGGCGCGGGAACAGTGCGTAGACGCGCGCCTCGGTCCAGGGCCCCGGGCGCGCGACGGCGCTCAGGTTCTCGGCCACCGTCAGCGACTTGAAGATGTTGCGTTCCTGCGGCACCCAGCCGATGCCGGCGGCGGCGCGTTCGAACACCGGCAGCGTGTGGATGTCGCGCCCGGCCAGGCGGATGCTGCCCGCATGGCGCCGCGTGACCCCGACGAGCGTGTCGATCAGCGTCGTCTTGCCGCTGCCGTTGCGCCCCAGCAGGGCCAGCGAACGGCCGGCCTCGAGCCTGAAGCTGACGTCGCTGAGCACCACCGCCTCGCCGTAGCCGCAGGCCAGGCCCTGCACCTCGAGCAGCGCCTCAGCCATGTGCGGCCCCGCCCAGCCTGACATCGGTCTGGCCCAGGTAGACCGCCTTGACCTGCGGGTCGCCGGCGATCTCGGCCGGCGTGCCTTCGGTCAGCACCGCGCCGTTGACGAGCACGGTGATGCGCGACGCGAAGCTGAACACCAGGTCCATGTCGTGCTCGATCAGCACCACCGAGACGTCGGCCGGCAGCGCGGCCACGGTGGCCAGGATGTCGGAGCGCTCTGCCGCCGGCACGCCGGCAGCCGGCTCGTCGAGCAGAAGAACGCTGGGCTTGTGGGCCACCGCCAGCGCGATCTCGAGCAGGCGCCGCTTGCCGTAGGGCAGCTCGCGCGTGGGCTGGCCGGCGTGGGCTTCGAGCCTGAACTGCGCCAGCAGCGCCTCGCATTCGGCAGCGATGGCGGCGTCGGCGCCCATCGGACGCCACCAGCGCCGCGCGGTGTCGCGACGGCCGGCCACCGCCAGCGCCAGGCTCTGCAGCGGCGTCAGCGAACCGAAGAGCTGGTTGATCTGGAACGTGCGCACGAGACCCAGGCCGACGCGCTTGTACGGCGCCAGCGCCGTGATGTCGCGGCCTTGCAGCTCGACGCGGCCCGCGCTCGGCGCCAGCACGCCGGTGAGCTGGTTGATCAGCGTCGTCTTGCCGGCACCGTTGGGCCCGATCAGCGCATGGCGGGCGCCGCGCATGATGTCCAGCGAGACATGGTCGGTGGCCGTGATGCCGCCGAAGCGCTTGACCAGCCCCTGCGTGCGCAGCACGACCGCGCTCACTTGCGACCTCCGCGCCACCAGGTCCAGGGCCGGAACAGGCGCTCGCGGCCGACCAGCATCAGCACGACCAGGAAGAGGCCGATCCAGAACGTCCAGTACTGCGGCGTGAAGGCCGACAGCAGGTCGTGCAGCACCTTGAAGGCGATCGCGCCGACCAGCCCGCCCCACAGCCAGCCGGCGCCGCCGATGACCAGCGCCAGCAACACGTCGGCGCTGCGGTGGAACTCGAACACGTCGAGCGATGCGAAGCCGGTGGTCTGCGCCAGCAGCGCGCCGGCGCTGCCGGCCAGCGCCGCACCCAGGGTGTAGACGGCGGCCAGGCGCCCGTTGACCGACAGGCCGATCGCCTCCACGCGCAGCCGGTTGTCGCGCAGCGCCTGCAGCGAGATGCCCAGCGGCGAATGGACGACGCGCCGCAGCAGCAGGAAGACCAGGAACAGCACCGTCAGCGAGTAGAACGAGGCCACGCGTGCGCCGAGGTCGAAGTCGAAGTGGCCGAGCAGCGGCCCGATGACCACGCCCTGCAGCCCGTCGGCGCCGCCGGTGATGTCCTCGAACTTGTTGGCCAGCTCCAGCAGCACCAGCGCCACGCCCATCGTCACCATCAGCCGCGTGAGGTCGGTGCCGCGCACGATCATCGGGCTGGTCAGCAGCCCCAGCAGCGCGCCCAGCGCGGTGCCCACCGCCAGACCGACCAGCGGGTCGGGCATCACCCATTTCGCGAACAGCGCCGCACCGTAGGCGCCGACACCGAAGAACGCCGCGTGTCCCAGCGAGACGATGCCGGCGTAGCCCAGGATCATGTCCAGCGACAGCGCGAAGATCGCGAAGATCGCGATCTCGCTGATCAACGCCGCCTGCTGGACGAAGGCGAAGGGCGCGACCCAGATCGCCAGCCAGACCGCGATCTCCCAGGCACGCCAGCGCGATGGCGCGCGCAGCGCCTGTGCCGCGCTCGATTGCGGCAGTGGCGTCACCGGCGGGCCTCGCGCGTGAACAGGCCCTGCGGCCGCCACAGCAGGATCGCGATCATCAGCACGTAGACGACGAAGGCACCGAGCTTGGGCACGTAGTACTTGCCGAACACGTCGGCGATGCCCAGCACCAGCGCCGCGACCAGCGGCCCGGTGATCGAACTGGTGCCGCCGACGGCGCAGACGATCAGCACGTAGACCATGTACTTGAGCGGAAACGACGGGTCCATGCCCAGCACGTCGGCGCCCAGCGCGCCGCCCAGGCCGGCCAGCCCCGAGCCGACCGCGAAGGTGACGAGGAAGACCCGGTTGACCGGAATGCCCAGGCCGGCGGCGACGCGCGGGTCATCGACCGCCGCCCGCAGCCGGCTGCCGAATCGCGTCCGCGTGAGCAGCGTCTGCAAGGCCAGTGCGAGCACGATGCAGAGGCCGACGATGAGCAGCCGGTAGGCGCTCATCCCGAGCCGCCAGGCGCCGTGGCCGAATTCGAAACGGTGCAACAGGAAGTGCGGCAGCTGCACGTTCTGCGGCTGCGGCCCGATGAAATAGCTCACCGAAGCCACCGCCATGAAGGTCAGGCCGATCGAGAACAGCACCTGGTCGAGGTGAGGCCGGCCGTACATCGGGCGGTAGATCAGCGGCTCCAGCAGCGCGCCGGCCAGCGCGGTGGCCACGAAGGCCGCCGGCAGGCAGGCCAGGAACGGCCAGCCCGCCTGCTGCATCAACACGATCAGCAGATAGCCGCCGGCCATCGCGAAGGCGCCATGGGCGAGGTTGATGAAGTTCATCAACCCCATGGTCACCGACAAGCCCAGCGCGAGCACGAACAACAGCATGCCGTAGGCGATGCCGTCGAACAGCAGGGTCGGCATCGCGGCGCTGGCCCGGCTGCTGCGGCTACTTCAGCTTGCCCGGATCCTTGACTGCCTTGAGGGTCTCGAACTCGACGTTGTAGAGCTGACCGTTCACCTTCTCGACCTTGCGGATGTAGACGTCCTGCACGATGTCGCGCGTCTGCGCATCGATGAAGACCGGGCCGCGCGGGCTCTCGAAGGTCTGGCCCTTCATCGCGTCGAGCAGCTTCTCGCCGCCGGCGCCCTGGGTGGCGTTGAGCGCGTTGTAGATCACGCGCATGCCGTCGTAGCCGCCCACCGCCATGAAGTTGGGCCGGAACTTGTTGGCGGCCTCGAACGCGGCGACGAACTTCTTGTTCTCCGCGCTCGGGTGCGCCACCGAGTAATGGTGTGCGGTGACCACGCCCAGGGCGACGTCGCCCATTTCGGCGAGCTGGTCGTCGTCGGTCACGTCGCCGGTGGCGATGAGCCTGATGCCGGCCTTGTCCAGCCCGCGCTCGGCGAACTGCTTCATGAACTGCGCGCCCTGGCCCGACGGCAGGAAGACGAACAGCGCGTCGGGCTTGTCGTCGCGCACCTTCTGCAGCACGGGCGCGAAGTCGGGGCTGCGCAGCGGCGTGCGCAGCTTCTCGACCACGGTGCCGCCGTTGAGCTCGAAACGCTGGGCGAAATACTTCTCGGCGTCGTTGCCGGGGCCGTAGTCGCTGACCAGGCTGACGACCTTCTTGATCTTGTTCTTGGTCGCCCATTCGGCGATGCTCACCGAGACCTGCGGCAGCGTGAAGCTGGTGCGCACGACGAAGGGCGAGGCCTCGGTGATGACCG
The DNA here is from genome assembly GCA_963725755.1 of uncultured beta proteobacterium. Taxonomy (GTDB): domain Bacteria; phylum Pseudomonadota; class Gammaproteobacteria; order Burkholderiales; family Burkholderiaceae_C; genus Rubrivivax. Next base: position 967,483 of record CAVRZW010000005.1, read on the forward strand.
AGGTCGCCGCCGCCATCACGACCATCGGCGTCTGGCTCTTGGTGGCGATCGGCGCGGTGGCCATCGCCGCCGGCGTGATGCCGAAGCCGGCGAGCACCGCGACCTTGTCGTTGACGACCAGTTCCTGCGCCAGCCGGCGCGTCGTGTCGGGCACGGTGGCGTCGTCCTTGAGGATCACCTCGACCGTCTTGCCGCCGGCCTTGTTGCCGTGCTGGGCCATCCACAGCTTGATTCCGGCCTCGACCTGGCGGCCGGTGCTGGCCTGCTGGCCGGTCATCGGCAGGATGACACCGATCTTCACGGTGTTGCCCTGGGCGTGGGCGGTGCCGGCACCGACCGCGGCCAGCGCGGCGGCGGCGAGGACGGCGAGTTGTCGTCTGCGAAGGGTCATGGGTGTCTCCTTTTGAGGTTCGGGCGGAATTGTGGTCGGTCGATTGTCAGGTCGCGGCTGCGATCACGGTCTAGCTGCTATGCCGACCCGGCATGCTGGGGCGCTTCGTCGGGGCGCCAGGCCGAGTCGATGACGATGCCGCCTCCGCAGGCCCGCGAGACACAGGCACAAAGCCTGTGGTTCTCTGCCTTCTCGGCGGCGCTGAAGAAGACGTCGCGATGATCGATCGTGCCATGCAATTCGAGGATGTCGATTGCGCACAACCCGCATTCGCCGCGCTTGCAGTCGTGCAGGACTTCGACCCCGTTCTCTTCCAGCATCTCGAGCAGGCTGCGATCGGCCGGCACCTCGAATTGCAGGTCGTGGCGCGGGACGCGGACCCAGAACCGCTCGGCCGGTCGGTTGCCGCTGGAGCCGAAGGTCTCGAAGCGCAGGTCGGCCGGCGGCCGGCCGGCCCCCGCCCAGGCCGCCTGCGCGGCCTGCAGCAGCGGCACCGGCCCGCAGATCAGCAACTGCGCGCGCGCCGGCAGGCGGGCGATCTCGGCATCGAGATCGAGGCGCTGGCCGCGTGCGTCGACGAAGGTCTGGAGGCGATCGCCGAGGGCCGCGCGCAGCGCGTCGGCAAACACGAGTTCGCCCTCGTCACGCGCCGCATAGGCCATGCGCAGCGAGGCGCCGCGGGCGGCCAGCGTCAGCGCCATGCCGAGGATCGGCGTGATGCCGATGCCACCTGCCACCAGCAGCGTGTGCGCGGCACCCGTGGGCAGCTCGAAATGGTTGTCGGGCCCGCTGATCGAAACCCGGTCGCCCGGCCGCAACGCCCAGACGAAGCGCGAACCGCCGCGGCCGGGCCGGGCCTGCTTGACCGCGATGCGGTAGGCGCCGCGGGCCTGGCTCTCGGCCGGCAGGCCGACCAGCGAATAGTGGCGCAGGTCGCTCCGGCCGGCGATCGTCACCGCCACCCGCAGGTGGCTGCCCACGGTCCACGCGCGCACCCCGCCGGCGGGGCGCAGCCACAGGCCGCGCACGGTCGGGCTCAGGTCTTCCGTGGCCTCGACCAGCGCATCGGTCCACTGCTCGTCGCTCTTCATCGCTCGTCTCTCGCGCTCTCAGCGGCCGCGCCGGATCAGCGCCGCACCGGGCAGGCGCTGCATCGCGTGGCGGCTGGCCAGGGTCTGGCTCAGGTTGTGGTGGGCGATGCGGGCGTGCTCGCGCATCAGGGCCTCGGCGCGTGCGCCTTCGCGACGCTCGATCGCCTCGGCCACTGCGCGGTGCTGCTCCTGCGCCACGACGAGGCGGTCGCGCGCCTGCGGGCCCGAGGTGTGCGCCATCACGAAGCCGTTGGGTGATGCGAACGGCAAGGCGGCGGCGCGCGCCAGTTGCCGCTGCACGACCTCGCTGCCCGCCATCGCGGCCAGCAGGTCGTGGAAGCGGCCGTTGTGCTCGACGTAGCCGGAGAACAGGGTGTCGTCGAAGGCCCGCGCGGTCAACAGGGCGTCGATCGCGGCCAGGCATTCGCGCATCGCACCGAGCAGCGAAGGCGCCACGCCGCGCTCGGCAGCCAGGCGCGCCGCCAGGCCTTCCATCGTGCCGCGCACTTCGATCGCGTCGCGGATCTCGGCCTCGCCGAACGCCCGCACCGCATAGCCGCCGCCGGGCAGCGACTCCAGCAGGCCTTCGTCCTGCAGCTTGTGCAGCGCGGCGCGCACCGGCGTGCGCGAGACCCCCAGCCGCTCGACCAGCGCCAGCTCGGGCACGCGCTCCCCCGGCGCCAGCTCGCCGCCGACGATCAGCTCGCGCAGCCGCAGCTGCGCCTTCAGGGTCTGCGAAGCGTCCGCCGGATCGCTTGCGCGCCTGACCATCGCGGCCGGGGCGTCCACCTCAGGCCGCACGCAACGGAATCACGCGCCGCTCGGACGCGACCATGCGGTCGATCAGCCGCCGCGCCCACATCGCGCCGGCGTCGATGTTGAGGTTGTAGAAGCGGTAGCCGGGGTGCTCGTCGATCGCCCGCTGCTGCGCCTCGAGCACCGTCTCGTCCTCCTTGAAGATCCCCGCCACGCCTTCGCGCAGCTCGTGCGTCAGGCGCTGTTCGTGCAGGCTGTAGTTGCGCGCGAAGGCCCAGAAGTAGTGGCAGCTGCCCGCCGTCTCGGGCGTGATCGTGTTGAGGACGTAGCCATTCACGCCCCGGCTGCGATCGCCCTGCGGCGCGCCGCTGCCGGCCGGCGCGACGCCGACGTCGATGGCCACCGTGCAGGGGGCCTCGAAGCGGATGATCTGCCAGCGATCGACCTTGCCGCGCCAGCCGCGCGCATGCTGCAACTGCCCGGCCCAGAACGGCGGCGGGTCGATGTCCTCCATCCATCGCGTGACGGTCGCGGTACGGTCGCCGTGGGTGGCGACGAAGGGGGCTTCGGCCACTGCGCGGTTGCCGATCGACGAGCCGTGGACGAAGGTCTCGTGGGTGAGATCCATCAGGTTGTCGATCACCAGCCGGTAGTCGCACTTGACGCTGATCAGCTTGCCGTCGCCGGCCCAGGCCGGATCGTCGTTCCAGTGCAGGTCGGGGATCAGCGACGGGTCGGCCAGGGCCGGATCGCCGGGCCAGACCCACACGAAACGGTAGCGCTCGGCGACCGGGAAGGACCGCACGCACGCAGCGGGGTTGATCGTCTCCTGGGACGGCATATGTATACAACGACCCGATTCGTTGAATACAAGGCCGTGGTACCCGCACACCACCTCGTCGCCATCCAGCCGGCCCAGCGAGAGCGGCAGCAGGCGATGCCAGCAGGCGTCCTCGAGCGCGGCGACGCCGCCGTCCTCCTTGCGGTAGAACACCATCGCCAGATCGCAGATCCGGCGCGGCAGCAGCGCCCGCTTGACCTCGACGTCGTACGCAGCGGCATACCAGGCGTTCAGCGGGAAGCTGGTGGACGACATCTTCATCACTCCTTAATGTATACAGAGTGAATACTAATGTCGGCCCTGCCGGTGAAGGTTAAGGGTAAACCCGCAACGCCGCCACTGCCCGACCCCGGGCGAACCAGCGGGCCGCTAGCCGCTAGCGCTGCGCCCGCCGGCGGTGGCGCTGCCGCGTCGCGTTCGACGTGCCAGTCCAGCAGTCGCCGCATGTTGCCCAGCGAAACCCAGTGCAGGTGGATCAGGCCGAGCACGCCGCTCCGGTGCAGCTCCATCACCACCGCCTCGGGCAGGTCGGTGACCTTGCGGTCGTCGACGGTCAGGAAGCCATCGACGCTGTGCTTGCGCCCGTCGGGCAGCGTGGCGTCGAAGCGCATCTCGCGCAGCAGGTCGAGTTCGCGCAGCCGGCGTCCGACCATGCGCGTGCGCTGGATGTCGGCTTCCATGACCTCGAGCTGGCCGGTCATCGTCTTGAGCAGCTCGGCGGGCTGGCCGCCGGCCTCGAACAGGGCCTGGCCCTCCTGCTCGTTGACGCCGGCGAAGCCCATGTCCACGCAGATCGCAAAGCGGGTGTCGTCCAGCCGTCCGATGCAGAACGGGTAGGCGCGCAGCCCGGCGGGCATGTACTGCGCGCGCCAGCGGTCGCCCGCCACGAAGAGGTTCTCGGTCTGCCTCAGGCCGAGGACGGCGAACGGCGCGATGGCCTCGGTGCCGTCGGGTTCCTTGCCGGCGCGCACGAACACGATAGGGAACTCGCGGCAGGCATCGCCGAACTCGGTCACGGCGATGAATATCGCGTTCAGGCGGTTGGCCACCGACCAGTCGGTGACCGGCACGCGCAGCCGCAGCCGGGCGTGTTGGGCGCTGTCCAGCGCCGTCGGCTGGCGGTGCAGATTGGTATCGATCAAGCGTCTACTCCAGGGGGTTCGGTGCGCGAGACGAGCACCTTGTCGACACGTTTGCCGTCGAGGTCGATCACCTCGAAGCGCCAGCCGTCCCATTCCACCGCATCGGTGATGCGCGGCAGGCGGCCGAGCAAGAGCATGATCATGCCAGCCAGCGTGTTGTAGCGGCCGCGCTCCTCCTCAGGCAGTTCCCTGAGCTCGAGCCGGTCCTTGAGTTCGGGAACCGGGATCAGGCCGTCGAGCAGCCAGCTGCCGTCGGCGCGTCGCACGGCCCAGGCGTCGTCGTCGCTGGGCGCGCCGAACTCGCCGGTGATCGCCTCCAGCAGGTCGCGCTCGGTGATCACGCCCTGCACCGCCCCGTACTCGTCGACGACGAAGACCAGCTCGGTGCGCGAGCCGCGGAAATGCTCGAGCAGTTCCATGCCCGTCAGCGTCTCGGGCACGAACACCGGCGGCTGCATGTGGTCGGCCATGTTCGGCCGCTCGCCGCGCGCCAGCGGTTGCAGCAGGCTGCCGACGCCGACCCAGCCCTGCACGTCGTCGAGCGAGCCGCGGCACAGCGGAAACCGGGTGTGCCCGCTGTCGGCGATGCACGCGAGCTGCCGCTCCAGCGTGTCGCCGAGGTCGAGCCAGACGATCTCGGCGCGCGGGATCATCATCGAGCCGATCTGGCGGTCGTCGAGGCGGAACACGTTGCGCACCATCTGGTGCTCCTGGGCCTCGATCACCCCGGCATCCAGCCCCTCCTCGAGGCTGGCGGCGATCTCCTCCTCGGTCACCAGGCGCGACGGACCCTCGCGCACGCCCATCAGCCGCAGCACGGCGTCGGTGGTCAGGCTGAGCAGCGTCACCAGCGGCCGCACGCCGGTCGACAGCCAGTTCATCGGCCGCGCCGCCATCCGGGCCACGACCTCGGGGTACATCTGGCCCAGGCGCTTGGGCACCAGTTCGCCGAAGATGATCGTCAGCACGGTGATCATCAGCACCACGAGCGCGGTGGCGGTGATGGTCGCGCCGCGCGCCGCGACGCCCAAGGTCTGCGCGAGCCAGCCGGCCAGGGGCTCGGAGAACGCGGCCTCGCCGACGATGCCGTTGAGGATGCCGATCGAGGTGATGCCGATCTGCACCGTCGAGAGCCAGCGCGTGGGGTTCTCGTGCAGGTCCATCGCCGCCTGCGCGCCGGGCTCGCCGCCCTCGACCATCACCTGCAGCCTGGCCTTGCGGCTGGCCGTGAGCGCCATCTCCGACATTGCGAAGAGGCCGTTGAGCAGGATGAGAAAGACCAGCAGCGTGAAGTTCATGCGCGCCGCGAGCAGGGGCTCGCGGAGGCAGCGTGGATGGGCGGGGAGCGTAGCAGAATCGCCGCATGATCCATCTCGTGGGTGACGTGCAGGGCTGCGCCGATGCGCTGGAGAGGCTGCTTGCCGAGATCGGCTTCTCGCCCTCGCGCGACCGTCTGGTCGTGCTCGGCGACCTCGTCAACCGCGGGCCCTCGTCGCTGGCCGTGCTGCAGCGGCTGGCGGCGCTGGGAGATGCCGCGACCTGCCTGCTCGGCAACCACGACCTGCACCTGCTGGCGGTGGCCCACGGCGTGCGGCCGCTGCACCGCAGCGACAGCTTCGGCGACGTGCTGGACTCACCCGATCGCGCAGCCTGGTTCGACTGGCTGCGCCGGCGGCCGCTGGCCTGCCTCGAGTCGGGCTGGTTGTGCGTGCACGCCGGCGTGGTGCCGCAATGGGACTGCAAGCAGACCCTGGCCCTGGCCGCCGAAGTCCAGGATCTGCTGCGCGGACCGGATCTCGCCGCATTCCTGCCGCTGATGTACGGCAACGAGCCGAGTCGCTGGGACGACGCGCTGCAGGGCGCCGACCGCTGGCGCCTGGTGATCAACACGCTGACGCGGACGCGCTTCTGCAGCGCCGACGGCACGCTCGACTTCAAGACCAAGGAAGGCGTCGGCGCCGCGCCACCGGGCCTCTCGCCCTGGTTCGAGCTGCCCGGGCGACGCACCGTCGGTCAGCCGATGGCCTTCGGCCACTGGAGCATGCTGGGCCTCGTCAACCGGCCCGATCTGCTGGCGCTGGACACCGGCTGCGTCTGGGGCGGCAAGCTGACCGCGGTGCGCATCGACGGCGGGCGGCGAGAGGTGGTGCAGGTGCCCTGCGCGAAGGCGCCACCGCCCGGCGACACCTGAAGGCCGCCCGTGACCCGCCGAAGCGGCGCCACGCGCTAGAACGCGTACCAGGGCCCGTTCTCGGCCAGGGTCTGGCCCCAGATCGAGGTGTAGACGCGACGGCCATAGAAGAACGGCAGGCCCCAGACGAAGGCGCCGGCGTTGGTGGTGCCCGCGGCGCCTCCGAGGTCGGCGAAGGCCACGTTGGAGGTCGCGAACAGCAGGTCGGCACTGGCGACCGAGAAGTCGACGTTGACCTGGACGCCGAAGCCATCGTGCACCTGGGCCGTCAACGCCTGCGGGCTGCTCGGGCAGTACCACGCGCTGCCCGAACCGGCCGCAGCGCATGCCGTGGGCAGCGCGGAATCGTCGAAGAACAGGCCGTTGGACCCGCTGTCGACGTAGCTGTAGGGGTAGGCGGTGGCGCCGAGGCTGGCGGCGAGGTACAGGTAGCTGGCGCTCGTCGGGTCGGGGTCGACACGCAGCACGGTGACGCCGGGCGCGAGCTGGTTGTTGGCCTGGGTGCCGATTCCGAACACCAGGCGCCCGCGCGCCACCGAGGCACCGGTCGGCGGCACGGCCGGCAGGACGACGATGGTGCCGTTGTTGTCGGCGGCGAACGAACTCACCGGGTTCTGCACCTGCGCACTGCCCGGCACCGCCAGCGGCTGGCACGACCCGCCGGCGTCGCAGCGGTAGTACAGGGTGTAGCCGCCCGCGTACTGGCCCTGCTCGCACAACAGGCCGCAGTCGTAGCGCAGCATGCCCACGCCGAGCACGCCGTTGGCCTGCAGCGCGGTCGCCGAGGCCAGCAGGTCGCCGTTGGCGGCGGCCTGGCAATCCGCGGTCGGCGCCGCGACCTGCGGGCTGCCGTCGTCGATGAGCTGCACCGGCAGGCCCGCAGCGCGCTCGCCGCCGATCTGCAGGTCGGCGCTGGCCATCGGGCCCCAGACCGCACCGACGACGAACGGATAGCACTCGACGACAGTGCCGCTACCAGCGGCCGCCAGTGGCAGCCCCAGTGCGGCCACCTTGCTGCGCAGCAGGCGCAGGCCGATCGAGCCGGTGTCGAGGAAGACATGGTCGATCACCGCGCAGGCCGTGGTCGAGCCCGGCGCGCAGACGGTGACGCTCACGTACGGCAGGTTGGCCACGCCGAGCACGAAACCCCCTGCGGGACCGCTGTCGACGACGACCTCGGTCGTGTTCGGGCCCTGGGGCTGATCGATCACGACCTCAGGCCCCGACTGGCCGCCGCTGACCCCGGCCCCGGAGATCGTCGTGACGCTGGAATTGCCGCCGCCGCAGCCCGCCACCACCGCGACCAGGCCGACGGCGAGCGCCCGCAGCAGCCGCTCAGCGGATCGCATCGAGCCCCCCGGCCGCCGGCACCATCGACCGCAGGTAGGCGCGTCCGACGTAGACATTGAGATGGCCGCTGGACTCGACGACCAGGTCGCCGGTCTGCACGACCGCGTTGTGCATCACCCCTGGGCGGCGCTGCGCGGCCTCGCGACCCGCTTGCGCATAGGCGGCGAAGGAGGTCCCGAGCAGCTGATCGAGCCGCGGCTTGTAGTGCATGGTCCAGGCGACCGCGAACACGCGCCCCGCCGGCGAGAGGTACTGACGGATCGACGAGCCATCGGCCAGGGTGATCGTCTGCACCGAGATGGCCGGCCCGCTGGCTAGGGCGTGGACGCCGGCCCCCAGCGCGCCGCCGAGGCGCGAACGGTCGGCCGCGACACTGGCCGCCGGCTCGCCCAAGGTCGCCCGCGCAGGCGATGCGGCGCCGGCCGCGGCGCAGGCCAGGGCCAGCGTGGCAAGCCACCGCTTCCGTTGCGCAGGCAGGGGGCCAGGGATTCGCATCGTCGATCTCAGGCGGAGGCTCGTCGTGCCGAGCGGAACCGGGCCGGTCGCGTCCCCGAGGTCACCGCCCGCGCGGCATCAGAAGAGTTCATAGCGGTAGCCGACATAGAAGAAAGCAGAGTTGCTGCGGTCGTGGTTGGTCGGGCCGTCGGTGCGCGAGACCTCGTAGAGCATCTCGCCGATCACGCTGGCCCGGCTGCTGGCGCGCCACGACAGCCGGGCGCCCGGACCCAGCCGCGTCAGCTTCACGCCCTGGTTGTCGTGCTGGCTGTAGATGCGCAGCGAGGGCTCCAGCGTGATCTCGTGGTGGCCGGGCAGCTCGCTGAGGTTGTTGTAGGCGAACTGCACGCCCTTGAACAGCGGCGTGTTGATCACGCTGAGGTTGAAGTTGCTGATGTCGCGGCTGGAGTACAGGTCGGTTCCGGTGAGCTGGGCGCTGACGCTGGTCTGGCCGCCGGTGGCGGGCGTGGCCTCGAAGTCGCCGACCGCCGGCAGCGCGCCGATCTCGCTGTAGCGCAGGTCCAGCGCGAGTTGCCAGCGCGGGGCCAGCGGCCTGGCGACGCTGAGCAGCCATTGCTTGGCCACTGCCGAGGTGGCCAGCGCGTCGGCCCGGATCTGCGCCAGCGTACGCGTCTGCAGCAGGTCCTTCAGCGATGCCGCGCCGGAGCTGATCAGCGCGTTCGTCAGCTGCAGCGAAGGGGCGCGGCGCTCGTCGGCGAGCACCGTGACGGTGGTCTGCTGCCCGGCCTGGAAGCTGCCGTGCAGCGACAGCGCGTTGATCATCTTGAAGTCGACGTCGTAGTCCACCAGGGCGTCGGTGGACCAGCGGTCGCCGGCGTAGCGCAGCTCGGAGCCGAATGCGCGGCGGTTGGTGATGCCCTGGGTGGACTGCTGGAGCAGGTAGAGATTGCCGCCGAAGCGTTCGGCGATCGAGTCGGCCTCGAGCACGGCCGCGAACAGCCTCTCCGAGGGCGCGCTGACCAGGGGGCTGGCCGGCACGCCGCCCATCAGGTCGAGCTTCGCCCCGCCGCCCACCGGGGTGGTCAGCGAGACGCCGTCGAACAGGCCGAGCAGCCCGCCGCTGATCGGCGACTGGCGCCCGGCGCGTACCGCCGGTCCGTTGTCGCCGCGGCGGTACTCGAGATAGGCCGAGCCGATCGAATTCGTGCTGTGGCCGCCTGACAGCAGGTTCTTCGAACCGGTGCCGCGGACGACGGCGCGGGTCTCGCCGTGTTCGCTGGCGATGCGTCCCGAGAGATCCACGCTGGTGACGATCGCCGATTCGGTCGTCCGACTCAGCGTCGTCTGGTCGATGCCGGTGGCGATGTTGACCAGCGACTGGCTCCTGGCCTTGCCGCCGTAGTAGTACTGCGCCACCGATCCGGTCCAGGGCCTTGCGGGCGATGGCGAATGTCGCGCCGGTCTCGCCTGGCGCCGCCGGCAGCGGACCGCCCAGCGCCGCCAGCCGGGCCGCGACGCGCTGGGTGCCCTCGCCATCGGGGTACAGCCTGAGGTAGAGCGCGTCCTCGACGCGGGCCCGGCGCGGGTTGCCGGCCTGCTCCCAGGCCTGCCCGATCAGCTCCTGGGCCGACATCGACAGGCTGTTGGGCGGCAGCTTGAGAAGCTGATCGAGGACGCCGATGCCGTCGTCGGTGCGGCCGGCAGCCAGCGCGGCGCGCGCCTGCGTCAGCAGCCCGGCGGCCTCGTGTTCGATCTCGGGCGCGGCCGTCGCCGTGCCGGCGTCCGCCCGTGCGGCGGTGGTGTCGATCGCGCTCGCCCGCGCCGTGGCCCCGAGATCGACGACGCGGGCCTGCGGGAAGCGCGCCAGCGCGATCGTGCGTGCGGCCTCGGCATGCGAGCGGTCGGCGAAGTAGCCCACCGTCAGCTCGACCTGGGGCTGGCCGTCCACCATGATCTCGTTGCGGATCACGTCCACGTCCTTGAACTCCAGCGGCACCGCCGGCAGGGTGTCGCGGTCCGCCGCGGGCACGGTCTGCAGCACCAGTCCGTAGCGGTGCTCCAGATGAACCAAGGCCTCACCCACCGCCAGGCCGGCCGCTGCGCTCGCCGGCGCCGCCGGCAAGGGCGGCCTGGGGCGCTGGAACAGCAGGTCGATCGAACGCGTGTTGGGCCCCTGGCGTGCCTGCAGCGGTTGCGCTGTGGCAACGCGGATCGTCAGCTGCTTGACGCGGCTGCCGGGCTCGGGGACGTAGCTCAGCGTCATGCCGGGCAAACCCTGCGCGGCCGGCAGGCGCCGGAACTCCTCGCTGCCCTGGTGCAGCACGGCCTCGTCGGCGGCCAGCATCTCGAAGCGCAGCGTGAAGACATCGGCCACGCCGGTGGGCACGAGTTGCAGCAACCGCACCGCGGCGTTGAAGCGCACGCGCAGCACGATCGAGTCGTCCTGAACGCGCACATCGGTGTCTTCCAGCGTCTGCGCCTGCGCCGCCGGGCCCCACGACAGCAGGCCCAGCGCCAGTACCACCAGGGCCGCCGGAAGCACCCAGCGCCGCCGGCGCCGGGCACCTGGCGGCGGCCACAATCCCGGTCCGGTCATGACGCCGGCCATGCCGCGCCCGAAGCCCGCCCGCATCGTCACGGCTTCACCGGGATCGGCCGGTTGCGCGGATTGGCATGCATCTGACGCGGGATGACTTCGCCGTTGGTGATGTGGCAGCTGACGCAGGTGAGCCGGTCGGGTATGGGCTGATAAGCCGGCGACAGATGCTGGTAGCTCGCGGGCTGCCAGGCCAGCGTGCGGTGACAGGCATCGCAGGACCGGACGGTGACGAAATGGGTGCCTGGCCGGCCGCTGGCATCGACGCCGTTGTGGCAGGCTGCGCATTGCCCGGCCGCGTTGACCGGGTGGCTGAACTGCGCCGGCGACCACGCCGTGCTGCGGTGGCAGCTATCGCAGGACAGGCGACTGCCGTAATGGTGCGCCGGCCGGCCCTGGGCGAGCTGGCCGTTGTGGCAGGTCTGGCACTGCGCCTTGGCCACGCCGACGTGGTCGAAGCGCCGGCTCGAGGCCGCGCCACCGGGCAGCAACAGGGTCTGCGGCAGCAGGCGCGGCAGCGCACGGTTGACCGCCGCACGCATCACCGGGCGGATGCGCATCATGTTCGAGAACGAACTGGCGACCTTGTGGCAGCCCGAGTTGTTGCAGTCGTTCGGCGCCGCGCGCGAGCCCGAGTGTTCGGAAGGCCGCGTGCGGATGCTCACCCCGAACCACGTGTAGGCCTTCTCGTGGCAGCTCATGCAGGTCTGCGTGTTGACGGCCGTATGCATCGGGGTGCCGGTGGGTGGCTTCATGTTCGTGCCGCCGAAGGTGCTGAAGTTGGTCGCCGAGTGGCAGGCTTCGCAGGCCACCGTCCCCACCGGGACATGGGTCGACGACGACGGCGACGTCGGCGAGCCGCCGGCCAGCAGCGGCATCACCTTGGGCTGGTAGCTCAGCGGAACGGGCGAGGCGCACGTGGCCTGGGTTGCACAGCCGGCAAACGGCCCGGCACCCGTGCCGGCGACGTGGCAGGCACGGCAGCCGCTGCTGATGCCGGTGTGCAGGATCGTGTTGCCGGCCAGCGCCGCGATCGAGAAGTCACCCGGCACGGTGTGACATTGCGAGCAGCTGTCGGAGCTGGGCATATGGCCGGACGGCTTGACGGCGCCGCTGAAGTAGGCCGTGCCGGCGTGGCAGGTGGCGCAGTCACCGGCCGTCGGGTGACCGGGGTCGGCGACGTTGTAGGTGCCGGCTGCCGTGCGCGGCCGGGTCTGGAAGCCCGTGTACTGTGCGCCGGGTGTGAGCGTGGTCGGCGAGATCGGGTAGGCGCTCACGCCCATCCACACGTAGCTGGCCTCGTGGCAGCTCGTGCAGCCCGAGGTGATGCCGGTGTGGATCTGTGCGCTGCCGGGCGCCGGGGTCGCGAACGCCGTGCCGGGCGCGGTCTTGGTCGCCGACGCCGCGATCAGCCCGGTCGGCAGGCTCGCCAGGTGGCAGGTCTCGCAGGTCGTGCCGGACGGGATGTGCGCGTTGCTGCCCATCGGGCTGGTCGCCGGCATGCCGACGAGCGCGGTGATGCCGACGAAGTTCGTCGCCGTGCCTGCCGGCACGTGGCAGGCCACGCAGTTGTTCGTGATGCCCGCATGGCTCATCAGCGAGCCGCTGAACTTGGCTCCGTTGCCCACCGGCAGGCTCGCGATCGACGAGCCCGCGCCGACGTGGCAGGTCTCGCACGAGGCGCTGGTCGGCAGGTGGTTGCTCGGCAGCCCGACGATGCTGAAGTTGGCTGCGGGGATCGCGAACGATGCCGCGCTCGCGCCATGGCACTGCGCGCAGTTGCTCGTCGTGCTCGGCGCATTCGCGTGGATCGCCGCCAGCGTCGGCATCACCGAGTAGTCGGTGCCGGTGTGGCAGGCGTTGCAGGTCGCGCTCGCGCTGTACGGGATGTGGTTGGCCGGCTTGTCGACGCCGGTGAAGGCGCTGGTGTTGCCGTGGCACTGCGCGCAGTCGCCGGTGCGTCGGGTGCGCGGCGTCGGCGACGTTGTAGGTGCCGGCCGCGGTGCGTGGCCGCGTCTGGAAGCCGGTGTACTGTGCGCCGACGGTCAGCGTCGGTCGGCGAGATCGGGTAGGCGCTCGACGCCCATCCACACATAGCTGGCCTCGTGGCAGCTCGTGCAGCCCGAGGTGATGCCGGTGTGGATCTGCGCGCTGCCGGGCGCCGGGGTCGCGAAGGCCGTGCCGGGCGCGGTCTTGGTCGCCGACGCCGCGATCAGCCCGGTCGGCAGGCTCGCCAGGTGGCAGGTCTCGCACGTCGTGCCGGACGGGATGTGCGCGCTGCTGCCCATCGGGCTGGTCGCGGGCATGCCGACGATCGCGCTGATGCCGGCGAACGCCGCATTCGCTCCGGCCGGCGTGTGGCAGGCCGAGCAGTTGTTCGTGATGCCCGCATGGCTCATCAGCGAGCCGCTGAACTTGGCTCCGTTGCCCACCGGCAGGCTCGTGATCGACGAGCCCGCGCCGACGTGGCAGGTCTCGCACGAGGCGCTGGTCGGCAGGTGGTTGCTCGGCAGCCCGACGATGCTGAAGTTGGCGGCCGGAATGGCGAACGATGCCGCCGCCGATCCGTGGCACTGCGCGCAGTTGCTCGTCGTGCTCGGCGCGTTGGCATGGATCGCCGCCAGCGTCGGCATCACCGAGTAGTCGGTGCCGGTGTGGCAGGCGTTGCAGGTCGCGCTCGCACTGTACGGGATGTGGTTGGCCGGCTTGTCGACGCCGGTGAAGGCGCTGGTGTTGCCGTGGCACTGCGCGCAGTCGCCGGTGCGTCGGGTGCGCTGCGTCGGCCACGTTGTAGGTGCCGGCCGCCGTGCGTGGCCGCGTCTGGAAGCCGGTGTACTGTGCGCCGGCTGTGAGCGCGGTCGGCGAGATCGGATAGGCGCTCGACGCCCATCCACACATAGCTGGCCTCGTGGCAGCTCGTGCAGCCCGAGGTGATGCCGGTGTGGATCTGTGCGCTGCCGGGCGCGGGGGTCGCGAAGGCCGTGCCGGGCGCGGTCTTGGCGGCCGACGCCGGGATCAGCCCGGTCGGCAGCGCTCGCCAGGTGGCAGGTCTCGCAGGCGTTGCCGACCGGGATGTGCGAGCTGGCCCCCATCGGGCTGGTCGCGGGCTGACCCACGATCGCGCCAATACCCGCGAAGGCAGCCGTCGTTCCTGCGGGCACGTGGCAGGCTGCGCAGTTGCTTGCGATCCCGGCATGGCTCATCAGCGAGCCGCTGAACTTGGCTCCGTTGCCGACCGGCAGGCTCGTGATCGACGAGCCCGCGCCGACGTGGCAGGTCTCGCACGAGGCCGCCGTCGGCAGGTGGTTGCTCGGCAGCCCGACGATCGTGAAGTTGGCCGCGGGGATCGCGAAGGACGACGCCGCCGATCCGTGGCACTGCGCGCAGTTGCTCGTCGTGCTCGGGGCATTCGCGTGGATCGCCGCCAGCGTCGGCATCACCGAGTAGTCGGTGCTGATGTGGCAGGCGTCGCAATTGACGCCGCTGGCGTAGGGGATGTGGTTGGCCGGTTTGTCGGCGCCGGTGAAGGCGCTGGTGTTGCCGTGGCATTGCGCGCAGTCGCCGGTCGTCGGGTGCGCGGCATCGGCGACGTTGTAGGTGCCAGCCGCGGTGCGTGGCCGCGTCTGGAAGCCGGTGTACTGTGCCCCGGGGCTGAGGAAGCTCGGCGAGATCGGATAGGCGCTCACACCCATCCACACATAGCTGGCCTCGTGGCAGCTCGTGCAGCCAGAGGTGATGCCGGTGTGGATCTGTGCGCTGCCGGGCGCGGGGGTCGCGAAGGCCGTGCCCGGCGCGGTCTTGGTCGCCGACGCCGCGATCAGCCCGGTCGGCAGGCTGGCCAGGTGGCAGGTCTCGCAACTCGTGCCCGTTGGCATGTGCGAACCAGAGCCCGTCGGGCTCGTCGGTGGCATCCCGACGATGGCGCCGATGCCGGCGAAGCTCGTCGCCGTGCCCGCGGGCACGTGGCAGGCCGCGCAGTTGCTCGCGATGCCCGGCATGGCTCATCAGCGAGCCGCTGAACTTGGCTCCGTTGCCGACCGGCAGGCTCGCGATCGACGAGCCCGCGCCGACGTGGCAGGTCTCGCACGAGGCGCTGGTCGGCAGGTGGTTGCTCGGCAGCCCGACGATCGCTGAAGTTGGCTGCGGGGATCGCGAACGACGATGCGCTCGAGCCGTGGCACTGCGCGCAGTTGCTCGTCGTGCTCGGCGCGTTGGCGTGGATCGCTGCCAGCGTCGGCATCACCGAGTAGTCGGTGCCGGTGTGGCAGGCGTTGCAGGTCGCGCTCGCGCTGTACGGGATGTGGTTGGCCGGCTTGTCGACGCCGGTGAAGGCGCTGGTGTTGCCGTGGCACTGCGCGCAGTCGCCGGTGCTCGGATGCGCTGCATCGGCCACGTTGTAGGTGCCGGCTGCGGTGCGCGGCCGGGTCTGGAAGCCCGTGTACTGTGCGCCGGGGCTGAGGAAGCTCGGCGAGATCGGATAGGCGCTCACACCCATCCACACATAGCTGGCCTCGTGGCAGCTCGTGCAGCCCGAGGTGATGCCGGTGTGGATCTGCGCGCTGCCGGGCGCCGGGGTCGCGAAGGCCGTGCCGGGCGCGGTCTTGGTCGCCGAGGCCGGGACGAGGCCGGTGGGCGCGCTCGCCAGGTGGCAGGTCTCGCAACTCGTGCCCGTTGGCATGTGCGAACCCGAGCCCGTCGGGCTCGTCGGTGGCATCCCGACGATGGCGCCGATGCCGGCGAAGCTCGTCGCCGTGCCCGCGGGCACGTGGCAGGCCGCGCAGTTGCTTGCGATCCCGGCATGGCTCATCAGCGAGCCGCTGAACTTGGCTCCGTTGCCGACCGGCAGGCTCGTGATCGACGAGCCCGCACCGACGTGGCAGGTCTCGCACGAGGCGCTGGTCGGCAGGTGGTTGCTCGGCAGCCCGACGATGCTGAAGTTGGCTGCGGGGATCGCGAACGATGCCGCGCTCGCGCCATGGCACTGCGCGCAGTTGCTCGTCGTGCTCGGCGCATTCGCGTGGATCGCCGCCAGCGTCGGCATCACCGAGTAGTCGGTGCCGGTGTGGCAGGCGTTGCAGGTCGCGCTCGCACTGATGGGGATGTGGTTGGCCGGCTTGTCGACGCCGGTGAAGGCGCTGGTGTTGCCGTGGCACTGCGCGCAGTCGCCTGTCGTCGGGTGCGCGGCGTCGGCGACGTTGTAGGTGCCGGCGGCCGTGCGCGGCCGGGTCTGGAAGCCCGTGTACTGTGCACCGGATGTGAGCGTGGTCGGCGAGATCGGGTAGGCGCCGACGCCCATCCATACGTAGCTGGCCTCGTGGCAGCTCGTGCATGCCCGAGGTGATTCCGGTGTGGATCTGTGCGCTGCCGGGCGCGGGGGTCGCGAAAGCCGTGCCGGGCGCGGTCTTGGCGGCCGACGCCGGGATCAGCCCGGTCGGCAGGCTCGCCAGGTGGCAGGTCTCGCAGGTCGTGCCGGACGGGATGTGCGCGTTGCTGCCCATCGGGCTCGTCGCGGGCATGCCGACGATCGCGCTGATGCCGACGAAGTTCGTCGCCGTGCCTGCCGGCACGTGGCAGGCCGAGCAGTTGTTCGTGATGCCCGCATGGCTCATCAGCGAGCCGCTGAACTTGGCTCCGTTGCCGACCGGCAGGCTCGTGATCGACGAGCCCGCGCCGACGTGGCAGGTCTCGCACGAGGCACTGGTCGGGAGGTGGTTGCTCGGCAGCCCGACGATGCTGAAGTTGGCGGCCGGAATGGCGAACGATGCCGCCGCCGATCCGTGGCACTGCGCGCAGTTGCTCGTCGTGCTCGGCGCGTTGGCATGGATCGCTGCCAGCGTCGGCATCACCGAATAGTCGGTGCCCGTGTGGCAGTCGTTGCAGCTGGCGCCGCTGGCGTAGGGGATGTGGTTGGTCGGCTTCTCGACGCCGATGAACGCGGTGGTGCCGACATGGCACAGCGAGCAGTCGCCGCTGGTCGGGTGCGCCGGGTCGGCCACGTTGTTCGACCCGCCAGCGGGTTGCGGCCGGGTCTGGAAGCCCGTGTACTGCGCGCCGGGCGTCAGCGTCGTCGGCGCGATCGGGTAGGCGCCGACACCCATCCATGTGTAGCTGGTCTCGTGACAGGCCGCGCAGCCGGAGGTGATGCCGGTGTGGATCTGCGCGCTGCCGGGCGCCGGGGTCGCGAACGCGGTGCCGGGCGCGATCTTGGTCGCCGAGGCCGGGATCAAGCCCGAGGGCATGCTCGCCAGGTGACAGGCCTCGCAGGCCGTTCCCGATGGGATGTGCGCGCCGGGGCCGACCGGTGACGTCGCCGGCTGCTTCACGATCGAGCCGATACCGGCGAAGTTCGCCGGCGAGCCGAACACCGCGTGGCAGGCCACGCAGTTGCCCGAGATGCCCGCATGGTTCATCAGCGAACCGCCGAAGCTGGCGCCATCGACCACCGGCGCCGCAGCGATCGACGAGCCCGCGCCGACGTGGCAGGTTTCGCACGAGGCGCTGGTCGGCAGGTGGTCGCCGGGCAGGCCGACGATCGAGAAGTTCGCGGCGGGAATGGCGAACGACGGCGCCGCCGATCCGTGACACTGCGCGCAGTTGCCGGTCGTGCTCGGCGCGTTGGCGTGGATCGCGGTCAGCGTGGGCATCACCGAGAAGTCGGCGCTGGTGTGACACGCGGTGCAGGTCGCGTTGGCGGCGTAGGGGATGTGGTTGGCCGGCACGTTGCCGACCGGCAGGAAACCGCTCAGGCGGTGGCACTGGTCGCACGAGGCGTTGGTCGCCGGGTGCACCACCGGCTTGCCCGGCGCGCGGATGCCGTCGTGACAGCTCGCGCAGCCCCCGGGCATCACGCCGACATGGCTGAAGCGGGCACCGCTGAAGCCCGCCGTCGAATGGCAGGTGTCGCAGGCATCGATGGTCTGGACATGCCGCGTCGGCATCGCCAGCGCGCCGCGCGGATTGTTCTGCTCGTGGCAGGTTGCGCAGTCGCGCGGGGTCCCCTTGAAGATGCCCCGCAGATGGCAGGCCTCGCAGCCGACGTCCTCGTGCCTGCCGCGCAACGGGAAGCTGCTCGCGTCGTGATCGAAGCCGGCAGGGGCGGCCATTGCCGGCGCCAACGGCGCCAGCAATGCGAGCAGCAGCATGCAGGCCAGCAGCAGCCACCAGCGTCTTGCCCGCGCCCGGCCGACCGCCGAGCGACGCGCCACAGGCAGCCCGCTGGGGGACTCAAGCACCGGCGCAGTCTCCTCCCTCGTCGTCATCCGATCGATCCTCCGCCCCGCCATTCGCCGCCGTGTGGCGGTGGCCCCGCCGTGACCTGTCCGCCCAGTCTGCCGGCGCGGCGCGGCCGCCCTGTAAAGCCCTTCCTCATTTGCAACCGGGCGCTTACGCCTGAGTGCGGCAGGAATTCGAACGAGCCCATGGCGCACGGCTCCTCAGCGGCCCGCCGCCGAGGACGACACCGGCGGCGGGCGGACACCGACGGTCACCTTTTGCAAGTCCCGCCAGTCGTCGGCCACGTGACATTGCTCGCAGCGCGCACCGAACTGCCCCTCGTGCGGGCTTTCCTTGAGGTGGCAGGCCACGCAGGCGGAGCGAACCGGGGCGATGGCGCTGCCGGCGGGCGCCGGCCGGCTGTGGCAGGCGTCGCAATGCAGGCCGCGGTGCCGCCCCTGGAGCACGAAGCGGGTGCGGCGGCCGTGATCGAAGTCCCACAGCGACCAGGCGCGCGTGTTGTGGCAGTGGCCGCATTGCGGACCCAGCGCCGCCGCGTGCCGGTCGTCCTTGCGATGGCAGGCGATGCAGTCCGACGGTGCTTCCTTGAAGTGCAGGTTCACGTGACACGACTGGCAGGACACCAGCAGATGGCCTGCGCCGAGCGGGAAGCGGGTTCGTGCATGGTCGAAGCGGGCAATCTTCCAGCTCACGTCGGTGTGGCATTGCTCGCAGCGCTGACCGAGCGTGCCGTCGTGGCGGTCGTCGCGGCGGTGGCAGGCGCTGCAATTCGTCGGCGTGCCCTTGAACTGGCGCGGGCTCGCGTGGCAGTCCTCGCAGCGCACGCTGCGCTGGGCATGCGCGTTGCGCAGCGGAAACGGGGTGTGGTCGTGGTCGAAGCGCTCGAGCGCGCCCGCCTTCCAGCTCTGTTCGCGGTGGCAGTCGCCGCAGGACTCGCCGAGCGAGCCCTGGTGCCTGTCGTCCTTGCGATGGCAGGCGATGCAGGTGCTCGGCGTCTGGCGGAACAGCGTGTCGACGTGGCAGTCCTTGCACACCGCCTTGGCATGGGCGCCGAGCAGCGGAAAGCGCGACTTGCCGTGGTCGAAGCCGGGTGCTTCCTTCCAGCCGCTCTCGCTGTGGCAGCCGGCGCAGCTCGGTCCCAGCGTGTTCTTGTGCTTGTCGTCCTTCAGGTGGCAGTCGACGCAGGCGCTGCCGACCTTCGTGCGGTACAGCTCGCCGACGTGGCAAGCCGCGCACTTCAGCTCGCGATGCCTGGCCTTCAGCGGGTAGCGGGTGTCGCGGTCGTGGTCGAAGCTCGGCGTCTTCCAGGTCTTGTCCGTATGGCAGCTCTCGCACTTCTCGCCGAAGCGGCCCTTGTGCGCGTCGTCCTTGCGATGGCAGGCGACGCAGGTGCGCGGCGTGTCCTTGAACTGGCTGCGCTGATGGCAGTCGCTGCACTTCGCGGCCGCGTGCTTGCCGTCGAGCGCGAAGCGGGTCTGCCGGTCGTGGTCGAACTTGACCTCCTTCCAGCCGCGCGCGCTGTGGCAGCTCTCGCACTTCGGGCCCAGGCCGCCCTTGTGCACGTCGTCGCGGGTGTGGCAGCTCGCGCAGCTGCTGCCCGCCTCGCGGAACCGCTTGCCCGGCAGGTGGCACCTGGCGCAGTCGACGCCGAGATGCTTGTCGTGGAGCTCGAAGTCGGTGAACCGGTGGTCGAAGGTCTGGTGGTCGAAGGCCGCGAGCCTGGCGTCGCGGCCCTTGTGTTCGGTATGGCAGGCCCGGCAGGCCTGCGCCTCGTGCCTGCCGTGCAGGCCCTGGTGGCTGCGGATGTCGGCCCCCACGTCCTTGTGGCAGGCGATGCACAGGCCGTCCTGCGCATTGCGGTCGAAGCGGGCGTGGCAGGACTTGCAGTCGTGCTCGACCTTGACGTGGGCCCGGCTGACCGGCCCGGGCGCGAGCATCGATTCGAGTCCCTGCGCGTGCACGAGACCGGCCCAGACCAGGCCCAGCCAGACCACCCAGCGCAGGCGACGCGCGAGCGCGGCCAGCACGCCGTCAGTAGGCATGCACGGCGATCACGTGCACGATGGCACTGATCACGAGGATGTAGACGAAGGGCACATGGGCGATGTGCCACCAGGAGAACAGGCGCTCCCAGGCGCTGAACATCGCCACCCGCTGGGCGCCGGCGAGGTAGCCGTCGCTCAGCTTGCCGGCCGCGCGCACGCGCGCCTGCAGCATGCCGCGCGACCAGCCCTCGGTATGCGCCACCGCGACCAGGCGGCGGCGCAGCTCGGCGCGGCAGAAGCGGGCCGCGCGCCAGCGCATCCACGGCACGACGAACATCGCGCGCAGGACCTCGGCGCCGGTGACGACGCGGCGCTCCAGGGCCCAGGTCTCGAACTCGCGGCAGCGCTGCACCACGCGCGGCGCAAAGCGCAGCCGCACCGCCGCGCCGTCGTCGCTGTGGAAGCCGGCCCGCAGCTGGCCCAGGCTGAGCTTCTCGCCGTGCAGGCCGCGGTGCAGCCGCAGGTACAGGAAGCGGCCGACCACGCCGCTGCCGGCCACCGTGACCATCGAGTAGAAGGCCACGCCGGCGTTCAGCGACCCGATGTGGAAATTGGAGTGCAGCAGGATCAGCAGCGGCCCGACCACGCCCAGCACCATGTGCGCGTTGAACCAGGGCTTGGCCGGTCCGGCACGGCGCATGAAGCGCAGATGCTTGCGCATCGGGTAGGTCAGCAGCAGCAGCATGCCAACGCCACCGCCGACCCCGAGCCAGTACGCGACATCGGACTTGTTGGTGTACAGCCCGAGCCGCGTGAAACCCCAGGCGCCCACGACCAGGGCAGCGATCAACGCGTAGACGTGGCCGTCGCGGTCCTGGCCGCGGCGTTTGGGCCCGGTGCCGACCGCGGGCTCGTCGGCACCCGCAGCCGCGCCTGGTGCGGCGCTGGCCACGGGCTTGCCCGACGGCGCGGCTGGCGGCGCGGCGGCGATCGCCGGTGATCGGTCTGCAATGGTCGCGGTATCGGACATCGGTCGCGCCCGCGAAGCGGACAAAAAGGTCGAGGACAACGGGCTTATCGGCAGCACCGGCTCCGACATGACGAGTCTAGAGTAGGGTTATTGCGCGTTCTCAGGAATTGGAGTGCCGCGTTCCAGTCCTTACACGCGCTCACCGTTCGCCTTGCCGGCACCCCCGTAGATTCCCGAGCTTCGCGATGCCATCCGACCTCTACCTCCTGCCCTACCTGCTGCTGGCCGCCGTGTTCGTGGCCTGGCACGTGCGCCGCCGCACGCGCCGCCACCGCCTCGAGGTCGAGCAGCTCGACGAGACCCGCAAGGCCGGCCTGAACGAGCCGGCCTCGCTGCACCCGGTGGTCGACCCGAACAAGTGCCTGGGGTCGGGCGGGTGTGCTCGCGCCTGCCCCGAGCAGGCGCTGGGCGTCGTCAACGGCAAGGCCACGCTCATCAACGCCGCGGCCTGCATCGGTCACGGCGCCTGCGCCGACGCCTGCCCGGTGCAGGCACTGACCCTGGTCTTCGGCACCGAGCGCCGCGGCGTGGACATACCGCACATCAGCAAGGATTTCGAGACCAACGTGCCCGGCGTGTTCATCGCCGGCGAGCTCGGCGGCATGGGCCTGATCCGCAAGACCGCCGAGCAGGGCCGGCAGGCGATGGCCGCGATCCGCAAGCGCAGCAACGGCCACGCCGCGCCGCTGGACGTGATCATCGTCGGCGCCGGACCGGCCGGTCTGTCGGCCGGCCTGAGCGCCGTCCACCACGGCCTGCGCTACCGTCTGATCGAGCAGGAAGACTCGCTCGGCGGCTCGGTCTACCACTACCCGCGCAACAAGGTCGCGATGACGGCGCCGGTCACGCTCGACCTGATCGGCACCGTGCGCCTGGGCGCCGAGGTGCAGAAGGAGAAGCTGCTCGCGTTCTGGCACGACGTGGTCGTCAAGACGCGCCTGGCGCTGAACTTCAACGAGCGCTTCGAGGGCCTGGAGCGGCGCGCCGACGGCACCTTCGACGTGCGCACGTCGCGCGGCACCCACCACAGCCGATCGGTGCTGCTGGCCCTGGGCCGCCGCGGCACGCCGCGCAAGCTGGAGGTGCCGGGCGAGGAACTGCCCAAGGTCGTCTACCGCCTTGTCGATGCCGAGCAGTACGCCGGGCGTTCGGTGCTCGTGGTCGGCGGCGGCGACAGTGCGCTGGAAGCGGCCATCGCACTGGCCGACACCGCTGGCACCGACGTGACCCTGTCGTACCGCGGCGACGCCTTCGCCCGCGTGAAGGCGAAGAACCGCGAGGCGCTGGAGGCGCTGGCACGCGACGGCCGGGTGCGCCTGCTGCTCAAGTCGCAGATCGGCCAGATCGACGAGCACAGCGTCTCGATCAGCGCCGACGGTGGAGCGCCGCAGCGGCTCGCCAACGACCACGTCATCGTCTGTGCCGGCGGCGAGCTGCCCATGCCGCTGCTGCGCTCGATGGGCATCCGCTTCGAGACCAAGTTCGGCACCGCCTGAGGTTCACCGGGCGGATAATCGGCCTCGCGCAGGAAGCGTGGCAGAGTGGTCGATTGCACCGGTCTTGAAAACCGGCGATGGGAAACCGTCCGTGAGTTCGAATCTCACCGCTTCCGCCATGTCCACCTATGAAGTAGCGTGCTATTTCGACGCTCACCCATCATAGAACCCACCATCCAGAAAATGCGCCGGGGTGAGTTCCGGTGATACAGCGAGCGCCGCGCGCCAAGGGATGACGCCGGCAAAGCGGTGCACGTTCGAAAGCCCCAACGGTCGATCCGGAACTCGCCGCGGCGGCACCGAAGACTCTGCGGACCTACGCACTGCCGCGCTGTTCGGCTCAGTTTGAACTTCGGATGCCCTGGACTACGCTGCCGGCTTCGCGTCGAATGCCTCGACCGGGGCCAGCCGCACCAGCCTGCTCGCCTGCTCGACCGTGCCGAACAGCCACTGGTCAACGTCCTCGACCTCGATCGGCACGACCGAGCGCTTGTCCTGCATGTTCGGTGGCCGCTTCGGATCGGGCCGGTGCATCCGGCTCATGATCGGGTCATGGTCGGCGTTGATCGTCAGCATCGTGTAGCTCTCGACCGATCTCGCCGCTGGCCTTGTCGGTCCAGACGTTCCACAGGCCGGCCAGGCCCCACGGTTCGCCGTCCGCGCGTCGGAAGATCAGCACGGCACGTGCTTGCCGGTCTCCCAGTTCGGTTCGAAGAACGCCCAGGCCGGGATGACGCAGCGCTGGCCCCGCGCCCACGGCAGCTTGTACGAAGCCTTGTCGCTCAGCTCTTCCGAGCGGGCATTGGCGGTCGGGTATTTGAGCTTTCGCTCTTTCGCGAACCATGGGATCAGCGACCACTGGCCGACGACGAGTTCGCGCTCAGGCTCGGCATGTCGCGGGCCGCGCGGATGAACGCGCCTTGGTAGTTCGGGAAGACCTCGCCGCCGCGCCAGGGGTTGTGCCGGCCGACGTGCCATAGCCGCTCGATGTCGGCGGCCTCGGGCGAGATGTAGCGCGTGCACATTGCGTGACTCCAGCACCCTGCTACAAGGTTCCAGAGACGCCCACTCTGGCGAGCACGTTGCTACGGCAATGCGAGCTGGCCATGCTTCAGGCGCAGCAAGGCCAGCTTCACGCGCACGACTGCAGAGGCGATGCCCTCGAGAATCCGGTCGTCACCCGCAAGTGGGCCGTCATGTTCGTCTTCGAAGTGCGATGCCGTGATGGCTCGGCGCATCGCCCCGATCGCTGATCGACACCCTTGAAGCGCCTGCTGATCGTCGCATACGTCAGCGAGACTCACAGCCTTCATGGCCATGTCCTGCAGGGTCATCTTGATTCGGATCTCGATGCTGCCATCACGGACGCCCAGGTGGTAGGCACGCGCGGTCAACAGCAGATCATCAGCCGCGACGGACAAGTCGCTGGCCATCTCTGACACCTAGATCGCCGGTCCTTCTCGAGGTCACGTCGCGCAGACAGCCGATGGACAACCACCCACCCCGCGATCAGACCAGCCGTCTGGATCAGGGCCCAGAGGCCATTGCTGGTGGCCAAGGCTAGTGCCCGCGCTGCTCGATCGTTGCGCCGGCATCGAGGATGTACTGCTCGATCTCCCGCACCAGTTCCGGATCCTGGGATCGGAGATCAAGAAGCTCGAGCACCTTGGCCGCCGGCCATCCCAAGGTACGGGTCACGCCCCCGAAGGCCTCTTCCAGGAAAGACTATCCGTACCCGACCGTTCCGTCGAGTTCGACTGTCACTCGTTCGCCCATGCGTAGCGGCTGCTCCAGGAATCGCTCCCGAAACGCCTCGCCGCTCGTGCTTCCGTTCCGGCTGTAGCGGCCGGCGGGGAATCGAGTGAAGTCCCGGGCCGCTACGCTAACCGTGCTCATGCTCAATCTCCTTCAGCGGCAGCTTCCACCAGATGATGGTGCCGCGAATGTCGATTCCAAGCTCCTGCTGAACCTTGCTCACTTCTTTTCCACCGAGGTAGCTGTAGCTCACCCAGCCAGTGTTGCTCAGAATCATAAGATCGCCAGACCCGTGCTTCTGAAGAACGGAGATCGCGTCCCTGGAGCCCTTCCCGCGCTCGGCCCTCCGAGTACCAGTGCGGCCGTACGCCATTGCCGTCTCGATCGCGATCGCGTCGCGGTTGCCCCACCCAAGCGTCGAGGCGATCTCAGCCACAAACTTCTCAGGCAGAGTCTGCCCAATCGTCGCTCGGTATCCACACCCCAAGTCACATACCGCCATCGTGAAGATCCCATCGCGGAGTTGAGTGAACATCCACCAACGTGTCCGCTCGAGCCCGGCGAAGCCGTCGGAACGAGGAAACCGGTAGGCGTGCTCGACCGAGTTGGCAACGGCTTCGCTCACACCTCGCCACGCACCGCTAAGCTCAAGTTGCCGGGCGTGGGCCTTGTTGACCCGTTCAGCAACTCTTTCGAGCATCTCCATCTGGTCGCCAGACTGGTCAAGCCCCTTCGTAGCCTTCCAGTACACCACGTCTTCTCGCTCCGGGATGATGTCGCAGCGATCCCCCGTGATGTCGTGAATCCCGATCTGCTTGAGTACCTCTCTCGGGCGCCTCAGCCGCGGGTCAATGATCGTGATGGGCTTGGGCAACGCTGAAATTGACACGACCCGATCCACTTCAGCGAAGAGCAAGATCGTGCCGGCTGGGTAGAAGGACTCGGTAAATCTGAAGTCGAGCTTGACCTGAACCTTGTTGACCAAGACGGTTGTCGCCATGGCGCGCAGGAACTTCGCGACTTCAATGCCAGAGCCACGCACTGCATCGAAGCGCCGCGGGGCAGACAACCATTCGCCTGGAGCGACATAGCGATTGGCAGGGGGTACAGAGCGCTTGCCGCTCCGGCGCCGGCGCTCGTCCAGACGGTACCTGGCAATCCTCGCTTGGCGTTCAAACTGTTCGAGCGAAGGCTTCTTCAACTGCGATCCTGCATGAATCCGACGTTGGACTTCTATCGGGCGGTCATGAACTCCGCCAGTGATCAGCCTGCGGCCCGCCCCGGCGCGCGCGCCCGAGCGCTTCCAGCGTGTCCAAGATCGTCGGCAGTCGATCCCGCCACCGACCACGCGCGCTGAATCGGGCCTCAATGTCTCCGATCGTCAGCGGCCGGCCGCTGCCAGCCAGCACTTCGGCGACAGTCTTGATCTGCTCGGGCAGGCCGATCGGCCAGGGCCGCTTGACGATAGGTGCGGCCGGCGCGGCAGCGGTTGGCGTGACCTCATCCGCCTCGTCCCCGCCCAGGTCCACGCTGGCCTGCGCCGCGACACCGCGTTGCTGGAAATCGGGCCGCAACCAATGCACGGTGCCGGCGGCCTCTTCGGCGGCGCGCTTGGCGTTCAGCGCCACCAGACGTTCGAGCAGGGTCTCGACGGCGGCGGCGCGGGCTTCGGGCTGCGTATGGTCGGTCAGTGCGCCTTGCAGGTCAGACCAGCCGTAGGCCGCCAGCACCGCGGCGTCGAGTTCGTCGTGCAGGCTCTTCAGGACCGACACCAGACCCTGGGCGTGGATCAGTTTGTCCTTCGCGCTCAGCGGCTCGGCGCGGCGCAGCTTCTCGAGCACGTTGTACATGCCGGTGAG
>CAVRZW010000006.1:0-1029540 GCA_963725755.1 uncultured beta proteobacterium
GAATTCGCGGCGCTGTCGATGGAGGATCCGGGCGCAAGCTGGTCAAGGGCGGAGCGTTCATCGACGTGAAGGCGGCGTTCGACCCCGCCGCGCTTGCCGGAGCCGGGCTGCGCGTGTGGCGACTCTGAGTCGCCGGCGACCATGACCCCCCCGGCGGCCGGCGACGGTCGGCCGCTCGTCCTGCATCTCGTCTATCGCTTCGACATCGGCGGCCTCGAGAACGGCGTCGTCAACCTGATCAACCACATGCCGGCCTCGGCCTATCGGCACGCGGTCATCGCGCTGACCGAGGTGCGCCGGATTTCAGCCGGCGCATCCAGCGCGACGACGTCGAGTTCGTCTCGCTGCACAAGCCGCCCGGCCACGGCGTCCAGGCTGTATCCGCGGCTGCTGCGCCTGTTCCGCGAGCTGCGCCCGGCCATCGTCCACACCCGCAACCTCGCCGCGCTCGAATGCCAGGTGCCGCCTGCTGGCCGGCGTGCCGGTGCGCATCCACGGCGAGCATGGCCGCGACATCGACGACCTGGACGGCACGCGCCGGCGCTACCAGTGGCTGCGCCGCGCGTACCGGCCGTTCGTGCACGCACTACGTCGCGCTGTCGCGCGACCTCGCGCGGCTACCTCGAGCACGCGCGTCGGTGTGCCGCGCGCGGCGCATCGCGCAGATCTACAACGGCGTCGATACCGAGCGCTTCCGCCCGCCGCAGGCGGCCGCGACCGCGATCGCCGGCTGCCCGTTCACCGACCCGGCCCTGTGGCTCGTCGGCACCGTCGGCCGCATGCAGGCGGTGAAGGACCAGACCCTGCTCGCGCGCGCCTTCGTGCGCGCGCTCGAACAGGCCCCGGCGCTGCGCGAGCGGCTGCGGCTGGTGATGGTCGGCGACGGCCCGCTGCGCGCCGAGGCGCAGGCGATCCTCGACGCGGCCGGCGCCGGCGCGCTCGCCTGGCTGCCCGGCGAGCGCGCCGATGTGCCGGATGTCATGCGCGGTCTCGATTGCTTCGTGCTGCCGTCGCTGGCCGAAGGCATCTCGAACACCATCCTCGAGGCGATGGCCAGCGGCCTGCCGGTGCGTCGCGACCGACGTCGGCGGCAACGCCGAACTGGTGGCCGAGGCCGGACCGGCGACATCGTGCCGGCGGCCGATGCGCAGGCGCTGGCGCAGCGCATGCTCGCGTATGGCCGCCGACCCGGCGCCGCGCGGCCGCAGGGCGCAGGCGGGTCGCGCGCGGTCGAGCGCCGTTTCAGCCTCGACCGGCGATGGTCGGCGAGCTACCAGGGCGCTGTACGACCGGCTGCTGGCCGAACGACGTCGGACGCAGAGCGACATCGGCGAGCTGGAAGCGGACACATGTGCGGCATCACCGGCATCTTCGACACCCGCGGCACGCGCGCGGTCGACCGCGCGGTGCTCGAGCGCATGAACGACTCGCAGCACCATCGCGGCCCCGACGAGGGCGGCCTGCACGTCGAGCCGGGCGTCGGCCTCGGCCACCGGCGGCTGTCGATCATCGACCTCGCCACCGGCCAGCAGCCGCTGTTCAACGAGGACGGCTCGGTGGTCGTCGTCTTCAACGGCGAGATCTACAACTACCAGGAGCTGATCCCCGAGCTGCAGGCGCTCGGCCACCGCTTCCACACCAAGAGCGACACCGAGGTCATCGTTCACGCCTGGGAGGAATGGGGCGAGGCCTGCGTCGAGCGCTTCCGCGGCATGTTCGCCTTCGCGCTCTGGGACCGCAACCGGCAGACGCTGTTCCTGGCGCGCGACCGGCTCGGCGTCAAGCCGCTGTACTACGCGCTGCTCGCCGACGGCACGCTGCTCTTCGGCTCGGAGCTGAAGTCGCTGCTGGCCTCGCGCATGGCGGACTGCGGCGCGACATCGATCCGCTCGCGGTCGAGGAGTACTTCGCGCTCGGCTACGTCGCCGAGCCGCGCACGATCTTCCGCCAGGCGCAAGAAGCTGCCGCCGGGGCACACGCTGAGCATCCGTCGCGGCGAGCCCGTCGCGCGAGCCGCGCGAGTACTGGGACGTGCGCTTCACGCTCGGCAACGCCGATCTACCGCCGAGGATGCCTGCGCCGAACTCGTTCACCGGCTGCGCGAGTCGGTGCGGCTGCGCATGATCTCCGAGGTGCCGCTGGGCGCGTTCCTGTCCGGCGGCGTCGATTCCAGCGCGGTGGTCGCGATGATGGCCGGGCTGTCGCGCCGAGCCGGTCAACACCTGCTCGATCGGCTTCGACGATCCGCAGTTCGACGAGAGCGAGTTCGCCAGGCTGGTGGCCGACCGCTACCGGACGAACCACCGCGTCGAGCAGTCGTCAAGCCGACGACTTCGACCTCATCGACACGCTGGCGCGCGCTCTACGACGAGCCTTACGCCGACAGCTCGGCGATCCCCACCTACCGCGTCTGCCAGCTCGCGCGCAAGCACGTGACGGTGGCGCTGTCGGGCGACGGCGGCGACGAGAGCTTCGGCGGCTACCGCCGCTACCGGCTGCACCTGATGGAGGAGCGGATGCGCTCGGCGCTGCCGGCCGGCGTGCGCCAGCCGCTGTTCGGCCTGCTCGGGCGCGTCTATCCCAAGGCCGACTGGGCGCCGCGCGTGTTGCGCGCCAAGACCACCTTCGAAGGCATGGCGCGCAACTCGGTGCGAGGCCTATTTCCACTCGGTGTCGATCCTGCGCGGCCCGATGCGCGATCGGCTCTTCAGCGCCGCGCTCAAGCGCGAACTCGCCGGCTACGACGCGCAGCAGGTCTTCGACCGCCACGCCGGCCGCGCCGGCACCGACGACCCGCTGGCGCTGATCCAGTACCTCGACCTGAAGACCTACCTGGTCGGCGACATCAACACCAAGGTCGACCGCGCGAGCATGGCGCATTCGCTGGAAGTGCGCGAGCCGCTGATGGACCACGAGCTGGTCGAGTGGCTGGCCACGCTGCCGTCGACCCTGAAGGTGCGCGGCCAGGAAGGCAAGTTCCTGCTCAAGAAGGCGATGGAGCCGCAACTGCCGGCCGACGTGCTGTACCGGCCGAAGATGGGCTTCTCCGTGCCGCTGGCGCGCTGGTTCCGCGGGCCGCTGAAGCAGCGGGTGCGCGATGCGGTGCTCGGGCGAGCGGCTCGCGAGCACCGGCTGGTTCAACCGGCCGCTACCTGCGAGCAGCTCGTCGACGCGCACCAGAGCGGCGCGCAGCGACTACAGCGCGCCGCTGTGGACGCTGCTGATGTTCGAGGCTTTCCTGCGCAACGTGGTCGACGGCTTGCCGGCGGCGCCGGCCGCCCGGCCCGAGGCGGAAGCGCTGGCATGAGCGCCGCACGGCCGCTCCGAAGGCGCTCACTCCCCCTCGGGGGGACGGCGCGCAGCGCCTTGGGGGTCGTATGACCTTGCGCATCCTGCACGTGCTGGATCATTCGATCCCGCTGCACAGCGGCTACACGTTCCGCACCCTGGCCATCCTGCGCGAGCAGCGCAAGCTGGGCTGGGAGACCTTCCACCTCACCAGCCCCAAGCACACCGGCACGCAGGCGCTGGAAGAAACCGTGGACGGCTGGCATTTCCACCGCACGCCGCCGGGGAACGGCGGCGCCGGGCTGCCCGGGCTGGCCGAGATGGCGTTGATGCGCCAGACCGAGCGGCGCCTGGCCGAGGTGGCCGAAGCCGTCAAGCCGCAGATCCTGCACGCGCATTCGCCGGTGCTCAACGCCATCCCCGCGCTGCGCGTCGGCAAGCGCATGGGCATCCCGGTGGTCTACGAGGTGCGCGCGTTCTGGGAAGACGGAGCGGTCGACCACGGCACGACCCGTGAGGACAGCCTTCGCTACCGGCTCACCCGCCACCTGGAAACCTACGCCCTGCGGCGCGCCGCGCATGTGTTCACCATCTGTGACGGCCTGCGCCGCGATATCGTGGCCCGCGGCATCCCGGCGGCCAAGGTCACCGTCATTCCCAACGGCGTGGACATCGAGACTTTCGAGCCTGGCAGCTGCAGTCGATACCGCGCTGCGGTCGCAACTTGGCCTGGACGGCAAGACCGTGGTCGGATTCATCGGTTCCTTTTACGCCTACGAGGGCTTGGACCTCCTGCTCGACGCGTTGCCCCTGATGCTGAAGCGCCAGCCCGAAGTGCGCCTGCTGCTGGTGGGCGGCGGGCCGCAGGACGAGGCCCTGAAATTGCGAGCGCAATCCCTGGGCATTGCCGACAAGGTGATCTTCACCGGTCGAGTTCCTCACCAGCAGGTCCAGGGCTATTACGACATGATCGATGTACTCGCCTACCCGCGCCACACGATGCGCCTGACCGAACTGGTGACGCCACTCAAGCCACTGGAGGCGATGGCCCAGGGCCGCGTGCTGGTGGCATCCGACGTCGGTGGGCACCGGGAGCTGATCCGGCATCGGGAAACCGGCTGGTTGTTCCGAGCTGGCAGTGTCGGTGCCCTGGCCGAGGCTGTGCTGGAACTCTTGGACAAGCCACGACCTCTGGCCGCAGCTGCGCCACGCCGGGCGCCGATTCGTGGAGACCGAGCGCAACTGGCGGACCTCGGTGGCACAGTACGCCGTGCCCTATGCGGCGCTGACCTCGGGTTCTGATCCTGAGCGGCCAGGTGGGATGGCGGGACCGCCGCACCTACCAGCACAACCCGTGGACCACGGCGACGGTCTCCGTGCGATCGATCGCTTGCACGAGGTCGATCACGCTCTGGTCGCGGTGGCACTGTGCGTAGCGCCTGGCGTACATCGGGGGTCGACAGGCCGACGACGAGCACTTCGGACTCGGCGATGACCTCGTCGATCGCGTGGTCTCAGCAGCTGGCCGATATGGGGCATGTGCAACTCGATGTAGCGGCGGTTCGCGCCCAGCAACTGGGCCAGGTGTACTTCGGGGTCGTAGACCGTCAGCTGCATACCCTTGCCGATCAACTGCTCGGCCAGCGCGACCAAGTGGACTCTCACGCAAGTCGTCGGTACCGGACTTGAAGGACAGACCGATGAACCCGATGCGACGCTTTCCCGTGGCCAGGATCTTGCGCAGCGCCAGGGCCAGGTGCGCCTGATTGGATGCGAGGATGTTGCCGAGCATCGGCAGCTCGACATCGTGGCTGCGCGCCAGATGCGCCGTCGCCCGCAGGTCCTTCGGCAGGCAGGAGCCGCCGAAGGCGAAGCCGGGTTTGAGATAGGCGCGGGAGATGTTGAGCTGCGTGTCCTGGCACACCAGGTCCATCACCTCGAAGGGGTCGACCCCCAGCGCGTCGCACAGCCTTGCCGTCTCGTTCGCGAACGTGATCTTGAGGGCATGAAAGTTGTTGCAGCAGTACTTCATCATCTCGGCCGATCTCACCGAGGTGCGGATGAACTTGCAGTCCAGGTGGCCGAACAGGTCCCGCAGGCGATCGACCGGAAAGTCGTGGTTGGCGCCCACGATCGTGAACGGCGGCTTGTCATAGTCGCGGATCGATGATCCTTCGCGCAGGAACTCGGGCTGGAAGCACAGGTGAAAATCGGTGCCGTCCTTGCCGCCCGATTCGGCCTCGATGATCGGCCTGAGAACATCCTCCACGGTGCCGGGGACCACGGTCGAGCGGAACACCACCACATGCGGGCTCGTGCTTGCCGGCCAGCGCCTGGCCGATCTCATGGGCCAGGCCGAGGATGGCGCCCTGGTCCTGGCTGCCGTTGTATGCAGATGGCGTGCCTACGCAGACCAGCGAGATCTCGCTGGCCTGCACCGCCGCGTCGACATCGGTGGTCACCGAGACGTTGCCGCTTCCGGCCACACGGGCCATCAGCTCGACCATGCCTTCTTCGACCACTGGCGTCTTGCCGGCAGCGATGAGGTCCAGCTTCGCCTGGTCGATGTCCACGCCGATGACCCGATGACCGTCGCGCGCCAGGCAGACCAGCGACACCGCGCCCACATAGCCCAGTCCGAAGATGCTGATGTTCATGCAACCCTTCCCGTGGCGGCCGCGTGCAAGTCGCAGGCAGCGCTCGATGATGCCGTCCAGCCGCTGCATCGAGCGCGGCCAGGCGTGGTGGCTGAGCATGCGCTGGCGGCCTGCAGCCGCCAGCCGTTGCCGCTCTGACGCATTGTCCGTGATACGCAGGATGGCTCGAGTGATCTCCGCCGCACTGTCGGCGACCAGCAGGTGAGTTTCAGCCTCGGCGTCGACGCCGCCGGCAGCCACGCGGCTGGTGACCACCGGCACGCCCATCGCCATCGCCTCGAGTATCTTGTTCTGCGTGCCCCTGGCGATGGCCAGCGGCGCCACCATCAACGCCGAGCGGCGGACGTAGGGCCGCACGTCGGGCACCGAGCCGGTGACGCTCGACGTCCGGGAGACTCGGCCAGTGCCCGCATTTCCGGCGACGGATCGGCGCCGACGATCACCAGCTTCATCTGCGGCCGCTGCGACTTCAGCAGGGGCCAGACTTCGCGGCAGAATCGCGCCATGCATTCCTGGTTGGGGTAGTAGTCCATGCGCCCGATAAAGCTGATGGTGTCGGGCTCGTAGGGCACATCGGCAGGGCAGAAGTAATCGGCATCGACCCCGTTGGGAAACCAGTCCGTGGCCGCGCCGGTGCCATAGCCCTCGAGGGTCTCCCACTCCGCCCGCGTGGTCGCCGTGCAAAGGTCGAACTTGCGCGCCAGCCGCCGTTCGGCCCGCTGCAGCTTGTGGCCTTCCAACCGATAGCCCAGCGACAGCGGAAAGGGCTTGTAGTGCGAATACTCGAGCCACTTCTGCGAATCCATGTCACCGAAGTCCAGGATCTTCGGCACCCCAACCACGTCCTGCACGTACTGGGCGACGGAAGAGCAATGCACGAAGATCAGGTCCCAGGTCTGGGACCGAAGCAGCGCACGCACATGTCGAGCCAGGTCGGAGGAGTAGAAATAGCCCATCGACGACGGCGTGGGCAGGGGAAGCCGCACGACCATGCGAGCGAACTGCACTGGCTCGCTGACGGTGCCCATGTGGAACGCGGCGCAATGGGGCGTGATTCCCTGCCCCTCCTGTGCTTCCGCCGCGGTGCGGACCAGCGAGCACACCGTAACTTGGTGGCCGTGGCCGCTAAGATGGCGGATCATGTTGAAGGGCCGGATCTTGCCGCCGCGCTTGGGCGGGTAGGGGAATCGATGGCAAATATAGAGAATATTCATGCCATCATTTTCCCGCGATATGTGTGATCGTTACAAGCAAGATGAATCGATAATTATCCCAGCCCATCGCTTGCCAATGCACTGCAGATAGGATGCTTGTCGTGAAACTGACCGTTCTTTCCACACTGGCGCTTGTGATCGTGGCTTTGCTTGCGGCGACGGTGTACCAGAACTACCGTCGATTTCATAAGCCGCTGCTCACGACACCTTATCAAGCAGTCACGTTGACCAACGGGGATACCTACTACGGGCGGATCGACCACCTGGGCACGGACCACCCGGTGCTGCGCGATGCCTTCAGCGTCCGCCACGAGGTCGACGCGGCAACCCAGAAATCACGATACGTTATCACGAGGCGCAAAGACGAGGCCAACGGTGCCGACCACATGATTTTCACTGAGAACGCCATCCGATACATTGAACCCGTACGCCCTGATTCGATCGTCGGCAGACTGATCTCAGAAACCAATCCCCACTAGTACCGAATTCATCAAGCGAGTATCCTACTGCAACGGGAGCGGACGCTTCTCGCACACAAAGATCACGACGTGCGGCCCGATGAGGGGCACATCGGGCGTGTTGAGCTTGTGAATCACTTCCTTTACGACGAATCCACATTCTTCCAGGCACGCCTTCGCGGTGGCAACCGTGTAGTTGTTTTGTACCGGCTGGCGGATGGGTCGGTAGAATTTGCCGATCAACCACTTGAATAGACGGATCGGGCGCGGTCGGGGGAAAACGTATTCCGAGACCTTCTGCTTCAGGCTCTGCCAAGCCGTGAGGTGGACGTGGATCAGCACCACATAGTGCCCCGTATCGCGCAGCGAACGATGAATCTCGCGTGTTGCAGCCCGATCGTCGATGAAATGTTCCATCACGCCGACGCTGGTCACGACGTCGAAAATGCCGTCTGCAAAAGGCAGTCTCTCTCCCAGTGCCAGGCAGAGTTGGGCCTTCGTTCTCGCCTTCGTCTTTGCGAGTGCCTGCACGGAAAGTTCGGTGCCGTACTTTTCTTCGGCGGAGATCGCACCCAGCAACAGCCCTTCGCCACAGCCCACCTCCAGTAACCGTCGCGAAGGATATTGGTGCAGCAATGCCGAGAAGAATGTCTATGAATTCGGGTGAGCGTCCCTGATTCTCCCAGACGTTGGAATGATGGGTGTAGATGGAGTCATAGGCCTCGACGATTTCCTGCGATGAGCTGAATTGCTCCTCAGTGGGCAGAAAATCCGGAAAGCCGCTTGCGTTGGAATACTGTCGGCCACAGGGCCGACAGGCCAGCCTGTCGAGCGCCGCCTTGCAGTTCGGACAGACATACACGTTCTTCAAGCGCTGCGACAGTTCGGCTTCGATCATGGGGCGCGATGATGACAGCAGCGGAGGTCCGCCATTGGGCCCGAAGGCAGGGTCGGACAGGTCGACGTGGCAGATGTCATGCAGACGCCGTATTGTTGCCCGCCCCTCCCACTGCGTACAGGCAAACCACTTACCATCGATGCACCACGGGGCAGCATGCTCGTGACGTCAGAGTCAAGTGCGCCGCCAGGACCGCGACCCTTGATTCCAGTCGCCG
Source organism: uncultured beta proteobacterium (assembly GCA_963725755.1). GTDB lineage: Bacteria > Pseudomonadota > Gammaproteobacteria > Burkholderiales > Burkholderiaceae_C > Rubrivivax. The sequence goes on from CAVRZW010000006.1 coordinate 8,733, forward strand.
GCGGTAGCGCGCCTCGCCTTAGAACCCCATCACCGGGAGACCATCCCCCCAATGTGCGGCGTCAGCGGCATCCTCGAAAAGTGCGACAAGCCCAGCGTGGCGCCGTTCGGGTTGATGTCCTGCCCTGTTGGTCGCGATAGGGCCTCATAGCGTGCGCACGTCTATCCCCGCGAATCAGACCGGCGCGGCACGCCCCCAGGTTGTGGTGTTCAGCAGCCTGTTTCCGAGCAGCGTACAGCCCGGGTCAGGCTTGTTCATCCGTGAGCGCATGTTTCGCGTCGGCGAACAATTGCCGCTGGCTGTAGTGGCGCCCACGCCCTGGTTTCCGCTGCAAAGTCTTCTGAGGCGATGGCGTCCCGGCTTTCGGCCCGGTGCACCGCGGCATGAACGGCAGTCCGGTTTCGACGTCTGGTTCCCGCGCTTCCTGTCCGTACCCGGCGCGCTGAAAGGGCTGGACGGCTTCTTCATGGCCCTGGGCGCCTTACCGCGCCTTTGGCAACTCAGGCGCGCCGGCCGGCTGGACCTGATCGACGCCCATTTCGGATATCCCGACGGCTATGCTGCCACCCTGCTCGGGCGCTGGCTGGATGTGCCGGTCACGATCACGTTGCGCGGTACCGAACAGCGCCATGCACAAGACACCACGCTCGCCCCGCGTCTTGCGCTCGCGCTCAAGCGGGCTGCGCAAGTCATCGCGGTGTCGCAGTCGCTGCGCCGTGTGGCGATCGGGCTGGGTGTCGCTGCGGACAAGGTCTGCATGGTGGGCAATGGCATCGACTTGCAGCGGTTCAGCCCGCTGGGCCGGTCCGAAGCGCGCCGCGCGCTGGGCCTGCCGGACGATGTGCCGGTGCTGGTGACCGTGGGCGGCCTGGTGGAGCGCAAGGGCTTCCACCGCGTCATCGAGCTGCTGCCGGCCCTGCGCCTTCGCTTCCCGGGGCTGACCTACCTCGTGGTCGGCGGGCCCGGCCCCGAGGGCGACATGAGCGCCGAACTGAGGCGCCAGGTGACCGAACTCGGTCTTGGCGATGCGGTTCGCTTCCTCGGCACGCTGCCCCCAACCCGCCTGCGCGAGCCGCTCTCGGCGGCCGACGTGTTCGTACTGGCCACGCGCAACGAGGGATGGGCCAACGTGTTCCTGGAGGCCATGGCCTGCGGCTTGCCCGTGGTGACCACGGACGTCGGCGGCAACGCCGAGGTGGTGTGCCGACCGGAACTCGGTACGGTGGTGCCTTTCGGCGACGCCGATCGCCTCGGCGAGGCCATCGAACACGCGCTGACCACGCGCTGGGATGGCGCCGCCATCCGCCGCTACGCCGAAGACAACACCTGGGACCGGCGCGTCGATGAACTGGTGGACTTGTTCCGCCGGGTGCATGCGCGCGCTGCCGGCGCAGCAGACAGCGCCCGCGTTGCGCTGCCCTGAGCTCAGACGAGCATGCCCGGCCTCTACACTGCTTTCACCTCGGGCATGCTGTTCCCGCTGCACGAGCGGCTGAAGCGCCATTCCACCGTGGCCGTGCGCCGGCGCATGGAAGAATCCCAGTGGTGGCCCGCCGACAAGCTGCACACGCTGCAGGTCGAGCGGCTGCGGGCCCTGCTCGTCGAAGCCGGCCGCCATGTGCCGTACTACCGCGACCTGTTCCGCAAGCAAGGTTTCGACCCGGCGCAGGTGAACGGCTTGACCGACCTGCAGCGCCTGCCCTTCCTGACCAAGCCGCTCATCCGCGCCCACGCCGAGCAGCTCAAGCACGAGCACGCGCGCGGCCTGGCCCGCTTCAACACCGGCGGCAGCTCCGGCGAGCCGCTGATCTTCTTCATCGGCAACGAGCGCGTCAGCCACGACGTGGCCGCCAAGTGGCGGGCCACGCGCTGGTGGGGTGTGGATATCGGTGACCCCGAGATCGTCGTCTGGGGCTCGCCGATCGAGCTCGGCAGCCAGGACCGCATCCGCGCCTGGCGCGACAGGTTGCTGCGCACCGAGTTGCTGCCCGCCTTCGAGATGAGCGACGCCAGGCTGAACGACTTCATCGCCGCCATCAGGCGCCGCCGGCCGAAGATGCTGTTCGGCTACCCCAGCGCGCTCAGCCACATCGCGCGCCACGCCGAGAAGCGTGGTCAGCGCATGGACGACCTGGGCATCAAGGTGGCCTTCGTCACCAGCGAGCGCCTGTACGACGAGCAGCGTGCCGCCATCGGCCGCGTGTTCGGCTGCAAGGTGGCCAACGGTTACGGAGGGCGCGACGCCGGCTTCATCGCCCACGAGTGCCCGCAGGGCGGCATGCACCTGACGGCCGAGGACATCGTGGTCGAGATCGTGGACCGCGAAGGCCGCGTGCTGCCCCCCGGCGAGCCGGGCGAGATCGTCGTCACGCACCTGGCAACGAGGGACTTCCCGTTCATCCGCTACCGCACCGGCGACGTGGCGTCGCTGGCTACCGAGCGTTGCGCCTGCGGTCGTGGCCTGCCGATGCTGAAAGAGATCCAGGGCCGCACCACCGACTTCGTCGTGGCGGCCGACGGCACCGTGATGCACGGCCTGGCGTTGATCTACGTCCTGCGCGACCTGCCCGAGGTGCAGCAGTTCAAGATCGTGCAGGAGAGCCTGCTGCAGACCCGCATACTGCTGGTGACCCAGAGCGCCTTCGGTGCGGCATGGGTCGCAGACATCGTTCAGAAGGTCAAGGCCCGGCTCGGCGACAGCGTCGACGTCATCGTCGAGCGCGTGGCAGACATTCCACCTGAGCGCTCCGGCAAGTACCGATACGTGGTCAGTCGGATCGAAAACGTGCAACCCGGCGCCTCAATCCATGCGTGATCTCTTCGTCGCGACCATCGTCTTCGGACTGCTGCCATTCGTCCTGAAGCGCCCGTTCTGGGGGATCTTGCTTCTGGCGTGGTTGGGGTACATGAACCCCCACAGGCTTTGCTACGGTTTCATGTACAACATGCCGGCAGTCCAGATCGTCACGATAGTGACGCTGGTCGGCATGCTGATATCGAAGGAGGCCAAGCGGATGGTGTGGACCCGTGAGATCACCGTCTTGGTTCTCTTTGTGGCTTGGATGGGCATCACCACGACTCAAGCCGTTAACTTCGATCCTGCGGTTACACAGTATGTCAAGGTAATCAAGATACAGGTTCTGACCATCATGGCCCTCATGATGCTGACATCGAAGGAAAAGGTGCGACTGTTTGTATGGGTCATCGTTCTGTCCCTGGGCTATTACGGAATAAAGGGCGGCATATTCACCATCGTGAAAGGCGGAGGCCAACGCGTCTGGGGCCCTGCAGGCAGCTTCATAGGCGGCAACAACGAACTGGCACTGGCGCTTGTGATGACGATTCCGCTGATGCGCTACCTTCACCTTCAGGAGCAAAACAAACTGATCAGGCTGGGTCTGATGGCCGGTATGCTGCTGACGGCTGTTTCGGCAATCGGCAGTCAGTCGCGCGGGGCCTTGGTCGGGCTCGTGCTAACCGGCGGGATCTTCTGGATCAAGAGTCGCAACAAGGCGGCGACGGCGGTGCTGATTGCCATCGCCGCGGTGCTCATAATCAACATCATGCCGGAATCGTGGTACCAGCGAATGGATACCATCGATACTTATCAACAGGATGGATCCGCTATGGGGCGCATCAACGCCTGGTGGACGGCCTGGAACGTGGCCAAGGACCGCGTCACCGGCGGTGGATTCGAGATGTGGCATAACGCCATCTTTCGACAGTACGCACCGAACCCGGACGATGTGCACGATGCACATAGCATCTATTTCAAGGTGCTCGGCGAACACGGGTTCATTGGCCTCTTCCTGTTTCTCTGCCTGCTCGCGATGACCTGGACGAAGTGCAGTGCCATCATTCGCATTGCCAAGAAGAATCCTGATCAAACCTGGGCGCGCGACCTTGCTGCCATGATCCAGGTCAGCATCGTGGGCTACATGAGCGCCGGTGCGTTTCTCGGGCTCTCTTATTTCGATTACTTCTACCATTTGGTGGCACTCACGGTGGTCGTCCACTCGATGGTGAAGGTGGCGGCGCCAGTGAGCGCCGAGTCCCGCCGGCCAGAATTGAACGAACCGCGGCCGGTCAGCAAGCCTGCACTCGGGCCGCTGATCTGGTGCCTGTATCGCCGCAGGCGCCGACTTTTTCTTGGCACCGATGCCGGGACGGTTGATCTGAGCCTTGATCAAGCTCTGTTGGGGTTCAGGAGCCCGGGATAGAATTTCGTAAGCCTTTGCGATTGTGTGAGGAAGAAGGTCCAATTGTTCGGCTATTGGGATAGTTGACTACGATTCCACTGTGACGGTTTCAGAGGTTCAGTTCAATATCGAGTGACTGCAACGGGACGAGTTTGAAGCTCCAATGCAATGCCAGGCAGGACGCCGGCTGACGGCACTGTGTCATGGCTCCAGAGGTCAGCGTGGGAGGCAAGGCCGGGCGTCGCAATAACGACATTGCAGCCGTCAATTTACCGCGGCAAGATCAAGCGACTTTGATTCCGAAAATATAGGTCGCTCCGTTGAAATAATCCGTTCCTCCTCATGACAACCTCAACCCTGTCGCTGCGCGCTGCACCAAATCCGCTAGATAGTATTATCGCGGCCGCCATCTTTGCTCTGGCGGCTCTCTGGCTGGTGATCTTCGCTCAAGGCGAGCCCTCATATGATCCAGACGGTGCCTTTGAACTGAATATCGCGCGGAACGTCGCGGCCGGCAAGGGGTTCGTGACGAATTGGGTCCATGAGAACGATATCGTTCTCAAGCCGCGGCCAACCACCACCAAGCCGCCACTCTATGCAGCGAGTTCCGGGCTGTTGATCTGGTTGGGGCTTTCCCCCGAGCGGGCGGCTTGGATGATTTCTGGGGGCGCTTGGGCGGTCTCCGCTGCCTTGCTCTTTCTAATAGCGCGGCAGGTGCTTCCATTACGCTATGCATTGCTCGTGCCGATCTTCCCGGCGCTGCAGGTCACTTCCCTGCACTCTGGAATCAATATTCACGAGCAATCATTGTTCGTTGCCCTGGTATTGGCGACCCTTTGGAGGTTGACGCTGATTGTCGAGGCAGGCAGAGACGTGCGCTGGGGCCAGTTCACCGGGCTCGGATTGCTCGCCGGGCTGACCATACTGGCGAGCTATCAGGGCCTGCCGCTGATCATCGTCTCCCTTGTCTGTGTATTGATATCTGCCCGAAGGCGCGACAGCGCACGACCACTTGTCGCGTTCTGCTTCGGGTTGGCTGCGGTCGGAGTATGGCCCCTTATACGCTTCGTTCTGTTATGGCTCTCTGTCACTCGTCCGGGCTTCGATGTTTATCAGGGGACGACCTATTACAAGATGCTGGCCGGCATTGCCAGCGCATTCCAGAATGACGTGCTTGGCCGTCTTGTCGTTTGGCTCTACAAGGGGTCCCTTAAAGATGTCATTGTGCTCATACTCTTCTATGCGGCCCTGGCTGCGCTGCTCGCGTATGCTGCATGGCGTCGTCGTGCCTTTCGCCCCCTTGCGGCCTTCTTTGCGCTTCAACTGCTCATGCTCGTGGTGGTATTGGGAGGTTTCGGCAAGGACGCCTACGAGCCGCGCGCAAATACACCGTTGTATGGCCTCTTCTTCCTGTTCGTGATCTATGCCGTTTACAGCGTGGCAGAACGTTGGAGGTGGCCTGTCGCGGGAACTGGCCTTTGCGTGCTGGCGCTTGCTCTTCTTTCGTATGGGCAAATCCTCCGTTACCCCGAGATGCGCAGGGACCGTGGTGGATATTGTCCGGCGCCGATCGCCATCGGCTGGATCAAGCGAAATGTTCCTTCGGGCTCTCTGATCGCGTCCACGCAATGTGGCTATCAACTGCTGGCTGAGAGCAACGCCTACTTCTGGCTTGCCATCCCACCAGCCACCGATGTACGTAATCCTGAACGATGGGATGAGGCTCGAATCCTTTCGACGTGCAAGTTCGGGGCGGAGGTATGGGTTGTCCTGCTCGGCGGCGTGAAGAAGGACCCATTCCGTCAAGAGCCTGGCTACGGGCCCTATGTCGAGGGCCTGTTCGATGGCCAGCCAACTGCCCGGACCAGGCCGGCAGCCCGCATGACCGACGGGATGGTCTATCGGCTCGACTGCGAGGCGAGCGGCCCCTTGGGGAAGTAGCCCTGAGGTCGGAGAGTGACGGATGGGTCGGTCGGCGGACTTTTGACATATCTGCATGCCGATGCGCCTGCTATCGTCACATGCTCCGCGAACCGCTATTCCCCAACGACCTATGCTCCATAGCGTTCAAGCATGACAAGCGCGAAGGCGAGCTTGTTTGCCTATCACGAACTGATCGCCGCGTTGGCGTGGAAGAACGTCATCGTCCGCTACAAGCAGGCCTACCTCGGCCTGGCGTGGACCGTGGCCAAGCCGGTGATGATGATGCTCATCTTCAACCTGATGCGCAGCTTCATCGGCATCGACAGCGGTGGCGTGCCCTATCCGGTGCTCGCGTTCGGCGCTCTGATGCCGTGGACGTTCTTCCAGGAGTCCGCGTCCGAAGGCGTGAACAGCGTCGTCGGCAACGCGCACCTGATCAAGAAGGTCTACTTCCCGCGCGAGATCTTCCCGCTGACGGCCGTGGTGACCAAGCTCGTTGAGTTCGCGATCAACTTCGTGATCCTGCTGTGCCTGATGCTCTACTACGGCATGGTGCCCGGCAGCGCAGGCGCTTTGGGTGCCGCTGCTCGTCATCTACACCGTCTGTGCCGCGCTCACGCTGGCCCTGCTCGGTGCGGCCATCAACGTGCACTTTCGCGACATCGGCCAGATGCTGCCGGTGCTGCTGTCACTGCTGATGTACCTGTCGCCGGTCATCTACCCGCTGCACCTTGTCCAGCAGCGGCTCCTGGAGCAACACGCCGCAGGGCAGTGGTCGAATATGCTTTACACGCTTTACACCGCCAACCCCCTGGCCGGCATCATCGATGCCTTCCAGCGCGTGATGCTCAAGGGGCTGCCGCCTGACTTGGGGGCCATGTGGCCAGGAATGATCGTCGTGGCGGTCTGCCTGCCGATCAGCTATCTGATCTTCAAGCAGGCCGAGTCTCACTTTGCAGACGTGATCTGAGATGGCCGTACCGATCATCGAAGTCGATCATCTGACCAAGGAGTTCCGGCTCGGCCAGCTGACCAGCCTGGGGCAGAGCCTGCGCAACGGCGCCAATCGGCTGTATGGGGCGCCCCGTGTCTGAGCGCGCGCCCTTCAAGGCGCTGGACGACGTGAGCTTTACGGTCGCACCTGGCGAGGTGCTTGGCATTATCGGCCACAACGGGGCCGGCAAAAGCACGTTGCTAAAGATCCTGGCCGGCATTAGCCGAGCCGACCCGCGGCAAGGTGACGGTGCGTGGCCGTGTGGCACCTCTGATCGAAGTTGGCGCCGGCCTGGTGCCCGACATGACAGGCCGCGAGAATGTCTTTCTGAATGCCGCTATCCTCGGCATGAAGCGCGCCGAGATCAAGCGCAAGTTCGACGAGATCGTCGCCTTCGCCGAGACTGGAGGAATTCATCGACACGCCGGTCAAGCGCTACAGCTCGGGCATGCAGGTGCGCCTGGGCTTCGCGATCGCGACCGCCATCGATGCCGAGATCCTGATCGTCGACGAAGTGCTCGCGGTGGGCGACCTGGCTTTCCAGCGCAAGTGCTATGACACGGATCGAGCAGATTATCCGTGACCAAGGGCGCACGGTCCTGATCGTCAGCCACATCATTCGGCAGATAGAACGCTTGTGTTCGCGCGTGCTGATGCTGGACCATGGGCGGCTCGTGGGGTCTGGAGTTCCGAAGGAGATCTGTGATCAATTCGTCGATATGAGCAACGCGAAGATCGCAAATGACCGGGCGAACAATTCAACTCGGTTCAGCAGCACCCCAGATTTCGTGCTGACATCGTTGTCGCTTTGTGACATAGATGGAACGAATATCGATGCGGTGAGCGCGGGCGATGACTTGATCGTTCGCGTTAGATTCGAACTGAAGGAGTCCATCTCGGACGCGCTCTTTTCCGTCGGCATTCATACGACGGATCTCTTCTTCATTTCGATCTCGGCCAGCGAAACTGATTTTAAGGCTGACAGGCTCGCACCGGGCAACTACTTATTGAACGTAGCGTTGCGCAATGTAAGCCTGTCTCCCGGCACCTATGGCATCCACTTCGGTGTTGAGGCCGGTATCAGTTCTGCCCGCGTATTCCTCGGCGACAATCTCGCTACGTTTCACGTGACAACGCCCAAGGGCGCGAAGGGATCGGCGACCGAACGACTCGGCGTCGTGTCATTTGATTTCGACTGGAGTTACCCGGTCGCCGAGCATCTGGAGCATGCAGAGCTTTCAGAGTCGGGCGGCTAGGTAAGCTCTGTGTTGCCTCCGTCGCATCTGCGCGCGCTGGTTGATCGAGGGTCGATGATTCGGGACATGAAGCAGGACAACTTGGGCCCGAGCCTGCTGGCCGATCGGATACGCAGGTGAGAGTTTCCGGCGTAGATGGAACGTGTAGTGCAGTGTCCGGCACTGGTCAATCTTCCTGGCGCGCAATGCGCGCCCGAGGGGCTAGGAGGCCGTCTTCCTGCCGAGGCCGATTGCGCTTCCACTTCAGGCAGCAACCATCCACGCTGAACGATCCGGGGATGGAAGTGACGCTGCACTTCACGCGTCTGTTTCGCGATTTCGCCAGGTTGGACTGGACTGGGGTACGCGTCTACCGGAAAGCACCGAATGTCAATTGAAGGGGTCCGGAACAATGCGCGTGGCAAGCCGTCAAATTGTCCACCACTCGTATTCATCGCGGCGCGGGGCCGTCGATCCATGCGTGCCGTGACGACGTGCAGTCGGTACGTGATTTATAGATCCGTCGGTAACCCAAGGGTTTCCAGATCGAAGGAAGAGACATGAACAAGTCGATTCGAGAGGCAATTAAGAGAATTCCAGTTCTCGGCGATGTCGTTAGGCGGGCATATTGGAAACTGAAGAGCCGCAGGAAGATGCACGAGCACTTCCCCGGGTCGGCGGAATATTGGAACGAACGTTATTCTGCCGGCGGCGACTCGGGTGTCGGTTCGTATGGTCAGTTTGCGAAATTCAAGGCAGATGTACTCAATGAGTTCATTGCCGCACATCAGGTGCACTCGATAATCGAGTTCGGATGTGGAGATGGCAATCAGCTTCGTCTTGCAAAATACCCAGCATATCTAGGCCTGGATGTAAGTAACGAGGCAGTGTCGAGGTGTCGGGCACTGTTTGAATCGGATATACAAAAATCATTTCGCATGATGAACGAATATGCCGACGATAGGTCTGATCTGGCGTTGTCGTTGGATGTAATCTACCATTTGGTGGAAGATGAGGTTTATGAGAACTATATGCGTGTATTATTCGAAGCCGCAGACAGATTTGTAATAGTATATTCAAGCAATTTCGATGACGACCATCGAAATGACGGCGCACACGTTCGACATCGGAAATTCACAAAGTGGATAGACGATAATATTCAGAATTTCAGACTTATCAAGCACTTACCGAATCGATACCCATTCAGTGGAGATTATATAAAAGGCTCGTTTGCCGAGTTCTTCTTCTACGAGAGAACTTCGTAGATGATGATAGAAGCTGATCGGCCGTGCCTGCGATCGACCGATCAACATACCCGTGCGAGCCGTCTCGCCAGTCTTCGGAGCGAGAGTTGCAGGGCTGTTCGGGCCGCGAGCGGAGATTTCGTCGCAACGCAATTTGAATTGCACCAGGTTCGAAAGAAATTGCGCGTGACGTGGGCTAGTGCAATCAACCGTGAATTCATTCGGATATTCCAAGAACAACATGAGCCTGGGCCGTCTCATCAGAGTCGACTCAGCCTTCGATGAGATTGATGCATCGGACGGTGAGGGCATGTGCCGAATTCACAGTTCGCCCTGTCAAACAGAAGAACGCGTGACAATCCTGGACCGCACCGGTGTCGGCTATCCGATCTGCATGACCTGTATCTCGCGGGCTTCCACCGTGTGGTCTGCGCCAGCAAGCTATGGGGTTGCCGCGGCCCACGGTGGCGGCTTCATGCTGACCAGTCAGCAGGCCGACGCGCCGCAGTATTGGCTGCCGCTGGCGCCCCGCCACGTGCAACTGGATTCGCATGGGCGACTACTGCGGCTCGATCCGGCCCGGCTCGCCGAACTCACCGTGTCGAATGAGGGGCTGCAGGTGGGATTTGCCCCCGGCGAGTTCGCAATGGAGACGGTGATCTGGCAATTGCCGCCGGACTGTGCGCCACGGCCGGCGAGTTCGCTCGAGCGCGCCGCGTGGTACGTGCTTGGATCGCATACGGTGATCCAGGGCCGAGCTGACATCTACCGGCATCTCGTGGCCGGCACGGTGTTCGAGAACCGCGTTGCCTGGCCCAACAGCTGGCGCGTATTCTCCGAGAACGACGCGCATGCGCTGCACCTGATCCTGGGCGGCCTTGCGCGTGCAAGCGGCGACCCGCTGCTGGGCGCGATGCGCACGCAGGTCCTGCTGGCCGTCCTGGACCGCCAGGCCGAGGACGGCGGTTTCCATCATGGCGAGTGGACCCAGCTGATGGAGTCTCACTACCGGCTGCACTGCAGCGCCATGCACCTGATGATGGACGCGCTCGCCGAGCAGCCCCACCCGGCCGTCGAACGTGCCTTGCGCGCGGCGCGCCGGCTTCATGGCGCGCCAGACGGCGCAGCTGAGCTTCGGCACCTGGCTCCTGCACGACGAGCTCGAGCACTCGGTGGACAAGATGAAGCTGGGCCCGTTCAAATGGGTGCCGAGCACGGTCTTCGGCAAGGCGGAGTCGAACATGCTGGTGCTCAACTCGCACCTGGACGCCACGATTGCGCTGGACCGCTATGCGCAGGTCACCGGCGACCAGCAGTTCAGCGCGCTGGTGCGGTCGGCCCGTGACGCTGCCGGCGCGGTGCTGAGCTGCGCAGCGCAGAGCCGCTGTACCGGGCTGCTGTTCTGGCTCATCGGCCTGACCTTTCTGCCAGCGAGCGAGGCAAGCGCGCTGCCCCTCTGGAAGCGTGCGCTCAAGCGGCTCACGTGGAAGTACGTGATCCCACGACTGCCGGACATCAAGGCCCGCTTCCCGCGCGTGGTGATGCCCGGCGGCTACATCGACCGCGAGCTGACCCTGCGCACCTGGGCGCACGACTACCACGCCATCAACCTGATGGACCTGGCGCGCTACCTGCGCCGCTTCGACGACGCCGGTCGTGCGCGAGGTGCTGGTGCAAGGGCCTGGCGTTCACGCGCAGCTCGGGCATTCTGGAACGCTGGCGCGAGCTGGGGTACCAGAAGTACGCGCTGGGCTTCTGGGCCGAGGCGCTGTACCACGTCTGCACGCTGTTCCCCGACGCGAAATACCGCCAGTGGCTGGCCGAGGCGATGCTGGTGCTGGAAGATCTGAAGATGGGGCAGCCGCCGTCGCTGCTGGGCGCGAACGCGGAAGCCGTGCCGGTGGCGCGGCAGCTGCCGTGCCCCAGCCCGGCCGACGCGCGGCTGCGGGTGGCCAACCTGGGCCGACGCGGCGCGCCCGAGCTGCTCGTGGTCAACGCCACCGACAGGTCGCTGCCCCTGGACTGGGAGTTCGCTCCCGTGGAGCCAGTGCCTTGGCATCGACCCGGAAGGAAAACCTGCAGAAGAGCACGCCCTACAGGTGCCACCACGTAGCTGGCTGTGGGCCCGCGCGGCACACTAGCGGGCTCATGGCCATGCACATCGTCCTGGTCGCACCCGAGTTCCCGCCGGAGATCGGGGGCATGCAGACCTACGCGCTCGAATTCGCGAAGGAGCTCGTCGCGCGCGGGCATCGACTCACGGTGTTCACGCGGCGGCGCAGCGAACCGCAGGCGCGGCTGGCGGGGATGGACGTACGCGGCGTGCTGGTGGGCCGGGCCGGGCCCGACTTGGCGCAGTTCAGCGCCGTGCACGCCGACGCCTGGCACGTGATGAATGCGGCCTACGCGTGGGTGGCGCTGCATGTGGGGCCGGCGGTGGTGTCGGTGCACGGCAACGACTTTCTGCGACCGTACATCCCAGTGGGCATGCCCGACTTCTCCGGCGTGCCGGGCCTCTGGCGGCCGGGTGGCCTTCGCCAAGCGGTGGAGCAGCGCGTCGGCGCTTGGCGCACGCCGCGGCTCGTGCGCGCCGGTCTGCGGCGTGCAGCGCGCATCCTGGCCAACAGCCGCTACACCGAGCAAGTGTTCCTGGCCCAATTCCCGGAATGCGCCGGGCGCACATGCGCGGCAATGGTGGGTGTCTCGGCCGACTACCTGCAGCCGGTCACGCCGCGCCCTGCCCGCGCGGTGCCGCAGCTCGTCACCGTGTGCCGTCTCTCCGAGAGGCGCAAGAGCGTGGACCTGGTCCTGCGCGCGCTGGTGCTGCTGAAGGATCGGCACGCGTTCCACTACACCGTGGTCGGCGACGGCGAACTGCGCCCCGAGCTGGAGGCTCTGGCGCGGCAGTTGGGCTTGCAGGACAGGGTGACCTTCACCGGCTTCCTGCCGGCCGACGAGCTGCGCGCGACACTGGCCGCCAGCGACCTGTTCGTGCTCACTGCGTCCGTCAACCCGGGCAGCCACGAAGGTTTCGGCATCGCCTACCTGGAAGCCAACGCCTGCGGCACGCCCACGCTGGCCGCCCGGCTGGCCGGTGCGGCCGAGGCGGTCGCGGAGGGTGTTTCCGGGTATTTCACCGCGGGGCTGGGCGTGGATCAGCTGGCCGCGGCGCTGCAGCGCTTCCTGTCCGGCGAGCTGGTCTTTGACCCAGAGGCCTGCCGCCGATTCGCTCGCGGCTTCACCTGGGCCAAGGTGGTGGAGCAAGCCCTGCCGTCGTACGGCGCAGCCTCGGCAGCCGCAGGTTCCGTCAAAGCTGCAGTGCCGGCGGGAGGAGGCTGAGTTGACACCGCTCGTGTCGGTGGTGATGCCGGGATTCAATGCCGCGCCCTACGTGGAACAGGCGGTGCGCAGCGCGCTGGAACAGACCTGCCGCGATGCGGAGCTGATCTTCGTCGACGACGGCTCCACTGACGGCACGGGTGCCGCCGTGCAGGCCCTGCAGCGCGAATTCGGCGACCGGCTGACGCTGCTGCAGACGCAGCGGATCGGCCCCTATCCGGCGCGCAACCTGGCGCTGGCGCAGGCCCGCGGCGAATTCGTCGCCTTCCTCGATGCCGACGACTGGTGGGAGCCTGACTTCCTGGAAGGCATGCTTCGATGCACTGAGGCAAGCTGACGCCGACGCGGCCTACTGCGGCTGGCAGAACGTGGGCGCCGGCGTGACGGGGCCACGCGCCCAACCCTACCTGCCGCCCGACTACCTGGTTGGCGACGCGGTGGAGCAGTTCCTGGCCAACTGCCCGTGGCCGATCCACGCCGCGCTGGTACGGCGCCGTGTCATCGACCAGTTGAACGGTTTCTCGGAACGGATGTTCTCGTCGATGGACTACGACTTCTGGATCCGCACGCTGACGGTGACGCGCAAGATCGTGCGCGTGCCGCGCGTGTTGGCCTATTACCGCTGGCACGACGGCGGGCAGATCAGCGCCACCCGGTGGCGGCAGGTGCTGAACGCCTGGCAGGTGCGGCGCGACTTCGTTGCCGCCAACCCGGCGCTGGTGGCGCACTTGCCGGCGGCGCGGCGCAAGGCACTGGTGGACGGCGTGCTGCTACAGGCCGGCTACGAGGCCTTCTGGCGCCGCGACTTGGACAGCGCCCAACAGCTGTTCCGGCAGGCACTGCGCACCGGCGCTTGGCAGAGCAAGGATCTGAAGTATCTGGCCGCCAGCCTGCTGCCGCGCGCCACCTTCCGCGCGCTGGCGGGGTGGTCGGACAGGCGGGGGGCCGCATGGTAGCGCCCGCCGGCGCCGAACGCGCCACGGTGCTGATGTACCACCGCGTCGGCATGGCCGGCAACGACTGGGAGCGCAAGTACTGCGTGGCGCCCGCGCAGTTCGCCGCCCAGATGCGCCTGCTGCAGGCCAAGGGCTACCGCGCCTGCGGTATCGCCGAATTCGTGCGCTGGCTGGGCGGGCAGGGCAGCCTGCCGTCGGGCGCCTTCGTGCTGACCTTCGACGACGGCTTCCTGGGCGTCCACGAGCACGCGCGACCTGTGCTGGCCGAGCTGGGCTGGCCCGCCACGGTCTTCCTGGTCAGCCGGCTGATCGGCCAGCGCGACACATGGACCGAGGCCGAGAACCCCGGCCGGACCCAGCCGCTGCTGGCGCGCACGCACGTCGAGCAGATGGCGCGCGAGGGCTTCAGCTTCCACAGCCACACGCGCCGCCACGCCGACTTGCCGACGCTTTCCGACGAGCGGCTGGCCGACGAGCTGGCCGGTTCCCGCGCCGACCTGGAAGACCTGCTCGGCCAGTCCGTGTCCTACCTGGCCTATCCCTATGGCCGCTACGACGAGCGCGTGCGTAGCGCGGCCATCGCGGCCGGCTACACGGCAGCGTTCTCGGTGCAGCCGGGCTTCAACCGCCCGGGCCTGGACCCGTACCGCGTGCGCCGGCTCGACGTCTGGGGGTCCGACACGCCGCCCATGCTGCTGCGCAAGATGAGCCTGGGCACCAACGACGGTTCGCTGGCCAATGCGGTGCGCTACGCCGTGTCGAGGTCGGCCGCACGGCTGGGGTTGGCGGCGCGATGACGGCGCCGCTCGTCACGGTGGCGCTGTGCACGCACAACCACTTGGACCGGCTGAAGCGGACGCTGGCCGAGCTGCAAGCCCTTGCCGGCCCGCCGCAGGGCTGGGAACTGCTGGTGGTGGACAACGCCAGCTCCGACGGCAGTGCCGAATACCTGGCCACCGCCGCTTGGCAGCCGCCCGCCGCCGCAACGCGCGTGGTGCGCGAGGCCAGGCTCGGCTTGTCGAACGCCCGCAACTGCGCCATTGCGCAGGCGGCGGGCGAGTACCTGCTGTTCATCGACGACGACGAGACCCCGCACGCGCAATGGCTGGTGAATCACGCCGCGGCCATGGTGCAGCACCGGCCCGACGCGCTCGGCGGGCCGATCGACGTGCAGTTCGTCGACGGCGCTCGGCCGGCCTGGCTGCAGGACGAGCTGCTGGGCTTCATTGGCAAGATCGACCACGGCGGCGAGGGCCGCTGGCTCACCGAGCAGAAGACGCCAATCTTCGGCGGCAACTTCGCGTTCAAGCGCGTGGCATTCGAGCGCATCGGCCTCTTCGATGCCAGCCTGGGCCGCTTGGGCGCGGCCAACTTCGGCGGCGAGGACATCGAGATCTACGAACGGCTGCTGCAGGCGGGGTGCCGGGTACGCTGGGTACCCGACGCCCTCATTTACCACAGAGTGGAAAGCTCGAAGCTGAGGCGAGGCTACTTCCTGGACCTGCACTTCCGGCAGGGGCGGACTGAGGGGGCGCGGAGGCGGGAACTCGAGCGGCGCAGCCGGGTGCCACCTTTGTACCTGCTGCCGCAGTTGGCGCGGGCGATGCGTGCTGCGGCGGCCCGGCGCTTCAGGGCCAGTGCCGACGCATCGCTGCGCACCGAGATGAACGTGGCGTACTTCCTGGGCCATATCGCAGGGTGGGTGCGTGACTGAGCCCGGCCGCCCCGTCGCTAATGCCGGCCCGCTGCCTCGCATTGATGGGAATCTGCGATTGACAGTGACAAGTCGCCATGGGCAGCGCAGGCTTGAGAGACGCCGGGGAACGCAATGCCCTTCGGCTAGAGCCTGCCCGCTGGCGCGAATCGAGCGCCGGGATCTGTTCGATTCATCCGCTGACAGCCAGCCGGCGCAAATGGCTCAAGCGGCGTCAGCCCATCAAGCCGGCCAACATTGGGCACACCGAGCACGATCACCGGATGGCCGCCGCACGTCGCCAATGCTGGCAACCTCACGTGGTCGGCTATGCTCATCACGGTCACGGGACGAATTTCGCAGGCCCGACTATTTATCCTGAAACCAGGAGCAAATCCATGCCAAACGCCGAGCGCGCCAACTGGTTCATGCTAAAGCTCTTCAACGTGCTCTACAGACGAGATATTCAGTCGACGGATAAGTACGGCATGTTTCTCGTGCCAGAGTATCACCTTTCCCTTACTCCACGCTACGGTTACGGCAAACCCGCCAATCCATACCTTCTAGCCAGACTGGAAGCGGAAAAGGAGCGGCTGCGGGAACTAATAGCAGATTGCCTTCAACTCGAGCCGTTTCGTCGCGAGGCTGCTGAGCGACACCGACGGAGACAGAGGCCGAGCCGCAATGGAGAAATAGCTTCTTCAGTGGCCTGGACGCGCTGACTCTGATGGCGGTAATAAGAAGGTACGCTCCGCGTCGGTTCGTTGAGATTGGATCTGGACATTCCACGAGGATGGCGCGGTACGCACAGAAGATATTTTCCACTCCCACAACTATCACGTCAATCGACCCCCAACCCAGATCCGACATCGATTCGCTATGTGACAACATCATTCGAAGAGGCGCCGAGGATGTGGACATTTCCGTTTTCGACGATCTCAGTGCCGGCGATATTCTCTTTATCGACAACAGTCATCGCATACTGCAGAATTCAGATGCTACTGTCTTCTTTCTCGAGACTTTGCCACGATTGCGGCCAGGCGTCATAGTGCATATTCACGACATCTTCTTACCCTACGACTACCCACCGAAGTGGCGGAGGCGCTTTTACTCTGAGCAGTATGCGCTCGCGGCCTATTTGCTTGGCGCGGGCGCCGATGTCGAGATCCTCGGTGCCAACGCCTACGTCTCAGGTCCTGACTTCGGGGAGAACCCACTTACGCCGATGTGGGATCGACTCGGCCTCGGACAGTGGCAACGAGATCGCCACCAACGTGGACAACCCGATTCGTCCTTCTGGTTCACCAAGCGCCCTAAGAACGTAGACGCTCAACGTCGCTGGGCAGCGCAGGGGCAGCGCATGCATTCTTCACTGCCTGCAACTTCAACTTCAGTCATGCATATACTTTCTTGCTGATCATCGAGTGCAAGGCTGGTGGCGAGCGCATTTATGATGCTTGCGTCCTATTTAGGCCTTGTAACGCTGTTTGCGCGTCGAATCACTATCGACCGTATAAGAGATGTCTTTGCGAAGTTGAAGGGGTAGCGGATAATTGTGACCGCATGGAATGGATTTTCAATTGTTGTCTGCAGATCGAGATCAAAAGCACGGGGACGACGGACGCGGCACAGAGAATTCGGTGAACAAGTCACCCATGAAAGAACAACACCCACGGAAGCAAGCATGATGAATAATAGAGGGTTGATGTGGCATTTGAATTACTACCGCGACAAGATCAAGAGTGCGGCGGTCATTGACAGTCGCCAACTCTATGCATTATGGGAGCAGCATCAACTACGCAGGTTATTTCAATATTTGAACATTGACTGCGTCTTCGACATCGGCGCCAATGAAGGTCAATACGGCAAGATGCTTCGCAGGAAGGCCGGCTACGCTGGCTACATCCTGTCTTTCGAACCAATTCCTGAAGTCGCTGCGGTCTTGCGAAGCGCTTCAGCCGGAGATCCGAAGTGGATCGTGATCGAATCAGCCATCGCCGAAGACGAGGGTACACGCGAATTCCATGTGATGCGAGAATCACAGTTCAGCTCGTTCGGCAACCCCAAGCATACCGACGTCAGTATGTTTGTTAGTAGAAATGTGGTTCAACAGACAATCGAAGTCAAGACCGTGCGATTGGCAACTGCACTTCATAGGGCGCAAGACGAGTAGGGGTTTAAGCGCCCATTCCTCAAGATGGATACACAAGGCCACGATGTGGCGATCGTTAGATCGGCCCAAGATGTAATCGGGGAATTTCTTGGTCTACAAAGTGAACTGGCGATCGCCAAACTCTACGACACATCAGTTGATTTTAGGGACGCCCTGAGATACTACGAGCAATCCGGGTTTACGCTAACCGCGTTGGTTCCAAACAATGCGGGGCACTTCCCAAGATTGCTTGAGATTGACTGCGTAATGATAAGGAGTGATCTCCTACCTGCTTCGATGACGGTGACCTGCCCCCATACGCCGTGCCAATGATTCGGCAGGAGTCCTGGTTGAAGGTCACTGGATCTCGTTGTTTGCAGGGGTGAGGTGCCGGGCAGCATCGCCGACGTGCCGGCCGCTGCGATCCATCTGTGCCAGCGCCGGAGCAAGCGAGGCTTCGATCTCGGCCCGGGGCGTGCGGGGCGGGGCATGTTGATTATTGAACTCTGACATGCCATGGCCTTGCGGGAATCGACTAACTTGGCATTGAGGGAGTCGTGACTTTTGAAATTAGTTCTTTGATAATCGCATTCACTCGATCTTGTCCGTAACGCGTGCTGACTCCCGCGCGTGCGAGAGGAGCCAGAGATTGCCGCAACTCCGCGTTCTTCAATAATGCTATGCAGACATCTGCAAACTCTTCCGGCGAATCGGTTCGAAACAAACCGCTCTGTTCGTCCAATTCAATCCCGTGCGCTCCCACTGAAGTTGAAACAACCGGCTTACCGAACGACAGCGCTTCTAAGATCTTGATCCGCGTTCCCAAGCCATACAACATGGGACAAACTTCGATGGCGGCTGTCTCGATTATCGGATCTAGATTTTCCACGGTACCTAAGAATTCGACCCCGACCGCATCGGCCCAAGAAAATCTCTGATCCGCGCCTGTTCGTCCAACAACGCGCAATATTGCCTGGGGACAGGAGTTTCGGATGAGCGGCAGGATGTTCTCTATAAAGAAGGCAAGCGCTTCTCGATTTGGCTTATACACAAGAGCTCCAACGAAGAGGATTATTTGTGAATCAACGGCATGAATATTCCGACTTAATTGGCCTCTATCTGGAAAAATGTTCGGCAATACGGCAATTCTTCCATCATTAATACTTTTTGCATCATCACTGCTACATACAAAACCACCCGACACAGAGGATAGACTGCCAAGCTCGGCGTATTTGACATTGATATAATGCCAAGTCTTCATTATTTTCTTAATGAATGAATTCTCTGCTCGGCATGATATAAGAAGACCTAAATGAACCACGTCATCTAGGTCAACGACGGTAGGTATTGGTGATTTCCAACGTAACCACCAAAGCGTTGGTATTCTCACAAAAAATGCCAAGTCATATCGGCTGACGTCAATATCTAGAAATTGCCTTTCCAATTGTCTTGAAGAGGGGTAAAAGAGCTGAAATCCAGGCAGATAAGAGAGCCACCAGTCCCGATTTTCAGGCGGTATCAATCTAAGCACTCGACTGATAAACGGGGATCCCTCTAGATCTGGAAACGGCAGGACTTTGACAACTCTTGGAACGACTCCTCTGGGCAATTTTCGAATATGACTATCATCGCCAAAAAAGACACATTCAACCTCCCCTGCTAATTGTAATGCTGTGAGAATTGAGCGCATTCGAAGTGCGACACCAATATTCTGAGGCCATGGCAGAAACGGTGACACAAACAATATCTTCATTCAATAATTCCATTGATGTAGGTACGCCAAGCGTCTCCGGGCACCGCCCGACTGCATGGCGGTGGACGCTGACGCTGCGAGTCGACCCGCGCATCCCGGCAGCAAATTGCGCCACTTGCGCAAGTGGTTACTTATGCGACCCGCCAACTGAATCGAAGAGTTGCTGCATCGTCGCTGGCAGCCGCGGAACTCTGCAGCCTGATCCGCCAGCCCCGCCACCAAGGCGGGATCACCGGACGCTCACGTTAGACGTGTGCATCAAGCGCTCAACTCTGCCAGCGCGCCTCGCACGGCACGTGCGTAGACGCCATCGTGATACCGGTACGTGCCCACGAAATGGATGAACTTGGCCGCTTCTTCATTGCCCCAATAGTTGTAGTAGGTGGGGTATGGAAGCGCCATCGCGCTTGGTGCATTTGCGACCAGGACATTCGACATGGTCTGCTCGCTCCCCCAATCGCCCCACTTCTTGCCAATGATCTCGAACATCGATGTCGAGAACGCCTCGAGGTCTTTCAGCGTGAACAGATTTCTTGCGAATCCGTCAAAACCAGAACAACCCCGAACATACTTGAGCGAAGTGTAGCTCGGTAGCTTATCGAAATTCTTCTCCGCGACCATCTGGACATGATCCGATGATGACTCGCGCGCAGCAGCAACCGCCTCGTGCATCGGCACGACGGTCTGGTTTGGCCAGGTACCGAGAATGAAACTGGTACCCGACGCCACACAATCACGGACCTCATCCAGATCGCGGCCGACGCTCAAAGTGTCCGAGTCGAGTTGGATAACGAATCCGTCACGCAGGAAATTGGCGATGCAGAATAGCTTCTTCCAGCTTATGTAGCTCGGACAGGCCGCAGATTGCAGCGAGCTGGCAGCTACTATCTCACTGGGCCTGACGTGATGCGCTAGTAGATCGCGATCAGATTTGGACAAGGTCCCGTCATCGATTATCACGATTTCGCCGGAGCCGAGTCTGCGATAAAACGTTTTCATTGCCAGAAGGTACATCAGGACGTCGCGGTGGCACAGCATGCTGACAATCACTGCCTCGCCGGGCCGTGGTTCGAGTGGTGGCGTGGCCAGCACGCCGCGGGCTACCCAGTTGAAATGCTGGCGGCGAAACAACTTCCGGGGCTCGTCGAGCATCATAATTCCGTTTCCGTGATGTGGCGGGCCGTGTTCTCGACGGCGCCGACGATCTGGTATTAAAACTGTGACAGCGATCGATTGCACCGCTGCCGCATAGGACGTGCATTGCGAGTCTTCGGAAGCGCAAACCCAGGCGTGAAACCTCGAACTATTTCAGGTATTCCGGCAATCACTATTTCGCAGAGCAACCGAGGGTCCCGGCACGCCCAACTCGCGCCCCACGTCGGCCGGCGCATCCTTGCGTTTGGGTATGTAAGCCTCGACAATTCGCCGCGCATCGATGGCGTCCAGGTCCGGCTTCGTACCTACGTGTCGCCTCCGACATACGGGATGCCGATTCAATGCACCATGGAACTTGCCGACTGTCAGCCACTTACCGGCTTGTCAGTAAGGAAAGATGGTTATCTTATGAGTCCCGAAAGCATTCTTGCGCGTGCCTTTGCCTGCTGGACATCCTTGGCCACAAAGCAGCCGGGCTTCATGCCTCGAAGTGTATAGTCAAAGTTTTCAATTGCTGCACTCAAGTATCCAATCCGCTCGTTCTTGGGGCGACTCAGTTGGGCAGCCCGCGTCATGGCGACGAGACCAGGGCAGAAGTGGTTCATCTCGTAGCCGCACAGATCGGGTGGCATCGAAAACTCTGGGCCGCCCAGCGCACCATCGACGTACTGGTTGTAGCAGTACTTCGGGAGGTAGGCGATCTCCAGCGGGGTGGCATGATACTTGGGCGGAATCTTCGGCCCGGCAAGTACTAAGCCGGAGACAAAGATGAAACCGAAGGCAGTGAGCAATGACAGTTTTTTCCGGACACTCATAGCAGTCGCCTCACGAAATTCATCAAAGCAGATTTGAAATACCAAACCGTCCCGGAAGTTCGGGCGGATCGAAGTTCATATCCATTCGCCCGCTCTTGCCGCTTCCGCGGTGGTACGCCGTGCCGGTGATCACCGAGAAAATGCTCCTTGGATGTCCAGCGTTCGCTGAAATCCCTCACCCCGCCGTCGCAAAAGATCGCCCAGTAGCGCACGCCGCACCCATGATCGCCGTAGTAATGCGCCCACAGCTCTCGCATTGAGGCATCCGTCGGTGCCTTGCGCTGTTGCTGATACCCGCGCCACGATTCACAACCATTCGAATATTGATCGAGACTCGTGCCGCGGGTCGTACAGCCGAGAGCTTCGCAATGATCATGCTACTTTGGCCGCAGCATGTTGCGCAATCCGCCATAGGTGTAGGTCTTGACGGCCGCGATCGCGCCCGGTTCAGAGGCCGCTCGAACCGCGCCGCTGCGACCTTCATCTTTGCCCGGGGCACGATGACGTCCGTGTGCCGGATGCAAGCCTGTCGGCAGAGGAACACGAGTTCCAGTGGCGCCTGCCGATAGAGTGCCTGTAGCTTGAGCGATGCGCTGAAGTCGATCGCAGCGACCCATCGGCTGGTGGCGATCCGAACATCGTCGCCGGAAGGCCGCCAGAAGCGCCAACGGCTGGGAGCGTCCTTGCCGATTGGCTTCTCCCCGGCACTATTCGGGGTCGCCGCCTCGGTTGTCGTCATGAGGTCCTCTTCGAATTCTCGCCTTCCACGCCCAGGCCGGCCTGCCGTCCGGGGATGGACTTGGCCCGGCGCGCAAGGTCGACCAAGCTTGCGGGCATTGCGGACGCTACGCCGTACAGCAAGGCGTGCACAGTGGGCGCTTCGCGAAGGCTACGGGCAAAACTGCGGCGGGCCTCCCTCAGCTGATCCTGCGAGAAGTACCAGTAGCCAAGATCGGCCAGGCAGTTCGCGACATAGCGATCGGCGCTCATACCCCACTTTGGCATCAACTCGCGCGCCCACTCCCGGATCACCTCCGCCATTCGCACATAGCCGAGCAGCATCGGCTCGATCGACTTGGTGACATTGCCGGCATGCTCGACGCGGATCTCCTGCACGCTCGGCACGCAGGCCACCTCATTCCGTGCTGCGATGCGCAGCCATAGCTCGAGATCCTCGCCGTAGCGCAGACGTGTGTCGAAGCCGTTCATCTCCAGGAGCACGTCGCGTCGCGCCAGCACGGTGCTGGTGTTGATGAAGTTCACCTTCAGCAGCAGGCGCGGCGCATCGGGCACTGGCCGGCCATCGAGTCCGGCAAAGAATGCCTGCAGCCCGCGGCGGGTGAAATTGGAGTCCACGCTTCTTGCACCGGCATCATCCTCGATCGCCATGTCGGCGCAGACCAGGGCGACGGACGGCTCACGCTGAAGCATCGCGGTCTGCAGCGCCAGCTTGTTGGGCAGCCACCGGTCATCGGTGTCGAGAAAGGCGACCAGATCGCCGCTCGCTTCGCGGATGCCTCGGTTGCGCGCCGCCGCGGGGCCGGCGTTGGCTTGCTTGACGTAGCGAATCCCGTTGCCAAGGGCCGCGACCGCCTGGGCAGTCTCGTCGGTCGATCCATCGTCGACGATCACGATCTCCTTGCAAGGGCAAGTCTGCGCGCGAATGCTTGCCACCGCGGCGCCGAGGAACGCGGCGCGGTTATAGGTCGGAATGACGACCGAGACCGAGGGGGCGCACATGTGGTCTGCGTCTCGAAAATTCAGTGAAAGGTGGGGGCGGCTGGCCGGTCCGAGAAATCCAGCGGCATCGTGCTCGTATACTGGTTGGGTCGAAAGTACGACCCACACATCTGGCGATTGACGATGCGGCTGCTAGAGTCTATCAAGGAGAGGTTGTCCAGATCCGAGGATCTGATTAGAAATAACGTGAAGGTCTTCATCAAGTCGCGAGGCCTCGAGGTTGTGCGCATCAAGTCTAGCGGCTCGAGCCGAGTATCTACGCGGCTGATCAAATCGACGAACGAATTTCCGGCGGCCCGACCGATGCCCTTGGAAATTGATCCGAACAAGTATTTCAGCATTGAGATCGACGCACGGCCCGGGATCAATCATCTCAAGTATTCGCTTGACCTGCTGATCCGCGAGTCGGTGTCGCTGGGCAGAACCCCCATTGTCTTCAAGCCAAGGTTCGACCCGCGCCACAATCTGGGCAAGGATGTGGATGCTGAATGGAGCAAGTACATCGACTTAGAGCGAATCGAGATCACGAATGCCGCCCAGGGAACCGGCATTCGCACAAAGGCTCTCCAGCGTAGTGATGCCGGACTATTCGATAGTCGTTCGGCCGCATGGTTCGAGCGCGACCATGTCATTACGCAGAGGGAGAATAGTACGTTCGACATCATCGTTAGGCACAACAAGACAGGTCTCCTGATAGACGCCATCCATGGCGGAAGCTCGGGGCTGCCTGGGCACGTGGTGCGCTTTACCCCCTCGCGCCAGATCGTGGAACTGGCCCTTCTGGTCAAACAAGGGCTCGGCGAGTACTGCGCAATGCACGTGCGGCGCGACGATATGCTGGAAATGAAGGACCTCTATCCCAACCTCGAACGCGACACGCAGCCGGACCGTATTCTCGAGACTCTGCTGCGAACCGTGCCCAGGCGTTCGCGCATCTACATCATGACGAACGAACGCGACAGGAGCTTCTTCGAGCCTCTGCGCAGCGAGTTCGATGTGCACCAGTACTTCGACTTTCCCGCGCTTCGCGATCTCATCGAATGCGAGCAGCCTGACAACTTCATGCTCTTCGAGATCGAGAAAGTCCTTTTCGAGCAGGCATCGACAAAGATCCATACCTTCACCCATCCGGAAGGCGGGAGGCGCATCTCGCTCACCTCGGACAAGGGCTGGGCCTGACAGAAAGGCTTTAGCTTGCCCTGCGCGACAGTCCAGAACGGAACGGCAGTTGGCGTGCCTCACTATCGGCGTTACCACCAGCGCAGCGCCAGATGGCGCTTTTCGTAGAATGCAAACAGATTCCTTTTGTAGTCATCGATGTATTCATCGTGCACGTAGAAGCAATCGAGACCGTATATCTCCTTGACGAGGATGTATCCATGGCTTTTGAAGATCAGTCTCAGTCGATCCGATGGCCTTTCAATCGTAATGCAATTGAACCGATATTCCTCATGGTTGAAGCCCATCAGAACTCGTTCTTCCGCGCCTTCGATGTCAATCGACAGGTAGTCGATGGTCCTCGGTGCTGAGTGCTCCCGCAGCACATCAGTCAGCGGTAATGTCTTTACCTTGATTACAGTACCCTCGGCGCGAGATTCGCTGTTGTCGAGACCCGAATCGACGATCCCGCCAAGCACACCCCTCAGGGCGAATTCAACTTCACCAGACCCACTATCGAGACAAGCGTTCACGCAGGTCGCGTGGCGATTCTTCTTGAGCGACCTAAATGTGTTCGGATTAGCTTCTATGCATAGGCCCGACCACTTGTATCGATGTTCAAGAATGTAGGTGTTACTGATGGTGATGCCATCATGCGCACCGATATCGAGAAAGAATCCCCCGATTCGCTCGTTAAATGCCTCACCGAAGACCCAGTAGTCCTGACCGGCTTGAGACAATGTATATGAGTTTCTGGTCAGGAATTTCTTGATCGGGACCTGTATCTTCCACGGCAGACTTCGTATGAACACTGGCACCCCCTTCGGTGGCTTAATACTAAACCCTACGGGTTAGGATCTTCTTTCGGCCGAGGATTCTGTCGTATACATTCTCAACCTGCCTGACATGCTCCCCGATCGCGAAGATCTTCAATGCCTGGGCGCGCGCAGCTTGCCCTAGCGAACTGCAAAGGTCCGGATCGGAGTGCAGCTGTCTGATTTTCGCGGCGAGATCCTCGGCGTCTCCGGGCGTGAAGAGCAGGCCCGTCCGGCCGTTCTCGATCATTTCCACGGCGCCACCATGATCCGGTGCCACGATCGGCCGGGCCATCGTCATGGCTTCAATGATCATTGTTCCGAGAGGCTCGGGCGATATCGAAGCTGAAAGGGCCAGGCTCAGGCCGTTGTATACCGAGGCCATGTCGTTGACATGGCCCGTGAAGACCACTCGCCCCCTAAGTTCAGGCTGATCGGCGATGTCCTTCAGCTCTCGCTCGAAGTACCTGAATTCGTCCGGGGTACCCCCGACGATGGCGAAGACGACGTCGGGCATCTCCGTGATCAGAAGCTTGACCGCGTCGAGGAACAGCTTCTGCCCTTTCCATGGAATGAGCAATCCCACCAGGCCCACGACAAAGGCGTCATCGCGGACGCCGTGCAGTCGACGGAAGGCACGCCCATCGGCATGCGTGTCGAGTTTGTCGAGTTCGATGCCATCGTAGATGTAGGTGCGCTTCCGTTCGGGCACGCCGATGTGTCCGATGCTCTCTGACACCCACCGCGAGACAGCGATGAAGTAGTCGGGCATCTTGAAGAAGGAATGCATCATCAAGGAGCCCTGCTGGTCTCCTCTGACATGCGACACGACAGGCACCCTCAGCACCTTCCCCGCCAATACCGCGGCGCGGTTGCACAGCGGCTCGTTGTTGACGTGGATCAGATCGGGCTTGAATCGGATGGCCGTCCAAAGCGTCTGCGCGAAGGACGGCGGGAAATTGACCAGGTCGTCGAGGCGCGAGAGGACCTGATTGATCAGCCAGCGCAACCCGGGCAGCGCGTCGGGCCAGATTGCGGCGTTGAGCTTGCGCTTCATGGAGATCACGTCGAGCCGCCGGTCTGGAATATGCTTCCAGCGCGCTTCGCTCGCTATTTCCTGATACTTCGCATCGCCGAGGCCTGTGATTACCATTGGTTCGAACCGGACTCGATCGAGATTCCTCACCAAGTGGCGCAGACAGATGATCGCACCCCCGTAGCCGATGCCGTTCTCCACATACAGGACTCTTTTTTCCCTTCCCAGGAGCCTTGCATAGATGGCCTCGTACTGGTTTGCGATGGCGAGAATGGAGTAGCGCTTCTGTGCAAGGCTCTCGGCATTCGCGCCCATGCCGACGCCTTCGGCCGACAGGCAGCGTTGCACGGCCGAGGCCAGGGCGGTCACGTCGTCGGGCGCGTACGTGTAGCCGGTTTCTCCGTCGACGATCAGTTCCCGGCTGCCGCTGGCCCTTGCTGCCACGCAGGGCAGGCTGCAGGCCATCGCTTCCAGCACCACGTTCGGCAGCCCTTCTTTGACCGAGGGCAGGATCAGCAGGTTGGCGCACTGGTAGTAGGGCGTGACATCGACGTGGAAGTCGTGCAGCACGAAGCGCTGCGGATGGGTGCGGGCCAGTTCGGCCAGGCGGGTGCGTAGAGCACCGTCGGGATCGTCGCGCCCCTGCGGGCCCACCGCCAGCAGCAGCGCGCCGGTGCCGAAGGCGTCATGGGCCACCCATTGTTCGGCCAGCCACAGGATGTTTTTGCGCTGATCCAGGACGCCGACGTAGAGCGCTATCGCCTGCTCTGCGGGCAGTCGCAGCCCTTCGCGCAGCGCAGGAATCCGCTGCGCAGATACTGCGCGAAAACGGTCGGTGTCCACGCCGTTGGGCACATGATGCGTTCTTTGCGGCCGCAGCCCGCCCACGTGGAACTCCTCGAGCAGGTCGTGGCTGATCGCCACGCACGCGTCGATGCGCTGCAGCATGAGCCGGTGTACCCTGCCGACGATGGGGCGCGACAGGCCTTGCAGGTCGTCGTTGGCCAAGCTGGCCTTGATCACCGACTTGAGGCCCGTTATGCGGGCCAATGGCCCGATGAAGGCGTTGGTGAAATAGGCGCCGTGGCTGTGCAGGACGTCGAAATCGCGGCGGCGCGCCCAGACATGGCGGGCCAGGTTGAACCACAGCCTGAACTCGCGGTGCTTGCGCATCCGGCCCGGTTCCAAGCGCTGCACGGCGAAGCCTTCGACCACGGCTTTATCGCACAGGCCGGGCCAGCGGTTGGTGACGAATTCGACGTGGTGGCCGCGCCGGCGCAGCTCCTTGGCTAGCGTTAGCGCCTGCAAGGCTGCACCGCTGTACTCCGGCTCGAAGTAGGCCGTATACATCAGGATGCGCGCGGGGCGTTGGACCGGGCGGTCCTTGCTGCTCATGTGGTGGCGATCGGTCAATGCAGCTCGTCGTGCTTCTCTAGCCAGGCGCTAAGCACCACCAGCGCCCAGATACGGAACGTCAGGCCCTGGTCGCCGGCAATGAACTGCCGCGCGTGGCGCTGCACCGTGTCCGGCGACAAGACACCTGCCCGACGCCAGCGATCGACGTTCAGATAGCGTCGCACCAGCAGGAAATCCTCCGCGACCAGGAACTCGCGCAGCGGGAAGTTGAAGCCGTGTTTCGGACTGTCCCATATCTGCGGCGGTACGTAGCGTGCCAGAAGTGCGCGCAGGATGCGTTTGGGCTCTCCCGGCAGGTATCGGTGGTCGGTGCGAAGTTGCCGGATGAAGCGATCTGCTTCCGCGTCGCAGAAGGGGAAGCGCACCGGCATGCCGCTGATGAGCAGCGCCTGGTTCAGCCGCTCGCAGGGCATGGCGTTGATCAGCGCGCTGTAGCGCTCGAAGTGGGCGTGGCGCGGGTACCTGTCGAAGGTACGGTAGAAGTGAGTTTGCGCGAACGATACCGGCTCGCCGCAAAGCTCTTCGATCTCGGGTCGGGTGAAACCATGCCAGCGGATCATGGTGTCGGCGGGGTGTTCGAAGTCCACGACGGGCGTATAACCCGACAGGCTGGGCACGGCGCGAATCAGCGGCGCTAGGCGGCTGCGCACGCCTGGGGGAAGCAGGCTCGCACAACCCACCGCCAGCCGCACATGGCGCGGCGGCATGATGCCCACGGCCTCGTCGGCGCCGGTGCCGTCGATGATGGTGTCGAAGCGACTGCGGCAGTACTCGAACGCCAGCAGCGTGGCCAGGGCAGCCGGGTCGGCCATCGGCTGCTCGGCACCCTGGCTGAAACGCTCGAAGCGCCGAGAGGTACTCCTGGCGGCTGAAGCGCAAGACCTCGTGTTTCATGCCCAGGTGCCGGGCGATGCGTTGTGCGATCGGAGCTTCGTCGTACGCTGCGCCCTCGAAGCCCACGGTGATGGCCGTGATGTCGCTGCGGTGGCGGGCGGCCAGGGCGCAGAGAAGTGCCGAGTCGATGCCGCCACTTAGGAAGGCCGCCGGCCGGGCCGAATCCGCAAGGCGGGTCTGGACGCTGCGTTGCATATGCGCGTCGAGCATCTCCACCGCATCGGAGAAGCAGGTGGGCGATGCAACGCCGGCATCGGATGCGGGCCAGGAACGCGTCTCGACGCCACAAGCGGACCAATGCACGGCTTGCCCCGCTTCCACGGCGATCACGTCTTCGAACAGCGTGTTTGGCGCGGCGATATCGAGGAAGCGCAGGTACTCGTGCAGGGAGCGAGACGCGATCAGGCGCCTTGCTTCGGGCTGGCGAAGCAGGCTCTCCAGATGGGAGGCGAAGGTGATGTGACCACTGGGCCCGGTGCTGAAAAAGAGGTTGCGCAGGCCGGAAGGATCTCGGTACAGCAGCAAGCTCTTCGCCGTCGCGCATCGCCATTGCGAAAACGCCGTTCAGCCGTGGCAAGAGCTCGACGGACCAGCGTTGCCACGCGGCGAACAGTACGCGCGGTAGCGGCGTATCGGCGGCGAGGCCAAGCTGCCGGCTTAGGTCTTGCCCGTTATAGATCTCGCCGTGCCAGGCCACGCTGAGTGTGCCGGCACTGTGGCCGCCAACGAGTTCCTGAGGGCGTTTGCCGCCTGGGCTGTAGGCGCCAAAGAAGCCGGGCTCTGGCCTCATCCGAATCTCTACGCGCCCGTGGTCTTCATGTAATCTTCCAATTTCTCCTTGAATTCTCGTCTCCGACGGTGTTCAAGCCAACCGCGAATAAACCCGAGATTGGTAGACAGATTCCTCGTGAGGGCGATCACAGGAACGTAAAGATAGCGATCCAAAGAATTATCCGTCTTGGCTTGGATCAATTGGATATTAGGATTGACGACGGTGCGGTATAGGTGCCAGCCGATGACCGCTGAAATTGTCCAAAGCCAAGGCTCGAAAAATCCTGCCAGCAGGGTCAATGCCAAGGCAATGTGGTATTTGAGCCAGTAGATCGACCCGCTGATTCCGCCATTCTGGATTCGTCCGTTGCCGCGCCCATAGAGATAGAACATCTTTGCCATCTTGAACAGCGTCGGCCGCGGTCGCCAGTACAGAATCGATTCGGGCGCATAGACGATCTTGTATTCTGTGAAAGCCTTCGCCCGCAACGCGAAGAGAGTATCCTCTCCGGTGTAGAGCCATTCCGGGTAGCCGCCTATTCGCGCCCAGAGCTCACGGCGAAATGCGGAAGAGCGCCCGTAGAACATTCCCCGCTGGGATTCACTTTGGAAGTCCGGCACGGATAACTGACCGCAATAATACTCGAAGCGAGTATTGGCTGTCGGAATGAACCTTCCGCCCACGGCGCCGACTGCGGGATCGTCACGGAAAGGCGACACCAACTCTCGAAGCCAATTGGGTTCTGGTCGACACCCGGCGTCGGTCACGGCGACGATATCGCCTTCGGCCATCGCAATGGCTATGTTTCTCCCTCTGGAAATGTTCGCGCCAGGTTCAACGTGCACCTTGAAGCGGGGGTCCCGTTGCGCATAGCGCGTCAGGATCTTCAGCGTATCGTCGCGGGAGCCGCCGTCCACGATGACGATTTCATCTGGCGGCAGCGTCTGGGCCAGCAGTGTCTCGAGGACATCGGGTATGCCACTGGCGTCGTTCAGGACCGTCAGGATGACGCTGACCTTCATGTCGGACCGGGGCCTGCGCTCTGCAACCATTGCTCGAGCATCATCAGTATCCAGACCATCTCGCCGTAATAGCCTGGGTGCGCGGGCAGGTGCTCGCTGAGCAGCGCCGTGATGAAGTCGGAACGTACGATGCCACGGTCCGCCAAGCTGTGCAGTGAGTCGCCGGCCAGCCGCTGCAACGCCGGGTGCCGGTTCGCCCACACGCCAAACGGCAAGCCGAACCCCTGCTTCTTCTTGGTGAGGATTTCGTCCGGCAGGAAGCCGCGCAGCGCCTCCTTGAAGAACCAGCGAAGCTTCAGGCCCTTGAGCTTGTACTCGGTAGGCAGCCGCAGAGAGAAGTTCACCAGCCGCTGGTCCAAGAACGGGAAGCCCACCGCCATGCCGGCCAGTTGGGTGGCGCCGCACACCTTGGGCAGATCGGACTCGGCCAGCGTGTAGCGCCAGTCGTAGGCCAGCATGTGGTTGAGCGCGCTGGCGCCCCGCACGTGCTGCCACACCGCCCGCTGCTGGCGCAGCGGGTCGGTCAGGTCCACGCGGGCCAGGAAGTCGGGCGTGAACACCTGCCGCACGCCCAGGCGCAGCAGCAGGTTGTACATCTGCATGCGGTCGGGCAGCGGCACCTTGGCCTGCTCGACGTAGCTGCGGCCCTTGCGCGCCAGTGGCAGCTTTCCCAGCGGCGTGCGCTCCAGCACGGGTTCGAGCACGCCCTTGCGGAGTGCGGCGGGCACGCTGTCGTACCAGCCGAAGACGCGCTGCTTGGCATAGCGCGCGTTGCCACCGAACAATTCGTCGCCACCGTCGCCGCCCAGCAGCCTGGTCACGCCGTCCTCGCGCGCCATCTTGGCGCAATAGTAGGCGGGCAGTGCCGACGAGTTGCCGAACGGCTGGTCGTAGTGCGCCGCCAGGGTGGGGATGCTGCGCACCAGGTCGTCGGGCGTCACGTAGTACTCGTGGTGCTCGGTGCCGAAGCGCTTGGCGGCGATGCGCGCGAACTGCATCTCGTCGTAGCCCTCGGCCTCGAAGCCGATCGAATAGGTGGCCGCCGGCCGGCCTGCCACTTCGCCGATCATGCCGGCCACGGTGGAGCTGTCGGTGCCGCCGCTCAGGAAGCATGCGGGCTTGCTGCCGTCGAGTTGCGCGGCCACGGCGCCGCGCACCAGTTGCCGGAACTCGCCTGCCAGCGGCGCGAATGCGGGGCGGGATGGTTCCTCGAACCGCGGCACCCAGTAGGGCGCAACCGTGAGTTGGCCGTCTTTGAACAGTGCGTAGTGCGCGGGCGACAGGCGGTGCACACCCTGGAAGATGGTGCGTGGCGAAGGGATCACGTGGAAGTACAGGTAGTCGAAGATCGCCTGCGGGTCGATTTCGGCCCTGGGCGGCAGCGCGGCGAGATCGTCGGCGCGCGCGGCGAAGTGCAACCGGCCGTCGATGACGCGGTAGCACAGCGTGCGCACGGCAAAGCGGTCCACCGCCAGGAAGGTGCGGCCCGCAGCGTCGGTCAGGCCCACGGCGAAATCGCCTTCGGCGCCGGCGGCCGCCCGAGCGGGCCCCAGGGCCAGCGAAGCCTGCCACGCGGCGGCATCGCCCTGTTCGCGGGCGAGGCGGGCCAACCGGGGGTCTGCGAAGCGCGGGCTGCCCAGGGTCAACGCGACCGTGGCGCGGAGCGCAGGATCGGCCGAATGGGGGAACGAGGCGAGGCTGGTTTCGCTCATGGACTGCCGCTCATGAATTCATTCTCAGCTTACGCGCTCTGCTGGATCAGTTCGTCCGTCGATTCGGTTCGTGGCCCGGCAACTGCCGCGCCGCCGCGGTGTGTTGATACCCGCCGCCCACCGAAAGCTTTGGGATGGTACTGGTGGAATCGTTGCGGATGCGTTCCTTCGCGAGCCAGTTGCGTGCGAATTCACTGCTTCTACCCGCGGCAATCGCGTCCGCCTGCCTGCCTCGGTCTTGGGTAGGCGGTACCGCCGGGACACACGGGATGCAGGCGAGGGGCGCTTATCCTGATGCCTCGAGTAAGCCCGGTTACGGCAAAGTGACGAATTCTCCAACCCTGGTTTGCCGTAGGTCAGAACCTGCCCGGTGTCGACCCGCCGCACGCTGCCGCTGGCCGCTGCCAGCTGGTGTAGCTGGCGTCAGCCGAGGCCGACGTACGATCTTGCCGCAAGATCTGTCAATTCTGTGCAGATCCTTCTGACATGGCACACACCTCCGACCTCATCGGCACCGACATCGCGCGCCTACCTGCGCCAGCACGAGCACAAGAGCCTGCTGCGCTTCATCACCTGCGGCAGCGTCGACGACGGCAAGAGCACCCTGATCGGGCGCCTGCTGTTCGAGGCCAAGATGCTGTTCGAAGACCAGCTCGCCGCGATCGAGGCCGACAGCAAGAAGTGGGGCACGCAGGGCGGCGAGATCGACTTCGCGCTGCTGGTCGACGGCCTGGCCGCCGAGCGCGAGCAGGGCATCACGATCGACGTGGCCTACCGCTTCTTCAGCACCGACCGGCGCAAGTTCATCGTCGCCGACACGCCCGGGCCACGAGCAGTACACGCGCAACATGATCACCGGCGCCTCGACCGCCGACGTGGCCGTGATCCTGGTCGACGCGCGCAAGGGCGTGCTGACCCAGACCCGGCGCCACAGCTATCTGGTGCAGCTCATCGGCATCCGCAAGGTGCTGCTGGCGGTCAACAAGATGGACCTGGTGGGCTACTCGGAAAAGGTCTTCGACACCATCGTCGACCAGTACCGAGAGTTCGCGCAAGCAGATCGGACTGGACGACATCACGCGCGATTCCGCTGTCGGCACTGAAGGGCGACAACATGCTGGCGCCCAGCGAGCACACGCCCTGGTACCACGGCCCGACGCTGATGGGCTATCTGGAGACGGTGGAGGTGGACGAGCAGCGCCTGCAGGCGGGCGAGTTCCGCCTGCCGGTGCAGTGGGTCAACCGGCCCGACCTCGACTTCCGCGGCTTTGCCGGCACCATCGCCGGCGGCACGGTCAAGGCGGGCGACCGCATCCGGGTCCAGCCCTCGGGCCGCGAGAGCACGGTGGCCCGCATCGTCACCGCCGGCGGCGACCTGCCGCTGGCGGTGGCCGGCCAGTCGGTCACGCTGACGCTGGCCGACGAGATCGACATCTCGCGCGGCGACATCATCAGCGCGGCCGACAGCCCGGCCGAGGTGGCCGACCAGTTCGAGGCGACGCTGGTGTGGATGGGCGAGGATCCGATGCTGCCCGGCCGCCCCTACCTGATGAAGATCGGCACCCGCACGGTCAGCGCCACCATCACCGAGCCCAAGTACAAGGTGAACGTCAACACGATGGAGCACCTGGCGGCCAAGAAGCTCGAGCTCAACGAGATCGGCGTGTGCAACGTGTCGCTCGACCGGCTGGTGGCCTTCGACCCCTACGCGGTCAACCGCGAGACCGGCGGCTTCATCCTGATCGACCGGCTGACCAACAACACGATCGGCGCCGGCATGCTGCACTTTGCGCTGCGCCGCTCGCACAACATCCACCTGCAGCACGTGGACATCGACAAGGCCGCGCGCGCCGCGCTGAAGGGGCAGCGGCCGGCGGTGATCTGGCTCACCGGCCTGTCGGGCTCGGGCAAGTCGACCATCGCCAACCTGGTGGAGAAGAAGCTGCACGCGCGTCGGCCGCCACAGCTACCTGCTCGACGGCGACAACGTGCGCCACGGCCTGAACCGCGACCTCGGCTTCACCGACGAGGATCGGGTCGAGAACATCCGCCGCGTGGCCGAGGTGGCCCGCCTGATGGCCGACGCCGGGCTGATCGTGATCACCGCGTTCATCTCGCCGTTCGCGCCGAGCGCGCGATGGCGCGCGGCCTGGTTCGCCGACGGCGAGTTCGTCGAGGTGCATGTCGACACGCCGCTGGAGGTGGCCGAATCGCGCGACGTCAAGGGTCTGTACAAGAAGGCCCGGCGCGGCGAGCTGCGCAACTTCACCGGCATCGATTCGCCCTACGAGGCGCCCGAAAACCCCGAGCTGCGGGTCAACACCGCCGCCAGCACCCCCGACGAGGCGGCCGACCGGGTGATCGCCAAGATGCGCGAGCTGGGTCTGATCCATTGATCCGACCGGCCCGCGCCGCCACGCCCTGGGAGGTGCTGGATGGACTGGATGAACACCCTGGCCGGCTTCGGTGTCGGCGCGATGGTCGGCGTGACCGGCGTCGGCGGCGGGGCGCTGATGACGCCGATCCTGGTGCTGCTGTTCGGCGTGGCGCCGGCCGCCGCGGTGGGCACCGACCTGTGGTTCGCCGCCATCACCAAGATCGTCGGCGGCGCGGTGCACCACAGCAAGGGCAGCGTGGACTGGCAGGTCATCCGCCGCCTGTGCCTGGGCAGCCTGCCGGCGTCGATCGCGACGCTGCTGTGGCTGCACGGCACGGGCGGCGGCCAGCTCGGGCACGGGTTCATCCTCACCGCGCTGGGCGGCGTGCTGCTGCTGACCGCGGTGGCGATGGTCTTCAAGAAGCAGATGCATGCCTTCGGGCAGGCCTTGCGATCCACCGCGCCCCAGGCGTTCAAGCGGGCACAACCGGGTCTGACCGTGCTCGCCGGCGCCATCCTCGGCTTCCTGGTGACGCTGACGTCGGTGGGCGCCGGCGCCTTGGGTACGGTGATGCTCGTGTACCTCTATCCGTTCCGGATGAAGCCCGCGAAACTGGTCGGGACCGACATCGTGCACGCCATCCCCCTGACCATCGTGGCCGGCACGTGGTCACCTGATGATGGGCAATGTCGACTTCGTGCTGCTGGGCACCCTGTTGCTGGGATCCATACCAGGCATCCTGCTCGGCTCGCTGCTCGGCAGCAGGGCACCCGAGAGTCGTGCTGAGGCCGGCAATCGCGATCGTGCTGAGTGCCGTGGGCCTCAAGCTCGTCCTGGCCTGATCGCCGCGTTCGCGCTTGCCCGACGCAGATGTTCTGTGCTCACGGAAGTTGAAGCGCCCCCGGGGACAGCCGATAGGCGCGGTGGCAACGCGCCGAGTGCCCGCCGGCAGCGTGAATTCGGCCTGCGGCGTCTCCTGCGCCGGCAGCGGCACGGCGCTGCCGATCAGCGGCGAGCCCGGCACCAGCCGGTAGTCGCCGCCCTGTGCATCGCGCAGCGCCTGCAGGCCGATGCGGTGGTTGCCGCCGCCGTCGGCAGCGGCCGGCAGGTCGCAGCTCGCCCGGGCCCGACGAACAGGTTGTCGGCCATGCGCACCGGCGTGTCGCCGCGCAGGCGGTCGGCCCAGAGGTGCACGAAGCGGCCCTCGCCGCCACCGTGGTTGACGAAGGTGTTGTGCGCCAGCACCAGGCTGCCCGCCATGCCGTCGTGGGCTTCGGCGCCCATGCTGAGGATGGCCGGGTTCTGCGAGAGCGGGCTCTGCACGATGAGGTTGCCGACGACGAGGTTGTCGCCACCGTTCGGGAACTCGAGTTCGTACGAGGCTTCGCCGGTCAGGCCGTCGTCGAGACGGTTGTAGAGGATGCGGTTGCGCAGCGCGCGCGTTTTCACCAGATGCCCGCGCCAGCCCTGGCCGAAGCGGCTGCCGGTGAGCGTGAAGGCGCCGATCGCGCCGACGTAGAGCAGATGGTGCAGCAGGCCTTCGTGATGCGGCGCCTCGCCGAACTCGCAGTCCTCGCACGGCCAGTTCCTGGCTCGGGTCGTTGGCCGCGAGCA
Organism: uncultured beta proteobacterium; assembly: GCA_963725755.1. Classification (GTDB taxonomy): domain Bacteria; phylum Pseudomonadota; class Gammaproteobacteria; order Burkholderiales; family Burkholderiaceae_C; genus Rubrivivax. Next base: position 44,748 of record CAVRZW010000006.1, read on the forward strand.
GGCCCATCTCGTTGTCGAAGAAGCGGCAGCGTCGCACCAGCAGCCGACCGCGTTCGAAGCGGATGCCGGCGCCGTTGCCTGAGGGCACGCGGGCGCCGCGGAACTCGCAGTTCTCGACCACGACGTCCTGGCCACGGACGACGAGGATCGCCTTGCCTTCGGCGTCGCGGCCGTCGGCGAGGAAGTTGGCGCCCGCGCCGAGTCCGCGGAAGGTCAGGCCGGATTGGGTCACGACGCCGACGTCGCCGCGGTACTCGCCGGCCGCCAGGAGGATCGTGTCCCCGTCGACGGCTGCGTGCAGGGCGTCGCCGAGCGTCGCGCCAGCGCTGGCCCGGACCGACTGCCAGGACCGGTGAGCTGCTCCGGGCCCAGGCCGGGAGCGCGGCGGCGGCCATCGACAGGAAGCGGCGTCGCGGAAGGCCGAAGTTGAAGATCGGACGGGGCATGGGGGCCTGACGAGACCGGCGTGTCCGGCCGATTGTGCGGGTCCCCGCCTGCCAAGCCCCCTGATTCGAGGGGGGTTGCGAGTTGGTGACCGGGGCGCGTTGTTCTTACGATAGCGTCAGCATCCCGAAGCGTTCACCAACCACCCCGGAGGTCAGGTCATGGCTGCAGTCGTCACGTTCGGCAAGGGAATCGCCGCGCTCGCTGTCCTGGCTGGCTTCAGCGCCCAGGCTCTCGCGCAGGCCATTAGCTGCCCGACAGGCAGTGCTCTGAGTGCCTCCGACATCACGACGCTGCTCGGGGGCAAGACGGTGTGTGCCACTAGCGGCGGCGATCGCTGGCAGGAGTACCACAGCGGTACCGGCGGCCCGCTGATCGACTACAAGAAAGGCGCGAACGATCCGGTGGATCCGACGATGCAGGTCGGGACCTGGGCCGCCAGCGACAGCGGAGCCGGCAACGGACAGGTCACTTACAACTACACCGACGGCGGCTCCTCGAGCTACCGCTTCGCGGTCTGCGCCGCTTCCAACTCGAGCGCGACCGGCACGTTCGTGCCTCTCCAGTCGGGCAGCCAGATCCCTTTCACTTTGATTTCCGGTCAGTCTGCCTGCCCTTGACGACGCTCGTGACGATGCGCCAGACGGCGGGCATCGCGCGGGCCGTGAGGAAGGCGGCGGCGCCCGCGACCGCGACGGCGTTGACGTCGCCTTCGAGGCCCGGGCGCATGTAGCGGGCGAGCTCGACGACGAGCGCCAGCAACGAGGCAGTTCCCAGGGCCACGGCCGGGCGGGCGCCGTTGAGCCAGGCGAATACGCCGATGGGTGCGTACATCAGGGCATGCGCGACGATGTTCTTTGCTGCCGCAGCCTTGCTGACGATGTAATAGTCGAACAGCGGAAGCCAGCCCAGCGCATAGGCCGACCGCAGGGCCTCGGACGGTGTGAGCCATTGCCGCGACAGCAGGCCGTTGACCGCGAACAGCAGCAGCAGGTAAGGCAGCGCCGCCACGGCAGACCGCGAACGCAGGCGATGCAGGAGCCGATCGGCATCCTGCTTCTGCAGCCAGCGCGTCCCCCAGGCGCCGAGCGCGATGCCCGCGACGCGCAGCGCCAGCGTCAACAGCGACGGCGCGGCGCTGAGCACCAGCGTCGAGAGCAGCCACAGCGCCGTCATCCAGACGACCCCGCGCGCGTTGACTTCCCCCAGGGATCGCTGGCGCCCGTGCGGCCCGAGGGCCAGCAGCAGGCCGAGAGGGACGGTGGCGAGCGCGCTGGCCAGCAGCAGCGCGGCCTGAACGATCGGCGACCGGTCGGCGCCGGGCAGGCGGACGACGGCGTCGGGAAGCCGACCAAGCTGTGCGAGCAACTCGTGTGGCGTGAGCGCGAAGTCCAGCGGCATGAGGATGAACACGCACAGCGCGGCGCCATACCCCATCAGGGCGAGCCGAAGGCGTTCGCGCGGCTCCTCGAGCCTGTGCCAGCCCTGGCCCAGCGGGTGTGCACGGGAGAAGCTGCGCGAGACGCCGAAGACCGCGATGCCGACCGCGGCGCCGATGCCTTGGGCCACGACGTAGTTCAGCATCACGGTGCGCGGCGGGAAGTAGAGCTGAGCGAACTTCACCGCCAGCACGAAGGCCAGCGCCAGCGCCCAGGCGGCGCCGGCGGCCGCAGCCGCGGCGAGGCGACGTGGGCCGGCCTCAGTTCTCGGCCACAGCGCGCCGGCCAGCAGGTAGCCGAACGGCACGTACAGCGTGAGATTGCCCATCCAGTCGGCCCGTTGATCGGCGCCGAGATTCACCCAGGTGAAGGCACGGGTCCTGAAGGCCCGCCAGGCGTCGGCGGCTTCGAGCGGCACGAAGTTCAGGCCCGAGGGCCCCACGACGGTGCTGGCGTAGAGGATGAGCAATGCGCAGACCAGCCACCAGGCCAGGAATCGCGGGTTCGGGCGGGGCGGCGCCGCGTTGTCGTGCATCCTGTCTTTCCTTGGGGGAGCCGGGTGACGCCCGGCGATGCGCCGCTGTCTGACGAGTGCAGGCCCGGGAGACGCCCATCTCGATGGTACCGGTGCCGGCGGTCGATGGGATCATAGGCACTCCGGTCCGGCAGCCGGGCCCATGCCGGCGGAACCCGGCGCCTTCGCCCTGTGCCGTCTGACTGCGGCAGACGCTGGCCCGGCGGACCAGGGCATCGAGGACAGGAGCTTGTAGATGCGCGAACTGCTGCTGCCTGTGTCCGCGTCGGCCGGGCCGCGGGCAGGCTCGCGGGTTGCGCCTTGGCTCGCGGGCTTCACCTTGCCGCTGGTGGCTGTCTGGGCCTGGTTCTTTCCCGCATTCGCGGTGCCGCTGCTGGGGCTGCTCGCGGCCGCCGGCCTGGCGGTCTGGTGGCGGCCGGCGCTGGCCCTGGCCATCCTGCCGGCGGCGATGCCGGCGCTCGATCTGGCGCCCTGGAGCGGGCGCTTCTTTCTCGACGAGTTCGACCTGCTCAGCGCGGTGTGCCTGGTGGTCGCGTTTGCCCGGACGCCGGCGACGGCGCGCCAGGGTCGCGGCGCGAGCGCGTTGACCCTGGCCTTCGGCGCTGCTCGCCTTGAGTCTGGGCATCAGCACGCTGCGGGCCCTGTGGCCCTGGCTGCCGCTGGACGCCAACAGCTTCGCCAGCTACGACAGCCCGTACAACGCGCTGCGCATCGTCAAGGGGGCGGTCTGGGCCTGGTTGTTCGTCGGCCTGTACCGCCGGGTTCAGGTTCGCGGCGAGGGCGCGGCCTCGCTCTTCGGCACCGGGATGGCGATCGGGCTGCTGCTCACCGTTGCCTGGATCCTTTGGGAGCGGATCACCTTCGTCGGACTCTTCGATTTCGCGTCCGACTACCGCGTCAGCGGGCCGTTTTCGGCGATGCACAAGGGGGGCGCCTATGTCGAGTGTTACCTCGCCGCCGCCTCGGCGTTCGTCCTCGTGCCCTTGCTGCACCGATGGCGCTGGGCGGTGGCGGTCCCTGCGGCGCTGCTGCTCGCCGGGGCCGCCTACGCTGTTGCCGTGACCTATTCCCGCAACGGTTACGCCGCGATGGCCGTGATGCTCGTCGTCGCGCTGGCCGGCGGTGTGCGGTGGCGCGTCGCGTCGCGGCGTGAACTCGCCATCGGCCTGGCGGTGCTGCTGGTCGTCGTCGGCGCGGCGGCGCCGATCATCGGCGGGCCCTACGCCCGCGCGCGCCTGAGCCACTCCATGCACGACTTCGCGGTGCGCCGCGACCACTGGGCCGATGCTCTCGCGATGCGCCGCGACGACTGGGCGACTTCGTGGTTCGGCGAAGGCATCGGGCGGTTCCCCGACTTGCACTACTGGCGCAGCCGCGAGCCCGTGCACGCCGCCTCGTACCGGCTCGAGAACGAGGGCGGAAAGGCTTTCCTGCGCCTGGGCCCGGGGGCCACGCTGTTCATCGAGCAGATCGTCGATCCGGTACCCGGAGCCGACCTCGTGCTGTCCGCCGACATTCGTTCTGCGTCGGCACCGGCTTCACTGTCGGTGGCGTTGTGCGAGAAGTGGTTGCTGACGTCGCGCAATTGCAGCTTCGGGGAGGCCGTCGCGAACGCGGGGCCGGGCCAGGCGGGGTCTTGGCTGCACGCGGACGTTCGCTTGCGGGCGCCCCCGCCGGCGCCGACGCCCTGGCCATTCCGTCCGCTGGTCAAGCTCGCCTTGCTGACGCCTGCCCAGGACCACACGCTCGACGTCCGTGCCGTGCGACTGCAGACCGTTGCCGGAGGCAACCTGGTGTCGAACGGGGACTTCAGGTCCGGCCTCGACCACTGGCTCTTCAGCACCGACGTCGACCCGCCTTGGCACATTCACAGCATGCCGGTGGCGGTGCTGTTCGACCAGGGATGGTTCGGCGTCCTGGCCTGGGCATCGGTGCTGGTGCTGGCAATCGGCCGTGCGGCGCGGCTGCTGTGCAGAGCTCAGGCCCGCGTGCCCGCCGCGATGGCGGGCGTGGCGGCATTCCTGGTGAGCGGATCGCTCAACACGCTGATCGACGCGCCGCGGTTTCTCGGGTTGCTGTTGGTGCTGCTGTGGCTGGCTGCGGATGGCGAGCCCGCTCGGCCGCGCGATGGGGCAGGGCGGGAGATGGCAGGTTGAGCACTGCCGCGCGCTGTACCCCCACCGCCATGTTCGCGGTCACCTTGCCGCGAAGGGTGTCGGCGGCTAGTATTACCAACGTAATAACAGGAGGCGCACAGTGACGACCCTCAAGCTCACCCAGATCGGCAACTCGGTCGGCGTGATCCTGCCCAAGGAGATCCTCGCGCGCCTGAAGCTGGAGAAGGGCGACAGCGTTTTCGTGACCGAGACGCCCGATGGCGTGGCGCTGACGCCCTACGACCCCGAATTCGAGGGTCAGATGGCCGAAGCGCGCCAGATCATGAAGAAGCGGCGCGATGTGTTGCGCGAGTTGGCAAAGTAGCCCCGGGGCATGGGCCACCGGATCTGGCTGGACGCGGCAGTGTTGCGGGCTGTCCACGACGAACAGCTGGCCGAGCATGGCGGCGCAAGAGGCACGCGCGACTCGGCGCTGTTCGAGTCCGCGCTGGCCCGCCCGCTGAACCTGGCGGCCTATGGCGATCCGGACGCGGCCGCTCTGGCGGCGGCTTACGGCTTCGGCATCGCACGCAACCACCCGTTCGTCGACGGCAACAAGCGCACGGCCTTCGTCGCGATGGAGTTGTTCCTGGCCTGCAACGGGTACGAACTCGTCGCAGTCGACGCGGATTGCGTGGTCGCCACGCTCGCCGTCGCGGCCGGCACCCTGGACGAAGCGGCCCTGGCCGACTGGCTGCGCAGGAACATCCGCCCGCGCGCGGGCTGAGTGGGCGACCTGCGATCTTTCCCCGGCGACGCTCGTGGCCGATGGCGTGACGGGTTCGATCCGTTCGGCGCCGGGCGGCCCATCGATCCTGCGAAGCGGGTGTTGCGCCTTGGACTTGAAACAGCGCACTCAAGACCGCGGCTCAGCCCGCGGCCATGGTCGTGGTCTTGCCATCGTCCCGGAATTGCGGCAGCGTACCGGGCGCGAGAAGCGCAAGGCGATGCCGTTCATGCTGGCCAAGCCGACAGGTTGGAATACCGAAGGCGGCTGCAGCGACCATCGGCCGTCTCTTCGACTGCTGCAGGGCCTGACTTCGATGCCTCGACCGGATGTGCGAACCATCAGCGTCCCCTGGAGGCCGAACCGTTGTTCGTACAAGGCAAAGATGTCCCATTGCGATTCGCCGCTTGACGGGCACCCGGTCCGCGGAGACCCCGGCATTGCACCGCTTCCCCGGATGCGACCGCCGCCTTGTGCTGGCCTGGTAGCGATGGTGCGGCGTGCTGCCGTGCCCGCGGCCAACCGCGCGGCGCAGGCGGATGGACCTGGCGTACCCTCGCGCCCGAGGACGGCAACGTGTTGCGGGCGATGAATTGGCGATCTCGGGCCAGCCGGGCCTACGCTGAGCCGGCGTACGCCGATGGTCTTCGGACGGGGCAAGGTGGGCCGGGCCGGCGGCTGATCGCATTCGGCGTGGTCTTCGTGATCGTCAGCCTCGCTGGTCTTGGCTACACGTTCCTGCGCGCAGCCGAATACCGCGCCACCGCCAGAGCGGAGATCGTCCCCGCAGAGGATCTCGAGGTGCGAGCGCCGGAGAATGGAGCGAGCGGGGCAGGGGCCGAAGTCGATGTTCCTGTCAGCTTCCTCGGCGAACTTCAAGTCCTGACCAGTCGGCCCTTGCTGGCTCGGTTGCTGCATCAGCTGCACACGGCGGGTCTGCTCGATTTCGCCTCGGAGACCCAGGGCGTGAGCGCGCTGCAATCGATGATCTCGGTGACGCCGATCAAGGACACCCGGATCGTGGAGCTCACTGCGGTGGGATCGCGTCCGGACGTCCTGGCGCCGGCAGTGAACGGGTTGCTGCAGCAGTACGAGGCCCAGGTGCTCGAGAGATATCGAAGCACCTCAGGTCAGGCCGTGAAGGAGGCACGGGACCAGGCCGAGCGCTACGAAGCGGCTGTCAACGAGAAGCGCCAGGCGATGTCGGCGCTCCGCGCGCGCTATGGCATCGTTTCGCTGGAGCGCGATGAGAACGAAGCGCTGTCCGAGGCCAAGGGATTGGGCGTTTCCCTGACGACCGCCGAAGACAAGGCCGCGGCCGCCGAGGCGCGCGTGCGAGCTCTGAAGGATTCGATCGCCGCGGGACAATCGCCGGTCCTGTCCAAGGACGATCCCACGCTTGCGGGACTCGAGGAGCGTCTGTCGCAGGCGCGGGAGCAGTACAGCCAGCTCCAGCGCCGTTTCACCGAGAACTATCTGGCCCTGGACCCCAAGGCGCGCGCGCTCAAGACGAGCATTGCGGAGCTCGAGGCTCAGGTCCAGAAGGAGCGTGCCGCCGGCCGACAGGCCAATCTTGCCGGAGCGCAGGAGGAAGCGGCCCGCGCTCGCCAGGTTGTCGATCAGCTGCACGATCGCCTGGGTGCGACTCGTCAGACCGCACAAGCGTTTTCGGCCCGCTTCGGCGAATACAAGACCTTGCAGGACGAATTGAACAACCTCGAAGCGCTGCTGCGCAGCGCGCGCGAGAAGGCGGTGCGGCTGGAAGCGAGCGAAAGGGCGCGCCGGCCGCAGGTGCGCCTCATCGAGGCGGCAGTGATGCCGCTCGAGCCCTGGCGCCCGCTGTACCTGCGCGACTCGTGCATCACATTGGGGGCCGCGGTCGTTCTCGGCTTCCTGGCTGCGTGGCTGACGGCGTTTCTGACCCAGCGTGACGAGGGTCCGGCCTTCATCGTCGCCCCAACGGCCTTTCCGTATCCGGTGAGCATGAACGGCCCGGCAGGAGGGCACAGCGCGCTCGAAGGCGTCCCCGCCATCGGGGCGATCGCGCGAGGCAGCGTTCCACCCATGTTGCCGCCGGCGGCGGCGCCATTGGAGCTGGGAGATGCGGAGGTTGTGGCGCTGCTGCAGGCCGCCGATCCTGTCGCGCGAGCCGTCATCGTCGTCCTGCTCAGCGGACTGGCGCCCGAAGAACTGCTGCCACTGCGCTGGTCCGATGTCGACACCGTGCGTGCCACCGTCCGGATCGGCTCGCCGAGCCCCCGAGAATTCGCGCTGACACCGGAGACTGCCTCCGCGCTGCGGGTGGCACAGGCCGTTAAATCGGGGCATGCCGCGGCGGGCGGTCTGTCGGAGCCATTGGTCCCTGCATCGGCGGCGTCAGGCCTCTTGGCGTCCGATCTCGAGAGCCTGGTCGCCTGTGCCGCGCACGACGCCGGCCTGCCCATGGCTGCCGATGTCACGCCTGCAGTGTTGCGCCACACGTATCTTGCGTTCATGGCGCGCAACGGCGTGCGCTTCAGTGACTTGGCGGCGATCGCAGGTCCGCTGCCAGCCAGCGCGATCTCGTTCTACGGTGCCCTCGCTCCCGGCGGCAAGCGTCGTTCGCTTGCGGAGATCGACGGCGTGCTGCCAGGTGTGCGTCAGTGGATGTCCACCTTGACGCTGGCCGGGCAGCCCGACTTCCCGCCTGCCAGCACATCGACGTGATTCCCCCGGCGTGGGCGGGAAGGGCCCTGCGGCATCGCGCCCGCGTCTTCGGCCCGCGTGCCCGCGCAGACAAGGGAGACAAGGGGCAGCCTTGGACGGCGGCTCGCGCCTCACGCTGGCTGGGGGGAACTCCGCTCTAAAATGCACGGTTCGCCCGCATTCGACGGGCCGCTGCTGCTGCCCAAGAGGATAACGACCGTGTTCATCTCCCAAGCCTTCGCCCAGACCGCCGGTGCCACCGGCGGCCCCGAATCGTCGCTGCTGACCATGGCGCCGCTGGCGCTGATGTTCGTGGTGCTGTACTTCATCATGATCCGCCCGCAGATGAAGAAGCAGAAGGAGCACAAGGCGATGATCGAGGCGCTGGCCAAGGGCGACGAGGTGGTCGTCGGTGGCGGTGTCATCGGCCGCGTGTCCAAGCTGGGCGAGTCCTTCGTGCATGTCGAAGTGGCCAACGGAGTCGAGCTGCAGGTCCAGCGCGCCGCCGTCGTGCAGGTGCTGCCGAAGGGCACGTTCAGCGCGCCCAAATAGTCCCGCGTTGCAGCGCCGCCGGGGAACCGTCGTCCCCGGGCTGCAATCTGCACCGTCGAGGGGCCCGCCACGGCGCCGTCCCGGCAACTTCAAGCAACCGGCGCACCGCGCCACACCGCGACAGCCGCCGCCAGCTCGGCCGGCCTTCGCGGGGTCCTAGGAAGTCTCGATGAACCGTTATCCCCTGTGGAAGTACGCGCTCCTCGGCGTCGCGCTGCTGGTGGGCCTGCTCTACACGCTGCCCAACTTCTACGGCGAGGCGCCGGCGGTGCAGATCTCGGGCGGCAAGGCCACGGTGAAGGTCGATGCCGGGATGGTCGGCCGCGTCGAGCAGATCCTGCAGGGCGCGGGTGTGAAACCCGATTTCGTGCAGTTCGACGGCAACTCGGTGCGCGCGCGCTTCGCCGACACCGACACCCAGCTCAAGGCCAAGGATGCGCTGGCCAGGGCGCTCGACCCCGACCCGGCCAACCCGAGTTACATCGTCGCGCTCAACCTGATCTCGCGCACGCCGGCCTGGATGGCCAGCCTGCGTGCGCTGCCGATGTACCTGGGCCTGGACCTGCGCGGTGGCGTCCACTTCCTGATGCAGGTGGACATGCGCGGCGCGCTCAAGCAGGCCGTCGACACCTATGCCAGCGACGCCCGCACCGCGCTGCGCGAGAAGCGGATCCGCTTCTCGGGCCTCACGCGTGACCCCGACGGCATGACCGTGACCCTGGCCGACGCGGCCGAAGCGGCCCAGGCCAAGGACATCCTGTTCGACCGCCTGCCGTCGATGCAGTGGACCATCGAGACGGCCGACGGCAGCGTGCGTCTGCTCGGCCGGCTCTCGCCCAAGGCGATCGCCGACATCCAGAGCCAGGCCATCCGGCAGAACATCGAGACCCTGCACAAGCGCGTCAACGAGCTCGGTGTGGCCGAGCCGGTGATCCAGCAGCAGGGCGCCGACCGCGTCGTGGTGCAGCTGCCGGGGGTGCAGGACACGGCGCGCGCCAAGGACATCATCGGCCGCACCGCGACGCTGCAGTTCAGGCTCGTCGACCCCGACACCGCGACCGCCGCCGAAGTGGTGCCCGTGCAGCAGGCGGACCCCACCGCGCCGCCGCGCATGGTGGGTCTGAAGCGCGACGTGATCGCCACCGGCGAGCAGCTCAAGAACGCCACGGCGACGATCGACAAGGACCAGCGCCCGGCGGTCTCGGTGCGGCTCGACGACGTCGCCGGCCGCGCGATGCGCAACGCCACGCGCGAGAACCTGGGCAAGCCGATGGCCATCGTGCTCTACGAGAAGGGCAAGGGCACGGCGCTGTCGGTGGCCACGATCCAGGGCGAGTTCGGCACCGACTTCCAGATCACCGGCAACTTCACGCCGCAGGAGACCGCCGACCTGGCGCTGCTCACCCGCGCCGGCGCGCTGGCCGCGCCGATGGAGATCATCGAGGAGCGCACGATCGGCCCCAGCCTGGGTGCCGACAACATCACCAAGGGCTTCGACAGCGTGATCTACGGCTTCGCCGCGATCACCGTGTTCATGTGCGCCTACTACCTGCTGTTCGGGCTGTTCTCGGCGCTGTCGCTGGCCTTCAACCTGCTGTGCCTGGTGGCGGTGCTGTCGATGCTGCAGGCGACGCTGACGCTGCCCGGCATCGCCGCCATCGCGCTGACCCTGGGCATGGCGATCGACGCCAACGTGCTGATCAACGAACGCGTGCGCGAGGAGCTGCGCAACGGCGCCAGCCCGCAGATCGCGATCCACACCGGCTACGAGCGCGCCTTCGGCACGATCCTGGACTCCAACGTCACGACGCTGATCGCCGGCCTGTCGCTGCTGGCCTTCGGCTCGGGCCCGGTGCGCGGCTTCGCGGTCGTGCATTGCCTGGGCATCATGACCTCGATGTTCTCGGCCGTCGTGTTCTCGCGCGGCCTCGTCAACTTCTGGTACGGGCGGCAGAAGCGGCTGAAGTCGGTGTCGATCGGCCAGGTCTGGCGGCCGGTGGCGGCGGCCGCTGCCGCTGACGCTGGCGCCGACCCCCGCGGGCAAGAAGAGTGGCGAGCGTTCACCTGCCCCCAAGGCCTGAGCGGAGAAGCGCGATGGAGTTCTTCCGGATCAAGCGCGACATCCCGTTCATGCGCCATGCGCTGGTGCTGAACGTGGTCTCGTTCATCACTTTCGCCGCAGCGGTGTTCTTCCTGGCCACCAAGGGCCTGCACCTGTCGATCGAGTTCACCGGCGGCACGCTGATCGAGGTCCAGTACGCGCAGTCGGCCGACATCAACCGCACGCGCAGCCTGGTCGAAGGCCTGGGCATGGGCGACGTGCAGGTGCAGAAGTTCGGCACCTCGCGCGACGTGCTGATCCGCCTGCCGGTGCAGGCCAAGGTCAAGCAGACCGAGGTCGCGTCGCGCGTCTTCGAGGCGCTGTGCAAGGCCGAGACCGGCACCGTGGGCACCAAGCAGTACCTGACGCCGCAGGGCGAGCAGGTCAGCCGCGCGTCTTGCACCGCGGCCGACGGCAAGGAGCCGCTGCTGCTGACGCGCACCGAGGCGGTGGGGGCGTCGGTGGGCGCCGAGCTCTACCAGAACGGCGCGCTGGCCCTGGGCGTCACCGTGCTCGGCATCATGGCCTACCTGGCCCTGCGCTTCGAGTGGAAGTTCGCGCTCGCCGGCATCGTCGCCAACCTGCACGACGTCGTCATCATCCTGGGCTTCTTCGCCTTCTTCCAGTGGGAGTTCTCGCTCTCGGTGCTGGCCGCGGTGCTCGCCGTGCTGGGCTACTCGGTCAACGAGTCGGTCGTCATCTTCGACCGCATCCGCGAGACCTTCCGCAAGTTCCGCAAGCTCAACACGCACCAGGTCATCGACCATGCGATCACGAGCACCACCAGCCGCACGATCATCACCCACGGCTGCACGCAGATGATGGTGCTGTCGATGCTGGTCTTCGGCGGGCCGACGCTGCATTTCTTCGCGGTGGCACTGACGATCGGCATCCTGTTCGGCATCTACTCGTCGATCTTCGTCGCCGCCGGCATCGCGATGTGGCTGGGCGTCAAGCGCGAGGACCTGCTCAAGCTCGGGGGCAAGGAGCACGACCCGAACGACCCGAACGCCGGGGCCGTGGTGTAGAGTGAGTTCAACCCACCACTTCCACCCCGCCTGCTGACATGGCCACTGGCGCGTCGCCCGACTCCCTTGCTGGCCAGGCGCGCAGGCTTTACATCGAAGAGCTCGTCAAGGGCCTGGTGCCCCTGGTGCAGGCGGCGCTGGACGGCGCGCGCGCCTTGTTCGACAAGCCGTCCGAGCACGCGGTGTTCCAGCGCCGGCGCGAGCTGCTGCAGGGGTTGACGACCGGCGCGCAGGCCTGGCACCGCGGCATGGTCAATGGCTTGCGCCGGTTGCTGACCCATGGCGTGTCGGCGTCGCGCCCGGGCGACCTGCCGCCGCCCGGCGGCGGGCGCGATGCGTTCACGCTGGTGTCCGACGACACGATCGAGCTCGAGATCGTCACCTCGCGCCTGGCGCTGGCGATGATGGACCGCGCATCCTGGGAGTTCGCCGACCTGCGCTCGCGCGTGGCGCATCTCGAAGGCCGCGCCGAGCTCGACGCCCACGACATGCTGCGCGCCCATGTGCTGGCGCGCGTCGCCTTCGACGCCTGGCGCGAAGCGGGCCAGACGCTCGAGGGCTGGCGCGAGCTGCAGCCGATCCTGCACGAGGAGTTCGCGCTCCTCGTCGAAGAGGCCTACCACGAGACCAACCGCTGGCTCGTCGAGCAAGGCGTGCTGGCCGAGGTGGACCTGCGGCCCTTCATCCGCCGCTCGCGCACCCACCCCAACGCGCCGCTGGGCTGGCAGGCGGGCATGGGCACTACCGGCCCCGGTGGCGCGCGCGACCAGAGCGCTTCGGCGGGCCTGGGCAGTGGCACGGACTATGGGCAGGCGAGCAATCTGGGTGCGGGGCCGGGGGCCGGCTCAAGTGCGGGCTTCGGCAACTGGTCCGGCGGCGGTCGCGGCGTCGGCGAGGAAACGCGGATGATGACGCGCGCGGCGCCGCTGGCGCGCAGCCGTGAGCATGCCGAGGCGGTGCTGGGGCGGCTGAACCGGCTGATCGGCCGCCACGTGCCCGAGTTCGCGGCGTCCACGCGTTCCGGCAACCTGCCGCGCCCGGGGCACCCGCTGTCGCCGGGGCTGGCGCGGGCCATCGACACCGCGCAGCAAGGCATTCGCCAGCGGCTGTCGTATGCCACCGAACCGGGCGGAGCGATGGTCACCGCACCGGTGCTGCTCGAAGAGTTGCACCAGCGCAAGCAGGTGCTGAAAAAGGCCGCGGCCACGCCCGAGGAGCGGGCGACGATCGAGATCGTCGCCCTGCTTTTCCAGAGCATCCTCACCGAAGACCGCATTCCGGCCAGCGTGCGCGTCTGGTTCGCGCGGCTGCAGATGCCGGTGCTGCGGGTGGCGGTCACCGAGCCCGACTTCTTCGCCACCATCGACCACCCGGCGCGGCGCCTGATCGACCGCATGGGGGCCTGCGTGATGGGCTTCGACAGCGCCAGCACCGGCGCGGCGGGCAGCACGAGCGAGGCGCTCGAGAAAGAGATCAAGCGCATCGTGCAGGTGGTCGAAGCCTACCCCGACACCGGTCGCAGGGTCTTCCAGACCGTGCTCATCGAGTTCGAGAAATTCCTCGAGCATTACTTCAGCACGACCAACGAGGCGACCAAGCGCGGCGTCTCGCTGGCGCAGCAGGTCGAGCAGCGCGAGACGATGGCGATCCAGTACACGATCGAGCTGCGCCGGATGCTCAACGAGGTGCCGGTGCAGGAAGGCGTGCGCCAGTTCCTGTTCCATGTCTGGGCCGATGTGCTGGCGATCGCCGCGGTGCGCTTCGGTGGCCAGGGCGAGCAGACCCGGACGATGAAGCGCGCTGCCGCCGACCTGATCTGGAGCGCCAGTGCCAAGGTCACGCGCGAGGAGCGCGCCGAGGTCATTCGCCGCCTGCCGCTGCTGCTGAAGTCGCTGCGCGAAGGCATGGTCTCGGCCGGCATCGACAGCGCCAAGCAGGACGAACATATCCAGCAGCTCAACAACTCGCTGGCGGCGGCCTTCACGGCCAAGACGGCGGTGATCCCCGACGACCGCCTGCGCGAGTTGATGGAGCGGCTCGAGACGCTGGAAGAGCTGCTGCCCGAGGCCGCGGACGTCGACATCGACGAGTCGATGGTGCTGGACCTTTCGGGCCACCAGAACTCCGAGCTCGAGGTCGTGCTCGACGGCGGCTCGATGCCCACGCCGGCGATGGTGGCCTGGGCGCGCGAGCTGCAGGTGGGCAGCTGGTACATGCTCGACCGCGGCGGCCACAGCGAGGCGGTGCAACTGGCCTGGCACGGGATGCGCAAGCAGCTCTCGCTGTTCGTCACCGCGCAGGGCCGCTGCGTGCTGTTCCAGCAGCATCGGCTGGCGTCCTACCTGCAGGCCGGGCTGATGCTGCCGGCGCAGGACGAGGCGCTGACGGTGCGCGCCACGCGCAGCGCACTGGCCAAGCTGGACGTCGACGCTTCGCGCCTCCTGTCCTGATTGCGCCGGCCGCCGGCCGCGCGCAAGGGACCCGGGTCAGTGGATCACGCGGTCGCCGGGATCGACGAACAGTTCGTCGAGGATCAGCGCATCGGGTTCTTCGCCCAGGCTCCAGAAGACCATCAGCACGATGATCTTCAGGTCTTCGAGGCCCATCGGGCCGCCGCCCACGGCCACCGCGCGGTCGATGACCATCTCGCGCATCGGAGCCGGCAGCACGCCCGCCTTTTCCAGGAAGGTGATGAACCCGACCGAGGCCTCGTCGAGGACTTCGCGCTCGCCCTCGGTGTAGATGCGCATGCTGCCCTGCACGGGACTGCCGGTGACGGCTTCGGCGCTGCTGGCCAGGCCGTCGAGCCAGCGCAGCGCGTCCTGGATCTCTTCCGGTTCGAAGCCCACCGCGGAGAGCTTGCGCGAAAGCTGTTTGGGCTCGGGACAGGCGTCCGGGCGCCAGTAGTTCTCGTAGAGATAGACCAGAACGTCAAACATGAAACCACTATACCCGAGGGCGCACTCCGCGGGCGACCTGGACCGGTGTCCAGCCGTTCGCCGGCCGGTTTGCCCTTTCGCCTGTCAGGCGGCGTGCCGGCGCTGGTACAGCCCGCCGGGAAGCCGCGCGACCTGGCCGTCGAGTTCGAGATCGAGCAGCCGCGCCGACAATTCGGCCACCGACCAGCCGGTGCGGTCGATCAGCGCGTCCAGCGTGACCGGATCTTCGCCCAGCGCCTCGAGCAGCGGGTCGGCCGGAACGGTAGGGTCTGCGGCGCGGGGCGCCCGGGCCGGCGGTCGCAGTTCCTCGACGATGTCCTGCGCCGTCTCGACCAGCTTGGCGCCCTGACGGATCAGCGCGTGGCAGCCTCGGGACTGCGGCGCGTGGATCGAGCCCGGAACCGCGAACACCTCGCGCCCGGCTTCGGCCGCCAGCCGCGCCGTGATCAGCGAACCCGATCGCAGCGCGGCCTCGACCACCAGCGTGCCCTGCGTCAGGCCGGCGATGATGCGGTTGCGCTGCGGAAAGTTCTCGGCCAGCGGCGGCGTGCCGGGCGCGAACTCGCTGACCAGCGCGCCATGCGCGGCGATGCGTGCTGCGAGTTCGCGATGGCGCGGCGGGTAGACGCGGTCCAGGCCGGTGCCGACCACCGCCACCGTGCCCGCAGCGGCAGCCAGCGCCCCTTCGTGGGCGGCGGCGTCGATGCCCTGCGCCAGCCCCGAGACCACCACCAGCCCCTGCGTGCCCAGCGCTTGGGCGAAGGCGCGCGCGTTGTCGCGGCCTTGCGCGGTGGGGTGACGGCTGCCGACCACGGCCAGCGCCGGGGCCGAGATCCGGTCCGCGTTGCCCTGCACGTAGAGCAGCAGCGGTGGGTCGGCGGTCTGCAGCAGCAGCGGCGGCCAGGCGGGGTGGCCGATGGTCAGTACCTGGCGGTCGGCGCCGCCGGCGAGCCATCGCCGGGCAGCGGCCAGGCGGGTCGCGAATTGCGGCGGTTCATGCTGCAGCGCATCGGCCACCGCCTTGCCGGCCACCGCACGCAGCGTGGCGTGCGAGGCGCCGAGCACGGCGGCCGGCGAACCGCAGGCCGCGAGCAGGCGGCGGGCCGTCTCGCGGCCGACGCCGGGGGTTTCGAGCAATCGCAGCCAGGCTGCGAAGTCGTCGTCGCCAGGCAAGGTGCGGCGCCCGGCGGGCCCTGCTCAGGGCTGGGTGAAGCGGTCGCCCCGGCTGACCGGAGTCTGCACGCTGAGGATGAGCGCGTACGACACGCGGTCGAAGGCGCGGAACACGAACAGCAGGCCATCGCGCTCGTCGGGCAGGTGCATCGCGACATGGCCGCCGCTGGTGGTGTCGACGGCGTCGGCGCCGCGGCGCCACAGCGCCAGCACGTTGCCTCGCTCGATGCCGTCGCGGCTGCCGCGGTTGATGGCCACGATCTGGTTCTGGCCGGCGCTGAAGCCTTCGCCGTAGATCGAGACGATGCGGCCTTCGATCGGCGCCCGCGGCGCGTGCGGCACGTAAGCCACGAGTTCCTGCTGCGGCACCGGCGACAGGCGGTCGCCGACACCGGCCTCGAGCCGCGTGGTGGTGATGCGGAAGGTGTCGGGAACGACCACGCCCTTGCCGTTGGATGCGAGCAGGGTATTGCCGCTGCGCACGTACTCGGCGGTGCCGACGTAGCGACCCTCGTAGCCCAGGATCTCGCCGGTGTCGGGGTCAGACATCGGCGTGAGTTCGCGGAAGATGCGGAAATCGCGCGCCCCGCCGAGGTCGCCGCGCACATAGGCCGTCTCGCCGCGCGAAACCATCACGCGGCCTTCCTCGGTCGCGACGATGCGCGGCGCGGTGTCGAGTGCGTTGCTGTCGAAGACCACCGCCTCGTTGAGGAAGGGGCCGATGAGGTTGAGCGGGATCGACGCGATGGCGCCGTTGTCGAGCACTTCGCTGCGCACATGCGGCGACAGGCGGACGGTGGGCTCGCCAGCTCCGGCGCGGTCGGCAAGGTGCAGGGTGGCGCGGCCGTTCTTCTTCTCGAGCACCAGGATCTGGCCCGGGTAGATCAGGTGCGGGTTGCGGATCTGGGCCAGGTTCATGCCCCACAGCTCGGGCCAGCGCCACGGGCTCTTGAGGAACATCGACGAGATGCCCCACAGCGTGTCGCCGCGCTTGACGACATGCGAATCGGGCGCGTTCGGCGCCAGGTCCGCCAGCGGTACGCCGGCTTCGGCAACCTTCTCGGCGGTGGCGCGCCACTCGGGGTAGACCGGCAGGCGGCTGGGTTGCGCCAGCGCCGGCAAGGCCAGGCCGCCGAGGAAAGCGCCGGCCAGGCCGGCCAGGGCCAGCCGCCTGGCGGTCGGGGTGACGCGACGGTCGCGAATGCTCATGACGCTTGGGTCTCCGGGCCGGGTGCCGGGCAGCGGCGGATGCGAAAATGTCGCTTGGCGCGGGGTGATGGGGCCTCGCTCATGCCAGGGCCGAAGCGAACATCGACAATGCTCATATGGTTTCACAGATTCTGCCCATAAACCCTTGATGCCGCAATGAAACCTGCGGTCCGTGCACAACCCCACACTGGCCGCCACCGGGCCCGGCGTTGTGTCCCATCCACGCCTGTTGCGGTCTGTTTCCCCCTGTCCCCGAGCGTCACTTCCTGCCATGGCCCGTTTGCCCATCCTGCGCTACCCGGATCCCCGACTGCACACCGTGGCCCGCCCGGTGGAGGCGGTCGACGAACGCATCCGGCGGCTCGTCGATGACATGCTGGAGACGATGTATGCCGCCGACGGCGTCGGCCTGGCCGCCACGCAGGTCGACGTGCACGAGCGGGTGATCGTGATGGACACCTCCGAGCAGCGCGATAAGGCGCTGGTGCTGATCAACCCCGAGATCGTCAGGCGCAGCACCGAGATGGAGGTGAGCGAGGAGGGCTGCCTGTCGGTGCCGCAGATCTACGACCGGGTGGAGCGCCATGCCCGGGTCACCGTGCGGGCCCTGGGCCACGACGGCGCTGCGTTCGAACTCGACGCCGACGGCCTGACGGCGGTCTGCATTCAGCATGAGATGGACCATCTGGTGGGCAAGGTCTTCGTCGAATACCTGAGCAGCCTCAAGCGCGAGCGCATCCGGACCAAGATGCTCAAGAAGACGCGCGACGAACTGCGCGGCAAATGAGCTGCGGACAGCGGTGCCGATGAAGCTCGCCTTCGCCGGCACGCCGGCCTTCGCGCGTGTGGCGCTGGCGGCGCTGCTCGATGCCGGCCATGCGGTGTCGCTGGTGCTGACCCAGCCCGACCGCCCGGCCGGGCGCGGCCTGAAGCTGCAGGCCTCGCCGGTCAAGCAACTGGCGCTCGATCGCGGGCTGCCGCTGGCCCAGCCGCGCAGCCTGCGGCTGGAGGGCCGTTTCCCCACGGACGCTGCTGCGGCCGAGGGCGCGCTGCGGCAGGCCGCGCCGGACTTGATGGTGGTCGCCGCCTACGGGCTGATCCTGCCAGAGTGGGTGCTCACCTTGCCGGGCCACGGCTGCATCAACATCCACGCCTCGCTGCTGCCGCGCTGGCGCGGCGCGGCGCCGATCCAGCGCGCGATCGAGGCCGGCGACGACCGGACCGGCATCACGATCATGCAGATGGACGCCGGGCTCGACACCGGCGCCATGCTGCTGGCGGAGCCGACGCCGATCGCTGCCGACGACACCAGCACCTCGTTGCACGAGCGCCTGGCCGCGATCGGTGCCCGGCTCGTCGTGCGGGCCCTGGACCGGTTGCAGCGCGGCGAGCTGCATCCGGTGGCGCAGCCTGCGGACGGTGCGACCTACGCGCACAAGATCGAGAAGAGCGAGGCGGCGATCGACTGGCGGGCGCCGGCGGCGGTGATCGAGCGCCGGTTGCGCGCCTTCGACCCGTTCCCTGGCTGCACGGCCACGCTCGCAGGCCAGGCGGTGAAGGTCTGGCGGGGCCGGATCGTGGCCGGGCAGGGCGCGCCCGGGCAAGTGCTGCAGGCCGATGGCGGCCGGCTCGTGCTGGCCTGCGGCGACGGCGCGCTGGAGCTGCTGACGCTGCAACTGCCGGGCGGCGGTCGCCTGGCGGCGCGCGAGTTCCTGCAGCGGCACCCGCTGCGGGCTGCCTGAACCGCCGGAACCCGCGGCCTCAAGCCGCGCCCCGGGTCGGCCGATAAACAGGGCAGCCTCGCCTCCGACACCCTGCCTTGAAGCGCCATCTCGTCCGCCTGATCCTCGCCGCCGCGCCGCTGTGCCTGGCCGGCTGCGACATGCTGGGCATCGAATCGGCCAGCGACATCGCGGCCAAGCGAGATGCCGATGGCAAGGCCATCGGCGGCGCCTGCCGCTACAGCGCGCGCCCGATCGAGCAATGCTTCGAGCTCAACAAGCGCGCCGACAAGGCGGCCATCTTCGCCGGCTGGCGCGAGATGAACGACTACATGCGCGAGAACAAGATCGAGGCGATGCCGGCCGAAGGCGTCACCACCACCGTGGCTGCAGCCGACAACGCGCCCGAGGCGGCCGATGGGAAGGCCGACAAGGCGGCCACGGCCAGCCCCAAGCCCGAAGTCAAGCCCGACGTCAAGGCAGCGGCGAAGAAGCATTGACGCCGCCGCACCGTCCGGCCCCGGCGGGCCGGGCGCGTCTGCGCTCCGTCGGTGGCAGCCGCAATCCGTCGCAAGCCGCTGGCGCGGCAGCAGGCCGGCGCGGCACATTGGGCCATCCCAGATCCCGGAGAAGCCCCATGCCTGCATCGCGCCGAACGGCAACCGCCATGCTCCTGTCCGCCGGCTTGGCGCTGGCCGGCCTGGTCTACACGCCCGCAGGACATGCCTTCACCTTCGGCTCCGGCCACAGCGCCAGCGAGCCGCGCAGCGTCGCCGATTTCCAGGCCATTGCGCTCGACGGCTCGATGGACCTGACCGTGCGCCAGGGCGCGCAGACGGCGGTGCAGGTGCAGGCCGACGACAACCTGCTGCCGCTTCTGGAGACGGTGGTCGAGGCCGGCAGCCACGGCGCCACGCTCCAGGTTCGCTGGAAGAAGGGCGCCAACCTGCACACGCGGGCCAAGGTGCTGGTCAGCGTGGTCACGCCCAAACTGGGCGCACTCGCGGCGTCCGGCGCCGGCGACATCCGGATCGAGTCGTTCACGACGCCTGCGCTGCAGCTCTCGCTGTCGGGTTCCGGCGACGTCAAGCTGCAGAACCTCAGCACCGACGAGCTCGGCGTGCGCATCGCCGGCAGCGGCGACGTCGGTGGCAGCGGCAAGGCGAGCCGGGTCAGGATCGGCATCTCGGGCAGCGGCGACGTGAGCCTGCTGGACCTGCAGGCCGACGACGTCAGCGTGCGCATCGCCGGCAGCGGCGATGCGGCGGTCAATGCCCAGAAGACGCTCGACGTGAGCATCGCCGGCAGCGGCGACGTGCGCTACCGCGGCACCCCGTCGCTGAAGAGCTCGGTGGCCGGCAGCGGCAGCGTCTCGCACAAGTAGTCCTTCATCCCGCCCCCGGCCCCGGCGACCGGCAAGTTGTCGGGGCCATGCCGCCGCGTGGCAGCGGCGCGACAGCGGCTGGTGACAATCGCCGGGTGAACCCTCCCACCCCTCTTGCAGCGCCGGTCTGGCGCCACCCGGAATTCGAGCGCGGCGTGCGCGACATGCTCGGCACCGCGATCGGCATCGGCGCCTGGGGCCTGATCACCGGCGTGGCGATGGGCAAGAGCGGCCTGCCGATGCCGCTGATGCTGCTCATGTCGCTGATCGTGTTCGCCGGCAGCGCCCAGCTCGCCGTGCTGCCGCTGCTGGGCAGCGGCGCGCCGCTGTGGGTCGTCTGGGCGACGGCGACCTGCGTCAACCTGCGCTTCGTGATCTTCAGCGCCCAGTGGCGGCCCTATTTCATCGGCTTCCCGCGGGCCCAGCGCATGCGCATGGCCTACTTCACCGGCGACCTCAACTACGTGCTGTTCATGCGCCGCTTCCCGCAGCCGCGGCCGGCGCCGGAGCAGGCGCCGTATTTCTGGGGCGGCGCGGTGACGAACTGGGTGGCCTGGCAGGTGCCGTCGCTGACCGGCATCGTGCTCGCCGACGCCGTGCCCGTGCATTGGGGCCTGGGTTTCGCCGGCACGCTGGCGCTGCTGGCGCTGGCCTGCTCGCTGCTCACCGACAAGGCCACGGGAGTGGCCGCTGCGGTCGCGGGCTGCGCGGCGGTGGCGGCCTACGCGCTGCCTTTCAAGCTCAACATCGTGGTCGCGATCGCGTCGGCGGTGGCGATCGGCCTGCTCGTCGATCACGGCGCGCCGCGGACCGCCGTGCCGCTGGATGACCGGACATGAGCCACGCCAGCACGGGCAACTGGCAGACGCTGGCGGCGATCGCCGGCCTGGCCGTGATCACGGTCGTCACGCGCGGGTTCTTCTTCATCACCGAGCGCGAGATCCCGATTCCGCAATGGTTGCGCCAGGGTTTGCGCTATGCGCCGCTGGCGGCGCTGCTGGCGGTGGTCGCGCCCGAGGTCGTGATGCAGCAGGGCGGGTTGATCGGCACCTGGCAGGACGCGCGGCTGTACGCCGCGGCCGCCGGCGCCGCCTACTTCTGGCGCCGGCGCGGCATCCTGGGCACCATCCTCGTCGGCATGGCGGTGCTGCTGCCGCTGCGGCTGGGGCTGGGCTGGTAGCGGGTGCCTAGAATTCCGGCATCAGCCAACCGGGAGATCGCGCCCATGAACGTCCTGCGCCTGTCCGACCTCATCGCCCAAGGCCGCGTCGCCGGCAAGCGCGTGTTCATCCGCGCCGACCTCAACGTGCCGCAGGACGACAGCGGCCGCATCACCGAGGACACCCGCATCCGCGCCAGCGTGCCGTGCATCCGCATGGCGCTGCAAGCCGGCGCCGCGGTGATGGTCACTTCGCACCTCGGCCGCCCGACCGAAGGCGAGTTCAAGCCCGAGGACTCGCTGGCACCGGTGGCCGCGCGGCTCGGCGAGCTGCTCGGCGGCGCCTATGCCAAGGGCGTGCCGCTGGTGGCCGACTGGGTCGATGGCGTCAGCGTCGCACCGGGCCAGCTGGTGCTGCTCGAGAACTGCCGCCTCAACAAGGGCGAGAAGAAGAACAACGAGGCGCTGGCACGCAAGATGGCCGCGCTGTGCGACATCTTCGTCAACGACGCCTTCGGCACCGCGCACCGCGCCGAGGCCAGCACCTACGGCATCGCGCAGTACGCGCCGGTGGCCTGCGCCGGTCCGCTGCTGGCGGCCGAGATCGACGCCATCACCAAGGCGCTGGCGCACCCGAAGCGGCCGCTGGTGGCGATCGTCGCCGGCAGCAAGGTCAGCACCAAGCTGACGATCCTGCAAAGCCTGGCCGCCAAGGTCGATGGCCTGATCGTCGGCGGCGGCATCGCCAACACCTTCCTGCTCGCCGCCGGCATGCCGATCGGCAAGAGCCTGGCCGAGGCCGACCTGGTCGGCGAGGCGCGCGCGGTGATCGAGGCGATGAAGGCGCGCGGCGCGGCGGTCCCGATCCCGGTCGATGTCGTCACCGCCAAGGAATTCAAGGCCGACGCGCCGGCGACCGTGAAGGCCGCCGCCGATGTGGCCGCCGACGACCTGATCCTCGACATCGGTCCGCGGACCGCGGCGATCCTTGCCGATCAGCTCAAGGCCGCCGGCACCATCGTCTGGAACGGGCCCGTCGGCGTGTTCGAGTTCGACGCCTTCGCCCATGGCACCGAGACCATCGCCCGCGCCATCGCCTCCAGCCCGGCGTTCAGCATCGCCGGCGGTGGCGACACGCTGGCAGCGATCGCCAAGTACGGCATCGAAAAGGACGTGGGCTACATCTCCACCGGCGGCGGCGCCTTCCTGGAGGTTCTCGAAGGCAAGACGCTGCCGGCATTCGAGATTCTGGCCAAGCGCGCCGCTCAAGGCTGAAGGCAGCCCGGCCCGCCAAATCGCGCCCGCCGGCGCGGGCCGATCCGCGCTAACCTTGCCGGCTGTGAGCCAAACCCCAGGAGTTGACCTTGGACAAGCCCCTCTCGGATGCTGAAGCGGCGCTGCGCGAGGCCGCGCTCGACTATCACCGCATGCCGACGCGGGGCAAGATCTCGGTCACGCCGACCAAGCCGCTGTCCAACCAGCGCGACCTGTCGCTGGCCTACTCGCCGGGGGTGGCCTATGCCTGCCTGGCGATCGAGGAAGACCCGACGCTCGCCGCCGAGTACACCTCGCGCGGCAACCTGGTCGGCGTGGTCACCAACGGCACCGCGGTGCTGGGCCTGGGCGACATCGGTCCGCTGGCCGGCAAGCCGGTGATGGAAGGCAAGGCCTGCCTGTTCAAGAAGTTCGCCGGCATCGATGTCTTCGACCTCGAACTCGCCGAGCGCGACTCCGACAAGCTGATCGAGATCATCGCCGCGCTGGAGCCCACGCTGGGTGGCGTCAACCTCGAGGACATCAAGGCGCCCGAATGCTTCTACATCGAGAAGAAGCTGCGCGAGCGGATGAACATTCCGGTCTTCCACGACGACCAGCATGGCACCGCGATCATCTCGTCGGCGGCGCTGCTCAACGGGCTGGAACTGGTCGGCAAGAAGATCGAGGACGTCAAGCTCGCAGTCTCGGGTGCGGGTGCGGCGGCCATCGCCTGCCTGGACGTGATGGTCGGGCTGGGCCTGCGGCGCGAGAACATCTTCGTCTGCGACAGCAAGGGCGTGATCCGCGAAGGCCGCGACGATTTCAGGAGCGGCAAGCTCGACGAGAGCAAGCAGCGCTACTGCCAGCGCACCGAGGCGCGCACGCTGGCCGAAGTGGTCAGTGGCGCCGACGTTTTCCTCGGCTGTTCGGCGCCGGGTGTGCTGTCGGTCGAGATGGTGGTGAGCATGGCCGCCAAGCCCATCATCCTGGCGCTGGCCAATCCGGAGCCCGAGATCCGGCCCGAACTGGCCAAGGCCGCGCGGCCCGACTGCATCATCGCCACCGGGCGCAGCGACTACCCGAACCAGGTCAACAACGTCCTGTGCTTTCCCTACATCTTCCGCGGCGCGCTGGACTGCGGCGCGACCAAGATCACCGAGGCGATGAAGCTGGCCTGCGTGCGCGAGATTGCAGCCCTGGCCAAGGCCGAGCCGAGCGACGAGGTCGCGGCAGCCTATGCCGGCCAGGAGCTGAGCTTCGGGCCCGACTACATCATCCCGACGCCCTTCGACGTGCGGCTGATCCTGCGCATCGCGCCGGCGGTGGCGCGCGCGGCCGCCGAGTCGGGCGTGGCCACCCGGCCCATCGCCGATTACGAGGCCTACCGGCAGAGCCTGTCGCGCTTCGTCTACCAGACCGGGATGATGATGCGGCCGGTCTTCGCCGCCGCCAAGCATGCGTACCGCACGAAGCCCTTGCGCGTGGTCTTTGCCGAGGGCGAGGACGAGCGCGTGCTGCGCGCGTTGCAGGTGGTGCTCGACGAGGGCCTGGCCAAGCCGATCCTGGTCGGCCGGCCCGAGGTGGTGAAGATGCGCATCGAGCGCGCCGGCCTGCGGCTCGCGGCGGGGCGCGACTTCGAGATCGTCGATCCCGAGAACGATCCGCGCTTCCGCGAATACTGGGAAACCTACCGCGGGCTGATGGCGCGCGAAGGCGTCACGCCCGAGGTCGCCAAGGCCACGGTGCGGCGCTCGAACACGCTGATCTCGTCGCTGATGCTGCGTCGCGGCGAGGCCGAGGCGATGATCTGCGGCCTCGTCGGCCGCTTCGACGCGCACCTGGAGCATGTGCGCCACGTGATCGGCCGCAAGGCCGGCGTGAGGTCGCTGGCGGCGATGAATGCGGTGATGCTGGAGAAGCACACGCTGTTCATCGCCGACACCTTCGTCAACGAGGAGCCCAGCGCCGAGGAACTGGCCGACATCGCGCTGATGGCTGCCTTCGAGGTCCGGCGCTTCGGCCTGCCGCCCAAGGTGGCGTTTCTCTCGCATTCGATCTTCGGCTCGTCCTCGCGCGCGTCGGCGCAACGCATGCGCGCGGCCAATGCGCTGTTCCGCGAGCGTGCGCCGGCGGACATCGAAAGCGACGGCGAACTCCAGGGCGATGCCGCGCTGTCCGAGGTCGTGCGCCGCGGCTACCTGCCCGAGACGACGCTGAGCGGCTCGGCCAACCTGCTCGTGCTGCCCAACCTCGACGCCGCCAACATCCTGTTCAACGTGCTGAAGATGACGGTCGGCAATGGCGTGACGGTGGGGCCGATCCTGCTCGGTGCGGCGCTCCCGGTGCACATCCTCACGCCCTCGGCCACGACGCGGCGCATCGTCAACATGACGGCGCTGGCGGTGGCCGACGCGGCCGAGCGCATCGACGCGGCTCGCACCTGAGGCTTCGCCGGTCGGCTGTTCCGGCCAGTCGAAGGCCGGGCTGCGAAGCGCCCGCAGTCGCGGCCGAACGCCGGTCGCCGCTTGGGGCCCGGGCCTCTGCCCGTAACCCGAAGGTAATCGTGCCGCCGCCACGCCACCGATAATCGGTGCGAGGGCATGTTGCCCTCGGAGCGCCACCCCATGACCCGAGCCACCAAGATCGTCGCCACCCTCGGTCCCGCCTCCAGCGATCCCGAGGTGCTCGAGCGGCTCTTGCGCGCCGGCGTCGACGTGGTGCGGCTGAACTTCAGCCATGGCAAGGCGCAGGACCATATCGCCCGGGCGAACATGGTGCGCGAGATCGCGCAGAAGATCGGCAAGCCGGTGGCGCTGATGGCCGACCTGCAGGGCCCCAAGATCCGCGTCGGCAAGTTCGAGGATGGCAAGGTGATGCTCGAGCCTGGCGCGGCGTTCGTGCTCGACGCGCAGCGCAACGAACCCGGCGACGTCCACATCGTGGGCCTCGACTACAAGGAATTGCCGCGCGACGTTCGCCCGGGCGACACGCTGCTGCTCAACGACGGCCTGATCAAGCTGCGCGTCGAGCGCGTGCTCGGCGAGCAGGTGCACACGCGCGTCGTGCTCGGCGGCGAGCTGTCCAACAACAAGGGCATCAACAAGGCCGGCGGCGGCCTCACCGCGCCGGCGCTGACCGCCAAGGACATGGAGGACATCAAGACCGCGGTGGCCTTCCAGTGCGAGTACCTGGCGGTGAGCTTCCCGAAGAACGCCACCGACATGGAGATGGCGCGCCAGCTCGCCAACGTCGCCGGCGAGGCGACGCGCCACCGGCCGGCGATGATCGCCAAGATCGAGCGCAGCGAGGCGATCCCGCAGCTCGAAGCCATCCTGCGTGCCAGCGACGGCATCATGGTCGCGCGCGGCGACCTCGCGGTGGAGGTCGGCAACGCCGCGGTGCCGGCGCTGCAGAAACGCATGATCCGGATGGCGCGCGAGATGGACAAGGTGGTCATCACGGCCACCCAGATGATGGAAAGCATGATCCTGGCGCCGGTGCCGACGCGGGCCGAGGTCAGCGACGTCGCCAACGCCGTGCTCGACGGTACCGATGCGGTGATGCTCAGCGCCGAGACCGCGGCCGGCAAGTATCCGGTCGAGACGGTCGAGCAGATGGCGCAGATCGCGCTCGAGGCCGAGCGCGCCGAGGACGTCTCGATCGAGACCGACTTCACCAACAAGAAGTTCGGCCGCATCGACCAGAGCATCGCGATGGGCGCGCTGTTCACGGCCCACCACCTGTGCTGCAAGGCGATCGTCGCGCTCACCGAATCGGGCTCGACCGCCTTGTGGATGAGCCGCCACAACATCAAGGTGCCGATCTACGGCATGACGACGCAGATCAATTCGCAGCGCCGAATGACGCTGTACCGCAACGTGCGGCCGGTGCTGATGACCAAGTTCGCCGACCGTGATGAGACGCTGGCGCAGGCCGAGGCCCTGCTGGTGGCCAATGGCGTGCTGCGCCCCGGCGACACCTATGCGATCACCTGCGGCGAGCCGATGGGCGTGCCCGGCGGCACCAACACCCTCAAGGTCTGCCAGGTGCGGTAGGCACCCATATTTCTGCTGCGCGCCTGGGCGTCGTTCAGGGCGCCTTCAGTTCACCACGCTTTGAACCATCGCCGCGACCCGCGGCGCCATGCCGGTGGCCACCAGCGCCAGTGTCGGATGCGCACGGCCGAAGACGCGGAACAGCTCGTCGGCGAAGCCATGGCCGATCTCGGCGATGCCGGCGAAGTCGAGCTCGGCATGACGGAACTGCGCCAGCCGCGCGGCCACGCGCCGGGCTTCGGCGCGCGAGACCAGCGCCGGAGCGGGGCCCCGGCCGCCGTCGGCGACGCCGCCGGCGCCGATCAGGTGCAGCGGCACCACCGTGCGCTCGAAGGCATAGCCGTCGCCGTCCTGGCTTTGCGCGCGCAACACTCCGTCGAGCGTGCGCGGTGTGTCGAGCGCGATGGCCAGGTAGATCGAGCTGCCGCGCCGGATCGCGGGGCGCGCGGCTTGCCAGGCGCGCGGCTCCCAGCTGCGGTGTTGAAAGGCGGCGGCATTGGCATGGATGTCGAAGACG
Organism: uncultured beta proteobacterium; assembly: GCA_963725755.1. GTDB lineage: Bacteria > Pseudomonadota > Gammaproteobacteria > Burkholderiales > Burkholderiaceae_C > Rubrivivax. The sequence goes on from CAVRZW010000006.1 coordinate 71,829, forward strand.
TCGGCCAGGCGCGAGGTGAAGAACAGGCCATGGCCGCTGTGGCGCTCGGGGCAGGTGCTCAGCTTGCCCTTGGCGAGCTCGAGCATCGCCAGCGCCGGCTCGTCGATCGCGAAGGTCTGCGCGATGCGCTCGAACAGCCCCAACCCATCGTCGGAGATCAGCAACTGCACCTGCAGCGGGGTCTGCCGCATCGAGACCACGACCTCGCTGCCGCCGCTGTGGTCGATGGCGTTGTTGAGCAGCTCGGTGAAGGCATGCTGCGCCATCCGCTGCACGTCGCCGGGCAATTCGAAGCAGGGCGCGAAGTCGCGCCGCCAGGGCAGGTCTTCCTGAAGTCCTTCGAGAGCGTAGCGCTGCACCACCTGGCGCAGGGCGCCGGGACGGTAGCGGGGGCGGCGCGGGCTGCCCTCGCGAGCCAGCCATTGCGCGGCCACCAGCTTGCCCAGCAGGTGGCCGGCGCGGCGGCGGCTGATGCCCAGGCGCGTCATCAGCTGCGCCGGCAGCGTGTCTGCATGCCGCAGCGCGGCATGGGTGATCCATTGCGTCAGCGGAGCCAGGGGGATGGGGGCCATGGGGTGTCGCCTCTACGACCGGCGCCGGCCGGTCCCGGTTGGCAGTGTCGGCGTGCCGCAGGCGGCGCGGTGCTGCGAATAGAAGCGCCGGCGGCCGCCAATTCAGGCCCATCGCCCGCGGACGGCCCGGCAGCGACCGATCGGGCAGCCGAATGACGAGAAATGCCTCTGCCGGCAGTCGCGCTGCATAAAATCGGGCCAGTTCCAGCGCGGTGACATCGCCGGCCGCGATCGGCCTTCGTTCGCACCGCCTCAACCACCGGAGAATCCCATGCCCCTCGTCTCGATGCGTCAGCTTCTCGACCATGCCGCCGAACACGGCTATGGCATCCCGGCCTTCAACGTCAACAACCTCGAGCAGGTGCAGGCCGTGATGACGGCTGCGGCCGAGGTCGGCGCGCCGGTCATCCTGCAGGCCAGTGCCGGCGCCCGCAAGTACGCCGGCGAGCCCTTCATCAAGCACCTGATCCAGGCCGCGATCGAGAGCTGGCCGCAGGTGCCGCTGGTGATGCACCAGGACCATGGCCAGAGCCCCGACGTCTGCAAGGGCGCGATCGACCTCGGCTTCAGCTCGGTGATGATGGACGGCAGCCTGCAGGCCGACGGCAAGACGATCGCCAGCTACGACTACAACGTCGACGTCACGCGCAAGGTCGTCGACCTCGCGCATGCGCTGGGCGTGACGGTCGAGGGCGAGCTCGGCTGCCTGGGTTCGCTGGAGACCATGAAGGGCGACAAGGAGGACGGCCACGGCGCCGAGGGCACGATGACGCGCGAGCAGCTTCTGACCGACCCCGAGCAGGCGGCCGATTTCGTCAAGAGGACCCAGCTCGACGCGCTGGCGATCGCCATCGGCACCAGCCACGGCGCCTACAAGTTCAGCCGCAAGCCCACCGGCGAGACGCTGGCGATCGGCCGCATCAAGGAGATCCACGCCCGCATCCCCAACACCCATCTGGTGATGCACGGCTCGTCCAGCGTGCCGCAGGACCTGCTGGAGATCATCCGCGCCCACGGCGGTCAGATGAAGCAGACCTACGGCGTGCCGGTCAGCGAGATCCAGGAGGCGATCAAGTTCGGCGTGCGCAAGATCAACATCGACACCGACATCCGCCTGGCGATGACCGCGGCGATCCGCAAGTACCTGGCCGAGAACCCGGACAAGTTCGACCCGCGCGACTACCTCAAGCCGGCGCGCGAGGCGGCGCGCCTGATCTGCCGCCAGCGCTACCTGGAGTTCGGCTGCGAGGGCCAGGCAGCCAAGATCAAGCCCGTGGCGCTGCCCGAGGTCGCGCGCCGCTACGCCAGCGGCGCGCTGGCGCAGGTGGTGCAGTAGGCCGGCAAGCCTGGCGGGGCCGTCGTCAGCCCAGCAGCTCGGCGCGCAGGGCGCCGTCGATGCGGTGGTTCTGCGGCCCGCGGTGGGCGATCTTGATCGCGCCCAGCCGGTTGCCCAGCATCACGCTGCGCTCGACCGTCCAGCCGCGCTCCAGGCCGTAGAGCAGGCCGGCGCGGAAGGCGTCGCCGCAGCCGGTGGGGTCGACCACGCGTTCGGCCTTCACGCCCGGCACGTGGATGCGCCGGCCCTGGACCCAGACCTCGCAACCCTCGGCGGCCAGGGTCACGATCACGGCCTTCAGGTGCGAGCTCGACAGCGAGGCCAGCGTCCGCCCGGTGCGCTCGCACAGCATGCGGCCTTCGTAGTCGTTGACCGCGACCCAGCTGGCGAGATCGACGAAGTGCATCAGCTCGGCACCGTCGAACTGCGGCAGCTGCTGCCCGGGGTCGAAGACGAAGGGGATGCCGGCCGCCCGCATCTGCTCGGCACGGCGCCACATCGCGTCGCGCCCGTCGGGGGCGATGATCCCGATCTTCAGATCGCTGCGCTCGGGCGCTTCGATCAGGTGCGCATGGCCCATCGCGCCGGGGTGGAAGGCGGTGATCTGGTTGTTGTCGCGGTCGGTGATGATGATCGCCTGCGCCGTGTGCAGCTCGGTGTCGCTGCGCACCAGCGAGGTGTCTATGCCCCAGGACTGCATCCGCGCGAGGTAGTCGGCGCCGTCGCTGCCCAGCGCTGCCATCACCACCGGCTGGCCGCCGATCTCTTGCAGCGTGTAGGCGATGTTGCCGGCGCAGCCGCCGAACTCGCGCCGCAGGGTCGGCACCAGGAACGCGACGTTGAGGATGTGCATCTGCTCGGGCAGGATCTGCTCGGCGAAGCGGCCCGGAAAGGTCGTGATGGTGTCGAAGGCGAGGGATCCGCAGATCAGCGCGGGCATGGCAGCTCCAGAAGGTCGGTGACCGGGTTGAGACGGCTGCGCGCCGTCAGGGGTAGAAGATCTCGATCGTGTAGCCGGCCACCGGGGCGGTGGCGGCCTGCAAGGTGGCCTGCAGCGCCAGCTCGCGGCCCGCGCCCAGGCTGGCCTGGCTGGCGCCGAGGTCGGCCGCGCGCAGCACCCGCCGCGCCAGCAGCTTGCCCTGGCTGTCGGTGAGGGCCAGGTCCAGCGCCGGCAGCGCGGCTTCGATGCCGGTGCGATTGCGCAGCACCACGCTGAGCTTGTAGACGTTGGACCGCTCCACCCGCACCAGGCCGCTGCTTTCCACCACCAGGCTGTCGATGAGGTGCGGTGCGCCTATCGTGCAGCCCAGCAGCGCGCAGGACTGCTCGAGCACCGGCCGGGTCGAGGCGAAACGCGCGGCGACGAGGTCGCGGTAGCTGTATGCGACTTGGCCGAGCAGCCCGGCCAGGCCCAGCAACAGCAACACCAGCAGCGCTGCGCGCACGCCCGGCCGGCGCCAGCGCTGCGCGCGTTCGGCGCGGCGCAGGAACGAGGGCATGCCGGCCGGGTCGGCGCGGATCTCGCCGGTCGTGTCGGCGGGCGCTTCGGTGTCCAGGCTGTCGGCTGCATCGGGACCCGAGTCGGCGGCCTCGGACTGCGGCGCGGCCTCGACAGGCGGCTCGCTGTCCTCGCGCGGTGACCAGGCGCTCGGCTCGATATCGGCAGCTTCGCGGGGGATCTCGGCGGCTGCCGGTGCGGGCGGGGCGGGTTCGAACGCGATCTCGACATCGGCGGTGTCGGCAGCGGCCGGAGCCGGTGGTGCCGCCCGTGGCGTCGGGCCGGGCGCCGGCGACACCTCCGGCGCCACCGTGTCTTCGGCCAGGCGGCGCGGCGCTCCGGTCTCGACGTCGATCAGGCCTTCGGCGGCGTTGAAGACCTCGGCGCAGCGGCCGCAGCGCACCCAGCCTTCGGAGATCCGCAACTGGTCGGGCACGACGCGGAAGACGGTGCTGCACGCCGGGCAGCGGGTGGCCAGGCCGGTTGCCATCAGCGGCAGGCCGCGCCAGGCGCGGTCGATCGGCATGTTCCGGGACGCCGCGCAGTCATGGCGTGCCCTCTCTGCGCTGCGCGGCCATCAGGATCCAGCCCTCGTCGCGATCGACCGCCTCCAGTGCCAGCCAGGGCGCATAGGCCGTGATCAACTCGTCGGCCTGTCGCTCCAGGATGCCGGCCAGCACCAGCCAGCCGCCGGGCGCCACATGCGCGGCCAGGAGCGGCGCGAGCAGTTTCAACGGCGTGGCCAGGATGTTGGCCAGCACCAGGCCGTAGGCGCCCTGCGCCGCATCGGGCAGGCCGGCCGACAGCACGACGCCGTTGCGGGCGGCGTTGTCGCGCGTGGACTGGACGGCGGCCGGGTCGATGTCGACCGCATCGATGCGCTGCGCACCCAGCAGCGCCGCGCCGATGGCCAGGATGCCCGAGCCGCAGCCGTAGTCGAGCACGCGGCCGGCGCGGACGCGGTCGGGATGTCGTGCCAGCCAGCGCAGGCACATGCGGGTGGTGGCGTGGGTGCCGGTGCCGAAGGCCAGGCCGGGGTCGAGCCGGATGACGTGGCGCGCCGCGGAGGGTGGTTCGTGCCAGCTCGGGACGATCCAGAACTCGGGCGTGATCGCCACCGGCGCGAATTGCGACTGCGTCAGACGCACCCAGTCCTGCTCCGCCAGCGCGACGAGCGCCTGCACGTGCAGCCCGCGCGCACCGTCGTGCGCCAGCAGCAGCGTGGCCGCGCGCTCGGCGGCGGCCTCGGTCTCGAACAGCGCCTTCAGCGTCGATCGTTCCCAGCCCGGGGCCGGTGGCGGCATGCCGGGTTCGCCGAACAGCGCCTGCTCGTCGGCGCTGCCGGCGTCGGCGTCCTCGACCGACACCGACAGCGCGTCGAGTTCGTCGACGAGCGCGTCCGACACCGGCTCCACCAGGGCCTGCGGCGCGCGCAGGACAAGCTCAAACATCGCGGGCGCGGCCGCCTCTGGGGGCGAACGCGTGGCCAGACATCTAGCGGCTGTGCTGGGCCAGCCAGCCTTCGAGGTAATGGATGCCGGTGCCGCCTTCGATGAACTTGGCGTCGGCCAGCAGTTCGCGATGCAGCGGGATGTTGGTCTGGATGCCCTCGACCACCGTCTCCGACAGCGCCGTGCGCATCCGCGCCAGCGCCTGCTCGCGGGTATCGCCGTGGCAGATGATCTTGCCGATCATCGAGTCGTAGTTCGGTGGCACGAAGTAGTTGGTGTAGATGTGCGAATCCACCCTCACGCCGGGGCCGCCCGGAGGATGCCACAGCGTGATGCGGCCCGGCGACGGCGTGAACTTGTAGGGGTCCTCGGCGTTGATGCGGCACTCGATCGCGTGGCCGCGCATCACGACCCCCCGCTGGGTGAAGGGCAGCTTCTCGCCGGCGGCCACGCGGATCTGCATCTGCACGATGTCGATGCCGGTGACCATCTCGGTGACCGGGTGCTCGACCTGCACCCGGGTGTTCATCTCGATGAAGTAGAACTCGCCGTCCTCGTACAGGAACTCGAAGGTGCCGGCGCCGCGGTAGCCGATCTTCTTGCAGGCCGCCGCGCAGCGGTCGCCGATGCGCTCGATCACGCGCCGCGGCAGTCCGGGTGCCGGCGCTTCCTCGATGATCTTCTGGTGCCGGCGCTGCATCGAGCAGTCGCGCTCGCCGAGCCAGACCGCGCCCTTGTGCTGGTCGGCCAGGATCTGGATCTCGATGTGCCGCGGGCGCTCGAGAAACTTCTCCATGTAGACGGCCGGGTTGCCGAAGGCGGCACCCGCCTCGGCGCGCGTGGTCTGCACGGCGTGGATCAGCGCGGCCTCGGTGTGCACCACCCGCATGCCGCGCCCGCCGCCACCGCCGGCGGCCTTGATGATCACCGGGTAGCCCACGGTGCGCGCGATGCGGATGATCTCTTTCGGGTCCTCGGGCAACTCGCCTTCGGAGCCGGGCACGCAGGGCACGCCGCTCTTGATCATCGACTGCTTGGCCGAGACCTTGTCGCCCATCAGGCGGATCGACTCGGGCGTCGGCCCGATGAAGACGAAGCCGCTCTTCTCGACCCGCTCGGCGAAGTCGGCGTTCTCGCTGAGGAAGCCGTAGCCGGGGTGGATCGCCTCGGCGTCGGTGACCTCGGCGGTGGAGATGATCGCCGGCATGTTCAGGTAGCTCAGCGACGAGGCCGCCGGACCGATGCAGACCGCCTCGTCGGCGAGCTTGACGTACTTGGCCTCGCGGTCGGCCTCCGAGTAGACGACGACCGCCTTGATGCCCATCTCGCGGCAGGCGCGCTGGATCCGCAGGGCGATCTCGCCGCGGTTGGCAATCAGGATCTTCTTGAACACCCGCGGCCGCCTATTCGACGATGAACAGCGGTTGACCGAATTCGACCGCCTGCCCGTTCTCGCACAGGATGGTCAATACCTTGCCGGCGCAGTCGGCCTCGATCTCGTTCATGATCTTCATCGCCTCGATGATGCATACCGGCTCGCCTTCGACGACCGCATCGCCGATCTCGACGAACGGCTTGGCGCCGGGGCTGGCCGCGCGGTAGAAGGTGCCGACCATCGGCGACTTGATCGTCTTGCCCGCGGGCACGGGCGCCGGTTCGGCGCCCACCGGTGACAGGGCCGTTGCGGCGGCGGCTGCCGCCGGCGCGGCCAGCGCCGGGGCGGCGGCCATCGCCAGGCCGGACTTGACGATGCGGACCTTGCCTTCGGCTTCGGTGATTTCCAGCTCGGAGATGTTCGACTCGGACACGAGGTCGATCAGCGTCTTGAGTTTTCTCAGGTCCATCTTGGAATGTCCTTGTTTGTGGTCTGGCGCCCCAAGGCGCCGCGCAGGCCCTCAGCCCTTGCGCAATGACAGGGCGTGCGCCAGCGCGAGGCGGTAGCCGCTGACGCCCAGTCCGCAGATGACGCCCAGCGCGACACCCGAGATATACGAGTGGTGGCGGAACGCCTCGCGCTGGTGGATGTTGGAGAGGTGGACTTCGATGACGGGCAGTGCCACGCCGGCCAGCGCGTCGCGCAGCGCGACACTGGTGTGGGTGAGCCCCCCCGGGTTGATGACGATGAACTCGGTGCCGTCGGTGCGCGCCGCGTGGATGCGGTCGATCAGCGCACCTTCGTGATTGCTCTGGAAGCTGCTCAGACTGGCGCCGGCATCGGCGGCGATCTGCGCCAGTTCGGCGTCGATCTGCGCCAGCGTGGTCGTCCCGTAGACCTGCGGCTCGCGCGTACCGAGGAGGTTCAGGTTGGGGCCGTGGATGACGAGAAGGTTCATGGTTGCAGCCGGCCAGCTTCGACCGGAGGCCGGACTTTACGCGTTTTAGTTGCCGTTCAGCGCGGCTCGAAGCAATTTGCGTGGGAAACCCCGAATCGCGGCCATCGAGGTCGCGCTGCCGTCAAAGCCCCCGCGTCCAGCGGACGAGTTCGTCGAAGCTGGTCGTGCCCAACCGCCGCTGGGTCACCTCGCCGCGGCGATCGAGCACCGCGGTGAACGGCAGCGCACCGGTGTCGTTGCCGAGCTTTCGGCTCAGCTCGCTGCCTTCGAAGCCGGCCAGGCCGATCGGGTAATGCACCGGAGCGCGGGCGAGGAACTCGCGCACCGCCTTCGCATTGTCCACCGCCAGCCCCACCACCTTGCCTCCCTGGACCGAGAAACGCCGGGCGAAGCGGTCGATCTCGGGCATCTCCTCGATGCAGGGCGGACACCAGGTGGCCCAGAAGTTCAGCACCAGCGGTTGCCCGGCCAGCGTGGCCATGGCCAGAGTCCCGCCCTCGGGGCGGGCGAAGCTGGCGCGCCAGAGAAAGGCGTTCGGCGCGTCGGCGGCCAGCCCGGCGCGGGTGTCGGGCGGCGGCGTGGTGGCCAGCGGCGCTGCGCGCCGGATCTGCCACGCCACGCCCGCGGCAGCGGCGGCGGCGCCGGCGCCGGCCAGGATCCAGGTTCGTCGGTTCATTCGGGTCGTTCCAGGCAACGCTGCAGCGCGCCCAGGTCGCCGCGCCAGCTGCGGCCGCGGGCGTCGGGCTTGAGCGCGCCGCGCTGGTCCTGCAGGTCGTGCACGATGAGATGGATCGTCACCGGTTCGCCCAAGTCGCGGTTGGGCACGCTCAATGTCAGGACGTTCAGCGGCTCGCGCTGACCGGGCCGGTCCAGCGCGCCGGCGTCGTAGGCGATGCCGGCATTGACGAGCGCGATCTCGGCCGCCTTCGGGTCGTCGCAGTACAGGTCCAGGTGCAGCGACGACAGGCGCGTTGCGGTGCCGCGCCAGACCGCTCCCGACAGGTGCGGCCTGAACTCGGCCAGGCGCTGCATCCAGGGCAGGGCCGCTTCGCGCAGCGCGCGCAGTTCGGCGGGCTGGCTGTCGGCGCAGAACAGCGCGATGTGCTCGCGAACGGCGTCTTCCAGCAGTTCGTTGGACGGCATCTCCACCCGCCGGCCGGGCCCGAACAGCGCCCGCGCCGCCTTGTGCTTGGCCGCCGCGTACTCCATACCTTCCTCGACCACGAGGCGGGCCGCGAAGGCAGCGATCTCGGCGGCTTGGTTCATGGCAGCTCGACCGCACCCATGCGCGCGACGATGGTCGCTGCGCGGCCGACGACGTAGGCCGAGCCGGGTCGCTTCTCGAAGCGCTTGGGCGCCGGCAGCATCACCGCCAGGCGTGCCGCCTGCTCGGCCGAGAGTCGCGCGGCGTCGACGTGGAAGTAATGCCGCGCCGCGGCCTGGGCGCCGAACACGCCTTCGCCCCATTCGACGCTGTTGAGGTAGATCTCGAGGATGCGCTGCTTGGACAGCAGCGTCTCCAGCATGAAGGTGAGCACCAGCTCCTGCGCCTTGCGCAGCACCGTGCGCTCGCCGGAAAGAAACAGGTTCTTGGCCAGCTGCTGGCTGATGGTCGAACCGCCGACCACCTTGGCTGCCGGTGCCGGGCGGCCCGGGCGCAGATGTTCGGCGCGCTTCTCGGCGCGCTCGTTCTTCTCCCAGGCCTTCTCGATCGCGTCCCACTCGACGCCGCCATGCTCGGTGAAGTCGGCGTCCTCGCTGGCGATCACCGCTCGCTTGAGCTGGGGCGAGATGCGGTCGCCGGGCACCCATTGCTGACTCCAGGCGATGCGGTGCTTTTCGACCAGCAGGCGCCAGGCTTCGCTGCGCTGGAAGGGCGTGGACTGCGGATCGACCACCGCCATCAGCGCGATGCGCAGCGCGAAGACGATTTGCAGCGACAGCGCGCACAGCAGCAACAACGCGCCGAGCCGGCGCGCGGTCTGCCACCCGGGCCCGCGCCTGCTCACCGTCCGGCCGCCAATTGCTCGCGCAGCGCCTGCAGCACCGGCGCGGTCTGCGGGTGCACGCCACGCCAGACGAAGAAGGCCTCGGCCGCCTGTTCGACCAGCATGCCCAGGCCGTCGCGGGCGTCGGCCCCGGCCGCGCGGGCCCAGGCCAGGAAAGGCGCGGCGGCGGGCCCGTACATCAGATCGAGCGCCAGCGCGCCGCGGCCCAGCGTGGCCGCGGGCAGCGGCAGCGCCACGCCCTGCAGGCTGCTGGCGCTGGCATTGAGGACGAGGTCGTAGCCCAGGCCCGCGGCATCGAAGGTGCTGGCGCGGACGACCACGCCATGCGCAGCGGCCGCCGCGGCGTGGCGTTCGACCAGCGCCTCGGCCTTGTCGACGCTGCGGTTGGCCACCACCACCGCCGCCGGCTGCGCCGCCAGCAGCGGGCCGAGCACGCCCGCGGCCGCGCCGCCGGCGCCCACGAGCAGCACCCGGCGCCCGCGCAGCGGCAGGCCGGCGCCCTGCTCGATGTCGCGCACCAGGCCGACGCCATCGGTGTTGTCGGCCCACCAGCCCTCGGGGTCGAAGCGCAGCAGGTTGGCCGCGCCGGCCAGTTCCGCGCGCGGGCTGCAGCGTGCGGCCAGGCGGCGGGCTTCGAACTTGAATGGCACGGTGACGTTGCAGCCGCGCCCGCCGGCGTCGGCGAAGGCCTGCACCGATTGCGCGAAGCCGTCCAGCGGGCAGAGCAGGCGCTCGCAGCTCAGGTGCTGGCCGGTCTGGCGCGCGAACGCGGCGTGGATGAAGGGCGAGAGGCTGTGTTCGATCGGATTGCCGAACACGGCGTAGCGATCCACGGGTGGGGCGCTCGTCATCGCCGGCCCTCCGGGTTGCTGACCGACGTCTCCAGCCCTTCGTCACGCGTGAAGCGGAAGCGGGAGGTGACCACGATCTGGTCGGCCTGCTCGCGCATCGCCGGCGTGAAGGGGCCGAAGGGCGCGGCGGCGCGGACGATGGCCAGCGCCTGGCGGTCGAGCCGGCGCGATGGCGAGGGCCGCACGACCTCGGCCTCGACGACGCGGCCGGCGGCATCGATGGTGACGTTCATCGTCAACTCGCCGTAGAGCTTGACGCCGTTGTACTCGGGGAAGTCGCGCGTGCCGCGCTCCTCGATCCGCCGGCGCAGCGCGTCGTAGTAGATCGCGTAGGTCTGTCCCTGCGTGTCGGGGCTGATGTAGCGCTTCTTCGGCCGCGCGTTCTGCTCGTTGATGCGCTTCTCGATCTCCGCCAGCAGCCGCAGCAGCCGCTTGCGGTGCTCCTCCTGTTCGCGCTCCAGCGGTGTGCCGTTCTCGCGCCGCGGGTCGGGCGGCGGCAAGGTGGCCATCTCGCGCCGCAGCTGCGCCAGCAGTTCCTGCTGCTCTTCCTGCATCTGGTCGATGCGGCGGTGCGCGTCGTCGGCGGCGTCGCCGAGCTGCACGGTCGCGGCCATCGGCAGCGGCGACGTGGCGCGGCCGCGCTCGGCCTCGCCGCCGCCGGCCAGGTTGGCCTGCGCGATCGCCTGGGCGTGCGTCGGCGCCTCGCTGGAATGCGCGTTGACGAGGATCACCTCCAGCGGCGTGTCGCGGAACGCGCGGTCGAAGCCTTCGGGGTTGACGAAACGCACGGTGAGCAAGCCACCGTGGAATGCGACCGAAGCCACCAGCGCCCACTGCAGCGTGGACAGCTTGGACAGCGACGCGAGCTTCGGCCAGTTCATCGCCGTCGCTCAAACCGGCGCGCCGGCTGGCGAGCCGGCGCTTGCGCCGTCTTCGAGATCGATCGCCAGCGTCAACGCACCGGCGGGCTCGGCTTCGTCCTCGCCCAGGTCATCGTCGGCGCTGGCCGGCTCGAGGTCCAGGCGCGCCGCCAGGCTGGCATGCAGGTCCAGTGTGAGCAGGTCGATGCCGGTCACTCGGGCGCGCACGCGAGTGCCGCGCGCCAGGCTTTCGGTGCCGGGCACGCGAAAGACCAGTGGCAGGGTCTCGGCGCGCACCAGGCCGTCCTTCATCACCGCCGCCTCGATCTCGGGGATCGCGTTCTGCTCCACGTAGCGCAGCGTCCAGTAGCGTTCGATGCCCTGCTGGAAGCCGCTGTAGGCGCTGTAGGCGGCGTCGAAGGCCGAGATGACCGAGAACAGCGCTGCGTCCTTGGGCCGGAACGGTGCGGCCAGCGCGGCGGTGCGGCCATGGCGGGCGCAGGCGATGATCTGCCACTGGTTGGCCAGGTCGACATAGCGGCGCAGCGGTGAGGTCGCCCAGGCGTACTGCGCCACGCCCATCCCGGCATGCGGCAGCGGCTTGGTGCCCATGCGCACCTTGATGCCCGGCAGCAGGCTGGCCTGGCTGCGGTAGATGCCGGGCACGCCATGCTCGGCCAGCCAGCCGCCCCAGGTGCTGTTGGCGAGGATCATCGCCTCGGCCACGATCAGGTCCAGCGGCGCGCCACGCCGGCGGGTGCCGATGCTCACGCGCTCGTGGCCGGTGGGTTCGGTCTCTGCGTCGCTGTCGAGGCGGAAGTTGTAGTCGGGCCGGTTGAAGACCTCCGGCTTGCCGCGGACCAGCTCGCGGCGGGCCTTCAGCGCCCGGGCGAGGCCGAAGCAGAAGGCCAGCTCCTGCGCGAAGGGATAGTCCGCCACCACCTCGCCGGTCAGCGCCGCCTCGGTGACGACCTCGTCGAGCTGGTCGTGGCGCAGGTTCATCGCGATCGGCACGCGCTCGAGCTTGGTCTCGGCGCTCTGGATCGCCAGCGTGGCCTCGTCGATGCGGAAGTAGACGCTGACGGCCGGGCAGTCGCGGCCTTCGACGAGCGTGTAGGCCTGTACCACTTCGGCGGGGAGCATCGTGATCTTCCAGCCCGGCATGTAGACCGTCGACAGGCGCTCGCGCGCCACCTTGTCGACGGGCGAATCCGGGGCCAGCGCCAAGCCCGGCGCGGCGATGTGCACGCCGAAGACCACCGTGCCGCTGCCCAGCCCGGTGACGCTGAGGGCGTCGTCGATCTCGGTCGTGGCCGAATCGTCGATCGAGAAGGCCTGCACCGGGGCCAGCGGCAGTTCCTCCTTGATCGCCGGCGCCGCCAGCGCCGGGAAGCCGGTGCCCTTCGGGAACTGGTCGAACAGGAAGCGTTGCCAGTGGAACTGGTAGGGGCTCTCGATCGCGCCGGCGGCGGTGAGCAGGTCCAGCGGCGCCTTCTGCGCCCGCTTGCTGGCCTCGACCACGGCCTTGTATTCGGGACCGTTCTTGTCGGGCTTGAAAAGGATGCGGTAGAGCTGCTCGCGCACCGGGCCCGGGCAGCGCCCGGCCGCCAGCTCGTCGGCCCAGGCGGTGATCTGCGCGGCGACCTGCTGTTTGCGCTCGATCGCCAGCAGGGCGGCCTTGACGATCTCCTCGGGCGCCTTGCGGAACATGCCGCGGCCCAGGCGGCGGAAGTAATGCGGCGCGTCGAACAGCCGCAGCAGCGCAGCGGCCTGCTTGTCGGCGCCGGCGCTGGCCTCGAAGTACTCGCGTGCCAGATCGGCGAATCCGAACTCGCCCTCGGGTGCGAATTCCCAGGCCAGGTCGAGGTCGATCTCGGCGGCCAGGGCCTGGGCGCGTGCCATCAGCTCGGCCGGCGCCGGCTTGTCGAAGCGCAGCATCACGTTGGCGGCCTTGACCTTCACCCGCTTGCCCGATTCGAGCTCCACCTGCAGCGACGATTCGGCCTCGGACATCACGCGGCCGGCATGGAACTTGCCGGCATCATCGAACAATGCATACATCGGGCGGATTGTCGCCGCTGCGCGTGGCGCCTTCGCCGCCGGTGGTTCATCGGGCCTTCAGACCGTCATCCCGCCCGAGACCTCGATCACCGCACCGTTGATGTAGCTCGCCTCGTCGCTGGCGAGGAAGGCATAGACGTTGGCGATCTCCTCGGGGCGGCCGAGCCGGTGCAGCGGCACCTGCTCGCGCATCTGCTGCAGCACCTTGTCGGGGATCGTGGCCAGGATCGGCGTCTCGACGAAGCCCGGCGCCACCGCGTTGACGCGAACGCCCTTGGGCCCGAGCTCGCGGCTCCAGGTCTTGGTGAAGCCGATGACGCCGAACTTGCTCGCCGCGTAATTGGTCTGGCCGAAGTTGCCGTAGAGGCCGACCACGCTGCTGGCGTTGAGGATCACGCCCGCACCCTGCTCGACCATGACCGGCGCCACCGCCTGTGCGCAATGGAAGACGCCGCGCAGGTTGACGTCGATGACGGCGTCGAACTGCTCGATCGTCATCTTCACCAGCCGCGCGTCCTGGGTGATGCCGGCGTTGTTGACCAGCACGTCGATGCGGCCATGCCGCTGCATCACCGCGGCGACCATCGCATCGATCTGGGCGCGGCTGGTGACGTCGACCGCAAACATCTCGGCCGCGCCGGCGACGGGCTCGGCGCGGCGGTCGCAGCCGATCACGATCGCGCCCTCGGCGGCGAACTTGGCGCAGGTGGCCGCGCCGATGCCTTGCGCCGCGCCGGTGACGACGCAGACCTTGTTCTTCAATCGCATAAGTGCAGGAACCTCAGGAGTTGGGGCAGGTGGTGGTCGAAGTCCGACAGCGCGTGGTCGCTGCCCTCGATCAGGTACAGCGGGGCGCCGGCGTAGCGTGCGCTCGTCTCGCGCCAGTCGAGGAGTTCGTCGCCCTTGGCGACGATCGGCAGGTAGCGCGCCATCCTCGTCAATGCGCTGGGCGCCAGCGCGCGCAGTTCGGCGATGTACTCGGCCCGGAAGTCGATCCGCTCCTCGGGTGCGTGGTACGCCGTCTGCATGCCGACATGGCTTGCCAGGTCGCGTGCCGGATCGACGGCCGGGTTCAGCAGCACCGCCGGCCAGCCTGCGCGCTCGGCGACGACGGTGGCGTAGAAACCGCCGAGCGAGCTGCCGACCACCGCCGAGCGACAGTCCGGCCAGTCGGCAATGCCTTGCATCACCAGCGCCATGGCCTCGCGCGGCGAAGGCGGCAGCTGCGGGCACCACCAGTGCAACTGCGGCGCGTGGGCGGCCAGCCAGGCCTGCAGCCGCTGCGCCTTGAACGATCGCGGCGACGAGCGGAATCCGTGCAGGTACAGCAGGTGCGAGGGCGGGGCGGGGCGAGCGGATGCGCGAGGCATGGGGACGAGGGCATTACGGCGGCCGCGAAGTCTATGGCCTGCCGATGCCGACCCCGGGGGGGAACCCGCCCCTGCCGCGCCATGCAGCGCGGCAGAATCCACGCCACTTGTCGCTTTCGGAGTCGAGTCTCCCATGCCGTCGAATCGTCCTTCTGCCGCCTTGCTGCCGGCCCCCGGTGCGCTGCTTCCCGCGGCCCTGCTCGCGCTCTGCCTGGCCGGCTGCGCCGCACCGTCCGCCAACCGGGCGCCGCAGGCCGCGGTGGTCGCATCGGCGGCATCGGCCGCCTCGGCGCCCGGCCACGCGGCCTCGGGCGCCGCGGCCAAGCCCGACCCGGGCGCGCCCAAGCCGTTCGCCGAGGTCATCGCCGGCGCCAAGCGCCAGGACGGCTTCGTGCCGGTCTGGCGCAAGGACGAGAAGGTATGGCTCGAGATCGCGCCCGATCGCATCGGCAAGCCGATGCTGTTCTCGATCAACGTCGCCTCGTCGGTGGGCGAGCGCGGCCTGTACGCGAGCCAGATGGGACCACACTGGCTGGTCGAATTCCGCCGCATCGGCAACCACATGCAGCTGGTGGCGTTGCAGGAAGGCTTTCGCGGCAACCGCGACGTGCCGGCCGGGCGCGCCGTGCGCGAGGGCTTCAGCGACAGCCTGATCGGTAGCACGTCGGTGACCAGTACCGAGCAGCCCGAGCGCAAGTCGGTGCTCGTCGATGCCAGCTTCCTGCTCAGCGACATGGCCGGCTACAGCACCGCGCTCGAAGAGGCTTTCCGGCTGCCCTTCAGCCCCGACCGCACCAATTCGTTCTTCGAATCGGTGCGCGCCGAAGCCGGTCTGACGACGCTGGCCGCGCAGGTGCATTACTCGATCCCGCGCATCCCGGCGCCGCCGACGCTGCTGCCCGGCGCGCCGCCTTCGATGGTCCATCCGCCCTCGACCACGCCCGATCCGCGCAGCCTGTTCGTCGGCCTGGTCTACAACTTCCGCGAGCTGCCCGCGCAGCCGATGGCCACGCGCGCGGCCGACCCGCGGGTCGGCTACTTCACCGACAGCTACACCGACCTGTCGGACGACCTGCGCGCCAACCCGCGCGTGCACAACATCCGGCATTGGCGGCTTGAGAAGAAGGACCCGAGCGCGGCGCTGTCCGAGCCGGTCAGGCCGATCACCTACTGGCTGGACCGCAACATCCCCGAGCGCTACCGCGCCAGCATCACGGCCGGCATCCTGGAGTGGAACAAGGCCTTCGAGCGCATCGGCTTCAAGAACGCGATCGTCGTGCGCCAGCAGGGCGAGCACGACGATTTCAACGACATGGACGCCGAGCATGCGTCGATCCGCTGGTTCGTCGGCTCGGACGTCGGCTTTGCGATCGGACCCAGCCACAGCGACCCGCGCACCGGCGAGATCCTGGACGCCGACATCGGCATGAGCGACGTCTTCGGCCGCGGCGCGCGGCGCCTGGTGCACGAGGACCTGGGCAGTCCGGGTCTTGCGGCACCGGCAGCCGCCGCGACCGCCGCCTTCGGCTCGCTGTGGTCGGCCGAGAACGGCCCGGGCTGCACCTACGCCGCCGACGGCGCGCAGGAGCTGGGCTTCGCGCTCGACGTGCTCGCCGCGCGCGGCGACGTCGCCCCCGACAGCCCCGAGGCCGAGGCCCTGGCCCAGGCCTACGTCAAGGCCGTCGTCACCCACGAGGTCGGCCACACGCTGGGCCTGCGCCACAACTTCAAGGCCTCGACCACGGTCAAGCGCGCCCATCTCGAGGACAAGGCCTGGGACGACGCGCACGGCATCTCGAGCTCGGTGATGGACTACAACCCCTTCAACCTGCCGCTGCACGGCGAGCCCAAGGGCGAGCCGGTGATGACCGGCCTCGGGCCCTACGACTACTGGGCCATCGAGTACGCCTACAAGCCGCTGACGCCCGGCCACGAGGCCGAGGAACTGCGCCGGATCGCCGAGCGCAGCCGCACCGACCCGGCGCTGGCGTTCGGCGACGACGGCGATGCCGGCGGCTTCGGCGGCAATGCGGGCCTGGATCCGCTGATCAACCGCTTCGACCTCGGCGACGACCCGCTGGCCTGGTACCAGCGGCGCTTCGCCTTGTCCGAGGAGCTGTGGGCGCGGGTCCAGAAGCGCGGCCCGCAGCCGGGCGACGACGCCGAGCGGCTGCGGCGCAGCGTCCTGGCGGGCCTGCGCCAGGTGGTGGGATTGCCCGCGCTGGCGGCCAAGTACGTGGGCGGCATGACGATAGACCGCGACCTGCCCGGCAGCGGCAAGCCGGCCTTCCGCCCCGTCGATCCGACGCAGCAGCGGCAGGCGCTGCGCTTTCTCGTCGACCGGGTGTTCAGCAGCGACAGCTTCCGCTTCGAGCCCGAGTTCCTGGCCGACGTGATGCCGGACTACATCGAGTCCAGCCGCCCGGGGCCCTTGTCGGTGCCCAAGATCGTGTTGGAGCTGCAGAGGGCGGCGCTGGACCGTTTGCTCGACCCCGGCACCGCACAGCGCCTGCTCGACCTGCCCAACTACCTGCCGGCGGCCGAGCGCCGCGGCGCGATCTCGCTCAACGAGGTCTATGCCACGGTGCAGGATGCGGTGTGGAGCGAGCTGAAGACGGGCAAGACCATCGACCCGCTGCGGCGCAGCCTGCAACGCGAGCACCTCAAGCGCCTGCAGGCGCTGCTGACCCGGCCGTCGCCGGCGCTGCCCGCCGATGCGATCAGCCTGGCGCGGCTGCACGCGGTGGACCTGCAGAAGCAACTGCGCTCGGCGCTGGCGCGGGGCGGACTGTCGGTCGAGAACCGGGCCCATCTGGAGGACGCGCTGGCCCTGCTGACCGAGGCGCTGCGCGCGACCTTGCAGCGCAGCTGACGGGCGGCCCCAGGCTCGGTCGCTTCGCGCCTTCGCTGCGGCCGCCTTGGGGCGGCCCGGCGGCGGCGGCGTTCAGGTCCTGGCGGCGAGCGCGGCCAGCAGCTTGGCGTGGATGCCGCCGAAGCCGCCGTTGCTCATGCACAGCACATGGTCGCCGGGCCGCGCGGCGCGCACGACCGCCGCCACCAGCGCGTCGACCTGCTCGGCCACGACCGCCGTGCCGCCCAGCGGCGCCAGCGCGTCGCGCGCGCTCCAGCCGTAGTCGCCCTGCAGGCAGAAGGCGAGGTCGGCGCCTTCCAGCGCCCACGGCAGCTGCGCCTTCATCGTGCCCAGCTTCATCGTGTTCGAGCGCGGCTCGAACACGGCCAGGATGCGTTGCGTCCCGGGCGTGCCGGCGGCGTCCTTCTCGAGCTTGCGCCGCAGGCCGTCGATGGTCGCGCGCATCGCGCTGGGATGGTGGGCGAAATCGTCGTAGACCTTGACGCCGGCCGCGGTGCCGCGCAGTTCCATGCGTCGACGCACGTTCTCGAAGCTGCCCAGCGCGGCGCAGGCGGCATCGGGCGCCACGCCCACGTGCTCGGCCGCACCGATGGCCGCCAGTGCGTTCAGCTGGTTGTGCTCGCCGAGCAGGTTCCACTCGACGCGGCCGAGCTTGAGGCTGCCGCGCAGCACGTCGAACGCCTCCGCGTCGCCGCGCGCGCACAGACCACCGGGCTCCTCGCGCTTGGTCCCGAAGCGCTGCACCTCGCTCCAGCAGCCGCGCGCCAGCACGCGCGCCAGCGCCGTGTCGCGGGCGTTGACGACCAGCCGGCCGCTGGCGGGCACGGTGCGCACGAGGTGGTGGAACTGGGTCTCGATGGCCGCCAGGTCGGGGAAGATGTCGGCGTGGTCGAGCTCGAGGTTGTTGAGGATCGCGGTGCGCGGCCGGTAGTGGACGAACTTGCTGCGCTTGTCGAACAGCGCGGTGTCGTATTCGTCGGCCTCGATCACGAACGGGCTGCGCGCGGCCCCGGGCGCCGACTCGACGTGCCCGAGCCGCGCCGAGCGGCCGAAGTTCAGCGGCACGCCGCCGACCAGGAAGCCGGGCTCGAGCCCGGCGGCCTCGAGGATCCAGGCCAGCATCGCCGTCGTCGTCGTCTTGCCGTGGGTGCCCGCCACCGCCAGCACATGGCGCTTGAACAGCACCTGCTCGGCCAGCCACTGCGGCCCGCTGGTGTAGGCCGCGCCGGCGTCGAGGATGGCCTCCATCAGCGGATTGCCGCGCGTCACCACGTTGCCGACGACGAAGACATCCGGCGCCAGCGCCAGCTGGCCGGCGCCCCAGCCTTCGATGAGCTCGATGCCGAGCGCGCGCAGCTGATCGCTCATCGGTGGATAGACGCCGGCATCGCAGCCGGTGACCTCGTGGCCGGCTTCGTGCGCCAGCGCCGCCAGGCCGCCCATGAAGGTGCCGCAGATGCCGAGGATGTGGAGGTGCATGCGGGGCATTCTAGGAGCCGACCTCGTGCGGCCCGCCGAGTCTCCAGCGCACGCTCAGGCGGGGGCTGGCCGGGCAGTCAGCGCTAGCCGGTTCCGGCCTGACCCCGACGCGACGCCTCAGCCGCGCAGCAGCGCCTCGCCCGCCGCGCGCACGGTGGCCGCGATGTCGTCGGCGCTGTGCGCCGCGCTCACGAACCCCGCCTCGTAGAGCGCCGGCGCGAGGTACACGCCGCGGTCGAGCATGCCGTGGAAGAAGCGGTTGAAGCGCTCCTTGTCGGTGGCCAGCACCTCGGTGTAGTTCTGCGGCAGCCGGTCGGCGAAGAAGAAGCCGAACATGCCGCCCTCGCTGTCGCCGACCAGCGGCACGCCGGCTTCGCGGGCCGCGCCGGTCAGGCCTTCGACCAGCGATCGCGTCTTCGCCGACAGCGCCTCGAAGAAGCCGGGCTTGGCGATCTCCTTGAGCGTGGCCAGGCCGCAGGCGGTGGCCACCGGGTTGCCCGAGAGCGTGCCGGCCTGATAGACCGGCCCGAGCGGCGCGAGCAGGCTCATCACGTCCCTGGTGCCGCCGAAGGCCGCCAGCGGCATGCCGCCGCCGATGACCTTGCCGAACACGCTCATGTCGGGCCTGAAGCCGGGGATCAGCGCCGCATAGACGCTCTGCGCGCCACCGAGTGCGACGCGAAAGCCGGTCATCACCTCGTCGAACACGAGCATCGCGCCGTGCTTCGTGCACAACTCGCGCAACAGGGTCATGAAGGGCACCGAGGCGCGCACGAAGTTCATGTTGCCGGCGATCGGCTCGATCATCACGCAGGCGATCTCGTCGCCCTGGGTCGCGAAGACGTCTTCGATCTGCGCGAGGTTGTTGTACTCGAGCACCAGCGTGTGCTTGACGACGTCGGCCGGCACGCCGGCACTGGTCGGGAAGCCGAAGGTCGCCAGCCCCGAGCCGGCCTTGACGAGCAGGGCGTCGGCGTGGCCGTGGTAGCAGCCCTCGAACTTGACGATCTTGTTGCGCCCGGTGGCGCCGCGCGCCAGTCGCAGCGCGCTCATGCCGGCCTCGGTGCCGCTGCTGACCAGCCGCAGCTGCTCGACGCTGGGCACCAGCGAAATGATGGCTTCGGCGAGTTCGATCTCGCGCTCGGTCGGGGCGCCGAAGCTGAAACCGTCGGCCGCCGCCTTGAGCACCGCGTCGAGCACCGCCGGGTGGCCGTGGCCGAGGATCATCGGGCCCCACGAGCCGATGTAGTCGATGTACCTCTGGCCCTCGGCGTCCCACATGCAGGCGCCCTGGGCGCGCTCGATGAAGCGCGGCGTCCCGCCGACGGCACGAAAGGCGCGCACCGGCGAATTCACGCCGCCGGGGATGACCTGCTGCGCGCGGGCGAACAGCTGCTCGTTGCTCTGCATGGGGATCGCCTTCAGTGGACGCGCCGTGGCACGCCCTTGCTCTTGGAGTCTTCGGGCTCGGGCTCGGGCGGGCCGCCTTCGCCGTCTTCGCCTTCCTCGGGCGGGGGCAGGGCCCAGAAGAAGCGGTCGGGCACGATGTGGCCCATGCCGGGACGGAAGCCCGCGTCCAGGCTCTGGTCGAGGAACGACAGCGCTTCGCCGACGGCGGGCTGCAACTCGCTGCCGGTCGCGAGCAGGGCCGCCAGCGCCGCCGCCAGCGTGTCGCCGGCGCCGATGAAGGCGGCGTCGAAGCGCTCGAACTTCTCGCCCGTGATCGCGCCCTGCGGCGAGGCAAGCACGTTGTCGATGTACTGCTCGGGGCCCTTGCCGGCGAGCATCACGCCGGTGACCAGCACGTAGCGCGTGCCGTGCTCGCCGGCCGCCACCGCGAGCTCGCGCGCCGACGGCGGGCGCTCGCTGTCCCACTCGGGCAGCAGGAAGTCCTGCAGCGTCTTGTGGCTGCCGACCAGCACCTCGGTGGCCGGCAGGATCAGTTCGCGGAAGGCGTCCAGGTAGGGCTGCAACTGGTCTTCTTCGAGCCAGGCCAGGTTCGGCAGGTACGAGACGAGCGGGATGTCGGTGTAGTCGGACAGGATCTCGGCCACCGCGCTGACGTTGTCGGCGCTGCCCAGGAAACCGACCTTCCAGCCGGCCAGCGTCACGTCCTCGAGGATGGTTCGCGCCTGTTCGGCCACCGCATCGGCGTCGATCTCGTGCTGGTCGAAGGTGTCGGCGGTGTCGCGCATCACGATGCTGGTCACCACCGGCAGCGCATGCGCGCCCATCGCGGCGATGGTCGCGACGTCGCCGGCCAGGCCGCCGGCGCCGCTGGGGTCGCTGGCGTTGAAACACATCACGCAGGCCGGCGGTGGCGCATCGGCCGTCGGGTCGTCGGTGGCCGTGGCCGGGGTGGGGTCGGGGGTCATGGGCAGGCCTTGGCGCGGTGTCGCCGGCGTCCGCCGCGCGCGCCCACAAGGGCCGGCTGCGGACTTCTAGCGGATTCTCAGAAACGGTCTGTAGGTCCTCACAATTCCTCGCTTTTCACGAGAACTGCGTGGCTACAATCCGCCTCCATTGTAGTGAGGTGACAGTCTGACCGTGAGCGAACCGCGAACCTGGATGTGCCTGATCTGTGGCTGGATTTACAGCGAGGCCGATGGCGATCCGGAGCACGGTATTCCGCCCGGTACCGTCTGGGCCGATGTCCCGATGAACTGGACATGCCCCGAGTGCGGTGCGCGCAAGGAAGATTTCGAGATGGTCCGGATCTGACGTCGGCCGCGCGCGGGCGAGCGTCGCGGCCGGGGTCGTTGGGGAGAACAGCGCTTGGAGATTCAGGAGCCTGACGCGGGCGCAGCGGGCGATGCCGCCACGGTGGCCGGCGCGAGGGTGCTGGTCATCGACGACAGCAACACGATCCGTCGCAGTGCGGAGATCTTCCTGCGCCAGGGCGGCCACGAAGTGGTGCTGGCGGAGGATGGCTTCGACGCCCTGGCCAAGGTCAACGACCATGACCCCGAACTGATCTTCTGCGACATCCTCATGCCGCGGCTGGACGGCTACCAGACCTGCGCCATCATCAAGCGCAACCCCCGCTTCGCGCATGTGCCGGTGATCATGCTGTCGTCCAAGGACGGGCTGTTCGACAAGGCCCGCGGTCGCATGGTCGGCTCCGAGGACTACCTGACCAAGCCCTTCACCAAAGAGCAGTTGCTGCGCGCGGTCGAAGCGCATCGCCGCAGCGGCGCCTGAATCCGGTTCACGCAAGGACTTTTTGATGCCGATCCAGAAGATCCTCGTCGTCGATGACTCCAAGACCGAGCTGCACCACCTCTCCGATGTGCTGGGCAAGCGCGGCTATGCGGTGCGCACGGCCGAGAACGGCGACGAGGCGATGCGTCGGCTGGCCGAGGACAAGCCCGACCTGATCCTGATGGACGTGGTGATGCCGGGGCAGAACGGCTTCCAGCTCACCCGCAGCATCACGCGCGATCCGCGCTTTTCCGACGTGCCGGTGATCATGTGCACCAGCAAGAACCAGGAGACCGACAAGGTCTGGGGCATGCGACAGGGTGCGCGCGACTACATCGTCAAGCCGGTCAACGGCGATGAGCTGATCGCCAAGATCAAGGCCTTCGACTGAACGCCGGCTGATGTCCAACCGAGAAGCGCTGCGCCAACTCCAGAGTCGCCTGGCCGAGCGGCTGCAACAGGCGCGCACCGAAACCCGCGTGCAGTCGTGGCTGGCGGTGGAATGCGCCGGCCTGGGGCTGCTGGTGCCGCTGGCGACGGCGGGCGAGATCTTTCCCTACAGCCCGCTGCTGCCGGTGCCGCACACCCGGCCCTGGTTCCTGGGCGTGGCCAACCTGCGCGGCGGCCTGCACGGGGTGGTCGATCTCGCGGCCTTTCTCGGGCTGCGCGCGCCGCTGGCCGCCGACGCGGGGCGCGAGCAGGCGCAGCTGCTGGCGTTCAACCCGGTGCAGGGCGCCCATTGCGCGGTGCTCGTCGATCGCCTGGCCGGCCTGCGCAGCGCCGAACAGCTCAGCGCGGAACCGGCCGACGGGCAGCTGCGGCCGGCCTTCGCCGGCGAGCGGTGGCGCGATGCTGGCGGTCGCGTGTGGCAGGAGATCGACCTTGCCACGCTGGCCCGCAACGAAGAGTTTCTGGCGATCGCCGCATGAGCGAGAACCCATTGGTCCGAAACACCGGTCTCGGCCCGTGCGGCAGGCAGGTCACCCGATGAGAGCCGCATGAGGCCCGAGCCCGCCCCGCGCGCTGCCGTCATGCCCCGCGCAGCGGGGCCGTCAACCCAGAGGACGACATGAGCATCCTTGAACGGATCAAAGGCGCCGGGCGCCCCACCGCGAACGGCGAGTCGACGCCAGGTGCGCCTTTCGACGAGCTGGCGCCGCTGTCCAACCCGATGGAAGCGACGCTGCGGCTGGGCCCGAATTCACTGCATACCCTGACCGGGCGCGATGGCGGCGACTCGTCGATCATCTCCGAGGCCGCGCCATCGGAGCACGCGGCGGAATTCGGCGAGACACGAACGCCCGGCAGCAGCTCCGAGCCGAGGTCGATCACGAGCGGCTTGCCGTTGATCGGTGGCTGGGCGCTGGTGCGGCAGCAGCGCGCGCTGGTCTGGATGTTTGCGATCGGCCTCGTTGCCCTGCTGATCACGACGGTCCTGGCGGTCAGCGCGAGCAGCCGCGGTTCGGCACAGGTGGCCGCGGCCGGCCAGGCCAGCACGCAGTCGCAACGGCTGGCCAAATCGGTCTCGCAGGCGCTGGTCGGCAACGCCCCGGCCTTCGCCGAGGTCCGGGCAAGCGTCGGCGTGCTGGCGCGCAACGTGCGCAGCCTGAAGAGCGGCGAAGGCGACGTCGCGGCCGTGCCCGGCGCGCTTCAGGGCGACGTGGACAGCCTGCTGCCCCTGGTGGACCGCGCCGAGAAGAATGCCGGTATCGTGCTCGCGCAGCAGAAGACCCTGACCCAGGTCGGCCAGGCGCTGCGCGCGATCAACCGCCAGAGCGCGGACCTGCTCGAGACCGCGCAGACGGTCTCGTCGCTCAAGCTGCAGCGCGGGGCCTCGGCTTCCGAGCTGTCGGCGGTGGGCGAGCTGGTGATGCTGACCCAGCGCATCGGCAAGAGCGCCAACGAGTTCCTGACCAGCGAAGGCGTCAGCGCAGAGGCCGTGTTCCTGCTCGGCAAGGACCTGAACTCGTTTCGCGAGATCGCGCAGGGCGTGATCGACGGCGACGCCGACCTGCGCCTGCCCGGCACCAAGGATCCCGAGGTGCGGGCCAAGCTGCAGGATCTTCTCAAGCAGTACGAGCGCACGCGCGCCGAAGCCAGTGCCATCCTGGGCAACCTGCAGGGCCTGGTGGCCGCGCGCGAGGCGCAGACGGCCATCGTCACCGACTCGGAACCGCTGCGCCGCGGCCTCGACGGCCTGCAGCAGGCCCTCGCGACCCAGGGCGGCCTCGGCGGCCTGCGGCTGGCCATCGGCGCGATCTCGCTGCTGGTGCTCGCCGCCGCCGGCTTCGGCATCCTGCGCCTGTTCGTGCTCGACCAGACCAGCCGCTCGCGGATGGCCGACGCGCAGCGTCAGGCGGCCGAGCGCCAGGAGCAGGAAGCCAAGCGGGTCAACGACGCCAACCAGGCTGCGATCCTGCGCCTGATGAACGAGTTGCAGTCGGTGGCCGAAGGCGACCTGACACAGCAGGCCACGGTGACCGAGGACATCACCGGTGCGATCGCCGACTCGGTGAACTACACGGTCGAGGAGTTGCGCAATCTGGTCACCCAGGTCCAGGACACGGTGAGCCGCGTGACCGACACCACGCAGCAGGTCGAGCAGACCTCGACCGAGCTGCTCGCGGCTTCCACCGAGCAGCTGCGCGAGATCCGCGAAACCGGCGAGTCGGTGCTGCAGATGGCCGGGCGCATCAACGACGTCAGTGCCCAGGCGCAGGAGACCGCGCAGGTCGCGCGCCAGTCGCTGCAGGCGGCGGAAAGCGGCCTGACCGCGGTGCAGAACACGATCGGCGGCATGAACGCCATCCGCGACCAGATCCAGGAGACCTCCAAGCGCATCAAGCGCCTGGGCGAGAGCTCGCAGGAGATCGGCGAGATCACCGAGCTGATCTCCGACATCACCGAACAGACCAACGTGCTGGCGTTGAACGCCGCGATCCAGGCGGCCAGTGCCGGTGATGCCGGGCGCGGGTTCAGCGTCGTGGCCGAGGAAGTGCAGCGCCTGGCCGAGCGTTCGGGCGACGCGACCAGGCAGATCGCGGCCATCGTGCGAACGATCCAGACCGATACCCAGGACGCGGTGGGTGCGATGGAGCGCTCGACCCAGGGTGTGGTCGAAGGGGCGCGGCTGTCGGACGCCGCCGGCACGGCGCTGGGCGACATCGACCGCGTCACGCGCGAACTCTCCGACCTGATCGCCGGCATCTCGCGCGAGGCGCTGCGCGAGGCCGAATCGGCCAACGTGGTGGCGGCCAACATCCAGCACATCTTCGCGGTCACCGAGCAGACTTCCGAAGGCACCCGCTCGACCGCGCAGATGGTGCGCGAACTGTCGCGCACCGCCGAGGAGCTGAAGGCCTCGGTGGCGCGGTTCAAGGTCACCTGAAGCGACGCGCGAGCCAGGACGCCCCGACCATGAACAGTCCCGACACCCGGCCCGGCGACGACCTCAGGGCACTGGCCTGGGTGCACGGCGAATTGCGCCGTTCGCTCGAAGCGGCGCACAAGGCGCTGCGCCGCTACCTCAAGGAGGCCGCGGCCGCCCGCGGCTCCGATGTCGATGCCGTCGATCCGGCGGTGCTGCGCACCGCGCGCACGCATCTGCACCAGGGCGTGGGCGCGCTGGAGCTGGTCGGCCTGCCGGCCGCGGCGGACGTGCTGCGGGCCAGCGAGGCGGCCGTTCAACGCATGGCCCAGCGCCCGGCGATGGTCGACGCGGCGGCAGTCGACACGATCGAGCATGTCTCCTTCGCGCTGCTCGACTTCCTCGGCCGCCAGCTCGCCGGCAAGGCGGTCACGCCGCTGATGCTTTTCCCGCAGTACCGCGCCGCGCAGCAGCTCGCTGGCGCCGACCGCATCCACCCGGCCGACCTGTGGAAGATCGACTGGCAATGGCGCGAACTGCCGGCCGACCCCGCGGCGACGCCGCGCAGCGCCAACGACGGGGCCCGCGGCGACATGGAGACGCTGGTGCTGGCACTGATGCGCGAGCCCGGCAGCGCCGCTCTCGCGCGCATGAGCGACCTCTGCGCCGACCTCGGCGCCGGGGCGCGCCAGGGCGCGTCCGAAGCGCCGCACATGGCCACCTTCTGGCAGCTGGCGGCGGCCGTGTTCGAGGCCCAGGCCGCCGGTCTGCTGGTGGCCGACGTGCATGTCAAGCGCATCGCCTCGCGGCTGATGGCGCAGTTGCGCACGCAGGTGCGCGGACAGCACGATGTGTCGGACCGGCTGGCGCAGGACCTGCTCTTCTTCTGTTGGCATGCGAAGGCGCCGAGCGCCGAACAGCCGGCTGCGCGGCTGGCTGCGGTGCGCCGGGCCTGGAACCTGGCCGACGTGCCGGCCGTCGATTACGAGACGGCGCGGCTGGGGCGGTTCGACCCCTCGGTGCTCGCGCTGGCGCGCAAGCGCGTGGCCGCGGCCAAGGATTCATGGTCGGCGGTGGCCGGCGGCGAACTGCATCGCATGGCCGGACTGGCCGAGCAGTTCAGCCTCGTCGGCGAATCGCTGCAGCGCGTGTTCCCGCATGGCGAGGTCCTGGACCAGGCCCTGCAGACCGCGGTGATGCAGACGGTCGCCGGCAACGCCCCGCCGCCGCCGACGCTGGCGATGGAAGTGGCCACTGCGATCCTCTACCTCGACGCTTCATTGGAGGATGGCGAATTCGACCATCCGGCGCTGGCCGAGCGCGTGCAACGCCTGGCGCAGCGCATCGACGACGTGCGCACCGGCGCCGAGCCGCACCCGCTCGACGGCTGGATGGAAGAGCTGTACCGCCGCGTATCGGACCGCCAGACCATGGGCAGCGTGGTGCATGAGCTGCGCTCGTCGCTGTCGGAGGTCGAAAAGCAGATCGACCAGTATTTCCGCGACCCGGCGCAACGCCATCTGTTGATCCCGGTGCCGGCCCAGCTCTCGGCGATGCGCGGCGTGCTCTCGGTGCTCGGCCTGGACCAGGCCTCGGCGGCGGTGCTGCACATGCGCGGCGACGTCGATGCGCTGGCGCAGACCGAGGTCGAGCCACAGCTTGCGATCCAGGCCGGCAGCTTCGACCGCCTGGCCGACAACCTGGGCGCGTTGAGCTTCCTCATCGACATGCTCAGCGTGCAACCGGGGCTGGCCAAGTCGCTGTTCCGCTACGACCCGGAAACCGGCAACCTCAGCGCGGTGATGGGGCAAAGCGGGCGCGTCTCGGCCTTCGCCGCCCTCGACGAGCAGCCTGCGCAAGCGGCGACGCAAGCCACGCGCCCGGCGGCCTCTTCGTCCACCGGCGCCGCGCCGCTGCTCGATCGACTGCGCGAGCTGGCCGCTGCCGCCGACGAACCCGGACTGAGCGACGCCGAACTCGCCGAGCGCATCGAACCCTTGACGCAGCAGGCCTTCGCGGCCGATCAGCCTGAATTGGCCCGGCTGCTGGGCGGTGCCCGCGTCGCCTTGCGCGCCGGCGGCGACGAAGCGGCACGGCGACGGGTGCGCGCCGAACTGGCGCAGGCGGTGGCCAGGCTCGCGCCTCCGTCGGCACCGGCGGCGCCCGCATCGGCCCCGATACCGCCGCCGAAACCGGCCCAGCCCGGTGCGACCGGACTGGAAGACGACGCCGAGATGCGCGAGATCTTCATCGAGGAGGCCCGCGAGGTCGTCACCGACGCCCGCGCCGCGCTCGAGCGCCTGGCCGACGCGCCCGAAAGCGCGGGCGACATGACCGTGGTGCGGCGCGCCTTCCACACCCTCAAGGGCAGCTCGCGCATGGTCGGCCTGCGCGAATTCGGCGACGCGGCATGGGCCTGCGAGCAGCTCTACAACGCCCGGCTGGCGAGCGCGCCGCGCATGGACGGTGGGCTGCGCCAGTTCACCGCCGAAGCGCTGGCCTACATGGACGACTGGACCGAGGCCATCGCCAGCCGGCAGGACCGCGGCCACGATGCCCTCGCCGTGGCCGGCGCCGCCGATGCGCTGCGCGAGGGCAGCGCGCCCGTGCCGATCACGCTGCCGGCTGCCGCGGCGGTCGTGGCCGTGCCCGCGAGGCCGCCCGAGTCTGCGTTGGGGCTGGGGTTCGAACTGCCACCCGAGGAGGTGCCCGAGGAGGTCGCGGAGGCGGCACGCGAAGCCGTGCCGGCGCTGACCGAACCCGCGTCGGCCTGGCCGTTCGAGCCTGCGCCCGAACCGCAAGCCGCGTCCGCAATCGGCGACGGGCTCGATTTCGATTTCGACCTCGGTCCCGCGGCTGAAGAGACGCTGCCGCCCGCCGTCGAGTCGTTGGCCGCGCGCCTGCCGGACCTGCCCAGCGCCGCCGACCTCGACCTCGGCCTGCCGCCATTGACCGCAACGCCCACCGGCGAACCTGCGCCCGCCACCGAACTGAAATTCGACTTCGATCTCGGCGACCTGGGTGCACCGCCCGGCGCGCCGCCGCCGGCCGAGCGGATCGAGCCCGCGGCCGAGCCCGGGCTGCTGGATCTGCCGCTGGACAAGCTGCCGACTGCGCCGATGCCTGAAGGCGAGACGCTGGAGATCGACTTCGCCGATCTGGGTGATCTTTTCGGGCCCGCCGCTGCCGAGGCGCCGGTGCTGAACGTCGACACGCCTGCCTTGGCCGACCTGCCGCTGGACCTGGTGGAGCCCGTCGATCGGCTGCCCGACACGATGCCGATGGGGTTGGAGCCCGGGGCCCCGTCCGCCGCGGACGAAGGTCCGGTCGCCGGCCCCGGTCCGCTCGAGGCGGCGGCGCCCGCCACTGCCGCCGAGCCGGAACCGGAACCGGAACCGGCCCTGGGCGAAGACGAACCGGTCAAGCTGATCGGGCCGCTGCGCATCAGCATCCCGCTGTTCAACATCTACCTCAACGAGGCCGACGAGCTCTCGCGGCGCCTGGGCATCGAACTTGCCGAGTGGGCGCATGAGCACGAGCGCCATGCGGTGCCCGACAGCAGCGTCGCGCTGGCCCATTCACTCGCCGGCAGTTCGGCCACCGTGGGCTACGCCGATCTTTCCGCGCTGGCGCGTGCGCTCGAGCATGCGCTGATGCGCTCGCGGGCCCAGGGTCCGGGCCGTGCGGGCGAGCCCGAGCTGTTCAACGACGCCGCCGACGAGATCCGCCACCTCTTGCATCAGTTCGCCGCCGGGTTCCTGCGCCCGGTCGATGGTGCGCTGATGGACCGGCTGGCCGCGCACGAACGGCTGCCGCTGTCGCCGGTCTCCGAGGCGGCCGCTACCGAGTCGGAGGCCAGGCCGGCGCCCGTTCCGGTGTCGCATGCCGCGCCGTCGGTCGACGACGAAATCGACGCGACCGACGCGATCGACGCCGAGCTGTTCCCGATCTTCGAGGACGAGGCCGACGAACTGCTGCCGCAGCTGCAATCGCGCCTGCGCGATTGGCATGGTCGCCCGGGTGACCAGGACGCGGCGATGGCCTGCATGCGCACGCTGCACACGCTCAAGGGGGGTGCCCGGCTGGCCGGCGCGATGCGCCTGGGCGAGATGGCGCACCGGCTGGAGACCAAGATCGAGGCGCTGGCCAGCCGCGGCGATGCGCTGGCCACCGACGTCGAGCCGCTCCTGGCTCGTGCCGACGCGATGAGCGCGGCCTTCGACGGCCTGCGCAAGCCTTCCGCGCCGGCCGTGGTGCCGCAGCCGGCACCGGTGGCCGAAGCGGCAGAGTTGCCACCAACCGGCGCCGTCGAATTTGCACCTGCGCCGAGCGAAGCGCCGGCCGAGGCGGCCGCCATCGCGCTGCCGGCGGCCGAAGAGAAGGCTGCGGTGGCCGCGCTGCCACCGGCCATCGACTGGCAGCGCTTCCGCGCCGAAGCCGACCTCGCCGCCACCGCCGCAGAGCGCCCGTCCGCCAGCGGTGCCGTGGTCCGGGTGCGTGCCGGATTGCTGGACCGCATGGTGAACCAGGCGGGCGAGGTCAGCATCGTCCGCGCCCGCATCGACAGCGACGTCAAGCTGCTGCAGGGCTCGCTGGGCGAGCTCACCGACAGCCTGGAGCGCATGCGTCGCCAGCTGCGCGACATCGAACTCCAGGCCGAGACCCAGATCAGCTCGCGGATGGAAGCTGCCAAGTCCCTGGCCCAGGCGTTCGACCCGCTGGAGATGGACCGCTTCACGCGCTTCCAGGAGCTGACCCGCTTCATGGCCGAGTCGGTCAACGACGTGGCCACGCTGCAGCGCAGCCTGCAGCGCACGCTGCAGTCGGCCGAGGACGAACTGGCGGCCCAGGCGCGGCTGACGCGCGAACTGCAGGACGACCTGCTGCGCACGCGCATGGTCGAGTTCGAGAGCCTGGCCGATCGCCTCTACCGCACCGCGCGCCAGGCGGCCAAGGAGACCGACAAGCAGGTGCGGCTGGACATCGTCGGCGGGGCGATCGAAATCGACCGCGGCGTGCTCGAGCGCATGGCCGGGCCGTTCGAGCACCTGCTGCGCAACTGCGTGGCGCATGGCGTCGAAGCGCCCGACCTGCGGACCGCGGCCGGCAAGGACGCGGTGGGCACGATCACGATCACCGCGGCCCAGGCCGGCAACGAGGTGGCGGTGGAGTTCGCCGACGACGGTGCCGGCCTCGACCTGGTGCGCATACGCGAGCGCGCCATCGAGCGCGGCATGCTCGCCGCCGACGCGGCGGCCAGCGATGCCGAGCTCGGGGAGTTCATCTTCAGCCCCGGCTTCAGCACCGCGCGCACGGTGACCGAGCTGGCCGGGCGCGGCGTCGGCCTGGATGTGGTGCGGGCAGAAGTCAACGCGATGGGTGGCCGCATCGAGACCCGGAGCGTTCCCGGCCAGGGCACGCGCTTCCGGTTGCTGCTGCCGCTGACCACCGCGGTGACCCAGATCGTGATGTTGCGCTGCGGCGAGCTGCAGGTGGCGGTGCCATCGACGCTGGTGGAGAACGTGCGCCGGGTCACCGGCACCGAGCTCACGCGGGCCTACGCCGAGGGCAGCTTCGACTATGCCGGCGAGCGCATGCCCTTCTTCTGGCTCGGCGCCTTGCTGCAGACCGGCCAGCGCGGCCAGATCGTCGGCCGATCGCACACGGTGGTCGTCGTGCGCAGCGCATCGCAGCGCGTGGCGGTGCATGTCGACGAGGTCGTCGGCAACCAGGAGGTGGTGGTCAAGAACGTCGGCCCGCAGCTGGTGCGGATGCCGGGTCTGGCCGGGGTGACGCTGCTGCCCTCGGGCGCGGTGGCGCTGATCTACAACCCGGTGGCGTTGGCCAGCCTGTACGGCGACGCGGCACGCGAAGGCATGCGCGAGGCGGCCGAACCGGTGGCGGAACAGCCGCCGGAGCTCGCCCCGGCGCGCGCCGCCCTGGTGATGGTGGTCGACGACTCGCTGACCGTGCGTCGCATCACGCAGCGGCTGCTGGTACGCGAGGGCTACCGCGTGGTCACTGCCAAGGACGGGCTGGAAGCGCTCGAGTGCCTGGCCGCGGAGCGCCCTGCAGTGCTGCTGTCGGACATCGAGATGCCGCGCATGGACGGCTTCGACCTCGTGCGCAACGTGCGTGCCGACCCGGCCCTGGCCGGAATGCCGGTGATCATGATCACCTCGCGCATCGCGCAGAAGCACCGCGACTATGCTACCGAACTCGGCGTGGACCATTACCTCGGCAAGCCCTACGCCGAAGAGGAACTGCTGGCCCTGGTGGCGCGCTACGCGGGCGCCGATATCCTGGCCTGAGCGAGCCGGTCGTCGGCCAAGCTCCGCGCCGGCGGTCTGGAGAACAAGAAGCGGAGACGGACGAGGAGCGATGTCCCGAGTCGTAGAGCATCTGGCCGAACTCACGGGTTTCCGTGATCGGGACGTCCTCGACGTGACCCTGGTCGGCGCGCTCAAGGACTTGCTGCGGCCGCACACGGTGGCCATCTACCGCTGCGTTGGCGACGCCGGGCAGCAGCGCTGGCTCACGCGCGCGCGCATCGGGCCGAACGACACCGTCGCCACGGCCGACCCGGTCTGGACGCCGCTCGAGAGCCTGCCCGAGCTCGCTTCGCAGGCCAACCGCCATGCCTGCCTGCTGCGCCAGCAAGCCTTCAGCGTGCCGGGCATGCCGGCGCTGGCCTACTTTCCGCTGGCCACCGAGAGCGAACCGGTCGGCGTGCTGGAGATCGCCACCCGCCAGGCTCTGGCGCTGCCGGAGATGCGCATGGTGGGCAGCATCCTGCGCGTCTACCGCAACTTCCAGGCGCTGCTCGACTACAGCGAGCGCGACACGCTCACCGGTCTGCTCAACCGCAAGACCTTCGACGAGAACTTCCTGCGCATCGCCTTGCCCGATCTGCAGCCGGGCCCGTCGCTGCCGAGCGACGAGGCGCGTCGCCAGGGCCTGGTCGGCACGCCCTGGCTGGGCCTGATCGACATCGACAATTTCAAGCGCGTCAACGACGATTTCGGGCATCTGATAGGCGACGAGGTGCTGCTGCTTCTCTCGCGGCTGATGCGCACCAGCTTTCGCTTCCAGGACCATCTGTACCGCTTCGGCGGCGAAGAGTTCGTCGTGCTGATGCGATGCGGCAGTGCCGACGATGCCGCCGCCGCGTTCGAGCGCTTGCGTGCCAACGTCGAAGGCTATGGCTTTCCGCAGGTCGGCCGGATCACGGTCAGCGTGGGCTTTACCGCGCTGCGCCCGGGCGACACGCCGACCGCCGCCTTCGAGCGCGCCGACAAGGCGGTCTACTTCGCCAAGCTGAACGGTCGCAACCAGGTCCAGAACCACGCCGCATTGGTGGCCGCGGGCCGCATTGCCGATTCCGCGCGCGACAGCGACGTCGAGCTCTTCTAGCGGCCGCGCCTGTGCGCCGCCACGTGGTGGGCGCCGAACCGCGGGCAGGTCCCCCGCCGCGCTCGAGCGCCGGCGCCAGGGCCTGGTCCGCGCCGGCCGCTCAGGGTTTGACCGCCGGCGCCGGGGCGGCCGGGGCCGGCGATGCCGGCATCAGCATCACCGGGGCCTTGGTGACCCTGACCCGGCCGTCGGTGTTGATGAGGATCACCGAATCGCCGGTCGCAAAGGTTTCCTGGCCCTGCGCCTGGATCACCGAGCGACGCTCGCCGTTGCGCAACTGGACGACGATCTCGACGCCGGGCTGGGTGGTCGCCCCGCGCTCGACCGCGTTGCCGACCACCCCGCCGACCACGGCGCCGATGATGCCCAGCGCGAACGAGTCACGGTAGCCGCCGGCGCTGGAGCCGGCGACGCTGCCGATCACGCCGCCGGCGGTGGCACCGAGGCCGCTTTGCGAGCCGTCGATCACCACCGGGCGCACGCTCAGCACGACCGCATCGACGACGGTGGACAGGCGTTGGGCGGCGTAGGGGCTGACCACGTCGGGGTTCGCGGTGGCGCAGGCGGCGAGCACCGCCGCACAGGCCACGGTCGTGACTGTGATCATCAGGCGCTTCATGGCGAGATCTCCTGGAGTGGGAAGTGCAGACGACATAGGGTAACCCCGCGCCCGCAAGGGCGGCAGAGTTTTCGTCGGTGCGCGCTCCAGCGGGCGGTCTCCGCGCTGCCGCCGTCGGCGTTCGGCCCGCCGCTCAGCCGTGCAGCCGAGAGCTGCGCGGCACCGAGGCGAGCAGGAACTCCATCTGGTCGCTGAGGATGCGGCGCCCGCGCAGGATCATGTCTTCGTGCAGGCTGGGCACGTAAGGCAGGTACAGCAGCGTCATGCGCGCCTCTTCCGGCACCCGGTTGCCCTTGCGCCCGTTGCAGCCGCGGCAGGCGGTGATGCAGTTCATCCAGCTATCGAGGCCGCCGCGCGAGACCGGCACGATGTGCTCGCGCGTCAGCTCGTCGACATGGAAGCGCACGCCGCAGTAGGCGCACACGCCGCGGTCGCGGACGAACAGCTTGGGGTTGGACAGCGTGGGCTCCTGCCGCCACGCCCGGCTGGGCACTGCGCCGCGCACGGCGATGATCGGGTGGACCTCGATGCGCGACTGCAGGCCGGTGGCCCGCTGGACCCCGCCGCGCAGCACATGGAGGGTGTGACCCAGCGTCCAGGCGATCGCGTCGCTGGCATACAGCACTGCCGCTTCGCGCGGCGAGACCCAGGCTTGAGGGCGGCCCGAGATGTCGAGCTGCAGAACGTCCATGCCCGGTAGCGTATCCGATTGCGCGCAGTCGCTGCCGCGGTCGGGCTTGGCACCGCTCCGCACCGACCCCGGTTCTAGGACCGGCACCCTAGAAAATTCTGTCCCGCATGTGCGCACCGGGCGGGGAAGCCGGCAGAATAGAACGGTCGTTCGTTTTCATGAGCACGCCGTGACACCACCCATCGAAGCCCCTGCGGCCGACGCCGCGCGATTGCCGCCCAAGGCCTCGCAGAAGGGCCAGCAGACGCGCGCCGCGATCCTCGACGCGGCGCTCGGTCTGGCCTCGCACATGGGCCTGGAGGGCCTGTCGATCGGCGCCCTGGCCGAGGTCACGCAGATGAGCAAGTCGGGCGTGTTCGCCCATTTCGGCTCGCGCGAGGAGTTGCAGATCGCGGTCGTCCGCGAGTACCACGCGAGGTTCGAGGAAGAGGTGTTCTTCCCCGCGATCCGCGAGCCGCGCGGCACGCCGCGCCTGCGCGCGCTGTTCGAGCGCTGGATCCGCCGCGTCTCGATGGAACTGGATTCGGGCTGCATCTACATCAGCGGCGCGGTCGAGTTCGACGACCGGCCCGGCCCGGTGCGCGACGCGCTGGCCGGGATGGTGCAGGCCTGGCATGCGGCGCTCGAGCGCGCGATCCGCGCGGCCGTCGCCGAGGGTCACCTGCGCGCCGACACCGACCCGACGCAGATGCTGTTCGAAGTCCACGGCCTGATCCTGGCCCTGCACCACGACGCGCGCTTCCTGCGTACCGCGGGCGCACCCGACCGCGCGCGCACCGCCTTCGAGCGCGTGCTGGCGTACTACGGCGCGGCGCCAGCTGCGTCGCCGGCGCCCCGGTTGCGCCGGGCGCGCTGACCACCGCCGATCCGCTTCATCCATCCCCAGGGAGTTCGCACATGGCCCAGTACACCCCGCCGCTGCGCGACATGCAGTTCGTGCTGCACGAGTTGCTCGACGTCACCGACGAGCTCAAGCGGCTGCCGCGCCACGCCGAGATCGACGCCGAGACGATCAACGCGGTGCTCGAGGAAGGCGGCAAGTTCGCCGCCGAGGTCACCTTCCCGCTCAACATCAGCGGCGACGAGCAGGGTTGCACGCTCGACAAGGCGACCCACGAAGTGCGCGCGCCCCAGGGTTTCAAGGAGGCGTACGCACAGTACGTCGCCGGTGGCTGGCCGGCACTGAGCTGCGACCCGGCATTCGGTGGCCAGGGGCTGCCGATCGTGCTCAACCAGTGCTTCTTCGAGATGCTCAACTCGGCCAATCAGGCCTGGACGATGTATCCCGGCCTGTCGCACGGGGCCTACGAATGCCTCAAGACGCATGGCACGCCCGAGCAGAGGTCGACCTACCTGCCCAAGCTGGTGAGCGGCGAGTGGACCGGCACGATGTGCCTGACCGAGCCGCATTGCGGCACCGACCTCGGGCTGCTGCGCAGCAAGGCCGAGCCCGTGGCGGGTGCGCCCGAAGGCACGTACCGGCTGAGCGGCCAGAAGATCTTCATCAGCGCCGGCGAGCATGACCTGACGGACAACATCGTCCACCTGGTGCTCGCGCGCCTGCCCGACGCGCCGGCCGGCAGCAAGGGCATCTCGCTGTTCGTGGTGCCCAAGTTCCTCGTCAACGCCGACGGCAGCCTGGGGGCGCGCAACCCGGTGTTCTGCGGCGCGATCGAGCACAAGATGGGCATCCACGGCAACGCGACCTGCCAGATCGATCTCGACGGTGCAGTGGGAACGCTGGTCGGCCAGCCGCACAAGGGCCTGGCGGCGATGTTCGTGATGATGAACGCCGCCCGCCTGGGCGTGGGCAACCAGGGCCTGGGACTGACCGAGGTGGCCTACCAGAACGCGGCGGCCTATGCCAAGGACCGCATCCAGATGCGCAGCCTGTCGGGCGCCAAGCACCCCGATCAGCCGGCCGACAACATCATCGTCCACCCCGACGTGCGCAAGATGCTGCTCACCGCGCGCGCCTACGCCGAAGGCGGCCGCGCGCTGGCGATCTACATCGCGCTGCTGATCGACAAGGAACTCGCCACCGACGACGAGGACGAGCGCAGGGACTGCGCCGATCTCGTCGCGCTGCTCACGCCCATCGTCAAGGCCTTCCTCACCGACAACGCGTGGATCGCGACCTCGCATTGCCTGCAGGTCTTCGGCGGCCATGGCTACATCCGCGAATGGGGCATGGAGCAGTTCGTCCGCGATGCCCGCATCAACATGATCTACGAGGGCACGAACACGATCCAGAGCCTGGACCTGCTGGGCCGCAAGGTGCTGGGCGACAACGGCGCGAAGCTGAAGAAGTTCGGCAAGCTGGTCGCCGAGTTCGTCGAGGAGCAGGGCACCGACGAGGCGATGCAGGAGTTCGTCAATCCGCTGGCCGATCTCGGCGACAAGGTCACCAAGCTGACGACCGAGCTCGGCATGAAGGCCTTCGGCAACGCCGACGAGGTCGGGGGCGCCGCGGTCGACTACCTGCGCGTGTGCGGCCATCTCGTCTTCGCCTGGCTCTTCGCCCGCATGGCGCGCATCGCGCTCGACAAGAAGGACTCCGGCGACCCCTTCTACGCCGCCAAGCTGCACACCGCGCGCTTCTACTTCGCCAAGCTGCTGCCCGAGACCGCGGGGCTGATCCGCAGCGCCCGCGCCGGCGTGGCGCCGCTGCTGGCAATGGAAGAGGCGATGTTCTAGGCTTCTGGGCGCCGGCAACTTTCGGCGCCACCCGCACTCGCAAGGAGACATCGATGAGAAGACTGTTTACCACCGTCGTGCTGCTCGCCGCCGCCGGGGCGGCCTGGGGACAGGCCACGCCGGCAGGCCTGTGGAAGACGATCGACGACGACACCGGCCAGGCCAAGAGCCTGGTGCGCATCGTCGACGAGGGCGGCGTCGTCACCGGCAAGATCGAGAAGCTGCTCGACCCGGCCAAGCAGGACGCGAAATGCGACAAGTGCGACGGCGCGCGCAAGGACCAGCCGGTGCTCGGCATGACGATCATCGAAGGCGCGAAGAAGGAGGCCGACGATCCGTATTGGGCCGGCGGGACCATCCTCGACCCGAACAACGGCAAGACCTACAGGCTGCGCCTGACGCCCAAGGACGGCGGCAAGGCGCTCCAGGTGCGGGGCTACATCGGCCCCTTCTACCGCAACCAGACCTGGCTGCGCGTCGAATGACGACCCCCAAGACGCCTCCGGCGTCGCCCCGCCGAGGGCGAGCGCCGGGCTTGGGACGGCCCGGCGCCCGGCAGCCTGCGACTCAACCAACGGGAAGTTCACGATGAACCGATTTCAGGTCCGCAAGGTCGCCGTGCTCGGCGCCGGTGTGATGGGTGCGCAGATCGCCGCCCATCTGGTCAACTGCAAGGTGCCGGTGGTGCTGTTCGACCTGGCGGCCAAGGACGGCCCGAAGAACGGCATCGTGAGCAAGGCGATCGACGGGCTGAAGAAGCTCAAGCCGGCGCCGCTGGGCGTGCCCGAGGACGCGGCGCTGATCGGGCAGGCGAACTACGAGGAGCATCTGGCGCGCTTGAGCGAATGCGACCTCGTGATCGAGGCCATCGCCGAGCGCATGGACTGGAAGCTCGACCTCTACCAGCGCATCGCCGGCGCGATCGCGCCGCACGCGATCGTGGCCAGCAACACCTCGGGGCTGTCGATCACCAAGCTCGCCGGCGCGCTGCCCGAAGCGATCAAGCCGCGCTTCTGCGGCATCCACTTCTTCAACCCGCCGCGCTACATGGCGCTGGTCGAACTGATCGACACGCCGGCGACCGGCCCCGAAGTGCTGGACCAGCTCGAGGCCTTCGTCACCGCCGCCCTGGGCAAGAGCGTGGTGCGGGCCAAGGACACGCCCAACTTCATCGCCAACCGCGTCGGCATCGCCGGCATGCTGGCGACGATCAAGGAGGCCGAGACCTTCGGCCTGACCTATGACGTCGTCGACGATCTGACCGGCAAGAAGCTCGGCCGCGCCAGCAGCGGCACCTTCCGCACCGCCGACGTGGTCGGGCTGGACACGATGGCGCACGTGATCAAGACGCTGCAGGACAACCTGGCGGACGATCCGTTCTTCCCGAGCTACGCCACGCCGCCGGTGCTTGCCGCGCTGATCGCCAAGGGTGCCCTCGGCCAGAAGGCCGGTGCCGGCTTCTTCAGGAAGGTCGGCAAGGACATCCTGCGCCTCGATCCGGTTTCGGGACAGTACGTGCCCGCGGGCGGCAAGGCCGAGCCCATCGTCGATCGCATGCTCAAGAAGCCGGCCCCCGAGCGGCTCAAGCTGCTGCGCGAGAGCAGCCACCCGCAGGCGCAGTTCCTGTGGGCGATCCTGCGCGACAGCTTCCACTATGCAGCGGTGCATCTGGCCGCCATCGCCGAGACGGCGCGCGACGTCGACTTCGCGATGCGCTGGGGCTTCGGCACCAAGCAGGGCCCGTTCGAGCTCTGGCAGGACGCCGGCTGGCAGCAGGTGGCGGGCTGGATCAAGGAGGACATCGAAGCCGGCAAGGCGCTGAGCAAGGCGCCGCTGCCGGACTGGGTGTTCGACGGCCGTACCGGCGTCCACAGGCCCGAAGGCTCCTGGAGCCCGACGAAGAAGGCCTGGCTGCCGCGCAGCACGCTGCCCGTCTATCGGCGCCAGCATTTCCCGGAAGACGTGCTCGGCGCGGGTGCGGTACCGGCGCTCAAGAGCGGCACCGAGGTGTTCCGCAACGACGAGATGCGCGTGTGGACGCTCGACGGCGAGGTGCTGATCGCGAGCATCACGGCCAAGTTGCACCTCATCAGCCCGCAGGTCACCGAGGGGCTGGTCAAGGCGGTGGACCTGGCCGAGCAGGGTTACAAGGGCCTGGTGATCTGGTCGCCCGACGAGATGTTCTCGGCCGGCGCCAACCTCGAGGCGCTGATGCCGGTGTTCATGAAGTCCGGCGCCAAGGGCATCGCGCCGGAGGTGAAGAAGCTGCAGGACGCGATGCTGCGCATCCGCTACGCCCAGGTGCCGGTCATCAGCGCCATGCGCGGCATTGCGCTGGGCGGCGGCTGCGAGATCGCGCTGTACAGCGCGCGCCGGGTCGCGGCGATGGAAAGCTACATCGGTCTGGTGGAAGTCGGTGTGGGCCTGATCCCCAGTGGCGGCGGCCTCGCCTACATCGCGCGCCGTGCCGCCGAGATGGCGAATGCGGCCAATGCCAACGCCGACATCCTGAAGTTCGCCACCGACGGCTTCACCAACGCGGCGATGGCCAAGGTGGCCACCAGCGCGATCGAGTCGCGGCGGTTCGGCTACCTGGTCGAAGGCGACATCGTCGTCGCGCACAAGGACGAGCTGCTCTTCGTCGCGACGACGCAGGCCAAGGCGATGTTCGACAGCGGCTGGCGGCCGCCGATGAAGGCGCTGTTCCCGGTGGCCGGGCGCAACGCGATCGCCACCGTCCAGGTGCAGCTGGCCAACATGCGCGACGGCGGCTTCATCAGCGCCCACGACTTCCACATCGCCACCCTGATCGCGCAGGTGATCTGCGGCGGCGATGTCGATGCCGGCAGCCTGGTGAGCGAGGAGTACCTGATGACGATGGAGCGCGAGCGCTTCTGCGGCCTGCTCGAACACCCCAAGAGCCAGGAACGCATCATGGGGATGCTGCAGACCGGCAAGCCGGTGAGGAACTGATCATGTCCAGACAAGTGCAGGAAGCCTACATCGTCGCCGCCACCCGCACGCCGATCGGCAAGGCCGGCCGCGGGGTTTTCAGGAACATGCGCCCCGACGACCTGCTGGTCGCGGCGGTGAAGAGCGCGCTGGCCCAGGTGCCGAGCCTGGACCCGAAGGCGATCGAGGACGCGGTCATCGGCTGCAGCTTCCCCGAAGCCGAGCAGGGCACGAACATGGCCCGCATCGCGATGCTCCTGGCCGGGCTGCCGCAATCGGTGGGTGGCGTCACCGTCAACCGCTTCTGCGCCAGCGGCCTGACCGCGCTGCAGATGGCGGCGGACCGCATCCGCGTCGGCGAGGCCGACGTGATGATCGCCGGCGGCGCCGAGAGCATGAGCCTGGTGCCGATGAGCGGCAACAAACCCAGCTTCAACCCCGAGGTGTTCGCGCGTGACGAGAACGTCGGCATCGCCTACGGCATGGGCCTGACGGCCGAGAAGGTGGCGGCGCAATGGAAGGTCAGTCGCGAGCGGCAGGATGCGTTCGCACTGCAGTCGCACCAGCGCGCGTTGAAGGCGATGGCCGCCGGGGAGTTCGGCGACGAGATGACGCCGGTGACGGTGGTCGACCGGATGCCGGACCTGGCCGGCGGCGGGGTGAGCGTGAAGACGCGCAAGGTCGAACTCGACGAGGGCGCGCGGCCCGACACCTCGCTCGAAGGGCTGGCGAAGCTGAAGCCCGTCTTCGCGGCCAAGGGCTCGGTGACCGCGGGCAACAGCTCGCAGACCAGCGACGGCGCCGGCGCGCTGATCCTGGCCAGCGAGAAGGCGGTGAAGACCTTCGGCCTCAAGCCGCTGGCGCGCTTCGTCAGCTACGCCGCTCGCGGCGTGCCGCCCGAGATCATGGGCATCGGGCCGATCGAGGCGATTCCCGCCGCATTGCGCTACGCCGGATTGAACCTGGCCGACCTGGGCTGGATCGAGCTCAACGAGGCCTTCGCGGCGCAGGCGCTGGCCGTGATCGACAGCCTCGGCCTCGACCCGGCCAAGGTCAATCCGATGGGCGGCGCGATCGCGCTCGGCCACCCGCTGGGCGCGACCGGCGCGATCCGCGCCGCCACCGTGGTGCACGCGCTGCGCCGCCACGACCTCAGGTACGGCATGGTCACCATGTGCGTCGGCATGGGGCAGGGCGCTGCTGGCATCATCGAACGGGTCTGAACAGGAGTCTTGCATGAGCATCAGGACCGCCACCTTGAACGGTGTCGCGACGATCGAGATCGCGCGCCCGGAGAAGAAGAACGCCCTGACCGTGGCGATGTACCAGGCGATGGCCGACGCGCTGGTAGCCGCGCGCGAGGACGCCGCCGTCCGCGCCGTGCTGATCACCGGCCAGCCGGGCGTGTTCACCTCGGGCAACGACATCGAGGATTTCATGACCCGCGCGCCGGGGCAGGGCAGCGACGCGATGGACTCGCCGGTGTTCCGCTTCATGCGCGCCTTGCTCGACTGCGACAAGCCGGTGGTGGCCGCGGTCACCGGAGCGGCGATCGGCATCGGCACCACGATGCTGCTGCACTGCGACTTCGTCTACGTCTCCGACGAGGCGCGGCTGGCGATGCCCTTCGTCGGCCTGGGCCTGGTGCCCGAGTTCGCGTCCAGCCTCGTCGTGCCGCAGCTGATGGGCCAGCGGCGGGCGGCCGAGAAGCTGCTGCTCGGCGACCCCTTCACGCCCGAGCAGGCGGTGGAATGCGGGATCGCCAACGCGGTGCTGCCGGCGGGCGAGGTGGTGGGCCATGCCCGCCGGGTCGCCGAGCGATTCAACCAGTTGCCGCCGGGCGCCGTGCGCGAGGCCAAGCAGCTGCTGCGCGCGCCGCAGCGCGAACAGGTGCTGCAGGTGATCCGCACCGAAGGCGAGATCTTCGCCCGCCGGCTCAGGAGCCCGGAGGCGATGGAGGCCTTCCAGGCCTTCTTCCAGAAGCGCAAGCCCGACTTCAGCAAGTTCTGAAGCCGGACCAGCCGGCCCGACCGACGCGAACCCCGAGCACGATGCCGCTGGCTCTCAAGTGGGTCCTCGCCCCGTTGCTGCTGGCGCAGGCCGTGCTCACCCGCAGGCGGCTGCCCAGGCTGCCCGAGGCCGAAGGCCCGCGCGATGGCGAGCTCGGCGAAGGTCCGTTGCTCCGCCTGCTCATCACCGGCGACTCTTCGGCCGCCGGCGTTGGCGTGGTCACGCAGCGCGAGGCGCTGGCCGGCCAGCTCAGCCAGCGCCTGGCCGCGGGCTGCGGCGCGCGCGTGGCCTGGCGGCTGGTGGCGCGATCCGGGCTGACCACGGCGCAGACGCTGGAGCTGCTGCACCGTGAGGCGCCGCCGGGGGTCGACGTCGCGGTCGTCGTCACCGGTGTCAACGACGTCATCGAGCGGGTGTCATTGCACGACGCCGTCTCGGCGCGCGCGGCGATCGCCGACCACCTGCGCGACGCGCAGGGCGTGCACCACGTGGTGTTCGCGCCGCTGCCGCCGCTCCACGAACTGAGCGGCGTGCCGCAACCGCTGCGCTGGATGGCGGGCACCGACGCGCGGCGCCACAACGAGGCGTTGGCGCGCTGGGTGGCCACGCGCAGCGACGTCTCGCGGGTGGAGATGGATCTCGCGCTCGACAGCGGCGTGCTGGCCCGCGACGGCTTCCACCCGGGCGAGCCGGTCTATCGCTATTGCGCATCGGCGATCGCCGAGCACATCGCCACCCGCGTGTGGCCGCAGATCCGGGATCGACTTCCCACGGAGACGAACGCATGAGCCAGAACCTGCAGGGCAAGACGCTGTTCATCACCGGCGCCAGCCGTGGCATCGGCCTGGCGATCGCCAGGCGCGCCGCCGCCGACGGCGCCAACATCGTGCTGATCGCCAAGACCACCGAGCCCAACCCCAAGCTGCCGGGCACGCTGTTCAGCGCCGCCGAGGAGATCGAAGCCGCCGGCGGGCAGGCGCTGCCGGTGCCGACCGATATCCGCGACGAGAACGCCGTCGCGATCGCGGTGGCCGCCGCGGTGGCGCGCTTCGGCGGCATCGACATCCTGGTCAACAACGCCAGCGCGATCAGCCTGACGCCGACGCCGGCGACACCGATGAAGCGCTTCGACCTGATGTTCGGCGTCAACGTGCGCGGCACCTACGCCTGCACCCAGGCCTGCCTGCCCGAACTGATCAAGAGCGCGAAGGCCGGGCGCAACCCGCATGTGCTGAACATGAGCCCGCCGCTGGCCATGCACGAGCACTGGTTCAAGGGCCACGTGGCCTACACGATGTCCAAGTTCGGGATGAGCGAATGCACGCTCGGCCATGCCGGCGAGTTCCGCCCGCATGGCATCGCCGTCAACAGCCTGTGGCCGCGCACGGCGATCGCCACCGCGGCGCTGCAGATGATCCCCGGCGTCGATCTGAACCTGTGCCGCAAGCCCGAGATCCTTGCCGACGCCGCCCACCTGATCCTCACCAGCGAAGCCAGGGTGACCACCGGCAACTTCTTCATCGACGACGAGCTGCTCGCGCGCCATGGCGTGACCGATCTGGACAAGTATTCGGTGGTGCCGGGGACGACCCACTTCATTCCCGACTTCTTCGTCGACTGACGCGATGGCCGCCCCGGTGCGAAGCTGGCAGATCGGCGCCGTGCGCGTCAGCCAGATCGTCGAATCCAAGGGCGCGAGCCCGCCTTCGTTCTTCTTTCCCGAGGCGACGCCGGCGCAAGTGCAGCGCCACGCCTGGCTGCGGCCGCTGTTCGCGCATGCCGACGGGCGGCTGTTCGCGTCGATCCATTGCTTCGTCATCGAGTCGCAGGGCCGGCGCATCGTCGTCGACACCTGCGTCGGCAACGA
The DNA here is from genome assembly GCA_963725755.1 of uncultured beta proteobacterium. GTDB lineage: Bacteria > Pseudomonadota > Gammaproteobacteria > Burkholderiales > Burkholderiaceae_C > Rubrivivax. Next base: position 115,338 of record CAVRZW010000006.1, read on the forward strand.
CAAGCCGCGCCGGATCGCGATGTGGAACCGGCAGCAATGGCCTTTTCTCGCCGACATGGCCGCGGCCGGCTTCGCGCCCGAGAGCATGGACGCCGTGCTGTGCACCCACATGCACATCGACCACGTGGGCTGGAACACGCGGCTGGAGGGCGGGCGCTGGGTGCCGACCTTCCCGAACGCGCGCTACCTGTTCGGCGAGGCCGAGTTCGCGCACTGGCAGGCCAGCGGCGACGCCGAGGACCGGCAGATCCTGGCCGATTCGGTGCAGCCGGTCATCGACGCCGGTCTGGCCGAATGGGTCGGGCCCGAGCACCGCATCAACGACGAGCTGAGCCTGATGCCCACGCCCGGCCACACGCCGGGCCATGTCAGCGTGCGCATCCTCTCGCAGGGACACGAGGCGGTGATCACCGGCGACCTGATGCACCACCCGGTGCAATGCTGCGAGCCCGACTGGGCGGCGGCCTTCGACGTCGATCCGGCGCGCGCGCGCCAGACACGGCGCGAGTTCCTGCGCCGCCATGCCGACCGGCCGGTGCTGGTGCTGGGCACCCATTTCGCGCAGCCCAGTGCCGGCTGGGTGGTTTCGGCGGGCGATGCGTGGCAGTTCACGGTGACGCCGCCGGCGGCCGACCCGGGGTAGCGGCCGCGCTGCCGGCGGTCCGCGCGGGCGTCAGCGCGGCACCGGCCGCGGCTGGCCTCGGGCGTCGATGGCCACGTAGGTCAGGTCGGCCTCGGTCACCTTGACCACCTGCAGGTTGCTTGGGTTGCGCTCGGCGTAGACCTCCACGCGCACGCTGATCGAGGTGTTGCCGATGCGCGTGATGCGGGCGTAGAAGCTGAGCAGGTCGCCCAGGCTCACCGGCTGCTTGAACACGAACTGGTTGACCGCCACGGTGGCGATCCGGCCTTTGGCCAGGCGCGAAGGCAGCACCGCACCGGCCAGGTCCACCTGGGCCATGATCCAGCCGCCGAAGATGTCGCCGTTGGCGTTGACGTCGGCCGGCAGCGGCATCACGCGCAGCACGAGCTGGGCGCCGTCGGGCAGGGTGGCCGGCGCCATCGGCGGCTGGTGGCCGGGTTGGCCGTCGGGCACCGGTGCGGGTTGCGGGTCTTGCATGCAGGCTTCCTCCGGGCGGCTGGGGCGCGGCGACAATCGGGACATGCCGATGCCGTCCCTCGTGAAGCCCACTGTAGCCGCTGGCGACGGCCCGGACCGATTGCCCAAGGAATCCTGAGACCCATGCACAGGCACGCCACTGCCTTGCCCGCCCCGGCCGCGACCACGCAGGCGCCGGCCGCCCAGCGATCCGACTGGCGCACCCTGGCCAAGCTGCTGCCCTACCTGTGGCGCTACCGCTGGCGGGTGGGCATCGCGCTGGCGTTCCTGGTCGGTGCCAAGGCGGCCAACGTCGGCGTGCCGCTGCTGCTCAAGAAGCTGGTCGACGCGCTGGCCATCAAGCCCGGCGATCCGCAGGCGCTGCTGGTCGTTCCGGTCGGCCTCGTCGTGGCCTACGGCGCGCTGCGCCTGTCGACCTCGCTGTTCACCGAGCTGCGCGAGCTGACCTTCGCCAAGGCCACCGAAGGCACCGCACGCACGATCTCGCTGCAGGTCTTCCGCCACCTGCACGCGCTGTCGCTGCGCTTCCACCTCGAGCGCCAGACCGGCGGCATGACGCGCGACATCGAGCGCGGCACGCGCGCCGTGCATTCGCTGATCTCGTATTCGCTCTACAGCATCTTCCCGACCCTGATCGAGGTCAGCCTCGTGCTGACGCTGCTGGCGGTGAAGTTCGACGTCTGGTTCGCCGGCATCACGATCGTCGCGCTGGTCTTCTACATCGCGTTCACGATCAGCGTCACCGAATGGCGCACCCAGTTCCGCAAGCAGATGAACGAGCTCGACTCGACGGCGAACTCGCGCGCCATCGACGCCTTGCTCAACTACGAGACCGTCAAGTACTTCAACAACGAAGACTTCGAGGCCCGCCGCTACGACGAGAACCTCGAGAAGCTGCGCCGCGCCGCGATCAAGAGCCAGAGGACGCTGAGCCTGCTCAACGCCGGCCAGCAGACGATCATCGCGATCGCGCTGGTGACCATGCTCTGGCGCGCGACGGTCGGTGTCGCCGCCGGCCGCCTGACGCTGGGCGACCTGGTGATGATCAACGCCTTCATGATCCAGCTCTACATCCCGCTCAACTTCCTGGGCGTGATCTACCGCGAACTCAAGCAGTCGCTGACCGACCTCGACAAGATGTTCGTGCTGCTGGAGAAGAACCGCGAGGTCGACGACCGGCCGGGGGCGCTGCCGCTGCGCGTCACCGAAGGCCATGTCCGCTTCGAGCACGTGAGCTTCGCCTACGAGCCCGCGCGGCCGATCCTGCACGACGTGAGCTTCGAGATCCCGCCGGGCAAGACGGTGGCCGTGGTCGGCCCCTCGGGCGCCGGCAAGAGCACGCTGGCGCGGCTGCTGTACCGCTTCTACGACATCACGAAAGGCGCGATCACGATCGACGATCAGGAGCTGCGCAACGTGACCCAGGCCAGCCTGCGCGCGGCGATCGGCATCGTGCCGCAGGACACGGTGCTGTTCAACGACACGGTCGAATACAACATCGCCTACGGCCGCCCCGGCGCGACGCACGAGGAGGTCGTGGCGGTGGCGCGCGCGGCGCACATCCACGACTTCATCGCCGCCACGCCCAAGGGCTACGAGACCATGGTCGGCGAGCGCGGCCTCAAGCTCAGCGGCGGCGAGAAGCAGCGGGTGGCGATCGCGCGCACGCTGCTGAAGAACCCGCCGATATTGATCTTCGACGAGGCCACCTCGGCGCTCGATTCGGCCAACGAGCGAGCGATCCAGGCCGAGCTGCGGCGGCTGTCGCAGGGCAAGACGGCGCTCGTCATCGCGCACCGGTTGAGCACGGTCGTCGATGCGCACGAGATCGTCGTGCTCGAGGCCGGCCGCGTCGTCGAGCGCGGGCCCCACGCCGAACTGCTCGCCCGCGGCGGACGCTACGCGCAGATGTGGCAGCTGCAGCAGAGCGGGCGCGATGCCTGACGCTGCAGGCTGCGAACCGGTGCGCAATACGCAGTCTGGAACCCCGCAAGGACCGACCACTTGACCACGCTGATCGACCTGCTCAGCCGCGAACGTGCCGACGCGCTGTGGACCGGCCTGGCCGCCGTGGCGCTGCTGCTGCTGGCGCTGATCACGATGCGCGTGCTGCGCGCGGTGGCGGTGCGCAAGGTCAGCCACCGGACGATCTTCGGCCTCGTGCTTCGCCGCACCGAGGCGCCGGTGCAGGCGGTCGTCGCGCTGGCCGTGCTGCACCTGGTCTGCCAGGCCGCGCCGGACCGGCTCTGGCTGATCGGCGCGCTGCGCCACACGACGGTCGTGCTGCTGATCGGTGCGATCACCTGGCTGCTGCTGCGCGGGGTGCGCGTCACGCGGGAAGCCGTGGCCGAGCTGAACCCGGTCGATGCGGCCGACAACCTGGTCGCGCGCACCCGAATCACGCAAGCGCGGGTGCTGACGCGCACGTTGAACGTCGTGATCCTGTTCGTCGGTCTCTCGCTGGCGCTGATGACCTTTCCCAGCGCGCGCCAGATCGGTGCCAGCCTGCTTGCGTCGGCCGGCATCGCCGGGCTCGCGGTGGGGCTGGCGGCACGGCCGGTGATCGGCAACTTGCTCGCCGGGCTGCAGCTCGCGCTGACGCAGCCGATCCGCATCGACGACGTTCTCGTCATCGAGGGCGAATGGGGGCGTGTCGAGGAGATCACGGGCACCTATGTCGTCGTCGCGATCTGGGACCAGCGCCGGCTCGTCGTGCCGCTGCAGTACTTCATCGAGAAGCCGTTCCAGAACTGGACCCGGCAGACTTCGGAGCTGCTCGGCAGCGTGATGCTGTGGGTCGACTACCGGATGCCGGTCGAGCCGGTGCGGGACGAGCTGAAGCGGCTGTGCAGCGAGGACTCCGCCTGGGACGGCCGCGTCGCCAACGTCCAGGTGACCGACACGAGCGCGACGGCAATGCAGCTTCGCATTCTGGTCTCGTCGGCAGACTCGGGGCGCAACTGGGACCTGCGCTGCCGCGTGCGCGAGGGCCTGATCGCCTTCATTGCGCGGGAGTACCCGGCCTGCCTGCCGCAGCTGCGCGCCGAACTCGTCGGCGCGCACGCGGCAGCGGCGCCGCCCTAAACTGCGCGACCGTGGAAACCAAGTGGCTCGAGGACTTCGTCAGCCTGGCCGAGACGCGCAGCTTCTCGCGCTCGGCGCAGCTGAGGCACGTCACGCAGCCGGCGTTCTCGCGCCGCATCCAGGCGCTCGAGGCCTGGACCGGCATCGACCTCGTCGACCGCAGCTCCTACCCGACGCGGCTCACGCCGGCCGGCGAGACCTTCCATGCCCAGGCGCTCGAGGTGCTGGGCGCGCTGCAGGCGGCGCGCAACATGATGCGTTCGCACCAGGCCGCCGGGCAGGACATGATCGAGTTCGCGGTGCCGCACACGCTGGCGTTCACCTTCTTCCCGCACTGGCTGATGGACCTGCGCCAGCGCTTCGGCGCGATCAAGTGCCGGCTCACCGCGCTCAACGTGCACGACGCCGTGCTGCGCCTGACCGAAGGCGGCTGCGACCTGCTCATCGCCTACCACCACCCGTCGCAGCCGCTGCAGCTCGCACCCGAGCGCTACGAGATGCTCAGCCTGGGCAGCGAGACGCTGGCCCCGTACGCGAAGGCCGACGCCGACGGCGCACCGCTGTTCCGCCTGCCCGGCCGCGCCGGCGAGCGCGTGCCCTTCCTGAGCTACGCGTCGGGCGCCTACATGGCGCGCCTGGTCGAGTTGATCCTCAAGCAGGCGAGCGAGCCGGCGGCGCTGGATTCGATCTACGAGACTGACATGGCCGAGGGCCTGAAGGCGATGGCGCTCGAAGGCCATGGCCTGGCCTTCCTGCCCCACAGCTCGGTGCGCAAGGAGCTCAAGTCGCGGCGCCTGGTGGCAGCCGCAGACGCCGGCATGGCCTTGACGATGGAGGTGCGCATCTACCGCGAGCGGCCGGAGGCTGCGCGGCATGTCAAGCCGGGCGTGCAGGCGCTGTGGGACTACCTCGGGTCCCGCAGGCTGCCATGACGTTCCCGCTGGCCCGGCCCTTGCATGATTCGCCTGCCCGCCGCGGGCATACTCTGTGTCGGGGCCGGCGGGGGGTTCCTAGAATGCACCGACCTGTACCAGACCCCGAGGGGGAGGAATGTTCATGAAGAAGATGCTTTCGATTGCGGCGATGGCCGCCGCGCTGGTGGCCGCGCAGCCCGCAAGGGCGGTGGACACGCTGACCAAGATCAAGGAAAGCGGATCGGTCACGATGGGGGTCCGCGAGTCGTCGGGCGCGCTGTCCTACACCCTGGGTGACGGCAAGTACGTCGGCTTCCACATCGAGATCTGCCACCACGTGCTCGCCGACATCCAGAAGAAGCTCGGCCTGGCCAAGCTCGAGATCAAGTACCAGCCGGTGACCTCGCAGAACCGCATTCCGCTGGTCGAGAACGGCACCGTGGACATCGAGTGCGGCTCGACCACCAACAGCGCGGCGCGCCAGAAGGATGCCGCGTTCGCCGTCACCACCTACGTCGAGGAGGTGCGCATCGCGGTGAAGGCCAATTCGGGCATCACCTCGATCGCCCAGCTCAACGGCAAGACGGTGGCCACGACCACCGGCACGACCTCGGTGCAGCTGCTGCGCAAGAACGAACGCGCCAAGGGCATCGACTTCAAGGAGCTGTTCGGCAAGGACCACGCCGACAGCTTCCTGCTGCTCGAGTCGGGGCGCGCCGATGCCTTCGTGATGGACGGCCAGATCCTGGCCGGCAACATCGCCAAGGCCAAGCACCCGGCCGACTTCAAGATCGTCGGCGAGCCGCTGTCGGTGGAGCCGATCGCCATCATGCTGCGCAAGGACGACCCGGCGTTCAAGAAGGCGGTCGACGACAGCATCATTGCGATGATGAAGTCGGGCGAGATCGCCAAGCTCTACGACAAGTGGTTCATGCAGCCGATCCCGCCGGCGAACACCCCGGTCGGCCTGCCCGCGAGCCCCGCCACCCGGGATGCCTGGGCGCATCCGAACGACAACCCGGTCGAGGCCTACCTGAAGAAGTGACGGGCCCGCGCGGGGCGCGCCCGCCTGGCGGCCCCGCGTCGGCGTCTCTCGACAGGCCAGGGAGGATCGCGTGAGCAGCTGGGATTGGCAGGTCTTCTGCAAGGAGACCACATCGGGTGATGTCGTCCTCGGCTGCTTCGGCCACGGCCGCGACGTCACCTACCTCGACTGGATGTTCCAGGCCTGGGCCAGCACGCTCGAGGTCTCGGCGCTGGCCCTGGTCGTGGCACTCGTCTCGGGCTCGCTGATGGGTGTCCTGCGCACCACGCCCGACCGCCGGCTGATCTTCATCGGCAACGCCTGGACCGAGCTGTTCCGCAACATCCCGCTGCTGGTCCAGATCTTCCTCTGGTACCACGTGCTGCCGTCGATCTTCCTCGTGCTGCGCGGGGTGCCGAGCTTCGTGCTCGTGGTCTTCGCGCTCGGCTTCTTCACCTCGGCGCGCATCTCCGAGCAGGTCAAGGCCGGCATCCAGAGCCTGCCCCGCGGCCAGCGCCACGCCGGCCTGGCGATGGGGCTGACGCAGATCCAGACCTACCGCTACGTGCTGCTGCCGATGGCGTTCCGCATCATCATCCCGCCGCTGACCAGCGAGAGCATGAACATCGTCAAGAACTCGTCGGTGGCCTTCGCGGTCAGCATCGCCGAGCTGACGATGTTCGCGATGCAGGCCGGCGAGGAGACGGCGCGCAACGTCGAGATCTACCTCGCGGTCACGGGGCTGTACTTCGTCTCCGCCTTCGCCATCAACCGGCTGGCCCTGGTCATCGAGAACCGGGTCCGCGTGCCCGGGATGATCGGCGGCAAGTGATGAATCTCGACTTCAGCTTCCTGACCTGGGGCGTCATCTCCGCCTTCGTCGTCAAGGGCTTCCTGTTCTCGGTGCAGCTGACGGTGCTGGCGATGGTCGGCGGCATCGTCATCGGCACCGCGCTGGCGCTGATGCGGCTGTCGAACAAGCCCTTGCTCGTGATCCCGGCGGCAGCCTACGTCAACACGATGCGCAGCATCCCGCTGGTGATGGTGATCCTGTGGTTCTTCCTGCTGATCCCGCTGCTCACCGGGCGGCCGCTGGGCACCGAATGGTCGTCGATCATCACCTTCACGCTGTTCGAGGCCGCGTACTACTCGGAGATCATGCGCGCCGGCATCCAGAGCGTGCCCAAGGGGCAGGTCTACGCCGGCTATGCGGTGGGGATGACCTACAAGCAGACGATGCAGCTGATCATCCTGCCGCAGGCCTTTCGCAACATGCTGCCGGTGCTGCTGACGCAGACCATCATCCTGTTCCAGGACACTTCGCTGGTCTATGCGATCGGCGCCTACGATCTGCTCAAGGGTTTCGAGATCGCGGGCAAGAACTACAACCGACCGGTGGAGACCTACCTGGTGGCCGCCGTCGTCTATTTCGCGATCTGCTTCGGCCTGTCGATGCTGGTGCGTCGGCTGCAGGCCAGGATCGCGATCATCCGCTGACCTGCCCGGAGCAAGGACTTCGCCATGATTGCCATCAACAACGTCAGCAAGTGGTACGGCAGCTTCCAGGTCCTGACCGACTGCACCACGGCCATCCACAAGGGCGAGGTCGTCGTCGTCTGCGGGCCCTCGGGCTCGGGCAAGAGCACGCTGATCAAGACCGTCAATGCGCTGGAGCCGTTCCAGAAGGGCGACATCGTCGTCGACGGCATCAGTCTCACCGATCCGAAGACCAACCTGCCCAAGCTGCGCGCCCGGGTCGGCATGGTGTTCCAGCATTTCGAGCTGTTCCCGCACCTGAGCGTCACCGAGAACCTGACGCTGGCGCAGATCAAGGTGCTGGGCCGCAGCAAGGACGAGGCCACCGCGCGCGGGCTGAAGATGCTCGACCGCGTCGGCCTGATGGAGCACAAGGACAAGTTCCCGGGCCAGCTTTCGGGCGGCCAGCAGCAGCGGGTGGCGATCGCACGGGCGCTGTCGATGGACCCGATCGTGATGCTGTTCGACGAGCCGACCTCGGCGCTCGACCCCGAGATGGTCGGCGAGGTGCTCGACGTGATGGTGCTGCTGGCCAAGGAAGGCATGACGATGATGGTCGTCACCCACGAGATGGGTTTCGCGCGCAAGGTCAGCCACCGCGTGATCTTCATGGACGCGGGCCGGATCGTCGAGGACTGCAAGAAGGAGGACTTCTTCGGCAACCCCGACGCGCGCTCGCCGCGGGCCAAGGACTTCCTGTCGAAGATATTGCAGCACTGAGCGCGCCGGTCCGCCCGGGCCTGCGCTCGGGCGGGCGCGTCGGGCTGCAGGCGTCGGCGAACCGGCGGGCGTTCCGGCGCGGCCACAATGGGCCCACGATCGATGCCTGCGGCAACCACCCCACCACCATGACCGACACCCCGACCACGCTGCCGCCGCGACCCCAGGTGTTGCGCCCGCATGTGCCGCTGACCGACTACTACGCCGACGAGGCGGGCCGCCAGCACTTCGTGCGCCGCATCTTCGACGAGACCGCGCCCGACTACGACCGCGTCGAGCGCGTCCTCGCCTTCGGCTCGGGGCGCTGGTACCGCCGCCAGGCGCTGATGCGCGCCGGGCTGGGCGCGGGCGCGACCGTGCTCGACGTCGGCATAGGCACCGGGCTGGTGGCCCGCGAGGCGCTGGGCCTGGTCGGGCCGCAGGGGCGGCTGATCGGCGTCGATCCGAGCCCGGGCATGATGGGCGAGGCGGGCCTGCCCGGCGTCGAGCTGCTGGCCGGCCGTGCCGAGGCGCTGCCGCGCGACGACGCGAGCTGCGACTTCGTCAGCATGGGCTACGCGCTGCGCCATCTCTCCGATCTGACGGCGGCGTTTGCCGAATTCCACCGCGTGCTGCGTCCGGGCGGCCGCCTGCTGGTGCTCGAGATCACGCGGCCGGCCGGCAGGCTCGCGACCCTGCTGCTGAAGACCTACATGCGCGCCGTGGTGCCGACGATCGCGCGCCTGGTGGCGCGTCGCAGCCAGACGGCGCACCTGTGGCGCTACTACTGGGACACGATCGAAGTCTGCATTCCGCCCGAGACCGTGATGGCCGCGCTGCGCGAAGCCGGTTTCGGCGACGTGCAGCGCCACGTCGAGCTCGGCATCTTCTCCGAGTACACGGCGGTCAAGCCGGGCTGAGCGGCGGGCGCGGTTCGCCGCCCATGCCGCGCGCTCGCAGCCGCGCCGAGCCGGGTGCGAGAATGACCGCCATGAGCGAGACGGTGTCCCCGGCCCTGACGATCACACGCCCCGACGACTGGCACCTGCATCTGCGCGACGGCGCCGCGATGGCGGCGGTGCTGCCCTTCACGGCGCGTCAGTTCGGCCGCGCCATCGTGATGCCCAACCTCAGGCCGCCGATCACGACGACCGCGGCGGCGCTGGCCTATCGCGAACGCATCGTCGCCGCGCTGCCGCAGGGCGCCGAGTTCGAGCCGCTGATGACGCTGTACCTGACCGACCTGACGAGCGCCGACGAGATCCGCCGCGCCCGGCAGGCCGGCATCGTCGCGCTCAAGCTCTATCCGGCCGGCGTCACGACCAACAGCGACGCCGGCGTCACCGACATCCGGCGCGTCCATGGCGCGCTCGACGCGATGCAGCGCGAGGGTCTGCTGCTGCTCGTGCACGGCGAGGTGACCGACCCCGAGGTCGACATCTTCGACCGCGAGGCGGTGTTCATCGAGCGCGTGCTGCAGCCGCTGCGGCGCGACTTCCCCGGACTGAAGATCGTCTTCGAGCACATCACCACCGCCGAGGCGGCCGAGTTCGTCGCCGCCGGCGACGCGGGCCTGGCCGCCACGATCACCGCGCACCATCTGCTCTTCAACCGCAACGCCCTGTTCAGCGGCGGCCTGCGGCCACATTACTACTGCCTGCCGGTGCTGAAGAAGGAACGCCACCGCCAGGCGCTGGTGCGCGCGGCCACCTCGGGCAGCGCCAGGTTCTTTCTCGGCACCGACAGCGCGCCGCACGCGGCGGCGCTGAAGGAGCAGTCGGTCTGCGGCGCCGGCTGCTTCACGGCGCCGGCGGCGCTGGAGCTGTATGCCGAGGCCTTCGAGGCCGCCGGGGCGCTGGCCAAGCTGGAGGCCTTCGCGAGCTTCAACGGCGCCGACTTCTACGGCCTGCCGCGAAACCGGGGCCGCATCACCTTGCGTCGGCAGGACTGGACGCTGCCCGAATCGATGCCCTTCGGCGACGCCTTGATCAAGCCGTTGCGCGCCGGCGAAACACTGCACTGGAAAACCGCATGACCACCGACCGCGTGATGCTCCTCATCGACGCCGACAACGTCTCCGTCGACGTCATCGAGCAGGCCGTCGCGCACCTGCTGCTGCAGCATGGCGCGCTGCATGTGCGGCGCGCCTACGGCACCCCCGAGAGCGCGGCCAAGGACCAGGCCGTCTTCAAGCGCCTGTCGATCCGGCCGATGGTCAACCTCGCCGCGGGCAAGAACTCGACCGACATCGCGCTGGCGGTCGACGCGATGGACCTCGTTCTCGCCGAGCGGCCCGACGTGGTCGCCATCGCGTCGTCGGACTCCGACTTCGCGCCGCTGGTCGGCCGCCTGCGCGAGAAGGGCTGCCGGGTGGTCGGCATCGGGCAGGAAGGCAAGACCGGCGACGAGACGCGCGCGGTCTACGACGAGTACACGGTGTTCGCCCACCGCAAGGGCGGCGCCGCGGCCGGCGCCAGGCCGGCGCGCAAGACGGCGACCCGGCCGGCGACCAAGACCGCGAGCAGGACCGCGGCCAAGCCGGCGCCGGCGCCCGCGGCCGAGGCCGTCGCGCCGGCGAAGAAGGCGTCGCCGCGCCGCAAGGCGGCCGCCGCGACGACGGCGCCGAACCCGGCGCCGGTCGTGCCGGAGCTCGTGCAGCGGATCCTGGGCACCCTGCCCGAGCTCGGCCAGGGCGGCCGGATGGAACTGCGCGTCGCCTCGCAGCGCCTGCGCGACGCCGGCCTGCTCAGCCGCAGCGGCTCCTGCACCAAGCTCTTCGGCCAGTTCGCCGAGCGCTTCGAGCTGCTGCCGGCAGGCCAGCCCAACCACGTGCGGCTGCGCGCCGAGGCCTGACGCGGCGCAGCGCGGCTTGGGGATTGAATCGCGCGCCGGCGCCCCGATATCCTCGGCTTCTGCAGCCCATCGAGCGCCTCGCGGGGCGCCTTCGCCATGAAACGAATCCTGCTGTTCGTCGTCACCAACCTGGCCGTGATGCTGGTGCTGGGCACCGTCGCCAGCCTGCTCGGCGTCAACCGATTCCTCACCGCCAACGGCCTGAATCTGGGCGCCTTGCTCGGCTTCGCGTTCGTGTTCGGCTTCGGCGGCGCCTTCATCTCGCTGCTGATGAGCAAGCCGCTGGCCAAGTGGAGCACCGGCGCGCAGGTCATCAACGACTCGGCCGACCCCACGCACCGCTGGATCGTCGGCGCCGTGGCCCAGCTGGCGCAGAAGGCCGGCATCGCGATGCCCGAGGTCGCGCTGTTCGAGGGCGAGCCGAATGCCTTCGCCACCGGCGCGTTCAAGAATTCGGCGCTCGTCGCGGTGTCCACCGGCCTGCTTCAGAGCATGGGCCGCGACGAGGTCGAGGCCGTGATCGGCCACGAGATCAGCCACGTGGCCAACGGCGACATGGTGACGATGGCGCTGATCCAGGGCGTGCTGAACACCTTCGTCGTGTTCCTGTCGCGCGTGATCGGCTACTTCGTCGACAAGGTCGTGCTGCGCAACGAACGCGAGGGCGTCGGCATCGGCTACTACGTGACGACCGTCGTGCTCGACATCGTGCTCGGCGTGCTGGCGGCGATCATCGTGGCCTGGTTCTCGCGCCAGCGCGAGTACCGCGCCGACGCCGGCTCGGCCGCCCTGCTGGGCCGCAAGCAGCCGATGATCAACGCCCTGGCCCGGCTGGGCGGGCTGGACCCGGGCGCATTGCCGCAGAGCCTGGCCACGATGGGCATCAGCAGCCGCCCGAGCGGCGTGATGGCGCTGTTCTCCAGCCACCCGCCGATCGAGGAGCGCATCCGCGCGCTGCAGCAGCCCTGAGCTGGCTCCCGGGTCGCCGGATCAGGTCTTGACCTTCGGCACCCGGCCCATCAGGAAGAACTCGTCGTTGGGCCGCATGCCGCTCAGGTTGGCCATCCGGTTGGACAGGCCGAAGAAGGCGGTGATGGCGCCGATGTCCCAGGCATCCTCGTCGCTGAAGCCGTGCGCGCGCAGGGCCGCGAAGTCGGCTTCCTCGATCGTGTGCGAGGCGGTGCAGACCTTGATCGCGAAGTCGAGCATCGCGCGCTGGCGCGGCGAGATGTCGGCCTCGCGGTAGTTGACCGCGACCTGGTCGGCGACCAGCGGTTTCCTCTCGTGGATGCGCAGGATCGCGCCATGCGCGACCACGCAGTACAGGCAGCGGTTCACGGCCGAGGTGGCGACGATGATCATCTCGCGGTCACCCTTGGTCAGCGACCCGGTGTCCTTGACCAGCAGCGCATCGTGGTAGGCCATGAAGGCGCGCCATTCGGCCGGGCGATGGGCGAGGGTGAGGAAGACGTTGGGCACGAAGCCGGATTTCTCCTGCACCGCCAGGATCCTCGTGCGCATGTCCTCGGGCAGGTCCTTCAGCTCGGGCACGGGGTAGCGGGAGATGGGTGCGGTCGTCGTCATGGTCGGGTCTCCTTCAGGTTCGGAATTGCATCGCGTGCAGTCTGGCATACAGGCCGCCGGCGGCGAGCAGCTCGGCATGCGTGCCCTGCTCGACGAGCCGCCCGCCGTCCATCGCGAGCACGCGGTCGGCATGCTCGATGGTCGACAGGCGGTGCGCGATCACCAGCGTCGTGCGGCCCTCCATCAGGCGGTCGAGCGCGTCCTGCACGGCGCGCTCGGACTCGCTGTCCAGCGCCGAGGTGGCCTCGTCGAGGATCAGGACCGGTGCGTCCTTGGCCACCGCGCGGGCGATCGCCAGTCGTTGCCGCTGGCCGCCCGAGAGCTGGCTGCCGTTGTGGCCGATCGGCGTGTCCAGCCCCTGCGGCAGGCCCTCGACGAATTCCAGCAGGTTGGCCGCGCGCAGCGCGTCGCGCACCGCCTCGCGCGACATTTCGGCGCCCAGCGTGACGTTGGCCGCCACCGTGTCGTTGAACAGCACCACGTCCTGGCTGACGAGCGCGAACTGGCGCCGCAGCGCCCGCGTGTCCCAGTCGGCCAGCGCCACGCCGTCGAGCGTGATGCGGCCGGCCGTGGGTTCGATGAAGCGCGGCAGCAGGTTGACCAGCGTCGTCTTGCCGGCGCCCGAAGGCCCCACCAGCGCCACCGTCTCGCCGGCGCGCACGTGCAGCGTCAGGCCTTCGACCGCGGCCGCGCTGTCGTCGCGGTAGCGCAGGGTCACGCCGTCGAAGTCGATCTCGCCGCGCGCGCGGCCGGCGTCGAAGCTGCCGCCCTGTTCGGCCGGGCTGTGCTCGATCAGATCGACGCCGCGCTCGACGGCGACCAGCCCGCGCGTGAGCGGCGCCATCACGTCCGACAGGCGCTTGACCGGCGAGATCAGCTGCAGCATCGCCATCACGAAGGCCACGAAACTGCCGACCGAGGCGCCGCCGTGGCGGCTCTGCAGCAGCGCCAGCACGATCACCGCCGACAGCGCGCAGGCCGCCAGGATCTGGGTCACCGGGGTCATCGTGCCGCCGGCGACCACGGCCTTGATCATCAGCCGGCGCACGCGGTCGGCGCGCTCGAAGAAGCGCCGGCCCTGGGCCTGCTCGGCGCCGTGCAGGCGCACGATGCGCCAGGCCAGCATGTTTTCCTCGACCACGTAGGCCAGATCGTCGGTGGCGGCCTGGCCTTCGACGGTCAGCCGGTGCAGCCGGCGGCCGAGCGTGCGCATCACCAGGCCCACGGCCGGGAACAGCAGCCCGACGAACAGCGTGAGCGGCCAGTTCAGCGTCAGCAGGTAGATCAGCAGGGCCACCAGGGTCAGCGAATCGCGCACCAGGGTCAGCAGCGAGCTGACCAGGATCGTCACCCCGGCCTGCGATTCGTAGACCACGGTGTTGGTCATGCGGCTGGCGGTCTGCTCCGTGAACAGGCCCGGCACGCTGGCCAGCAGGCGCGTGAACATGCCCTCGCGCAGCTTCAGCACGGCGCGGTTGGCCGTCCAGGCCAGCCCGTACTGGGCGATGAAGCCCGACACGCTGCGCAACGCGAACAGGCCGATGATCGCCACCGGCACCATCCACAGCGGCAGCTGGCCCTTGGTGAAGCCCTGGTCGAGCAGGCGGTTCATCAGGGCCGGGATCAGCGGCTCGGTGCCGGCCGTGACGACCGAGCCGAGCACGGCGGCGAACAACCCGGCGCGGCTGTTGCGGATGTAGGGCAGCAGGCGTGCGAAGCGCCGCAGGAATGTGGGCATGGATGCTTGTCGGGGCCGGGCGGCCCGCAGTGCGGGCGGCGGGCCCGGATTATCGGCGCGCCGCGGACCGGGGCGGCCGCTGCCTACAATCCGCCGATGTCGATCTCCCTGCCTCGTTCGTGTTGAAACTGCAGCCCCAACCCGCATCGCGCGGACTCCGGCAGGGCTGGGGCGCGCTCGTCGCCGCCCTGCTCTGCATCCTGTGCCTGGCTCCGCGGCCGGCCGCCGCCGAGTTCCGGGTCGAGATCTCGGGTGTCGGCGCGACCCAGTTGCCGCTGGCCCTGGCCACCTTCCGCGACGAAGCGGCCTCCGGCGTGGCGGTGTCGCAGGTCGTGCGCGCCGACCTCGAGCGCAGCGGCATGTTCCGCATCCTGCCCGCCGATGCCAAGCTCGACGAGCGCAGCAACGTCGACCTCGCGCCCTGGCGGCTGGCCGGTGCCGACGCGCTGGTCGCCGGTTCGGTGACCCGGCTCGTCGACGGGCGCTTCGACGTGCGCTACAAGCTCTGGGACGCGGTCAAGGGCGATCAGCTGCTCGGTCAGAGCAAGGTCGTGGTGGCCGCCGACCTGCGCCTGGCGGCACATCGCGTGGCCGACGAGATCTACCAGAAGCTGACCGGCGAGCGCGGCGTCAATGCGACCCGCATCGCCTACGTGGCGCGCAAGGGTCGCCGCTCGACGCTGTACATCACCGACGCCGACGGCGAGGGCGGCCAGGTCGCCCTGGCCAGCCCCGAGCCGATCATCTCGCCGGCCTGGTCGCCCGACGGACGCCAGCTGGCCTACGTCTCGTTCGAGTCGCAGAAGGCCGTCGTCTGGGTGCAGGACCTGATCACCGGGAAGCGCCACGTCGTGGCCAACTACCGCGGCTCCAACAGCGCACCGGCCTGGTCGCCCGACGGCAGCCGGCTGGCCGTGGTGCTCTCGCGCGCCGGGCTGCCGCAGATCTACACCGTCTCTGCTGCCGGCGGCGCGGCGACCCGTCTGCTCACCAGCAACGGCATCGATACCGAGCCGGTCTATGCGCCCGACGGCGGCAGCATCTATTTCGTGAGCGACCGTGGCGGCGGGCCGCAGATCTACCGCGTGGGCGTCGGCGGCGGCGCTGTCGAGCGCATCACCTTCGACGGCGAGTACAACATCAGTCCGGCGATCAGCCCCGACGGCAAGCTGCTCGCCTACATCACGCGCCAGGACAACGCCTTCCACCTCATGCTGATGGACCTGGGCAGCGGCAGCACGCAGGCGCTGACCGACACGCGCGACGACGAGAGCCCCAGCTTCGCGCCCAACGGCCGCCTGCTCGTCTACTCCACGCAGGTGCAGGGCAGCGGCGTGTTGATGACCACCACGCTCGACGGCAAGATCAAGACGCGCCTGTACAGCAGCGGGTCCGACGTGCGCGAACCGACCTGGGGCCCTTATGGGCGTTGAAGCCAGCCGCGGCCCGGCGAGGACCCTCCCGCGCTGGGCGCTGGCCGCCGTCCTGACCGGCGCGCTGCTCGCGGCGCTGGCCGGCTGCGGGTCGACGAGCCTGGACGGGCCGGCGTTCGCAGCGCCGATCGAAAGCCGCGAACCGGCGCCCGGCGGCACAGCAGCCGCGGGGGGCACGGCGGCGGCAACGCCGCAGTCGCGCGTGGCCACCGTCGAGCTCGGGAACGCGCCCGGCGGTGCAGGCGCCGCCGCAGGTGCCGCCGCAGCGGCCGCCATGGCTGCCGCGGCAAGCCAGCGCGTGGTGTATTTCGACTACGACAGCTTCGCCGTCAAGGACGAATACCAGGCCATGCTGGTCGCCCGCGCCAGGGCGCTGGCGGCGAACCACGACGCGCAGCTGGTGATCGAAGGCCACACCGACGAACGGGGCGGCAGCGAATACAACCTGGCACTCGGCCAAAGGCGTGCCGATGCCGTGTTGCACGCGCTGGTCCTGCTCGGCGCGCCGGCCCGGCAGCTGGAGGCCGTAAGCTTCGGCAAGGAGCGCCCGGCGGTCGAAGGCCACGACGAAGCCGCCTGGGCCAAGAACCGGCGTGCCGAACTGAAGGACCGATGAGATGAAGCTTTCCCCCTTGTGGCTGGCCCTGGTGCTTGCCGGCGGCGTCACCGCCGCCCATGCCGGGCTGTTCGACGACGACGAAGCGCGCAAGGCGATCGTCGATCTGCGCAACCGCGTCACGGCGGTCGAAGACCAGGGCAAGGCGCAGACCGACAAGGCCGCGGCGGCCAACGCCCAGCTCGCCGATCAACTCACGGCCCTGCGGCGCAGCCTGCTCGATCTGAACAACCAGCTCGACGAGATGCGCGGCGAGATCGCCAAGCTGCGCGGCAACGACGAGCAGATCACGCGCGACCTGGCCGACCTGCAGAGCAAGCAGAAGGACTTCGGCCAGGCCTTCGACGACCGCCTGCGCAAGCTCGAACCGGTGAAGGTCAGCCTGGACGGTCGCGATTTCACGGTCGACCCGGAACAGAAGCGCGCCTACGACGAAGCCATCGCCTCCATCCGCGGCGGCGACTTCGACAAGTCGGCCGGCTTGCTCACCAGCTTCCAGGGCCGCTACCCCAACAGCCCCTACGCCGACTCGGTGCGCTTCTGGCTCGGCAACGCGCTGTACGGCAAGCGTGACTACAAGGGGGCGATCGGCGCCTTCCGTGCCTTCGTGGCCGCGGCGCCTGACAACCCCCATGCGCCCGATGCCTTGCTCGCGCTGGCCAACAGCCAGGCCGAGATGAAGGACGCCAAGGGCGCGCGCAAGACGCTGGACGAGCTGATCAAGACCTACCCGCAGTCCGATGCCGCGCATGCCGGCAAGGAGCGACGTGCTTCGATCCGCTGACCAGCCGGTCATGCTCGACGCCGATCTCGAACGCCGCTTCGGCGGCCTTCGAAGGCTGTACGGCGACACCGACTACGCGCGGCTGCGGGCCGCCAGCTTCGCCGTCGTCGGTCTCGGCGGCGTCGGCTCCTGGGTCGCCGAGGCCCTGGCGCGCAGCGGGGTCGCGCGCCTGGTGCTGATCGACCTCGACCACGTGGCCGAGTCCAACATCAACCGCCAGTTGCAGGCCCTGGGGCGCACGCTGGGCCAGCACAAGGGGCAGGCGCTGCGCGAGCGCGTCGCCGACATCCATCCGGGCTGCGATGTCCGCGTGGTCGAGGATTTCGTCGCCGCCGCCAACTGGCCCGCGCTGCTGCCGGTGCCGGTCGACGCCCTGGTCGATGCCTGCGACCAGGTGCACGCAAAGGCCACGCTGGCCGCCTGGGGCCTGCGCGAGCAGGTGCCCGTGATCTGCGTCGGTGCAGCCGGCGGCAAGCGCGAGGCGCAGCGCGTCGAGGTCGCCGACCTCGCCGAGACAACCCACGACCCGCTGCTGGCGAGCCTGCGCCAGCGGCTGCGCCGCGATGCCGGCGCTGCGCGTCAGGGGCCGATCGGCCTGCGCTGCGTCTACTCGCGCGAGTCGGTCGCCGCCCCCGAGGCGGCCTGCGCCAGCGACGGCAGCCTCAACTGCCACGGCTACGGCTCCAGCGTGACGGTGACCGCGACCTTCGGCATGGTCGCCGCCGGCGAAGCCATCACGCGCCTGCTGGGTTCGGGGCGCTGATGGCAGCGGCCATCTTCTGGCTATAATTTCATGCTCTGCGGATGGGTCGTTAGCTCAGTCGGTAGAGCAGCGGACTTTTAATCCGTTGGTCGCGTGTTCGAGTCACGCACGACCCACCACGCGACAGACAGTTTCCAGGGCTCTTAGCTCAGTTGGTAGAGCAGCGGACTCTTAATCCGTTGGTCGACAGTTCGAATCTGTCAGGGCCCACCAACAAGATCAACGGCTTAGCAGCGATGCTAGGCCGTTGTCACTTGTGGACCGTGACACAAACGTGCCAATCCGGGCACTTCCGTGTCACGCCGCGCCTCGATCCGAGACGCCGCCGACCAACAGGTTCTCTGTCGCAAACTTGGCATAGCGGTCAACCATCTGCCGCGACTTCCAGCCGCCCAGGTCCTTGAGCTCGTCGCAGGATGTTCCCGCCTGCCGATGCCAAGACGCCCAGGTATGCCGCAGGTCATGGAAGCGGAAGTCCTTGATCCCCGCCCGCTTCAGCGCCGCGTGCCAGCCCGAGTTGGTGAGCTCCCACCGTATCGGTTCGCCACGATGCGTGAAGACGAAGCGCGGATGCTTGCCGATCTGCTCTCTCAAGACTTCAACTGCATCCACATTCAAAGGAACTCCCCTCGGCGTGCCGTTCTTGGTCTGGTTGAGCCAGGCGGTTTTGCGCGCCAGGTCCACCCGTTCCCATTCGAGGCCGGTGATCTCGGAAGCACGGCAGCCTGTTGCCAGGGCATACCGCACCAGGGCCGCCAGGTGCGGCGCGCAGCAGCGGATCAATCGGTCCGCCTCCGCGCGCGTCAACCATCGGTCCCGCTCGACCTCGCCGCCGAGCATGCGGATCTTCGGGATGGTGTCGATCCACTGCCAATCGTCGCGGGCCATGCGCAGCACGGCACGTAGACGACGACAGGTAGCGGTTCACCGTGGCAGGCTTGTTGCCCTTCTTGAGCTCGCCCTGGATGACGCGCCAGACCATGTCGCCATTGATCTGGTGAAGCATCACGCTGCCCCAGGTACGGGTCAAGGCGGCGCAAGATGCGCTGCACGTCCGAAAAACTCCGCAGACTCGTCTTCAGGTCGAGATACCGAACCACGGCCTCTTGCCAACTTCGCTCGGGCTTGATCCCGAAGTGATGCCCTCGGTAGGCGTCGAGCTTGAGTTTGGCAAGCAGCGCCTCGGCATCCTCTCGGGCTTCAGTCCCAGCGCTTTGGCGTATGCGCTGGCCGTTGGGGAGCGTTGCATTGATCCACCAGAAGCGCGGAATCCGCGCGCCGGTAGACACCTTCTTTACGGGCCATGGAACATCCTCCTTTCCGGCCCGCCTTCGCTCGCCCTTATGTTCATCGAGCCAGGCATCGAGGTCAACCCGGTCGAAGACCTGGCGCCGGCCCAGGCGAATGCAGGGCACGCCCAGCTGCGCCAGGAGCGTGACCCCGATCCCCAGGTAAACCGCCGCCTGTTCCTTCGACAGACACCGGACGACAGGCAAAGGCAGGTCCGGGTCTTCCATCACAACTCCCGAAGACCCTTCTTGGCCCGGTAGTACGGGTTCATGAAGATCGGATCGTCTGGGTCCGGCACGTCCGCTGGCGGCGCGTTCATGCGAAGGTTGTAGGCGCGCGTCTGCCCCTCCATCCGCTCCGCAAAGAGCTGATCCTGGGTGACGCCACTCAGGCCGATCTGCCGCGACAGCGCCCGCCAGGCCATCTCTGCCGTGGCCCGGACCGCCGCCTCGAAGTCCTTCTCCCCCACGACAGCTGCCACCGCCAGCCATGACCGCCAGCGCCCGCCCGCCCAGGTAGTCCTCGCCTGGTGCGCGCGTGGGCTTGTAGGTTCGCAGCAGCGGTCCGCCGTTGCCGTTCCAGTCGATGCTCGACAGCGCGTGCCAGAGGGGGTGCAGGGGCCAGCGACTGCGCGTGGAGTCGGATTCGCTGGGGACGCACAGGCGCAGCCACTTCTGGCGTTGCGTAGGCTCCACAGGCCAGCGCGACCGCCGGAGCACGGAGTCCACACCGTCCAGACCAAGCTGGACCAGCAGCTCGCGCTTGAACTCGAACTCGAGACGCCACACGGGCCGCTCGCCGTCCCAGCCCGCCTGACGCCACAGATCTCGCAGGTAAGCCTTGCCGCTCTTGGCGGACTCGATGGTCTTCTCGTACAGCCGCGCCATGAGTACACCACCGGCGCCGACGGTCCAGCCGGTGAAATAGTCGCCCTCGGCGTACTGGTGGATCTCGGCCGCCTTGGTGACCCAGGCACGCCGGGTCCAGCTCTCCATGTCGACGTCGGCGCAGAAGTCCACGAAGAGATCGACTCGGCTGACCCTTGGTGCGCTTGATATCGCCCAGGGACTCCAGGATGCCCCGCAGCTCGACCACGATCTCCAGCACGGTCTTGTAGGCCAGGAGGCCGCTGGAGACCCGCACGTAGGCCATCGGCGTCTTCTTCGGCGCGCCTGCCGGACAGGCGGATCATGTAGGCGCCGTCGACCAGGGTGAAGGAAACAGGCCCGAGCTCTTGTCCTTGACCTCGAAGACGTGGCCCTCGATGGAGATCTGCGCCTTGGCGGCCTCGTGCGGTGCCGACTGGGCCAGGGCCTTGAGCCGCCTTAGCTCAGTCTCCCGGTGGTCAGCCAGCTCGCCCGGGTAGGACAGGTACAGGCTATCGATGCCGTATCGGAGAGGCAGGAAGGCAGGATTGCAGTTATCAGGTGCTGTGTTACTGGGCGGCGCACCTGTTCCGCCCCCGTTTCGGCCGCGCGCAGAGCGCGCGCCCAAAACGGAGGCGGTAGAGGTTGAAGTCGAAGTCATGAGAGTTCCTTATCCGCGCCAGGCATGCCACGCTGGCTTCCTGGAACGGATACGAACTCTCTACATGACGGCCCCAGTGGGCGACCATCTCAAATCGCCATCTCAGATGGTTTTGATCTTGCGCGAATGCTGGTACTGCGCCCGCAGATTCTTCCGCGCCGCTGGCGTGTCCGGGTAGACGCGAAGCACCTTCACCATGAGGTACTCCAGCTGAGCGTCGGACAGCGAGTTGAAGCCGAGGTCCCGCAGAACCATCAAGGCGTACCGCAGGTCCTTGTAAGCTTCCCAGTGCTTCTTCAGAGGGCCTTTGAGCGCACTTCGCAGGTGCCGAAAGAAGGCCTCGTCCTTACGCAGCTCGGCGCGGGCGATACGGTCCGCGACCGTTGGGGCAAAGACTATGGCGCGGTCGACCCGAATAGCCACTCACAACGGGAGATATCCCGTCAACCAACGAGAGGCTGCGCTATGCCGCAGCGCGCGGTTGCCAGGTGCGTTCAGGCCGCCGCCAGTCGATGCCTTCGAGGAGCATCGACAACTGCGCGGCGCGCAGTGCCACGCTGCCGGTATCGGCCTGCGGCCAGACGAAGCGCCACCGCTCCAGGCGCTTGGTCAGCAGACACATGCCGTCGCCGTCGCTCCACAGCAGCTTGACCAGGTCACCGCGGCGCCCGCGGAAGGCGAAGACGTGACCGGCGTAGGGGTCCTCGGCCAATACGGTCTGCACCTTGACGGCCAGGCTGTCGATACCGAATCCACTAACCAACTTAGGATTTAGGTGTAGCTCCGGCTCATCAATCATGATGACTGAATTTGTTGGCAACGAGTTACGAAGGTGAAGGTACCCATACAGGACCTCCTTCTCGCCGGAACTCAAATCGTCAATATCATGCTCGCCTCCAGAATCTAGACGCACCATAAATTTCAAGCCACCGTCGGATGTCGGTTGCGGTCCAAGAAAGTGCTTGCCAGGAAAAAATGTTGCGAACAACTCCTTCAACGTTGCGGTCAACCTGTCATCATTAGACAAGTCGGGGTTTGCTTGGCACGCAAGCAAATTTCTTATATACGCCGACGTTATCTCTGTCTTGAGATTTGCATATTTATTTGCACCATTATAGAGGGCAGTCTGACGCTGCTGAACCGCAACATTTTCAATTGTCAGGTTAATCGAATGCAGCTTCTGTCGCGTATAGGCTCGATTCGCCCCATGATAGTCAATAACACCAAGCTCCTTGGGTTGGTAGGTGCAAAATATAAGCTCTAGGAGGCGATTCTCCTCAATCGAAATGCGCCCCAATGGGTCTATGATTAATTTGCCAAGATGGACTTCTTTTTCTAACTCGTCGATAATTTTCTGATGATTCTCTTGAATGAGAGCATTAGTCCGGATCTGTATCTCGCGTTGATTCGCAGCATGAGACCGAGGCGCAGGGTTCGGAAACAGTGGAGCACCAGTTAGTCGAGTGACTTGCTTACTTAATGCGCTATCGACGTTGCCCCTTAGGAACTGCCGCTCGCTTTTCGCAAGAGAAAAGGTTGCTGCTATGCTCAACGTGACGCGCGAGTCACGCAGAAGAGCTAGCAATTGATCCTGATTTCCATTGATATCAATCTGAAACTCTCCGAGCCACTGCTGAATTTCGTCCTGTTCATAGCTACCATACGCCGACTTGAGGAGCCGAATCGCATCTAGAACGCACGACTTTCCGCATCCGTTGGGTCCCGCCAAGACTACCGCGGCGGGGATGTCGCGCATCTCAAGCAGAACACGGTAACCCGACAAAGATGTAGTCGATTAGTCATGTTGGCAATCTGATGCCGCGTGTCGCGCCACCGGCGACCAAGCAGAGTGATGTCTGAGCACGGCATTCACGATCACCAACAGCTTTCGCATGCAAGCGGTCAGAGCCACTTTGGCCGGTTTGGCGTGGGCGCGCAGGGGGAGTTGTTGGTAGAAGCTGCGAAGTCCTACAGCGGCGGCCTCTTTTGGTCTACGGGCTTATGCAGCAACCAGAAGGCCTTGATCCAGCGCATGGTGACGGTGCCTGACGGCATGCCGTTCGACCAGCAGGTAAACCTCGGCGAACAGAGCAGGGCGGAAGGCGAGGCGCTCAGTCGGCTTCCAGCCGCGCCGCAGATCGTGCAGCAGGGAGGGAACGCGTCAACCGCGCAGGCTGAATGTGCCTCACTTGCGAACCAGGCGGCCAGCTACGACTCAATGGCCCGCCAGCCGCAAAGCGCAGCAATGCAGGATTGGATCACTGGACAGAAGCGCGCAGTCCGATCACGCCAGGTCTCGCTCCGCTGCTGAAGAATCTGTGACATCAGCCAGGTGGCTTGAAGCGGGACTGCGGGCGAGCGGCAGAGCCGCCGTGACAGTCTTGGCGAGTTTCGACGTAACGTGACGAGCGAAGACGAGCCTAAGTCGTTGATAAATATGCGTTTTTAGGCGCTCTTAATCCGTTGGTCGACAGTTCGAATCTGTCAGGGCCCACCAACAAGATCAACGGCTTGGCAGCGATGCCAGGCCGTTGGTCCTTCTGGCGTAGCCGCAGCGTACCCACCGAACGCATCGAGCCTGGCCGCCGCCCCCTGCAAAGCCTCAGGCGCGACATGCGCCTAGTGTCGTGAGTTAGAAGTTCGCAGACAAAACGTCTCGATGCTCGCGAGGATGTCGTCGGCGGTCTTGGACCAGACGAATGGCTTGGGGTCGTCGTTGTTGGTCTTCACGTAGTGCCGGATGGCCTGCTCGAGCTGGCGCGTCGAGCGATGCGTGCCGCGGCGGATGTAGTTCTGCGTCAGGGTGGCGAACCAGCGCTCGACCTGGTTGAGCCAGGACGCCGAGGTCGGCGTGAAGTGGACGTGAAAGCGCGGGTGCCGAGCGAGCCAGGCCTTGATCGCGGGCGTCTTGTGGGTGCCGTAGTTGTCCATCACGAGGTGGATGTCCAGCATCGCCGGCACGTTGGCCTCGATGGTGCGCAGGAACTGCAGGAACTCGCTGCTGCGGTGCCGGCGATGCAGGTCGCCGATGACCGCGCCGGTGGCGATGTCCAGCGCCGCGAACAGGGTCGTCGTGCCGTGGCGCTCGTAGTCGTGCGTGCGCCGCTCGGGGATGCCGGGCGCCAGCGGCAGAGCGGCTGCGTGCGATCCAGCGCCTGGATCTGGCTCTTCTCGTCGACGCACAGCACCATCGCCATCAGGGGCGGATCCAGGTACAGCCCCACGATGTCGCGCACCTTCTCGACGAACAGCGGATCGCTGGACAGCTTGAAGGTCTCCTGCCGGTGCGGCTGCAGGCCGAACGCGCGCCAGATGCGCGAGACCGCCGTCTGCGACAGGCCGGCCTCGCGCGCCATGGTGCGCGTGCTCCAGTGCGTCGCCGCCTCTGGCACGTCTCCAGCGTCTTGGCGATCACCGCGTCCACCCGCGCATCGTCGATCGTGCGGGGCGCGCCCGGCCGCGGCGCGTCCAGCAGCCCGTCGAGGCGATGCTCAACGAACCGAGCCCGCCACTTCGACACGGTCTGCGGAGTCACGCGCTGCCGGCGGCGACGACCTTGTTGTCGATGCCCGATCGGCGCACGCCAGCACGATGCGCGCACGCAGGGCCAGCGCCTGCGCCGTCTTGCGGCGCAAGCGTCAGCGCGTCGAGCTGCTCGCGCTCGGACTCGCTCAACACAAGTTCGGCCTTGGGTCTTCCGCGCATCGCCGCCTCGTCGTGTGCACACGGTACACGATCGACTCGGCCTGCGTCAATTAGTTCAATGAACTTCTAACTCACGACACTAGCGCTCGACCATCGCCCCGGTCTTCCAGCCCCCGAGCCGCTGCAACTCGTGGGTCGGCGTTCCGGCCTGGCGGTGCGGGGTCGCGAAGGCGTGCTGTAAGTCGTGCCACTTGAAGTCCTCGATCCCGGCGCGCTTGAGCGCCGAGCTGCTTGCCCTTCTCGCAGATTCGGCAGTACTTGCCACTGGCGCGGTTGCCGACGAGGTGAAGGACGGCCGGCCGGGTAGCCCGGCCTCTGGTTCCGCGGCCGCTGCGCGGCCAGCCACCCTTGGGGCTGCCGCCCCAACCCCCGCGTGGACATGCGACGTAACGCGTTGGCCATGCGGCGCGGCATGTGCAAAGTAGGATCGGGCTCTCAAAATTGCGGCGCGCCGTGCTACCTGAACGAGGCAGCAAAGAGCCAGGCAAGACCACCGTTGCTGTCCACTTTCGCCGTCGTCCGTCACCGCCAGAAATCTGCAAGTCATCACAGACCGAAGCTTAATTCCTGCGGCGTCACGTCGAGCCCCAGCGTCAGCGATGACCGCAACTCTTGACAAGCAGAACACGGTAACCGGACAACAGCAGTCGTCGATATCACGTTAGGCCGCATAGACATGCCACGTCGCCCACGCCCCCCAAAAACCAGCCGCAGCGAGCACTGGCTGCGTTACGCCGTGAACGATCAGACCATCGCGTTTGACGCCGAAGTCAAAAAGACACTCGCCCTTGGTGATGACGAGTCCATTGAGTGGCTGTCTCCAGTAGCCTCGGACGAGTTTGCCGAGTACTACGACAAGTCGTTCTTGACCCTGCTTGGAATTGACGACTCTAAAGCGCCGCTCGGGTCGTTCTGGCCCGCAAGTGGTCCTCGATGGGATGGACTGGCAAGAACTTCCGCAGGTAAAGTGATCTTGGTCGAAGCTAAAGCCTACATTGCTGAGGCAGTCGACTTCGGTAGCAAGGCCGGCGACTCATCGCTCAAGCTCATCGAGTCGTCACTGGCGAAAGCGAAGAGCGCCTACCGAGCTCGAGCCGAAGCAGTCTGGATCCAGCCGTTCTACCAGTACGCCAACCGCCTGGCTCACCTCTACTATCTCCGCGAGCTACTCGGCGCCGACGCCTACCTGCTCTTCGTCTGCGTGACTGATGCACCAGACGTACCTCTCCCTGCCAGCGCAGCTGAGTGGCGTGGAGCAATTGCCGCAATTGAGTGCGCCCTGGGATTGGGCGTCCATCCGTTCAAAGGTCGCATCGGGCATCTGTTTTGGCAAGCACCGCGAGATGCGGCCTAACCCCTCGCTCAAGCGGAGCGCCAACGGCAGGCCACCAGGCCCGGTCCGCGGCGCGGTACATTCTCCGCAGCCCGGGCCTGGCGTCCTGCCGTCGTCGCCCGCTTAGCTCGAACGTTAGGCCACGCGAGACTCACATCGCGGCAGGTTCGTCGAATACCCCACCACTCTTCTTCTCGGAGGCTCACGCAATGGCAACGGTACGCGAAGGCAACAAGCCAGTCCTGGTGGTCGTCGACGTGCAAGTCGGTGTCATGAACGAGGCCTGGGATGCGGAGCGGGTCATCAAGAACGTTTCACGTGCAGTCGAGCGTGCTCGATCCGAAGCAGTACCGGTGATCTGGGTTCAGCATTCCAACGACGAACTTCCAACGGGCTCGGCCCGGTGGCAGTGGGTTCCAGAGCTCGTGCCAGCCGACGGTGAGGCATTGATACATAAGCGCTTCAACTCTTCGTTCGAGCAGACCTCACTTGACTCTGAACTTGCCGCTCTGGGCGCCACCCACATTGTGCTTGCCGGAGCCGCAACAAACTGGTGCATTCGGGCCACGGCGTACGGGGCACTCGATCGCGGATACGACCTCACCCTCGTGAAGGATGCGCACACGACCGGGACAATGCAACTTGACGGCGGGGTAACGATCGAGGCCGCCAACGTGATTCAAGAACTCAACGTCGCCATGACGTGGCTCGAGTATCCCGACCGGAAGAACGGCACTGCCAGCGCAAACGATCTCGAATTCGCTGTACCTGGGGGCATCAAGTAGGCAGCAACCGCACTCGAAGTGCCCAAATGCGGCCTGGTGCCACGCGGACGCGTCGGTGCCGATGACTCCGGGCCCGGAATCATCGAAAGCCGCTCTCGCCAACGGCTGCGAGCCATCAGAAGTGCTGTACCTACGAACCGGACTTTCAACCGAATACGCGTGGGCGAACGGCATCGCGGCAGGAGAAAGGCGGGCCGACGACTGCTCTCGCAGCCCGCGAACTGGTACTCACGACCCGTCAGCGACCGTCACCGATCTCGCTTCACCTGCCCAGGGCAGACTTTCGCCGAAGCCGCACCCACCTGGATGACGGCGAGTCAAGAAGCGAAGTCGATTGACCCATCGAGCACTCCCCCAACACGCTTCATGCGGAGCCGGCGCCCGGTAGCGCAAGGAAGAAGCGCACCATTTCTGCAGACGCATCCGGTCCGGCTCCGTCCGTGTAGGAGCCGCGCGCGCTGCCGCCCGACCAGGCATGGCCGGCACCGTGCAAGATCCAGAACTCGATACGCGATTCGCCGGTGGCGTCGGCATGCACGGTGCGGCTGTAGCTTCTCCCACCCGGCGACCTGCCGCTCTGCGTGGCGGCGCGCAATGTGGCGTTTGCCGCCTCGACGAAGTGGGCATCCTTGGCTTGCTGGACGATCTCGGCTCCATTCGTCTGTTGCACGGTGTGATCTCGATCGCCATGGAAAACGATGATCGGCACAGCCTGAAGGGCCTTCCTGCGGGGTGCCGCAGCGGCGCCAGGCATGCTCTTGAGGCCCGGGAGCCCGTTGCGGCCGCCTTTCATCGCCGCCAGCGCCGACGGGATGTCGTGCGCACTTCCGTACGGCAAACCGGAATGCGCGCCGACGCCTGCGAACAACTCCGGGTAGGTCTCGCCCAGGATCACGGCCATCGCCGCGCCAGCCGACAGCCCGGCGACGAAGACGCGGCGCGGGTCGGCGTCGTGGCGCGTGAGCACGTCGCGGACGATCCCGGCGATCAATGAAGGCTCGCCGGCGTCACGCACCTGGTCTTGCGCCTTGAACCAGTTCCAGCACTTCGATGCATTCGCGTCAGGCGGTTGCTCGGGGTAGACCACCAGGAAGCCGTGCTCGTCGGCCAGCCGATTCATCTGCGTGCCCGCGGCGAAGTCATCTGCCGACTGGGTGCAGCCGTGCAGCATCACGACCATCGGTGGCGGCGCAGCCGCGATCCGGGCAGGAACGTAGAGCTTGTACGAGCGCGCCCCGGCATGGTTGCTGAATTCGAGCGTCTCGAAGCTTCCGGGCTGCTCCGATTCGCCCGTCGATGGTTTGGGTTTCGACGCGATCCTTCCGTCATGGCCGACGTCGACGACGCGGGCCATGACGTCGATGTGCGATTCGCTCGCAACCGGGGAGCCCGATGCGTCGGCCATGCCGCCAGACGCCAGCGCCCGCCGGATGGTTTCAGTCACGCTGCGCATCGGACCCGACGTGGTGTCGAGTCCGGCAGACGCGAGCGCACGCTGAATCGTTTCGTTGATGGCCCTGCCGTCGAAGGCCGGGGCTCGTGCGTTGAATGGGTATTTGATAAGGGCTCCTTCTGCGATTGTCAAAGGCATCAATGGATGCGGTCGGACAGCGCCCGTCGCACCGCAGGACTGGCCTGGAAGGCGCCCAGGACCGTCACGGATTCGATGGCGGCAAGCGCCAGGTCGGCTGTCACGTCATCGGCGATGCGTGCAAGCCCGACGACCTGGATCTGGAGTCGCTGGCCCGCCGCCACCGCGCGCTCGAGGTCGGCGCGGCTGTAGTGCTGAAGACCGACCGTCAGCGTCCGGCGGGCCACGGTCTGCTTCACCATGTCGGCATGCAGCGCGAGCTGGTTGCGAAGCGCCGTCCTGATGAGGTCCGAGCGGTTCGAATAGAAACCCTCCTGCACCAGCAGATCGACGTGACCGAGATCGACCACGCCGACATTTACCGTCATCTTCTCTGTCTCGCCGGCCCGTTGCCGGGGTTCGAGCGAAGGGCCGCTACGCTTCATACCATCCCTATGGATTCCAATTGGAATCCAATTGGATCACATTTCGCAACCAGTCGCCGAACTTTTCGCGCCAAGGCCACTTTGCCAGGCAAGGTCCACTTCTGTCGCGCGGCGCGACTTGACCGTGAGAGGCCCTATTGCGAACCTCGGCTGCCTGTTGCCTCGGCATGACAGGCAGCGCAGATCCAGGCCGTAGGGGCAGATCCGCAGATCCGAGCGGGAGCAGGTTCGGGCGCGGGTCCCTGTGGTGGCATACACGTCCTTCAGCGGCAACCGGCTGCAGTTCTCCGATCACGGAGTCGATGACGTGCTCGAGAAGCCCTGCGAGCTGCGGGCGATGCGGGAGTGCTTGCTCCGTTGGTGTCCGCCCCAAGGAAGGAACGGTGAGCGGGCCGAGGTTGCCGGGTTGCTCAGACACCAGGCCCGTTCGGCGCAGCGCCTACTTCTGGCTGGCGTCCTTCACAACTTCCTTGACATCGCCGACCGCCTTCTGCACCTTGCCTTCGGCTTGCTTCTTGACGCCCTTGAGCTGCTGTTCGGTACTGCCGATCACCTTCCCGGTGGTCTCCTGCACCTTGCCGGCGGCGTCCTTGAGCGCGCCCTTGACTTGATCCTTGTTCATGAGTTCACCTTCGGTTGAAGTTCAAGAAGAGAGAGCATGGCCATCGGCGCACGCGGCGGCTCATTCGCCAACGTAGGGCGTGCCGTAGAACTTGTACGCACCGGTGGCCCAGGTCCTGTCCGACATCGACGGCCAACGATGCTTGTCGAAGCCAGGCGCGTCCTTCAGCGTTTCTCCTTGGACCTTTGTGATTGCCTGCTGCCGGGTCGAAGCAACGACGCCGCAGGAAGCTCCGACCGGCACGCGCCTGCGAACGAATCTCGCTGGCGGCCTGACAAATTAGCCAGCAGCGCGTGCACGGTCTGTGCGCTGCCGAACGCAGCGGCATGTCGTGTTGCGGTGACGGCCGGGCACGAGGCCCGCGCGGTGTTTGCGGCAGCGCAAAGAACGAGTGGTGCTGGGCGAGTAGTCTGGAAAGACTGGAGCGTACCTGTCCATATTCAGTAAGGCACATCATGACCTTCCCTGCCACGCTTGCTGCCGCCGCCCTGGCGGCGGCAGTCCTGACCACCGCCGGTTGTGCGGTATCCCGCGGCCAGCAAACCACTGGCGCCTACATCGATGACGCAACCATCACGAGCCAGGTCAAAAGCCGGATGTTGGACAACCCGGATGTGGCCGGAACCAGCATCAGTGTCGAAACGCTCAACGGCACGGTGATGCTGTCCGGGTTCGCCAAGAACACCGTCGAGAAGGACACGGCCGAGCGCATCGCACGCGACGTCAACGGGGTCAAGACGGTGAAGAACCAGATCGTCGTGCGTCCTTGAGTTCGGCTTCGGGCTTGATCATGGATGGGTGCATGGTCGGGCGCTACTGCTCATGGTTCGCCACGGGCAGGAAGTGAGTTCCATCCACATGCTCAGGTGTGTGGTTTCTGATCGGGCGGGTGCCACACCCAGCACCCACCCCGGAGAAATGTCATGCTGCACTACGCCATTGTCTTTCTGGTCATTGCGTTGATCGCTGCCGTGCTGGGTTTCACCGGCATCGCGGCCGGCGCCGCAGGCATCGCGAAAATCCTTTTCGTCGTGTTCCTGATCTTGGCCATCGCCGGCTTCGTGTTCGGCCGCAGCCGCGGGTCATGACCCCGGTGGTGTGACGCGACGCTGCGCCGCGTCGCTGAGGCAGGCTTGCGGTGTCACTCCCCGCAAGCGTTCTCGACGTGGCCGCGGCCGCGTCCGGCACGGGCTCGTACGCCGACTGGCTCGGTTCGTGACACTTGCGGTGCTCCACCGAAAACAGAAGGAGCGTATGTCCCAGGAACGTCATACAAGCCGCAGCGACCTCATCCGAATCGCTGGCGAAGTGATGACCGAGCGTGGACTGGAGCCGGAGTTTCCAGCCGTCGCCCTGGCCCAACTCGCCACGATCACGGGCCCCGGCCGCGACGAGGACCCGCACATCCGCGATCTCACCGCGCTGCCCTGGTGTTCGATCGACAACGACGACTCGCTCGATCTCGATCAACTCACAGCCTGCGAGCCGCTGGCCGCCGGCGCAGCGAAGATCTTCGTGGCGGTGGCGGATGTCGATGCCCTGGTCACGAAGGGTTCGGCCATCGACACCCACGCCTGGACCAACACCACCTCGGTCTACACCTCGGCACGCGTGTTTGCGATGCTGCCGGAACGGCTGTCGACCGACCTGACCTCGCTCAATGCCGACCAGGACCGGCTCGCGATCGTGACCGAGATGGTCGTCGCGCCCGACGCTTCGATCACGCAGGCGACCCTCTACCGGGCGACGGTACGCAACCAAGCGAAGCTGGCCTACGACGCGCTGTCGGCATGGATCGAAGGCGACGGCGCGTTGCCCGAAGCGGCGCGCGCGGTCGCCGGGCTCGAACTGCAGCTGCGAACCCAGGATGAGGTCGCCCAGCGACTGCGCGTGCGGCGGCATGCCCAGGGCTCGCTCGAGCTCGAGACCTTTCAGCCCCGCGCCGTGTTCGAAGGCGAACGCGTGGTGGAGATCCGGCAGCAGGTCCAGAACCGCGCCCGCCAGCTGATCGAGGAATTCATGATCGCCGCCAACGAGTGCAGCGCGCGCTTCCTGGCCGCCGCCGGCGGCGCTTCGCTGCGCCGTGTGGTGCGCTCACCCGAGCGCTGGCTGCGCATCGTGGAGGTGGCCCGCAAATACGGCGAGAGCCTGCCGAAGACGCCCGACTCGGTCGCGCTCGCCGCCTTCCTGGCCAAGCGCCACCGGGCCGACCCGCTGCGGTTTCCCGATCTCTCGCTGGTGATCGTCAAGCTGATGGGTTCGGGCGAATACGTGGTGGAGCGTTCGGGGGGCCCGCCGATCGGCCACTTCGGCCTGGCGGTGCGCGACTACACGCACTCCACCGCGCCGAACCGGCGCTTTCCCGACCTGATCACGCTGCGCATGGTCAAGGCCGTTCTCGCCGGGCGCCAGCCGCCGTACAGCGTGGCCGAACTGCAGGCCCTCGCCGAGCACTGCACCGCGCAGGAAGATGCCGCCCAGAAGGTCGAGCGGCGGATGCGCAAGTCCGAAGCCGCGCTGCTGCTCGAGTCGCATGTCGGCCAGCAATACGACGCCATCGTGACCGGCAGCTCGGAGACCGACATCTGGGTTCGCATCTTCGCGCCGCCGGCCGAGGGCCGGCTCGAGTCCGGCCCGCGTGGGCTCGAGGTGGGCCAGCAGATCCGCGTCAAGCTGGTGTCGACGAACGTGGAGCGCGGATTCATCGACTTCGTGGTCGTCGATTGAATGGCCAAACCGGAAGACGAAGCCGTCAATGCCGAGGCTGCAAGTGCGTCTACCGGGCGCCTCCAGCATCCGATTTTTCGGGTTCGATGAAGCCGGCAACGCCGTTCTCCGGGCCGGTCTGAGGCACCGACTCGATCGAGCCGGTCTTGTGTTCATCGACACGTTCGATGCTGCTCCGTCCCGGCGTCGCCGGCGCGCTGGAGAGTTCCACGGCCGTTTCGCTGATGTCCGGGGCCGGACCATCGCGGCGACGGCGGACCTTGGCTTTGCGCTTCATGGCGTGCTCCGGTGGCCCTGATGCGGTCTTGTCTGCAGCCACGATACGAGACCGAAAGCAGTGCTTGCTGGTGGCGGTGTCCCGAACATGACCCGCCCACTCGGCGCAAGTCTGCGCCAACATGCCCGCACCGGATTGACGTGGCGCAAAGAGGCGCAGACCTCCAGCCGCCGGACTCACATTGACGCACAACCCACCGGCGCTCAGGGTCCTGCTCGACGGCGCGGCGGCATTCGGCCGATGGCCACAGTCCGGGCATCTGCCCGGATGGCGTTGACACTCTCCTCATGGAGCGATCCCCTGCGGGACCGTGTCGAGAGCGTCCTCGGCAGTGAGCGTGAGCAAGATGTCGGCGTACCAGGCGCAGTTCAGGCCCAGCGACTCCTCGACGGGCAAACCCTGGCCGCCCATCTCCATGCGCGCGGAGTGCACGCCCAGCAGCTTCCAGGGCAACTGCGGATCCCTGGCGTCGTCGTGCATCACCACCGGCAGATGGTGTAGCGTGTCATGGAAGCCCAGCGGGAAGCCCACCACCAGCAACGGTGTGCCGACCTTGACCTCCTGAAGCCGGTGCTGCAAGTGCGCCGGCGTGATGGCCCGCAGCATCATGGCTGCAGGCATTGCCCCCCGGTCGAGTTCGATTGCCGCGACGTCACGCCCCTGGTGCCAGATGGCCTGGCCGTCAGGTACACCAGCGACAGACTGCAAATCTACAAGCGGCCTTGTTGCTCCCCGGCGGGGGCGGCCCGGATACGAACCGCTCAACCGGGCTCCATTCGCTCCGCGGGATTCGGCGCGATTGCCGCCACGCAGCCCGGCGGCCGCTGCGCAGGCGGAACTGCTCGCGTCGCAAGGCCCGGCTCGTCACCACGCGCCCGCCGTCGTCAACCGCATGGACCTGGATCACTCGCTGGGCCAGATCCACACCTACCCGAACCACGCCTTCTCGGATAACCTTGTCCAGGGGACATCCACTTTCCGGATTCAGATTGATGACTCACACCACCCATCCTGGCGCTTCGTCGCCGCCATGGGATCGCCGGAAGTCCCTTCCCATTCCGGTCGGGCCGGGGCCGTCGGCTCCGCCTCGCCTCGAACGTCGAGCCGCATGAAGTCATTTCGCGCCGATGGCCTGTTGCTCGAGCCGCTGGTGAAGGCTCACGCCGACTCTCTGTTCACCGTGCTCGAGGATCCCGAGATCTACGCGTATCTCGGCTTTGCCCCTCCAGAGTCCGCAGAGCAACTCGGCAGCATGTACGAACGGGTCGAAGCTCGCCGCAAGCTGGAAAGCTCCGAGCGATGGTTGGACTGGGCCATCGTGCTGCGGCCGGGTGTCTGCATCGGATACGTCCAGGCCACGGTCTTCGAGCGGACGTCGGCATGGATAGCCTACGTTCTCGGGCGAGCCTACTGGAACCATGGATACGGCCGCACGGCCGTCGCGGCGTTGATCGATCACCTTGGAGCCGAATACGGATGCAGCAAGTTTCTTGGCCGAGTGCATCGGGCCAACGCTCGTTCCGTTCATCTGCTGCACTCCCTGGGCTTCGGAGAGGCGGATGCCCAGGACGCTGTCCGCTATCCTGTCTCGGCAACAGAGGTCTTGCTGGTGAAGGAACGAGGTGCCGAATTGCGGCCTGAGCCCTCGGTCGAGGCGCGGACCAATGCCATCGGTCCCGCGTCACCTCGAACGTCGGTCCGCACGGACAATGGACCGCTGTCTTCGCGAGCAGAACCGGATGCCAAGCCCACTGCCTGACGACGTGCGCATCGCGCTGGCTGGCGGCCAGAAGGTCGAGGCCATTCGGCTCCTGCGCGAGCACACCGGCCTTGGCTTGGCAGAGGCGATGGCCGCAGTCGAGTCGGGTCTCATACCAAGCGCGGCGCCACGGTACGGTTTCGCGGACCCGTTGCCTGCAGACGTCGGCGCGGCGCTTGCAGCAGGAAACAAACTCCGGGCCATCAAGCTGCTGCGCCAAGCCAAGGGTCTCAACCTCAAGCAGGCCAAGGCCATCGCAGACGAGGCAAGCCGAATGGCAGGGCAGCAGGGCAAGCGGCATCCCGACGGCTTGTCACCCGGCGAGGTCCCTCGCAGCAGGCTGTCATTGGGCCTCGTCGCGTTCGTCTTGCTCGTGCTCGCGGCAGTCGTATGGCTGGCGGCAGGCAGGGCGTAGGGCATGCAAGGCCGTTGTTCCCGCCTCGCTCTTGCCGCGCTTGCCGGGCGGCGTTGTATCGCACCCGGTCTCACCTTACAGTCGCTGGCCGCCGGGGGCACGCAACTGAACGGCGAGGCCACCGAAGAACACAGTGATCGCGACGACGTCGCCAGACGCGGCCGGCTCACGTCGCCGTTGGGAAAGGAAAGATATGACTGATCAAACGCGCATGTCCGGTCTTTCGCGCCGCAGCCTGATCGCCGGCCTGGCGGCGGTGCCGGCCCTGTCCATGGCAGCAGAGCCCGCCGCCGGGCCGTCGGCCTGTACCGAGGCAGCGGCGGCACAGGCGCAGGCTGCGCTGAAGAATGCCAAGGGGACCAAGCTGGTGATGCTCGGCACCGGCGGCGGTCCGGTGCCCGGCCGCACGCGTCGCATGACCTCGCACGTGATGCTGAGCAACGGCTCGGCTTACGTGCTCGACTGCGGCCTCGGCATCACCAGTCAGTTCGCCCGCACCGGCATTCCGTTCGGCGCGCTCAAGTCGATCTTCGTCACCCATCATCACCCCGACCACAACATCGAGTACGGCCCGCTGCTGGTCATCGGCTGGGTGCAGGGTGTGCCGCTGACGGTGCGCGCGTTCGGCCCGCCGCCGCTCAAGCAGATGACCGAGGACCTCCTGCGCGCCTACAAGACGACGATCGATTACTGGGCCGAGGACTTCAAGATGAAGCCTCTGGTCTCGGTCGACGTGAAGGAGGTGTCGACGGCCGGCCCGGTGATGCAGGACGAGAACGTCGAGGTCTCATCGATCATCGTCGAGCATCCGCCGGTGACGCCGGCGCTAGGCTATCGCTTCGACTTCCACGACCGCTCGATCGCGTTTTCCGGCGACACCACGCCGCTCGAGGCCGTCGCGACGATGGCCAGGGGCGCGGATGTGCTGGTGCACGAGGCGATGTTCGTCCCGGCGGTCGAGAAATACATCCGCGGCCAGATCGCCAAGGGCCGGCCGGTCAAGCTCGAAGACTTCATGGCGCACATGAGGGCCGACCATTCGCCGGTCGAGGATGTCGGCCGCATCGCCCAGGAAGCGGGCGTGAAGACGCTCGTCCTCTCGCATCTGACGCCTGCCATCGATGCCCTCAAGGACGACATCTGGCGCGCCGCGGCGGCGAAGAATTTCAAGGGCGAGATCATCGTCGCCCATGACCTGATGGTCGTGTGAGGCCAGGTCGTCCTGTCGGGACGACGAGGCCGTGAAGCAAGCCGTCAGCGGCGGGCCTTCAGATCATCTTGGATCACGGCGGTCATGGTCCGGCCCGCCGCCTGGCCCGTCAGGGCGGTGCTTGAACCTGGTCTCTTTCGGATAGTGACTCCTGGGCAAATCCGCCCAAGGGCCAGATCTCGAAGTTGAGTAGCGCCAGCTGTTATTATCGTAATAGTAGTAATATCCACCTTGATAATAATATGGATCCACGCCTAATTCGACAATCAGCGGCAGTGGTGGTGCCACGACCATTCCAGGGTGACGGCCAGCAGGTGCCACTACGCACGCGCTGAGCATGAGCGCCGTGAGTGGCGCGGCAATGAGAAGTTTGTACATTTCTTCCTCCTGAATCGGCGGCGCATCGGTCCGCGACGCTCGATGTCAGCGGATTCCGGTGGAGCAGCGATCACTTGTGCCCGGCGTCCTTGAGAACTTCCTTCACGTTGCCGACGGCCTTCTGTATCTTGCCTTCGACCTGCTTGCCGAGGCCCTTGACTTGCTGCTCGGTGCTCCCGATCACCTGCCCGGCCTTTTCCTGCACCTTGCCCGCGGCGTCCTTGATGGAGCCTTTGACTTGATCCTTGTTCATGGAGTGACCTCACTGAGTTGTTGAGAGAAGTCGGCGCTCATCGACCGACGCAACCGCAGCTTCAGGCCGTCCCGGGTGGCCGGTGTTGAGCATGGTCACCGATTCCGATGGTTTTCGCCGCTGCGGTGATCGTTTCGGGTGATAGTCGGTCTGTCCTTGCCACCGGAGGTGTTGGCCAGGCAGAGAATGGGAACGGCAAGCCGGTTCATCGTCGGCCGACGATGAACCAGGGGTCAATCCGGAATCGAAGTCAACACACCGATGGATCAGCGCTCATCGTCTCTGCTTCCAATCAGGAGTCATCGCCTGGTCAAGGCTGCCGCGTTGGCGGGTGCCGTCGCCCCATCGTCGAGGCACCTCGCACGCGCGATGGCGCGGGCAGCTGATGGGGCCGCTGCACTGGTCGAGCTGGGTGCCGGGACCGGGCCCATCACCCGGGCCTTGACGCGGGCGTATCCCGGGCTGCGCCTGGTCATCGTCGAACTGCGCACGGACCTGGCAATGATTCTTCGTCGGGAATTCAAGACCGCCGAGGTGCATGCCGCCCCCGCCGCGTCAGTGTTGCGGAGCCTCGATGATTTTCCGGCGGCCACGGGCATCGTCTCGAGCCTGCCCTTCCGCTCCCTGCCCAAGGCGCTGAAGCGGGAGACCGTGTCCAGCATCCTCGAGTTTCTGAAGCAGGGCCCGGGCCGGTTCCTGGTGCAGTTCACGTACTACTGGGGTGTACCGTTCAGCGTCCCGGTGGGCTTCACTTGGCGCAAGGTCCAGTTTGTCGCCCTCAACCTGCCCCCGGCGGTGGTCTGGGTGTTGGAGCCCGACGCGGGGCGAGTGGGTGCGAACCGAGCGGCGGCACGAAACGGCGGCTGACGAACCGGGATTTCGGCCCCGCCGCCGGCATCGCCGCCCGGTCGGGACGCGACCGGCGTTCAATTCGGCCCGACTGCCAGAAGATGCCCCTTCACGAACCCGATGTGGTAGCAGTTGATCACCTCGCGAGCGGCTTCGAAGGTTTCGGCGGCGCCGCCCAGATAGAACAGCCAGGTCCGGCGGAATTTCTCGCTGAAGCGGGCGGGATCGATCGCCCGAATGCGCTGCCAGTGCGTCTCGAAGTTCCTCAGCCACTGTTCCACCGTGCGGTGGTAGTGATAAGAACGGTTCTCTATGGTCGTCACGTTCAGCCCGTGCTTCTCCATGAGGATCAGCGTCTGCGCGAGGCTGGGAATGAAGCCGCCGGGGAAGATGTGCTTGATCGTGCAGTAGTTCGTCGGCCGCGCGCTCATGTTGAACGTGGCCGATATCAGGCCGACGCCTCCGGCGCGCAGGGCGCGGGCGATGCTCCTGATCCATTGCTCGTTGCAGTCCCGGCCGGCATGCTCGTGCACGCCTATCGATACGAAGCGGTCGTACTTGCCGACTTCGTCGACGAGCTCTCGATGGTCCTTCTCGACGAGCCGGATCTTGCCGAGCAAGCCACGGGCCCGCATCAATGTCCGCATGCTGTCGTTCTGGCTGCCGACGAGCCCGTAGCCGGTCACCTCGGCGCCGTACTTCTCCGCGGCGAGCATCGACATGTAGCCCCACCCCGGCCCGACTTCGACCAGCTTGTCGCCGGGCTGCAGCCGCAGCTTCTGACAGATCAGGTCGAAGTTGTTGTGCTGTGCCTCGTCGAGACTGCGGGTGTCTTCCTTCCAGAAGCCCTCGCTGTAGCCCAGGGTGTCACCCAGCACCAGGCGAAAGAACTCGATCGGAAGTCCGTAGTGGAACGTTGCGTTGCGCTTGGCCTGCGCGATGTCGCAGTTGTTCTGCCGCCATTCGAGGAAGCGCCGCTTCAGCAGCGTCAGTGGGTGCTCGATGCGCCCGAAAGGCTTGCGGTAGCCCATATGGACCACCCTGCGCAGGCCTTGATCGCCGACGATGTCGACATCGCCGGCGAAATACGATTCGAGGAATTCGAAGACCCCGCCGAACGCCATTCGCCATTCCGCGGAGCGCCTGCGAAAGACGATCGTGATGTCAGGGTCGCCGAAGCCTGAAGTCTGGTGAGTGCTGCTGTCGCAAAAGACGAGCTTCAGACGATATTTCTGCCCCTCGGCGACACCGTCGGCAATCCTTCGGATGATCGCGCGAGCGACCGAGAATCCGGCCTCATCCGTGGTCCGTGAGTTCACGGCAGTCATTCGTGCTTCTCTCCAGGCGCGTGCGACCTCGGGCCGTCTACGCGGATTTCAATGCCGGTGGCCCGACCGGCACGTGTTCGTGCAGGAAATCGAAACTGTCTCGCCAGCATTTCATTGCCTGTTCGCGCCAGAACATCACGTGAAAGGCGTGAGTCTCGCCGGGGTAGTAACGCGCAGTGCAGGGCGACCGCAACCGCTGCAGGGCGCGCTCCAGCCGCTGCGAATCGGAAGCAACGGGATCGTCGAGGCCGGCGGCAATGAAGATCGGCGGCAAGGTCGATGCCACCTTCATCTCCTCGATCAGGCACAGCGGATCGGCCATCGCCTGCTCCGCGGCCGGCACCCCATCGCCACGGCCGAGATACGAACGCGCCGCGTCGGTGGCAATGCGGATGGCCAGCGACGATGCGCCGGGGTGCCGATATCGCTCCGGCCGGCTGACTTGCAGGAAGCCGCTGTACAGAAGCGCCGCCGCCGGTCTCAGGCCGCGCACGAACAGCGGCCTTGCGAATGGCTCGGGCCGGGGCGTGCAGCATGCCAGCGCGACCGCAAGCGCCAGATTGGCGCCGGCGGACTCGCCTGCCAGTGCAATGCAGCCCTTGTCGCCGCCATATCGCGCAATGTGGTCCGTCACCCACAGCCAGGCCGAGCAGGCATCTTCGACCGCCGCTGGAAACGGGAACCTCGGCGCCAGGCGATAGTCGACATTGCATACCAGGTAGCCACGAGATGCGTAGGCTGCCGCCAGCGCCCGATGCGTTCGCTTGGAGCCGATCGCAAAGGCGCCGCCGTGCAGATAGATCAGGACCGGATGAGGCTCCGGCCCCTTCGGTATCAGGACGTCCAGCCGCAGCGATACGCCGCCATGGCGCCCGTACTCGACGTCCTCGACGAGCCGGCAGGCCTTCATGCGTTCCTGCATCTGCGGCATGAGATCGACGAGGCCGGCAAAGGCATGCATGCCGGCGTCGAGCGCGATGCGGCGCGCGGGTTGACGAGCGACCATCATCTCGAGCCAGCGATGCATGAGCCTGCTTCCCTGCGAGCGCGAGAGAACCCGGCCTCAGCGATCGACGCGGGCGTTCCCGGCCAAGGTCGGCTGGTGCAATTGCAGCGCCCCTTGTTGCCCCCGCTGCAATTCGGCGATGTGGCTCAACGGGCCTGTGGCTGCCCGACCCATCGGATCTCCGGCGACTTGCGAGGCGCGGCCCGGGGCGTCGCCTTCGGGTGGCCGACGATGATCGGCGCGATCGGCACCCAATCGGCAGGCAAGCCGAGCATGTCCTTGCCTTTCGGCGAATTCAGGAAGCTTTGTGCGAAGCCGATCCAGCAGCTGCCGAGACCGGATGCATGAGCCGCGAGCATCAGGTTTTCGGCGGCCAGCGCGCAGTCTTCGACGATCCACGGTCCCTGCGAGTCCGCCGAGATCACGATCAGCGCCGGAGCGTGATGAAAGATCTGGAAGTCCCCGTCGGCGAGCATCGACCGGAAGCGTGCCGACTGACTACCCACGGGCATCGCTGCCAGCATGTGGGACTTGGCGTCGCGCGAGATCCTGTCGAGCAGCTGCCGATCGCGGACGACCGTGAACGTGCATGGCTGCTCGTTGACCGCGCTCGGTGCAAGCACGGCCGCGCCGATCAGGCGACGGATGGTTTCGTCATCGACAGCCTCGGTCGTGTATTCACGCACCGAGCGGCGGCCGGAGATCGCTTCATCGAGATTCATCCCGGTATCTCCAACATTCGACACGCAAGAGTCGCCCGCCGCTTTGCCGGCGCGGTTGATCCAACTCAATGCGAGGCCGCCCGCCGCGCTCCAGGGCTCAGCGCTGGATGTCGCCCAGGCAGAGGTACTTCAGCTCGATGTAGTCGTCCATGCCCTGGGCCGCGCCCTCGCGGCCGAGGCCGCTCTGCTTGACGCCGCCGAAGGGCACCTCGGCGGTCGAGATCAGGCCGGTATTGATGCCGACCATGCCGTATTCCAGCGCCTCGGCGACGCGGAAGATGCGCCCGACGTCGCGGCTGTAGAAGTAGCTCGCGAGCCCGAACTCGGTGGCGTTGGCCATCGCGATCGCCTCGGCCTCGGTCTCGAAGCGGAACACCGGCGCCACCGGCCCGAAGGTCTCCTCGCGCGCGCACAGCATCTCCGAGGTGACGTCGGCGAGCACGGTGGGGGTGTAGAAACGCTCGCCGATGCGGCTGCCGCCGACGACCATGCGCGCACCCTTGGCCAGCGCGTCGGCGACATGACCCTCGACCTTGGCCATCGCCTGGGCGTCGATCAGCGGCCCCTGGTTGACGCCGGCCTCGAAGCCGTTGCCGACCTTGATCGCCCGCGCCTTGGCGGCCAGCTTCTCGACGAAGGCGTCGTAGACCCCGGCCTGCACGTAGAGCCGGTTCGCGCAGACGCAGGTCTGGCCGGCGTTGCGGTACTTGCTGACCATCGCGCCCTCGACCGCGCTGTCGATGTCGGCGTCGTCGAAGACGATGAAGGGTGCGTTGCCGCCGAGTTCGAGGCTGAGCTTCTTGATCGTCGGCGCGCATTGGCGGGCCAGGATGCGGCCGACCTCGGTCGAGCCGGTGAACGACAGGTGCCGCACGACGTCGGAGCTGCAGAGCACCTTGCCGATCTCGATCGAGTTCCCGGCGTCGGCGCTGAGCACGTTGAGGACGCCGGCCGGCATGCCGGCGCGCTGCGCGAGCTCGGCCACCGCCAGCGCCGACAGCGGCGTCTGCTCGGCCGGCTTGATGACCACCGGGCAGCCGGCGGCCAGCGCCGGTGCGACCTTGCGCGTGATCATCGCGATCGGGAAATTCCAGGGCGTGATCGCCGCGCAGACGCCGATCGGCTGCTTGATGACGATGAAGCGCTTGTTGTTGTCGGTGGTCGGGATCGTCTGGCCATAGACGCGGCGGGCCTCCTCGGCGAACCACTCGATGAAGCTGGCGCCGTAGACGACTTCGCCCTTGGCCTCGGCCAGCGGCTTGCCCTGCTCGGCGGTCATGATGCGGGCCAGGTCGTCGGCATGCTGGTGCAGCAGCGCGAACCACTTCATCATCACCGCGGCGCGTTCCTTGGCGGTCCTGGCGCGCCAGGCGGGCCAGGCCTTCTCGGCGGCGCTGATCGCCGCCGCCGCGTCCACCGGGCCCAGGTTGGCCACTTGCGCGAGTGTCTCGCCGGTGGCCGGGTCGGTCACCGCGAAGCGGGCCTGGTTGGCGACCCAGACGCCGCCGATCAGGCCGTCGGTGCGCAGCAGGCTGGGGTCGGCGAGGGTGGCCAGCGGTGAAGTCTTCATGTCCATGGGGGTCTCCTGAGGGTCTTCTGCAAGCCGCCATCATAGGATGCCGCGATGGTCGCGACCTATAATCAAAGGTCCTTGAAAATCAAGCACTTGGCCCCGTCGCTGCGCCCTGTGCCGCGACCGAAAGCGCTCGATGAAAGCCTCCGAGATCCGCTCCACCTTCCTCTCGTTCTTCGAATCGAAGGGCCACCAGGTGGTCGCGTCCAGCCCCGTGGTGCCCGGCGACGATCCGACGCTGCTGTTCACCAACGCCGGCATGAACCAGTTCAAGGACGTGTTCCTGGGCTTCGACAAGCGGCCCTACACGCGCGCCGCGACGAGCCAGAAATGCATCCGCGCCGGCGGCAAGCACAACGACCTCGAGAACGTGGGCTACACCGCGCGCCACCACACCTTCTTCGAGATGCTGGGCAACTTCAGCTTCGGCGACTACTTCAAGCGTGACGCGATCAGCTTCGCCTGGGAGCTGCTGACCGATCACTTCAAGCTGCCGCCGGACAAGCTGTGGGCCACCGTCTATGCCGAGGACGACGAGGCCTACGACATCTGGCGCAACATCATCCGGCTGCCGGCCGAGCGCATCGTTCGCATCGGCGACAACAAGGGTGCCCGCTACGCGAGCGACAACTTCTGGATGATGGGCGACACCGGGCCCTGCGGCCCCTGCAGCGAGATCTTCTACGACCACGGGCCCGAGGTCGCGGGCGGCCCACCGGGTTCACCCGACGAGGACGGCGACCGCTACATCGAGATCTGGAACAACGTCTTCATGCAGTTCAACCGCACCGAAGACGGCGTGATGCACCCGCTGCCCAAGCCCAGCGTCGACACCGGGATGGGCCTGGAGCGGCTGACCGCGGTGCTGCAGCATGTGCACAGCAACTACGAGATCGACCTCTTCGTCAGCCTGCTGGCGGCGGCCAAGCAGGCCGTCGACGTCGCCGGCGGCGGCGACTGTGACGCGGGCAGCCCGAGCCTGAAGGTCATCGCCGACCACATCCGCGCCTGCGCGTTCACGGTCGCCGACGGCGTGATCCCGGGCAACGAGGGCCGCGGCTACGTGCTGCGCCGGATCGCCCGCCGCGCCATCCGCCACGGCTACAAGCTGGGCGCGCGCAAGCCCTTCTTCCACACCCTCGTCGCGCCGCTGGCCGCCGAGATGGGCGACGCCTACCCCGAACTGCGACGCGACCAGGCGCGCATCACCGAGGTGCTGAAGGCCGAGGAAGAGCGCTTCTTCCAGACCATCGCCAACGGGATGGAGATCCTCGAGACGGCCTTGGCCGGCGGCACGAAGGTCGTCGACGGCGAGACCGCGTTCAAGCTGCACGACACCTTCGGCTTTCCGCTCGACCTCACGGCCGATGTCTGCCGCGAGCGCGGCGTGCGCGTCGACGAGGCCGGCTTCAACGCCG
Source organism: uncultured beta proteobacterium (assembly GCA_963725755.1). Lineage (GTDB taxonomy): Bacteria > Pseudomonadota > Gammaproteobacteria > Burkholderiales > Burkholderiaceae_C > Rubrivivax. The sequence goes on from CAVRZW010000006.1 coordinate 158,679, forward strand.
CGATGAACCGCCAGCGCGAACAGGCCCGCGCCTCGGCCAAGTTCAGGATGGCCGCCGGGCTCGAATACACGGGGGGCGCCACTGCGTTCCACGGCTACGAGCACCTGGTCTGCGAACACAGCGAGGTGACGGCGATCTACATCGACGGCAGCCCGGTCAACCGCGCCCGCGCCGGCGACGACGTCGTCATCGTGCTCGACCACACGCCGTTCTATGCCGAGAGCGGCGGCCAGGCAGGCGACAGCGGCGAGCTGCGCAACGCCCGCGCCCGCGTGCTGGTCGAGGACACGGTCAAGGTCCAGGCCAGCGTGCACGGCCACCAGGGTCGCATCGTCGAGGGCGAGGTCGAGGTCGGCGACCGCCTGGTCGCCCGCGTCGACGGTCAGCGGCGCGCGCGCACGATGCGCAACCACAGCGCGACCCACCTGATGCACAAGGCGCTGCGCGAGGTGCTCGGCGCCCATGTGCAGCAGAAGGGTTCGCTCGTCAACGCCGATCGCACGCGCTTCGACTTCGCCCACAACGCGGCCATGACCGACGCCCAGATCGCGCAGGTCGAGGCCCTGGTCAACGCCGAGATCCTGGCCAATGCCGCCACCGTGGCGCGGGTGCTGCCGATCGAGGAGGCGCAGAAGCTCGGCGCGATGATGCTGTTCGGCGAGAAGTACGGGTCGGAGGTGCGCGTGCTCGACATCGGCAGCAGCCGCGAACTCTGCGGCGGCACCCATGTCCAGCGCACCGGCGACATCGGGCTGTTCAAGATCGTCGCCGAAGGTGGCGTGGCGGCCGGCATCCGGCGCGTCGAGGCCGTCACCGGCGACAACGCGCTGGCCTACCTGCAGCAGCTCGAGGGTCGCATGGCCGGCGTGGCCGGCGCGCTCAAGGTGACGCCGGCCGAGGTGCCGGTCCGCGTCGGCGCGGTGCTCGAGCAGCTGCGTGCGCTGGAGAAGGAGATCGTCGCGCTCAAGGGCCGGCTCGCCTCGGCCCAGGGCGACGAGTTGCTGGCGCAGGCGGTCGACGTCCACGGCGCCGAGGGCAGGGGCTCGATCCGCGTGCTCGCGGCGTCGCTGCAGGGTGCCGACGCCCGCGCGCTGCGCGAGACCATGGACAAGCTCAAGGACAAGCTCAAGTCGGCGGCGATCGTGCTGGCAGCGGTCGAAGGCGGCAAGGTCCAGCTCGCCGCCGGCGTGACGGCCGACGTGCTGGCCCGGCATGGCGGGCGGATCAAGGCCGGCGAGCTCGTCAATTTCGTCGCCCTGCAGGTCGGCGGCAAGGGCGGTGGCAAACCCGATCTCGCGATGGCCGGCGGCACCGACGCCGCGGCCTTGCCGCGGGCCCTGGGTTCGGTCGCCGACTGGGTGGCTGGCCGGCTGTAGCCGCACGGCGGCGATCGCGCGAGGGCTGCGCGCGATCGCCGCGTCGGAACGGCGCACGGTGTTCACCGACAATCGGCGCGCCGGCGAACCTCGAGAACCGCCCCATGAAGCCTTCGTCCCCACGCCAGAACAACTCTGCCGAGCTGCAGGCCTTCGACCGCGTCTGCGAACGCCTGTCCGGCTTCGACGACGGCCTGTCGTTCGAGTGGATCGACGGCTTCCTCTGCGCCGTGGCCGCCGGGCCGCGCGTGCCGCCCGCCGAAGAGTGGCTGGGGCCGATGTGCGGCGACAGCTTCGAGCGCGCCTTCGCCGACCCCGAGGACCAGGCGCAGGCGCTGCGCGCGCTGCAGACGCGGCTGAAGGTGCTGTGCGACCAGCTCGACCCCGAGGCCCTGCTCGACGCGCCCGACCAGTTGCGCCTGGACCCGCTGATCGGCGAATGGACCGACGCCGACCGCCAGGCGCTGATGGCCGACGAAGGCATGAGCGCCGAAGAGGCCGCCGGCGTGCAGACCGGCGCCGAATGGGCCACCGGTTTCCTCGATGGCGTCGAAGCCCTGCCCGAGCTGTGGTCGATGCCGGACGACGAAGAGGCGGCCCAGGCCTTCGGCCAGGCGCTCGATCATGTCGCGGCGCTGATCCTGCCGCCGGACAGCGGGGAGTTCGCGGCCCATCGGGCGGAGTACTACCCCAAGGAAGCGCCGACGCGCGAGGACCTGCTCGCCGAGGCCTGCATGTCGGTGCAGGACCTGCGGCTGTTCTGGGTCGACTTCGCGCCCAAGCCCGAGACGCGGCGCGTCGAGATCCAGCCCGGGCGCAACGACCCTTGCCCCTGCGGCAGCGGCAAGAAGTTCAAGAAGTGCCACGGCGCCGCGGCGAGCTGAGCGGGCAGCGGAACCGCGGGCCCTGCTAGAGTCGCGCGCCATGGCGCAATCCGAAGCCCTGCAGGGGCGACATCTCGTGCTCGGCCTGTCGGGCGGCATCGCCTGCTACAAGGCGGCCGAGCTCACGCGCGAGCTGGTGCGCGCCGGCGCCAGCGTGCAGGTGGTGATGACCGAGGCCGCGGCCCGGTTCATCACGCCGGTGACGATGCAGGCGCTCAGCGGCCGCGCGGTGTTCACGAGCCAGTGGGACGCACGCCAGCCCAACAACATGCCGCACATCGACCTCACGCGCGAGGCCGATGCGGTGCTGGTGGCGCCGGCGAGCGCCGACTTCATCGCCCAGCTGGCCCAGGGCCGCGCCGGCGACCTGCTGAGCCTGCTGTGCCTGGCGCGCCCGATCGAACGCTGCCCGCTGCTGGTGGCGCCGGCGATGAACAGGGAGATGTGGGGCCATCCGGCGACCCGGCGCAACGTGGCGCAGATCGCGGCCGACGGCGCGACCGTGCTCGGACCCGCGGCCGGCGACCAGGCCTGCGGCGAGGTCGGCGACGGCCGCATGCTCGAGGCGATCGAGCTGCGCGACGCGCTGATCGCCTTCTTCCAGCCCAAGCTGCTCGCCGGCCGCTCGGTGCTGCTCACCGCCGGCCCGACCTTCGAGGCGATCGACCCGGTGCGCGGCATCACCAACCATTCCAGCGGCAAGATGGGCTTCGCGCTCGCGCGTGCCGCGGCCGAGGCCGGCGCGCGCGTGACGCTCGTCGCCGGCCCGGTGCAGCTGCCGACGCCGGCCGGCGTGCGCCGCATCGACGTGCAGAGCGCCGAGCAGATGCTCGCCGCCGTGCTGCCCGAGGCGCCGCGGCACGAGGTCTTCATCGCCACCGCGGCGGTCGCCGACTGGCGCCCGGCGGCGGCGGGCGCGCGGAAGATCAAGAAGGACGGCAGCGGCCGCGTGGCCGCGCTGGCGCTGGTCGAGAACCCCGACATCCTGGCCACCGTCGCCCGCCTGCCGGCGACCGAGCGGCCCTGGTGCGTGGGCTTCGCCGCCGAGAGCGAAGACCTGGTGCGCCACGCGCGCGAAAAGCTGCTGCGCAAGGGCGTGCCGCTGATCGTCGCCAACCTGGGGCCGGCGACCTTCGGCCGCGACGAAAACGCGGTGGTGCTGGTCGATGCCGATGGCGAACGCGCGCTGCCCGGCGCCGACAAGCTCACGCTGGCGCGCCAGCTGGTGCAGGAGATCGCGGCCCGCCTGCCGCCCCGATGACGAGGACCCGGACCATGACCAAGATCCAGCTCAAGGTGCTCGATGCGCGCATGGCCGCCCATTTGCCGGCCTATGCCACGGCGGGCAGCGCCGGGCTGGACCTGCGCGCCTGCCTCGATTCGGCGCTGACTCTGGCACCCGGGCAGGCGGCGCTGATCCCCACCGGCCTGGCGATCCACATCGCCGAGCCGGGCCTGGCCGCGATGCTGCTACCGCGATCGGGCCTGGGTCACAAGCACGGCATCGTGCTGGGCAACCTGGTCGGCCTGATCGACAGCGACTACCAGGGCCCGCTGATGGTCAGCTGCTGGAACCGCGGCGATGCCCCCTACGCCGTGCAGCCGATGGAGCGCATCGCGCAGATGGTCATCGTGCCGGTCGTGCAGGCGCACTTCGAGCGCGTCGAATCGTTCGACGACTCGGCGCGCGGCGCGGGCGGGTTCGGGTCCACCGGCCGCGCCTGAAGGCGCAACGCGACCCGGCTGCGCTCAGGCAGCGCCGGTCCAGGCCTCGCGCAGCTCGCGCTTGAGCACCTTGCCGATCGCGCTGCGCGGCAGCTCGGCCACGCAGCGCAGCGCCGCGATGCGCTGGGTCTTGCCGAGCTGGGCGTTGACCCAGCTGCGCAGCGCCTCCGGCGTCTCGTCGTGGCCGGGGCGCAGCACGGCGAAGGCGACCGGCGTCTCGCCCCATTCGGCCGAAGGCACGCCGACCACCGCGACGTCGGCGATCGCCGGATGGCGCCGCAGCACGGCCTCGAGGTCGCTCGGGTAGATGTTGAAGCCGCCGCTGATGATCATGTCCTTGCGCCGGTCGTGCAGGATCAGGAAGCCGTCTTCGTCGAAGCGCCCGACGTCGCCGGTGCGGATGTAGCGCCGGCCCTCGCCGTCGTGCCACTCGGCGGCAGCGGTCTGAGCCGGCTGGTTGTGGTAGCCGGTCATCATCGCCGGCGAGCGGCCGACGACCTCGCCGCTGCCGGCGCTGGCGCCGCCGGGCGTGCGCGGGATCTCGCGGCCTTCCTCGTCGATCAGGCGGATCTCGTGGCCCTCGGCCGGCTGGCCGACGGTATGCAACTTGGTCGGGTGCAGGTGGGCCTGCAGGATGCAGGTGCCGCCGCCTTCGGTCATGCCGTAGTACTCGACCAGCCCGCCCGGCCAGCGCGCGAGCACGTCGGCCTTGAGCTCGGCGTGGAAGGGCGCGCTGGTGCAGAACTTGAAGCGGAACGACGACAGGTCGTGCTGGCCGAAGTCGGGCCGCGCCATCAGCCGCTGGTACTGCACCGGCACCAGCATCGTGTGCGTGGCCCGGTGCCGCTGCGCGAGCTGCAGGTAGGCGCCGGCGTCGAACTTCGGCATCAGCACGACGCAGCCGCCATGGGCCAGCGTCGGGATCACCGAGACCAAGGTCGTGTTGCTGTAGAGCGGGGTGGCGATCAGCGTGACGGCGTCGGGTGCGTAGCCCGACATCGCCGCGCGCTGCACATGGGCCCAGCGCATCCCGTGCGGCTGCACGATGCCCTTGGGCGAGCCGGTGGTTCCCGACGAGTAGATCAGGTTGAAGGGCCAGGCGGGAGCTATCGCCACCGCGGCGGGATGCATGCCGGCCGGCGCCAGCCAGTCCGACAGAGTCGAAGCGGCGTCGCCGTCGTCGAGCAGGATGCGCCGCGCCTTCGCCGGCCAGGGCACCCGGAGAGCCTCGACGGCGGCATCGACGAAGACGAGCTTCGCACCGGCGTCGGCGGCCATCCCCGCCAGCTGCGCCGACGTCGATCCCGGCGCCAGCGGCGCCACCGCCACGCCGGCGCGCAGGGCGCCGAGGAACAGCGCCAGGTAGGCCGAGCTCGCCGTCGCGCAGATGGCCATCGTGTCGCAGGGAACCAGTCCGTCGCGCTGCAGGCTGGCGGCGACGCGGTCCATCAGGCTGTCGAGCTCGGCGTAGCTCAGGCGCTCGTCGCCGGCGATCAGGGCCGTGGCTTCCGGCCGCCGCCGCGCATGTTCGGCCACCAGCGATGGCAGGTCGCGGAAGCTGTCGTCGGGGGGCAGGTTCATTCGCAGGGGTCTCCGTTGCCTGGGCGTTGCCGCTGCACGGCGGCCACAATCCGGTTCATGTCCGATGTCAGCCAGGTCGTCGTCCCGCCCTCGTTCATCGAGCTGTTCGTGGTGCCGGGGCGCATCAAGCCGAACGCGCCGCGCGAGTTCATCCTCGAGCGGTACGAGCTGTGCGAGGACATGGCGACCATGCTCGTCGAGCCGGCGCAGACCCGGCTGTGGGAGCTGGGCATCACCGAGGAAGACGTGCTCGAGCGCATCCACCGCGGCCTGGCTGGCGCCGACGCAGGCCTGAGCGCTGCCGAGGCGCGCTGGGTCATGCGCCGGCTGGCCGAGCTGCTCGGCTGGACCTGTCCGCCCTTGCCCACCGATGACGTGCCGGCCGGCTAGTGCAGGATGGAAGCGCCGGCGGGCGGCGTGCCGCTGCCGAGCACGGTGATCGGCGATCCGCCCACGCTGCGCGCCTCGGTCTCGGCGGCGGTGGCTTCGCGCACCGCGCGCACCTTCAGGTCCAGCCGCAGCGACATGCCTGCCAGCGGGTGGTTGCCGTCGAGGACCACGTGCGAGGGGTAGATCTCGGTCACGATGTAGATCGCGTCGGCCGGCATGTCGGGCGTGGCGTGACCCGCCGGCAGACCTTCGAAGGCCATGCCGGTCTCGAGCTTCTCGGGGAACAGCTTGCGGTCCTCGAAGCACACCAGCTCGGCGCGGTAGTCGCCGAAGGCCTGCGCGGGCTCGAGGTGAAGCTGCAATTCGTCGCCTTCGGCATGGCCGGCGAGCGCTTCCTCGACCTTGGGCAGCAGGTCGTCGCCGCCGTAGAAGAACTCGACCGGGTCGGCCAGTTCGTCGATCGGACGGTTCTGGCCGTCGGTGAGCTTCCAGGTCAGGCTCACCACGCAGGGGGCGGAAATCAGCATCCATTCATGATCGCACAAGGCGCCGGGCGTGCCCCCGGGCGCCGGGCTGCTCCCAGGCCATGGTCCAGAATGGCGGCATGGACATCGCCGCCGCAACGCCCCTGCTCGGCGGCCTGTCGCCGGCGCGCTTCATGGCCCGCCATTGGCAGAAGAAGCCGCTGCTCGTCCGCCAGGCCTGGCCCGGCGTGCAACCGCCGCTGGCGCGCGCGGCGCTGTTCGATCTGGCCGTGCGCGACGATGTCGAATCGCGCCTCGTCGTCAAGGACAGTGCAGGCTGGCGCGTGCGCCCGGGCCCGCTGCCGCGGCGGGCCCTGCCGCCGATCGGTCGTCCAGGCTGGACCCTGCTCGTGCAGGGGCTGGACGGGCATGTGGCCGCGGCGCACGAGATGCTCGCGCGCTTTCGCTTCGTGCCCGACGCAAGGCTCGACGACCTGATGGTGTCCTGGGCCAGCGCCGGCGGCGGCGTGGGGCCGCACATCGATTCCTACGACGTGTTCCTGCTTCAGGTCCAGGGCCGGCGGCGCTGGCGTATCGGCCGCGTGGGCGACGACAGCTTCGTTCCGGGCGCGCCGCTGAGGCTGCTGCGCCATTTCGAGCCGACCCAGGAATGGGTGCTGGATCCGGGCGACATGCTTTACCTGCCGCCGCGCTGGGGCCACGACGGCAGCGCCGAAGGCGGCGATTGCATGACCTGCTCGATCGGCTTTCGCGCGCCGGCGGCGGGCGAACTCGCGCGCGAACTGCTGCTGCGCCTGGCCGACGAGATCGACGAGCCCGGCGCGCTCTACCGCGACCCGCGCCAGGCCGCCACCGCCGCGCCGGGCGAGTTGCCGGCACCCTTGCTGGCCTTCGCGCAGGCGGCACTGGCGCGCCGGCTCGCCGATCCGCAGGCCGTGCCGCGGGCCCTGGGCGAAGTGCTCACCGAGCCCAAGCCGCAGGTCTGGTTCGAAGGCCGCGGGCGGTCGCCGGCGGCCGGCGTGGTCCTCGATCCGCGCACGCGGATGATGTACGAGCGCCGGCACGTCTTCATCAACGGCGAGGCGTTCGTGGCTTCGGGTCGCGACGCCGCCCTGCTGCGCCGGCTGGCCGATGCGCGGCGGCTGGGAACGGCCGATTGCGCGCGTTTCAGCGCGCCGGCACGGGCGCTGCTCGACGACTGGCTGCACGACGGCTGGCTGCATGGGGACGGACCATGAACGAAGCGATCCCGGTCATCGATTCGCGGGGCAGCTTCGTCGGCGCCTTGCGCTGGGGGCTGCAGCAGGCGATCGCGATGGATGCGCGGCTGATCCACTTCGTCGATCCCCGGTTCGATGATTGGCCGCTGGACGACGCCGAGATCTGCCAGGGGCTGGCGGGCTGGCTGCGGCGTCCCGGGCGCAGCCTGTGCCTGCTGGCCGGCAGCTACGACGAAGTGCCGCGGCGCTGGCCGCGCTTCACGGCCTGGCGGCGCGATTGGGCGCATGCCATCGACGCCTGGCAGGCGCCGCCGGAATTGGTGCCCGGCTTGCCGACCCTCCTGCTGGCCGACTGCGGCGTCAGCGTGCAATTGGTCGACCTCGACCATTGGCGCGGCCGCGCTGCCGTCGACCAGCGTCGCGCGCTGATATGGCGCGAAGAGATTGATGCGGTTTTGCAACGCTCCGAGCGCGCTTTTGCCGTCAATACGCTGGGGCTCTAGGGAATGCCCTAGGATGGTCTATAATTTTTGGCTGGGTAAGGGAGGAAGCTTCTTTGCCCTGCTGATCTTCCTGAAACGGGTCTCTGAGCGCTGGCAAGGAGTGCCCTTAAGAAGCTCTTGTCCACGACCCCACACTCCTGAGGATACCCATGAAAAAGTCGATCGCCCTGGCCACCCTGGCCGCCGTCGTTGCCCTGGCTGCTTGCGGCAAGAAGGAAGAAGCCGCGGCGCCCGCGCCTGCTCCCGCTGCCATCGAGGCCCCGGCTGCTGCTGCTTCGGCTGCGGCTGACTCTGCCGCTGCTGCTGCTTCGTCTGCCATGGACGCCGCTTCGAGCGCCTCGGCCGCGATGACCAAGTAATTGCCAGCGCGCCTCGTGCGCGCCGGTTTGAAGAGCCGCCTGAGGGCGGCTTTTTCGTGGCCGGACGCCGAGCGCGGGCGGGTCGACCGCTGCCTGCCGCCCTAGGCGGCAGCTTCCAGCCCGGCGTCGAAATGCGCCTTCATCACCCGCGCCGCCGTCGCCGCGTCGCGCGCGTCGATGGCCTGCATCAGCGCGCGGTGCTCGGCCAGCGACTGCGCCAGCCGCCCTTGCTTGAACAGCGAGTGGTGGCGGTTGAGTTTCATCACCTTGCGCAGGTCGGTGACGATCTGCAGCGCCCAGCGGTTGCCGGCGATGCGCAGCAAGGCCATGTGGAACTGCTCGTTGGTGCTGAAGAAGGCATCGCGGCGGCGCACCTGCGCCTCGAGCCTGGCGTGGAGCTGGGCGAGCTCGGCGCGGTCGGCGGCGCCGGCATTGGCCGCCGCGGCGGCTGCGGCATCGCTTTCCAGCAGCGCGAGCAGGTGATAGACCTGGGCCACGTCGTCGCGCGACATCTCGGTGACGTAGGCGCCGCGGCGCAGGCGCATCGTCACCAGCCCCTCGACCGCCAGCACCTTGAGCGCCTCGCGCAGTGGCGTGCGGCTGATGCCGTACTCGGCCGCGAGCTTCATCTCGTCGATCCAGCTGCCGGGCTCCAGCTCGCGCGCGAAGATCTGCTGGCGCAGCCGCTCGGCCACGTCCTGGTAGAGGGCGCGGCGCGAGAGCGAGGGTGGCGGTGGGCTGACTCGGGCGGCCGTCACGGAAGAGTGGTTGTCAGTCGAAGGTCGATTTTGAATTTATAATTATGCATAATATCGGAGCCGTCAGCAACCGGCCGCGGGGCCCTTTCGGCAGCTGCGCGTCGGCGAGCGACGCCAGCATCGACATCGATGCCGGGCCCGTCGGGCGTCGGCACAGGAGAAGCGCGATGAGCAGCCGCAGCGGCACCCCCGAACTCGATTCCGCCAGCCTGGAGCAATGGGCGCGCGCCGCCGCCAGGTCCGCGCCGGGGGGCGATCTGGCGGCGCTGAACTGGCGCACGCCGGAGGGCATCACGGTCAAGCCGCTGTACACCGCGGCAGACACCGCGGCGCTGCCGTACGCCGACACGCTGCCCGGCTTCGCGCCCTTCGTGCGCGGCCCGCAGGCGACGATGTACGCCGTGCGGCCGTGGACGATCCGCCAGTACGCGGGCTTCTCCACCGCCGAGGACAGCAACGCCTTCTACCGCCAGGCGCTGGCCGCCGGCGGCCAGGGCGTCAGCGTGGCCTTCGACCTCGCGACCCACCGCGGCTACGACAGCGACCACCCGCGCGTGACCGGCGATGTCGGCAAGGCCGGGGTGGCGATCGACTCGGTCGAGGACATGAAGATCCTGTTCGACGGCATCCCGCTGGACAAGGTCAGCGTGAGCATGACGATGAACGGTGCCGTGCTGCCGGTGCTGGCCGGCTACGTGGTGGCGGCCGAAGAGCAGGGCGTGGCCCAGGACCGGCTCTCGGGGACGATCCAGAACGACATCCTCAAGGAGTTCATGGTCCGCAACACCTACATCTACCCGCCGGGCCCGAGCATGCGGATCGTCGGCGACATCATCGAGCACACGGCGCGCGCGATGCCGCGCTTCAACTCGATCAGCATCTCCGGCTACCACATGCAGGAGGCGGGCGCCAACCAGGCGCTGGAGCTGGCCTTCACGCTGGCCGACGGGCAGGAATACGTGAAGACGGCGCTGGCCAAGGGTCTGGACGTCGACGAGTTCGCCGGCCGCCTGAGCTTCTTCTGGGCCATCGGGATGAACTTCTATCTCGAGATCGCCAAGATGCGCGCCGCGCGCCTATTGTGGTGCCGGATCATGCAGAGCTTCGGCGCCAGGAACCCGAAGAGCCTGATGCTGCGCACGCATTGCCAGACCAGCGGCTGGAGCCTGGCCGCACAGGACCCGTACAACAACATCGTGCGCACGACGATCGAGGCGATGGCCGCGGTGTTCGGCGGCACCCAGAGCCTGCACACCAACAGTTTCGACGAGGCGATCGCGTTGCCCACGGAATTCTCCGCAAGGATCGCCCGCAACACCCAGCTCATCATCCAGGAAGAGACCCACATCACCAGCGTCGTCGACCCCTGGGCCGGCAGCTACATGATGGAGAAGCTGACCCAGGACATGGCCGACCAGGCCTGGGCGATCATCGAGGAGGTCGAGGCGATGGGCGGCATGACCAAGGCGGTCGCCTCGGGCTGGGCCAAGCTGAAGATCGAGGCCAGTGCGGCCGAGAAGCAGGCGCGCATCGACGCCGGCGCCGACGTCATCGTCGGCGTCAACAAGTACACGCTGGCGCAGCAGGGGGCGATCGAGTTCCGCGAGGTCGACAACGTCAAGGTGCGCGAAGGCCAGATCGCGCGGCTGGCGCAGATCCGCGCCAAGCGCGACGGCGCGCGCGTGCAGGCCGCGCTGGCGGCGCTGACCGAATGCGCGAAGAATGGCCAGGGCAACCTGCTCGCGCTGAGCATCGAGGCGATGCGCGCCCGCGCTACCGTGGGCGAGGTCAGCGATGCTCTGGAGCAGGTCTTCGGGCGCCACCGCGCCGACATCCAGAAGGTGACCGGCGTGTACGCAGCCGCATACGACAGTGCCGAGGGCTGGGACCAGCTGAAGGCCGAGATCGCCGCCTTCGGCAGCGAGCACGGCCGCCGGCCGCGGGTGATGATCGCCAAGCTCGGCCAGGACGGCCACGACCGCGGCGCCAAGGTGGTGGCCACGGCCTTCGCCGATCTCGGCTTCGACGTCGACATCGGCCCGCTGTTCCAGACCCCCGAGGAATGCGCGCGCCAGGCGATCGAGAACGACGTCCACGCCGTCGGCGTCAGCACGCTGGCTGCCGGCCACAAGACCCTGGTGCCGGCGATCATCGAGGCCTTGAAGGCGCAGGGCGGTGGCGACATCATCGTCTTCGTCGGCGGCGTGGTGCCGCAGCAGGACCACGACTTCCTGTACGCGGCCGGCGTCAAGGGCATCTACGGCCCGGGCACGCCGATCCCGGTGAGCGCGAAGGACGTGCTCGAGCAGATCCGGCACGCGGTGCGGCCCCCGCTGGCCTGAGCCCTCGATGCACACAGGTGACGCGGCGCTGATCGCGCAGCTGCTCGGGCCCGCCGGCCCGGCGCAGCGCCGTGCGCTGGCCAAGACGATCACGCTGCTCGAATCGACGCGCGCCGACCACCGCGCGCGTGCCGACGAGATGCTGGCCGCGCTGCTGCCGCGCAGCGGGCATTCGTTCCGCCTGGGCATCAGCGGCGTGCCGGGCGTCGGCAAGAGCACCTTCATCGAGGCGCTGGGGCTGGCGCTGACAGCCCAGGGACATCGCGTGGCGGTGCTGGCCGTCGACCCGTCGTCGAGCCTGTCGGGCGGGTCGATCCTCGGCGACAAGACGCGCATGGAGCGGTTGTCGGTGGACGAGCGCGCGTTCATCCGGCCCAGCCCCGCCAGCGGCACGCTCGGCGGCGTGGCCGAGAAGACGCGCGAGGCGATGCTGGCGTGCGAGGCCGCCGGGCACGACATCGTGATCGTCGAGACCGTCGGCGTGGGCCAGAGCGAGACCGCGGTGGCCGGCATGACCGACATCTTCGTGCTGCTGCAGCTGCCCAATGCCGGCGACGACCTGCAGGCGATCAAGAAGGGCGTGATGGAGCTGGCCGACCTGGTGGTCATCAACAAGGCCGATCTCGACGAGGCCGCCGCGACAAGGGCGCGGGCGCAGATCACCGGTGCGCTGCGCTGGCTGGGGCCGCACGACCATGCCGGCACCGAGGTGCTGCAGCTCAGTGCGCTGAAGGGCACGGGCCTGGCCGCGTTCTGGCAGGCGGTGAGCGACTTCCGCGACCGCCAGCAGGCCAGCGGCCGCTTCGCCGAACGCCGCCGCGCGCAGGACGAGGCCTGGATGTGGGAGCGCATCGAGGCCGGGCTGCGCCAGCGCTTCAGGAACCATCCGGCGGTGCGCGAGGCGCTGCCGCAGGTCAGCGACGAGGTCCGCGCGGGGAGGTTGGCGGCCTCGGTGGCCGCGCGCCGCCTGCTCGACCTGAGCCGCTGACGAGAACGAGCGAGGAGAGAGAAGACATGCACGACATCATCGAGCAACTCGAGAAGAAACGCGCCGCGGCGCGCCTGGGTGGTGGCGAGAGGCGCATCGCGGCCCAGCATGCCAAGGGCAAGCTGAGCGCGCGCGAGCGGCTGGAACTGCTGCTCGACGAGGGCACGTTCGAGGAATGGGACATGTTCGTCGAGCACCGCTGCGCCGACTTCGGCATGGAGGGCCACAAGATCCCGGGCGATGGCGTCGTCACCGGCTACGGCATGATCAACGGCCGCCTGGTGTTCGTCTTCAGCCAGGACTTCACCGTCTTCGGCGGCGCGCTCAGCGAAGCCCACGCCGAGAAGATCTGCAAGGTGATGGACCAGGCGATGAAAGTCGGCGCCCCGGTCATCGGCCTCAACGATTCCGGCGGCGCGCGGATCCAGGAAGGCGTGGCCTCGCTGGGCGGCTATGCCGAGGTGTTCCAGCGCAACGTGATGGCCAGCGGCGTGATCCCGCAGATCAGCCTGATCATGGGCCCCTGCGCCGGCGGCGCGGTCTATTCGCCGGCGATGACCGACTTCATCTTCATGGTTCGCGACAGCAGCTACATGTTCGTCACCGGCCCCGAGGTGGTCAAGACGGTGACGCACGAGGAGGTCACCGCCGAGGAACTGGGCGGCGCGACGACGCACACCACCCGGAGTGGTGTCGCCGACCTGGCGTTCGAGAACGACGTCGAGGCGATCCTGATGCTGCGCCGCTTCTTCAACTACCTGCCGCTGTCGAACCGGGACAAGCCGCCGCTGCGCGCCAGCGGCGACCCGGCCGAGCGGCTCGACATGTCGCTCGACACGCTGGTGCCCGACAGCCCGAACAAGCCCTACGAGATCAAGGAGCTGATCTACAAGGTCGTCGACGACGGCGACTTCTTCGAGCTGCAGCGCGAGCACGCCAGGAACATCGTCATCGGCTTCGGGCGGCTCGATGGCCAGAGCGTGGGCATCGTCGCCAACAACCCGCAGGTGCTGGCCGGCTGCCTGGACATCAAGAGCAGCATCAAGGCCGCGCGCTTCGTGCGCTTCTGCGACGCCTTCAACATTCCGGTCGTGACCTTCGTCGACGTGCCCGGCTTCATGCCGGGCACTTCTCAGGAGTACGGCGGCATCATCAAGCACGGCGCCAAGCTGCTGTATGCCTATGCCGAATGCACGGTGCCCAAGGTGACGGTGATCACGCGCAAGGCCTACGGCGGCGCCTACGACGTGATGAGTTCGAAGCACTTGCGCGGCGACGTCAACTTCGCCTGGCCCAACGCCGAGATCGCGGTCATGGGCGCGAAAGGTGCAGTCGAGATCATCTTCCGCGAGGACAAGGGCGACCCCGCCAAGCTCGCGGCCCGCGAGGCCGAGTACAGGGCCCGCTTCGCCAACCCCTTCGTCGCCGGTGCGCGCGGCTTCATCGACGACGTAATCCAGCCGCACGAGACACGCAAGCGGCTGTGCCGTTCGCTGGCGATGCTGCGCGACAAGAAGCTCGAGAACCCGTGGCGCAAGCACGGGAACATTCCGCTTTGAGGGGGCCGGACATGTTCGACAAGATCCTGATCGCCAACCGGGGCGAGATCGCCTGCCGCGTCATCAAGACCGCCCGCAAGATGGGCATCAAGACGGTGGCCGTCTTCTCCGAAGCCGACCGTGATGCGCTGCACGTCGAGCTGGCCGACGAGTCGGTCTGCATCGGCCCCGCGCCCAGCCGCGAGAGCTACCTGGTGGCGGACAGGATCATCGACGCCTGCAAGGCCACCGGTGCCGAGGCCGTGCACCCGGGCTACGGCTTCCTGTCGGAGAACCAGGACTTCGCCCGCCGCGTCGAGGAGGAGGGCATCGTCTTCATCGGCCCCAAGCACCACAGCATCGCCGCGATGGGCGACAAGATTGCGTCGAAGAAGCTCGCCGGCGAGGCCAGGGTCAACACCATTCCGGGCTGGAACGCGGCCATCGAGTCGCCCGAGCGGGCGGTGCAGATCGCGCGCGACATCGGCTACCCGGTGATGATCAAGGCCAGCGCCGGCGGCGGTGGCAAGGGCCTGCGCGTGGCCGGGAGCGACAAGGAGGCCTTCGACGGCTTCAGTTCCTGCCGCAACGAGGCCAGGAGCAGCTTCGGCGACGACCGCGTGTTCATCGAGAAGTATGTCGAGCAGCCGCGCCACATCGAGATCCAGGTGCTCGGCGACGCCCATGGCAACGTGGTCTATCTGCACGAGCGCGAATGCTCGCTCCAGCGCCGCCACCAGAAGGTGATCGAGGAAGCGCCTTCGCCCTTCATCAGCGATGCCACGCGCCGCGCGATGGGTGCGCAGGCGGTGCAACTGGCCAAGGCGGTGAACTACCAGAGCGCCGGCACGGTCGAGTTCGTGGTCGGCAAGGACCAGAGCTTCTACTTCCTCGAGATGAACACGCGGCTGCAGGTCGAGCACCCCGTGACCGAGAGCATCACCGGCATCGACCTCGTCGAGCAGATGATTCGCGTGGCCGCCGGCGAGAAGCTGCAGTTCAGGCAGGAGGACATTCCGCGCCGCGGCTGGGCCATCGAGTGCCGCATCAATGCCGAGGACCCGTTCCGCGGTTTCCTGCCTTCGACCGGGCGCCTGGTGCGCTACCTGCCGCCGCCGCAGACCATGGAAGCCGCCAGGCCGGTGCCGCACGGCGGGGGGGTGCGCGTCGATACCGGCGTCTGCGAGGGCGGCGAGATCCCGATGCACTACGACTCGATGATCGCCAAGCTCATCGTGCATGGCCTGGACCGCGACGACGCGATCGCGAAGATGCGCGAGGCGCTCAACGGGTTCGTGATCCGGGGCGTGTCCAGCAACATCCCGTTCCAGGCCGCGCTGCTGGCCCATCCCGGCTTCGTCTCAGGCGACTTCGACACCGGCTTCATCGCCGAGCATTACGGCAAGGGCTTCCGTGCCGAGGACGTGCCGCACGACGACCCCGACTTCCTGGTCGCGCTGGCGGCCGCCGCCTACCGCCGCTACCGCGATCGCGCCGCCGGCATCAGTGGTCAGCTCGCCGGGCATCGCCTGGTGATCGGCAGCGATTTCGTCGTCGTCGTCAAGGGCCCCGCCGGTCTGCACCAGCATGTGCCGGTGCAGCTCAAGGTCGACGGCGCCACCATCGTGACCTTGGATGGCCGGACGTACGAAATCGAGAGCGACTGGCAGTTCGGCGGCATCCGCGCCCAGGGCCGCTGCAACGGCCGGCCCTTCACGGCCCAGGTCGAGCGCCACGGCCTGTGGCTGCGGGTGGAGCACAACGGCCTGCGCATCGAGGCCCAGGTGATGACCGCGCGCGCCGCCGAGCTGCTGCGCGTGATGCCGTTCAAGGCCCCGCCCGACATGAGCCGCTATCTGCTGTCGCCGATGCCGGGGCTGCTGGTCGACGTGGCCGTCAAGCCCGGTCAGGCGGTGGTGGCGGGCGAGCGGCTGGCCGTCATCGAAGCGATGAAGATGGAGAACATCCTTGTCGCGGCGCAGGACGGCGTCGTCGCCGAACTGCTGGCGGGCCAGGGCGAGAGCCTGGCCGTCGACCAGCCCATCCTCAGCTTCGAGTGATGCTGCCGGCCGTGCTGCGCGCGCCGCTGCGGCGCCTGCGCGCCGCGGTCGCGCCGATGCGCCAGCGCGGCTTGTCGCTGGGCCGGTCGCTGTTCGTGCAGTTGCCGCTGGCGGCGGCCTGGCGCGCGTGGCGCCGGCTGGCGACGCCGGTCAACGGCCGCGTGTTCGGCCCGCTGCTGAATGGCCACCGGCTCGCCGCGTTCCAGGACGGCCTGCCGCCGGCCGACGGGCTGCGGCTGTACGTCATCGTGATGCCGCGCACGCTGCACTTCCTGCTGCCCTGCCTGGCGTTGCTGCGGGGCCGCGTGCCGCTGGTGCTGGTGGACAACGGCACACGGCGCTGGGAACGGCGTGTGCTGCAGCGCCGGCAGCCGGGGCTGCCGATGTTCAGGCTGCGCACGCTGCCGGGCTCCAGCGTGGCGCATGGAGACGTGATCAGCCTGCTCATCGAACACCAGCGCGGCCACTTCGGCATCGTCGACCACGACTGCTATGTCTTCGACGCCGACGTGCTTGCAGCGCTGGCGCCGCTGCCCGGCGAGTGCCTGGTCGGCCCCTTTGCCGACACGCACGAAGCCAGCGGCATCGAGTTCCCGCTGACGCACCTGCTGGCCTTCGACGCAGTCGCGTTGTGCCGCCTGATGCACGCGTACGGCGTCGATGCGCGGCTGTATCGGCACGCGCCGGCGGCGGCCCACGCGGCGCTGGCGCGCATCGGCCTCGGCCCGGATCGCTATCTGAAACGCTTCCAGGGCTTCCACGACACGCTGCACGTGCTGCTGGCGGTGGCGCTGGCCGAAGGGCTGCGTGTGCGCGTGCTGCCGCTGCACGGCGAGCTGCCGGTGGCGCACATCGGCGGCACCAGCATCGGCAGCCACCACACGAAGAACCTGTTCGCGCTGTATGCGCACCTGCGTTTCATCGAGCTGCTGGACGACGCCGAAGTCAGCCGGGGTTACCGCGCACTGACCTGGCCGCTGCGTTCGTCCGCCGAAGCCCTGGCGCGGCGTGTGCCCGGCGACCCGGCCTGGGACGGCCAGGCGGTGCTGGAAGCGCTGCTCGCGCGCCTGCAGTCCCCATCAAGAACCGGAGTGACATCGCCATGACCAAGCCCTTCCGCATTCTCGGCATCCAGCAGGTCGCCATCGGCGGCCCCGACAAGCAGCGCCTGAAGTCGCTGTGGGTCGACATGCTGGGCCTGACGGTCAAGAGCAGCTTCGTCAGCGAGCGCGAGAACGTCGACGAGGACATCTGCGCGCTGGGGCAGGGTGTGCACGCGGTCGAGGTCGACCTGATGCAGCCGCTGGACCCGGAGAAGAAGCCGGCCGTGCACGCGACGCCGCTCAACCATGTCGGGCTGTGGGTCGACGACCTGACCGAGGCCGTCGCGTGGATGACGGCGAAAGGCGTGCGCTTCGCGCCCGGCGGCATCCGCAAGGGCGCGGCCGGCCACGACATCTGCTTCATCCACCCCAGGGCCAACGATGAGTTCCCGCTCGGCGGCGAGGGGGTGCTGATCGAGCTGGTGCAGGCGCCGCCGGAAGTCATCGCCGCGCTCGGCTGAAGCGCTGCCCGCCGATGTGCGGGAAAATGCCCGCATGAGCGCACGAACCCTTTACGACAAGCTGTGGGACGAACATGTCGTCCACACCGAGGACGACGGCACCGCTGTCCTGTACATCGACCGTCACCTCGTGCACGAGGTGACCAGTCCGCAGGCCTACGAAGGCCTGCGCCTGGCCGGGCGCAAGGTCTGGCGCGTGAGCTCGATCGTCGCCACCGCCGATCACAACACGCCCACCACCGGCTGGGCCGACGGCTACGACGGCATCCGCGACCCGATCAGCAAATTGCAGGTGACGACGCTGGACGACAACATCCGCGCCTTCGGTGCCGCCGCCTACTATCCCTTCCTGGACAGGCGCCAGGGCATCGTCCACGTGATCGGGCCCGAGAACGGCGCCACCTTGCCGGGCATGACGGTGGTCTGCGGCGATTCGCACACCAGCACCCACGGCGCCTTCGGCGCGCTGGCGCACGGCATCGGCACGAGCGAGGTCGAGCATGTGATGGCCACCCAGACGCTGCTGGCCAAGAAGGCGAAGAACCTGCTCGTCAGGGTCGAAGGCCATGTCGGCGCCGGCGTCACCGCCAAGGACATCGTGCTGGCGATCATCGGCCGCATCGGCACTGCGGGCGGCACCGGCAGCACGATCGAGTTCGGCGGCGCGGCGATCCGCTCGCTGAGCATCGAAGGCCGGATGACGGTGTGCAACATGGCGATCGAGGCCGGTGCGCGCGCCGGGCTGGTGGCCGTCGACGAGAAGACCATCGCCTACGTCAAGGGCCGGCCGTTCGCGCCCAAGGGTGTCGAGTGGGACCACGCCGTGGCCTACTGGCGTACGCTGCAATCCGACCCCGGCGCGAAGTGGGACGCCGTCGTCGAGCTCGATGCGGCGCAGATCCAGCCGCAGGTCACCTGGGGCACGAGCCCGGAGATGGTGCTGCCGGTCGACGGTCGAGTGCCCGACCCCGACAAGGAGAAGGACGCCGTCAAGCGCGGCGCGATCGAGCGCGCGCTGGCCTACATGGGCCTGCAGCCGAACAAGGCGATCACCGACATCCGCATCGACAAGGTCTTCATCGGCTCGTGCACCAACAGCCGCATCGAGGACCTGCGCGATGCCGCCGCCGTGGTGCGCCGGGTCGGCGGCAAGGTGGCCGGCAACGTCAGGCTGGCGATGGTCGTGCCCGGCTCGGGACAGGTCAAGGCGCAGGCCGAGGCCGAGGGCCTGCACGAGATCTTCAAGGCCGCCGGATTCGAGTGGCGCGAGCCCGGCTGCAGCATGTGCCTGGCGATGAACGCCGACCGGCTCGAGCCCGGCGAACGCTGCGCCAGCACCAGCAACCGCAATTTCGAAGGCCGCCAGGGCGCCGGCGGCCGCACCCACCTGGTCAGCCCGGCGATGGCCGCGGCGGCGGCGCTGAACGGCCATTTCGTCGATGTCCGGCGCATCGCCTGAGGAAGACAAGTACATGGACGCCTTCACCATCCACCAGGGCCTGGTCGCGCCGATGGACCGCGACAACGTCGATACCGACGCGATCATCCCCAAGCAGTTCCTGAAGTCGATCGCGCGTTCGGGCTTCGGCCCCAACCTGTTCGACGCCTGGCGCTACCTCGATCCGGGCGAGCCGGGCCAGGACCCGGCCTCGCGCAAGCCGAATCCCGACTTCGTGCTCAACCACCCGCGCTACCAGGGCGCCAGCATCCTGCTGGCGCGCAGCAACTTCGGCTGTGGCTCGAGCCGAGAGCACGCGCCCTGGGCGCTGGGCCAGTACGGATTCAGGGCGCTGATCGCACCGAGCTACGCCGACATCTTCTTCAACAACTGCTTCAAGAACGGCATCCTGCCGATCGTGCTGCCCGAGGCGCAGGTCGGCGCGCTGTTCGACGCGGTGTTCGCTTTCGAGGGTTACCGGCTCACGATCGACCTGCCGCGCCAGCTCGTGATCAAGCCCGACGGCAGCGCTTTGCCCTTCGACGTGCAGCCCTTCCGCAAGTACTGCCTGGTCAACGGCTTCGACGACATCGGCCTGACCTTGCGCCACGCCGACAAGATCCGCGCCTTCGAGGCCGAGCGCCTGGCGCGCATGCCCTGGCTCGCGCAAACCCAGATCGGTTGAGACACCCATGAAGATCGCCATCCTGCCGGGCGACGGCATCGGCACCGAGATCGTCGAGCAGGCGGTGCGCGTGTTGAACGTGCTCGACCTGAAGTTCGAGACCGAGACCGCGCTCGTCGGCGGCGCCGCCTACGAAGCCCACGGCCATCCGCTGCCCGAATCGACGCTGAGGCTCGCCCAGGCCGCCGACGCGATCCTGTTCGGCGCGGTGGGCGACTGGAAGTACGACAAGCTCGAGCGCGCGCTGCGCCCCGAGCAGGCGATCCTCGGCCTGCGCAAGCACCTGGGCCTGTTCGCCAACTTCCGCCCGGCGCTTTGCTACCCGCAGCTCACGCACGCCAGCAGCCTGAAGCCCGAGCTGGTCGCGGGGCTGGACATCCTGATCATCCGCGAGCTCACCGGCGACATCTACTTCGGCCAGCCGCGTGGCCGGCGGACGGCGACCGACGGCCATTTCCCGGGCGCCGAGGAAGCCTTCGACACGATGCGCTACAGCCGGCCGGAGATCGAGCGCATCGCGCATGTCGCGTTCCAGGCCGCGCGCAAGCGCAGCAAGAAGCTGACCAGCGTCGACAAGGCCAACGTGCTGGAAACGTTCCAGTTCTGGAAGGACGTGGTGACCGAAGTCCATGCGCAGTACCCGGACGTCGAACTGCAGCACATGTACGTCGACAACGCGGCGATGCAGCTGGTCAAGGCGCCGAAATCGTTCGACGTGCTCGTGACCGGCAACATGTTCGGCGACATCCTGTCCGACGAGGCGGCGATGCTCACCGGCTCGATCGGCATGCTGCCCAGCGCCTCGCTGGACAAGACCAACAAGGGTCTGTACGAGCCCAGCCACGGCAGCGCGCCCGACATCGCCGGCCAGGGCGTGGCCAACCCGCTGGCTACAATTCTGTCCGCTGCCATGATGCTCCGCTTCTCGCTCGACCAGCCCGCCGCCGCCGACCGCATCGAGCGCGCGGTGCAGGCCGTGCTCTCGGCCGGCCTGCGCACCGGCGACATCTGGAGCGAAGGCACGCGCAAGGTCGGCACGCGCGAGATGGGTGATGCGGTCGTGGCCGCGATCACGGGCAAAACCATTCGTACGGGCTAGCGCTCTCGGATCGTCTCGCCCCCGCATGGACCCCGGCGAAACGAACCGGGGCACCAGGGGTCCGGATCAACGGAAAAGGCGACACTCAAATGGCACTCGTAGGACTCGTAGGCTGGCGCGGCATGGTCGGCTCGGTGCTGATGGACCGCATGCGCAGCGAGGGCGACTTCGCGCTCATCGAGCCGCTGTTCTTCTCGACCTCCAACGCCGGCGCCGCGGCGCCGGCCGACGCGAAGAACGAGACCCGGCTGCAGGATGCAAACGACATCGCCGCGCTGCGCCGCTGCGACATCGTGATCACCGCCCAGGGCGGCGAATACACCAAGGCGGTCTATCCGCAGCTCCGAGCCGCCGGCTGGAAGGGCTACTGGATCGACGCTGCCAAGACCCTGCGCATGAACGACGATGCGGTGATCATCCTCGACCCGGTCAACCTGCCGGTGATCAAGGATGCGCTGGCTCGCGGCGTGAAGGACTTCATCGGCGGGAACTGCACCGTCAGCTGCATGCTGATGGGCCTGGGGGCCCTCTTCAAGGCCGACCTGGTCGAGTGGATGACGGCCACCACCTACCAGGCCGCAAGCGGCGGCGGTGCGCAGCACATGCGCGAATTGCTGACACAGTTCGGCACCCTCAACGCCGCCGTGCGGCCGCTGCTCGACGACCCGGCCGGCGCGATCCTGGAAATCGATCGCCAGGTCGCCGCCACCCAGCGCGGCCTGAGCCCCGAGGCGACGCAGAATTTCATGGTGCCGCTGGCCGGCAGCCTGATCCCCTGGATCGACGCCGACCGCGGCGACGGCACCAGCCTGGAGGAGTGGAAGGGCGGCGCCGAGACGAACAAGATCCTGGGCCGCGGCCCGGGCTTCGGCACCCCGGCAACGCCGATCGACTCGATCTGCGTTCGCGTCGGCGCGATGCGCTGCCACAGCCAGGCCCTGACGATCAAGCTCAAGAAAGACCTGCCGCTTGCCGATGTGGAGGGAATGATCCGCAACGACAACGAATGGGTCCGCTTCGTGCCCAACACGCGAGAGGCGACCGTCAGGGGCCTGACCCCGGTGGCGGTGACCGGCACGATGGACATCGCCGTCGGCCGCCTGCGCAAGCTGGCGCTGGGCAGCGAATACCTGGGCGCCTTCACCATCGGCGACCAACTGCTGTGGGGTGCGGCCGAGCCGCTGCGGCGGATGCTGCGCATCCTGGTGGCGAATTGAGTCGTGACCATCGTTGTCAGTTGGCAACAGCGTGTCCAGGGCCCGGAAACAATCCATTTCCCGCACGTTCATCAGCTTCTGCGTGAGCTTGCGCTCCTATATGCTTGATACTGCTGCCTTTTTCAGGCGCCGGAAGGGCCCGTGGGCCAGGGTCCGGCAAGGCATGGCTCGAAGAGGCGGCGGCGGGCGCCCTGCATAGCACCGCGCGATCGAATGGGGGGATTTGCCTTGAACAAGCGCTCGACCAACGCAACCCGCTTTGCCCTCAACGGCGTGGCCCTCGCGGCCATCTGTCTGTTCAGTTCGCAGGCGGCGGCCCTCGGCCTGGGGCGGCTGACCGTGCAGTCCGCGCTCGGCGAGACACTCAAGGCCGAGATCGACGTGACCAGCCTCTCGCGCGAAGAGGCGTCGTCGTTGAAGCTGAGCGTGGCCGGTCCGGATGCGTACCGGGCGGCCGGCGTGGACTACAACGCGGTGCTCAGCGGCACGCATGTGCAGATCGTCAAGCGCCCGGACGGCCGCTCGGTGCTGCGCGTGACCAGCGACCGCGCCGTGCTCGAACCGTTCATCGACGTGATCGTCGAAGCCAACTGGTCCAGCGGCCGCCTGGTGCGCGAGTACACGATGTTGTTCGATCCGCCGGGCGCGCATGTCGCGCAGGCCGCGCCACCGGCGGCCGCACCGGTGATCAGCCCGGCCCCGGCGGCACCGATGGCGGCCGCCCCCAAGCCGATGCCGGAGTCACGCCCGACGCCCGCCGAGCCGCCGCGCGTCGCCGCTGCACCATCGCCTGCGGCCGCAGGTACCGGCGCGCCCTCCGGCGAGGTTCGCGTGCGCAGCGGCGACACACTCACCGGCATCGCCAGCCGCACCCAAATGCCGGGCATTTCGCTCGACCAGATGCTGGTCTCGCTGTTCCGCGGCAATCCCCGGGCCTTCATGGGTGAGAACATGAACCGGCTCAAGGCCGGTGCCGTTCTCAGCGTGCCATCGGCCGAAGTCGCAGGCAAGCTGTCGTCGCAGGAAGCGCGCGAGATCATCGTCGCTCAGAGCGCCGACTTTGGCGCCTACCGCCGACGCCTGGCCGGAAGCGCCACCGCGGTGGCCGAACAGTCGCCCGCGCGCCAGGCCAAGGGTCAGGTTCAGGCCCAGGTCAGCGATAGCAAGCAGGCGGCCGCTGCGACGCCGGATCGACTGAAGTTGACACAAGGTGGGGTCAAGGCTTCGGCGCCCGAGGCGCGCGTGTCCAAGGAGACCGAGAGCAAGGACACCAAGGCCCGGCTGGCCGAGCTTTCACGCAATGTCGACGAGCTGAAGAAGCTGCAGAACGCCGCTTCGCCGACTGCCGCCGCGGGTCCGGCGCCCGCCCCGGCAGAGAAGCCGAACGGCGTCGCGCCGACGGTGGTGGCTGCCGCGCCGCCGGCGCCGGCGCCTGCCCCCACCATGCCGAAGCCCGCCGCGGCACCGAAGCCGGCGGCGCCCGAAGAGCCTGGCCTGCTCGACAGCCTGCTCGACAACCCGCTGTTGCTTCCGGCAGCCGGGGTTCTGGTGGCCCTGCTGGCCGGCTTTGGGCTGTACAAGATGCGCAGGCGCATGCGCCACCCCGCAGGCGAGACCTCGTTCCTCGAGAGCCGCCTGCAGCCCGACTCGTTCTTCGGCGCCAGCGGCGGCCAGCGGATCGACACCCGCGAGGCGCCGACCAGCAGCAGTTCTTCGTCGATGAGCTATTCGCTGTCGCAGCTCGACGCCATCGGCGATGTCGACCCGGTCGCCGAGGCGGATGTCTATCTCGCCTACGGTCGCGACCTGCAGGCCGAGGAAATCCTCAAGGAGGCGATGCGCGCGACGCCAGATCGCATGGCCGTCCGTTCCAAGCTGCTCGAGGTCTACGCCAAGCGGCGCGACACCAAGGCCTTCGAGCTCCTGGCCACGCAGCTGTTCAACCTGACCCGCGGCGAAGGCGAGGACTGGTCGAAGGCGCAGACCCTGGGCTTGACGATCGACCCCGAGAATCCGCTGTACCGGCCCGGTGCCCATCCTGAAGTGATGTTCGGCGCCGGCGGCCAGGTGTTCGAGCCGCTGGGGGCCTCGACGGTGCCACACACCGTGCAGGCTCCACGGGCCATTTTCGAGCCTGCGGCCGACGCGACGCTGGACAGCGGCCCCGACACCGGCCTCGATCTGGACCTCGGGCTCGATGCACCGACCGTGACGTCGCCTGCGGCGCCGCCAACCCCCGCCGAGACCACGCAGGCGTTCTCGACCGCAGCGCAGATGCGCCCGGACGAGGCCACGCTGGATCTCACGCGCGACGATGCAGGCACGAAGACCGTGGCGGTCAAGCGGGCCGAGGCACCGGCAAGGGCCGACGACGGGTCGCTCGACTTCGACCTCGGCGATCTGGCCAGCGACCAGCCGACGGTGGCGATCAAGCCGCCGGCGCAAGAGCCGGGACTGGACTTCGGCGACTTCTCGATCGGTGGCGAGCCCGTCGCACCGGTCGATGCGGACGACACCGCAGCACTGGCGCGCAAGCTCGAACTGGCCGAGGAATTCCGCCAGATCGGTGACCTCGAAGGCGCGCGCGACCTGTTGGAGGAGGTCGTGACCAAGGCCGAGGGCACGCTGAAGAACAAGGCCCAGGGCATGCTGGACAAGCTTGCCTGAACCCGCGCTGCGGCGCCTTGCGCTGGGTCTGAGCTACCGCGGCCAGGCCTATCACGGGTGGCAATCGCAGCCCGACGGCCGTACGGTGCAGGACGCCCTGGAGCAGGCGCTGTCGGCGTTCGCGGCCGAACCGGTGGCGACTGTCTGTGCCGGCCGCACCGATGCCGGCGTGCACGCGCTGGGCCAGGTCGTGCATCTCGATACCGCGCTCGTGCGCGAGCCGTTCTCCTGGGTCCGCGGCACCAACCGCTACCTGCCGGGCGACATCGCGGTGCAGTGGTGCCGGCCCGTCGCCGGCGATTTCCATGCGCGCAACAGCGCCCGCGGCCGCTGCTACCGCTTCGTGATCCTCGAGTCGCCGGTGCGGCCCGCGCTCGAGCAGGGGCTGGTCGGCTGGGTGTTCCGGCCGCTCGACTTGCAGGCGATGCGCGAGGCCGCGGCGCTGCTCATCGGCGAGCACGACTTCAGCTCGTTCCGCGCCGCCGACTGCCAGTCGCCGACGCCGGTCAAGACTCTGCGCGGCATCGAGATCAGCCGCCGCGGGGCCTACTGGCGATTCGATTTCGACGCCAACGCATTCCTCTATCACATGGTGCGCAACATCGTCGGCTGCCTGGTCGCGGTCGGTGCCGGGCAGCATGCACCGGGATGGCTGGGCGAAGTGCTGAAGGCGCGCGCGCGCGAAGCCGCGGCGCCGACCTTCCCGGCAGCGGGCCTGTACTTCGTCGGCCCGTACTACGACGAGAGTCTGGACCTGCCGGCGCACAATCCGGCAATCGACTGGCTGCCCTGAGCCCCGCATGGCCCGTACCCGCATCAAGATCTGCGGCCTCACACGCGAGGCCGATGTCGACGACGCGATCGACGCCGGCGCCGACGCCCTGGGATTCGTGCTCTACGAGAAGAGCCCGCGCCATGTGTCGCTGGCGCGCGCGGCCGAACTGATCGCGCGCCTGCCGCCGTTCGTCACCCCGGTGCTGCTCGTCGTCAATGCCTCGCCGCACGAACTGAGACGCGCCGCCGACGCGCTGCCGCAGGCGCTGCTGCAGTTCCACGGCGACGAGACGCCGGCCCAGTGCGAAGCCGCCGGCCAGCCCTACCTGCGCGCGCTGCGCATGGCGCCGGGGGTCGATTTGCTAGACTCGGCCCAGCGCTACGCCAGCGCACAGGCCCTGCTGCTCGATGCCCCTGTCGAGGGTTACGGCGGGGGCGGGAAGGTCTTCGATTGGTCACTGATTCCACCAAGCGTGCCCCTTCCGGTCGTTTTGTCTGGTGGGTTGAGTCCTGCCAACGTGACCGATGGGGTGATTCGCGTCCGGCCCTGGGCCGTTGACGTGAGCTCCGGCGTGGAAGTGAGCAAGGGCATCAAGAGCGCCCCGCTGATGCGCCGGTTCTGCAAGGCGGTGCGCGAGGCCGACGACCGGCTCGACGCCTGAAGGCGATGCGGCCCGGGGCCGCCGCCCGGCCAAGGAATCCAAGCATGTTCGACTACCACCAACCCGACGCCCGCGGGCATTTCGGGCCCTATGGCGGCACCTTCGTCGCCGAGACACTGATCCACGCGCTGCACGAACTCGAGGCGGCCTACGCGCGCTACCGCGAAGACCCCGAGTTCATGGCCGAGTTCGCCCATGAACTCAAGCATTTCGTCGGCCGCCCGAGCCCGGTCTATCACGCGACGCGGATGTCGCGCGAGATCGGCGGCGCGCAGATCCACCTCAAGCGCGAGGACCTCAACCACACCGGCGCGCACAAGATCAACAACACGATCGGCCAGGCGCTTCTCGCGCGCCGCATGGGCAAGCCGCGCGTGATCGCCGAGACCGGCGCCGGCCAGCACGGCGTGGCCACCGCCACCATCTGTGCCCGCTACGGCATGGAATGCGTGGTCTACATGGGCAGCGAGGACGTCAAGCGGCAAAGCCCCAACGTCTATCGCATGCACCTGCTCGGCGCCCGCGTGGTGCCGGTGGAGTCAGGCAGCAGGACGCTGAAGGACGCGCTCAACGAGGCCCTGCGCGACTGGGTGACCAACGTCGAGAACACGTTCTACATCATCGGCACCGTGGCCGGCCCGCACCCGTACCCGATGATGGTGCGCGATTTCCAGCGCGTGATCGGCGACGAATGCCTGGTGCAGATGCCCGAGCAGATCGGCCGCCAGCCCGACGCGGTGATCGCCTGCGTCGGCGGCGGCAGCAACGCGATGGGCATCTTCTATCCGTACATCCCGTACGAGGCGACGCGGCTGATCGGCGTCGAGGCCGCAGGGCAGGGCCTGGCCAGCGGCAAGCACGCGGCCTCGCTGTCGGCCGGCTCGCCCGGCGTGCTGCACGGCAACCGCACCTACCTGCTGCAGGACGCCAACGGCCAGATCACGGAGACGCATTCGATCTCCGCCGGCCTCGACTACCCCGGCGTCGGACCCGAGCACGCCTACCTCAAGGACATCGGCCGCGCCGAGTACGTGGCGATCACCGACGACGAGGCGCTGGCCGCCTTCCACCGCCTGTGCCGCACCGAGGGCATCATCCCGGCGCTCGAGTCCAGCCACGCGGTCGCCTACGCGATGAAGCTGGCGGCGACGATGCGGCCGGACCAGCACCTGCTCGTGAATCTGTCGGGCCGCGGCGACAAGGACATCGGCACCGTCGCCGACCTCAGCGGCGCCGACTTCTACTGCCGGCCGTCGTGCCGCGGGCAGACGGTCAAGGGGGGTGTGCAATGAGCCGCATCGCCGCCACCTTCGCCGCACTGCGGGCCCAGGGCCGCAAGGCGCTGATCCCCTACGTCACCGCCGGAGATCCCTTCGCCGATGCCACGCCCGCGATCATGCAGGCGCTGGTCGACGGCGGTGCCGATATCATCGAACTCGGGGTGCCGTTCTCCGACCCGATGGCCGACGGCCCGGTGATCCAGAAGGCCGGCGAGCGGGCGCTCTCGCGCGGCATCGGCGCGCCCCAGGTGCTGGCGATGGTGCGCGAGTTCCGCACCCGCAACCAGACGACGCCGGTGGTGCTGATGGGTTACGCGAATCCGGTCGAGCGCTACGACCAGCGCGAAGGCGAGGGCGCCTTCATCCGCGACGCGGCGGCTGCCGGTGTCGACGGCCTGCTGGTGGTGGACTACCCACCCGAGGAATGCGAGGCTTTCGCTGCGCGCCTGAAGGCGGCCGGCCTGGACCTGATCTTCCTGCTCGCGCCCACCAGCACCGAGCAGCGCATGGAGCAGGTCGGCCGCATCGCCAGCGGCTACGTCTATTACGTGTCGCTCAAGGGCGTGACCGGCGCCGGTCACCTCGACACCGCTGCGGTCGCCGCGATGGTGCCGCGCATCCGCAGGCACGTGCGCGTGCCGGTGGGCGTGGGCTTCGGCATCCGCGACGCGGCCACCGCACGCGCGGTGGGGCAGGTGGCCGACGCGGTCGTGATCGGTTCGCGGCTGATCCAGATTCTCGAATCCGAGACGCGCGACAATGCGGCCCCCGCGGCGCGTGGCTTCATGGCCGAGATCCGCGCCGCGCTAGATGCCTGAGGTGACCGCATGAGTTGGCTCGAAAAACTGCTGCCGCCCAAGATCCAGCCCACCGACCCGGCGGGGCGCCGCGCGGTGCCCGAGGGCCTGTGGAGCAAGTGTCCGGCCTGCGAGACGGTGCTCTACAAGACCGACCTGGAGCAGAACCTCAACGTCTGCCCCAAGTGCGACCACCATCACCGCATCGGCGCGCGGGCGCGGCTCAACGCCTTTCTCGATGCCGAAGGCCGCTGGGAGATCGGGCAGGAGGTGATGCCGGTCGACGCGCTGAAGTTCAAGGACAGCAAGAAGTATCCGCAGCGCCTGAAGGACGCGCTCGAAGCCACCGGCGAAACCGACGCGCTGGTGGTGGTGGGCGGCGCGGTGATGAGCGTGCCGCTGGTCGCCGCCTGCTTCGAGTTCGAGTTCATGGGCGGTTCGATGGGCTCGGTGGTCGGCGAGCGTTTCGTGCGCGGGGTCGAGTCGGCGATCGAGCAGAAGCTTCCTTTCGTCAGCTTCACCGCTACCGGCGGCGCGCGCATGCAGGAGGGCCTGCTCAGCCTGCTGCAGATGGCCAAGACCAACGCGGCGCTGACCCGGCTGGCGAAGGCGAAGCTGCCCTACATCAGCGTGCTCACCGACCCCACGATGGGCGGTGTCTCGGCCAGCTTCGCCTTTGTCGGCGACGTCGTGATCGCCGAGCCCAAGGCGCTGATCGGCTTCGCCGGCCCGCGCGTGATCGAGAACACGGTGCGCGAGAAGCTGCCCGAGGGCTTCCAACGCAGCGAATTCCTGCTCGGCACCGGCGCGCTGGACATGATCTGCGACCGCCGCCAGTTGCGGGCGACGATCGCCCGCATATTGGCGATGCTGCAGCGGCAAAGCGCGGATGCCGTTGCCTGACGCCGCTGCGCCGGCGTTGCCCCACACTCTGGCCGGCTGGCTTGCGCATTGCGCGCGCCTGCATCCGGCGACGATGGACCTGTCGCTGGAGCGAACGGCCGAGGTCGCGCGGCGCCTGGGCATCCGCTTCACGGCGCCGGTCATTACCGTGGCCGGCACCAACGGCAAGGGCAGCACCTGCGCGATGCTCGAGAGCATCGCCCGCCATGCCGGCTACCGCACGGGCCTGTACCAGAAGCCCGAGCTCGTGCATTTCGAGGAGCGTTGCCGGGTCAACGGTGAGCCCGTGGCGGCCGACGCGCTGGTGCCGCATTTCGCTGCGGTCGAAGCCGCCCGCGGGGAGATCACGCTCACCCAGTTCGAGTTCAGCACGCTGGCCATCGTGCGCCTGCTCTCGCTCGCCGAGCTGGACCTGGTGATCCTGGAGGTGGGCCTGGGCGGGCGTTTCGACTCGGTCAACGCCTTCGAGCCCGACTGCGTGGTCATCACCAGCATCGCGCTCGACCACATGGCCTGGCTCGGCCCCGACCGCGAGGCCATCGGCCTGGAGAAGGCGCATGTGATGCGGCCGGGCAAGCCGGCCATCGTCAGCGACCCGGTGCCGCCGGCCAGTGTCATCGCCCATGGCGAGGCGATCGCTGCCGACCTGTGGCTGGTCGGGCGCGACTTCAAGCATGCCGGCGACCGCCAGCAGTGGAGCTGGAGCGGCAGTCATGGCGAGATTCGCCAGCGCTACCACGGCATGTCGTACCCGGCGCTGCGCGGCGCGAATCAACTGCTGAATGCCGCCGGCGCGATCGCTGCGCTGACGGCCTTGCGCGACCGCTTGCCGATCACCGCGCAGGCGGTGCGCACGGGCCTGGCCCTGGTCGAACTGCCCGGACGCTTCCAGATCGTGCCGGGCCAGCCGGCGCTGGTGCTGGACGTGGCGCACAACCCGCAGGCGGTGGCGGCGCTGGCGCTCAACCTCGACGCGATGGGTTTCTTCCCGCGCACCCATGCGGTGTTCGGCGCCATGGCCGACAAGGACATCCCTTCGATGCTCTCGCGCATGGCGCCGCTGGTGCAGGCCTGGTACTGCTGCGATCTGCCCAGCCCGCGTGCAGCCGGCGCACAGGCGCTGGCCGCCATGGTGCAGCAGGCCAACGCCGCGCGGCCCGAAGTGCCGGTGCAGACTTTCGCCGGCCCCGGCGAAGCCCTGCGCAGCGCGGCGGCCGTGGCGGACCCGGCCGATAGAATCGTCGTCTTCGGGTCCTTCCTCACCGTGGGCGGCGTGCTCAAGGAAGGCCTGCCCCGGCTGACGGCCGCCCACGTCGGCTGATCGACAGCGCCGGTGCTCGCCGCCGGCCGACCCGCCAGCCGCATGCGTCTTCCGTTCCAGCGCTCCAAGCCATCGGCCCCGGCCGAGCCCCCGCCATTGCCGAAGCCGAGGCGCGCGCGACGCGCCACGGCCAGCGCTGCCGCACCGGACGCCGCGGCCGTGGAGCTGGCACGCACGCGCGCCCGCCGCCGGCTGGTCGGTGCGCTCGTCCTGCTGGCCATCGGGGTGATCGGTTTTCCGGTCCTGTTCGAGACCCAGCCCCGCCCGCTGCCGGTCGACACGCCGATCGAACTGCCGCCGCATGACGCCGCCGTGCAACGGCCCGCGCCGGCCCCGGCGCTGCCGTGCCGTCGCATGCCGTCGCACCGCGGCCGGTGACGACGGCGGCAACCGACTCGGCCGCGGCGGCTGCGTCTGCCCCTGCGGCCGAACCGCCCGTGCGGGTGCACGAGCCGGCGCCCAAGGCCGAGGTTGCGGCCGTGCCGACCGCATTGCCGAAGACCACGCCGACGCCCAAACCGGCCGCGGCGCAGCAGACTGCGCATGCAGGGGCCGCCGCGCCCCATCCCGACGACGGCGCCCGCGCCAGCGCCCTGCTCGACGGCGCGGCCCCCGCCTCGCCGGCCCCGTCGGCGGCCGGCGGGCGCTTCGTGGTCCAGGTCGGCGCCTTCGCCGATGCCGCCACCCTGCACGAGGCCCGCGCCAGGGTCGAGAAGCTCGGGCTGAAGACCTACACCCAGGCCGTCGACACCGGTGCCGGCCGGCGCACGCGGGTCCGGGTCGGACCGTTCGCGACCCGCGCCGAGGCCGAGGCGGCGGCGGCCCACATCAAGCACAGCGGCCTGCCGGCGAGCATCCTGACGCTGTGAGCCATCTCGCCGAGCTGTCGTGGATCGACTGGGCGCTGCTCGCGGTGCTCGCCGCCTCGGTGCTGGTGGGCCTGGTGCGCGGGTTCGTCTATGAATGCCTGTCGCTGGCCGGCTGGGTCGTGGCCTGGTTCGC
This sequence comes from uncultured beta proteobacterium, assembly GCA_963725755.1. Taxonomy (GTDB): domain Bacteria; phylum Pseudomonadota; class Gammaproteobacteria; order Burkholderiales; family Burkholderiaceae_C; genus Rubrivivax. Next base: position 190,297 of record CAVRZW010000006.1, read on the forward strand.
GGCCCAATGGACCGCGCCGCAGCTGGCCGCGCATGTACCCGTCGGCGCGGTCGGCTCGGCGCTGAACCTGGGCGTGGCCTTCGCCATCGCCTTCCTGCTGGCGATCCTCGCCTGGAGCCTGCTGGCCAAGCTGATCCGCATGATGATCCATGCCACGCCGCTGTCCCTGCCCGACCGCCTGCTCGGCGCCGGTTTCGGCCTGTTGCGCGGCTTCGTCTTGCTGTTGGCCGTGGCGACCGTGGTGGCACTCACGCCGGCCGCACAATCCAGTCCGTGGCTGGGCTCGCGCGGCGCGAGAGGGCTGCAGCAGGCACTGCACGCGCTCAAGCCCCTGTTGCCCGAACCCGCGGCGCGCCTGCTCCCGGCCTGAACCCGATCCAACCGGAACCCAACCATCATGTGCGGCATCGTCGGCGCGATCTCCCAGGCGCCTGTCAACCAGCTCATCTACGACGCACTGCTGCTGCTGCAGCACCGCGGCCAGGATGCCGCCGGCATCGTCACGATGCTCGGCACCAAGTGCTTCATGCACAAGGCCCGCGGCATGGTGCGCGACGTGTTCCGCACCCGCAACATGCGCGGGCTGCCGGGGGAGGTCGGCCTGGGGCAGGTGCGCTACCCGACCGCCGGCAACGCCTACAGCGAGGAAGAGGCGCAGCCCTTCTACGTCAACGCGCCTTACGGCATCGTTCTCGTGCACAACGGCAACCTGACCAACGCGCAGGCGCTGAAGGCCGAGCTGTTCGAGATCGACCGCCGCCACATCAACACCGAAAGCGACACCGAGGTGCTGATCAACGTGCTCGCGCACGAGCTCGAGCAGGTCGCGCGCGACCTGCCGCTGACGCCCGAGCATGTGTTCCGGGCCGTGGCCGGCGTGCACAAGCGCATCAAGGGCTCGTACGCGGTGATCGCGCTGATCGCCGGGCATGGGCTGCTGGCCTTCCGCGATCCCTACGGCATCCGCCCGCTGTGCTTCGGCGAAGGCGTGGCCGGCGACGGCCGCGACGTGATGGTGGCCAGCGAATCGGTGGCGCTCGAGGGCACCGGCCACCACCTCACGCGCGACGTGGCGCCGGGCGAGGCGATCTTCGTCGACCTGGCCGGCCGCATCCATGCCCGCCAATGCGCCGAGCACCCCACCCTCAATCCCTGCCTGTTCGAGTTCGTCTACCTGGCGCGGCCCGACTCGGTGCTCGACGGGATCTCGGTCTATCACGCCCGGCTGAACATGGGCGAGACCCTGGCCCAGCGCGTGATCTCGACCCTGCCGCCGTCGGAGATCGACGTCGTGATCCCGATCCCCGAATCGAGCCGCCCGAGCGCGATGCAACTCGCCCACCGCCTGGGCAAGCCCTACCGCGAGGGCTTCGTCAAGAACCGCTACGTCGGCCGCACCTTCATCATGCCCGGGCAGGCCGTGCGCAAGAAGAGCGTGCGCCAGAAGCTCAACGCGATCGGGATGGAATTCAAGGGCCGCAACGTGCTGCTGGTGGACGACTCGATCGTGCGCGGCACGACGAGCAAGGAGATCGTGCAGATGGCGCGCGAGGCCGGGGCGCGCAAGGTCTACCTGGCCTCGGCGGCGCCGCCGGTGCGTTTCCCCAACGTCTATGGCATCGACATGCCGACCAAGGAGGAGCTGATCGCGCACGGCCGCAGCATCGAGGAGATCCGCCAGTTCATCGGCGCCGACGAGCTCATCTACCAGGACATCGACGCGATGAAGCGCGTCGTGCGTGCGCTCAACCCGGCGCTGGCCGGGTTCGAGGCGAGCTGCTTCGACGGCCACTACATCACCGGCGACGTCAGCGCCGAGGACCTCGCGACCCTGCAGGCGCAGCGGCGGCTGCAGTTCGACGAGGAAGAAGAGCGTGAAGGGGGCAACCGTTCGCGCCTGGCCCTGCAGAGTGCCGAGGAGGGCGCATGATCCCCAAGGTCGATCTCCCCGAGGGCGTGGGGCTCGAGACCCTGGCCGTGCGCGAAGGCCTGCCGCCTTCGGCCTGGGGCGAGAACTCCGAAGCGCTGTTCCTGACCAGTTCCTTCGTCCACCCGAACGCCGCCACCGCCGCCGCGCGCTTCGCCAACGAGGAAGAGGCCTTCGTCTACAGCCGCTTCTCGAACCCCACGGTGACGATGATGGAGCGCCGGCTGGCGGCGATGGAAGGCACCAGCGGCTGCATCGGTACCGCCAGCGGCATGGCGGCGATCGCGCTGCTGATCATGGGCCTGCTCAAGGCCGGCGACCACGTCGTCTGCTCGCAGAGCGTGTTCGGCTCGACGATCAAGCTGTTCCAGGACTTCGGCAAGTTCGGCGTCGAGACCAGCTTCGTCTCGCAGACCGACCCCGCGCAATGGCGCGCGGCGATGCGGCCGAGCACGAAGCTGTTGTTCGCCGAGACGCCGAGCAACCCGCTGACCGAGGTCTGCGACGTGCGCGCGTTGGCCGACGTCGCCCACGCAGGCGGCGCGCTGCTGGCGGTCGACAACTGCTTCTGCAGCCCGGCGCTGCAGCGCCCGGTGACGATGGGCGCGGACCTGATCATCCATTCGGGCACCAAGTACCTCGACGGTCAGGGTCGCGTCATCGCCGGCGCGGTCTGCGGCCCGGCCGCATTGATCGACGCCAAGCTGCTGCCGGTGATGCGCAGCGCCGGCATGAGCCTGTCACCGTTCAACGCCTGGGTCGTGCTCAAGGGCCTGGAGACGCTGGCCGTTCGCATGCACGCGCAGAGCGAGCGCGCGCTGCGCATCGCCCGGTGGCTGGAAGCGCAGCCGGCGGTCGAGCGCGTCTTCTACCCGGGCCTGCCATCGCACCCGCAACATGCGCTCGCGATGGCGCAGCAGGGCGGGCGCGGCGGCGCGGTGGTTTCGTTCGTTGCGAAGGGTGGGCGCGAGGGCGCGTTCGCGGTCATCGACGCCACCCGCATCTGCAGCATCACCGCCAACCTGGGCGACACCAAGACGACGATCACCCACCCGGCGAGCACCTCGCACGGGCGGCTGTCGGAGCCGCAGCGCCAGGCCGCCGGCATCGTGCAGGGCATGATCCGCGTCGCGGTGGGCCTCGAGAACGTCGAGGACATCGAGGCCGACCTCGATCGCGGCCTGGCCGCCCTGGCCCGCTGATCGGACGATGAGCAAGGTCCGCACCCGCATCGCGCCGTCGCCCACCGGCTACCTGCACCTGGGCACCGCGCGCACGGCGCTGTACTCATGGGCCTACGCGCGCCACTTCGGCGGCGAGTTCGTGCTGCGCATCGAGGACACCGACGTTGCGCGCTCGACCCAGGATGCGGTCGATCAGATCCTGGCTTCGATGCGCTGGCTGGGGCTGGACCACGACGAAGGCCCGATCTTCCAGATGCAGCGCCTGGCGCGCTACCACGAAGTCGTCGAACGGATGATCGCCGCCGGCACCGCCTACCGCTGCTGGTGCACGCCCGGGGAGCTCGACGCGATGCGCGAGGCGCAACGCGCGCGCGGCGAAAAAACGCGCTACGACGGCCGCTGGCGCCCGGCGCCGGGCAAGGTGCTGCCGCCGCCACCTGCCGGCGTGCAGCCGGTGGTGCGTTTCGCCAACCCGCCGCATGGCGTCGTGAGCTGGGACGACCTGGTCAAGGGTCCGATCAGCATCAGCAACGAGGAGATCGACGACCTGATCATCCTGCGCCCGGCGCCCGAAGGCGCGGCCGGCGACGCGCAGGCCTTCGGCGTGCCGACCTACAACTTCGCCGTCGTCGTCGACGACTGGGACATGGCGATCACGCATGTCTTCCGCGGTGACGAGCACATCAACAACACGCCCTGGCAGATCAACATCTTCCACGCCCTGGGTGCGCCGTTGCCGCGCTACGGGCACTGCCCGATCATTCTCGGCGACGACGGCCAGAAGCTCAGCAAGCGCCGTGGTGCGGTCAGCGTGACGGCCTACCAGGACGCCGGCTACCTGCCCGAAGCGATGCTGAACTATCTCGCGCGCCTGGGCTGGAGCCACGGCGACGACGAGCTCTTCACGCGCGAGCAGATGGTGCAGTGGTTCGACGGCAGCCACCTCGCGAAGAGCCCGGCGCAATGGGACCCCGCCAAGCTGGCCTGGGTCAACGCGCACTACATGAAGGTGGCCGACGATGCGCGCCTGGCCGCGCTCGCGCAGCAGCAGCTCGCCAGCCGCGGCGTCGCGGTGGCCGATCTCGACCTGCTCGCGCGCGCTGCCGCCTTGTTCAAGGACCGCTGCAGCACGGTGGTCGAACTCGCCGACTGGGTCGAGATGATCTTCGTGCCGGTGCCGCCGCGCGAAGAGGACCGGGTCGCGCATCTCACCGCGGCCGTCCTGCCGGCGCTGCGCGGACTGCGCGAGCGCTTCACGACCGTCGACTGGGACAAGGCGGCCATCGCCGCGGCGATCAAGGAGACGCTCGCCGCACACCAGGTCAAGATGCCTCAGCTCGCGCCGGCGCTGCGCGTGCTCGTCTGCGGGCGCGCGCAGACGCCATCGATCGATGCCGTGCTGGCGCTGTTCCCGCGCGAGACGGTGCTCGCCAGATTGCAGCACCTGTGAAGCTTCGGATATACTGATTGGCTCGCTTGGACAGCGCTGCGGATGCGAATTCGCGGGGAGACCCTAGAGGGGGTATAGCTCAGCTGGGAGAGCGCTTGCATGGCATGCAAGAGGTCAGCGGTTCGATCCCGCTTACCTCCACCAATCAGGCGCTGTTCAAGAACGGGAAGGTTTCCAGTCCCCTTCGTCTAGAGGCCTAGGACACGACCCTTTCACGGTTGTAACAGGGGTTCGAATCCCCTAGGGGACGCCAGCGAAAGCTGGCCGAGAGTTGTCGAGTCTGGCGGCACTTGCAGCGCAAGCTGGAACGCCGCTGCCACTGCGGAGTGGTAGTTCAGTTGGTTAGAATACCGGCCTGTCACGCCGGGGGTCGCGGGTTCGAGTCCCGTCCACTCCGCCAACCATTCGGGAAGCCCTTGCAAGTCATTGACTCGCAAGGGCTTTTTCTTTGGTGCTGCTACCCAGCCTACTTGCATCGGTGCTACCCCGACGGCCCTTCGGAGTAGCAGACGGTGTTGCAGACCTCCGGGTCACTTTGTCGCATCGCTGAGCTGCTTCGCGAGGTCGATGTCCACCCCTCAGCGGAGCATCGGCATGAGCGCCTCAGCAGCGCGCGCCAACCATCTGGCGCTGGTCAGCCCCCCCATCCACATCCACGCCCCCCTTCCTGCATCGGCGAGGCCCCAGGTACTACTTCAAACGCAAGGTCCCCGCGGACTGCCGTGAGCTGTTCGGTGGACAGCGACAGCTCTGGAAGAGCCTCGGCACCGACCAACTCGAGAAGGCGAAGGTCATGCTCGCCGTCCAGGTCACCGAGTTCGACCTGGCCGTGGCCCGCCATCGAAGGGAACGGGCGGCATATGCTGCGGGCGTCATCCCACTGAGCCGACCCCGGACCCACGCGCCGACAGTCGCGGCACCAGAACCTGGCAGTGACGCGACGCCGGCGTCGCTTGCCCACCAGGAGCTCTTGCGGTCCATCGAGGCCGCCTTCGAACGGCTTCGCGGCCTGATGGCTCCACAGGTGCGAAGGCATGCTTCAAGTCATTGAAGGGAGTCGGCAGTTCAAAACTGCACGGCCTCTCACCTGTCCCGCCAATCATGCCGCTGCGCCGCGAAGATGCCCGCTTCGTCTCTGCCTACGAGGTCGCGAGCACCCTCGATGACTCCGCGAATCTCGCTGCCATGGACTGGGAGGACTTCGAACACCTTATCCGGGAGGTCTTCGAGAAGGAATTTTCGAGCACCGGGGGCGAAGTCAAAGTTACGCAAGCCAGTCGTGACGGCGGAGTTGACGCCGTTGCTTTCGATCCAGACCCAATCCGCGGCGGCAAGATCGTCATCCAGGCGAAGCGGTACACGAACATCGTAGGCGTGAGTGCAGTCCGTGACTTATACGGTACGGCTCTCAACGAAGGGGCCACGAAAGGCGTCCTGGTTACCACATCGGACTACGGCCCGGACTCCTATGCCTTCGCCAACGGCAAACCACCCGTCTTGCTCAGCGGAGCAAACCTCTTGCACATGATGCAGAAGCATGGCCATCGGGCTCGCATCGACCTGCAAGAGGCCAAGCAGGCGGCGAAGCCGTGAAGCACCTGTTGCGTCGGCATCAATGCATTGGGCACATCTTCCCACTGCGCCACGGGGAACGGCGTTCAACACTTCAGTGCCGGTTCGATAACGACCGCTCGAACCGAGGGTTACGGCGAACCGGCCTGCCATCGACGCCCATTGGGAGATTGCGCCTCGCCAGCGCCCCGATCGCCGAACGTCCCGGCACCGCTCGACCTTCAATCAACCACGAATTCGGCGAGCCAGTGCCCATGATTGTGGTTAACGGGGAGCCGAGAGTTTCGGGCCCTCGGTTTCACAGTGATTGCCTCACCCCTTCAGCGTCGCTAGACGCGACTGAACGTCAGTGGCTGGGTGCATCGGCCAACCCGGGCAGCAGGTCCTTCCGCTCGATGAACGCCTTGAATGGATAGAAGTGCCTGTCGACGACCCGCTCGCCGCGCAGGGGCTCTTGCCGCCACTTGGCAGGCATCACTCTCAGAAGGTCTTGTTTCTCAGAGTTTGCTATGTCATGTTGGCTGCATTTCCACTTCTTCGCTCCGGGCATTAGAATCATCGACCCATTCAACTTGCCCGTACCAACCTAATGTCAACTCAGTCCTACGCAAAACTGCAGCAGCACATCGCCACCTTGCAGGCCCAGGCGGCCAAGCTGAGGAGCCAAGAGGCCGCCGGAGTCGTGGCCAGAATCAAAGAGGCGATTGCCACCTATGGCCTCACGCGGCAGGACCTCTTCGCCGGCGAGCCGAGTGCTGTCAAGCCCAAGTCAACGACGAAGAAGTCGTCGGTCGCCAAGTACATCGACGGCAAGGGCGGCCAGTGGGTCGGGCGAGGCAAGCGGCCGACGTGGCTGAGGGACGCACTGGCAGCAGGCAAGAAGCTCGAGGACTTCGTTGCGGACAAGTTCAAGACCGCGGTGGAGACCTTCACCTCGACACCGGGCGTCGTTGCTGAGCCCGCGGCAAAGGCTGCGCCGAAGAAGCGCGGTCGCAAGGCCAAGCCCGTGGCCAAGAAGGCGGCCTCCGCCGCAAAGTACAGCGATGGCGCCGGCAACAGCTGGTCGGGCAAGGGGCCGACGCCGAAGTGGCTCAAGGACGCCATCGCCGGCGGCAAGAAGAGAGAAGATTTCCTGGGCAAGGCCTGAGGGCAGCGCACTCTCCTAGACTGGCTGCCGCCTTTGCGGCGGTGGCCAGCTTCAGCGCCATGGAGCGGGTGTCCTGGCAGCGCGGCTGATGGGTTGGACGGCTTGTTTTGCCGGTCAGCGTGGCCGAGCCAAGAACGCGCAACCCTTGAGGCTCATTTGAGTGCATGGACCATCACGCCAGCGCCCACCATCAAGATGCCAACTCACTCCTGGGTCGAGGGTCGCTCTCCCAGGAAGATGACGGCGATGACGACGACGGGCAGGAGGCTCAGCTTGTCGACCGGGGCGACCTTCGAGGCGTCGCCAATCTTGAGTGCCCTGAAGTAGCAGGTCCAGGATGCGCCCGTCGCCAGACCGGACAGCACCAGAGAGACCCAGGTCTTCGAGGACAGTTCGAGCGGGTTCACCCACCTGCCCGTGGCGGCCACGAAGGCACCGAGGACCGCGAAGATGCCGCTGCAAGCGGCCTGAGGTTTGCTCGAGCTTCGCGTACAGGCGGCCCGGCGCCCTGGGTCGCGAGGGCAGGCTGGGCCTGGCGGTCCTACAGGCGGGGAAGAGGGCTCTTGAATTTCCTATCCCCGGCCAGGCCTGCAGGCAGAGTCCGTCGGCGTGCATGCTGCGCATCGGGCACCCGCGCCCGGAGGTCCCGCCCCGCAGGGCCGGGCGCATCAGTTGCTGCGGGCGCCGGTGCTGTTGCTGATGCTCTGAACTTTGCGGGCATCGTCCTGCGCGGTCTGGGATCCGATGACGTGTATCAGGCGGTCGTAGGGACAACTCTTCAGCCGCGTGCCGGTCATCGGCTCGACCCTGCAGTTGATATAGGCGGTCTGCTCGTTGTCAGAAGTGGTCGTCGGACGGCTGGCGCAGGCGCAAAGGGCCAGCAAGGCGGCGGAGGCGAACAATGCTTTCATGTGAAGGCTCCGGGTGAAGGCCGCTCGCGGCGGTCGCGATGTGAGTTTGCTTTTGGCACGCGGCCCTGGACATGCTAGACCATCGCCATGGGTGTTGCGCGGCTGTGGACTCGCGCCGTGCGACTGAGAAGGTTTCGGGCCGCAGCCGCAAGGGGTTGACCGTGTCACCTCGGCGTGTGACTGCCCCCGACGTGACTCGCTTCCCTGGTGTCTGTTCCCGCCCCGGTTCCAACGTCTAGAGGCGGGCGCACTCGCGGGGACTTGGGGACTTGTCTGGCGTTGCCTTAGACTGCCGCGGACGCTTCGACGGGCCCCGCGCGGGGTGGGTGACCGAACGCGTTCGATGCGATCCGATGGAGGGTTTCCATGCCACGCTCCGACTCGACGCGCGCCGAAGGTGCGCTGGACGAAGTCACCGTGCTCGTCCCCGGGCCAAAGGGCGAAAGGATCCAGCGCCTGCTGACCGAGTGGGTCAACGGGAAGGGCCGCGCGGCCGCAGGGCGGTCGATCAAGCTGGGGGGCTACCTGCACAGCAAGGAGGAGAAGGAGACGCGCGCCCAAGTGCGCGCCGTCCTGCTCGCCGCGCAGTGCTTCGGCAGCCTGGATGCGAACGGCCAGGGCTACAAGGCCTACGCCAAGCAGATCGCCAGCGATTCCACCGCCGCGCTCGCCAAGCGGCTGACCGACTATTACGACGCTCACCGGCGTTTCGAGGTCATCAACGCGAGCCCCAACGGCATCGGTTACGGACCCTCCTTCAACTTCGCAGACACCCAGGTTCGCCGCAATTGCGAGCAGGCCTATCAGCAGGTGACCAAGATCCTGCACGCGGCCTACCAGGACGTCGGTTCGGCTCTCAACGGCGTGACCGCCAGCGAGAAGCGGTTCACGGCCTGGTTCGGGCCGGCCGAGAGCGGTCGCGTCAACCTGGTCCGCAACAACTTCTTCGCCATGCTCGAGGCGATCAAGGTCCACAAGCTCTACCTCTACTACCGCGGCCCCTTGCCGGCCGACGCCGTCGGCGTGCGCGACGACTACAGCGACTTCGGCCCTCCGCTGCCGCGGACGGGCGAGGACTACTGCGGCATGGCCACCCGGCGCAGCAAGCGCAACCTGTCCAACCCCGCGGGCGACGACCTGCACATCAAGCTCGGCAACGGCGTGGTCCTGCGTGGGAGCCTGCAGCCGGAAGACGGCCGCAACACCTATGCCGGCACGATCGTCCACGAGATTTCGCACATCGTCTGCGAGACGCGCGACGTCAAGCTCAAGCAGGCCGCCAGCGGCGCCCTCTTCAGCAACACCAAGGGACTGACGAGTTACACATCGATCAAGCAGGTCCCGCGCGTGGACAACGACGGCAGCTTCGTGCAGACCTACGGCACGAAGTTCTGCCAGTACATGGCCATGAACTGGCCGGACAAGGCCGTGATGAACGCCGACAACTACTGCTTCTTCGTCGAACAGTTCCTGGCGTGAGGCGGTGCCGCGGCACGCGGCGGTTGCAGGCGTTTCGCAGGCTTCCTGACGGGGCTCCGGGAGGACAACGGGCGCTTCGCGCCGCCGGACCGGATACGGTCTTCTGTGGCTTCGGAACCTGCGCCAACCGAGCGGGCAAGTCAATCGCCAGCCTCGCGATTGAACGCCGGCGGCGGATCTGGCTAAATGCCGGCCTCGGGGGAGGGAGTCGACATGGACCTGAAAGGCGAATTCGCGAAGCTCGAGAAGCTGCATCCGGGCAAGTCGATCGCGGCCTACCTCGACCCGCCTGGCAGCGGCATCGCAGCGGCAGTCAAGCCGACGCTGCGGTACCACGTCTCGAATCACTCAGCGGTGCCGGCGGCGGCGGCGATGTTCGATGCGCTCGAGGACCGGCGCCTCGTCTACACGAACCTGGCGGCGGACACCTGGCTCACGACCTACATGAAGGCGCAGCTCGTGCACATGGGCAACGTCGCCGGCTGCACGGACCTGAAGGCGTGGCAGCGCAAGTCGGTCGACTGGGAGATTGAGAACGTCGTCGTCGCGCCGCACATGGCCCTTCGGGTCGGCGGTCGCTTCCTCGGCGACACGCCGGGGCCGATCGCCGGCGGCGGGCTCGGCGCCGCGGCCAAGGAGGTCGCGGCCCGTCCGGCCGCGGCCGACGCCGGCAGCGGCCGCAAGAAGGCGATCGAACGGGCGCTGCGTTACTACGCACTCGCCAGCTATGCGGTGATCTCGCGCGCCCGCCATCACAGCACGATGCTCGGCAACTACGTCGGCGCGATTCTGGTCAGCGACAGCGGCCGGATCCTCGGCTGGGGCTTCAACAGCACGAGCTACCACCATGCCGAGGTGAACCTCACCCTTGCCTACCTGATGGCCAACAACGGCGCGACCGCACTGCCGGCGAATTCGGTCGTGTTCTCGAGCCTGACGCCGTGCAAGCAGTGCGCGAAGCTGCTCGAGACAGTGCGCGGGGGCACCAATACGATCTTCTACGGCCAGTACGACAGCGGCGAATTCGGCAAGATCGGCGCCGCCACCAGCGCCAAGATCGACAGCGTCACCAAGCCCGTCGTCGTCGGCGCCAAGCCGGCACGCACGCAGGTCGCCGGGACGCTGGACACCGAGGTCGCGAAGTCCAACATCGCGAAGAACATCGGCGAGTCGACGAACGCGAAGGACCTGATCGACAAGACGCTCGCCGAGATCGGCCGCCGGGTCGGGAAGGCGCGCGACGCCGACGACGAAGAGCAGGCGGTCAAGGCCGCCGTGCTGCAGCACATCAAGGAAGTGTTGGACGCGATCGCGGTCTGAAGGCGGCGGCGCCGCCGCAGCCACCGCCTCACTTGGGGATATCGGAAGGCGCAGGCTCGCTGGCTTGCCCGGGCTTTCGCGCGTCCAACCCCCAGTCCATCCAGTCCTCGCCGAAGAGTTCGGAAGGATGAGGCGTGGCCAGGCTGCCGTTGCCGCACATCAACGCGTCCACTGGACAGTACCTGTCGCAACCCCAGCAGATGCGCTCGGGATGCTTGGGGTTGATCGGGAACTTCTTGACCATGACGGAGGTTCAATCGCGCTGCGGTTCGAACTGGGGAAACAACACGTTGTTCTCGAGATGGATGTGATTCACGAGGTCGTCGGAAAGCTGCCGCACACCGGCGTAGAGCGCGCGCCAGGTGTTGCAGGCGCCTGCGGGCGGCGTGGTGTCGTGGGTCATCGCGAGCAAGCGCTCGAGCTGCGCGCCGTGCCCGATGTGTTCGGCCCGCATGGCGCCGATCGGATGCACGACGAAGGGGTTTCCGCCCCGGGCCAGCATCGGGAACAGGATGGTCTCCTCCTTCTCCATGTGGCCCAGCAGTTCCGTCCCCATGGTTTCCAGCAGATCCGCCAGTCCGGCCGGCAGGTCGACGTGGCCGCGGTGCACAGCCTCCACTCGGCTGGCCATGCGCAGGAGTTCCGGCAATTGCAGGCGGTGCACGTCGTGGTAACGCGAGATGATGTGAGCGATCAGCGCCGACGGCTCCGACGGTTCGACAGGCCGCGCGCCCGGGCGCTCCAGCGCGTCGAGTTCCTGCAACAGGGCATCGAGGTCGAGGCGCTTGTCCGCTGCCGCCTTGCGCAGGCTCACCTGGCCGCCACAACAGAAATCAAGCTTGAGACCGCGGAACACGGCGGTGGCCCCCGGCAACTCGACGGCAATCTGGCCGAGGCTCTGATCGGCACGGGAAAGGGTCGCGCGTGGCGCGGCGACGGAAGAGGTGGCGCTCATCGGTGCTACTCCAGTCATGACGACGATGGGACTGTGCGACGTAAAGAGGTACTAGACGTGCATGTTATACGTTTGGCTGGCGTGGTCAAGTCCGAAGCCGGTCGGCGTCGCAATACCGCCTCAGCCCTTGCGCTCGCAGAACCTGCCTCGCAGTGGGTCACGGCTGCGGGGCTTCGTCGCCGCGGGCCTGACGCGAGGTCGGCAAGGGCCACGGCTCATCATCTCTGTCGAGACCGTCCTTTCGGGCCGGCCCGACGCGCGGGCCTCACGTTCAGGCCGGCGCCATCAATTCACGGACGCCCCGACGCGCCACGGATGGCATCCGTCCCGTGCCGGCGCCAGCATGCATGAATCCCCAGTTCCGTGACCGAGTCGGCGCGGCGGGTGCAGATGCCGCGTCCGCTGCTTCAGAAGGCCCTCCGCCTTCATGGCCTCCTGGACCGACGGACGAGCCGCGACGCGGGCCAGGTAGGCCGAGAGGTGGGTCAGTGGCGCGATGTCGACTCCGACATGCTTGCCCCAACCAAGCCACCGTGAAGAGGTAGGCGTCGGCCACCGTGAAGGTGTCACCCATCAGCCACGTCCTGCCTTCGCCTGTTTACAGGCCGGGTTCGACAAGCGGCACGTCACGAGGGAAATCCATGGCTTGAGTTTCGGCAGGTAAACATTTATGTCTTGGGATGGCAAATTGCAGCAATCTCGAAAGCGTCGCATGACGCTCGAATGAGGCACGACCACCTTGACTCGGCCATTGGATCACTCCGAATGTCCTGCCCACGGGCTGCTCAGTTCGAAGAACTGTGTTCGAGCCAGCCCTTCCGCATGTGCGCTGCCGAACAGAGGAAGGTCGACTTCGGTGACATTGTTTCGACATGGAATCTGCACAGCCCGTCGCCCGAGTCAACCCGATTCGGCGTATATCCTCGAACGCACCTGCGCGTCCGATTCAAGCGATGCCCGCAGCCCCGGGACCCAAGTCCAACCATCTGCTCGCCGCATTGCCGGACATGGAGTTCCAGCATTGGCTGCCGCAGCTGGAGGCGGTCGAAATGCCGCTGGGGCAGGTCCTGTACGAGTCGGGGTACACGCTGAGCCACGCCTATTTTCCGACCACGAGCATCGTGTCGTTGCTTTACGTCATGGAAAGCGGTGCATCCGCCGAAATCGCCGTCGTCGGCAATGAGGGCATCGTAGGAATCTCCCTGTTCATGGGTGGCGATTCCACGCCGAGTCGTGCAGTTGTCCAAAGCGCAGGCCACGGATTCCGGCTGCCCGCGCCGGCGATGCAGGGCGAGTTCAACAAGGCCGGGCCCGTGCTGCATTTGCTGCTTCGCTACGCGCAGGCACTGATCACGCAGATGGCGCAGACCGCGGCCTGCAACCGTCACCATTCGCTGGACCAGCAGCTCTGCCGGTGGCTGCTGCTTAGCCTGGACCGGTTGGCCAACACCGAGCTCGTGATGACTCAGGAGCTGATAGCGAACATGCTCGGGGTGCGCCGTGAGGGTGTGACCGAGGCTGCGTTGCGTCTTCAGCGGGCCGGGCTCATCCGCTACGCGCGCGGCCACATTTCTGTGCTCGACCGCCCCGGCCTCGAGCGCCGCACCTGCGAGTGCTACGCGGTCGTCAAGCGGGAATATGACCGGCTGCTGCCGGCAAAGCTCGCCAAATAGCCGGGACCGACACGCTGCGAAGGCAGTGGGTATCGACGCGAACTCCGACCCGCTGGTTCTCGCGCACCTGAGGTGCGTTGGCACCTTGTGCGCTGCCGCACATACGCGGCGACTGGCAAGTGGGAAGCTACGGCACCGGGTTTCACCGCGCCAGGAGAATTCATGCACCGCCTCCCACCACACGATCCGGGTCCGGGCGGCTTGATGCGCGCCGTGACGGGGTGGTTTCAACGCTTGCTCGATGTCGAAAGCGCGTTGCCGCAGCATGACGAGCCTGGTCCAGCAGACCCGACCTTCACGCCGAACGGCGCACTCAGAGTCCTGGTCGTGGACGACAACCCGGTCAATCTGATGGTGGTGTCGGCGCTCCTCGAACAGTTCGGCATCTCTGCACTGCTCGCGTCGGACGGCGCGGAAGCGGTCAAGCGTGCCTGCGAGACGAGCTTCGACATCATCCTGATGGACATTCAAATGCCAGTGCTGGATGGCCTCATGGCGACCGCGGAAATTCGGCGTGTCGAGACCATGCAGTCCCGTCCCGGTACACCCGTGGTCGCCTACAGTTCATTGGAGGTCGACGGGGCCGCACTCACCGCCAGCGGCATGAGCGGCGTGCTGGCGAAGCCATGCAACGCGGCGGAACTCGAGGCCTGCCTGGCGCAATGGTGCGTTGGCTTCCATCTGGGGGCGGCAGGCATCACCGCGTACAACCAGATGCCTGCCGCGTCGAGCGATGGAATTCGCTGGAGTTCGAGAGGCCCGCTCCCAGGATGACTTGCAGGCCATTCGGCACATCACGGCGCAAATTCTCGCGCGCGTTGCGTCCTCGCTCTCACCGTCATGCGAGCGCTCCGGCGGACGGTCAGCTTGTGGCTGCCGTCCATGCCGGGGACCATGTGCATGCGCTCCTTCGACCGGGCTGACTCACGCGCCAAGGCGGTCAAATCTTCGGCAACGCCGTCGTCGCGTCGACGGCATTCAGTGTCGCGTGACTTCGAACTTGTCGTGGCACCATCGGTCGAGGCACGCTTCCATGTCCGCGGTCCCGCAGGGCTTCTTGAGAACCGCGTCCATGCCGCAGTCCAGCCACCGGCGTTGATTCGACTCAAGATTGCTCGCTGTGTGCGCCACGACCGGAACGCGTCTGAGGCTCTCCCGCTCCCGCTCCTGACGGCGAATCTCGGACGTGGCCTCGAGGCCGTCCATCACGGGCATATCCACGTCCATCAAGATGATGTCGAAGTGCTGCTCGCTGGCCAGCAGCACGGCTTCTCGGCCGTTGCATGCGAGCTGGGGCATGATGTTCCATCGCGACAGCAACGCGCAACCCAGCAATTGCTGAACTTGGCAATCGTCCACCAGCATGACATGCAGGTGCGTTGCGCTCAGCATTCTCGGCGCTTCGTGCAACGAACGTGCCAGCGTGGAAAGTGCCTGGTGAACCGCGGGGAGTGTCTCCCGAAAGGACCAAACGCCAGGGTCCGCCCAAAGTCGGCTGACTCTGCGAAGGGGTTGGCGCAAAACGACCATGGGGCCAGGCAGCGGGTTCATGATCGAAGTCTGGCCGGAGTCCCAGCGCTTCTCTGTTCGGCGGACCACACACGAAGCACAAGCATCGAAACCAAGTGTGTTCGTCGAGTCCGGAAATTGGAATCCTCGTGGTTGCGGGCTACCGGAGGCTTTGCCACCAAACAGGGATGGACCACGGACAGAATCGCTGCAGGCACTCCTGGAAGTCCAGCGCATTGCAGGGCTTTGCCAGCAGTCCATCCATGCCGCAATTCCGAAGAACGCTCCACGCGACTTCTGCCGACGTGTAAGCCACTATCGAACACCTCGACAAGCGGTTCTCGCGTTCAAAGCGTCGAATTTGAAGCGCCGCGGACAACCCGTCAGTGACGGGCATGACCAAGTCCATCAGGATGACGTCAAAACGGGTCCTGCAGGCCAGAGCGGCCGCCTGGGCACCGTCGGCCACCATGGCCGGCGTGATGTCCCAGAGTGACAGCAGCGCGAGCGCGCGGCGCAGATTTGCAGGATGGTCATCCGCCACCAGAACCCGAGGGCGGCGCGGCACAGGAGTTCCTGACGCCGCTGACTCCGGGCGGCCGACATCCATTTCAATTGCCTGGGGGGCGCCGCAGCTCTCGCGCCGACCATGAGGCAACAAATCCCCGGTGTCTGCCGCCAGCGCTCGGCGATTGGCAATGTCCATGATTCGGCCTCGGCCGGTTGATGCAGGCGCCGAACCTTCGCACGCAAAGCGTCCTTGCGCTGTACGTTAGCGCACAGAGCTTCAAAATGAAGGGCCGTACCTGGCGGCCCGCAGCGGCGAAGGCACCGCAGTTCAAGGGCCACTCGCGCGGCCCCCCGTCTGCAGGGAGCAGACCACGGACCTACACTGCGCCCTCACGCTTTCCGCACGCTCGCTCCATGACCCGTCGATCCTGGTTCCCCGCCCTCGCGCTCTCGCTCGCCTGCATGCTGCTCGTGCCGGCGGCCCTGGCCCAGCCTGCAGCCGCGCTGCCCGCGGGCATGACCCAGGTCACCAGCGTCGAGGGCATCACCGAATACCGCCTGGCCAACGGCCTGCAGCTCCTGCTGGTGCCCGACGACTCCAAGCCCACGACCACGGTCAACATGACCTACCACGTCGGGTCGCGGATGGAGAACTACGGCGAGACCGGGATGGCGCACCTGCTCGAGCACCTGATGTTCAAGGGCACGCCGACCACGCCCAAGGTCTGGGCCGAGTTCGACAAGCGCGGCATGCGCCCCAACGGCAGCACCTCGTACGACCGGACCAACTACTTCGCCAGCTTCGCGGCCAACGACGACACGCTGCGCTGGTACCTGGGCTGGCAGGCCGACGCGATGGTCGACAGCTTCATCGCTCGGCGCGACCTCGACACCGAGATGACGGTGGTGCGCAACGAATTCGAGGCCGGCGAGAACCGCCCGGGCAGCGTGCTGTTCAAGGAGACGCTGGCCGCGATGTACGACTGGCACAACTACGGCAAGGCCACCATCGGCGCGCGCACCGACATCGAGAACGTCGATATCCCGCGCCTGCAGGCGTTCTATCACCGCTATTACCAGCCCGACAACGCGACCCTGATCGTCTCGGGCAAGTTCGAGCTGCCCAAGGTGCTGGCCTGGGTGGCGCAGGACTTCGGCCCGCTGCCGCGGCCGGTGCGTGTGATCGCGCCCACCTACACGCTGGACCCGCCGCAGGACGGCGAGCGCGAGGTCACCGTGCGCCGCGTCGGTGGCACGCCGCTGGTCTTCATGGGCTACCACGCGCCGGCCGGCTCCAACCCCGATTTCGCGGCCATCGAGATGCTCGCCTCGGTGCTCGGCGACACGCCGGGCGGCCGCCTGCACAAGCGGCTGGTCGAGCACCAGCTCGCGACGCAGGCTTTCGCCGATGCGCAGGCGATGGCCGAGCCGGGATCGCTGATCCTGGGCGTCGGCCTGGCGCCGGGGCAGGACGTCGAGCGCGCCAGGACCGCGATGGCTGCGGTCATCGACGGCCTGGCCAGCGAGCCGGTCACGGCCGAGGAGCTCGAACGCGCGCGCACCAGCTGGCTCAACGACTGGACGCTGGGATTCACCGACCCCGAGCGCGTCGGCGTGCAGTTGTCGGAGGCCGTGGCGCTGGGCGACTGGCGGCTTTACTTCCTCGAGCGCGACCGCGTGCGAAAGCTGAGCCTGGACGACGTGAATCGCGCCGCCGGCACCTGGCTCAGGCCCGACAACCGCACCGTGGGCGTCTACCTGCCCACGGAGCATCCGCAGCGGGCGCCGCAGGGCCAGCGCGAAGACGTGGCGGCGATGGTCAAGGGCTACCACGGCGACGCCACGGTGGCACAGGCCGAGGCCTTCGACGCCACGCCGGCGAACATCGACGCCCGGACCCAGGTCGCGCAGCTCGCCAGCGGGCTGAAGCTGGCGCTGCTGCCCAAGGGCACGCGCGGCGAGGTGGTGCAGGCGCGGCTGCGGCTGCATTACGGCGATGCCCAGAGCCTGATGGGCCTCGAGACGGTGGCCGACTTCGCCGGCTCGCTGATCGACAAGGGCGGTGCGGGCCTGACGCGCCAGCAGATCGCCGACCGTTTCGACAAGCTGCAGGCGCAGGTCGGCTTCGGCGCCGACGGGCAGACGCTGGAGGTGTCGATCACGACCCGGCGCGAGCAACTCCCGGCGGTGATCGAACTCGTCGGCCGGTTGCTGCGCGCGCCGGCGTTCCCGCCCGATGCGCTGGAAGAACTGCGCCGGCAGTACCTGGCCGGCATCGAGCGCCAGCGCAAGGAGCCCGGCGCGCTGGTTGCGAACCAGCTGGCGCGTCATGGCAACCCCTACCCGCGCGGCGACCTGCGCCATGCGCCGACTTTCGACGAGATGGTGCAGGACGTGGGCGCCGTCACGGCCGAGCAGCTGCGCGGTTTCCAGCGCCGCTTCTACAGCGCCGCCAGCGCCGAGTTCTCGGCCGTCGGCGACCTCGACCCGGCGACGGTGCGCCAGGCGCTCGACGCGGCGTTCGGCGACTGGCGCCAGCCGGCCGCCGGCGCGCTGCCCTTCGTCCGCGTGCCGCGACCGCTGGTGGCGGTGGCGCCGGCGCGTTTCGTCGAACGCACGCCCGACAAGGCCAACGCCAACCTGCGCGGCGAGCTCGCGCTGCCGCTGTCCGACCGCAGCGCCGACTTCCCGGCGCTGATGCTGGCCAACTACCTCTTCGGCCAGGGCGACAACTCGCGCCTGTTCAACCGCATTCGCCAGCGCGAGGGCCTGAGCTACGGCGTGTATTCGGTGATCGACTGGAGCCCGATCGACGCCAACTCGACCTGGCAGCTGGCCGCGATCTTCGCGCCGCAGAACCAGGCCAAGGTCGAAGCGGCGCTGCGCGAGGAGCTCGCGCGATCGCTCAAGGACGGCTTCAGCGCCGCCGAGCTGCAGGAGGGCCGCGCCGGTCTGCTCAACGCCCGCCGCCTGGCGCGCGCGCAGGACGACGGCGTGGCCGACCGCCTGGCCAGCAACCTCTACCTGGACCGCCGCTTCACCGACGCGCAGCGCATCGACGACGCCCTCTCCGGCCTGACCCTCGATCAGGTCAACGCGGCCTGGCGCGAGTACATCGCCCCCGACCGGCTGGTGCTGGGCTGGGGCGGCGACTTCAAGCCCTAGCTGCCGCGCGCAGGGCCATGGCCGACGACGCGCGCGAACGTGCCGACGAGCGCGCTTCGCGCGATGCCGGCAAGGAGCACCGATGAAGCGCCTGACGATGTCGCTGGACGACAAGCTCGCATCCGCCTTCGAGCGCCTGGTTCGCGACCGCGGCTACGAGAACCGCTCGGAGGCGTTCCGCGACCTGCTGCGCCACGACCTGGGCCGGGCGCGCAGCACCGAGCAGCCCGATGGCCCTTGCGTCGCGACCCTGAGCTATCTGTACAACCACCACGAACGCCAGCTCGCGATGCGCCTGGCCGAGATGCAGCACGAGCACCACGAGCTGACGATCTCGACGACCCACGCCCACCTGGACCACGACCATTGCATCGAGACCGTGATCCTGCGCGGCCGCACCGACAGGGTCCAGGCCTTCGCGCTGGCCGTGATCGCCCAGCCCGGCATCAGCCACGGCCATCTGCACCTGGTGCCGATGGCGGTGCGGCATGCGCATGGGCATGACCACCTCGTGCCTGCCACCGGCGCAGCGGCGCCGGCCGCGCCAGGCCCGGTCGTGAAGGCGGCGGCCCGGGCAAGGCGCCGGCGCTGATCCGGCGCGGGCTGGGCCGGCCCCTGCGCCGCAGCGCGACGCTCGGGCATTCGTATGAACAATGCACGGGTTGTCTTACGATCGGGGCACCCGGACCGCTGCGACGCGCCTCATGCACGACCTGCCCACCGATTGGGGTGCACTGTGCGCCGTCGTCTTCCTGCTCGGCCTGCGGCATGGTCTCGACGCCGACCACCTCGCCGCGATCGACGGGCTGACGCGGCTGAGCTCGCAGCTGCGGCGGCGCTTCGCGCCCTATTGCGGGGCCTTGTTCTCGATCGGGCATGGCGTCGTCGTGCTCGCCATCGCCGCGGCGGTCGGCCTGGCGAGCGAGCGCTGGACGACGCCGGACTGGTTGTCGCTGTTCGGCGCCTGGGTCTCGATCGCGTTCCTGCTGCTGATCGGCGTCGTCAACCTGCGCGCGGTCCTGATATCGGCGCCGGGCCGTCCGGTGCCTCTGGTGGGCATCAAGGCGCCGCTGTTCGGCCGCCTGCTGCCGGCGCGCAGCGCCTACGGCCCGTTCGCGGTCGGGGGCCTGTTCGCGATGTCGTTCGACACCGTGAGCCAGTCGGCGCTGTTCGCGGTGACGGCGAGCCAGTTCGGCGGCGTCGAGCGCTCGCTCATGCTCGGCGTGCTGTTCGTCCTGGGCATGATGACCGCGGACGGGCTGAACGGCTGGTGGGTCTCGCACCTGATCGCGCGCGCCGACCAGATCGCTGCGCTGGCGTCGCGCGTGATGAGCCTGGCGGTCTCGGCGGTCAGCCTGATCGTCGCCGCCCTGGGCGTGGGCAAGCTGCTGTGGCCTTCGATAGCGCGCTCGGGCGCGATCCCGGACCTGGGCTTCGGTGTCCTGGTGCTGCTGGTCATCGCGACGAGCTACCTCGTCGCCAGGCTGCTGGCGCGCACCGCGCCCGGCCAGCGCAAGCCGGTCTGAAGGGCGGGCGGACCGAAGTCCCGCCCGCCGCCGTCCTCAGCCGTTGGCGATGCCCGAGGCCACGTGCCCGGCAGGCACGTGCTCGGCCGCGTTCTCGATGTGGCCGGTCTGGTCGTCGAAGAAGAAGTCGGGCTCGAACTCGCGCAGGAAGATGCCCTTGGGCAGGCCGCCGAGGAACATCGCCTCGTCGATCTCGATCTGCCAGTCCATCAGCGTGCGCACCGCGCGCTCGTGCGCCGGCGCGCTGCGCGCGGTGACGAGCGCGGTGCGCAGGCGCATGGCGTCCGTCGGTTCGCGCTGCAGCCGGTGCAGCGCCTCCAGCAGCGGCTTGAAGGGGCCGGGCGCCAGCGGCGTGGCGGCGCGTTCGCGCTCGTGGCTCTGGAACGCGTCCAGGCCCTGGGCCTGGAAGACGCGCTCGGCCTCGTCGCTGAACAGCACCGCGTCGCCGTCGAAGGCGATGCGCACCTCGTCCGGGTGGGCCGCCGACGCGCGGGCGCTTTCCGGGTAGACGCGCGCGGCCGGCACGCCTGCGGCCAGGGCCTGGCGCACGTCGGCCTCGTTGGTGCTGAGGAACAGGTTGGCCGCCAGCGGGCGCAGGTAGCGCCAGGGCGGCTGGCCGCGGGTGAACACGCCGCGCTGCACCGGCAGCCCGTAATGCTGTGCCGAGCGGAACACCCGCAGGCCCGAGACCGGGTCGTTGCGCGAGAGGATCACCACCTCCACCCGCGGTCGCGAATCGTTGAAGGCGAGCAGCTTGTTGACGAGCGAGAAGGCCACCCCCGCGCGCGCCGGCTTCTCGACGCGCTGCAATTGCAGCTGCATGTAGGCGCGGTCGTCGCCGGCCTCGAAGACCCGGTTCTCTTCCTCGAAGTCGAACAGCGCGCGCGACGAGATGGCGACGACGAGCTGGCCTTCGAGCGATGCGGGCATGGCGGACGATGGTACGCGCAGAGCGGCAGGCGATCGCGCCGTTGCGGCGGTGCCGCAGTGGCGAAGTCGAGAGGCGGGCGATTTCATCGCGCTGCCACATCCGGATCGCAGACTCGCGGGCAATAGCCAATCCGGTCGCGCTGCGACCCAACGAGGCCCGCATGAACATGCCTCCCGCCCGCCCTGAAGACCGTCATCGCGATGGCAGCGACAAGCCCGTCTGGGCCGACACGGTGCCGGCCTGCTTCCGCAGCGAGGCCTTTGCCGAGGACCTGATGCCGGCCGACGAATTCGCGGCGGCCAGGGGCGTGACCGCCCCGGGCGGAAGCCCCCGGCGCGACCACGCCCTGGTGCCGCAGCTCGGCCTGGTGCCGCAGTTCGGCCTGGCGCTGGCGCCGATGATCGCGCTGTTGCGCCGCTGAGCGCCCGGCCCGCTCCGGCGGCAGTTATCCTTCGCGCCATTCACGCTGTCGGCGCTGCCGGCGCCTGATGCCGAACCGGCTCTGCCGGCCCGCTGCCGATCCAAGGCTCCTGCCCCGGGCCATTGTCGCCACGCCGTCACCGCATGCTGCGCTCCACGCTCCTGCCGCGAACCCTCGGCGCGCCCGCCCGCCGCGGCGCTTGCTCCTTGCGACGTCGGCGATGAAGACGCCGCCGCGCGACCTCGCGCGCACCACCTTCGCGGTGATGTTCATCGTCGGGCTGCTGGGCGCCTCGCTCTGGATCGTGCGGCCCTTCCTCGGTCCTGCGATCTGGGCCGTGATGGTCGTGGTCGCCAGCTGGCCGTTGATGCTGCGCGTCGAGCGGCGCCTTTTCGGCCGCCGCTGGCTGGCGGTGACGGTGATGACGCTGCTGCTGCTGCTGCTGTTCGTGGTGCCGCTGACGCTGGCGGTGGTGACCATCGTCGGCAACGCCGACCGCATCGTCGAGTGGGCACGCATGGCCGCCGCCTTCCGCCTGCCCGGGACGCCGCCGGCCTGGGCGATGCAGTTGCCGCTGGTCGGTGACGCGATCGGCCATGCCTGGGAGCAGGCGCAGGCGCTGGGGGCGACCGAACTGCTGCCCAGACTGACCCCTTACGCCGGCAACGCCACGCGCTGGTTCGTGGCCGAGGTGGGCGGGGTGGGCTTCCTGCTGCTGGAGTTCCTTTTCACCGTGCTGCTCGCCGCGGTGATGTACGCCACCGGCGAAGAAGGCACTGCGTTGCTGCGACGCCTCGCGATCCGGCTGGGCGGCGAGCGCGCCGACTCGATCATCGACCTCGCCGGCGGTGCGATCCGCGGCGTGGCGCTGGGCGTGGGCGGCACGGCCATCGCGCAGGCGGTGGTCAGCGGGCTGGGCCTGCTGATCGCCGGCGTGCCTTTCGCGGGGCTGCTGACGGCGCTGATCTTCATGCTGTGCATCGCCCAGCTCGGCCCGCTGCCGGTGCTGGTGCCGGCAGCGATCTGGACCTTCTGGAGCGGCAGCACCGGCTGGGGCATCTTCCTGGTGGTCGTGGCCACCATCGTCGCCACGCTCGACAACGTGCTGCGTCCGCTGCTCATCCGCAGGGGCGCCGATCTGCCGCTGCTGCTGATCTTCGTCGGCGTCATCGGCGGGCTTGTTCGCCTTCGGCCTGGTCGGCATCTTCGTCGGCCCGTTGGTGCTGGCAGTGGCCTTCACGCTGCTGCAGGCGTGGATCGGCGACGTCGGGCTGCCGCCGGACGAGGCTGCATGAGGCGCGGCCTGGCGAGATCGACCCTGCCGCTCGAACGTGGCGGGAATGAGCCCACCTGCAATGCCGTGGACGCAGGCGGTCGGAGCAGAGTGGCTGCGTCCTGAGAACGTTCAGACCGTGGCCCGTTGCATCCGGACCGGGAGACCCGATGGCCGTGGAGCTGCAGACAATCTTGTTGTCCGACGTCAGGGGCCGAGCGGCGCGCCATCAAGCAAGAAGCCCGCTTGTTGGGCGGGCCTCTTCGATGCCGAAGGCGCAATCCTTCAGTTCTGCCGTCGGCGGCTGCGCCGGGTCAGCGCCAGCGCGCCGAGCGCGAGGCCGCACAGTGCATAGCTGCCCGGCTCCGGAACGCTGCTGACGTCCTGCCGCTCGACGAGAGACCAACCGGCGGCGTTTACAGGATCCTCTGAGACGCTTGTGCCTGTGCTGGAGCCTGCAGGCCTGCTGTAGAAATTGGCGCTGACACCTCCTTGCCCCGGCGTGCGCATCATGAAGTAATTGTAGGTAGCGCTGGAGTCTGCAGAGAGCGCGCCGCACGTTGCAGCGTCGGAGCAGTCAACCATGATGAAGTTGTTCAACGAGGCGGCAAAAGCCATCTTCGCCGGTCCTCCAGCCCATCCGACTGTGGTCGTAAGCGCTCAGTTCCAGCGGACCGATCATTGCCACACCGTCGAAGAACGCGGACAGGACGGTGACGCCCCCAACATAGTCGTCGCTCGCGTCGCCCGGCGTGCCGTTGTCATTGAACGTGCCGGCAACCGACCCGGTGACCTTGTCGGCGGAAGTGGCGAACTGGTAACTGAAGTCGAAAACCGCGCTGGCCCACACGGGTTGCGCGGCGCCGGCGACCAGGGCCGCTGTCAGGGTGAGTAGGCTCTTGGACATCATGGGGTCTCTCTTCTGTAGCTGGTTGTTCGCTTCGGGAACCGGTGTCCTTGCTGCGTCTTGCCGAGGAGACACTGAATGTGTCTTTATGTGACGATATTGTTTCGAGATGTTTCGATTGACGTAACACCCGGAACCGGGGATGGGCTGGAGGGGATTGAGAATTCAAGCGTGGAGTGCTAGGCGATAGCTACCGGCCTGTGCATCGATCGCCGATCCGGAGGGCGAATCTTGGGTGTAGGGATCCAGCGACGGCTTCTGGCCGCCGGACTGCATCAGATCCAGCCGCGCTCGCGCAGCTCGCTTTCGGTCCGAGCGGCGTCGAAGAACTGCAGCGCCTGCCAGCCCATGGCCCGCGCGGTGATCACGTTGGGTTCGTGGTCGTCGAGGAACACCAGCTCGGCGGGCGGCGCGCCGAAGCGCTTCGATGCCAGCGCGAAGATCTCGGGCTCGGGCTTGGCCAGCCCGACGCGGGCCGAGAACACGCCGTCGTCGAAGGCGCGCACGAAGCCGTGGCGGGTTTCGAGCTGTGCTGCCACCGGTGCCGGCATGTTGGACAGGAAATAGGTCGCGTGCCCGGCACTGCGCAGCCGCTGCAGCAGCGCCACGCTGGCGGTCAGCGGCTGCAATTCGTCGGCGACCGCGTCGACCACGCCTTGGACCTCGGCCGCGGAAAGCCCGGTGCGGCGCGCGATGCGTTGCACCAGCGCAGCACACCGCCGAAATCGAAGACGAAATTTACCCGGCCAGGCGCCGCAGCAGGCCGGCGGTGGAGGCGTCGAGCCCGGCGGTGTCGCCGCTGAGGAAGCGCGGCAGCAACCGGTTGCACAAGGCCTTGCCCAGCTCCACGCCCCACTGGTCGAAGCTGTCGATGCCCCACAGCGCACCGCTGGTGAAGACGCGGTGCTCGCAGAGGGCGATCAGCGCGCCCAGCGACGCCGGCGTGAGCGCGTCCAGCACCAGCGTCGTACTCGGCCGGTTGCCGGGAAAACTGCGGTGCCGGGCGAGCACGGCCGGGGCCATGTCGGCGGCCGCGGTGGGCGCCTTCTCGCGCGCCGCTTCCTCGGCCGTCTTGCCCTCCATCAGCGCCTGGCTTTGCGCCAGGCAGTTGGCGAGCAGCATGCGGTGCTGCTCGTGGAGGTCGTTCGCCGGCGTCCTGACGGCGATGAACTCGACCGGGATCACGTCGCTGCCCTGGTGCAGCATCTGGAAGTACGCGTGCTGGCCGTTGGTGCCCGGCTCGCCCCAGACGACCGGGCTGGTGGCGAAGGGCAGGACCTCGCCGGCCAGGTCGACGCGCTTGCCGTTGCTTTCCATCTCGAGCTGCTGCAGGTAGGCCGGCAGGCGCGCCAGGCCCTGGTGGTAGGGCGCGACGCTGCGGCTCGTGAAGCCGTGGAAGTTGCGGTACCAGAGGTCGATCAGACCCAGCAGCACCGGCAGGTTGCGCTCCAGCGGCGCGGTCGCGAAATGGCGGTCCATCGCATGCGCGCCGGCGAGCAGGGCGCGGAAGTTCTCCGCCCCGATGGCGATCGCGATCGGCAGCCCGATCGCGCTCCACAGCGAGTAGCGCCCGCCGACCCAGTCCCAGAAGCCGAAGGTGGTGCGGATGCCGAACGCGGCCGCCGCCTCGACGTTGGTGGTCGCGGCCACGAAGTGGCGCGCCACGTCGTTGCCGCCCTGGGCCACGAACCAGGCGCGTGCGGCATGCGCGTTGGCCATCGTCTCCTGGGTCGTGAAGGTCTTGCTGGCGACGATGAACAGCGTGCGCGCAGCGTCCAGCCGCGCCAGCAGCGGCGCGATGTCGTGGCCGTCGACGTTGCTGACGAAGTGCAGCCGCCGCCGCGCCACATCGCCATATGCGTCGAGCGCCTGCACGGCCATGCGCGGGCCGAGGTCGCTGCCGCCGATGCCGATGTTGACGACGTCGGTGATGCCGGGGTCGGCGCGCACCTTCTCGGCGTAGGCCAGCATCGCATCGAGCACGGCGTGCACCTCGTTGCTGAACGGCCCCTGGCCAGCGGGCGCGCGCAGCGCGGTGTGGAGCACGGCACGGCCTTCGGTCGGGTTGACGACGTCGCCGCGCAGCATCGCGTCGCGTCGCGCCTCGAGGCCGCATTCGCGCGCCAGGTCGAGCAGGAAGCGCAGCGTCGCGATGTCGATGCGGTTCTTGCTCAGGTCGGCGAAGACCTCGGGGGCCTGGAGGCTGAAGGCGGCGAAGCGGCCGGCGTCGCGGGTGAAGGCCTCGCGCAGGTCGAAGTCGCGGCCATGGGCTTCGAAGTGGCCGCGCAAGGCGGCCCAGGCCTGGGTGCGATCGCAGCGGATCATGCTTGAAGCTCCTGGGTGAGAGGGTCGGGCGGGTTGATGGCGCGCCCCGCGGCAGGGTCGGCCATGACCCGATTAGACCGGAGCGTGGTGGGCCGCGGCTTCAGCGCGGCTTCAGCCGCTCTCCGCCTCGCGGCGCGGGCGCGCAGCGCCGCTCAGGCGATCAGCAGGGCGCGGAAGTCGTTGACGTTGGTGAACGTCGGCCCGGTCTGCACGAGGTCGCCCAGCGGCTCGAAGAAGCTGTAGGCGTCGTTGCGGTCGAGGAAGTCGGCAGGACTCAGGCCCAGCGCCCGGGCGCGCGCCAGCGTGCTCGGGGTGACGATGGCGCCGGCGTTGTCCTCGACGCCGTCGATGCCGTCGGTGTCGGCGGCCAGCACATGCACGCCGGGTTCGCCCTGCAGCGCGATCGCGCAGCCCAGCAGGAACTCGGTCGCCCGGCCGCCGCGGCCGCCTCTGGCCTTCACGGTCACCGTGGTCTCGCCGCCGGAGAGGATCACGCAGGGCCGCGCGAAAGGTTCGCCGCGCCGCGCCACCGCGCGCGCCAGCGCGGCGTGCACCTTGCCGACCTCGCGGCTCTCGCCTTCGATCTCGTCGCTGAGGATGTGCGCCGCGATGCCGGCCGCGCGCGCCGCGTCGGCGGCGGCCTGCAGGCTCTGCTGCGGCGTGGCGATCAGCTGCACTTCGTGCCGCGCGAAGGCGGCATCGCCCGGCTTGGGCGTCTCGAAGGCGCGGCTCTCCAGCCCGGAGCGCACCGCCGGAGGCATCTCGATGCGGTAGCGGCGCAGCACCGCGAGCGCTTCGGCGCAGGTGCTGGCGTCGGGCACCGTGGGGCCGCTGGCGATGACCTCGGGCGCATCGCCGGGAACGTCGCTGATGAGCAGGGTGAGCACCCGCGCCGGCGCGCACATCGCGCCGAGCCGGCCGCCCTTGATCGCCGAGAGGTGCTTGCGCACGCAGTTCATCTCGTCGATCGCGGCACCGCTCTTCAGCAGCGCCTTGTTGATCGCCTGCTTGTCGGCCAGCGTCACGCCGTCGGCCGGCATCGCCAGCAGCGCCGAGCCGCCGCCCGAGATCAGGCACAGCACCAGGTCGTCGGCGCTCAGGCCTTGCGCAAGCCCGGCGATGCGGCGCGCCGCGCGCTGGCCGGCCTCGTCGGGCACCGGGTGCGCGGCCTCGACGACCTCGATGCGGCCGGGCTGTTCGCGATACGCCGGCGGCACATGGTCGTAGCGCGTGACGACCAGACCGCCGATCGGCGCGTCGCGGGGCCACAGCGCATCGACCGCCGCGGCCATCGCGCCGCCGGCCTTGCCCGCACCCAGCACCAGCGTGCGCCCCTTGGGTGGCGGCGGCAGGAAGGCGCCGATGCAGCGCGCCGGCAAGGCGCGATCGACGGCGGCGCGGTACAGCGCCAGCAGCAGCTCGCGTGGGTCGCGTGGAGCGCTCATGGCGGGCATTCAGCCTCGGTTCGGATCGGGGTGCGTGGGGTCGATCCAGGCCACGCTTTCGGGCGGCTCGGCGGGTTCGATGTCGAGGTTGACGGCCACCGCCTCGCCGTCGCTGCGCACGAGCACGCATTCGAGCGTCTCGGTGCGGCTGGCGTTGATCTCCTGGTGCGGCACGAACGGCGGCACGTAGATGAAGTCGCCCGGACCGGCCTCGGCGGTGAACTCGAGATGCTCGCCCCAGCGCATGCGGGCGCGGCCCTTGACGACGAAGATCACGCTTTCCAGCGGGCCGTGGTGGTGGGCGCCGGTCTTGGCGTCGGGGTGGATGTGCACGGTGCCGGCCCAGAGCTTCTGGGCCCCGACGCGGGCGAAGTTGATCGCCGCCCGGCGGTCCATGCCGGGCGTCTGCGCGGTATTGGCGTCGAGCCGGTCGCCGGGCACGACGCGCACGCCGTCGTGCTTCCAGCGCGCCTGGTCTTCGTGGGTCATCGTGTCTCCTGGATGGCTCGTGTGGTGCCGATTGTGCGATCGGCGGTGGCCGGCTTCATGCCGCGCCGGCAGCCGGTTCGGCAAATTGCCGCCGTGCCGCGGCCAGCCAGCCGAGCCCGGCTTCGGTGCCGGCGGCCGGCAGGTACTCGCAGCCGATCGCGCCGGCGTAGCCGATGCGCCTCAGGTGCCCGAACAGGAAAGGGTAGGCGATCTCGCCGCTGCCCGGCTCGTGGCGGCCCGGGTTGTCGGCGACCTGGATGTGCGCGATGCGCGGCAGCAGCCGCTCGATCGTCGCTGCCAGCTCGCCCTCGCTGCGCTGGGCGTGATAGACGTCGTACTGCAGGAATGCGTTGTCGGCGCCGACCTCGTCGAGCACCGAGATCGCGAGCTCGCTGCGCGCCAGCCAGAAGCCGGGCACGTCGCGGCGGTTGATCGGCTCGACGAGCAGCTTGAGGCCGGCGTCGCGCAAGGCCGCGGCGGCGTGGCGCAGGTTCTCGACCAGCGTGCGGCGCGCGCTGGCGTCGTCGACGCCCGCGGGCGAGCGGCCGGCCAGGCAGTTGAGCTGCGGCACGCCGAGCGCGACCGCGTAGGCCACGCCGCGCGCGACGCCGGCGCGGAATTCGTCGCGCCGCGCCGGGTCGCAGGCGATGCCGCGGTCGCCCGCGGCCCAGTCGCCGGCGGGCAGGTTGTGCAGCACCATCGTGAGCCGGTTCGCGACCAGCCGTTCGCGGATCGCCGCGGCCGGAAGATCGTACGGGAACTGCAGCTCGACGGCACTGAACCCCGCCCGCGCCGCGCGCTCGAAGCGATCGAGCAGCGGCACCTCGGTGAACAGCATCGACAGGTTGGCGGCGAAGCGCGGCATGGGGCCACTCCGGGTCTCTATCAAGGTCAAGTGACAATCACCGAATGATGGAACTGCTGAGCAACCCGCAGACCTGGATCGCGTTCGCCACCCTCACGGCCCTGGAGCTGGTGCTGGGCATCGACAACATCATCTTCATCTCGATTCTGGTCGACAAGCTGCCGCGCGACCGGCAAACGCTGACGCGGCGGCTGGGCCTGTTCATGGCGATGTTCACGCGCATCGGGCTGCTGCTGGTGCTGGCCTGGATCGTGGGGCTGGTGGCGCCGCTGTTCACGGTGCTGGGGCGGGCGATCTCGGGCCGCGATCTCATCCTGATGCTGGGCGGCCTGTTCCTGATCTGGAAAAGCACGGGCGAGATCCACCAGGCCCTGGAAGGCGGCGACGAAGACCATGGTGCGCCGCGCTCGCGCGCCAGCCTCGCGGCCGTGATCCTGCAGATCATGATCGTCGACCTGGTGTTCTCGCTCGACTCCATCATCACCGCGGTGGGCATGGTCGACGATGTGCGGATCATGATCGCGGCCGTGGTCGCCTCGGTGGCGCTGATGATGCTGTTCGCCGGGTCGATCGGCCGCTTCGTCTCGGCCCACCCGACGATCAAGATGCTGGCGCTGGCCTTCCTGGTCGTGATCGGCGTCGTGCTGGTGGCCGAGGCCTTCGGCCACCACCTGCCCAAGGGCTACGTCTACTTCGCGATGGCCTTCTCGCTGGGCGTGGAGATGCTCAACCTCCGGCTGCGCAAGAAGGGCGAGAAGCCGGTGCAGCTGCACGCCCCGCGCATCCCCGGTGAATAGGCCCCGTCAGGCGGTGGGCAGCTTGTAGTCCTT
Source organism: uncultured beta proteobacterium (assembly GCA_963725755.1). GTDB lineage: Bacteria > Pseudomonadota > Gammaproteobacteria > Burkholderiales > Burkholderiaceae_C > Rubrivivax. The sequence continues at coordinate 220,111 of CAVRZW010000006.1, forward strand.
GAGCTGCTCGCGCAGCTTGTTCTTCTGCATCTTGCCGGTGGCGCCGAGCGGGATCGCATCGAGGAAGACGACGTCGTCGGGCGTCCACCATTTGGCGATCTTGCCCTCGAAGAAGGCCAGCAGCTCCTCGCGCGTGACCTGGGCGCCGGGCTTCCTGACCACCACCAGCAGCGGCCGCTCGTCCCACTTCGGGTGGGGCACGGCGATGCACGCGGCCATCGCCACCGCGGGGTGGGCCATCGCGATGTTCTCGAGGTCGATCGAGCCGATCCACTCGCCGCCGCTCTTGATGACGTCCTTGCTGCGGTCGGTGATCTGCATGTAGCCGTCGGCGTCGATGCGGGCCACGTCGCCGGTGGGGAACCAGCCGCCCACCAGCGGGTCGCCGCCCTCGCCCTTGAAGTACTGCGAGACGATCCAGGGCCCGCGCACCAGCAGGTCGCCCGAGGTCTCGCCGCCCCAGGGCATCTCGGCGCCGTTGCCGTCGACGATCTTCATGTCCACGCCATACACGACGCGGCCCTGCTTGGCCATCACCGCATAGCGCTGCTCGGCGCTTTGCGCCAGGTGCTTGGGCTTGAAGGCGGCCACCGTGCCGACCGGGCTCATCTCGGTCATGCCCCAGGCGTGCAGCACGCGCACGTCGTACTCGTCGCCGAACTTGCGCATCATCGCCGGCGGGCAGGCCGAGCCGCCGATCACGGTGCGGCGCATGGTGCTGAACTTCAGGCCGTTGCTCTCGACATGGGCCAGCAGCGCCTGCCAGACCGTGGGCACCCCGGCAGAGACCGTGACCTTCTCGCTTTCGAACAGTTCGTAGAGCGACTTGCCGTCCAGGCCCGGCCCCGGGAAGACCAGCTTGGCGCCGACCATGCAGGCCGCGTAGGGCAGGCCCCAGGCGTTGACGTGGAACATCGGCACCACCGGCAGGATGGTGTCGTTGGCCGAGCAGTCCAGCGCGTCGGGCAGCGCGATCGCGAAGGTGTGCAGCACCGTGCTGCGGTGGGCGTAGAGCACGCCCTTGGGGTTGCCGGTGGTGCCCGAGGTGTAGCACAGCGAACTGGCCAGGTTCTCGTCGAAGCTGGGCCAGTCGTAGCGATCGTCCTGCGACCCGATCAGGTCTTCGTAGCACAACAGCCCCGGCACGGTGCCCTCCGCCGGCATGTGCGCGCGGTCGGTCATGGCGACGAAATGCCGGATCGTCTTCGTCCGTCCCGCGACCGCCTGGATCAGCGGCAGGAAGGTCATGTCGAAGAAGAGCACCTGGTCTTCGGCATGGTCGGCGATGTAGACGATCTGGTCCGGGTGCAGGCGCGGGTTGAGCGTGTGCAGCACCGCGCCGGAGCCGCTGACGGCGTAGTACAGCTCCATGTGGCGGTAGCCGTTCCAGGCCAGCGTGGCCACGCGGTCCGACATGCCCACGCCGAGGGTGGTCAGCGCCTTGGCCATGCGGCGCGAACGCGCGGCCAGTTCCTTGTAGGTCGTGCGATGGATGTCGCCTTCGACCCGCCTGGACACCACCTCGCGGTCGCCGTGGTGGCGTTCGGCGTGGACGATGAGGGAGGAAATCAGCAGCGGGAGCTGCATCATCTGGCCGTTCATGGGTCTCCTTGAGGTCTCGTCGCGGCCGGTGCGACGGCGGTGGCCGCGGGCTCGTGATTCTGCGGCAAACCGGCTGGCCGCCGTCCACCGGCCACGCCGCCGGGCTTCGGTGGCGCTGCAGCAGCGTGCTCAAGCGGTCGTCCTCAAGGCCTGGCCGGCTTCGCCGACGCGCGGTCTTCGTACCAGCGCTCGAGCAGCGCGCGCTCGGCACCGGTGATCTGGGTCGCGTTGTTGAAGGGCATCTGCCGCAGCACGACCGCCTGCTGGTAGATCTGCTGTGCGTGCTGCTCGATCAACGCCGGCGTGTCCAGCGCCACGCCCTTGTTCTGCACCTGGGCGTTGTGGCAAGGCACGCAACGCTGATCGACCACCGCCCGGACCTGGGCCAGCGTGACCGGCGCCGCGGCCGTGGCCGGCAGCGGCGCCGGTGCCGGTGCCAGCCACAGGGCCAGCGCCGCGATCACGGCGCTGCCGGCCGCCGCGTACTCCCAGGGCACGCGCCGGCCCTGGACCAGGGCCTTGTGACGGGCGACGAAGCTGTGGCGGATCAGTGCGCCGGCCAGCATCAGCAGCACCAGCACCAGCCAGTTGTGCGCGCCCTCGTAGAGCCAGCCGTAATGGTTGGACAGCATCGCCACCAGCACCGGCAGCGTGAAGTAGGTGTTGTGCACGCTGCGCTGCTTGGCGCGCTGGCCATGGATCGGGTCGACCGGCTCGCCGGCCTTCATCTGCGCGATCACCTTGCGCTGGCCCGGGATGATCCAGAAGAAGACGTTGGCGCTCATCGCGGTGGCCAGCATCGCACCGACCAGCAGGAACGCGGCGCGGCCGGCGAAGAGCTGGCAGGCGGCCCACGAAGCCGCCACGACGTAGGCCAGCACCAGCGCGCCGACGATGGCGTCGCCGTCGACCGCGCCCTTGCCGCCCGACCTTCGCTCGCCGACGCGGCGGCAGATGCCGTCGTAGACGATCCAGAACAGGACCAGGAAGGCCAGCGCCGCGGCCACCGCCGCCCCGGCCGGCCAGGCATGCACCCGCGGGTCGACCAGGAAGGTGCTGGCGTTGAACAGGTAGAGCACCGTGAACAGCGCGAAGCCGCTCAACCAGGTCGAGTAGCTCTCCCAGAAGAACCAGTGCAGGTGCTCGGGCAGCGTCCTGGGCGCAACCAGGTACTTCTGCGGATGGTAGAAGCCCCCGCCGTGCACCGCCCACAGTTCGCCGTCGACGCCCCTGGCCTTGAGCTCGGGGTCGACGGGCCGGGTCAGGCTGTTGTCGAGAAAGACGAAGTAGAACGACGAGCCGATCCACGCGATGCCGACGATCACATGGGTCCAGCGCAGCAGCAGGTTGGCCCAGTCGAGCAGGTAGCTTTCCATGCGCGGAGATCCTCTCAGCCGGCGCGGCGACGGGCGGCGGTCTCGACGCGGCGGGCTTGCAAGGCGCGTGCCGGTACGGTCACGAGCCGCGGTAGGTGCTGTAGCTCCACGGGCTGACGAGCAGCGGCACGTGGTAATGGCCAGCGGCGTCGGCGATGCCGAAGTCGAGCTGCACGGTGTCGATGAACGGCGGCTCCGGCAGCGTCAGGCCGCGGGCCCGGAAGTAGGGTGCCACCTCGAACAGCAACCGGTAGCGGCCCGAAGCCATGGCCTGCGCGTCGAGCAGCGGGCCGCCGGCGCGGCCGTCGGCATCGAGCGCGAGTTGCCGCAGCGTGACCGGGCCGGCCGCGTCCAGTCGCTGCAGCGTGACGCGCATGCCGGCCGCGGGGCAGCCGTGCGCGGTGTCGAGGACGTGGGTGCTGAGGTGGCCCATGGCTGGCGTGCCTGGATGCGATGCGGGTTCGGCCCGGGGTCGGTTCGGTCTTGCGGACCGTCGCAAACTGTATACACTTTCGAATACACGTCAAGCCCCGGCGAACCCTGCGCGCCGATGCCCACGACAGCCGCCAGCCCCTTCGCCTCGTCAACGCCCACGCCCCGCATGGCCCGCTCCCGCGCCAACCTCCAGGTCATCCAGCCCGGCATCGCGCCGCGGCCGGCGCATCCGGCGCGCGCGCGCAGCACCGCCGCCACGGGCCGGGCCACGCAGCCCGAGACGACACCCGGGGCCACCCAGCGCATCGTCGATGCGATCACCACCGCCATCGTCGAGCGCCGCCTGATGCCCGGCACCAAGCTGGCCGAGCAGCAGATCGCCGACATCTTCAAGGTCTCGCGCACGCTGGTGCGGCAGGCGCTCAACCAGCTCAGCCGCGACCACCTCGTCACACTGGCGCCGGCGCGCGGCGCCTTCGTCGCCCAGCCCAGCGTCGAGGAGGCGCGCCAGGTCTTCGAGGTGCGCCGGATGATCGAGGCGCAGATGATCAGGCAGCTCTGCGCGGCGGCCACCGATGCCCAGGTGGCGGCCTTGCGCGCGCACCTGAGGACCGAGGCCGATGCGGTGGCGCGCACCGACGTCAGCGGCCGCACGCGCCTGCTGGCCGACTTCCACGTCGTGCTCGCGCGCATGCTCGGCAACGAGGTGCTGGCGCAGTTGCTGGCCGACCTGCTGTCGCGCTGCTCGCTGATCGCCCTGATGTACCAGAGCGCGCATTCGGCCGAACATTCGGCCGACGAGCACGTGGCCATCGTCGACGCCATCGAGCGCCGCGACAGCCGTGCCGCCGCGCGGCTGATGGAAGCCCACCTGGGCAATGTCGAACGCAACCTGCAGCGTCACCCGCGGGTGGGCCAGCTCGCCGAACTCCTGAGTCCGCGATGACCAACCCATCCTATCCCCGCGATCTGCGCGGCTACGGCCGCAACCCGCCGCATGCGCGATGGCCGGGTCGGGCCCGCATCGCCGTGCAGTTCGTGCTGAACTACGAGGAAGGCGGCGAGAGCAACCCGCTGCACGGCGACCCGGGCTCGGAGACCTTTCTCTCGGAGCTGGTCACCGCGCAGGCCTACGAGAACCGCCACATGACGATGGAGTCGATGTACGAGTACGGCTCCCGCGCCGGCGTCTGGCGCCTGCTGCGCGAGTTCGACCGCCGCGGCCTGCCGCTGACCGTCTTCGCGGTGGCAGCGGCGCTGCAGCGCTACCCCGAGCTGGTCGCCACCTTCATCGCGCGCGGCGACGAGATCGCCAGCCATGGCCTGCGCTGGATCCACTACCAGCATGCGCCCGAGGCCACCGAGCGCGAGCATGTCGGCCTGGCCACGGCCCTGCTGCGGGAGCTGACCGGCGGCCAGTGGCCGCTGGGCTGGTACACCGGGCGCGACAGCCCGAACACGCGCCGCCTGGTGGCCGACCAGGGCGGCTACGAATACGACAGCGACTACTACGGCGACGACCTGCCGTTCTGGCTCCAGGTGCAGAGGACCGACGGCAGCCTCGCGCCGCACCTGGTGGTGCCGTATTCGCTGGACACCAACGACATGCGCTTCGTGCAGGCGCAGGGCTTCAACACCGGCGAGCATTTCTTCGTCTACCTGCGCGATGCCTTCGACGCGCTCTACGCCGAAGGCGATCCGGCCGGACTCGACCGGCCCAAGATGATGAGCATCGGCATGCATTGCCGGCTGCTCGGCAAGCCCGGGCGCATCGCCGCGCTGCAGCGATTCCTCGACCATGTGCAGGCGCACGACGAGGTCTGGATCTGCCGCCGGATCGACATCGCGCGCCACTGGAAGGCGCTTCACCCGTTCGATCCGGCCACCGCGTTCGCCTGGCGCTGAGGAGCAATCGATGCCGACGCTGGACCAGCTCAACGCCGCCGACCGGGCCACCTTCGTGGCGCTGCTGGAGGGCAGCTACGAGCACTCGTCCTGGGTCGCCGAGGCGGCGTGGGCGAAGCGGCCTTTCGCGACACCGGCCGCGCTCAAGCACGCGCTGGCCCGTGCCGTGCGCGAGGCCGGCCGCGAGCGGCAACTGGCTCTGGTCCGCGCCCACCCGGAACTGGCCGGCAAGGCGATGCTCGCCAGGACCCTGACCGCCGAGAGCACGGACGAGCAAGGCCGCGCCGGCCTGGCCGCCTGCACGCCGGCCGAGTCCGCGCGCATCCGGCAGCTCAACGCCGACTACAAGGCCCGGTTCGGCTGGCCCTTCATCCTCGCGGTGCGCGGGCCGCGCGGGTCGGGCCTCTCGCGCGCCGAGATCATCGCCGCCTTCGAGCGCCGGCTCGCCGGCCACGCCGACTTCGAGTTCGCCGAGGCGCTGCGCAACATCGACCGCATCGCCGAGATCCGGCTGAACGACAAACTCGGCCTCAGGCCGATCCGCGGCGAGCAGATCTGGGACTGGGCGGAGGCGCTCGCCGCGCACAGCGACCCCGGCTTCGCCGAGGCAGGCGAGCTCACCGTCACCTACCTCACCGCGGCCCATCAGGCCTGCGCGCGGCAGTTGCAGGCGTGGATGCGGGAGGCCGGTTTCGACGAGGTGGGCCTCGACGCGGTGGGCAACGTGGTCGGCGTCTATCACGGCAGCGATCCGGCGGCGCAGCGGCTGCTGACGGGCAGCCATTACGACACCGTGCGCAACGGCGGCAAGTACGACGGCCGGCTGGGCATCCTGGTGCCGCTGGTCGTGGTGCGCGAGTTGCACCGCGCCGGTCGGCGGCTGCCTTTCGGCATCGAGGTGGTCGGCTTCGGCGAAGAGGAGGGCCAGCGCTACAAGGCCAACTTCATAGGCTCGGGCGCACTCACCGGCGACTTCGACGCCGCCTGGCTGGAGCAGGTCGACGCCGAGGGCATCACGATGCGCGACGCGATGCGCGCCGCCGGCCTGCCTGCCACGCCGGCGGCGATCGCGGCGTGCAAGCGCGACCCGACGCGCTATCTCGGTTTCGTCGAGGTCCACATCGAGCAGGGGCCGGTGCTGAACGCGCTCGACCTGCCGCTGGGCGTGGTCAGCTCGATCAACGGCAGCCTGCGCTACATGGGCGAGGTCATAGGCCAGGCCAGCCACGCCGGCACGACGCCGATGGGCCAGCGCCGCGACGCCGCCTGCGCGGTGGCCGAGCTGGCATTGTTCGTCGAGCAGCGCGCGGGCGCGGTGCCCGACGTCGTCGGCACCGTCGGCATACTGCAGGTGCCCGCCGGCTCGACCAATGTCGTGCCCGGCCGCTGCCAGTTCAGCCTCGACCTGCGGGCGACGACCAACGCCGCGCGCGACGCGCTGGGCGCCGACGTTCGGGCCGAGCTCGAACGCATCTGCCATGCGCGCGGCCTCGGCCACGAGCTCGAACAGACGCTCGCCGCGGCGGCGGCGCCGAGCGCGCCGGCCTGGCAGCAGCGCTGGGAGGCTGCGGTGCAGCGCCTGGGCCTGCCGGTGTTCCGCCTGCCCAGCGGTGCCGGGCACGATGCGATGAAGCTGCACGAGGTGATGCCGCAGGCGATGCTCTTCGTGCGCGGCGGCAACGCCGGCATCAGCCACAACCCGCTGGAGACCATCACCGCCGACGATGCCGAGCTGTGCGTGGCGGCATTGACGAACCTGCTCGAAGGGCTGGCCGCCGAATGACCGACTACGGCGCGCTCGATGCCTGGATCGACGCCCACTTCGACGACGAGGTGCGCTTCCTGCAGGCCCTGGTGCGCGTGCCCACCGACACGCCGCCGGGCGACAACGCGCCGCATGCCGAGCGCACCGCCGAAATGCTGGCGGCGATGGGCCTGGAGGCCGAGCGCCATCCGGTCCCGGCCACGCTCGTGCAGGCCCATGGGCTGCAGTCGATCACCAACCTCGTCGTGCGCCGGCGCTTCGGCCCGGGGGGCAGGACGATCGCGCTCAACGCGCATGGCGATGTCGTGCCGCCCGGCGAAGGCTGGACCCACGACCCCTACGGCGGCGAGATCGAAGCCGGCAAGCTCTACGGCAGGGCCGCTGCGGTGAGCAAGAGCGATTTCGCGACCTACACCTTCGCGCTGCGTGCGCTCGAGGCCGCCGGCCACCCGGTCGAGGGCAGCGTCGAGCTGCACTTCACCTATGACGAGGAATTCGGCGGCGAACTCGGCCCCGGCTGGCTGCTCGGGCAGGGCCTGACGAAACCCGATTTCCTGATCGCCGCCGGCTTCAGCTACCAGGTCGTCACCGCGCACAACGGCTGCCTGCAGATGGAGGTCACGCTGCACGGGCTGGCATCGCACGCCGCGTACCCGGAGACCGGCATCGATGCGCTGCAGGCCGCCAATCGTCTGCTCACCGCGCTCTACGCCCACAACGAGGTGCTGCGAACGCGCCGCTCGGCGGTGGCTGGCATCACGCACCCCTACCTCAACGTCGGCCGCATCGAAGGCGGCAGCAACACCAACGTCGTACCCGGCAAGGTGCTGCTCAGGTTCGACCGCCGCATGATCCCCGAGGAAGATGCGGCGGCGGTGGAAGCCGAAGTGCGGGCGCTGATCGAAGACGCCGTCGTCCGCAGCCCTGGCGTGCGGCTGGAGATCGAGCGCCTGCTGCTGGCGCAGCCGCTCAAGCCGATGGCGGGCAACGCGCCGCTGGTGGCGGCGATACAGAGACATGGGCGGGCGGTCTTCGGCGAGGCGATCCCGACCAGCGGCACGCCGCTGTACACCGACGTGCGCCTTTACGCTGCCTGCGGCGTGCCGGCGGTGATCTATGGCGCCGGACCGCGCACCGTCATCGAGAGCAATGCCAAGCGTGCCGACGAGCACCTGCTGCTGGAGGACCTGCGCCGTGCGACCAAGGTCGTGGCGCGCACGCTGGCCGACCTGCTCGGCTGAGCGACCTGGCCGTGCCGGCAGGCGTGGCGCCGGATCGCTGTCCGGCGCCTCAGCGCAGGTTGTACGAGTACTGGAACATCACCGCGGCCGAGCCGAGCAGATGGACGGCGAGCTCACTGTGCCGGTCCAGATGCCAGCCCAGCGAGACCACCGCGCCGGGCGAGTAGCCATCGTAGTTGAGAGGCACTTTGTTCTTGTATTGGCCGCGATAGCCGTACAGCAGGCCGGCAGTGAACTGGGTGAAGAGCTGCGGCTGGCCGAGCACCGCCTCCCAGCGCTTGCCGGCGTAGAGATAGGCGCTGGGTTGGTCGAACGAGTTGCGGAAGTACGATCCGCCTGCAAGCCAGCCGTCGGCACGCTGCCGCTCGGCACCGATCGACCATACCGGCCTGTGCTCGGGGTTGTACTGCCAGTGGTAGCTGTAGGGCGAGAAGTAGACCCGCCAGAACGGCGCGTCGGCGCCGCCGGTTGCCGCGCCGCCCGTCGCCAAACCTTCGGCCTGCGCCATGCCGCAGGCCGCGAGCAGGGTCGTGCAAGATATGAAAATGGCCCCGAAGGGCCGTGGGAAAGGGTACTGCATGGGCCGGATTGTCGCAGCGTTGGAGCTGGCCCCGAAGCCGTCGCGCGTGCAAAGTTGGGCGCGGGTCTGGCTGCTTGCGTTGGCCGCATCGGGCGCGGCCCTGGCGTTGAGCAGCTGCGCCTGGCTCGACGTCGAACAGCGGGTGCTGGCGTTGCGCCCCACGCCGGGGCGGCCGCCGGCTTTTGTCCACGGCGCCCCGGCGCTGCGAACGGATTTCAAGCCGGGCGACCAGCGCTGGACCGTGACGGTGCCCGGGGCGGACGGCCACCAGGACCTGCTCGCGCTGTGGTGGCTGCCGCAGCCCGACCCGGACGCGCCGACGCTGCTCTACCTGCACGGCACCTTTCGCAGCCTGTACCAGAACCTGCCCAAGATCGACGCCTTGCGCAAGGCGGGCTTCGCCATCGTCGCGGTCGACTACCGCGGCTGGGGCGACAGTTCGCCGATCGTGCCTTCCGAGGCCACGATCACCGCCGATGCAGCGGTGGCCTGGGCCGAGCTCGAGCGGCGTCAGGCGGTGCCGCTCAAGCGCGTGATCTACGGCCATTCGATGGGCGGTGCGGTGGCGGTCAGGCTGGCCTCGCGGCTGCACTACCGCACCCAATATGGCGGGCTGGTGATCGAGTCCACCTTCACCCGGCTGCCCGACGTGGCGGCCGCGGCCGGCTTCTGGGGCCGCGTGGCCGCTGTGCTGACGACGCTGAAGTTCAATTCGATCTTGCGCATCGGGCGTGTCGATGCGCCGGTGCTGATGCTGCACGGCGATGCCGACCGCACGGTGCCGGTCGAGCTCGGCCGCCGGCTGCGCGACGCGGCGCGTCCCGGCGTGCGCTGGGTCGAGATTCCCGGCGGCTCGCACAGCCAGCTGCAAGCCGACGCGCCGGCGCTGTACCAGCGGACGTTCAAGGACCTGATCGCGCGCATCGACGCGGCGGCCACCGCGGCTGCGGCATCGTCACCGGCCTCCACCTCCACTGCCGCCTCGTCCGCGGTAACACCCGACGCCTTGTCTGCCGCATCGATTGCCGCTTCGTCGCCGCGCCCATGAGCTCTCTCGTGATCTCGTCGCTCCCGGTCACGGCCGACATCGCCTCCGGCCCGCACGCAGGTTGAACTAAGGCTGGATCGAGATGGAACTGCAGCGCCAGATCGCCCTGCTGCGTCGGGCCAACGAGGTCGCGCGCCAGGCGCTGGCGCAGGGCCGCCACCCCTTCGGCGCGCTGCTCGTCGCATCCGATGGCGAGCAGGTGCTGCTCACCCAGGGCAACGTCGATGGCGTCAACCATGCCGAGGCGGTGCTCGCGCGAGCCGCGGCGCGCCGCTTCGAGCCGGTGCTGCTGTGGGACTGCACCCTGGTGACCACGGTCGAGCCCTGCGCGATGTGCGCCGGCACGCAGTACTGGGCGCATGTCGGGCGCCTGCTCTACGGCCTGAGCGAGCGCCGGCTGCTCGAGCTCACCGGCAACCACCCCGAGAACCCGACGCTGGACCTGCCGTGCCGCGCGGTCTTCGCCGCCGGCCAGAAGGCGGTGCGGGTGATCGGCCCGGTGGCCGAGGTCGAGGACGAGATCGCCGAGCTGCACCGCGGCTTCTGGCGCGCGCACCCATGACGGCGGGCGGCTGGCGCGGTCGTCTCGAGCTGCAATACCGGCTCGAAGAACGTCCCGGCGGCCCGCGCACGGTGGCGCAGGATCGGCACCAGGGGCCGCTGCGCGTGCTGCAGCCGCTGTACCCGGAAGGTCCGGGCATCTGCCACCACGTGATCGTGCATCCGCCGGGTGGCATCGTCGGCGGCGACGAGTTGCGCATCGATGCCCGGCTCGAGCCCGGCGCCCATGCCCTCGTCACCACGCCGGGAGCGACGCGCTTCTACCGCAGTGACGACGCGACCGCGCTGCAGCGCGTGCGGCTGCAGGTGGCCGCCGGCGCGCGTCTGGAATGGCTGCCGCTGGAGACGATCGCGTATTCCGGTTGCCGTGCCGACAACGCGGTCGTCGCCGACCTGGCGCCGGGCGCCGAGATGATCGGCTGGGACCTGCTCGTGCTGGGCCTGGCGGCGGCGGGCGCGCCGTTCGTCGATGGCTGGTACCGGCAGCACCTCGAACTGCCGGGCCGCTGGCTCGAGCGCGGGCGCATCGCCGCGGACGACCGCATCCTGCTCGATGGGCCCCTGGGCTGGGCCGGTCATGCCGTGCTCGGCACGGCCTGGTTCGCGGCCGGCAGCGATCTGGCCGCCGCGCGCCGCGAGGCCTTGCTCGACACCGCACGTGCGGCAGCCCAGGCGCATCCGCTGGCGGCCACCGCGGGCGTGACTTCGCCGCAGGGCGCGCTGGTCGCGCTGCGGGTGCTGGCCGCGCAGGTCGAGCCGGCGCAGCAGTTGCTGGCCGCCGTGCGCGCTGCCTGGCGCGCCGCCGCCTGGGGTCTGGCGGCCGAGCCGCCCCGCATCTGGCGCACCTGACGCGGCTGCGGTCCGCGGCCTCGTTATCCTCGCGACATGTACGCACCGTTCTTCGGCTTGAGCAAGGAGCCGTTCTCGATCGCCCCCGATCCGCGCTTCCTGTTCATGAGCGAGCGGCACCGCGAGGCGCTGGCCCATCTGCTCTACGGCCTGGGTGGCGGCGGCGGCTTCGTGCTGCTGACCGGCGAGATCGGCGCCGGCAAGACCACCGTGTGCCGTTGCTTCCTGGAGCAGGTGCCGGCGCATTGCACGCTGGCCTATGTGTTCAACCCCAAGCTCACCGCCACCGAGCTGCTGCAGACCGTGTGCGCCGAATTCGGCATCTCGCTGCCGGCCGGCACCGAGGCCGGTGGACGGCTGCCCGAGGGCGGCGAGCAGGCCGGGCGGCTGCCGGCCGACACGGTCAGCGTGAAGGCACTGGTCGACGCGCTCAACGCCTTCCTGCTGGCCGCCCATGCCCAGGGCCGGCAGGCGGTGCTGGTGATCGACGAGGCGCAAAGCCTGAGCGCCGACGTGCTCGAGCAGCTGCGCCTGCTGACCAACCTCGAGACAGCCGAGCGCAAGCTGCTGCAGATCGTGCTCATCGGTCAGCCCGAGTTGCGCGAGATGCTCGCGCTGCCCGAGCTCGAGCAGCTCGCGCAGCGGGTGATCGCGCGCTACCACCTCGGCGCCTTGAGCGCCGCCGAGACGCCGCAGTACATCCGCCACCGGCTCGCGGTGGCCGGGCCGGCTGCCGCGCTGCCTTTCGACGCCGCGGCGCTGGCGCGCATCCATGCACTGACCGGCGGCGTGCCGCGGCGCATCAACCTGCTCGCCGACCGTGCCCTGCTCGGCGCCTACGCGCAGGGAAGGGCGCAGGCCGACAAGGCGATCGTGGACCAGGCTGCGCGCGAGGTCTTCGGCGCCGCCGCGCCTGCCGCCGCAGCGCGGCGCGGCGCGTGGGTCGCGGCGGCCGTTGGGGCCGTCGTGGTGCTGGGTCTGCTGGGCGGCACCGCATGGTGGCGGTTGGTGCGGCAGCCGGCCGCGGTCGTGGCCCGCGCGGCGTCGGCCGGTGCTGCCACGGCACCGGTGGTCGCGTCGGGCGCGAGCAGCCCGGGGCAGCGCACGGACGCGCGTGTGGCTGCGCGTGCGGACGAGGCGGCTTCCGCGGCGCCGCCGCAGGTCGCCAACGACCCCGCGGCGCTGTTGCGGGCGGCCGGCAGCGATCCGGCCACCGCCTGGCGCGAACTGGCGCTGCGCTGGAACGTGGCCATAGGCGAGGGTGATCCCTGTGTCGCGGCGGCGCAGGCACGCCTGGCCTGTTTCCACAGCGTCAGCGGCGGGCTGGCGGTGGTGCGCCAGCTTTCGCGGCCCGGGTTGCTGACGCTGCATGGACCCGCCGGTGTGCCGGCCTACGCGGTGCTCACCGGGTTGGACGCCAACCATGCCACGCTGCAAGTGGGCGGCGAGCGCTTCGCCCTCACGCTGCCGGCACTGGCAAGCGCCTGGCGCGGCGACTTCGCCACCTTCTGGCGCATGCCCGCGGGTTGGCATGAGGGCGCCGACCTCGCGACCGAGCCGCAGGCGCGGGCCTGGATCGACGAGCAGCTCGCGGCCGCCGGATTCGCCGGCCGGCAAGCGCTGCGCGAGCGCGTCTGGGCCTTTCAGCTCGCGCAGGGCCTGCCCCCCGACGGCCGGCCGGGCCCGATGACGCTGATGCGGCTGAACCGCGCCGCCGGGGTCGACGAACCGCGCCTGCAAGGCGAACACTGAACCTATGTCGTACATCCTCGATGCCCTTCGCCGGGCCCAGGCCGAACGTGATCGCGGTCAGGTGCCGGGCTTGCACGCGCAGCCGCTGTCGGCGCCGGCGCCTACCGTCGCCGGGCGGCCCTCGCTGTGGCTCGGGCTGGCTGCCGTCGCCGCGCTCGTCCTGCTGGCGCTGCTCGTCGCGCTGCTGCTGCGTGCGCCGTCGGCGGAGCAGGCCGCGCCCGCGGCGCCAGCCCAGCCACCGGTGCTGCCACCGGTACAGCCGGCGCCAGCTACGCGGCCCGCAGCGCCGGCCCGGACGCCGTTGCCGGTGGTGGTCTCGGCGCCGCCGGCCGTCCGCTCGCCGCCGCCCGGTCTATCGGCCGGTCCAAAGGCCGCGCCAGCCGCCGCATCGCCACCGGCCTTGCCGATGTCCTCGCTGAGCGCCGAGCAGCGCCGCGATCTGCCGGCCCTGGTCATCAGCGGTTCGGTGTGGTCCGCGAGCGCGGCCAGCCGCTTCGTGGTGATCAACGGGCAGATCGTGCACGAAGGTGAAGCGGCGGCGCCAGGCGTCACCCTGGAGCGCATCGGCCCCAGGTCGGCGCTGATGCGGTGGCGCGGGCTGCGCATAGAAGTGCCGTTCTGATGGTCGCCCCGGGGGTCCGCCATCGGCCTCTTGCAGCGATACTCCTCGGCGTTGCAGGCAATCACGGCGCATCGATGATCGGCGAACAGGGTTTGAGAGGTGCGGCTTCCGATCCGGGGCGCCGCGTGATCATGGCTTTGGCGGCCCTGTTGGCTTGGCTGCTCGTTGCCACGGCTGCGCTCGCCGGCGAGTCCCTGGTCGCCGGCCCCGACGGTGCGCCGATGTCGCTCGATGACGCGGTGCGCAAGTCCCAGGACGGCGACACGATCGAGCTGTTGTCGGGCGCGTACCACGGCACGCTGCTGATCGAGAACCGCCGCCTCACGCTGCGCGGCGTGGGCAGCAAGCCGGCGCTGATCCAGGGCCAGGGCAAGCTGGGCATCGGCGGCGCGCTGTTCACCGTGCGCGGCGGCGAGGTGACGCTGGAAAACATCGAGTTCCGCGGCGCCCGCAATGCCGAAGGCAGCGGCGCCGGCGTGCGCCAGGAGGGCGGGCAGCTCACGGTGCGTCAATGCACCTTCTTCGACAACGAACATGGCCTGCTCGCGATCAACGATCCCAAGGCCGAACTGACGATCGAGAGCAGCGTGTTCGGGATGGCGCCGAAGGTGGTCGGCGGGCTCTATCACCTGCTCAATGTCGGCCGCATCGGCAAGCTGTCGGTCACCGGCACGCGCTTCCAGCAGGGCTTCGAGGGCCACCTGATCAAGTCGCGGGCGCGCGAGGCCTTCATCGGCTACAACTTCATCCACGACGGCGTGCGTGGCGGTGCGTCGTACGAGATCGAACTGGCCGCCGGCGGCCTGGCCACCGTGATCGGCAACGTGATCGCGCAGGGTGCGGACCGCCAGAACCCGGTGCTCGTGGCCTACGGCACCGAGGGCCGGACCTGGGACCGCAACCGGCTCTACCTGGTCCACAACACGATGATCAACTACGGCTGGCTGCCGGCCTGGTTCCTGCGCGTGTTCAAGGGCCGCCTCGGCGGCGACTTCGAGGTCTACGAGGTCAACAACCTGATCGTCGGCCCCGGCATCTTCTGGCTCGGCGCGCCGGGACATTTCGCAGGCAATCGCCAGGCCACGCTGGGCATGCTGCGCGATCCGTCGACCTACGCCTTCGAGCTGCCGCTGGATTCGATCTGGCGTGGCAGCGGCGTCGATCCGACCCATGTCGACGGCCAGGACCTCTCGCCGCGTGCTGAATTCGACTGGCCGGTGGGGACCCGCGCGCTGGCGCCGGGGCGCACCACCTGGTCGCCCGGCGCATATCAGCGCTAGCGCAAAGGCGGCGTACTAGGATCGGCGCTTCGCAGTCCGCGAGGCGCCCATGGATTCCAAAGACCTTCACCCCGAGAGCATCACCGCGCAAGCCCTGGGCTGGATCGACGAGCGCACGCGGGCGATCACGCCGCCGATCCACGTCTCCAGCACCTACCTGCGCGACCCTGACAACCAGTACCGCTCGGGTCGCGTCTATGCGCGTGCCGACAACCCGGCCTTCGACCAGGCCGAGGCGGTGATCAGCGCGCTGGAGGGCGGCGCGCAGACGCTGCTCTTCGCCAGCGGCATGGCCGCGGCCA
This sequence comes from uncultured beta proteobacterium, assembly GCA_963725755.1. Taxonomy (GTDB): domain Bacteria; phylum Pseudomonadota; class Gammaproteobacteria; order Burkholderiales; family Burkholderiaceae_C; genus Rubrivivax. Next base: position 235,429 of record CAVRZW010000006.1, read on the forward strand.
CGGCGGTCTTCCAGGCCCTGGCACCGGGCGACCATGTGCTGGCGCCCAAGGTCATGTACTGGTCGCTGCGCAACTGGCTGCTGAGCTTCGCGGTGCCCTGGGGGCTCGACGTGGAGCTCATCGACATGACCAGCCCGGCCGCGGTGCAGGCCGCGCTGCGCCCGGGCAGGACCAGGATGGTGTGGGTGGAAACGCCCGCCAATCCGCTGTGGACGGTGACCGACATCGCGGCGACGGCGCAACTCGCGCATGCGGCGGGCGCGCTGCTGGCCGTCGACTCGACGGTGGCCACGCCGGTGCTGACGCAGCCGCTGGCGCTGGGCGCCGACATCGTGATGCACGCCGCCACCAAGTACCTCAACGGCCATTCCGACCTCATCGCCGGCAGCCTGAGCACGCGCGTGGACAACGAGCATTGGCAGCGCGTGCGCAAGGTGCGCTCGCAGATCGGCGGCACCCTGGGCTCGTTCGAGGCCTGGCTGCTGCTGCGCGGCATGCGCACCCTGCACTTGCGTGTGCGCGCGGCCAGCGCAGCGGCGCTGCGCATCGCCGGGCATTTCAACGGCCATCCACTGGTCGCCGAGGTGCTGTACCCGGGCCTGCCGGGCTTCCACGGCCATCAGGTCGCCCGCGCGCAGATGAGCGGCGGCTTCGGCGGCATGCTGTCGATCCGCGCCAAGGGGGGCGAAGCCGCAGCCATCGCCGTGGCTGCGCACACCGCGTTGTGGAAGCGTGCGACCTCGCTGGGCGGTACCGAGAGCCTGATCGAGCACCGCGCCAGCGTCGAGGGCGCCGGCACCCCGGCGCCGGCCGACCTGTTGCGACTGTCGACGGGCATCGAGCATGTGGACGACCTGATCGCCGACCTCGAACAGGCGCTGGCCCGCGCCCACGGCCTGCCGATCGCGCAGCCGGCCGGGGCGCGTTGACCGATCATTGAAACTCCGGCATCATCGATTCAGTAACTAAATTACATCTCCGGAGCCGCCCGAAGACCCCACCCATGTCCTTCGACCTCGTTCTCTTCGGCGGTACCGGCGATCTCGCCTGGCGCAAGCTGATGCCGGCGCTGTTCCAGGCCTTCCGCCACGGCAAGCTGCCACCCGACGGGCGCATCCTGGCGGTGGCGCGCGACGAGCGCAGCGACGACGAGTACCGCGCCTTCATCCGCGAGAAGTTCAGCGGTGTCGAAGAGGCCAAGCAGCCCAACGACGGGGAGTTCGCGCGCTTCGCCGAACTGCTGCATTACCGGCGCATGGACCTGGCGCAGCCCGAGCATTACGCGGGCCTCAGGCGCTGGACCGAGGAGCCCAAGGCCGGGGAAGGCCGCACCGGCGGCCGCGCCGACACGGTGGTGCTGTTCCTGGCGACCAGCCCCTACCTGTTTCCGGTGATCTGCGAACAGCTCGGCGCCGCCGGTCTCAATGGTCCCCATGTGCGCGTGGTGCTGGAAAAGCCGCTCGGCCACGACCTCGTCAGCGCGCAGGAGATCAACCGCATCGTGCGCGCCTCGTTCCGCGAGGAGCAGGCGCTGCGCATCGACCATTACCTGGGCAAGCCGGCGGTGCAGAACCTGATGGCGCTGCGCTTCGGCAATGCGCTGTTCGAGCCCTTGTGGCGGCGCGAGAGCATCGCCAACATCCAGATCACGATCGCCGAGAGCATCGGCGTGGGCACCCGCGGCGATTTCTACGACCAGACCGGCGCCCTGCGCGACATGATCCAGAACCACGCGCTGCAGCTGCTGACGATGATCGCGATGGAGCCGCCCTCGACCAGCGACGCCGACGCGATCCGCGACGAGAAGCTCAAGGTGCTGCGCTCGCTCAGGCCCTTCACGCCCGAGGCGGTCGGGCGCGACGTGGTGCGCGGCCAGTACAAGGCGGGCAGCGTCGACGGCAGGCGCGTCGCGGGTTATCTCGAGGAGGCCAAGGTGCCCGCCGACAGCCGCTGCGAGACCTTCGTGGCGCTGCGCACCGAGGTCCAGAACTGGCGCTGGGCGGGCGTGCCCTTCTACCTGCGAACCGGCAAGCGGCTGGCCGCGCGCGACGCGCAGATCGTCGTCAACTTCCGCGAGGTGCCGCACCCGATCTTCCCCGGCACGCGCCAGGCCAACAAGCTGGTCATCAAGCTCCAGCCCGAGGACGGGCTGGAACTGCACCTGCTGGCGGCCAAGGGCGGTGGCGCTTCGTTGCAGGGCCAGGAATTGCTCACGCCGGTGTCGCTGGACCTCGACTTCGACAAGGCATTCCCGAGCGAGCGCGTCGGCGCCTACGAGCGGCTGCTGATGGACGCCATCGCCGGCCGGCTCAACCTCTTCGTGCGCAGCGACGAGCAGGAGCAGGCCTGGCGCTGGGTCGAGCCCATCCTCGACGCCTGGGCCAGCGACAGCGTCGGCCCGCGCGCCTATGTGGCCGGCAGCTGGGGGCCGGCGGCATCCAGCGCGCTGGTGGCGCGCGACGGCTGCGTCTGGGCCGAAGAGCAGTGATGCTCGAACGCATCCGCGCCTCGATCCCCGCGCTGCCGCCGGCCGAGCAGCGCGTGGCCAGGCTGCTGCTCGCCGACGCGCGCAGTTTCGCGACCCTGCCGGTGTCGGAGCTGGCAGAGCGTTCGCATGTCAGCAAGCCGACCGTGGTGCGTTTCTGCCGCAGCATCGGCTACGACGGGCTGGCCGACTTCAAGCGCAAGCTGGCCGGCAGCGTCAACGAGGGCGTGCCCTTCGTGCATCGGGCGGTCGATGAAGACGACAAGGCCGGCGACATCGTGGTCAAGGTCATCGACAACGCGGTGGCCGCGATGCTGCGCTACCGCAATGCGGCGGCGGTGCAATCGGTCGAACGCGCCATCGCCGCACTGGCCGAGGCCGGGCGCAGCGGGCGACGGATCGAGTTCTACGGTGTCGGCAACTCGGGCATCGTGGCCCAGGACGCGCAGCACAAGTTCTTCCGCCTGGGCGTCAGCGCGGCGGCGGTCAGCGACGGTCATGTGCAGGTGATGAGTGCCACCATGCTCAAGCCCGGCGACTGCGCGGTGATCATCAGCAACTCGGGCCGCAGCCGCGACCTGCTGGACGTGGCCGAGATCGCGCGCCGGAAAGGCGCCACCATGATTGCGATCACCGCCAGCGGCTCACCGCTGGCGCACGAGGCGCAGCATGGGTCCCACCACATCCTGCTCGCCGCCGACCACCCCGAGGACGCCGACCGCTACAGCCCGATGGTCTCGCGCCTGCTGCACCTGTTGATCATCGACATCCTGACCACCGGCGTGGCGCTGCGGCTGGGCTCGGCGCAGCTGCGGCCGATGCTGCAGGAGATCAAGAAGAACCTGCGCCTGCGGCGCTATGCCGGAGGCGGCCGCGGCGCGGACGACTCGTTCGAGGGCGACAGCAGCCCGTCCACGCCGTAGAGCTGCGCCAGCTGCGTGAGCTGTGCCGGCACGCCGGTCACCTCGAAGCCGCGGCCGGCGGCCTGCGCCAGCCGGTGCGCCTGCATCAGCAGCGCGATGGTCGAGCTGTCGAAGGCCTTGAGCTGCGAGGCATCGATGCGCAGCACGCCGCCGCCCTCGGCCAATGCGGCGGGCAATGCGAGCGCCAGTTCGGCGGCCTGCTCGAGCGTGGCGTGTTCCGGCAGCTTCATCGCGCGCTTTCAGGACTTGCCTGCGGGCGCCTTGTTGCGCTCGACGAGGGCGGCGATCAGGCCGTCGATCCCGCCCTTGCTCAGTTCGGTCGCGAACTGCGAGCGATAGTTGGTCACCAGCCACAGGCCACCGACATTGACGTCGATGATCTTCCAGGTGTCACCGAACTTGTCGAGCCGGTAGTCGAGCTTGATCGGCTCGCCCGAGCCGCGCACCTCGGTCTGCACCACGATCTGCGCGCTGCCCGGCACATGCAGGGTCTTGGTCACTTCGACGGTCTGGTCGTGCAGCTGCTGCAAAGCGCCCGAATAAAGGCGCAGCAGCAGGATCTTGAACTCGGCCTGCAGCTTGGCACGCTGTTCGGGCGTGGCCTGGCGCCACTGCGGGCCGACCGCCGAGCGGGTGGCGACCTCGAAGTTCACGCTGGGCATGACCTTGGTGTCCACCAGCGCCTGGATGCGGCTGAAGTCGCCGGCCTGGATCGCCTTGTCGGCTTTGGCGGCCTCGATCACGTCGGTCGAGATCTGGCGCACCAGCGCATCGGGCGCGACCTCGGCGTGAGCCGGCACGGCGCCGAACAGCGCCAGCATCAGCGAGCAGGTGGAGAACAGCTTCTTGAACATCGGTTTTCCCTTTCAGTGCGCGGACCGCCAGGCTGCAGTCTGCCAGACCATAACGCGCCAGGCCGGCGCGCGGTTCACTGCGCGGCCGATGCGGCGGCCGATGCGGGTTGGGCTGCCGCCGGCGCCGAGGCCGGGCCGGCTGGCGACGAGGCCGCGGCGGGAGCCGGCCCGGCAGCCGCACCGGCATCGTCCTCGTCGAAGGTCTCCATCGGCGGCGCGCCGTCGTACAGTGCGTCGCGGCGCTGCGCCAGGTAGGCGTCGCGGATGAAGCTGTACTTGTCCAGCGCCACCCGGTCCACCAGGTTCCCGGCGCCCAGCAGCTTGGTGCGGGTGTTGATCACCTCGATGGCCGCCACGCCGTAGCGGCCGCTGGCCGATTCGGGCAAGGTCGAGGGGGCGGTACGGCGGTCCACCACCAGGCCGGCGGTGTCGCGCAGCGTCGACGGGCCGAACAGCGGCAGCTCGACGAACGGGCCGTTGCCCAAGCCCCAGACGCCCAGCGTCTGGCCGAAGTCTTCCGAGCGGCGGGTCAAGCGCATCTCGGTGGCCGGGTCGAGCAGGCCGCCGAGGCCGAAGAAGGTATTGGTGAGCACGCGCATGCCCATCTCGAGGCCCACCTGCACCTTGCCCTGCAGGAGATTGTTGGCCGCCGACCAGACGTCGTACAGGTTGCCCAGCACGTTGTCCACGCCGGTGCGCACGAGGCGCGGCACGACGTCGTGGTAGGTCTGGGCCACCGGCTTGAGCAATGCCGCATCGAGCGCCTCGTTGAAGGCGAAGACCTTGCGGTTCCAGTTCTCCCAGGGGTCGATCGGGTTGGTCGGCACCGCCTTGACGTTCGCGGCGCCGGTCCCGGGCGCGGCCGAAGGTGCAGTGGCGCAACCGGCCACGCCGAGCATGACCACGAGCGTGGCCGCCCGCGCGGCAGGCGCCGCGGCATGTCGCGCACGCCGCAGCACGGTCGCTTGGGTCACTTGCCCGCCCCCGAGCCGGCCGCCGCCGGCGCTTCGGCCTTGCTGGTGAGGAACTGGCCGATCAGGTTTTCCAGCACCACCGCCGACTGCGTCTGCGAGACGTTGTCGCCCGGCGCCAGGTCCTTGTCGTCGCCGCCGGGCTCGAGTCCGATGTACTGGTCGCCGAGCAGGCCGGAGGTCAGGATCTTGGCCACCGTGTCCTTGGGGAACTTGAAGGCATGCTCGATCTCCATCGAGACGACGCCCTGATAGGTCTTGCCGTCGAGCGCGATGCCGGTGACGCGGCCGACCACGACGCCGGCGGCGCGCACCGGTGCGCGCACCTTCAGTCCTCCGATGTTGTCGAAGCGCGCCTTCAGCAGGTAGGTGTCGCCCGTGCTCACGCCGCCGAGGTTGGCGGCCTTCATCGCCAGGAAGACCAGCCCGAGCATGCCCAGCAGCACGAACAGGCCCACCAGCGTCTCGATTCCTCTTTTGCCCATTCCCGATTTCTCCTGCCCGGTATCGCGGCGCGCCGCCCGGGATCCGCCGCTTGACTACGGCGTTGAAAACATGAGCGCCGTGAGGATGAAGTCCATGCCCAGCACCCACAGTGACGAGATCACCACCGTTCGCGTGGTGGCGTAGGCCACGCCCTCGGGCGTGGCCTCGGTTTCATGACCCTGGTACAGCGCGACCACGGTGCAGATGACGCCGAACACGCTGGCCTTGACGAGACCGTTGCCGACGTCGCGCCAGACGTCGACGCGGGTCTGCATGATCGACCAGAAATTGCCGGCATCGACCCCGATCAGCAGCACCGCCACGACCCAGGCGCCGAGGATGCCGATGGCCGAGAACAGCACGGCCAGGATCGGCATCGAGACGATGCCGCCGATGAAGCGCGGCGCCAGCACGCGGGAGACCGGATCGACGGCCATCAGCTCCATCGCATCGAGCTGCTCGCCGGCCTTCATGAGGCCGATCTCGGCCGTGAGCGAGGTGCCGGCGCGACCGGCGAACAGCAAGCCCGTGACCACCGGGCCGAGCTCGCGCACCAGCGCCAGGTTGACGATCAGCCCCAGGCTCTCGGCGGCGCCGTAGGTGACCAGCGCGTAGTACATCTGCAGCGCGAGCACGAAGCCTACCGCCAGGCCCGAGGCCACGATGATGATCAGCGAGCGGTTGCCGATCGCATAGACCTGTGCCACGACGAGGCCGAAGCGGCGCAGCGAAGCGGGCACCGCGCGCAGCAGGCGCAGGAAGAAGAACGCCGCATGGCCCCAGCCGCGGAACTGGTCGAGCGCGAAAGCGCCCAGGCGCGCTACCGGGTTCATCCGGCGCTGATCCCGAAATCGGCGCCGATCTCGGGTGCGGGGTAATGGAACTTGACCGGCCCGTCGGGCTCGCCACGAACGAACTGGCGCGTCTCGGGATCCTTGCTGGCCATCAACTCGGCCGGCGTGCCCTGGGCCACGATGCGGCCGGCCGTGGCCAGCAGTACGACATGGTCGCTGATCGCCATGCACTCGGGCACGTCGTGCGAGACCACCAGCGAGGTCGCGCCGGTGACGTCGTTGAGGGTTCGGATCAGCTTGGCGGCCACGCCCATGCTGATGAGGTCGAGGCCGGCGAAGGGCTCGTCGTACATGATCAGTTCGGGGTCGAGCGCGATCGCGCGCGCCAGCGCGATGCGGCGCGCCATGCCGCCCGAGACCTCGGAGATGCGCAGCCCGGCGGCGCCGCGCAGGCCGACCGCGTTGAGCTTCATCAGCACCAGGTCGCGGATCATCGCCTCGGGCAGGGTGGTGTGCTCGCGCAGCGGAAAGGCGACGTTCTCGAACACCGTGAGGTCGGTGAACAGGGCACCGAACTGGAACAGCATGCCCAGCCGCCGGCGCAGCCGGTACAGCTGGACCTGGTCGCGGGCGTCGACGACCTCGCCGTCGAAGACCACCCGGCCGCGGTCGGTGGCATGCACGCCGCTGATCAGGCGCAGCAGGGTCGTCTTGCCGCAGCCCGAGCCGCCGAGGATGGAGGTGACCTTCCCGCGCGGGAATTTCAGCGACAGGTCACTGAGGATCATGCGGCTCGCGTCGTAGCCGAAGCTGACGTGATCGATCTCGATGAAGGTTTCTGAGGTCAAGCGATTGCCGGGCCGGGCGGGCGTGCCGCCGGCTGAACCTTGGTTGGATGACGAAGATTCTCGCATGCAGCCCTGAATCCCCAGGGTTTGTCCGGAGCGCCGGACCGTGAAGAGTTGCGGCCGGGTGTGCCAGTGCCCGGCCGGCGTGCGAGCCGGCCGGACCGTACGCCGACGGACCCGCGCGGCGGCACTCAGCGTGGCAGCGCGCTCGTCCCCATCAGGAAGGCATCGACGGCGCGGGCCGCCTGCCGGCCTTCCCGTATCGCCCAGACCACCAGGCTCTGCCCGCGGCGCATGTCGCCGGCAGCGAAGACCTTCTCGACATTGGTCTGGTAGCCACCGGCGTCCTCGGTGCCGGCCTTGGCGTTGCCGCGCGCGTCCTTCTCGACGCCGAAGGCCTCGAGCACCGAGGCGACCGGCGCGACGAAGCCCATCGCCAGCAGCACCAGGTCGGCCTTGTATTCCTGCTCGCTGCCCGGCACCTCGACCATCTTGCCGCCCTGCCATTGCACGCGCACCGTCTTCAGCGCCGTGACGCGGCCCTTCGAGCCGACGAGCTCCTTGGTCGCGATGGCGAATTCGCGGTCGCAGCCCTCCTCGTGGCTGGAGCTGGTGCGCAGCTTGGTCGGCCAGTACGGCCACGTCAGCGGCTTGTTCTCCTCTGCGGGCGGTTGCGGCATCAGCTCGAACTGGGTCACGCTGGCCGCACCGTGGCGGTTGCTGGTGCCCACGCAATCGCTGCCGGTGTCGCCGCCGCCGATCACGATCACATGCTTGCCGGTGGCCTTGATCTGGCCCTTGACCTTGTCGCCGGCCACGACCTTGTTCTGCTGCGGCAGGAATTCCATCGCGAAGTGCACGCCGTCGAGCTCGCGCCCCGGCACCGGCAGGTCGCGCGAGATCTCGGCTCCGCCGGTGAGCAGGACGGCGTCGAAATCGGCCCTGAGCTGCGCGGGCGCGACGGTTTCCTTGGCGTCGTTGGTGACCTTGGCGTGTGCCGGCAGGTGGCCGACCAGCACGCCGGTGCGGAAGGTGACGCCCTCGGCCTGCATCTGCGCGATGCGGCGGTCGATGTGCGTCTTCTCCATCTTGAAGTCGGGGATGCCGTAGCGCAGCAGGCCGCCGATGCGGCTGTTCTTCTCGAACAGGGTCACGTCGTGGCCTGCGCGTGCGAGCTGCTGCGCCGCGGCCATGCCCGCCGGCCCGCTGCCGACCACGGCCACCTTCCTGCCGGTCTTGACCGCAGGCGGCTGCGGCAGCACCCAGCCTTCGGCCCAGCCGCGGTCGATGATCGCGTGCTCGATGCTCTTGATGCCCACCGGGTCGTCGTTGACGTTGAGCGTGCAGGCGGCCTCGCAGGGCGCCGGGCAGACGCGGCCGGTGAACTCCGGGAAGTTGTTGGTCTGGTGCAGCACCTCGAGCGCGCTGCGCCAGTCGCCGCGGTACACGAGGTCGTTGAAGTCGGGGATGATGTTGTTGACCGGGCAGCCGCTGTTGCAGAACGGCGTGCCGCAGTCCATGCAGCGCGCCCCTTGCACCTTGGCCTGCTCTTCGTTGAGCCCGATGACGAACTCCTTCCAGGTCTTCAGCCGCGCCTGCGGCGGCTCGTAGCCTTCTTCCAGGCGTTCGTATTCGAGGAAACCGGTGACCTTGCCCATGGTGTGTCCGTGCCTCTATTTGCCGGCGACCGCGGCGGCGGAGGCCTGTGCCTTCTGGGTCGCGATGGCGGCTTCGGCCTTGGCCGTCGCTGCAGCGCGGCTGGCCAGCACCCGCTTGTACTCGTGCGGGAAGACCTTGACGAACCTGCCGCGGGCGTCGCTCCAGTGATCGAGCAGTTCCCGCGCCCGCAGCGAGCCGGTCCAGCGGTGGTGGTCCTCGATCAGCTTCTTCAGCAGCAGTTCGTCGGGCAACTCGTGGTGAAGCCCGACCGCGGGGCCGGCCTGCGCCTCGTGCGCCAGCACCTTGTCCAGCGTCACCATGCTCGTGTTGCAGCGGCGCGCGAACTGGCCGTCCTCGTCGTAGACATAGGCCACGCCGCCGCTCATGCCGGCGGCGAAGTTGCGCCCGGTCTTGCCGAGCACGACCACGGTGCCGCCGGTCATGTACTCGCAGCCATGGTCGCCGGTGCCCTCGACCACCGCGCTGGCGCCCGACAGGCGTACCGCGAAACGCTCGCCGGCCACGCCGCGGAAGAAGGCCTCGCCGCTGGTCGCGCCATACAGCGCCGTGTTGCCGATGATGATGTTGCGCGTGGCATCGCCACGGAACTCGATGCTCGGCCGTACCACGATGCGCCCGCCCGACAGGCCCTTGCCGGTGTAGTCGTTGGCGTCGCCGATCAGGTACAGCGTGATGCCGCTGGCGAGAAAGGCGCCGAAGCTCTGGCCGCCGACACCCTCGAGCTGCATGAAGATCGTCTGGTCGGGCAGTCCTGCGGGCCGCTGGCGGATCAGCTCGCCGGAGAGCATCGCGCCGACGCTGCGGTTGAGGTTGCGCACTTCTTCCATGAAGTGCACCTTCTCGCCGCGCTCGATCGCCGGCCGGCAGCGCTCGATCAGCTTGACGTCGAGCGCCTTTTGCAGACCGTGGTCCTGGCTCTCGCACTGGAAGCGCGGCACCTCGGCGCCGATCTGCGGCTGATGGAAGATGCGGCTGAAGTCCAGGCCGCGCGCCTTCCAGTGCGCGATGCCCTTCTTCGTGTCGAGCAGGTCGACGCGGCCGATCAGCTCGTCGAACTTGCGGATGCCGAGCTGGGCCATGATCTGCCGCGCTTCCTCGGCGATGAAGAAGAAGAAGTTGACGACATGCTCGGGCTTGCCGGCGAACTTCCGGCGCAGCACCGGGTCCTGCGTGGCCACGCCGACCGGGCAGGTGTTGAGGTGGCACTTGCGCATCATGATGCAGCCCTCGACCACCAGCGGCGCGGTCGCAAAGCCGAACTCGTCGGCGCCCAGCAGCGCACCGATGACGACATCGCGGCCGGTCTTCATCTGGCCGTCGGCCTGCACGCGGATGCGGCTGCGCAGGCGGTTGAGTACCAGCGTCTGCTGGGTCTCGGCCAGGCCCAGCTCCCAGGGCGTGCCGGCGTGCTTGATGCTGCTCCACGGACTGGCGCCGGTGCCGCCATCGTGGCCGGCGATCACCACGTGGTCGGCCTTGCACTTGGCGACGCCGGCGGCGACCGTGCCGACGCCGACCTCGCTGACCAGCTTGACGCTGATGCTGGCGCGCGGGTTGGCGTTCTTGAGGTCGTGGATGAGCTGCGCCAGGTCCTCGATCGAATAGATGTCGTGGTGTGGCGGCGGGCTGATCAGGCCCACGCCGGGCACCGAGTAGCGCAGCATGCCGATGTATTCGCTGACCTTGCCGCCGGGCAGCTGGCCGCCTTCGCCGGGCTTCGCACCCTGCGCCATCTTGATCTGGATCTGGTCTGCGCTGACCAGGTACTCGGTGGTCACGCCGAAGCGGCCCGAGGCCACCTGCTTGATCTTGCTGCGCAGGCTGTCGCCGTCCTGCAGCGTGTAGTCGGACTCTATGACCGCCTTGCCGACGATGTCGCTGACCTTGGTGCCGGCGCTGACCTTGATCCCCTTGAGTTCGCTGCGGTAGCGCGCCGGATCTTCGCCGCCTTCGCCGGTGTTGCTCTTGCCGCCGATCCGGTTCATCGCGATGGCCAGCGTGCTGTGCGCCTCGGTGCTGATCGAGCCGAGCGACATCGCGCCGGTGGCGAAGCGCTTGACGATCTCGCTCGCCGGCTCGACCTCGTCGACCGGGATCGCCTTGGCCGGATCGACCTTGAACTCGAACAGCCCGCGCAGCGTCATGTGGCGCTTGCTCTGGTCGTTGATGATCTGCGCGTATTCCTTGTAGGTCTCGAACCTGTTCGCCCGCGTGCTGTGCTGCAGCTTGGCGATCGCGTCCGGCGTCCACATGTGCTCTTCGCCGCGCACGCGCCAGGCGTATTCGCCGCCGGCGTCGAGCATGTGCGCCAGCACCGGGTCGTTGCCGAAGGCCGCGCGGTGCATTCGCAGCGCCTCTTCGGCGACCTCGAACACGCCGATGCCGCCGACCTGGCTGGCGGTGCCGCGGAAGTACTTGGCGACGAAGCCGCTCTCGAGGCCGATGGCCTCGAAGAGCTGGGCGCCGCAATAGCTCATGTAGGTGCTCACGCCCATCTTGGACATGATCTTCGACAGGCCCTTGCCGATCGCCTTGACGTAGTTGGTGATCGCCCTTTCTTCCGCCGTCCGCGCATCCGCGCTGGCGGGCAGCGAACCCTGCAGCTCGACCAGCGTCTCCAGCGCCAGGTACGGGTGCACCGCCTCGGCGCCGTAGCCGGCGAGCACCGCGAAGTGATGCACCTCGCGCGCCGAGCCGGTCTCGACGACCAGGCCGGCGGTGGTGCGTCGGCCTTCGCGCACCAGGTGGTGGTGGATCGCCGACAGCGCCAGCAGCGCCGGGATCGCGACCTGGGTGCGGCTGATGCGGCGGTCGGTGATGACGAGGATGTTGTGGCCGCCCTTGATCGCATCGACGGCTTCGGCGCACAGCGAGGCCAGCTTGGCCTCCACGCCCTCATGACCCCAGGCCAGCGGGTAGGTGATGTCGAGCTCGTAGGTGCGGAACTTGCCGCCGGTGCGCTGCTCGATGGCGCGCAGCCGCGCCATGTCCTCGAAGTCGAGAATGGGCTGCGTCACCTCCAGCCGCATCGGCGGGTTGACCGCGTTGATGTCGAGCAGGTTGGGCTTGGGCCCGATGAAGCTGTTCAGGCTCATCACGATGGCCTCGCGGATCGGGTCGATCGGCGGGTTGGTGACCTGCGCGAAGAGCTGCTTGAAGTAGTTGAAGAGGGGCTTGTTCTTGTCCGACAGCACCGCCAGCGGACTGTCGTTGCCCATCGAGCCGATGCCCTCTTCGCCGTTGGCGGCCATCGGCGCGATCAGGAACTTGAGGTCCTCCTGCGTGTAGCCGAAGGCCTGCTGGCGGTCGAGCAGGGTCTCGGCTGCGGCCAACGGCTCCGGGCTCGCTTCGATCGCATCGAGCCGGATGCGCACGTTCTCGATCCACTGCCGGTACGGGCGGGCATTGGCGAACTGATGCTTGAGCTCCTCGTCGTCGACGATCCGGCCCTGCTCGAGGTCGATCAGGAACATCTTGCCCGGCTGCAGCCGCCACTTGCTGACGATCTTGCTCTGTGGCACCGGCAGCACGCCGGACTCGCTGGCCATCACGACCAGGTTGTCGTCGGTGACGATGTAGCGCGCCGGCCGCAGCCCGTTGCGATCCAATGTGGCGCCGATCTGCTTGCCGTCGGTGAAGACCATTGCCGCCGGGCCGTCCCAGGGCTCCATCATCGCGGCGTGGTACTCGTAGAAAGCACGCCGGCGCTCGTCCATCAGCTCGTGGTTCTCCCAGGCCTCGGGGATCATCATCATCGCGGCATGGGCCAGCGGGTAGCCGCTCATCGTGAGCAGTTCGAGCGCGTTGTCGAAGGTGGCGGTGTCGCTCTGGCCTTCGAAGCTGATCGGATAGAGCTTGGGCAGGTCGTCGCCGAGCACCGGCGATTTCATCACGCCTTCGCGCGCCCGCATCCAGTTGAAGTTGCCCTTGACGGTGTTGATCTCGCCGTTGTGCGCGACCATCCGGTACGGGTGCGCCAGCGGCCACTCGGGGAAGGTGTTGGTGCTGAAGCGCTGGTGCACCAGGGCCAGTGCCGAGACGACCCGCGGGTCCTGCAGGTCCTTGTAGTACTGGCCCACCTGGTCGGCCAGCAGCAGGCCCTTGTAGATGACCGTGCGGCAGCTCATGCTGGGCACGTAGTACTCGCGGCTGTGCGTGAGCTTGAGCGCCTGGATCGCTGCACTGGCGGTCTTGCGGATCACGTAGAGCTTGCGCTCCAGCGCGTCGGGAACGATCACGTCGGCGCCGCGGCCGATGAAGATCTGGCGGATCACCGGTTCCTTGGCGCGCACGGCCGGGCTCATCGGCATCGCGCGGTCCACCGGCACGTCGCGCCAGCCCAGCAGCACCTGGCCTTCGGCCTTGATGGCGCGCGCCAGTTCCTGCTCGCAGGCCAGGCGCGAGGCATGTTCCTTGGGCAGGAAGATCATGCCCACGCCGTACTCGCCAGGCGGCGGCAGCGCGACGCCCTGCGCGGCCATCTCGGCGCGGTAGTAATCGTCGGGGATCTGGATCAGGATGCCCGCGCCATCACCCATCAGCTTGTCGGCACCGACCGCACCGCGGTGGTCGAGGTTCTCCAGGATCTTCAGACCCTGCTCGACGATCGCATGTGTCTTCACGCCCTTGATGTGGGCCACGAAGCCGACCCCGCAGGCATCGTGCTCGGCCGCCGGGTCGTACAGGCCGCGGTGGGCGAGCGATGCGATCTCTTCGGCCGTGGCGCCCGCCGGCAGCGAGGCGGCGGCGGCTTCTGCGGGGGCGAAGGGCGCCTTGTCGGGCGTCGGGCTTGCATGAGTGGACATGGCGCGCTCCTGACAGGGGCAGGGCAGAGACAAACGACCAAGAAGAGTACTGCACTGCAGCAAAGCTGGCAAGGAATGAAAATGGGGTCGGAGTCTATATAGTGGTCTGCTGGATAGCATGCGAATTAAATAGGGACATATCAGACGAGCGATGGGCCGATGCAGCTCGAGTCGGAATGCAGCGGTCATGCCAGCCGACCTGTCGCCTACGTGCGCCGGGTCAGCGCGTGCCCGTGCGCGGCCGGCCCCGGGCGCGCGGCTGGGTCGGCCGGGCGGCCGAGTCCGCGAGACCGCGCAGGAACGCCTCCGAACCCGCCGCCCACCCGCCTAGCGCGGCGCGCCGCAGCGCCTGCCCGGTCGATGCCGGCAGCCCTTGCGCGAGCAGGCGTCGGTAAGCCGCCTCGCGCTCGAAAGGCGTGTTGCCGAGCGCCCAGACCTCCGGCGGATCGACCAGCCAGCCGTCGCGCGGGCTGCCCGTGCGCTGGTCGGCGCTGGTGACACCGGCCCCGACCGACTGGCCGTCGACGAACTGCAGAGCCGCCAGCCGCATCGCGCCGGGCTCGACGACGGCACAGCGAAAGCGGCCATTCCACAAGGTTCCGCTGCCCCCATGCCGACGGTTGTAGGCGCTCACATAGCGGCGGCCCAGGGCCTGCATCATCCGGCCCAGCGCAGGCGCTTCGGGTGGCGTGGCCAGCAACTGCACTTGGGTGTCGAGCAGCGCCCAGGCGTGCAGCGCAACGCCTTCAGCGAATGCCGCTTCGCGTAACGCAGCGAGATAGGCGCTGCGGTCCTGAGCGTCGGCGAACACCGCTTGCCCGCTGTGGCCGAGCTGGATCACCAGATGGGCATGGCCGGGCACCACCAGCCGCGGCAGGCGCGCCATGCAAGGCCTTCAGGCTTCGAACAGCCGCCGCCCGGTCAGGCGGTGGTGCTCGCGCAGCGCGAAGCGGTCGGTCATGCCGGCGATGTAGTCCGTCACTGCACGCGGCAGGTCGTCGGCCTGCGCATAATCGGCCGGCATCTCGGCGGGTCGGTCCCTGTACGCGGCGAACAGCTCGCTGACCGCGGTGCGCGCCAGGGCCGTGGACTGCGTGACCTGCGAATGGCGGTACAGGTGCGTGAACAGAAAGCGCTTTAGCTCGGCATGGCGATCGCGTTGCGGATCGCTGAAGCGCGCCAGCGGCGGCAGCGCACGAACGGCGTCGACGTCGGCCGGCGCCTGCGCGGCCACCGCGGCCGACGTCGCCACCACCAAATCGCCCAACTGCGCCGCGAGCATGCGCCGCAGCGTCTCGAACATCAGCCGCCGTCCCCGCTGCGCCTTCAGTGCCGGGTGCTCGGCCAGCACGGCATCGCGCCAATGCGCGAACAGGGGCACCTCGCCGATCTGCTCCAGGCTGATCAGCCCCGAGCGCAGACCGTCGTCGATGTCGTGCGCGTTGTAGGCCAGCTCGTCGGCCAGGTTCACGAGCTGCGCCTCCAGGCTGGGTTGGGTGCCATGAAGGAAGCGCTGTGCCGGGCCGCCCGGTTCGGCGCCGACGAGCTGCTCGGCGTTTCGGCGCGAGCAACGCTTGAGGATGCCTTCGCGCGTCTCGAAACAGAGGTTCAGGCCGTCGAAGGCCGCGTAATGCACTTCCAGCTGGTCGACCACGCGCAGGCTCTGCAGGTTGTGCTCGAAGCCGCCGTGCTCGCGCATGCATTCGTTCAGCGCGTCCTGCCCAGCGTGGCCGAACGGCGTGTGCCCGAGGTCGTGCGCCAGCGCGATCGCCTCGACCAGGTCCTCGTTGAGCCGCAGGGCCTGCGCCGCCGAGCGCCCGAGCTGCGCCACCTCCAGCGAATGCGTCAGCCGGGTGCGGAACAGGTCGCCTTCGTGGTTGATGAAGACCTGGGTCTTGTAGACAAGGCGCCGGAAGGCCGTGCTGTGGACGATGCGGTCGCGGTCGCGCTGGTGCTCGTTGCGCGGCGGCGGCAGCGGCTCGAACAGGCGCCGGCCGCGCGAGCGTCGCGGGTCGCTGGCCCAGGGGGCGAGCGTGTCCAGGTTCACGCTGGCGTATGCCGTGCGATCACCCGCAACACCGCCGCGTCGGGGACGGCACGCAGGGTGGCGTGGCCGGGCGACTCGACGAGCACGAAGCGGATCTCGCCGCCTTCGGCCTTCTTGTCCACGCGCATCAACTCCAACCAGCGTTCACCGGCCATCGCCGGTGGGGTCACCGGCAGGCCGGCCGCGGCGATGACGCTGGCCAGGCGTTCGGCAAACGCCGGCGCCACCAGGCCGATCTCGACCGAAAGGTCCGCGGCCAGCACCATGCCGCAGGCCACCGCCTCGCCATGCAGCCACTCGCCGTAGCCCAGGCCGGTCTCGATCGCGTGGCCGAAGGTGTGGCCGAAGTTCAGGATCGCCCGCAGGCCGCTCTCGCGCTCGTCCTGGCCGACGACCCAGGCCTTGATCTCGCAGGATCGCTGCACCGCGTGGGCCAGCGCCGCGCGGTCGCAGGCGAGCAGGGCGCCGAGGTTGGCCTCGATCCAGTCGAAGAACGCCATGTCGGCGATCGGCCCGTACTTGATGACCTCGGCCAGCCCCGCCGCCAACTCGCGCGGCGGCAGCGTGTCGAGGGTGGCCAGATCGCAGACCACGCGCGCCGGCTGGTAGAAGGCGCCGATCATGTTCTTGCCGCGTGGATGGTTGATCGCGGTCTTGCCACCCACCGACGAGTCGACCTGCGCCAGCAGCGTGGTCGGCACCTGCACGAAGGGTACGCCACGCATGTAGGTCGCGGCGGCGAAGCCGGTCATGTCGCCGACGACGCCGCCGCCGAGCGCGAACAGCACCGTCTTGCGGTCGCAGCCTTGCGCCAGCAGGTGGTCGAAGATCAGGTTGAGGGATGGCCAGTCCTTGTGCTGCTCGCCCTCGGGCAGGCGCAGGCGGCTGACCTGCTCGTAATGCGGCGCGAGTGCGGCTTGCAGCGCCTCGCCATAGGCGGAATCGACCGTCGGGTTGCTCACGATCACCGCCTGCGTGGCCTTGGGCAGCCCTTGCCAGGCCGGCGGCGAGGCGAGCAGGCCGCTGCCGATCAGGATCTCGTAACGGCTGTGCGGCGTGGCCACCGTGACCTGGCTTGCGGGCGCTGCGTTCATGCGCGGGAGTTTAAGGGGCCATGCCGCGCGCCCCGCACGGGACTGCGATGATGGCCCGCGGTCGGTGATCAGGAGGAATCGGCGGCGCCGATGGCCGAAGGCACCTGCGAAGGATCGACCAGACCGGCGAGCTCGAGCTGCATCAGCACCATGCCGATCAACGCCGGCACCGAAGGCCGCGCCGCCTCGACCACGAAATGCGCGGTGCGCCGATACAGCGGGTCGCGCTCGCGGTACAGCTCGCGCAGGCGCCGCAGCGGGTCGGCCACCTGCAGCAGCGGCCGGTGGGTGTCGTGGCGCAGCCGGCGGTACAGCTCTTCGGGCGTGTGGCGCAGGTAGAAGACATGGCTGCGCGAATGCAGCGCGTCGCGGTTGGACGGCCGCAGCACCGCGCCGCCGCCGGTGGCGAGTACCAGCCCCGGCGTGGCGGTGAGGGACTCGATCACCTCCTGCTCGATGTCCCGGAAAGCCTCCTCGCCATGGGCGGCGAAGAAGTCACGGATCGAGATGCCGACGCGGCGCTCGATCTCGCTGTCGGAGTCGACGAAACGCAGGCCGAGCTGGCGCGCCAGATGGCGGCCGACCGTGGACTTGCCGCAGCCGGGCATGCCGACCAGCGAGATGGACAGGGGCGATTGCACGCGGCGCAGTATCGCAGCCAAACGGCGTGACCCAGCGGTCCATGACGCCATTCACGGGTGGTTCAGATCGAACCCGCCCGCTCGTCGGACGGGGCATCCGCTTGTCGCGCCGGCGCGGCGGCCGCTTCGACTGTGACGAATCTAACGCCTTGTTGCGGCAAGCCGCATCAAGAACCCGCACCAATCGTCCGACAACCAGAAGGGCGACAAGCCCGATGGAGTTCATTGCATGCCCACTTCGCCCATCATTCGCTCACGCATCGCCCGTGGCTTCACGTTGATCGAGCTGATGGTCACGGTGTCGATCCTCGGCATCCTCGCGGCCTTGGCCTACCCTTCCTACCGCGACTACATCACACGCGGCGAACTCGCCGACGCGACCAACGGCCTGTCCGCGATGCGGGCCAACATGGAACGCTTCTTCCAGGACAACCGGACCTACCAGACCACCGGCGCCTTCGTCACGCCCTGCGCCAGCGTCGATCCCTCCACGCGCACCTTCGGCAACTTCGTCGTCAGCTGTGCCGCTGCCGACGTCACGCCGACCACGTTCAAGTTGACCGCTACCGGCGGCGGGCCGGTGGCTGGGTTCGTCTTCACGATCGACCAGCAGGACACCCAGGCCACGACAGCCGCGTCGGCTGGCTGGGCGACCTGCGCAACGAAGTGGATGATCAAGAAGGGCATGTCGTGTTGAGGCCCGTGGCTCCGAGGCGCATCGCAGCCGGCTTCACGCTCGTCGAGCTGCTGATCGCCGTAACGGTGATGGTCGTGCTGCTCAAGCTGGCCGCTCCTTCGTTCTCGACCTGGGTCCAAAACACTCGCGTGCGCACGGTGGCCACTTCGTTGAGCAACGCGCTGCGTCAGGCGCAGGGCGAGTCGGTGCGCCGCAGCCGGCAGGTCGTGTTCGCCCTGACCAACGGCACGCCGGGCGTCGCTGCCGGCGCCGCCGCCAGCGGCAAGAACTGGGTGCTCGACGTCGTGCCCCTGCCCGGAGAGGCGCTCGGGTATGTGGCCGGCGGCGTGCTGGCCGACGACAACAACGCGGTTGCGATCAACGGTCCGGCGGCGATCTGCTTCAACTCGATCGGGCGCCAGACCGCCAACGCCGCGCCTGGCCCGGTCGGCGCGACCTGCACGGTGAGCGCCGCCGCGCCGGTGACGACCTACGACGTGACCCAGGCGTACGCCGACCGTCCGCTGCGTGTCACGGTGACGCTGGGCGGGCAGGTGCGGATGTGTGACCCGAGTCAGTCGCTCGCTGGCGGTCAGCTGGAGGGATGCTGATGAATGCACCGACCCCGTCGCGCCGCCGCGCCCGCGGCTTCTCGCTGGTCGAGGTTCTGGTCGCGGTCGTCATCCTGTCGGTCGGCCTGATCGGCCTCGTCGGGCTGCAGGCGCGTGCCGTGCAGTTCTCGGTCAGTGCGGAAGACACCAATCGCGCGGCGCTGCTGGCCAGCGACCTGGCCGCATCGATGTGGACCGCGCGCTCGGTCGCTCTGCCCAACGCCACGATCGCGACTTGGCAGGCCCGCGTGGCGGACCCGACCGTCGACGGCCTGCCCAACGGCATCGGCACGGTGTCGGTCAACGGCAGCGTGGCGACGATAACGATCACGTGGGTGCCACCCAATGCCGCAGCCGGCAGTCAGCCGAACCAGTACGTCACCCAGGTGGTGCTGTCATGAGGGCCAGGCGCCGCGAGGGCGGCTTCTCTCTCATCGAGTTGATGGTGGCGGTGGCGGTCGGGCTGGTCGTCACGCTGGCCACGACCGGCATCCTCATCCGCAGCGAGAGCGGCAAGCGGACCAGCCTGTCCACCAACGACGTCAACCAGACCGGTGCCTACCTGGGCTACATGCTCGACCGCTCGCTGCGCAGTGCCGGCTCGGGCTACACGCAGCTGTGGCAGCAGACCTTTGGCTGTCAGCTCCACGCCAATCGCGGCGGCAACGCGATGCTGCCGCGCGCCGGCGCCTGGCCTGCGCCTTTCGGCGCGCTGCCGACGAGCCCGCGCCTGGCGCCGGTGATCATCTATTCCGGCGCCTCGCCCAATGGCTCCGACGTGCTGGCGGTGATGACCGGCAACGCCGGTTTCGGCGAGTCGCCGCCCGTCGTGACGCCTGCGTCGGTGACGGCCGGCAATCTGAAGCTGCGCAACACGCTCGGCCTGACGGGTGGCGACCTCGTCTTCATCTACGACGACAGCGTCGGCTGCGTGCTGGAGCAGGTCCAGGCCGGGTTCAACGGCGGCGCGGCGCAGATCCTGCCGTTCGGCGGCACCTATGCGTCGGCCAACGTGGACGGTATCGACATCACGTCGCTGGCCGTGGGCAACACCGTCTACGCCATCGAGATCGGCAACGCCACCGCGGCCAACGCGCCGCAGTTCCAGTTCATCGGCGTCGGCGCCAACAACACGCTGCTCAGCTACGACCTGCTCCAACTCGGCGTCAGCGATGCCGCGGTACCGATCGCGGAGGGTGTGGTCGCGATGCGGGCACGCTATGGCGTCGATACCAACAACGACGGGCTCATCGACACTTGGGTAAGCCCCGACGCCAGCCCGTGGACTGCGGCCGAGCTCACCGACGGCTCTGCCGCAGCCGCCAGCCGCCTGCGCAGCATCATGGCGGTGCGGGTCGGGCTGGTGCTGGAGTCGTCGCTGGTTGAGCGCGAGGTGGTCGCGCCGGCGACGTTGACGCTTTTCGGCGACCTGCCGGTGGCGCAGCAATTCACGTACGCGCTCGGCGCTGCGGAGCAACGGAGCCGCCACCGCACCGTCGATGTCACCGTGCCGCTCCGCAACCTGTTGCTGCTGCCCATCACATGAAGCCCTCGCCCGCCTTCCGTTCCCGCCGCGCAGGGCACCAGCCAGGCTGCGACCGCGGCGTGGTCATGCTCTTCGTGCTCATCACACTGGTCATCCTGCTGATTGGGGCAGCGGCTCTGCTGCGATCGTTCAACACGTCGCTGTCGAGCGCTGGCAACCTGGCCTTCAAGCGCGACCTGCTGAACCAGGCAGAGCGTGCCGTCCCTCTGGTGCTGACGGCCATACAGACCGGTGCATTGGCCTCCGAATTGGCGCGGTCCAACAACCTGCAGGCGCAGAACTACTCGGCCACCAACCTGCCCACCAACGGCGCGGGCATTCCGCAAGCCCTGCTCAGCGATGCCGCATTCGCCGCCGTCGGCAACGGCGCGAACGACATCGACGTCGCCGATCAGGGCGTGCAGATCCGATACGTCGTGGACCGTCTGTGCGGCAGCGTGGGTCTCGACTCGGTCATTGCTTCGACCCAGTGCGCGCTGGCCAACGGCGGCGCGCCTGCCGGCGGCAGCAGCTCCAACCTCGTGACCGCCGCCGATGCTGCCGGCGGCGGTGCGGGTGCGGTGGTGCTGCAGGTGGTCTATCGCGTCAGCATCCGCGTCGACGGACCGCGGGGCACGCAGGCCTTCTTCCAGACCACCTTCACGCTGTAGCCAGGAATTCATTCAGGAGCGACCCGATGGACACCCCGATGCACCCCTGCGCCTCTACGGATTCGATCACGGCGCGTCGTTGCCCCCGCGAGCGGCGTTCGCGCAGCGCGTGGTTGCTGGCGGTTCTTGCCGCCTGGCTGCTCCTGCTGCCGCGCGCCCAGGCCGCCACTGCATTGGCCGATCAGCCCTTGTTCACGAACATCTCGGTGCCGGGCAATCTGGTGCTGGCGTTGAGCGTGGAGTTCCCGACGGCCATCAGCGTGGCGCACCAGGGCGCGTTCGTAGCGGGCACGAACTACCTGGGCTATTTCGACCCGCACAAGTGCTACCGCTATTACGTCGGCACCGAAGTAGGTGACGACGTCAGCTACTTCTACCCGGTGCGCAGCGACTTTCCGGCCGGCACAGGCCAGTGCACGGAAGCAGGCTATACGGACACGTGGAGCGGCAACTTCCTCAACTGGATGACGATGCAGGCCATCGACCCGTTCCGCTGGGCGCTGACCGGCGGCTACCGACGGGTCGATACGGGCACGACGACGATCCTCGAGCGGGCCTGGGCGACCAACAACGCGCAGAACGGCAGCGACAGCAACTTCCCGTTGATCCCCACCGCCGACCCCAACCCGCTCAAGACGCGCCCGTCGCCGTCGGCGACCGACATCGCGAATCACACGGCCCTGCCGGCAACGTTCGCGTCGCTGAAGGTCAGTGTGCGCACCCGCGGCAACCAGGTCTGGTTCACGCAGTCGGCAGCCCTGGATAGCACCACCGGGGGCACCCCGCTGGCCTACAGCCAGGCGGTGGCGCCGGATCCGACCCAGATCTATGCGTTCTACGTCCGTGTGAAGGTCTGTGACTCCGGCAGCGGTGTCCCGCTGGAGGCCAACTGCAAGGCGTACCCCAGCGGCTACTACAAGCCTGAGGGTCTGCTGCAGCAGTACGCAAACAAGATCCGCTTCAGTGCCTTCAGCTACCTGAACGACCCCACCGACAACAACCGCGACGGTGGCGTGCTGCGCGCACGGCAGAAGTTCATCGGACCCAACGTCACCAACCCGGGCTCGGCGCCGACCGCGAACGGGGCGAGTGAATGGGACGCGACCACCGGCGTGTTCACGCTCAATCCCGATGCCGCCGATGCGTTGAACACCGCCACCGTGTTTGGCGTGCCGGTCACCAACAGCGGCGTCGTCAACTACCTGAACAAGTTCGGCGAGCAGCAGCACAGCTACAAGCGGCGCGACCCGGTCAGCGAGCTCTACTATGGCGCCCTGCGCTACCTGAAGAACCAGGGCAATGTCAGCGCCTGGTCCAACATCGCCGGCGATCCCAGCAAGACCCAACTGATCGACGGCTTCCCCGTCATCACCACCTGGGACGACCCGATTCAGTACTCGTGCCAACGCAACTTCATCCTCGGCATCGGTGATACCAACACGAACTGGGACTGGAACGTGCCTGGCGGGCACGCCTTTGGCACGAACGAGCCGGCCTTGCCCGCCGAGGTCTCGAGCGACAACACCGTCAACGCTGTCACGGCGACGAACAAGGTCGGTTCGCTGGAGGGCCTGAGCGCGTCGCTGGGGACGACCAGTATCAGCAACGGCAACTATCTCATCGCCGGCCTGGCCTACGACGCCAACACCAAGGACATCCGCCCCGACGACCCGACCAAGCCGCAGACGATCGGCAAGCAGACCGTGCAGACCTACTGGCTGGACGTGCTGGAGTTCGCCACCTACGTCCCCAACAACCAGTACTACCTCGCGGCCAAGTACGGTGGCTTCAATGTCCCTTCGGACTATGGCGATCCCTATGCCCGCGTGGATCCTCTGCAGGCCGCCTGGTGGCGCACGAATACGGACACCGTCGGCGCCCAGCCGCGGCCCGACAACTACTTCACCGTGGCGCGCCCCGACCAGATGGTTGCCGGGCTGACCAAGGCCTTTGCCAACATCGCCGCCGCGCTGCGCGCCTACACGACGTCGTTCTCGACCTCGCTGCCGCAGGTGGCGCTATCGGGCAACGGCAGCTACTCGGCACAGTTCGACTCCTCGAACTGGACCGGCGAGGTCGTGGCGAGCGCGTTGTCGTTCGATGCGGCGACGGGTGCCCCGACGCAGGTGACCCAGTGGAGCCTCGACGGCCTGCTCGGTGCGCAGTTGGCCGGCGCGGGCTGGGACACGGGCCGCCGCGTGTTGAGCTGGAATACGGCCACCAACGCCGGCGTGCCGTTCCGCCTGGCGTCGCTCGCGGCCGCCCAGCAGAGCGCGCTCGATCCGTCCTATGTCGTCGGCAACGACAGCGCCAACTACCTGAACTATCTGCGCGGCGACCAGACGAACGAGGCGGCCTCGATAGTCGCCGGCAGCACGCACGCGTACCGCAGCCGGGTCAAGCTGCTGGGTGACGTGGTGGGGTCTCGCGTGCAGCCGGTCGGGCCGCCCAACCTGATCCTGTCGGACAGCACGAACGCCGGCTACGGCGCCTTCAAGACCGCGTGGTCGGCGCGCGCGACGATGCTCTACTTCGGTGCCAACGACGGGATGATGCATGCCGTCAACGGCGCCCTGGCTGGCGCCGGCGCCGGAAGCGAAGTCTTCGCGTATGTGCCGTCGGCCGTCATCAGCGGGCCGAACGGAACGCCCAGCGTCGATGGGCTGGCCGCGCTCGGCAATCCGACCTTCGTGCACCACAACTACGTCAACGCCACCCCCAACGTCTACGACATCGACTTCGGGCGCACCGTCGGTGGCGCCGGCACCAGCTGGCATTCGGTGCTCATCGGCGGCCTGGGCAAGGGTGGCCGCGGGTACTACGCGATCGACGTGACCGACCCCACCGCTTTCGGTACCGAAGCGGCCGGAGCCAGCCATGTGCTGTGGGAGTTCACCGACCCCGACATGGGATACAGCTTCGGCCCGCCCGTGGTGGTGAAGACGCCGCAATACGGCTGGGTCGCGATCTTCGTGTCGGGCTACAACAACGCGGACGGCAAGGGCTACTTCTTCGTCGTGAACCCGCGCACAGGCGCCTTGCTGCAGAAGATCTCCACGGGCACCGGCTCGGTCGCCTCGAGCGCGGGCCTGGCCTATGCCAACGGCTATGTTCTCGATCGCACCGACGGCACCGCCGACGCGGTCTATGCCGGCGACCTGTTGGGCAATCTCTGGCGGCTCGACATCACCGCCGCTGGCGGGGCCTACCCGGCACCGACGCTGATCGCGACACTCACCGACGCCGGCGGCAACCCGCAGCCGGTAACCTCTCCGCCGCTGGTCGAGGTGGCGCCGCAGAGCAATCGGCGCTACGTGCTGATCGGCACCGGGCGGCTGCTGGACACCACGGACGTCGGCGCGACCCAGGTGCAGACCTACTACGCGATACGCGACGGCTCCGGCGGCCGCTTCAGCACGGCGAACTCGCTGCCGGGCGGCGTGACGTTCCCGCTCTCGCGTGCCAACCTGCTCGCCGACATCGATCCGACGAAGGGTGTCACATTCAACGCGCCGACGCAGATGGGGTGGTATATCGACCTGGGCACAGGCGGCAGCGGCAACATCGGCTGGCGTGACGTCAATGAATCGACCGCGTTCAATGGCAACGTCGCCTTCACCACCACCCTGCCTAACGGCGACGCCTGCAACCCATCCGGCCAGAGCCAGGTCTATGCGATCAACTTCGCCAATGGCGTGTCGTCGCTGACGACGACGGTGACCGACCCGAACACCCATGTCGTGAGCACGCTGCCTATAGCCTATTCGACGGTCACGACGGGTGTCGTCACCGACCTGAAGTTCTTCAGCGTCAGCGGCCAGCCGCGGCTGATTGCCGGAAGCGACAACGGATCCTTGAAGTCGATCCAGGGCAACTTCAGTGCCAGTGTCGGACTGCGGCGCTTGAACTGGCGCGAACTGCCGACGGCGGAGTGACACCATCGTCGTTGCGCTGAGCGCGGGTGCGGTTGTGCGTTCGCGCGGGGGACGACTGCGTCGCAATTTAGCATCTTGGGGCTGAGCGCGACGACGGCGCTGGGTCCGGTGGTTTGCCAGACGGTGGTGCAGTCATCCAGCGGTGACACGGTGGCGATTGCCACGCGCAGCGATAGGACCCTGTACTCCGTCGAGTTGCCGCTGGCGGCTGGCACGCTGAAGCTCACCTTCAGCTGGCCAAGCTCCACGCAGTGGCACCCGCGACGCTGCTGGGTCAGGCGTTGCGTTCTGCGCATGGCCAGTGGCCCAAGCTCGAGCGCTACGTCCGCGATGGCAACCACCCCATAGACAACGACGCCTGCGACAACTCGATCCGTCCGTTCGTCATCGGCAGGCGCAATTGGTTGTTCGCCGATACGGTCGCTGACGCCAACGCCAGCGCGAACCTGTACTCGCCGCTGCAGACCTGCAAGGTCAACGGCATCGACGGCTACACGTAGCTGCGACAGCTGCTGATCGAGTTGCCCAAGGCGAGCAAGGTCGACGCCTACGAGGCGTTGCTGCCCTGGTCCATCGGGATCGCCGAAGGCTGACAACCGCCGCCACACGGCGGCCACCACATCCCATCGTCGCGCACCAGGACGCGGTCTATTGACCGCTTACGGTCAGATTGACGGCCTGGCCGTGCGCCGCCGCATCTGCATCGAGGTCTGGTTCTACGGCCAGAGGGCCGACCAGGGCTGGGTTTCCTGCGACCGAACGATGGTCCAGCCGCGCACGCCAACGCCGGTCGCCATCGACTGAGACGCCGGCGTCGAGCCGGGCGTGCGGCGGCGCGATCTGGCTGCCGCGCGGGAGACGGTCGGTTGGGGAATCTGCGAGTTGCCTGCTGAAGGGGCCCGCGAGAAACAGGACTCACTCAGCGGCGGCACGCCGCCAGGTTTGCCGATGTCGTTCGCCGAATTGGGCGAGGCTCGGCTGGTTGAACCGACCTGAGAATCGATGGCCGGGTCGGGCCCGGTTATCGATACGATCCCGGTTCTACTTCGGGTTCGTGCAGAGCGATGCAGTGGCTGACCCGTCAGGCGTCGTGACAACTGTCACGGCGCTCGCTTGCACGCCGTAGGGACTGATGACGAATGCGGGTGCCGTTGTCGCGGTCACCGCCGCAGCGGGCACAGGTAGAACGCCTCCGTAACTGGCGCGTCCCTCGGTCCCAGAGATCCCTGATGCGGCGACGGTCAGCTTGAACTGCACCCACGACGCCACGTTGCGCAGGTAGGTAAGACGGAGCACCACCTGACCCGAAGCATCCGTCGTGTTCGAACCCTCGAAAGCCACCGTCACGTCGGCCTTGCGCGGGTCGAGTTGGCCGTTGCCGTTCGCGTCCTCGGCATCGCCGTTCGAATAGACCTCGAGCACGCCATTGCGGTTGACGTCTTCGTTGCCGCAGTTGGCCGTCGCTATGGTCTGGACCCACTGCTTGCCATCGTAGGCCCACGAGCCCTTGGCGTAGCTGACCAGATCGAGCAGCGGGCTCACCTGGACGCCGGATTTGGCCAGGCCCGACGAGTCGTTGACCTGGACGACAAAGCGCTTCTGGTAGGCCAGATCGGGCGTCACAATCAGTTCGTCGGTGCCGATACTCACCGACAGCGCCTCGGATACCACCGTCAGCGTCGTGATGGCTGAGTTCGGGCACTGCCCCTGGGCGAAGTCGGCATAGTCCCAGCAAGCACGTATCGTCACCCCGTCGGTGGGGCTGCTCGGGCGTCAGGCATGTAGGCGTGATCGACGCACCGCCAGCGTCACTGTAGACGATCGCTGGTGCCGGTGGTGAACGTGCCGCCGATCGAATTCGAGGTCGCCGCCCAGGTCGAAGCGCACACGAACGTTGGGGATTGGCTTGTTGCTATCGCCGACGAATAGTGCCCGAATCTCTGCGCGATTGGTGTGTCGCGCTGCTCGTATTGACCCGCACGACACTGGGATTCGCGCTTACCGATGCCGAGCGACACCGATCCCGGAGCACGGCCGGGATCGCTCCAGATACCGGACTGCACGATGACGGTCTGCTCGTCGGCGACACCGCCGATCGTGGTCGACACCGTGAACGACCCAGCCGTCGCCGGCGCGGTGTAGCCGAATACATATGCCCCGTTGCCGTCGGTCGCGCCGGTGGCAGTCGCCGGAGACAGGCCAGGCGCTGATACCTGCACGGACTGTGCCGTCATCGCGCTGCCCGCCTGATCGGTGACGCGGTACTGGATTTGTGCCGTAGCGCCAGGCGCGACGACCGCCGGTACCAGCGTGCTGGCGACGCTCGCTCCTACGACCTCGACCATCACCGTCTTCGACAGTGCACCCGAAGTCGCGGTGATGGTGATCACCCTGTTGGCGCGATTGGCGCCGATTCTCAAGGTGCCCGTAATCGAGCCCGTCGAGTCGGTCGCCGGCGCAGACTGGGTGACGACAGCATCGCTGTCCGCCGAGAGCTGGATCGGAGCGCCGGAGACCACGACGCGGCCAGAATCGACCGCGGTCACGGTGATTGTGAGCGAGCTGGAGCTGATGTCCGGCAATTGGGCCGAACTCGTGCTGACGATCAGGTCGGCGGCCGTTGGTGTCGTCGCGGTGCCGCTGCCGGTGCCGCTGGTGAAGCCGCTGGTTCCGGTGTTGCTGCCACCGCCGCCGCAGGCCGCAAGGGCCAACACGGTGAGCATCGAGAAGAAACGCGTCAAGGAGATCATGGTCGGCATTCCTGCGTCGGTCCGCGATGTTCAGCGCGCAGCCGAACGGTCGGTCACGATCTTGGGCGTGATGAACATCAGCAACTCGGTGCGGTTCGAGCTGCGCGTCTTGTTTCGGAACAGGGCGCCAAGGAACGGGATGTCGCCGAGCAACGGCACCTTGTTGACGTTGTCGCGCTCGGTTTGCGTGAAGATGCCGCCGATGACGACGGTGCCGCCATTCTCGACCAGCACCTGGGTCTTGACGTGCTTGGTGTCGATGGCCGGCCCGGCGGCGGTGGACAGCGTGCTCACGCTGTCCTTGTTGACATCGACATTGAGAATGACGTTGCCCTCGGGCGTGATCTGCGGTGTCACCTTGAGCGACAGATTCGCCTTTCTGAACTGGACCGAGGTCGCGCCGCTGGAGGTGGCTGCCTGGTAGGGCAGTTCCGTGCCCTGCTCGATCGTTGCCTCTTGCTGGTCGGCAGTGATCACGCGCGGGCTGGAAACGATCTTGCCCTTGCCTTCGGTTTCCAGCGCCGAGAGCTCCAGGTTCAGGAACCGGTTGGCCGAGGCGCCGAACAGCGACAGCGCGAAGGTCGCGGCCGAGGCGCCGAGCGAGCTGGTGTCGGCCGGCAGGCTGACGAACTGGTTGTCCGCGTAGGTCGAGGTGGCGCCGGTCTGGTTGGTCTGCGAGCCGATGGCCGCGTAGTTGCCCCCGATCGTCACGTAGTTTCCGCCGCCCACGCTGTAGCCGGGGGTGCCGCCACGCACGCCGCGCAAGTCGGACCCACCGAGCTTGACGCCGAGCGAGCGGCCGAAGCTGTCGTCGGCCTCGACGATGCGGGCCTCGATCAGCACTTGCCGAGCCGGGACGTCGATCTTCGCGATCAGGGTCTGGATTTCCTCGAGCTTGCTCGGGATGTCGCTGACGAAGAGCTGGTTGGTTCGCGGCTCGGCGAACACGCCGCCGCGCGCCGTCAGGATGCGCGTTCCCTGGGTGCTGCCGCCGCCGCCGCCGGTCGTGCTGCCGCCCTGGCCGAGCAGTTGCTGCGCGACCTCGGCCGCCTTCGTGTAGTTGAGCTGGAACGACTGCGTGCGCGTAGGTTCGAGGTCGGAGACCTTCTTCTTGGCCTCGAGATCGGCCTGCTCCTTGGCCGCCAGTTCGTCCTTGGGCGCGATCCACAGCACGTTGCCGCTCTTGCGCACGCCCAGGCCCTTGCTCTGCAGGATGATGTCGAGCGCCTGGTCCCAGGGCACGTCCTTCAGGCGCAGCGTGACGGTGCCGGTCACGGTGTCGCTGGTGACGACGTTGAAGTTGGTGAAGTCCGCGATCACCTGCAGCAGCGCCCGCACCTCGATGTTCTGGAAGTTCAGGCTCAGCTTCTCGCCATTGAAGCCCTGGCCCTGCGTCAGCTTGTTGGGGTCGATCTTGACCGGCCGCACCTCGAGCACGAATTGGTTGTCGCTCTGGTAGGCGCTGTGTTCCCAGACACCGGTGGGCTCGACCACCATGCGCACGCTGTCGCCGTTCTGGTAGGTCGAGATCGTCTTCACCGGGGTGCCGAAGTCGGTCACGTCGAGCTTGCGGCGCAGGGCGTCGGGCAGCGTGGAGCGCTGAAATTCGACCACCAGAGACTGGCCCTGCTGGCTGATATCGACGCCGACCTGGGTGCTGGGCAGGGTGACGATGACGCGCCCGGCACCGTCGGGGCCGCGGCGGAAGTCGATATCGCGCAGCGATTCGCTGACCGCGTTCTGCGCCGGCGCGAACTGCGTCGGCGGGGCGGCGTTGGCCGTCGTTGCGCCGGCCACGTCGAGGGTGATCAGCAGCGCCTTGCCCTGCAGCTGAGCCCGGTAGCCCGAGGCCTGCTTGAGGTTGAGCACCAGGCGCGAACGGTCGCCGGCCTGGGCAATGCTGACCGAGCGCAAGTTGCCCTGGTTGATCTCGACGCTGTTGCGGCCGATGCCGTTGGTCACGCCCGGCAGATCGATCGCGATGCGCGGTGGCGCCTGCACCGAGAAGCCGCTGGGTACCGATGCCAGCGGCTCGGACAGATCGATGCGGACGACCTCGGTGCCTGACTGCTGGCTGCTGGTGATAGCCTGGATCGCGTTCTGCGCCCATGCCGTGATCGGGCCCATCATCGCGCCGACGGCGGCGAGGGCGGCGGCGGCGGCTCGCCAGTGCAACATGGTGCGGGTCTCCTGGGTGACTTGTCTGCCCTCTGGGGCGCGAGCAGCGCCTTTGCGGGGGAGGGCATGCCGAGGCCCGACGCTGGTTCGCCAGATCATCCTCATCTCGCCTTCTCCTGCAACTGCAGCGCCGCGGGGCGCTCGATCCATTCCCCCGACGCGTCCTGCACGATCTCGTGCAAGTCGACCTCGGTCTCGGCGATCTTGGTCACCCGGCCGTAGTTCTGGCCCAGGTAGTCGCCGACCTTGACCTGGTAGAGCAGGTTGTCCACCTTCAGGACGGCGAAGGGTTGCCCGTTCTTGTTCACGCTCCCGACCATCGTCATGCTGTCCAACGGATAGGCCTCCAGCGGCTCCTTGCGTCGGTTGAGTTCGGCCGACAGCAGGGAATTCGGCTGTCGCGCCTCCTGCTTGAGGGCCACCGTGAGCTTCTGGGTGCTGAACGGGTCCACCGCTTGTGCCGAGCTGTAAGGCGCAGGGTCGAACTTCTTCGGCGGCTGCAGCGGCGTGACGTTGGGCTTGACCTCGCGCTTCTGCTGTTCCATCCAGGTGCGCAGTTCTTCGCGGTCGGCGCTGCAGGCGGCGAGCAGGGCGGCGCAGGCGCACAGCGCAGCCGTGGTGCGTAGCAGGCGGCTCATTTGGCGGCCCCCCCGGGCTTCTTCTGCGCGGCCTTTCGCTGCTCGGCGACCTCGTTGGCGTCGAGGTAGCGATAGGTACGGGCCGTGGCGTCCATCGCCAGCAGGCCGTTCTGGTCCTTGCCCGACAGCGGGCCGATGCTCAGGTTCTGCAACGTGACGATGCGCGACAGGCTCGCGACGTCCGCCGCGAAGGCGCCGATGTCGTGGTAGCGACCGCTCACGCGCAACGTGATCGGCAACTCGGCGTAGTAATCCTTGACCTGCACCTGGCCGGGGCGGAACAACTCGAACTGCAGGCCACGCCCTAGACCGGCCTGGTTGATGTCCGACAGCAGGGCGTCCATCTCTGCCTTCCCCGGCAGCTGCTTCTCGAGCTGGGTCACGTATTCCTGCACCTGCAGCTTCTGCTTGCGCAACTCGCCGAGGTTCACCGCCTGGGCGAGGCGGTCGCGGTACTCCACCTTGAGCTTGGGCTCCTGCTGGCGGGCCGCGTCGAGTTCATCGGATGCGCCGGACAGGACAAGGAACCAGCCGCCGACCAGGGCTGCCGCCGCGGTCACCAGCCAGGTGGCGACCTTGGGCAGTGTCGGCCATTGGCCCGGCTCGTTCGGGTTGAGGCCGCGGAACTGGGATGCGGCCTGGTCGAGCAGGCTGCTGACGTCGAAGGTGACGGTCGAGGACTTGGCCATGGGTGCCTCAGCTCGCCTTGGCGCGCGCGGCGGGCGCCGATGCGGCCGCCGGCTCGGCGCTCTGCTGGCGCTTGAGCGTGACGCGCATCGAGAAATCGAACAGCCGGCGCTGATCGCGGTTGGCGGCGCTGAGGGCGCTGGCCTTGATTTCCACCAGTTCAGGCCGCTCCAGCCAGGGCGAGTTGTACAGCGTGTTGCGCAGGAATTCGGAGACCCGCTCGTTGGTCTGTGCCACGCCATTGACGAGCACGACCTGGCCGTTCTGCTTGATCGAAGTCAGATACACGCCCTCGGGTGTCTGCTGCACCAACTCGTTGAGCAGGTGCACGGGGGTGTTGCGGTCGGTCTGCAGGTCCTCGACCGCCTTCTGGCGCGCCTTCAGCGCATCGATCTCGGTGCGCAGCGTGGCGATGTCCTTGATCTGGGCGTCCAGGCGCGCGATCTCGGTCTTCAGGAAGGCGTTGCGCGAATCCTGAACCGAGGTCATCTCCTGCAGCACCGAGTACCACAGGCCGACTGCCACCACGCCGGCCGCCACGCAGGCCGCCAGGCTGATGAAGAACGCCCGCTTGCGCTGGCGGCGCCGTTCCTCGCGGTGCGGCAGCAGATTGATGAGGATCACTGCAGGAACCTCCGCATCGCCAGCCCGCAGGCCGTGAGGTACGACGGCGCTTCGCGGCGCACCCGGCTTTCACGCACCGCCGAGCCGAGTTGCATCTGGTCGAAGGGGTTGACGACGCTGGAGGCAAAGCCGGTGAGGTCGGTGACGCGGTCCTTCAGGCCGGGCAGCGTGGCCGTGCCGCCGGCGAGCATCACGTAATGCACCTTGTGGTGAGGCGTGCTGGTGAAGAAGTACTGCAGCGCGCGGCCGATTTCCTGCGACAGGCTGTCGACGAAGGGGGTGAGGATCACGCTCTCATAGTCTTCGGGCAGGTCGCCGGACAGCTTCTTGGCCTCGGCCTCCTCGAACGAGAAGCCGTACTGGCGCGAGATCAGCTGCGTCAGCTGCGAACCGCCGAAGGCCTGGTCGCGGTCGTAGAGCATCTCATCGTCGCGCAGCACCTTCAGGCTGGTGGTGTCGGCACCGATCTCGAACAGGGCCACCAGTGCATCGCGGCCCTCGTTGGGCAAGGCCGCAACGACCCGGCTCATGGCCAGGCGCGAGGCATGTGCTTCGATGTCGAGCACCGCTGGCTTCAGGCCGGCGGCCTCGGCCAGGGCCTGGCGGTCCTGCACGCGCTCGCGGCGCGACGCGGCGATCAGGACCTCGACGTCACCAGCCGAGGTGGGACTGGGGCCGATGACGCAGAAGTCCAGGCTCACCTCGTCGAGCGAGAAGGGTATGTACTGGTTGGCCTCGGACTCGACCTGGATTTCCATCTCTTCTTCACGCAGGCCGGCCGGCAGCATGATTTTCTTGGTGATCACTGCCGACTGTGGCATCGCCATCACGACCTGCCTGGTCCGGGTGCCGCTCTTGCTCACCACGCGTTTGACGGCGGCGGCTACTTCGTCGAACTTCTCGATCTGGCCGTCGGTGATCCAGCCCTTTTCGAAAGGCTCGCTGGCGAAGCGCTCGAGCACGTAGTCGCCCGCGGCGGTCCGGTCCAACTCGACCAGCTTGACGCTGGACGAACTGATATCCAGCCCGATCATGGGTGGGTGCTTGCGGCCCAGCAGTGCGTCAAGAAAACCCAAGTTTCACACTCCCCAGCCACGCGGCCTTGAGACGACAAGAATCCAACGGGAACCTCGCGGCAACCCCAGGCTTGTTAAGAAGTTACTTCAATGCTAGCAGTAAAGCCCTTGTGAACCAAAGAAAAACCAGGTGGCCAAGGCCTGCGGTCGTTGCCATTGTCTAACGTCCTCCAGGACAGTTGAAACAACCGGCAAGCCGGTCTGCAAGCCCTTACGCCTGGAACCCGGTGGCCGTGGACAATGTCACGGATCGCCAGGTGAAAGCCCCCCTGCTCGGCGCCTGCGATCGGGGCCGATGCCCCTTCCTATAATCTTTCGGCCCGGATCCCGGGAACTTTATGTCCCCCACCGCGCCCGCCCCTTCGCCGCCCGATCCTTCGCCCAATCCGTCATCGGCCGCGCGCATCCGCTGGCCGCGGACCCTGCTGCGATTCGTGGCCGGCCTGATCGGGCTGGCCGTCGCCGGGCTGGTCGCGCTGTTGCTGGCTGTCGGTCTGGCGCTGGCGGTCGCGTACCCGCATCTGCCGGACATCGGCAGCCTGGCCGAATACCGCCCGAAGCTGCCGCTGCGGGTGTTCTCGGCCGATGGCGTGCTGCTCGGCGAGTTCGGCGAGGAGAGGCGCAACTTCGTGCCCATCGCGCAGATCCCGCAGGTGATGAAGAACGCCGTGCTGGCAGCGGAGGATGCGCGCTTCTACGAGCACGGCGGGGTCGACTACAAGGGCGTCGTGCGCGCGGCGATCGAGAACCTGCGCGATGCGCGCAGCCAGGGCGCATCGACGATCACGATGCAGGTGGCGCGCAACTTCTACCTTTCCACCGAGAAGACCTTCACGCGCAAGATCTACGAGGTCCTGCTGGCGCTGAAGATCGAGAACCTGCTGTCCAAGGACCAGATCCTCGAGCTCTACATGAACCAGATCTACCTCGGCCAGCGCGCCAACGGCTTTGCCGCCGCCGCCGAGGTCTATTTCGGCAAGCAGCTCAAGGACGTGACCGTGGCCGAAGCGGCGATGCTGGCCGGCCTGCCCAAGGCGCCTTCGGCCTACAACCCGATCGCGAACCCCAAACGGGCGACGGCGCGGCAGCGCTACATCATCGACCGCATGTTCGAGAACGGCTTCATCACCGAGGCGCAGCGAACCGCGGCCCTGGCGCAGGCGCTGCGCTACCGCGCGCCGTCCGACGTCGCCGTGCATGCCGAGTACGTGGCCGAGACCGCCCGTCAGCTCGTGTTCGCGCAGTACGGCGACGAGACCTACACCCGCGGCCTGAACGTCTATCTGACGATCCAGTCCGACGACCAGGCGGTCGCCTACCATGCGCTGCGCAGCGGCCTGATCGACTACGAGCTGCGCCAGGTCTATCGCGGCCCGGAGGCGTACGTCGATCTGCCGGCCGATGCGGCGCAGATCGACACCCGCGTGGCCGAGGCCCTGGCCGAACACCCCGACGACGACGACCTGCACGCGGTCGTGGTGCTCGCCGCCTCGCCGCGCAAGGTCACCGCGATGCTGCAGTCGGGCGATACGATCACGGTCACCGGCCGCGGCCTGCAGCCGGTGTGGTCGGGGCTGCAGCCCAAGGCCGGACCGAAGATCGAGATCCGGCGCGGCGCGGTGGTGCGCGCGATGCGCGTTGCCAAGGGCGAATGGATGCTGACCCAGTTGCCGCAGGTCGAAGGCGCGCTGGTGGCCCTGGACCCGCGCAGTGGCGCCGTGCGCGCGCTCGTGGGCGGCTTCGACTTCGACGAGAACAAGTTCAACCATGTCACCCAGGCCTGGCGCCAGCCGGGCTCGAGCTTCAAGCCCTTCATCTACTCGGCGGCGCTGGAAAAGGGCTTCACGCCGGCCACGGTGGTCAACGACGCGCCGCTGTTCTTCGATGCCGGCAGCACCGGCAGCCAGCCCTGGGAGCCGAAGAACTACGACGGCAAGTTCGAAGGCCCGATGCCGCTGCAGACGGCGCTGGCCAAGTCCAAGAACATGGTCTCGATCCGGGTCCTGCAAGCCACCGGCACCGAGTTCGCGCAGCAGTGGATCCAGCGCTTCGGCTTCGACCCGGCCAAGCACCCGGCTTATCTGACGATGGCCCTGGGTGCCGGGTCGGTGACACCGATGCAGATGGCCACCGCCTACAGCGTGTTCGCCAACGGCGGCTATCTGCTGCCGCCGCTGCTGATCCAGCGCATCACGGACCAGAAGGGCAAGCCCCTGCTCGAGATCGCGCCGCCGGCGCTCGATGCCTCGCTGCGCACCCTGCCCGGACGCAACGCCTTCGTGATGGGCACCTTGCTCAACGAAGTGGCGCGCTCTGGCACGGCGGCCAAGGCGCAGGCCGAACTCCAGCGCCCCGACCTGTACGGCAAGACCGGCACCACCAACGATTCACTCGACGCGTGGTTCGTCGGCTACCAGCCCACGCTGACGGCGGTGGTCTGGATCGGCTACGACACGCCGCGCAAGCTGGGCGACCGCGAGACCGGAGGTGGACTCGCGTTGCCGGTTTGGATCGAGTTCATGCACCACGCGCTGCGCAACGTGCCGGTCTCGCAGCCCACGCCGCCCGACGGCGTCGTGCAGTCCGGCCCCTACTGGATGTTCGACGAGTACGCCGGCAGCGCCGGCATCAAGAGCATGGGCCTGGACGACAAGATTCCGCAGCCCGCGAGCACCGAGGAGCGGCGCAGCATCCTCGACCTGTTCCGCAACTGAACGGCCCCGGACCGCCGCGTGACGGCGGTCCCGGCGCTGCGCGACCTGCGCCGGCGCAAGGCCGGCCCGCGAGGCTCAGAACACCAGCGTCTTGCCGGCCTGCGCGCTGGCGTGCCGCGACAGAGCAGCGAGGAACTCGCCGGCGTCGCGGGTGTCCAGCCAGCGCCCGGCGACCCAGCGGTAATGGAAGCCGCCGGCACGCGCCGCGAGCCAGACCTCCTGCAACGGCGGCTGCGTGTTGACGATGATCCTGCTGCCGTCGGGAAATGCGAGCTCGAGCAGGCCGCCGGTGCGGTGAGTGTCGATGTCGATCACGTCGTCCTGCAGCCAGAGGTCGGCGGCGGCCTCGATGCGTGCCAGCAGGGTGCCGGTCTCGCGCGCGTAGTCGGCGTCGCTCAGCGCCGTGGCGGCCGGGCAGGCGGGGGCGGTGCTCATAGAATCTTTCGCATGCATCGAGTCCTCCGAGCCAGTTTAGCCCCGCGCAGGCTCACCCCCCTGCTGGCGGGGGCGTTCGCCTTGCTGCTGGCCGGCTGCGGGCAGAAGGGGCCGCTGTGGCTGCCGCCGACGGCAAGCGCCCCGGCCATCGCCAGCGCGCCGGCCTCCGCATCGGCGTCCGGGCCCGCTTCCGCGGCGGCTCGATGAGCCTGCCGGGCGCGCCTTTCCTGGCCCGCGAAGGGGCCGACCTGCAACTCGAAGGCCATTCGCTGGACGCACTGGGACGGCGCTTCGGCACCCCGCTGTTCGTCTATTCGCGGCGCGCGATGCTGGCGGCACTCGACGCCTACGAGCGGGCCCTGCGCGGCCGACCGCACCTGCTGTGCTATGCGATGAAGGCCAACTCGAACCTGGCGGTGCTGCAGACCTTCGCCGCGGCCGGCTGCGGCTTCGACATCGTCTCCGGCGGCGAGCTCGAGCGCGTGCTGGCGGCCGGAGGGCGGGCCGACCGCGTCGTGTTCTCGGGCGTCGGGAAGACCCGCGCCGAGATGCGTCAGGCCCTGCTCGCGGGGGTGCGCTGCTTCAACGTCGAAAGCGAGCCCGAACTCGACGCTCTCGACGAGGAAGCCCGCGCGCTCGGCCGCCGCGCGCCGGTCAGCCTGCGCGTGAATCCGGATGTCGACGCCGGCACCCATCCGTACATCTCGACCGGCCTGAAGGGCAACAAGTTCGGCATCGCGCACGCGGCGGCGCTGGCCGCCTACCGGCACGCGGCGGCGCTGCCCGGCCTGCAGGTGGTCGGCATCGACTGCCACATCGGATCGCAGATCACCCAGGTCGCGCCGTACCTCGACGCGCTCGACCGCGTGCTCGACCTCGTCGAAGCCGTCGAAGCAACGGGCATCGCGCTGCGGCATGTCGATGTCGGGGGCGGGCTGGGCATCGGCTACGCGGACGAGAGGCCGCCCGACGCCTCGGCCCTGGTCGCTGCCCTGCTGCAGCGCCTGGACGCGCGCGGCCATGGCCATCGCGAACTGCTGCTCGAGCCCGGCCGCTCGCTGGTCGGCAACGCCGGGGTGCTGGTCACCGAGGTGCTGGTGCTCAAGCCGGGTGAGCAGAAGAACTTCTGCATCGTCGATGCGGCGATGAACGACCTCGTGCGCCCCGCGATGTACGAGGCCTGGATGGCGATCGAACCCTGCGTGCAGCGCGGCGGCGAGGCGCTCACCTGGGATGTCGTCGGGCCGGTGTGCGAATCGGGCGACTGGCTGGGGCGCGACCGCGCACTGGTCGTGGCGCCGGGCGACCGCCTCGCCGTGCTGTCCGCCGGCGCCTACGGCATGGCGATGGCCAGCAACTACAACAGCCGGCCGCGCGCGGCCGAGGTGATGGTCGACGGCCCGCAAGTGCACCTGATCCGCGAGCGCGAATCGGTGCGCCAACTGTTTGCCGGCGAGCACCTGATCGGGTCGTAGCGAGTTCCTCGCCGTCATCGCCCGACGGCCCGAGATCGGCGAACCGCACGGACTGCGCGCGCCTCTTGCACCGAGAAAACGAGAAGAGCCGCCCGAAGGCGGCTCCTCGATCCCGTTGCGCCAGCCGCCCGCAGGCGGACGGCGCAGTCAGACGATCAGAACGAGTGGCGGACGCCGAACTCGTAGCCGGTGGAGGTTTCGCCACCGTGCATGCCGGCGTTGCCGCTGCCGGACGCAGTGAACGTGGCGCCGAGGGCCGCATTGCCCTTGTTCGCATCACGCCCGTAGTTGGCGTACAGCGCCGTGCGCTTGGACAGGTCGTACTGGTAGCCCAGGCCGAGCTGCGTGACACCCCAGACGTCCGACGAACCGCTGAAGCGGGCGGCAGAGACCTTGATCGTGCTCGCGCCGAAGGGCACGGCCACGCCCAGATCGGCCATCTTCTGGTTGAGGGAGCCGTAATCCTGCTTCTCGTACGAACCCATCACCTTCAAGAAGCCCATGTCGTACGAAGCGCCGACGCTGACGTTCTTCAGGTCGTCCGTCATCGCGACGGTCTTGTAGGTCTTGCCGTAGGCGCCCGAGACGTTGACCGGGCCGGCGGCGTAGCCGATACGGGCACCGACGTACTTGTTGCCCTGGGTATTTTCGCCGGCAGCGACTGAAACCTGACCGTACAGACCACCGAGCGCCGGCAGGAAGTAGCTGATCATGTTGTTCGCGCGGACCGCCGTCCCGACGCCCTGAAGGGCGGTGAACTTGCCGCGGGCATTGGCGATCGTCGACACACCCACGTAGCCCCAGATATCGTAGGCAGCGACGTTGAGGAAGGTCGGCGTGTAGTCGCGGCCGAGGCGGATTTCACCGAAACCGCCCATCAGGCTGACGGTGGACCTGCGCTGGAAGGTCAAGGGTTGCGCCGTGTTGCCCTGAGCGCCGCCCGAGAAACCGCCACCGTTGTCGGCGGCAAGGCCGCCCTCGAGCCAGAAGCCGGCTTGCAGGCCGCCGCCCATATCTTCGACGCCGCGGAAGCCGAAGCGGCTGGATGCATTGCCGTCGTTGCTCATGCTCTTGACCTTGCCGGCATTGGCGTTGTCAACGACGCGGAGATTGGTGTCGACGACACCGAACAGGGTGACCGACGACTGGGCCGAAGCCGCGCCTGCGAACGCGGTCAGCGCTGCCAGGGCGAGCAGTGATTTCTTCATTGCAACTATCTCCTAGGTTGAACAAGAGGTCCCGATCTTGGGAGTCACCCTGACAGGGCCGATCAGGCTAACCTCCTTTGCGGAAGTTGAGCGTATTGCACCAGACGGTTGCCGCTGTTGCCAAGGCCTGCTCTCGAAAACCGCAGCGGCTGTTGTCTGGCCGCAACGTGTCGTCGTGCCGTCATGAAAGGGTAGCGATGGGCTATGCTCATGCGCGAATGAACCCGCTGGATGCCTTCATCGTCAGTGTCGACAACGCGCTGCGAACGGTCAGCGGCGCGGTGCACGCGGCACGGCCGAATCCTGCCGCGGCGATGGCCGCCGACGAGCTCGAACCCGGTGAGCGCCGCGAGGCCGGCTCGCTGATGCGCGTCAACCATGTCGGCGAGATCTGCGCGCAGGCGCTGTACCAGGCGCAGGCGCTGACGGCGCGCACGCCCGAGCTGCAGCGCCAGATGCAGCGGGCCGCGCGCGAGGAAACCGATCACCTGGCCTGGACCCAGCAGCGCCTGGCCGAGCTGGGCGACCGCCCGAGCTGGCTCAATCCGCTGTGGTACGCCGGCGCCTTCGGCATCGGCCTGCTCGCCGGGCGTCTGGGCGATGCGCTGAGCCTGGGTTTCGTGGTCGAGACCGAGCGCCAGGTCGAGCAGCACCTTGCCGGCCACCTCGACCGGCTACCGGCCGCGGACCGGCGATCGCGGGCCATCGTCGAAGCGATGAAGGACGACGAACGCCGCCATGCCGATGACGCCGCCGCCGCCGGCGCTGCCGCGCTGCCGGCTCCGGTGCGCTGGCTGATGCGCGGCGCGGCCAGGGTCATGACGACCACGGCGCAGCGCATCTGACGAGCGCTCGGCCTCGCCGCCCGCATCGCGGTCAGGCTTTCGCCAGGCGCGCAAGCCCTCGCGTGCTTCCGCGTCCAGGCTCAGCCCTCGACGATCTCGAAGCTGGTGACGATCTCGGCGGTCTTGCCGAGCATGATGCTGGCCGAGCAGTAGCGCTCGTGCGACAGGGCGATCGCGCGCTCGACCGCTGCCGCAGGCAGGGCGCGGCCGCTGACGATGAAATGCATCGCGATGCGCGTGAAGACCTTGGGGTCGGCGGCCGCGCGCTCGGCGCTCAAGCGTACCTGGCAGCCGCGCACGTCGTGGCGACCGCGCTTGAGAATGAGCACGACGTCGTAGGCGGTGCAGCCGCCGGTGCCGGCCAGAACCGTCTCCATCGGCCGTGGCGCGAGGTTGCGGCCTCCGCCGTCGGGGGCACCGTCCATGGTGAGGAGATGTCCGCTGCCGGTTTCCGCGACAAAGCCCATGCCGGTTGCTGGCATCCAGTTGATGGTGCATTCCATGCTGCATCTGCCCTTGGTCATTGCGCGGCGCCCGCCGCACGTTGCGTTTTCGAGTCGTCGCCCTAGAAGTCGTTGACAGAGCATATTGCACTGCAACATCGGAGTGCTATATTGCGCACATGGAACGGCGCTGACGAAGCCCCTTCCGCCGATTGTCTCCTCCACCTCCAACAATGGTGGATTCAGCCCGGAGCCCCCAAGGTTCCGGGCTCCTTTTTCTCGGCGGCCGGCGCGCCGGGACCCCGGGGAGCGCTGGCCTATGATCCGCGGCCCCGTTCAACGACCCCATCGCAGGATGCCCGCCGGCCACCGCCCGTCATCAAAGCCCGCTGCGCGCTTGTCCGAGCCGCTGCCACCGATCGCGGCGCTGACACCGCTTGCCCGGCGGATTGCGGCCGGCTACCTGCAGCAAATCCTCACCGCGCGCGTCTACGACGTGGCGCGCGAGACGGCGCTGGAGCCGGCCCGCGTCCTCTCGCGGCGGCTGGCCAACCAGGTCCTGCTCAAGCGGGAGGACCAGCAGCCGGTCTTCAGCTTCAAGCTGCGCGGCGCCTACAACAAGATGGTGCGGCTGGATCCGGAGGCACTGGCGCGCGGCGTCATCTGCGCCTCGGCCGGCAACCACGCCCAGGGTGTTGCGCTGGCGGCCCGGCGGCTGGGCTGCCGCGCCGTGATCGTGATGCCGGTGACGACGCCGCGGCTGAAGGTGGATGCGGTGCAGGCGCTGGGTGGCGAGGTCGTGCTGCATGGCGACAGCTATTCCGACGCCCACGGTCATGCCGGCGCTCTGCAGCAGGCGCAGGGCCTGACCTTCGTCCATCCCTTCGACGACCCCGACGTGATCGCCGGTCAGGGCACGGTGGCGATGGAGATCCTGCGCCAGCACCAGGGTCCGCTGGACGCGGTCTTCGTGGCCGTCGGCGGCGGCGGGCTGATCTCCGGCGTGGCCGCCTACATCAAGGCCGTGCGGCCCGAGGTGCGCGTGATCGGCGTCCAGACGGTGGATTCCGACGCCATGCTGCGCTCGGTGCGCCGCGGCCGCCGCGTGCAGCTCGACGACGTCGGGTTGTTCTCCGACGGCACCGCGGTCAAGCTGGTCGGCGAAGAGACCTTCCGCGTGGCACGTGCGCTGGTCGATGACTTCGTGGTCGTCGACACCGATGCCATCTGCGCCGCAATCAAGGACGTGTTCGAGGACACGCGCAGCGTGCTCGAGCCGGCCGGCGCGCTCGGCGTGGCGGCGGTCAAGCAGTACGTTCAGACCCACAGGCTCAAGGGCAA
This sequence comes from uncultured beta proteobacterium, assembly GCA_963725755.1. Classification (GTDB taxonomy): domain Bacteria; phylum Pseudomonadota; class Gammaproteobacteria; order Burkholderiales; family Burkholderiaceae_C; genus Rubrivivax. Next base: position 276,889 of record CAVRZW010000006.1, read on the forward strand.
GACCTTCGTGGCCATCACCTGCGGCGCGAACATGAATTTCGACCGCCTGCGCTTCGTCGCCGAGCGGGCCGAGTTCGGCGAGCAGCGCGAGGCCCTGTTCGCGGTGACGATCCCCGAGGAGCGCGGGTCGTTCAAGCGCTTCTGCGAGTTGCTGGGGCCGCGTGCGGTGACCGAGTTCAACTACCGCATCTCCGACGCCAAGCTGGCCCATGTCTTCGTCGGACTGGCGATCCAGCGCCGCGACGAGGCCGAGCGCATCGAGCGCCAGTTCGTCAGGCAGGGCTTCGCCACCGTCAACCTCAGCGACGACGAGCTTGCCAAGGAGCATGTGCGCCACATGGTCGGCGGCCGCAGCGAGCTGGCGCGCGACGAGCGACTGTTCCGCTTCCAGTTCCCGGAGCGGCCTGGCGCACTGATGCGCTTCCTCGCCGCGATGCACCCGGGCTGGAACATCAGCCTTTTCCACTATCGCAACCAGGGCGCCGACTACGGACGCATCCTCGTCGGCATCCAGGTGCCGGCGGGCGACGAGGCCGCGTTCGACCTGTTCCTGCGCACGCTGGCCTACCCTTGCACCGAAGAGTCGCGCAACCCGGTGGTCGAACTGTTCCTGCGGTAGCGCGAGCGCGCTCGACGACTCGCACGCCGTGGCTACACTCGCCGCCATGGTCGTCAACCGCTCCCTCGTCAGCCCCACCACCAATCCGCTGCTGGAGCGGGCGCTGCGCGAGAAGCTGCAGCGCCGCAACGAGGCCGGCGGCAGCCTCGGCGAACTCGAGCCGCTGGCGATTCGCCTGGGCCTGATGCAGAACACGCTCAAGCCGCGCTTGCGCAACCCGCAGCTGCTGGTCTTCGCAGCCGACCATGGCCTCGCCGTCGACGGCATCCCGGACGCGCTCGGCCGCCCGACCCACGAGACCGTGCGCATGCTGCTGACCAACCAGCTGCCGCTGTCCGTGTTCGCGCGCGTCCAGCGGCTCGAGGTGACGGTGGTGGACTGCGGCGTGGCCGAGAAACTGGCGCCGCACGACCGCCTGCTGATGCGCAAGATCGCGCATGCCACGCGCAACGCACGCGTCTCGCCTGCGATGAGCCTGGAGCAGGCCCATGCCGGCATGCGTGCCGGCATGGAGATCGGCGACAAGCTGCCCGGCAACTGCACCATCCTGGCCGGCGTTGGTGTCGGTTCGCACGAGAGCGCGGCGCTGGTGCTCGCGCGCCTGACCAACAGTCCGGTGCACGACCTCGTCGTCTCGGGGCCGGAGATGAACAACGACGCGCTGGCCCATCTGATGGTCGTGCTGCAGGGCGCGCAGGGCCGCCACCGCGACGTGACCGAGCCGATCGAGGTGCTGGCCGCGTTCGGCGGCTTCGAGGTCGCGGTGATGGTCGGCGTGATGCTGATGGCGGCCAGCAAGCGCCACCTGCTGATGATCGACGGCCTGCCGGCCTGTGCGGCCCTGATGGTCGCCGCACGCATCGCGCAACCGGTCAGCGACTACTGCGTGTTCTGCCGCAGCCACAATCACCTGGGGCTGGACCAGGCGCTGAACCTGTTCCGCGCCTCGGCCCTGCTCGAGCTCGGGATGGAAAGTACCGACGGCACCGGCTCCACGCTGGCCTGGCCGCTGGTCAGGAGTGCGGCGGCGCTGCTGACGGAAGTCGCCGACGGCGAAGACCCCGGTCCGTCGCGGCCGGGCGAACTGGCAGAAGCCGTGGCCGACCCGATGTCCGACCTGGCACCCGAACCGGTGCTGCGCGGTGCCGCGCCAGACTGAGCGCGGCCATCGGTCGGCTATTCGGTGGCCGATCCGTTCGATGCCGGCTCGGCGGCAGGTACCGGCGCCGCCACCGGCGGCATTCGTGCCAAGGGCGGGCCGACAGGCCTGAACGGGCGCACGGCCGGCGCTGCATAGGGCGCACTGCCGGCAGCAGGCAGCGTGCCGGTGGCCGCCGGCGCCGGCGGGGCGAGGGTCAGCGCGACCGCTGCCGTGCCGCTGCGCGGCCCCAGCGTGGCGCCGCGGGCGTTGACCGACTGCAGCACGTTGTCGTCGTCCACCGCGGTGCCGACGCGGAATGCACGCGCCGGCTTGCCGTCGACCACGATCAGGGCCAGCCCCTCGCGTGCCGCGCCGGCAGGACGCGGCGTGACCACGCCGAGCAAGTGGTAGCGCGCGTCGCCCGGTGCCGCGGCGGCGACCGCCGCCGGCGCGTCGGCCCCGAGCAGGCGGCCGAGGTCGGCACGCGCGCCGGTCATGGGTGCGGCGACCTGAGTGTGCGCGGGCAGGGCCGGCGCGGCGACGAACAGCTTCAGGCCCCAGAAGGCCGCGCTGGCGGCCACCATCGCCCACACGACCAAGGTCCACCCACGCAGCAACATGCGCCGATTATGATTGACGTGACCCTGCCAGCCAGGCCCGCCGACGTGCATTGCCGCGATCCCATGACACCCACAGCCCGCCCCCGCCGCGCCCGCCGTCCCGGCGGCGCGCCTGCCGCGCCGCACGCCTTGGCCGCACTTCAGCGTGGCTTCACGCTCATCGAGCTGATGGTGGTGCTGGTCATCATCGGCGTGCTGGGCGCGCTGATCGTGCCCAACCTGCTCGAGCGCGCCGACGACGCACGGGTCACGGCGGCCAAGACCGACGTCAACAACCTGATGCAGGCGCTCAAGCTGTACAAGCTGGACAACCAGAGATATCCCAGCGCCGAGCAGGGCCTGCAGGCGCTGGTCGCCAAGCCCACCGTGGGCGTCGTTCCGCCCAACTGGAAGCCGTACATCGACAAGCTGCCCGCCGACCCCTGGGGCCACCCGTACCAGTACCTGAACCCGGGCGTGAACGGCGAGATCGACGTCTTCAGCTTCGGCGCCGATGGCCAGCCCGGGGGTGAAGGCAAGAATGCGGACATCGGGTCCTGGCAATAGCGGCTCGGTGCGCCGCCGGGGCGGCTTCACGCTGATCGAGCTGCTGATCGTGATCTCGATCGTCGCGATCTCGATCGGCGTCGTCAGCCTGGCGCTGCGCGACGGCAGGGCGGCCAAGCTGGACGAGGAAGGCGAGCGGTTGGCAGCATTGCTCGAGATGGCGCGCGCCGAGGCGCGGGTGGCCGGCATCACGGTGCGCTGGGTGCCCAACCACGCGCCGGCCGACGATGGCACCCAGTTCCGTTTCGTCGGCTTGCCCGCATCCCAACCGCTGCCCACGCGCTGGCTCGACCCGCAGACCCGGGCCGAAATCGTGGGCGCCACCAGCGTGCTGCTCGGCCCGGAAGCGATCCTGCCGCCGCAGCGCATCGTGCTGCAGCTGGCCGGCCGTCGGCTCGAGCTGGCCAGCGACGGCCTGGGCCCCTTCGCGGTGGCGGACGCGGCGGCCCGGTGAAGGCCCGCGGCTTCACGCTGCTGGAGGTGCTGGTGGCGCTGGCGATCGTCGCCATCGCGCTCGGCGCCGGGCTGCGCGCCGCCGGGGTGCTGACCGACAACGCGGCTCGCCTGGGCACGGTGATCGCGGCCCAGTGGTGCGCCGACAACGAACTCACGGGTCTGCGGCTGGCGCGCACCTTTCCCGGCGTCGGCGACGCCAGCTTCAGCTGCGACGAACTCGGCCGCAGCTACAGCGGCACCCTGGTCACGCGGCCGACGCCCAACCCGAGCTTCAGGCGCGTCGATGCGGTGGTGCGCGACGAGGCCGGACGGCAGATCGTGACCCTGTCCACCGTGCTGTCGCAGCGATGAAGTCGACCTGCGGGCCGTGGCCAAACGGTAGCCGGCATGCTGCAGGCTTCACGCTGGTGGAGGTGCTGGTCGCGCTGCTGATCATGGCCCTGCTGGCCGCGCTGTCCTGGCGCGGGCTGGACGGCATCGTGCGCGCGCGCGACGGCAGCAAGGTCGCGATCGACCGCGCGGTACGCCTGAACACCGTGCTGACGCAGTGGGAGCAGGACCTGCAGGCCTTGTTCGACACCGGCGATGTGCCGGCGATCAGCTTCGACGGCCAGACCCTGCGCCTGACGCGCCGCGTCGACGAGGGCGTCGCGCTGGTGGCCTGGTCGGTGCGCGACGGACTGTGGCGACGCTGGGCGACGCCGGGCGTCACGCGCACCGGCGACCTGCAGCAGAACTGGCTGCGCAGCCAGCAGTTGCAAGGCAGCGAGCCGGGCCAGGTCACGCTCAGCGCGGGGGCCGGCGACTGGCAGATCTACTTCAACCGCGGCGGCCAATGGAGCAACGCACAGTCCACCGGCGACCTGGCCGCAGTCGCCGTTGCGCCATCCGCCTCGGCGGCATCGGCGCCGGCGGCCGTCTTGCGCGAGGTCCTGCCCGATGCGGTGCGCATGGTCATCACCCTCGATGGCCAGACCCTCACGCGCGACATCGCGCTCGGACCGGCCGGCTCGTGAACACGCCGCTCCGATGGCCGACCCGGCAGCGCGGTGCGGCGCTGCTGCTGGCGATGATCATCCTCGCGCTGGTGACCACACTGGCCGCCGGCATGGTCTGGCAACAGACCCGCGCGGTGCAGGTCGAGGCCGCGGAGCGCGCGCGCGCGCAGGCGGCGTGGGTGCTCACCGGCGCGCTCGACTGGGCGCGCCTGATCCTGCGCGAGGACCTGCGGTCGGCGCAACGCCGCGGGCCGGTCTACACCGCGCTGGGCGACAGCTGGGCCACGCCGCTGGAAGAGGCGCGCCTGTCGAGCTTTCTCGCCGCCGACCAGGGCAACAACGCCGACAGCGGGCCCGAGGCCTTCATCAGCGGCGCAATCGTCGATGCCCAGTCGCGCTACAACCTGCGCGACCTCGTCGATGCCAATGGCCAGGTCCTGCCGCTTCAGGTGGCGGCGCTGCAGCGCCTGGCCGACCTGGCCGGTGCTCCCAGCGAGGCCGCGGCGCAGATCGCGAACGCGCTGGCCACCGCGCTGGCGCCGCCGAGCAAGGCAACCGACGCCGACACGCCGATCAAGCCAGAGCGGCTCTCGGACCTGCGCTGGCTGGGGATCGACGAGGCCACGCTCGAGCGGCTGGCGCCCTTCGTCGACCTGCTGCCCTTGCAGACCCCGGTCAACGCGAATACCGCGCCCGGCGAGGTGCTGGTCGCGGCCATCGACGGGCTGGACCTGGGCAGCGCCGAGCTCCTCGTGCAGACGCGCCAGCGCAGCCCGTTCACGACCTCCGCAGGCGTCCAGGCGATGCTGCCGGCGGGCGTGAAGCTCGATCCGGCCCGCGTCGGCGTGGCCAGCGCCTGGTTCGAGGTCTCGGGTCGCCTGCGGCTCGACGAACGGGTGCTGGAGCAGCGCTCGCTGCTGCAGCGCGAGAACGACCGCGTCACGGTGCGCCGCAGCGAGCGCCACAGCTTTGCCGCTGCGCTGCGCTGAAGGCGACAATGGGCTGCCGCGCCGACCTGCCACCCCGACCGCCGACCACCCCCAACGATCTGCCCGCGATGTCCGTTCTTGCCATCCAGCTTCCTCCGCGCGAACGTCTGCAGGCCCGCAGCCCGGCCCGTGAGGGCAGCGCCGGCCTGCACCTGCCGGCCGAGTGGAGCTTCGTCTTCAGCACCGACGGCCGCACCGTGACGCAGCAGGGCCGCGCTGCGGCGGCGCTGCTGCCGCGCGCCGATCACGCGGTGCTGGTGCTCGGCGAGATGGACGTCAGCTGGCACCGCGTCGAGGTGCCGCGAGCACCGCCGGCACGGCTGCGCGCTGCGCTGCTCGGGGTGATGGAGGAGTCGCTGCTCGAAGACGACGAGGCGCTCCACTTCGCGCTCGGCCCGGGCGCCGTCGGCGGCCAGACCGGTTGGGTCGCGGTGACCCATCGGCCCTGGCTGGCCGCGGCGCTGGCGGCGCTCGAAGCAAGCGGCCTGAACGTCGAGCGCGCACTCTCGCCGGGCCAGCCCGGGGCACCGGCGCGCGGCCATTTCTTCGTTGCCGAGTCGGGTGGCCAGACCTCGCCATGGCTGGCGCTGGCCGAGCCCGAGCGCGCCGTATGCCTGCCCCTGACCGGCGGGTTGGCGCGCGCGCTGCAGCCGGCAGACGCCGCGCGCGTGCGCTGGACCACCACCCCCGCGGCCGCTGCGGCTGCCGAGAGCTGGCTGGGCGCGCCGGTGCCGCTGCTGGGCGACGCCGAGCGGCTGCTCGAAGCCGCGCAGGGCAGCGTCAACCTGCGCCAGTTCGAGCTGGCCTCGCGCCACCGTGGCCGGCGCGCGCTCGGCGTCGCGGCGCAGCGCTTCCTGAGCCGCGAATGGCGGCCGGTGCGTGCCGGTGTAGCCCTGCTGCTGGTGCTGAACCTGATCGGGCTGAACGTCTACGCCTGGCACCAGCAAAAGGCGATTGCCGACAAGCGGGCGGCGATGAGCGACCTGCTCAGGACCACCTTCCCCGGCGTGCGCGCCGTGCTCGACGCGCCGCTGCAGATGGAGCGCGAGGTCGAGCGCCTGCGCGTGGCCGCCGGACGCCCGGGCGACAGCGACCTCGAAGCCCTGCTCGGCGCCGCCGCCACCGCCTGGCCCGACGGCCTCGGACCCGTGCAGACGCTGCGCTTCGAGGCCGGCCGGCTGACCCTGGCCGCCGGCGGCTGGGCCGAGCCGCAGGTCACGCAGTTCCGCGACCGGCTGCGCCCGCTGGGCTTTGCCGCCGAGCTCGCCGACGGCCGCGTCATCGTCACCCGCAGCGCCGCGAAGGCCGATGCCAAGGGGGTCGCATGACGGCCGAAGCTCAGGAGCCGCAAGGGTCGTCCGCGCTGGCCTCTCTGGCGCCTCTGCGGGCCTGGTGGCAGGCGCTGCCCGCACGCGAGCGCCGGCTGTTGTTGCTGGCGGGCATCGTGCTCGCCCTGTATCTGCTGTGGGTGCTGGCCGTGCAGCCGGCCTGGCGGACGCTGGACCGGGCGCCGGCCGAGCTCGATGCGCTCGAACTGCAGCTGCAGACCATGCAGACCATGGCCGCCGAGGCAGCCGAGTTGCGCGCCGCGCCGCCTGTCAATCGAGACCAGGCCGGCACCGCACTGCGCAACGCCACCGAACGGCTGGGCGACCAGGGGCGCCTGACATTCCAGGGTGACCGCGCGGTGCTCACGGTCACCGGCGTGGGCACCGGCGCGTTGCGCGACTGGCTGGCCGAGGCCCGCTCCGGCGCCCGCGCGCGACCGGTCGAAGCCGACCTCAAGCGCGCCGCCAAGGGCTACAACGGCACGCTGGTGCTGGCCATCGGAGCCGGGTCTTGATGCGCTGGGCGCTGGCCGGCCTGCTCACTGGCGCGGCCATCGTGCTCGTCGCCTTCGCGCCGGCGTCTTGGCTGGCCTCTTCGATCGCTGGTGCCACCGGCGGCCGCCTGCTGCTCGCCGATGCCCGAGGCACCGTCTGGCGGGGCAGCGCCGTGGTGGCGCTCACCGGGGGCCCCGGCAGCCGCGATGCCAGCGCCTTGCCCGGCCGCCTGCGCTGGGTGCTGTCGCTCGACGGTGCGGCGCTGGCGTTGCAGGCCACGCAGGCCTGCTGCATCAACGGCGCGCTGCGCCTGCGTCTGGTGCCCGGCCTTGGCCGCGCGCGGCTGGAGCTTGCCGCTGCTGCGCCGCCGGCATCGCGCCTGATCGGCCAGTGGCCGGCCTCGTGGCTGGTCGGGCTGGGCACGCCGTGGAACACGCTGCGACCCTCGGGCGCGATGCGACTGAGCAGCCCGGGGCTGAGCGTGGAGCTGGTGCAAGGCCGCTGGCGTTTCACCGGCCAGGCCGAACTGGCGCTGGTGGGCATCGGTTCGCGCCTGTCCACGCTCGACCCGCTGGGCAGCTACCGCCTGAGCCTGCAAGGCGACGCTGCGAGCGGCGACGCGGCTGCGCTGCAGTTGAGCACCTCGCGCGGCCCGCTGCAGCTCAGCGGCAGCGGCCAATGGGCCGCATCGCGGCTGCGCTTCACCGGCCAGGCCAGCGCCGACAAGGGATCCGAGGCCGCGCTGGTGGGCCTGATGAGCATCATCGGGCGGCGCCAGGGTGCCGTCTCCGTCATTTCCATAGGATGAGCATGAAACAAGGGCAACTCGCTGGTCGCGCCGTCGCCGCCACGCTGGCCGTGGCGCTGGCACTGACGCCGGTCTGGGCACAGCGCACCGCGCCGCGTTCGCGCGCCCCGGTGACGGTGAACTTCGTCAACGCCGACATCGAGGCCGTCACCCGCGCAATGGCGGCGATGATCGACCGCGCGATCGTCGTCGACCCCCGCGTCAAGGGCGTGATCACGCTGTACAGCGAGCAGCCGCAGAGCGTGCCGGCGGCCTACCAGTCGTACCTGTCGGCGCTGCGCGGCCTGGGCTTCGCGGTGGTCGAAAGCGGCGGCCTGCTCAAGGTCGTTCCCGAGGCCGATGCCAAGCTGCAGACCGGCACCGTCTCGATCGGCGATGTCGGCCCGCGCGGCGACCAGATCATCACCCAGATCTTCACCCTGCGCTACGAGAACCCGAACAGCCTGGTCGCGGTGCTGCGCCCGCTGATCAGCGCCAACAACACGATCAACGCCAACCCGGGCAGCAACTCGCTGGTGATCACCGATTACGCCGACAACCTGCAGCGCATCGCCAAGATCATCGCCGCACTCGACCAGCCCTCGGGCACCGGCGTCGAGATCATTCCGCTGCAGTACGCGGTGGCCTCCGACCTCGCACCGCTGGCGCAGAAGCTGGTCGATGGCGGTGGCGGGCCGGTGATGCCGACTCAGTCGCTGTCGATCGGCAGCCTCGCCGGCGGCACGACGACCATCATCGCCGACGCGCAGAGCAACTCGCTGATCGTCAAGGCGCCCAACGCGGCGCGGCTGGCCGACGTGCGCTCGACCATCGCGCGGCTGGACCGGCCGAACAACCTCGCCGGCCCGGGCGGCGGCATGTGGGTCGTGCACCTGAAGAACGCCGACGCCACGCGCCTGGCCACCGTCGTGCGCGCGGCGTTCAGCGCGATCGGCGAAGGCAGCGGCGGCGCGAGCGGCGGCGGCAGGATCGGCGCCGTCGCCCGCAGCGCGCCGAGCAACACCGTCACCACGCCCAGCGCGTCGGCGCTGAGCACCGCCAACGCCGGCGGTGCCCTGGCCACGGCCGCCGAGCCTTCCACCGGCGGCTTCATCCAGGCCGACCCGGCGACCAACTCGCTCGTCATCACCGCCCCCGAGCCGCTGTACAGGCAAGTGCGCGCGCTCATCGACCAGCTCGACACGCGGCGCGCCCAGGTCTACATCGAGAGCCTGATCGTCGAGGTCTCGGGCGGCGACGCCGCCGATTTCGGTTTCCAGTGGCAGGGCCTGCTGGGCAAGAGCGGCGACAAGACCGGTCTGGCGGCCGGCACCAACTTCACGCCGGCCGGCGGCCAGGGCAACATCATCAACATCCAGACCGCTGCCGCGCAGGGCCAGGTCAACCTCGGCGAAGGCCTCAACATCGGGCTGCTGCGGGCCTACAACGGCGTCACCACGCTGGCGGCGATCGCGAAGGCGCTGCAGTCGCAGGGGCAGACGAACATCGTCTCCACCCCGAACCTGATCACGCTGGACAACGAGGAGGCCAAGATCGTCGTCGGCGAGAACGTGCCCTTCATCACCGGCCAGTACACGCAGACCGGCGGCGCCACGACCAACCCGTTCCAGACCATCGAGCGCAAGGACGTCGGCATCACGCTGCGCATCCGGCCGCAGATCGGCGAGAACGGCGCCATCCGGATGACGATCTTCCAGGAGCAGAGCGCGGTCGAGGCCACGACCGCCGCGGGCACGAGCAACGCCGGCCCCTCGACGACCAAGCGCTCGATCGAGGGCACGGTGACCGTCGACGACGGCCAGATCCTGGTCCTCGGCGGCCTGATCCAGGACAGCGTGGTCGTCAACCGCAGCAAGGTGCCGCTGCTGGGCGACATCCCGTTCATCGGGGGCCTGTTCCGCAGCGAGAGCCGGGAGCGCAAGCGCACCAACCTGATGGTCTTCCTGCGTCCGGTGGTGATGCGCGATGCCGGCGCCAGCGACAAGTTCTCGCGCGAGCGCTACGACCAGATCCGCGGCGAGCAGCAGCGCACCCAGCCGACACCCAGCGTGGTGATGCCGATCAACCGTGCGCCGGTGCTGCCCGAGGTGCCGCAGACGTCGGCGCCGGTGTCGGTGAACGCTCCGGCGGCCGGGCCGGCTCCGGTCGCGCCGCCGCTCGTGGCGCCGGCGGCGGCCGATCCCGCTGCGTCCGCGTCGCACTGAAGGCCGTGCAAGCCATGGCCGTCCGCCACCCGCTGCCCTACGCCTTCGCCAAGGCCAACACCCTGCTGCTCGAGGACGATGGCCAGGCGCTGCGCCTGTGGGCCGGCGAGACCACGCCGGCGGCCGCGCTGGCCGAGGTCGCGCGGCTGTTCGAGGTCGCCAGCTATGAGCGCGAGGCCAGCGCGACGCTCGGCCAGCGCATCGCGGTGGCCTACGCCGGCAGCGAAAGCAGCGCCGCGGCGGTGATCGGCGAGGTCGAGAGCGGTGTCGACCTGAGCCGCATGATGCAGGAACTGCCGGCGGTCGAGGACCTGCTGGAAGCCGCCGACGACGCGCCGATCATCCGCATGCTCAACGCGCTGCTGACCCAGGCAGCCAAGGACGGCGCGAGCGACATCCACATCGAGCCGTATGAACGCAGCAGCGCGGTGCGATTCCGCGTCGACGGCACGCTGCGCGAGGTCGTCACGCCCAACAAAGCGCTGCATGCGGCGCTGATCTCGCGCCTGAAGATCATGGCCGAGCTCGACATCGCCGAGAAGCGCCTGCCGCAGGACGGCCGCATCTCGCTGCGCATCGGCGGGCGGGCGATCGACGTCCGCGTCTCGACCCTGCCCAGTGCGCATGGCGAACGCGCGGTGCTGCGCCTGCTCGACAAGACCGAATCGCGCTTCACGCTCGAAGGCCTGGGCATGGACGGCGACGTGCTCGGCGCGTTCGAGCGCCTGATCCAGCAGCCGCACGGCATCGTGCTCGTCACCGGACCCACCGGATCGGGCAAGACGACGACGCTGTACGCCTCGCTCGGCCGCGTGGACACCGCCACGACCAACGTGCTGACGGTCGAAGACCCGATCGAGTACGAGCTGCCCGGCATCGGCCAGACCCAGGTCAACCCGAAGATCGAGCTGACTTTCGCCAAGGCGCTGCGCGCGATCCTGCGCCAGGACCCCGACGTGATCATGATCGGCGAGATCCGCGACTACGAGACGGCGCAGATCGCGATCCAGGCCTCGCTCACCGGCCACCTGGTACTGGCCACGATCCACACCAACGACGCCCCTTCGTCGGTGGTGCGGCTGATCGACATGGGTGTCGAGCCCTACCTGCTGTCGAGCAGCCTGCTCGGCGCGCTGGCGCAGCGCCTGGTGCGCAAGCTGTGCCCGATGTGCAAGCGCGAGGACGCCGACGGCCGCTGGCACCCGGTGGGCTGCGAGCATTGCAGCCGCACCGGCTACAAGGGCCGCACCGGGGTCTACGAGCTGATGGTCGTCAACGAGACGGTGCAGGCGCTGATCCACAACCGTGCGTCCGAGCAGGAGCTGGCTGCGGCCGCGCGTGCCGCCGGCCTGCGGCCGATGCGCGACGATGGCGAGCGCCTGGTGAAGAGCGGCACCACCTCGGCCGAAGAAGTGATCCGGGTGACGCGTGACTGAGCCGACCGCCGCCGCCCGCGCGCGCGCCGCGGCCCGCTGAGATGCCGGCCTACCGCTTCGAGGCGCTCGACGCCAGCGGCAAGGCCCAGAGCGGTCTGCTGGAGGCCGACAACGCCAGGGCCGCGCGGGCGCAGCTGCGCAGCCGCGAGCTCGTGCCGCTGGCGGTCACGCCGGTCACGATGGTGGCCGGCGACACGGCTGCGGCGCGCTTCACGCGGCGCGTGTTCACGGGCCTCGGCCTGGCGGTGTGGACGCGCCAGCTCGCCGGCCTGGTCGGGTCGGGCCTGCCGCTGGAGCGCGCGCTGACGGCGCTGGCCGACGAGGCCGAGAACCCACGCCAGCACGAACTGGTGGCACACCTGAAAAGCGAGGTCAATGCGGGCAGCACCTTCGCGCGCGCGCTGAGCACGGCGCCGCGCGAGTTCGACGATGTCTACCGCGCCGTGGTTGCCGCCGGCGAGCAGAGCGGGGCCCTGGGCCCGGTCCTCGAGCGCCTGGCCGACGACCTCGAGCAGCGGCAGGCGCTGCGCGGCCGCGTGCTCGGCGCGATGCTCTACCCGGCGATCGTCTCGGCGGTGGCGATGGTCATCGTCGTCATCCTGCTGACCTACGTGGTGCCGCAGATCGCCGGTGTCTTCACCAGCTCCAAGCACGCGCTGCCGGCACTCACCGTGGGCATGCTGGCCTTGAGCTCCTTCGTGCGCCAGTGGGGCTGGGCGGTGGCGCTGCTCGCTGCCGGCGGCATCGCGCTGCTCGTGACGGCGCGACGCAACGAGGGCTTCCGCGAACGCAGCGACGCCGCGCTGCTGCGCCTGCCGCTGCTCGGCCGGCTGGCCCGCGGCTACAACGCCGCCCGCTTCGGCGGCACGCTGGCGATGCTCGCCGGCGCCGGGGTGCCGATCCTCAAGGCCCTGCAGGCAGCGGCCGAGACGCTGTCCAACCGCGCGATGCGCGCCGACGCGCTCGACGCCCTGGTGCAGGTGCGCGAAGGCGCGCCGCTGGCCTCGGCGCTGGCCGGCAAGAAGCGCTTCCCGGGGCTGCTGGCGATGTTCGCCCGCCTGGGCGAGCAGACCGGTCAGCTGCCCGAGATGCTGCTGCGCGCCTCGGCCCAGCTCTCGGCCGAGGTCCAGCGCCGGGCGATGGCGGCGGCCACCATCCTCGAGCCGCTGCTGATCGTCGTGATGGGCATCGTCGTCGTGCTCATCATGCTGGCAGTGATGATGCCGATCATCCAGCTCAATGCCTGGGTGAAGTAGGCCCCCCCAGCTCGCTGCGCTCGCTGCCCGGCGCCGGAGTCGCCGGGCCTTCGGGCCGTCCGAGTCCGCGCAGGCGGACTCGGAGCCGCGGCCCTCAGCCCCCCGAGGGGGAGGCGTTTCGGGACCGGGGGGACCCGGATCCCGAAACGGGCCGCCTGCTCGCTGCGACGATCAAGCGGCTGGCTTGTCGGTCGCGGTCTCGCTGTCGGGCGCCTGCGTGTGCTTGATGAACACGCGCGCGGCGATGATGCCGATCTCGTAGAGCAGACACATCGGGATCGCCAGCGAGAGCTGCGAGATCACGTCGGGCGGCGTGACCACCGCCGAGACGACGAAGGCGCCGACGATGACGTAGCCCCGGATCTTCTTGAGCTGCTCGATGCTGACGATGCCGATGCGGGCCAGCACGATGACCGCGATCGGCACCTCGAAGGCGACGCCGAAGATCAGGAACAGGGTCAGCGCGAAGCCGAAATACTGCTCGATATCCGGCGCCGGCGTGATCGATGCCGGTGCAAACAGGTGGTTCGCCCGGCTGATGCCGGGAATCACGAGAAAGTAGCTGAACGCGACGCCCACGATGAACAGGACGGTGCTGGACACCACCAGCGGCAGCACCAGCTTCCTCTCGTGCGAATAGAGCCCCGGGGCGACGAAAGCCCAGACCTGGTAGAGCACGTAGGGCAGCGCGACCAGCAGCGCCGCCATCAGAGTGATCTTGAACGGCACCAGGATCGGCGAGATCACGCTGGTGGCGATCAGCTTTGTTCCCTGCGGCAAATGCGACAGCAGGGGTGCCGCAAGCAGGTCGTACATGTGCGACGGGCCGGGCCAGACGCAGAGGACGGCGAAGGCGATGCCGATCGCGATCACGGCGCGGATCAGCCGGTCGCGCAGTTCGATCAGGTGCGAGACGAACGGAGCTTCGGTGCCTTCGAGCTCGTCGTGGTCTTCCTTGGCCCCGCTCATGGTCTGGACTTCAGGCCCGGTGGCCTGAAGCGCGCCACCCGCGCCGCGCCCGACTGGGCATGCGAGCGCACGCCATGCTGGCGCTTGTACCACTGCGGCATGGCGCCGCGCTTCAGGCGCCAGTTCTTCTTCGGGTGGCGGTAGCTCGGCGGGGGTGGTTCGTAAGCCGGCGCCGGCTCGCTGCCATCGAACGCCGCCTTGGTCTCACGCCATTCGTTGCCGAGCACGCTGCCGGCCTGCTGCACCTCGCTGCGCACCGTCTGCTCGACGTTGCGCGCGGCGTCCTCGAACTCGGTCTTCATCTTCTTGAGTTCGTCGAGTTCCATCGAGCGGTTGACCTCGGCCTTGACGTCGGCGACGTAGCGCTGGGCCTTGCCGAACAGGTGGCCCATGGTGCGCGCCACCTTGGGCAGCTTCTCGGGCCCGATGACGATCAGAGCGACCGCGCCGATGAGCGCGATCTTGTCGAAGCCGAAATCAAGCACCGCGGATCAGGACTTCGTCTTGGCTTCGACGTCGACGGTGTTGCTGTCGGTCGCGCGCTGGGCCGTCACCTGCTGCTGCGGCGGGGCCGGGCTGCCTTCCGCCTCGCCGCTGCCCTTGACACCTTCCTTGAAGCCCTTGACGGCTTCGCCCAGGTCGGAGCCGATGTTCTTGAGCTTCTTGGTGCCGAAGATCATCACCACCACCAGCAGGACGATCAGCCAATGCCATATGCTCAAACCACCCATGATCAATCTCCTAAAGCCAATCCTGCATTCTAGGTGAGCCGCGCGGCGGCGCCGGGCCTTCGCCAGGCGCGCAAATCCTGCCGGATTCGCACGTCCGGGCTCAGCCCGGACGCTTGTATCGCGGGCCGGGCCTTCGCCAGGCGCGCAAATCCTGCCGGATTCGCACGTCCGGGCTCAGCCCCGCGCCCAGGGCCGTGGGCCGCCCATCACGTGCATGTGCAGGTGATAGACCTCCTGCCCGCCGTCGCGCCCGGTGTTGATGAGGGTGCGAAAGCCGTTCGTCACACCGAGTTCGCGCATCAGCCGCGGCGCCAGCCCGAGCATGCGGCCGAGCAGCGCGTCATGCTCGGGGCCGACATCGGACAGGGTCGCGATGTGCGTCCTGGGGATGATCAGCACATGCACCGGCGCCCAGGGGTGGATGTCGTGGAAGGCGAGGAGTTCGTCGTCCTCGTAGGCCCTGTGGGACGGTATCTGCCCGCCCACGATCTTGCAGAAGATGCAATCGGGATCGGCGTTCATGGCAACGTCAATGGTGAGGTGTAGAAGCGTGGTCCGGGCGGCTCAGGATGCCGGCATCGGCATCGCCCGGCGGTCGTTGAAGGCCAGCCAGCCGCGGATGAAGCGGTACAGGTACCACAGCCCGATCACGAACCAGGCCCCGGCGCCCGGAAACCAGAAGAACAGGAACATCGGCGCCGTCAGCAACAGCCACAGCAGCGTGAACCAGAAGCTGCGCGCCTGCCACTGGAAATGGCTGCGGAAGAAGTCGTCGGGCAGGTCGGGTCGCTTGACATAGTTGATGATGATGGCGATCACCGAGAAGATGCCGGCCGAGAACCACGACAGCAGGTGCAGGCCGTAGAGGATGTGCGTCAGCAGCCGCAGGTCCGAATGCGGGTCGGCGCGACGGCCGGAAACCATCACGTCGGTCATGTCCCTTCTCCTTCCCGTTGGCGCGCCTTGCGCAGCGCGAATTCTTCCAGACCCGACAGCCCCTCGCGCCGGCGCAACTCGGCCAGCACGTCGGCCGGCGAGAGATCGAACGCCGCCAGCGCGATGAGGGTGTGGAACCACAGGTCGGCCACCTCGGCGACGATGCGATCGCGCTCGCCGTCCTTGGCCGCCATCACGACCTCGGTGGCCTCCTCGCCGATCTTCTTCAGGATGGCGTCGGTGCCCTTGGAAAGCAGACGCGCGACGTAGCTCTTGCCGGCGTCGCCGCCGGCGGCGGGCTTGCGCGATTCGATCACTGCGGCCAGGCGCGCGAGGGTGTCGTCGGCGTTCATCGATAGATCAGTCCGGGGTCCTTGAGCACCGGCTCCACCGCCTGCCACTGCCCGCCTTCGAGGCGCCGGTAGAAGCAGCTGTGGCGCCCCGTATGGCAGGCGATCGAGGTCTGCGCCGCGCCCTGGCCGAGCTGGCTGACCTTGAGCAGCAGCACGTCGTTGTCGCAGTCCAGCCGGATCTCGTGCACCCTCTGGACGTGACCCGACTCCTCGCCCTTGTGCCACAGGCGCTGGCGCGAGCGGCTCCAATAGACGGCCTCGCCGCGCTCGGCGGTGGCGGCCAGCGCCGAGCGGTTCATCCAGGCGAACATCAGCACGTCGCCGCTGGCTTGTTCCTGTGCGATCACGGGCACCAGGCCGTCGCGGTCCCACTTCACGTTGTCGAGCCAATCCATCGTCGCAGTTTAGTGGGTGGCCCCGGCGAATCCGCGTTCGGCGGCAAACCACCCCAGCACCGGGACGGTTCCCGGCAGCACGGGGGCCACCTGCACCGGCAGCGTCTGCCAGGCCATCTGCTGGCCCTCGCGCATCTCGAACGCCCCGTGCCAGGCCAGGACCTTGCAGAAGTGCAGCCGCACCCGCGCATGCGGATAGTCGACGATCTCCACCTGCCAGGGCTGGACAGCGCCGATCGCAATGCCCAGTTCCTCGTGCAGCTCGCGCCGCAGCGCCTGCTCGACCGACTCGCCCGCCTCGAGCTTGCCGCCGGGGAATTCCCAATAGCCGGCATAGGGCTTGCCGGCGGGGCGCGACGTCAGCAGGAAACGCCCGTCGCGGTCGATCAGCACGCCCACCGCGACGTCGACGGGCGCGCGCTCAGCCACCGGCATGCCGCCCGGCGTAGTCGCGCGCGAACTGCTGCGCCACGCGCCCCGAGCGCGAACCTCGCTCAAGCGCCCAGACCAGCGATTCCTGGCGCGCCACCGCAATCGCCGCCTCGTCGACGCCGAATGAGCGCAGCCACTGCGCCGCGATCGCCAGGTACTCGTCCTGCGTGAACGGGTAGAAGCTGATCCACAGGCCGAAGCGCTCCGACAGCGAGATCTTCTCCTCCACCACCTCGCCCGGGTGCACTTCGCCGTCTTCGGTGTGCTGGTAGCTGAGGTTGTCCTTCATGTACTCGGGCAGCAGGTGGCGGCGGTTGCTGGTGGCGTAGATCAGCAGGTTGTCGCTGGCCTGTGCCACCGAGCCGTCGAGCACGCTCTTGAGCGCCTTGTAGCCGGGCTCGCCTTCGTCGAAGCTGAGGTCGTCGCAGAAGACGATGAAGCGTTCGGGCCGCGCGGCGACCAGGTCGACGAGATCGGGCAGGTCCACCAGGTCGGCCTTGTCGACCTCGATCAGGCGCAGCCCGCGCGGTGCGAACTCGTTCAGGCAGGCCTTGATCAACGAACTCTTGCCGGTGCCGCGGGCGCCGGTGAGCAGTACGTTGTTGGCGCCCTGGCCGGCGACGAACTGCGCGGTGTTGCGCACCAGGCGTTCCTTTTGCGGCTCGACCTCCTGAAGCTGCGACAGGCGGATCGTGGCCACATGGCGCACCGGCTCGAGCATGCAGCTCTGCCCGCGGCGGCGGTAGCGATAGGCCACCGATGCACCCCAGTCCGGCGCGTCGGGCGCATGCGGCAGCACATGCTCCAGCCGCCCCAGCAGGCCTTCGGCCCGGGCCAGGAATTCTTGGGTCTGCGCCAGCAGCGCGTCCAGCGTGTTCGTCATGGCGCCGAGTTTAGAGGGCGCACGCTGCTGCGGGCTTGCAGCTCGACCCGGGCCGTCAGACCGACTTCAGGCGGTCAGGCGTTGCAGTGCAGGCTCGAGGTGCTCGGTGGGCGGCCGCTTGAAGCCCGAGCGTGCGTAGCGCTGCAGGCGGCCCACCGCCAGTGCGGTCAGCGCCGAGGCCAGCGCCTGCGCATCGACGGTCGGCGTGGCCGAACCGGCGGCCTCGGCGGCGCTGCGCAGGCTCTGGCGCAACTGCGACTCGACGCGGTCGAAGAACTGGTTCATGCGCGCGATCAGCCGTTCGTGCTCGAAGACCAGCGCGTCGCCGACCATCACCCGCGTCATGCCGGGGTTCTTCTCGCCGAACTGCAGCAGCATGACGACGATCTTTTGCGCCTGCAGCGATCCGTTCGGCTCGCGCTCGGTGATCTGGTTGACGAGGGTGAACACGCTGGATTCGATGAATTCGATCAGGCCCTCGAACATCTGCGCCTTGCTCGCGAAATGGCGGTACAGCGCGGCCTCGCTGACATCGAGCTTGGCCGCCAGCGCGGCGGTGGTGATGCGCTCGGCGCCGGGTTGCTCGAGCATCGCGGCCAGGGTCTGCAGGATCTGCACCCGGCGCTCCCCCGGACGGGGCCGCTTGCGTACCGGCTCGGCGTCGGCGGCTGGCGTCGTCTGCTCGGTGCCGACCAGGGGCGGTGCTTCGGGCAGGGCGGACATCGAGGCGGCGGGCTGGGAAATGTGGGGTTGACCGGGCGAAGGCATTCTGGCACAGCGCCCACAGGCGATTGCTTGCAGGTAAACACTGACATCGCCGTGCTACGGACTGGGTGCAGCGCCCGAATTCCGCCGACCGGCGCCGCCCGGCACCGTTCAGCGCAGGTCGCGCAGCCGGCGTACGCGCCGGTCCACGTAGGCCGGGCGCCGCCGCAGCCGTTGTCCGGCCGGCGCGCCGGGCAGCCAGCGCTGCATCCACACCGTGCCCATGCCAACCCGGCGGGCGGCCTTCTGGTGCACCAGCGTGTCCTCGACCAGCACGCAGCGCGAAGGCGGCACGCGCAGGCTGGCCGCGATCGCGCGCAGCATGCGGGCGTCGGGCTTGGGGCGCAGGTCGCCGAACATCTGCATGTCCTCGATCGACAGGACCTGGCCGAACACGCGGCCGATGCCGAGCACACCCAGCACGCGCGCCGCGTAGGCCGCAGGCGCGTTGGTCAGCAGCAGCTTGCGCCCGCGCAGCCGGGCCAGTGCCGCGAGGTCGTGCGGGTGGCCGCGCACGCGCTGCTCGAGGCCGGGCAGGGCATGCGTCTGCTGCAGGAAATGCGCGGCCTTGACGCCGTGGTGGCGCACCAGGCCGAGCAGCGTGGCGCCGTAGCGCAGCCAGTATCGGCGGCGCAGGGCGTCGGATTCGGACTGCGTCAGCTGCAGGTGCTGCTCGATGTATTCGCCCATCGCCTGGCGCAACTCGCCCATCATGGCGCCGCTGGCGTCGTGCAGGGTGTCGTCCAGATCGAACAACCAGACGGTGGGCCCCCGGGCTCGTCGCTCCGCTCTTTCGCCACCCCCACGGGCTTCGACGAAGACCGGCTTCGCGGGCTTTGGGACCGCTTCCGGCTTGGGGCGGCCCGGCGCCGGCCGGCCGTCACGGCATCGCGGGGTCACGGCTCAGTGCGAGCGGATCATCGTGCCGTAGGCCTGGTCGGTGAGGATCTCGAGCAGCATCGCGTGCGGCACCCGACCATCGATGATGTGCACCGAGTTGACGCCGCTCTTGGCGGCGTCGAGCGCGCCGCTGATCTTGGGCAGCATGCCGCCGCTGATCGTGCCGTCGGCGAACAGCTCGTCGATCTCGCGCGCGCTCAGGTTGGTCAGCAGCTCGCCGGCCTTGTTGAGCACACCCGGCGTGTTGGTCAGCAGCAGCAGCTTCTCGGCCTTGAGCACCGTCGCCAGCTTGGCCGCCACGAGGTCGGCGTTGATGTTGTAGCTCTCGTTGCGCTCGCCGAAGCCGATCGGGCTGATGACGGGGATGAACTGGTCGTCCTGCAGCGCCTGGACCACGCTCGGATCGATCGCGGTGATCTCGCCGACCTGGCCGATGTCGTGCTCGATGCTCGGGTCGTCCTTGTCCAGCATCTTCAGCTTGCGCGCGCGGATCAGACCGCCGTCGCGGCCGGTCAGGCCTACCGCCTTGCCGCCGGCGGCGTTGATCAGGCCCACGATGTCCTGCTGCACCTCGCCGCCGAGCACCCACTCGACGACCTCCATCGTTTCCTCGTCGGTCACCCGCATGCCCTGGATGAAGGTGCCCTTCTTGCCCAGCCTCGAGAGCGCCTCGTCGATCTGCGGCCCGCCGCCGTGGACCACGATCGGGTTCATGCCGACCAGCTTGAGCAGCACCACGTCCTCGGCGAAATCCTGCTGCAGCGCCGGGTCGGTCATCGCATTGCCGCCGTACTTGATGACCAGCGTCTTGCCGTGGAACTTGCGGATGTAGGGCAGGGCCTGGGCCAGGATCTCGGCCTGGTCGCGCGGCGTGATATGGGAAAGATCGGGTTCGGCGGGTGGGCTCATCGGGCTGCTCTTTCGGCTGCGCATGCAGGAAGACCATGTCGGTCCCGGCGCTGTGCCGAGGGGTGCGACGTGACGCGGATTGTAGGAACGCCGTCGGCTGCATCGGCGCCGAGGCCCGACACGCGCGCGATGGCGGCGGCGCGACTGCGGCACACTGCAGGCATTGCACGGCCGGCAGCGTCCGGCCGCCGGCACAGGCACAGGAGAGACCGATGCACAGACGCCAGGCCCTGCTCGCCGCCGCATTCGCGGTCGTGATCGCCCCCGCGCTGGCGCCGCTGCCGGCGCTGGCGCAGAGCGCGATGGCCGACGGCGAAGTCGTCAAGATCGACAAGGCCGGCGGCCGGGTCACGATCAAGCACAACGGGGTGCCGAACCTCGGGATGCCGCCGATGCTCATGGTCTTCCACGTGCGCGACTCGCACATGCTCGACGACCTGGCCGTCGGCGACCGCGTTCGCTTCGCCGCCGAGCGCATCGATGGCCGCTACACGATCACCGCGCTGAGCAAGGCGCCCACCAACTGAGACGACCATGACTGCAGTGCTCGCATCGCTTGTCAACCACCAGGTGCGCCTGGCCGCCCGCCCGGTGGGCCTGCCGAAGCCGACGGACTGGCAGTTCACCGAAGAGCCGGTGGCCGAGCCCGACGAGGGCGGCGTGCTGGTCAAGGTGCTGGCGCTTTCGCTGGACCCGGCGATGCGCGGCTGGATGAACGAGGGCAAGAGCTACATCGCGCCGGTGGGCATCGGCGAGGTGATGCGTGCCGGCGGCGTCGGCGTGGTGGTGGCTTCGCGGAACCCCGCCTTCGCCGTCGGTGACCGGGTCAGCGGCGGCCCGGGTGTGCAGGAATACTGGCGCCTGCCGGGCGACCAGATCAAGCGCTCGGGCATCGCGAAGATCGACCTGCGCGCAGGCACGCTCACGCAATGGCTCAACGTGCTGGGCATGCCGGGCATGACCGGCTATTTCGGGCTCATCGACGTCGGTCAGCCCAAGGCCGGCGAGACGGTGGTCGTCTCGGGCGCGGCCGGTGCCGTGGGCCAGACCGTGGGCCAGCTGGCCAAGCTCAAGGGCTGCCGCGTGGTCGGCATCGCCGGCGGGCAGGCGAAGTGCGAATGGGTCGTCAAGGAGCTGGGCTTCGACGCCTGCATCGACTACAAGGCCGCGGCGCCGCCGGGGGTCGAGCGATGGGACGCGGTGCGCGAAGGCCTCAAGCAGCATTGCCCGGGCGGCGTCGACATCTACTTCGACAACGTCGGCGGCGACATCCTCGACGCCGTGCTCGCGCGCATCAACCGCAAGGCGCGGATCATCATCTGCGGCGCGATCAGCCAGTACAACGCGACCAGCGCCGTCCAGGGGCCGAAGAACTACCTCTCGCTGCTCGTCAACCGCGCGCGCATGGAAGGCATCGTCGTCTTCGACTACGCCGAGCGCTACCCGCAGGCGGTGGCCGAGATGGCCGGCTACCTCAAGGAGGGCCGCATGAAGAGCAAGGAAGACGTGGTCAAGGGTGGCGTCGCAGCGTTCCCCGCCACCCTGACCAAGCTCTTCACGGGCGAGAACTTCGGCAAGCTGGTGCTCGCGATCGCCGACGCCTGAGCGGCCCGGCCCGCCCTCGACACGGCCGTCCCGCCGGGGCCGGTGGCCGCCGTCTCAGGCTGCGCGCGCGCGCAGCGCCTGCTGCAGCGCGCCCGAGGCGCGGTACAGCGGCAGGTGGCCGCGCAGCAGGATCTGCGCGCTGCGCCGGTAGGCCGCGGTGCGGATCGCGATGTCGCCGCCTTCGGCGCGCACCACGACCGACGCCGTCAGCACGCCGGCCGGGTTCTCGATCCCGACCTCGATCTCGGTGAAGTCCGCGCCCGGCCGCGCCAGCCCGCGGGCGATTCGCCCGGCCACGGTGCCCGGGATCAGCGCGGCGGCCGCCAGGCAGCAGCCGCCGGAGACGGCCATCGACGCATGGGCGGTCTGGGGTGTGAAGTAGCGTACCGACAGCGCACCCGCGCCCTGCGGCGCGCCGACGATGCAGACCTTGGGGACGGTTTCGCTGCGCTGCAGATCCTGCTCGGACATCGGCTGGCCGTCGCGCCGCTTCAGCCCCATGCGCAGGCCGGCTTCGACCCAGACCGCGCGCAGCGCCGCCATGAAGGCCGTGTCGGCCTGCAGCGCGGCCACCGGCTCGTGCGCGGTCTTGCCGAACTCGGCCGCGTCGGCGATGACCATCGGCACGGCCACGTCGACGCACGACACGCGGTGCCCGGCCACGCTTTCTTCGGCCTGCCCGGTGGGCAGCAGGCGCCCTGTCTTGGAACCCACCGGATCGTGCAAGAAGAGGTCGACCGCCGGGAAGGCGCCGTCGACGCCGGGGATCTCGGCGGCCGCCAGCCGGCCGTCGGGGAGGCGCCGCACGCGTGCCGTGGTCACCAACCCGGTGTTGGTGTTGCGGATGTCGATCGCCAGGGCCTCGCCGGCCTCGCCGCCGCCTTCCACCGGCGACAGCGCCACGCCGGCGTCCAGCGCCCACAGCGGCAGGGCGGCCGACATGTTGCCGCAGTTGACGCTCCAGTCGATGTCGCCGTGCCCGCTGGCGAGCTGTGCCAGCGTGCTCACCAGGCGCGCCGCCGAACCGACGGTCTCGACGTCGACGAAGAACACCTTGTTGCTCGTCGCCGGTCCGCGCCCCAGGCCGGTGATCTGCCGGTTCTCGGGTCGCTGCCCCTGCAGCGGCACGCCCATCAGGTGGCGCAGCAACTCTTCGCGCAGCGCCGGCTCGGTGGGGGCCAGGCGCTCGGCCAGCACGAGCCCGGTGGAGGTGCCGCCGCGCATGTGGTGGACGGGGAATTCGAGCACCCCCGCGCGCAGGCGCGGCAGCGCATCGTGGAGATTCGGCGTCATGGCCGGATTGTTCGCCAAAGCCCGGCGCCGCGCACGCCGCGGCCGGCGGCCCTAGAAATGGATGCCGCGCATCAGCTGCTGCAGCGCCACCGCCTCGGCGCTGAGCTGCGGCCTGGCGCCCTTGTCGCCGTCCTTGCCGCCCTTGGCCGCCGGCGAATCGGGGAACATGCGGAAGCTCGTGTTCATGCCGATCTGCGCGATCCGCGGCATCAGCGCATGCAGCAGCTCACCGGCGATGCCCAGGCGGGTGGCGATGCGCACCGGCTTGGCGATGCAGGCCTGGGCGATCAGGTCGGCGGCCTCTTCCGGGGCCAGTGTCGGCACGTTGTTGTAGAGCTGGGTCGGCGCGATCATCGGTGTGCGCACGAGCGGCATGTTGATGGTCGTGAAGGTCACGCCGACGTCGGCGAACTCCGACGAAGCGCAGCGCGTCCAGGCGTCCAGCGCTGCCTTGCTCGCGACGTAGGCCGAGAACCGCGGCGCATTGGTCAGCACCCCGATCGAGCTGATGTTGACGACGTGGCCCTTCTTCTTCGCCACCATGCTGGGCAGCAGGCCCATGGTCACGCGCAGGGCGCCGAAATAGTTGAGCTGCATCGTGCGCTCGAAGTCGTGGAAGCGCTCGTAGCTGCTTTCGATCGCGCGCCGGATCGACCGTCCGGCGTTGTTGACCAGGAAATCGACGCCGCCGTGGTCGGCGATGAGCAGTCGCACGAAGCGATCGCAGTCGGCCATGTCTGCGATGTCGGCGGCGTAGGCGCTGAATTCGTAGCCGCGCGCCCTGGCTTGCTTGCAGGCCTCGTCGAGCTTGTCGACGTCACGGCCGCAGATGATCGTCATCGCGCCGGCCTCGGCGAACTTGTGTGCCGCCGCCAGTCCGATGCCCGAGCTGCCGCCGGTGACGAGCACGACCTTGCCGCCGACCGTGCCCTTCAGGCTGCGGTCGATGAACAGGTCGGGGTCGAGGTGGCGCTCCCAGTAGTCCCAAAGCACCCAGGCGTAGTCGCGCAGGTTCGGGCATTCGATGCCGCTGCCCGCCAGCGCCGCGTCGAGCTCGCGCCGGTCGTAGCGGGTCGGGAAGTTGATGAAGGTGAAGATGTCGTCGGGCAGCCCGAGGTCCTTCATCACCGCGTTGCGGATGCGCCGCACCGGCGCCAACGCCATCAGGCTCTTCTTGACCCCGCGCGGGATGAAGCCCAGCAGCGCGGCGTTGACGAACAGGTTCATCTTGGGCGCATGCGCGGCGCGGCTGAAGATGTCGAGCACGTCGCCCACCCGGTAGCCCGCCGGATCGACGAGGTGGAAGCATTTGCCGCTGTAGTCGGCCTTCGCATGGCTGAGGTGGTCGATGCAGTCGACGACGAAATCCACCGGCACGATGTTGATGCGCCCGCCCTCGATCCCCACGCTGGGCATCCAAGGCGGCAGGATCTGCCGCATGCGCTGGATGATCTTGAAGAAGTAGTAGGGACCGTCGATCTTGTCCATCTCGCCGGTGCGGCTGTCGCCGACGACGAGGGCCGGGCGATAGACGGTCCACGGCACCTTGGACTCCTGGCGCACGATCTTCTCGCTCTCGTGCTTGGTCATGAAGTACGGATGGTCCAGCCCTTCGGCCTCGTCGAACATGTCCTCGCGGAACACGCCCTCGTACAGGCCGGCGGCGGCGATGCTGCTGACATGGTGCAGGTGGCCGGCGGCTATCGCCTTGGCGAACTCGACCAGGTTGCGCGTGCCTTCGACGTTGACCTCGACCTGGCTCTCGGCGTCGGCGCTCAGGTCGTAGACCGCCGCCAGGTGGTAGACGGCATCGATCCGGCCCTTGAGCGACTTGATCGTCTCGGTGGCCACGCCCAGCTTCCTGGCCGTCAGGTCGCCGATCAACGGGATCGCGCGCAGCTTGCTCACGCCCCAGTAGTCGTACAGCGCGGCGAGCTTGCCTTCGCTGCCGGGCCGGACCAGGAAATGCACGACCGCCCCGCGGCGGGCGAGCAGGGCCTTGACGAGTCTCTTGCCGATGAAGCCGGTGGCGCCGGTCACGAAATACCGCATGCGTTGCTCCTGGGATGGGGGGCGAGGTCGGTTCGGTGCAAAGCATAGAGCCGTCTCCCTACGCAATTAGGGTGTTCGCTCCACGGAGGAACCCTATATTTGCAGCCGACGCCTGCGGTGAACTGAGCGCCGCCCTCGATACGAACAGCCCCCAACAACCGATCCTCAAGGAGTCGTCATGGTCAAGAAGATCAATCCCGCCGCCGGCAAGCATGCCGGTGCCAAGGTGCACCCGAACCAACTCGCCAACTCGGTGAAGGAATCCGCGCAGCAGATCTGGCTCGCCGGCATGGGCGCGTTCTCCAAGGCGCAGGAGGAAGGCACCAAGGTCTTCGAGGCGCTGGTCAAGGAAGGCATGAGCCTGCAGAAGAAGACGCAGGCGGTGGCCGAGGAAAAGCTCGGTGAAGTCACCGGCCGCATGAGCGCGATGGCCGACACCGTCAGTGCCAAGGCCGGCCAGAACTGGGACAAGCTCGAGAGCATCTTCGAGCAGCGCACCGCCAAGGCGATGGCCAAGCTCGGCGTGCCGACGGCCAAGGACGTGGCCGCGCTCGGCAAGCGCGTGGACGAACTGACCGCCGCAGTGGCCAAGCTGGGCAGAGCCCCGGTTGCGAAGGCGCCGGCCAGGACGGCTGCCAAGACCGCCGCGACAAGAGCCAAGCCGGCGTCGAAGACCGCCGCCCCGGCCAAGCGCGCACGCAAGGTTGCCGCGGCCTGACGTCGACCCGCGGCATGCCGGTCGGGTGACTGGCGCTCAAGCCGCCGCCGGCACGGTCGATAACCGGGGTTGTCGATCAACCCTGTCGCATGTCCATGCCGTCCGCACCCGTCCCTGTCTCCGCTGCGTCCCACGATGGTGCGGACCGGGTCCGTGGCCGGCTGATGCAGCAATCGCTGAAGGCCCTGCTCGACCGCGTGCGCGGCGCGCGTGAGGTGCTGCCGCATCTGGCGGCGCTGGAGTTGGCGCTCGGCGGCCAGGGCAGCGGCGCGATCGACAAGGTGCCGCCGCATTGGCTGGCGAGGATCTGCTCGCAGCTGTCCAGCCTGCCGCTGCCCGAAAACGACCCGCCGCTGCAGGATTTGCTGGCGCGCCTACTCGGCGCGCTGGAGGCGCGGCGCGCGCCTTCCGATGGCTTCGACCCCGAGCGCACGATGGTGATCCGGGAGATCAGCCATTCCGAGTTCGACGCCGCGACGCAGGAACAGGCCACGACCCAGCTTGGCGAGCCCTAGGCGAGGACCCGCGCGCGGGCTCAGCCCAGGTAGCGGGCTTCCAGGTGGGCGCGGAAATGCGCCGGGTTCAGCACCTCGCCGCTGGCGCGCAGGGCCAACTCGTCGGTGGTCCAGCGGCTGGCCTGCAGCCAGATGTTGTCGCGCAGCCAGTCGAAGACCACCGCCAGGTCGCCGCGGCCGATGCGCGCGTCGAGGTCGGGTATCGCGCGGCGCATCGCCGCGAACCATTGCGCCGCGTACATCGCGCCCAGCGAATAGCAGGGAAAGTAGCCGAACAGGCTCTCGGGCCAGTGCACGTCCTGCAGCGGACCGTCCTTGAAGTTGCCGCGCGTGTCGACGCCCAACAACTCCATCATCTTCGCGTCCCACAACGCCGGGATGTCCTCGGGCTCGATCTCGCCCTCGATCAGCGGCCGCTCGATCTCGTAGCGCAGGATCACATGCGCCGGGTAGGTGACCTCGTCGGCATCGACGCGGATCAGGCCCGGCTTGACGCGGGTCAGCAGGCGGTGCAGGTTCCGGGGCTCGAAGGCCGGCTGCGCGCCAAGCGCCTGCGCGACCAGCGGCGCGAGGTGGCCGACGAACCCGGGGTGGCTGCCGAGCTGCATCTCGAAGCTCAGGCTCTGGCTTTCGTGCAGCGCTGCCGAGCGCGCGTTGGCCACCGGCTGGCCCAGCCACTCGCGCGGCAGGTTCTGCTCGTAGCGGCCATGGCCGGTCTCGTGGATCGTGCCCATCAGGCTGCCGAGAAAGTCGTCCTCCCGAAAGCGTGTCGTCATGCGCACGTCCTCGGGCACGCCGCCGCAGAACGGGTGCGTGCTGACGTCCAGCCGCCCGGCCTCGAAATCGAAACCGAGCAGGCGCATGACCTTCTCGCACAGGGCGCGCTGCGCGGCCTGCGGGAACGGGCCGACCGGCTCGATCACCGGCTCGCGCGACTGCTTTTCGCGCACCTGCCGGATCAGCCCCGGCAGCCACTGCCGGACCTGGCCGAACACGCGGTCCACCTGGGCCGAGGTCATGCCCGGCTCGAAGCGGTCCATCAGCGCGTCGTACTTCGAAAGGCCGGTCTGCGCGGCGAGCAGCCCGGCCTCTTCGCGCGCCAGCGCCAGCACGGGGCGGAAGTTCTCGATGAAGCCGGCCCAGTCATTGGCCGGCCGCTGCTTGCGCCAGGCATGCTCGCAGCGCGAGCTGGCGATCTGCTGGCGCTCGACCAGCGACTCCGGCAGCGCGTTGGCGATCCGCCACTGACGGCGCATCTCGCGCAGGTTGGCGCGCTGCAGGTCGGACAGCAGCTCCTGCTCGGCGCGCGCGAACTGCACCGGCAGCTGGGGGTCGATGCTCATGCGGTGCAGCAGCGCCGCCATCTCGGCCAGCGCCGCGGCGCGCGCCTCGTTGCCCTTGGGCGGCATGTTCGCCGCCTGGTCCCAGCCGGCGATGGCCTGCAGATGACCGAAATGATGCATGCGCGTCCAGGTGCCGGCGAGCGCTTCGTAGGTGGGGGTGGCGGTCATGGTGGGCGGTCCGTTCAGGCGGCAGCGTCGGAGCCGCGATTCTGCTGCGGCAGCGCCCGGAACGTGAACTAGAGCTTGAACTGCCCCGGGAATACCCAGACGAGCACCGCCGTCATCAGCACGTAGCGGGCGAGCTTGCCGATCGACATGTAGGTGACGCAGGGCCAGAACGGCAGCTTGAGCCAGCCGGCGATCGCGCACAGTGGGTCGCCGACCACCGGCAGCCACGAGAGCAGGCAGGCCTTGGGACCGAAATCGCGCAGCCAGCCCAGCGCGCGCAGTTGCAGCTGCTTGTGCTGCAGGCGCTCGTACAGCGTCTCGGCGCCGTAGCCCATCCACCAACTGATCGCACCGCCGATCGTGTTGCCGACGGTGGCCACCACCATCGTCGGCCAGAACAGCGAGGGGTTGAGCTTGACCAGCCCGATGACCGCGAACTCGGAGCCCACCGGCAGCAGCGTGGCCGAGATCAGTGAAACCACGAACACCGTGACCAGACCGTATTGCGGCAGGGCCAGGGCGGTGAGCAGCGATTGCAGCCAGACATCCATGAGTTGGCGCGATTATGGGCAGTCGCAAGGGCTCGCCCGCGTGGGGCGACGGCTATACTTGCGCCTCATTTTTCGGCACCTCGATCCGCGCCCTCCCGCCGCCTTCCGCCCCGCCGACCCGTGCCGATGTCCTCCCCGCTCGTCCACCCGCTGCGCGTCGGCGCCTTCGAGCTTCCCGGCAACCTGTTCGCCGCGCCGATGGCCGGCGTCACCGACCGGCCCTTTCGCACGCTGTGCAGGCGGCTGGGCGCGGCTTACGCGGTCAGCGAGATGGTGACGAGCAAGCGCGAGCTGTGGGGCTCGCTGAAGACCTCGCGCCGCGCCGACCATGCCGGCGAGGCAGCGCCGATCGCGGTCCAGATCGCCGGCGTCGATGCGGCCGAGATGGCCGACGCCGCGCGCTACAACATCGACCGCGGCGCCCAGATCATCGACATCAACATGGGTTGCCCGGCCAAGAAGGTCTGCCAGCGCTGGGCCGGCTCGGCGCTGATGCAGGACGAGCCGCTGGCGCTGGCGATCGTCGAGGCGGTGGTCGCGGCCTGCGCGCCTCGTGGCGTGCCGGTGACGCTGAAGATGCGCAGCGGCTGGTGCGCGGCCCAGCGCAACGCGCTGCAGCTGGCGCGCGCGGCCGAGAGCGCGGGCATCGCGATGGTGACGGTGCACGGCCGCACGCGCGAGCAGGGCTACCATGGCCAGGCCGAGCACGACACGGTGGCGGCCGTGAAGGCGGCGCTGGCGATCCCGGTGGTCGCCAACGGCGACATCGATTCGCCGGCCAAGGCGCGCGCGGTGCTGCAGGCCACCGGCGCCGATGCGCTGATGATCGGCCGCGCGGCGCAGGGCCGGCCCTGGATCTTCGGCGAGATCGCGCATTTCCTGGCCCATGGCACCGTGCCGGCGCCGCCGGCCACGCGCGACGTGCAGCGCTGGCTGCTCGACCACCTGCTGGACCATTACGCGCTCTACGGCGAATTCAGCGGCGTGCGCAGCGCGCGCAAGCACATCGGCTGGGCAGTGCGCGCGCTGCCCGGCGGCGAGGCCTTCCGCGCCGCGATGAACGGCATCGCCGACGCGGCTGCGCAGTGGCGCGCGGTGGAGCATTTTTTCGAGGCGCTCGCGCAGCGCCACCCGCGCCTGCCGGCGATCGCGGCGGCCGCCGCCAACGACGAATTGGGTGCGATCGCGGCATGAGCAAGAAGGCCATCGACGAATGCATCCGCGCCAGCGTGGAGCAATATCTCAGGGACCTGCGCGGCGCCGAGCCCGCCGACCTGCACGATCTCTTCCTCGGCGCGGCCGAGAAGCCTCTGCTCGACGTGGTGCTGCGTCAGGCCCAGGGCAACCAGAGCAAGGCTGCCGAGTGGCTGGGCATCAACCGCAACACGCTGCGACGCAAGCTGCTCGACCACAAGCTGATCAAATGAAGCGGCGCCCCGCAGGGGCGCCAAAGGATGTCTTTGCATGACCTCGCTGACTGCGCTCATCTCCGTCTCCGACAAGTCCGGCATCGTCGATTTCGCGCGCGAACTCGCGTCGCTGGGCGTGCGGCTGGTGTCCACCGGCGGCACCGCGCGGCTGCTCGCCGACGCCGGTCTCGCGGTGACCGAGGTGGCCGAGATCACCGGCTCGCCCGAGATGCTCGACGGCCGCGTCAAGACGCTGCACCCACGCATCCACGGCGGCCTGCTGGCGCGGCGCGACCTGCCCGAGCACATGGCCGCGCTGGCGGCGCACGGCATAGGCACGATCGACCTGCTGGTGGTCAACCTCTACCCCTTCGCGCAGGCCACCGCGCGGCCCGATTGCACGCTGGAAGACGCGATCGAAAACATCGACATCGGCGGCCCGGCGATGTTGCGCGCAGCGGCCAAGAACTGGGCCGACGTGACGGTGATGATCGACCCGGCCGATTACCCGCGGGTGCTGGCCGAACTGCGCGCCGGTGCGGTGCGGCGCGACACCCGCTTCACGCTGGCGCGCAAGGTCTTCGCCCACACCGCGGCCTACGACGGGATGATCAGCAACTACCTCAGTGCGCTGCAGCCGGGCGCCGAGGACCACGTGGCGGCGATTCCCGTGCGCGACCCCTTCCCGGGTGTCTGCACGCTGCAGCTGACCAAGGTGCAGGACCTGCGCTACGGCGAGAACCCGCACCAGACCGCCGCCTTCTACCGCGACGCGAAGCCGCCCCCCGGCCTGCTGGCCGGCTGGACGCAGCTGCAGGGCAAGGAGCTCTCGTACAACAACATCGCCGACGCCGACGCGGCCTGGGAGTGCGTCAAGACCTTCGACGCCCCGGCCTGCGTCATCGTCAAGCATGCCAACCCCTGCGGCGTGGCGATCGCCGCGAGCCAGGTGGAGGCCTACGCCAAGGCGTGGAAGACCGACCCGACCTCGGCCTTCGGCGGCATCCTGGCCTTCAACCGGCCGCTCGACGAGGCCACGGCGCGCCGGATCGGCGAGAACAAGCAGTTCGTCGAGGTGCTGATCGCGCCGGTCATCAGCGCCGAGGCGCGCGCCGTCTTCGCCACCAAGCAGAACGTTCGCCTGCTCGAGGTGCCGCTGGGCACGGCCGCGAATGCGCTGGACTTCAAGCGCGTCGGCGGCGGCATGCTGCTGCAGACGCCCGACACCAAGAACGTCGTGCCGGCCGAGCTGCGCGTGGTGACCAAGCTGGCACCCACCGCGGCGCAGATGGACGATCTGCTGTTCGCCTGGAAGGTGGCCAAGTTCGTCAAGAGCAACGCCATCGTCTTCTGCGGTGGCGGCATGACGCTGGGCGTGGGCGCGGGCCAGATGAGCCGCATCGACAGCGCCCGCATCGCGCGCATCAAGGCCGGCAACGCCGGGTTGTCGCTCCAGGGCTCGGCCGTGGCCAGCGACGCCTTCTTCCCCTTCCGCGACGGGCTGGACGTGGTCATCGACGAAGGGGCAGCATGCGTCATCCAGCCCGGCGGCTCGATGCGCGACGACGAGGTGATTGCCGCCGCCGACGAGCGCGGCATCGCGATGGTCTTCACCGGCACGCGGCATTTCCGTCACTGAGCCCGGACGTGCGGGTCCGGAAGGACTCGCACGCCTGGCGAAGGCCCAGTCGCGATACCAGCGACCGGGCATGAGCGCGGACGGGCCGCGACCCCGGAGCCCGGGCTAGCATCACGGTATGTCGCGGGCCGACCTCATGGGCGTGCTGCTCGCCTTCGTTGCCCGCCTGGTGACGGGCGCGCAGGGCCATTGGCGCGGCTGCCCGCCCAAGGCCGAGCAGCGGATCTACTTCGCCAACCATCAGAGCCACCTCGACTGGGTGCTGATCTGGGCCGCGCTGCCGCGCGACCTGCGCGCGCGCACGCGGCCGATCGCGGCGCGCGACTACTGGACCTCGTCGCCGTTCAAGCGATGGCTGACGACGGCGGTGTTCAACGCCGTCTATGTCAGCCGCACCCGGCCGGCGCCCGGCGCCGAGGGCGCGGATGACGGCGACCCGCTCGAGCCGCTGGTGGCGGCCCTCGAAGGCGGTGACTCGCTGGTGATCTTTCCCGAAGGCACGCGCAGCCACCGTGGCGAGCCGCAGCCCTTCAGGAGCGGCCTGTTCCACCTGGCGCAGAAGTTCCCGGACGTGCAGCTGGTGCCGGCCTGGATCGACAACGTGCAGCGCGTGATGCCCAAGGGCGAAGTGGTGCCGGTGCCGGTCCTGTGCACGGTGACCTTCGGCGAGCCGATCACGCTGATGCCGGGTGAAGACAAGCGCGCCTTCCTCGACCGCGCACGGCAGGCGGTGCTGGCGGCGCGCCCCCTGCGGACATGAACGCGCTGCGCACGCTCGCTGTCGATGCGCAGGTGGCGCTGCTCTTCGTGGCCCTGTTCGGCGCCCTCGCACTGGCCTCGCTGGCGGTGCTGGTGCGCACGCTGCGCGACGCCGGTGCCCAGGCCGCCGCGCGCGAGCGCGGCGACGCGCTGCTGCGCGACCTGCGCGCGCTGTGGATCGGCGCTGTCGTTTTCTGGCTGGCCTGGGTATCGGGGCCGGTGGGCGCCACGCTCGCCTTCGGCATCTTCTCGTTCCTTGCGCTGCGCGAATTCATCACGCTGGTGCAGACGCGCCGTGGCGACCACCGCAGCCTGATCCTGGCCTTCTTCTTCGCGCTGCCGGCACAGTACCTGCTGGTGGGGCTGCGCGCGTTCGACCTCTTCACCGTGTTCGTGCCGGTCTACGTGTTCCTCGCCATTCCGGTGGCCAGCGCGCTGGCCGGCGACCCCGAGCGCTTCCTCGAACGCAACGCCAAGATCCAATGGGGCATCATGGTCTGCGTCTATGGCCTCTCGCATGCCCCTGCCTTGCTGCTGCTGCAACTGCCCGGTTACGCCGACCGCGGCGCCTTCCTGCTTTTCTACCTCGTCATCGTCACCGCGGCGGCGCAGATCGCGCAGGAGCTGGCCAGCCGCTGGCTGCGCCGGCGGCCGGTCGCGCGCCAGATCGACCGCAGCTTCTCGGTCCGCGCCTGGGGCCTGGGCGTGGCCGCCGCCGCGGCGGCCGGCGCGGCGCTGTTCTGGATCACGCCCGTGAACCCCTGGCGCGCCGCCGCGATGGCCGCCGTGGCCGGCGGCTGCGGCACGCTGGGCGATCTCGTGATGCGCGCGCTGAAGAAGGACGCCGGCGTGCGCTTCTGGGGCAACCGCAGTTCGGTCACCGGTGCCGTCGGCCTGCTCGACCGCGTGGCGCCGCTGTGTTTCGCGGCGCCGGTGTTCTTCCACTCCGTGCGCTGGTACTTCACCTGATGTTGATCCTCGGCATCGACCCCGGCCTGCAACGCACCGGATTCGGCGTCGTCGAATCGCAGGGCCAGCGCCTGGCCTACGTGGCCAGCGGCACGATCAGCACGCTGGAGGCGCCGCGCGGCGACCTGCCGCTGCGCCTGAAGATCATCTTCGATGGCGTGCAGGAGGTCGTGCAGCGCTACGCGCCCGACTGCGCCTGCGTCGAGATCGTGTTCGTCAACGTCAACCCGCAGAGCACGTTGTTGCTGGGCCAGGCGCGCGGCGCGGCGCTGGCGGCGCTGGTCTCGGGCGGGCTGCCGGTGGCCGAGGTCACCGCGCTGCAGATGAAGAAGGCGGTCGTCGGCCATGGCCTGGCCAACAAGGGTCAGGTGCAGGAGATGGTGCGCCGCCTGCTCGGCCTGCCCGGCCTGCCGGGCAAGGACGCGGCCGATGCGCTGGGCCTGGCGATCTCGCATGCCCATGTCGGCACCTCGTTCGCCGCGCTGGCAAAGGCAGGGCCGCTGCAAAGAAGGCAACATGCGCAGTACCGCAAGGGCCGCACCTACTGACAGCCGCGATGAACCGGCTTCCGGCCTGCCACACAAGCAACCGATGGAGCAGATGAATGAGCAGCACGACGAACAGTCCGGTCCGCAGCCAGTGGATCGACATCGCCCCCGGTTTCGCCGGCTACCTCGCCTTGCCGCCGGCCGGGACCGGTCCGGGCCTGGTGCTGTGGCAGGAGATCTTCGGCGTCAACACGCATATCCGCGCGGTCGCCGAGCAGTACGCGCTCGACGGCTTCGTCGTCCTCGCCCCGGATGCCTTCTGGCGCCAGGCGCCGCGGGTCGACCTGGGCTACGACGGCGCGGATCGCCAGCGCGCCATCGCCCTGATGCAGGGTTATGCCGCGCCTGACGCGCTGGCCGACATCGCCGCCGCGGTCGGCGCGCTGCGCGCGCGGCCCGAGGTGGGCGGCGCCAGGGTGGGCAGTTTCGGCTACTGCATGGGCGGCAGGCTGGCCTATCTGGCGGCGGCCACCGCAGGCGTCGATGCCGCGGTGGCCTTCTACGGCGGCGGCATCCATGGCCAGCTCGACCGGGCGGCGCAAATAGCCTGCCCGGTGCAGTTCCATTACGCCGAGCACGACGACAACATCCCGCTCGAGGCGGTCGAGCGCGTGCGCGCGGCGATGGCCGGCAAGACGGCCGAGCTGCATGTCTATGCCGGTGCGACGCATGGCTTCAGCTGCTGGGCGCGCGCGAGCTATCACGCCCCGAGCGCGGCCCTGGCCCATGGGCGGGCGCTGGCCTTTCTGGCCCACCACCTGCACGGGGCCTAGCCGCAGCGCGCCGCGGTGGGAAATGCGGTGCTTCCCGGCCTTTGATTCGGCGTCGGCTTGTGGCAGTCTTTGCTTGAATCTTGCTTCAGCAGTGCCCATGGGCCACAGCGGCCCATGGCAAAGGAGGTCGCATCGATGAGTGCCGAAACCGGTTTGGTTCCGTTCTCCGGTCCTGCCAGCGCGCCACGAGGCGGCATGCCGATCGCCCGCATGCGCGCCGTCTACCGGGTCGGCGACGTCGCGCAGCGGCTCGACAAGCTGCCCGCGCGCGACCACGAAAGCCTGCGCGCGACCTACGAGCGCATGCTCGAGAAGGGTCCCGAGCGCTTCCAGGTCAAGCCCGGCGGCCTGCCGGCGATGGACCACCTCTACGACGAGATGCCCAACTTCAACGAGGTGCTCGACGACGTGCGGCGCCAGCTCGCGCTGTGCCACGACAGCCGCGATGCGCTGGAGATCACGCCGATGCTGCTGCTCGGGCCGCCGGGCATAGGCAAGACGCATTTCGCGCGCGAGATCGCACAGCTGCTGGGCACCGGCCTGGGCTTCATCAGCATGAGCAGCCTGACCGCGGGCTGGGTGCTCAGCGGCGCGTCCAGCCAGTGGAAGGGCGCGCGGCCGGGCAAGGTCTTCGAGACCCTGGTCGACGGCGCCTACGCCAACCCGGTGATGGTCGTCGACGAGATCGACAAGGCGCGCGCCGAGCATGCCTACGACCCGCTGGGCGCGCTGTACAGCCTGCTCGAGCACGACACCGCCAGCGCCTTCACCGATGAGTTCGCCGAGGTCGCGATCGACGCCAGCCAGCTCATCTGGGTCGCCACCGCCAACGACGAGCGCAGCATCCCCGAGCCGATCCTGAACCGGATGAACGTGTTCGAGGTCCAGGCGCCCGATGCCGATGCGGCGCGCACCATTGCGTTGCGCCTGTACCGCAAGCTGCGCGACGCCCATGACTGGGGCCAGCGCTTCGACGACACGCCCGGCGACGCGGTGCTGGAACGCCTGGCCGCGATGGCGCCGCGCGAAATGCGCCGCGCCTGGATGACCGGCTTCGGCAACGCGCGTCTGGCCGGGCGCTCGCAGATCGAGACCGGCGACCTGCCCGACGCAGCGGCACGGCGTTCGCCGATCGGTTTCGTCCAGTAGTCCCGCGGTCGGCGCGGCCCTGGCAGGGTAGGGCGCTGGCCGCGCGCGGCGGCTGGGTCGGCCCGACCCGTGGCAAGCTGCCGGTCAACGCCTGTCTGGTGGTCGACGCACCCTGGGTTCGGCGCGACTCAGGGCTGCGGCCGCGCCAGCCATTCCTCGGCAATCCGCACCCAGGCCGTCGCGCCGAGCGGGATCAGCTCGTCGTTGAAGTCGTAGCTCGGGTTGTGCAGCATGCAGGGCCCGAGGCCGTGGCCGCCTTCGCGGTGTGCGCCGTCGCCGTTGCCGATCGTGAAGTAGCACCCTGGCTTGGCCTGGAGGAAGAAGCTGAAGTCCTCGGCGCCCATCGTGGGCTCGAACGGCAGCACGTTCTCGGCGCCCACCACCTGGGCCAGCGTGCGCTGGACGAACGCGGTCTCGGCGGCGTGGTTGACGGTGGGTGGGTAGTTGCGGTGGAAGGCGAACTCGCAGGTCGCACCGAAGGCCGCGCAGGTGTGCTCGGCGACCACCTTCATGCGCGATTCGATCAGGTCCAGCGTCTCGACCGAGAAGGTGCGCACGGTGCCGCGCACGTCGCACGAATCGGGCACCACGTTGAGCGCCTCGCCGGCGTGGACCATCGTCACCGAGATCACGCCGGGGTCGATCGGACGCCGGTTGCGCGTGATGATGGTCTGGAACGCCATCACCATCTGGCAGGCCACCGGCACCGGGTCGATGCCCAGGTGCGGCATCGCGGCGTGCGCGCCCTTGCCGCGGATCGTGATCGTGAACTCGTTGCTCGACGCCATCATCGCGCCCGGGTTGACCCCGAAGGCGCCGACCTTCATGCCCGGCCAGTTGTGGGCGCCGAAGATCGCCTCCATCGGAAACTGCTCGAACAGCCCGTCCTTGATCATTTCGCGCGCGCCGCCGCCGCCTTCCTCGGCCGGCTGGAAGACGAGATAGACGGTGCCGTCGAAGTTGCGGTGCCGGGCCAGATGGCGCGCCGCGGCCAGCAGCATCGCGGTGTGGCCGTCGTGGCCGCAGGCGTGCATCTTGCCGGGGTGCCGGCTGGCATGGGCGAAGTGGTTGTGCTCGGTGATCGGCAGCGCGTCGATGTCGGCGCGCAGCCCCACCGCGCGCGGGCTGCTGCCGCCTCTGACGATGCCGACGACGCCGGTCTTGCCCAGGCCGCGGTGGATCGGGATGCCCCAGTCGGTGAGCGCCTTGGCGATCACGTCGGCGGTGCGCTCCTCCTCGAAGCACAGCTCCGGGTGGGCGTGGATGTCGCGCCGGATCGCGGCCACCGCGGCGGCGTCGGCGAGGATCGGTTCGAGCAGGTTCATGGCGGCACTCCTGAACGGTCGGTCGGGCCATCTTAAGCCCGCTGCCGGGCGCTGTGGCACAGTGCCAGGATGACCGCCGCTGCTTCCAGGATCGTCCGCGCCGCCTGCCCGCACGACTGCCCCGACACCTGCGCGATGCGCGTGACGGTGGAGGATGGCCGCGTCGTGCGCATCCAGGGCGACCCCGACCATCCGCCCACCCACGGCGCGCTGTGCACCAAGGTCAGCCGTTACGCCGAGCGCACCTATCACCCCGAGCGGGTGCTGACGCCGCTGAAGCGTGCCGGGCCCAAGGGCAGGGGACAGTTCGAGCCGGTCGGCTGGGACGAGGCGCTCGACGCCATCGCGGCCCGGCTGCGCGAGATCGCCGCGCGCGACCCCCAGGCGATCCTGCCCTACAGCTACGCCGGCACGATGGGCATGGTCCAGGGCGACGGCATGGCCGCGCGCTTCTTCCACAGGCTCGGCGCGTCGCTGCTGGACCGCACGATCTGCAGCAGCGCCGGCGGCGACGCGCTGGTCGCGACCTACGGCGCCAAGGTCGGCATGCATGTCGAGTTCTTCGCCGAGAGCCGGCTGATCCTGATCTGGGGCAGCAACCCGATCACCTCCAGCGTCCATTTCTGGAACTTCGCGCAGCAGGCCAAGCGCGCCGGCGCCAAGCTGGTCTGCATCGACCCGCGGCGCACCGAGACGGCCGAGAAGTGCCACCAGCACGTCGCGCTGCTGCCCGGCACCGACGGTGCGCTGGCGCTGGGCCTGATGCACGAGCTGATCGCCAACGACTGGATCGACCACGACTACGTCGAACGCCATCTCCAGGGCTGGCCGGCGCTGCGCGAGCGCGCGCTGCAATGGCCGCCCGAACGCGCTGCAGCGGTCTGCGGCATCGACGCCGAGGTCGTGCGCCGACTGGCACGCGACTATGGCACCACCCGCCCGGCCGCGATCCGACTGAACTACGGCATGCAGCGCGTGCACGGCGGCGGCAACGCGGCGCGGCTGGTTGCGCTGCTGCCTTGCCTGGTCGGCGCCTGGCGCCATCGTGCCGGCGGGCTGCTGCTGTCGAGCTCGGGCTGGTTCAGGGGCGCGCGCCAGGACGCCTGGCTGCAGCGGCCCGACCTGCTCGGCGGCCGTGTCCCGCGCACGATCAACATGAGCACGATCGGCGACGATCTGCTGCGCCAGGCCTCGCCCGCCTTCGGCCCGAAGATCGAGGCGGTGGTGGTCTACAACAGCAACCCGGTGGCGGTCGCGCCCGAGAGCGCCAAGGTCGCGCGCGGCTTCGCGCGCGAGGACCTGTTCACCGTGGTGCTGGAGCATTTCCTCACCGACACCGCCGACCATGCCGACTACGTGCTGCCGGCGACGACCCAGCTCGAGCATTGGGATGCCCACACCGCCTACGGCCATACCTACGCGCTGCTCAACGAGCCGGCTGTTCGCCCACTGGGGCAGGCGCGGTCGAACGCCGAGATCTTCCGCCAGCTCGCCGCGCGCATGGGATTCGCCGAGCCCTGCTTCGCCGACACCGACGAGGCGATGGCGCGCGGTGCCTTCGTCGCCGAACGCGTGAGTCCTTCCGCGCTGCAGGCGCAGGGCTGGGCCAAGCTCGCGATCCCCGATGCGCCGTTTGCCGAAGGCGGCTTCCCGACCGCCGGCGGCAAGGCGATGGCCGATGCGCCGGGGCTGGGCCTGCCCGACCATCTGCCCAACTACGAAAGCGTGCAGTCGGCGCCCGAGCTGGCCGCACGCTACCCGCTGGCGATGATCTCGCCGCCGGCGCGCAACTTCCTCAACTCGACGTTCGTCAATGTCGCCAGCCTGCGCGCGGTCGAACGCGAACCGCTGCTCGAGATCCACGCCCAGGACGCGGCCCCGCGCGGCATCCACAGCGGCGATGTCGTGCGCGTCTTCAACGACCGCGGCGAATACCGCTGCAAGGCGGTGGTCAGCGAACGCGCGCGGCCCGGCGTCGTCAACGGCCTGGGCGTCTGGTGGCGCAAGTTCGGGCTGGCCGGCACCAACGTCAACGAGCTCACCCACCAGCGCTTGACCGACATCGGCCGCGCGCCGACGTTCTACGACTGCCTGGTGCAGGTGCAGGCCGCCTGAGCCGGTGGGACGCGATGGCCATCGCTGGAAGCCGGCGCCGGTGAGCTCTGCCGGGCGTCGCCGATGCGCGCGCGGGGCTGGCTGATGGCCGCGGCCGGCGGGCTCGTCGGCACCTTGCTGCTGGCCGCGGGCGCCCTGTGCCTGACCAGCGGCTGCAGCACCCTGGGCTACTACGCGCAGGCGGCCAATGGCCACCTGGCGCTGATCGAAAGCGCGCACGCCGTCCGCACCGTGATCGCCGACCCGGCCACGCCGGTGCCTCTGCGCGAACGGCTGCAGCTCAGCCAGCGCATGCGCGATTTCGCGGTCACCGAACTGCGGTTGCCCGACAACGACAGCTATCGCCGCTATGCCGACCTCCACCGCAATGCCGCGGTCTGGAACGTCGTCGCCGCACCGGCGCTGTCGCTGACGCTGAAGACCTGGTGCTTTCCGGTCATGGGCTGCGTCGGCTATCGCGGCTACTTCGACCGCCAAGGTGCGGATGCGCTCGCGGCCCGGCTGCGAGCCGAGGGCTGGGAGGTCGATGTCTACGGCGTGCCTGCCTACTCGACCCTGGGATGGAGCAACTGGCTGGGCGGCGACCCGCTGCTGAACACCTTCATCAGGTGGCCCGAAGGCGACCTGGCGCGGCTGATCTTCCACGAACTCGCGCACCAGGTCGCCTACGCGGCCGACGACACCACCTTCAACGAGTCGTTCGCGGTGGCGGTGGCGCGCATCGGCGGCCAGCCGCTGGCTGGCGCGCAATGCCACGGCCGAGGTCCGCGCCGCCGACCAGGCCGAGCGGCAGCGGCGGCAGGACTTCCACGATCTCACCTGGCGCTTTCGCGCCGAGCTGGAGCGCGCTCTATGCGAGCGATCTGAGCGATGCCGCCAAGCGCGAACGCAAGGCCGCGTTGCTGGCGCAGATGCGCGCCGAATATGCCACCCTCAAGGCCACGCGCTGGCGCGGCTGGGCCGGCTACGACGCCTGGTTCGAGCACGCCAACAACGCGAGCCTGGGCGTGCTCGCGGCGTACAACGAGCTGGTGCCCGATTTCGAGCGCCTGTTCGAACGCAGCGGCGGCGACTTCAAGCGCTTCTACGCCACGGTGCAGGGCCTGGCCGCCTTGCCCAAGGCCGAGCGCCGCGCCAAACTCACGGCGCCACCCTGAGGAGGATCGACAGCATGGCAGACATCCAGATCCATCGCGAGCACCATCTCGGCCTGGCCAAGGCGCGCAAGATCGCCCGGGCCTGGGCCGAGCAGGTCGAGCGCGATTTCGGCATGGCCTGCAGCGTGCTCCAGGGCGAGACCAGCGACACGGTGGAGTTCACGCGCACGGGGGTCAGCGGCCGCCTGATCGTGGCCGCCGATCACTTCGACCTCGAGGCCCGGCTCGGCTTCCTGCTCGGCGCGTTCAGCAGGACGATCGAGGCCGAGATCACGAAGAATCTCGATGCGCTGCTGGCCCGGGGTGAGGGCGCCGGTGGGAAGGGCAGGGCAAGGAAGGCGGGACGTTGAGGGGTCGGGTTTCGACCCACGGCGGACCTTCCCGGTGGCCCTTCCGGGCGTCAGCAATGCAGCGTTCGCAGGCACTCGGAGTGCAGCGATGTCGAGAACACGCGGCTGGCTCGCTACATCTCGCTCGACACCCCGATTGGCTTCAATGCCACGCCGCAGACCGCAATCGATCCCGCGGGCCGTTGAAGTCGAGGTGGAACTGGTGATGCGCGAGTCCACCGGCCCCGCGCCGCGCCGGCAGGCACCGCGCCCCGGCCTGCCGCTGACGGCCTGAACGGCGCGGCCAACCGACCCCAAGCCCGCATCCACGTGGGCGCGGCACACCTCGGGTTTGCCGCAGTTCGCTCGGCGCGAGCGCAGTGCTAATGTTCGCCGGCGATTCTGTTAGCGCTAACACTTCCCGCGAACCCCAACGGACCGCGATCGACGGCCCGCAAAGAACCTGGAGACGTCATGCACCGCCCAACCCTGCTCGCCCGTCGCGCCCGCCTCGCGCACCGCCTCGTGTTCGACCGGCTGCCGCTGGCCGCCGCCCTGCTCGCCGCCCTGCCCGCGCTGGCCCAGCAGGCCGCGCCGCCCGCTGCGGCGGCTTCGAGCGCCGACGACGGCAAGGTCCAGGAGGTCGTGATCTCGGCCACCAAGCGGCTGCAGCCGCTGCAGGCCACGCCGATTGCGGTCTCGGTGCTTGGCGGCGAGCAGCTCGAGAAGGCCAACCTGAACAACCTGGGCTCGATCGCCTCGGCGGTGCCGACCGTCAACTTCCGCACCAACGCGTCGAACAAGGACTCGGCCCTGTTCATCCGCGGTCTGGGCACGATCAGCACCTCGCCGGGCGTCGAGCCCGACGTCTCGACGGTGCTCGACGGCGTCGTCACCTCGCGCCCCGGCCAGGCCACGCTCGACCTGCTCGAGATCGAGCGCATCGAGATCCTGCGCGGTCCGCAGGGCACGCTGTTCGGCAAGAACGCGTCGGCCGGCGTGATCAACATCGTCACCCGCGCGCCCACCAAGGCCCTCAGCGGCTACGGTGACCTGTCGTACTTCCAGGGCAACGAACGGCGCCTGCGTGCGGGCATCTCGGGCGAGATGGTGCCCGGGCTGGTGCGCGGGCTGGTCTCGGTCATGGATGGCAAGTACGACGGCAACGTGACCAACGTCTACGACGCCAGCAAGGTCAACGGCTACGACCACAAGGGCGTGCGCGGGCGGGTCGACATCACGCCGAGCAAGGACCTCAAGATCGTGCTCATCGCCGATCACGTGCAGGCCGACGACACCCCGCCCACTGGCGTGCCCTACAGCACCAACGTGACGACCTACCCGACTGGGGTGGTCACCGCGAACCCGACCTACGCGGCGGCCGTGGCACCCGTGATCGCCTCGCCGGGCAACCGCCAGATCAACAGCGAGATGCTGACACGCGTGCACGACGTCAACGAGGGCCTGTCGGCCCAGATCGACTGGGACCTGGGCAGCGCGCAGCTCACCTCGATCACCGCTTCGCGCAAGTGGACCAACGAGCAGGACCAGGACCAGGACCGGCTGGGCACGCTGTACAAGACCTTCAACCGACTGGCCGACCACGGCACGCTGAACTTCACCCAGTTCTCGCAGGAGCTTCGCATCGCGTCGACGCGGCCGGGCCTCATCGAGTACGTCGCCGGCCTCTTCTACCTCGACGGCAAGGACGACGAGGTCTACGCGCGCACGACCTCGAACTGCCCGAACACGACGGCCGCCGCCCTGCCCAACGGCCTCGTGCCCTGCTCCGACGGGTCGGTGCAGAACTACACCGGCGTCGCCCCCTACGGCACGCACAACAAGAGCAGCTCGCTGTTCGGCGAGAGCACCATCAACTTCAGCAGTCAGGCGCACGGCATCCTCGGGCTGCGCTGGACGCATGACCAGCTTTCGTACTATCACAGCCGCAGCTTCACGCCCGATCCGACGAACCC
This sequence comes from uncultured beta proteobacterium, assembly GCA_963725755.1. Taxonomy (GTDB): domain Bacteria; phylum Pseudomonadota; class Gammaproteobacteria; order Burkholderiales; family Burkholderiaceae_C; genus Rubrivivax. The sequence goes on from CAVRZW010000006.1 coordinate 319,451, forward strand.
CACCGCCACCTCGGCCGCCGGCACTTCACCCGCGCGCGCCGAAGTCACGGGCTCGACGACGCAGGACGGCGTCTCGGGCCGCATCGGGCCGCAGTTCAACTTCACGAAGGACGTGATGGGCTACGCGACCTACTCGCGCGGCTACAAGGGCCCGGCCTACAACGTCTTCTACAACATGACGCCGACGCAGGACAACGTGCTGGCGCCCGAGAAGTCGAATTCGTACGAGGTCGGCCTGAAGACCACGCTGGCCGACGGTGCGGTGCGCCTGAACGTGGCCGCCTTCGACGCCACCTACAGCGGCTACCAGGCGAACGTGCCCGACCTGGTGGGCGGCGTGATCGTGACCCGGCTCATCAACGCCGGCGACGTCAGCACGCAGGGCCTGGAGGCCGACCTGACCGCACGCCCGACCCAGCGGCTGACGATCAACGCCAGCGCGGCCAGTACGCGCGCCCGCGTCAAGCACTTCAACTGCCCGCCGAACGCAGCGGCCAGCTGCAACATCGACGGCAAGCCGCTGCCCTTCGCCCCCGACCTGAAGTTCTCGCTGCGCGCCAACTACGTGCAGTCCCTGTCCGATGCGTACACGCTGGAATGGGGTGCCGACGCGACCTACACCAGCAAGACGAATTTCGACCTGACGCAGCAGCCCGATTCGGTGCAGCCGGCGTACACGATCTTCAACGCCTCGGTGGCGCTGGAAAGCGTCGCGGGCTGGCGCCTGACGTTGTCGGGCAAGAACCTGGGCAACAAGAGCTACGGCACCTTCATCCAGAGTTCGGGCAGCAACATCAACCGCTACGTGCCGCGCGACGACCAGCGCTACTTCGGCATCGACGCGCGCTACGACTTCTGAAGCGCCGCCCGGGCCCCCACGGCCTGGGCTGCCGCGGCCTCAGGTGATGACCGACTGCTGCGCGATGCCGGCGTCGACCAGCACATGTTGGCCGGTCATGCCGTCGGAATCGTCGGCGGCCAGGAACAGCGCAGTGCGTGCCACGTGGCCGGCGTCGAGTCGCACCTTCAGGCACTGAGCGTCGAGGAAGGCCTGATCGGCGGCCGGGTCGCGGTGCAGCGCGGTCTGGCGGTCGGTCACGATGGCGCCGGGCACCAGGGCATTGACGCGGATGTTGCGGCCGCCCAGTTCGCGCGCCAGCGTGCGCGTCAGGCCCAGGATGCCGGCCTTGGCGGTGGTGTAGCCGACCAGGTTCGGCCGGCCGCGCATCCAGCTCACCGAGCCCATGTTCAGCACCGATCCGCCGCCGGCTGCCGCCATGGCCGGCGCCACGGCCTGGATGGCGAAGAAGTAGTGCTTGAGGTTGAGCGCGAGTGCGCTCGTCCCAGAACTCGGACGTGACGTCTTCCATCGCATGACGGTCGTCGCGGCCGGCGTTGTTGACGAGCACGCGCACCGGGCCGAGCTCGGCGATCACGCGCGCCAGCAGCGCCTGGTACGCCGCCGTGTCGCGCACGTCGCAGGGCGCGTACCAGGGCGCCGGCGCGCCGCCGACCATGAGCTCGTCGATCAGCGCCTGGCCGCCGTCGGGCCGGGTGCCGCAGAAGGCGACGCGCGCACCCTGCGCCGGCGAAGGCGCGCACGAGTTCGGCCCCGATGCCCGAACTGCCGCCGGAGATGAACACCACGCGATCGCGCAGCGATGGATAGGTGGCGTATTGCGGGCCGCTCATGGTCTTGCTCACCAGCCCGCCGGCAGGACTTCGCTCAGCGCGACGACGCGCCCTTCGTCGATGCTCTTGTGCGCAGCCAGTCCGGTGGCCACCGCACGCAGCCCCTCCTCGAGCCCGATCTCGGCTGGCAGGCCGGCACGGATCGCAGCCGCGAAGCGCTGGTGCTCGATGTACGAAGCGCCGAAATGATGACCCGCGTACTTGATGCCGGTGTCCCAGACTCTGCGCACCGACACGCCCTTGGCGGTGCCCGAAGGCTGGCCCCAGGCCTGTCGCCGGCCCCAGTCCTCGCGCCGGCTGTGGCGCAGGGTCAGCGAGGGCAGCAACGATTCGAGCTTGCCTTCGTCGCCGACGACCGTGATGTGCTCGTTGTCGATCGAGTTCTCGGCAAACATGCACAGGTCGAGCATCGCGCGCGCGCCGCTGCCGTATTCGACGATCGCGTAGGCGCTGTCGAGGATGTCGGGCCGCCGGCCGCCGTAGCGCTCGTCGAGGTGGTTGACGCGCTGCCCGCCCGAGGCGAACACGCGGACCGGCCTCTCGCGCAGCACCAGGTCCATCAGGTTGAAGTAGTGGCAGCACTTCTCGACCAGGGTGCCGCCGGTGTTCTCGCTGAAGCGGTTCCAGTCGTCGACCTTGGGATAGAAGGGCTCGCGGTGCTCGCGGATCGCCACCTGCTGGATGCGGCCGACCGAGCCGGCGTGCGCCATGCGGATCATCTCGGCCACCGGCGGCATGTAGCGGTACTCCTGCGCCACCCAGACGATGCCGCGCCGGCCGGCGGCGCGCGCCACCATCTCCAGCCCGTCGTCGATGCGCGTGACCAGCGGCTTCTCGACCAGGATGTGCAGGTCGGTGGCCAGCGCGTCGCGCAGCATCGCGGCGTGGGTGAAATTGGGCGTGGCGATGACGACCGCGTCGCACAGACCGCTCGCGAGCAGCTCGCGGTGGTCCTCGAATACCTGCGGCTTGTCGCGGCAGATCGCCAGCGTCGCGTCGCGGCTCGCGCCGTGCGGGTCGGCGATCGCGGTGACCACCGCACCGCCCTGCTCGGGGCCCATCGCCCACAGGTTCTCGATGTGCTCGCGGCCCATGCTGCCGCAGCCGATGATGCCGTAGCGCAGGGTCTGGTTCGTCGGGTTCATTTCGATCAGCCTTTCAGGCCACCCTGGGTCAGCCCGCCCACGACGCGCTCCTGGAACAGCGCGATGAGCACGGCCACCGGAACGATGGCGACGATGAGCGCGGCCGAGATCGTCGGCCACGGGAAGGTGAATTCGCCCTGGTACAGCGTGATGCCCACCGGCAGCGTGCGCATCGAGGCGCTCGCGTTGAGCGACAGCGCGAGCAGGAACTCGTCCCAGGCATTGACGAAGGCCAGGATCCCGGCCGTGAACACCCCGGGCGCGGCCAGCGGCACGACCACGCGCCACAACGCGCCCATCCGGGTGCAGCCGTCGATCATCGCCGCGTTCTCGAGGTCCTTCGGGATGCTCTGGAAGAAGCTCACCAGCACCAGCGTGCACACCGGCAGGTTGAGCACGGTATAGGGCAGGATCAGCGCGGTGTAGGTGTTGAGCAGGCCCAGCGCCCGCATGGTCTCGAAGATCGGCACCAGCAGCGTCACCAGCGGGAACATGCTCGACGCGACGATGCAGGTCAGGATCAACTGGCGGCGTCTCAGGTTCAGCCGCGCGATCGCGTACGCCGCCAGCGCCGAGACGAGCAGCGAGACGACGGTCGAGCCCAGCGCCACGACCAGGCTGTTGCCCAGGTAGCGCAGCAGCGGCTGGTCGGTGAAGGCGCGCAGGTAGTTGCCCAGCGTCGGCGCCTGGGGCAGGTAGGTGATGGGCTGGCGCACCAGCTCGGCCTGGCTCTTGAGAGAGGTGAGCAGGATCCACAGCGCCGGGAAGAAGCCGTTGAGCACGACGATGGCCGCCGCCAGCAGGCGCAGCGGACTGGCCGCCGGCGGCTTCAAGCCGTCCTCCCGACGCGCCGCAGGTAGACCGCGCTGACCGCCATCGACAGCACGAACATGCACACCGCCAGCGTCGAGCCGTAGCCGACGTCGAGGTAGTCGATGGTCGTCTTGTGGATCAGCATCGCCAGCGTCTCGGTGCTGTCGCCGGGGCCGCCGCGGGTCATCGTGTACGGGATGTCGAAGGTCTGCAGCGCGGTGATCGTGCGGAAGATCAGCGCCACCGTGATCGACGGCATCAGCATCGGGATCGTGATCTGCCAGAACTGCTGCCAGCGGCTCGCGCCGTCGACCTCGGCCGCCTCGTACAGCGTGCGCGGGATCATCTGCAGCCCGGCCAGCAGGATCAGCGCCATGAACGAGCTGGTCTTCCAGACGATGGTCCCGCAGATCGCCGCCAGGGCCCAGTTCGGGCGCAGCAGCCACATCGTCGGCTGGGCCGCGCCGAGGCGGCGCAGCAGGTCGTTGGCGACGCCGTAGTCGGTGTGGAAGAACCACGCGAAGATCAGGCCGCAGAACGACAGCGGCAAGGCCCAGGGCAGCAGCAGCGCCAGCCGCACCGGCCAGCGGCGCCTGAACGGCAGGTTGGCGAGCATCGCCAGCGCCAGTCCGACGACGAGCGCGCCGGGCACCGTGATCAGCGTGATGAGCACGGTGTTCCAGGTCGCGTTCCAGAAGTCGACATCGGCCAGCACCAGCGCGTAGTTCTCCAGGCCGACGAAGTGGACGCGATGGCCGCCCGACAGCCGCAGGTCGAAGAAGCTGTTGATGAACAGGCGGGCGATCGGATAGACGACGATCAGCGCCAGCAGCGCGAAGGCCGGCGCGAGCAGCAGCGCGCCGAGCGTCTTCTCGTCGGGGTCGCGCAGGCGATCCAGCCAGCCGGGGCGCCCGAGCCCGTCCACCGCGCTACCTCAACACCCGCGCCAGCCGCGAGCCGATCTGGCGCACGCCCTGGGCCGGCGTCTTGACGCCCGCGAGCACGGCGCTGGTGGTCGTCCGGATCGCGTCGCTGACCTGCGCGTAGTCGGGTGAGGTCGGGCGGCTCTTGCCGCCGACGACGATCTCGGCCGCGTCCTTGAACCAGGGCACCGCGCGCAGCACGTCGGGATCGGCGTAGACCTCGGGGTAGGTCGGCAGCAACGCCCCGCGGATCGCCAGCAGCTTGCTCGCCGCCGGGCCGGACAGGAACCGCACCAGCGCCGCGGCCGCGGCCTTGTGGCGGCTGAACGCGCTGACCGCCCATTGCCAGCCGCCCAGGCAGGTCACGCGCTGGCCGCCGGTCATCGCCGGCAGCGGCATCACGCCGACACGGCCGCGCACCTGCGAGTCGGCGTCGGTGTTGAGCTGATCCCAGGCAAAGCTCCAGCCGATGCCGAAGATCACCTGCCCGGCCTTGAACTCGTTGACCGTGTCGGGCGTCTTGACCTCGGCCACGTTGCGCTTGATGACGCCGGTGGCCATCAGGTCCAGCCATTGCTGCAGCCCGCGCGCTGCGGCGTCACGGTCGAGCGTGAGCCGGCCGGCTGCGTCCTCCAGCGCCTTTCCCTGGCTCCAGTAGGGCAGCAGGAAGGTGCACACCGTGCCCTCGATCGGCGCGCCCTGGATCGACAGGCCCTGCAGCCGCGGGTCGCCCTCGCCGGCCTGGATCGTCTTCGCCGTGGCGCCGAGCTCGGCCCAGGTGCGCGGCAGCGGCAGGCGGTACTTGGCCAGCAGGTCGCGCCGGTAGTACATGAACATCGCATCCGCGAACGCCGGCATCGCCGCGATCCGGCCCTGCACCACGTCGGCCTCGCCATAGGCCGCGAGGTAGGGCTTCATCACGGTGGCCGGGTCGCCGAGGTAGGCGTTGAGCGGTTCGAGCCAGCCGGCGCCCTCGTACTGCGCCGGGTTGACGATGTCGATCAGGTAGACGTCGATCGTCGGGTCCTTGGCGCTGAGCACGGTGCTCAGGTACTGCCGCTGCAGGTCGCTGGTCGAGCCGCCGGATTCGCTCTCGATGCGCAGGCCCGGGTGGCTGCGCGTGTAATCGGCGAACAGGACCTTCATCAGGTCGGGCCGCTGGTTCTGGCCGCCGACGAAGACGCGCAGCACGGTCTGCGCCGCGGCCGACCGCGGCGCCGCGGCGAGCACCAGCGCCAGCGCGGCCCCGACGAGCAGACCCGCCAGCGCGGCAGCGGATCGACGGCGGATCACGGGCGCCCCGGCCGGACCGCCGCGCCGCTGGCGGCGTCGAACAGGTGCAGGTGCTGCGGATCGACGAACACGTCGAGCGCGGTACCCGGCGGTTCGCGGAACGACGCCGGGCAGCGCGCCACCATCTCGGCGCGGCCCAGGCGCAGCGTGACCAGCGTCTCGGCGCCCAGCGGCTCGAGCAGCGAGACCTGCGCCGGCAGGCACAGCGCAGCGGGCCCGGGGGACGCGAGCAGGATGTTCTCGGGCCGCACGCCGAACTTGAGCGGGCCGATGCCGCGCGCGCCGGCCGCCAGCGCCGGCGGCAGCTCGACCTCCAGCGCGCCCAGGTCGGCGCACGTGCCGGCCAGCGTGCAGTCGGCCAGGTTCATCGGCGGTGCGCCGGTGAAGCCGGCGACGAACACCGCGGCCGGCCGGTTGTAGATCGCGTCGGGCGTGTCGTACTGCATCAGGCGGCCGGCACTGAGCACCGCGATGCGGTCGGCCAGCGTCATCGCCTCGACCTGGTCGTGGGTCACGTAGATGATGGTCGCGCCCAGCCGCTGGTGCAGGCGCTTGATCTCGCTGCGCATCTCGTTGCGCAGCTGCGCGTCGAGGTTCGACAGCGGCTCGTCGAACAGGAACACCGCGGGCTCGCGCACGATGGCGCGCCCGATCGCCACCCGCTGGCGCTGCCCGCCCGACAGCGCCGCGGGCCGCCGCTGCAGCATCGGCTCGATGCGCAGCAGCCGCGCGGCGTCCATCACGCGGCGCTCGATCTCGGCCTCGGGCGTGTTGCGCAGGCGCAGGCCGAAGGCCATGTTCTCGTACAGCGTCTTGTGCGGGTACAGCGCGTAGTCCTGGAACACCATCGCGACGTCGCGCTGGCGCGGCGGCAGTTCGTTGACGCGCCGCCCGGCGATGCGCAGCTCGCCGGCGCTGATCGTCTCCAGCCCCGCGACCATGCGCAGCAGCGTGCTCTTGCCGCAGCCCGAAGGGCCGACGAAGACGACGAACTCGCCGTGGCGGATCTCGAGGTCGATCGCGTGGACGATCGTGACCTTGCCGTCGTAGGTCTTGCCGACCCCACGCAGCTCGACCTGCGCCATCAGTAGCCGCTCTCCGGCCGCGGCGCGGCCGCATCGCCCTGGACCCGCAGGGCCCGCGCGGCACCCTGGCAGGCGCGCATCAGCAGGCCGAGGTCGGAGGCCACGGCCACGTAGTCGTAGCCGACCTCGCGGTAGCGGGCGACCGTCTCGGGGGTGCCGCCCACGCTGCCGATCGGCATGCCCAGCGCGTTGGCGCGCCGCGCGGCGTCGGCCATCGCGGCGAGCACCTCGGGATGCGTCAGGTCGCCGACATGCCCCATCGCCGCCGACAGGTCGGCCGGGCCGACGAACAGCGCGTCGACGCCCGGCACCGCGGCGATCGCCTCGAGCTGCGCCACCGCGGCCGGCGTCTCCAGCTGCAGCACGCAGCACATGCCGGCATTGGCCGTGCGCAGGTAGTCGGGCGTGGTGCCGAAGCGCGAGCCGCGGCTCATGCCGGCCATGCCGCGCACGCCCTCGGGCGGGTAGCGCGTGGCGGCCACGGCGCGTCGCGCCTCTTCGGCGTTCTGGATGAACGGGAACAGCAGCGTGCGCGCGCCGGCATCGAGCACGCGCTTGACGACCACGGTGTCGTTCCAGGGCACGCGGACCACCGGCACCATCGGCGTGTTGCCGACCGCCTGCAGCAGGTGCACGAGGGTCATCAGGTCCAGCGGCGTGTGCTCCATGTCGAGCACGGCCCAGTCGAAGCCCGCCATGCCGACCGCCTCGGCGACGATCGGGCTGGCCGACATGACCCAGGTGCCGACCGGCGTGCGCTCGGCACGGCCGCGCAGGAGTTGGGCAAACGGATTCATCGCGCGGCTCCTTGCCGTTGAGTCAGTAGATGGCCGGCTCGGGCGTCGGTGCGGTGCCCTGCAGGAAGTCGAGGTCGCAGCCTTCGTGCGCCTGCGTCACGTGCTGCTGGTGCAGGCGCACGAAGCCGCGCGCATAGGGCGTGGCTGGCGGTGACCAGGCGGCGCGGCGGCGCGCAAGTTCTGCATCATCGACGGCCAGGTGCAGGCGACGCGCCTCGACATCGATCTCGATGATGTCGCCGTTGCGTACCAGCGCCAGCGGGCCACCCACCGCGGCCTCCGGGCTGACGTGCAGGATGCAGGTACCGTAGTGGGTCCCGCTCATGCGCGCATCGGAGATGCGGACCATGTCCCGCACACCTCGCTGCAGCAGCTTCTTCGGGATCGGCAACCCGCCCCATTCGGGCATTCCGGGCGCACCCACCGGGCCGGCGTTGCGCAGCACGAGCACCGTGTCCTCGGCGACCTCGAGCGCCGGGTCGGCCATCGCGGCGAGCATCTGGGGTTGGCCGTCGAAGACCAGTGCCGGGCCGCGATGCCTGAAGAAGTTGGGGCTGGCCGCGCTCGGCTTGATGACCGCGCCATGCGGCGCGAGATTGCCGCCGAGCACCGCCAGAGCGCCGTATGGGCTGACCGGGCGGGCGAGCGGGCGGATCACCTCGTCGTCGCTGGCCTCGCGGCCCTGGAGCTCTTCGCCCAGCGTCCTGCCGCTGACCGTCATCTCGCCGAGCGACAAGTGTTCACGCAACCGGTTCATCAGCGCCGGCAGGCCGCCGGCATAGTAGAAGTCCTCCATCAGCCGGTCGCCGCTGGGGAAGATGTTCGCGAGCACGTGCACCTGGCGGCCGGCGGCATCGAGGTCGGCCAGGGACAGCGGTACGCCGGCGCGGCCCGCCAGCGCGATGATGTGCACCGCGGCGTTGGTCGATCCGCCGAGCGCCATCTGCACCGCGGCGGCGTTGAGGAAGGCGCCGCGCGTGAGGATGCGCTGCGGCGTGAGGTCTTCGGCGATCATGGACACGATGCGCTCGCCACAGTCGGCCGCCATGCGCGGATGCGCGGCGTCCATCGCCGGGATGCTGGTGCTGCCCGGCAGGGCCAGCCCCAGGGCTTCGGCGATCGAGGTCATCGTGCTCGCGGTGCCCATCGTGTTGCAGGTGCCCGGGCTGCGCGTCATGCGCGACTCGAGCCGCACCCATTCGTCCTCGCTGATGTGCCCGGCCTGGTACTCGTCCCAGAACATCCGCGTGTGGGTGCCGGCGCCGACGGTCTTGCCGCGGTCGCGGTCGTTGAGCATCGGCCCGGCAGGGCAGAACAGCGCCGGCAGCCCCATGCTGATCGCGCCCATCAGCAGGCCCGGCGTGGTCTTGTCGCAGCCGCCGAGCAGCACCGCGCCATCCACCGGCAGCGAGCGCAGCAGTTCCTCGACTTCCATCGCGAGGAAGTTGCGGTAGAGCATGGTCGTGGGCTTGACCATCACCTCGCCCAGGCTGAGTGCCGGCAATTCGAAAGGCATGCCGCCGGCCATCAGCACGCCGCGCTTGACCGCCACGGCGCGTTCGCGCAGGTGGGCGTGGCAGGGCGAGAGCTCGCTCCAGGTGTTGACGATGGCCACGATCGGCCGACCGAGCACGTCCTGTCGGCGCAGCCCCATCTGCTGCATGCGCTGGCGGTGCGCGAAACCGCGCATGTCATGGGCCGCGAACCAGCGGCTGCTGCGGAGGTCGGTCGATGGGCGGGGCATGTCGGACGGTCGGACTCGTAGATCGTGGCGAGTGCATCGCCGGTTGATGGCTCGGAGTGTTACCGCTAACATAGGGTATCGTTACCGGAGCGTCCATTCTGACTAACCCGGTGCCTGCGTCACCCCCCTCCGATCACCGGCTTCCTGCGGCCCTGCCGGCCTCTCGCCAGGCGCGGCGCGGCCACGGCCGCGTCACGCTTGAGACAGTGGCGTTGGCGGCCGGCGTGACATCGATCACTGTCTCGCGCTTCCTGCGCGAGCCGTCCCGGGTGGCGGCAGACACCGCCGAGCGCATCCGCATCGCGCTGGCCAAGACCGGCTATGTGCCGAACAAGCAGGCGGGCCTGCTCGCCAGCGGCCGCTCGAACATAGTCGCCGTCCTGCTGCCCAACCTCGCCAATTCGATCTTTGCCGAGACCGCGCAAGGTCTCAGCGACGGACTGCAAGCGGCCGGCTTCGAGTTGCTCATCGCCTCCACCGGCTATTCGCTCGAGCGCGAGGAGCAACAGTTGCGCGCCCTCCTCGGCTGGCACCCGGCGGCGCTGGTGGTGACGGGTCGGCACCACGCGCCAGGGGCGCTGAAGCTGCTCGCCGACGCCAAGGCGGCAGGCACGCCGGTGATCGAGATCTGGGACCACCATCCACCGGCTCGCGGGACGCGCCAGACGACTTTCACCCAGATCGGCTTCAACCATGATGAGGTCGGCGCCGCGATGGCCGAGCACCTGCTGCGCGCCGGCCACCGGCGACTGGCCTACGTCGACAGCGGAGTGGCTCAGGACTATCGCGCGCACGAGCGCGGCATGGCTTTCGCCGCCGCCGTGCGCGCCGCGGGAGCGCTGGCGGTCGAGCTGTCGGCGCCTGCTGGCGATGCCTTCGATGCCGGCCGCCAGATCCTGGGCGAACTGTTGGGCGCGCGCCCCCCGGCGATCACCGCAGCCGCCTTCGCCAACGACCACATCGCCAGCGGCGCCTTGCTCGAGGCCGTGCGCCGCGGGGTGGCCGTGCCCGGTCGGCTGGCGCTGCTGGGCTTCGGCGACTTCGCGCTCGCGCGCCAGCTCAGTCCGGCGCTGTCCAGCGTGCAGCTGCCGCGCCATGCCATTGGCGCCGCCGCAGCAGCCTCGCTGCTTGACGCCTTGCGTCTGGGCCGGCCTGCAGCATCTGCGGCTCTGCCCTGGAAGCTGGCGGCGCGCGGAAGCACAGGATGCCGCTAAGCGTCTCCAGGGAAGGCCTGGAAGACCTCGCGATGACTGGGCTTGTCCGAAGTTGGTGCGGCGGTGACGATTGTGGCCATGAAGACGCGCGGACTTGACCTGAACCTGTCGCCGAAGATGACGCGCAGGCAGGAGTTCGCCGGGGAGGCGGAGCGTGTGGTGCCGTGGGGCGGCGAATTGGCACCGCTGTCAGCCGCCGAGCGGCAGGAGCTCGTCGAGCTGCGCCGGCGCCTGAAGCAAATCCAGCTGGAGCGCGACATCCTGGCAAGGGCCACGTCCTGTTTCGTCAGCGCGAACGAGCGAACGTCCACGACGCCTTCGAACGCGTGAAGGCGATCCAGGCCGACTTCCTCGTGCGCACCCTGTGCCGTGTGCCGCAGGTGTCCGCCAGCGGCTGCCAAGACTGGCGCAACCGTGCGCACAGCGCCAGGGCGAGACCAGCGACAAGGTGGGGTTCACGCGCACCGGGGTCGGCGGCCGCCTGATCGTGGCCGCCGATCACTTCGACCTCGAGGCCCGACTCGGCTTCCTGCTCGGCGCGTTCAGCAGGACGATCGAGGCCGAGATCACGAAGAACCTCGATGCGCTGCTGGCCCGGGGTGAGGGCGCCGGTGGGAAGGGCAGGGCGAAGAGGGCGGGGCGTTGAGGGGCCGGGTTTCGACCGAGGTTGTGTGAAAACTCGGGCTTCGCGATGTCGCGCGCAGAGTCGACCTTTCAGATCGGCCCAGGATCGACGATCGGCATCGCGGGAGGGGTTCGATGACCCCGGAAATTTCGCGTCGACCGAGTTTTCACACAACCTCGACCCGTTGCAGTCGCTCAAATCCATCGCGAGGACCAGCACTTGACGTCGATCGATTGCGATCACGTCTGACCCAGCCGCTCGCGTAGGAATTCAAAGAGACGCTGGGTCGTCGCCGGCAACAGGCGCAGACCGGTGACGGCGCAAGCCGGCGTCGGCGGACCGTTCCTTGGTCTCGACAAAGAGGCCGCGCTGCACCTGACGCGGCTCACCTTTCACGCACACCGCTGCCGGCGCGCGGGAGGGGCGCGAATGGACGGTGGGGCGCGGGCTCAGGTCAAGCTCTCTCCGACGCAGGCATCGGGTGCCGCCGATCGCGGCAGCGGACCATCTCGGCCCGCCGTTCCTCACGGAAACTGCACCACGGGCGCGCTGACCGGCTGCCCAGGCGGCAAGTAGGCCGGCGCAGGCTTGCCAGCGGGCCCGACGGCCCTCACGTAGCGGTAGATGGCGCGCAGGTCGGTGTCGGACATGTCGCGCAGGTTGAACCAGGGCATCGGCGGCCGCGGCTGCATGGTGCGGGCATGGTGCAGCCACTGTGATTCGCTCATCGACGCCATGAACAGGCGCAGGTTGGTCGGGTAGGTGGTGCCCCAGGGGCCGCGCCAGCCCAGCGCGTCACCCGTGAGCCAGGTGGCTTCCGGGGTCTTGCCGGCCTGCTGGCTGTAGCCGGGCGAGTGGCAATCGTTGCAGCCGGCTGTCTGGACCAGGTAGCGGCCCAGGGCGACGGCGTCGCGCGGGCGTTCGGAACTGGCCTGCGCCACCGGCTGTGCGATGGCCAGGACCAGCAGGCACAAGTGATGGATCTTCATCGCGTGCTCCTTGCTTCAGCGTTCGGGAAGGGAGGGTCGTGCTCAACTGCGCCAGGGCAGTTCCAGCGCCTTGCCGTCGGGCAGGCGCGTGACCACGGGCGTGGCGGCAAGAATGCCGATGGTCTCCAGCGCCATGGGGCCGACGTTGAACAGCTGGTGCACGCAGCCGCGCGGCAACACCAGCGTGGTGTCGGCGCCGAAGCGCTGCACGCGGCCTTCGCTGTGCACCTCGCCCCAGCCTGCCAGGCACAGCACGACCTCGTCGCAGTCGTGGCTGTGCGGCGGCGTGGCTGCGCCCGGCGCCATGGTCTGGCGCCACACCGACAGCTGTGCCAGCCCGTCGGCCTCGCCGGCCCAGGTGATGTGCTCGATGCCCGGCAAGCCGGTGGGTTCGGGCGATTGTTGATCGATGATGTTCATGCTGGTCTTCCTGGTGGACGGCGGCCCCGTGGCCGCAACGTGGGCAGCAGTTTGGAAGACCTTCATTGATTCTGGAAGTGCGCGTATCGCCGTAACATTGCCGACATTTCGTCGTCATTCAAGACCAGGGATCGCCATGCAAGGTCTGCAGCAGTTCATCGCCTTCGCCGAGACCGCCAAACATGGCGGCTTTGCGGCGGCGGCACGCGAACAGGGCGTTGCGCCGTCCACGCTGGCCAAGGCCGTGGCGCGGCTGGAGGCCGCGCTGGGCGTGAAGCTGTTCCACCGCACCACGCGCCAGGTGACGCTCACGCCCGATGGCGAACGCCTGTTCCAGCGCTGCCAGCGTGTGCTGGCCGAAGTGGAAGACCTGCAGGCCGAAGCCTCGGGCACACGCGCGGCGCCGGCTGGAACGCTGCGCATCGAACTGCCGGTGTTCTACGGCAAGTGCTTCGTGATGCCCATATTGAACGAACTGGCGAGCCGCCACCCGGCGCTGCGGCTGGACATCCGCCTCACCGACACCAAGGTGGACCTGGTGCGCGACGGCATCGACCTCGCCGTGCGCATCGGCCGCATGGATGACTCCACGCTGGTGGCAAGGCGCGTGGACCAGCAGGCGTTGGTGCTGTGCGCCAGCCCCGAATACTTGCTGGCCCACGGCACGCCGCGGCGCATCGAGGATCTGGCCGCCCACAGCGCCATCGTCTTCCGCCTGCCCACCAGCGGGCGCGACCGGCCCTGGCAGTTCCGCCAACGCGGCACCGCGGTGGAGCTGTCGCCCGAGCCCCGGGTGCGTGTCAACGAGACCGAAGGCCTGCTGGCCGCGGTGAAGATGGGGCTGGGCCTGTGCCAGTTGCCCGACCTGCTGGTGCAAGAGGAGCTGGCCCGTGGCGGGCTGGTGGAGTTGCTGCCCAGTTGTCGGCCCGAGGTGATGCCGATTCAGCTTGTGTACCCGTCTGGGCGCCTGCTGCCGGCGCGCGTGCGCGTGGCCATCGATGCGCTGGGTGCCCTCAGAAAGCGGGCGGCAGGCTGACCGGTGGCGCGCTGCGGGCTGAAGCTCAGGGGGGGATCGCTTGGCTGAGGCGGTCCCGCGCGGTCAACAAGATGGGAGCGGAACCCTCTGCCAACAGGCGATCTGAACGCCGCCCCGAGCGGCATGCGGACATGCCGACCAGCCAAGTCTGGAACTCGACGGTAAGCGCCGGGGCGCCAGGCTTGGCCCATGCCTGGACTGGACGGTACGACACCACCGGCACCGCCTGGAGTTCGTCCGGCAGCTTCAGCGCGAGTTGCCCGATCGGGCCCCGTGCCACCAGTTCGGCCTGGATCTCGGTTGGCGCTTCGTGCTCGTGGTCTCCCGGTGCCACGACCGCGCGCATGGCGTGCTCCCGCAGGAGCGCCTGCGGAAGGGCGGTCGCTCGCATCGCTGCGGCGCCGTGCCCGCCCGCGCCCCCGGTCAGTCCAGGACGCGCTTGATGGCGGCGATCAGCGCGTTCGGGTGCTCGAGCCCCTGGTAGGCGGCCGGCACACGTCCCGGGTCGCCGAGCAGCGAAGCGACGGCCAGCGCCGCCCCGTGGATCGAATACTCGACGGTGTAGACGACGTTGTCGGGAATCTCGACGAACTGGCCGACGAAGGCGAGGTTCGTCGTCCCCGCCGGGGTGACGGACGGCCGGTCGCCCGGGGCACGTGGCATGAACTGGCTCGTCGCGTACGGCAGCAGGCAGGGGATGCAGTTGGCACCTTCGAGAAGCGCCGGCAGATCGTCGCCCCAGCCGAGGTGCGAGATCACCTCGGTCAGAATGTCGGTGCCCGTGCACTCGGGCATCGTCTTCTTCACGAAGTCGCCCTCGCGGCCGGCGAACAGCCCATAGCCCCACCAGACATGCGTACCCGCCGGCTGCCCGGCATACGCCGGTGGGTGGAACAGGTGGAAGCTCAAGCCCCAGCTCGAATCCTTCAGCGTCACGAGGCCGCCCTGGCCGGCGGGGCTGCCGCTGAAGTGCTCCATGCGGCGCACGAAGCGGTCGTCGGCGTTCGTCACCGTGAACGTGACCCACTGCGCGCGTTCGATGTCGCCATAGAACACCGACGGGCGGCCAAAGGCCGGGTCCTTGGCGGCGAGCCGCTCCCACAGGGGCCAGGCGCCGCTGCGTGCCCGGGGCGCTGGCGGCGGCGAGCTCATCGAGCCCAGCGTCGAGTCGGCCGTCATCGAGCCGAGCGTGACGATGACGAAGTCGCCCGGCCCCACGTCGACGTCGGCGGCGGCGCCGTCGCGCTGCGCCCGAATGCGACGCACCGCCTTGCGGCCGCCTTCGACCGACCCGAAGTCGAGGTCGGTGACCTGCACGCCGATGTCGAACCGCACACCCTGCTGCTCGAGCCAGCGCACGATCGGGCGCACGATCGAGTCGCGGCCGTTGTAGCGCGTCGACTGGATGATCTTCAGCGTCGTCAGGTCGGGAAACAGGCGCAGGAAGCGCAGCAGGTAGCGCCGCAGCTCGGCCGCGCTGTGCCAGGTCTCGAAGCCGAACATGCTGCGCCACATGAACCAGAAGTTCGTGGCGAAGAAGTGGCCGTCGAAGCACTCGTCGATGCGCTTGGCGCCCAGCAGGGCTTCGCCGTGCAGCATCAGCTCGATCAGGTCGAGGCGGTCCTTGTTGCTCAGGCCGAACGACTCGGCGTCGGCGACGTGGCCCTGCTCGACCAGCCGCGCCTGGTCGTTCCAGGGCGCCTGCACCCAGAACTCGAGCGTGTCCTGCGTCACCGACTTGCCCGGGTCGTCGAGCGACGGGATGCGGCCGAGCAGCTCGTACATCAGCACGTAGGCCGGACCGTACATGCGACTGCCGGGCATCCAGAAGCCGTCGCGCGCCGAGCCACCGGCGTCGAGGCTGCCGCCGAGCGTCGCCGCCTCGAAGATGCGGATGCGGCTGCCGGGGAGGTGGCCGTCGCGAATCAGGTACACGGCCGCGGCCAGCGAAGCGATCCCCCCGCCGACCAGGAAGGCGCTCACGTCGTCGTGCGAAGGCTTCATACCGGTCTCCTCGTCATGTTCATCGGGTGGCCGCTCGGCGTCGCCGTGCCGGCGGCGCACGGGAGGACGCCGCCACCGCCTTCGCCGTCTTGACCACGAGTTCGTCGAACGCCGCGGTGAGCGCCTGCGTCAACTGGTGCGGCTCGGGCACCGCCGCTCGCGCGGTCGTGAAGCCGAAGCCCATCGCGCCGGCGTAGCTCATCACCGTGATGTTCAGCCCCAGGCCGTGCTCGACGATCGATAGCGGCCAGTAGGTGCTCATGCGCGCCCCGGCGACGTACAGCGGAATCTGCGGACCGGGAATGTTCGAGATCACGACGTTGGCCAGCGCCGGCATCACGGCTGCGACATGCGAGCGCCCGTAGGCCTCGGCCAAGCCGTGCAGCAGCCACGGCACGCCGATCGACGGGAAGTCCATCGGCACCACGCCCTTGGCGTGTCGGACCATGGCCTTCACGGCGCCGGCAGCATCGCGGATCGCGCGCAGGCGCCGGATCGGGTCGGCGATGTCGGTCTGCAGGTTGACCAGGGGCATCGTCGCCTGCGTCGTGTACTCGGTGTTGCCCGCGTCGCGCAGCGAGATCGGCATCGCCGCCGTCAGCGGCTTCTTCGGGATGCCGCCGTGGTGCGCCAGCCAGCGCCGCAGCGCGCCGCTGCACAGGGCCAGCACGACGTCGTTGAGACTGGCGTCGTGCGCGGCAGCCAGCGCCTTCAGCGCCTCCAGCGGCAGCGACAGGCCGGCGAAGCCGCGCTCGCCGGTGATCGGCACGTTCAACGGCGTGTGCGGTCCGAAGGCGAAGTTCTGGCCGAGCCGCCCCTGCGTGGCGCGCCGGCCCGAGGGCGCGAACATGGCCGCGAGGGTCCGCACGACGTCGGGCAGGTGGCGTACCAGCTTGATGTACTGGCCCGCGTCGTGGCGCAGCGCGGCCGCGCCGAGTTCGACCCAGCCGGGATGTTCGGCGGGTTCGGCGGTCTTGCGCCGGCGGATCGCCGGCGGCCGGGGGGAGACGTCGAACAGCGTGCGCGCAAGCAGCACGCCGGCCTGGCCGTCGAGTGCGGCGTGGTGGGCCTTGAAGTAGTAGCCGACCTGGCCGGTCTCGAGGCCTTCGATCACGTGCAGTCGCCACAGTGGACGTTCGCGGTCGAGCAGTTCGCCGTGCAGACGCGCGGCGCAGTCCTCGAACTGCGCCAGCGTGCCCGGGGTGGGCAAGGCCACGCGCTGTACGTGGTGGTCCAGGTCGACCTGGTCCGCGTGCACCCACACCGGGTTGGCGATCTGCAGCGGCATCGGCGCGAGCCGGCGCGTCAATACCGGCGCCAGGTGCAGGCGCCGGGCGAGCTCCCGCTTGACCTTGGCGTAGAAGTCGCCGCGGTAGCCGGGGGGCAGGTCGAACAGGCTCAGCGATGCGATGTGCATCGGCGTGTCCGGCGTCTCCAGGCCGAGGAAGCCCGCATCGACGCCGCTCAGGGGTTGCATGGCGCTTGGCCTTCAGGGGGGCCGTTCGTCCAGATTGCGTGGCCGCCGCGAGGCGTGGCTCAGCGCCCTCGCGGCGCGGCCGGGGGCGCCGCACCGGCGGCCCGACGGCTGGCCGACAGCAGGGTCGCGAACTCGCGGTTGAACCTGCGCGTGATGGTCTCGGGGTCGGGCACGAGATGGGCGTCGGCAACGACCGCCAGCGTGGCCTGCCCGCGATAGCTCTGGATGCTGATGCCCAGGCCGAGTTGCTCCCCCGGATGCGGCACCCAGAACATGATGCGTTCGATAGGCACGCCCGTGAGGTACAAGGTCTGGCGCGCGCCGGCAACATTGGTCATCACGACGCTCGCCTTGCCGCCGAGCATCGACACCGGGATGTCCTGCATCGCCTTGGGCGTGCGGCCGAAGATGTCGAACAACACTCGCATGGCCACGGGCTCGGCCGAGCGCTTCAGTGCGTCCATGTTCGCCTTGGTGGCCTGCAGCCGTCCGAGCGCGGTCCGCCGGGCCACCGGCAGGTCCAGGATCACCAGGCCGAAGTCGTTGCCCAGTTCCAGCGCCCGTTCGGGCGGGCGCAGATCGACCGGCACCATGGCGCGCAGCGTCGTGGCGTCGACATCGACCCCTCGACCCTTGAGGTATGCGCGCAGCGCCCCCGCCATGGCCGCCACCAGCACGTCGTTGACCTTCGCCCCTGCCAACCCGCCAATGGCCTTTGCGTCGGCGATCGTCACCGGGTCGGACCACGCGACATGCTTGGCCAATGCGAAGCGGCCCTTGAACGGCGATACGGGGTCGTCCGGCTTGAGCAGCTCTTGCAGCACGGTCCCCGTGCCGCCGGCGATGAGCGCGGCCTGCTCGATCAGTTCCTGCGGGTGACGAATGGCCTGTAGCGCCGCATCGGCCGTCGACAGCAACGCCCGCGCCGACGCGCCCAGGCCGTCAAACGCCGACACCACCCATCCGGCGGAACGGGTGCGGCGCTCCTTCGCCGGCCCGGGCTTCGCCGCCAACGGCGCGTCGGCTCGGGTATCGAACAGCTGCTGCGCCAGGGCGGTCATCGCCGTGCCGTCGCCGATGCAGTGATGGAACCGGGTGACCAGGGCGCTGCCGCCGTCGACGTCGTCGACCAGATGCGCCTGCCAAAGTGGCTGCAGCGGGTCGAGCGGCGTGCTCACGAGGTCGCTCAGCAGGTGTGCCAGGGCGCGCCGGTCCCGCGGCCGTGGCAGCGCGATGTGGTGCAGGTGCTGGCCGATGTCGAAGTCCGGCACGTCCTCCCAGTGCGGCACCGCGACCGGGAACCCATGTTCGACGACGCGCTGGCGAAAGCGCTCGAAACGGGTCAGGCGCGCCAAATACAGAGCCTTGACCTTGTCGAAGTCCAGCGGCTTGGCTGTCAGCATGACACTCGTGACCATCGCCAGATTGGCGCGACCGTCCATGTGGAACCAAGCCGCGTCCACCGGTGCCATTCTGTGCAGCATCATCGCCAATCCCGATCCGCCTCTGTGCTTGTGCCACAAGTGGAGGCATGTTCGGCTCCGGGCCGCACACGTGCGTTGATACTGCTCAAGGGCAGGCGCTGCTCTCGCGGTCCGCGACGACGCGCTGCGACCCGCCGGCGGGTGGCACCTCTTGCACTCGCGCCTGGACCTGTCGCCCCAGGAGTTCATGCGCCGTTTCCCACTGCACGTGCGGATGCGTGCGCGACGTCCAGTTCTGATCTGCATGGGCTGCGCGTAGCATTTCAAGGCGCTCCAGCCGACTCGAGGAAGCGCTTGACCTCGGCATTGACCACCGACGGATGGGTGATCGGCCCCATGTGGCCCAGTTCATCGAACTCGACCGTGCGCACCTGGGGCAGCGCGCTGCTCAGGAGCTTGGCAACACCGTGCGCGGAGGCGGTGGAGCGTTTGCCGACCATGTACAGAACGGGCATGTCGAGCTTGCGGAATGCTTCGAGCGGCGCGGGTTCGGTGAACAGGGCATGGGCCCACCTGCGCACGTTCGCCACCGAGTCCGCGATTGGTTGCTTGCGGTCCGCGGGCGTGCGGGCCCAGGCGCCGGGGCCCATCCAGTAGTCGATGAACACCTCGGCAGCCAGCTCCCGATTGCCAGCGTCGCACGCGGAACTTGCCGCGGCGACGGCCTGGCGGATGCCGTCCGCTGCGTTGGGTGGCGGCGTCGCGGCGTCGATCAGCGAGAACAGGGTCGGCTCGTAAAGAGCCAGCGCTCGCACGCGGGACGGATTGATCAGTGCGGCCTTCAACGCAACGGCGGCGCCGTACGAGTGGCCGACCCATGTGAGAGGTGGTCGCAGTCGAGCCAGCATCGGCTCGAGGAACGCCACCTCGTCGGCCAGCGATATCGTTCGATCGGACGGCCAGTCCGGGCTGCGGCCGCAGCCATGGCAATCGGGCGCCAGGACATGGTGTGTGGGCGCCAGCAGATCCATCAGCCCGCGCCATTGGCCCGACGTGCTGGCGTTGGCGTGGATGCACACCACGGCCTCGCCAGCCCCGGCTTCACGGACGTGGGGCTCAGGCCGGTTCATGGCGACCCCCTTCGCTGCTGTGGCCGAACAGCGGCGCGCGAGCGCGCCGCGTTCGCGCCGGGCTCAGGCGGCCTTGGGCGGCTGCATGGCCGCCAGTGCGCGCACGTCGCCCGTGGTCAGCGGCTTGCCGCCGATCCCCCAGTCGCCGCTTTGCACCTCCTCCACGACGACCCAGGTGACCTGGCGCATGGCCTCGCCTTCGATCTGCACCATGGCGTCGGTGAGCTTGCTCACGATCTGCTGCTTCTGCGCAGGCGAGAACACGTTCTCGATCAGTTTCACGTTGATGAGCGGCATTGTCT
This sequence comes from uncultured beta proteobacterium, assembly GCA_963725755.1. Taxonomy (GTDB): domain Bacteria; phylum Pseudomonadota; class Gammaproteobacteria; order Burkholderiales; family Burkholderiaceae_C; genus Rubrivivax. Next base: position 339,564 of record CAVRZW010000006.1, read on the forward strand.
TCTCCGTCGGGTTGAGGAGATGCCATTGCAGCGCAGCCAAGCGCAGCCGTCTTGGGGCCGCAGTCCTGCCGCGGCGGTGCAAGCGCCTGTCGGGCGCCAAGCTCACCGGGACCGCTGTCCCGGTGCATGACGGTGCTACTGCCCCAGGCCGGCATTGCGGGCCAACACGATCGCCTGGGCACGGTTCTCGACCTCGATCTTGCTGAAGATGCGGGTGATGTTGTTGCGCACCGTCTTCTCGGCAAGCGCCAGGTGCGCCGCCACCTGCGCGTTGTCCAGCCCGCGCGCGATGAGCTCCAGCACGTCCAGCTCGCGCGCTGTCAGGCCGGCCAGGCGTGCGTCGCTGCCGGCGCGTGCGTCCCGCGTGGGCAGGAAGTCGGCCACCTCGGCCATCAGGCGGTCGAAGGCTGGCTCGCCGGCCAGCGGCACATGGTTGTCGGTGTCCAGCGGGACGAAGCGCGCACCGGGAATCGATGCCGCCACGAAGCGGCCCTCGTCGAACGGCACGCGCGTGTCGCCGCGGCTGTGGAGCACCAGCGTCGGGCAGCGGATCTGCGCCAGGTACGGGCTGGCGTCGATCTGCGAGAACGCGCGCATGATGCGTGCCGCCGATTCGGGCCGGGCGGCGTGGCGCTGGATCTCGTTGAAGGCATGCATCTGCACGAGCGACGCGCCCGGAAAGAACTGCGAGGTGAAGAGCTGCAGAAAGGCCGGGTTCTGCTGGCCCCAGCCCAGCTCCACCAGCTTGAGCATCGCCTCGTACGCCTGCACCTGCTCGGGCGTGATGGTCCGGCGCAGGCGGCCGCGCGCGAACGCGCCGCACAGCACGAGATGCGACACGCGTTCCGGGTGGCGCGCGGCATACACGGCCGACACGGCGCCGCCCTGGGACATGCCCATCAGCGCAAAGTGCTCCAGGCCGGCCGCGTCGACCGCCGCTTCCAGATCGCTCACCAGCGCGTCCAGGGTAATGCTGGCCGGGTGTTGGTCGGACAGGCCGCAGCCGCGGGCGTCGTAGCGCAGCAGCGCGTGCTGCGCCGACAGCGCGTCGATCCACGGGCGCCAGATCGGCGTGTGCCAGTCGAAGTCGAGATGACCCAGCCAGTGGGCCGCACGAACCAGCGGGTAACCCCGCCCGGTGAGCGCATAAGCGATGCGCACGCCATCGGGCGTGAGGGCAAACCGCACCTGCTGCTGCTGGGTGCCCATCGAACCGTCGCTCCCATGGCGCAAAGAGGCAATTGTGGCCCGCGCGCGCTCGGCTCGGCAGCCTGCGCCGCAGCGTCTCGAAGAACGGCTCGCTCTGCAGCCGCTCGCCCTGCGCCCGCTGCGCCATGCGCTGCGCAATGGCCGCGCCCACCGGCGCCAGCCGCCGCCCAGCAGACTGCGCGATCAGCTGGGCAATTCAGGTGCGCTCCAGGTCGCTGAGGTCGTCGTAGGCACGGTTGGCCGCGATCCGCGACCGTGCCGCCAACACGCCCTACCAGCAGCATGTCGCCCCCATCGGCGCCGACCGCTTCAACGAGGGCGAGATGGCGCTGGATTGGAAGGAGAGGGACCAGATCCAGCGCGTCAGCGCCTTCACGTTCCGCGGCGACCGCGACAGGCCGAACACGCTGATCAATGGCCGCGCGGGATTCAAGCCACCGGCCACCCGGACCGACCGCTCTTACCTCGAGGGCGAAATCTACAAGCACTTCGCCGACTACCTCAGGCGTCGCTACGGTCGCGAGTTGACGAAGCAGGACTTCCTGGCCGCCGTCGATCAGACCGTCGGGGGCAGAGCGGCGCAGGAGATGCTGGTGGCCTACATGCTGTGGCGCAAGCTCGTCGAGAAGGAGCAGTTCCACCTCGGCCGGATGACGGTGGACGAGTGCCTGAAGGCGTTCATCTCGACGAGCACCTCGCTGCCGGTTTCGATGTATTTCGCGACAGGACAAGGCACCATGGGTGCCACCGGCTGGATGTACGTCACCCTGGTCGGCAACGGCTTCAGCGTCCCGAACTTCGCCGTCGGCGAGGGCGGCAACAACCACAAATGGGCCACGGGCGAACACGAGATCGCCAAGATGGGTCCGATCGCTCCCGCGGACATCGTGGGCTTTCGGCACGTCGCGGACCTGCACACCCTGGACGGCCCCGTCTACTTTCGCGAGTCCTTCCGGAAATCCGAGTCGCACCCGTTTGCCCGGATCTTCGACATCCTGAGCGGCATGAAGTAGTGATGCGAGGGCCGACCGCGGGGCGGTAGGCGCCAGGTGGGAGGTCCGCCTGCTTTCGCGCTGGCTGCTATGAAATGAACGGCAGGTCTTGGCCGTGTCCCGTTGCGCGTCGAGTGGCGATGCCCGGATCCTGCCGTCCTGGCCACGCCACGCTCGCGGCCCTTCACGTCGTCACGCCGCCCCGGCCGGCCTGTCGTGCGCCGCCACGATGCGCTCCAGCGGCCGGCCCATCACGTAGAGCACCAGCCCGGCGACGAGGCCGATCGCGGTCAGCATCGCGAAGAACGCCTGGTGCGTCATCGTCTCGTAGAAGCTGCCCAGGTAGCCGCTCATGTAGTTGCCGATGAAGCTGGCCAGGAACCACATGCCCATCATCATCGAGACGATGCGCGCCGGCGACACCTTGGTCACGAACGACAGGCCGATCGGCGACAGGTAGAGCTCGCCGGTGGTGAAGATCGCGGTCGAGGCCAGCAGCCACAGGATGCCGCGCTTCTCGCCCGGCGCCAGGCCCGTGGAAGCAGCGATCATGACCACGAAGCCCAGGCCGAGCAGCGCGCAGCCCAGCGCCATCTTGGTCAGGCTGGTGGGCTCGCGCCCGCGCCGCGCCTGGCGCGCCCACAGCAGGTTCAGCAGCGGCACGAACAGCGCGATCATGAAAGGGTTGAAGGCCTGGTACCAGGTCGAGGGGATGCCGAAGCCGAACAGCGTCGGCCAGACCGTGCTCTGGTCGGCCCAGATCTGCATCGTGTTGCCCTGCTGCTCGTAGACGGCCCAGAAGGCGGCCGAGATCAGGCAGGCGACGGCCAGCGCGACGACGCGCGGCCGCTCGTCGGGCGGCAGGCGCAGCATCCAGAGCGAGCCCGCGCCCAGCAGCGATCAGCGCCAGGATCAGCGACACCGCGTGCGGCAGCGCCAGCGCGGCCAGCAACGCCAGCACGAACAGCGGCATGCCGATCAGGTAGGCCAGCACGCCCAGGCGCGGCGCAGTACTCGACGTGGTCGGCGGCGGCTCGGCCGGCAGCCGGTGCTGGTTGAGCAGGTAGAACACCAGGCCGAGCACCATGCCCACGCCGGCGGCGGCGAAGCCGTAATGCCAGCCCAGCGTCTGACCCAGCGTGCCGCAGATCAGCGGCGCGATGAAGGCGCCCAGGTTGATGCCGACGTAGAAGATCGAGAACGCGCGGTCGCGCCGCGGGTCGCCCGGCGCGTACAGCCCGCCGACCTGGGTCGAGACGTTGGGTTTGAAGCAGCCGTTGCCCAGGATCAGCACCATCAGCGCGACGAAGAACAGGTGCTCCGACGCCATCAGGAAGTGGCCGACGGCCATCAGCACGCCGCCCAGCACCACCGCCTTGCGGCGCCCGATCAGGCGGTCGGCGAGCAGGCCACCGAACAGCGGCGACAGGTAGACGAAGCCCGTGTACAGGCCGTAGACCTGCGACGACAGCGCCTGCGTGCCCAGGGGCCCGAAGGCGGCCTGCAGCGCGTTCGACAAGGCGTCGTAGCCGAGCACGCCGGCGGCATGGTCGGGCCGCACGAACAGGTGCTGGATCATGTACAGCACCAGCAGCGAGCGCATGCCGTAATAGCTCATGCGCTCCCACATCTCGGCGACGAAGAGGACGACCAGGCCGCGCGGGTGGCCGAGCCAGGTGGGCTCCGGGGAGGACGGCGACGGGTTCGACATGCGGCTCCGAACAGCCAAAGCCCGCGACGGTATCAGGCTGCGCCGCCGGGCAGCGGCGCCGCAAGGGTCATGACGCACCGCCGCCGAGCAGCGGTGCCGAAATGGTCGTCATGACGCACCGCTACCGAGCAGCGGTGCGTCGTGCGCCTGCAGGAAGGCCTGCCCCTGCTCGATGATGAAGTAGCGGAAGGCCTCGGCCGCCGGCGACAGCACGCGCGAGCCCAGATGGACGATGTTCCACATCCGCATCACCGGCGTGCCGGCGATGTCGACGATCTTCAGCAAGCCGCTGCGCAGCTCCAGCCCCACCGTGTGCAACGACAGGAAGCTCAGCCCCATGCCGGCGATGACGGCCTGCTTGATCGTCTCGTTGCTGCTCATCTCCATCGCGATGCGCGGCTCGAAGTGGTGTTCGGCGAAGAAGCCCGCCATCGCGTTGCGCGTGCCCGAGCCATGCTCGCGGGCGATGAACTCGTAGGGTGCGAGTACCGCCACCGGCGCCTGCGCCTGCTCCAGCACCGGGTGGCCGGGCGGAGCGATGAAGACCAGCGGGTGGCGGGCGAAGGACTCCGATCGCGTCGCGAGCTCGCGCGGCGGGCGGCCCATGATCGACAGGTCGGCCTCGCCGGTCTGCATCAGCGCGACCAGCTGCTCGCGGTTGCCGACCACGCGCAGGCGCACGTCGACGCCCGGGTGCTCCTGGTGGAAGCGCGCCAGCAGGTGCGGCACGAAGTACTTGGCCGTGCTGACCATGCCGATCGTCAACAGGCCGCGCTCGACCCGCTTCATGCGCGCCATCGCGTCGTCGGCTTCCTTGAGCGCGGCGAGGATCCGCTTGGCGTGGACCAGGAAGTACTCGCCGGCGGTCGACAGCACCACCGCGCGACCCTGGCGGTCGAACAGCGGCAGACCGACCTGGGCCTCGATCTCCTTGACCTGCATCGATACCGCGGGTGGCGTGAGGTGCAGGGTCTCGGCGGCGCGCGCCATGCTGCCCTGCGCGGCGACTTCCGTGAAAACCCTGAGCTGACGGAAGGTGATGTTCATTGATCAGTATTTACTGAAGTCATTGAAAACTATTTCTGACTTTCCCTGAATTGATCGCCACCCTACATTGCTCGCACCCCGACGTCAATTGCGACCCTCGCCGCCAAGGAGCCCCCAGTGAACCAACCCGTCGAACAAGGCGTGATCACCGATGCCAAGAAGCGCTACAGCGCCGGCGTTCTCAAGTACCGCCAGATGGGCTACTGGGATGCCGACTACGTGCCCAAGGACACCGACACCATCTGCCTGTTCCGCATCACGCCGCAGGAAGGCGTGGACCCGGTCGAAGCCGCTGCCGCCGTCGCCGGCGAGTCGAGCACCGCGACCTGGACGGTGGTGTGGACCGACCGCCTCACCGCCTGCGACAGCTACCGCGCGAAGGCCTTCAAGGTCGAGCCCGCGCCCGGCAACCCGGGCCAGTACTTCGCCTGGGTGGCCTACGACATCATCCTGTTCGAGGAAGGCTCGATCGCCAACATCACCGCCAGCCTGATCGGCAACGTCTTCAGCTTCAAGCCGCTGAAGGCGGCGCGGCTGGAAGACATCCGGATGCCGGTGGCCCTGGTCAAGACCTTCAAGGGCCCGCCCACCGGGCTGGTGGTCGAGCGCGAGCGGCTGGACAAGTTCGGCCGCCCGCTGCTGGGCGCGACGACCAAGCCCAAGCTGGGGCTGTCGGGCCGCAACTACGGCCGCGTGATCTACGAGGGCCTGAAGGGCGGGCTGGACTTCATGAAGGACGACGAGAACATCAACTCGCAGCCCTTCATGCACTGGCGCGACCGCTTCCTGTACGTGATGGACGCCGTCAACAAGGCGAGCGCCGCCACCGGCGAGGTCAAGGGCAGCTACCTCAACGTGACCGGCGCGACGATGGAAGACATCTACGAGCGCGCCGAGTTCGCCAAGGAGCTGGGCTCGGTGGTGATCATGCTCGACCTGATCATCGGCTGGAGCGCGATCCAGAGCATGGCCAACTGGGCGCGCAAGAACGACATGATCGTGCACATGCACCGCGCCGGCCACGGCACCTACACGCGGCAGAAGAACCACGGCGTGAGCTTCCGCGTGATGGCCAAGTGGCTGCGCCTGGCCGGGGTCGACCACCTGCACGCCGGCACCGCGGTGGGCAAGCTCGAAGGCGACCCGATGACGGTGCAGGGCTACTACAACGTCTGCCGCGACAGCTACACGAAGCAGGACCTGCCGCGCGGCCTGTTCTTCGACCAGGACTGGTGCGACATGCGCAAGGTCATGCCGGTGGCCTCGGGCGGCATCCACGCCGGCCAGATGCACCAGCTGATCGACCTCTTCGGCGACGACGTGATCCTGCAGTTCGGCGGCGGCACGATCGGCCACCCGGCCGGCATCCAGGCCGGCGCGGTGGCGAACCGGGTCGCGCTCGAATGCATGGTGAAGGCGCGCAACGAAGGCCGCGACATCAAGAACGAAGGCCCCGAGATCCTGCGCCGGGCGGCCCAGACCTGCACCCCGCTGAAGCAGGCGCTCGATACCTGGGGCGAGATCAGCTTCAACTACGCGTCGACCGACACGTCCGACTACGCCGTCACCCCGTCGGTGGCCTGAAGGCGCCCGCGCATCAGTGAAGGCTCGCGTCGCGCAGCGACGCGACGCCGAAACAAAGGAGAGAGACCATGATGACCAACCCCGCCGGCCGCATCACGCAGGGCCAGTTCAGCTTCCTGCCCGACCTCAGCGACGCCGAGATCTCGCTGCAGATCGAGTACGGCCTGAACAAGGGCTACGCCTGGAGCGTCGAGTACACCGACGACCCGCATCCGCGCAACACCTACTGGGAGATGTTCGGCATGCCGATGTTCGACCTCCACGATGCCGCCGGCGTGATGATGGAGCTGCAGAGCTGCCGCCAGACCTTCCCGCAGCATTACATCCGGCTGATGGCCTTCGACTCGACCCGCGGCGTCGAGAGCATCGCGATGAGCTTCATCGTCAACCGGCCGAGCAAGGAGCCCGGCTTCGCCGTCGTGCGCCAGGAAGTCAACGGCCGCAGCATGCGCTACACCGTGCACAGCTACGCCACCGACAAGCCCGAGGGCGAGCGCTACGGCGCCTGAGCCCGAAGACTGCCCGGCCCCGGACGACCGTCATGACCCAGCCGCTCTATGCGATCCCCGGCGCGCCCGGGGCTGCCGCGGCGCCGCCGGACGCGACGGGCGCGGCCGTGCCGGCGCGCACGGTCAACGAGGTGCTGGCGCAGAGCCAGGTCCAGGCCGTGATCGACGAGCTCGAGCGCGACCTCGTCGGCCTGGCCCCGGTGAAGGCGCGCATCCGCGACATCGCAGCCCTGCTGGTGATCGACAAGCTGCGCGCCAACCTCGGGCTGGCTGCGCAGAGCCCGAGCCTGCACATGAGCTTCACCGGCAACCCGGGCACCGGCAAGACCACGGTGGCGATGCGCATGGCGCAGATCCTGCACCGCCTGGGCTACGTGCGCAAAGGTCACCTGGTGGCGGTGACGCGCGACGACCTGGTCGGCCAGTACATCGGCCACACCGCGCCCAAGACCAGGGAAGTGCTGAAGAAGGCGATGGGCGGCGTGCTCTTCATCGACGAGGCCTACTACCTGTACCGCCCCGAGAACGAGCGCGACTACGGCCAGGAGGCGATCGAGATCCTGCTCCAGGTGATGGAGAACCAGCGCGACGACCTGGTGGTGATCCTGGCCGGCTACAAGGACCGGATGGACACCTTCTTCAAGAGCAACCCCGGCATGAGCAGCCGCATCGCGCACCACATCGACTTCCCCGACTACGCCCAGGGCGAGCTGCTGCAGATCGCCGACCGCATGCTCGGCGGCATGAACTACCGCTTCGGCGAAGGCGGCCGCGAGGCCTTCGCGCAGTACCTGGCGCGCCGCATCGCGCAGCCGCATTTCGCCAACGCGCGCAGCGTGCGCAACGCGCTCGACCGCGCCCGCCTGCGCCAGGCCAGCCGCCTGTTCGCCGACGGCGACCGCGCGCTGACCGAGTCCGACCTCGTGACGATCGCACCCGAGGACATCCTGGCCAGCCGCGTGTTCCAGGCCCCGCTCGCTTCGTAGAACCCTTGCAGAGACCGCCATGCCCTTGTCCAACCGACGCACGCTGACCCAGTACCTGATCGAGCAGCGGCGCCGATTCCCCGGTGCCAGCGGCGAGCTCAATGCGCTGATCCTCGACGTCTCGATCGCCTGCAAGGCCATCGCCCGCTCGGTGGCCTTCGGCGCCCTCGGGGACCCGGGCACGCGCCAGATCGTCGGTGCGGCCGGCGCCGCGCCGGGCGGTGCCGTCAACGTGCAGGGCGAGGTGCAGAAGCCGCTCGACGTGGTCAGCAACGAGATCTTCATCCGCACCACCGAGTGGAGCGGCAACCTCGCCGGCCTGGCCTCGGAGGAGATGGAGTCCGCGCGCCAGATCCCCGCCGAGTACCCGCGCGGCAAGTACCTGCTCGTGTTCGACCCGCTCGATGGCAGCAGCAACATCGACGTCAACGTCACGGTCGGCAGCATCTTCTCGATCCTGCGACTGCCCGGCCACGACGGCGAGCCGGCGCGCGACGTCGGCGAGGCCGACTTCCTGCAGCCCGGCACCCAGCAGGTCGCGGCCGGCTACGCGATCTACGGGCCGACGACGATGTTCGTGCTGACCGTGGGCGACGGTGTCGTCGGCTTCACGCTCGACCCGGCGCTGGGCGACTTCAAGCTCACCCACCCGAGCATCCGGGTGCCGGCGGACACGCAGGAATTCGCGATCAACAGCAGCAACAGCCGCTTCTGGGAGCCGCCGGTCAAGCGCTACGTCGACGAGTGCCTGGCCGGCAAGACCGGCCCGCGCGGCAAGGACTTCAACATGCGCTGGATCGCCAGCATGGTGGCCGAGGCGCATCGCATCCTGATGCGCGGCGGCGTCTTCATGTACCCGCGCGACACCAAGGACCCGGCCCGGCCGGGCCGGCTGCGGCTGCTCTACGAGGCCAACCCGATCGGCTTCATCATGGAGCAGGCCGGCGGCCGCGCCAGCACCGGTCGCCAGCCCGTGCTCGGCGTCAAGCCCAGCGAGCTGCACCAGCGCATCGGCCTCGTCTTCGGGTCCAAGAACGAGGTCGAGCGCATCGAGCGCTACCACCGCGAGCCCGCCACCCGCGACTCCGGCAATCCGCTGTTTGCCGAGCGCAGCCTGTTCCGCGACTGACCACAACCCGCAGAGAGCCCGGCATGTCTGAACGCCACCCCATCATCGCCATCACCGGGTCCTCCGGCGCCGGCACGACCTCGGTCACGCACACCTTCGAGAACATCTTCCGGCGCGAGAACGTGCGTGCGGCGATCATCGAAGGCGACAGTTTCCACCGCTTCGACCGCCAGGAGATGAAGATCCGCCAGGCCGAGGCCGAGAAGGACGGCAACCGGAACTTCAGCCATTTCGGCCCCGAGACCAACCTGTTCGCCGAGCTCGAGCAGCTGTTCCACAGCTACGCCGAGAGCGGCACCGGCAAGCGCCGCAAGTACCTGCACGATCCCGAGGAGGCCGCGCCCTACAAGCAGGAGCCCGGCACCTTCACGCCCTGGGAAGACGTGCCCGCCGAGACCGACCTGCTGTTCTACGAAGGCCTGCACGGCGCGGTCGTCACGCCCGAGGTCGACATCGCGCGCCACCCCGACCTGCTGATCGGCGTCGTGCCGGTGATCAACCTCGAGTGGATCCAGAAGCTCTGGCGCGACAAGAGCAAGCGCGGCTACAGCACCGAGGCCGTCACCGACACCATCCTGCGCCGCATGCCCGACTACGTGCACTACATCTGCCCGCAGTTCGCGCACACCCACGTCAACTTCCAGCGCGTGCCCTGCGTCGACACCAGCAACCCGTTCATCGCCCGCGACATCCCGGCGCCCGACGAGAGCTTCGTCGTCATCCGCTTCGCCAGGCCCAAGGGCATCGACTTCCCCTACCTGCTGACGATGATCGACGGCAGCTTCATGTCGCGCGCCAACACGGTGGTCGTGCCCGGCGGCAAGATGGAACTGGCGATGCAGCTGATCTTCACGCCCTTCATCTGGCGCATGATGGAACGGCGCCAGCGCGCCATCGGGGCGCTCTGATGGCATCGTCCTCCACCGACAAGGTCTTGCGCGGCAGCGCCGGCGCCACCGACCCGCGCGCCAACGCGCTGCGCGCGCTGGCGATGGACGCCGTGCAGCAGGCCAATTCGGGCCACCCCGGCGCGCCGATGGGCATGGCCGAGATGGCGGTGGCGCTGTGGGCCGGCCACCTGCGCCATAACCCGGCCGACCCGCACTGGCCCGACCGTGACCGCTTCGTCCTCTCCAACGGCCATGCCTCGATGCTGCTCTACGCGCTGCTGCACCTCAGCGGCTACGAGCTGCCGCTGGACGAGCTCAAGCGCTTCCGCAAGCTGCACAGCAAGACGCCGGGCCATCCCGAGGTCGGCCTGACGCCGGGCGTCGAGACCACCACCGGCCCGCTCGGACAGGGCCTGGCCAACGCGGTGGGCATGGCGCTGGCCGAGAGGATGCTGGGCGCCGAATTCAACCGCCCCGGCCACGCGATCGTCGACCACCGCACCTACGTCTTCCTCGGCGACGGCTGCCTGATGGAAGGCATCAGCCACGAGGTCTGCTCGCTGGCCGGCGTGTGGGGCCTGAACAAGCTGATCGCGCTCTACGACGACAACGGCATCAGCATCGACGGCCCGGTGGCAGGCTGGTTCCGCGACGACACGCCGGCGCGCTTCGCCGCCTACGGCTGGAACGTCATCGGCCCGATCGACGGCCACGACGTGCAGGCGGTGGACCGGGCGATCGCGCAGGCCAGGACGTCCACCGACAAGCCCACCCTGATCGTCTGCCGCACGACCATCGGCCAGGGCTCGCCCGGCCGCGCCGGCACCGCCAAGGCGCATGGCGAGCCGCTGGGCGCGGACGAGGTCGCCAGGACGCGCGCGGCCATCGGCTGGACCGCCGCCGCCTTCGAGGTTCCCGAGGCGGTGCGCGCGCAATGGGACGCACGCGAAGCCGGCCGCGCACGCGAGGCCGAATGGACGGCCCGCCTGGCGGCGTATCGCGCCGCGCAGCCCGCGCTGGCGGCCGAGTTCGAGCGCCGCATGCGCGGCGATCTGCCCGCCGGCTTCGACGCCGCCGTCGCGTCCGCCATCGCCGGCTTCGCGGCCGCGCCGGAGGCCGTGGCCTCGCGCAAGGCCTCGCAGAAGGTGCTGGCCGCATTGGCCCCGCAGGTGCCCGAGATGTTCGGCGGCAGCGCCGACCTGACCGGATCCAACCTGACCGACTTCCCCGGCTGCGGCCCGCGCCACGTCAGCTACGGCGTGCGCGAGTTCGGCATGGCCGCGATCATGAACGGCATCGCGCTGCATGGCGGGTACATCCCCTACGGCGGCACCTTCCTGACCTTCAGCGACTACAGCCGCAACGCCGTGCGCATGGCCGCGCTGATGAAGCTGCGCGTGATCCACGTCTTCACCCACGATTCGATCGGCCTGGGCGAGGACGGGCCGACGCACCAGGCGGTCGAGCATGTGCCTTCGCTGCGGCTGATCCCGCAGCTCGATGTCTGGCGGCCCGCCGACACCGTCGAAACCACGGTGGCCTGGGCCGGCGCGCTGCGCCGGCGCGACGGCCCGGCCGCGCTCGCGCTGTCGCGCCAGGTCCTGCCGCCGCTGGCCAGCGCCGCCCATGTGCCCGGCATCGGGCGCGGCGGCTACGTGCTGGCCGAGGCGGCCGACGACGCCGCGCCGCGCGCGGTGATCATCGGCACCGGCTCGGAGCTGCAGTTCGCGCTCGAGGCGCAGGCGCTGCTGGCCGCGGCCGGCGTGCCGGTGCGCGTGGTCTCGATGCCGTGCACCAACGTCTTCGACCGCCAGGACGCGGCCTACCAGGACCAGGTGCTGCCGCGCGGCCTGCCGGCGGTGGCGGTGGAGGCGGCGCAGCCCGACTTCTGGCGCAAGTACGTCGGCCGCGAAGGCGCGGTGGTGGGCATCGCCAGCTTCGGCGAATCGGCGCCGGCGGGTGACCTGTACGCGCATTTCGGCATCACGGCGCAGGCCGTGGCCGACGCCGTGCGGCGTTGCCTGGCGGCCGCATGAGGGCGCGATCATGGGCGCTCTGAAAGCGGTGTTGTGGGACGTCGATGGCACGCTCGTCGAGAGCGAGCGCGACGGCCACCGCGTGGCCTTCAACCGCGCCTTCGAGGCCCTGGGCCTGGCCTGGCGCTGGAGCGAGGAGCGCTACGGCGAGCTGCTGCGCATCAGCGGCGGCCGCGAGCGCCTGCTGCACGACATGACCACGCGCGGCGACGTGCCGCCCACCGGCGACGAACGCGAGGCGCTGGCGCGCGAGCTCCACGGTCGCAAGAACCGCTTCTTCGCCGAGCTGGTGGCCGGCGGCGCGCTGCCGCTGCGGCCCGGGGTCGAGAACCTGATGCGCGAGTGCGCCGCGGCCGGCGTGCGCATGGGCATCGTCACGACGACCAGCCGCGTCAACGCCGAGGCCCTGCTGCAGACGAACCTGGGCCCGCGCTGGCGCGAGCGTTTCGCTGCCGTCGTCTGCGGCGAGGACGTCGGCCGCAAGAAGCCCGATCCGCAGGCCTACCGGCTGGCGCTGAAGGCACTGGACATCGGCCCGCTGGAGGCGGTCGCGATCGAGGATTCGCCCGGCGGCGCGGCCGCGGCGCGCGCCGCCGACGTGCCGGTGGTCGTGTCGCTGAGCAGCTACTTCGCCCACGCGACCTTCGAAGGCGTGGTGGCCATCGGCCCCGGACTGCACCAGCGCAGCGGCTGGCGGCCGGCGCTGCGCCCCGGCAATGCCGACGACGCGCCCGTCGGCCTCGAGGACATCCAGGGCTGGTGCTCGCAGATGGACCTCGTTTCCCAGTTCGGCTGAGCGGCCAGAGCCGCGCGCCGCCCGTTTCCCGTCATCAACCGGAGTCCCACCCCATGGCCCTCGTCTCCCTGCGCCAGGTGCTCGACCACGCCGCCGAAAACGGCTACGGCGTGCCCGCCTTCAACGTCAACAACCTGGAGCAGATCCAGGCCATCATGGAAGCGGCGCAGGCCACCGGCGCGCCGGTGATCCTGCAGGCCTCGGCGGGTGCACGCAAGTACGCCGGCGAGGCCTACCTGCGCCACATGGTGCTGGCGGCCGTGGAGTCGCACCCCGACATCCCGGTCGTGCTGCACCAGGACCACGGCGCCTCGCCGGCAGTGTGCATCCAGTCGATCCGCTCGGGCTTCACCAGCGTGATGATGGACGGCTCGCTGCAGGAGGACGCGAAGACGCCGGCGTCCTACGACTACAACGTCGAGGTCACGCGCAAGGTGTGCGAGATCGCGCATTGCATCGGCGTCAGCGTCGAGGGCGAGCTCGGCTGCCTGGGCTCGCTGGAGACCGGCGAGGCGGGCGAGGAGGACGGCGTCGGCGCCGAGGGCAAGCTGACCCACGACATGCTGCTCACCGACCCCGGGCAGGCACGCGACTTCGTGGCCCGCACCGGCGTCGATGCGCTGGCGATCGCGATCGGCACCAGCCACGGCGCCTACAAGTTCACGCGCAAGCCCACCGGCGACATCCTGGCCATCGAGCGCATCGCGCGCATCCACGCCGCGGTGCCCGACACCCACCTCGTGATGCACGGCTCGTCGAGCGTGCCGCAGGAATGGCTGGAGATCATCCGCAAGTACGGCGGCGACATCAAGGAGACCTACGGCGTGCCGGTCGAGGAGATCCAGCGCGGCATCGCCAGCGGCGTGCGCAAGATCAACATCGACACCGACATCCGGCTGGCGATGACCGGCGCGATGCGCAAGGCCTTTGCCGAGCAGCCGAGCGAGTTCGACCCGCGCAAGGCGCTGATCGAGGCGCGCAAGGCGGCGCGCAAGATCTGCGAGCAGCGCTTCGAGGCCTTCGGCTGCGCCGGGCAGGCCTCGCGCATCAAGCCGGTGCCGCTGGACGACATGGTCAGGCGCTACCGCTGAGACCGGCTCAGTGCCTGACCTTGCCGTCGCCGGTGAGCATCGACAGCTCGACGAAGGTCGAGCCGCGGTGGCTGTGCGGGTCGAAGTTGACCGTGTAGCCGCCCGCGTCGTAGCGCTGCATCGTCTCCAGCGCCCTGATCAGGCCGTCGCGTGTCGGCTTGGCGCCGGCCCGCCGCAGGCCCTCGGTGAAGACCTTGGCGCAGATGTAGCCTTCGATGCTCGAATAGTTGGGCGCGGCGTCGCCGCCGGCCCGGTGCACGGCGTCGAGGTATTCGCGCGTGATCGGCAGGGTCGTGCTGAAGGGGTAGGGCATGACCTGGCTGACGACCACGCCCAGCGCTTCCTTGCCGAGTTCGTCGGCCAGGGCCTGGGTGCCGACGAAGGACACGTTGTAGAAGCGGCCGCCGTACCTGGCGCGGTGCGCCTCGCGCACGAAGGCCGCGCAGGCCTTGTAGGCGCTGATCTGGACCACGGCGTCGGGCATCGTCGGCACGATGGCCTTGACCGCCGCGGCCACGTCGACCGTGTTGCGCTTGACCAGCCCCACCGCCACCGGCTCGAGCTGGCGCTGCTTCAGCGCCCGCGTCACGCCGTCGAGGCCGGCCTGGCCGTAGCTGTCGTCCTGGCGGAAGACGGCGATCCTGTTCAGGCCCAGCGCGGTGAGGTCGCGAACGATCAGCGCCGTCTCGTCGTAGTACGAGGCGCGCACGTGGAAGGCGACGCGGCTGAAGGGCTCGCGCAGCGCCTCGGCGCCGGTGAAGGGCCCGAAGAAGGGTATTCCGGCCGCCTGTGCCAGCGGCAGCGCGGCCAGCGAGGTCGGCGTGCCGACGTAACCGAAGAGCGAGAACACGTCGTCCTTGCCGATGAAGGTCTGGGTGTTGGCGGCGCAGCGGTCGGGCTCGTAGCCGTCGTCGAGCGCGCGCAGCTCGATCGTGCGGCCGTTGACCCCGCCCTCGGCGTTGACGCGGTCGAAGAAGATGCGGGCGCCACGATTCATCTGCAGCCCGAGCTGCGCCGCCGGCCCGGTGAGGGCGCAGGACTGGCCGAGCACGATGCGGTGGTCGCCTTGCGCCAGCGCGGGCAGGGCGATGCTGGCCGCCGGCCCCAGAACCAGCGGCGAGATCAGGCGGGAGAGGGCGCGACGGCGATTGATCATGGAGGTGGGATCGTCTTGGCTGCGGGCAGGGTCGCGGAGCAGGACCCAAGCATAGGTGCAAGCGCGGCGCGGCCGCGTCACAAACGGTGAACTCCGCCACGCCGGGCGCTGGCCGCGTCGCCTTGCGCAGCGCGATTCGCCGGGTCCGTCCGAACGCTATATCGGCGGCCGGGTGGGGCTACTTGAGCGACTCGATGAGGTCGACGTAGTCCTGCATCGCGGCGTCCGCCGCGGTGCCCTTGACGGCGGCCCAGGCGTCGTACTTGGCACGGGCGACCATGTCGGTGAATCCGGGCCGCTTGCCCTCCACGTCGCCGGCGGTGGCCTGCTTGTACAGGGCGTAGATCTTCAGCAGCGTCATGTTGTCGGGCTTCTCCGGGAGCTGCTTGCTCTCGGCGACGGCTTGCTCGAATCGCGTTTTCAGGTCGGCCATGGCGGATGCCTTCGTGGGTGAAAATCCTTGGTTGACGCTGCGAATGTTACCCAGCATCGTCGCTGGCCCGAAAAGATCCTTCGAGGAGAGACCCGGATGACCGACGCAGTCGAGCGCATGTCGCGTGTCGATACCGCCTGGCTGCGCATGGACAACGACGTCAACCTGATGATGATCGTCGGCGTCTGGCTGTTGACGCCGGCGATCACCATCGTCGCCTTGCGCGAACGGATCGCCGAAAAGCTGCTCAGCTACGACCGCTTTCGCCAGAAGGCGGTGGTCGACGCGCTGGGCGCGAGCTGGGTCGCGGACTCCGACTTCGACATCGAACGCCATGTCGTCGTCACGAAGCTGGCGCCGCGCCGCGGCGAGAGCGAACGCCACGCGCTGCAGCGCCTGTGCGGCGAACTGGCGACGACCCGGCTGGACCCGGCGCGGCCGCTGTGGCAGTTCCACCTGATCGAGCATTACGAAGGCGGCAGCGCGATGATCGCCCGCGTGCACCACTGCATCGGCGACGGCATCGCGCTGATCTCGGTGATGCTGTCCATCACCGACGGCGGCACCGACCCGCCGCGCCGCCACCGGCCGCCGGCCGAGCCGCACGAGCCCGACTGGCTGGCCGACGCCGTGCTCAAGCCGCTGACCGATCTGACGGTCAAGGCGATCGGCATGTACGGCGGCGGCATGGCCAGGTCGATCGAGATGCTGGCCAGCCCCTACCAGCCGCTGCTGGGCTCGGTGGACATGGCGCGTACGGGCTTCAAGGTCGCGAGCGACGTTGCCGCGCTGGCGCTGATGGCCGACGACTCGCCGACCCTGCTCAAGGGCAAGCCGGCCGGGCGCAAGGTCGTGGCCTGGAGCGAGCCGATGCCGCTGGACGACGTCAAGACCATCGGCAAGGGCCTGGGCTGCACCGTCAACGACCTGCTGCTGGCCTGCGTGGCCGGCGCCATCGGTGCCTACCTGCAGGAGCGCGGCGACGACCCGACCGGCAAGGAGATCCGCGCCATGGTGCCGGTCAACCTGCGTCCGCCCGAGCAGACCTGGCAACTCGGCAACCGTTTCGGGCTGGCGCCGCTGGTGCTGCCGATCGGCATCGCCAACCCGATCGATCGCGTCGGCGCCGTGCACGCACGCATGGAAGCGCTCAAGGGCAGCTACCAGCCGCTGCTGGCGTTCGCGATCCTCTCGGCCACGGGCCTGTTCATCAAGCCGGTGCAGGACCTGGTGCTGGGCATGTTCGCCAAGAAGACCACCGCGGTGATGACCAACGTGCCCGGCCCCGCCGTGCCGCTGAAGCTCTGCGGTGCCACGCTGCGCCAGAACATGTTCTGGGTGCCGGCCTCGGGCGACGTGGGCATGGGCGTCTCGATCCTCAGCTACGGCGGCGGGGTGCAGTTCGGCCTCATCACCGATGCCGCGCTGTGCGCCGAGCCGCAGGCCATCATCGAGCGCTTCGCGCCCGAGTTCGACAAGCTGCTGTACCTCACGCTGATGCTGCCCTGGACCGGGCAGACCGAGCGCGCCGAGCCGGCTTCAAAGGAGCTTCCGTGACCATCACCGTCGCCATCGACCTGGGCTACGAGTTCGCCGTCAAGGCGCCCTTCAAGGAGGTCTTCGACCTGCTGTCCGACGTGCCCGCATCGGTCAGCCATTTCCCCAAGGTGCACCGGCTGACCGACCTGGGCGGCGGCGTCTACCGCTGGGAGATGGAGAGGGTCGGCACTGCGCAGGTCCACATCCAGACCATTTACGCCAGCAAGTACGTGAGCAACCGCGCCAAGGGTTCGGTGGTCTGGACGCCGGTCAAGGGCGAAGGCAATGCGCTGGTCGGCGGCAGCTGGAAGATCACCGACCGCAAGAACTCCACCGCGCTGGAGTTCAAGGTCAACGGCACCGTCGACGTGGCACTGCCTGGGCTGATGAGGATGGTCGTCGGGCCCATCGTCAAGGGCGAGTTCGAGGGGCTGGTCGAGAAGTACATCGACAATCTGATCAAACGCCTCGGTGGCGAAGCCGACTGAAATCGCGGCGCCGGCCCATCGGGCGGGCGGCGCGGCGACCGTCCGCCGACGCCAGGCACGCCTCTGGAGTCCCGATCGATGAATTCGCCCCGTCTCACCCGCCGCACCCTGGGCATCGCCGCTGCCGGCGCGCTGGCAGCGCGGGCCCTGCCGGCGCAAGCTGCCACGCCCAAGGACACGCTGGTCGTGGCGATGGCCTTCGACGACATCATCTCGCTCGACCCGGCCGAGTCGTTCGAGATCTCGGCCGGCGAGCTGATGGGCAACTGCTACGAGCGGCTGCTGCGCTACGACGTGGCCGAACCGAGCAGGCTGGTGCCCGATCTGGCGAAGAGCTGGTCGGTGTCGGCCGACGGCAAGACCTTCGCCTTCGAGCTGCTGCCGGGGTCGCGCTTCGCCTCGGGCAACCCGGTGAGCGCCGACGACGTGGTCTTCTCGTGGCAGCGCGCGGTGCTGCTCGACAAGACGCCGGCCTTCATTCTGACCCAGTTCGGCCTGAGCAAGGACAACGTGCGCGACAGGGTGCGCGCCACCGGGCCGCTGACCCTGACCCTGCAGACCGACAAGGCCTACGCGCCGACGCTGGTCTACAACTGCCTGACGGCCAACGTGGCCGCGGTGGTGGACAAGAAACTGCTGCTGGCCAACGAGGCGGGCGGCGACTTCGGCCACGCCTGGCTGAAGACCCATTACGCCGGCTCGGGGCCGCTGAGGATCCGCGAGTGGCGCGCCAACGAGATCGTCGTTCTCGAGCGCAACGACAACCACCGCGGCGCGAAGTCGAAGGCCTTGCGCGTGATCTACCGCCACATCAAGGAAGCCGGCACCCAGCGCCTGCTGCTCGAGAAGGGCGACATCGACATCGCGCGCAACCTGACGCCGCAGGACCTGGACGCGCTGGCGGCCAACAAGGACATCCGCACCACGGCCACGCCCAAGGGCACGGTCTACTACATCAGCCTGAACCAGAAGCACCCGGTGCTGGCCCGGCCCGAGGTGCGCGAGGCCTTCAAGTGGCTGGTCGACTACGACGCCATCGGCGCCACGCTGATCAAGCACATCGGTGTCGTGCACCAGAACTTCCTGCCGGTGGGCCTGCTCGGTGCGAGCACCGACAAGCCGTACAAGCTCGACGTCGCGCGGGCCAAGGCGCTGCTGGCCAAGGCCGGGGTGCCGAACGGCTTCAAGGTGACGATCGACATGCGCACGGCCCAGCCGGTGCAGGGGATCACCGAGGCGGTGCAGCAGACCTTCAGGCGCGCCGGCATCGAGCTCGAGATCCTGCCCGGCGACGGCAAGCAGGTGCTCACCAAGTATCGCGCGCGCACCCACCAGCTCTACATCGGCAACTGGGGCGCCGACTACTGGGACCCGCACACCAACGCCGACACCTTCGCGCGCAACCCCGACAACGGCGACGACGCCAAGGACAAGCCGCTGGCCTGGCGCAACGCCTGGGCCATTCCCGAACTGACGAAGAAGACCGACGCCGCGGCGCTCGAGCGCGATGCGGCCAGGCGCGTGCGCATGTACCGCGACATCCAGGCCGAGTTCCGCAGGACCAGCCCGTTCGTGATGCTCTACCAGGAGACCGAGGTCGCCGCCTACCGCGCCAACGTCGAGGGCCTGCGCCTGGGGCCGACCGCCGATACCACGTACATGTTCGTCGTCGGCAAACGCTGAGCCGGCGCAGGAAAGCATCATGGAAGTCCAGTTCACCGAACAGATCGAACAGTTGCAGCTGGGAGACGGCGCGACCTTCCACGGCGAAGGCATCCTCGCGATCACCAAGGCGCTGCTGCAGTCGGGCGTGGCCTACGTCGGCGGCTACCAGGGCGCGCCGGTCTCGCACCTGCTCGACGTGATGGTCCAGGCCCGGCCCTACCTGGAGACGCTGGGCGTGCATGTCGAGGCCTGCTCGAACGAGGCCTCGGCGGCGGCGATGCTGGGCGCGTCGATCCACTACCCGCTGCGCGGCGCCGTGACCTGGAAGAGCATCGTCGGCACCAACGTCGCGGCCGACGCGCTGAGCAACCTGGCCTCGCCGGGCGTCGTCGGCGGTGCGCTGATCGTCGTCGGCGAGGACTACGGCGAAGGCGCCAGCGTGATCCAGGAGCGCACCCACGCCTACGCGATGAAGAGCACGCTGGCCTTGTTCGACCCGCGGCCCGATCTCGACAACATGGTTCGCCTGGTCGAACATGCCTTCGCGCTCAGCGAGGCGAGCAACATGCCGGCGGTGATGGAGCTGCGCATCCGCGCCTGCCATGTGCGCGGCAGCTTCACGGCCAAGGACAACCGCGCACCCGCGGTCTCGACCAGGCACCTGATCGAGGAGCCGGCGGCGTTCGACTACATGCGGCTGGCGCATCCGCCGGTGACCTTCCGCCAGGAGAAGCTGAAGATCGAGCAGCGCCTGCCGGCGGCGCAGGCCTACATCGCCCGCCACCGGCTCAACGAGCATTTCGACGGCCCGCGCGCCGAGGTCGGCCTCGTCGTGCAGGGCGGCCTGTACAACGCGCTCGTGCGCGCGCTGGAGCAGATCGGCCTGGCCGGCGCCGACGGCGCCAGCACGCTGCCGCTGCTGGTCCTCAACGTGACCTACCCGCTGGTGCCGGCCGAGCTGAGCGCGTTCTGCACCGGCAAGCGCGCGGTGCTGGTGCTCGAGGAAGGCTCGCCCGAGTACATCGAGAAGGACCTGGTCCAGGCGCTGAACCGGCTCGGCGTGAACACGCCTGTGCACGGCAAGGACCTGCTGCCGCCGGCCGGCGAATACACGGTCGAGGTCGTCGCGCAGGGGCTGATCGGCTTCGTCGAGAAATACCTGCCCGAGGTGGACCTCGCGGCGGCACGCGCCTGGCTGGCCGACAACGCGGCGCGGCGCGCCGACGTCGCGCGGGCGATCGGCACCCTGCCGGCGCGGCCGCCGGGCTTCTGCATCGGCTGCCCCGAGCGGCCGGTGTTCTCGGCGCTCAAGCTCGCGCAGCAGGACGTGGGTCCGGTGCATGTCGCGGCCGACATCGGCTGCCACGCGCTGGCCACCTTCGAGCCCTTCAGCTCGGGCCATTCGATCCTCGGCTACGGCATGAGCCTGGCCAGCCGCGCCGGCGTCAGCCCGATGATGCAGCGGCGCACGCTGGCGATCATGGGCGACGGCGGCTTCTGGCACAACGGCCTGCTCACCGGCGTGCAGGCGGCGCTGTTCAACGGCGACGACGCGGTGCTGCTGATCATGAAGAACGGCTACACCTCGGCCACCGGCACCCAGGACATCCTGAACACGCCCGACGACGAGGCCAAGGCCGACGCCGAACGCCACGAGGCCCTGCACCAGAGCCTGGTACACAAGAACCGCACCATCGAGGCCACGCTCGAAGGCATGGGGGTCGAGTGGATGCGCGTCGTCGACAACTACGAGGTCGCGGTGATGCAGCGCACGCTCGAGGACGCCTTCACGAGCGACTTCAAGGGCCTGAAGGTGATCATCGCCGAGGGCGAATGCCAGCTCGAGCGCCAGCGCCGGATCAAGCCCTGGATCGCCGGGCTGCTCAGGCGCGGCGAGCGCGTCGAGCGCGTGAAGTACGGCGTCGACGAGGACGTCTGCACCGGCGACCACGCCTGCATCCGGCTGTCGGGCTGCCCGACGCTGACGATCAAGGACAACCCCGACCCGCTGAAGGTCGACCCGGTGGCCACCGTGATCGACGGCTGCGTCGGTTGCGGGCTGTGCGGCGCGAATGCCCATGCGGCCACGCTGTGCCCGAGCTTCTACCGCGCCGAGGTCGTGCGCAACCCGAAGTGGCACGAGCGGCTGCTGGCCGGCTTGCGCGCGCGCGTGGTCTCGATGCTGCAGCCGGCATGAACGGCCTCGCCAACCGGGGCCGGGCCCCGATCACCGTGCTCGTCTGCGCCCTCGGCGGCGAAGGCGGCGGCGTGCTGTCCGAATGGCTGTACGACGTGGCCGTGCGCTGCGGCCACGGCGCGCAGAGCACCTCGATCCCGGGCGTCGCGCAGCGCACCGGGGCGACCACCTACTACGTCGAGATCGCGCCGCAGCCCGACGCGGCGGGCGTCGCGAGGCGACCGGTGTTCAGCCTCAACCCGGTGCCGGGCGCGATCGACCTGCTGGTCTCGTCGGAGCTGCTGGAGACGGTGCGCCAGGTCGGCCTCGGGCTGGCCAGTGCCGCGCGCACGCAGGTCATCAGCTCGAGCGCGCGCGCGCTGACGGTGGCCGAGAAGATGCAGCTGGGCGATGGCCGCGTCGGGACCGACGCGCTGCTGGCGACGCTGCAGCGCCACGCGCAGGCCTGCCAGGTGCTCGACATGTCCGCACTCGCGCGCGAGGCCGGCACCGTGATCAGCGCGGTGATGTTCGGCGCGGTCGCCGCCAGCGGCAGGCTGCCCTTCGCCCGCGAGGCGTTCGAGGCGACGATCCGCGCCGGCGGCAAGGGCGTCGACGCGAGCCTGCGCGGTTTCGCGCTCGGCTTCGACGCCGTGCAGCGCAGCGTGCAGCAGCGGGCGCCGGCGGCGCTGGGGCCGGTACCGAAGGCAGCCGCCGCACCCGCCTTGCCCGACGCCCTGCGCGCGAGCTTTCCGGTCGCCGTGCACGAGATGCTGGCGCTTGGCCACGCGCGCGTGCTGGACTACCAGGACGGCGCCTACGCGGCGCTGTACGCGCAACGCCTGGCGCGCGTGCTGGCGGCCGAGCAGGCGGCCGACCCGACTGCTGCGCAGGGCCATGCGGTCACGCGCGAGATGGCCCGCTGGCTGGCGCTGTGGATGGCCTTCGACGACATCGTTCGCGTCGCCGCGCTGAAGCTGCGCGCCAGCCGGTCGCAGCGCGTGCGCCGCGAGGTGGCCGCGCGCGACGACGAGATCGTCAAGGTGTTCGACCATTTCAAGCCCGGCGTGCCCGAGTTCGCGGCGCTGCTGCCGCTGCCGCTGGCGCAGCGCCTGAGCGCCTGGGACGCGGCGCGCCAGGCGCGCGGCCTGGCGCCCTGGGCGTTGCCGCTGAAGGTCGGCACGCACACGGTGGTCGGCGCGCTGGCCCTGCGCATCGCCGCCGGCCTGAAGGGCCAGCGCCGGCGCGGCAGCCGCTATGCGCTCGAGCAGTCGCTGATCGAGCGCTGGCTGGCCGCGGTCGAGCAGGGCACGCGCGAGCATTGGGCGCTCGGCCACGAGCTGGCGCTGTGCGGGCGGCTGATCAAGGGCTACGGCAGCACCAACGAGCGCGGCAAGCACGGCCTGCTGCATATCGTCGACCACCTCGCCAACGCGCAGGCGATCGCCGACCCCGGGGCGCGGGCGGCCGCGGTGGCCGCGGCACGCCTGGCCGCACTGGCCGACGACGCCGGCCGCGGCCTCGACGTCGCGCTGGTGGCCCATGGCGTGCCGCCACGGCCGGTCGTCGCGCAGCCGATCCGCTGGCACCGCCGGCCCGCGACCCCCGGGAAGAATCCCTAGAGGAAGGCGCCCGCGCGCCGCTCACAATCACGCCCCAACCCGAAGGAGACAAGAGATGCGAAAGACCCGTCTGGCCCTGCTGCTCACCGCGGCACTGCTTGCCGCCGGCGCCCAGGCGCAGGACAAGCCAGTGGCGCTCAAGCTGTCGAGCTGGGTGCCGGCACAGCACCCGCTGAATCCGTCGTTGCAGGCCTGGGCCGACGACATCAAGAAGGCCTCCGGCGGCACCATCACCTCGACGCTGTTCCCGAGCGAACAACTCGGCAAGGCGTTCGACCATTACGACATGGCGCGCGACGGCATCGCCGACTTCGCCTACGTCAACCCGGGCTACCAGCCGGGGCGCTTCCCGATCTTCGCCGCCGCCTCGCTGCCCTTCGAGGTCGCCAACGGCAAGGGCGGCAGCGCGGCCGTCGATGCCTGGTACCGCGCCTACGCGGGCAAGGAGATGAAGGACGTTCACTTCTGCTTCGCCTTCGTCCACGACCCCGGCACGCTGCACTCGCACACCAAGATCACGCTGCCGACCGACCTCAAGGGCATGAAGGTGCGCCCGGCCACCAGCACCATCGGCCAGATGGTCACGCTGCTCGGCGGCACCAACGTGCAGTCGTCGGCGCCGGGCGCGCGCGACATGCTCGAGCGCGGCGTCGCCGACGCGATCACCTTCCCCTGGGGCTCGCTGATGCTGTTCGGCATCGACAAGGTGGTCAAGTACCACCTCGACGTGCCGCTGTACGTGACGCCTTTCGTCTGGGTCATGAACAAGGACAAGTACGAGGCGATGTCGCCGGCGCAGAAGAAGGTCATCGACGATCACTGCACCACCGAATGGGCCGAGAAGGTGGCCAGCCCGTGGGCCGACTTCGAGGCCGCCGGCCGCGGCAAGATCGCCGCCGAGCCCGGCCACGAGCTGGTCAAGCTCGATGCCGCGCAGCTCGGCATCTGGCGCAAGGCGCTGGCGCCGGTGGTCGACGAGTGGGCCAAGGGCGTGGCCAAGACCGGCGCCAACCCCAAGCAGGTGCTCGACTCCCTGCACCAGCACCTGGTGAAGACCCAGTCGGCGATGTGAACCCGGGCCGCGCATGAAGGGGCGGCGCACCGCGGTCCGCATCACCGACCGCATCATCGAGAGCATCGAGTGGCTGGCGGCGATCTTCGTCGGGATCGTCGCGGCCGACATCTTCGTCTCGGTGATGCTGCGCAAGTTCTTCGCCACCTCGATCCCCGACAGCTACGACTTCGGCCGCCAGCTGCTCGGGATCCTGATCTTCTGGGGCATCGCGGCCACCAGCTACCGCGGCGGCCACATCACGGTCGACCTGGTGTGGACCGCCGTCGGCCCGCGCATGAAGCGCTGGATCGACGTCTTCGCCACCCTGGTGCTGCTGTTCGTGGTCACGGTCCAGACCGTGATGCTGTTCGACAAGGTGCGCGCGACCTACACCGACCATGAGCAGACCTTCGACCTCAACCTGCCGACCTGGCCGCTGGCCGCCGTCGCCTGGGCCGGCGACGCCTGCGCCGTGGTGCTGATCGCGATCCGCACCTGGCGCCTGATCTTCCACCCCGAGCTGCTGCACGACGAGGCCGTCGAAGAGCGCGTGCAGGAATGAGCGCGCGATGCACCTGAGCAACGACTTCATCGCCGTCGCCGGCTTCGTGATCCTGTTCGTGCTGATGCTGCTGCGCGTGCCGGTGGGCATGGCGATGGGGCTGGTCGGCATCAGCGGCTATTCGATCATCGCCGGCGCCGGGCCGGCGCTCAAGCTGATCGGGCTGACCTCGATGCGCACGGTCACCGACTACACCTTCGGCGTGATCCCGATGTTCATGCTGATGGGCGCGCTGGTGTCGGTGTCGGGCGTCAGCAAGGAGCTGTTCCGCGCCGCCGACGCCTGCCTCGGCCACCTGCGCGGCGGCCTGGGCATGGCCACCGTGCTCGCCTGCGGCGGCTTCGCGGCGATCTGCGGCTCGTCGGTGGCCACCGCGGCCACCTTCTCGACCGTGGCCTACCCCGAGATGCGCCGCTACGGCTACCCGGCGTCGTTCTCCACCGGCGTCATCGCCGCCGGCGGCACGCTGGGGGCGATGCTGCCGCCGTCCACCGTGCTCGCGGTCTATGCGGTGCTGACGCAGCAGGACATCGGCAAGCTGTTCATGGCCGGCGTGTTCCCGGGCCTGCTCGCGATGGGCATGTACGTGCTGACCATCGTCGTCGTCGTCGCCGTGGCGCCCAAGTTCCTGCCCGCGGGCGCGCCGCGGCCGTGGAGCGAGCGGCGCGCCGCGCTCAAGGACGTGTGGCCGTCGATGCTGCTGTTCGTGTTCGTCATCGGCGGCCTCTACGGCGGCCTGTTCACGCCCACCGAGGCCGGCGGCATGGGCGCCGCCGGCGCCTTCCTGCTCGGCCTGGCGCGGCGCAAGCTCGACCGCGCCAAGGTCCGCCATGCGCTGCTGCAGGCCACGCGCACCGCCGCGGCGGTGTTCACGGTGCTCATCGGCGCGCTGATGTTCGGCTACTTCCTGACCATCACCCAGGCGCCGCAGAAGCTGACCACCTTCCTCGTCGACCTCGGCATCGGGCGCTACGGCGTGCTGGCGCTGATCATGCTGATGTACCTGGTGCTCGGCTGCCTGATGGACGCGATGGCGATGATCATCCTCACGGTGCCGATCATCTTCCCCGTCATCACCCAGCTCGGCTTCGACCCGATCTGGTTCGGCGTCATCATCGTGATGACGGTCGAGCTCGGCCTGATCCACCCGCCGGTGGGGATGAACGTGTTCGTCATCAAGAGCGTGGTCCAGGACGTCAGCTTCACGACCATCTTCAAGGGCGTGATCCCGTTCGTGCTCACCGACATCCTGCGCCTGGTGATCCTGATCGCCTTTCCCATCATCGCGCTCTGGCTGCCGTCGCGCATGTAGCGGCGCGGGCGATACTGCGCGGCATTTCGCGCAGGAGCCGCTCTTGATCCCCAGGCCCAGACATCCGGTCACCGGCGCCGCCGCGCGCGCGTTCGCGGTCGGCGCGCGCTTCCTGCTCGTCGTCGCGCTGACCTACCTCGGCCTGCTCGCGGTGACCTTCTTCATCGGCCGCGTGATCCCGGTCGATCCGGCGCTGGCGATCGTGGGCGACCGCGCCAACGAGGAGGTGCTGCAGCGCGCGCGCGAGGAACTCGGCCTGAACAAGCCGCTGCCGGTGCAGTTCGCGCATTACGTCGGCCAGGCCTTGCACGGCGACTTCGGCCGTTCGGTGCTGACATCCAACCCCGTCATCGAAGACATCCGCCGCGCCTTCCCGGCGACGCTGGAGCTGGCCACCTGCGGCATCCTGCTCGGCGCCGGCCTCGGCGTGCCGCTGGGCGTGTGGGCGGCGGTGCGCCGCGGCGGCTGGGTCGACCACGCGGTGCGGGTGATGGGGCTGGTGGGCTATTCGGCGCCGATCTTCTGGCTCGGGCTGATGGCGCTGGTGCTGTTCTACGCCAAGCTCGGCTGGGTGGCCGGGCCGGGGCGCATCGACGTCGCCTACGAGTTCTCGTTCGACCGCACGACCGGGCTGATGCTGCTCGACGCCGCGCGCGCCGGCCAGTGGGACGCGTTCCGCAACGCCCTGAGCCACCTCGTGCTGCCGGCCTCGCTGCTGGGCTATTTCTCGCTCGCCTACATCAGCCGCATGACGCGCTCGTTCATGCTGAACGAACTCGGCGCCGAGTACATCGTCGCCGCGCGCGCCAAGGGCCTGTCCGAGGCGCGCATCGTCTGGCGCCACGCGCTGCGCAACGCGATGGTGCCGCTGGTCACGGTGATCGCGCTGTCGTATGCCGGGCTGCTCGAGGGCAGCGTGCTCACCGAGACCGTCTTCGCCTGGCCGGGGCTGGGCCTGTACATCACCAACTCGCTGCAGAACGCCGACATGAACGCGGTGCTCGGCGGCACCATCGTCGTCGGCAGCGTGTTCATCGCGCTCAACCTCGGCAGCGATCTGCTCTACCGCCTGCTCGACCCGCGCACGCGGGACACGCGATGAGCGCCTGGCAGGCCTGGCTGCTGTCCGAGCGCCCGCAGTCGCGCCGCCAGGCCGCGCTGGGCCGGCTCTACGGCGGCTGGCGCAACTTCGCGCGCAACCGGCTGGCGATGCTGGGGCTGGGCATCGTCGGGGCGCTGGTCGTGGTGGCCTGGCTCGCGCCCTTGATCGCGCCCGATTCGCCGACCGTCGGCGAGCTCGGCGCGCGCCTGTTGCCGCCGACGGCCGGGCACTGGTTCGGCACCGACGACCAGGGCCGCGACATCCTCTCGCGCCTGGTCTTCGGCTCGCGCATCACGCTGTCGGTGGTGGTGATGGTCGCGGTGCTGGCCGCACCGATCGGCCTGCTCGTCGGCACGGTGGCGGGCTATGCGGGCGGCTGGGCCGATGCGGTGCTGATGCGCGTCACCGACGTCTTCCTCGCGTTCCCGCGCCTGATCCTGGCGCTGGCCTTCGTCGCCGCGCTCGGACCCGGCATCGGCAACGCGGTGATCGCGATCGCCATCACCTCGTGGCCGCCGTACGCGCGCATCGCCCGCGCCGAGACGCTGACGCTGCGCCAGGCCGACTACATCAGCGCCGTGCGGCTGCTCGGCGCCAGCCCGGGGCGCATCGTGCTGCGCCACATCATGCCGCTGTGCGTGAGCAGCGTGATCGTGCGCGTGACGCTGGACATGGCCGGCATCATCCTCACCGCCGCCGGGCTGGGCTTTCTCGGCCTCGGCGCCCAGCCGCCGAGCCCCGAATGGGGCGCGATGATCGCCGGCGGCCGCGCCTACGTGATCGACCAATGGTGGGTGGCCGCGGCACCCGGCGCGGCGATCTTCGTCGTCAGCCTGGCCTTCAACCTGCTGGGCGACGGGCTGCGCGACGCGCTGGATCCGAAGGCGGCAAGGTGATGGACGACGGACCATGGGCCGAGGTCACTCGCCGGCTCTTGGCGGCCGGAAGCGGTCGATTGCGAACGCCGGCCACCGGCTGCAGCGCGGGGGCGGCGGCGGTCGGCGCGGCGGCAGTGCGCGCGCGCTGCGTCCAGTCGAGGATCTCGAGCCGGCCGTCGGCGTGCTCAACCAACGCCGTCAGGCTCTCGACCCAGTCGCCGTCGTTGCAGTACAGCACCCCGTCGATGGTGCGGATCTCGGCGTGGTGGATGTGGCCGCAGACGACGCCCTGCAGGCCGCGGTGGCGGGCCTCGCGTGCGACCGCCTGCTCGAAGTCGTCGAGGTAGCTGACCGCGCGCTTGACCTTGAGCTTGAGGTAGCGCGACAGGCTCCAGTACGGCAGCCCCAGCCGCGCCCGCAGCGAGTTGAAGTGGCGATTGACCTTGAGCGTGAACTCGTAGAGCGAGTCGCCGAGGTACGCCAACCACCTGGCGCACTGGACCACGCCGTCGAACAGGTCGCCGTGGATGACCCAGAGCCGCCGGCCGTCGGCGGTGACGTGCACGTGCTCCTCGACGACATCGACGCCGCCGAAGTTGTGGTCGAGGTACTTGCGCGCGAACTCGTCGTGGTTGCCGGGCACGAAGATCACCCGCGTGCCCTTGCGTGCCTTGCGCAGCAGCTTTTGCACGACGTCGTTGTGCGCCTGCGGCCAGTACCACTGCCGCCGCAACTGCCAGCCGTCGATGATGTCGCCGACCAGGTACAGCGTCTCGCATTCGACGCAGCGCAAGAAGTCGAGCAGCGCCACCGCCTGGCAGCCCGGGGTGCCCAGGTGCAGGTCCGAGATCCAGACCGTGCGTACCTGCAGCGCTTCGCCCTCGGGCTCGTTCGGCTCGGTCGGCGCCTCGGCGCCGCCGAGGGTCGCACCGAGGCCGGTGGCGATGGAGGCGGGGAATTCGTCGCGGCGCATGACGTCATGCATCTTCAGGGCCAGGCGCGACGCTGCCGTGACATCGCGGCGTCAGGTCGATGACGCTGTCACGGCCTTCGGCAGGGCCGGCGCCGATCCGCTCTGATCGGCGAGGATGCGCGCCAGGATGTCGGGCACCTCGAACGCAGCCCGGTTGTCGATCGCGGCGACGCGGGCCCCGAACTCGGGCAGGCATCGGGTGATCTCCTGCACCGCAGCGCCGACATCGCGGAAGCTGCGCAGCACCACGCCCAGACCGTGGTCGCGAACCCAGTCGGTGTTCCAGCGCTCCTGCGGCATCGTCCAGGCGTTGCGCGTGACGATGACGGGCAGGCGCTGCTGCACGGCCTCGCTGAGGCTGCCCGGGCCGGGCTTGCCGATGAAGAAGTCGGCCAGAAGCATCCAGCGCGCGACCTCGGGCGTGAAACGGACCACCACGCGCGGCGCCGTGGCCGGCAACTCCCGCAGGCTTTGCGCCAGCGATTCGTTGCGGCCGCACATCAGGATCAGCGGCGTGGCCGGCAGCGCCTGCGCGATGCGCTTCATCACCCGCGAGCCGGCGCCGCCGAACAGCACCAGGCCGGTGGGCGTCGCCTCGTCCAGCCCGACGCGCAGGCGCTCGGCGGCGCGGTCGATCGCGGGGCCGAAGTAGAACTCGGGCCGCAGGATCATGCCGCTGGTGCGGTGCACGCGCCGCGGGTCACAGCCCGCCGCCAGCGCCTGCGCCGCGGCATGCGCGGTGCCGCAGACCAGATGCTGGGCCAGGCCGGGCTCTATCCAGAAGGCGGGCGGGTGGTCGGCCATGTCGGTGAGCACGGTCACGAAGGGCGGGGGCCGGCCGTCAGGCCGCCGACACGCTTGGCAGGCCAGGCTATCGTGCAGCGCGCGGTTGAAGTTGGGGATCAGCGAGACGACCAGATCGGGCTTGGTCGCCTGCCAATGCCGCGCCAGGCGCTGCACCAGCGCGCCATGGCCAAGGCGGATCAGGCCCTGCAGCAGCTTGAGCTCCTGCGCGAGACCGAGCGTGAAGCCGTTGGCCAGGCGCTTGTTGTAGAGGTCCTCGGGCTCGATGCCGGTGACGCGGCGGAACAGGCCCGTCGGGTCCAGCACCTCGGTCAGGTTGACTTTGCGCACGCGCCACGGCCGGCCCTGCGCCAGCATCACCTGTTCCAGCGCCTGCGCCGCGGCGCGGTGGCCGCCGCCGGCGTTGAACCACACGAGATCGACCGTCTTCATGTTGCGCATGCTTGGGCCCGGCCGTGACGCTCGGATGAAGGGACGATGTCATGCGCGTGAAGGCAACCGCATCAAGGCCTGCCCCGTGCGGATGTGCTGGCCGCCCGCGAGGCCCGGCGCCAGCGTGAACCCGGGCGGCGCGAAGACGATGATCGTCGAACCATGCTCGAACCAGCCGAGCTCCTGGCCCTTCTTCACCTCGGCATCACAGGGCATCTCGCTCGGCCCGGGCCAGCGCAGGTGCAGCAGCACGTCGAGGAAGTGCAGCCGGATGCTGGCCACCAGGATTGCCGCCACCGGCACCAGCGCCAGCGGATGGCCCCCTTGCGCCTCGGCCAGACGCATGCGGATCACGGCGCGCTCGTTGCGGCAGAACAGGCGCTGCACGCGCTCGAGCGCGATCGGGTTGACGTTCCAGGTGTCGCCACCGATGTAGCTGACGTGTTCGATGCGGCCGTCGAAGGGCGCATGGAAGCGGTGGTACATGCTCGACGTCAGGCGCAGCGTGACATAGCTGCCGCCGTCGAAGGGCGAGGCACGTTCGGCCTGGCCGAACAGGTCGGCGATGCGGTATGGCGAGCCTTTGGCCTGCAGCA
The DNA here is from genome assembly GCA_963725755.1 of uncultured beta proteobacterium. Classification (GTDB taxonomy): domain Bacteria; phylum Pseudomonadota; class Gammaproteobacteria; order Burkholderiales; family Burkholderiaceae_C; genus Rubrivivax. The sequence goes on from CAVRZW010000006.1 coordinate 370,336, forward strand.
CGCTGCCGGCATGCACGGGGCCGCAGGCGCCGACGATGGCGTCGCAGGGGCTGGCGAGCACATCGGGCCGCACATCGATGCTGCGCGCGCCGGGCTTCAGCTCGCGCGTGAAACAGTCGTGCAGGCTGGCGAAGCGCTGCTGTTTCGCCTCGCGCAGGTCGAGGTCGGTGAACAGCTTCCAGACCGCGATCGACGCCGCGCAGACCCAGGGGTGGCGGATCTTGCTGAACCAGCCCATGAAGCGCGTCAGCGCGATCCTCGGGACGCGGTTGGTGAGCAGGAAGTTGAGGTCTTCCTGCAGCAGCAGGCGGTCGCGCCATGCGGCAATCCGCATCGTCATTTTCATTGGCTTGTCAACACATCGACATACAAACGGGGCTCCACCACCTGGACGGACCATGACCGATGCCTTCAGCTTCACGACCCTGGCCAGCGCGGCCGCCCTGGCGGGGCTGGCCATGGCTTGGCCGCGCCTGAGCCAGCGCCTGGCGCTGTCGCGCGCCAAGCACCCCTCGCTGACCGGCCATTCGCGCATCGCCAAGCGCGTGGCCTCGCTGGTGCCCGGCTACGCCTACGACGAGACGCGCTTCTTCGGCTCCGACGACGCGCCGCCCGAGGTCATCGCCCGTCGGCGTGAAGGGTTCGCGCGCCTCGCGGCACACCTCAATTCGCGCCATCAGCGAACGATCGCGATGACGAAGACCGCGCGCGAGGCCATCTCCGACCTGCAGTTCACGGGCGCCTACCGCGCTCCCTTCCAGTACAGCGCCTACCTGCGCCAGCACATCGGCATCGGCGCCTTCGTGCAGCGCAGCGACGGCGTCACCGTCACCGACCTCGACGGCCAGGTCTTCCACGACCTCACCGGCTCGTACGGCGTCAACGTCTTCGGCCACGATTTCTACAAGGCCTGCATCGCCGAGGGCAGCGCACGGGCGGCCGAGCTCGGGCCGGTGCTCGGCAGCTACCACCCGGCGGTGGCCTGGAACGTCGAGCAGCTCAAGCGCATCTCGGGGCTGGACGAGGTCAGCTTCCACATGAGCGGCACCGAGGCCGTGATGCAGGCCGTGCGGCTGGCGCGTTACCACACGAAGCGCAGGTACCTGGTGCGCTTCTCGGGCGCCTACCACGGCTGGTGGGAGGACGTGCAACCCGGCCCCGGCAACCCGCTGCCGCCGGGCCGCACCTACACGCTCAAGGAAATGGACGAGCGCACCCTGAAGGTCCTGCGCCAGCGCAAGGACATCGCCTGCGTGCTCGTCAACCCGCTGCAGGCGCTGCACCCCAACGCCGGCGCGCCGGCCGACAGCTCGCTGATCGACAGCGCGCGGCGCGCGCATTTCGACCGCGACGCCTACACCGCGTGGCTGCAGCAGCTGCGCCAGGTGTGCAGCGAGCGCGGCATCGTGCTGATCTTCGACGAGGTCTTCGTCGGCTTCCGCCTCGCCCCCGGCGGCGCCCAGGAGTATTTCGGCGTACAGGCCGACATGGTCACCTACGGCAAGACCCTGGGCGGCGGGCTGCCGGTGGGCGTGGTCTGCGGCAGGCGCGGGCTGATGAAGCGCTTCCGCGAAGACCGGCCGGCCGACATCTGCTTCGCCCGCGGCACCTTCAACTCGCACCCCTACGTGATGGGCGCGATGCAGGTCTTCCTCGAGCGTTTGCACAGCGAGCCGGTGCGCGCGATGTACGAAGGCCTGGACGAGCGCTGGAACCTGCGCGCCGAGCAGCTCAACGCCCAGCTGCGCGAAGCCGGCCTGCCGGTGCAGGTGGCCAACCTGAGCAGCATCTGGACCGTCTTCTACACCCAGCCCAGTCGCTACAACTGGATGCTGCAGTTCTACCTGCGCGAGCAGGGCCTGCTGCTCAGCTGGGTCGGCACCGGGCGCCTCGTCTTCAGCCTGAACTACGGCGACGCCGAGTTCGACGCCGTGTGCCATCGCTTCGTCGCCGCAGCGCGCGCAATGCGGGCCGACGGCTGGTGGTGGTGCGGGCCGGGCGCCACGAACAAGGCGATCCGCCGCAGCGTGCTGCGCGAGATGCTGCGGCATCGATTCTGATCGCAAGCGACGACGAAGTGGCCCGCGCCGCGAGGCGCGGGCCCGCGTTCGGTCGTTCACGAGCGCCGCGCGTGGTCCATCGGGTCGATCAGCTCGCCGCGCAGCAGCGCCAGCGGGGCTCGCCAGTACAGCATCGCGTCGTGGAACGGATCGGTCAGGATCTTGGTCGCCCACACCAGCCCGGTCTGCACGTCGTACAGGAAGAACAGGTGCACGGTGCGGAAGATCAGCCCGCCCACGCCCAGCGCCAGCCAGGCGATGCCCACGTCGTGCAGGTAGCCGTGGAAATCGACCGCCGGCTCGATCAGCCCGCCTGCCGCGGGCGACAGCCACAGCAGCACGGGCGCCAGCACCCAGGCCGACATCAACACGAGCTTGCGGCGCAGGTTGTAGCCGACCTTGATCGCTTCCTTGTGCTCCTGCGTGGCCTGGTTGACCTCGTCGTAGCCGCGCGGTTCGAAGAAGAAATGGCCGGCCTGGCGCGTCGTCATCGAAACGCCCCAGGCCAGCAGCGCGGCGCTGGCGGGGTCGACGAACAGCAGCGCGTAGGCGCACAGGAAGCTGATCGCGCTGACGAAGTGCAGCGACTGGTTGATGCGGCTGTGGTGGTAGTAGCGGTGGTCGTCCCAGCGCTGGGTGGCGAGGGCATTGAAGAATTCGTTCACCGATGGGCTCCTTGTCTCGGGCGTGAAGTGCAGGGCGCGGGCGATTGGGCTCACGCCGGCCGGCTCGCGTGACGGGATCGTGAACGCCGGCGATGAACCCGCCGTGAACGGCGCATGACGTTTGCATGTCGGCGCGGTGATGGCCTGCACTGTCATCGGCTTGTTGCGCAATGCACCGACCATTCCGCGCCATGGTGCTGCCACAAGCCGATGCGATCGTGGTCGATGACTTCCTGCCTGCACGGCGTTCGCTGCGCGTGGCGATGGTCACCGAGACCTATCCGCCCGAAGTCAATGGCGTCGCGGTCACCGTCTCGCGGGTGGTCGAGGGCCTGCGCCAGCGCGGCCACGAGCTGCAGCTGATCCGCCCGCGCCAGGACCCCACCGACGCCGCCAGCACGGAGCCCGACTTCGTCGAGGTGCTGATGCGCGGGCTGCCGATCCCGCGCTACCCGCAGCTCAAGATGGGCCTGCCCTCGCGCCGGGCGCTGATCGAGCGCTGGTCCGGGCGCCGGCCCGACATCGTGCACGTCGTCACCGAAGGTCCGCTCGGCTGGTCGGCGCTGCAGGCCGCGCTTCACCTGCGGCTGCCGGTGGTGAGCGACTTCCGCACCAACTTCCACGCCTACAGCCGGCATTACGGCGTCGGCTGGCTGCGCACACCGGTGATGGCCTACCTGCGCAAGTTCCACAACCGCACCGCCTGCACGATGGTGCCCACCGAAGGCTTGAAGTCCGAACTCGCGGCGGCCGGCTTCAAGGGCCTGCGCGTGGTCGCCCGCGGCGTCGATACACGGCGCTTCGACCCGGCGCGGCGCAGCGAGTCATTGCGCGCGAGCTGGGGCGCGGGGCCGGACCAGATGGTCGCGCTCTGTGTCGGCCGGCTGGCGCTGGAGAAGAACCTGGGCACGGTGTTGGCCGCGGTCGATGCGATGCGCGATACCGACCCGCGGCTGCGCCTGGTGCTGGTCGGCGACGGCCCCGAGAGGGCGCGCCTGAAGCAGCGCAGCCCGGACACCGTCTTCGCCGGCATGCGCTGCGGCGACGAGCTGGCAGCGCACTACGCTTCGGCCGACCTGTTCCTGTTCCCCAGCGTCACCGAGACCTTCGGCAACGTCGTGCCCGAGGCGATGGCCAGCGGCCTGGCGGTGGTCGCGTACGACCATGCCGCCGCGGGGCAGCTGGTGCGCCACGGCGAGAGCGGGCTGCTGGCTCGGCTCGACGACGCGGGCGAGTTCTGCCGCCTGGCGTGCCGCCTGGCCGGCGCGCTGCCGCAGGCCCGCACGATGGGGCTGCAGGCGCGCGAGACGGCGCGCCGGATGGACTGGGGTCGCATCATCGAGGCCATCGAGGTCGAATACGCGGCCGCCATCGTCGGCCTCGGCGCGCCGCCGCGCGCGGCGTGGATGCCGGCGCTGCCGCTGGCCTGATCTCGTTCAGGCCGGGACCTCGCCGCGACAGCGCCTGCGCTCGTGCCACCAGAGCAGCGCGACGAGCAGGGCGACGATCAAGCCCAGGCCGGCCATCACGCGGCTGACCTCGACGTCTAGCGCCAGCAGGCAGGCGAACACGGCAAGCATGACGAGCATGCTCAGGTTCTCGTTGAAGTTCTGGACCGCGATCGAACGCCCGGCGGTCAGCAGCAGGTGACCGCGATGCTGCAACAGCGCGTTCAGCGGCACCACCATGGCGCCACCCAGCGCACCGACGCCCAGCAACAGCGGCACCGCCAGCGGCCAATCGTGAATGGCCAGCACAAGCGGTACGACAAGCCCCATCGCGATGCCCAGTGGCAGCACGCGCGTGGCCCGGGCCAGCGGCACGCGGCGGCCGGCGACGACGGCGCCGGCGACGATGCCCACCGCCACTACGGCCTGCAGCCCGGCGGCGCGATCCAGCGCCAGCCCGAGCGATGTCGTCGCCCAACGCAGGACGGCGAACTGGAGCACCGCAGCCACGCCCCAGAACAGCGTCGTCACCGCCATCGACAGCCCGCCCTCGGCGTCGTGCCACAGCCGGTGCTGGCCACGCCAGAACGAGCGCCACAGGGCCAGCGGCGCCTTGTGCGCACGGCGGTAGCGCGCGCCGCTGGCCGGGATGCCCAGGTTCAGCAGCGCGGCGGCCGCGTAGGCCGCCAGCACCGAGACCGTCGCGGCCCTCAGCGGAGCGGCGCCCGGCCACCAAGCTTGCGTGACCCGCGCCATCAGCGGGCTCACCAGCAACCCGCCGACGAGCGCCCCGAGCAGCACGGCGCAGACTGTAGAGACCTCGATCCAGCTGTTGGCCGCCACCAGCCTGCGTGGCGGCACCATCTCGGTTACCAGGCCGTACTTGGCCGGCGCATAGGCCGCGGCGCCGATGCCGATGATGCCGAACGCGAGCACCGGGTGAAGCCCGACCAGCAAGGCGAGGGCACCCAGCACCTTGAGGCCGTTCATTGCCATCATCAGTCGCGCCTTCGGCCAGCCGTCGGCGAGCGGGCCGACAAAGGGGGCAAGCACCACGTAGGCGACCGTGAAGCTGAACTTCAGAAGCGGCGCCCACCAGTCGGGCCGGCCCTGCGACTGCAACACCGCGATGGCCACGATCAGCAAGGCGTTGTCGGCCAGCGCGGAGACGAACTGTGCTGCGATCAACAGGGGAAAACCTCGGGGCATGTCGGCGGTGAATCAGGAATGCCGATTGCAACCGCACACCATGCCCCTTGCATGACGCTGCGGTGACGTATCGATGACGCCGCTGCGGTGCTGGCGTGATGGTGCTCGCGGGCCGGCGCGCCGGCCCTGCAGGAGTCGTTCCGCGGTCAACAACGCGACCTTGTCTCCGTGGCAGCCGGACAACGGTCTCCCCCGACCCTTGGCGGCCGGGGGAAGGCATCCAATTCGCCTGCAGTCGCGCTGCCTACTTGTCTTCGCCCCGATGACCGCCGAACAGGTCGGACATCACGCTGACATTGCTGTCGCAGGCGTGATTCAGGCAGGGCAGGCCGAAGCCGGCTTCCATCGACTTGAGCAGCGAGAAGTGCGTGTAAGGCTGGTTGCTCACGACCCTGCGCTTGCCGTAGTTGGTGTCCACGACCAGCATCACCTGGTTCGTGTTCGGCAGCGTGCTGAAGTCGTTCTCGTCCCACACCAGGACGATGGCGTTCCTTCCTTCCGACCAGGCCGGTGAATGCCTGATCGCCGACACCAGCTTCTGCACGGCCACGTCGCCGCGCTGTATCAACGCCGGATTGACGCCGGCCTGCGTGTCGCCGCCGACCGGGTCGTAGCCGCAGAACCGGCCCGCATTGCCGCGGCCATGCTGGTCGTTGCACTGGTTCGGCGCAATGAACGAGAACGCCGGCACATGGCCCGAGCGCAGGTCTGCGAACAGGCCGCGCTCGCCGTCGAAGCCGGCCACGTTGCGGTAGCTGTTGTTGGGCGAATCGCCTTCCTGCACGCTGCGGAAGTAAACGAACGGGTTGTGCTTGGCCGCATACAACGCGACGACATCGCTCTGCGACAGCGGCGGGGTCAGCGCAGGCACGATCTGGCTGAAGTCGGTGTTGTTGGTGAAGACGCCATCGCTGTAGTTGACCCGGTCCGGCCCGGCGAAGGGCAGACTTTCCTGGTAGCTCTTCCAACTGGAGCCGGCGCGGGCGAGCTGGTCGCCGATCGTCATGCCCGCGGTGTTGTTCGCGGCGGGGATGGACTGCACGCCGTCGATATTCGCATCGCCAGGCAGGCCCTGGGTCTCGTTGGTCGTGTCGATGGCGGGCGTGGCGGCATCGGTGCCGACGCCCCAGATCGGGCAGACCTTGCCGGTCGGGGGGGTGTCGGTATTGGCCATGCCGGTGGCGAGATTGGGCTGACAGCCCGCGTTGTGCCAGTCGGAGTCATGGTCGCTGAGGACACCGAAGTTCGAGCCACCCACCACTTCGAGGTAGTTGGTCAGGCTCGGGTGAGCCACGCCGAAGTAGTTCGTCGCCAGATTGGCTGACCTGGCCAGCGCGTTGATGAAGGGCGCGTTCGGGTTGTTCGCAATCTGTGCGTACCCGTGGTTCTCCATCATGATCAAAAAGACGTGATCGAGATGGGGCACGCCTCGAGGGGTAGGGCCTTCGCCGGCGAGCGCGGCGCCGGAAGCAGCAGCGGCGATGATGGTTAGAGCAATAGCCGTAGATTTCATAACGTTCCTTTGCGTTGACGGGGGGCTGCGCCATGCACTCGCTGCACCGACGCCGGCAGACTCTAGATGCCGACCAAGACGAATGCGTGACAATGCAGATGCCCTCGAAGCGGCGATGTCGTCGGCGACGGTCCGCCCGTCGCTTCTGCGGCGGGCGCGGCCGGGTCAACTCGAACCGTGTGTCGCCGGCAAGCGGAACGCACCTGCTCTCTTCGGCGGCTGGCTCGAACGTTAGGTGTGCACGGGAGACTTCTGCGATGGAAATGGCAAGGCACAACACAATCGTTGCTTGGCTGCTTGCCGCCATTGGCTTCATTACCGCCGGCTTCTACTTGGCCGGATCAACGCCTGCCTGGGTGCCCACCTGGCTCGGTGCTGCAATAGCGCTGGCACTCCTGTTCGGTATCTTCTTTGCTTATTGGTCCATCAGCGCTCTGCGCGCTCGGTTCATCGCCCTATTTGCGGCCGCATTGATTGCCGCTCCGCTCTTGGGGTGGTTCATCTCGCACGCCTAACCCCCAATTCCGGCGGAGCGCGCCAGGGCCTCGGTGACCAGCGGCAGCCACTCCCCTTCTTGTAGCGCCGCGCCGGTGGCCATGTGGCTCGCCAATGCCGTCGGGAGCCGGTGCTGACCGGCCGATGGTGTAATGCCGCGCATGCAATCCGGGATTCATGCCCTGGGCTACCACGCAATGCGCCTGCGCTGGTGCGGCGCCGCGCTAGCCGCCTTTCTGCGTCGCTGGGCGGTCCATCTGGTCGTCGCCTGTGCCGTGCTCGGAGCCGGAACCACGAGTTTCGTGGCGGCTGTCGTCGCCGCGGCGGCCTGGCTCGTGCTGCCCCTGTTCTATGCCGCGGTCCATGGTCCCTGGCTGATCCTGGCGACGCTCGTGCAGTCACTGTTCGGCGCTGCTTGCGTGTGGGGCCTGCGCACCTGGCTCTGGCGGCCGCGCTGGGCCGAGGCCGAGCGGGCTCTGCCGATTACCCAACGAGCGCGGCTTGTCTCCGACCTCGTCGTCGTCGCGCTCGCCTTGCTGCCATTGGTCTTGCTGTTCGCCCTCGGCGCGGCCAGCGTGCTGGCGCATGACCCGGCCTGGCTGCGCCCGCATCGGGTCCGTGCGTTGGCGGCGCTGGCCTCGGCGGTCGCGCTGTCGGTGGCGCTGGGCGTGCGGATCTTGCACGGCATGCGCCGGCAGCCGCGCTGGCCCGGTCCGATGCCGGCTGCTGCTCGCGGCGTCGACCGGCCGGCCGACACCCTCCTGTCCGGCTTCCCGCTGCACTGGCCGCGGGCGCTGTTGTGGCAGCCCCTGTGGCGCGGACCGGCCCGGCGCAGCGGCCGCGCGCTGTGGCTGGGCAGCCTGGTCCTGCTCGCGCCGGCGCTCGCGATGTGGGGCTGGCGCGGCGCGGCCTCCTGGTGGCTGGCGGCATTTGCGCTGCTCATGCTGCTGGTGGTGACGCGCGTCAACGCTTTGGCGCGCGAGGAGTTCGCGGGCCTGATCGAAAGCTGCGCCGTCCTGCCGCTGGCGCCTTCGGTCTTGCACCGGGCGCGATCGGCGATGGCCTTGTTGCCGTTGCTGCCGTCAGTCCCCCTGCTCGTCGCCGGCCTGCCGCTGGCGCAGGTGCGTCCCGGGGTGCTGGCCGCCTATGCCGCCGCGTGCCTGGCCAGCGCGGTCGCCGAGGTCTTCGCCGCGCCGACCACCGCCGCCGACAAGTCGAGCCGCTGGTTATTCTCGCTAGTCGTCTGCGTGGCCCTGGCCAGCGAGGTGATCGTTTGAGCGTCGCCGCCACGCCGGTCCGGCTGAGCGCGCGCGACCTGAGCTTCTCGTACGCGGATCGGCATGTGTTCAACGGCTGGTCCGCCGACTTCGGTCCCGGGATGACCTGGCTGCGCGGCAGCAACGGCAGCGGCAAGTCGACCCTGCTCAAGCTGCTCGGCGGTGCCCTGCTGCCCTTGGCCGGACACCTGACGGTCGACGGCGTCGACTCGCTGCGCGAGCCGCTGACGTATCGGCGCGAGGTCTTCTGGTGCGGACCCGGTGCGATCGCCTTCGACCACCTGCGGGCGCAGGAATACTTCAGGTTCCTGCGCGGTTTCTACAAGCGCTTCGATGCGGTCGCCGCGCAAACCCATGTCGACGGCCTCGGCCTGCGCCCCTACGTCGGCGACCGCCTGAGCGATCTGTCGACCGGCACCCAGCGCAAGGTCTGGCTGGCGGCTGCGCTCGTGGTCGGCACGGCCGTCGTGCTCGTGGATGAGCCGCTCAATGCGCTCGACCGCGCCTCGCTCACCTACTTGCGACAGCAACTCGGCGCCCGCGCGGCGGGTGCGCAGGCCTGGGTGATTGCCAGTCACGAACCGCCGCTGATTGCTGTCGCACCGTCGCAGGTACTGCATCTCGATCCGCAGCCGCCCTGAGGCGTTGGCGCGGGTCTGTTTCCTTTTGGGTCACATTGCGCCCTTCAGCGGCGCTCCACGGACAGCGGGTTCAGGTGATGAGGAAGCCGACTTTCACCGGCGGCGGCTCCTCCTGCATTGCGGACGCTCGGGCGTCAACCGGGACAGGCAGCGCAGGGTCGTGACCGGCCAGGCGATCTCCCCCTGTGCTTCAGCCCGCAGCGCGCCACCGGTCAGCCTGCCGCCCGCTTTCTGAGGGCACCCAGCGCATCGATGGCCACGCGCACGCGCGCCGGCAGCAGGCGCCCAGACGGGTACACAAGCTGAATCGGCATCACCTCGGGCCGACAACTGGGCAGCAACTCCACCAGCCCGCCACGGGCCAGCTCGTCTTGCACCAGCAGGTCGGGCAACTGGCACAGGCCCAGCCCCATCTTCACCGCAGCCAGCAGGCCTTCGGTCTCGTTGACACGCACCCGGGGCTCGGGCGACAGCTCCACCGCGGTGCCGCGTTGGCGGAACTGCCAGGGCCGGTCGCGCCCGCTGGTGGGCAGGCGGAAGACGATGGCGCTGTGGGCGGCCAGATCCTCGATGCGCCGCGGCGTGCCGTGGGCCAGCAAGTATTCGGGGCTGGCGCACAGCACCAACGCCTGCTGGTCCACGCGCCTTGCCACCAGCGTGGAGTCATCCATGCGGCCGATGCGCACGGCGAGGTCGATGCCGTCGCGCACCAGGTCCACCTTGGTGTCGGTGAGGCGGATGTCCAGCCGCAGCGCCGGGTGGCGGCTCGCCAGTTCGTTCAATATGGGCATCACGAAGCACTTGCCGTAGAACACCGGCAGTTCGATGCGCAGCGTTCCAGCCGGCGCCGCGCGTGTGCCCGAGGCTTCGGCCTGCAGGTCTTCCACTTCGGCCAGCACACGCTGGCAGCGCTGGAACAGGCGTTCGCCATCGGGCGTGAGCGTCACCTGGCGCGTGGTGCGGTGGAACAGCTTCACGCCCAGCGCGGCCTCCAGCCGCGCCACGGCCTTGGCCAGCGTGGACGGCGCAACGCCCTGTTCGCGTGCCGCCGCCGCAAAGCCGCCATGTTTGGCGGTCTCGGCGAAGGCGATGAACTGCTGCAGACCTTGCATGGCGATCCCTGGTCTTGAATGACGACGAAATGTCGGCAATGTTACGGCGATACGCGCACTTCCAGAATCAATGAAGGTCTTCCAAACTGCTGCCCACGTTGCGGCCACGGGGCCGCCGTCCACCAGGAAGACCAGCATGAACATCATCGATCAACAATCGCCCGAACCCACCGGCTTGCCGGGCATCGAGCACATCACCTGGGCCGGCGAGGCCGACGGGCTGGCACAGCTGTCGGTGTGGCGCCAGACCATGGCGCCGGGCGCAGCCACGCCGCCGCACAGCCACGACTGCGACGAGGTCGTGCTGTGCCTGGCAGGCTGGGGCGAGGTGCACAGCGAAGGCCGCGTGCAGCGCTTCGGCGCCGACACCACGCTGGTGTTGCCGCGCGGCTGCGTGCACCAGCTGTTCAACGTCGGCCCCATGGCGCTGGAGACCATCGGCATTCTTGCCGCCACGCCCGTGGTCACGCGCCTGCCCGACGGCAAGGCGCTGGAACTGCCCTGGCGCAGTTGAGCACGACCCTCCCTTCCCGAACGCTGAAGCAAGGAGCACGCGATGAAGATCCATCACTTGTGCCTGCTGGTCCTGGCCATCGCACAGCCGGTGGCGCAGGCCAGTTCCGAACGCCCGCGCGATGCCGTCGCCCTGGGCCGCTACCTGGTCCAGACAGCCGGCTGCAACGATTACCACTCGCCCGGCTACAGCGCGCATCGCGCGGCAACACGCAACGCTCCCCTGCCCGGCGCGTCAGGTCAGTTCAGGCGCAACTCCCGCCCCCGGTTCCAAGGCATCTGCTTGAGCACGAGAGCGATCGCGCAGCGCCCGAAGAACGTGACCATGAAAGTCCCGACCAGCAGCACGAGGTAGATCGGCAAGCGCGCCCCCGGCCACAGGCCGAACAGTGTGAAGACAAAGTACACCAGGCGGATCTGGACCGGGAACGCCACACCGCTCCTCTCCTGGACCAGGAAGTACAGCAGGTGAACGCCACTGAGACCGATGACTGCTGCGTAGCCCAGGCCCCACCCGGCCAACGCCAGGACGATCAGCAACAGTGTCACCGCCCAGAACCACCAGCGAAGGTCGTTCGGCTTGAACTGCAGGTTCATGACCGTCCCCCGAGGTTCGACACATCGACCGGGCTCACCCGAGTGCCTTGAACTGCCTAGAGAATCGACCTGACACAAGTTCGAGTGAGCTGACCGCAAGATCACTCTACGACGCTGCGACGTCAGCGCCTTGAGGCGGCTCAACTTCACGCCACAGGGCGTGCCCCCGTCGGTTCGCGCAACCGCACAGTGACGCCACGTGCTGGAGTCGCCCTGGCGTGACGCACCTGGCAATGTCGCTGCCGGAATTCACGTCGTGGCTGGGTGCGCTCGTGCCGCGGCCGCGGTTGTTTGTACCCGAGCTACATCCGAGGAGTGGTGCGAGGAGCCGCTCTGCATCTGCCCATCCTGGGCAGTGAATGTCAGCCGAGGGTCGGGTGCCGGTACTCCGCTCGCGCGGCCGGTCGGCAGCTACGCGCCATAGACCTGACTTTGAATGCTCGATGACGGCTATTTGATGGCCAGCCGCCACCGGGTGACGTCACCCGGCGGGCAGCCCCCGGCCAGTTCCTGCCGGCGACAGGCGGGTACCTGGCATCCCGTCTCGTGACCCCTAGCTGGAGGAGACCGCAAGTTGGCCACACAGAGGCAGGCACACACAGGTAGCAGGCCCAGCTCATCGAGTCCGCATGCGCCTTACTCCTCCCACTGGAAGCGCGCCAGCGCCACGGCCGAGAACAGGAGCGTGAATCCCAGCATTGCCGCCACGGGCAGCAGCGCGGCCTGCAGCGGCAGTCCGCGCCAGGTCATGGCATCGAGGCCATCGACGGCCCAGTGCGTGGGCATCCACATCGACACCGTCTGCAGCCAGGGCGGGAAGATGAACGACGGCACCCAGGCGCCGCCCAGCATCACCATCAGCAGCGTGGCCAGGATGGCCAGTCCGCGCGTGGCCTCGGGCGTGCGGCCCAGTGCGGCGATCATGAGCCCGAAGCTGGAGGTGAGCAGAGCGAACGCCACCAGCACGGCGACGAAGCCCGGCACGCTGCCGCTGATGCGCACGCCGAAGAAGGCCACGGCCACTGCGTAGACGACGGCAAAGACGATCAGGCCGATGAGCGCGCAACTCGCGATCCGGCTGCCCAGCAACTGCGCCCGCGACAGCGGCGCGGCGCGCAGGCGCTTCCACAGCCCCATGCGTCGCATCAGCAGCAGCCCCACGCCCATGTCCACGCCCATCAGCAGGATGAACTGCACGCCCATGCCGGCGAAGGAGTGGGCGTAGCTGTTGTACTGGGCGCCCAATTCGGACACGGCCGCCTCGTCGCGCGTCGAGAACGGGATGCCGAGGCCGCCGCGTGCCGGGTTCGCTGCGCCCTCTGCGGCGGACGCGGAACTCGCCCCGGGCGCTGCAGCGACATCAGCCGCGGACGCAGGGGCGGCGGACGCAGATGCAGGCAGTGCCTGCACGCGGGCGATGCTGTCGAACATCGACACCAGGGCCCGGCGCCGCTCTTCTGGCAGGTTGCCGGCCTGCTGCATCTGCGCGCGCATGTCGCGCACCACCCGGTTGCTGCTGCTGAAGGCCGACTCGCTGACCGGCTGCATCACATGCTGGGCCAGCAGCCCCTTGATCATCGGCAGCACCATCGCCTGAGAGGGGTCGTAGAACACCACCACTTCGGGCTTGGCGGCACCGCCGAACAGGGCCCTGGAGGCCTGCGCGCCGAAGCCGGCGGGCAGCAGCACGGCCGCACGCTGCTTGCCGGCGCGCACCTGGGCCTGGGCCTCGGCGGCGGACGCTTCGCTCAAACGCAGCGCGGGGTCGCCGCGCAGGTTGGCGACGATGCGTGCCGAGACCTCGCTCTGGTCGAGGTCGGTCAACACCACGGGAATCTGCGCCGGCCCCTTGTCGCTGCCGCCGAACAGGCTGCCGAAGAAGGCGGCGATGAGGATCGGCGCCACCACGCTCATCAACACGGCACGGCGGTTGGAGAAATGCAGCACGAGATCTTTGCGCAACAGCGCGATGAAGGCGTTCATGGGGGTGGACTTTCCTCAGTCGCGCAGTTGGCGGCCGGTGAGGGCCAGGAATACGTCTTCGAGGTTGCGCGCGGTCGGAATCGATGTGCCGCACGGCCAGCCCGGCGGCGCCCAGCGCCTGCAGCACACCCACGGTGCCCTGCGCCAGGTCGTCCAGCCCCAAGGTCCAGTGACCATTCGTCTGCGTGACGGTGTGCACGCCAGGCAGGGCCTGCAGCCAGGCCGGTGCAGGCTCGCCGTCGATGTCGAGTGTCAGCTTCTGCGCCATCGGCAGCGTGCGGTACAGCTCGGGCAGCGTGCCCTGGGCGACGACGCGGCCGTGGTCGATGATGACCACGCGGTCGGCCAGGCGCTCGACCTCTTCCATGTAGTGCGTGGTGTAGACGAGAGCCTTGCCCGCAGCCTTCAGCGCCAGCAGGGTGTCGAAGATGGCGTTGCGGCTTTGCGGGTCGACGCCGGCCGTCGGCTCGTCGAGCAGCAGCACCTCGGGGTCGTGCACCAGCGCGCAGGCAATGTTCAGCCGGCGCTTCATGCCGCCACTGAAGGTGGCCGGTTTGTCGCGTGCGCGGTCGGCCAGCCCGACGGCGGCCAGCACCTCGACGGCGCGCCGCCTGGCGCTGGCCGGGGGCAGGCCGTAGAGGGCGCCGAACAGCTCGACATTCGCCTGCGCCGGCAGGTCTTCGAACAGTGCCAGTTCCTGCGGCACGAGGCCGATGCGGCGCTTGCAGGCGGCTTCGTCCTGCGCTAGCACCGTGCCGCCCACCAGCACGCGGCCGGCGTCGGGTGGGGTCAGACCGCAGACCATGGCGATGGTGGTCGACTTGCCGGCGCCATTCGGGCCCAACAAGCCCAGCACCTCGCCGGCCGCCACTTCGAGCGAGACGTCGATCACCGCGGCGCGTTCACCGTACGACTTCTTCAGGCCTTCGGCCCTGAGCAGTTGTGTCCGAGCTTGCATGGCCGACCCTCGATGTTCGATGCGCTGCATGGTATGCGGGTGCGCCGGTGGTGCCGCAGGCCGTGCGCCTGGTGCGCATGCCCACAGTGCGAATTGACGGCGGCGGCCGCCAACGGGGACCGCCGTGGCGCTGGGGCGGGCTCAGATCTAAGGGGATGAATCAGGCTAAAGGAGGGTCTTATCGAAGAAGGCAGTAACTTCGACTGCGAGCTGCTTCAGGAACGCATCGCGATCGAAACCCGGCGGGTTCGCAGCGACGTCGCCGTCCGGGCTGGGAAGGGACATGCTGGGCGTATCCATGAAGGCGAAGTGCCAGGCGTTGGGCACCCGATGCAGGTTCGGTGCGGGTAGATTTTTGGCGACCCACTCGGCATGAAATCGCGGCACCAGGAAACGATCGAGCTCTGCCTCGTAGATCATGGTCGCCGAGCGAACCGTGGCCAGCGATTCGGCGGTGAGCAGCACACCCGTCGGGGCCATCGCGACGATTGCCCGAACGCGCTCGTCCTTGAGCGAGGGCGTGGCCGCAGGTAACGGCGGCATTGCAACGCCCGAGCGGCCTATGCCGCAGAGGATCGGGTCTTCGGATGCTTCGGCCAGGCAGTGCTGCCTCATCCGGGACAAGTCTGGCCTGGCTCCCGCCAACGCCAGCACCGTGTAGCCGCCGGCCGAGTGTCCAAGCGCACCCACGCGAGGCCCCTGGCTGTCGGTCGCAATCCGATCCTTCCACGCTGGATCGGCCAGGATCGCGTCGATGACCCGGGAAGCTTGCCGCGGCCGCTCGTCGAAGTAGCGCTCGGGGCTCTTCTCCATCAGAGACCGATCCTGCCAGTTGTCGCCGGGATGACGGAGGGCGGCGACCAGATAGCCGTTCCGGGCGAGGGCTTGCGCCAGGGAGCTGTGCCCGAGCTCGGTGCCGCCGATACCGTGGCTGAGCAGGATCAACGCCTTGACCTTGTCGACGGGTTTGCCGCCGATGGCAGCGTCGACCGAGAACGGTCCCATGGCGACGACTCGCGGCGCGGCCATCGTCGGGTAGTACAGAGCGACCGTCGTCGTCGGGGCGTCTGGTGTCGCACCAGCGGTCTGGATCTGCATCCAGCCGGCCTCGAAGGCGTGCGCGTGTGCTGCGACGAGCAGGGTGGCCAGCGAGGCCAGGATGCGCCGAAGACGGCAGGTCATGTGGTACTCCAGAATGGTGAGGTTGTATTCGAGTGTCGGAGCAGACTGCGAAATAGCAATAGGGCCATGCGACAAAGGGAAGGCTGCGAAGCGCGAGACGACCGCCGGTGGTCGCCGGCCGCATGTCTATCTGACCAGGGGGCGCGGGTCAGGTCAAAGCCTCTTCCTGTCTGGATGCGATGAAGCCACCTCAGAACGTGAACCGGGTGCCAACTGTGTCGCGTTGATTCCAGTGCCCTACGCAGCCGCAAGTGGCTCGGCACAGGCGCCCCGAAGTTCTCCACGAAACCCTCGCTGGCCCTGGCTGTTCGCCTTGAACCTGCCATTGGGTGGGATGGTGCTGCTCGCAACCCGCGCGCTGCCGGCTCCCGCCGGGACTGCGCGCCGACTGGACCGGTTCAGTGTCGCCCTGAACGTCGGAGCCCTTGCGCTGCTGGTCGTGGGCGCGGAACTGCTCGTTGCGAACCCGGCGCTGGCTGCCGGCCTGCTCGCCGCGGCCGCCTTGGGCCTGGCGGCGTTGGTGTGGCGGGAACTCCCCAAGGCGGTGCCCTTGATCCCTCTCGACCTGCTCCGCGCGACTTCATTCCGCACGTCGGTGATCGCCTCGGCTTGTTGTTTCGCGGGCATGACGATGGGCTTGTTGGCACTGCCCTTCTACCTGCAGCACGGTCTCGGGCAGGACACCCTGATGACCGGGCTCTACATGACACCCTGGCCGCTGATGGTGGCGATCGTCGCACCGGTCGCAGGGCGTCTCGCAGATCGCACATCGACCGGCTGGCTTTGCGCTGCCGGGGGGGTCTGCCTGGCGATCGGGCTGGCGGCCGCCTCACTGTGGCCGCTGCACGGTCGCCCGCTGCCGCTTGTCCTGTTCACCACCTTGTGCGGCCTGGGATTCGGCCTCTTCCAGGTGTCTAACAACCGCAACATGTTCCTCTCGGCACCACGCGACAGAAGTGGCGCCGCAGGTGGCATGCAGGCCACTGCCAGATTGGCGGGCCAAACCGCGGGTGGGGTCGTCATGAGCCAGCTCTTCACGATGGCATCCGTCGACGCAGCGCCGAGGGTGGGTCTCGGGATCGGGGCGGTGCTGACGATGGTGGCAGGGCTGGTCAGTACGCTGCGGGTCAGACCGATGGCAATCGGCGCGCCACGGGTTTGAGTGCCGGTCTTACCCGCCATCGCCACCCGTGCAGACCGCGCTGCATCAACGGCACGGAATGCGATCGACCAAGCGCAGGCGCTCGGCGCTACGACAGCAAGGTCACCAAGCCCACCCCCGCCAGGGCGAGGGCCAGCGTCGTGCCATACAACGCCGACACCAGGCAGGCCCGCAACAGCCGCGGCCAACGTCGGCCGCCGTACACCCGCTTCATGGCGATGAGCGTGTAGACCGGCACAGTCAGCAAGGTCAATCCCGTCAGCGGGCCCCAGCCCGGCAGCGTGAACAGCAGGGCCAGGAACCAGAAGGCGTGTACGTGCAGCGCGAACACCAGATGTTCGGTGTAGCGCAAGCGCCGGTTGCGGTAGGCCAGCTTCAGCCACAACGCAAAACCCGGCAGCAGGACGAACATGGCGCCGCCCAGGTTGCCGAGGAAGCGGTCTTTCATGGACTCGACCTCGCCAAGCATCTTCTTGGGGTCGATGTCGACGCGACGCTGGATGCGCTTGCACACCCAGGTGGGCAGGCTCTCGCAGAAGAACACACCGTTCCGCATGCCAGCCCGGCCTCCAGCCAGGCTGACGGTGAGGTTGCGGTTCTCCTTGGCGATCTCGGCCGGGTCGCCCACCTTGACATCCACCGAGCCGCTGCCCACCACACGCACCAGCAGCAAGACCAATAGGCTGATCGTCAAGTACAGACGCAACGGCAGCACGTAGTGCTTGCGGCGCCCGGACAGGTACTGCCGCGTCAGTTCGCCGGGCTTGAGCAGCAGCAGGCGCAGCGTGCGCCACAGCGCGCCTTCGGTGGCGAAGTAGGCGCCGCCGAACTGCTGGGCAAATTCGCCCAACGTCGGCGCCCGCACCGTTGTCTCCTGCCCGCATTCAGGACAAAAACGGCGGCGGCGCTCGCCCCGTTTGCCGAACGACTCACCGCAGTTCAGGCATGCGGTGGGCACGGCCGCTTCAGCAAGCGGGGCGGCGGAGGTGGCGCGAAACATGGCATGGCACGGTAACCCAATGGCGACCGAGGCGACGGGCCTTGGCGCTGGGCAGCACGACGGCCGCATCAGAAGAGCAGCACTGCCAGAATCGAAGACTGAAGCCAGCCTCGGCCACGCGGCGCCATACCAGCACAGCGTCGGTCGGCGCATCGGGCGCAGTCCCAGTGCTCACCATCGAGCGATCGCAAGTGTCGGCTTCACCGCCAGCAATTCCATCGGCCGATGGGCAGCAATGGGTCGAGGTTGTGTGAAAACTCGGTCGACGCGAAATTTCCGGGGTCATCGAACCCCTCCCGCGATGCCGATCGTCGATCCTGGGCCGATCTGAAAGGTCGACTCTGCGCGCGACATCGCGAAGCCCGAGTTTTCACACAACCTCGGTCGGGTGCCGGCACCGCCTTGGCGCGCTCGTTCGACAGCAATGCGGTGCATACCTGACGTCGGGGCCCAGATGACGGCAATGTGAGGGGCAGCCGTCACCGGGTGACGTCACCCCGCGGGCAGCCCCCCGGCCAGGAGCAAGCAGGGTTTCTCCCCCAACCTCCTCAGCATCAGCCACTGGTAATGGGGCAATGCCGCGAAGCCGGCACCGATCAGCGCATCACCGCCGACATCACGGCGTTGAAGCTGTGGAACGCGGATCAGACGTTCGGGATGGTGGCTGACAAGTGTCTCGACCAGCACGCGGGCATGACGTTGCGAGGGCTCTGTGTCAACCAGGCTGCGTATGACGATGGTTCCGTCGGTGCCCTCGCTGAAGATCAGCTGCGCCGAACCAAGGCCCCAGGCGCGCACAGGTTCCGGCGTGGCCGACAGAGCGCCACGTGTGACTTGCAGCGGCAGGTCCGGGATGCGTTCTTCCGCAGCGCCCAGCCAAGCGAACGCGGCGGCGCGATCAGGCTCGTGAACCCGCGCGGCGGAGGCCGTCGTGCTCGCGGGCCGTGTCGCGCATTCATAGCCGTGCAATGCGTGCAACGGCTGGAATCCCCGGCTGCGGTAGAGCCGACAGGCTCGCTCGTTCGCAGCGAAGACTTCCAGTTCCAGGCCCAGCACACCCTTGGCCGTGGCGCGCCCGATCACTTCGTCCAGCAGTAGCGCCGCGACGCCAGTGCCTCGGGCCACCGGGGCCACGCCCATCGTCGCCAGTCGCCATCGCGAATGAAGCGGACGAGGAGCGACCAGGGCAAAGGCCACGGGTGCCGGGGAGCCCAGTGCCACACGGCTCAGGCTCAGGTCGACTCCCTGGCGGGCGAGGAACGCAGGCCATTCGTCAAGCCTGACGTCGAACGGCCCGATCAGGTAGTCGGCGAAGGCAGCGATGAACGTCTGGCGTAGAAGATCCGGTGCCACGGTGTCGGCCGCCACGATCGCGGATGGCTCACGCATCGGCTTCTCCTCAGGCTGGGGACCGGCCCGTCCGGGCCGAGCCCGGAGCCGACAGCCGCGGCGTCGCGATGCGGCGCGCCACAGGCCCGAGCGCCGCCAGCGTCCAGGCCAGCATCGCGGCCAGCGGATGCACCGGCGCCAGCGGGATCGAAGCGAGGAACACGAGCGTGGGCCAGGCCACGACCGCCATCGCCGCGCGACGCTCCGCGACGCCGACGGCAGGCTCGATCAGCCCCTGCCCGTGGGCGATGCTCACCATCAGCAGCAACATGATCCCCGTGGCGCCGACCACGGCGGCATACAGCATCACGGCCCAAGGGTCGTTGTCGCCGTAGCGGGCGAGCACCGCGGTGGGGAAATTCAGTGAGACCAGCGTCAGCATGAACCCGATGTTGGACAGGTTGAAGCCGCGGCTGGTGTGGCGCACGCGCCGCGTGAGCCGATGATGCGCCAGCCAGAATCCGCCGATGACGGCAAAGCTGAGCAGAAACGCCATCACGCTCGGCAGCATGGGGGCCAGGATCTCGCGCAGTGGGCCGTCGGCGTGCTCGGGCAGCTTGATCTCCAGTGCCAGCACCGTCAGCGCGATCGACACCACGCCGTCGCACAAGGCGTTCAGGCGCTCGGGCCCGGGTTCGGGGTCGATGGCGCCTCGGGCGCCTGCGGCATGGCGTGCGGATGTGGTGAGTTCGGTCATGACGGGCTCCTCAGGCAGGGATGAAGATGCCGTGCAGCCCGAGCGGCATCACTCGCGGCATCGAGGCCCGGGCCACAGGCCCGTCGGCCAGACGGCGCGCATCGAAGACCGAGAAGAGCATCTGCTCGCGCTCGAGATCCAGCGCCGTGCCGACCAGCCAGCCGTCTCCTTCGCGCCCGCTGCCATCCCGGCGCGGCACGAACACGTGCTCCTCGACCATCACGTCGGTGCCGTAGCGGTAGCTGTCGTGGTCGCCCGTGGTGACATCGAGCCGCATCACGGCGTCGAAGCCCGGTCGCTCGCCAGGGTCGATGCGAGCGGCGGTGAAAACCTGCGAGTACCGGCGTCCGACGTTGCGCGGATCGACGCGCGGGAACTCGGCCACGTGCGGCAGCAGGCTCTGACGCGCGCGGCCGGCCTTCAGGTCGATCTCGACCAGGGCTACCGACGGGTGCTCGCGCGCCTCGTAGCGGCCCTGCATCAGTTCCTTCAGCGCAGTCGTCGCGTTCCAGGCGCTGGGCGAACGGATGTAGTCCAGGCGGATCACGCCACGGTCCTCGCAGGCATTGCCGATGTGGAAGACGAAGCCGGCCGGCAGCTCGAACCATTGCGGCGATTCGAGGCGGTCCTTGTGCAGCACCAGCACGCGCATGCCCAGCTCCGGCTTCCACACATGGCTGTCGAGGAAGGTCTCGCCGGCCTCGGAGCGTGCGCGGTCGAACACCAGCGGCGGTAGCAGGAAGACCAGGTGCTGTTCGGTCACCGCGAAGTCGTGAACCATGGCGATGTCTTGCACCTTGATGGTGGTGGCCTTGGCCAGTTCACCCGAGGGTTTGACGCGGTAGATCGACAGCAGGCCCAGCGAACTCGTGACGCCGAAGTTCCACAGCGTGCCATCGGGCTCGATCTTCGGGTGCGCCGAGAAGGGCATGCCGGCGTAGTCGGGCGACCAGACCTTCAGTTCGCGCGTGGCCAGGGTCTGCGCATCGAGCACGGTGGCCGACCCGCCTTCCCACAAGGCCATCAACTCGCCCCCGTGCTGCACGACGCTGGTGTTGGCGACGTTGATCGCGTCTGGCGACGTGACGGGCTCCGCGCCCGGCGGGTTGGTGCCGAACGCGGCCCGCACGGGTCGGCCCGCGGCACTGTCGGCCACGAACTTCTCCGTGCGCACGAAGCGGCCCTGGTGCACGATGCCGCGCTCGGACAGCGTGTACTTCTGCACCATGCCGTCGCCGTCGAACAGGTGGTGGTAACGCTGGCCGCCCAGCATGTGGCGGGCCGGACCGTTGCGATAGAAGGCGCCGGTCAGGCCGGCCGGCAGGCGGCCGCTCAGCGTCAGCGGCATCGGCTCCACGTCCGCCTGCAGGCCAACGTAGCCGAGGGTCCAGGCCTGCGGGCGCGGCGTGCGGCAAACGCGGCGGCGTACTCGTCGCGGCTCTGGGCTGCGGCCCGGGCGCCCAGCGATGCGACGCCGGCGGCGGCGAACAGGGCTTGAATGAAATGGCGACGTTCCATGGCAGGTCTCCTGGTGCGTCAGCGCAGGTTGATGGTGATGGTCGTGTCGCCGCGCAGCTCGATGGCGGCGTCCGCGAACGAAGGGGCGACCATGCGGCCGCGGGCGTCTCGGCTGAAGCCGTAGCGCTCGGTCGGGATGCCGGCGATGTTGCTGTCGAGCTTGCCGTTGCCGTTCTCGTCGTGGAACAGCGACAGCGCGTAGGTGCCGGGCTGCAGGTTGCGGTAGACGAGCACGGTCTTCGCGCCGGCCGGCTGGCGCTCGCCCTGCAGCGAGTTCTTCAGCCACGAGGTCGCTGCCGTACAGCGCGCCGTCACGGTGCCCTTGTCGGAGCGGGCGCCCAGCACTTCGACCGTCAGGTCGTGGGCTTGCGCTGCGGCGCTGGCGGCGGCAATGGCGGCGATGCAGACGACACGGCCGACGGGGGAGAGGCGATACCGGTTCATGGTCGGAGAATCCTTTGAGGTTGGCTGATCAGGTTCGGCGAAGGCATCCCGCCTTCGATGGAAGTCACTGTAGGAATCGCGTCGCTTCTCATCGACCGCTGCGCGACGGGTGGTGCCAGCTTGTGCGCGAAGCGTCGAGGCTTTCGACCGAATGGAGATGGGCTGAGCCGGCGAGCGGGGCCGCAGCGTCCGATGGCAGCGCCGCTGCCACGCCGCCGTCGACATCGGCCGACGGGAAGCGCCGATGGTCCTGGGCCGTCGACGTTCGCCGGAACACGCAGCGCCCGAGCATGCTGTCGGTCAGCATGGACATCGGCCCTCTACATCGGCTTGAAGAGATGCGCGAACGCGCGGCTCACCTTCAGCGGCCGCTGCAGGCCGCGCACGGCCAGGCTGTAGTGGCCGAGCTCGTCGCGCGTGGCGCTGACGACGTGGTTCGTGTTGACGAGCACGCTGCGATGCACCTGCATGAAGTTGCTGCCGTCGATGCGCGAAGCCAGCTCGCGCAGGCTCATGCGCACCAGCGCCTCGCCCGCCGCGGTGATCACGTTGACGTACTTGTCGGTGGCTTCCAGGCAGATCACGTCGGCCACCGGGATCATCCGCACCGTGTTGCCCACGCCGGCGCGGATCACCTTGATGCGCTCCTCGCTCGATGTCTGCCGTATCGAGATGGACTGCACCGTGCGCACCTGCTCGGCCGCGTCGCCGGACTGCACCGTGGTGCCGCGCGACGCCAGGCGCTCGCGCAGCCGCGCCACGGTCCGGGTCAGGCGCTCGGGCGTGACGGGCTTGAGCACGTAGTCCACCGCGGCACGCTCGAAGGCGGCGACCGCGAATTCGTCGTAGGCCGTCACGAACACCAGCAGCGGTGCGGGGCGGTCCTCGGGCCAGTCGTCGCAGACCACCTCGGCGACTTCCAGCCCGGTGCGGCCGGGCATCTGGATGTCGAGGAACAGGATGTCGGGCAGCAAGGTCAACGCCGACGTCGTCGCCGACAGGCCGTCTTCCGCCACCTCGGCCAGGCGCAGGCCGGGCCATGCGTCGACCAGCAGGCGCGAGAGCGTGCGGGCCAGCACGGGTTCGTCTTCGGCGATCAGCGCCAGAGGGGATTCAGTGCGGTTCATGCGGGGATCCTCACGGTGGCCACGGTGCCGGTAGGCTCCTGGCGTTCGAGTTGCAGGCCGCCCTGGCTGCCGTACAAGGCACGCAGGCGGTCGCGCACGTGGACGAGGCCGTAGCTGCCGCCGGCGCCGACCTCACGCTGCCCGCCCGGATGATCGGGCGGCAGGCCGAGCCCGGTGTCGTTGACGTGCAGTTCCAGTCCGGCCGCACCGCGTCGCGCGGAGACGTTGACGGTGCCGCCACCGATCTTCGGCTCGATGCCATGCTTGAGTGCGTTCTCCACCAGGGGCTGCAGCAGCATCGACGGAACCTTGGCCTGCTGCAGTTCCTCGGGTAGATCGAGCTGGTAGCGCAGACGCTTGCCCAGGCGCAGCGTCATGATTTCCAGGTACGCCTCGAGCTGCGCGAACTCGGCCTGCAGCGTGGTGGTGTCGGCACGCGAGCCGGCCAGTGCACCGCGCAGGTAGGTGATCAGCAGGTCGATCATGTGCTTGGCGTGCGCAGGGTCGTCGTCGACCAGCGAGCGCAGGTTGGCCAGCGTGTTGAACAGCATGTGCGGTTCGAGCTGCGCGCGAAGCATGCGCAGTTCGGCCTCGACGGCCAGCTTCTGCGCCATCGAGCGTGCGGCGGCCTCGTCGCTGAGCCGGTTGCGCAGCCAGGCCAGGTAGGTGACGAAGCTGCCGGCCAGCACGGTGGCGGCGATGGCCGCCACGCGCGAGTTCGACAGTCCCGCGATGTGCACCGGCTCGCCCAGCACCGTGTAGGCCGTGGTGTAGCCCAGCACGTAGCCCAGGGGAATTCCGGCCGCCAGAGACATCAGCACAGACACCCGATCCGGCAGCTTGCGCACCCACGGGAGTTGCCGGACCAGCGCACCGGAGAACGAGACCCACAGCCCGATGCACTCCGAGAACCACAGGTTGCGCCAGAAGCCGCCCAGCGAGGGCATCGCCAGCGTGAGCACGGCCGCCACCAGGACGCAGAACAAGGCCGTGTAGCCGAACAGGCGCAATGCGCGGCGAAGGGCCTCGGGGCGGGGGCGGAAAGAGCGGGTGTCGGTCAGCGGCATGGATCAGGGGGGCGGTTCGCGTGTCACTCTAGATCAGCGGCGCGCGCGAGTGTGCCGATCGGGGTGAGTGGCGCATCCGCGGCGCGAACGGTCGATTTCGTCGACCGAAGCGTCATCGCCCCACGCGCGCCTGTGCGCGCAGCGCCCGTTCCATCACGATGGCCTGGCCGGTGAATCCCGGTGCGGGCTTGCGCATGATCTCCACGAAGCCTTCGCGCTGCCAGAACGCGAGCGCGCGAACGTTGTGTTCGATGACCGCGACGCGCATCAGCGTGCAGTCCCAGCTCGCGCTCAGCGCTTCGATTTCGCGAAGTGCCTGGCAGCCCCAGGACTTCCCCTGCGCCGCTTCCACGAACAACAGCAGGCCGATGAAAGCCACGTGACCTTCCGGATAGCCGCGAATGACGTCCGCGCAGCCGATGGCGCCACCTTCGTCGTAGAAGAGAACCACGAACTTGTCGTCGGGTGTCTTGCCTGGCGGAAGTGCGGCCATCATCTCGATGGCGGCCCGTGGCTGTGGCGGCCGCCCCTCCACCAGGAGGCTGTAGCTCGGCGCGCCCTCCAGCACCGACTGGAGAAGGCGGATGTCTTCGTCGGCTGCAGAACGTGCCCGATGGATCGTCAGCGCGGGCACGTCATGCCCCCGTTGCTGGCCGTGCGGCGGGCGCGGGCATCGTTCCCGCCCAGGCCTGCACGACGGCCTCCCGAACTGCCGAGACGGCAGGAACGCCGGGATCGATGTCCGGGCCCACCCAGCACAGCCAGGTGTGACCCCGCCAGCCCGGCCAGACGACGCCTTGCCCGAGACGCTCGACATCCTCCGCCTGGTCATGGCGCATCAGGCCTGCGCCCAGACCGCTGGCCACCATGCCGCGGACCGCACCTTCGGAGTCCGCCATGGCACCCACCGGCAGTTCACGCCCGGCTGCGCGGAACAGGGTTTCCAGTTGCAGGCGCAGGCCGCAGTCCACCGGCGTGGTCACCCAGGGCCACTGCGTGAGCTCGTCGATCGAGGCGGGCAGGCCCGAGGCCACCCGCTGCGGCGGCAGGACGACCGCGACGTCGATGGGCGAGAGGCGCTGCACGTCCAGGCCGTCCAGCCGCTCGTGTTCATTCATCACGTAGGCGCAGTCCAGATCGCCGCGTCTGACCGCTTGCACGGTGCGCAGCGACACGCCCTGCTGCAACTGCAGCGCCACTTGCGGATGACGCTCGGCCAGATGCACGAAGACTTCGCCCAGGCGCAGCGAAACCGGGTCGCTGACCGTGCCCATGCGCACCACGCCGCGCGCCTGGCCGCGGATCTGCGCCGCGGTCGCCTGCAGCGCCTGGGCGGCCGCGATGGTGCGCTGCGCCTCGGCCAGCAAGCGCTGGCCCGCGGCGGTGAGCGTCATGCCGCGCGTCGTGCGGTCGAACAGGCGCACGCCCAGTTCGTCCTCCAGCGCCTTGAGCTGGGCGCTGACGGCCGGCGGGCTGGTGAACACGCGCTCCGCGGCACGGGTGAGGTTCCCTTCGGCCGCCACCGCGATGAACGTCTTGAGCTGGTAGATCTCCATGTCGCCATTCTGCGCAAGCGACGCGAGGTTCGCATCTCGCATTTCCGAACGCCGCATACCGCCGAAACGAATGGACCGCCGAAGAGCCGATGTCCAGACTGCCCGCATCGACAACTCTGCGCCCACCGCTCATGAACCCCGCTCTCGCCCCCGTTGCCGCGCTGCTTTTCGCCACCTCGGCGTGGGGCAGCCTGTTTCTCGTCGGCAAGCCGCTGCTCGCCACGCTGGACCCCGTATGGTTCACCGTCGTGCGCTACACGCTCGCCAGCCTGTTGCTCGTCGTGCTGGTGCAGGCCTTCGGCCGCTCGCCGTGGCACAAGCTGCGCGCCCATCTGCCGCGGCTCACGCTGCTGGGCCTGGCCGGCTACGGCTGCTTCAGCGTGCTGGTGTTCTTCGGCCTGGCCCGCTCGCTGCCGTCGCACGGCTCGGTGATCATGGCCACGATGCCGTTCACGACCCTGCTGCTGCGCTGGGGGCTGGACGGCCAGCGGCCCTCGCGGGCGTCGCTGGTCAGTGCCGGCATCGCCCTGCTCGGCGTGGCCACCGTCGCCAACCTTTTCAGCCCGGGGCGACAGGCCGATGCGGCCATGCTGATGGGCGACCTGGTCACGCTGGTCGGGACGCTGGGCTGGGTGCTGTACACGCGAGGAGCGGCCTCGCTGCCCGACCACAGCCCGCTGGAGTACACCGCGCTGACGGCGGTCGCGGCCTGGCCGTGGCTGCTGCTGGGCGCGGTCGGCGCCACGTTGCTGGGCCTGGTGCCCGCACCGGCATTCGGGGCGATGGAGGAACGGCTGGCGCCCTTGCTCTACATCGCCGCGGTGCCGACCGTGCTGGCGGCGCTGGCCTTCAACTTCGGCGTGCGCCGGCTGGGGGCCACGGTGGGCACGCTGTTCCTCAATGTGGTGCCGGTGTCGGTGCTGGCCGTGCATGCGCTGCAGGGCCAGGCGCCCAGTGCAGCCGAACTCGGCGGCGCGGCCCTGGTGGCCGTTGCGCTGGGGTTCAACGCCTGGGCCGGTGCACGGGCGGCGCAGCCGGCGGCTCGTGGCGCCCTGGGTCAAGGGATCGTCGCCCGCGGTCATCGCGGAGGGTCGGTGGGTCCGTCACAGTGCCCCTATTGATGCACCACCTCTGCAGGACCATTCGATGAACGCACTCACCCAACGCCCGATCGGCGCCACCATCGTCGCCGTCAGCCAGGCCACGGCGCTGGCGTCCGAGCCCATGGCGCAGCCTTCGATCACGCACTTCCTGACCGTCGGCGAAGGCCGCATTGCCTACGACGACACCGGTGGCAGCGGCCCGCTCGTGCTGGCCATCCCGGGCATGGGCGACCTGCGTTCCGAGTACCGCGCTCTGCGCCCGCTGCTGCAGCAGGCCGGCTATCGGGTTGTGACGATGGACGTGCGCGGCCACGGCGAGACCTCGGCGCTCTGGAGCGACTATTCGGCCCGCGCAGTCGGGCGCGACGCGCCGGCGCAGGTGCGCGGCGTCGTGCTGCTTGGCCCGATCGTGCGCGACGGCTCGCCGTCGTGGTTCGCGAAGACGGCCGTCGCGGTGGGCTTCGGCGGTCCCTGGCGTGTCGGCTTCTGGATGACCTACTGGAACAGCCTGTTCCCAACCCGCAAGCCCGCCGACCATGCCGAGGCCAAGGCCGCGTTGGCGAGCAACCTGCGCGAGCCCGGCCGCATGGCGGCGTTGCAGACGATGGTCGGGCTGTCCAAGGCCGACACCGAGGCCCTCGTGGTGGCCAGCCGCGTGCCGGCGATGGTGGTGACGGGCACCCGCGACCCCGACTTCCCGGACGCTGCGGCCGAGGCGCGCTGGCTGGGCCAGGCGCTCGGCACCGAGCCGCTGATCGTCGAAGGCGCCGGACACTACCCGCACCTGGAGATGCCCGAGCAGGTGGTACCCCGCCTGCTGGCTTTCATCGCGCACCTGGCGGGCCAGTGAAGCACGTAGCCGCAGCATGCGACCGTACCTCGACACCTCGGTGAAGTCCACGCCGCGCTGCCGCGGGCGTCGTGCCGGGCGAGTTGGCGGCTCACCTGCGCGGCGACAGTCTCACGCGCCGCAGCGCTTGCTGCGAGAAGCTGTTCGGCGTGGGCCGTGACGATGCGCGACAGGCCCGGATTGGCGGCCGGCACCGGGCGGTCCAGCACCTCGCGGGCCAGCACCAGGCACGACACCGGTGCCTCGAAGCGTGGCACCACGGCGAAGACCTGCCGGAAGGGCTCGAACTCGGCCGGGGCGGCATGCGCGAACTCGACCGTCAATGCCTGCACCGGTTCTGCGCCGATCTGCGACGCCACCACCACCAGCGAAGCGAGCGTGAACTCGACGGCCAGCGGCATTCGAGCTTCGGCGTCGTTCAGCCAGGCGGGGTCGAAGCCGGCATCGTCCATCGGCACCTTCGTGCTGACGCCGCGCGCATGGTGGGCCGCCAGAAGCGCGCGCTGGGGACGGTGTTCGGGCTGGCCAACTTCGGCGTCAACCCGACGCAGCTCGCGCCGGGTGCGATCTCGGCGCTGCGCCACGCCCACACGCACCAGGACGAGTTCTTCCACGTGCTGCAGGGCCGTCCCGTGCTGCGCACGGATGCCGGCCGCGCGCCACTGGCTTCGGGCCGTGCGCAGGGCTTCAAGCAGATCGTCGGATCGCCCGACTACGCGCGCTTCGAGTGCCCTGCCGGCGATGCGACCTTCTGCCCGCGCCGCACGGCGCACACGACAGCCGACACGCACGTGGTGGTCTGCTTCGAGAGGCCCGAGTTCGAGGCCGAGGTCCGGCGCCTGCAGGTGTGGCCCGAGGCTCGACTGCAGGACCCGAGCGGAAATGTCCTCTGTCTGTTCTGGGCTGGCGAGAATCGAAAGAACCCGCCTCGGCGGCTGAAGGACTGATTCGATGAAGATCATTCGCAGCAGGGAGTTCCGGGCCGACCGCGCCTGGGGAGCGCTGGACATCGCGAAGATGAACGGCATCACCACCCGCCTGCATTGGACCGACCAACCCTACCGCTGGCACATCAACGATGGCGAGGAGGTCTTCGCCGTGCTCGATGGCCGGGTGGAGATGCGCTACCGGCAGGACGGCGAGGAGCGCCGCACGCTGCTCGAGGCCGGTGACGTGTTCCTTGCCGGTGTCGGCTGCGAACACGTGGCTTACCCTCAGGGAGAGGCGCGCATCCTGGTGGTCGAGCAGGAAGGATCGGTATGACGGCCGACGGTGGTGCGCGGGCCAATGCGCTGCACCTCGTCATCCGCGAAGAGGCCAGCGACGAGGTCGCTGCAATCGACGAGGGCACGCGCGATGCCTTCACACCGCTCCGGCGAACCGTACCGATCGAAGAACTCCGGCATCGACAGACCCCGCTGATACTGCACCTTGTTCTGCACCTTGTCCTGCACCTTGTCCTGCGCCATGGCCAACCTCCTGTTCAGGTGGCCTCATCGTCGCTGCCAGGTGGCTCATAGCGCGAGCTACCATCTGGGAGGGCTGAACCATCTTGCTGATCAGGTGGCTTCTTCTCGCTCTTGTTTTCCACGGTTTCGACATGAGCAGCGTGTGCAAGCCAGCGGTCGGCAGCCCCACAGGGAACCGGATGGCGCCCCGGTCAACCACGAGCGTCCCCGCCCCGTGCAGACCGCGCTGCATCAACGGCACGGAATGCGATCGACCAAGCGCAGGCGCTCGGCGCTACGACAGCAAGGTCACCAAGGCCACCCCCGCCAGGGCGAGGGCCAGCGTCGTGCCATACAACGCCGACACCAGGCAGGCCCGCAACAGCCGCGGCCAACGTCGGCCGCCGTACACCCGCTTCATGGCGATGAGCGTGTAGACCGGCACAGTCAGCAAGGTCAATCCCGTCAGCGGGCCCCAGCCCGGCAGCGTGAACAGCAGGGCCAGGAACCAGAAGGCGTGTACGTGCAGCGCGAACACCAGATGTTCGGTGTAGCGCAAGCGCCGGTTGCGGTAGGCCAGCTTCAGCCACAACGCAAAACCCGGCAGCAGGACGAACATGGCGCCGCCCAGGTTGCCGAGGAAGCGGTCTTTCATGGACTCGACCTCGCCAAGCATCTTCTTGGGGTCGATGTCGACGCGACGCTGGATGCGCTTGCACACCCAGGTGGGCAGGCTCTCGCAGAAGAACACACCGTTCCGCATGCCAGCCCGGCCTCCAGCCAGGCTGACGGTGAGGTTGCGGTTCTCCTTGGCGATCTCGGCCGGGTCGCCCACCTTGACATCCACCGAGCCGCTGCCCACCACACGCACCAGCAGCAAGACCAACAGGCTGATCGTCAAGTACAGCCGCAAGGGCAGGACATAGTGCTTGCGCCGACCCGCCAGGTACTGCGCCGTCAGCGCACCGGGCTTCAGGAGCAGCAGCTTCAGGCTGCGCCACAGCGCGCCTTCGGTGGCGAAGTAGGCGCCGCCGAACTGCTGGGCAAATTCACCCACCGTCGGCGCCCGCACGGTTGTTTCCTGCCCGCATTCAGGGCAGAAGCGGCGGCGGCGTTCGCCCCGTTCGCCGAACGATTCACCGCAGTTCAGGCAGGCCGTGGGCATGGCGGCTTCAGCGGGCGGGGCGGCGGAGGTGGCGCGAAACATGGCCCGGCACGGTAACGCAATGGAAGCCATGGCGAACCTTGACGGCCACCGGCAGCGTTTGGGATCGCGCAAGCGGTCAGTGCTTGCGCAGCCGTGGCAGCCGCGAAGTTCAGTGGTAGTCCTCTTCGAGCTGGCGGCGTAACGCCGAAACGACGACCTCGGTGGTGCCGACAATATCGAAGAGGGCCACATAGCCCGAGTGACCGAACGGAATGATCAGTTCGCGCAGAAAGGGGCTCTGGCCCGCCTTGCGGCAGGTGAAGGGCGAGGTCTTCAGCGTAGCGACACCCGCGCGAATGGCGACAAGTGCTTGTTCGGCCAGTTCGAGGTCCCCGCCGGGTCGCTCAAGTTCCCGCTCGAGAACGAAGTCGAACAGGCGCTCCAGGTCAGCCTCGGCGTCGCGCGTCAGGCGGACCCGAAAGCTCACCGTGGGGTCGCCGGCTTGCGCGCTCCTGCAGCGTCCAGCTTGCGCTGGAGCTTCTGCACGACCACGTCGGCTTCAACGTAGTCGCCCGTGCGGCGAGCATCGTCGAGCGAGCGCAGCCCCCTGGCGATGAACTCGGCTTGGTTGCGTCTGCGCAGCACCGTCGCGCGGACCGATGCCTCCACGAACTGGGACACCGTTTCACCTTCACTCAGCAGCGACTCGACTTCCGCACGCAACTCTGGCTCGACGCGGACTGATGGAATGGTGGCGGTCTTCATGCACACAGTTGTATCGCACTTGCGTTGCACGATGCGCGGCATGCGCGACGCTCGAACAGCGGCAACCGGGGTGTCCACACCATGGGCAGCCTTCGGGCGTCCAACTCGGCGGCACGGACTTCCGCCTCGGGTCGGGGGACTGAGGTCACTCGCCGGCTCTTGACGGCCCTTTGCAGGGTCGCCTCAGTGCCTCGCTGGGCAGGCGCAGGGCAAGTCACTCTCTCGGAGTCCGGCGCGACCACAGTCGCTCATTCGGGTAAACCACGACCTGCCCGATACGCCGCTACTACCTCTGCCGGCGCCGGCTGCGAACAATGCTGGCTCCACACCCTGAAACGGAGACCTTCAGATGAGCAAGATCCTGATGCTGTGCGGTGATTTCGGCGAAGACTACGAAGTGATGGTGCCCTTCCAGGCCCTGCAGGCCGTGGGCCATACCGTCCACGCCGTGGCGCCCGACAAGAAGAGCGGCGACTACGTGATGACGGCGATCCACGACTTCGAGGGCCAGCAGACCTACAGTGAAAAGCCCGGCCATCGCTTCACGCTGAACGCCAGCTTCGCCGAAATCGACCCCGCCAAGTACGACGCGCTGGTGGTGCCTGGCGGCCGCGCGCCGGAGTACCTGCGCATGAACACCCGTGTGGTCGAGATCGCCCGGCACTTCCTGTCCAGCAACAAGCCCGTGGCGTCCATCTGCCATGGCGCGCAGTTGCTGGCGGCGACCGGCATGATCAAGGGTCGCAGGCTCAGCGCCTACCCGGCGTGCCAGGTCGAGGTCGAGCTGGCCGGCGCCGAGTACATGGGCATCGCCATCGACGCCGCCGTGACCGACGGCAACCTGGTCACCGCGCCGGCCTGGCCTGCACACCCGGCGTGGATCGGCCAGTTCCTGACTGTGCTCGGCACACGCATCAGTCTGTAGCATTCCGAGCAACCACGCCACCGGGAGCCCCAGCATGTGCAAGATCTTCATCAGCGCTGACCCGAGCAGCTACGAGAGCCGCACGCGATCGGTGCGGCTCCATGGCGTGGTCACCAGCCTCAGGCTGGAGAACCTGCACTGGTCGGTGCTGGAAGAGATCGCCGGCCGCGACGGCATGACGGTTGCGCAGTTGATCGAGAAGCTCTACGACGAGTTGGTGGCCGACCGCGGTGCGGTCGGCAACTTCTCATCGTTCCTGCGGGTGTGTGCGCTGCGCTACGAGAACCTGATCGCTCAGGGCCTCATCCCGCGCGATGCCGCCATCCCGATCCGCTCACTCGATGCCGACCGCGTACTCGATGGCCTGCAGCGCGTGCCACGGGCCGTCGCACGGCCAATCGATGCGTGCCAGCCCAAGCGGGCGCTCAACTGAGGTCACTTCGTCGAGTTGCGAATCAGGAGGCCGCCGCTTTCCTGGTACCGGGCCCTCTCGTCGTTTGACTGGTCTTGGGCGATCTGTCTGTCTCGCCCGCGGGCTCCCTTGGGTCGAACCGCGACGGTCGTGGTCGTCAAAGGCGTAATCGTCCGACCAAGGCCGTCATTGACGGCGAACACGGTCAGATGTCAACGAGCGGGCGGAGCAAGCCGAAGCCAACGCGCCAGGTCTGACCTTCGCAGTCCAGCGTGGCGGTGCGCTGGTTGATGCGCACGATCAAGCCGACGCGGTGCTGCAAGTTCTGGTCGGTGAAGCTCACCCGGTTGCCGACTCGGAAGTCGGCGCGGCTGGCGATCTCGGGCGGCGGGGTGGGCTTGGCAGGCGCCGATGCAACTGCATCTGTGTCTGCGCCGCCGGACGGCGTCGTCACGATCGCCGCGTAGGGCAGTGTGAAGTGACTGCGACTGGCCTTCTCGATCGAGTCGCCCCTGACGGTGCCCAGCACAGCGTCGTAGCCGCGCAGCACGACCTCGAACTTCTGCTTCTTGTAGTCGACCACCTCGTCGGCGCCCAGGCTGCGCACCAGTTCGACATTGCCGGTGCTGGTGGTCGTTCCGACCTTGGCCCCCATGAGCTTTGCCAATTGGATGGCGAACGTGCCGATGCCGCCGGACCCTGCCGGGATGAAGACCTTCTGGCCCGACTGGAGCTTGAAGCGCTCCTTGAGCGCTTGCCAAGAAGTGAGCCCGACCATCGGGATCGACGCCGCCTGCACGAAGTCGAGATTGTCCGGTTTCAACGCTGCAGCACTCTCAGGGACCACCGCAAATTCGGCGATGGAGCCAGTGCCCTGGTCGAAGATATTGGCGAAGACCGCATCGCCGACCTTGAACCGGGTCACGCGGCTGCCGACCTCGACCACGACACCGGCCAGATCGCTGCCCAAGGTGGCGGGAAGCTGGAATCTCACGACGGCCTTGAAGATCCCGGTGGGGATCATGTTGTCGATCGGGTTGACGCTGGCCGCATGGACCTGGACCAGCAGTTCGTCGGCCTTCGGTGTGGGGCGGAGAACATCGGCGAAGCCGATCCCGGGCGACCTGCCGTAGCGTTTGAAGGTGAGCGCTTTCATGGTCTTCCTGGTTGTGACGGACGCGATTCGTCCGCTTTCGGGTCAAGTCGCAGCAGGTGGCGACTCGAAGATGGCGCAGGTGGTTGTTGCATGGGCATACAGCTTCCCGTCAGGGCCAACAATCCGCGCTTCGGACGTGCCGACCTGACGGCCAACATGGAGGGCGGTACCCACGCATCGCAGCGGGCCTGTTTTCGTGTTGGCCGCCCTGACGATGTTGAGATTGATCTGGCTGGTGGTGTAGCTTCGTCCCGCGGGCAACTTGGTCTGCACCGCACATCCCAACGCGAAGTCCAGCAAGGTCGCGTACCAGCCGCCATGCACCGAACCGAGCGGGTTGTAGTGCTTCAGCTGCGGCGTCGCCTGGAAGACGGCGTGCCCATCGCCCAGCTCGACCAGCTCGCAGTCGAAGGTGTCGGCCATGTACGGGTGGGGCAAGTCGCCTTCGAGCAAGGCAGTCATCACCTGCAGGCCGGTCTTGCCCTGAACCTGGTGCAGATGGGCCAGACCGGCATGCCCTCCGCCCCGGTCGAGCCTGCGCTGTCTCACCTGCTCCAACTGCGCCTGCCAGGCGTTCAGCGTGGCTTCCGTCGTGTTCTCGTTCGTCATGAAGACCTCAAGTGATGGTGTGGACGCGTGATCACGGCTGCGCCGCCCGCGGCTTGGTGTCCACCGGCAGACAGAGCAGGCCAGTGAGCAGCGCCAGCGCGCCGTGTAGGAGATACAGCGCATTGAAGTCGGCGCGTTGCAGTGCCGCATGGCCCAGCAAGGCCACGGTGAGCGCCACGCCCAGCACCGAGCCGATCTGGCGCGTGGCCTGGTTGACCGCGCTGCCGACTGCGTAGTGCGCCACCGGCAGGCGGCTCACCGCCGCGGCCGACAGCGATGGCAGCACCAGGCCGACCGCGATGCCGCTCATCATCAGCCCGGGAAGCCAGTGCGACAGATAGTGCGGCTCGATCCCCGGCACGAGCAGGAACCACAGGCTGCTGCAGGCATACAGCAGCGAACCGCCGACCAGGAAGCGGCGATGACCCAGCCGTGTCGCCAGGCGACCGGTGACGATGGCCGTCGGCATCACCAGCAGCGGCCCGGGCGTCACCGCCAGCCCGGCCTGCGGCAGGCTGAAGTGCCAGACGTTCATCATGAAGAAGAAGAAGGTCAGGAACATCATCGAGAACGCCGTGCCGAAGGCCAGCGTCGCGACGTTCACGTAGCGGTAGGTGCGGTTGTGGAATAGCGCCAGATCCACCAGCGGCGCCTTGGCCTTGCGCGCCCACGCCACGAAGGCGCCGGCGGCGACCAACCCGGCAGCGCCCAGAACCACGAGTTCCAGACGACTCCAAGTCGGCACATCGGATTCGACGATGGCCAGGGTGACGGCACCCACCGCCAGCATCAGCAGTGCCATGCCGACGCCGTCCACCCGTCGGCGCACGCTGGACTTCTCCGATTCCTGCAGCAGCGACGCACCGCGCCACAAGGCCAGGCCACCCAGGGGGATGTTGATGTAGAACGCCCAGGGCCAGCCGAAGTGGTCGATCACGAAGCTGCCTGCGCTCGGGCCCACCGCGGCCGCCAGGCCACCCACGGCGCCCCACAGGCTCACGACCACCGCACGCTTGCTCTGCGGAAATGCCGCCAGCACGATCGACAGCGATGCTGGCGTCAGCAACGCCGCCCCGACGGCCTGCAACACCCGGGCCGCGATCAACCAGCCCACGCTGCCGGCCAGACCGCAGGCGGCGGAGGCCGCCAGGAAGAGCGCCACGCCGATCAGGAACACGCGCTTGCGGCCATGCGTGTCGGCCAGGCCGCCCGCGGGAATCAGCATCGTCGCGTACACCACCGTGTAGGCATTCAGCACCCACGACAGGTCGGCAGTCGTGGCGTCGGCGAAGGCATGCCGCAGGGGATCGAACGCCGCGAACAGCATCGTCGTGTCGAGCGACACCAGGAAGGTGGCGATGCTGGCAACCCAGAACACGGGCCACGGCGATACGGGTGTCGCGGCGCGCAAGACCGGAGTGTCGACGACGGCGGTCATGTTCAGTCCCGCGCCTGCAGGTACACGCCGGGCTGCGCCGACAGGCCCAGCTTGACCTGCTGCGTCATCTCGTCGGCCAGCACCTCGTCGGCGCCGGCTTCGAGCGCGTCGAGTGCTTTCGCGACGATCTGCTCCGGCGTCGACTTGGGACTGGCGATGCCCTGCGTCATGTCGGTCTCGACGAAGGCCATGTGCAGCGTCAGCACCTGGGTCTTCTGGCCCCGCAACTCATTGCGCAGGCCGTTGCTCAGGCTCCACACAGCGGACTTCGAGACCGCGTACCCAGCCAGCGCCGGGCTGGTGATCCAGCTGGCGACGGAAGCCACGTTCATCAGCGCGCCGCCGCCGTTGGCCGCCAGCACTCGCGCGAACGCCTGGCTGATGCGCAACACGCCGAAGACATTGGTCTCCAGCTGCTGGCGCAGGCGGGCCTCGGCATCCGCAGCGAGAAACCCGCCGAACTGCGCGATGCCGGCGTTGTTGATGACCACGGTCACGTCGCCGGCCGCCGCGACGGCGGCCGCGATGTCGGCAGGCGAGTTCACGTCGAGCCGCAGCGGCGTGACGCCGGGCAGCGTGACGCTCTTCGGGTCGCGTGCACCGGCGTAGACCTTGCGCGCTCCACGTGCCAGGGCGGCCTTCGCGAAGGCAAGCCCGATGCCGCGATTGGCGCCAGTGATGAGGACGGTGGCGTTGTCGAGTTTCATGGTGTTCCTGTAAATGATGGTCGTCATATTTGTCGGCGTGCAAGAGCGCGACGGCGGCTTCTACCGGCGCGTCAAGCGTCGTACTGCTGGATCAGGCTGGCCCGCACGTTTGCGAGCCACGCCTTGCCCGCCTTGCCCTGCAGCGTGCGCGCCAGTTGCAGCGTGCCGACCATCGTGGCGGCGACCACCTGGGCCTGCGCCGGGTCAACGCCGGCAGGAAGGGTGCGGCGCACAAGCTCGACCAGGCCCAGCACGCGGGCCCGGGCGGCACTGGCGACTTCTTCGGCTTGGCGCGGGATTTCGGAGGCCAACGCGGCGACCACGCAACCGCACTCGGCATTCTCGAGCTGCGCGTCCGCCAGGTAGGTGTGCACCAGCGCGGAGAACGGACTCATCCCGTCGGCCTGCGCCTGGCGTAGCCGCTCGACGAGCACGGCCCCGGTATCTCGACCGGCGCGCTGCGTGGCCTCGGCCAGCAGGGCGTCGCGCGAGGCGAAGTGGGCATAGAAGCCGCCATGCGTCAGGCCGGCCTCCTTCATGATGGACGCCAGACCGACACCGTCGTAGCCAGCGCGGCGGATGGCGCGAGCAGCGACATCCAGGATTCGGTCGTGAGTAAGTTCTTTGCGACTGGTGGGCACTGGCATGATGGATCACATATTACGAGCATCATATTCATGCGTCAACTGCGGTTGACCGTCTGCTTTCGTGGACGGAGTGAATCAGCTATGGGTCGGCAGCGCCAGTTCGTGATTCTCGGATGCAGTCGTTCGGCCGCGCGATATTGACGTGGCCGTTGGTCGGAACGCGTGAACGACCGCTGTCACCAACTCTCAATTGCTCGGCGGCATCGGCGGAGGTCAAGTTCCAGGCTGGACCAATCGTTCGCCCAGAAAGCCGCCCTGGGCTCCCTTGGGTCGACGGCGGGACTCCGTGAACTCGATCGCCTTGCCGTAGACCTGCCGGTCAGGCCGGCCAGCCGTACAGCCGGCGCCCGGGCAAACCGGCTCTGGCCGGCTGCTGCCATTCACGCATCGAAAAGCGCGAGTCGACAACGACGTCGACCGGGTCTTGCGGCGGCGAGCTTCGGCAATGGCGCGCTGCCCTACGATCGGTCGATACCGCTGCCGCCGGTGCTGTTCGGTGCCTTCGATCGCCACAATCCTCGATCGCGCCGCACCGGCGCTGCGGCGCGAGGTGCTGGCCGATCCGACGTCGGCCTATCCAGTGCGCGTGCGCTATCGCCGCATCCAATCGCTGCTCGTCGAGGCTGGGATCGCGACCCGGTTGCTGCCCGATCCAGCCGTGATGGTGGCCGTGCTGTTCGGCAATCGCATCCGCAGGCGCGCCGGCCGCGGCGGCGTCGCGTCGATGCGGCGCACCTGGCCTGCAGCCTACGTCGCGGAGCAGTTCAGCGCCGAATTCGGTGGCGACGCGACGCTAGCGCAGATTGCCGGTCAACTCGAGCAGGTCTGCGCGGCCGAGCACCTGGACGTCGCGCTGTTTTGCGCCGGCGCGGCGCCGTGGCACGACGACCGCGGGATCCTGCAGCGGGCGGCAGTGCGCATGCACAGCGCATCGGTGCGGGTGTTCGAATCCCTCGACCTGTGGGACATCTGCGTGCTGATCGCCCACAGCCACGGCTACTGCGGCAGCAGCCTGCACGGCCGCATCGTTGCGCTCGCCTTCGGCGTGCCGCGCGTCAGCCTGCGCCGCGGAAGCCGCTGCGCGACCTGGCCGAACGGCTGGCCGATCGCTACCGCGCGGATTTCAGCGCGCTGTGCGCGGTGCCGCGATGACGGCGCGGCCGAAGTGCCGAATCGACGGCGATTGCGTGCCGTCAATCGCCCGCAGCCGCCGCGCCGTAGCCTCGACGGTGTCACGCCGCCGCGATGGCGGCGCTGGAGATCGATCATGAGCACGTTGACCAAGCTGGTCCTGGGCACGATGGGGCAATTGCGGCCGCGTCCGGCACAAGGCGAGGGCGCGGCGACGATCGCGCTGCCGCCACCGGTGCGCGACGGCGGCCTGCCTCTGATGCAAGCGCTCGAGCGGCGCCGCTCGGGGCGCGAATTCGCCCGCAACGAGTTGCCCTTGCCGCTGCTGTCGAACCTGCTGTGGGCGGCTTGGGGCGTGAACCGGCCGGACGGGCACCGCACCGCGCCATCGGCAATCAATGCGCAGGAGATCGACCTGTATGTCGCGCTGCCGCAAGGCGCTTATCTGTACGACGCGGCCGAACATGCACTGCGGCGCGTCGCCGCGGCGGACTTGAGGCGCGTCACCGGCTACCAGGACTTCGTCGACGAGGCGCCGCTGGATCTGGTCTACGTCGCCGACCATGCCCGCATGCGGATGGTGCCGGCGACGCAGCGCGAGTCGTACGCATCGGTCGCCGCGGGCGCGATCACGCAGAACGTCTACATGTTTGCCGCGAGTTTCGGCCTCGTCACCGTGATCCGGGCCTGGATCGACCGCGCCGCGATCGCCGACGCGCTGGGCCTCACGCACGACCAGCAGGTGCTGCTGTCACAGACGGTGGGCTTCCCGCCCGCCGCGGTGTGAGCAAACGGCTCGTCTTCCTGGCACCCGGGTTCTTCGGCTTCACCTCGGTCGGCGCGGTCAGCTAATACGAACATGTCGAACAGGCGCTTGGCGAGACGCTGCGGCGGCGCGCGGTCGAGGCCCGCATTGTGCGTTGCAGCACCCAGCCGACGGCGTCGAACCCGCGCCGGGTGGCCGCGCTGCAGCAGCAGGTGCTGCGCCGTGGTGGGTTGAAGGCCGAGGCCTTGCACTTCGTCGGCCAGTCGACCGGCGGGCTCGACGTGCGCATGCTGCTGACGCGGGGGGTCAGAGTCTCGCGCGGCGACGCCGAGGAGCGCATCGCCCGGCTCACGCGCAGTGCGATCTCGGTCGCGACGCCGCACCACGGCACGCCGCTGGCGAACGACTTCCTGACGATCAGGGTCAGACGCTGCTGCAGGTGTTGAGCGCGCTCGCGACCTCGGGGCATGGCGGGGGCACGCTCGTCGCCGTGGCGCGGGCGATCGCGATGGTCGCGAAGCTCGACGACTGGCTCGGGCGCAGCCACGGCCCGCTCGATCGGATCTCCGACGCTCTGCTGCGCCGGCTGCACTTCGACAAGCGCGACCCGGTATGGCGGAACCTGGATGAGATCGAACACGACCAGGGCGCAGTGCTGCAGCTCACGTCCGGGGGATCGCGCTGTTCGACGCGGCGGTGATCGATCGCCCGGGGGTCGACTACGGCTGCGTTGTCACGGCGGCGCCGAGACCGCGCGAGCGCTTCAAGGCGCAGGAGCTGCTGGACCCCGAATACGTCGCGCTGCGTGCGCTGCTTTGGCTGCTGTACGCGTTGACCTCGCACCCGCATCCGCACTATCCGTACCCGAAGCCGGCGCCGGCGGCCCAGCGCGTGGTGGGCGGCGCGCTCGGTTTCAAGGCGACGCCGGCGGCCAACGACGGCGTCGTGCCGACGCTGAGCCAGCTGCACGGCCGCGTGCTGCACGTGGCGCGCGCGGACCACCTCGACGTGGTCGGGCATTACACGCTGGCCGGCGGCAACACGGCCGACCGGCTGCCCTCGGGCGCCGGATTCACGACCGCGGCGTTCGAAGCGACCTGGGATGCGGTGGTGGCGGCGAGCGCGTGCCATCGCTGCCCACCGATGGGGGCATGATCCGGCCGGCACCGACGGCAGCCCGATCCGCGCCTTCGCCCGCTGGCCCTCGTCGCCGAGCGGGTCGGCGAGCCTGCCGGCGAAGAGGCTGATCCTCAACGCGCAGCTGGGGCCCACCGAACCGCTACAGGCGGCTGCCGCAGCAGCGCCACGTCGAGCCGCCTCGACGAGGGCATGGCAGGCGGCCTGCCGGCGCCGAGCGCTGGTCAGTCGCTTCTGACCCATTGGGGACATTCAATGCCCTGACTCGGTCGACCTCATGGCAGCCGCTCGCGCGAGGCTCATCCAATGCCGGTCGAGTCAGGTACCCGCGCCGACGCGCATTTCTGCGCGCCGGTCAAGCAGTCGGTTTCGGTGGCTGTCCGAGTATCGGTCGTCAACCTCCCCGCGCCTCACTCCGTCAGTCCTGCCTTGCGAGACGCCGGAATCAACTTCTCTACGATGAGCGCCCTGAGGGACGGCGCAGCGGATGCGGCCTCGGCGCGCATGGCGTCCACGTCGACCTTGTAGCCTGGACGCAGCCGGCGCAACGTCTGCGTCTGCGCGCGGGCCTTCTCTTCTTCGCCGGCCATCGCGTAGGCCCGCGCCAGCGCGACATGCGCGCGCCAGAACTGAGGCTCCGTCTGCAAGGCCTTGAGGTTCCAGTCGATCGATGCCTGGTAGTCGCCGATCCAAAAATAAGCGGCCGCGAGGTTGGCGGCAAACACGGCCGGCGTGTCCCTGGGAGAAAGCGCGACGGCCTGCTTGTACATCTCGACGGCCTTGGCAGGTTCACCCAGGCGCAGGTAGACGCCTCCCATCACGTTGAAGGGATCGGGCGTGCGCGGCTTCAGGCGCATGAAGGTTTCGGCCGCGAGGCGCGCACCTTCGATATCGCCGCTATCCAAGCCGTGGAAGGCGAGGACGCGGTACGGCTCGGGCGAGTTCGGCTCGCTCGCGGTCACCTTGCCTGCCAGTTCGAGCGCCTCAGCCCAGACCTTTGCGCGCTCGGCGGCATCGCCGACAAAGCGGGCCTTGAACGCGAGGGCACCCGACAGCTGGGCCATCGCGTTCACGTTCGTCGGATCGATCGTCAGCGCCTGCCGATAGAGCTGTTCAACCCCCTGCCACTTCTCCAGAGAATGAGGCTTGTTTCCCAGCGCCGCGGCCCGCAGCATCAGATCGGCCACCTGGGGGGTATCCCGTCGCTTCTCGCTCTCGCGTGCGGCGACGACCACCAGTTCGCGGCCCATGGTGTTGGCGATCCGACCGGTGACCCGGTCTTGCAACGCGAACAGGTTCGAGGTGTCGCCCTCGAATCGGTCTGACCAGAGCTGCTTGTTCGTCGTAGCGTCGGCCAGCATGGCATTGATGCGGAACTGGGTGCCGCTGCGCTGCACGTTGCCTTGCAGCACGAAGCGCACGCCCAGCGCCTGCCCGATTTGCTGCGCCGTTTTCGCTTTGCCCTTGTAACTCTGCGCGGTGGCCGAGTCGATCACGAAGACGCCTTCGATGCGCGAGAGGTCGGAAGTCAGCGCTGCAGTCAGGCCGTCGGCGAAATAGTCCTGTCCGGCGTCGCCCGTCAGATTGGCAAACGGCAACGCGACGATCGACAGTCGCCTGGCATCGGCCGCAGCGTCGGAGGGAGCCATGCTGACCGTGGAACGCGAAACGCTGCGGACCGCCACCACGCCGATCACGAGCGCGAAGAGAACGCCAGCCGCCGCACCGGCCAGCCAGAGCCTGCGCCGCGCGGGATGGTCCGCAGTCGCGGTGGCCGGCAGGTCTGCAGCGCCGCCCTCGCCCGTGTGCAGTCGGAATACCCGCACTGGTTGCGTGATGTTCTTCACAGGCTGTTCGCCGATGTCCTCGAAGCGCGCGCGCACGCGGCCCTGCACTGCCGTCTGGACCGACTGAGAGACCACCACGCCGCCCGGTTCGGCCAGCGCCTCGAGGCGCGCAGCAATGTTCACACCGTCGCCATAGACCGTGCCATCTGGCTTCTCGAACACGTCGCCGAGATGGACGCCGATGCGAAACCGCAGGAAGCAATCGGGGTGTGCATCGCCTATCGCGGCAGCGAGTTGTCGTTGTACCTCCAGGCTCGCGCTCACCGCGCCGGTGGCGGTCTCGAACACGGCGAGCACCGAGTCGCCGGCCATGTCGATCACGCGCCCGCCATTGGAGTCGATGTGCGCTCGAAATACCTCGCGCGCTGCATCAAGCGCGCTCACCGTGGCGCGCTCGTCGATCGACATCAGTCGTGAGTAGCCGACCCCATCGGCCTCCATGATGGCCACGAGCCGGTGCCGCAGGTCGGAAGATTGCATCGGCGGATCTTCGCCGATCGCGAAGTCAGTGGCCATCGGCAGCTGACCGGGTCACCGGCATCAAGGAGAAAGGTCGGTCGAGGCAGTCCAAGTCAGGCGACTTCGAGCATTGCTGCACGATGGGCAAGCTGCCAGTCACGGGCGACTGGTCATGGCCGGGTGTGTGAGGTCGGACTCGCCGCGATCCAGGGGCAGCCGGTGATCGAGAGGATCCTCACGCACCTGGGGCTGCAGGCGCGGGCACCGCCGCGTGCCCCTGCGCGAGCCCACGCGCTGCAGGCGGCCTGACCCTGACTCAAGCTTCGCGTTCCGGCGGCGCCGCACCCCGGTGCCGAGGGGGGGTGGCTGCGCCCGGGGGTTTCTGGGACCGATCGAAGCGGCCTGATGATCACGGGTAACCCGCGGACGACGCCCGTGACGGAAGCATTTCCGCTGAGCTGTCAACGCTCAACAGATCGCAGCCGACTCCAAGGACCGATTCAAGAGCGTCGGGCGCCGTGTTTGTAGTGCCGTCGGCAAGAAGAAAGGGCGTTTGAGAGGCCTATCCTCGGCCGCGCAGCGTCGGCGGGCGACGGCAGCCGACCCTCTCCGTGCCGCCGGGCGCGCGCGGATCCCCCT
The DNA here is from genome assembly GCA_963725755.1 of uncultured beta proteobacterium. Lineage (GTDB taxonomy): Bacteria > Pseudomonadota > Gammaproteobacteria > Burkholderiales > Burkholderiaceae_C > Rubrivivax. The sequence goes on from CAVRZW010000006.1 coordinate 413,135, forward strand.
ACGCCAGAACCCCGCGTTTCTTGCAGAACGCGTAGAAGTAGCTCTGCGTCGCCGGATTCATCGCGTTGTACTCTTGCGCTGATTCGGAGATCGCGCGGCGCAGGGCGTTGACGCTTTGCGGCTCGCCGGAGCGCTCAAGGCTGCGCACGCCGCCGAAGAAGGCCGGGTACTGCTGGCCGAACAGCTTCTCGTGCTCCTTGTTGGCGAAGAACCGGTTCGGGCGCTGTGCGTGCGCGGGGTCGTCACCCATCCGGCCCAGCGCGGTGCTGAGATTCATGCCATGGTGGTCGGTGCGCGTGCGCGTGTCGGCGCCTCGATCGGTGACGGCCTGCGGGGACGTGCCCCAGTCGGCCTTCGGACCCGCCACGTTGGCGATGCGATGTTTGTCGACGTTGAAGCTGGACATCGCCAGGTTGGTCAGCCCGGTGAGCCCCGACTTGAACGGGTTGACCGATGCGTCGGCCTTGTACTTCTTGATCCGCATCATCAGCTTCGAGTACATCCGCAGTGTGCCCGGGTCGTCGAGGATGAAACGCACTGCCTCGCCGCCGAACGTCGTGCCGTTCTTCTTCAGGAACCTCAGCGCGCGGCTGAGCACCAACGCGGCCGCTTCCGACTGCGAACCGGTCAGCTCGTTGATGCCGCCGTGCGTGCCCGGGATGGTGTCGAACTTGTGGCCCTTCTTGCCTATGCTGTACAGCTCGTCGACGTAGGGCCGGAAGTTCAGGCGGTGCTCCGATTCCGCCAGCAGCAGGTAGGAACTGCGAACGTTGGCACCGAGCGCGAGGTGCTTGTAGTTTTCCGCGTTGAGCGCGCCGTTGTTGCCGGGTACCGGGTCGATCGCAAAGATGTTGACCGGCACGTCGGTGCCGAACTCCTGCAGCATGTCGTACGCGAGCTTGTAGCAGGTGATCGACCCGCGGCTGTGGCCTGCCAGGTTCACCGTCAGGTGTGGATCCGTCCTCCGCACCTCGCGAATGAAGCGCATCGAGCGACCGACGTTGCCCTCGACGCCTTCGCCGCGCGCGACCCCAGCCAGCGACCCGGAGATCCTCCCCTGGTCCCGCAACTCCTTCGTCCCGGCGCCTTCGTTGAGGATCCAGTCGGTGCCGTCCACCCCGGCCAGCAGCGTCGCGATCTTGCTGATGACGAGTTCGGAACCGCCCGACGTCGCGCGGTTGGTCGAGTTTGCCGTCCCGTGGGACAGGATCGTGATGACGGTCATCTCTCGCCCTTCGAACGGCAACTGCGGGGAGCGCAGTTTAGGCCACGACGGGGCGGGGAGGGGCGAAGAGCTTACCGCTCCCCCGGCCCGATGCCCTGCGCCCTGCGGCGGCCGACGCCACCGCACCGGCGGCATCGCTCCTAGCGCAGGTTCAGGCCGCCGGCGTGGTGCCCCGCGCCTACCGATGAGGCGCTGCAGACGGTGTTGCACAAGATCATCACCCGATTGATGAAGCTGCTCACCCGTCGGGGGGCGTTGGTCGAAGAGGAGGGTTCGACCTACATGGCCGACAACGACGGCGATTCGGACGAGGCCCGTGCGCTCAGGCCGCTGCAGGCGGCCGCGTGCACTTACCGCATTGCGTTTGGACCACGCGCCGGGCAGAAGGTGCCGACGGTGCAGGGCGCCATGCCCAGGGATGCGGGCTTCACGCAGAGCCTGTGCGCAGACATCAGCGGGTTCAGCCTGCACGCCGCTGTGCGTTGCGGGGCGGATGACCGCCGGGCGCTCGAGCAACTGTGCCGCTACATCACCCGCCCGGCGCTGTCGGACGAGCGGGTGCAGTGCAATGCCGCAGGGCAAGTCGAGTTGAAGCGCAAGACGCAGTGGCGCGACGGCACCACGCACTTGGTGATGTCGCCGCTGGAGTTCATGCGGCGGTTGGCGGCGCTGGTGCCGCTCCCCGCGCGAGCGTCTGTTTCGCGGCGATCAACTCACTGCAGTGAATGTTGCTGAAGGGCCGGAACTTGCCGATCGTGCCACCTCGACCTGTGACCGCTGACTGCTGCGTTTCGGTCACGCAGGACACGCGATGCGGCTATTGCCCATTGACCGAAGCAAGCCGTTCCCTGTAACTCGTCCCTGACCTCGTGCGCCCTGGACTTCGCATCGCCGGCGTGCCAGGGACCCGCATCCGACGCATCGACGCCCGCATGAACGCCGACCCGCCGGCGATGCAGCAAGGCCGCTACCGCATCGTCAAGGTGCCTGGCCGCGGCGCGATGGGTGTCGTCTGCGAAGGGCTCGATCCGCGCTTCGAGTTCAAGGTCGTCGGCTGCCAGCGATCGGCGGGCCGGTGCCCGCCGACGGGGCCCTCACTGGCGGTCGATCACGACCTCCAGGTACTCGCAGGGCAGCACCAGCGTGGCGTCGCCCGACCGGTTGCCGCGGTCGAGGAGCGCGAGCAGGTCCTGCGTGAAAGCCTCCTGCTTGCCGCCATCGAGCGCGGCGAAGGTCTTGTGCATCGGGCCGTAGTAGGTGCGGAAGACCTCGATCCAGTGCGCCGGCGAGCGGTAGCGGAAAGTGAAGTCGCGTCGCGTCGTGCGGACTTCCTTCGCGGTGGCGCCGAAGAGCTCGTCGAGGCGCGCCTTCGTGCCCCACAGCCCCGGCGGCTTGACGCCCGGCGGGGGCGGGACGTAGCTGGCGATCGTCCTGAACAGCTGCCCGATGAAGCTCTCGGGGGTCCAGTTGGCCAGGCCGATCTTGCCGCCGGGCCGGCAGACGCGCGCGAGCTCGGCGGCCGCCTGGTCCTGGTTCGGCGTGAACATCACGCCGAAGGTGGACATCACGACGTCGAACGACGCGTCGGGGAAGGGCAGGTTCTCGGCGTCGGCTTCCTGGAACCGGACTGGGTGGCCTTCGGCCTGCGCGCGTGCCCGCCCGGACTCGAGCAGCGTGGGCACGTAGTCGGTCGAGGTCACGTCGCACCAGCGGCGCGCGGCCGCGAGCGTGGCGTTGCCGTTGCCGGCGGCGACGTCGAGCACGCGGCTGCCGGAACGCAGGTCGAGCGCCTCGCACAGCTGCTCGCCGACGATCTGCAAGGTGGTGCCGACGACGGCATAGTTACCGGTGCCCCAGGCGGCCTGCTGGCGCGTCTTGACGGCGGCGAGGTCGGTTGCGGGCGGGGGCGTCGAAATCACTGCGGACATGGTGGTCCTCCTGGGGCGGGCCGCGATGGATTCGACGGCGCGCTGCCGCGGCCCCTGTGCCGCGCGCCGTCCGGGGGTCGCCCGTGCCGTGGTCAGCGCCGCAGCACGTCGCCCTTCAGCGAGTACAGGATCGCGACCACCTCGTTCTGCACGGACGCGTCGAGCTGGTTCTTGGTCATCGCCGCGACGATGTCGTCGATCGCCGCGATCAGCTCCTGCTCGCTGACGTTCATGCCCTGGTGGACCGACAGCAGGTCGCGGCCGGTGTAGGTCTGCGGCCCGCCGCTGCCGGCGCAGAGGAACTCGACCGAATGGCGCTCGAGCGCGGCGCGGTCCGTGACGCGCTCGAAGCGGGTGCGGATGAGCGGGTTGCGGTAATGGTTGTCGACGATGTCGGACACGAGGCGCCGGATGCCGTCCTCGCTGCCGAGTCGCTCGAAGAGACTTGCTGCCATGGCGATGCTCCTTCTGACTGGGGGGGCGGCGCCTGCCGGGAAGGAGCGCCGCCGTCGTTGCCGTCGCCGGCCCCGGGTGCCGCTCGACAGGCCGCCATTCGACGCCGCGGACGACGGCCCCGGGTCCCGCAAAGCGGGACAAGGAGCGGGACAAGCTCATTAAGATCGTCGTCTACCGGCCGCGGAGGGTCAGACAAGATGGACGACCGGACGCATTCGTTTGGCTACTGGCTGCGACGTCGCCGCAAGGCGCTGGACCTGACACAGGAAGCGCTCGCCCAGCGGGTCAGCTGCTCGGGCTTTTCGATCCGCAAGATCGAAGCCGACGAGCGCCGCCCGTCGCGGCCGCTCGCGGAGCGGCTTGCCGCAGCGCTGGCCGTCCCCGACGCCGAGCGGCGCGATTTCCTCGACGCGGCCCGCGCGCTGCGCAGCGTCGACCGTCTGCGCCTGGACGCCGCGCCGGTCCGAGCCGCCACGCGCGTCGCCTCGTCCGCCGCCGCCGTTGCGTCGGTCCCTTCCGCGCCCGATCCGCCCACCGCCGCCGCCGGCGACCCCTCGCCCTTCGTCGGCCGCAGCCGCGAGCTCGCCCTGCTCTTCGGGCTCGTCGAGCGGCTCGCCGAGGGCGCGGGTTGCACCGTGCTGGTCGAAGGCGAGCCGGGGATCGGCAAGAGCCGATTGATGCGCGAAGTCGCGTTCCACGCGGGCGCGCGCCGGATGCCGACGCTGGCGACGAACTGCTACGAGATCGAGCGCGCGACGCCGTACCAGCCGGTGATCGACCTCGTCACGCAGGCCCTCGACCGCGTCGCCGACGCGGCGCTGCGCGCGCTGGCGCCGGTCTCGCTCGCCGAGCTCGCCGCGCTGGTGCCCGAGATCGGCGAGCGCATCGCCGGGCTGCCGCAGTTGTCGAACGACTTTCCCGAGGCCCGGCGCGCGCGCCTGCCGCGCGCGGTCGACCAGCTGCTCGAGGCCGCGCGCGCCGGCGGTCCGGCGCTGCTCGTCGTCGACGACATCCAATGGGCCGACGACGCCAGCGCCCAGGTGCTCCAGTACATCGCGCGCCACGCCGCCCGGCGCCCGGTGCTGGTGATCTATGCCTGCCGCGACGACGAGATCGCCACCGACGAGCGCTTCGCGCGTCGCGTCGAGAGCCTGTGCCGCGAGACCGACGCGCTGCGCCTGCCGCTGACCCGGCTCGGCGCCGCGGATACCGAGCGTCTGGTGACGGCGTTCGCCGATCCGGGCCTGCGCACGCCCGGGCTGGCCGAGCGCCTGCACCGCGAGACCGAAGGCCATCCGTTCTTCCTGATCTCGATCCTGCAGTCGCTGCGCGAGGGCGAGGCCGGGCTGGCGCCGCGCCCGAGCGGCGAACCCGGATGGCTCCCCGACGCGCTGCGCGCCGCGGTTCGCGTGCGCCTTGCGCATGTGCCCGCGGCGTACCGGCCTCTGCTCGAGACCGCCGCGGTGCTCGGCCGGCGCTTCGACTTCGACACCCTGCTCGACGTCAGCCGAGAGCCCGAAGCGCAGCTGCTCGAGGCGGTCGAGGCGCTCGTCAGGCGCCGGCTGCTGCGCGAGGAGCCCGAGGGTGGCGTGTTCGACTTCGGCCACGACAAGATCCGCGAAGTCGTCTACCGGGACATCGGCGGCACGCGGCGCCGGATGCTGCACCGGACGGTGGCCGAAGCGCTGGAACGCCGCGGCGAGGGCGCGGCGCACGAACGCGACGCGCGGCTCGCGGAGCATTTCGAGCGCGCGCAGGTCTGGGCCAAGGCGCTGCACTACCTCGTCCTCGCCGGCGAGCGTTCGCAGGCCCTGTTCGCGATGCGCGATGCATTGCACTGGCTGGACCGGGCCGTCGCGCTGGCCGAGGCACACCCCGAATCGCTGGACGAGAGCCAGCGCCTGGCGCTCCACGAGCGGCGCGGGGCGGCGCGCGCGCAGGCCGGCCAGACGCGAGGCGCGGTCACCGACATGCGCCTCGTCGTCGATGCCGCCCGCGCTGCCGGCGAGCGCGAACGCACGCGCGACGCGCTGGTCCGGCTCGGCATGGCCTACCGGCGCGCCGACGCGTACGACGAGGCGACCGCCTGCCTCGCCGAAGCGCTGGCCGAGTCGCGCGCGTTGGGCGACGAGCGCAACGCCGCCGACACGCTCTACCACCTCGGAACGGTCGCGTGGAGCAGCGGTCGCAACGACGACGCGATCCGCTTCCACCAGCTGGCGGTCGAGATCTGCGAGCGCAAGGGCTTCGCGGACCTGGTCGCGGTGCAGGCCTACCACGGCCGCGGCGAGGCGTTCTTCGCGAACGCCGAGCCGGCGGCGGCGATCGACTGCTACACGCGCTCGCTGCGGCTCGCGCGCGGCATCGGCGACCGGAGCTACGAGTCCGAGAACCTGATGATGATCGGCCACGCCTGCGTCGGTGCGAGGGGGCTCGGCGACTACGCGCGCGCGATCGCCCACTTCGAGGCCGCGCTCGAGATCGCGCGCGCCGCGGACCTGCAGTGGCACCTCGGGCCGACGCTGCTCGGGCTCGAGCACGCGCGGGCCTGCACCGGCCGCTACGGCCAGGCCTGGTCGGCGATGCAGGAGACGCTGCGCTGGCTCGAGAGCCTCGGGCAGGTGCGCTACCAGCTCATCGCGCACGAATTCCTCGGCCAGCTGTTGCTCGATCTCGACCTGAACGAGGCCGCGGTCGAGCAGCTCGAGCGCGGCCTGGCCGTCGGTGACGAGACCGGCATCCTGTTCTGGCGCCCGACGATCGAGGCCCAGCTCGCCGTCGCGCGCTCGCGCCTCGGGCAGCGCGACGTCGGCTCGACGCTGCAGGCCCTGCTCGACCGGACGCGCCGCAGCTCGGAGCGCTATCTGACGGTCCGCTGTCTCGACGCGATGGCCGAGATCGCGCTCGCGGCGGGCGATCCGCCGCGCTGCCGCGCCCATGCCGACGAGCTGCTCGCGATCGCCGGGCCGAACGGCCTGCGCGAGATCGAGGCCGGCGCGCGGCGCTGGCGCGGCGAGGCCTGGCTGGCCGAGAGCGACTGCGCCGCGGCGCAGGCCGAGCTGGCGCGCGCGGCCACGCTGGCGCAGGCCGGCGGCCGACTGCGCCTGCAGCGCGACGTCGACGCCGCGCTGGCGCGTCTGTCGGCGGCGCAGGGTCGGACCGATGCCGCGCAGCGCCATCGCGAGCGGGCCGACCGGACGACGCAAGCGATCGCGGACAGCCTCGTCGGCTCGGATCTCGACGGCCGGCTCGGCTGACCGGCGCGCCGCGCGCACCGGCGGGGCGCCCGCGCCGCCGAGGCCGCGCCGCCGTTGTCTAATGTGGAAAGTCCAGATGCCGTTGCATGAGCCCCTTGCTGACCGTCGAAGACCTGCGCGTTGCCTACCCTGACCGCGAGGGCGGCCTGGCCGAGGTCGTGCGCGGCGTCTCGTTCACGCTCGGCCGCGAGCGGCTGGGCATCGTCGGCGAGTCGGGCTCGGGCAAGAGCCAGACCGGGCGCGCGATCCTGGGGCTTTGCGCGCCCGGCGCGCAGGTCACGGCCGCGCGCCTGGACTTCGACGGCATCGACCTGCTGCGCTGCCCGGCGCGCGAGCGGCGCGCGCTGCGCGGCGGCCGCATGGCGATGGTGCTGCAGGACCCGAAGTATTCGCTCGACCCGGTGATGACGCTGGGCGCGCAGATCGCCGAGACGCTGCGCTCGCACCGGGCGCTGGGTTCGCGCGCGCTGCGCGAGCGCGTGCACGCCGCGCTGGCGGCGGTCGGCATCGACGACCCGGCGCGGGTGGCCAGGCTGTACCCGCACGAGGTCTCGGGCGGCATGGGGCAACGCGCGATGATCGCGATGATGCTCATCGCCGGGCCCGAGCTGCTGATCGCCGACGAGCCGACCTCCGCGCTCGACGTCACGGTGCAGCTGCAGGTGCTGGCGATCCTCGACAAGCTGGTGGCCGAGCGCGGCATGGGCCTGGTCTTCGTCTCGCACGACCTGCGCCTGGTCGCGTCGTTCTGCGACCGCGTGCTGGTGATGTTCGCCGGCCGCGTGGTCGAGACCCTTGCCGCCGCCGACCTCGCCCAGGCGAAGCACCCGTACACGCAAGGTCTGCTGAACTGCCTGCCGCAGCTCGACGCGGCGCGGCACCCGCTGCCCACGCTGCAGCGGCAGGCCGAATGGGCGCGATGACGGGCGCGATGGTCGGCCTGCGGGTGCAGGACCTGCGCGTCGCGTTCGACGGCTTCGTCGCCGTCGACGGCCTGTCGCTGGATCTGGCGCCGGGCGAGAGCTTCGGCATCGTCGGCGAGTCGGGGTCGGGCAAGAGCACGGTGCTGCGCGCGATCTGCGGCCTGGCGCGCCCGTCCGGCGGGCGGATCGAGCTGACCGGCGACGGCCCGCAGGCCGGTGCGCTGCCGGCACCCGGCAGCAAGGCCTTCCGGCGCGCGGTCCAGATGGTGTTCCAGGATCCCTACGGCTCGCTGCACCCGCGGCAGACGGTCGACCGCATCCTGGCCGAGCCGCTGGCGATCCACGGCGTGGCCGATGCCGAGTCGCGCATCGAGCGCGCCCTCGACGAGGTCGGCCTCGGCGGCGGTTTCCGCTTCCGCTACCCGCACCAGCTCTCGGGCGGCCAGCGCCAGCGCATCGCGATCGCGCGCGCGCTGATCCTCGAGCCGCAGCTGCTGCTGCTCGACGAGCCGACCTCGGCGCTCGACGCCTCGGTGCAGGCCGAGGTGCTGAACCTGCTGGAGGCGCTGCGCGCGCGGCGGGGCCTGAGCTTCCTGATGGTCAGCCACGACCTCGCGGTGGTCACCCACCTGTGCCAGCGGCTGCTGGTGATGCAGCGCGGGCGGGCGGTGGAGACGCTGGCCGCGTCCGACCTGGCCGCGCACCGCGTGCAGGCCGAGTACACGCGGGCGCTGATGGTGGCGTCGATCGGCTTTCGGCGCGGCGCCGCGGCGTAGGCGAACGCGCTTCAGCGCAGCGGCGGCCGCGGGATCGGCTGCACGCTCTCGAAGGCGCGCGCCGCGCGCAGCACCAGCGCGTCGCCGAACATCGGGCCCACGATCTGCAGCCCGATCGGCAGCCCGGCCGCGGTGAGGCCGCAGGGGATGCTGCAGGCCGGCTGCTGGGTCAGGTTGAACGGGTAGCTGAACGGCGTCCAGCCGAGCATCGACGGCGGATCGAGCGGGCTGTGGCCGGCCGGGCGGGCGTCGAAGGCGGGCACCGCGACGCTGGGCGTGACGAGCAGGTCGAAGCGCTGCATGAACTGCCGCATCAGCGAGCCCAGGGCGCCGCGCCGCAGGTGCAGGCGCTGGACCTCGAGCGCGGTGGCGCGCGAGCCGAGCTGGGCCTCGGCGGCGAAGTCGGGGTCGGCGACGGCCTGCTGGGCCGGCGTGAGGCTGTTCCACAGCGTCCACGCGCCGACGAACCACAGGCCGCAGGTGATCTCCAGCGGGTCGTCGAAACCGGGATCGACGGCCTCGACATGGGCGCCCAGCCCGGCCAGTTTCCGCACCGCGGCGGCGCAGGCGGCGGCGACCTCGGGGTGCACGTTCTTCGCGTAGCCCAGCGTCGGCGACCAGGCCACGCGCAGGCCGCGGATGCCGTCCTCGAGGCCCACGCGGTAGTCGCGGCCGTCGGGCGGCAGCGAGGTCCAGTCGCGCGCGTCGGGTTGCGCCAGCACGTTGAGCATCAGCGCGGCGTCGCGCACGCTCATCGCGTGCGGGCCGATGTGGGCCACGCTGCCGAACGGCGACAAAGGATGCGCCGGCACGCGGCCGAAGCTGGGCTTGAAGCCGAAGTTGCCGCAGAACGCGGCCGGGATCCGCACGCTGCCGGCGCCGTCGGTGCCCACCGACACCGGGCCCATGCCGGCCGCCACCGCGGCGGCGGTGCCGCCCGACGAGCCGCCCGGCGTCTTGCTCGGGTCCCAGGGGTTGCGCGTGATGCCGGTCAGCGGCGAGTTGGTCTCGCCCTTGCAGCCGAACTCGGGCGTGCAGGTCTTGCCCAGCAGCACCGCGCCGGCCTCGCGCAGGCGCGCGGTGGCCGGGGCGTCCTCGTTCCAGGGCCCGGCCGGATCGACGGTGCGGCTGCCGCGCAGCGTCGGCCAGCCGCGGGCGAGGATCAGGTCCTTGATCGACGCCGGCACGCCGTCGAGCGGGCCGATCGTCGCGCCGCGCTGCCAGCGCGCCTCGCTGGCGCGGGCGCCGGCCAGCGCTTCCTCGGCGGCGACGTGGCAGAACGCATTCAGGGTCGGGTTGTGGCGCTCGATCCGCGCCAGTGCCGCCTGCGTGGCTTCGACCGGCGAGGCCTGGCCGCTGCGGTAGAGCGCGAGCAGTTCGGTGGCGGTGCAGTCGGCGAGGTCGGTGGCGGCCATGGCAGGTCCTTGAAGTCGAGCGCCGATCTTGCGTCGCGCGCTGCGCCGCCAGCGCCCGGGATTGCCCGCGGATCGCAGCGGCCCAGGCGGCAGCGCCGGCGCGCCGCGCGCGTTCGGGCGCCAGAATCGCAGCGTTTCAAGGAGACCCGCGATGCAAGCCGCCTTCTACGAAAGCACCGGCGCCGCGCGCAGCGTGCTGCGCCTGGCCGAACTGCCCGACCCCGTGCCCGGCGCCGGCGAGCTGCGCGTGCGCCTGCGCTGGTCAGGCGTGAATCCTTCGGACGTCAAGTCGCGCGCCGGCCTGCGCAGCAGCGCGATGCCGTTTCCGCGCGTTGTGCCGCACAGCGACGGCATGGGCGTGATCGACGCGGTGGGCGCCGGCGTGGCGGGCAGCCGCATCGGCGAGCGCGTCTGGGTCTGGAACGCGGCCTGGGGTCGCGCCTTCGGCACCGCGGCGCAGGCCGTGGTGCTGCCGCAGGCGCAGGCGGTGGCGCTGCCGGCCGGCGTGCCCGACGAGGCCGGCGCCTGTCTGGGCATCCCGGCGCTGACCGCGCTGCATGCGATGCTGATGGCCGGCGGCGTCGCCGGCCGCAGCGTGCTGGTGGCCGGTGGCGCCGGCGCCGTGGGCCACTACGCGGTGCAGTTCGCGCGCCTGCTCGGGGCGAGGCGGGTGCTGGCCACCGCGAGCACGCCGGCCAAGGCCGAACTCGCGCGCGCCGCCGGGGCCGACGCGGTGGTCGATTACCGCCGGCCCGACGCCGCCGCGCAGCTGCTGCAGGCCAACCGGGGCGAGCGCGTCGACCGCATCGTCGAGCTCGACATCGCGGCCAACGCGGCGCTCGACCTCGAGCTGCTGCGCCCCGGCGGCGATTGCGTCGTCTACGGCAGCGGCGCGGCACGCTTCGAGCTGCCGTTCTTCCCGCTGATCGCGGGCAACCTGAACCTGCGCTTCTTCATCGTCTACAAGCTCGAAGAGGCCGAGCGCCGGCTTGCCGAGGCCGCACTCACCGCCTTCCTCGAGCGCGGTGCGCTCGCCCACAACATCGCGCTGCGCCTGCCGCTGGCCGAGATCGCGCAGGCGCACGAGGCGGTGGAGCAGGGCCGAGCGGCGGGCAACGTGGTGCTGGCGATGCCCTGACCCGGCCGCTCACTCGGCCATGTAGGCCGCGGCCAGCGTCTGCAGGTGCTCGCGCGAGGCTTCGTCGAGGTGCGGCAGCAGCAGCGCCAGCGTGTGGTACGCGCCGCGGCCGAGGGCGGTGGATGCGCTCTCGGGCTCCAGCGCATGGCGCGGGTCGCGCACGTACTCGAAGCTCAGCCAGTAGGTCACGACGACCACCATCGAGGTCGCCAGCGGCGCCGCCTCGGCCGGGCCGATGCGCAGGCTGCCCTGGCGCGCCAGGCCATCGAGCACCGCATGCATCGCGATCGCCTTGTCGCGCAGCACGAACTGGAAATGCGTCTCCAGCCGGCGGTTCTTGCTGAGCAGGTCGTTGAGGTCGCGGTACAGGAAGCGGTGCTTCCAGATCAGCTCGAACAGCATGTGGAAGAACAGCCACGCGTCCTCGACGTTCTCGACCCCTTCGGCGGCCTGCAGGATCTCGCCCAGGCCGCGCTCGTAGCGGTCGAACAGGGTGTTGATCAGCTCGTCCTTGGCCGGGTAGTGGTAGTAGAGATTGCCGGGGCTGATGCCGAGCTCGGCCGAGATCAGCGTCGTGCTGACGTTCGGTTCGCCGAAGCGGTTGAAGAGTTCGAGCGTGACTTCGAGGATGCGCTCGGCCGTGCGGCGCGGCTTCTTCGGGGGAACCATGCGCGCGATTGTCGCGCCGGCGGCATCACGGCCGCCTGCCTACAATCCCGCGCCTCATGCCCGCACCGATCGCGATCCGCTTCGACAACGTCAGCAAGGTTTTCCAGGGCGCTCAAGGCGCGCTGCGCGCGCTCGACGGCGTGTCCTTCGACATCGAGCAGGGCGAGTTCTTCGGCCTGCTGGGCCCCAACGGCGCCGGCAAGACGACGCTGATCTCGATCCTCGCCGGGCTGGCGCGCGCCACCGGCGGCCGTGTCACCGTGATGGGGCACGACGTGGTGGCCGACTATGCCGCCGCGCGCAAGGCGCTGGGCATCGTGCCGCAGGAGCTGGTGTTCGACCCCTTCTTCAGCGTGCGCGAGACGCTGCGCATCCAGAGCGGCTACTTCGGCGTGCGCCACAACGACGCCTGGATCGCCGAGCTGCTCGCCGAGCTGGGCCTGTCCGACAAGGCCGACTCCAACATGCGGCAGCTTTCCGGCGGCATGAAGCGACGCGTGCTGGTGGCGCAGGCGCTGGTGCACAAGCCGCCGGTGATCGTGCTCGACGAGCCCACGGCCGGCGTCGATGTCGAGCTGCGGCAGACGCTGTGGCACTTCATCGCGCGCCTGAACCGCGAGGGTCGCACCGTGCTGCTGACCACCCATTACCTGGAAGAGGCCGAGGCGCTGTGCGGCCGCATCGCGATGCTCAAGCAGGGCCGCGTCGTGGCGCTGGACAAGACTTCGGCGCTGCTCGCCGGACGCGCGAGCACGATGCTGCGCTTCAAGACCGACGACGCGCTGCCGCCGGCGCTGGCCGCGGTCTCGCGCGTGACCGGCCGCATCGTGCAGACCAAGGCCCACGACGCGGCCGAGGTCGAGACCCTGCTCGCCGCGCTGCGCGCCGGCGGCGTCAAGGTCGAGGACCTGGAGATCGGCCGCGCCGACCTCGAGGACGTGTTCCTCGAGATCATGCAGGTGGGCGAGCCGGGACATGAGACCCGGGAGGCGAAATGAACTTCGACGGCGCCGGCACGCTGTTCCGCAAGGAGCTGCTGCGCTTCTGGAAGGTCGCGTTCCAGACCGTGGCCGCACCGGTGATGACGGCGGTGCTGTACATGCTGATCTTCGGCCACGTGCTGGGCGGGCGCGTGCAGCCGCTGCCCGGCGTGGGCTACGTCAGCTTCCTGATGCCGGGGCTGGTGATGATGAGCGTGCTGCAGAACGCCTTCGCCAACAGCAGCAGCTCGCTGGTGCAGAGCAAGATCACCGGCAACCTGGTGTTCCTGCTCGTCACGCCGCTGACGCACTGGGCCTGGTTCGTGGCCTACGTCGGCGCTTCGATGGTGCGCGGGCTGGCGGTGGGCACGGGCGTGCTGCTCGTCACCGTGTGGTTCGCGCCGCCGGCGCTGGCCGAACCCTGGTGGATCTTCGTCTTCGCCGCGCTGGGCGCCGGGATGATGGGTGCCCTGGGCCTGATCGCAGGCCTGTGGGCCGACAAGTTCGACCAGATGGCGGCGTTCCAGAACTTCGTCATCATGCCGATGACCTTCCTCTCCGGCGTCTTCTACTCGGTGCACTCGCTGCCGGGCGCCTGGCAGGCGGTGAGCCACCTCAACCCGTTCTTCTACATGATCGACGGCTTCAGGCGCGGCTTCTTCGGCGTCGGCGACGTCTCGCCCTGGCTCAGCCTGGGCGTGGTCGGCTCGGCCTTCGTGCTCGTCTCGGCGATCGCGCTGCGCCTGCTGGCCAGCGGCTACAAGCTGCGCCACTGATCGCGACGCGCGGCGAGTCTGAGACAATCGCGCCATGTCCGATCCCACCCCCGACCAGGTCCGCGATTTCATCGCCGCCGGCCTCGCCTGCGAGCACATCGAGATCGAAGGCGATGGCCGCCACTTCTTCGCCACCATCGTGGCCGCCGAATTCGAGGGCCTGTCGCGCGTGCGCCGCCACCAGCGCGTCTATGCCGCGCTGGGCGATAGAATGCGCGAGCAGATTCATGCCTTGTCGATGAAGACGCTCACCCCCGCCGAATTCGCCGCCGAGTCGCCCGCCAGCGCTTCGGCGCCGCACCACCACCACTGAAACACCCTGCGGTGCGCCGCGGGGTGCCGCTGCGCGCCGCCCGCGCGTGACCGAAGTGGCCCCTCCCGCGTGCACCGGCCAAGCCATCCGATGATCACGCTCGCACTGTCCAAGGGCCGCATCTTCGACGACTCGCTGCCGCTGCTGCGCGCCGCCGGCATCGAGGTGCTCGAGGACCCCGAGAGGAGTCGCAAGCTCATCATCGGCACCAGCCGGCCCGATCTGCGCGTGGTGCTGGTGCGCGCCAGCGACGTGCCGACCTACGTCGAGCATGGCGGCGCCGACCTCGGCGTCGCCGGGCTGGACGTGCTGCTCGAGCATGCCGCGGCCGGCGGCGCGGTCGGCAGCGTGAGCCTGTACCGGCCGCTGGACCTGGACATCGCCCGCTGCCGGATGAGCGTGGCGGTGCGCGCCGACTTCGACTACGAAAGCGCCGTCAAACAGGGCTCGCGCATCCGTGTCGCCACCAAGTACACCCAGATCGCGCGCCAGCATTTCGCCACCAAGGGCGTGCACGTCGATCTGATCAAGCTCTACGGCTCGATGGAGCTGGCGCCGCTGACCGGGCTGGCCGATGCGATCGTCGATCTGGTCTCCACCGGCAGCACGCTCAAGGCCAACCACCTCGTCGAGGTCGAGAAGATCATGGACATCTCGGCGCGGCTGGTCGTCAACCCGGCCGCGCTCAAGCTCAAGCGCGAGCCGCTGCGGGCCCTGATCGACGCCTTCGAGGCCGCGGTGGAGGCCCGGCGATGAAAGTCGGGATCCGCCGGCTCGACACCGCCGCGGCCGATTTCGAGGCCGCCTTCCAGCGCGTGCTCCACTGGTCGGCCGAGACCGATGCGGCGATCGAGACCCGGGTGGCCGAGATCGTGGCCGACGTCCGCGCACGCGGCGACGCCGCCGTGCTCGAACTCACCGCGCGCTTCGACGGCGTGCAGGCGGCCTCGATCGCCGCGCTCGAGATCCCCGCCGCCGAGCTGCGCGCCGCGCTCGATGCGATCACGCCCGCCCAGCGCAGCGCGCTCGAGGCCGCGGCCGAGCGCGTGCGCAGCTACCACCAGCGTCAGCTCGAGGCGAGCAGCCGCAGCTTCGCCTACCGCGACGCCGACGGCTCGCTGCTGGGCCAGAAAGTCACGCCGCTGGACCGCGTCGGCATCTACGTGCCGGGCGGCAAGGCGGCCTACCCGAGCAGCGTGCTGATGAACGCGGTTCCGGCCCGGGTCGCGGGCGTCGGCGAGATCGTGATGGTCGTGCCCACGCCGCGCGGTGAACGCAACGCGCTGGTGCTGGCGGCGGCGCAGGTCGCCGGCGTTCACCGCGTCTTCACGATCGGCGGCGCGCAGGCGGTGGCCGCACTCGCCTACGGCACGGCGACGATCCCGCGGGTCGACAAGATCACCGGGCCGGGCAATGCCTACGTGGCCAGCGCCAAGCGGCGCGTGTTCGGCCAGGTCGGCATCGACATGATCGCCGGGCCGAGCGAGATCCTGGTGCTGGCCGACGGCAGCACGCCGGCCGACTGGGTCGCGATGGACCTGTTCAGCCAGGCCGAGCACGACGAGCTGGCGCAGAGCATCCTGCTGTGCCCCGACGCCGCCTACATCGCCGCGGTGCAGGAAGCGATCGACCGCCTGCTGCCCGCGATGCCGCGGCGCGACGTGATCCGCGCCTCGCTCGAAGGGCGCGGTGCGCTGATCCTCACGAGGTCGATGGAAGAAGCCTGCGAGATCAGCAACCGCATCGCGCCCGAGCACCTGGAGGTCAGCTCGCGCGACCCCCACCGCTGGGAGCCGCTGCTGCGCCATGCCGGCGCGATCTTCCTCGGCGCCTACACCAGCGAGAGCCTGGGCGACTACTGCGCCGGGCCGAACCACGTGCTGCCGACCTCGGGCACGGCGCGCTTCAGCTCGCCGCTGGGCGTCTACGACTTCGTCAAGCGCAGCAGCCTGATCGAGGTCAGCGAGGCCGGCGCGCAGGTGCTGGGGCCGATCGCCGCCGAGCTGGCCCACGGCGAGGGGCTGCAGGCGCATGCCCGCGCAGCGGAGCTGCGCTTGAGGGATGGCGCCGCCGAGCTGCGATTGACGGCGGCGACCATCGCCGAGCCGCGGCCGGCGCTGCGCCGCGCGATCCGGCAGGACCTGCAGTCGATGCACGGATACGCGATCCAGCCGAGTGCCGGGCTGGTCAAGCTCGACGCGATGGAGAACCCGTTCACGCTGCCGCCGGCGCTGCAGCGCGAACTCGGCGACCGCCTGGGCCGCGTCGCGATCAACCGCTATCCCGGCGAGCGCGTGGCCGACCTGGCGGCAGCGCTGGCCCGGCACGTCGAGCTGCCGGCCGGCTGCAAGCTGATGCTGGGCAACGGCTCCGACGAGCTGATCGACCTGCTGACGATCGCCTGCGACCTGCCCGGGGCGACGGTGCTCGCGCCGCTGCCCGGCTTCGTGATGTACGAGATGTCGGCCAGGCTGCGCGGCCTGCGCTTCGTGGGCGTGCCGCTGAGCGCCGGTTTCGAGCTCGACGAGGCCGCGATGCTGGCCGCGATCGAGGAACACCGCCCGGCGATCACCTACATCGCCTACCCGAACAACCCGACCGCCAACCTGTTCAACGACGCGACCATCGACCGCATCGTCGCCGCCGTGGGCCGGCAGCAGGGCCTGGTGGTGTTCGACGAGGCCTACCAGCCGTTCTCGTCGCGCAGCTGGCTGCAGCGCATGGCCGCGCACGAGCATGTGCTGGTGCTGCGCACGCTGTCCAAGTTCGGGCTGGCCGGCGTGCGCCTGGGCTACCTGTGCGGCCCGGCAGCGCTGATCGCCGAGGTCGACAAGGTGCGTCCGCCCTACAACGTCAGCGTGCTCAATGCCGAGGCGGCGCTGTTCGCGCTCGAGCATGCCGACGAGTACGCGCGCCAGGCGGCGCTGATCCGCGGCGAGCGCGAGCGGCTGCAGGCGGCCCTGCGCGGCATCGCGGGCGTCCAGGCCTTCCCGAGCGATGCGAACATGATCCTCGTGCGCGTGCCCGATGCGAAGCAGGCCTTCGACGGCATGAAGGCGCGCGGCGTGCTCGTCAAGCATGTCGCCGGCCTGCATCCGTTGCTGGCGAACTGCCTGCGCCTGACGGTGGGCACGCCGGAGGAGAACGACCTGATGATCCGCGCCCTGCGAGAAAGCCTATGAACCGCACCGCCGAAATTCGCCGCGACACCAAGGAGACGCAGATCCGCGTGCGCGTCGATCTCGACGGCACGGGTGCCGCGCAGCTGTCCACCGGCATCGGCTTCTTCGACCACATGCTCGACCAGATCGCGCGCCACGGCCTGATCGACCTCGAGATCGAGGCCCGGGGCGACCTCCACATCGACGGCCACCACACGGTCGAAGACGTGGGCATCACGCTGGGCATGGCGGTCGCGCAGGCCGTCGGCGACAAGCGCGGCATCACCCGCTACGGCCATGCCTACGTGCCGCTGGACGAGGCGTTGTCGCGCGTGGTGGTCGATTTCTCGGGCCGTCCCGGGCTGCACATGGACGTGCCCTTCAAGGCCGGCATGGTCGGCGGCTTCGACACCCAGCTCGCCTTCGAGTTCTTCCAGGGCTTTGCCAACCACGCGCTGGTGACCTTGCACATCGACAACCTCAAGGGCGAGAACGCGCACCACCAGTGCGAGACGGTGTTCAAGGCCTTCGCGCGCGCGCTGCGCATGGCGCTCGCGCCCGACCCGCGGGCGGCCGGCGTGATCCCTTCGACCAAGGGGTCGCTGTGAGGGGCCCCCAAGCTCGTTTCGTTCGCTGTCCCCCGGGGGGGCGCCGGGCGCCCTTGGGGCGGCCCGGCGGGCGTTGACCATGGCCACCGTCGCCGTCGTCGACTACGGCATGGGCAACCTGCGTTCGGTCTCGCAGGCGGTGCTGCACGTCGCTGCCGGGACCGGGCTCGAGGTGCTCGTCACCCGGCATCCCGACGAGGTCATGTCCGCCGACCGCGTGGTGCTGCCCGGGCAGGGCGCGATGCGCGACTGCATGCGCGAGCTGCACGATTCGGGCCTGAAGGACGCCGTGCTCCACGCGGCCGCCAACAAGCCGCTGCTGGGCGTTTGCGTGGGCATGCAGATGCTGCTCGACCACAGCGAGGAGCAGGACACGCCGGGCCTGGGCCTGATCCCCGGGCAGGTGCGGCGCTTCCGGCTCGAAGGGCAGCTGCAGCCCGACGGCAGCCGCTACAAGGTGCCGCAGATGGGCTGGAACCGCGTCGCCCAGCGGCCGCATGCCCTGTGGGCCGGCGTGCCCGACGGCAGCTGGTTCTACTTCGTCCACAGCTACTACGCCTGCCCCAGCGACGAGCGCCACAGCGTCGGCACCACGGACTACGGCACCCGCTTTACCTGCGCCGTGGCCCGGGATAATATTTTTGCGACCCAGTTCCATCCCGAAAAGAGCGCCGACCAGGGCCTGGCCCTGTACCGCAACTTCCTGCACTGGCACCCCTGAACCGCCCGCCCAGCCCGGACGCCCTTCTCGAGCGCCAGCCCCTTCCACCCCGACCAAGCTCAACCCGAGCCATGCTGCTAATTCCGGCCATCGATCTCAAGGACGGCAAATGCGTTCGCCTGCAACAGGGCGACATGAAGGCCTCCACCACCTTCGGCGAAGACCCGGCCGCGATGGCCAGGCGCTGGCTCGATGCCGGCGCCAGGCGCCTGCACCTGGTCGACCTGAACGGGGCGTTCGCCGGCAGGCCGATCAACGAAGGCGCCGTCAAGGCCATCCTGCGCGAGGTCGGCGACGAGATCCCGGTCCAGCTCGGCGGCGGCATCCGCGACCTCGACACCATCGAGCGCTTTCTCGACGACGGCCTGAGCTACGTGATCATCGGCACGGCGGCGGTCAAGAGCCCGGGTTTCCTGAAGGATGCCTGCAGCGCCTTCGGCGGCCACGTGATCGTCGGCCTCGATGCGCGCGACGGCAAGGTCGCCACCGACGGCTGGAGCAAGCTCACCGGGCACGAGGTCATCGATCTGGCGCGCAAGTTCGAGGACTACGGTGTCGAGGCGGTGATCTACACCGACATCGGCCGCGACGGCATGCTCACCGGCATCAACATCGAGGCCACGGTGAAGCTGGCGCAGGCGCTGTCGATCCCGGTCATCGCCTCGGGCGGCCTGGCCGGCATCGCCGACATCGAGAAGCTCTGCGCCGTCGAGTCCGACGGGGTCGAAGGCGTGATCTGCGGCCGGTCGATCTACACCGGCGCGCTCGATTTCAGCGCCGCGCAGGCAAGATCGGACGAGCTCGGCGGCCGGACCTGATGCTGGCCAAGCGCGTCATCCCCTGCCTGGACGTCACCGGCGGCCGCGTCGTCAAGGGCGTCAACTTCGTCGAGCTGCGCGACGCCGGCGACCCGGTCGAGATCGCCGCCCGCTACAACGAGCAGGGCGCCGACGAACTCACGTTCCTGGACATCACCGCCACCAGCGACGGCCGCGACCTGATCCTGCCGATCATCGAGGCCGTGGCGTCGCAGGTCTTCATTCCGCTGACCGTCGGCGGCGGCGTGCGCAGCGTGCAGGACGTGCGCCGCCTGCTCAACGCCGGGGCCGACAAGGTCAGCTTCAACTCGGCGGCGGTGGCCAACCCGCAGGTGATCCGCGACGCGGCAGACAAGTACGGCGCGCAGTGCATCGTCGTGGCCATCGACGCCAAGCGGCGACCCGAAGGCCGGGGCGAGGCGGGCTGGGATGTCTATACCCACGGCGGGCGCCACAACACCGGCCTCGACGCCGTGCAGTGGGCGCGCCGGATGGCCGAGCTCGGCGCCGGCGAGATCCTGCTCACGAGCATGGACCGCGACGGCACCAAGAGCGGCTTCGACCTCGCGCTCACGCGCGCGGTGGCCGACGCGGTGCCGGTACCGGTGATCGCCTCGGGCGGCGTCGGCGCGCTCGAGCACCTGAGCGAGGGCATCCGCATCGGCGGCGCCGACGCGGTGCTGGCGGCGAGCATCTTCCACTACGGTGAGTTCACCGTCGGCCAGGCCAAGGCGCTGCTGGCCCGCGACGGCATCCCGGTGCGCCTTTGAAGGCGCCGCTGAAGAACGAGGTCCGCCTGATCGGCGGCCGGCTCAGGCGCAGCAAGCTGCCGGTGGCCGACCGCCCGGGCCTGCGCCCGACGCCGGACCGCGTGCGCGAGACCCTGTTCAACTGGCTGGGGCAGGATCTCTCCGGCTGGCGGGTACTCGACGCTTTCGCGGGCAGCGGCGCGCTGGGCTTCGAGGCCGCCTCGCGCGGCGCGGCCGAGGTGCTGTTGCTGGAACAGGACGCGCTGCTGGTGGCCAGCCTGCTGCGCTCGCAGCAGCGCCTGGGCGCGAGCGCGCTGCGCGTCGAGCGAAGCGAGGCCATGGGCTGGATGGCACGCTGCGCGCCGCAGCGGTTCGAGCTGGTGCTGATCGATCCGCCGTTCGACTCGGGCCTCGCTGCAGGCGCGGCCGCCGCCGCCGCCCGGCTGGTGACCCCCGGAGGCTTCGTCTACGTCGAGGCGCCTGCACCGCTGGACGAGCCGCCCGCGGGCCTGGCGCTGCATCGCAGCCTGCGCGCCGGCGCGGTCAGCGCGCAGCTGTTCGTCAGCCCAGCGTGAGCGGGCTAAACTGGTCCGGCGGCCGTGCCGCGTGGAGAAACGTGTGACCGCCAACTCCCCACTCACCGCCGTCTACCCGGGCACCTTCGATCCGATGACGCTCGGCCATGAAGACCTCATGCGCAGGGCTTCGCGCCTGTTCGACCGCCTGATCCTGGCGGTCGCCGTCGGTCACCACAAGCGCACGATGTTCACGATCTCCGAGCGGCTCGAGATCGCGCAGGAGATCGCCGCGCCCTATCCGAATGTCGAGGTCACGCCCTTCAGGGGGCTGCTGTGCGATTTCGTGCTCGAGCAGCGCGGCAAGGTGGTCATCCGCGGCCTGCGCGCGGTCAGCGACTTCGAGTACGAGTTCCAGATGGCGGGCATGAACCGCCAGCTGATGCCCGAGGTCGAGACCGTCTTCATGACGCCGTCGGACCAGTACCAGTTCGTCAGCGGCACGTTCGTGCGCGAGATTGCCAGCCTCGGCGGTGATGTCTCCAAGTTCGTGGCACCCTCGGTGCTCAGGCGCTTGAAGGAGCGCATCACGCAGGCCGAGGACTGAACTCAGATGGCGCTCTGGATCACCGACGAATGCATCAACTGCGACGTGTGCGAGCCGGAGTGTCCGAACCAGGCGATCTTCATGGGCGTGGAGATCTACGAGATCGACCCTCACCGCTGCACCGAATGCGTCGGCCATTTTGCAGAGCCGCAATGCGTGCAGGTCTGCCCGGTGAGCTGCATTCCGGTCAACCCGGCTTGTGTCGAGACGCAGGAACAATTGCGCGCCAAGTTCGAGCGTCTTCAGGCCGCGGCTTCGCCTGCTGTCGACGCCGTGGCTGCCGCAGGTCCGGCGCCGGCTTGAGCCCGGCCGCGGTCTTGCCGCGGACCCGATGCGCCGCCACCGTGGTCGGCGGCGCTTCGCGCTGGCGGCGCTCGGCGCTGAGTTGGTCGGCCAGGCGGCGCTCGCGCGCGGCGACCTCCTGCGCGGCCTGCACCTGATCGGGGCTGCGCTCGTCGGCCACCGCGACCTCGCGCCCGCCGTCGCAAGGGGTCTGCGAATAGACGTTGGCGCCGGCGCCGCAGCGCCATACCGTCTGTGCGTGAGCCGGCGCGGGCGCGAACGCCGGCAGCACGATGGCCGGAATCAGGGCCAGCAACAGGCGCATCGCGCGCAGGCCCGGGGTCGTGGTCATGGCGGGTCTCCCTTCGGCGGGGTGAGGGCGGCCGGCCGCGGCGGCTTGGGTCGCGGTGGCTGGGCGTGGATCAGGGCCAGCGCCTTGTCCATCTCGCCGGCGATCAGCGAGTCGCTGGCCCCCAGCGATTGGTCGATGGCGCGGGCGATCGCCTCGCGCTGGTCCGGCGACGGCTTCCTGAGGACGTAGTTCACCACCTCGGCCTTCACGCCCGGGTGGCCTATGCCCAGCCGCAGGCGCCAGAAGTCGGGCGTGCCGAGCAGGCCCTGGATGTCCTTGAGGCCGTTGTGGCCCGCGGCGCTGCCGCCGAACTTGAGCTTGGCCTGGCCGGGCAGCAGGTCGAGCTCGTCGTGCACGACGAGGATCTGCTGCGGCTCGATCTTGAAGAAGCGCGCCAGCGGCGCCACCGAGGCGCCGGAACGGTTCATGAAGGTCATCGGCTCGAGCAGCCAGACCGGGGCTCCGGCGACCGTCACGCGGGCGACCAGGCCCTGGTAGGCGCGCTCCGGCACCAGCCGTGCGCCGAGCTTGGCCGCCAGCGCGGCGATCCACCAGAAGCCGGCGTTGTGCCGCGTGGCCTCGTATTCAGCGCCCGGGTTGCCCAGGCCGACGAAGAGTCGAATCATGGGAGCGATTATTGGCGCCGCAGAATGGAAAAGGCCCCACCGGAGTGGGGCCTGACGAATGGGGATGGAGGCGGGTCGGGCTTATCCCCCGCGGCCCTTCTGCTGCTTCTCTTCCTTGCGCGCCTTGCCGCCCTTGCCCTTCTCGGGCACGGCGACCACGACGGCGGGGGCGGCCTCTTCCTCGATGCGGGGCAGCGTGACGGCCACGATCACCGGATTCTGGGTCCCGTGCTTGACCGCCTTGATGCCCTCGGGCAGCTTGAGGTCGCTGACATGCAGGCTGGTGCCCTTGACCAGGCCCGACAGGTCGATGGTCAGGAACTCGGGCAGCTGCGACGCCAGGCATTCGATCTCGAGATCGTTGCGCACATGGCTGATCAGGCACTTGTCGGTCTTGACCGCGGTGGAGCCTTCCTCGCCGACGAAGTGCAGCGGCACCTTCTTGCGCAGCCTGGTCGTCTCGTCGACGCGCTGGAAGTCGATGTGCATCACGATCGGCTTGAAGGCGTGCATCTGGAAGTCGCGCAGCAGCACCTTCTCGGTCTGGCCGGCCAGGTCCATCTCCAGGATCGACGAGTGGAAGGCCTCCTTCTTCAGCGCGAAGAACAGCGCGTTGTGATCGAGCTCGATCATCTTCGGCGTGCCGGCGCCATAGACGATGCCGGGCACCTTGGCCGCGTGGCGCAGGCGGCGGCTCGCTCCGGTCCCCTGCAGCGTACGCTCGTAAGCTGTGAATTTCATGTTGACTCCAAGTGGATGAGGCGCCCGCGACCAGGCGCCTGGATGAGGCGGGCCGCAGGCCCGCCGCCGAAAAGGGCTCCGCAAGGAGCCCGCTCATGCTCTAGAAGTTGTTGTTCTGCTCCGCGAACAGCGAGGTCACCGATTCGCCGTCGGAGATGCGGCGGATGGTCTCCGCGAAGAGGAAGGCCACCGAGAGCTGCCGGATCTTCGGGCAGGCCCGGGCTGCGTCCGACAGCGGGATCGTGTTGGTGATGACGACTTCGTCGATATGCGAGGCCCTGATGCGCTCCACCGCCGGGCCGGAGAACACCGGGTGGGTGCAATACGCGTAGACGCTTTTCGCGCCGCGTTCCTTGAGCACCTCGGCCGCCTTCACCAGGGTGCCGGCGGTGTCGATCATGTCGTCCATGATCACGCAGTTGCGGCCCTCGATCTCGCCGATCACATGCATGACTTCGGAGACGTTGACCGTCGGCCGGCGCTTGTCGATGATGGCCAGGTCGCAGCCGAGCTGCTTGGCCAGCGCGCGCGCGCGCACCACGCCGCCGACATCGGGCGAGATCACGACCAGGTTCGAGTACGCCTTGCTCTTGACATCCGACAGCAGCACCGGGCTGGCGTAGATGTTGTCCACCGGGATGTCGAAGAAGCCCTGGATCTGGTCGGCATGCAGGTCCATCGTCAGCAGCCGCTCGACCCCCACGGTCTCCAGCAGGTTGGCCACCACCTTGGCGCTGATCGGCACCCGGGTGCTGCGTGGCCGGCGGTCCTGCCGGGCGTAGCCGAAGTAGGGGATCACGGCGGTGATGCGGCGTGCGCTGGCACGCTTGAGCGCATCGACCATGATCAGCAGCTCCATCAGGTTTTCGTTCGTCGGCGCGCAGGTCGACTGGACGACGAAGACGTCGCGGGCGCGCACGTTCTGCCGGATCTCGACCGTGACCTCGCCGTCGGAGAAGCGCCCCACCGCCGCCTTCCCGAGCTCGACGCCCAGATGCGTCGCCATCTCTTGCGCCAGCACCGGATTGGCATTGCCGGTGAACAGCACGGTGTTGAACAGCACGGTGGTCTCTCCGTCGGGGGCTTGCCGGGGCTGCTGCACCGGCTTCAATGAAAGATTTGGCAGGGGAGGAAGGACTCGAACCCTCGCATGTCGGAATCAAAATCCGATGCCTTGACCAACTTGGCGACTCCCCTACACAGGTCGTGGCCCGCGGCCGCGACCTCCAACCGGCTTCAGTCTGCCCACCCGATCAGCGGATGCTCGACCAGACTGCGGCACATGCGGCCCACCCAGCCCGGCGCGAGCGCTGCCGCCGGAAATGTCGCCATGGGTGAGTCGCCCGTGCCTGCTCTCGCGAACACCGCGCTGCCCGAGCCCGTCATGCGGCTGTTGCCGTAACGTGCCTCCAGCCAGCGGGCGGCTTGCGCCACCGCGGGACAACGGTCTTCGGCCGGGCCCTGCAGGTCGTTCCTTCCGAATCCCTGCAGCCACCCAGGCGGAAAACCACTCTCGCCTGCGCTCTCGATAGAGCCCGCAACTATAGCAGGATCGGTGTCGCGCCTGAGCGCCGGATGCTCGAAGATCTCGCGCGTGGCGATCGCGCCCGGCGGCTTGACGACCGCGAACCAGGCCGGCGGCACCGGCAGCGCGCGCATCCGCTCGCCGATGCCCTCGACCAGCGCGTTGCGCCCATGGACGAAGAAGGGCACGTCGGCGCCCAGCGTCAGCGCCAGCGCGGCCAGGCGCTCGCGGGGCCAGTGCAGGCCCCACAGCCGGTTGAGCGCCAGCAGCGTGCTCGCCGCATCGGAGCTGCCGCCGCCCATGCCGGCGCCGGCGGGCAGTTGCTTGTCGATCGAGATCGCCGCACCCAGCGGCGTGCCGCTGGCCGCCTGCAGCGCCCGCGCCGCGCGCAGGCAAAGGTCGTCGGCGGGCAGTGGCTGGCCGATGTCGTGGCGGCTCAGGCCGCCGTCGTCGCGGCGCTCGAAGTGCAGACGGTCGGCCCAGTCGACGAGCACGAACAGCGACTGCAGCAGGTGGTAGCCGTCGCTGCGCCGCCCGACGACATGGAGGAAGAGATTGAGCTTGGCCGGGGCCGGCACGTCGTAGAGGGCGCGCAGGCTCATCGGCTTGTCCGGTGCCCGTGGCGGGTCACCGGTCGCTGTCCAGGCGCGCGCGTACGACGACCGCGGGCGGGGCGTCGCGGCGGGCCTCGATCCAGCCTTCGGCGAGCCGCGCGAGCTGCACGTGCCAGCCGAGCTGCTCGAAGCCCGACTCGACCGCCACGTGAGGCGCGCCGGGCCAGGGCCGGCCGGCGAGCCAGTCGGGCAGGGCGGCCAGTGGCATCGCCTCGCCCAGCACCTGGCGCGACAGGTCGTCGAGGTTGTCGAAGCGGCGTTCACCGTCCGAGGTGCCCAGCAGCGCCAGGCCGGGCGCCCAGCGCGCGCTGGCCATCCGCATGCCGAGCGGCGAATCCAGACGCAACTCGCCGGCGTCGCCGTTGCCGCGCAACTCGAATGCCGCGCTCATCCCGCGCGCCGCTTCCGTCGCCGTGGCAGGGACGAGAACGCTCAGCCGGCCATGGGTCCAGGGCGGTTCCGCGGGGCCACGCGGCGGGGTCGCGCAGGCAGCCAGGATCAAGGCCGACAGCAGCGCTGCCAGCCGCGGCAGCGCGCGGCGCTTCACAGGTCCACGCGCAACCGGACCAGGGTTTCGCGCAGCACGTCGTTGGCGGCGTCGAGCACCTTGGCCTCGCGCCAGATGCGGCGGGCTTCGTCGCGCATGCCCATCGACCACAGCACCTCGCCGAGATGGGCCGCGATCTCGGGGTCGGGTCGTGCGCCGTAGGCTTCGCGCAGCAGGCGCAGCGCCACCTGGCCATTGCCCATGCGGTACTCGACCCAGCCCAGGCTGTCGGTGATGAAGGGGTCGCCCGGCGTCAGCTCGAGCGCACGCTGGATCAGGGCCCGCGCCTCGGGCAGGCGCACCTTGCGATCGGCCAGCGAGTAGCCCAGCGCGTTCTGCGCCTGCGCGTCGTCGGGCTTGAGCTCGATCACGCGGCGCAGCAGCCGCTCCATCTCGTTCATGCGGTCGAGCTTCTCGGCCATCATCGCCTGCTCGTAAAGCAGGTCGGTGTCGTCGGGAAAGCGCTGGTTGGCGCCGGCCAGCACGTCGAAGGCCTGGCGCCATTGCTTGGCATCGCGCAGCACGGCGGCCTCGGCCAGCAGCTTGGCACGCGCGTCTTCGGCGCCGTGCTCGGGCACCTGGCGGATGAGCTCGCGCGCCTGCTCGACCTTGCCCTGGCGCACCAGGATCGAGGCCCGCCGCGTCTGCACATCGAGCGCCTGCCGCGGGTCCGTGACCTTGCTCAGCCAGGCCTCGGCGGCCTTGTAGTCGCCGCGCCTCTCGGCCGATTGCGCGAGCATCAGCCAGGCCTGGACCACCCCACGTTCGGGGCGGCTGGCGTTGTCGTCCTCGTCCGCCTCGCTGCCGGAGGCGGTGGCGCTGCCCGATGCGGCCTGGTCCGGCTTGCCGGCCGGCGGCGCCTTGGCCGCGTCGCGCTGCGCCAGCTCGATGTAGCGCGTCAGTGCCGCTTCGCCTTCGGCGGCGTGGTGCAGCTCGAGCTGAAGCGCGCCCAGGGTCAGATAGGGCGGCGCCAGATCCGGCGTCTGCCTGGTGAGGATCTCGAGTTGGGTGATCGCGTCGGTGTAGCGCTGGGCGGTGGTCAGCAAGCGGACGTAGGCCAGCCGCATGGCGGGTTCGGCGTCGCTGCGGGCCAGGTAGTCGAGCACGACCGGTTCGGCTGCCGGACGGTCGTGCATGAGCTGCATGGCCAGCACGGCCGGGCCCGCCGCTGCGGCATCCAGCGCCTGGGCCTGTCGGGCCAGGTCCAGCGCGCGGTCGGGCTGGTGGGCGATGAGCCAGGTGCGGCCGATCGCCACGCGCGCCGAAACGCCGGTCGCGCCATCGAGGTAGGGCTTGAGGCTCGCCTCGATCACCGCGGCCACCGCCGCCGGGTTGCTCGCCCGCTGCATCAGTCGCGGCAGGCCGTCGATGAGCGCCGGGCGCTCGGGCGCCGGGGTGTGGGCAAGCAAGGCCTTCAGCGGCTCGCCGATCGCCTCGGAGCGGTTGAGCAGCACCAGGATCTGCAGCTCGAGCCGGATCGGGTCGAGCGACGCGGGCTTGGCGACGCGCCAGGCCCGCGCTGCCGTCAGGGCCTGGTCGCCGGCACGGCGTTGCAGCGCGATGTCCACCGCACGGCGGAACAAGCCGTCGTCCTGGCTGCGCCGGGCGGCGTCGAGAATCAATTCGTAGGCGCTGCCGGCGTCGCCGTTGCCGAGCGCCATTTCGCCGACCAGGATCTCGTAGAGCAGTTGGTCGTCGAGCGCCGAGTTGTGGACCGCCGGTGCGCTGGCCGCCGAGGCTGCCGCCGCGGGCGGCTGCTGCGCGTCCGTGGGCGTCACGACCAGCAGGCTGCCGGCAAACAGGAGGGCAGCCAGCGTGATCAGCGCGTGGGGCCTGCAGAGGCGGTCGGACATCGGGATTCCCATGCGGTTCTGATCCATTCTCACATAATGAGTTCATGCCCGAGCTCCCGGAGGTCGAAGTCACGCGGCGCGGCATCGCGGCGCCGTTGCACGGGGCGCGCGTGCAGTTCGTGCGCCTGGGCAAGCCCTTGCGCTGGCCGCTGGGTTGCGGCGTCGAGCAACTGGTCGGCAGCACGGTGGGCGAGGTTTCGCGACGCGGCAAATACCTGTGGCTGCCGCTGTCGCGCGCAGGCGCCGAGGGCGGCGGATTGCTGCTCCACCTGGGCATGTCGGGCTCGCTCGCGCTGCTGGCCGAGGCGCCGGCGCCCGGGCCGCACGATCATTTCGACCTCGTCACCGACCGCGGCACGCTGCGGCTGAACGACCCGCGCCGCTTCGGCGCCGTGCTCTGGTCGGCCTCGATCGGCGAGCCGCCGGCGGCAACGCTGCTGCAGCGCCTGGGGGCCGAGCCCTTCGACCCGGCGCTCACCGCAGCGCTCTTCCACGCCGCGCTGCAGCGCCGGCGCGCGCCGATCAAGCAGGTGCTGCTCGCCGGCGACGTCGTCGTCGGCGCGGGCAACATCTACGCCTGCGAAGCGCTGTTCGCGGCTGCGATCCACCCCGCGCTGCGTGCCGACCGCATCAGCCGGCCGCGGGCGGCGCGGCTGCTGGCCGCGTTGCGCCTGACCTTGGCGCGGGCGCTCGAGCTCGGCGGCTCCACCTTGCGCGACTTCACCGACGTTCATGGCGCCAGCGGCGCCTTCCAGACCGAGGCTGCGGTCTACGGGCGCGCCGGCCAGAGCTGCCGCCGCTGCGCCGCGCTGCTGCGCCGCGCGGTCCAGGCCCAGCGCGCGACGTATTTCTGCCCAGGTTGTCAGCGTCGGTAACCGCGGCGCGCGCCGCCGCCCGCGGCGTGACATCCGCCGGGAAAACAGGCCTGCGGCAGCGCGCCCGCCGGATCGCGACCGAAGGCCGGGCTGCGCTAGCATGAACGCTGCAGCCGCGCGCACCATGCCCACGATCAGCCCCATCGCAGAACGTCTCGATTCGCTGGCCTCCTGGCGGGTCGCGCTGGACCGCCAGGTGACGCAGCTCGGCCACTGGCTGGTCGAGCAGGACCTGCTCTCCGACGCCGATGCCGAGGTGCTGGCCGCGCTGCGCGAGCGGCTGGCTTCCGACAAGCTGGTGCTGGCTTTCGTCGCCGAGTTCTCGCGCGGCAAGTCGGAGCTGATCAACGCGATCTTCTTCGCCGACGCCGGCCGCCGCGTGCTGCCGGCCACGCCGGGGCGCACGACCATGTGCCCGGTCGAGTTGCGCCACGACCGCGGCGTTGCGCCCAGGCTGGCCTTGCTGCCGATCGAGACGAGGCTGCGCGGCCTGTCGCTGGCCGAGCTGCGGCCGCGCGACGATCAGTGGCACCTGGTGCCGCTGGACCCGCGTCAGCCGCAGTCGCTGGTGCAGGCGCTGGCGGCGGTGACCGCGACGCAGCGCGTGAGCCTGGAACAAGCCGTGGCACTCGGCTTCTGGAACGAGGAGCAGCCCGAAGACAACCCGCCGCAGGCCTCGGATGGCAGCGTCGAGGTGCCGGCCTGGCGACATGCGGTCATCAACTATCCGCATCCGTTGCTCGAGCGCGGGCTGGTGGTCATCGACACGCCGGGGCTCAACGCCGTCGGGGCCGAGCCGGAGCTGACGCTGGGCCTGCTGCCGACGGCGCATGCGGTGGTCTTCGTGCTCGCCGCCGATACGGGGGTGACCCGCTCCGACCTGGCCATCTGGCGCGAGCACCTCGGCCAGGCGAGCCTCGAGCGCTTCGTCGTGCTCAACAAGATCGACGCGCTGCTCGACCCGCTGGCATCGGTGGCCGCGGTGCGCGCCCAGATCGAGCATCAACGCGAGGTCGCCGCCGAGATGCTCGGCATGCCGCCGGCGCGCGTGTTCGCGCTGTCGGCCCGCGATGCGCTGGCCGCGCGCGTCGAAGGCAATGCGCAGGCCCTGCAGGCCAGCCGCCTGCCGCCGCTGGAACAGGCGCTGGCCGACGAACTGCTGCCGCGCCGCCAGCAGCTGCTGGTGCAGTCGGCGCTGGCGACCATCGAGCAACTGCGCGACGCGTCCGCGCGGCGCCTGGTCGACCGCCGCCGCCAGCAGGCCGAGCAGCTGTTCGAGCTGCGCGGCCTGCGCGGCAAGAGCGGCACCAAGCTGCGCATGATGGTCGAGCGCGTGGATGCCGAAGTGACCGACCTCGAGGGCTGCACCCCGCGCCTGGCGGCGTTGCGCGCGGTGCAGGCGCGGCTGCTGCGCAGCATGCTGGCCAAGCTGTCGAGCGAGGCGCTGCGCACCGAGGTCGGTGCGATGCAGTCGGCGATGGGCGCGCGGCCCTTCAAGCTCGGCGCGCGCGCTGCCTTCGACACCCTGATATCGCGGCTGCACGACGCGGTCGACGGCGCCGCGGCGCAGGCCGAAGAGCTGCGCCAGATGCTGCAGGCCAGCTTCGACCGGCTGAATGCCGAGTTCGGCTTCGCGTTCACCTTGTCGGCGGTGCCCTCGGTGGCGCAGTTCCAGAGCGAACTGGACCTGATCGAGCAGAACTACCGCCGCTATCTGACGCTGGGCCAGGCGTGGCGGATGGCCATGCCGGGCTTCAGCGAGCAGTTCCGCCGCATGCTGCTGTCCAAGCTGCGGATCGTGTTCGAGACCGCCGCCGGCGAACTCGAGATGTGGTGCAAGGCCGCGACCAGCCAGGTCGAGGTGCAGTTGCGCGAGCGTCGCCGCGCCTTCACGCGCCGTCGCGAGGCGCTGCAGCGCGTGCAGGCGGTGGCCGGCGAACTCGAGCAGCGCATCACCGAAGTGCAGGCCCAGGACGAGCACCTGGGCCGGTTGCAGGCCAGGCTGGTCGAAGTGGCGGGTGACGCCGCGGTCACCGCATCGCGCCTGGCCGCCCCATCGACGGCCCCGCGGCTCGACAGCCCGCTGCGGCAGGACGCTGCTTGACGCGGCCCGCCCTGGCGGCGGCCGTCGTCCGATGGCAACGGACAGACGGCCGAAAGGGCCTGCCCTGGCAGGGCACGCGCGATCCGTACCGCGTCTGGCTGTCGGAGGTGATGCTGCAGCAGACGCAGGTCGGCACCGTGCTCGATTACTACCCGCGCTTCCTCGCGCGCTTTCCGAGCCTGCAGGCGCTGGCGGCCGCGCCGCTGGACGATGTCTTCGCGCTGTGGAGCGGGCTGGGCTACTACAGCCGCGCCCGCAACCTGCACCGCTGCGCGCAAGCCGTGGTCGCCGAGCATGGCGGTGCGTTTCCGAGCAGCAGCCAGGGCCTGCAGGCGCTGCCCGGGATCGGCCGTTCGACGGCGGCGGCGATCGCCGCGTTCTGCTTCGGCGAGCGCGCGGCGATCCTCGACGGCAACGTCAAGCGCGTGCTGACGCGCGCGCTCGGCTTCGGCGGCGACCTGGCGCTGGCGGCCGAGGAAAAGCGCCTGTGGACGCTGGCCGAATCGCTGTTGCCGCAGCATGAGGTGGACGTCTACACCCAGGGCCTGATGGACCTGGGCGCGACGCTTTGCCTGGCGCGTCAGCCGGCCTGCGGACGCTGCCCGCTGGGCGGGATCTGTGCCGCGCGGGCCGCGGGCACGCCCGAGCGCTTTCCGGTGAAGAGCCGCAGGCTCCGGCGCGGCCGGCGCCTCAACGCGCTGCTGTTGCTGCAGCAGCGCGGCCGCATCCAGCTCGTGCAACGGCCGTCGCGCGGGGTCTGGGCCGGGCTGTGGAGCCTGCCCGAATACCCCACGGTCGAGGCCTTGCAGCAGGCCGCCTCGGCCTGGCCCGGACGCGGCGAGTGGCTGCCGCCGATCGAGCATGCGCTGACCCATTTCGACTGGACCTTGCACCCGCTGGCCTGGCGCCTGCCGGCGCGCGCGCGGCCTCCCGCCGGGCTGCAGGAAGGCCGCTGGGTGACGCCCGGCGAAGCGCTCGCGCTCGGCCTGTCCGCGCCGGTGCGGCGTTTGCTCGAGGCCTGAGCCTCGGCCCGGCCTCAGCCGACCACGACCTTCTTGTCGCGCAGGAAACCGTCGACCAGGCTCAGCCGGATCACCGGGTCGTCGAGTTCCATCAGCTTCTGCTTGGCCGCCAGCGAGACCGGCAGCAACTCGCACCACCGGTTGGCCACCCAGCCCGCATCGTCGAGCCGGTAAGGCGCTGCGAACGGCACCCGGTCCTGCTCCTGCAGCTTGCGGATCGCCTCGGCCAGCGCAGTGACGGTCTGCAGCATGGCCGGGCCGGGCAGGCGGGTCGGGTCGCCGGCGATCGGATCGACCGCCGCCGTCCACATGCCGTTGTCGCACTGCGTGGGCGACCGGCGCAGGCGAAAGCGCTGCCCGCCGCGGCATCGCAGGCGCAGGATGCCGGCCTGCTCGGCATCGACTTCGTCGATATGCGCCAGCACGCCGACGCTCTCGACATCCAGCGGCGCGCTGCCCTGGCCGACCTCGGCGCCTTGGCGCAGGCAGACCACACCGAAGGGCTGCTGCGTGCGCAGGCATTCGGAGACGAGGTCGAGATAGCGCGCCTCGAAGATCTTCAGCCCCAGCGTGGCGCCGGGGAACAGCACCAGCTGCAGCGGAAAGAGCGCCAGCGGATCGGGCAGCGCAACGGGCACGGGGGAGCCGGCCATGGCGTCACTCGCGCGCGTCGAGTTCGCGATGCCGCACCAGCGTCGCATAGCGGCTGTCGAACCGCCGCGCCAGCCATTCGGCGGCATACACCGAACGGTGCTGGCCGCCGGTGCAGCCGATGGCGACGGTGAGGTAGCTGCGCTGGTCTTCTTCGAACGAGGGCAGCCAGCGCTGCAGGAACTGCTGGATCTGGCTCAGCATCTCGCCGGCCTCGGGCTGTGCTTCGAGGTAGGCCGCCACCGGCGCATCGCGCCCGGTGAGCGGGCGCAGCTCGCGGATGTAGTAGGGGTTGGGGATCACGCGCAGGTCGAACAGGTAGTCGGCGTCCAGCGGCACGCCATGCTTGAACGCGAAGCTCTCGAAGACCAGGGTCAGCACCGCGTCGCGCGCGCCGACCAGCGATCGCACCCAGCTGCGCAGCAGCGCCGGGCGCAGCTGGCTGGTGTCGATGACGGTGGAAACCTCGCGCAGGTCGGCGAGCAGCCCGCGCTCGAGCTCGATCGCCTCGACCAGCGCACGCGCGACGTCGCCGCCCTCGGGCACCGCGGTCAGCGGGTGCGGGCGCCGGGTCTCGGAGAAGCGGCGCAGCAGCGCATCGGTGCTGGCGTCGAGGAAGAGCGGTCGGATGCGAACGCCCTCGTCGCGCAGCTGCCCGATCAGCGGCACCAGGCCCGGCAGCGACGATGCGGTGCGAACGTCCACCGCCACCGCCACGCGGTGCGCGTGGCGCCCGTGCTCGAGATGGATGAAGTCGCGCAGCAGCTCCGGCGGCAGGTTGTCGACGCAGAAATAGCCCGCGTCCTCGAGCGCGTGCAGCGCCACCGACTTGCCCGACCCCGAGATGCCGGTGATCAGGATCACCTCGTCGCGGCGCGACGCCTCCAGCGGCACGAATTCGCTCATCGCCCCGACTCCCGGCTCACCGGACCCGGCCTTCGCGCAGCCCGAGCAGCGCCTGGGCATGCGCGGTGCCCGACAGCCGCTCGCCGCCCAGCATGCGCGCCACCTCGGCGACGCGCGCCTCGCCCTCGACGGCTTCGATCGCCGACAGGGTCTGCCGGCCCTGCAGCGCCTTGCTGACCACGAAGTGGCCGTCGGCGCAGGCGGCCACCTGCGCGAGGTGGGTGACGGCCAGGACCTGGCTGGTGCCGCCGAGCTGCTTCATCAGCCGGCCCACGCTGTCGGCCACGGCACCGCCGACGCCGGCGTCGATCTCGTCGAAGATCAGCGTCGGCGCTCCGCTGCCGGGGGCCTGCGCGGTGGTCGTGGCGATCGCCAGCGCCAGCCGCGAGAGCTCGCCGCCCGAGGCCACCCTGGCCAGCGCGCGGGGCGTGCTGCCGGCATGCCCGGCGACGCGGAACTCCACCGCTTCCAGCCCGCCGGCCTGCGGCTCGTCCAGCGGCAGCAAGGCGATCTCGAACCGCCCGCCGGCCATCCCGAGCTGCTGCATCGCCTGCGTGACCGCGGCAGCCAGCGGTGCGGCGGCCTTCTTGCGCAGGCGCGAGACGCGCTCGGCCTGCGTGCGCCACGCACGCTCGGCGCCGGCCGCGGCCTGCTCGAGCGCCTGCAGGTCGGCCGCGGCGTCCAGCGCCTGCAGCTCGGCCTTCCAGCCCGCGAGCAGCGCAGGCAGTTCGGCCGGCGCGCGGCGGTAGCGGCGGGCGAGCGCCATCCACGCGCCCAGGCGGGCGTCGAGCTCGGCCAGGCGCGCGGGGTCGGGTTCGCGATGACCGAGGTAGGCGTGCAGCGTGTGCGCGGCGTCCTCGATCTGTGCCTGCGCGCTGCGCAGCACTTCGGCCACGGCGCCGAGTTCGGCGTCGAAGCGCTGCACTTCGTCGAGCGCGGCGATCGCGCGCGAGCTGAGCGTGTCGGCGTTGGCCTCGGCCTCGGCGATCGCGTCCAGCGCCGCGCGCGCGCCGTCGAGCAGGGCCTGCGCATTTGCATGGCGCTGGTGCTCGCGCTCGAGCTCGTCCCATTCGCCGTCGGCCGGCGCCAGCTTGTCCAGCTCGCCGATCTGCCACGCCAGGCGGTCGCGTTCGCGCTCCAGCGTGTCGCCCTTGGCCCGCGCATCGGCCAGCGCCGCCAGCGCCTGGCGCCAGGCCTGCCAGGCGGCCGCCAGCGCGGCGGTGTCGCTGCCGGCCTGCGCATCGAGCAGGGCGCGGACCGCGGCCGGGCGGGTCAGGCTCTGCCAGGCATGCTGGCCGTGGATCTCGACCAGCTGGTCGGCTGCCTCGCGCAACTGCGCCACCGTGGCCGGGCTGCCGTTGATCCAGGCCCGGCTCTTGCCCTGGGCATCGACGCTGCGCCGCAGCAGCAAGGTGTCGTCGACCGCGAACCCACCTTCGTCCAGCCAGGGCCGCAGCGAGGCCGGGGTGTCGAACTCGGCGCTGACCTCGGCCCGCGCCGCGCCTTCGCGCACCAGCGCAGCATCGGCGCGGTTGCCCAGCGCGAGCTGCAGCGCGTCGACGAGGATCGACTTGCCCGCGCCGGTCTCGCCGGTCAGCACGGTGAACCCGGCGCCGAGCTCGATCTCCAGTTGGGCGACGATCACGACGTCGCGCAAGCTCAGCCGGCGCAGCATCGCTCAGGCCTCCCGCCGGGCCGCCCCGAGGCAGGCCTGCGCCCCCGTGGGGGGCCGCACAGCGCCGCAGGCGCAAGCCGCGGGGCTCATACCACGCGGTCGTACCAGCGCAGCTTGCGCCGCAGCGTGGCGTAGTAGCTCCAGCCGCGCGGGTGCAGGAAGCGCACCTTGAACGCCGAGCGGCGCACGCGCACCTCGTCGCCGTGCATGAGGCTGGCCAGGTTGTGCATGTCGAAGTTGGCCGAGACATCCTTGCCCGCGACGATGCCGATGCGCACCTCGCCGCGGTCGGGCAGCACGATGGGGCGGTTGGACAGCGTGTGCGAGGCGATCGGCAACAGCACCCAGCCCGCGATCGACGGGTGCAGGATCGGCCCGCCGGCCGACAGCGCGTAGGCCGTGCTGCCGGTGGGCGAGGCCACGATCAGGCCGTCGGCGCGCAGGTTGGCGACGAACTCGTCGTCGACATCGACCCGCAGCTCGACCATGCTGGCGGTGGCGCCGCGGCTGACCACCACGTCGTTCAGCGACAGACCCTCGTAGATGCGTTCGCCGTCGCGCCAGACCTCGCCCTCGAGCATCGAGCGCTGCTCTTCCTCGTAGTCGCCGGCGATCATCGGCGCCAGCGCTTCCTTGTACTGGCCGATCGGGATGTCGGTGATGAAGCCGAGCCGGCCCTGGTTGATGCCCACCAGCGGCAGGTTGCAGCGCGCCAGTTCGCGCGCGATGCCCAGCATCGTGCCGTCGCCGCCGACCACCACCGCGAGGTCGCAGCGCCGGCCCATCTCGGCCGGCGTGAGGGCCTCGAAATCGGCCACGCCGGTGGCCTCGGCGGTGTCGCGCTCGAACGAGACCTCCAGGCCCTGGGCGATCATGAAATGGGCGATCTCCTCCAGCAGCGGGCGAATGCCCCGCGCCTGGTATTTGCCCACGATCGCGGCATGACGAAAGCGAGACGCCATGCGGCCGATTACACCATAGGGCCCCCTCGGCGCAGGGCCTGCGGCGGGGTCTCCATACAATCGCGCATCATGCTTGACGACCGCGCCCGCACGTTGCTGAAGATGCTGGTCGAGCGCTACATCGCCGACGGCACAGCCCGTGGGCTCGCGAACGCTGTCGCGCACCTCGGGGCTGGACCTGTCGCCGGCCACGATCCGCAACGTGATGGCCGACCTCGAGGACCTGGGCCTGATCGCCAGCCCGCACACCAGCTCCGGCCGCGTGCCCACCGCGCGCGGCTACCGGCTGTTCGTCGACACCATGCTCACCGCGCGGCCGGTCAGCCTCGAGCATGTCCCGGCCGAGGTCGCCGCCGCGCGCGAGCAGCTCCACCCCGACCAGCCGCAGCGCGTGATCGCGCAGGCGGCGCTCGCTGCTGTCCAGCCTGTCGAGCTTCGTCGGCGTGGTCACCGCGCCGCGCAAGGCCGAGCGTGTTCCACCACATCGAGTTCCTGCGCCTGGGCGAGCGGCGCGTGCTGGTGATCCTGGTCGCGCCCGACGGCGACGTGCAGAACCGCGTCATCTTCACCGCGCGCGACTACCAGCAGTCGGAGCTGGTCGAAGCGACGCAACTTCCTCAACGCGCATTACGCCGGCCTCACGATCGAGGCCGTGCGCGAGCGCCTGAAGCACGAGATCGATGCCCTGCGCGGTCGAGATCGCCGCCCTGATGCAGGCCGCGGTGCAGGCCGGCAGCGAAGTGCTGGCCGAGAGCACCGACAACGTCGTCGTCTCGGGCGAGCGCAACCTGCTGACGGTGCAGGACTTCGGCAACGACATGGGCAGCCTGCGCCGCCTGTTCGACGTCTTCGAGCAGAAGACCGAGCTGATGCGGCTGCTGGACGTCAGCAGCCGCGCCGAGGGCGTGCGCATCTACATCGGCGGCGAGAGCAAGGTCGTGCCGTTCGAGGAGCTGTCGGTGGTGACCGCGCCCTACGAGGTCGATGGCCGCATCGTCGGCACGCTGGGGGTGATCGGGCCGACGCGGATGGCCTACGAGCGCATGATCCAGATCGTCGACATCACGGCGCGGCTGGTGGGCCATGCGCTGTCGGCCAAATAGCGGCGCCCGGTCCGCTCGCCGCGCGGGCGCGCCGCCTAGAATCGCCGATCTCTCCGGGCCGTTAGCTCAGTTGGTCAGAGCAGAGGACTCATAATCCTTTGGTCGTTGGTTCAAGTCCAACACGGCCTACCAGTTCTACTGGTGTTTTCTACGATAGCGATCACCAACATTTCGACTCGCTTTCGCGCTGGTGCCAGTCTGGTGCCAGTTTCGGGGCGATTGCCCACCGTCGCTTCAGCCCACCGCGAGACGGACGGGCTTGCCCACGCGGTTGAGCATCTCGACCAGCGTGTCGATGGTGAACTTCGAGGTCTTCTGGTTCACGACATCGGACACGCGCGGGCGCGACACCATCAAGACTTGCGCCGCATCGGCCTGCTTGAGTTGATGCTCGGTGATCCAGTTCGACAGCTCTGCCATCAACTGTTGCTTGAGCACCCGGGTGCGGGCAGGCCCTTGGAAGGGCGAAGGTCGCCGTTCGGTTGTGCCGACCGGTGTTCCGAGTGGTGCCCAAGCCGCCGCCGGGCGCCGTGTCTGCGTCGGGATTCATCCGGGTCGGCTCGTGAAATATGCCTTTTAAAGCATCATTGCAAACAATGTCTTTGGAGGCATGTATTGCAAAAATGCCTTTCAAGGCATAGGCTGCGTGTCATGGACTACCCCATCCAATCCCCCGGCCAGCTCTCCAGTCATCTGCGTGCGCTGCGCAAGGCACGTGGCCTGAGCCAGGCGCAGCTCGGCGCCGTGCTGGGCGTCGGGCAGACGCGGATCACGCGGATCGAGCACGATCCGACCGCGATCAGCGTCGAGCAGTTCCTCGGCGTGCTGAACGCATTGGGCGTGCAGATGGTGCTGCGCCCCACCGGCACCCGGCAGGCCGCCGGCCGGGCCACGGCGGACTCGAAGCCTCCGGTCGCGCGCGCGATGGCGACAAAGCGCCGCCCGTCCGACGACCCCTGGTAGCGACTGCCCGTGGCCGAACTCCACATCTGGATGAACGGGCTGCCGGTGGGCGTGTGGACCGCGCTGCGCACCGGCACGCCCGTGCTCCGCTACCACGAGGCATGGGCGAGCTCCGACGAGGGGCGGGCGCTGTCGCTGTCATTGCCGTTCACCGTCGACCTGGAGCACCGCGGCGACGCGGTGACCCACTACTTCGAGAACCTCTTGCCCGACAGCGCCGACATCCGGCGCCGACTGCGGCGGCGCTTCCATGCACGCTCCGACGAGGCGTTCGACCTGCTCACCGCCATCGGCCGGGATTGCGTCGGCGCGGTGCAACTGCTGCCGCCGGGTGCAGAGCCCGACGGCTGGAACCGCGTCGACGCCGATCCGCTGAAGGACCGCGAGGTCGAGGCCATCCTGGCCTCGGTGACATCGGAGGCCCCGTTCGGTCAAGGCGACGAAGAAGACCTCCGCATCTCGATCGCCGGCGCCCAGGAGAAGACCGCTCTGCTGCGCATGGGTGGACGGTGGTACCGCCCGCACGGCGCCACGCCCACCACGCACATCCTCAAGCTGCCGCTTGGACTCGTCGGGAACATGCGCGCGGACATGACCGACTCGGTCGAGAACGAGTGGCTGTGCGCGCGGATCATGTCGGCCCTCGGTTTCGAGATGGCGACCACCGAGATGGCGACCTTCGGCGATACGAAGGCCCTGGTGGTGACGCGCTTCGACCGTCGCTGGCAAGGCATTGCCGCCGGCGCCGAGCTGAAGGCCCGCTTCAAGCCCGCCGAGGGCACCTGGGTTGCCCGGCTGCCGCAGGAGGACCTTTGTCAGGCGCTGGGCGTTGCACCGGACCGCAAGTACCAGTCGGACGGAGGACCCTCGGTGCAGGACTGTCTGCAGGTTCTCGCGGCGAGCGAGCATGCCGACGAAGACCGCGCCGTGTTCGCGCTGGCGCAGCTCGCCTTCTGGTTGCTCGCGGCGACCGACGGCCACGCGAAGAACTTCTCCATCCACCATCGACGTGGCGGCCGCTTTGCCCTGACGCCGCTGTACGACGTGCTGTCGGCGTGGCCCATGATTGGAAATGGCCCGAACCGCATCGCGTATCAGCGCGCAAAGCTGGCGATGGCTGTCAAGGACGACAAGAACGCGCACTACCGTCTGCGCGACATCCAGGTGCGCCACTGGCAGCGCTTGGCTGCCGCCTGCGGCCCGGGCGTCTGGGAGCGCATGCTGCAGATGGTCGCCGCCGTCGACGGTGCCCTCGAGACGGTCGGACAGAGCCTGCCCCACGGCTTCCCCCACGGGACCTGGGAGCCGATCGCAGCCGGGATGCGGCGACATGCCGAGCAGTTCCTGCGCTCGGCACGGTCAGGCGCTGGAGCCTGAAGACCGCGGTCCGACGATTCAAGCCACGCCGGCGCAGCCGCTGCGCCACGTCCCCGCGATCAGAAATTCAGCAAGTTCCTGCGCACATTCAGCAGGTGCGCGGCTGCGAGGGCCTTGGCTTGCGGGAGGTCGCGGTTCTTGATCGCCTGCACCAGCGCGCGGTGCTCGGCCTGGTACTGCACACGCCGCTCGGGCGTCACGCTGCGGCGCTTCAGCATGCCCCACTCGCCCTGCGCGCGGACCTGGTTCATCAGCTTGAACACGCTGGAGACGAACGTGTTGCGCGCGGCGTTGGCGATCACCTCGTGCAGCATGCCGTCCCAGTATTCGAACTCCTCGAAGGTCTTCGCCTTCTCGGCCTTCGCGCAGCACGCGTCCATCTGTGCGAAGTCGGCGGCGGTCGCATTGCCGATCACCATCTCGATGATCGCGGGCTCCAGCGCCAGCCGCGCTTCCATCAGTTGCGCGGGACTGGTCTGCCGCACCGGGTCCTCGCTCGCCAGTCCCTTCAGCACCGACGCCGCCCGGTCGGTGACGTAGGTGCCGCTGCCGACGGTCTGCCTGATCACGTCGAGGCCCTTCATCTCCTGCAGCACCTTGCGCACGGCCGTGCGGCTGACGCCGAACCGTCCGGCCAGTTCGCGCTCGGTCGGCAGGCGGTCGCCGGCGCGCCATTGGCCGGACTGCAGGTTCTCGACGATGAAGCCACGAAGCGTGGAGGCGGAAGTCACTGTGGGTTCAGGGATGCGGCCGGATCGCAACCAAATCGTACCAATTCGGCCCACCGCCGGCAATGGCCATTCCTCTTCTCCGTTCGCCCTCTTGACCGGCACGCCGGCTTGTCTATGATCGCGCGATTGGTCCCGTTTGGTGGCACCGCGAACCAAACCCGTCCCCAGCGCCCAGGAGAAGCTTTTGCGCATCGCAACCTATGTCCAGGGCGGCAAGCGCCAGGTCGGCGTCGTGTCCCCCGACGGCCGGCAGGTCACCGCATTCGAGCTCCCGCCCGATGCCGTCCGGCGCGGCGCTCTGCCTCTCGTCGAGGCTGCCGCCAGGGGCGAGCCGCTGCCGGCCCTCGAAGCCACCGCGGTGCCCCTGTCCTCGGTGAGGCTGGAGGCGCCGATCCCGATGCCGCGCCGCAACCTCTGGTGCGTGGGCCGCAACTACCAGGCGCACGCCAGGGAGCTGGCCACGTCGGTGTTCAAGGACAACTCGGCCGACGTGGTGGCGTGGCCGATCGTGTTCACGAAAGCGCCCGAGACGGTGATCGGCCCGACCGACGACGTCGTGCTGCCCGGCGCCGCGATCTCCGAGCAGATCGACTACGAGGCCGAACTGACGATCGTGATCGGCAAGGGCGGCAAGAACATCGGCAAGGCCGACTGGCGCCAGCACGTCTTCGGCTACACGATCATCAACGACGTCACCGCGCGCGACGTGCAGATGCGCCATCAGCAGTGGGACATGGGCAAGTCGTTCGACACCTTCTGCCCGATGGGTCCGTGGATCGTCACGGCCGACGAACTCGACGCCACGAACACGCGGGTGCGCTGCTGGGTCAACGGCGAGCTGCGCCAGGACGCGCGCACCGAAGACCTGATCTTCGACCTGCCGACGCTCATCGAGACCGTCTCGCGCGGCATCACGCTGCATCCCGGCGACCTGATCGCCACCGGCTCGCCGGCCGGCGTCGGCATGGGCTTCAAGCCGCCGAAGTACCTCAAGGCCGGCGACGTGGTCCGGATCGAGATCGACGGACTGGGCGTCATCGAGAACAGGTTCGTGTGAAGCAAGGCCGCGCCATCGGGGTCCGGCCCGCAACGACGGCCGCGACGACAGATTCATCACCGAGGAAGACAAGACCATGAGACTCGTTCGATCCGCGTTCCATTGGCTCATCGCAGCCGCCGTCGCCGTGGGTTCCGCGGCCGCCTTCGCGCAGGCCGGCGACTACCCCAGCCATCCCGTCACGATCGTCGTGCCTTTCGCGGCCGGCGGGCCCGCCGACATCTATGCGCGCTTTCTCGCGCAGCGGCTGCAGGGCGAGCTCAAGCAGGTCTTCGTGGTCGAGGACAAGCCGGGCGCCGGCTCGATCATCGGCACCAACGTCGTGGCCAAGGCAGCGCCGGATGGCTACACCTTGCTGATGATGTCGAACACGCACACGGTCAACGAGACGCTGATGCCCAACAAGCCGTTCAAGCTGATGGACGACTTCGTCGGCATCGCGCCGGTCAACTACTCCGACCTGATGCTGGTGGTGAATCCGTCGGTGCAGGCGAAGACGCTGGCCGAGCTGATCAGCTACGCCAAGGCGCACCCGGGGCAGCTCAACTTCGCGTCGTCCGGCATCGGCACGCCGTACCACATGGCCGGCGAGTTGTTCAAGCACATGGCCGGCGTCGACATCCGGCACATCCCGTACAAGGGCAGCTCCGGCGCCCGCATCGGCGTGATCGGCGGCCAGGTCGACATGATGTTCGACGCCGTGACGACGATGGCGACGATGGCCAAGGACGGCAAGGTGCGCGCCCTCGCCACGAGCGGCCGCACGCGCAATCCGATCACGCCGGACGTGCCGACGCTCGCCGAAGCGGGCGTGCCGAAGTACGAAGCGACGATCTGGCTCGGACTGATGGCGCCGAAAGGCACGCCGCCCGCGATCGTCGAGAAGCTGAATGCGGCCGTGCGCGAGATCGTCGCCCAGCCCGACGTCAAGACGCTGTGGCAGCAGCAGGGTGCGGTGCCGATGTCGATGAGCGTCGCCGATTTCGACAAATACCTGCGGGCCGATATCGCCAAGTGGGCGACCATCGTCAAGGTCTCCGGCGCCAAG
Source organism: uncultured beta proteobacterium (assembly GCA_963725755.1). Lineage (GTDB taxonomy): Bacteria > Pseudomonadota > Gammaproteobacteria > Burkholderiales > Burkholderiaceae_C > Rubrivivax. The sequence continues at coordinate 455,184 of CAVRZW010000006.1, forward strand.
GCCGACTGACGCGTGGCGACGGACATCCGGTTCACGCTGAACGGGCGGGCGACGTCGGTCCGCGTCGATCCCGAGCAGACGCTGCTCGACGTGCTGCGTGGCGCGCTCGGGCTCAAGAGCACGCGCTTCGGCTGCGGCCCCGGCGGGATCCGTTCGGACGATTGGGAGTCGTATCCGATCTTCGGCTTCGCCGCCGACGCCCTGATGGCCGCGGCGCAGAGCGCGGCACAGGACTGATCCATCCGGAAAGGCAACGATGAGCGTGGTGAACGTGTTGAGTGGCGGCGCCGCGGCGGCCGTGGTGAAGGCCGTGCAGGCCCAGTTCGAAAGAGAGACCGGCGCGCGGATCGACGCGACCTTCAGTGCCGTCGGACAGATGCGCGACCGGCTCGTCGGCGGCGCGCCGTGCGACATGGTCATCCTGACGAAGGCGCTCGTGAACCAGCTGATCGAGTCCGGCCACGTCGTGGCCGGCAGCGCGAGGTCGCTGGGCATCGTGAAGACCGGCGTCGCCGTGCCGTCGGGCCGGCCGCAGCCGAAGATCGGCGATCGCGATGAGCTCGCCGCCGCCTTCCGCGCCGCCCAGGAGATCTACTTCCCCGATCCCGAGAAGGCCACCGCCGGCATCCACTTCATGAACGTGCTCAAGGCGCTGGGCCTGGACCGGGAACTCGAGGCCGCGTTCCGGCCGTATCCGAACGGCGCGACAGCGATGGCCGCGATGGCGAAATCGAGCGCATCCAGCGTGATCGGCTGCACCCAGGAGACCGAGATCAACTACACGGCCGGCGTCGATCTCGTCGGCTCGCTGCCGAAGGAATTCGAGCTCGCGACCGACTACACGCTGGGCATCTGCACCCAGGCGCAGGAGCCCGAGCTGGCGAAGAGGCTCGCCGCCCTCGTGGCCGGCCCCGCCAGCGAGGCGGTGCGCCGCCAGGGCGGGTTCGGTTTCTAGACCGCGACCGGCGCAGGTCGTCGACGACGCCGGCGGCGCGTGTCAGGACCAGCGCGCCCGCGCCAGCAGCCACACGCCGCCGGCCAGCGGCAAGGCCAGCAAGGCAAAGGCCGTACCCAGGGCCCCCAGCGCCGTGCCTGCGGCGCCGAACACGGGCGACCCGATCACCACGCCGAAGAAGGTGAAGAACAGCGTGCCCGCCGTGGCCGTGCCGGCCTGCCCCGGCGGCGCCACGCGGGCCACGGTCGCCAGGTACACACCGTTCCAGCCCACCGCCGTGGCGCCGAACGCGCACAGCAAGGCGACCACCAGCGGCGCCGGGCTGGTCGGCTCCAGCAGTGGCATCAGCAGGCCGCAGGCGGCCATGCCCAGGGCCAGGCCCAGCAACACGCGCCGCGGGCCCAGCCAGCGGTCGGACACGAAGCCCCAGACGATGCGCGCCACCACGCCGGCCACCTGCGACGCTGCCAGCGCGGCGCCGGCCGCGGCCAGCGTCCAGCGCAGGTCGCGGGTGAGGAAGCTGACCATGTACGAGGTCAGGCTCACTTGCACCATGGAGAAGATGAAGCTGCACAGGGCCACGGCGCGCAGCACGGCATGCGTGGCGACGAAGCGCGTGGGTGCCAGCACCTGGCGCGGGTTCGGCCAGGGCGCGCCGTGATCGCGCTCGCGGTCGAGTTCATGGGCCAGAGGTGCCGCGCTCGACGCCGCCAGGAGGCACAGCACGGCCACGCCGACCAAGGCCCCCACCGCGCCACCCAGGCCCACCAGCGGCGGCACCATCAGACCGGCGATCACGCCGCCCAACGGCACGCCGGTCTGCTTGATGGAGAACACCAGCGAGTAGTGGCGTGGGTCCGTGGTGCGCGACAGCATCTGGCTGCTGGCCGGCGTGATGGGCCCGTAGCCCAGGCCGATGAACACCGCGCCCAGCGCCACCAGCGGCAGCAGCGGCGTGGCCAGCAGCAGCAGGCCCGCCGCGCTGCCCAGCAAGGCCACCTGGCTGGCGCGGATCGGCCCCCAGCGGTGCACGACGAAGGCGCCGATCTGGGTGGCGAACATCGCGCCCAGGTACACCAGGGCCACGAACACGCCCACCGCAGCCGGGCCCAGTTGCAGCCTTTGCAGCAGCAGGGGCGCGGCCACGGTGGGGCCGATGACGGCGGCCGACGAAGCCGCCTGCACGAAGGTGGTGATCGGCAGCGCAGCGCGGCGCACGCCGGCGCTGCAGGCCGGGGCGAATTGATTCGGGGCGAGAGCTCGCATCAGGCGAGTATCGGCGCGTCTGCCGTCTGCCGTCGGGCGCGCGGCAGGCGCACCCCGTTCGCATTCGAGAGTTCGCAGACCCGACCGACGAGCTCTACGTCTGCGCCTGCTCGGTCATCCCCGACCCTGGCCTCGGCTCCCGGCGCTGGCCGGCCACCGGGTCGCTCACCAGTGGCGCACGCGGCCGGTATCGAGGTGCACGAACTGGTCGTGCGGATAGAAGCCGACGCCGCCGGTGCGCATCGACAGTGCGGCGTCGCGCAGGTCGGCCAGCGGCACGCCGGGCAGGCGCACGTCGATCGCACGGCCCTCCATGTGCAGGCTGTGCTTGGCCACGCCGCCGCCCCCGGTCTCGCGCAGGCGGGCGTTGGTGGCAGGGCAGCGATAGCCCGAGATGACCTCGAACGCCCGCCCGTTGCCGAGCTCCCGTTGAACCTGGTGCAGCTGGTCGAACACCCGCGGGTCGATCTGTCCGACGTCGCCGGTGTAGTGGTCGCGCAGGAAATGGTTCAGGGCACCCAGGGCCTGCGGGTCGTACCGTTCGTCGACGGCGTAGACGAGGGCGATCTGCTCGCGGGTGTGCGTGTTGACCAGCGCCAGCCCGCGTGCGCCCGCCATCGAGGCGCGGGCAGGGACCGCAAGCGCCGGCAGGGCGCCGGCCGCCGCGAGCCGGGCGGTGTGGCGCAGGAAGCGACGGCGGGGAGGAACAGTGGTGTCGGTCATGGTCGGATAGGCGCAATCCGCCGGTCCAGCGCGATTCGGCGCAAGGCGGCGTCGAGCAGGCGGTCTTGCCCGTAGATGTCGTCGAAGAAGTAGGTCCGACCGCCTTTGACGAGGGTAGTTCCGTAAGCGATCAGCACCCGCACCGGCTCGGCCAGCCGCAGCGTGGTCGATTCGCCCTTGCCCATGGCCTGGCGGATGCGCTCCTCGGTCCACTCGGGCATGCCTTGCAGCACGAACCTCGCCAGCGCCACCGGATGCTCGACGCGGATGCAGCCGTGGCTGAAGTCGCGTCGGCCGCGTTCGAACAGCTGCGTCGCCGGCGTGTGATGGAGATAGATCTGGTCGCGGTTCGGAAACACGAACTTGATGTCGCCGAGCGCGTTGCGCGGCCCCGGCCGCTGCCGGATGCGCAGCTGACCGGCATTCACCGCGTTCAGGTTTGCCGCCGAGAGCGTGGTGTCGACGCGGCCGTCCGGGGCCACGAACTCGAAGCCCTCGCGCTCGAACTCGCCCGGGTGGCGCCGCAACTGCGGAACGGTCTCGGCGCGCGCGATCGACGGCGGCACGTTCCAGTAGGGGCTGAACTCGATGAAGCGCATGTCTGCGTCGAGCAGCGGCGTGCGCGTGTCGAGCGCCTTGCCGACGATGACCTTCATTTCCTGCTCGACGGCGATGCGGCCGTCGCGCACCTCGTAGGCGCGAAGCACGAACTCCGGGATGTTGATCACGATCATGCGCGGCGCCTGCATCACAGGGGTCCAGCGCAGGCGCTCGAGCGCCAGCTCGATCTGGCGCACCCTGGCGGCGGGGGTCACCTGCAGCTGCGCCAGCGTGGCCCTGCCGACGACGCCGTCGACGGCCAGGCCGTGGCGCTGCTGGAAGGACTCGACGGCCTCGACCAGCGGTCCCTCGAAGAGCGGCGACGCGGGCGTCCCCGGCGCGAGGTCGCCGAGCGCGACGAGTCTCTGCGCCAACAGCGCCAGGCCCGCGTAGGCCTGGCCCGGCTCCAGCGTGCCGACCCCGCCACGCCGACCGCCGGGCAAGGGCGGCAGCGACTGCTGCCATGCCGGGTGGCCGACGAGCTCGCGGTAGCGCTTCAGCGCCTCGCGCAGGCGCCCGTAGAGCGGCATCCGCGGAGCGGCCTCCTGGGCGGCCTCGGGCAGGCGCTGCGCAGCCAGCGCCGCCTCCAGGTAGGCCGCGGCGTCGAACTCGTCACGGCGCGGTGGGGCGTAGCCGTGGTCGATCTGCCTCGGGTCGATCCGGCCCCGGTGCAGGTCCGCCAGGTAGCGTTGCATCGCCGTCGTCAGCGCCTGGTCCAGCTGCGCGATCGCGGCCGGTTCCGGCGCTGGGCCCTGCGTTGCCTGCTCGACGGCCTGCTGCAGCGCGGCAGTTGCGTAGTCCTGCGGCTCCAGCCCGTCCGCGGCTGCGCCGGCGAGCAGCGCGACGGCCTGGCGGGCCTGCGGGCCGGGTCGACCGTCGTCGAACCAGAGCAGCCCATAGGCCGCTCGTCGCACTGCCCAGGCACAGCCACAGTGCCAGTGCCACTGCCGCACAGTGGACGACCCGTGAGACCGCGCTCGCCTTCCGCATGGCCGGAGATTGTCGACCGCTGCGGGCTCGTCAAGCCGGGACCTTCGTCGGGACCAGCGAGCCGGGCGGTGCCAGCCGCAGCGCCGCGACCAGGGCGCGCAGGCGCTGGCGCTGTGCCGCGGTCAGGCCGCTCTGGCGCAAGGTCGCCAGCAGCCACTCGGCCTGCTGGTCCGGGCCCTGCCTGTGGGCGCCGCGTCCCTCCATCGCGTCCTTCAACGCGCGCAGCTTCAGCTGGCGCCGGTCGGCCTCCCGTTCCGGCGCAGTGGGCAGGTCCAGAGCCACCTCGAGCCGGAGCAGCAGGTCATCGACTTCGACCTCGGGCAGCGGACCCGGTGCGACCGGCCGCGCCCAGCGCAGCGCCAGCGTCTGGTCCCACGCCGCGGGCAACGCGTCGTGCGCGGCCCAGCGCTCGGTCGGGTCGCCGACGCCGCTGGCGCCTTCGCGTTCTTCGCAGAGCGCCAGCCTGGCCGCCAGCGTGTCGCATTGGACCTGCCAGTGCTTGCGCGTTCCGGCACTCACGAGCTGGGAGGCGGCCGCACGGGCGGCGCGGAATCGCCCTTCGACGGCCTCGCTTGCACCGCGCGGCAGCTCACCGGCGCCGCGCCACGCGCGATCGATCTCGGCGAGCGTGCGCTCGACGACGGCCACCGGCGTGTCGCCGGCCAGGGCCGACAGACGCTCCAGCAGCGCCTCGCGCGCGGCCAGGTTGGCAGCCAGTTCGGCGTCGCGCGCGGCAGTCGCGGCAACTCGCTGCGCGAACACGGCGTCGATTGCCGCCCTGAACCGGGCCCACAGCGCGGCTTCCACTTCACGGGCCAGCGGCAGCCGGCGCGCGTGATCCTGCCATTCGGCCTGCAGGTCGCGCACCTGGCGCGAGGCGTCGGGCGTCGACGGCTGGCGGCCGTCCTCGGGCACGAGCGCTTGCGCGCGGGCGATCAACTGCTCGCGCACGGCGGCGGCCGCGCGCCTGGCCTCGTCCAACGGCAGCTCGATGCGGTCGACGCCTTTGCGCAGGCGCTGCAGCAGCGCCTCGCGCGCCTCGGAAGGCACGGTGTGCTCGATCGGACCGAGCTTGCGCCACGCCAGCTGGAAGCGCTGCAGCTCACGCAGCGACTCCTTCCAATCCACGGCCCCATCGCAGTCTGGTGCCGGCACCTCGGGTACGGGAACGGCCTCCAGCGATTCGAGCAAGGCCTCGCGGGCCGCCAGATTGGCCTGGCGCGCGGCCTTGAGCGCGGCGTGCTGCGCCGCCACGGGCTGAAACGCCGTCTGCAGCGCCGCGTCGAACCGCTGCCACAGCGCCTGGCTGGCCGCGGCACCCAGGCGATCGAGTTCCTTCCAACGCATGCGCAGCGCCTGGATGCTCTCGGCGTGGGCTTTCAGATTCAACTTCGGCGCTTCGGGCGCGCCGTGATCGGCAGCGGCCAGCGTGTGCCGGGCCAGCTCCTCCGCCTCGGCGGTCAGGTCGTCGCGGGCGCGCCCGCCGCCCCACTGCTGCCAGCCTCTCAGTCGGGCGCTCTCGGCGCGCAGAGACTGGTGGCGAGCGCGCAAGGCCCGAGGCAGCGCCATCGCATCGAAGCTGCCCAGCGCGACATCGATCGCCTGCAGATGCTGCTGCATTTCACCGAAGCGGCCCTCGGCGAGCGCGCCTTCCGCCTGCTGCACGAGGGTCTCGATCCGAAGCCGCAGCTCCGCGCCGGCGGCCTCGGCCCCGGCGCGCCGCGGCGGAGGGATGGCAGCGGCAGGCGGCAGGTCGGCCACCGCGGGTCGTGCGGGCCGATGTGCACGCAGCCAGCGCTCGTGGCGCTCGTTCAGCAGCCGTGCCAGCTCGCCATCGGGCAGCGGCGGCAGGTCGTCCCAGTGCCGGGTCGGCGTCGGCGCGGACGGATCGCCCGGCGCCGCTGCCGCGTCTGCCGTGTCCGGGGGCACCGCTTCGAGCCAGGCCAGGCGCAGCTCGACCGGTGCCGCGGATTGCAGCGCCTGCGCCAACGCGAGATCGAGCTCGGCGGTGGCCGGCATTTCGGGGCGCGCTTCTCTGAGCGCCTCGATCGGCTGGCCCAGCCGGGCGATGTCGCCGGCGGCACCATGCTCGGCCGCCGCCGCGATGCCGCGCTGCCACTCGAGCAGGGACCGCCTGGCATCGGCGGTCCAGCGCCGCAGGCGCTGCTCCGCATCGTCACGCTCGCGCATCGCGGCGCCAAGGCGTGCGCGCAGTTCGGCGAACCGGACGCATTGGTCGGGCTCCAGCACATGCGCAGGAAGCGCCTCCCAGTCACGGTCCAGCGCGACCACGTGGTTGATCGGCACCAAGGCTTGGCCGATCAACGCGGCCGTCCGCTCCAGCAGCGTCTGCGCCCTGGCACGCGCGTCCCGCTGTGCCACTGCCGCCTCGAGCCGTTGCTTGGCAAGGCGGTGCACCTTGCGGTCGTGGCTGCGGAACTCGCGCTCGGCCTGCCTCAGTGCGCCCTCGGTGGCGAGAGCTGCCACCGCGGCCATCTTCACATCGAGCGAGGGCGCCGACTGCGCCACACGCATCAGCGCGGCATCATCGCCTTGCGCCGCGTGCAGCCGGGCAGCCCAGTCGGCTCCGGCCGCTTCGACCGGCTGGGCCTTGGCGGCGGCCTGGGGGATCGCAGGTCTGGCGGCCGGCTGTCGTGCCGGGTGCGCCAGGGCGGTCGACGCGGTCGGCGCGTCGGCGTTGCCCCGCTTCTTGAAGAGCCAGCTCAGCATGTGGTCGCGATCGGGAATGCAGGGGAGGTCGGGTTTGCGATCCGGCGCGCGGCCGGGCGCCGGTGCCTGCGTCAGTGTAGGCGCCGGCCTGGTCCGCCGATCTCCGAGCTAGCTCCTGGGCAGGTCCAGCGTCACCTTCGCCGGCTCGAGCTCGCCGACATCCGACCACGCCTTCGTGTCGAAGCGGAAGCCGGCGACGGCGCAGGTGGGCATCGCGTCGATCTCGCTCGACAACCGGTGCGCGAGGTCGCTGAACTCGGGGTTGTGGCCGAACAGCATCACGAGGTGGAGTTTCGGGTCGAGCGCACGAACGACGGCGAGCAAGTCGCGCGCGCTGCTGGCGTAGAGCCGATCGTCGACGACGATGTCCTTGCGCTCATAGCCGACCTCGTCGGCGATGAGCCGTGCCGTCGCCAACGCACGCAGCGCCGGGCTCGACAAGATCAGGTCGGGCTTCACGTCGAGCTTGGCCAGGCGCTTGCCCATCCTTGCCGCGTCCCGCCGGCCGCGATCGTCCAAGGGCCGCTCCCGGTCAGGCAGGGCCGGGTCGTCGCGGCTCGATTTGGCATGTCGAACGAGAAGCAAGGTCTTCATGGTCAATCCTCCGCCGATGGTCCCGAATGCATGGCCGCCGGCCGCGGCCACGCCCGGAGGCCGAGTTGCGAGGCCGGCGCCGGCCATCTTGCAGTCTTTCGCCGGCGTCTGCCGAAAGACCGTCCAGCGCTGCCATCGTTGCCGGCACCTTGGTCAGGACGACAGTGGGTCGACGCGGTTCAAATGCAGCCTTGACATGGATCAACCGCCGCAAGATCTCATCCTCATAGCATAGATGTATGAGATATATATATTCTGATCCGCCCACCATCGTTCGACGTGCCTGAGACCTCGCACCGCGGCGGCAGTTCATCGTCGGCCGCCGATCGGACGCCGTTCCCGTACGAGGGGCCGAGCGAGCTGCAGCAGCCGGTCGTCGAGGCATTGCATCGCGTCGTGGATCCCGAAGTCGCGCTGTCGATCGTCGACATGGGGCTGGTCTACGGCGTGACGATCACCGCCGACGCGGTTCACGTTCGCCTCACGATGACCTCGGAAGCCTGCCCCGTGGCCGACATGATCGTCGAGGACATCGAGGACGAACTGGATCTCGTGCTCCCGGCGCCACGCGTGATCGAGGTCGAGCTGTGCTGGGATCCGCCGTGGACGCCCGAGAGGATGAGCGAGGGCGCGCGGCGCGTTATGAAGTGGTGAGCGCGCGACCTGCAGCTCGCGCGCGCCGCGCGGCCCGGGCGCCTTCGCCCTTGGCGGCGGCGGCCAGGCTCGTCCTGGCCGGGCTCGCGATGTCGTCTTTGATCGCCGCGGTGGCCGGCGGCCTGCTGCGCGCCGGCGTGACCGCGCCGCCATGGGCCGGCGGCCTCGTCGTCGACCGCGCGGCCGTGGCCCATGCAGCGCTGATGCTGTCGGGGTTTCTCGGCACGGTGATCGCGATCGAACGTGCGGTGGCCAGCCGCCGGCGGTGGGCGTTCGCGGCGCCATTCGCATCGGGCATCGCCAGCCTGTTCCTGCTGGCGGGAGACGCCCGCACGGCCGCGTGGCTCTGGGTTGCGGCGGCGCTGGTGTTCGCCGGCATCAACGCCGCGATGCTGCTTCGCCAGCGGGCTGCCCACACGGCCTTGATGCTGGTCGGCGCGGTGGCGTGGCTGGTCGGCAGTCTGCTGTTCGCGGTCGAGCGTGGCGACGGCGCGGTCGTGATGTGGTGGTTCGGCTTTCCGGTGCTGACGATCGCCGCCGAGCGCCTCGAAATGACGCGCCTGATGCGTCGCCATCCGGCAGCCCCTGCGTCGCTGTTCGGCGTCGTGCTGGCATTGGTCGCCGGTGCCGGATGGGCGGTGTTCGCACCGATGCAGGGAGGCGTCGTCTTCGGCGTCGCACTCGCCGCGCTGGCGCTGTGGCTGGGCATTTTCGACATTGCCCGCGTCACCGTCCTGACGCGTGGGCTCAGCCGCTACATGGCGGTATGCCTGCTCGCCGGCTATGGGTGGCTGGGCGTGGCGGGCGTGGCCTGGGCCGGCACCGCAGTCGGATGCCCGGAGCGTGACATCGCTCTGCACGCGCTGGGGCTGGGGTTCATCATGAGCATGGTGATGGGGCACGCGCCGGTCATCCTGCCGGCGGTGGCGCGGATCAGGTTGCGCTTCGGCTTCTGGTTCTACATCCCGCTCGTGGCGCTGCATGCGTCGCTGGTGCTGCGGCTCCTCGGCGGCATCGGCGATCCGCAGCTGCGCAACCTCGGTGCGGCACTCAATGCCGCCGCGCTGGTCCTGTTCGCCGTCACCGTCGCCGGCTCGGCCGTCGCGCCGCGCAAGGATGGAGCATGATGGGGACCCGGCATTCGTCAGGCCCGCCAGGTCGGGTGTCAATGGCGCCGCGAATCGAACCCATGAACATGTCCGAGCGTGCAGGCGAGGTCCCCGGCGACCTGATGGCCCTGCTGCAGGCCAGCGGGCTCGGCGCCTTGCGCCTGGGTGGGCGAACGCTGCTGCCGATCGTGCAGGGCGGCATGGGCGTCGGGGTGTCGGCCCATCGGCTGGCAGGCAGCGTCGCCGCGTTGGGCGCGGTCGGGACGATCTCCTCGGTCGACCTGCGGCGGCACCATCCCGACCTGATGGAGCGGACCCGCCATCTGGCGCCGGGTGCCGCGGCGACGCAGGCTGCCAAGCGCGCCATCAACGAGGCCAATCTGGAGGCGCTGACGCGGGAGATCGTCGCCGCCCGCGCGCTGTCCGAAGGTCGCGGTCTTCTGGCCATCAACGTCATGCGCGCGGTCAGCGAATACGGTCCGTCGGTGACCCGCGCGCTCGAATGCGGCATCGACGCGGTCGTGGTCGGTGCCGGCCTGCCGCTCGATCTGCCGGACCTGGCGCAGGACCACCCCAGGGCGCTGCTGGTGCCCATCCTCTCCGACGCGCGCGGCGTGCAGCTCATCGTGCGCAAGTGGGAACGCAAGAAGCGCTTGCCGGACGCGATCGTGATCGAGCATCCGGGCCTGGCCGGCGGCCATCTCGGGGCAGCGAAGGTCGCCGATCTCGAGGACCCGCGGTTCGACTTCGAGAACGTCGTCCCGCAGTCGCTCGAATTCCTGCGCGCGGCGGGCATCGAGAAGGAGATTCCGTTGATCGTGGCCGGCGGCATCCGCCGCTTCGAGGACATTGCCCGCGTGCAGGCACTGGGCGCAGCCGCGGTGCAGCTGGGCACGCCTTTCGCGGTCACGCTGGAGTGCGACGCCGCCGACGAGTTCAAGCGCGTGCTGGCGCAGGCGCGCGACGAAGACCTCGTCGAGTTCACCAGCGTGGCCGGACTGCCGGCGCGCGCCGTCCTGACGCCCTGGCTGCGGAACTACCTCAAGGCCGAACCCAGGCTGAAGAGCGTGGCGCATGTCAAGCCGCGCTGCACGCTGGCGTTCGACTGTCTGGCCCAGTGCGGGCTGCGCGACGGCCTGGCGGGCTGGGGGCAGTTCTGCATCGACAAGCAACTGGCCGCGGCATTGCGCGGCGACGTGGCAAAGGGATTGTTCTTTCGCGGCGTCGGCGCGCTGCCCTTCGGCGACCGGATCCGCGGCGTGCGGGAGCTGGTGACGACGCTGCTGACAGGCCGCGCGGACGCCGTCGGACCGCGGGCTATCCCGAGCTGAACATCGACACTGAAGAACCCGGACACCAATCCATGCATCCGACCCAACAAGCAGCGCCGCCTGCCATCGGCAACCTGCCCACCCAGGCCATCAGCACCGAGGTGCTGCTGGAGAAGTACGCCAAGGGCGACGAGCAGTCCATCGACGACGTGAACCAGCGCGTTGCGCGCGCGCTGGCGCAAGCCGAGCCCGCGGCGCAGCGCGCGCAATGGGAGGCGCGCTTCGCCGAAGCCCTGCACGCCGGCTTCGTGCCCGCCGGCCGCATCCAGTCCGCAGCGGGAACGGGCCTGGTGGCCACCTTGATCAACTGTTTCGTGCAGCCGGTGGGCGACTCGATCTCGCAGCCCGAGGACGGTCATCCCGGCATCTACACGGCGCTGACCGAGGCGGCCGAGACGATGCGCCGCGGCGGTGGCGTCGGCTACGACTTCTCGCGCATCCGCCCGCGCGGCGCCTGGGTCGGCAGCACCCAGAGCAGTGCCTCCGGCCCGGTGAGCTACATGCGCGTCTTCGACCGTTCCTGCGAGACGGTCGAATCGGCCGGCGCCAGGCGCGGCGCGCAGATGGGCGTGCTGCGCTGCGACCACCCCGACATCGAGGAGTTCATCCGGGCCAAGGACGGCGGCGACCTGAAGAACTTCAACCTCTCGGTCGGCGTCACCGATGCGTTCATCGAAGCGGTCCAGGCCGGCACCGAGATCGAACTCGTGCATCGCGCCGAACCCGGTGCAGCGCAGAAGGCGGCGGGCGCCTACCAGCAGACGCCCGCCGAGGGCGGCCTGTGGGTCTACCGCAAGCAGCCGGCGCGCGACCTGTGGGACCAGATCATGCGGTCGACCTACGACCATGCCGAGCCGGGCGTGCTGTTCCTCGACCACATCAACCGCGACAACAACCTGTCGTACTGCGAGAGCATCGCCGCCACCAACCCTTGCGCCGAGGAGCCGCTGCCGCCCTACGGATGCTGCTGCCTGGGGTCGATCGACCTGACCCGGTTCGTGCGCGAACCGTTCGAAGCCGAGGCCCATTTCGACGAGGCCGCGTTCGTGGCGGTTGCGCAGGTCGCGACCCGCATGCTCGACAACGTGCTCGACGTGACGGCCTGGCCGCTGCCGCAGCAGCAGGAGGAGGCGCGCAGCAAGCGCCGCATCGGCCTGGGCTTCACGGGGCTGGGCGATGCGCTGGTGATGCTGAACCTGCGCTACGACAGCGAGCCGGCGCGCGCGATGGCGCAGCGCATCGCAGCGCTGATGCGCGACGCGGCCTACGAGGCTTCGGTGGAGCTGGCGCGCGAGCGCGGCGCCTTTCCGCTCTTCAACGCCGACCTGTACCTGACCGGAACCACCTTTGCCTCACGCCTGCCGCTGGCCCTGCGCGACCGCATCCGCAGTCACGGCCTGCGCAATTCGCACCTGCTGGCGATCGCGCCTACGGGGACGATCAGCCTGGCCTTCGCCGACAACGCCAGCAACGGCATCGAGCCGGCCTTCAGCTGGAGCTACATGCGCAAGAAGCGCATGCCCGACGGCAGCGTCAAGGAGTACCCGGTCGAAGACCATGCCTGGCGTCTGTACCGGCACCTGAAGGGCACGACGGCCGCGCTGACGCCGGCCTTCGTGACCGCGCTCGAGATGAGCGCCCAGGCCCACGCGGCGATGGTCGCCGCGGTGGCACCCTGCATCGACACCGCGATCTCGAAGACGGTCAACGTTCCGGCCGACTATCCGTACGCGGACTTCCAGCATCTGTACCTCGATGCCTGGCGAGCGGGACTGAAGGGCCTCGCCACCTACCGGCCCAACAGCGTGCTCGGCGCCGTCCTGAGCGTCACGCCGCCCGGGGCGACGGCGTCTGCGGCGCCGCTGCGCATCGACGATGCGAACCGCCGTCTGGCGCTCGATCGCCTGCCGGCGCCCGTGCTGTCCTCGCTGCGCTGGCCGGGCCGGCCTGAGCTGCCCTCGGGCAACCCGTCCTGGACCTTCATGGTCCAGCACCCGTTCGGGGATTTCGCGCTCTTCGTCGGCGAACTCGCGTCGGCCGACGGCCGGTCGGCGCAGCCGTTCGAGGTCTGGGTCAACGGCGCCGAGCAGCCGCGCGGGCTGGGGGCGCTGGCCAAGACCTTGTCGATGGACCTGCGCGCCAACGACGCCGCCTGGCTGGAGCTCAAGCTCGATGCGCTGGCCACCGTGGCCGAGGAGCGCGCGTTCGAGATGCCGTTCCCGCCGCATGGCGAGCGGCGGCTGTTCCCCGGCGTGGTGGCGGCCACCGCGGCGGTGATCCGCTGGCGCTGCGAGCAGCTCCAGGCGCTGCCGCGCCAGGGCCGCAGTGGCCCGACGCCGGTGATGGACGCGATGTTCAGCGTCGCCGAACCGCACACCGGCCCGTCCGGCACGCTGGCCTGGGCCGTCGACATCGACAACCCGTCGACGGCGGAGGCCTTCACGCTGACCCTGAAGGAAGTGACCTTGCCCGCGCCGGACGGCAGCATCGTGACGCGTCCCTGCGCGGTCGGCTTCTCGGGCAACTATCCGCGCGCGCTCGACGGGCTGGCGCGGCTGCTGTCTCTGGACATGCGCGTCGTCGACCCGGCCTGGATCGGCATGAAGCTGCGCAAGCTGCTCAACTACGCCGAGCCGCTCGGCCACTTCATGGCCTTCGTGCCGGGCCTGCCGCATGGCGAGCGCCGCCAGCAGACCTGGCCGTCGACGGTGGCCTACATGGCGCGCCTGATCATTCACCGCTACGCGATGCTCGGCGTGCTCAACGAAGAGGGCTTCCCGCTGCGCGACATGGGCGTGCTCGAATCGTCGGACAAGCCCGACGGGCGTTCGGGCGTGCTGGCCGGAAAGGTTTGCCTCGAATGCGGCAACGCGACCGTCATCCACAAGGACGGCTGCGACTTCTGCACCGCCTGCGGCGCCGTGGGGCAGTGCGGCTGATCGACCGCGCGGGCTCGGCGAAGGCCGATCTCGATCGCGACCGCACCCGGATCGCGCCCGGGGCTCGCGGTCAGCCGCTTCGCCCGGTGAGCTTGACCGGCCGGCTGCCGTGCTTCGGGGCCGCCATCGGCACCGCGCCGCGCCGCCCGCGGCCGGGCACGACGCCGGCCCTGCCGGGGCCGGATGCCGGCAGGGCCAGGTCGGCCAGGGTGGCGCCGTCGAGTTCCCTGAAGTAGGCCTGCAGCGCCGAGCCGAGCAATCCCTTCAGGCGACAGGTGGGGCTCAGGGTGCAGGTGTCGGTGCGCGCATCGAAACACTCGACGAGGCGGAAGTCCGTTTCCGAGGCGCGGACGACGTCGCCGATGCGGATGGCAGTCGGGTCCTTGAGCAGGCGCAGACCACCTCCGCGGCCACGCGTGGTCTCGATCACCCCTTGGCGGGCCAGGTCGTTGACGATCTTCATCAAGTGGTTCTTCGACAGGCCATGCCGCTCGGCCAGTTCGCCGATCGTGACCAGTTCCTGCGGGTTGGTGGCGCAATACATCAGAACGCGCAAGGTGTAGTCGGTGTACTCGGCGAGTCGCATGGATGACCTCTAAGATGCATACAGTATATTGCTTTGTCGCGTGATTGCCATTAACATGCACTCGAGATGCATGTACGAATCCGACCCGAGGCCCGACGCTCAGGCTCGTCAACTGCGATCGCGCCATGACTTCACGACCCCTGCCCATCGCCACGCCCATAGCCGCGCCCGTCGCCGCAGCGGCACCGGCGGCGCATGGCCGGCCCTTGCTGCGGCTGGGCTTCCGCCCCTTCTACCTCGGCGCGGCGGTGTTCGCCTTGCTGGCCGTACCGCTGTGGCTCGCGCTGTTCCTGGGCCGGGTCACGCTGAATCTGCCGCTGTCGCCGCTGCTGTGGCATGCCCACGAGATGCTGTTCGGCTTCGCGGTGGCGGTGATCGTCGGATTCCTGCTGACGGCCGGCAAGGCGTGGACCGGACTGGCCACGCCGCGTGGCGCCTTCCTGGGCGCATTGGCCGCGTTGTGGATCGCGGCGCGGATCGCTGCCGTCGTCGCGCCCTACGCCGTCTATGCGGTGCTGGACCTGGCGTTGTTGCCGCTCGTGGCCGCGATCCTGCTCGACGTGCTGGTGCGCGCGCGCAACCGCCGCAACCTGCCGCTGGTCGCGATCCTGGTGCTGCTGTCGCTGGCCAACCTGGCGTTCCACCTCGCGGTGATCGGCACCCTCGACATCTCGCCCTTGCGCGCGCTGTTGGCCGGCCTGGCCCTGGTCGTGATGATCGAGTGCGTGATGGCCGGCCGCGTGGTGCCCGCGTTCACGATGAGCGCAACGCCGGGGCTCAGACTCGAGGCCAGGCCCAGGCTCGAAGCCGCGACCCTGGCGGTCACCGCGCTCGCGCTCGCGCTGTGGATCTTCGCGCCGCCGGGCCCGGTCACCCTGGTCGCATTCGCGGCCGCCGCGGCGCTGCATCTGCTGCGCCAATGGCGATGGCGGCCGCTGGTCACGCGCAGCCGCCCCATCCTGTGGATCCTGCACGCCGCCTACGCCTGGATCGCGGTCGGGTTCGGCCTGCTGGCCCTGGCCCAGCCGGGCTGGGTCAGCGTGTCCGCAGGCGTGCATGCCCTGGCCGTCGGGGCCACCGGCGGCCTCGTCATCGGCATGATCACGCGCACCGCGCGCGGCCACACCGGCAGGCCGCTGAAGGCGTCGAAGGCCGAGGTGCTCGCCTATGCCCTCGTGATGGTGGCCGCCACGTTCCGCGTGCTGGTGCCGCTGGTCGCGCCGCAATGGCTGGTCCAGGCGCTGATCGGCGCCTCGCTGGCCTGGTGTGCGGCGTTTGCCATCTACCTCGTTGTCTATGCGCCGTGGCTGGTCAAGGCCCGGTTCGACGGCAAGGATGGATAGGCCGCGCGTCGCCCGGCCCGCCGGCAACTCCTGCTGCTCGGGTGGCGCTTGCTGCGGCTGAGGCGGACAGGGCAGGCGCATGACCTTCGTCGTCACCGAGGCGTGCATACGCTGCAAGTACACCGACTGCGTGGACGTCTGTCCGGTCGATGCCTTCCGCGAGGGGCCGAACTTCCTCGTGATCGACCCGGACGAGTGCATCGACTGCGCGGTGTGCGTGCCCGAATGTCCGGTCGCGGCGATCTATGCCGAAGAGGACGTTCCCGGCGACCAGCAGGACTTCACGCCGCTGAACGCGGAACTGGCGCGCGTGTGGAAGCCGATCACCAGGACCAAGCTGCCATTGCCCGATGCCGACGCCTGGAGCAAGGTCGACGCCAAGCGCGCCGAACTGAAACGTTGAGACGCCGGCCGGGAATGACCCGTCTGCCCGCTGCGCGCGGGTGCTGCGCCCGCGCGAGCCGCGCCAGTGAGAGAGGGTCCCCCCGTTGAGCAAGCCGCCGCCACGCGTCATCCCGATCCGGTCCGCATCGACGAGCGCCGATGATTCCGCGCACTTCGTCTCGATGTACGAGAAGCAGCCCGACATCTATCCTCGGGCCGTGACCGGCTGGTTCGCCAGATGGCGCTGGACCTTCGTCTGGCTCACGCAGCTGCTCTTCTACGGCCTGCCTTGGGTCCAGTGGAGCGGCCGCCAGGCCGTCCTGTTCGACCTCGAGGCGCAGCGCTTCTACATCTTCGGCCTGCTGCTGTATCCGCAGGACCTGATCTTCCTGGCGGCGCTGCTGGTGCTCAGCGCGCTGGCGCTGTTCTTCTTCACCGCGGTCGCCGGGCGCCTGTGGTGCGGCTACACCTGCCCGCAGACCGTCTACACCGAGATATTCATGTGGGTCGAGCGCGTGACCGAGGGCGATCGCATCGCCCGCATGCGCCTCGACCAGGCGCCGTGGAGCCTGCAGAAGCTGGCCCGCAAGGGGGCCAAGCAGGCGGCCTGGCTGGCCATCGGCCTGTACACCGGGTTCAGCTTCGTCGGCTACTTCACGCCGGTCCGCGCGCTGGCCGAGGCGACGGCATCGTTCGACGTCTCGGCCTGGAACGGCTTCTGGATCCTGTTCTACGGCCTGGCCACCTACGGCAACGCCGGCTACCTGCGCGAGCAGATGTGCAAGTACATCTGCCCCTATGCCCGCTTCCAGAGCGCGCTGATCGACAGGGATTCGTTGATCATCACCTACGACACCGCGAGAGGCGAGCCGCGCGGGTCGCGCTCGCGCAAGGCCGGTGCGGCAGTCCAGGGCCTGGGCGACTGCATCGACTGCACGCTTTGCGTCCAGGTGTGCCCGACCGGGATCGACATCCGCGACGGGTTGCAGAACGAGTGCATCGGATGCGCGGCATGCATCGACGTCTGCAACGGCGTGATGGCGAAGATGGGCTACGCGAAGGGGTTGATCCGCTACTCGACGGAGAACGGCATGGCCGGCGGCTGGTCGCGGCTGCAGATGTTCAGGCGCGCGCTGCGGCCGCGGGTGTTGATCTACGGTGCCGTGCTCGCCGCCGCCAGCGTGACCTTCGCGGCCAGCGTCGCGCTGCGCAGTCCGTTCCAGTTCGACGTCATCAAGGACCGCGGCACGCTGGCGCGCATCGTCGACGAAGGGACGGTCGAGAACGTGTACCGGATCCAGATCATGAACCGCACCGAGGTGCCGCAGACCTACCGCGTGACCGCCAGCGGCCCCCCCGGACTGGCCCTGTCGGCGCCCGCGGTCACGGTCGCGCCGGCAGGCATACAGTCGCTCGTCGTCGATCTCCGGCTTCCTTATGCATCAGCTCGGAATCTGCAGGGCCAGTCCGTGCCCGTGGTGTTCGCGGTGACGCCGGGCCAGGGCGGGCGCCATGGCTCGACCGTGCGACGCGAGAAATCCACCTTTTACGTGCCGCGGTGATCGCGGAGCCGATCATGAACATTTCGAACTTCGACGACCTGCTGCGCTCGGCGCGCGAACAAGAGCAACCGCAGCGCCTGCTGTTCGTCTTCGCCGCGGCCGGCGTGCCCGACGATGCGACGCCGGCCCAGCGGGCGAGCTTCCTGGCCGGCAGCGGCGGCACCTTGACGCCGTTGATGTGCGTGGACAGGACGCCGGACGAACTGGGCTCGTTCGACGCGCTGTTGGCGGAGTCGCGTCAGTTCGGCACCGCCTGGGACATCGTGTTCGTCGCTGCCCTGTCGGGAGCCGGTGGCATCGCCCCGACCCCCGCGCAGGCCGGGGCGCCATTGCAGCGCATGGTCGACTCGGTCAACGCCGGCAGCATCGGCGGCTTCCTCCCGTTCGATCTGCAGGGGCAGCCGGTGCAATTCACCTGACCGGCTGTCCCGTCGCGGCGGCATTGCCGTCGCGCAACTCCCGCCGCAGGATCTTGCCGATGTTGGTCTTGGGCAAGGGCTCGCTGCGGAACTCGACGATGCGCGGCATCTTGTAGCCGGTCAGGTGCAGCTTGCAGTGCGCGAGCAGCTCGCCTTCGGTCAGTGCCGGGTCCTTGCGCACCACCACCACCTTGACCGCCTCGCCCGAGCGCTCGTCGGGCACGCCGATCGCTCCGGCCTCCAGCACGCCGGGGTGCATGGTCAGGACGTCCTCGACCTCGTTGGGGAACACCTTGAACCCGGACACCACGATCATGTCCTTCTTGCGGTCGGTGATGCGGATGCTGCCGCGCTCGTCCATCACGCCCATGTCGCCGGTGCGCAGCCAGCCGTCGGCGGTGAACACCCTGGCGGTCTCCTCGGGCCGGTTCCAGTAGCCTCTCATCACCTGCGGTCCACGCAGGGAGATCTCGCCCACCTGGCCCAGCTCGACGGGACTCCCATCGTCGTCGACGATCGTCGCTTCGGTACTCGGCAGCGGCACGCCGATCTGGCCGCTCCATTCCTGGATCGTGACCGGGTTGGCGATCGCCACCGGGGCGCTCTCGGTGAGGCCGTAGCCCTCCACCAGCGGCACGCCGGCCCGCTGCTTCCAGCGCTGCGCGACGACGCGCTGCACGGCCATGCCGCCGGCCACCGCGAGCTTGAGATGGCGCAAGTCGACATCGGCGAAGCCCGGCGCGTCGAGCAGGGCGCGGAACAGCGTGTTCACGCCGATGATCGCGGTGAAACGGGTCTGCCTCAGCGCCTTGATGAACGCCGGCATGTCGCGTGGGTTGGCCACCAGCACCGTCTGCGCGCCCTTGCTGAAGAAGGACAGGCACCCGGTCAGCGCGAACACGTGATACAGCGGCAGCGGAATGACCACCGTCTCCTTGCCGTCGCTCAGGTTGGGTGACATCCAGGCGGCCACCTGGAGCACGTTGGCCACCATGTTGCCGTGGGTGAGCATCGCGCCCTTGGCCACGCCGGTGGTGCCCCCCGTGTACTGCAGAAAGGCGAGGTCGCCGCTGGTGAGCTTCACGTCGTCGAAGGCCAGCGCGCGGCCGGCGGCCAGCGCGCGCTTGAAGTCCACGGCACCGGCCAGCCGCCACGGCGGCACCATCTTCTTCACATGCTTGACCACGGCGTTCGTCAGCAGCCGCTCGAGCGGCGGCAGCAGATCGCCCACCTGCGTGGTGACCACGGTACGCACCGTCGTCGATCCGATCACCTGCTCCAGCGTGTGCGCGAAGTTCTCCAGCACCACGATGGCCGTGGCGCCGGCATCGTTCAGCTGATGCTCGAGTTCGCGCGGCGTGTAAAGCGGATTGACGTTGACCGCCACCATGCCGGCGCGCAGCACGCCGAACAGCGCCACCGGGTACTGCAGCAGATTGGGCATCATCAAGGCGACGCGATCGCCGCGCTGGAGGGGGGTGGCCTTCTGCAGCCAGGCCGCAAAGGCGAGGCTGGCGTCGTCGAGTTGCCGGAACGTCAGCACCGACCCCATCGAGTTGTAGGCCGGCAGGTCGGCAAAGCGCGCACAGCTGGAGGCCAGCATGTCCTTCAACGACGCGAATTCGTGGAGATCGATCTCGGCCGGCACACCGGTCGGGTACTGAACGAGCCATGGCTTGTGCATCCGTGCCTCCTCTTTCCGCTGGGCGACAAGCCCAATAACGATCAGTATGGTGCTGCTGCGAGGTCGGGATGTGCGCGAGGTCAACGCGACTGCGGGCCGACCTGTTCAGGAGAGATCGAGCATGGAGTCCGGTGGTTTCGATGGCGGCGAGCAACCCGGTGCACCCGGGAATGGCCCCAGGGTCGGCGCGCCACTCGAGCCGGGTCGGGTTGCCCGCCCGGGCCGGGCTGCCGACCAGACCGGCTGGATGCGTTGGCTGCCGGGCCTGCACCGCCTGCGCCGCCTGCGGCAATACCCGCTGGGATGGCTCGGCCGCGATGTCGTGGCCGGCCTGGCATTGACGGCGGTGCTCGTGCCGGTCGGCGTTGCCTACGCGGTGGCCTCGGGCCTGCCGGGCATCTGCGGTCTGTACGCGACCATTGCACCGCTGCTGGCCTATGCCGCGTTCGGTCCCAGTCGGGTGCTCGTGCTGGGGCCGGATTCGTCGCTCGCCGCGCTCATCCTCGCGGTCGTGGGTCCGCTCGCTGCAGGTGATCCCGCGCGCGCCATCGCGCTGGCCGGAATGATGGCGGTGGTCTCCGGCACCCTGTGCATCCTGGCCGGCGCCGCGCGCCTGGGATTCGTCACCGAACTCCTCTCCAAGCCGATCCGCCACGGCTACATGAACGGCATCGCGTTGACCGTCATCGCCAGTCAGCTGCCGGCGCTGTTCGGCTTCTCGGTCGACGCCGCAGGCCTGTGGGGCGGATCGCGGGCATTCGCGGGCGCGGTCTTCGCCGGCAGGACCAACTGGACCGCGTTCGCGATCGGCATCTGCGTGCTGGCCGTGATTCTTGCGCTCAGGCGCTGGCTGCGCCTGCCGGGCGTGCTCATCGCCGTTGCCGGCGCCACCCTGATCGTCGGCGTCTTCGATCTGGCGGCGCGTGCCGGCGTGCCGGTGCTGGGTGCGCTGCCCCAGGGCCTGCCCGGGCTGGTCTTGCCATCGGTGACCCGAAGCGACATCGTCCCGGTGCTGCTCGGCGGCCTGGCGGTGGCGATCGTGTCGTTCGCCGACACCATCGTGCTGTCGCGGAGCTATGCCGCGCGGGCAGGCCGCTACGTGGATCCCAACCAGGAAATGGTGGGCCTGGGGGCGGCCAACCTCGCGGCGGGTCTGTTCCAGGGCTTTCCGGTCAGCGCAAGCACCTCGCGCACCCCGGTGGCCGAGGCCGCGGGCGCGAGAAGCCAGCTGAGCGGCGTCGTCGGCGCGCTGGCCGTCGCCGGTTTGCTGATGCTGGCGCCGGGTCTGCTCACGAACCTGCCCGCGGCCGCGCTGTCAGCGGTGGTGATCGTCTCCGCGCTCGGGTTGATCGAGGTCGCCGACCTGCGCCGCATCTACCGCATCCAGCGCTGGGAGTTCTGGTTGTCGATCGCCTGCCTGGCTGGCGTGGCCGTTCTCGGCGTCATCCCGGGCATCGGGCTGGCGGTCGTGATGGCGGTCGTCGAATTCGTCTGGGATGCCTGGCGGCCGCACTGCGCCGTCCTGGGTCGCGTCGATGGTGTCAAGGGCTACCACGACATCGCGCGTCACCCGGAAGCGCGGGTGATTCCCGGTCTGGTGCTGTTTCGCTGGGACGCGCCGCTGTTCTTCGCCAATGCGGAGCTGTTTCGGGAACGCGCGCTGGACGCGGTCGCCGCCTCGCCCACGCCGGTGCGCTGGCTGGTGGTGGGGGCGGAACCCGTCACCAGCGTCGATGTCACCGCGGCGGACTCGCTCGACGAACTCGATCGCACCCTGGCGGCGGCCGGCATCGAGCTGTGCTTTGCCGAGATGAAGGGCCCGGTCAAGGACAAGCTCAAGCGCTTCGGGCTCTTCTCGAAGCTCGGCCAGGAGCGGTTCTTCCCGACCCTGGGTCAGGCGGTCAGCAGCTACGTCAAGACGCATGCGGTGCCGTGGGTGGACTGGGAGGATCGGGCGCCGTGAGGCACCGCGCCGGATCAGCGTCTTCGCCTCAGGTGCCAGCGAACCAGCGCCTTGCGCAACTCTTCCACCCAGAGCACGGTGCTGGCGGCCGCCACCAGGGGCAGCAGGCCGGCCGCCGGGATCGGCACGGTGTGGAAGAGCCGCGCCAGCGGCGGCCAGTACAGCACGGCGGCCTGGAGCGCCACGCTCAGCACCAGTCCGCCCAGCAGCCAGCGATTGCGCAGGATGCCCAGGCGCAGCGCCGAGCGCGTGGCCGACTGGCAGTTCAGCACGTTGAACCACTGGCACAGCGCCAGCACGGTGAAGGTCTCGGTGCGGACCATCTCGTAGGGCAGGCCGGCGGCCAGCCGCCACACGTACCAGCCGAAGGTCGCCGCCACCGCCGTCGGCGCCAGCAGGGCGATGCGCAACAGCATCGGGCCGCCGACGAGTCCGTCGTTGCGCGGCACCGGCGCGCGCCGCATCTCGCCGCCGCTGGGCGGGTCCATCACCAGGTTCACGGTCAGCGTGGTCTCGGTGACGATGTTGATCCACAGGATCTGCACTGCCGCCAGTGGCAGCGGATAGCCGCCCAGCAGGGCCAGCAGCAGCACCAGCACTTCGTCGACCGAGGTGACGAACAGGAACAGGATCACCTTCTTCAGGTTGGCGTAGACGACCCGGCCCTGTTCGACCGCACCGACGATGGTCGCGAAGTTGTCGTCGGTGATGACGATCTTGGCCGCGCTCTTGGCCACCTCGGTGCCGGTGATGCCCATCGCGACGCCGACATCGGCGCGCGCCAGCGCCGGGGCGTCGTTGACGCCGTCGCCGGTCATCGCCACCACGTCGCCGCGCGACTGCAGCGCCTCGACGATGCGCAGCTTCTGGGCCGGGTGCACGCGCGCGAACACCGCGATGCCGTCCAGCGCCTGCAGCAACTCGACCTCGTTCATGCGCTCGAGCTCCGCACCGTCGACGCCGCGGTCGCCTTCGCGCGCGATGCCCAGCGCGCGCGCGATCGCCAGGCCGGTGAGCTTGTGGTCGCCGGTGACCATGATCGGCCGGATCCCTGCCGTGCGGCACTCGGCGACCGCCGCCTTGACCTCCTCGCGCGGCGGGTCGATCTGTCCGATCAGCCCCAGCAGCGTCGCGCGGCCGGCGAGGGCGTCGAAGCCACCGGCCGCGTCCAGGGGGTCGTCGGCCACGGTCGCGACCGCCAGCACGCGCAGGGCCTGGGCGGCCATGTCTTCGGCGGCGTTGCGGGCCGCCTTCGACAGCAGCCCACCGTCACCCGCGCACAGGTGCAGCACGGCTTCGGGTGCGCCCTTGACGAAGACCCGGCGCGTGCCGTCCGGACCGGCGTGGCGCGTGGCCATCATCTTGGTCTCGGCGTCGAACGGCAGCTCGGCCTCGCGCGGCCATTGCTGCCGCAGGCCGCGCACGTCGATGCCGGCCTTGCCTGCGGCCACCAGCAATGCCGCCTCGGTCGGGTCGCCGAGCGTCGTCCACGGCTTCGCTTCGTCCTGCGGCGGCACCAGCTTGGCGTCGTTGCACAGCACCGCGGCATCCATCAGCGCGGCGACGGCAGCATCCGCGGGGGCGAGCGCGGCGCCGGCCTCGGTCAGCGATCCCGCGGGCGCGTAGCCCGCGCCGGAGACGGCGATCGTGCGCCCGCCGGGCAGCCACAGCGCGCCGACGGTCATCTCGTTGCGCGTCAGCGTGCCGGTCTTGTCGCTGCAGATCACGGTCGTCGATCCCAGCGTCTCCACGGCCGACAGGCGGCGGATGATCGCCCCGCGGCCGGCCATCCGCTGCATGCCCACCGCCAGCGCGATCGTCATCGCCACCGGCAGCCCCTCGGGCACCATCGAGACCATCTGGCTGATGGCGACCAGCAGCACGTCGGCGGCCGGCAGCCCGCGCAGCAGGCCCAGCGCCATCACGGCGGCGAACAAGGCCAGCGCGGCGGCCACCAGCCAGCGCCCGAACTGCGCCAGGCGAATCTCCAGCGGCGTCTTCGGTTCCTCGGCGCCTTCGGTCATGCGCGCGATGCGGCCGACCTCGGTGCCGGTGCCGGTGGCCGTGACCAGCGCGCGCGCCCGACCGGCGGTGATGTGGGTGCCCGAGAACACCATGTTGCGGCGGTCTGCCAGGCCAGTGGCCTCCGGCAGCACCCGGGCGTTCTTCGCCACCGGCACCGACTCGCCCGTCAGCGCCGCCTCGGCCGCGGCGAGCGCGGTCGCGTCGAGCAGCCGCGCGTCGGCGCCGACCGCGTCGCCGGCCGCCAGCAGCAGGATGTCGCCGGGGACCAGGTCGCGTGCCGGAACGGCCTGCTCGCGGCCGTCGCGCACCACCCGCACCTGCAGCGCCGACAGCTTGCGCAACGCGGCCATCGAGCGCTCGGCGCGGCCCTCCTGGGCGGCGCCGATCAGCGCGTTGGCGATCACCACCGCCAGGATCACGCCGGCGTCGCCCCAGTGGCCCAGGACCGCGGCCAGCGTTGCCGCGATGAACAGGATGTAGACCAGCGAGCTCCTGAACTGGCGCAGCACCAGCAGGAGGGTGGAGCGCCTGGCCGCCTCGGGCAAGGCGTTCGGTCCCCCCGCCGCCAGACGGCGGGCGACCTCCGATGACGAAAGGCCGGCCGTCGGGTCGCTGCCGAGGCGATCGAGCGCGGCACCGGCGTCCAGGGCGTGCCAGGGCACGGCGGCAGGCGCCGAATTGAATGCCTCTATCTGCTCGCGCGGAGCGTCGGCGGGCGCCATGAGGAAAGTCTAATCGCCTATCGGGCCGCGGGTCGAAGCGCCGCGGCGTCGAGTCTCCGAAAGACCGCACCGGAAACGCGATCGGTGGCGACCGTCGGCACCGGCCACGGCATGCCTTGTCGCACCCCGGAGGGCAGCTCGGCCGGCCGCTGCCGCCGGCGCGGGTTGCGCCGACTCAATGCCTGTGCGAGGCTGCGGATCCACAAAGCGAAGGTGGGGAAGTTGTCTGAATCGATGCCAGGCGACGCTCGGGCCGATGCCCGCGCCCTGCTGCGGGTGCTGCAGCTCGTCCTGCTGGCGCTGGCCCTGCTCGGCGCGGCCGGCCGGGCGTGGGCGCAGGATGCCGGACCGGCGGCGCTGCGCGCACGTTTTGCCGCGCTGGCCGCGCAGCCCGACGCCAAGCTCCTCGACCGCCCGCTGTACCTGCGATCGACGCAGGCGGCGGACCGGCTGCAGGCCGACGTCTACGACCTCATGGACGTCGGCTACGACGACATGCGCCAGGCCCTTACGCAGCCCGGGCCCTGGTGCGACATCCTCATCCTCCACCTCAACGTGAAGTACTGCCATGCCTCGCGCAGCGGCACGCAGGACAGGCTGGACGTGGCGATGGGGCGCAAGTTCGACCAGCCGCTGGCCGACGCCTATTGGCTGCGGTTCGACTACCGCGTCGCCAGGGTCGACGCCGACTACCTGGATGTCGCCCTCACGGCTGCCGACGGTCCGCTGGGCACCGAGGACTACCTGCTTCGCGTGCAGGTCATCCCCTTCGCGGACCACCGCTCGCTGGTGCACGTGAACTACGCCTACGGCTACGGGCTGGCCGCGCGCCTGGCGATGCAGGCCTACCTCGCAACGCTGGGCCGCGACAAGGTCGGCTTCAGCATCGTGGGACGGGGCGCCGACGGGCAGCCGCTTC
The DNA here is from genome assembly GCA_963725755.1 of uncultured beta proteobacterium. Lineage (GTDB taxonomy): Bacteria > Pseudomonadota > Gammaproteobacteria > Burkholderiales > Burkholderiaceae_C > Rubrivivax. Next base: position 480,682 of record CAVRZW010000006.1, read on the forward strand.
GCGTCGGCGGCCTGCGCGGCGTGCTCGAGCGCAACACCGTGCGCTACAGCTTCGCCATCGAGGCCTATTTCGGGGCCCGCGCAGCGCCTGCTTCGCAGCGCCTGGACCGGCGCCTGGCGGACTGGTTCGACGCCACCGAGCGCTATCCGCGGCAGCTGCACGAGATCGACCGCGACGCCTACGTCGCCATGAAGCTGCGCGAGGTGCAACGCGCCCGGGACGCAAGCCTGGCACCGGCCGGGCCCTGACCGGGGGGCCCGGCGCGGGCTCGGGCGTCGAGGGCAGGTTCGATCGCCCGCCCGCTTGGGCTAATCTCGGCCTTCGCGCGCGCGGGCGGGTCGGAACCCGGACCTCGGGCACGAGCCGACACCCCGCCCGAGGAGACGACACTGCCATGACGACGCCCGAATCCTTCCACGCCGCGCGCGACCTGCTGCTGCGCCTGCGCGACGACCAGGCTGCCGCGTTCAGCCAATTCCGCTGGCCGGTCCTGCGCGAGTTCAACTGGGCGCTGGATCATTTCGACGCCATCGCGCGCGGCAACGACGCGCCCGCGCTGTGGATCGTCGGCGAGGACGGCAGCGAGGTGAAGCGCTCGTTCGCCGAGATGTCGCAGCGCTCGTCGCAGGTGGCGAACCATCTGCGCGGGCTGGGCGTGAAACGCGGCGACCGCGTGCTGCTGATGCTCGGCAACGAGCTCGCGCTGTGGGAGGTGATGCTGGCCTCGATCAAGCTAGGCGCCGTGCTCATCCCCGCGACCTCGCTGCTGACCACCGAGGACCTGCGCGACCGCCTGGATCGCGGCGGCGTGCGGCATGTCGTGACCGCCAGCGCGCAGGCGGCCAAGTTCGCGCCGCTGGAAGGCGGCTACACGCGCATCGCCGTCGGTCCGCCGGTGGCGGGCTGGCAGGCCTACGCCGACAGCGAGAAGGCATCGACCGATTTCGCGCCCGACGGGCCGACGCGGGCCGACGACCCGCTGCTGCTCTACTTCACTTCGGGCACCACCTCCAAGCCCAAGCTGGTGCTGCACACGCAGCAGAGCTATCCGGTCGGTCATCTTTCGACCATGTACTGGCTGGGGCTGCGTGCGGGCGACGTGCACCTGAACATCTCGTCGCCGGGCTGGGCCAAGCATGCCTGGAGCTGCTTCTTCGCGCCCTGGATCGCGGGGGCCTGCATCTTCATCTTCAACAGCGCGCGCTTCAACGCGCAGCAGTTGCTGGCCACGCTCGAGCGCCACGGCGTCACCAGCCTGTGCGCGCCGCCCACCGTCTGGCGCATGCTGATCCAGGAGGACCTGGCGGCCTACCGCGGGCGCCTGAAGCTGCGCGAACTGATAGGCGCCGGCGAGCCGCTGAACCCGGAGATCATCGAGCAGGTGCGAGCGGCCTGGGGCCTCACGCTGCGCGACGGCTATGGCCAGACCGAGACCACCGCACTCATCGGCAACGCCCCGGGGCAGCCGCTGAAGCCGGGCTCGATGGGCCGGCCGCTGCCGGGCTGGCGGATCGCGCTGCTCGACGCCGACGGCAGGCCGGCCGACGAGGGCGAGGTCTGCATCGAGCTGCGCGAACGACCGCTGGGGCTGATGGCCGGCTACCAGGACAGCGCCGAGAAGACCGCCGAGGCGATGCGCGACGGCTGGTACCACACCGGCGACGTCGCCCAGCGCGACGCCGATGGCTACATCACCTTCGTCGGCCGCGCCGACGACGTGTTCAAGGCCTCGGACTACCGCATCAGCCCGTTCGAGCTCGAGAGTGCGCTGATCGAGCACGAGGCCGTGGCCGAGGTCGCCGTCGTGCCCAGCCCCGACCCGCTGCGCCTGGCGGTGCCCAAGGCCTTCCTGATCCTCGCCGCGGGCGCGCGGCCCGACCGCGAGCTGGCCGAGTCGCTGTTCGCCTTCTCGCGCCAGCGCCTGGCGCCCTACAAGCGGGTGCGGCGGATCGAGTTCGTGACCGAGCTGCCGAAGACCATCTCGGGCAAGATCCGCCGCGTGCAGCTGCGCAAGCAGGAGGCCGATCTCCGCGCCGCCGGCGGACGCGCCGATGGGGAGTATTTCGAGGACGACTTCCCGCGCCTGTCGAAAGAGGCCTGATCGCCGGGCGCTGCGCCGGGACTTGATCGCCGTCAACACCGCCGAAGCGCGGGGTCGCGCAGGCGACAGGGGCCGGGCCGCGCTGGCCTGAACATCGGCCGCTACCCCAGCGTCGCTTCCAAGTCATGGACTTTGCCCCGTCGCCCCGCACCCAGGCCCTGCAGCCGCTGCTGCAGCGCTTCATCGACGACCTCGTGCTGCCCTCGATGGCCGAGTGGCACCGCTGGGCCGACGCCGGCGCGTATCCGCTGGACGTGATCGAGCCGCTGAAGACACAGGCGCAGGCGCTGGGCCTGTGGAACCTGTGCCTGCCGCTGCTGCGCGACGAGGACCCGGGCACGCGGCTGGACCACCTCGACTACGCCCCGCTGGCCGAGACCATGGGCCGCGTGCCCTGGGCTGCCGAGGTCTTCAACTGCAACGCACCCGACAGCGGCAACATCGAGCTGCTGCAGCGCTTCGCCACGCCGGCGCAGCGCGAGCGCTGGCTGGGTCCGCTGCTGCGCGGCGAGATCCGCTCCTGCTTCGCGATGAGCGAGCCCGACGTCGGCTCTTCGGACCCGACGCAGCTGCAGACCAGCATCCGGCGCGAAGACTCGGGCTTCGTGATCCACGGCCGCAAGTGGTTCGTCACCGGTGCCGCGCATCCGCTGTGCCGCCTGGTCTTCGTGCTCGGGCGCAGCGGCGACCAGGGGGCCGATCCGCACCGCAGCCACGCGATCGCCCTGGTGCCGATCGACGCGCCCGGGCTGGTGGTGGAGCGCAACATCCCGGTGATGGATCACCAGGCCCTGGAAGGCCATTGCGAGATCCTGCTGCGTGGCGTGCAGGTGGCGGCGGCCGACCTGCTGGGCGAGGTCGGTGCCGGCTTCGCGCTGGCCCAGGCGCGCCTGGGCCCCGGGCGGCTGCACCACGCGATGCGCAGCATCGGGCAATGCGAGCTGGCGCTGGAGCTGATGTGCGAGCGCGCGCTGGAGCGCCGCGCCTTCGGCGGCCGCATCGCCGACTTCGCCAACGTGCAGGACTGGATCGCGCAGTCGCGGGTCGAGATCGACCAGGCGCGCCTGCTGGTGCTCCACGCGGCCTGGCGGCTGGACCACGAAGGCAGCGATGCCGCGCGCATCGACACCTCGGCCATCAAGCTCGTCACCGCGCAGCTGCAGACGCGGGTCGTCGACCGCGCGATGCAGGTCTTCGGCGCCATGGGTCTGACGCCGGACACGCCGCTGGCGCGGCTGTGGAGCTGGGGCCGGGCGCTGCGTGTCCTCGACGGCCCCGACGAGGTGCATCTGCGCAGCCTGGCGCGCCGGGAGCTCAGCCGCGCCCGCTCGCGCGGCGCCGCCAACGCCTCGCAGCTGCGGCGCTGGCTGCCGCCGCGCGAGTAGCCGCCCCACGCCTGTTCGGGCGCTGTCGCTGCCGTCGCGCGGCAGCCGTTCCGGCGCCGGTCGACCTCCGCCTTGTCCTTGCGATGACGTCGGTGGCGCGCGACGCCGACAATCGGGGCTTCGCCGGCGCCGCCGGCCACCCATCACCCGAAGCCTTGTCGACCGACCTTCTCGCGCCGGCGCGCCCGCCGGCAGCGCCCGCCATGCCGAAGCCGATCACCGGCTACCGCCCGCATTGGGCCAAGCGCTTCGGCACCGCGCCGTTCCTGCCGATGAGCCGCGCCGAGATGGAGCAGCTCGGCTGGGACAGCTGCGACATCGTCATCGTCACCGGCGATGCCTATGTCGATCACCCGAGCTTCGGCATGGCGGTGATCGGCCGCGTGCTCGAGGCGCAGGGCTTCCGCGTCGGCATCATCGCCCAGCCCGACTGGCACAGCGCCGAGCCCTTCGGCGCGCTGGGCAGGCCGAACCTGTTCTTCGGCGTCGCGGCCGGAAACATGGATTCGATGATCAACCGCTACACCGCCGACCGCAAGATCCGCAGCGACGACGCCTACACGCCCGGCGGCGCAGGCGGCAGGCGGCCCGACCGCGCCACCCTGGTCTACACCCAGCGCTGCAAGGAGGCCTTCCCCGAGGTGCCGGTGATCATCGGCGGCATCGAGGCCAGCCTGCGCCGCATCGCGCATTACGACTACTGGCAGGACAAGGTGCGGCGCTCGGTCCTGGTGGACAGCAAGGCCGACCTGCTGGTCTACGGCAATGCCGAGCGCGCGATCGTCGAGATCGCCCACCGTCTGGCGGCGCGCCAGCCGGTGGAGGCCATCACCGACGTGCGCGGCACGGCCTTCATGGTCAAGAGCGCGCCGGGCCCGGCGATGCAAGGGTGGTCGGAGATCGATTCCACCGAGGTCGATCGGCCCGGGCGGATCGACGAGCACATCCACCCGTACCTGACGACGAGCGAGGCCGCCGCGTCGCAGGGCCAGGCCTGCGCGCAGGACGCGGGCGCGCCCGCAACGCCGGCGGCGACGATCGCGATGCCCGCGAGCCGCAAGGCCGGCGCGGTCAGGCTGCCGCCGCGCGAGAAGACGGTGATCCGCATGCCCAGCTACGAGCAGGTCAGGAGCGACGCCGTTCTCTACGCCCACGCCAACCGCGTGCTGCACCTGGAGACCAACCCCGGCAACGCGCGCGCCCTGGTGCAGCGCCACGGCGACCGCGACCTGTGGATCACGCCGCCGCCGATTCCGTTGACGACGGCCGAGATGGACCATGTCTTCGGCCTGCCCTATGCGCGCAGCCCGCACCCGGCGTACGCCGACGAGAAGGGCGGCCACGACGGCCCGACCAAGATCCCGGCCTGGGAGATGATCCGCTTCAGCGTCAACATCATGCGCGGCTGCTTCGGCGGCTGCACCTTCTGCTCGATCACCGAGCACGAGGGCCGCATCATCCAGAGCCGCAGCGAGGACTCGATCATCCGCGAGATCGAGGAGATCCGCGACAAGGTCAAGGGCTTCACCGGCGTCATCAGCGACCTCGGCGGGCCGACCGCCAACATGTGGCGCATCGGCTGCAAGAGCGTGGCCGTCGAGGCCGCCTGCCGCAAGCCGAGCTGCGTCTATCCCGGCATCTGCCCCAACCTGAACACCGACCACGGGCCGCTGGTCAGGCTCTACCGCCGCGCGCGCTCGCTGCGCGGGGTCAAGAAGATCCTGATCGGCTCGGGCCTGCGCTACGACCTCGCGGTGCAGTCGCCCGAGTACGTGAAGGAACTCGTCACCCACCATGTCGGCGGCTACCTGAAGATCGCGCCCGAGCACACCGAAGGCGGGCCGCTGTCGAAGATGATGAAGCCCGGCATAGGCAGCTACGACCGCTTCAGGCAGATGTTCGAGAAGTACTCGGCCGAGGCCGGCAAGAAGCAGTACCTGATCCCCTACTTCATCGCCGCCCATCCGGGCACCAGCGACGAGGACATGATGAACCTGGCGATCTGGCTCAAGCGCAACGGCTTCAAGGCCGACCAGGTGCAGACCTTCTACCCGAGCCCGATGGCCACCGCCACCGCGATGTACCACACCGATCTCAACCCGCTCAAGGGCATCAGCCGCGACCCTGCGCGCGCCGAGAAGGTGGACATCGTTCGCGGCGAGAAGCGGCGCCGGCTGCACAAGGCCTTCCTGCGCTGGCACGACCCCAACAACTGGCCGCTGCTGCGCGAGGCGCTCAAGAGGATGGGCCGCGCCGACCTCGTCGGCAGCGGCAAGCACCATCTGATCCCGAGCTTCCAGCCGGCCACCGACGGCGGCTACACCAGCGCGCGGCGCAAGAACTCGACCCCGCCCGGCAGCAGCGCCGCGCCTGCGGCGGTGCGCCGCGGTCATGTGCTGACGCAACACACCGGGCTGCCGCCGCGCGCGGCCGGCGCCGGCGAAGCCCCGCCGCGCCGGCGCAAGCCGCGGGCCTGAAGGCGTGCCGGTTCGTGCGGGAGGTGCGGCCCCCGCATCGGTCAACGGGCGCTGCCACGGCGGCGTTGAAGGCCTGCCGGAGAGAGGTCGTGGCCGGACGGTGCAGCGGGGGTCCGGTGCGCCTGCGAATCACACACAGGAGCGAAAATTGTTCAAACGATTGCTGGCGGCTTTGCTCGCCTTTCTTGCGATGTCGGTCTTCGCCGCCGTCGATGTCAACAAGGCCACGCAGGCCGAGCTCGACGGCGTCAAGGGCATCGGCCCGGCGATCGCCACCCGCATCACGACCGAGCGCGCGAAGGCGCCGTTCAAGGACTGGACGGACTTCGTCAACCGGGTCAGCGGGGTCGGCGAGAAGACGGCGGCCAAGCTCTCGGAAGCCGGTTTGACGGTCAACGGCACGTCGTTCAAGGGCATCGCACCGGCGCCCGCCGCGGCCGCGGCCAAGAAGGCGACGACGACGGCAGGCGCCGAGGCGCCGGCCAAGGCCGCCAGCAAGGCCGAGACCAAGGCCGAGACCAAGGCCAAGGCCAAGGCCAAGGCCGAGGCGGCGACCAAGGCCGAGGCGGAGACGAAGGCAAAGGCCGAGACCAAGGCCAAGGCAAAGGCCGAGGCCAAGGCAAAAGCCGAGGCCAAGACTGCCAAGAAGAAGGCCGAGGCTGCGGCTTCGGCAGCGAAGAAGTAAGCCGGGGTCGATGATCGGGGCCGGCGTCGTCAGGCGCCGGCCTCCCGGCCTGCCGGTCGCTCACGGGTCTGACGCGGCTGCGCCGCCGGCGTGCGAAACCGGCGGGTCCGCCTAGACGCCGGCTTCGGCCAGCGCGTCTTCGAGCGCGGCCAGATCGGCCTCGGTGTTGTAGGCCTGCACCGAGACGCGCACGAAGGCGGCGTCGCCATGCTGCGTCACCGGCACCTCGATGCGGTGGCGCTCGTACAGCCAGCGGCGCAGGCCTTCCGGGTCTGCGCCGCGCACCGGAATGGCGACCATCTGCCCGAATGCGTCATCCGCCGAAGCCGGCCGCAGGCCGTTGCGCGCCAGCACGCGATGCAGCGTGCCGCAGGCCAGCGCATGGCAGCGTTCGCGCCACGCGGGCCAGTCGTGGCGCTGCTGGAAATCGATCGCCGCGGGCACCGCCAGGAAGGCCGCGATGTCGCGCGTGCCCTGCCATTGCAGCCGGCGCTCGAGCAGCGTGCTGCCGGTGTAGGCGTCGAAGCCGCTGTGGCCGCCGGCGCCGGACTCGGCGGCCAGGTAGCCCCAGCTCACCACGGTCGCATCGAGCGCGGCCTGGCGCTCGGGCCGCACATGCAGGAAGCCCGCCCCCTTGGGCGCGCACAGCCACTTGTGGCAGTTGCCGGTGTAGTAGTCGGCGCCCATCGCCTCCAGATCGAGTGCGATCTGCCCCGGCGCATGGGCGCCGTCGATGAGGGACGCGATGCCGCGTTCGCGCGCCGCGGCGCAGAGCCTCGCGACCGGGAACGTCAGCGCGGTGGTCGAGCTGATGTGGCTGGCGAAGATCAGCCGGGTGCGTGGCGTGGCCGCAGCCAGCAGCCGTTCGCCGAAACCGTCGGCGTCGAAGGGCAGCGGTATCTCGACGTGCCGGTAGCTGGCGCCGGCCCGCGCGCAGACGAAGCGCCAGGTCGCGTCGCAGGCACCGTATTCATGGTCGGTGGCGAGCACCTCGTCGCCCGGCTGCAGGGCCAGCGAGCGGGCCACGATGTTGACGCCGGTGGTCGCGTTGGGCACGAAGACCAGGTCCTGCGCGCTCGCGCCCAGATGGGCTGCCAGCCGCTCGCGCGCATGCAGCAGCAGCCCCGCCGAGCGGCGGCCGAGGAATTCGACCGGGTTGCGCTCCAGCTCGCGCTGCCAGCCCTGGTAGGCGGCGAACACCTCGGCCGGACAGGCGCCGAACGAGCCGTGGTTGAGGAAGACCGTGTCGGGGTCGAGCAGGAAGGCATCGCGCATCGCGGGCCGCATCTTCGCATCCCCGCCGGAGCATGGTCCAGAATGGACGCATGGCCCTCGGCAGTCTGCTCCTCCTGCTCGACGACATCGCCACCGTCCTCGACGACGTGGCGCTGATGACCAAGACCGCTGCGGGCAAGACCGTGGGCGTGCTCGGCGACGACCTCGCGCTCAACGCCCAGCAACTCGGCGGCCTGGCTGCCGAACGCGAGTGGCCGGTGGTCTGGGCGGTGGCGCGCGGCTCGCTGCTCAACAAGGCGATCCTGGTGCCGGCGGCTCTGGCGCTCAGCGCGCTGGCGCCGGCCCTGGTGGCGCCGCTGCTGATGGCCGGCGGCGTCTACCTGTGCCTGGAGGGAGTCGAGAAGATCGCGCACCACTGGCTGCCCGAGGCCGCCGGGGAAGAAGAGGAAGCGGGCGGTGCGGCAGTCGCGGCTGCCACGGCCGCCGGCGCCGGCGCGCTCCCGGACGCGGCGCGACTTCTGGCCGACCTGGCGGCGCTCGAGCGTGGCCGGGTCAAGGGCGCGATCCGGACCGACCTCGTGCTCTCGGGCGAGATCATCGTCATCACGCTGGGCAGCGTGGCCGGCGCGCCGCTGCCGACCCAGGTGCTGGTGCTGGTCGGCGTGGCGCTGCTGATGACGATCGGCGTCTACGGCTTCGTCGCCGGCATCGTCAAGATCGACGACCTCGGTCTGTGGCTGACGCAGCGGGCGCGCCGCGCGCCGCGCCGCGTCGGCCTGGTGCTGCTGCAGGCGGCGCCGGTGCTGATGAAGCTGCTGACCTGGGTCGGCACGGCGGCGATGTTCTTCGTCGGCGGCGGCATCCTGCTGCATGGCCTGCCCGGGCTGCACGAGCGCATCGCGCAGGGCCTGGCGCCGCTGGAGGACGCCCTGCACGGCCTGCCGACAGCCGCTGCCGGAGCCTTGCTCGGTGTCGCCGCCGGCGCGCTGGCGCTGACGGCGCTGCGCCTGGTGCAGCGCCTGCGCCGGCGGTGACGACGCGATGCCGGCCGGCGTGAGATCGGGCGCGATGGCCGCTGGGCCCGCGCGGCCATCGTGGGTTGCGCCCGGGCGTTCGGCCGCCTGATCGCAGGCCATGTTGCTGCTGCGCGGGCTCCTCGACGTGGCGCTGGCGACGCGCTGGCGGACCGCGCTGGCCGCGCAGACCGCCGCGGCGCAGCGGCTCGCGGCCTTTCCGGACTGGCCCGATCTTCGGCTGGCCCTGCGCGTGCTGCGGCGGCCGATCGAGGAACGCCTCGGCGCCGCGCCGCAGCGGGTGGCCAGCCAATGCTGGGTGCGGCGCGCGACGCCGCCGCATGCCTGGCACCAGGACGGCGCGCTGCACCACGACTTCCTCGCCCGGCCGGGCGGAACACCGCTGCCGATGTGGACCTGCTGGATCGCGCTCACCGACTGCGGCCTCGACGCACCGGGCCTCGAATGGGTCGCGCCCTCACCGCGACGGCTGCTGGCGCCGGCGGAGCTGAGCGACGAGGCCGTGCGCAGACGCTTCGCGGCGGCTGACTTTCATCGTCCGGCGCTGACCGCCGGCGACGCGCTGTTGTTCGACGGCTCGCTGCTGCACCGCACCCATGTCACGCCGTCGATGCGCCAGCAGCGAACGAGCGTCGAGTTGCGCTTCATCGCCGCCGGAGCGCCGCCGCCGCGGCTGGCCGCCGAGACGCTGGCGCCGTTCCTCTGACCGCCCGCGGCCGGGTTGCGCCGCCGGCCCCGGCCGGCGGATCTACTTGCCGGCGATGCCGAGCAGCTCGACCTCGAATTGCAGGACCGCGTTCGGCGGGATCTCGCCGCCGCCGGCGCCACGCTCACCGTAGGCGATCGCCGCGGGGCAGGTCAGGCGCGCCTTGCCGCCGACCTTCATCCGCTGCAGCCCTTCGGTCCAGCACTTGATGACGCGGTCGAGCGGAAAGCTCGCCGGCTCGTGGCGCGCGTAGGAACTGTCGAACTCGCGGCCGTCGGGGAAAGTGCCACGGTAGTTGACGCGCACGGTGTCGGTGGCCGCGGGGCTCGCCCCCTTGCCTTCGCGCAGCGAGCGGTAGACGAGGCCGCTGGCAGTGACCACCGCGCCCTTCTCGGCCGCGGCGCGGGCCAGCGGATCGGGAGCGGCCAGCGCGGCACCGTGGAGGGTCGCAAGGGCAAGCAGGCAGGCGCCGAGGCGCAGGGAGGGAAGCATCAAGGCAGGGGTCTCCGACAGGCAGGGGTGAGGGGGGATCGCGGCGGGTCAGCGCGCGATGACGGTGGTGTCGAACCACTTCTGCAGCATGCGCTTCTCGAACGGCAGGTCACCCAGGCGCGGCTCGTCCAGGGGCGGGCTGGCGAGGTAGTTCATGTCGCTGAGATCGGCGTCGCCGCTGGCGATCACCTTGTCGCTGGCCAGCAGGGTGTAGCGCAGAGAGATCCGTGGCCAGTCGGCGCGGCCGCGCAGCACGCGCACCTCGTCCGTGCGCCAGGGCTGCAGCTCGCCGGCGAGGTTGATGTCGGTGAACTGCACGCGCAAGGTCTGGCCGTCGGGCAGCTTGCGGCCCAGGGTCTGCAGGAACGCGGTCAGCGACTTCATCGTCGCCTCGCGCGCCATCGGCGTGCGGCCGGCGTCGCTGAACTGTTCCGGCTTGACGTAGCTCACCTCGACGCTGCCGGCCGCGTGCGCCGGCAGGGCCGCCGACGCGAGCGCGACGGCCACCGTGAACAGGACAGATGCGGGCTTGCTGCGGAGCATGGCGCAATCCTCGGCCGAATCGACGACAGGCTCACTCTACGCCGCCCAGCTGTCCTTGAGCGTCGTGATGCGATTGAAGACCGGCCGCGCGGGCCCGTGCTCGATGCGGTCGGCCACGAAGTAGCCGTGGCGTTCGAACTGAAATCGCTGCTCGCGCCCGACGAGGGCCAGCGACGGCTCGATCCAGCCTGCCACCACCTGCTTGCTTCGCGGGTTGAGCACGCTGCGGAAATCGCGCCCGCCGGCGTCGGGCTGCGGCTCGGTGAACAGGCGGTCGTAGAGATTGACGGTGGCCGGCAGCGCGTCGTGCACGCCGACCCAGGTGATCGTGCCCTTGACCTTGACCGCGTCCGCGCCGGGCGTGCCGCTGCGGGTGTCGGGCACCACCCGCGCGAGCACCTTGGTGACGGTCCCTTCGCCGTCCTTCTCGCAGCCGGTGCATTCGACGACCAGGCCGTATTTCAGGCGCACCTTGTTGCCGGGGAACAGGCGGAAAAAGCCCTTGGGCGGCACCTCGGCGAAGTCGTCGCGCTCGATCCACACCTCGCGCGCGAGGCCGAACTCGCGCCGGCCGAGTTCGGGGCGCTGCGGGTGTGCCGGTGCGTGGCAGGGCTCGACGTGGTCGGCGCTGCCGAAGACCTCGGCCCAGTTCGTGAGCACGAGCCTGACCGGGTCCAGCACCGCCATCGCGCGCGGGGCCTGGCCTTCGAGGTCGGCGCGCAGGCAGCCGTCGAGCACGCTGTAGTCGAGCCAGATGTTGGTCTTGCTGGCACCGCTGCCGTCGGCCATCGCGCGGATGCTCGCCGGCGTGTAGCCGCGGCGGCGCATGCCGAAGATCGTCGGCATGCGCGGGTCGTCCCAGCCGTCGACGATGCCCTCGGTCACCAGTTCGCGCAGCTTGCGCTTGCTGGTGACGACGTAGCTCAGGTTCAGGCGCCCGAATTCGTATTGCCTGGGCAGCGGCCGCGCGAGCAGCCCGAGGTCGGCCAGGTTCGCCAGCAGCCAGTCGTAGAAGGGGCGCTGGTCCTCGAACTCGAGCGTGCAGATGCTGTGGGTGATGTTCTCCAGCGCGTCCTCGATCGGATGCGCGTAGGTGTACATGGGATAGATGCACCAGCGGTCGCCGGTGGCGTGGTGGGTGGCGCGCTTGATGCGGTACAGCGCGGGGTCGCGCAGGTTGATGTTCGGGCTCGCCATGTCGATCTTCGCCCGCAGCACGGCGGCGCCGTCGGCCAGCCTGCCGTCGCGCATCTCGCGCAGGCGGGCCAGGTTCTGCTCCGGCGTGCGGCTGCGGAACGGGCTGTCGCGGCCCGGCGTGTTGAAGTCGCCGCGGTGGGCGCGCATCTCGTCGGGAGTCTGCTCGTCGACATAGGCCAGCCCGGCCTGCACCAGCGCCTCGGCGGCGCGGTACATGAAATCGAAATATTGGCTGGCGTAGTAGAGGTGGCTCGTGCGGACGCCGTCGAGCTCGGTGACCCAGTCGAAACCAAGCCAGTGCACCGCCTCGATGATCGCGTCGACGTACTCCTGCTCTTCCTTCTCGGGGTTGGTGTCGTCGAAGCGCAGGTGGCACACGCCGCCGTAGTCGCGCGCCAGGCCGAAGTTCAGGCAGATGCTCTTCGCGTGCCCGACATGCAGGTAGCCGTTCGGCTCGGGCGGAAAGCGGGTCCGGATCTTCGCCGGGTCGACCGGCCCGGCCTGGTGGTGCGCGGCGTCGCCCGGGCTGCCGCCGAAGCGGCGGCCAGTCCAGGCGCCGGCCTCGAGGTCGCGTTCGATGATGCCGCGCAGGAAGTTGCTCGGCTTGGGGGCGTGGATCGGATTCGGGTCGGTGGCCATGCGCTCGCCGCAACTACGGGAGCGCGGATTCTATCGGTCGCACCCGGCGTGAAGCGCCGGTCCACGGACCTGCGGCGGATGCCAGCGCAGCGAAGGCCAGGCGAAGACCGCTGCCAGCGCCGCGCCGGCCAGCGCGTCGATCGCGACATGCTGCTTGATGGCCAGGGTCGAATAGACGATCAGCGCCAGCCACGCGGCGTTGACCACGAAGAACACCCGTCGCGCGCCGGTGGCGCGCAGCATCTGGTGCACCCAGGCCGCGCTGAAGGTGGCGCAGGCCACGTGCAGCGATGGGCAGGCGTTGCCCCCCGCGTCGACGCCCTGCAGCAGCGCGAAGCCGGCATGCTGGGCGAGGTCGGTGGCCACCGCCAGGTGCGGCACCTCGGTGGGCACGAAGTAGAAGCAGGCCAGCCCGACCAGGCACAGGCTGCCCATCCAGGCGCCGTAGGTCAGCGCCTCGCGCAGGCTGAGCATCAGCCCCGGCGGGATGCCGACATAGATCCACAGCGAGACATAGGCCGCCAGCAAGCCGGGCTGGAAGGGAATGGCGCGGTCCAGCGCCGTCAGCGGCATCACGATGACCGGCCGCGCCGGGTGGCGCAGCAGGTAGAAGTAGGCCAGGAAGAAGAGCCACATGAAGGCCGTGATGCCCAGCGTCTTGAGCACGAGGTGGCGGCGCATGCGCCAGCCGATCTCGGCGGCCCAGCTGGGCTGCGAAGGGGCGCTGCCGGACAGGGTCGCCGAGGCAGGCGAAAACGGGGTGGAAGACACGTCGCGGCGGGGTCGCTGGAGGCTGCAATGGCGACGCAGATTAACATCGCCGCGCAACGAGCTGGTGGCTGTCGGGGGCGCCACCGGGCGGCCGCAGCATCGGCTTTTGGGATAATCCGCCGTCTTCGGCGATCACCATGGCGCTGTCGCTTCGGCCGCGGTGTCCCTTGCCCATCGGCTCACGCGCTCCACTCCATTCACCCACGGCGTCAGGCAGTGACGATCCAGGCCAACCCCCTCCAGCAAGCCCCCGAAGCCGCGGTCACCGATGGCTGCGACGTGCTCGTCATCGGCGGCGGGCCCGGCGGCAGCACGATGGCCGCCTTGCTGGCGCAGCAGGGGCGCGACGTGGTCCTGCTCGAGAAGGCGCATCACCCGCGCTTCCACATCGGCGAATCGCTGCTGCCGGCCAACGTCGAACTGTTCGAGCGCCTGGGCGTTCGCGCGGCGGTGGAGCGCATCGGCATGCCCAAGTGGGGCGTGGAGTTCATCTCGCCGCAGCACAGCCACCGCTCGTTCCTGGAGTTCGGCGACGCCTGGGACAAGACCATGCCGATGGCCTGGCAGGTCCGGCGCTCGGACCTCGACGAGATCCTGTTCCGCCATGCCGGCGCGCGCGGCGCGCGCACGGTCGAAGGCTGCCAGGTGCGCAAGGTCGACTTCGACGTCGACGGCGTGACCGTCGAGGCCACGCTGGACGACGGCGCGCCGCGGCGCTGGCGCGCCCGCTACGTCGTCGATGCCTCGGGCCGCGACACCCTGCTGGCGCATCAGTTCGCCGACAAGCACCGGCACCCGCGCCACAACAGCGCGGCGATCTTCGGCCATTTCCGCGGCGCGCAGCGGCTGCAAGGCGAAAAGCTCGAGGGCAACATCAGCATCTTCTGGTTTGCGCACGGCTGGTTCTGGTTCATTCCGCTGGCCGACGGCACGACCAGCATCGGTGCCACCTGCTGGCCGTACTACCTGAAGTCGCGCGACAAGCCGCTGAAGGACTTCTTCCTCGACACCATCGCGATGGCGCCATCGCTGGCCGAGCGCCTGCAAGACGCCGAACTGGTCGACGACCTGGTCCACGCCACCGGCAACTTCTCGTACTCCGCCACCCGGCCCTGCGGCGAGCGCTGGATGATGCTCGGCGACGCCTTCGCCTTCATCGACCCGGTGTTCTCGTCGGGCGTCTATCTGGCGATGGCCAACGCCTTCGCCGGGACCGAACTCGTCGCCGCCACCCTCGACCGCCCGCAGCGCGCGGCGGCGGCGCGCCGGCGCTACGCCGCCCATGTGCAGCGCGGGCCGCGCGAGTTCTCGTGGTTTATCTACCGCATGACCAGCCCGGTCATGCGCGAGATGTTCATGCATCCGCGCAACGTGCTGCGCAGCAAGGAAGCGGTGCTCTCCGTGCTCGCCGGCGACATCTACGGCGGGTCGCCGATCCGGCCCTCGCTGCTGTTCTTCAAGTTCGTGTATTTCATGGCCGCGGCGCGGCGCTGGCGCGTCTCCTGGCAGGCCTGGCGCAGCCGGCGCCACAACATCCGCGATGTCGGCGCCGTGCCGGGCGAGAACGTGCTGGCGCAGCCGCGATGAGCTGCCGCCGGGCACAGGCGGCGCTGGCCGTGGCGTTGCTCGCCGCGGCAGTCGCGCCCGCACGCGCCGACGAGCCCCTGTGGGAGTTCGGACTGGGTCTCGCGGCGGTCCGCCTGCCGCATTACCGCGGCAGCGACGAAAGCCATGACTGGCTGCTGCCGGTGCCCTACGCCGTCTATCGTGGCCGCATCTTTCGCGCCGACCGCGAAGGCGCCCGCGCCGTGCTGCTGGACACCGAGAACGTGGATTTCGACGTCAGCGTGGCTGCCACCGCACCGACCAGCAGCCACGACGACCGCGCCCGCGCCGGCATGCCCGACCTCGCGCCGACGCTCGAGCTCGGCCCCAACCTGAACCTCACGCTGGCGCGCGGCGCCGGCTGGAAGTTCGACCTGCGGGTGCCGCTGCGGGCCGTGTTCACGGTGCAAGCCAGGCCGCGCGGCATCGGTGCCACGCTCAGCCCGGTGCTCAATCTCGATCTGCGCGCCGGTGGCTGGGACCTGGGCCTGCAGGGCGGCCCTCTTGCCGCGACCCGGGCCTACCACGCCTACTTCTACGATGTCGCGCCGGCCTATGCCACCGACCAACGCCCGGCCTACCGCGCCGGCGGCGGCGCGGCCGGCTGGCACCTGGGCGCCAGCGCATCGCGCCGCCTGGGCGACTGGTGGCTGGGATGGTTCGTGCGCAGCGACAGCCTGTCCGGCGCCGTCTTCGAGCCCAGCCCGCTGGTGCGCCAGCGCTACAACCTCAGCTTCGGCCTGGCTGCGAGCTGGGTCTTCAAGGCCTCGACCCAGCATGTTGCCGACGGCCGCTGAGCCGCCGCCACCGGCGCCGCCGCCGCGCGCCGGCGTGGCCGCGCGCATGCTGTGGCCGCTGGCCTGGGTGGCGCTGCAACTGCACCTGCTGCTGCTCGGCCTGATGTCGGCCGTCTGGAACCTCGCCGCGCTGCTGCTCTACCCGCTGCTGCCGCGTGCGGTCGGCCGGCGCATCGGCCGCGCGATGATCGCCCGCGGTTACGGCATGTTCTGGCGCGTCGCCGCGGCCACCGGCATGCTCCGTCTCGACGCCGACGCGCTCGACGTGCTGCGCGACGAACCCGGCCTGATCGTCGTCGCCAATCACCCGAGCATGCTCGACGCGCTGATGCTGGTCGCGCGGCTGCCGCGCAGCGCCTGCATCATGAAGGCCAGCCTGATCCACAACCCGCTGCTCGGGCCGGGCGCCAGGCTGGCGCGCTACATCCGCAATGATTCCGCCCACGGCATGATCCGCTGCGCCGTGGGCGACCTGCGCGAAGGCGGCCAGCTCGTGCTCTTCCCCGAGGGGACGCGCACCACACGCCACCCGGTCAACGATTTCCACGCCAGCTTCACCTTGATCGCCAAGCGCGCGCAGGCGCCGATCCAGACCGTGTTCATCGACACCGACTCGCCTTACCTCGGCAAGGGCTGGCCGCTGTGGCGGTTGCCGCCGCTGCCGATCCGCTTCGCGGTGCGCCTGGGCCGGCGCTTCGCGCCGAGTGCCGACGTCGAGTCGCTGCGCGCCGAGATCGAGGCCTACTTCGCCGCCGGCGTGCAGCTGCCGCGCCAGCCCTCATGACGGCGCCTGGCGGGCCCGCGCCGTCTTCGACGCACCTGGTCCTGATCCCCAGCTACGACACCGGGGCCCAGGTCTATGCGACCGTGGCCGCCGCGCGCGCGCAATGGGCCCCGGTCTGGGTCGTCGTCGATGGCAGCACCGACGGCACGGCGCAGCGCCTGCAGCAACTGGCGGCCACTGACCCCGGCCTGCGCGTGTGGGTGCTGCCGGTGAACTGCGGCAAGGGCGCGGCGGTGCTGCACGGCCTGCAGCAGGCGGCGGCCGCCGGCTTCAGCCATGCGTTGACGATGGACGCCGACGGCCAGCATCCGGCAGCGCTGATCGCCTCCTTCATGCGCGCCTCGCAGGCGCGGCCGGACGCGATGATCCTCGGCCGCCCGGTGTTCGACGCCAGCGCGCCGCTGCTGCGCGTGCGCGGCAGGCGGGTGTCGAACTGGTGGACCAACCTCGAGACCCTGGGCGCCGGTGTGGCCGATTCGCTGTATGGCTTTCGTGTCTATCCGGTGGCCGCACTGATCGCGGTGATGCAGGGGCAGCGCTGGATGCGGCGCTTCGATTTCGACACCGAGGCCGTCGTGCGCCTGGCCTGGCGCGGGGTCAAGCCGATCAACCTCGACGCGCCGGTGAGGTACCTGACGGCCGAAGAGGGCGGCGTCTCGCATTTCCGCTACGGCCGCGACAACGCGCTGCTGAGTTGGATGCACGCGCGGCTGATGGTCGAGTTCGTGCTGCGCCTGCCCTTGCTGCTGTGGCGGCGCTGGCGCGGCTTGCCGCCGTTCCAGGCCTGACGCGGCCCGCGGCTTCAGGCCACCTGCGGCACGGCGCTCTGTGTCGGCACTGCGAACAGCATCGGCTCGGCGGGCCTTGTTGGAGTGCCGAGGTCGGCCACCACCGACAGCAGGGCGCCCCGGTCCAGCGCCGGATGGTCGCCGCCGGCCCGCTCGGCGATCTCGAGTGCCAGCACCTGCAGGCGCACCGCGGCTTGCCGGATGCGCTGGCGGAATTCGGCATCGTCGAGCTGGTCCTTCAGGCTGCGGTTCAGTTCGACGAACCAGGGGATGGCCGCCTGGTCGAGCATCACCGCCGGGTTGCGCTTCTCGCTGACCTCGCCCCAGGCGCGCAGGAAGCCCTGCATCGCCAGGTTCAGCCGCTGGCAGGCGGCGAGCTCGGCGCGCAGGTGCGATAGCGAGGCGAGGTCGGTCAGGCGCTGCTGGAAGAACATCGGCGCCAGCACGCTCCAGTAGTAGGTGTAGTCCCACAACACCTTCACCGGCAGCACCTCTGGGTCGCCGAACAGCGCGTACTGGTCGAGGTAGAGCGTGAGCGTGCTGTCGTAGAACGAGCGGAAGACCTGGTCGTAGATCGCCGTGTGCGCGGCCAGCGGCAGGCCGGCGCGGTCGCGCACCACCAGCTCGGTGATGTAGGTGTTGCCGATGCCGATGAAGTCGCTGCCCGGCGAGTAGAAGGGGTCGAGGAAGCGCCCGGCCTCGCCGGCCAGCGCCCAGCGCTGGGAAGAGAAGACCTGCTCGCAGTCGTAGGAGAAGCGGCGGAAGAAGGCGAAGTCCTGCAGCTTGTCGCGCTGGCCGTCGAGGTCGTCGAACAGGCGCGGCTGGTGCTGCGAAAGCCAGCGCATCGCGCGCTCGAAGCTGTTCATCTGCTCCAGCGGATGGAAACGCGGGTCGGCCACGATGCCCACCGAATGCGAACCCGAGGCGAGCGGGATCAGCCACACCCAGTAGCCCTCGCCGACGAGGTGGTTGGTCGACAGCCAGCGCGTGGGCGTGGCGCAGCGCGTGCGCCAGGCCGGGTCCTGCGACCATTCGTCGATGTCGATGCGCGCGCCGATGCGGAACCACGCCGCGTGCGCCGGGTGCGCGTTCTCGCGCGCGAGGCCGAGCTGGCGCTTGAGCAGGCCGGCACGGCCGCTGGCGTCGATGACCCAGCGCGCGCGGGTGGTCTGCACGTCCTCGCCGGGGCGTTGCCAGCTCACGAGATGCGGCTCGCCTTTCTCGGCGGCCAGCGCGACCTCGCGGATCAGGGTGGCGTCCGCAAAGCGCACGCCGCGCCGCCGCACTTCCTGGCCGAGGAAGTTCTCGAAGATGCCGCGGTCGATCTGCCAGCTCGTCACCGGCAGCGGGCAGCTGGCGCCCAGCTCCGTGACGGCGTCGATGTCGCGCCGGCCGTCGCTGAAGAAGAAGCGGAAGCCGAACTTCTTGAGCTGCCTGTCGATCAGGTGCTGCTCGAGGCCGAGCACGGACTCGAAGTAATGGGCGCCGACCTCCACCGTCGACTCGCCGACCTTGTGGCAGGCCTCGGGCACCGGGTGGCTGCGGCGTTCGAGCACCAGCAGGTCGAGATCGGGCAGCCGCTGGCGCAGCTGCAGGGCCAGGGTCAGGCCGGCCAGGCCCCCGCCCATGATCACCACGTCGTGATCGAGATCGCGGTCGGCATCGGCGGCGGTGCTCATGCTGCGCGCATCCAGTGGCAGGGGAAGGACCGCATCATGCCCCAGCCGGGTCGCGCGAAGCCGAATCCGGGGGCTGCAGCGTGATCGCGAGTTGCGTCGATGCCGAAGCCGGCAGGGCCGGCGTCGCCGCGGGTCTCGGTATCCAGGCCGCCGCCGCGGCCCCCAGGGCCCGGCGGCGAGCCGGCATCAGCGGTCGCCGGTCTCGTTCGCGCTGTGGATGATCCAGATCAGGTGCGCCGTGCCGTCGAAACCGCTGGAGCCGGCGAAGATCAGGCGCCCCATGTGCTTGTAGACCATCTCGTAGCGGTAGCGGTCGGAGCCGAAGAAGAACGGGATGAAGGCCTTGCCGGTGACGTACGAGCCCTGGTCGTCGGGCTGGCCGAGCAGCTTCATCACCTTGGCCGCGCTCATGCCGATCTGCAGTTGCGTGAACTTGCTGCCGGGCGCGGGCCTGCCGGTGATCTCGCCCTCCCAGTCGTCCAGGCCCTTGACCTTCTGGCCGTAGCCCTCCTCGACCTTCTTCGAGTCGACCACCTCGCCGCGGGCGTTCATCCCCGGCCCGATCTTGGACTCGGCGGGCGCGGCAGCGGGGGCAGGGGCCGGCGCGGCCTTGCCGCCGTTGGCACTGCTGTCGGACTTGGCGCCGGGCATCATGCTGCAGCCGGCCAGCAGGCAAAGGCCGGCCGCCAAGGTCGACAAGGTGACGAGACGTGGATGCGGATTCATGCTCTCTCCCGGTGGGTGTTGGGGGCCGGGCGGCACGCCATCGCGCCGCCGGCGGCGATGGTACCTGCGCCTCGCGCAGGTCGCGCCCATGCCCCTTGGCAGGGACCGGTCGGGCCGGCTGTCGCGGGGTCTAGTAAAGCCCGCCGTTGACCGAGATCACCTGCCCGGTGATGTAGCCCGCGGCCGGGCTGGCCAGAAAGCCCGCCAGCGCCGCCACCTCCTCCGGCGTGCCGGCGCGCTGGCAGGGCACCAGGCGCTTGATGGCCTCGGTGTCGAAAGCGCCGGCGGCCATCGGTGAATCGATGATCCCGGGCGCGATCGCGTTGACGGTCACGCCGCGGCTGGCGACTTCCAGCGCCAGCGCCTTGGTTGCGCTGTTCAGCGCCCCCTTGGCAGCGGCGTAGTTCACCTGACCGCGGTTGCCGGCAAGCGCGGCCACCGACGAGATGTTCAGGATCCGGCCCCAGCGCGTGCGCAGCATCGGCAGCAGCAGGGGCTGGGTGACGCGGAAGAAGCCGTGCAGCGAGATGTCGATGACGCCGTACCACTGCGCCGGCTTCATGCCCGGGAAGACCGCGTCGTCGTGGATGCCGGCGTTGTTGACGATGACCTGCACCGGGCCGCCGGCGAGCATCGCGGCCACCGCGTCGGCGGTGGCGCTGTCGCTGCCGAGGTCGAACAGGCAGGTCTCGGCGCGCCCGCCGGCAGCGCCGATCTCGTCGGCCAGCGCCTGGATCGCCGCCGGCCGGGTATGGCCGTGCAGCAGCACGGTGGCGCCATCGATGGCCAGCCGGCGGGCGATCGCCGCGCCGAGCGCGCCGCTGGCGCCGGTGACGAGGGCGCGCTTGCCTTGCAGAGGGAGGGTCATGGCGTGGCGTTGAGGACGACGGCGGCGCGGCCATCGACGAGCAGCGTGCCGTCGGCGTCGTGGAGGCTGAAGCGGTACAGGGCCTGGCCGGCGTCGCCTGCGATGCGTTCGGCGCGGACCTGCAGGTCACCGGCGGCCAGGTCCAGCCGCGCTACCCGCATCCGCACGCCGCGCACGCTGGCCAGGAAGCCCGGCGTCGGCGGCGTCCCCGGCGCGGCGTTGAGCGTGCCGTGCAGCGCCATCGCCTGGGCGGCGTATTCGATCGCGCAGGGGGCGGGCAGGCCGCCGGCGCCGAGCAGCGCGTTGTCGGGGTCGCGGTGCGAGCGCGCGCTGCAGACGATGGTCGCGGTGTCCCACGACAGCAGGCGGTCGAGCAGGCACATCCGGCCGCTGTGCGGGATGCGCGCCGCGATGCCCGCGTGGTCCAGCGTGGCCGGTTTCATCGTGCGCCCAGGTGCAGCTGCAATGCCATGCCCGGCGCGCCTTCGACGCAGAGCGTGGCCGCCGCGTCGCCGGCCAGTGCCTGCAGCAGCGGCAAGGCGCGGGCGGCGGGGATCGTCTGGCGCAAGGCCTCGAAGCCCGCCGCCTCGCAGGCCGTCGCAGCCGCATCGGGGCCGAGCTCCAGCGCCAGCGCGCGGCCCCGCCCCGTCGGCGCCAGCACCAGGGCGATCGCGAACACGTCGGTCACCGGGCGCACGGCGTGCAGCGGCTCGGGGTAGGGCAGGTCGCACGCCACCAGCAGCACCGGCGCGCCGGTCGCCGCGCATTGCACCGCGGCCTCGAGCAGCCCGGCACCGAAGCTGGCGTCGAAGGCGGCCAGGCTGGTCGATGGCGCGCGCGACGCGGCGGCGATGTGCCAGTAGCCTGCCGGCGCGTTGTGGACCGAGTTGGTGAAGCGCGTCGGCGAGACCAGCGGCACGGGCGCGGCCAGGGCCTCGCACAGCAGGTGGCAGTTGAGCGTGTCGGCAGTGGACGAGGTGAACACGGTGGCCAGCGATGCCGCGTCCAGCCCGGCCATCGCCAGCGCGGCGTCGGCAACGACGATCGAGGCCCTGACCAGCGTGCCGGCGCGGCGGCGCTCGGTCGGCGGCAGGCGCTGCGGCGCCGGCACCACGGTGGCCGCGGATTGCCATGCCGCGGGGTCGCGCAACAGCGCCTGGCCGCCGGCCCAGTCGGCAAGGCCGGGGCCGAGGGCGCCGATGCCGACGACGGCGACCTCGATCATGGCGCCGCCCCGAAGACCAGGCAGGCGTTGCTGCCGCCGAAGCCGAACGAGTTGCTGGCGACCACGCGCAGCGCCTGTTCGCGCGGCTGGCGCAGGTAGTTCAGATGCAGCGTGGGGTCGATCTCGCGCAGGTTGAGCCCCGCCGGCATGAAGCCGTGCTGCAGCGCGAGCATCGCGATCGCCGCCTCGACGCCGCCCGCGGCACCCAGCGTGTGACCGGTGTGGCCCTTGGTGCTGCTGCAGGGCAGGGCGGTGCCGAACACGCTGCACACGGCCAGGTCCTCGGCGGCGTCGTTGCCCGGGGTGCCGGTGCCGTGCAGGTTGAGGTAGTCCACGTCCGACGGCTGCAAGCCGGCGGCTTCCAGCGCCCCGCGCATCGCGGCCGCGGCGCCTGCGCCTTCGGGGTGCGGGCTGCTCATGTGGTGGCCGTCGCTGCTCTCGCCGGCGCCGAGCAGCCAGGCGGCGACCCGCTGCGGGTCGCGCTCGAGGAGCGCGAAGGCCGCGCCCTCGCCCAGCGAGAGCCCGGTGCGCTGCGCATCCCAGGGCCGGCAGATGTCGCTCGACACCAGTTCGAGCGACTTGAAGCCGTACAGCGTCGTCATGCACAGGCTGTCGACGCCGCCGACGACCGCGGCATCGACGACGCCGAGCTCGATCATCCGCGCCGCGGCGGCGAAGACCTTGGCGCTCGACGAGCAGGCGGTCGAGACGACGTAGGCCGGCCCCCGCAGGCCGATCGCCGCGCGGACGTAGCGGGCCACCGAGTAGGTGTTGTGGGTGTGGCCGTAATCCAGCCACGCCGGCAACGCGCCGGTGGCCGGGTCGCGGTGGCGGTAGGCGATCTCGGTCTGCAGGATGCCCGAGGTGCTGGTGCCCAGGAACACGCCGATCCGCGATGGACCCCAGCGCGCTGCGGCCTCGCGCACGCTGGCCTCGAAGCCGTCGGCGCGCAGCCCGAGTTCGGCCAGCCGGTTGTTGCGGCAGTCGAATGCGGCGAGATGGCCGGCCAGCGTGACCTGGTCGGCTTCGGCGACCGCCCCGATCCAGGTGCCGACCCGGGCGGTCTCGAAGTCCCGCTGCGCCAGGCCGCTGCGTCCGGCCCGCAGCGCCGCCAGCGTCGCCGCCCGCCCGGTGCCCAGCGCCGTGACGACGGTGTAGTCGGTGACCGCCAGCGGCTTCATCGCGGCCCGCGGGGCGGCGCCAGGTCGGCCACCAACAGCACGTTGGCGAACGGCGTGCCCCGGCTCATCGGCACCGCCTGCACTGCAAAGCCGAGGCCCCGCAGCAGCGCCGTCCAGGCCGCCAGCGGTCGGCCCCAGGTCGGCGGCATGCGGTGGCCGCGCACGCCGGTGACGATGCGATCGACCCATTGGCTGATCGCGAAGCGGCCCTGCTCGGCGGCATCGCCCGCGCGCAGCAGCAGGCGGCCGGGGCCGGGCGAGGCAGCCAGCGCATCGCGCACGCGGCGCAGCAGGGCTTCCTGCGCGGCATGTTCCACGTAATGCAGCACGTCGAGCATGAGCACGAGGTCGCTGTCCGGCAGCGCGGCGTCGCGCATGTCGGCGCAAACCAGGCGCGGCGCCAGCGCCAGGCCCTGCAGCGCGGCCTGGCCGCGCGCCACGTCCAGCGGCATCAGCTCGATGCCCGTGTAGGCGGTGGCCGATGGCGCTGCTGGCCAGGAAGCGGGCCAGTCGCCGCGCCTGGCCATGTCGGCGCTGGCCTGCAGCAGCGCGGCCATCAGGCCCTGGCCGCAGCCGATGTCGAGCACGCGCGCGCCAGCCGGCAGGTCGCCGCGTTCGAGCATGGCGCGAAAGACCGGGTCGTGGCCGAGCTTGCCGCGCGCCCAGTGCCGGGCCCAGTGGCCGGCCCGGCGGTAGGGGGCGCAGGCGGCGCGGCGCAGGGCCCGCCAGGCGGCGTCGGTGCCGGCATCGCGCACCGGCAGCGGCGGCTGCGGCAGCTCGTCGCGCTTCATGCCCGGCGCGGCGGCACGGCGGCCGCCAGGGTGACAGGGCGCAGGCCGGCGGCGCGGCCGCGCTCGAGCAGGCGTGGCAGCACCTCGAGCAGGACCGGCCGGCCGCTGGCGCTGCGGCGGGCATGGCCGTCGTGCAGCAGCAGGATGTCGCCGGCCGCCAGGCCGCGGGCCAGGCGCTCGAGCACGCGATCGGCGCGGCCCTCGCGGGTGTCGAAGCCGCGCCGGGTCCAGCTCACCAGGTGCAGGCCCAGGCGGTGCAGCACCGGATCGAGCAGCGGATTGCGCAGCCCGGCCGGGGCGCGAAAGCAGTGCGGGCGAACGCCGCCCAGGTCGGCCAGCAGCGCCTGGGCATCGCCGATCTCGCGCGCCAGCGCCCGCGGGCCGAGGAGCGAGAAATGGTGGCGGTGGTGCAGGCTGTGGTTCTGCACGCTGTGGCCGGCGGCCACGATCCGCCGCAGCAGCGCCGGCTGCGCCCGCGCACGCTCGGCGATGCAAAAGAAGGTGGCGTGCGCGCCGGCCGCGGCCAGCTGGTCGAGCACGGCGGGCGTGACCTCGGGGTCGGGGCCGTCGTCGATGGTGATCGCGATCGCGTCGCGCGCGGCCGCCGGCAACCGTGTGAGGTTGGGGCCGAGCCAGGCGCTGCGCGGCCACAGGCCGGCGGCGCTCAGGCCGACATGGTTGAGCAGCACCGCGCCGGCGGCCCACAAGGCCGTCTGCGGCGCAGCGATGGCCGCCGTTGCGGCTGCCGCGTGCAGGCCCAGGCTGGCACGCAGGAACGGTGGCATGGGCCAGGGGCCGGGTTCGGCGGCGGGTTGGGTCAGGGGTGGAGAGTCGGGCGCCATGCGGTTTGGAGCCGGCCTACGGCACCCGGCACCATCGGGAAGATCTTCTCACAGCCCAGCGCCTCGCTCCTGCATGGCCTGGCCGCGCCAAGACGGCGCGAAAGCCGCGGAGAGCAGCAGCGCCAGGAGTGCGCCGGGTGCGACCACGCGGCCGATCGCCGACAGCGCCGGGATCGCCGACATCGCGATCAGCCCGAACGAAAGTACGGTGGTCAGATTGGCCAGCAGCAGCGAGGCCAGGGTGTCGGCGTCGATCGCCGTGCGCGCGTCGCCGCGTTGCTGCAGCATGTCGAAGAAGAGGGCGTAATTGGAGCCCACCGCCACCACCAGCAGCAGTCCGACCAAGTGCAGGATGCCCAGCGTGACGCCGGCGGCGGCCAACGCGCCCATGGTCAGCAGAACCGCCAGCAGCAGCGGCTGGCACACCGCCAGCAAGCGCCGCCACGACCGCAGCGTCACCGCCATCAGCAACACGACGCCGAGCGCGCCCAGCAGGGCCTGGGCCTGTGCCTCGCCCAGGTAGCGTGCATAAAGGCGCGTGAGCTCGGCGCCGATCTCCAGCGTCTGGGTGCCGGCCAGGCCCTGCAGCGTGCCCTGCACGGCGGCGGTGTCCAGGTGGTCGCCCACCGGTTGCAGCGGCAGCAGAGCGGCCCAGCTGCCGTCAGGGCGCTGCAGCAGCAGCGCATCGACGAGGGGCGCCAGCGCGCTGCCCTTCAGCGAGGCGAGCGTGATCGGCGGCTGTGTACGCGCCTGCTGGACCGCCTCGACGAAGGGTGCCAGCCGCGCGGCCTTGATCGGCAGCTCGCGCGTGGCCTCGGCCAGTGCCTTGCGCAGCGTGTCGGCGTTGGGCAGGCTGGCCTGGCGTTCGCGCTGCATGGCCTGGCTCGGCAGCCAGCGGGTGACGCTGTCGAAGCCGCCGATCGCGCCGCGATCGACGAGCCGGTCGAGGCGCGCCGCCGCGGCCTCGGCCCGGCGCAAGGTCGCTTCCAGGTCGGACCCCTGGACGATGACCAGCGTGCGCGCGTCGCCGGCGCTCAGGTCGGCGCGCAGGCTGGCGTCGAGGTCGAGCGCGGCCTTGGAGATCGGCGACAGCGAGCTCAGCTGGGCGCGCCAGAGTTCGCCGCGCGACAGCAGCACGACCGCCGCGACCAGGCCCAGAGCCAGCAGCGGCCAGCGCAGCCGCGGCAGGCGCGCCACGCCCCAGGTGGCCACGCGGCCGAGCAGCGGCCGCAGCCCGGCGCCGGACCGCGCCCTGGCGCCGCGCGGCATCAGCACCGGCAGCACGAAGCGGGTGGCCAGCGCCGCGCCGACCAGCCCGGCGAGCGAGAACACGCCCAGCTGCGCCAGCCCCGGAAAGCCCGAGAACACGAGTGCCGCGAAGCCGCAGACCGAGGTCAGCAGCCCCAGCCGCACGGTCGGCCAGCCGCTGGCGACCCAGTGCCGCCAGCCGCCGGCGAGCGCCTGGGCCTGGATCAGGTAGTAGATCGCGTAGTCGACTGCCTCGCCGATCAGCGTGGTACCGAAGCCCAGCGTGATGCCATGCACGGAGCCGAAGCCCAGCGACACCGCCGCGATGCCGGTGAGCACGCCGCTGGCCACCGGCAGCATCGCCACCGCCAGCGCCGGCAGGCTGCCGAAGGCGAGCAGCAGCAGCGTGCTCATCAGCAGCGTGCCGGCGATCGCCAGCCAGCGGATCTCGCGCTCGATCTGCGCCCGGCTGTCGACCCCGAAGACCGGTGCGCCACTCACTTGGAGCGCCAGGCCCGGGGTCGCGACGCGGGCAAAGGACCCGCGCACCTTGGCGATCGCGACCGCCTGGGCGTCGAGGTCGGCGCCCGCCGCGCGCACCCCGGCCACCAGCAGGGCGCGCGGCGCCCGGCGCGAGGCCCAGACGCCGTCCTCGGTGCGCGGCGCGCTGGCCGGGATCAGGCTCTCCGCGATGCGCTGCGTCTCGCCGGTCGGGTCGCGGTCGAGCAGCGGCTTGATCGCGTTGCCGGCCGGCGTGCCGAGCAGCGACAGCGTCTCGGTGATCGCCGTGCGCAGGCCGGCGGGCGTGAAGTGCGCGGCATCGACCGCCGGGCTGAGCTGGTAGCGGTGGTCGAACAGCCAGGTGCCGATGCCTGCGAAGCCGTCGCTCTGGCCGTTCTGCACCTGCTCGAACAGGCCGCTGGCACGCAGCGCGGCGGCCAGCGCGCGCGACGCTTCGGCACGGGCATGCGCATCGCCGCCGTCGATGCCGATCAGCAGCGTGCGCGCCGGCGCACCGCTTTGCAGCTGCTCGATCAGCACCCGCTGCCGCGGGTCGGGGCTGGCGGGCAGGAAGGCCGACAGGTCGGCGGTGAAGCGCGTGTGCGCGATCTGCCACCCGGCGGCCAGCGCCAGCGCCAGCCACAGCAGCAGCACCGCGGCGCGCCGCCGGAGCGGCAACTCGGGCGGCAGCGCCTCGTCGACGTCGATCCCGGACCGGCTCATCGCGGCGACGACGCCGAAGCCGACGCTTCGCCGGCGGCCCGGATGGGCGTGACGATCATCAGCGAATGGTCGCCGCCGGCCAGCCACAGCTCGATGCTGCGCAGGTCGCTGCCCTGGCCGGCGAGCTTCAGCTCGAGCACCTGCTGGCCGAGCTGCGCATGCAACGGCGTCAGCGTCAGCGTCCACAGCGCCGGGCCGCCCTCGACGCGGGCGGTGAAATGCTTGCGCAGCCTGGCCTCGTCGCCGCCGAGCGTGGCGCGCACGGCGTCGATCAGCGCGGTCAGCTCGGGCACCGCGTCCAATGCCATCTGGCGGACGCGCCCGCCGCGCTTGAGGGTGACGGTGTTGCCGTCGACGCTCATCGATTCGGCCAGCGGCTCCAGCGTCCGGCGCACGAAATGGTCGGGCGCGGTGAAGCTGAGCGTGCCGCTGGCGCGCAGCGGGCCGTCGATGCCGCTGACGAAGCGCTCTTCGGTGAACCGCGCCTGCGCGCTCTTGCGCTGGGCCAGCAGGTGGGTCAGCGCGTCGAGGTCGAAGGCGGCCCACGCCGGCAGAGCCAGCAGCACCGTGGCCAGCAATGCCGCCGAGCGCGCGTGCCGGAACCGGGCCCGATGTCTGTCACGCATGGCGTGGCGCGTCCTCGCACCAGAAATCGAAGAAGTTGAACCAGTTGAACGGCGCCTCGCGCGCCAGCGCCTCGAGTTGCGCCACATAGGCCTGCAGGGCTTCCAGCACGCGGCGTTCGCGCTCGGCGGGGTCGGTGATCGGTTCCCGGAAATCGGCCAGGGGCATGAATCGCACCTCGTAGCAGCGCCCGCCGCGGTACAGCCCGACCATGAAGATCACGCGCCGGCGCAGCAGCAGCGCCAGGCGCAGCGGGCCGTCGGTGAAGCACGCCGGCTGGCCGAGAAAGGGCAGCGTGACGCTGCCGCCCTGGCGGGCGTCGCCGGCGAGGAAGCGGTCGCCGAGCAGGCCGACCAGGCCGCCGGCGTCCAGCCAGTCGCGGATCGCCAGCGTCGAGCCGCTGCGGCCGATGGCGATGATGCCGAGCTCGAACCCCGGCGCCAGCGCCTGCAGCACGCGGTGGATCTTGCGCGCGTTGTCGGGGTACATGACCATCGCCACCCGCAACCCCGGCCGGCTGTCGCCGATCGCGTGCAGGGCCTCGAAGCTGCCGATGTGGGCGCCGAGCAGGAACACGCCACGGCCTTCGGCGAGCGACGCGTCCACGAGTTCGGCGCCGTCGATGCGGATATCGAAGAGGTCCATGCGGCCGCAGACGAAATAGACGCGGTCGAGCACGGTCGAGGCGAAGCCGTGGATGTGGCGATAGACGTCGCGCCAGGTCGCCGGCCGGCCCAGCGCGCGGCCGAGGAAGCGCGCCGAGTGGCGCCGCGGCGCGGGCGCGAAGCACAGGTAGTACAGCGTGATCGGATGCAGCAGCAGCCGCGCCACGGGTCGCCCGAGCGTGACCGCGATCCAGGCCATCGCGCGCAGCGCGAACATGTTGCTGCGCTCACCGGCGGCGGCCCAATCGGCCGCCGCCGGTGCGGTTGGCGCCGGCTCCGGTGGCCGAAAGGCCGCACTCACACCGAGCCCGCCGAAAGCTGCCCGCGCACCACTGCGGCCTCGCCGGCACGGACCTCGAAGGCCACGCCGGCACCTTGGGTGCGCAGCGCCACCCGCAGCCAGGTGTCGGGCCCGACCGGCTTGAGGAACTTGGCGTTGTCGATGCTCGGCGCCGCGCCGAGCCGGTCGCGCAGCGCCGGCTGCGCATCCAGCGCCTGCAGGACCAGCGACAGCAGCACGACGCCGGGCAACAGCGGCCGGCCGGGGAAGTGGCCGGCGAAGGCCGGGTGGTCGGGCGCAATGTGGAAGTCGGCTTCGGTCGGGGCTTCGGCGCCGCCGCTGGCCAGGTCGGGCGCTGGCGGCGCCCGGCCGTCGGACAGCGCCTGCAGCGCGAAGCGGCGCAGGGCCGCAACGGTGAGCTTGCCGGTGGCCTCGCGCGGCAGCGCCGCCACCTTGACGACACGGCGCGGCACGAAGGCCGGCTCCAGGTGCAGCCGCAGCGCCGCAATCACCTCGCGTTCGGAAAGCGCCGGCGCGACGACGAAGGCCACGGGTCGCACGACGCCTTCGGCAACCTCGTCGGGCAGCCAGAAGGCGCCGTCTTCGACGCCTTCGATGCGGTTGAGGTGGAAGTTCAGGTGCGCCAGCGAACTGCGCTTGCCGGCGACGTGGATCAGGTCGTTGGCACGGCCGAGCAGGCGAAACCGCCGCGCGTCCTGCAGCTCGAGCATGTCGGCCAGCGCCGTGGGCGTCTCGACATGACCGCCCGCGACGACGAAGCGCTCGCCCTCGCTGCCCTGCTCGCGCGCCAGGCGCAGCGCGCCCAGCGTGGTCCAGGTGTCGCCGGCGGTGGTGCGGCGGCTGGCGACCTGGCCCGCCTCGGTGCAGCCGTAGATCTCGATCAGCGGGCCGCCGAACGCGGCTTCGGCCTCGGCGGCGAGTTGCGGCGACAGCGGCGCGGTGGCCGACAGCAGCAGCTCGGTGGCCGGCAGCTCGAGCCCCGCGCGCAACAGCGTCTTGAGGTGGAAAGGCGTGGTCACGAGCGCGCGCGGCTGCGGCACCCGCGCCAGCGCGGCAGCGATGTCGGCCGGGTAGAACGGCCGTCCGGCATCGAACGCCGCGCCACCCAGCAAGGCCAGCAGCACGCTGGACTCCAGCCCGTAGCTGTGCTGCGCCGGCACCGTGGCCACCAGCGTCAGCCCGGCGAGCGTCGGGCGCCCGATCAGCTCGGCCAGGCGCTCGGCCTCGGAGCGGATGTTGGCCACCAGCGGCCCCCAGCGCTTGGCATGCGGCTGCGGCGCGCCGGTCGAGCCCGAGGTCAGCAGGCATACCGCCTCGAGGTCGGCGTCGATGCGCGGCACGGCGCGCGCGTCGGCGAGCGGCGTGCCCGGCGACGGCCGCGCCACGTCCAGCCGCGGCAGGGCGCCGGTGTCCAGCGTGGGGTCGTCGGTCAGCACATAGGGCGCGGCGCCGGCGGCGGGCACCTGGCGCAGCGTGTCGGGCAGCGCGTTGGGGGGCATCAGGCTGGTCTGCCCGCGCAGCAGTGCGGCCGCCAGGCCGAGCGCGAAGTGGTAGCGGTCCTGGCACAGGTTGATCGGCCGGCCGCTGGTGGGCAGCTGCCCGGCCAGCGCCATCGCCTCGGCGACGAAGCGGCCGGCGCTGACCGGCTGGCCCTGGCACCAGGCCAGCGGCGTGGCGAGGTCGGCCGTGCCGAGCAGCGGCAGGTCCGCGCTCATCGCAGGGAGCTCACGCCGTGCGCGCCGGCAGGCGCCCGCTGATGGCAGGGTCGGCTCACGGCGGCGTGGCTCCTTCGCCCGCGGCACGGTAGGCCTGGAGCGCGGCGCGCAGCGAGACGCGCTCGAACTCCGGGTGGCGCCGGTAGCGGATCACGTGCTCGACGACGAACAAGCCGACGCCGAACAGCGGTGTCAGGACGTTGCCGAAGAACGACCACCAGGACCAGGGGGCGAGCAAGTAGATCAGCACCGAAGCCAGCACCATGCCGCCGAAGTAGGCCGTCCACAGCCCCGTCAGCCAGCGTGTGTAGGCCTGCATCGCCGGCGTGAAGCAGCGGTGCACGCTCTGCGCCAGCACCGTGATCATCGGTGTGCTGCCCGCGCGCAGCGTGAGGCCGAAGCTCATCCCCAGCGCGGCGTGGATGCCGGCATGCTGCAGCACGTACATGCGGTTGATGTCGGCGACGCCGCCGCGCGCGACCACCCAGGCCAGCAGGCCCACGCCCGCCGCGCACGCCAGCAGCACCAGCGGTTGGCGGCGCTGCCAGCCGGCACCGCCCAGCGCCAGCACCAGGGGGCCGAACAGCACCGCCACGGCCCACGGCCGCCCGGGTGCGTTCAGCATCAGCCAGTGTCCCAGCACCGCATAGGCGGCCAGGGCGGCCGCCACCGCCAGCGCCGCGGCAATGTCGGTGCGGGCCACCATCGGCGCGGCGGGCTTACTGGGTGCGGTGCTGGGCGACATGGGCCGCCAGACTGCGCAGGTTCTGGAAGATCTTCTGGTTGTCCGCGTCATCGGAGCGCAGTTGGAAGCCGTAGCGGCGCGAGACCTCGAGCGCGACTTCGAGGATATCGATCGAGTCCAGGCCCAGCCCGTCACCGAACAGCGGCGCGGCAGGGTCGATGTCGGCCGGCGCCAGCTCGAGGTTGAGCGCTTCGACGAACAGGCTCGCCAGATCGCGCTCCAGCGCTTCGGGCGCTTGCTGGATGGCGGCCGGCGCGCCAGGCGCGGCGGCGGATGCGGGTGGCGGCACGGACACGAAGCGACTCCAAAGGTGGCGGCACCCTCGAGGTGCCGAACGCCGAATTGTAGGCGGCCATGGCGAGCTGCCCGCGCCTCGGCAGCTTCGTGGCCGGCTGCCGCACGGACCGATCGGACCGATGCGTCTTCAGCGCTTGCGCGAGCCGCCGAGCAGCGAGCCGAGCACGCCGCGGACGATCTCGCGCCCCACCGCCGAGCCGATGCTGCGCATCGCCGAAGAGGCCGCCTTCTCCGCCAGCCCCTCGTGGCGCCCGCCGCGTGGACCGGTGCTGCCGAAGAGCACGCCCTTCAGGCCGTCCATCACGCCGCCGAGCGCGCCGCCGCCGGCTGCCGCGGCCGTCGCACCGGCCCCCGCGGCGGCTCCTGCCGGCGCGGCGCCGCCCACCGCATCGCTGCTGGCCGCGGCACGGCTGACGAGCTTCTCGTAGGCCGAGTCACGGTCGACGGCCTTCTCGTAGATGCCGGCGACCAGCGAACCCTGGACCAGCGCGCGCCGCTGCTCGGGCGTGATCGGCCCCAGCCGGCTGCCCGGCAACAGCACGTAGGCACGCTCGGTGACGCTGGGCCGGCCCTTGGCGTCGAGGAAGCTGACCAGCGCCTCGCCGACCGCCAGCTCGGTGATCGCCGCGGCCATGTCGCCGAGCTTCGGGTTCGGGCGCATCGTGTCGGCGGCCGACTTGACCGCCTTCTGGTCGCGCGGCGTGAACGCGCGCAGTGCGTGCTGGACCCGGTTGCCGAGCTGCGCCAGCACGGTGTCGGGCACGTCGAGCGGGTTCTGGGTCACGAAATACACGCCGACGCCCTTGCTGCGCACCAGGCGCACGACGAGCTCGATGCGCTCGAGCAGCACTGCCGGTACGTCGCGGAACAGCAGATGTGCCTCGTCGAAGAAGAACACCAGCTTGGGTTGCTCCAGGTCCCCGACCTCGGGCAGGCGTTCGAACAGTTCCGACAGCAGCCATAGCAGCACGGTGGCGTACAGCCGCGGCGCGTTCATCAGCCTGTCGGCAGCGAGGATGTTGACGACGCCGCGGCCGTCCACCGTCTGCATCAGGTCGGCGATGTCGAGCATCGGTTCGCCGAAGAAGCTGCTGCCGCCCTGCTCCTCGATCTGCATCAGCCCGCGCTGGACGGCGCCGATACTGGCCGCGCTGATGTTGCCGTACTGGGTCTGGAACTGGGCGCCGTTGTCGCCCACGTACTGCAGCATCGCGCGCAGGTCCTTCAGGTCGAGCAGCGCCATGCCGTTGTCGTCGGCGATCTTGAACACCAGGTTCAGCACCCCGGCCTGGATCTCGTTGAGCGCCAGCATGCGCGCCAGCAGCAGCGGGCCGAGGTCGGAGACGGTGGCGCGAACCGGGTGGCCCTGCTCGCCGAACACGTCCCACAGCGTGGTCGGGCAGCGCGCCGGCGCGGGCGCGGGCAGGCCGCGCTCCTGCAGCACGGCCGCGAGCTTGGGCGGCAGGCTGCCGACCTGGCTGATGCCGCTCAGGTCGCCCTTGACATCGGCCATGAACACCGGCACGCCCAGGCGGCTGAAGCCCTCGGCCAGGGTCTGCAGCGTCACCGTCTTGCCGGTGCCGGTGGCACCCGTGATCAGGCCATGGCGGTTGGCCAGCGCAGGCAGCAGCACGCACTGGATGTCGCCGTGCATCGCGACGAGGATGGGGTCGGGCATCGGTGCGCTCCGCAGTGAGATCGGGTGCGAAAGTCTATGAGGGATTCATGCGGCCGCCCGCGCCGGCGGCCCGGGAGGGGCGGCCGCGAGACGGCCGGTCGGCATCGTCGAGGCGCGACGCTACCGGTAATGGCCGTGGTCACGGGTTGCCGAAACTTCCTGGGTGCCATGGAACCCAGGCACCTCGGTGCACACCGAGGGTGTTCCCTGATTGCCTGGGTTGGGTCCGGCACACAGGATCGGTGGCTTCCGCCGAGCGGCGCAGTCCCGTATCACCGAAACCCGACTCGGGGAGAAACGCACGGAGAGATCCCCATCGTCCGGCACATTGAAAACGGCTGACGTAGTTGTCGGTGAGCCAAGGCTACCAACGCTCTCGCGCCAGCGGTTTGGGATGCGGTTCATGTCGCCGCCGGCAAGTGACTGAGCAAGCTTTCGATCGATCCTGCTGAGTTGATCCATGTAATGTGGCGTCAAGCGGTGTTTTCAAGAGCCATACACAAAGAGGCAAATTCATGAAGATGCGCATTGTTTCCGCAGTTGTCATTGGTGCCTTTGCCATTGTTCCCATCGCCGCGCACGCCGACGATGCGATCGAAACCCTGGGGGGCATGCACAAGACAGCGCCGATCGACTGGCCGACGATCCCGCAGACCGGGCCGAAGGCCGATCAGGTCAAGCAGAACCTGGAAAAGATCAAGATGCCGCCGGGATTCCACATCGGCCTTTACGCCCTGGTTCCAGACGCCCGCCACATGGCCGTCGGACCGCAAGGCGTCGTGACCATCGTCGGGACGCGCAAGACCAAGGCCTATGCCGTAACCGATCGCTCGCGCATGGGCGTCGCTGACGATGTGAAGGAGTTCGCCCCCTCGATCCCGAAGGTCCTCCCCAATGGTCCTTGCTGGTCCAAGGATGGCTTCCTGTACATCGTCGAACAGAATCGCATCCTTCAGTATCCGGCCGCGGAGTTCTTCTACGAGAGCCCGGACGTGGCGGTCGGCGTCGTCGTTCCCGAAGGGAAACTGATTCCGACTTCGGAGGAGAGTTTCAACCACACCGCGCGCGAATGCCGCGTCGGACCGGACAACAAGCTCTATGTCCAGCTGGGCCAACCCTACAACGTGCCGCCCAAAGAGAAGATGGACATGTACCGGAAACTGGGGATCGGCGGCATCATCCGCATGGACCAGGATGGCTCGCATCGCGAGGTCTACGCGACCGGCATGCGCAATCCGGTTGGCATGGACTTCAATCCCAAGGACAAGACGCTCTGGGCCAACGACAACCAGGTCGATGGCATGGGCGACGACATTCCCCCGGGAGAGATGAACCACATCACCAAGATGGGGCAAAACTTCGGGTTCCCCTGGTATGGCGGCGGACATGTCCGGACCAACGAGTACAAGGACGAGAAGCCGCCGGCCGATATCGTGTTTCCGGAAGTCGAACAGGTCGCCCATGCGGCTGACCTGGGCCTGATGTTCTACACCGGCGACATGTTCCCGGCGAAATACAAGGGCGCGATCTTCTCCGCCCAGCACGGCTCCTGGAACCGCACGGTGCCGGTCGGTGCCCGCGTGATGGTGACGTTCCTCAAGGCCGACGGCCACGTCGCCGGGCCGTCCGTTCCGTTCGCCGAAGGCTGGAACGAAGGCGGTCACTACCTCGGTCGCCCGGTCGATGTCGCGCAGTCGTGGGACGGCTCGCTCCTGGTCTCCGACGACCTCGTGGGCGCGATCTATCGCATCTGGTACGACGGCAAGTAGGACCATCTTCTAGTAGTGAAATCCGGCGGCCCCAGCGAGAGCTGGGGCCGTTGCCATTGGTGCCGCAAGTTCCTTGGCGCCGCAATGAATTCAGTGGAAATGAAAATGGCGCAAATCGCGGCTCTTGTGCTTTCGTCGCTCGTTCTCGTCTCGGTCGCGATGACCGCCCATGCTGCGGGCCACGTCAAGGCCGGACGCGACAAGGCCCGGATGTGCGAGGCCTGCCATGGGCTGGACGGGAAATCGAAGATGCCGGAAGCGCCGAACCTCGCCGGGCAGATCGAGGGCTACATCGTCGGCCAGTTGAATGCGTTCAAGACCGGTGAGCGCAGGAACGAACAGATGTCGGTCATCGTTCAGGCGCTTTCGCCGCAGGAGATCGAGGATCTCGCTGCCTACTATTCGGCGATCGATGTCACGGTTGGAAAGTTGCCGGGCGAATAGCCGCCGCAGTGGAGCGTCGGTCGCATCGAACGCGCCTCAGGCGCGCAGCTTGTCGAGGCTGGCCTGGCACCAGGTGCGGTCGCTTTCGGCCAGCGCGGCGAAGGCGGCCTCGGCCGCCGCGACGGCCTGCGCTTGCCCCGCCGCGTTGCCGGCGGCGCGCTCGACCAGGCCCAGCGCCTCCCATGCGAAGAAGTGCTCCAGCGGCGGCGAGCCGTGCGCCTGGACGATCGCCAGGCAGGCCTGGGCATGCTGCAATGCCTGGGCCGGGTCGCCGGCATGCAGCCAGGTCATCGCCAGGCGGTACTCGGCGCGCTCGGTCTCGAGCCAGGTTCCGGCCAGCGCCCAGTGGCGCCGGCCGGCCTGGGCCGCAGCGATCATCAGCGCGCGCTCGTCGGCGCTGCGGGCGGTCTTCTCTTCCAACGTGCAGGCCAGGTTGTTGGCGGCGACGGCCAGCGCGCGGTGCATCGGATCGGCCGCGGGCAGCGCGGCAGCCCCGGCTTCGTCGACGGCCTGCCGGAACAGCGCCATGGCCCGCGGCGTCTCGCGCTCGGCCAGGTTGGCCGCGGCCATCGCGGCGATGCGGATGCGGTCGGAGGCATCGCAACCGTGCAAGGCCGCATCCTGCCCGGCGCTCAGTGCCAGACTCGCCAGGCAGCGCCGGAGGTCGGCCCGCGCCGCGTCACGGCAAGCCGGATGCGCAGCCAAGCCCTGCAGCGCCTCGCGGCCTTCGGCCAGGCTGCCCAGGTGCGCGCCATGCAGATGGTGCAGCAGATGGGCCAGGCGCGAGAGTTGAGGCTCGTCGGTGGCGAGCAAGGGGCCGCGGGCGGCCAGGTTGCGGGCCACCAGGGCCGGCTCGTCGGCGTGGCGGTCCCATGCCTGGGCCATGAAGGCCTCGAAGTCCGGTTCGCTCGTCATGGCCCCGACCTTAGCGCGCCGCCGCGCACCGGCCAAGAGGGCCCTCGAGTGCGGCGGTGGCCGTGCTGAACGGCCGCGAGGCTAAAATGCCCGGTTCATCATCACGGGCAGCATCCCTTCATGGCCGGTCATTCCAAGTGGGCCAACATCCAGCACCGCAAGGGCCGCCAGGACGAAAAGCGCGGCAAGGCGTGGACCCGCGTGATCCGCGAGATCATGGTCGCGGCCCGGCTGGGCGGTGGTGACGTCAGCGCCAACCCGCGGCTGCGGCTGGCGATCGAGAAGGCCAAGGCCGTCAACCTGCCGGTGGAAACCGTCAAGCGCAACATCGACAAGGCCACCGGCAACCTCGAGGGCGTCAACTACGAGGAGATCCGCTACGAGGGCTACGGCATCGGCGGCGCGGCGATCATCGTCGACTGCATGACCGACAACCGCGTGCGCACGGTGGCCGAGGTGCGCCACGCCTTCAGCAAGTACGGCGGCAACCTGGGCACCGAGGGCTCGGTGGCGTTCCAGTTCAAGCATTGCGGGCAACTCGTTTTCGCCCCCGGCACGAGCGAGGACAAGGTGATGGAGGTGGCGCTGGAAGCCGGCGCCGACGATGTCGTCACCGACGACGACGGCGCGATCGAGGTCCTCACCGCGCCGGCCGATTTCGAGGCCGTCAAGGCCGCGCTCGAGGCCGCAGGCCTCAAGCCCGAGGTCGCCGAGGTCACCTGGCGGGCCGAGAACCAGATCGAACTCGCCGGCGAGGACGCCGCGCGGATGCAGAAGCTGCTCGATGTCATCGAGGACCTCGACGACGTGCAGGACGTCTATCACAACGCCCTGATCACCGAATGAGCAAGTTCATGCACCCCCACGCTCGCTTCCGCTCGCTGCCCCCCGAGGGGGCCGGTGGCCGTCTTGAGACGGCTCGGCGCCGACCGCAATGAAGGTGCTCGTGATCGGCGGCGGCGGCCGCGAGCATGCGCTGGCGTGGAAGCTGGCCCAGAGCGAGCGGGTGCAGACCGTGTTCGTGGCGCCGGGCAACGGCGGCACGGCGCTCGACCCGGCGCTGCACAACGTGCCGCTGAGCGACCCCGCCCGGCTCGCCGATTTCGTCGTCGCCGAGAAGATCGCGCTGACGGTCGTCGGCCCCGAGGCGCCGCTGGCCGCCGGGGTGGTCGATCTGTTCCGCGCCCGCGGCCTGCGCATCTTCGGGCCGACCCAGGCCGCGGCGCAGCTCGAGAGCTCGAAGGCCTTCGCCAAGGAGTTCATGCAGCGCCACGGCATCCCGACCGCGCTCTACGCCACCTTCACCGACGCCGCTGCGGCGCACGCGCATGTCGATCGGCATGGCGCGCCGATCGTCGTCAAGGCCGACGGCCTGGCTGCGGGCAAGGGCGTGGTGGTCGCGATGACCGCGGCCGAGGCCCATGCCGCGATCGACGACATGCTGGGCGGCAACGTCCTCGGCGTGCAGCACAACGCCGACGGCGCGCGGGTCGTGATCGAGGACTTCATGGCCGGCGAGGAGGCCAGCTTCATCGTGCTGTGCGACGGCAGGAACGTGCTGACGCTGGCGACCAGCCAGGACCACAAGCGCATCGGCGACGGCGACACCGGCCCCAACACCGGCGGCATGGGCGCGTATTCGCCGGCGCCGGTGGTCACGCCCAACGTGCATGCCAAGGTCATGCACGAGATCGTCCTGCCGACCGTCGCCGGCATGGCCAAGGACGGCATCCCGTTCACCGGCTTCCTCTACGCCGGGCTGATGATCGACGCCCAGGGCCAGCCGCGCACGGTCGAGTTCAACTGCCGCTTGGGCGACCCCGAGGCCGAGGTCATCCTGATGCGCCTGAAGAGCGACCTCTTCGAGCTCTTGATGCAGGCCACCGAGGGCGGCCTGGACAAGGTCGAACTGCAATGGGACCGGCGCACGGCCTTGGCCGTGGTGATGGCCGCGCATGGCTACCCGGCCGCGCCGCGCCGGGGCGATGCGATTGCCGGCCTGCCCGCATGCGGCCCCGACCTGCAGGTTTTCCACGCCGGGACCACGCTCGACGACGGCCAGCTGCGCACGAGCGGCGGCCGCGTGCTGTGCGTGACCGCGCTCGCCGACTCGGTGCGGCTGGCCCAGCAACGCGCGCTGGAGGCGGTGCGCCAGATCCACTTCGACGGTGCGCAGTGGCGCAACGACATCGGCCACCGCGCGATCCGGCATTGAACGCCGTCGTCTCCCCCCAAGCGGCGTCGGCGGCCGAGGCCACCGACTTTGCGCGGCAGGCGGCCGAGCTCGTCGGCCGCCCGGTGCAGCTCAGCGGCAGCCGGCTGGCGCGCGGGCTGCTGCGCCTGGCCGGCTGGCGCCTGCAGTTCGACGGCCTGCCGGCGGCGCAGGGCGTCGCGGTGGTCTATCCGCACACCTCGAACTGGGACTTCGTCGTCGGCGTGCTGGCCAAGTGGGCGATCGGCATACCGATCGTGTTCTGGGGCAAGGACAGGCTCTTCGGGGTGCCGCTGTTCGGCCGCTGGCTGCGCTGGCTGGGCGGGCGGCCGGTGGTGCGCAGCGCGCCGCAGGGTGCGGTCGATCAGATGGCCGAGCACCTGCGCGCGGCGCAGGCGCAGGGCCGGCGCATGTGGCTCGCGCTGGCGCCCGAGGGCACGCGCAGCCGCACCGAAGGCTGGCGCTCGGGCTTCTACCACGTGGCTCTCCAGGCCGGCGTGCCGGTCGGCCTGGTGGTGCTGGACTACGGCCGGCGCCGAATCGGCTTCGACAGTTTCTGGGCCCTGTCGGGCGACCTGCGCGCCGACCTGGCACTTTTCGCGCGCCGCCTGGCCGGCGGCCGAGGCCTGCACCCACAGCTCGCCGCCCCGGTGCGGGCTCGTTCGCCATGAGTCCGCGATGATCGACGTCGGCGCGGTGCGCACCTACCTGCTCGGCCTGCAGGGCCGCATCGTCGATGCGCTGCGGGCCGAGGACGGCTTGCCGTTCCGCCGCGACGAATGGACGCGCCCGCCGGGCGGCAAGCTGGAGGGCGACGGGCTGACGCAGGTGCTGGAAGAAGGCAAGCTGCTCGAACGCGGGGGCTGCAACTTCAGCCATGTCAAGGGCGCGGCGCTGCCGGCTTCGGCCACCCAGCACCGTGGCGAGCTCGCCGGCGCGCCTTTCGAGGCGCTGGGCGTCTCGCTGGTCATGCACCCGCGCAACCCCTACGTGCCCACGGTGCATATGAACGTGCGGCTGCTGGCGGCCTTCCCCGAAGGCCGCGAGGCGGTGAGCTGGTTCGGCGGCGGCATGGACCTGACGCCCTACTACGGCTTCGAGGAGGACGCGCGCCACTTCCACCGCAGCTGCGCCGACGCGCTGGCGCCTTTCGGCGCCGACAAGTACCCGCGCTTCAAGCAATGGTGCGACGAGTACTTCTTCCTCAAGCACCGCAACGAGCCGCGCGGCATCGGCGGCGTGTTCTTCGACGATTTCAACGAGGGCGATTTCGACACCGACTTCGCGATGCTCCGCGCCGTCGGCGACGCCTTCGTGCCGGCCTACCTGCCGATCGTGCAGCGCCGGCGCGACATGACCTTCGGCGAGCGCGAGCGCGACTTCCAGGCCTGGCGGCGCGGCCGCTATGTCGAGTTCAACCTGGTCTGGGACCGCGGCACGCATTTCGGCCTCCACGGCGGCGGGCGCACCGAGAGCATCCTGATGAGCATGCCGCCGATCGTGAAGTGGCGCTACGATTGGCAGCCCGAGGCGGGAACGCCCGAGGCGCAACTGGCCAGCGATTTCCTGCGCCCGCGCGACTGGCTGAATGAATAGGTCCGGCCGCCGCGTCGGCCTCTTCGGCGGCACCTTCGACCCCGTGCACAACGCGCATCTCGCGCTGGCGCATGCGGCACTGGCCGAACTGGCGCTCGACGAAGTGCGCTGGATCCCCACCGGCGAGCCGTGGCAGAAGGAGCGTCGGATCACGTCCGCGGTCCACCGCGAGGCGATGGTGCGGCTGGCGATCGACGGCGAGCCGCGCTTCTTGCTCGACCGCATCGAGATCGAGCGCGCCGGACCGAGCTTCACGCTCGACACCGTGCAGGCGCTGGCCGCCGCGCAGCCGCACACCGAATGGGTGCTGATCATCGGCCAGGACCAGTACGCCGGCCTGCACACCTGGCGCGACTGGCAGCGCCTGCTCGGCCTGGTGACGCTGGCGGTGGCCAACCGGCCGGGACCCTCGCGCGCCGCGGCACCCGAGGTGCGCGCCTTCGCTCACCGTGCGGTGCCGCTGCCGATGCTGGACATCTCCTCGACCGACATCCGCCACCGCGTCGGCGCGGGGGCGGATATCGCGCAACTGGTGCCGCCGCAGGTGGCGCGCTATATTGACCTGCACGGCCTGTACCGTGCCCAACCCGGGAGCTGAATGGACATTCGCAAGCTGCAACGCGCCATCGTCGATGGCCTCGAAGACGTCAAGGCGCAGCAGATCGCCGTCTTCAACACCGAGCACCTGAGTTCGCTGTTCGAGCGCGTGATCATCGCCTCGGGCACGAGCAACCGGCAGACCAGGGCCCTGGCCGCCAGCGTGCGCGACGCCGTCAAGTCGCGCGGCATGCAGGTCATGAGCACCGAGGGCGAGGACAACGGCGAATGGATCATCGTCGACTGCGGCGCCGCGGTGGCCCACATCATGCAGCCGGCGATCCGCGACTACTACCATCTGGAAGAGATCTGGGGCGGCAAGGCGGTGCGGATGAAGGTCGGCGAGGCGAACACCAAGCTGGTCAAGGCGAGCGAGGCCGCACCGCCTGCGGCGCGGCGCCAGAGACCTGCCGCCAAGCCGGTGCCCGCGAAGGCGGTGGCCGGTTCGCCGGCGGCGAAGAAGCCCGCCGCGCGCAAGACCGCGGTCGAGAAGGCCGGCAACAAGTCGGCCGCGTACAAGCGCGTCGCGGCCAAGAGCGGGGCGCGCCGGCCCGCCGCCGCTAAGAGCGGCCCCAGGGCGGCCGCCGCCAAGGTGGCCCCCGCCGCGCGCAAGACGGCGCGCTCTCGCTGAGCGCATGAAGCTGCTGGTGGTGGCCGTGGGCCAGCGCCAGCCGGCCTGGGCCGAAGAGGCCTGGGCCGATCTCGCCAAGCGCTTTCCGCCCGAGATGCGGCTCGAGTTGAAGGCGCTCAAGGCCGAGCCGCGCAGCACCGGCAAGACGGCGGCGCAATGCATGGCCGCCGAGGCCACCCGCATCGAGGCCGCCTGCCCCAAGGGCGCGCGCCGCGTCGTGCTCGACGAGCAGGGCGCGCGGCTGGGCACGGCGCAGCTGGCCGAGCGCCTGCGCCTGTGGCGTGGCGACGGGCGCGACGTGGCCCTGCTGATCGGCGGCCCCGACGGCCTGGCGCCGGCGCTGAAGGCCGGCGCCGACGAGGCGATCCGGCTGTCGGACCTGACGCTGGCGCATGCCTTCGCCCGCGTGCTGCTGGCCGAGGCGCTGTACCGCGCGTGGTCGCTGCTCGCCGGGCATCCGTACCATCGCGAATGAGCGGCGCGGCCCGGGGCGTGGACAATGCCGCCATGCTGCCGCACAGTTTCATCTACCTCGCCTCCGAGAGTCCACGCCGGGCGCAGTTGCTGGCCCAGCTCGGCGTGACGCACCGCCCGCTGCTTCCCGGCCGCGGTGAGAACACCGAGACGCTGGAAGCCGTGCGCAGTGCCGAGCTGCCGCTGGACTACGTGCGCCGCGTCGCCCTGCTCAAGCTCGGCGCCGCGCGCCGCCGGCTGGCGCGGGCGGGGTTGCCCGAGGCGCCCATCCTGTGCGCGGACACGACCGTGGCGCTGGGCCGGCGCATCCTCGGCAAGCCGCGCGACGCGGCGCATGCGGCCGAGATGCTGCGTGCGCTGTCGGGCCGCACGCACCGCGTGATGACGGCGGTGGCGGTCAGTGCCGGGCGCGAGAACCTGCTGGCCACCAGCATCTCGCGGGTGCGCTTCGCCGACCTCTCGGAGACCACGATCCGGCGCTACATCGAAAGCGGCGAGCCGCACGGCAAGGCCGGTGCCTACGCCGTGCAGGGCCGGATCGCGGCCTGGATCGAGCATCTCGAGGGCAGCTACACCGGCGTCATGGGTCTGCCCCTGCGCGAGACCACCACCCTGCTCGCACGCGCCCGCGTCCGGCTCGAACTGTAGGACAGCATGGCGACGCAGGACATCCTCATCAACTGGTCGCCGCAGGAAACGCGGGTGGCGGTGGTCGAGAACGGCGCCGTGCAGGAGCTGCACATCGAGCGCACGCTCGAGCGCGGCCTGGTCGGCAACGTCTACCTGGGCAAGGTCGTTCGCGTGCTGCCCGGCATGCAGAGCGCCTTCGTCGACATCGGGCTGGAGCGAGCCGCCTTCCTGCACGTGGCCGACCTGCACGGCGGCCCGCCGGTGCGGACCGATGCCCCGCTGGTACCGATCGAACGCCAGGTCTTCGAAGGCCAGACCCTGACGGTGCAGGTCATCAAGGACGCCATCGGCACCAAGGGCGCGCGGCTGTCGACCCAGGTCTCGATCGCCGGGCGCATGCTGGTCTTCCTGCCGCACGACAACCACATCGGCATCAGCCAGAAGATCGGCAGCCCCGAGCTGCGCGAGCAGCTGCGCGCGCGCATGCAGCTGCTGGCCGGCGGCGACGGGCCCGAGAGGAACGGCGACAAGGGCGGCGGCTTCATCCTGCGCACCAACGCCGAGGAAGCCAGCGACGCCGAGCTGGCCGAGGACATCGCCTACCTGCGCCGCGCCTGGGCGCTGATCCGCGAGCGCGCGCAACGCTCGCCCGCCGGCACGCTGCTGCACCAGGACCTGAGCCTGGCCGAGCGCGTGCTGCGCGACCTCGTCAACGAGACCACGCAGACGATCCGCATCGACAGCAAGCTGCAGTGCGACGCCCTCAAGGCGTTCGGCGAGACCTACATGCCGGGCGCGGTGGCCAAGCTCGAGCATTACCGCGGCGAGCGGCCCATCTTCGACCTCTTCGGTATCGAGGAAGAGCTCACCCGGGCGCTGGCACGGCGGGTCGACCTGAAGAGCGGCGGCTACCTGATCATCGACCAGACCGAGGCGCTGACGACGATCGACGTCAACACCGGCGGCTTCGTCGGCGCGCGCAACTTCGAGGACACGATCTTCAAGACCAACCTCGAGGCCGCCGGCGCCATCGCCCGCCAGCTGCGGCTGCGCAACCTGGGCGGCATCATCATCGCCGACTTCATCGACATGACGCGCGACGACCACCAGCAGTCGGTGCTCGCCGAGCTGAAGAAGCAGCTCGCGCGCGACCGCACGCGAACGACGGTCAGCGGTTTCACGCAGCTGGGCCTGGTGGAGATGACGCGCAAGCGCACGCGCGAAAGCCTGGCCCACATGCTTTGCGAACCCTGCCCCACCTGCGAAGGCCGCGGCCAGGTCAAGACCGCGCGCAGCGTCTGCTACGACATCCTGCGCGAGATCCTGCGCGAGGCGCGCCAGTTCGCGCCCAAGGAATTCCGCGTCGTCGCCAGCGCGGCGGTGGTCGAGATGCTGCTCGACGAGGAGAGCGTGCACCTGGCGGGCCTGAGCGAATTCATCGGCAAGCCGATCTCGCTGAGTGCGGAGCCGACGATGAACCCGGAGCAGTACGACATCGTGCTGCTGTAGCGTGACGCCCGCCGATCCCGCCCCGGCGCGCGACCGGCGCCGCTGGATCACTCCGGAGCCGCTGAACGTCGCGCCGGCGCTGGTCGGCAGGCCATTGGCGTCGCCGGCGAGGCGGGCGATCGCGATCGGCGTCGATCTGGCCGTGGTGGCGCTGCTGTCCGACGTCAGCGGCCTGTGGTTGTTCGGCGGATTGGCGCTGGTCGTGCTGCAGTTGCGCAGCCGGCGCGGTGGTGCCAACCGCGGGCCGCGCTGGGTGATCGGCTGGCTGGGGGCGGCGCTGCTCGTGTGGCTGGCGCTGCAGCAGGCGGCCGGGCAGTGGCAGGCGTGGCGGCATCCGGCGGCGGCCACCAGCGCTGCGGCGCGGACCGCCGATCTCGACGACGA
Source organism: uncultured beta proteobacterium (assembly GCA_963725755.1). Lineage (GTDB taxonomy): Bacteria > Pseudomonadota > Gammaproteobacteria > Burkholderiales > Burkholderiaceae_C > Rubrivivax. The sequence goes on from CAVRZW010000006.1 coordinate 524,892, forward strand.
CCGAGCAGCGACCTCGGCGGCAGCGGCTGCGCTTGCGGAGTTGCCGGCGTCCAGCCCCGCGATCACCGCCGCGCTGGGCGAACTGGCAGCGGCGGCCTCCGCGCCTCGGCTCAGCGATGCCCAGCGCATCGCGCAGCTCGAAGCCGAACTGGCCGCGGCGCGCCACCCTCGACACCGGGGCTGGCGCGCGCAGCTGCGCGGGCTGCTCGACGACATCGGCGTCAGCCTGGGCTGGGGCATCGTCTATTTCTCGCTACTGCCGGCCTGGTGGGGCGGGCAAACGGTGGGCAAGAAGCTGTTCGGCCTGCGCGTGGTCGAGCTCACCGGCAAGCCGATGACCGTGATGCGCAGCCTCAAGCGCTACGGCGGCTACGCGGCCGGCATGGCCACCGGCGGGCTCGGATTCGCGCAACTGCTGTGGGACGCCAACCGGCAGGCGATCCAGGACAAGACCGCGCACACCGTCGTCGTCGACCTGCGCGCGGCGGGCGCCGACGGTCAATAGACGGGCGGTTCGCCGGGGGGCCGGCTCTTGAAGCGCCGGTGGAGCCAGAAGTACTGCTGCGGCTGGCGCAGCACCTGGCGCTCGATGACCTCGTTCATGCGCCTGGCGTCGTACTCGCGGTCGGCGCTGGGGAAATCGGCCAGCGCCGGCTCGATGACCAGGGTGTAGCCGTCGCGCTCGCGCCGCGGGTAGCAGGGCAGCACGGCGGCGCCGGCCATCTCGGCGATGCGCGACAGGCCGGTGATGGTCGCCGCCTTGACGCCGAAGAAATCGACGAACACCGAATCGCGTGGGCCATGGTCCTGGTCGGGCAGGTAGTACATGCGATAGCCCTGCTGCAAGCCGCGCAGCGCGGGCCGGATGCCGCTCTGGCGGCGGAACACGATGCCGGTGCCGAAGCGCAGCCGCTTGGCCTTGATGAACGCGTCGAGCACCGGGTCCCTGTGTCCCGAATAGACGCTGACCACCGGCACCTCCAGCGACAGGCGCAGGCCCGCCAGGTCGAGGCCGGTGAAGTGCGGCATGCTCAGGATCACCGGGCGGCCCGACTCGCGCTGCAGGTTCTCCAGGCCCTCGATGCGCACCAGGCTTTCGATGCGCTCGCGCGGCGCGAACCAAGCGTAGCTGTATTCCAGCAGCATCTGCGCGACGGCCACGAAATGGCGGCGCAGCAGCCGCTCGCGCTCGCGCGGCGGCATCTGCGGAAAGCACAGCGCCAGGTTCACGCGCCCGATGCGCCGGCGCCTTGTCGGCAGCAGGTAGACGGCCAGCCCCAGCGCCTGGCCCAGGCCCGAGATCGCGCCGAAGGGCAACCAGCGCAGCCAGCGCAGCACCGGGATCCAGACCCGCAGGAACATCGAGAGGCCGCGCCTGGTTGACTTCGGTGGTGGGCCGCTCAGCTCAGCAGCCACAGGGCCAGCAGGCCGCCGAACAGCAGCCACTTCAGCGCATAGTAGGTGAAGCGGCTGCGCGCCTTGACGCGCTTGCCCCACAGCCGCACGACCTGGACATAGGCAAATGCGCGGTTGATGCCGCCGACGCGGTCGCCCGCCCGGTTGGGTGCCGTCGCCGCACCGAGCAGGTGGCGGCTGACGAAGCGGTTGAAGGCGACAGCCCAGCGCGTGTGCAGCGGTCGTTCGACATCGCAGAACAGGATGATGCGGTTGACCTGAGTCTTGTTCTCGGCGTAGTGGAGATAGGTCTCGTCGAACATCACCGCCTCGCCGTCGCGCCAGGAATAGCGCTGGCCATCGACGTCGATGTAGCAGTCGTCGCTGCCCGGCGTGACCAGGCCCAGGTGGTAGCGCAGCGAGCCGGCATAGGGGTCGCGGTGGCGCACCAGCCGTGCTCCCGGCGGCAGGGCGGCGAACATCGCCGCCTTCACGCTCGGCATCTTCTGCAGCAGCGCCGTCGTGAACGGGCAGAGTTCCATCGCCGAAGGGTGGGCCTGGTCGTACCACTTCAGGTAGAAGCGCTTCCAGCCGGTCTTGAAGAACGAATTGAAACCGGCGTCGTCGTAGCGCTCCGAGGCCTTGATGCTGCCGTCGGCGTACAGGCGCTCGCCCTCGGCGCGGATCTCGCGCCATTGGTCCTGCAGCGGCTGGAGCTCGGGGAACTGCGACAGGGGCAGGTAGGGCTGCGGCGGCGCCTTCGAGAACATGTACAGGAAGCAGTTGATCGGCGCCATGAACGTCGAGTGGTCGGTCAACTGGCGCCAGAAGCCCAGCCGCGCGCGGCCCCGCAGGTGCACGTAGGCCGTGCTGAGCACGAAGACAACGATGACGAGGATCTTGAAGTAGGGCATTCGCATGGGCCCGGCGCGGGGCGCACGGGGGCTGGCTGGGTCGGGCGCCGCGGAACCGCGGCGCAACTGCCCACCGCCGCCGCTCCCGCGTGCCGCCGTGCGCTGGATGACCGTCCGGCGGTATGGCGTCAAACGGGTGTTTTAACATCGACGCCGCGCGATGGCGAAAGCCCGCCGGCAAAGTCGTGGGCAGGCGGGGCGATTCGAGGCGCGTCTTCGGCACGCTGCGCCGGCAGCGTTGCGCGGTCGTATCACCGCCTTGCGGCGCGAGCGAGATGCCGTTTCAGGAGTCTGACCGATGACCGAGATCACCCGCCTTGCCCTTTCCCGCTGGGACCAGCCGGCGACTGCCGCCGAGCAGGCCACCGCCGTCGACGCCCTCGAGCAGGGTCAGGTCGTGATGCTGCCGCAGCTGCGCTTCGCGCTCGAGGGCGACGAGGTCCGCCTGCTGACACCTGCGCTGTCCGGCAAGGGCAAGAACATCAGCCTCGACCCCGCCACCGGCGTCGTCCGCGGCACCGACGCCGACGCGGCCGACCAGCGCCTGCTGCAAGGCATGATGACGCGCTACGCCAGCGCCACCCGTGCCCTGCTGATGAACCTGATGCCGGGCTATGCGGCGGGCCTGCAGCAGGCGCGCACCAGCTTCCGCCCGGCCGAGATCGCCGGCCGCACGACGTCCTGGCGCAAGGACGACACGCGCTTGCACGTCGACAGCTTTCCCTCGTCGCCGACCCAGGGCACGCGCATCCTGCGCGTGTTCAGCAACGTCAACCCGAACGGCCAGCCGCGCTCCTGGCGGCTGGGAGCACCGTTCGAGGACGTGGCGCGCCGCTTCCTGCCTGCGCTGCGCCCGCCCGCACCGGGCAGCAGCCAGCTGATGCACTGGCTGCACATCACCAAGCGCCGGCGCAGCGCCTACGACCACTACATGCTCGGGCTGCACGACGCGATGAAGGCCGACCTGGCCTACCAGGCCGAGGTGCCGCAGGTCAAGCATGAGTTCGAACCCGGCTGCACCTGGATGGTCTTCACCGACCAGGCCTCGCATGCGGCGATGCGCGGCCAGTACGCGCTCGAGCAGACCTACCACCTGCCGGTCGCCAGCATGCAGGACCCGGCGCGTTCGCCGCTGCGCGTGCTCGAGCGCCTGACCGGCCGCGCCCTGGTCTGAAGTTGCGCGCCTCGACCGGCTGAATCAGCGCGCCGGCGCGCTGCGGCCGATCCACGCCGCGCCACGCACCCCCGACGCATCGCCATGCAGGCTCGGCACGAGACGGGTGCGCACCGGCTCCTGTGCACCGCCGGAGAACACCCAGCGGCCCCAGAGCGCGGGAACGCGCTCGTACAGATGCGCCATCCGCGAGACGCCGCCGCCGAGCACGATGAGGTCGGGGTCGAGCAGGTTGATCACGGCGGCCAGCGCGCGCGCCAGGCGGCCCGCGTGGCGCTCCAGCGTGGCGGCGCAGGCGGCGTCGCCTTGCGCGGCTGCGGCCGCGATCCGTGCACCGGAAAGCGAGCCGCCGTTGACGAGCGCGTGGTCGCGCTCGAGTCCAGGGCCGCTGACCAGGGTCTCGATGCAGCCGCGCTGGCCGCAGTAGCAGGCCGGCTGCGGGTCCTCGCCCGCCACCGCCCAGGGCAGCGGGTTGTGGCCCCATTCGCCGGCCAGTCCGTTGGGGCCGGTGAGCACCCGCCCATGCACCGCGATGCCGGCACCGGTGCCGGTGCCGATGATCGCCGCGAAGACGACCGGCGCGCCGGTGCCGGCGCCGTCGGTGGCTTCGGACAACGCCAGGCAGTTCGCGTCGTTGGCGATCGCCACCGGCTGCCCGAGCAGCGCCTCGAGGTCGCGCTGCAGCGGTCGCCCGTTCAGGCATTGCGAGTTCGAGTTCTTCATCAGTCCGCCGGCCGTGCGCGTGCCGGGCGTGCCGATGCCGATGGACAGCGGCGCATGCCCGGCGGCCCGCGCCGCGTCGACCAGCGCCCGCATCGCTTCGAGGGTGGCGTCGTAGTCGCCGGCCGGGGTCGCGATGCGCAGGCGCCAGCGCTCGCTGCCGTCGGCGCCGAGCACCACCGCCTCGATCTTCGTGCCGCCGAGGTCGATGCCGAGCGCGTTCATCCCTACAGAGGTTCGGTGCGTGCGTTCAGCCAGGCCAGCGCCGCACCGGACACGCGCGGTGCGAGGCGCTCGCGCACCATCGCGTGGTAGCCGTTCAGCCAGTCGACCTCGTCGGCGCGCAGCAGCGAACGCTCGATGCAGCGGGTGTCGATCGGGCACAGGGTCAGGGTCTCGAACTCGAGGAACTCGCCGAAGGCGCCGCCCTCCGCCGTGGTGGCCGCCACGTTGAGCACGAGATTCTCGATCCGGACGCCCCACAGACCAGGCCGGTAGACGCCGGGTTCGATCGACGTGATCATCCCCGGCTCCATCCCCATGTGCGGGTCGGGGATCGCCTTGCTGATGCTCTGCGGACCTTCGTGCACATTGAGGAAGTAGCCCACGCCGTGGCCGGTGCCGTGGCCGAATTCGAGGCCTTCGGCCCACAGCGGTGCGCGCGCCAGCGAGTCGAGCATCGGGCTCGGCGTCGCGCGCGGGAAGCGCGCCCGTGACAGCGCCATCGTGGCCTTGAGCACGAGCGTGTAATCGCGCTTCATCGCGGCGCTGACCCGGCCGATCGGCCAGACGCGCGTGATGTCGGTCGTGCCGCCGAGGTATTGGCCGCCGCTGTCGATGAGCAGCAGCCCATCGCCTTCGATCACCGCGTGCGAATCCTCGGTGGCGCGGTAATGCGGCATCGCGCCGTTGGCGTTGAAGCCGGCGATCGTGTTGAAGCTCAGGCCCACGAAGCCGCTGCGCCGCGCGCGCGCCGCCGAGAGCTTCTCGTCGACGGTCAGCTCGGTGATGCGCTGGCCGCCGGCCGCCGGGCCGGCCTGCTGCTGCGCCAGGGCGGCCTCGAACCAGGCGTAGAACTCGCACATCGCGGCGCCGTCCTCGGCCATCGCCTCGCGCACGAAGCCGGCCTCGGTGGCACTCTTGCGGCTCTTCAGCAGCGTGCTCGGGTTGATCGCCTCGACCACCGCGGCAGCCGCGCCGACCTTCTCTCGCAGGCCCAGCGTGATGCGCTTCGGGTCGACGAGCAGGACGTCGCCGGTGCCGAGCGCGGCCAGCGCGGCGCCGGCTTCTTCATAGGGCGCGAGGCGGATGCCGTCGGCCGCGAGCGTGGTGCCCAGCGCGGCGCTGACCTTGCCCGAGCCGACGAACAGCGTCGCCGCGGCACGGTCGATCAGCAGGTGGGCGAGGAACACCGGGTTGTAGCTGACGTCGCTGCCGCGCAGGTTCGTGATCCAGGCGATGTCGTCGACGGTCGAGACGAAGTGGTGGGTGGCGCCGGCGCGCGCCATCGCTTCGCGCACCGCCGCGAACTTGGCGCTGCGCGCGAGCGGCGCGTGCGGCGCGCGGTGCTCGTAGACAGGCTGCGCCGGCAGGTCCGGGCGATCGGGCCAGATCGCGGCCAGCAGGTCGAGGTCGGTCCGCAGCACGACGCCGGTGCCTTCGAGTGCCTGGCGCAGGGCCTTCGCCGCCGCGAGTCCGAGCACCTGGCCGTCGACCGCGACGGTCTGCCCGGCCACTGCGTGGGCGGCGAGCCACTCGACGTGCAGCGACGAGCTGCCGGTCGGGATCTTCACCAGCTCGATGCCGGTTCCGGTGAGTTCGGCCTCGGCCTGCACCCAATAGCGACTGTCGGCGAACAGGGCCGCGCGGTCGATCGTCACGACCAGCGTTCCCATCGAACCGGTGAAGCCCGACAGCCATTGCCGGCCCTGCCAGCGCTCGGGCAGGTATTCGCTGAGGTGGGGGTCGCTGGAGGGCACCAGCAGCGCGTAGACGCCGCGTTCGGCGAGGACCTCGCGCAACTGGGTCAGCCGCAGGCGGATCGGGGAGGTGCGGGTGTCCATGGCTGGCGCCTCTGAGTGCGTGAAGCGCGCATTCTAGGAGCCGGCCGGACGTGGGAGCTCGGTGCGTGCGCCTCCAAGGGGCGCGCGGCCAGGGAAGATTCCCCCTTGATCCGCTGCACGTTTGGCGTAGTCTTCCGAGGTCTGCCCGCGACCAGAGGTAAGCACATGAAACCGGTCTCCGAACTGCTCAAGCAGCGCGACGGCACGCTGTGGCATGTGCGCCCCGACGACACCGTGTTCGTCGCCCTGCAAGTGCTGGCCGGATACGAGGTCGGGGCGCTGGTGGTGATGGAAGGCGGCCGCCTCGTCGGCGTGTTCTCCGAGCGCGACTACACGCGCAAGGTCGCGCTGCAGGGACGCAATAGCAAGGAGACCCGGGTGGCGGAGATCATGACCTCGCAGGTGCTCACCGTGAGTCCGCGCACCGGCACCCGCGCCTGCATGGCGCTGATGAGCGAGAAGAAGATCCGCCACCTGCCGGTGGTCGACGGCAGCACGGTGCTGGGCATGATCTCGATCCGCGACATCATGGACGACATCATCGCCGGCCACGAGGCGACGATCGCGCAGCTCGAGACCTACATCCAGTCCTAGCGCGTGCCGCGGCCGCGAGGCAGCTCGCGCCGCCGGTTCGGCATTTCGTCGCATCGCATCGCCGCTGCGGCCGTCGATGGCGATACTGCCGCGACCGGGCCCGCCACGGATGCAGACGATGAAGCTGTCGAATCTCACCCTCGCCATCGGGCTGGTCGCCGCCGCCTGGGTGATCTCGCTGGCTTTGCCCGCACCTGCCCGGGCGACACCGGCAGTGCACCGTGCCTCGAGCGGCAGAGACCAGACCTGCGCAAGGCCCTGAACGCGCCAGTGGCCGGACGCAGCAGCTTGGGGTCGCGTGCGCTGGGGCCGCGCGGTATCCTCGCCGACCAATGATCGACATCGGCAACGACGGCATCGAGATCGAATCCCAGCGACGGGTGCTGTGCGTGGCCATGCGCAACTCGGGCCGCAGCGTGGTGCTGCTGGCCGCGGCAGTACTGTTCGTGTCCTGGCTGGGCTGGCGCGCGGGGGATCAGCTGGCTGCCGCGATCACGCTCGCGCTCGGCCTCGGGGTCTCGGTCTGGCGCTGGACGCTGGGTCGCCGCTACGGCGGCGACGCATCGATCGAGCCGTCGCGCATCGGCGCCGTCGTTCGTGAGCTCGAGGGCAACGCGCTGGCTGTCGGGCTGATGTGGGCCATCGCGACCCTGAAGATCTACCCCACGCTGCCAGGCACCAGCGCCACGGTCTACGGCGTGATCGTCATCGGCTCGGTCGCCACTGCCGCGTTCTTCATGTCAGTGGCCGGGCGCAGCTTCCTGTTCCTGACGGCGCTGCAACTCGGTTCGCTGGCCGTCGTCTCGCTGCTGCCCGGCCCGGCGCATTCGCTGCCGCTGGCGCTGCTGGCGGTGCTGTTCGGGGTCACGATGGTCCGCGCCACGCGCGAATTCCGCGACACCACGCTGGACGCGATGCGCCACAGCCTGCACGCCGATCGCGCCAACAGCGACCTCGTGCGAGCCAAGGAAGCCGCCGACGCGGCGAACCTGGCCAAGAGCCAGTTCCTGGCGACCATGAGCCACGAGATCCGCACGCCGATGAACGGCGTGCTCGGCGCGCTGGATCTGCTGCGCCAGACCTCGCTCGACATGCGCCAGCGGCGCCTGGTGAAGACGGCGGCGGCCTCGGGCGAGTCGCTGATGGACATCCTCAACGACGTGCTCGACCACTCCAAGATCGAGGCCGGCAAGCTGGTGCTGGCGGCCACGCCGATGTCGCTGCATTCGGTGGCCGCGTCGGCGGCGTCGCTGTTCCGCGCCAACGCCGAGAGCCGCGACCTGACGCTCACGCTGAACATCGGCGAGGGCGTGCCCGACGGCGTCATCGGCGATGCGCCGCGTCTCAAGCAGGTCCTTCTCAACCTGCTGGGCAACGGCGTCAAGTTCACCGAGAAAGGCGGTGTCACGCTGTCGCTCAGCGCCGAGCCCGCCGGGGCGAACGCCAGCCGCGTGACCTTCAGGGTCGAGGACACCGGCATCGGCATATCGCCGTCGGCGCTGGAGCAGGTGTTCCAGCCCTTCCATCAGGTGGACAGCACGCGCTCGCGGCTGCGCGGCGGCACCGGCCTCGGCCTGGCGATCAGCCAGCGCATCGTCGAGGCCATGGGCGGCGAGATCGTGGCCACCAGCCGCGTCGGTGTCGGCTCGGTCTTCAGCTTCACGTTGACGCTGCCGCTGGCGCCCCAAGTGCCCGCGTCTTCGTACGACTCCGACTTCGGCGCCCTGGAGTCCGGCGCTTCGCTCAGCGGCGTGGTCCTGCTGGTCGAGGACAACGTGGTCAACCGCATGATCGGCGCCGAGATGCTCAAGTCCTTCGGTCTCGAAGTGCTGGAAGCCGAGGATGGCGCCCAGGCGCTGACCATGCTGACACACGCGCGTGTCGATCTGGTGCTGATGGACATCCAGATGCCGGTGCTCGACGGCTACAGCGCCACGCGGCAGGTGCGCGAGCGCGAATCGCGCCTGCGACTGCCGCGGGTGCCCATCGTGGCGCTGACCGCCAACGCCTTCGACGACGACGCCGCGCAGTCGATGGCCGCCGGCATGGACGCCCACCTGGCCAAGCCCTACTCGAGGGCGCAGTTGTTCGAGTTGCTGCAGCGCTGGCTGTAGCCGGCGTGCTTGGGGGCCGACCAGTCTGCCGCCGGGCCGCCCCAAGGCGGACTGCGCCCCCTCGGGGGGCCGCGAGCGCAGCGAGCTTGGGGGTCCCTACAGCGCCAGCCTGTGCGACTGCATCAGCAGCAGTCCCTCGAAGATCAGCGGCTCGACGGTCTCGAAGGGGAGGTCGGTGATCGGCGCCAGCTTGGATGCCGCGCCGCCGGTCATCAGCAGCATCGGCTCGGCCCCGGTGCGCGCCTGCAAGCGCCGCGCCTGGCGTTCGATCGCACCGGCGATCGCGTTGGCGCCGCCGCTCATCAGCGCGTCGCTGGTGTTGGTCGGGAAGTCCACCACCTCGCCGGTGGGCACGCGCAGCCCCGCGGTACCCATCTCGAGCGCACGCAGCATGAGGCCGAAGCCGGGCAGGATCAGCCCGCCCAGGAAGCGGCCGTCGGCGTCCAGCGCATCGACGGTGACCGCGGTGCCCACCATCACCACCAGTGCCGGCCGCGGCCGGGCGCCGTCGGTCACGCCGGCGAGCACGCGCGAGCGCGCGCCGGCCAGCGCCACCCAGCGGTCGGCGCCCAGCCGGTTGGGGTGGTCGTAGCCGTTGGTGAGGCCCGCCTCGCGTGCCGCCGGCACGACCCAGTGCGGCTCGATGTCCCACAGCTCCATCTGCTCCTCGACGCGCCGCCGCACCGCCTCGCCGGCGACGGCGCAGCCGAGCATGCTGGCCGGCGCGCGCAGGTCCTTCCAGTCGCGCTCGGCGAGTTCGTCGATCGCCTCGATGAACACCGCGCCCTGCCGCAGCAGCGTGGCGCCCGGATGCGGTGCGGCATAGAGCGCCCACTTCAGGCGCGAGTTGCCGATGTCGATGGCCAGGAAGGTCATGGGGTGTAGGTGCCGTGGCAGGGCCGCGAGCGTAGCAGCGCAACGGTCCCGGGGTGGCGCGTCGCGCTGCGGGTTAACCATGAGCGAGGGGCTCGCGAGGGCACCGGCCAGGGGGCGCGCATGGCATGATTCATGATTGACGTTTACGTAAACGTCAACCCAGCGCCAATCCACCCACCCCCAACACCCGCGCGCCCATGACCGACCTCTCCGCCGACGCCCAGGCCCTGGCCGCCTACCGCCCGACGCACAAGGTGCGTTTCGTCACTGCCGCTTCGCTGTTCGACGGCCACGACGCCGCGATCAACATCATGCGGCGCCTCCTGCAGGGCATGGGCGCCGAGGTCATCCACCTCGGCCACAACCGCTCGGTCGACGAGGTCGTCACCGCCGCGCTGCAGGAAGACGTGCAGGGCATCGCGATCAGCAGCTACCAGGGCGGCCATCTCGAGTACTTCAAGTACATGGTCGAGCTGCTCAGGAAGCGAGGCGGCGAGCAGATCCAGGTCTTCGGCGGCGGCGGCGGCGTGATCGTGCCGGCCGAGATCCGCGAGCTGCAGGCCAGCGGCGTTGCCCGCATCTACAGCCCCGAGGACGGCCAGCGCATGGGCCTGGTCGGGATGATCGGCGAGATGGTGATGCGCTGCGACGTCGATCTCTCGCGGCATGCGCCTGCCGACGTGGCGGCGCTGCAGGGCCATGGAGACGCCGCCTGGCGCGCGCTGGCGCAGGCGATCACGGCGCTCGAGAACGGTCAGGCCACGCCCGCGTTCAGGGCCGCGCTGGAGAAGGCCGCGAAGGCGTCGAAGATCCCGGTGCTCGGCATCACCGGCACCGGCGGCGCCGGCAAGAGCAGCCTCACCGACGAGCTGATCCGCCGCCTGCGGCTCGACCAGGGCGACGCCCTGCACATCGCCGTGATCTCGATCGATCCCAGCCGGCGCAAGTCAGGCGGCGCATTGCTCGGCGACCGCATCCGCATGAACGCGATCTCGCCCTGGTCGTCCGGATCTCGCGTCTTCATGCGCAGCCTCGCCACGCGCGATTTCGGCAGCGAGATCAGCCAGGCCCTGCCCGATGTCCTCTCGGCGTGCAAGGTCGCGGGCTTCGACCTCGTCGTCGTCGAGACCTCGGGCATCGGCCAGGGCGATGCCGCGATCGTGCCGCTGGTCGACGTGCCGATGTACGTGATGACGCCCGAGTTCGGCGCCGCGAGCCAGCTCGAGAAGATCGACATGCTCGATTTCGCCGAGTTCGTCGCCATCAACAAGTTCGACCGCAAGGGTGCGCTCGATGCGCTGCGCGACGTCGCCAAGCAGGTCCAGCGGAACAAGGAAGCCTTCAAGCGGCCGCCCGAGCAGATGCCGGTCTTCGGCACCATCGCCAGCCGCTTCAACGACGACGGCGTCACCGCGCTGTACCAGGCCCTGCTGCCGCGGCTGGCGGCGCTGGGCATGCCGGTGCTCGAGGGCCGGCTGCCGCGCGTGGCCACGCGCCACAGCACGCACCAGGTGCCGATCGTGCCGCCGGCGCGGGTGCGCTACCTGGCCGACATCGCCGACACGGTGCGCGGCTACAAGCAGCGCGCGCTGCAGCAGAGCCGCCTGGCGCGCGAGGTCCAGCAATTGCGGGCGGCCGCCGCGATGCTGGCCGAAGGCAAGCCCGACAAGCCCCGCGCAGCGGAGGCCGCGCTCCACCTCGCCGGGGAACGCGAAGCGCGCCTCGATCCGGTAGCGGCCAAGCTGCTCGCGATGTGGCCCGACATGCGCCGCGCCTACGCCGGCGACGAGTACGTGGTGAAGATCCGCGACAAGGAGGTCCGCACCGCGCTCGTCCACACCACGCTGTCGGGCAGCAAGATCCGCAAGGTCGCGCTGCCGGGCTACGAGTGCGACGGCGAGATCCTCAAATGGCTGCTGCTCGACAACGTGCCGGGCAGCTTCCCCTACACCGCCGGCACCTTCGCGTTCAAGCGCGAGAACGAGGACCCGACGCGGATGTTCGCCGGCGAGGGCGACGCCTTCCGCACCAACCGGCGCTTCAAGATGGTCAGCGAGGGCATGCCGGCCAAGCGCCTATCGACCGCCTTCGACAGCGTCACGCTCTACGGCAACGACCCGGACCGGCGGCCCGACATCTACGGCAAGGTCGGCAACAGCGGCGTGTCCATCGCCACGCTCGACGACATGAAGGTGCTCTACGACGGTTTCGAGCTGACGAACCCCAGCACCTCGGTGAGCATGACGATCAACGGCCCGGCGCCGACGATCCTGGCGATGTTCATGAACACCGCGATCGACCAGAACCTGGACAGGTTCAAGGCCGACAACGGGCGCGAGCCGACCGACGACGAGGCGGCGAAGATCCGCGCCTGGACCCTGGCCAACGTGCGCGGCACGGTGCAGGCCGACATCCTGAAGGAAGACCAGGGCCAGAACACCTGCATCTTCTCGACCGAGTTCAGCCTCAAGGTGATGGGCGACATCGCCGAGTGGTTCGTGCACCACGACGTGCGCAACTTCTACTCGGTGAGCATCAGCGGCTACCACATCGCCGAAGCGGGCGCGAACCCGATCAGCCAGCTCGCGTTCACGCTGTCCAACGGCTTCACGTTTGTGGAGGCCTATCTCGCGCGCGGGATGCACATCGACGACTTCGCGCCCAACCTGAGCTTCTTCTTCAGCAACGGCATGGACCCCGAGTACACCGTGCTCGGCCGCGTCGCGCGGCGGATCTGGGCGGTGGCGATGCGCGAGCGCTACGGCGCCAGCGAACGCAGCCAGAAGCTGAAGTACCACGTCCAGACCAGCGGCCGCAGCCTGCACGCGCAGGAGATCGCGTTCAACGACATCCGCACCACGCTGCAGGCGCTGATCGCGGTCTACGACAACTGCAACAGCCTGCACACCAACGCCTACGACGAGGCGATCACGACGCCGACCGAGGAGAGCGTGCGCCGCGCAATGGCGATCCAGCTCATCATCAACCGCGAATGGGGCCTCGCGAAGAACGAGAACCCGAACCAGGGCGCCTTCGTCATCGACGAGCTGACCGAACTGGTCGAAGAGGCGGTGCTGACCGAGTTCGAGGGTATCGCCGAGCGCGGCGGCGTCCTGGGGGCGATGGAGACCGGCTACCAGCGCGGCAAGATCCAGGAAGAGAGCATGCATTACGAGATGCTCAAGCACACCGGCGAGTACCCGATCATCGGTGTCAACACCTTCCGCAATCCGCAGGGCGAGACCGGGCCCGGGACGATCGAGCTCGCGCGCTCGACCGACGCGGAAAAGCAGAGCCAGCTGCAGCGTCTGGCCGCCTTCCACGCCCGCAACAAGGACCGAGCGCCGGCGATGCTGGCGCGGCTGCAGCAGGCGGTCATCGACAACCGCAACGTCTTCGAGGTGCTGATGGACGCGGTGCGCTGCTGCAGCCTGGGCCAGATCACCAACGCGCTGTTCGAGGTCGGCGGGCAGTACCGGCGCAGCATGTAGCCGGCCGCGGCGCGGCGGCTTTCCGGCAGAATCCGCCGCACCGGGCGGATTTCGAGGGAGGACGCATGGCGTTCGAATACAGCACGCAAGGCGCGACGCTCGATTTCCCGAACCCGTACCGGATCGAGATCCAGTTCCTGATCGCGCGCGGGTTGACGCTGCTGGCCTGCGCCATCGGGCTGCTCGTGCTGGCGCGCGCCACCGGTGCGGCGGTGACGGTGTCGCGTGCCGATGCCGCGCAGGGCGGCTTCCTGGTGCTGGTGGTCGCGGCCTTCGTGCTGACGCTGGCGGGCCGCGCGCTGTGGCTGCGCCTGGGTGCCGAACTGGCCACGGGCCTGCCGAGCTCTTGGTCGCCGGCCGCGATCGGTCGCATCTTCATCTTCATCGTCGTCGGCGCCTACGGTCTGCGCGTGGCGCATCGGCTCTGGGGGCGGCTGGATTTCGAGTCCATGACGCTGCGCGCCTGGGTCGTGAAGGCACGGTCGGTGATCTTCAGTTACCGCGGGCAATGCGGCGCCGCGACCGCCGCCGGCATCGACCTGGCGCTGTAGGGTCGCGCCGGGACCTCGACGAACAGGATCGCAGGAGACACGCATGGACGAGCTCTTCTCCCTCGCCGGTCGCGCCGCGCTGGTCACCGGCGGCTCGCGCGGCATCGGCCGCATGATCGCCACCGGCTTCCTGAAGGCCGGTGCGCGTGTCTATATTTCGTCGCGCAAGGCCGCGGCGTGCGATGCCGCGGCGGCCGAGCTGTCGGCGCTGGGGCCCTGCGTCTCGCTGCCGGCGGATGTGTCGACCCTGGCCGGCATCGGCGCGCTGGTCGCCGGCTACCTCGCGCGCGAATCGCACCTGGACATCCTGGTCAACAACGCCGGCGCGGCCTGGGGGGCCGAGTTCGACGAGTTCCCGGAGTCGGGCTGGGACAAGGTGGCCGACCTCAACCTGAAGACCCCGTTCTTCCTCACGCAGGCGCTGCACGGGGCGCTCAAGGCCGGTGCCGCGCGCGGCCATTGCGCCAAGGTGATCCACGTCGCCTCGATCGACGGCATCTCGGTCAACCCGCAGGAGACCTACTCCTACGCCGCCAGCAAGGCCGGCCTGATCCACCTCACGCGGCGCATGGCGCTGAAGCTGGCGCCCGAGCGCATCGTCGTCAGCGCCATCGCGCCGGGGGCCTTCGCCTCGGAGATGAACCGCGTCGCGCGCGACCATGGCGAGGAAGTGGCGCAGCGCATCCCGGCGCGGCGGATCGGCGTCGACGACGACATGGCCGGTGCGGCCGTCTACCTGGCGTCGCGCGCCGGCGACTACGTGGTCGGCTCCACGCTGGTCGTCGACGGCGGCGTCACCCACGCGCGCGGCTGAGGGCAACTCGATGATCGACACCCTGGCTGCCTGGCACGAGATCGTGCGGCGTCGCGACAGCGCGCTGCTGGCCGACCTGCTGGCCGACGACGTGGTCTTCCATTCGCCGGTGGTGCACACGCCGCAGCGCGGCAAGGCGATCACGATGCTGTACCTGCAGGGTGCGCTGCAGGTGCTCGACAACGAGCACTTCCGCTACGTGCGCGAGATCGTCGGGCCGCGCGACGCGCTGCTCGAGTTCGTGACCCGGATCGACGCCGTCGACATCAACGGCATCGACCTCATCCGCTGGGGCGACGACGGCCGCATCGTCGACTTCAAGGTCATGGTGCGGCCGCTGAAGGCGGTCAACGCCTTGCACCAGAAGATGGGTGAGCTACTGCAACGGCTTGCGGCGGGTGCCACGGCCGCGTCTGCACCGCGGCCCGAGGTGCCCGCGCCATGAGCGCCGCCACCTTCTGCGTCGCGCGGCGGCACGCCGCGGCCTGAAGCCTCAGGCGCCGGCGGCTTCGTCCGCGCTGGCGACCACGCCTTGCGCATGCAGGGCGTCGACCGCAGCGTCGTCGTAGCCCAGTTCACGCAGCAGTTCGCGGCTGTGCTGGCCCAGCCCCGGCGGATCGCGGCGCAGCGGCAGCCGCGAGCCGTCCAGCGCCAAGGGCAGCAGCGCCGTCTGGGTGCGCAGCGCGCGGCCCGCGCAACTGCCGCTGGCGGGAACCGTGGTCGGCGCCAGCCCGCCGGTGGCGTTGAGGTGCGGGTCGTCGAACAGGTCTTCGGGCCGCGTGATCGGCGCGTAGGGCAGGCCCACGGACTCGAAGCGGCGCGCCAGTTCGTCGGCGCCGAGGTCGGCGAAGCGCCGGCGCAGGATCGGCAGCAGCCAGTCGCGGGCCTGCACGCGCTGGTTGTTGCTGCGCAGGCGCGGGTCGTCGTGCAGTTCGCCGAGATCGAACTCACGGCACAGCACCGCCCATTGGGTGTCGCTGACCGCCGCCAGGAAGATCTGCCGCCCGTCCTTGACCGCGAACACGTCGTAGATGGCCCAGGGGCTGATGCGGTTGGGCATCGGCGCGGCGGGCTGCCCGGTGACCGCGTACTGCATCATGTGCTGCGCCACCAGGAACACGTTGTTCTCGAACAGCGCGGCTTGCACCGCACGCCCGCGGCCGGTCTGGTGGCGCTGCTGCAGCGCGGCCAGCGCGCCGATGGCGCCGAACATGCCGCCCATGATGTCGTTGACGCTGCTGCCTGCGCGCAGCGGGCGCCCTTCGGGGCCGGTCATGTAGGCCAGGCCGCCCATCATCTGCACGACCTCGTCCAGCGCCGTGCGGTGCTCGTAGGGGCCGGCGAGAAAGCCCTTGTGCGCGACGCAGATCAGGCGCGGGTTCAGGCGCGACAGCGCGGCGCAGCCCAGGCCCAGGCGCTCCATCGTGCCGGCCTTGAAGTTCTCGCTGAAGACATCGGCACCGGCCACCAGGCGCAGCACGATCTCGAGCCCGCGCGGGTCCTTCACGTCGACCGCCAGGCTTCGCTTGTTGCGGTTGAACAGCGGAAAGAACCCGGCACCTGCGCCGAGCAGGCCGCGCGTGCTGTCGCCGGCCAGCGGCTCGACCTTGACCACATCGGCACCCAGGTCGCCCAGGATCATGCCGCAGGTCGGGCCCATCACCATGTGCGTGAACTCGACCACGCGCACACCGGCCAGCGGCAGCGGGTCGGAGGTGCGGGTCAGCGGGCCGTGATCGCTGGCCGGCGCGACCGCGCCGGGGTCGGCACCGCCTTCAGGTGGGCACACGCCGATCGTCCTCGCTGCCGGCACGCCGGTCGAAGCCGGTGCGCCGGTCACCCCAGGCCTGTTCGAGCTCCATGCGCTTGATCTCTTCGACCGCGCCTTCGTCGGCGCCGCCGGCCTTGCGTGCCTGCGCGCGCGCCAGCCGCTCCATCAGGCGCAGGTCGCGGTCGGTCAGGCCCAGCGCGCACTCGGCCCATTGGTCCACGATCGCCAGCAGGGTCTCGTAGTGGATCGGCGCCGCCAGCCGCCGGGCGCGCAGCGCCGCCATGGTGCCGCGGTGGTGCGGGTCGACGTCGCGCACCACCTGCTCGATCGCGGCATCGCCCTGGCCGTCGTCGACCACCACATCGACCAACCGCCGGTAATGCAGCTCCTCGGCGCTGTACAAGCGCCCGGACAGGATCATCTCGTTGGCCACCGCGAAGCCGGCCTTGCGGATCGTGAAGTCCCAGGCACCCATGCCCGGGAACAGGTTGAACAGGATCTCGGGGTAGCCGGCCTGCGCGCCGCGCTCGAAGATCACCTTGTGGAACGGCAGCACCGACTCGAGGCCGCCACCCAGCGTGTCGCCCTGCGACATCGCGATGGTGTGCACGCCCAGGTTGGCGGCGCTCTCCATCCACCAGATCAGATCCACGCAGCGCCGGCCATAGAGCTTGAGCGACTCGACGTCGCCGGCGCGCACCAGCAGCACGAACAGCGCCAGGTCGCCGCCGAAGTTGAACACCCGCGGCACGTCGGAGGTCATCACGAAATGGCGCACCAGGCCCGGATTCGCGCTGATGTCGTCGAAGGTCTGCTGCAGCTCGGCCATCGCGGCCAGGCTGTAGCACTGGATCGGCTTGACGCAGGTGCGTGCGCGCAGCAGCCGCAGGTCGGAGCTCCACTCCAGGCGGATGGTCTTGTAGGGCCGGCCGAGCAGGCCGGCGACGCCGACGGCGGGTTTGGGGATCAGCGACACTTGTTCAGACGGCCTCGATGATGCGCGTGAAGTGGTGGAAGTTCACGCCTGCCGATTCCACCACCGCGCCCAGCGCGGCCTCGCCGTCGAGGCGGTTGAGGATCTGGCGCAGGTCGGCCATGTGCTGGGTGTCCATGGTCGCGTGCGAGGCGATGAACGAGACACCGCGGTCGCCGTCGAGCAGCAGCGACTCGCGGATCGCCGAGGCGAATGGCCCGCCGTAGACCGAGGCGATGACCTCCAGCGCATACAGCATGCCGAGCGCCGAGCAGGGATGGCGGCGGTCCGCGGCCCAGTAGTTGTAGCCGTTGAGCGCCAGCGTGTGCACCGAAGGCGCGTGCAGCCTTGCGGCCTCGGGCGCGACGCCGATCGCATCGAGGTCGTTGAGCACCCAGGTCTCGTGGTCCGTCTCCTCGTGCATGTGCTGGTAGAGGAAATGGCGGATCGGCTGCAGCGCCTCGTGCGCCGGGTCGCCCATGCGGCTGGCAGCGGCGGCGCACACCGGGTTGAAGTTCCAGACCACGTGGTAGAGCTCGAGCAGCAGCGCGCGGTAGCGCTCCAGCGCCATGCCGTCGGCGACCGCGGCAACGACCACCGGGTGCGTCTCGAAGGCGCGCCGATCCTCGTCGCTGCGGGTGACGAGCTCGGCAAAGAAAGAAAGCATTCGCATCCCCAACGTATGGCGCCCAATGGTTCTGGGTCTGATCGGACTCGGCGCTATTTTGCCCTCTGGCGAGCACCCACTTCTACGGTCAGACCCGATACGGCAACTCCTACAATCGCGCCGATGAACGACATGGCGCCGCTGCCCGGCGAAATCCGCCGCAGGCGCATCAGCGAACTGCCCGACGCGCTGGTCAGCCAGATCGCTGCCGGCGAGGTCGTCGAGCGACCGGCTTCGGTGGTGCGCGAGCTGCTCGACAACGCGCTCGACGCGGGCGCGCGGCAGATCGTCGTGCGCCTGGCCGCTGGCGGTGTGCGTGCGATCGTGGTCGAGGACGACGGCGAGGGCATCGCGCGCGAAGACCTGGCGCTGGCGCTCAAGCGCCACGCGACGAGCAAGATCGCGAGCCTGGCCGAGCTCGAATCGGTGACCACGATGGGTTTCCGCGGCGAGGCATTGGCGGCCATCGCCTCCGTGGCCGACGTGGCGCTGACCACGCGCACGCCGGCTGCGCCGCACGGCTGGCGCCTGAGCGCGCAGGACGGCGAGATCGCACCGGCCGCACGCGCACCCGGCACCACGGTCGAGGTACAGGAGCTGTTCTACAGCACCCCGGCGCGGCGCAAGTTTCTCAAGACCGATGCCACCGAGCTGTCGCATGCGCTGGAGGCCGTGCGCCGCCATGCGCTCGCGCGGCCCGAGGTGGGATTTGCGGTCTGGCACGAGGCGCGGCTGGTGGCGCAATGGCGCGCTGCGGCCGCCGGCGATCGCTGGGCCGATGTGCTGGGGGCTGACTTCATCGCCGCCAGCCGCGAGCTGGCATGTGTGCGCGGCCCGGTTGCCATCGCCGGCCGCGTCGGGCAACCCGAGGCCGCGCGCGCAAGGGCCGATCAGCAGTACCTCTTCGTCAACGGCCGCTTCGTGCGCGACCGGCTGCTCGCCCACGCCATCCGCGCCGGCTTCGAGGACCAGTTGCATGGCAGCCGCCAGCCGGCCTATGCCCTGTTCATCACGATCGCGCCCGAGCTGATCGACGTCAATGTGCACCCGACCAAGATCGAGGTGCGCTTCCGCGACGGCCGCGCCGTGCACCAGGCGCTGCGCCAGGCGGTCGAGGATGCGCTGGCGCCGACGCGGGCGGCGGCGCCTGCAGGCACGATCGCCGCGCCCGGCGCCATGCCGCCGGCAGTGGCAGCGCAAGCCTGGCAGGCCGACTTGGCGCTGGCCGAGGCGCCGCCCGCGGTGCGCGAAAGCGAGCCGCCCTGGGCCGGCGCCTGGCGCACGCCGCACGGCAGCGGGGGCCTGGCGGCCTGGGCCGAGCTGCGCCAGGGCGCGGCATCTGCATCGCCAGCGTCCGAGTGTGCCGATGCGGGCGCTGCGCCGCCCGCGGCCTGGCCGCTGGGTCGCGCCCTGGCACAGATCGGTGGCGCCTACGTGCTGGCCGAGAACGCCCACGGGCTGGTGGTCGTGGACATGCATGCCGCGCACGAGCGCATCGTCTACGAGCGGCTCAAGCGCGCCGCCGCCGCCAGCACCGACCTGCCGGCGCAGCCGCTGCTGATCGCGCAGACCCTGGCGGCGAACGCCGCCGAGATCGCCACCGCCGAGGCGGAGTCGGCCGCCTTGCTGGCGCTGGGCCTGGATGTGGCGGTGCTCGGGCCCGGCACGCTGGTCGTGCGCAGCCGGCCGGCGGCCTTGCCGGATGCCGATCTGGCCGAGCTCACGCGCTCGGTGCTGGCCGAACTCGCCCATCCCGAGAGCGGCGGCGCCAGCCGCGTGGTGCAGCGGGCCCGCGACGACATCCTGGCCACCATGGCCTGCCATGGCGCGGTGCGCGCCAACCGCCGGCTGACGGTCGAAGAGATGAACGCCCTGCTGCGCGGGATGGAGGCCACCGAGCGCGCCGACACCTGCAACCATGGCCGGCCGACCTGGCGCCAGGTGACCCTGAAGGAGCTCGACGCGCTGTTCCTGCGCGGGCGCTGATATCGAACCCGACCGAGGATGAACCGCATGCGCTCGCTGGCCCTCCCCCTGGCCCTTTGCCTCGCCTTTTGCGCCACTCCGGGCTTCGCCGCCGCGACCGGCGGCGCCGGACCCGCCTACGACGAGGCCGCCGACGCGAGGCTCGAGATCCAACAGGGGCTGGCAAGAGCGGCCGCTGCCGAGGTGCCGTTGCTGGTCGTGTTCGGCGCCAACTGGTGCCCCGATTGCCGCGTCCTCGACCTGGCGCTGAAGAGCGGCGCCAGCGCGCCGCTGATCGCGCGCGACTTCCGCATCGTCAAGGTCGACGTCGGCCGCTTCGACCACAACCTCGACCTCGCCGAGGCCTACGGCGTGCCGCTGAAGAAGGGCATTCCGGCGGTGGCCGTGCTGTCGCCCCGCGGCAAGGTGATCTATGCCACCCGTGCCGGCGAACTGGCCGACGCGCGGACGATGGGTGACGCCGGCATCCACGACTTCTTCAAGCGCGTCAGCACCCAGGCCAGGACCCGGCCTTGATCGGCCCGGCCGCGCGCGCAGGTGCGCGGCGCCCGGGCCGACCGCCCCGGCTTACGCCGCCAGCAGCTGGCGCAGCACGTACGGCAGGATGCCGCCGTGCTTGTAGTAGTCGACCTCGATTGCGGTGTCGATGCGCAGCGTGACGCTGATCTCGCGCTTGGCGCCATCGGCACCGGTGATCACCAGCTTGGCATCCGACAGCGGCTTGACCTCGTCGGCCAGCACCACGTCGACCACCTCGTCGCCCTTCAACCCCAGGCTCTCCCACGAGTCGCCGGCCTTGAACTGCAGCGGCAGCACGCCCATGCCGATCAGGTTGCTGCGGTGGATGCGCTCGAAGCTGCGCGCCACGACCGCCTTGATGCCCAGCAGCGCGGTGCCTTTCGCGGCCCAATCGCGGCTGGAACCGGTGCCGTACTCTTCGCCGGCGAAGACCACGGTGGGCGTGCCGGCGGCGACGTACTTCATCGCGGCGTCGTAGATCGGCATCTGCTCGCCCTTGTTCGGTCCGTCCTGCTGGAACAGGGTGTAGCCGCCCTCGACGCGCGAGCCGTCGGCCTGGGCCGGGATCATCAGGTTCTTGACGCGCACGTTGGCGAAGGTGCCGCGCATCATGACTTCATGGTTGCCGCGGCGGGCGCCGTAGCTGTTGAAGTCGGCCTTCAGTACGCCGTTGTCGAGCAGGTACTTGCCGGCCGGCGTCGTGTCCCTGAAGCTGCCGGCGGGGCTGATGTGGTCGGTCGTGATGCTGTCGCCGAACAGGCCCATGATGCGCGCGCCCTGCACGCCGGCGACCAGCGCCTTCGGCGCCATCGTGAAGTCGGCGAAGAACGGCGGCTCGGCGATGTAGGTGCTCTTGGGCCAGCTGTACACGTTGCCCTTGACGCCCTTGATCTTCTGCCACAGCTTGCCGGGGTCGCTCTTGACCTTGTCGTAGTTCTTGCGGAAGGCCCTGCCGTTCATCGCGAACTTCATCAGCTTGTAGATCTCGTCGCTGGTCGGCCAGATGTCGCCGAGGAAGATGTCCTTGCCGCCCTTGCCCTTGCCGACCGGCTCGGTCATCAGGTCGCGCGTCACGTTGCCGGCGATCGCGTAGGCCACCACCAGCGGCGGGCTGGCGAGGAAGTTGGCCTTCAGGTTCGGGTGGATGCGGGCCTCGAAGTTGCGGTTGCCCGACAGCACCGCGGCGCAGACGAGGTCGTTCTTGGTGATCGCCTCGTTGATCTCGGGCGTCAGGTCGCCGGCGTTGCCGATGCAGGTCGTGCAGCCGTAGGCGGCGACGCTGAAGCCGAGCTTCTCCAGGTAGGGCAGCAGGCCGGCCTTGGTCAGGTACTCGGTGACGATGCGCGAGCCGGGGGCGAGCGAGGTCTTCACATGCTTCCTGACCTTCAGCCCGGCCTCGACCGCCTTCTTGGCCAGCAGTCCGGCGGCGAGCAGCACGCTCGGGTTGCTGGTGTTGGTGCAGCTGGTGATGGCGGCGATCAGCACGTCGCCGTTGTGGATCTCCAGGCCCGAGGGCGTCTTCACCGGCGCGGCGAGCTTGGCGGCCGGCTGGTTGAAGCCGCTGTCGGCCGCCGCGGCGCTGTACAGCTCGGTGAACTTGCCCGCGACCTTGCCGAGCTCGATCCGGTCCTGCGGCCGCTTCGGGCCCGACAGGCTGGGCGTGACGGTCGAGAGGTCGAGCTTGACGAGCTTGGTGTAGTCGATCTCGCTGGCCTTGGGCACGCCGAACATCTTCTGCGCCTTGAAGTAGGCCTCGAAGGCCTCGATCTCGGCCTTGCTGCGGCCGGTGCCCTCGAAGTACTCGATGGTCTTCTCGTCGACCGGGAAGAAGCCCATCGTCGCGCCGTATTCGGGCGCCATGTTGGCGATCGTCGCGCGGTCGGGCAGGCTCAGCGTGCGCGTGCCTTCGCCGCAGAACTCGACGAACTTGCCGACGACCTTCTCCTTGCGCAGGATCTCGGTCACGGTCAGCACCAGGTCGGTGGCGGTGACGCCCTCGCGCAGCTGCCCCGTGAGCTCGAAGCCGACCACGTCGGGGGTCAGGAAGTAGACCGGCTGGCCGAGCATGCCGGCCTCGGCCTCGATGCCGCCCACGCCCCAGCCGACGACGCCGATGCCGTTGATCATCGTCGTGTGGCTGTCGGTGCCGACCAGCGAATCCGGGTAGTAGACGCCGGCAGGCACCAAGGGCGTCGCTGACGCGCCGCGTGTCTTGTGCACGCCGCGCGCCAGGTACTCGAGGTTGACCTGGTGCACGATGCCGAAGCCCGGCGGCACGACGCCGAAGGTGCTGAACGCGTCCATGCCCCACTTCATGAACTGGTAGCGCTCCTGGTTGCGGCTGAACTCGAGCTTCATGTTCAGGTCCAGCGAGTTCTTGTGGCCGAAGTGATCGATCATCACGCTGTGATCGACGACCAGGTCGACCGGCACCAGCGGCTCGATCGCCTTCGGGTCCTTGCCCATCCTGGCGGCCACGTTGCGCATCGCGGCCAGGTCCGCCAGCAGCGGCACGCCGGTGAAGTCCTGCAGCACGACGCGGGCGACGACGAACGGGATCTCTTCCTTGCGCTCGGCCGTCGCACCCCATTGCGCGAGTTGGGCGACATGCTCCTTGGTGACCTTCTGGCCGTCGCAGTTGCGCAGCACGCTCTCGAGCACGATGCGCATCGAGATCGGCAGCCGGCTCACGTTGGGGTAGGTCCTCGCCAGCGCGGGCAGCGAGTAGAACCGGCCTTCCTTGCCGGTGGCGGTCTTGAAGGTCTTGAGTGTCTTGGCGAAGGCGTGCGCGGGGATGCGTTGGGTGGCTGTAGGCATGAGGGGCCTCGGGGTTGTTGTTCGGGGACGATGGAACGGACGAGCCCGCGTCAGGTACCTTGCGGCACGATGACTTTCAGGCCCTTGAAATAGTCGCGGAAGAAGCTGGCGTCGCGGCTGATCAGGCCCCGGCATTGCAGCATCGCATGGGCGCCGATGAGGAAGTCGGGCATCGTTCGCGGTGAAGAGGGGGCGCGTGCCTCGCCCTTCAGGCGCTGCCTGTAGCGGCGCTGCATCTCGCCGGCGCGCACCGCCGCGCGTGCTTCGATGGCCGAGTAGGCGATGCCGGCCTCTTCCAGGGTGTCGATGACCTCGGCGCCATAGCCCAGGCCGGCGACGATCTCGCTCAGCGCCACGTCGCAGACGACCACCGGGCCGTGCGCCAGCGCCTGCCGCACGCTGCCCTCGGCGGCCTCGGCGCGCGCGTCGTCGCCCAGCAGGTCGATCAGCACGGACGAATCGACGGCGATCATCGGCGTTCAGACATCGACCGGGTCGCCCGGCGCGCGACCGCGCAGCTCGCGCATGACGTCGTCGGTGGTGACCCCGGCAGGCAGCTTGAAGCGGCCGCGCAGGCGCGAGATCGCGTCGTCGACGTTCTTGCGCAGGACGATGCGGCTGCCGTCGAGTTCGACCTTGAGCTGGGTGCCCTTGGCCAGGCCCAGCGCATCGCGCACGGCCTTGGGCAGCGTGATCTGCCCGCGTTCGCCGACGGTTGCTTCCATGGCCGCATCTGAAAAGTCTGGTATGCACGAATCATACATACTTCAATCGGCAGATTCAAGCCGCCGAATCGGCCAGCGAAGGCGCTGCAGGGTGGCGTGATCGGCGGCCGCCGTGCCGCGCGCGGCATGCGGGCCAGAATGCGGGCATGATCCGCCGCTCGCTCGCGCTGCTGTGCTTGATCCTCGGGCTGGGCCTGGCCGGCCCCTGCGCGCTGGCCGCGACGCCGGCCAAGGCGGTGGTCGTCGGCTCCAAGCGCTTCACCGAGAGCTACATCCTGGGCGAGATCGTGCGCCAGACGCTGGCCGCCGCCGGCGTGCCGGCCGAGCACCGACAGGGCCTGGGCAACACCGGCATCCTGGTCCAGGCGCTGGCCAGCGGCGCCGTCGATGTCTATCCGGAATACACCGGCACCATCGTGCGCGAGATCCTGGGCCGCAGCGGCAACCCGTCGCTGGAGCAGATCAACGCCTGGCTCGCGCCGCGCGGGCTGAAGGCCGGCGTGCCGCTGGGTTTCGACAACACCTATGCGCTGGCGATGCGCGAAGACCAGGCGCGCTCGCTGGGCGTGGCGCGCATCTCCGATCTCGCACGCCTGGCGCCCGGCGCGCTCAAGCTCGGCCTGTCGCACGAGTTCCGGCAGCGCGCCGACGGCTGGCCCGCGCTGAAGCGCGCCTATGACCTGCCACAGGATGGCGGCGCGGCCCTCGACCACGGCCTGGCCTACGCGGCGCTGCGCGCCGGCCAGGTCGACCTGATCGACGCCTACTCGACCGACGCGCAGCTGGGCCGCGCCGGCCTGCGCGTGCTGATCGACGACCGTCGCGTGTTCCCGCGCTACGACGCCCTGCTGCTGATGCGCGCCGGTCTCGACGCCCGGCCGCTGCAGGCGCTGCAGGGCCGCATCGACGACGCCTCGATGCGCGCGATGAACGGGCAGGCCGAGCTCGACGGGCTCGGCTTCGCCGAGATCGCGCGGCGCTTCCTGGCCGCCGGCGCGGCCGTGCCCGCGGCAAGCGTCAGTGCTGTCACGGCCGCCACGGCTGCGCATGCCGGCGGCGCGGCAGACAACGCGCCCGACTTCATCGCGCGCCTGTTTGCGCCCGACCTCGGGCGTCTGCTCGGGCAGCACCTGGCCCTGGTGTTCGGCTCGCTGCTGATCGCCGTGCTCGTCGGCGTGCCGGCAGGCATCGTGGCCTGGCGCCGGCCGGCGCTGGGCGCTTGGCTGCTGGGCGCCGTCGGCATGTTGCAGACGGTGCCCTCGCTGGCGCTGCTGGCCTTCCTGATCGCGCTGCTCGGCGTGATCGGCTTCTGGCCCGCGCTGGTGGCGCTGTCGCTCTACGCGCTGCTGCCGATCGTCCGCAACGCCCATGCCGGCCTGGCCGGCGTGCCGGCGGGCCTGACGCTGGCCGCGAGCGCGCTCGGGCTGACGCCGCGCCAGACCCTCTGGTCGGTGCAACTGCCGCTGGCCCGCCCGATCCTGCTCGCCGGCGTGAAGACGGCGGCGGTGATCAACGTCGGCACCGCCACCGTGGCCGCCTTCATCGGCGCCGGCGGCCTGGGCGAGCGCATCGTCGCCGGGTTGGCGGTCAACGACAACGCGACCATGCTTGCCGGCGCATTGCCGGCGGCATTGCTGGCGCTCGCGGTGCAATGGCTGTTCGATGCGATCGAGCGGCGCCTCGGCAGCCGACGCTGAGCGGTATCGCGAGAAGGTCCGACCGCGTTCGATTGCCTGACCGCGGCCGGAGCGACGAGGGCAGGGTCGCGCACCTGCGGCCGATGCCGGCAGGGGGCGCGGGATGGGCGCTGCCGGACGCTGCCGGCCGGAGTAGGATTTGTTTGCCGGCGCAGCCGGCGAACGTGAAGGTTCGACAAAGCTTCCTGCAGGCCAGGCAACCCAACGAGGAGACACCATGGCAGCTTCGATGACCGATCGGTATCTGGAGAACAACCAGCAGTACGCCAGCGGGCAGGCGCTCCACAAGCCCGGCTACCCCGGAAAGCAGCCGATACAGCCCGCCAAGCGCGTTGCCGTGGTCGCCTGCATGGACGCCAGGCTCGACGTGGAGGACCTGCTCGGCCTGCAGACCGGGGACGCGCACATCATCCGCAATGCCGGTGGCGTGGTGACCGACGATGCGATCCGCTGTCTCATCATCTCGCATCACCTGCTCAACACCAACGAGATCATCCTGATCCATCACACGCGCTGCGGCATGCTCGCCTTCACCGACGACCTGCTCAAGGCGGGTCTGGAGGGCGACCCGGCAGCCGAGAAGCTGCTCGGCCAGGCGACCGGCCGGGCCTTCATGAGCTGCAAGAACTGCGCCTCGACGCCGTCTTCGTTCCACCCCTTCCGCGGCCAGCTCGAGCCGCTCGACGCGCCGCGCGACGCGAAGCAGACAGAACGACTTTCCTGGGACGTGCGCCGGGGAATGTCGTCGATCCTGAACCACCCCTGGCTGCCGACCAGCGGGCCCGATGCGGTCACCGTGCGCGGATTCATCTACGACGTGGACAGCGGCAAGCTCGAGGAGGTGAGTTATCCGGGCCCGATGGGATCGTTCGGATGACGCGTTGAATCCGCGGGCCGCCGAAGGTCGGCGGCCCGCCGGCTTGGCCTTATGCCAGCTTGAACTTCAGCGAGCCGAGTTTTTCGACCGAGCTGACGATTTCATCGCCGGCCTTCAGCCACACCTGCTTGTCCTTGGGATATCCGAGGATCACGCCGGCAGGTGTCCCCGACCAGATGATGTCGCCGGGCTCGAGCGTCCACATCTTGCTGATGTAGGCGATCAGCTTCTGGGGGTTGAAGATCATCAGGCCGGTGTTCGACGATTGACGCAACTCGCCATTCACGTGGGTCTCGATCTTCAGGTTGCTGGCGTCGCCGACGACGTCGGAAGACACGAAATACGGCCCGATCGGACCGAAGCTGTCCAGCGTCTTGCCGACCATCCATTGAACGCTCGGGGTTTCCAGCTGCAGGTCCCGCGCCGAGAAGTCCTGTGAAGTGCAATAGCCGGCAACATAGTTCAGAGCATCGGCTTCGGGCACGTCGCGGGCCTTCTTTCCGATGACGATCAGCATCTCAGTTTCGTAGTCGAACTTGTACGCGACTTCCTTGGGCGGCAGCTTGATCGTGCAGTTGTGCGCCGCGAGCGCGTTGTTGTACTTGTTGAACAGGATCGGCACCCAGGGAAGCTTCTCGTTGGCCTCCGCGGCATGGGCCCGGTAATTGAGCCCGATGCAGACGATCTTGCCCGGATTCGTGAACAGCCTGCCGAAGGTGATCGACGATTCCTCGACCATCGCGGCCTTGGCCTTGGGGGAAGCCTTCGCGGCAGCGACAAGCTTGTTGAGGCCCGCAGCGTTGCCTTCCTTGAGCAGTTCCTCGAGCGTCACCGGGGCCGCGATGCGGAGCAGATGCGACGCCTTGCGCACGTCCAGCACGGTGTCGTCGTGAAGCTTCACGCCGAGGGTCTCCGAACCATCGGCGTTGAGCATCGATAGAAGAGTGACGTTGGTCGGCATTTCATGCGGGCCGCTGTACTTCTTGTGCGTGGCATTCTTGTCGGTCGCGGCCGATGCAGTCGATGCAACGGCCATCCCTGCGGTCACTGCGCCTGAGGTCTTTAGGAAGGTGCGCCTGGAAGACATGGGTTTTCTCCTCGTGTTGAAGTTGTCTCTGGTCTTGCTACCGGTTGATTCCTCGATGCCGGCACGGGTAGCCGAGGTGGGTCGCCGCCGTAGAGAGCTCGTAAGGGGGTGATCCACAAGGTCGCCGACGCCGGCGGATCGTACGCTCCATGGCGGAACTGTCCTTCCGGCAGCTGACAGGGCCCCGTCCTTGCGACAATCACGCGTTCAGGAGAGCCCCCAACGTGACCCACATCCTTCAATCCCTGCCCGTCGGCGAGCGCGTCGGCATCGCCTTCTCGGGCGGCCTGGACACCAGCGCCGCCGTGCACTGGATGCGCGCCAAGGGTGCCATCCCCTGCGCCTACACCGCCCACCTCGGTCAGCCCGACGAGAGCGATTACGACGAGATCCCGCGCAAGGCGCTGGCTTACGGCGCCGAGAAGGCGCGCCTCGTCGACTGCCGCGCCCAGCTCGTGGCCGAGGGCATCGCCGCGATCCAGTGCAGCGCGTTCCACATCTCCACCGGCGGCGCTACCTACTTCAACACCACGCCGCTGGGCCGCGCCGTCACCGGCACCGCGCTGGTGGTGGCGATGCGCGAGGACGAGGTCCACATCTGGGGCGACGGCAGCACCTACAAGGGCAACGACATCGAGCGCTTCTACCGCTACGGCCTGCTCGCCAACCCGGCGCTGCGCATCTACAAGCCCTGGCTCGATCAGCGTTTCATCGACGAGCTCGGCGGGCGCAAGGAGATGAGCGAGTACCTCCTCAAGGCCGGCTTCGACTACAAGATGAGTGTCGAGAAGGCCTACAGCACCGACAGCAACATGCTCGGTGCCACCCACGAGGCCAAGGACCTCGAGTTCCTGAACTCGGGCATGCACATCGTCGAGCCGATCATGGGCGTGGCGTTCTGGAAGCCCGAGGTCGAGGTCAAGGCCGAGTCGGTCAGCGTGCGCTTCGAGGAAGGCATGCCGGTGGCGCTCAACGGCATCACGTTCGCGAACGCGGTGGCGCTGTTCGAGGCGGCCAACCGGATCGGCGGCCGCCACGGCCTGGGCATGTGCGACCAGATCGAGAACCGCATCATCGAGGCCAAGAGCCGCGGCATCTACGAGGCGCCGGGGATGGCGCTGCTGCATATCGCCTACGAGCGGCTGGTGACCGGCATCCACAACGAGGACACGATCGAGCAGTACCGCATGAACGGGCGCAAGCTCGGCCGCCTGCTCTACCAGGGGCGCTGGTTCGACCCCCAATGCCTGATGCTGCGCGAGACGGCGCAGCGCTGGGTGGCGCGCGCGATCACCGGCGAGGTGACGCTGGAACTGCGCCGCGGCAACGACTACTCGATCCTCGATACCGAAAGCCCGAACCTCACCTACCACCCCGAGCGGCTGACGATGGAGAAGGGCGAAGGCGCCTTCACGCCGGCCGACCGCATCGGCCAGCTGACGATGCGCAACCTCGACATCGAGGACACGCGAGGCAAGCTGGGCATCTACACCCGGGTCGGGCTGCTGGGTGCCGATTCGGATGGCGCGATCCCCTTGCTGGCCGCGCCCGCATCCGACTGACGCGCCGCGCCAGCGGGGAACTCCGCGGGCGTGCAGCGGTCGACCGGTGTATGCCGATCGGGCACGCGCCGGCTCGCCGGGCGGCCAGGTCGGTGGGGTACTGCGATGGAGTTGCGATGGGCGGGATTCGAGTTGCGCTGGCGACCGCGCTGACCGTGGCGAGCCTGTTGCCGGCGACTGCGCTGGCGGGGGCGCGCATCACCGAGCCGGTCGCCGGCGCCACGATCCACGACAACAGCGGCGTCGTGCACGTGACGGTCGCCGGCGTCCCTCCCGGGGACTCGGTGCTGCCGGTGCTCGACGGCAAGGCCGCCCACGTCTACTACGCGACGCCGGTGTTCGACCTGCATGGCGTGCCGCGCGGCACGCACGACCTCTACGTCGATGTGCAGAGCCCGCGCGAGCGCGTCGTCGGCCGCACGCCGACCGTGCGTTTCCAGGTCTGGCAGGCCTCCAGGCTGAACCCCCCGAAAGCCTGAGATCCGCGCGAGGGCATGGGCAGCGGTTACGGCCGCGACCCGCGGCCATGGCCTGCGCAAGGCCGCCTGGCAGGACAGCCGGACGGCCAGCGCGTGCAGCCGCTCCGCGACGCCCGATTTCGGGCGACGCTGTCGCACTCAAATGGTGCAATAGGGCACCTGCAAGCCGATCGGAGATCGGGATCGGTGCGATCCAGGGCCCTGTCTTGGAGATTTCGGGCTCCTTGGCTTGCACCATTTACGGAATGAATTTTGCTTTCTTGGTGCGAATGGTGATTCTGCTGGTGCACGGGGCGCCGCAGCACGCCGCATCCGGAGGCATGCATGGACCAAGTCAGGCAGGGCACCGACGCCCTGTTCATCTTGTTGGGCGCGATCATGGTGCTGGCGATGCACGCCGGCTTCGGGTTCCTCGAACTCGGCACCGTGCGCAAGAAGAACCAGGTCAATGCGCTGGTGAAGATCCTGGTGGACTTCTCGGTCTCGACGCTCGCCTACTTCTTCGTCGGCTACGCGGTCGCCTATGGCGTCGGGTTCTTCACCGGGGCCGACGTGCTGGCGCAGAAGAACGGCTTCGAGCTGGTGCGCTTCTTCTTCCTGCTCACCTTCGCAGCGGCCGTTCCGGCGATCGTCTCGGGTGGCATCGCCGAGCGGGCGCGCTTCGGCCCCCAGCTGATGGCCTCCGCAGTCATCGTCGGCCTGGCCTATCCGCTGTTCGAGGGCATGGTCTGGGGCGGCCGGTTCGGCTTCCAAGGCTGGGTCCAGCGGCTGACCGGCGCCGGATTCCACGACTTCGCCGGCAGCGTGGTCGTGCATGCATTCGGCGGCTGGGTCGCGCTCGTGGCGGTCGTGCTGTTGGGCCCGCGAAGCAACCGCTACCGCAAGGACGGTGGCATCAGCGCCCACCCGCCGTCGAGCATCCCGTTCCTCGCGCTGGGCGCCTGGATCCTCACCGTGGGCTGGTTCGGCTTCAACGTGATGAGCGCGCAGACGGTGGCCAGGATCTCGGGCCTGGTGGCGGTGAACTCGCTGATGGCGATGGCCGGCGGCACCCTGGTCGCGGTCTGGATGGGCCGCAACGACCCGGGCTTTGCCTACAACGGCCCGCTGGCCGGGCTGGTCGCGGTCTGCGCCGGCTCCGACGTGATGCACCCGGCCGGCGCGCTGGTCACGGGCGGCGTGGCCAGCGCGATCTTCGTCTCGATGTTCACGCTGACGCAGAACCGCTGGAAGATCGACGACGTGCTCGGCGTCTGGCCCTTGCACGGCCTGTGCGGCGCCTGGGGCGGCATCGCCTGCGGGATCTTCGGTCTGCAGGCCCTGGGTGGCGCCGGAGGTGTCAGTCTGCCGGCCCAGGTCCTGGGCACTCTCGCCGGGGTCGTCTGGGCGCTGGTGGTGGGCTTCGTGGTCTACGGCGGCCTCAGGCGCGTGACGCCGCTGCGGCTGACGCTGGAGCAGGAATACGAAGGTGCCGACCTGTCGATCCACCGCATCGGCGCCACGCCCGAACGCGAGGCGAACTGGTGAGCCGAGGGGCGACGCGCGCGACCCTCAGCCGGCCGCCGCAGCGGTCGCGCGCAAGCGCCCGACCTCGATGCCGTTCCAGTTGACGAGCGGCGCGTCGCTGAAGCCGCGGATGAACGCCCGCTCGTCGTCGGTCAGCCGCACCAGGCGTTCGATCACGGCCGCCATCACCACTTCGGCTGCGCGTGCGTTGTTGCCGTCGTCGATCTTGATCGCCACCCCCAGCCCGGCTTGCGGCAACGCGGCGCAATAGACGCCCTCGGCACCGACCTTGCAGAACACGCGCTCGCCCAGCCGCTGCATCACGCGGGTGTCGAAGCGGCCGCTGCCGGCGACCATGAACGGCGCCTTCGCGACCGCCGCGCGCAGCCGCTTCGCCGCGCGCGCGTGGCCCTCGCTCAGGCCCTGGCCGGTGGCCACGCGGGCGAAGCCGTGCGCGAGGTGGCGCAGCGGGATCGCATAGGTCGGGATCGAGCAGCCGTCGGTGCCGACCGCCGTGTTGGCGAGGTCGAATCCGGTGGCCGCCTGCAGCGCGGCGGTGACCTCGCGCATCACCGGGTGCCCGGGCCTGAGGTAGCCGCGCACGAATTCGCGGCGGTCGCTCGCATCGGCGTTCGCGCCGGCCATCAGGCAGCCCAGGCAGACGAAGCCCGAATGCTTGCCCGAACAGTTGTTGTGCAGGGCGCTGGGCGCCTCGCCGCGCGCGGCCAGCGCCTTGATCGCGGCGTCGTTGTAGGGCCAATGCGTGCCGCACTCGAGCGCGGTCGCATCGACGCCGGCCTTGGCCAGCATCGCCGCGGCCGTGGCCACGTGCGCCGGCTCGCCGCCATGCGAGGCGCAGGCCAGTGCCAGCTCCTCGTCGCCGAGTTGCCAGCGCTCGGCAGCGCCGCTGGCCACCAGCGGCAAGGCCTGCAGCACCTTGACGGCCGAGCGCGGAAAGATCGCCCGCTCGATGTCGCCGACGGCGGTGTGGACGGTGCCGTCGGCGTCGACGATGGCCAGTGCGCCGCGGTGCGCCGATTCGACGATGCCGCCGCGCAGCGCTTCGGCGAGGATGGGGTTGATGCTCATGGGCCTCCACTTTAGCCTGCGCTGCCGGCCTCGCGCGGCGGCTCGAGGCCGACGCCTGCAGGCTATCCTCGGCGCATGCAGGACATCCTCCGGGTCAGCGGACTTTCCAAGATCTACGCCAGCGGCCTGCAGGCCCTGGACCACATCGACCTCGCGATCCGCCGCGGCGAGATCTTCGCCCTGCTCGGCCCCAACGGCGCCGGCAAGACGACGCTGATCAGCATCGTCTGCGGCATCGTGAAGGCGACCCGCGGCACGGTCAGCGTCGCCGGCCACGACATCGTGCGCGACTGGCGCGCAGCGCGCTCGCTGATCGGCCTGGTGCCGCAGGAACTCACCACCGACGCCTTCGAGACCGTCTGGGCCACCGTCTCGTTCAGTCGCGGCCTGTTCGGCAAGCCGCCCGATCCGGCGCACATCGAGCGCGTGCTGCGCTCGCTGTCGCTGTGGGAGAGGAAGGACAGCAGGATCATCACCCTGTCGGGCGGGATGAAGCGCCGGCTGCTGATCGCCAAGGCCTTGTCGCACGAACCGCAGGTCCTGTTCCTCGACGAGCCCACC
Organism: uncultured beta proteobacterium; assembly: GCA_963725755.1. GTDB lineage: Bacteria > Pseudomonadota > Gammaproteobacteria > Burkholderiales > Burkholderiaceae_C > Rubrivivax. The sequence continues at coordinate 557,914 of CAVRZW010000006.1, forward strand.
GCGGGTGTCGACGTGACGCTGCGGCGCGAGATGTGGCAGCTCGTGCGCGGACTGCGCGAGACGGGGGTGACGATCATCCTGACCACCCATTACATCGAAGAGGCCGAGGAAATGGCCGACCGCGTCGGCGTCATCGACAAGGGCCGGATGATCCTGGTCGAGGACAAGGCGCTGCTGATGCACAAGCTCGGCCGCAAGCAGCTGACGCTGGCGCTGCAGCAGCCGCTGGCAGCGCTGCCGGCGTCGCTGGCCGGCCAGCCGCTGGCGCTGGCCAAGGACGGCACCGAGCTGATCTACACCTACGACACCGAAGGCGAGGGCGGGCGCAGCGGCATCGCCGAGCTGCTGCTGCAGCTGCGCGAGGCCGGCATCGGGTTCAGGGACCTGCAGACCACCCAGAGTTCGCTCGAGGACATCTTCGTCGGCCTCGTCGACGGGGCCGCGGCATGAACCTGCACGCGGTCCGCGCGATCTACGGCTTCGAGATGGCGCGCACCCGGCGCACGGTGATGCAGAGCATCGTCTCGCCGGTGGTCTCGACCTCGCTGTACTTCGTCGTCTTCGGCGCCGCCATCGGCTCGCGCATCCCGCAGGTCGGCGGTGTCAGCTACGGCGCCTTCATCGTGCCCGGGCTGGTGATGCTGTCGCTGCTCACGCAAAGCGTTTCCAACGCCTCGTTCGGCATCTACTTTCCGCGCTTCACCGGCACCATCTACGAGCTGCTCTCGGCGCCGGTGTCGTACGGCGAGATCGTGCTCAGCTATGTCGGTGCGGCGGCCACCAAGTCGGTGCTCCTGGGCCTGATCATCCTCGCCACCGCGGCGCTGTTCGTGCCGCTGCAGGTGGCGCACCCGGCCTGGATGCTGCTGTTCCTGCTGCTCACCGCGGTGACCTTCAGCCTGGTCGGCTTCATCATCGGGCTGTGGGCCGACAGCTTCGAGAAGCTGCAGGTGGTGCCGCTGCTGATCATCACGCCGCTGACCTTCCTGGGCGGCAGCTTCTACTCGATCGACATGCTGCCCCCGCTGTGGCAGAAGGTGGCACTCGCCAACCCGGTGGTCTATCTGGTCAGCGGCTTCCGCTGGAGCTTCTACGGCATGGCCGACGTGAGCGTCGGCATCAGCCTGGGCATGACCGCGTTCTTCCTGCTCGCCTCGCTGGCCATCGTGGCCTGGATCTTCAAGACCGGCTACCGGCTCAAGGCCTGAGGCGTGGCGCGCGACCCGGGGCCGGCGGGCGAACGCATGCTGCTGGGGGTGGATTTCACCTGCGTGCCCGGCCGCCGCAAGCCGATCACGGCCGCGCGCGGCCGCCTGGCCGCCGGCGTGCTGCGGCTGGAAGCCATCGACGCCATCGAGAGCCTGGCCGGCTTCGAGGCCTTGGTGGCCGCGCCCGGGCCCTGGTTCGGTGGCTTCGACTTTCCGTTCGGCCTGCCGCGCGCGTTCGTCGATGCGCTCGCGCTGGGCGCGAGCACGGCCACCGTCATCGCCGAACTGCAGCGGCGCTGCCCGACCAGGATGGCGTTTCGCGCCATGGTCGATGCCTGGGGCAACGCGCGGCCGGCCGGGCACAGGCTGGTGCACCGTGCCACCGATGGCGCGATGCCGGGGGTCAGCTCGACGAGCCCGTTGCAGACCCGCTACGTGCCGGTGGGCTTCATGTATTACGAGGGTCTGTCGCGCCTGGTGCGTGCGGGTCTGACGCTGCCGCGCCTGCATGCCGGCGACCCGGCCCGGGTGGCGGTCGAGGCCTACCCGGGCCTGCTCGCGTTCGAGCTGATCGGCCGCCGCTCGTACAAGAACAGCGACCAGGCCGACCGCCTGATCGCGCGCAAGGACATCGTCGATGCGCTCGAGCAGGGCCGCACGCGGCTGGGTCTGCGCCTGAAGCTCAGCCACGCGATGCGCGAGGCGCTGGTGGACGACGCCACGGGCGATCGGCTCGACGCCGCGCTGTGCCTGGTGCAGGCAGCCTGGGCCAGCCTGCGGCCCGAGGGCGGTCTCCCTGCCGGCGTGGACCCGGTGGAAGGCTGGATCGCGACCGCCTGAGCGTTCTGGCGTCTCAGCGCTTGCCGCCGAACAGCAGCAGCGCGGCGCCGGCGACGATCGCACCGATGCCGGCCCAGACCGGCACGTTGACGGTCTGCTTCTCCTTCACGGCGAACTCGATCGGCCCGAGTTTCACGTCGTGCGTTTCCTTCGTGTAGCTGAAGCTTCCGTAGGCCAAGGCCAGCACGCCGGCGACGATGAGGGCAACTGCTGCGAGCTTGATCGGGTTCATGGAGGGATGGCGGATGCGGGGGTCCGATTGAACCACAGCGCGACCGCGCGCTGCGGGCCGGATCGGCGCGCTGCCGGCGCGCCTCCCGACGCAAGCGATCGTCGGGCAGTGGCGCCCGGGCGCTCAGATGCAGCGCTTGCGCACGGCGCGCGCCTCGGCCAGGAAATCGTTCAGGATCGCGCTGTCGTCGAGCGTCGCCGGGTCGTCGGGGGCGTGGAACTCGGGGTGCCATTGCACGGCGGCGACGAAGCTGGGTCCCTGCCAGCGCACGGCCTCGATCATGCCGTCGTCGGGGCATCGCGCCTCGACCACGAAGTCGCGCGCCAGGTCCTTGATGCCCTGGTGGTGGATGCTGTTGGTGGTGGCCCGAGGCTGGCCGGGATAGAGGGCCGCCAGGCGGCTGCCGGCCACGAACTCGACCGCATGGTGGTGGTGCTCGTAGCGGCCGCTGACGCGGTGCGGCAGCGCATCCGGCCGCTGGGTCGGGATGTCCTGCCACAGCGTGCCGCCGTAGGTGACGTTGAGCAGTTGCAGCCCGCGGCAGATGCCGAACACCGGCTTGCCGGCGGCGACGAAGGCGCGGATCAACTCCATCTCGTAGCGGTCGCGCACGCTGTCGCCATGCCATTCGGGCGTCAGCGGCTGTTCACCGTAGCTCTGCGGCGCGACGTCGTTGCCGCCCTGCAGCACCAGGCCGTCGAGCGCGGCGGCGTAGTCGTGGAGGTCGATGTCGCTGCGCTGGACGACGCTGGTGGCGTCGACCGCCGGCACCATCATCGGCATGGCACCGCCCGACAGCAGCCAATGCGCCACCGACTGCTCCAGGTAATGCAGGGTCTTGGACCAGACCCCTTGCGCCGGCATTCCGGCCGCGCCGGGTGTGTGGATGCGCGCCGAGGCGCCGATCAGGAGGGGTCGTTCCGTCATCGCGAGATGATGCAGCGTCGCCTGCGGGGTGACAACGTTGCGGCCCGGGCCTGCCTCATTCGCCGTCGTCCGCATTGTCTTCGTCGTCGTCCTCGCGCGCCTTCTTCACCCGCTGCGCCAGCGTCTGCGCCAGCGGCGCCATCGCCCGCACCAGGTCCTGCGGCGGCTCCGTGCCGGCCAGTCGCAGCGCCGGCAGCGGCAGCGTGCTCATGTAGGGTGCGGCCGCATAGCTGTCGGTGCTGCGGTGGGTCAGGGCCAGCGAGATCGCGCCGCCCGCCAGCACGAACGCGAGCACCGAGGCGGTCACCGCCCGAGGATGCAGCGGCAGCAGGTGGCGCAGATGGGTGTGCACCAGCAGGGCCAGCAGCAGCGCCTGCAGCGGCGCACCCAGCTGCCACAGCGCGGCGGCGTCGATCGCGGCCGTGGCCTGCGGCCACAGCGCGTCGAACAGGCCGATCCCGAGCAGGCCAGGCAGCGCGATGCGCAGGTGGCCGGCGAAATCGAAGCGGTGCTGGAACAGCTTGGACATCAGCGCCCACAGCCCGCACCAGCAGGCCACCGCCACCGGCAAGCCGAAGACCGCGGGCAGCCAGGTCGAATAGTCGGCGCCCGGGTCCAGGCTCAGCCAATGGTCGGCGAGTTGCAGACCCAGCAGCGCCGCGCCGGCCAGCAGCGGCAGCATGCGCGCGCCGCGACGCAGCCGCGGCAGCAGTCGTTCGGGCGCGAGCGCTTCGCCGGGCAGCCGCAGGCGCAGCCGCGTGTGGCCGATCTGCAGGACGGTGCCGCCGGCGGGCAGCGCCAGCGTCTGGCCGCCAACGATGCGCCGGCGACCCTGGCTCATGCCGTTGAGGCTGGGCAGGGCGACGAGCCGCAGCCGACCTTCGCCGTCGAGCTCCAGCCGCGCATGATGGGCCGCGGCGAAGGGGTCGTCGAGCACGATGTCGTTGTCGAGCGCGCGGCCGATCGTCAGCGGCCAGGCGCGCACGTCGAAGGCGCGGGCCAAACGCCCGTCGCGCTCGGTGCATTCGATCAGTGCGAGGCGCTCTTGGGGGTGATCCATGCGAAGCCGTCGAGGTAGTGTTGCGCCAGGCGCTGGGCGTTGGCCAGGCTCACGCCATGCGCCTCGAAGCGGCCCTGGACGCCGGAGCTGCTGCTGTCCAGCGTGGCGACCAGAACCACCAGGTCGTGCAGGCCTTCGAGCTTCTTGTAGGCGCGCAGGCAGATCACCGCCTTCAACGGCAGGCCGGCACTGGCCACCTGGTCTTCCACGCATTTCGCCGCCGTGAGCTGGCGGCTGTCGCGACCCATGAACTCGTTGCGAAAGCTTGCCGAGTAGCGCTGGGCAAATCGCAGCGCGCCGAGCTTGCTGCCGTCGTAGGCCTCGTGGCGGACCGTGATGTAGCCGGTGAGCAGCGAGCCGCTGACGAAGATGCGGCTGTCCATTGCGCAGTCCGAGCGCTCGAACTGCAGCCCGCGGCTGTCCTGCGGCGTGCTGCGGCCCCAGCAGCGCATGAAGGCCTCCTGCGGTACCGGGATCGCGTAGCGCGGATGTCCCGCGGTGCGCCAGGGCAGGGCGATGAAGCGCTCGGTCAGCTCGGCCTGGTGGCCCATCAGCTGGCGCGTGATCTCGGCCCAGGCCGGCGTCGTGATCGGCCGTCCGCCGCGCCCGCGTGCCAGCAGCGCGCGCACCTCGGCGGCCGGCACCAGAAAGCTGACCTGCTCGCCGTCGCGCCGCGCCGCGACGTTGACGCCGACCAGACGCCCCGCGTCGTCCAGCGCCGGGCCGCCGCTCATGCCCGGGCTGAGCGAGCCGCCGAAGAACAGCGTCGGCAGGAAACTGCGCTCCACCGCACCGTTGTAGCTGCCTTCGGCGACGGCGAAGCCCACGTCCAGCGGATTGCCCAGCGAGTAGATGCGCGCGCCGCGGGCCAGTGCGTCCTCCGCCGGCCGCAGCGGCACCGCGCCGCGGCCGGCCAGCGGGGCCGGGTCGGCCGGGCGCAGCAGCGCGAGGTCGTGCACGACATCGAAGGCCAGCAGCTGCAGCGCCCCCTGACGCCCGTCGACGCTGGCATACACCAGCCGGTAGCGGCTGGGCTGCAGCGCGTACTCGCTGACCACGTGGTAGTTGGTGATGAGCAGGCCGCTGGCATCGACGAGGAAGCCCGAGCCGACCGACGCCTGGCTGTCCTGCGTCTTCAGCAGTGTGCGCACCTGCAGCAGCAGCGGCCGCGTGCGCTCGTAGATGCGCTGGCCGGCGCCGGTGACGACGGCGTCGGCGGCGCTGGCCGCAGGCGGTGGCGCGATCGGCGCGACCGGCCCCGTTGCGGCCGGCGGCACGGCCAGTGCCAGGGCGGCGCCTGCGGCCAGACCGGCGGCCAGTCCGGCGCGGAGCGTGCGCAGGAAGGCCCTGAGACCCGGGTACGGCATCAGCGCATCCTGGCCGCGGAGGCGTGGCCGAGCTCGGCGCGCGGCGTCCATCAGGCGCGCATCAGCGTGCTCTTGCCGAACAGGCTCTCGATCAGGTCCACCGCCAGCGCCGCGGTCTTGTTGCGGATGTCCAGCGCCGGGTTGAGCTCCATCACGTCCAGGCTCGCCAGGCGGCCGGTGTCGGCGATCATCTCCATGCACAGCTGCGCCTCGCGGTAGGTGGGGCCGCCGGGCACCGTGGTGCCGACGCCGGGGGCGATCTCGGGGTCGAGGAAATCGACGTCGAAGCTGACGTGCAGGTGCGTCTTCTCGTCCAGCGTGGCGAGCGCCAGCTCCATCGTGTGGCGCATGCCCATCTCGTCGATGTAGCGCATGTCGAAGACCTCGAGGCCCACCTCGTGGACGAAGCGCCTTTCGCCCGCATCGACGCTGCGGATGCCGATCTGGCGGATCGACTTGGGGTTGAGCGCAGGCACCGTGCCGCCGATCTCGAGAAGCACGCGCGGCCCATGGCCGCACAGGCAGGCCACCGGCATGCCATGGATGTTGCCGCTGGGTGTGAGCAGGCTGGTGTTGAAGTCGGCATGCGCATCCAGCCACAGCACGCGCAGCTTCTTGCCGACCTCGCGGCAATGGCGTGCGACCGCGCTGATGCTGCCGATGCCCAGGCAATGGTCGCCGCCGAGCAGGACCGGCAGGCGGCCGGCCCGCAGCTCGGTCAGCACCGCGTCGTGCACCGCCTCGTTCCAGGCCACGACCTCCGAGAGGTGGCGGTAGCCGCCGACCGGGGGCAACCAGGGGTTGGCGGGACCGGCGAGGTTGCCGCGGTCCTGCACTTCGAGGCCCTGGCCCTGCAGCGTGGGGCCCAGCCCGGCCACGCGGAGTGCCTCGGGGCCCATGCTGGCGCCGCGCGCGCCGGCGCCGATGTCGGTGGGGGCCCCGATCAGGCTGATGTGCTTGTTCATCGCGGGCGGCCTCAGGGTTCGATGGCGAGATCCTTGGTGTCGTCGGCGCGCAGATCGAAGTCGTAGTGCGCGGCCAGGAAGTCCCAGGCCTCCTCGGCGGTCTCGACGAAGCGGAACAGGTCCCTGTCGTCGGGCCCGATCATGCCGGTCTCGACGAGGAATTCGAAGTCGATCAGGCGCTGCCAGAACTCGCGCCCGAAGAGCAGGATCGGGCGCTTGCGGCTCTTGCCGGTCTGCACCAGGGTCATGGTCTCGAAGAGTTCGTCCAGCGTGCCGAAACCGCCCGGGAAGCACACCAGCGCGATGCTGCGCATCAGGAAATGCATCTTGCGCAGCGCGAAGTAGTGGAACTGGAAGCAGAGCTCGGGCGTGATGTATGGGTTGGGCGCCTGCTCGTGCGGCAGCACGATGTTCAGCCCGATGCTCTTGCCGCCGACGTCGAAGGCGCCGCGGTTTCCGGCCTCCATGATGCCGGGGCCGCCGCCGGTGACGACGTAGATCGGCGTGGCGTGGGCGCGCGAGCGCTCGGTGGTCAGCGCCGCGAAGCGCCGCGCCTCCTCGTAGTAGCGGCTCATCGCGGCGGCCGTCTCGGCGCGGCGCAGTGCCGCGGCGTCGCCATTGCCTTGCGCCGCCGTCAGCGCCGCGGCCGCCTGCTCGGGCGGCACGATGCGCGAACTGCCGAAGATGACGATCGTCGATTCGACGCCCTGTTCGCGCTGCACCAGCTCGGGCTTGAGCAGCTCGAGCTGCATGCGCACCGGGCGCAACTCTTCGCGCAGCAGGAAGGCGCTGTCGGTGAAGGCCAGCCGGTACGCGCTTTCGGGCCCCGCGTAGCGCGCCGACTCGGCCAACGCCCGGGCTTCTTCCTCGGCCGAGGGAAAGTTGCGCGCGGTCAGCGCGACGTGCTTGTCATCCATGGCGCCGAGCTTAAACGCGAACCGCGGTGCTCTCGCCGCACACCGGGCAATCCGGCTGGCGCGCGATGGCGATCTCCTCGAAGCGCATCGAGCGCGCGTCGAGCATCAGCAGCCGCCCGGCCAGCGCCTGGCCGGCGCCGGTCAGCAGCTTGAGCGCCTCGGCCGCCTGCAGGCTGCCGACGATGCCCACCAGCGGAGCGAACACACCCATCGTCGCGCAGGCCACGTCCTCGTACCCGGCGTCGGCCGGGAACAGGCAGGCATAGCAGGGCGAGGCGGTGTCGCGCGGGTCGACGACGGTGACCTGCGCGTCCCAGCCGATCGCGGCACCCGCCACCAGCGGGCGCCGGTGGCGCACGCAGGCGGCGTTGACGGCGTGGCGGGTCTGGAAGTTGTCGCTGCAGTCGAGCACCACGTCGGCGGTGGGTACCAGCGCGTCGAGCAGCGCGGCGTCGGCGCGGCGCACCAGCGCACGCAGTTCCACCTCGGGATTGACCGCCGCCACCGAGGCGCGCACCGACTCGGCCTTGGGCTGGCCGATGCGCGAGAGGTTGTGCGCGATCTGGCGCTGCAGGTTGGTCAGATCGACGTTGTCGTGGTCGACGACCGTGATCCGCCCCACGCCTGCGGTGCCCAGGTACAGCGCCGCCGGCGAGCCCAGGCCACCGGCACCGATGACCAGCGCATGCGCGGCCAGGAGCCGGCGCTGGCCCTCGATGCCGATCTCGTCGAGCATCAGGTGGCGCGCGTAGCGCAGCAGTTGCTGGTCGTTCATGGGTCAGATATGGCAAAGCCCGCCGGGGGCGGGCTTCGCACGGGCGGCAGTCGCAGCGTACCTATTTCGCGGACGCGCCCGATGCCTCGGCGCGCTGCTCGGCGGCGGCGGTCTTGCTGGCCATCACCGGCAGGCCGCGCAACTGGTTGAGGGCCTGCTGCAGCGGGAAGTCGTCGGCGCTGCCGAACTCGGGCAGCGGCTTGACGTTCTTCCGGTTCGTCTCGAGCTGTTGCTCGATCTTCTCGCGCGCCTCTTCGCGCGCCTTCTCGCGCGCTTTCTCGGCGACCGGATCGGCCTTCTCGTCGGCATTCTCGAGATGCTTGTCGAGATCGGCCTCGCGCGTGCGCAGCGCGGCGAAGACGTTGCCCGCGGCGGTCTCGTCGAGCCAGACGTCGGGCACGATGCCCTTGGACTGGATCGAGCGGCCGCTCGGCGTGTAGTAGCGCGCGGTGGTGATCTTCAGCGCCGTGTCGCCGGGCAGCGGACGCACTGTCTGCACCGAGCCCTTGCCGAAGGTCTGGCCGCCCATGATCGTGGCCCGGTGCTGGTCCTGCAGCGCGCCGGCGACGATCTCGCTGGCCGAGGCCGAACCTTCGTTGACCAGCACCACCAGCGGCACCGTCTTCAGCGCCGCCGGCAGTCCCTTGAGCGGGTCGCTGCCGCCGCGGCGGGCGTAGTAGTCGGGGTTGGCGCGGAAGGTGGCGCGTGACTCCGGCAGCTGGCCGTTGGTGGTCACGACCACCGCGTCGGGCGGCAGGAAGGCCGAGGCGACGCCCACCGCGCCATCGAGCAGGCCACCGGGGTCGTTTCGCAGGTCGAGCACCAGGCCCTTGAGCTTGGGGTCCTGCTTGTACAGGTCCTCGACCTTGTGCGCGAAGTCATCGACGGTGCGGTCCTGGAACTGGACGATCCGGACCCAGCCATAGCCCGGCACCGGCATGCTGGCGCGCACGCTCTGCATGCGGATCTCTTCGCGCACGATCGTCACCGGGAAGCTGCGGCCCTCCGACTTGCGGAAGACCGTGAGCTTGACCTTGGTGTTGGGTTCGCCGCGCATGCGCTTGACGCATTGATCGACGCTCAGGCCGCGCACCGGCGTGTCGTCGATGCGGGTGATCAGGTCGCCCGACTTGAGTCCGGCGCGGAAAGCCGGCGAGCCCTCGATCGGCGAGACGACCTTGACGACGCCGTCTTCCATGCCCATCTCGATGCCGATGCCGACGAACTTGCCGCCGGTGCTCTCGCGGAATTCCTTGAAGCTCTTCTTGTCGAAGTACTGCGAATGCGGGTCGAGCCCGGCGACCATGCCGGCGATCGCGTCCTCGATCAGCTTCTTCTCGTCGACCGGTTCGACGTACTCGGCCTTGATGCGGTCGAACACGGCGGCGAGTTGCTGCACCTCTTCCAGCGGCAACGGCGCCGTCGCGCTGCGTGCCACGGCCTGCAACTGCATCGTGGCGAGCGCACCGGCCACCGCCCCAAGGGCCAGGAAGCCGGCGAATTTCAGTTTCGAACCCATGATCAACTCGCCTTTCGGGGGAACTCCGCCACGCATTGCAGTATAGAACCGGCCATCTCGCTATGAGTCGGCAAGGGCTCGAAAGTTGCAGGGGCCGGCCGCGGTCGACTGTGCGGGTTTGCTCGTTCCGAAGGCGAAAGGGGCCGCGCGCGCGGCCAGGGGCATGGCGGAGGCCGTGCCGGAGGCGAAGGTGCTCGATCAGGCCTCGGTTTTGATCGTGTTGCGGATGATGCCGACCCCCGTGATCTCCGTTTCCATCAGGTCGCCCGGTTTCAGGAATTCCGGGGGCTTGCGGCTGAAGCCGACGCCGGGCGGGGTGCCCGTGGCGATGATGTCGCCGGGCTCCAGCGTCAGGCTGCGGGACAGTTCGGCAATGATCTTCGGTACCTTGAAGAACATCTGCTTGTAGCTGGCATTCTGCTTCTCGACCCCGTTGACGCGGCAGATGATCCGCACGTCGTCGAGGACGACGCCATCGGCCATCGCGATCCAGGGCCCCATCGGGCCGTAGCCGTCGAGGCTCTTGCCCTTGAACCACTGACCGCCGTGGAGCTTCTGCTGCACGTCCCGAACCGTGGTGTCGTTGAACGCGGAATAGCCGAACACGTGGTTCATCGCCTGGTCTTCGGCAATGTTGCGACCCCGCTTGCCGATCACGACGGCCAGTTCGGCTTCCCAGTCCGCCATGGCCGTGTAGCTGGGGTCGTACGGGATCGTCCCGAACGGGCTGTTCATCGTGTGCACGCCCTTGGTGAAGAAGACGGGGTGCTCCGGGTAGGTCGTCACCGTCTTGTCGGCCCGGGCTTCGCGGCCTTCCTCGAAATGCGCCAGGTAATTCCAGCCGACGCAGTAGATGTTGGACTGCGGCCGGGGAATCGGCGAATGGAGCTTGACCCGGTTGATCGGAACCGTCGTCACCCTCGAATGGGCGGCCATCGCCGCGAGCGACTGCATCTGCGCCATGCCGCTTTCGCCGCTGGCGATGAAGCCGAGCATCGAGTCGGCGGGGAAGGCCAGCTTCAGCTTGTGCCGCCTGGCCTGCGTCTGCACGTCGATGACATGCCCGTTGTTGAGCACGATGCCGATTCGCGCCGGGCCGTTGGCGTCGAACTGGCAGGTGGCGAAACGAAGCGCCGACGGGTTGGCCAGCGGCTGCACGGCCATGCCGGTCTCGGGGGCTTCGGTCGCTGCACTCTGGGCTTGCGCCGAGGCTGCCTGCAGGCCCATGACGGCCCCGCCCAGCGTCGTCGACCCGACCTTGAGCAGGTTGCGGCGGGGGATGTTCGGCTCCATGCCGTCTCCGGTGTTGGTTGATTCGAAGGCCAGTGTAGGACCGGGCCCGTCGCGGCCATCATTCGCAGATACCCTGCGCAGTGGTAAGGAGGACACGCGCAGATCCGGCCGCGAAGGAGCACCACGCGCTGCGCCGCCGAACGGTCGCCACCGCCGGCGCCGCTCCGTGCCTCGGTGCGGCGCCGCATCAGCCCGGGCCGGAGCCCGGTGCGACGAGGAACCGGCCTGTTCCGCAGCCCGCGGCACCGCCGAACGAGCAGTCTGATCGCGTAGACTGGCGTCCGCCGCGGGTGTAGTTCAATGGCAGAACGGCAGCTTCCCAAGCTTCATACGAGGGTTCGATTCCCTTCACCCGCTCCACATCTCTGTAAGTTCTTGATTTTCAAGAAGAATCGAATCTTTCACCGGCCCCGATCCAGCGCCCGCAGTGGCTGGAGATCGGGATGTGGTTTCGCATCGATGCCGATGCAGCGAACCCGGCAGCCGCGGTGAACCCATTCAGCTGACCGTGAACCTGGTCGAACGCCTGCTGCAGGCCTTGAAGACCCGAGGTGCGACCGAGATCTTCGGCATCCCCGGCGACTTCGCGCTGCCGATGTTCCGCGAGTTCGAGCGCTCCGGGCTGTTGCCCCTGGTCACGCTGTCGCACGAGCCTGGCGTGGGCTTTGCGGCCGACGCCGCGGCGCGCGTGCGCGGCGGCCTCGGCGTCGCGGCCGTGACCTACGGAGCGGGGGCCTTCAACCTCGTGAACGCGGTGGCCGGCGCCTATGCCGAGAGGGTGCCGCTGGTCGTGCTGTCGGGGGCCCCCGCGGCGCATGAATCCGCCAGCGGGCTGCTGCTGCATCACCAGGTGAAGACGCTCGACTCGCAATGGCGCTTGTTCGAGGAACTCACCGTGGACCGTGCGCGTCTCGACGACCTCGAGCGCGCGCCCGCGCAGATCGCACGCGTGCTCGACGCCGCGCTTGCGCGGTCGCGGCCGGTGTACCTGGAGATTCCTCGCGACATGCCCGACCGCCCCTGCGCCGCGGTGCCGATGTCGCCGCCGGTCTTGCCGGATGCCGACCGCATGACGGCCTGTGCCGACGAGTTGCTGGCGCGCCTGGCGGCTGCCGAACGGCCGGTGCTGATGGTGGGCGTCGAAGTGCGCCGCTACGGGCTGGAAGCCCGGGTCGCGGAGCTCGCCCGGCGGCTGGCCATTCCGGTGGTCACGAGCTTCATGGGTCGGGGCCTGCTGGCCCATGCCGACGTGCCGCTCATGGGCACCTATCTGGGGCTGGCAGGCGACTCGGCTCTGAGCGAGCGGGTCGAGGGCTCCGATGGTCTCCTGCTGCTGGGCGTGATCGTCTCCGACACCAATTTCGCGGTGTCTGCCCGCCGCATCGACCTGCGCAAGACGATCCAGGTCTACGACGGCAACGTCGCGATGGGCCACCATGTCTACCAGGAGCTGCCGATTGCCGGGCTGGTCGATGCGCTGCTGGCACGCGTGCCAGCGACCGCGCCCCGTGCCGCGCCTGCGCGGGTCGATGCACCCGTCTCGGCGATGGCGCTCGCCGATGACACGTCGATCAGGCCCGAGGACATTGCGGCAGCCGTCAGCGGGTTGCTGCAGGAGCACGGGGCGATGCCCCTGGTCAGCGACATCGGCGATTGCCTGTTCACGGCGATGGACATCGATCACGCCACGCTCATCGCGCCCGGCTACTACGCCACCATGGGCTATGGCGTACCCGCCGGGCTGGGCCTGCAAGTCGCCACCGGGCAGCGCCCGATCGTCCTGGTGGGCGACGGTGCGTTCGAGATGACCGGCTGGGAGCTGGGCAACGCAAGCCGTTGCGCTTGCGACCCCATCGTGCTGGTGTTCAACAACGCCAGCTGGGAGATGCTGCGCACCTTCGAGCCGAAGGCGCGCTTCAACGACCTGAGCCGTTGGGACTTCGCCTCGATGGCCGCCGGCATGGGCGGCGACGGTCAGGTCGTCGGCACAAGGGCCGAGCTGGTGGCGGCCCTGGTGCGCGCCCACGCCACGCGCGGCCGCTTCCAGTTGATCGACATCCGGCTCGCTCCGGGCGTGCTGTCGCCCACGCTGGCGCGCTTCGTCAAGGCCGTGAGGCGGCTGTCGATGCCCGATTGACGTCGCCTTCGCTCGAAGGGCGATGGCGAAGCGGCATGCTGCTCTTCTGCTCCGCGGGCACTCGACCGGCCTACAGACGTGGCAGCGCCTTCTTCGCGATGGCCTTGACGGCATCGACCGCCTGAGGCCCCTTCGGCATGCTCACCCTCAGGATCAGGCCGCCCTTCTTCGCGTAGAGGTCGGCGGAGCCTTCGAAGTCGGGGTTCACGAACGCGTCCTTGCCGAATTCGGGCAGCGACACGGGATTTGCGCCACCGTTCCTTCGTCTCCAGTAGCTGAGCTCGCCGTCATGCAGGCTGATGGCGATCCAGGCCGGCCCCTTGACGGGCGCGTACTCGCAGGAGATTTCCCCCGACGCGATATCGCCCGGCTTCGGGGCGCCCTTCAGCGGACCGGCAATCTGCGCCAGCTCGGCCGCAGTGATGAGCTTGCAGGGGTCCGGAATGGCCGGCGCCGCCCTTGCGACGAGCGTCGAGCCACCGGCCAGGACGGCTGCCACGCCGCACGACAGCAACTTCGACGACCACCGGGTCGATGATTTCATCGCGTCTCCCCTCGGAAAGCTCGTTATCGGCCGCTCGGAGGTCTCGACGCTCCCGCGAGGCACACCGGTGCAGGTCGGCATCGCCGACCGCGGCAAAGGATACACGCCAGCGGTCGGTCGGGCGCTTCCTGATTCTGGCCGTCGAAACGTACCCGAGCATCGCCTTCGCGCCGATGCCCGCGCCGGTCGCCGGCCGTCATCGACCGAAGACGAATTGCAGGGCATGCGTGAAGGCGGCGGGGTCGGTGAGCGCGACGAAGACGATGCCCGCGACGGCGCCTGCCAGGTGCGCGTCGTGGTTGATCCGCCCGCCGCGCTGGCGCGACGCGTAGTAGGTGTAGGCGAGGTAGCCGATCGCGAACAGGGGTGCCGGTATCGGCACCGGAATCGGCAGGATGAACAGGTGCGCGCCGGGCTGGTACACGATCGAGGCGAAGAGCACCGCCAGGATCGCGCCCGACGCACCCAGGGTCCGGTATTCAGGGTCGCCGCGATGTGTCAGGTAGGTGCCGGCGGCGCTGGCCAGCAGGCCGAACAGGTACAGGCCGAGCAGGCGCGGCGTGCCGATGGCGGGCTCGAGCCCGAACGCGAAGGCCCAGAACGTGAAGCCGTTGAAGAACAGGTGGGCGAGGTCGGCATGCAGGAATGCGCTCGTGACCAGCGTGGCGTACTCGCGCCGGCGCAGGAACCAATAGGGGCGGAAGAGGTTGCGCTCGACCACCGGCGGGTGCGAGAGTCCGTAGAGGCTGGCCGCCACGATGGCGCCCAGCAGGAACGCCGCGCCCGGCGTGGCGGTGAAGATCGCGGTGTTCGGCACGGGGGTGGCGGTGCAGGAGACGGGCCCCATTCTCGACCGAGCGCGGAGCCCCGTGCTCGTGGCAGGCATGCCGGCATGCGGCATGATCCAGAAATGGCCGCAACTCCCATTTCGGTGCTTCTGGCCGAGCCCCGCGACACCGCCCTGATGGCACGCCTGAGCGCGGCCGGCCTGGCCGTGGCCGCGGGCGGCGGCAGCGCGTGCGAGCACGACGCCGTGCTGCTGCGCACCGCGACGCCCGCAGCGCTGGCAGCCTTGCGCGAGCGTGCCGACCTGCCGCAGATGGCCTTCGACAGCGCGGTGGTCGTGCTTGCCGATGCGCCCGACGACGAGGCCGCAGATGAACTGCTGGCCCTGGGGGTGCAAGCCGTCGTGCCGGCGGCCGAACTCGCTTCGCTGCCGCGCGCGATCCGCCACGCGGTGCTGCGCAAGCGGGTCGAGCGTGCGGGGCGCACGGCCTACGCCACCGACCTGGCCACCGGGCTGCCGCATCAGGCGCAGCTGCTCGAACACATGACCCAGTTGCTCGCGCTGCGCGAGCGCGAGCCGGCGCCGATGGTGCTGCTGGTGCTGCGCATCGAAGGCTACGCCGCCGCCGCGGCTCGCCTGGGCAGCGAAGCGGCCAACATCCTGCGGCGCAAGGTGGCGGTGCGGCTGCGCAGCGGCCTGCGCGCCAGCGACGTCGTGGCCGCGATCGGGCCCGACGCCTTCGGCGTGCTGCTCGGCCGGCTCGAGTCCGAGGGCGACGGCGAACGCGTCGCGGCCAAGCTCTTGCGCTTGCTGCAGCAACCCCTGCTGGTGGCCGGCCAGCCCTGCCGGGTCGCCGCGGCGGTGGGCATGGCGCTGTACCCGGCGCATGGCAAGGACGCACGCATGCTGCTGCAGCGCGCCAGCGCCCAGGCCGGCTCGGTGGCCACGGTGGGCGGCGGCTTTGCCGGGCACGCCGAACGCGGGCCGGAGGCGGCGGCCAACGACGACGCTGCCGGCTGAGCGCGGCAGGCGCCGGTCCAGCCGGCTCCGCCCGATGTGGCCAGCGGGCCGGCAACCCCCTCTCGCCCTCGACCGGGTTCAGGCCGCGCGCCAGGCCTGCAGCAGGGCGTCGAGCACTTCCAGGCCTTCGCGCTCGGCCTGCCGGCGCAAGGCCTCGCGCCGCGCACCGGGCAGGCGAACGCCTTCGTCACGCAGCATCTCGGTCACCAGGTCCTCGACGCGACCGAGGTAATGCTCGCGGCCGGCCAGCGCGCCGGGGTCGATGACGATGAAGGTCTGGCCGATGCCGGGCCGGTTCCCGGTGTCGACGAAGAAGCTCGAGGCCTCGAAGCCGAAGTTGGCGCCGATCAGCGCGGTGACGAGCAGTTCCACCACCAGCGCCAGCATCGCGCCCTTCGACGAGGTGGCCGCGCCGATCGGCAGCATCGAGCCTTCCAGCGCCGCCTGCGCGTCGGTGGTCGGCTGGCCCTGGGCGTCCAGCGCCCAGCCCAGCGGTATCGCACGGCCGGCCTTGGCGGCGACCATGACCTTGCCGCGCGCAACCTCGCTCAGGCTGAGGTCGATCAGCAGCGGATCGGACTGCGCGCGCGGAAACGCCGCCGCCACCGGGTTGGTGCCGAAGATCGGATGCTTGCCGCCCGCCGCCGGCATCGCCGCCGGCGAATTCGCGAAGCCCAGGCCGACCATGCCGGCTGCCGCCACCGGGCGCAGATGGTCGACGAGCACGCCGCAATGGTGGCTGCGCACCACGCCGGCGAGCGCGAGGCCATGCTCGCGCGCCGCCGCGATGGCCTCCTGCACGGCCAGCGCGCAGGCGCCGAAGGCCAGGCCTTCCTGCGCATCGACCACCACGGCAGCGCCGCGGCGGCGCAGCACCTGCGGCACGGCATCGCCGTTGACGCGGCCGTTGCGCAAGTGCGTCGCGTACTGGGCGACGCGCGACAGGCCGTGCGAGCCCAGGCCCTGGGCTTCGGCCAGGACCAGCGCCTGCGCCGTGCTCGCAGCCATCGCCGCGTTGGCGCCGGCGCGCTGCAACTGTGCCTCTACGAGGGCCTGGGCCTCGGCCAGCGGCAATTTCATCGCAGGGCCTCCAGAACCTTGGCGGCGATGAGCAAGCTCACGCGCTGGTTGGACTCGGCCGACACGCCGGCGATGTGCGGCGTCAGCACGAGATTGGGGCAGCCGTCGAAGTGCGGCGACGCCGGCAGCGGCTCGACGCCGAAGACGTCGATCGCCGCGCCGCCCAGCTGGCCGCTCCTGAGTGCCGAGGCCAGCGCCGCCTCGTCGACGATGCCGCCGCGCGCGGTGTTGACGAGCACCGCGCCGCGCTTCATCGCGGCGATGCGCGCGGCGCCGAACAGGCCGCGCGTGCTGTCCACCAGCGGCACATGGAGGCTGATCACATCGGCCGCCGCCACCAGCTCGTCCAGGGGGCAGCAGCGCACACCGGCCTGCGTGAAGGCCGGGTGCTCCGGACCCATCAGCGCATCGAAGGCCAGCACCTGCATGCCCAGGCCCTGTGCCAGCCGGGCAGTGAGCTGGCCGATGGAGCCGAAGCCGACCAGGCCCAGTGTCTTGCCGGCGATCTCGCGGCCGCCGGACAAGGCGCTGCGCGGCCAGCGCCCCGCTGCCACCTCGGCGCTTGCCTGGTAGGCGCCCCGCAGCAGCAGCATCGCGCTGGCGACGACGTACTCGGCCACGCTCAGCGCGTTGGCGCCGGTGGCCGGGATGACCTGGATGCCGCGCGCCTCGCAGCCCGGCAGGTCGATGTTGTCCAGGCCGACGCCGAGGCGGCCGACGACGCGGCAGCGCTGCAGCGCGGCGAGCAGCTCGCCGCGCACCTGGGTGCGGTTGCGGACGACGATCGCATCGGCATCGGCCGCCCGCGCGCGCAGGCGGGCCGCGTCGTCGACCAGCGTCGCGTCGTAGAGCACCTCATGTGCGGCGGCGAGTTGCGCCACCGCGGGCGCATCCATGAACTCGGTGATGACGATCCGGGCCACGCTCAGGCCGACTCGTACAGCCGCGTCAGCACGAACTCGCGGTGGCCCAGCGCCTCGGCCGCGGTCAGGCGGCCGTTGGCGGTGCGCAGCATGCACTCGAGCAGCTTGTCACCGGCCTGGTCGAGCGTGATCTCGCGCTGCAGAAGCCCGGTGACATCGACGTCGACATGCTCGCTCATCGTGCGCACCGTGCGTGGGTTGGCGCAGATCTTGATCACCGGCAGGATCGGGTTGCCGATCACGTTGCCCTGGCCGGTGGGGAAGAAGTGCACGGCGTAGCCCGAAGCGGCGCACAGCGTGACCATCTCGGCCGCGGCGCTGCTCGAGTCCATGAACCACAGGCCCGGATGGGTCGGCATCTCGGCCTTGTCGATGACGCCGTCGACGGTGCACTTCTTGCCGATCTTCTGGATGTTGCCCAGCGCCTTCTCCTCGATCGTCGTCAGGCCGCCGGCGATGTTGCCCTTGGTCGGCTGGCTGTCGGAGAGGTCGCTCGTCTTGTGGCGGTTGATCACGTCCTGGTAGCGGTCGAACATGAACATGAAGCGCTCGCGCACGGCGTCGTTGGCGCAGCGCGCGGCGACGATCTGCTCGCCGCCGGTGATCTCTGTCGTCTCGCCGAAGCACAGCGTGCTGCCCAGCGCGTGCAGCTTGTCGAAGGCGTTGCCCACCGACGGGTTCGACCCGCAGCCGCTGGTGGTGTCGCTCTCGCCGCACTTGGTGCTGACCCACAGCTCGTGGAGGGCGCAGGCCTCGCGCTGCTTCTCGCTCGCCCATTGCACGAACTCGCGCGCCGCCTTGCTGGCGCGCAGGATGGTGTCGTGGTCGCCGTGCAGCTCGATGCCGAAGCCGACCACCGGCTTGCCGGTGCTCTTGATGCCATCGACCACCTTCTGCGTCCAGCTGTCCTCGATGCCGATCACGACCACCGCGGCGACATTGGGGTTGCATCCGGCGCCGATGAGGGTGCGGAAATGGAGGTCGAGATCGGCGCCGAACTGCAGCCGGCCGTAGGGGTGCGGGATCGCCAGCGCGCCCTTGATGTTGTGCGCGACCGCCTCGGCGGCGGCGTTGGACAGGTCGTCCAGCGGCAGGATGATGACGTGGTTGCGCACGCCGACGCGGCCGTTCTCGCGCCGGTAGCCGAGAAAGGTGGTGTCCTTGGAGATGATGCTCATGGCCGTGGGGCTCCTTACCAGCGCTTGGTCTTGATGTTGTGCACGTGGGCGTGTTCGCCGGTGCGGATCGGCGCGACGACCTTGCCCATGTCGATGCCGTACTTGATCACGGTGTCGCCGGGCGCCATGTCCTTGAGCGCCACCTTGTGGCCGATCGGGATGTCCTGCCGCGCCTGGACGTCGACCATGCGGTCCTCGTCCATGATCCAGCCCTTCAGCGGCATCCCGGCCTTGACGCCTTCGACCACCACCACCGCGACGCTGTCGTGGGCGTCGTGCAATACGAAATGAATCATCCTCGTCTCCTGTTGCCGCCGGCTCATGCGGGCGGGCCGGCGGCGAGTATCCGGGCGCCGGCAAGCCGCGTCAAACAAGTCATATAGATGACCTGCATGGGCGGTGGCGGGCCGCCTAGAATGCGCTCATGCCCGCCGCCCGCAACGCTCCGCCGCGCCTGCCGGCCCTGCAGCCGATCCAGCCCGAGGCGGCCGGCATGCCCCTGTTCCGGGCCGTGCGGCGCTCGCTGCTGCAGGCCATCGAGACGGCCGCCGTCGCGCCCGGCCAGGCCCTGCCCAGCGAGGGCGAGCTGGCGGCCACGTTCGGTGTCTCGGTGGGCACCGTGCGGCGCGCGGTCGACGACCTGGTGGCCGAGCACATCCTCGTGCGCCGCCAGGGCCGCGGCACCTTCGTGGCCACCCACAACAGCGACCGTTTCCTGTTCCAGTTCTTCCATGTCGAGCGCTGCGACGGGCTGCGCGAGGCGCCGCTGGTGGAGCTGGTCTCGTTCGAGCGCACGCGGCTGGACGAGGAGTCCGCGGCCGCGCTGGCGATGCGCGTCGGCGAGCCGGCGCTGCAGGTGGAGAACCGCCTGCGCCTGCAGGGCCGCCCGGTGGTCCACGACCGGCTCGTGATCCCCGCCGCGCTGTTCCGTGGCCTGACCGAGAAGCGCTGGCGCGAGCGGCCGAGCACCATCTACCACCTCTACCAGTCGGAGTTCGGCATCACCGTCACGCGCGCGCACGAACGGCTGCGCGCGGTCGGCGCCGACCGCGCCGCGGCGCGCGTGCTCGGGGTCGCGGTCGGGCAGCCGGTGCTGCAGGTGCGCCGGGTCGCGCTGGGGCTGGGCGGCAAGCCGGTCGAGTGGCGGGTGAGCACCGTGGTCACGGCGCAGCACGACTACGTCAACTTGCTGACGCGGCCGGCCTGAGCCGGCGTCGGGCCGCCCGGCAGCTCAGCCGATGCTGCGCCGGTCCTCGATCACCTTGCCATCGTTGGCCAGGCTCCCCGGCTCGCACAGCAGCACCTCGCCACGCAGCTTGGTCGCGTCGCGCAGGCTTTGGGCGACGCATTCGGCCAGGCCTTCGGGCCGACGGCTGCATTCGGCGTGCAAGGTCATGCGGTCGTTGGCCATCTCGCCTTCGACGACCAGGCGCACGCGACCGAGCTCGGGGTGGCGCCGCGCCACCTCGGCAACCTGGCTCGGGTGCACGAACATGCCCCGCACCTTGGCGGTCTGGTCGGCGCGGCCCAGCCAGCCGCGGATGCGCCGGTTGGTGCGCCCGGTCGGGCAGCGGCCCGGGAGGACGGCCGACAGGTCGCCGGTGCCGAAGCGCAGCAGCGGGTAGTCGGGGTTGAGCGCCGTGACCACCAGTTCGCCGACCTCGCCGTCGGGCAGCGGATCGCCGCTGCCCGGGCGCACGATCTCGACGATCACGCCCTCGTCGAGCACCAGTCCTTCGCGCGCCGCCGTCTCGTAGGCGATGAGGCCGACGTCGGCGGTGCCGTAGCTCTGGTAGGCCTCGATGCCGCGGCCGCGCAGCAGGTCGCGCAGGGCCGGCGGGAAGGCTTCGCCGCCGACCGAGGCCTTCGTCAGCGACGGCAGCAAGAGGCCGGCTTCGTCGGCCTTCTCGAGCAGGATGCGCAGGAAACTAGGCGTGCCGGCGTAGGCGTCGGGGCGCAGGTCGGCCATCGCCTGCAGCTGCAGTTCGGTGTTGCCGATGCCGCCGGGAAACACCGTGCAGCCGATCGCGAAGGCGCCGCCTTCGACCATCGACCCGGCTGGCGTGAGGTGATGGCTGAAGCTGTTGTGCACCAGGTCGCCGGCGCGAAACCCGGCCGCGAACAGCGCGCGGCCGAAGCGCCAGTAGTCGCCGGCCAGGCCCTCGGGCTCGTAGATCGGGCCGGGCGACTGGAACACGCGGCGGGCCGGCCGCCGGCTGTCGATGGCGCGCCAGCCGATCGCGGCGAAGCCGCCGAAAGGGTCGCGGCCGGCGTGGCCGGGGCCTGCGGCCGGCGCGGCGCGCGCGGCCTGCTGGCGTTCGAGCAGCTCGTGCTTGCGCGTGACCGGCAGGGCGGCCAGCGCGGCGCGCGAGGTGACCGCCGCCGCATCGATGCCGGCGAGTGGCCCGCCCAGCGCCGCGGTGCGCTGCGCTGCCGCCACCTGCACCGGCAGCGCGGCCATCAGTGCGGCCTCGCGCTGCTCGGGGTCGCGCGTTTCCAGCGCGTCGAGATGGACTGCCTCAGGCATGGTGCTCACTCATCGGCGTCACCCCAGGCGGCGAGCTTCCTCTTCAGGTCGGCAACGAAGTCGCGTACTTCGGCGCTGCTTCTCAGCGCCCGGGGCTGCCACTCGGGGCTGCTGCGCGAGGGCCGCCGCACGACGGCCGCCTGCAGCGCCGCGCCGTCGGCGGCCACGCGTGCGATGCGGATGCCGCGCCGCTCGAACAGGCCCTCGCGCTCGGCCAGCCCCAGCTCGCGCAGCTCGCGCCGCAGGCGCTGCAATGCCTCGTCGGCCTTGAACGGCGGCGCCGCGAAGCCGAAGCCCTCGTCGCTCATCGAAGCCTCCTCACGACAGCCAGCGCTTGCGCCGCTTGTAGCTCTTGACGTCGCGGAAGCTCTTGCGGTCGCTGCCGCCCATGCCGAGGTAGAACTCCTTGACGTCGTCGTTCTCGCGCAGCGCGCTCGCCTGTCCGTCCATCACGATGCGGCCGTTCTCGAGGATGTAGCCATAGTCGGCATAGCGCAGCGCCATGTTGGTGTTCTGCTCGGCGAGCAGGAAGGTCACGCCCTCGCGCTGGTTCAGGTCCTTGACGATCTCGAACACCTCTTCGACGATCTGCGGCGCCAGGCCCATGCTGGGCTCGTCGAGCAGCACCATCTTCGGGTTGGCCATCAGCGCGCGGCCGATGGCGCACATCTGCTGCTCGCCGCCCGAGGTGTAGGCGGCCTGGCTGGCACGCCGCTCCGCCAGGCGCGGGAAATAGCCGTAGACCTTCTCCAGCGTGGCCGCGACCGCGGCCTTGCCGTCGCGGCGGGTGTAGGCGCCGGTCATCAGGTTGTCCTCGATCGTCAGGTGGGCGAAGCAGTGCCGGCCTTCCATCACCTGGACCACGCCGCGCCTGACCATGTCCGAGGTCGACAGCTTCTCGATGCGCTCGCCGCGCAGCTCGATCGAGCCCTTGGTGACCTCGCCGCGCTCGCCGGCGAGCAGGTTGCTCACCGCGCGCAGCGTGGTCGTCTTGCCGGCGCCGTTGCCGCCGAGCAGGGCCACCACGCCGCCCTCGGGCACCTGCAAGGAGACGCCCTTGAGCACCAGGATCACGTGGCTGTAGATGACCTCGATGCCGTTGACGTCGAGAAGGATGTTGGGCATGGCAGGGCAGGGTGTCGGCAGGCCCCG
The DNA here is from genome assembly GCA_963725755.1 of uncultured beta proteobacterium. GTDB lineage: Bacteria > Pseudomonadota > Gammaproteobacteria > Burkholderiales > Burkholderiaceae_C > Rubrivivax. Next base: position 580,365 of record CAVRZW010000006.1, read on the forward strand.
CAGGGCCCGCCGTGGCTTCAGCTTTCGCAGTCCGCCGGCGTCCGCGGCGTCAGCTTCTTGTCGGCCGCGTACTTGGCCGCCGCGGCCTTGACCATCGGCTTGATGATCGACTCGTCGGCCTCGTACCAGTCGGAAGTCACGACCCAGGCCTTGCCGTCCCAGGTGTGGATGCGTGCCGAACGCGAGCCTTCGTGATCGGCGCAGGTGGTCTGCAGCGGCTTCATGATCCCGGTCAGCCCCAGTGCGGCCAGGCGCTTGTCGTTGAGCGCCAGGTTCTCGGCGCCCCAGCGGATCTGGTCGCCGTTCATCACCTTGCCCTTGCCGTAACGCTCCTGCGCCCGCCGCACCGACTCGACCGCCAGCATGGCCGAGGTCAGGCCGCGCATGTACAGCACCTGGCCCACTTCGGCCAGCGGGCCGGTGCCCTGGCCCTTGGCGTGGACGAATTTCTTGATGTCGTCGATCACGCGGCCCTGGTTACCGAACATGACGAGACCGTTGTAGCCCTTGGCGGCTTCGCCGATGTCCTTGACGTCGGGTTCGCCGGCCGACCACCACACGCCGTACATCTTCTCGCGCGGGTAGCCGGTGGCCACCGCTTCCTTGATCGCGGCCGAGTTCATCACGCCCCAGCCCCAGAGCAGCACATAGTCGGGCCGCTGCTGGCGCACCTGAAGCCAGGTCGCCTTCTGCTCGACGCCGGGTGCGGTCACCGGCAGCAGCAGCAGGCTGAAGCCGTTGAGCTTGGATCGCTCCTGCAGCAGCGGGATCGGCTCCTTGCCGTAGGGGCTGTCGTGATAGACGAGCGCGATCTTCTTGCCCTTCAGGCTGCCGCCTTCCTTCTTCAGCAGGTGCTGGATGATGATGTCGGCGCCGCTCCAGTAGGTCCCCAGCATCGGGAAGTTCCACTTGAAGACCATGCCGTCGCTGGACTCCGACAGCCCGTAGCCCGAGGTGATCAGCGTGTTCTTGTCGTTGGGTGCCTTGTCGGTGATGGCGAAGGTGATGCCGGTCGACAGCGGCTGGAAGATCGCGCCCTTGGCCTTGCTCTTCAGGCGCTCGTAGCACTCGACGCCGCGGTCGGTGGCGTAGCCGGTGTCGCATTCCTCGTAGGTGATCTTCACGCCGTTGATGCCGCCGTCGCGGGCATTGACGAGCTTGAGGTAGTCCACGTAGCCGTTGGCCCAGGGCACGCCGTTGGGTGCGTAGGCGCCGGTGCGGTAGGGCAGCACCGGGAAGAACTGCTCCTTGGCCTGCGCCTGTGCCGGCGGTGGGGCGAGCGTGGCGGCCAGGCCTGCGGCCAGCAGCGCTGCGGTGGCGACGAGTGATTTCAGTGTCATGTCTCTCTCTCCTCTGGGTGGGATAACGCGCCCTGTCGGCGCTTCTCGGTTCGCCCGGTCAGGCGAATGCTGGAATCTCGGAATTCAATGCGGGAACGGCCACAGCCGCAGCTTCTCCTTGGCCGTGGACCACAGCCGCGCCAGGCCATGCGGTTCGACGATGAGGAAGAAGATGATCAGCGCGCCGAAGATCATCGACTCGAAATGCGAGACCAGCGCGGTGTCGATGCGCCAGCCGACGAGCCGGCCGATGGCCGGCAGCGACTGGTTCAGCACGATCGGCAGCACGGTGATGAAGGCGGCGCCGAAGAAGCTGCCCATGATCGAACCCAGGCCGCCGATGATGATCATGAACAGCAGCTGGAAGCTGCGCTCGATGCCGAACGCCGCCGGCTCCCACGAGCCCAGGTGCACGAAGGCCCACAGTGCGCCGGCCACGCCGACGATGAACGAGCTCACCGCGAAGGCGCTCAGCTTGGCATAGACGGGCCGGATGCCGATCACCGCCGCAGCGACGTCCATGTCGCGGATCGCCATCCACTCGCGCCCGATGTGGCCGCGCACCAGGTTCTTGGCCACCAGCCCGAAGACGAGCAGGAACGACAGGCACAGCAGGTACTTGGTGATCGGCGTGTCGATCGGCAGCCCGAACACCTGCAGCGCCGCCACCGAGACCGAGCCCGAGGTCGAGTCGTGAGTCACCCACTTCAGCCGCAGGCAGGCCCATTGGACGAAGAACTGTGCCGCCAGCGTCGCCACCGCCAGGTACAGGCCGCGGATGCGCAGGCTGGGGATGCCGAAGAGCACCCCCACCGCGGTGGCGCACGCGCCGCCGAGCAGCAGCGAGGCGAGCAGCGGCATGCCCGGGATGCGGACCGAGAAGTTGTAGGCCGCGTAGGCACCCACGGCCATGAAGGCGCCGGTGCCGAGCGAGATCTGGCCGCAGTAGCCGACCAGGATGTTCAGCCCCAGCGCCGCGATCGACAGGATCACGAAAGGGATCAGGATGGCGCGGAACAGGTAGCCGCTGGCGAACAGCGGCACCCCGATCACGGCGACGGCCAGCAGCAGCGCGATCGCGACCCGGTCCTGGGTGATCGGGAAGATCTGCTGGTCGGCGCGGTAGCTGGTCTTGAACTGGCCGTTTTCGCGGTAGAGCATCGCGGTTCTCCTCGATGCTCAGACGCGATCGATGATCTTCTCGCCGAACAGGCCCTGGGGCCTGACGAGAAGGAATCCCAGGGCGAGCACATAGGCGAACCAGATCTCGATCCCGCCGCCGAAGAACGGCCCGATGTAGACCTCCGAGAGCTTCTCGCCGACGCCGATGATCAGCCCGCCGATGATCGCCCCCGGCACCGAGGTCAGCCCGCCCAGGATCACCACCGGAAGCGCCTTGAGCGCGACCTCGGAAAGCGAGAACTGCACCCCCAGCTTGCTGCCCCAGATGATGCCGGCCACCAGCGCGACGAATCCGGCCACGGTCCAGACGATGACCCAGATGCGCGACAGCGGGATGCCGATCGACTGCGCTGCCTGGTGGTCGTCGGCCACGGCGCGCAGCGCGCGGCCGGTGGCCGTCTTCTGGAAGAACAGGCTGAGTGCGGCCACCAGCAGGGCGGCGATGAGCGCGGCGTAGAGGTCTTCCTTGCCCACCAGCACGCCGCCCGGAAAGACCTTGTCGAACAGGAACATCGGGTCCTTGGGCAGGCCGACGTCGATGGGGTAGATGTCGTTGCCGAACACCGTCTGCCCGAAGCCGTCGAGGAAGTAGGCGATGCCCAGCGTGGCCATCAGCAGCGTGATGCCTTCCTGGTTGACCAGCCGGCCGAGCACCAGCCGCTCGACCAGCCAGGCCAGGGCGAGCATCACCGCCATCGCGGCGCAGAAGCCGAGCAGGTTGGCCATCAGCTTGTCGTCGAAGCCCAGCCAGCGCGGAATCCACTCGGCAAAGCGGGCCATCGCCAGTGCCGCGAACAGCACCATCGCGCCCTGCGCGAAATTGAACACGCCGCTGGCCTTGTAGATGAGCACGAAGCCGAGCGCGACCAGCGAATACAGCATCCCGGTCATCAGGCCGCCGATCAGCGTTTCGAGGAAGAAGCCCATGCCAGAGTCCGCCCGTCAATGCGTGGTGCCGAGGTAGGCGCTGATCACGTCTTCGTTGCCGCGCACCTCGTCGGGCGTGCCGTCGCCGATCTTGCGGCCGTAGTCGAGCACCACCACGCGGTCGGAGATGTCCATCACCACGCCCATGTCGTGCTCGATGAGCACGATCGTCGTGCCGTACTCGGCCTGCAGGTCGAGGATGAAGCGGCTCATGTCCTGCTTCTCTTCCAGGTTCATGCCGGCCATCGGCTCGTCCAGCAGCAGCACCTGCGGCTCCATCGCCAGCGCGCGGCCGAGGTCGACCCGCTTCTGCAGGCCGTAGGGCAGGCGACCCACCGGCGTCTTGCGCCAGGCCTGGATCTCGAGGAAGTCGATGATCCTCTCGACGAACTCGCGGTGCGCGGTCTCCTCGCGTTCGGCCGGACCCCAGCGGATCGCCTGCTGGAAGAGGTTGGTGTGCATCTTCAGGTTGCGCCCGGTCATGATGTTGTCGAGCACGCTCATGCCCTTGAACAGCGCCAGGTTCTGGAACGTGCGCGCGATGCCCATCTCGGCCACCTGGCGGCTGTTCATATGGCCGAAGACCCGGCCGCGCAGACTGATCGTGCCTTCCTGCGGCGCATAGACGCCGTTGATGCAGTTCAGCAGGCTGCTCTTGCCGGCGCCGTTGGGGCCGATGATGGCGCGCAGTTCGTGCTCGCGCACGTCGAAGCTGATCTCGGTGAGCGCCTTCACGCCGCCGAAGCGCAGGCTGATGTCGTGCACATCGAGGATGACGTCACCGATCGCGCGTGCCATGGTGTTCAGGCCGCCTTGCTCATGGTGTCGAAGGTCCTGGCATCGACGATCCGGATCGTCGCCGCGACGCTGCCGCTGCGCCCGTCCTCGAAGCGCACCGCGGTCTCGATGTACTGCTCGGTCCTGCCGGCGTAGAGCGCATCGACGAGCACGCCGTACTTCTCGGCGATCGCGCCGCGACGGACCTTGCTCGTGCGCGTGAGCTCGCCGTCGTCGGCCTCGAGCTGCTTGTGCAGGACCAGGAAGCGCGTGATCTGGCTGCCGGCCAGCAGCCTGTCCTGCGCCAGGTCGGCGTTGACCTTCTCGACGCAATCGCGGATCAGCTCGAGCACCTCGGGCTTGCCGGCCAGGTCGGTGTAGCCGGCGTAGGGCAGGTTGCGGCGCTCGGCCCAGTTGCCCACGGCGTCGAAATCGATGTTGACGAAGGCGCAGACCTTCTCGCGCCGGTCGCCGAAGGCCACCGCCTCCTTGACGAAGGGGAAGAACTTGAGCTTGTTCTCGACGTACTTGGGCGCGAACATCGCGCCGTCGTTGGGCCCGCCGACGATGCGGCCCACGTCCTTGGCGCGGTCGATGATCTTCAGGTGGCCGCCGGCGGCGATGAAGCCGGCGTCTCCGGTGTGGTACCAGCCCTCGGCGTCGAGCACCTCGGCCGTGGCCGCCTCGTTCTTGTAGTAGCCCTTGAGCAGCCCCGGCGAGCGCACCAGGATCTCGCCGCTGTCCGCGAGCTTGATCTCGACGCCTTCGATCGGCACGCCGACGGTGTCGGCACGCACCTCGTGGTCGGGCTGCAGGCAGACGAAGACCGCGGTCTCGGTCGAGCCGTAGAGCTGCTTGAGGTTGATGCCGATCGAGCGGTAGAAGCTGAACAGGTCGGGACCGATCGCCTCGCCCGCGGTGTAGGCCACGCGCACGCGAGAAAAGCCCAGCGTGTTGCGCAGCGGGCCGTAGATCAGCAGGTTGCCCAGCGCGTAGAGCAGGCGGTCGAGGACCGCGACCGGTGCGCCATCGATGATCGCCGGGCCGACGCGGCGGGCCAGCGCCATGCAGCGCTGGAACAGCCAGCGCTTGACCCGGCCGGCGTCTTCCATGCGGATCGTGACGCCGGTCAGCAGGCCCTCGAAGATGCGCGGCGGTGCGAAGTAGTAGGTCGGCCCGATCTCCTTGAGGTCGATCATCACCGTCGCCGCCGACTCGGGGCAGTTGACGACGTAGCCGCAGGCCAGCCATTGCGCGTAGCTGAATATGTTCTGCCCGATCCAGGCCGGCGGCAGGTAGGCCAGCACCTCCTCGGCCGCGGTGAGCTTGTCGAAGCGGGCGCCGGCGCTGGCGCGGTCGAGCAGCGTGAAATGGGTGTGCACGACGCCCTTGGGGTTGCCGGTGGTGCCCGAGGTGAAGAACATCGCCGCCACGTCCTGCGGCTGGCCGGCGGCGATCTCGGCGTCGAAGAACCCGGCGTGCGCGGCGTCGAAGGCTCTTCCGGATTCGATCAACGCGTCGAGCGCCGCCAGGCCCGGCTCGTCGTAATGGCGCAGGCCGCGCGGGTCGTCGTACCAGATGCGCTCGATCTGCGGGCAGCCGGCGCGCAGATCGAGCATCTTGTCGACCTGCTCCTGGTCCTCGACGATCGCGAAACGCACCTCGGCGTTGTTGATCGGGAAGGCGTACTCGGCGGCCACCGCGTCCTGGTACAGCGGCACCGGCACCGCGCCCAGCACCTGCAGCGCGAGCATCGAGGCGTACAGCCGCGGCCGGTTCTCGCCCACCACCACGACATGGTCGCCGCGCCGCACGCCGGCCGCGGCCAGGCCGCATGCGAGTTCGCGCACCAGGGTGGCGAGCTGGCCCCAGGTGAGCGTCTGCCAGATGCCGTAGACCTTCTCGCGCATTGCCGCGGCCTGCGGACGCGAACGTGCGTGCTGCAGCATCAGGCCGGGAAAGGTGGTCTGCACGGCGTTCCTCCGGGTGCGAGACGGTCGATCGATTCTCGGCACAAGTTTGACGTCCTGTTGTCGTTCTGACGACAATCCTAGGGTCGATACCACCCGGTCTTTCCCGCAAAGTATGGTTGCTGCAGTCGGATCGAGGGCATTCGCGGCGCCCGGGACCTTGGCGCTGGCGGCACGGTCGCGCCCGGCCACCGGCGACGAGCTGGCCAGCATCCCCTGGCTCGACCGGCTGGATGCCGTCGAGCGCGAGCGCGTGGTGGCCGACCTGCGCGTGGTCCGGGTCGACGCCGGCGAACTGTTGTGCCGCATCGGCCGGCCCGTCACCTACTGGTTCGGGCTCGTCGACGGCCTGCTGAAGATGAGCAACGACAACGCCACCGAGAGCGGGGTCGGCATGCCGATCACCTTTGCCGGCCTGTCGCCGGGGGGCTGGTTCGGCGAGGGCACGGTGCTCAAGCGCGAGCCCTACCGCTACAACATCCAGGCCCTGCGCAAGAGCGTGGTCGCCGGCATCGGCATCGAGACCTTCCACTGGCTGCTCGACCGCAGCATCGCGTTCAACCGCTTCGTCACGATGCAACTCAACGAGCGGCTGTCGCAATTCATCGCCGCGCGCGAGATCGACCGCTTGACGCACCCCGACCAGCGCGTGGCGCGCAGCCTGGCGGCACTGTTCCATCCGCTGCTGTACCCGGGCGTGGGCGAGAGGCTGCGCATCACGCAGCAGGAACTCGGCTACCTCGTGGGGCTGTCGCGGCAGCGGGTCAACGAGGCCCTGGCCGCGCTGCATGCCGGCGGCGTGATCCAGGTCGAGTACGGCGGCGTGCGCGTGCTCGACCTGGAACGCCTGCGCCGCTACCCGGCGCCGTGAAGCAAGGCGGTGCGGGCGTCGCGCTTCAGGCTGGAAGCCACCCGCAGAGGCACACGGCAACAGCCGCCTCAGTGAAAGTCACTCGCACTCTGGAGACGAGAGGCGCAGGCGCCCAGCCGCTGCTGCACGCATTCCCGCCAGCCTTCCGACGGCCCGGTCGAGCGCGCAGCCGGGTGTGGCATGGGGTGGACGCCTGCTGCCCAAGGTCCAACGTACTATCGGTAGGCAAGGCAGCCGTTTGACCCGAGGTTCTTCGACACCGCAATGGCGGGAGGCAGCGCATGTACCGTACGTTTCTGGGGCGACTATCTGTGTGGTTGGGCCTGTGCGTCGTTTCCGCCAGTGTGCAGGCAGCGGAAATCGTCCTCGAGCATTCCGCAGTCGATAAGCTGCTGATCCAATCCCTGTTCACGAATGCAGGCCGGTTCGACCTCAGGCAGGGCACCTGCTATGCCTACCTCGAAAGCCCCAGCGTCGAATTGAAGGACGGTCGCATCCGCATTCGCTCTCACCTCACGTCACGTGTCGGTGTCGAAGTGGGCGGGTCATGCGTTGGAACAGACTTTGCGGCGTGGACGGTTGTCTCAGGGCGTCCGGTCGCCGACGCGGGGAAGGTGAAACTGGTGGACCTTCATATAGACAACGTCGATGACTCCGCCACTCGTCTGCTCTTGGAGTCAGGCCTCCTGACGGCCCTTCCTGGGGCCTTCGAATTCGACGTCCTGCAGGCTGTTCGCACGATGCTGCAAGGCAGCCGCGGACAATTTCAGGCGTCAGTTGATGCGTTCGACATCGACTCTGTAATTGCAGGCGACGACAAGCTCGCGGTCAAGTTTGACTTCAAGTTGGTTGCGAGGTAGCCGCATGTCATGAGCGGCACGCTCGGCCAGCTCCTGGTCTAGGGTGGCAGGCGCTCGTGGTTGTGGGGCCCGATCGTGATCCTGCCCGGCTCAACTCCGCGCTACGGTTCGGCTGGCGTTCGGCCAGCTTGCACATGGCGCGGTGGCACCGTCGAGGGCGCGGCATCGGCCTGCACGCCGCGGACACGGTCGCCGTGCGTACGCAAGCGCACAGACATGGTTCGTTCGAAGGCGCATTCTGCAAATTGATTGCTTGCATGAGGAAGGCCGGTGCCGGCATCGGTGTGCGAGGCTTGTGTTCTGGTGTTGGCACAGGAGGACAGAAATTGCGCTACTCGATCATCGTGTTTTCGGTGCTGTTCGGGTTGGCCACTTCGGCGGCGGCCCAATTCAGCATTTCCATCGGGCTTCCCGGGGTGAGCATCGGGATCAATGTACCGGTGTACCCGGAGCTGGTGCGGGTGCCGGGCTATCCTGTTTACTACGCGCCACGACTGCAGTCGAACTTCTTCTTCTACGACGGCATGTACTGGGTCTACGAGGGCGACAACTGGTACGCGAGCTCCTGGTACAACGGCCCGTGGGGACTGGTGGCGCCGGAGGCGGTACCGCTGTTCATCTTGCGCATCCCGGTGCGCTACTACCGCAGTCCGCCCTCCTACTTCCGCGCCTGGCAGGCGGATGCACCGCCGCGCTGGGGCGAGCATTGGGGCAACGCGTGGCAGCAGCAACGCAGCGGCTGGGATCGATGGAACCGCAGATCCGCGCCCGCGCCGGCACCGCTGCCCACCTACCAGCGGCAGTATTCGGCGGCCCGCTATCCGCAGCAGGTCGAGCAGCAGCAGGTCCTTCGCAGCCGGAACTACCGTTACCAGCCGCGTGAGGCCATCGTGCGCCAGGAGTTCCAGCAACCCGCGCCTCCGCAGGCACCCCAGCAGCACGCGCCCCAACAGCCGCCCCAGCAGCGAGCACCCCGGCAGGCACCGACGCCGCCACAGCGCGAACAACAGCGCGCTGCACCTGCCCAGCACCCGAACCCGGTGCCGCCGGTGGGCAGAGCGGATCACGCACCGGCGCCCACCCCGACGGCCCCGGCGCCGAGAGCGCCGGCGGTTCAGGAGCAGCACAGGCAGCCTGCACCAGCGGTCGCACCGCGCGAGCAACGGCCGCCGGAATCTGCCCGGACAGCCCCGGCGCCGAGAGCGCCGGCGGTTCAGGAGCAGCCTAAGCAACAGGCCCGGCCAGCGCCGGCACCGCATGCGCAACAGCCGGCGGCCGCCAAGCCCAAGGAAGGCCCGCAAGGCCGGGGACAGCCGCAGGAGAAGCCGGACGAGAAGGGCAAGAAGGACGAGAAGGACGAGAAGGACAAGAAGGAGCCGGACCACGACCGTGGCAGGGGTGGTTAGCGGCAGCAGGCGCCCATGGCGCCGCGCGGCTGGACCGATGTCGATATCGCAGGAGGCCGGATGAGTCCCTCGTCACCACGCGGCGCGCTGCCGATGTTGCGATTGGCGCTGGGGCTGCCGGCGCGCACGTCGGCTCCGCCGGTGTCGAACGCGGCCCGCATCTCGACGCGAGGGCTTGCGGTCCGGTGTCGGCTTGCGTGCCTGGGGTGCGCCGCCATCCTCCCGCTTTCGGCATTCGCGGAGCTCTCCAACGATTCGCTGCTCGGCGCTGGACTGCGTTCACGTCCGGCCTACGACGGCTCGGCTTCGCAACTCCTGGAACTGGTTCCGGTCGTCCGATACTTCGGCCAGCCCTGGTTCGCGAGGTCGACCCAGGGCGTGCTGGAGGCCGGCGCACGGGTCGAGCTGATCCCGGGTCTCCACGTCGGCGCACAACTCGCGTACGAACCGGGGCGGCAGACCAGCGATTCCGACTTCCTCGAGAGCCACCAGGTCGCGACGGTCCGGCGCGGTGCGTCGGTCGGCCTGCATCTGGAATGGGACCACCTGTTCGGTCCCATGCCGGTCACGCTGCTGGCGCGGGTGCGCAAGCACACCGACGCCAACCTGGGTGCCCAAGCGGACCTCCGCCTGAGCGCCGGCGTCTTCCAGAGCGGACGCTTCGGGGCGGGCGTGTTCGCCCAGACCACCTGGGCCGATACGAAGTCGGCAGGCTCGCTCTACGGCATCGGGCCGCAGCAAGCCGCGGTCACGGGCTTGCCGGCGTTCGAGCCGGGAAGCGGCTGGCTGTTTGCCAGTCTCGGATTGCTCTGGTCGGTGGACCTGAGCCCGCGCTGGATCGTGGTCGGCAGCCTGGAGGCGCGCCGGGTGCACGGTGATGCCGCCCACAGCCCGCTGGTGGAGCGTTCGTCGAACCACTATGTGAGTGCGGGCCTTGCGTACCACTTCTGAAGCGATTGCCGAATGGCCGAGCCGGGCAAGGAGCCGCGAATGAATTGGCGATCGACGGCCGCCGCCTTGGCGATGCTGGGCTGCATCGGGACAACGCCGGCGCGTGCCGCGCCTCCGGTCAGCGTGCAGGTGGAAGTGAGCTTCCTGCTCGGCTACGTCGAGGGATCAGGGTGCGAGTTCCAGCGCAATGGCAGCTGGCACGCCGCGCCCGAGGCACAGGCGCATCTGCGCGACAAGTACAACTACCTGGCTGCAAGAGATCTCGTCCAGACCACCGAACAGTTCATCGAAAGAGGCGCCACGAAGAGCAGCCTGAGCGGCCAGCCCTATCTGGTCAGGTGCAATGGCGGGCCATTGATCGCGAGCAATCAATGGCTGCACGACGAACTTTCGCGCCTTCGGAAGCTTCAATGAAACAAAGACCTCGCTCCGTCGGCCGGCCACGGTGGGACCGGGCCCTGCCGCTGCTGGTCCTGCTGGCCCTGCATGCCGCCGCTGCACAGCCTGTCGAAACCACCGCCGCGCCGGCCGAGCCCGACAAGAGCGTCGTCGTGCCGGCGCTCGAGATCATCGGCTTCGACCTCCTGCTCAGCAACTACAACCGGCACTTCAGCGGTTCGTCCGACTACGATGTCAGCACCGGGTCGATCCGGCACAACCTGCGCGGACCCTGGGTCGTCGACAACGACCCGTTCAGCGTCAACCAGTTCGCCCATCCGTACCAGGGCTCGCTGTACCACGGCGCAGGGCGCGCCGCGGGCCTGAGCTACTGGGAGGCCTCGGCGCTCACCTTCGCCGGCAGTGCATGGTGGGAGATCACGGGCGAGAAGACCCAGCCGGCGCGCAACGACCAGATCGCCAGCGGCATCGCCGGCAGCTTTCTCGGCGAACCGCTCTTTCGCATGGCGCATCTGGTGCTGAGCGACCGCAGTGGCCTGCCTTACGAGTGGCGCGAGTGGCTGGCCGCGGCGGTCTCGCCGCCCGTCGGCCTGAACCGCCTGATGTTCGGCTCACGCTTCGACGGCGGATTCTCCGACCACGACCCGAGCTACTACGGCCGCCTGCGCATCGGCGCCACCCATGCGGTGGAACACGACTTCGACACCCCGATCGATTACAAAGCCAACACGGCCCAGGTCGATTTCGCGCTCGACTACGGCCTGCCCGGCACGCCGGGCTACACCTACCGGCGCCCGTTCGACTACTTCGCGCTCCAGGTCCTGCTCTCCGGGGCCAACGGCGTCGAGGATGTCGACACGCATGGCCTGCTGTTCGGCACCGACTACGCGGTGGGCGACGCCTACCGGGGCCTATGGGGTCTCTACGGAAGCTACGACTACATCGCGCCGCAGGTCTTCCACGTCTCGATGACCGCGCTTTCTCTCGGCACGACCGCGCAATGGTGGCCGTCGAAGACGGTTGCAGTCCAGGGCAGCGGACTGGTCGGCCTGGGGTATGCGGCCGCCAGCACCTTGCACGGCACCGCCAACGAACGCGACTACCACTACGGCATGGCCTCGCGCTTCGCCCTGGCACTGCGCGTGATCGACGGCGACGACCTGTCGGCCGACGTCCTGGCACGCATGGTGTCTCTCGGCAGCATCACCCACCGCGCGGACGGGCGCGACGAGATCTCGCGTGTCGATACGGCCATCACGTGGCGCATCGAGGGGCGGCACGCCATCGGTGTCAACTATGTCTGGTCGCACCGCAGCGCGAGTTCGCCCGCTGCCGGCAACCGCAGGCAGACGCTCGGCAGGATCGGACTGTTCTACACGCTGGTGGGTCGCGACGGGTCCGGTGCCGTCGATTGGCGGCCTGCGGCAGCCGATTGACGGCAACCGGGATCCCGGACCTTGCTGAAGGCACTGGTCGCCGCCCTGGCAGCCTCCCTGCTGGCCCTGGCGTTCCTCGTGATCGGGGGCGAGGCGGCCGAGGGCGACACGCGCCGCTTCGACGCCCAACTGCTGCGCAATGCGCAGGCACTCAGAGCCGCGCACCCGGGCATGGTCGACGTCATGCGCGACCTCAGCGGACTGGGCAGCACGATCGTGCTGGCGCTCGTCACGGTGTTCATCGTCGGCTACCTGCTGCTGGTCTCGCAGCGCAGGACGGCGATTCTGGTGACGATCTCGGTGGTCACCGGCTCGGTCCTCGTCGGCATTGCCAAGATGGCCTTCGGCCGTCTGCGACCGGATGCCGCATCGGCCGATTTCGTCGTCCCGGGTCTGAGCTTTCCGAGTGGCCATGCCAGCATGTCGGCGATCGTCTTCCTGACGCTCGGGGCCCTCGTCGCGGCAACCCGCGAGCGCACCGCGGAGCGGGTCTTCATCCTGTCGTCCGCACTGCTGGTGACCCTGCTGGTCGGCATCAGCCGTGCCTTGCTGGGCGTGCACTGGGCCACCGACGTCATCGGCGGCTGGGCCTTCGGGACCGGCTGGGCCTTGCTGTGGCTGCTGATCGATCGGTATTTGCCGCAGCGCCGCAGACCGGACCTGCAACCACCGCGCTCCGATTCGTGACCGCTCGAAGAAGAGCATGCGAGGGTCACGCCAGGCTCGTCGCCCGACCTCGCGTCGCCTGAATGGCCTGCGCACAGGGCTATGATGAATGAACGCGAACGAAGAGACCAGCCACCGATGCCAGCTGGAACGCAAGATGGTCTCAGATGGCTTGCCCCGCTGGCCGACCGGCTGCACGACGGGGCGACTGCCGAGCAGGTCGCCGACACCGTCGTCGCGATCTGGACCGAGATCGACCTGGCACTGCATCCGATCATCGGCCATCGCGGCGTGGCCGCGCTGTACAGCCGCAGCCTCATCCTCACCGCGGTCGCGCACCCCTGGTTGAGCCTCGGCCATCCCGGTGTGCTGGCCGCCGTCGATCCGACTGCACTCAAGGACGCGCTCCGGCTACAGGCTGCCGCCGAAGCCACTGCGGGCGGCAATGCGCTGTTCCAGTCGTTCCAGGCCTTGCTCGCCAGCCTGGTCGGCCCCTCGCTGACCGACCGGCTGCTGCGACCGGTCTGGGCCCATTCCTCTGGCGCCTCGCCCGCGCAGGACACCTCTTCATGAGCACCAAGGTAAGCATCAACCGCCTGGCCACCCGCGTGCCGGGTCTGGACGAAGTGCTCGGCGGCGGTCTGCCCGAGTTCTCGTTCAACCTGATCGCCGGCCAGCCCGGCTCCGGCAAGACCACGCTGGCGCATCAGATCATGTTCGCGCTGGCCACGCCCGAGCGCCCGGCGATCTACTTCACCGTGCTGGGCGAGCCGCCGTTGAAGATGCTGCGCTACCAGCAGCAGTTCGACTACTTCGACACCGACGCGATCAACCGCAGCGTGCGCTTCGTCAACCTGTCCGAGGAAGCGATGACCGGCGACCTCGACCGGGTGCTCAGGCGCATCGTCGACGAGGTGACCGCGCGCAGCCCGGGGCTGGTCTTCGTCGACTCGTTCCGATCGGTGATCTTCGCCAGCCAGAGCGGCGGACCTCCGCCGACCGGCCTGCAGCAGTTCGTGCAGCAGCTGGGCATGCTGATGACGAGCTGGCAGGCGACGACCTTCCTGATCGGTGAATACTTCGTCGAGACCGACGACAACCCGGTGTTCACCGTGGCCGACGGCCTGATCTGGATGCGCCAGAGCGTCCAGCGCAACTCCATGGTGCGCAAGCTGGAGATCGTGAAGATGCGCGGCCAGCCGACACTGGCTGGGCTGCACACCTTCCGTATCGACAACGCGGGAATCCGCGTCTTCGCACCGGCCGCCGTGGTCGCGGCGGCCGGTGCCCCGATCGACGAAGCCGCGTCCGGCGCCCGGACCGAGCACGTTGGTCCCGGCGGGCCGACCGAACCCGCCGGTCCCGGCGCGCGGGCGCTGCTGGGCGTGCCCGAACTCGACGCCATGCTCGGCGGCGGACTGCCGCGCGGCTACTCGCTGCTCGTGGCCGGGCCTTCGGGCTCGGGCAAGAGCATCCTGGCCGCGGCCTTCCTGGCCGAAGGCGCGCGCAGCGGCGAGGCCGGCGTCGTGGCCGCCTTCGAGCAGCATCCGAGCCGGTCGCGCAACCCGGTGCTCGCCGAGCTGATCGCCAGCGGCCGGGTCGGGCTGATCGACAGCCGCGAGCCCGACCTGTCGATCGACGAGATCGTGCTGCTGATCCTGACCCAGGTGCGGCGGCTCAAGGCCCGCCGCGTCGTGCTCGATTCGCTCAGCGGCTTCGAGCTCGCGCTGGCGCCGACCTTCCGGACCGACTTCCGCGAGTCGCTGCTCGGGCTGGTGACCGCGCTGGCGCACGCCGGCGTGACGGTGCTGATGACCTCCGAGCTCGAAGACCGCTACACCGACCTGCGCTTCAGCCCCTACGGTGCGGCCTTCCTCACCGACGCGATCATCGTGCAGCGCTACATCGAGGTCGAAAGCCGGCTGCTGCGCGTAATGGCGGTGGTCAAGGTCCGCGCGAGCGACCATTCCAACGAGTTGCGCCTGTACAGCATCGACGACGGCGGCATCCGCGTGGGCGATATGCTGCCCGAGCAGGAAGGCCTGCTCGGCGGCCGACCGACACGCAAACGCGCTGCCATGCGGCCGACATCGCCAGACGGGTCCGATGACGGCTGACCGGATGCGTCCCCGGCGGACTCCATGAACGAAGCCCCCGACCGCAGCGACGAGGCCGTCGACCAGGCGCAGAGCAAGCTGGCTCGGCTGGCCGCGCGGGTCGAGTCGATGCAGGCGGTGCTGGTGCGCCTGCTCCAGGACGTGGTCCGCGCCGAGAGCCGTCTCGATCACAGCCGGGCGGCGCAACTCGTCGAGGCCAACGAGCAACTGGTGCTCGCCGCGCTGGCCAGCCAGACCGATGCCGAGGCGGCCGCGCAGGCGCTGACGAAGGCTTCCGATTCCGGCGCGCTGGATCCCCTGACGCAGCTGCCCACGCGCACCACGCTGATCGACCGCTTCGAGCAGGCGGCGGCCCATGCCAAGCGCCATGGCAGCCGCGTCGCGTTGCTGTTCCTGGACCTCGACGGCTTCAAGGCGCTCAACGACGAGTACGGCCATCCCTTCGGCGATCAGGTGCTGCGGCGGGTTGCCGAACGCCTGGTCTCCGTCGTGCGCGAGGTGGACACGGTCAGTCGCCATGGCGGCGACGAGTTCCTGATCCTGCTGGCCGAGCTGAGCCAGCCCCAGGACGCGCAGGCGGTGGCCGAGAAGCTGCTCGCAGCGGTCGGCGCGCCGGCCGAGCTGGAGGGTCACGCCGCCGGCGTGAGGGCCAGCGTCGGCATCGCCGTCTATCCCGACGACGGCGAAGACGTCGCGACCTTGGTCGCTCGAGCCGACGCGGCCATGTACGAGGCCAAGCGCCTGGGCCAGGGCGGCATCGCCTTCCACGGTACCGGGCCGATCGAAGAACCGGGGCTTGCGTCGCGGGCAGCCAACCCGACGCAACGGCGCGCGCGCGACGGCGCAGGCGATGCGGCCGACCAGGAGCGCAGGCTCTCGGATCTGCGCGAGGCCAACGAGAAGCTGGTGCTGGCCGCCATCACCGCGCACGAGCTGCAGGCAGCGGCCGAGCAGTCGCTGCGGCGGCAGACCGCGTTCCTGAAAGCAGTGGCCGACGAACTGCGCAACCCGCTGGCACCGATCCGGATCGCGTCCACGATGCTGGGCCGCCCGGCAGGCGACGACCCCTTGCTGCCGCGCGTGAAGGAGGTTGTCGAGCAGCAGATGGCCAACGTCTCGCGCCTGGTCGGCCAGCTGGCCGACGCGTCGAGCACGAGCCCCGTCGATCTGGCGCTCGACCGGCGCCGGGTCGACCTCGCCCAGGTCATCGCCCGGGCCGTCGCCGCCCGCCAGCCCTCGATGGACGAGCGCGGCCAGACCTTCGAGTCGTCCCTTCCGCCCGCCACCCTCGACATGGAGGGTGATCCGGCGCGCCTGGAACAGATCGTCGGCAACCTGCTCGACAACGCGTCCAGGCACACGCACGACGGCGGCCGGATCAGCCTGTCGGTCGCCGTCGGCGACCAGACCCTGACGATGACGGTGGCCGACGACGGCATCGGGATCACGCCGGAAATGCTTCCGCATGTCTTCGAGCCGTTCGTGCAGGACACCTTCGCCTTCGGCGTCCCCGGTGCCGGGCTGGGCATCGGGCTGACGGTGGTGCGCGCGCTGGTGCAGGCGCACGGCGGCAGCCTCTCTGCCCACAGCGAAGGCCCCGATCGCGGCAGCCGGTTCGTGGTCACGCTGCCCTTGGCGACGGGCGACGCGCACGCGCCGGCCGCGGGCCCGGCTGCCGGCGCCACGGACGCAGGTCGGTAGCCGCCATGGAATCCCGACCCCTGACGCTGCAGCACGGATCGCCGGATCCGGGCGTCCCGCACGCTGCGTCCGAAGGCGCGCCGCTGCGTCTCGCGGCGGACCCGCGCGGCAACCGCCTGCTGGCGGCGCTGCCGCAGACCGATTGGCAACGCTGGCGGCCCCAGCTCGAGCGCATGCCGATGCCGCTCGGCCAGGTGCTCTACGAGCCCGGCACCGTGATGACGCATGCCTGGTTCCCGACCACGGCCATCGTCTCGCTGCAGTACGTGACCGAGAACGGCGCCTCGGCCGGGATCGCCGTGGTCGGCGACGAGGGCGTGGTCGGCATCCCGCTGTTCATGGGCGGCGGCTCGACACCGAGCCGGGCGGTGGTGCACAGCGCCGGCGAGGGCTTCCGCATGCCCGCGCCGGCGATCCGCGACGAGTTCTCGCGCTCACCGGCGGTGATGATGCTGCTGCTGCGCTACACCCAGGCCTTGATCGCGCAGATGGCGCAGACCGCGGTGTGCAACCGGCACCACTCGGTGGACCAGCAACTCTGCCGCTGGCTGCTGCTGAGCCTGGACCGGCTGCCGGGCAGCGAGCTCGTCGTGACTCAGGAACTGATCGCCCACATGCTCGGCGTGCGCCGCGAGGGCGTGACCGAGGCGGCGCTGGCGCTGCAGAAGCTCGGCCTGATCCGCTACGCGCGCGGCCACATCTCGGTGCTCGACCGGCCGGGGCTGGAGCAGCGCAGCTGCGAGTGCTATGCCGTGGTCAAGCGGGAGTACGACCGGTTGCTGGCGAACCCGGCCGCCAAGCTGGCCGGCGCGGTGTCGGCGCGCTAAGCGCCACCCGCCCCAGCCCTGCAGCGGGCCGAGCGGATAGCGCCACACGTCGTCCTCGTGGGCTGGCCCGCCGACAAGTTCGTGGACGAGCGCGGCGGCCGAGAAGCGCTGCAGCACGCCCGCGAAACAGGACGACCCTGCATCAGGCCCTCGGCTCACCCCGGCGGTTGACGGTCACGGTCCTTCCGGGCGGGGCCGTCAATTGCACGCGATGCTCCACGCCGCGAAACGTATAGGTCACGTCCCAATAGTCGGGATGCGCCTGGCTGGGAACGTTCTCGCACCGTCGCACGTCGCGGGTGACCACCTGCCGACCGTCACGGTCGCGCCCGACGTTGGCACCGACCGCCGCACCCGCCACCGCGCCGCCGGCCGTGGCGAGATCCTTGCCGGTGCCGCCGCCGATCTGATGGCCCAGGATACCGCCGATGACGGCGCCGACGATGGCTCCGGGGACCCTGGAGTCGCCTTGATCCTGCGCGACCTGTTCGCGCTCGACCCAGCAGCGCTGGTCGGGGGTTCCGACCACCGCGCGCACCGACGTGACCGGCGCCTCGAACAGGCGCTCGTTGCGGCGCCGCCGGTAGTCCCTGTCCACTACCGGGGGCGGCGCAAAGCGCCCGTCGTCGATGCGCGCATTGCGCGCCACCGTGCGCACCGAAGACACGCGGTCGTTCAGGCCCATGGCCGCGAGCGAGGGGTACTGGCCCTCGCGCAGCACGACGCAGCGGCCTCTGAATCCCGCGTCTTCGCAGACCTCCCAGCGGTCGCTGGTCACGACGACCGACGAGGCGCGGTCATTGAAGCCGCCGCGGCCGAAGTTGGCCACCGCTGTCCGCGTCGTGAACGAGCGACCCTGAAAGTCCTCGTTCTCGTAGAACGTGACCTCGGCGAAGGCCGATGCGGCGAGCGCAAGCCCGGCCAGCGCCACGGCGAATCTGGGAAGTGCAAGCATGGCTTTCTCCTTTTAGGAACTGGGGAAGGTCGCCCATGCGCCCGTCGTGGCGCAGGTCGCCAATCAAGTTCGACGCTACGCCGATGGCTGCGCCGGGTCGGTGCGGTAGCGCACGCGGAAGGCCGGTGTCCTTGGCTGCGCCACGCGCGCCACGGCAGTCTTGCATCCGGGACCGGTGTGACGGGGCGTCTGTACGGTGCAGAACATTGCCCGGGTGCGTCCGTTGATCCGCCTCAACGCGGCTTCACGACTGGACCACTAGAAGCGAGTCACCGGGTTGTTCGCCCGTGTGGGAGATCGATCGTGCGGATGCACGCCGACCGAATGCAGAACCACCTCCTGGCGGCGCTGTCCGGCGCCGAGTGGCAGCGTTGGCGGCCGCAACTCGATCTCGTGATGTTGCCGCGCGGCCGCGTGTTGGCCGAGCCGGGGGTCGCCTACCGGCACGTCTGCTTCCCAATGACGGCCGTCGTCTCGCTGCTGTATGTCACCGAGCGTGGACATTCGACCGAGGTGGCCGTCATCGGCAACGAGGGGCTGGTCGGCATCGCGTCCTTCATGGGGGGCGGCTCGACGCCGCAGCGCGCGGTCGTGCAGGTCGCGGGCCAGGGGTATCGACTGCCGGCGGACTTCATCCGGGACGAATTCGCCCGGTCCGCGCCGGTCAGGCGCCTGCTGCTGGCCTACACGCAGGCCAAGATGGTCCAGATCGCCCAGACGGCCGTGTGCAACCGGCTGCACTCGCTCGACCAGCGCTTCTGCCGCTGGCTCTTGCTGACCATCGATCGTCTGCCGGGCGACACCTTCTCGATGACGCACGAGCTCATCGCCGACAACCTCGGCGTGCGCCGCGAGGGCGTGACGGCGGCCGCACTCAGGCTGCAAGCGGCCGGACTGATCCACTACGCGCACGGTCATTTCTCGGTGCTCGACCGAGAGGGACTCGAACAGTGCGCCTGCGAATGCTATTCGGTGGTCAAGCGGGAACACGCCCGGCTGCTGCCCGAAGTGCGCGTCGCGTCGCCCGGGGCGCGCGCGACCCTGCACCGCACGGCGGTGCGGGACGTCGTCGGGGTCGCTTTGGCCTCGTAGTCGTGCTGTGAGGGCAGGCGGGCCCGCCCGCCCGAACGTGGGCGACCGGTCCAACTCCGCGACGATGTCGCGCGCGACGCGGTTGGCCCGCTCGTCCGGCGCGTCGGCCGCGACGTCTGCCTGCGTCGACTCGGCTCGCGGGGCTGAAGCATCGGCAGCCCGGAACGGCGGTCAGTCGCCTGCAGGCCGGGGCGCGGACGCAGCGGGCTCCACCGTCACCATTTCGCGGAGGATGCCCCCGCCGGCAACGCTGCCGCTGGTCGTGCCCTGCCCTTCGATGCGAGCGAGGCACGCCTTGCGGTCGTCACCTGGCAGCGCGTTGCAGCGCTGGCGGGCATTGCGCGCATTGGCCTCCGGGTCGTCGGTCAACTTGCCGCGCTTGATCTCCGCGAAAGCGGCCTCGGCTTCCTTCAGGCAGGTGGCGCGGTCCTGGTTCGAGCGGCCGTTCAGGCACGCGGCGCGCTCCTGCTGGTAGCGCGCCTGTTGGGCAGCCGTGACGCCGGCACGGGCCGGCACCGGAACCGAGGCCAGCGCGGCGGCCAGCGCAACCAGGGCCCAGAGCGGGGATGAACTGCGCAGGGGGTCGATGATCATTGAAAGCTCCTTGGCGTGCCCGAAGGCGATGCTGTGAATCTGAACTTGCGCGCCGTGCATGAACCTCGGCGCGACGGTCGACCTCACTTCCGTTTCGGCCTCTCGGCCACCGCTGCGGCGGCGCGCGCCGCGGCGTCGGCCGCCGGCTGCGGTTGGGCCGGCGCCTGCACGCGCTTGGGCTTCTTGGCTTCCTTGTTGCCGTGCTGATGCTTGGACATGCCCTGCTCCTTTGTCGGAATGAACGAAATGACACCGGCAACGCGACGCGCGCCCCGCGGCGCGCGCGTCGCGGCTCACAGCCGCCCCAGCACCAACAGCACGATGACGACGAGCAACACCAGCCCCAGTCAGCCGCTGGACGCGTAGGCCCGGCTGCGGCTGTGCGGCCAGGTCGGCCAGACGCAGACCAGCAACAGGATCGGGACAATCAGCAGATTGGTTCCGAGGCCCATGGCTCGCCCCTGAAATGACCGTGCGGGATCAGTTCTGCGGCGCCGAGGCCGGCGGTGGCTGGACCACGATCACCGTCGTGTCGGTGCCGGATTTGCCGGCAGCCCCCTGGCTGCCGGTATCGCCCTGCGCACCTGGGCTGCCGGTATAGCCGGGGGTGCCCTGGGCGCCACTGGCGCCGACAGGCCCGGCGGGTCCCGCGGGCCCGGGCACGACCACGGTCGCCGGCGGTGTGACGACCTCCGTCGGCCGGTTGCAGGCGGCCAGAGTCAGCGCCGCGCAGAGCGCCAGCGCGAACGTCGATTTCGAAGCGTGCATGATGAATCCTTTGCAGTCAAAGCCGCCGCACCGATGGCGCGACGACGCCCACCGACCGACCACTTCGCGAAGCTGTGCGGCCGCCGGTGCATTCGCATAGCCTAGGCGCCTGGCGCCGACATTTCCGTGCGCCAGCGAACACAGCGCTTCGCCGCCAGACGGCACCGGCCAGCCAGGTCGGCGCGAAGACCAGCAGGCCGAACAGCGCCGCGCTGGCGTCCGTGGTCAGGCCGACATGTGCCGCAGTCGGCCCTCGGCCTGGGGCCGTCGCGGGCGCCCTGACCGTGCACCATCGAACAAAGGGCCGGCCGCCCCGCCGGTGCCGTGGAGGCGATCGCCGACGCAAAGATCCTTGCCGTTGTGTGCGCTGGAGCACCGTATCGGCACGCGTCACGGTCCAGACTCGGCGGGTCGATCGACGGCGACCCGTTTCGGGACGCAGCGACGGCGCCATCGACCCGAGCCGCATGGTTGCCCAGAACCTCATCATCGACCGGCTGCCCCGCACCGACGGACCCGGGTTCCGCATCACGCACGAATTCCTGGCCCAGATGCTGGGCGTGCGGCGCGTCGGGATCACCGTGGCCGCCGGCGAGCTGCAGCGGCGCGGCCTGATCGGCTACCACCGCGGCGAGCTCGAGGTTCTCGACCGCGGGGGGCTGGAAGCCATGGCCTGCAGCTGCTACGCATCGGACTGCCTGTCGTATGCCCGGCGCATGGACCATCGGCGCCGGCCGGCGCCTGCAGCCGGCGGCGCGCTGACACCGCGTCTCGGCGCGCGCCTTCGGATGCACGCGGCTTCGGCCGATGGTGCCTCACTCCCGCCTGGCGGATGCTGAACCATTTCCACCGGCCGCCGCGGCCTGTAGCCGGCGCCGGCGCGTCGGCCCCTACAACCGAAAGGACACCCCGTGAACATCCACCTCGCCCTCGCCCCGATCATCTCGCTGATCGCCGGGATCCTGATCCTGATCGTGCCGCGCCTGCTGAGCTACATCGTCGCCGCCTACCTCATCGTGACGGGTGTGATCGGCCTGCTCGGTCCCGGGCCGTTCCATCTGTCCTGACGCCGCGCGCCAAGCGCGTGCGATCGGGTGTGGCCGCGGCGGTGCTCAACCTAGTGCGGTACCTCGGTTCGGTGGCGATCAGCAGCGGCGCGGCGCTGGTGGCCTTTGTTCAGTTCGGCAGCGCCGGTATCGCGGCGACGAGACCGAGATCCGGGTTCTCAAGGAGCCAGGCGGCAAGGCGCCGACCAAGGACTGCATGTGGGCGCAGATGACCGAGAGGTCAGGTGCCGACGGAACCGGGCCGCCGAGGTCCCCGGTCATCGCGCGGGCATCCCGTCCCCTGGTCGGGTCGGTACCTCGTTCCACAGTTCGATGATGCGTCGACCTGGGTGGTGGGTGTCGCAGCCAAGCATGCTCACCGACGCCGGGTGCAGGGCGAAATGCTGGCCTTCGACCAGCGCCAAGCCGATCCAACGCGCCGCGAGCGCTGCGCCGAACTGACCGTGCGAGAAGAGCGCGACCGTGCCCCGCATCGTGCCCAGGCGCGCGATGAGCCTGTCGGCGCGGGCGCTGACGTCGGCCGGCGATTCGCCACCGGGGCAACCGTCGCGCCAGATGTTCCAGCCCGGGTCTTCCTTGCGGATGTCCACCGAGCGCCGGCCCTCGTGGTCGCCGTAGTCCCACTCCGCCAGATCCGGCTCGATCACGCTTTCAGCGCCGCAGCCGGCCAACTCACAGGTCCGGCGCGCACGCAGGCGAGGGCTGACCAGGACGTGCGTGAAGCCCATCGATCGCAGCCTTGGCGCGAGGCCTCGCGATTGATCCTCGCCGTGAGGAGTCAAGGCGAGATCGGTCAACCCGGTGTGCTGGCCGGTGAGCGACCAGGCAGTCTCACCGTGGCGGACGAGACAGGCCTTCATGCCGGAAGTCCATCGGTGTCCATCGCACTGTCGTAGTCGCCCCGTGCCGCGGCGCCATTGCAGCGGGCGCGGTGCAGCAAGGCCTGCTGCGCCGCGACGCGGTTCGCGTCGTTGCCGCCCCACAGGCTCAGCGCCGGCTGCTGCAGCGCACGCCCGAACGAGAATGTCAGTGGCCATGGCACGCTGAGCAACGGGGCTTCCGGCGCCGGGCCTCTCGGGGCCGTCCGATGGTGCATGGCATTCAGCCGCGCCGTTGCCAGCTGGGCAGACTGTCCGCCGGACAGAAAGGCGACACCCGCCACGGCGGCCGGCACGGCGCGCAGCAAGCCCTCGAGCGTGGCGTCGGCGACCTCGTCCAGCGACGCCGGCGTGGCGCAGGACAGGCCCGGCAGCACCATGTTCGGTTTCAGGATCATCGCCTCCAGCATCACCCCCTGACGGTGGATCTGCTCGAAGACCTGGTGGAGCACCTCGGCCGTGACTTCGCCGCAGCGCGCCAGCGTGTGCCCGCCGTCCATCAACACCTCGGGCTCGACGATGGGCACCAGTTGCGCTTCCTGGCACAGGGCGGCGTAGCGCGCCAGTGCGTGCGCATTGACCTCGATGCAGGTCCGGCTGGGCAACCCGTCGCCGATGGCCAGCACCGCCCGCCACTTGGCGAAGCGCGCGCCGAGCGCTGCGTAACGTTGCAGGCGCTCGCGCAACCCGTCCAGGCCCTCCGTGACCCGCTCGCCGGGATGGCCGGCCAGGGGTTTGGCACCGGCGTCGACCTTGACGCCGACCACGATGCCGGCGGTGCGCAGGACGTCCACGAACGGTTTGCCGTCGCCGGTGCCCTGGTGCAGGGTCTCGTCGAACAGGATTGCGCCACTGATGGTCCCGGACAGGCCGGGCGCCGTCACGAGAAGCTCGCGATAGCTGCGCCGGGATTCTTCCGTCTGAGCGATGCCGAGGTCTGCAAGGCGGCGATTGCAGGTGCCCAGGCTCTCGTCCATCGCGAGCAGGCCCTTGCCGGCAGCCATCAGGGCCCGCGCGGTGGCGATCAAGGGGCTCATGGCGGCCTGGAACCGGGCAACGCCTTCTCGACGCCGTCGAGCGCCTGTCTGATGGCCGAGATGATGAGCCGGTCCGACAGCGCTTCATCGATCTCGGGCACGTCCCACTCGAAGATCGCCCGGTACCTCTCGACCAGGCGCCTCACGTCCGTCTCCATCTGCGCGCGGTGCGCGTCCAGTTCCAGCTGTTCAATTCTTGCCATGCCCACCTTCCTTCACGTTGCGGCCGTCCAGCGCCAGTCGCGGACCTCGGGCATGTCCTGGCCGTGCTGTCGGATGTACCGCTTGTGTGCGACGAGTTTGTCGGCGAGCTTGCGCTTCAACGCGGCGCCCGCCGTGCCGGTCTGCGGCAGGCGATCGATGGTGTCCATCACCAGGTGGAAGCGGTCCAGGTCGTTCAGCACCGTCATGTCGAAGGGCGTCGTGATCGTGCCTTCTTCCTTGTAGCCGCGGACATGGATGTTGTCGTGGTTGGTGCGCCGATAGGTCAGCCGATGGATCAGCCACGGATAGGCGTGGAACGCGAAGATGACCGGCTTGTCGCGCGTGAACAGCGCGTCGAAGGCCTCGTCGCCGAGGCCGTGCGGGTGCTCGCTCTGCGGCTGCAGCTTCATCAGGTCGACGACGTTGACGACGCGGATGCGCAGCTCAGGCAAGTCTTCGCGGAGGATGGAGACGGCGGCCAGCGTCTCGAGCGTCGGCACGTCGCCACAGCAGGCCATGACCACGTCGGGCCCCGCACCCGGTGGGCCTTCGGCAGTCTCGGTCCCGGCCCAGTCCCAGATGCCGATGCCTGCGGCACAGTGCTTTGCGGCCGCGTCCATCGCCAGCCATTGCGGCGCCGGGTGCTTGCCGGCGACGACCACGTTGACGTAATGGCGGCTGCGCAGGCAGTGGTCCATCACCGAGAGCAGGCAGTTGGCGTCGGGCGGCAGGTAGACCCGCACGACCTCGGCCTTCTTGTTGACGACGTGGTCGATGAAGCCCGGATCCTGGTGCGTGAAGCCGTTGTGGTCCTGGCGCCAGACGTGCGACGCCAGCAGGTAGTTCAGCGAGGCGATCTTGCGCCGCCAGGGAAGTTCCGCGCTGACCTTCAGCCACTTGGCGTGCTGGTTGAACATCGAGTCGACGATGTGGATGAAGGCCTCGTAGCAGTTGAACAGGCCATGCCGGCCGGTGAGCAGGTAGCCCTCGAGCCAGCCCTCGCACTGGTGCTCGCTGAGCATCTCCATCACCCGCCCCTCGGGCGCCAGCCACTGGTCGCCCGCTGCGGTGGCGGCGTCCCACTGGCGGCTCGTGGCTTCGAACACCGCCGCCAGGCCGTTGGAGACGGTTTCGTCGGGCCCGAAGACGCGGAAGTTGCGTTGTTCGCCGTTGAACCTTGCCACGTCACGCAGGAAGGGCCCGAGCACATGGGTGTCGCCGATGCCCGGGGCACCCGGTGCGGGCACGTCTGCCGCGTACGCGCGGAAGTCGGGCAGCTTCAGGTCCTTCAGCAGCAGGCCGCCGTTGGCGTGCGGATTGGCGCCCATGCGCCTGCGGCCGCTCGGCGCCAGCGCCGCCAGTTCCGGCCTCAGGCGGCCCTGCGCGTCGAACAGTTCTTCCGGCCGGTAGCTGCGCATCCAGTCTTCCAGCAGCTTCAGGTGGCCGGGATGCTCGGCCGGATGCAGCGGCACCTGGTGCGAACGGAAGTTGCCTTCGACGGGTTCACCGTCGACCCACTTCGGCCCTGTCCAGCCCTTGGGCGAATTCAGCACGATCATCGGCCAGCGCGGGCGCCCGGCGTTGCCGCGGACGCGTGCTTCCTCCTGGATGTCCTTGATCTGCTGCACGGCCTGGTCCAGCGCCGCGGCCATCAGCTCGTGCATCGGCCCGGGCTCATGCCCCTCGACAAAGAGTGGCGTCCAGCCGCAGCCGCGCAGGAACTGCTCGAGCTCTTCGTGCGTGACCCGCGCCAGCACCGTCGGGTTGGATATCTTGTAGCCGTTGAGGTGCAGGATCGGCAGCACCGCGCCGTCGGTGGCCGGGTCGAGAAACTTGTTCGAGTGCCAGGCGGTGGCCAGCGGTCCGGTCTCGGCCTCGCCGTCGCCGACCACGCAGGCGACGATCAGGTCGGGGTTGTCGAAGACGGCGCCGAACGAATGGCTCAGCGAATAGCCGAGTTCGCCGCCTTCGTGGATCGAGCCCGGGCACTCCGGCGAGGCATGGCTGGGAATGCCGCCAGGGAACGAGAACTGCCTGAACAGCTTCTTCAGCCCGGCTTCGTCGCGGCTGATCTCGGGGTAGACCTCGCTGTAGGTGCCCTCGAGGTAGGTGTTGCCGACCACCGCCGGGCCGCCGTGGCCGGGGCCCGAGACGTAGATCATGTCGAGGTCGTGATCCTTGATGGCGCGGTTCAGGTGCGCGTAGATGAAGTTCTGGCCCGGGGTCGTGCCCCAGTGCCCGAGCAGCATGGGCTTCACGTCGGAGAGCAGCAGCGGGCGCTCGAGCAGCGGGTTGTCCCAGAGGAAGATCTGGCCGACCGACAGGTAGTTGGCGGCGCGCCAATAGGCATCCAGACGTTGGAGCAAGGCGCGCCTGGGTGTATCCATCATGTCAACAGACTACGCCGAAACCGACGCTCGAATCTGTTCGCTGCCGCACACGCCGACGCTTGCCTGAACACCGTTGAAGCCCTATCGCCAACGCCGGGTCTGGCGTACTGCGTCGCACGAACGCACCGGATCAGCGGCCATACAGCGGCCGGTGCCGGGTCGAGGGCCGAGCTCGATGGGCGGCGCTTGCGCGGAGCCATGGAGTCTTCATGGGCCGATGATGTCGATCGGCCAGTTCCTGTGGACCTGCTAAGCCGGGCGAGTCGCATTGGGTGGCGTGGGCATCACGCTGGCTGTGTTCGCCGTGCTCCTGGCCCGGTGCGGTTTCGAACGCTTGCGGGCCCGGGGCCGGGCCCTCGGCCACGAGCCGCCGGATTCCCCACCGTCGTTCATTGCGGGCTTGGACGAGCCGCACCCCAGGGACTCAGTTGCCGCGGAGGACCTTCGGCGTTGAGGCGCGCGGCCCGGAGTGCGCGGCCGTCTGCGCAGGCCTTGTGCGCAACGGATCACCAATGCATCGTCTTGCTGGGCGCGGACGGCGCCGCCCGCCATGGCGCAGGCCGCATAAGATCAGTTCGCCGGTGCGCCCCGAGCTGCCGACCGTGTCGGTCTGGTTCGTCGCAAGTGCCGACCGCCGCCGTGGACAACGCTGCACCGTCTGCAACCCGTCCGCAGTCCCCTGAAAGACCGTGGCAAGCCGTTCAGACCAGTGGAGCCCCCTCCATGCACTCACTCAAACGCTTCTGGCGCAATCTGCGGACGAGCTTCTGGTTCGTGCCTTCGCTGATCGTCGCATTCAGTATTGCCCTGGCCGAAGCGTTGATTGAAGCTGACTTGTCCAGCAGCGACCAATGGCTGGGCCGCTGGCCGCGCCTGTTCGTGGCCGACGCCGCTGGCGCGCGGGCGATACTGTCGACGATCGCCGGCTCGATGATGACCGTGGTGGGGATCACGTTCTCGATGACGCTGGTGACCCTGGTGCTGGCCTCGAGCCAATACACCTCGCGCATCTTGCGGAATTTCATCCGTGACCGCGTCACGCAGGTCGTGCTCGGCATCTTCGCCGGCGTCTTCACCTACTGCCTGATCGTGTTGCGCACCATCCGTGGCGGCGACCAGACCGAATTTGTCGCGAGCGTCGCCGTGTCCTTCGGTGTCTTGCTCGCCGTCGGCGGCATCGGCGTCCTGATCTTCTTCATTCATCACATCGCGTCTTCGATCCAGGCGTCGAGCATCATTGCCGCGGTGGCCGAAGAAACCATGACCGCCGTCGACAGGCTCTTTCCGGGCAGACTCGGACAAGAACCTGCCGATGGCGATGGTGATCAGGTGCTGCCGCCTTCGTCGTCGCAGCGTTGGCAGAGCATCCCGGCCGAGCGCAACGGTTACATCGAACGCGTGGACAGCACGCTGCTCCTGCACCTGGCGCGGGAGCACGGGACCATCGTGCGGATGGAACGCGGCATCGGCCAATTCGTGGTCGACGGCACGCCGCTGGCCTCGCTCGCGCTGGAGACGCCGCCGGACGAGCGGATCGTCGCCGCCGTGCGTGCCGCCTACAGCATCAGCCGCCACCGCACGCTGGAACAGGACTGCGCTTTCGGCATACGGCAGATCGTGGACATGGCGATGCGGGCACTCTCGCCCAGCATGAACGACACCACGACCGCGGTGATGTGCATCGACTATCTGACGGCCATCCTGGCGCGGCTGGCGTCCCGCGACATACCTTCATTCCACCGCTACGACGAAGGGAAGTTGCGGATCATCGCGATCGGGCAGACCTTCGCCAGCCTGGTGGCTGAATCGTTCGATCAGATCCGGGGCAGCGCCGGCGGCAACGTCGCCGTCATGTTGCGGATGCTGGGTGCACTCCAGACCGTCGCCGGCCTGACGTCCAGTCCGGTCCGGCGGCGGGCGCTATGTGACCAGGTTCAATGGATCGCCGAATTGGCCGATCGCACGATCGAGTCGCCGCACGACCGGGCGCGGTTCGAGGGCCGGCTGAGGCACGTGCGAGAAGCCATCGAAGTCCGGTCGGTCGCCCAAGCCGAGCTCCGTTGATCCTGCGTACGGAAGGGCCACGATGGATGGCGAGACTGGATCAAACGCCCCAGACGATCGTCGCATCTTCGGCGTGGGCCCGCTTCATCATCTCGACGAATGGCCACGCGCGCTGCCGCAAAGTGACGCTCTCGTCGCGCGACAGGTCATCTCCCTCGCCTGCCGAGTCGCTCGGGATTGGCGCAGGCTGCGACTCCTCGCGCGCGATCGCGTCTTCGATCGCCAGGATGGCCGCCGGCATCGCCGCCGGCTCGATGATGCCCTGGGACGCGGGCTCCTTGCCGATCACGCGCAAGACCTCGTCACCGATCGGGCCCATCATGATCAAGTCACCCGTCGCTTTGGATTTGAACTTGTAGTGCATCGCAAGACATGGCCTCGCTTGAACGAAGACGACCATTGTGCGCCCCGCACGAGATCCTGAGGACGCCCACTCACGCGGCGGGTGCCGACAACCTCGAGCTCGTGCCATCAGTCTCGAGACTGCACGGCCTTTCGAACCACGCGCCCGATGGTCAGCCCTTGGCCGAGGATGGAGAGCACGACGATGCAGTAGGTCAGCGCGAGCACGATGTCGCGCTGCGGGCCCACCGGCAACGACAGGGCCAGCGCCACCGAAATGCCGCCGCGCAAGCCACCCCAGGTGAGCACCCATCCGGATCCCTTCGGTAGCTTGAACGCGGTGGGCAAGAGGCTCACCGGCAGGCCCACCGTGAGTGCCCGGGACACCAGCGTGATGGCTGCAGCCACGGCTGCAGCCGCCAGGATTCCGCGCGAGAAGGCCACGAGCAGCACTTCCATGCCGATCAGCACGAACAGCACGGCATTCAGAATCTCGTCGACCAACTCCCAGAACAGGTCGACATAGTGTCGGGTCGTGTCCGACATGGCCAGCGCGCGCCCGCCGTTGCCGACCATCAACCCGACCACCACCATCGCCAGCGGCCCCGAGACGTGCAGTCGACTGGCCAGTGCATACCCGCCGGTGACGGCGGCCAGCGTCAACAGCACCTCGACCTGGTAGTTGTCCACGCTCCTGAGCAAGCGGAACGTGAGGTAGCCGAGGACAAGGCCGAACAGCAGGCCGCCACCGGCCTCCCGCAGCAGCAACAGCAGGCCCTGGCTCGCGGTCGGATTGGTGCCGCTCGCCAACATCCCGAGCAGGAGCGAGAAGATCACCACGCCGACGCCGTCGTTGAACAGCGATTCACCCGCGATCACCAGTTCCAGGCTCTTCGGTGCGCCCGCGGTCTTGAGGATGCCCATTACCGCGATCGGGTCCGTGGGCGAGATCAGCGCGCCGAACAGCATGCAATAGATCAAGGGCAACTCCAGGCCGACCCATGGCAAGGCAACCCAGGTCCCGAAGCCCACCGCCAGGGTGGACAGCAACGTGGCCAGCACGGCCAGCACGCCGACCTGCCAGCGGTAGGCCCTGAGCTCGCTCAGGTCCACGTGCAACGCGCCGGCGAAAAGCAGCAGCGAGAGCATGCCCTGCATCAGGACGTCCGAGAAGTCGATCGATCGCAGCAGCGATTCCTCGTACTGCCGCATACCGTAGCCGAAGCCGACGGCGTCCAAGGCGACCAGCCCCAGAGACAACAGCAGTGCCGCCATCATCACGCCGATCGTGATCGGCAGACCGATGAAACGTTGGTTCAGATACGCCAGCAAGGCGGTGAGGACGAGGCAAGCGGTGGCAATTTCGAGCATGCAGCTGCGGTCCGCGTGGTTGGGAGACGCCGAGCGTACGCGAACGACAGAAGCGGTCCGGGGCCACATGGGTTCGAGCGGGACCAGTAGCTTCGGGCGTGGCGGGCCGTCCACGGTGTCGTCGCCGAACCGGGGTTGGCGCGTGGCGAAGAGTCGAGGCCGGCTGGCCCGTCAATGCTTCTGGTCGGCGATCCACCGGCGATGGGCGGCCCATGCTCCTTCAGGCCATGAACAGCCCGATGTGGCCGCCGGGCACGGTGTTGCGCACGATGCAGTCCGATGCCGTTCCGAGGTGTTTGGCTGTCCTCTGTTGTCCACCGCACAGACTTGCGGTGCGCCGTTCTGGCCCCATGGCGCCTTTGCGGATCGTGCGCCCATCGAACCAGCCCGTGGGATTCCGTCAGCGAAGCGGGCAACGCGGCGCCGCGGACGAATTGATCCTGCGCAACGTGCCGACATCATTCGGCCGACAATCGTTTCTACACTTGCTCGTGATTCCAGTACTGTCGCCCCCACGCCGGCCAGAGCGAGGGTCGGCCATGGATGACCGAGG
Source organism: uncultured beta proteobacterium (assembly GCA_963725755.1). Lineage (GTDB taxonomy): Bacteria > Pseudomonadota > Gammaproteobacteria > Burkholderiales > Burkholderiaceae_C > Rubrivivax. Next base: position 611,110 of record CAVRZW010000006.1, read on the forward strand.
CGGACAAAGCGTCGTGTCCAGTTCACCTTCCAGCGCAGAGCCGGTGCTTGCGCACGAAACCGTGTCCGGATCGCCGAACGTCGGCGCCGTGGTCTCGGTTCGTGGAAGCGTCGTCGACATCCGGTTCGACAAGCGCCTGCCACCCATCTACACGGTACTGCGCGGCGGCGATGAAGGGCGCATCGTCATCGAGGTGCTCGCGCAGCGAGATGCGCGTCATGTGCGTGGAATTGCGTTGACGCCGACGCAGGGGCTGGCTCGCGGCATGCCGGTGCAGGACACGGGCGCTCCGCTGCAGGCGCCGGTGGGCAAGGCGATCCTCTCGCGCATGTTCGACGTGTTCGGCAACACCATCGACCGCGAGGCGGCCTTGTCCGACGTCCAGTGGCGTTCGGTTCATCGTGCGCCGCCGCCGCTGGCGCGGCGGTCCACGAAGTCCGAGATCTTCGAGACGGGCATCAAGGTCATCGACGTGCTCACACCCCTTGAGCGCGGTGGCAAGGCGGGTCTGTTCGGCGGGGCCGGCGTGGGCAAGACGGTGCTGCTCACCGAAATGATCCACAACATGATCGGGCAACAGAAGGGCGTCAGCATCTTCTGCGGCATCGGAGAGCGGTCTCGCGAAGGTGAGGAGCTTTATCGCGAGATGAAGGCCGCCGGCGTGCTGCCGAACATGGTGATGGTCTTCGGCCAGATGAACGAACCGCCGGGCGCCCGTTTCCGCGTCGGGCATACGGCGCTGACGATGGCCGAGTACTTCCGCGACGACGAACACCGCGACGTGCTGCTGCTGATCGACAACATCTTCCGCTTCATCCAGGCCGGCGCGGAGGTGTCGGGCCTGCTGGGGCAGATGCCATCGCGGCTGGGCTACCAACCCACGATGGGCACCGAACTGGCGGGGCTGGAGGAGCGCATCGCCAACACCGACGCCGGCGCCATCACCAGCATCCAGGCGGTGTACGTGCCGGCAGACGATTTCACCGACCCGGCGGCGGTCCACACCTTCTCGCATCTCTCGGCATCGATCGTGCTGTCGCGCAAGCGCGCCAGCGAAGGGCTGTTTCCCGCCGTCGACCCGCTGCAGTCGAGCTCCAAGATGGCCACGCCGGGCATCGTCGGCCAGCGGCACTACGCCTTGGCTCAGGAGATCCGGCGCACACTGGCGCAGTACGCGCAGCTCAAGGACATCATCGCGATGCTGGGCCTGGAGCAGCTCTCGACGCAGGACCGCGGTGTGGTCGACCGGGCCCGGCGCCTGGAGCGCTTCCTCACTCAGCCCTTCTTCACCACCGAGCAATTCAGCGGCCTCGACGGGAAGCTGGTCAGCCTGGAGGACGCGCTGCACGGCTGCGAGCGCATCCTGGGCGACGAGTTCAAGGACTACCCCGAGAGTGCGCTGTACATGATCGGCAAGATCGACGAAGCGACGGCCAAGTCCAAGGCCGCGCCTGGACCAGCTTCGAAGCCCGACGCCAAGCCTCAAGACCGGGTCGCGCCGGCTGCCGATGTCCATGAACCTTAAGGTGCTGCTGCCGTTCCAGGTCTTCGCCGAGAAGACCGAGGTGACGCGCATCGTCGCCGAGACACGGGAGGGTTCGTTCGGCCTGTTGCCCCGACGGCTGGACTGCGTGTTGGTGCTTGCCCCTGGCATCCTCATCTATCAGACCGAAGCGCAGGGCGAGGTCTGCGTTGCCGTGGACGAGGGCGTGCTCGTGAAGACAGGCCCCGACGTGCTCGTCTCGGTGCGCCGCGCGCTGGGCGGAACCGACCTCGGTCGACTGCGCGAGGCGGTGGAGCGCGAATTCCTGACCCAGGGCGAAGACGAACAGAGCCTGCGCCAGGTGATGGCCAAGCTGGAAGCTGGGTTCATGCGTCGCCTCGAGGGCTTCAGGCATGGGTGACGAGCCGGCACGCGACCCGTCGAAGGACGAGCCGGGCTTTGCCGCACAAGCGGGCACGAGGGCCGCGCGCAAGCTCAAGGCGCGTCGCGATGCAGCGCAGGGCGTATGGTTCGGCCTGGGCATGATGGGCTTGATCGGCTGGTCGGTGGCAGTGCCGACGCTGCTGGGTGCGGCGCTCGGGCTGTGGCTGGATGAAAGGCATCCAGGCACGCACTCGTGGACGCTGGCGCTGCTGGTCGCCGGGCTCGCCATCGGGTGCCTGAACGCGTGGCATTGGGTCGCCAAGGAAGACAAGGCCATGCGCGACGACCAGGAGGCTGACGATGAATGAGCTGCTGGCATCGCCAGAGAGACTGGCAACGGTGATCGTGCTGGTCCTGGCGATGCTGGCGGGCGCAGCGCTGGGCACGATCTTCTTCGGCGGCCTGTGGTGGACAGCGCGCCGAGGTGCTGCGTCGCCCCGGCCGGCGCTGTGGTTCTTCGGCAGCCTGCTGCTGCGCATGGGCATCGCGCTGTCGGGCTTCTATGCCGTTGCCGGCGGCCGTTGGGAGCGGATGCTGGCGTGCCTGCTCGGATTCGTCGTGGCGCGTGCGGTCGTGATGCGCCTGACGCGGCCACCGCCGCAAGGCCGCGTTTATGCATCGCAGGAGGCCAAGCATGCGCCTTAGCCCCGACGAACTGATCTACTGGCAGTTCGGGTTTGTCAAGCTCAACGCCACCATCGCCTTCACCTGGGGGCTGATGCTCGTGCTGGTCGTCGGCTCCAAGCTCATCACCCGCAAGCTCTCCACGGCGCTCCAGCGAACGCGCTGGCAAGACCTGCTGGAGATCGTCGTCACGGCCCTCGAGACGCAGATCAGGGAAGTGGGCCTGCGCCAGCCGCGGAAGTACCTCGATTTCCTCGGCACGCTGTTCCTGTTCGTCGCCGCGTCTGCCCTGTGCACCGTCCTTCCCGCCTACCAGCCGCCCACGGGGTCGCTGTCGACCACTGTGGCCCTGGCGCTGTGCGTGCTGGTGGCAGTGCCGTATTTCGGCATCGCGGATCGGGGGTTGCGCAGCTACCTCGCGTCCTACGCCGAACCCACGGTGATCATGCTGCCGTTCAACATCATCAGCGAAGTCTCGCGCACGCTGGCACTTGCGGTGCGCCTGTTCGGCAACATGATGAGCGGGGCCATGATCATCGCCATCCTGCTGACCATCACGCCCTTCGTCTTCCCCGTCGTCATGACTGTGCTGGGGCTGCTCACCGGCATGGTGCAGGCATACATCTTCTTCGTCCTCGCCACGGTCTACATCGCGGCAGCCATCGGCGTGCGCAAACCTCGGCCGAAAGCCGACGTGCCGCACAACGCTTGAACGACAACAACCATCGAAGGAGTCCGCGTGGACACCCTGACAATCATCGCGGTGGCCTCCATCGTCACCGCCGGCTTCACGATCTGCATCGGTGTCATCGGCACCGCGCTGGGCGAAGGTCGCGCGGTCGCGACGGCACTGAGCTCGCTGGCCCAGCAGCCCGACGCGTCCTCGACGATCACGCGAACGTTGTTCGTCGGCCTGGCGATGATCGAGTCCACGGCCATCTACTGCTTCGTGGTCTCGATGATCCTCATCTTTGCCAATCCGTTCTGGAACCACGCGATCGCGCAGGCCACCGGGAAGTAGGCCATGCTCATCGACTGGTTCACCGTCGGGGCGCAGGCGCTGAACTTCGTCATCCTCGTGTGGCTGATGAAGCGCTTTCTCTACAAGCCCATCCTCGATGCGATCGACGCGCGCGAAAAGCGCATCGCGGCAGCGCTGGCCGATGCCGACGCGAAGAAGGCCGAGGCGCACCAGGAGCGCGACGAATTCCAGCACAAGAACGACGATTTCGAGCGGCAGCGTGCCTCGCTGCTCGCCCAGGCGACGAAGGACGCCGAAGCCGAACGCCAGCGCCTTCTCGACGAAGCACGGCAGGCAGCCGACGCACTGAGCGCCAGACGCCAAGAGGCGCTTCGTGGCGACGCACAGCGCCTGAACCAGGCCCTGGTACGCCGCACGCAGCAGGAAGTGTTTGCCATTGCGCGCAAGGCGCTGGCAGACCTGGCCACGGCGAGTCTGGAAGAGCGTATCGCCGAGGTGTTTGCCCGCCGCCTGCGGGCCCTGGACGGCCCGGCCAAGGAAAGCGTCGCCCGGGCGCTGACGACAGGGACCGGCCCCGCGCTCGTGCGCAGTGCGTTCGAACTGCCCGCCGAGCAGCGCGCGGCGATCCAGGCCGCGGTCAACGAGGCCTTCTCGGCCGACATCGCGCTGCGCTTCGAGACGGCACCGGACCTGGTGGGCGGCATTGAACTGAGCGCGAACGGGCAGAAGGTGGCCTGGAGCATCGCCGACTATCTGGCGTCGCTGCAGAAGGGGGTGGACGAGCTCACGCAGCCGCAGCCGCAGCCGGCGGCAGCTCATGAGCGCGCAGGGTCGCCCAGCGCTCGTCCCGGAGCGCGCGCGAGGTAGTCCAGTGAGCGCGGAGCCCGAAGACCTCGAGCGCGTATTCGACCGTGCATTCGCGGGCCTCGATCGAGTGCGCGAAGGCCATGCGCCGAAGCTCGCGCCGCGCGAGGTGGGCACGATCACCACCGTGTCCACCGGCATCGCCACGGTGTCCGGCCTTCCGGGCATCGGCTTCGAGGAACTGATCCGGTTCCCCGGCGACGTGTTCGGCATTGCGTTCAACGTGGACGAGGACGACATCGGCGTGGTGCTGCTCGGCGACTACGCGCATCTGCGTGCGGGAGACGAAGTCGAGCGCACGGGCCGTGTGATGGACGTGGTGGTGGGTGACGGATTGCTGGGCCGCGTCATCGATCCTCTCGGCCTGCCGCTTGATGGCCACGGCCCGGTGGCCGCGGGCGACCGCCTGCCCATCGAACGCCCTGCCGCGCACATCATGGACCGTGCGCCGGTCACCGTGCCGCTGCAGACCGGCCTGAAGGTCGTCGATGCGCTGATTCCCATCGGCCGCGGCCAGCGCGAGCTGATCCTGGGCGACCGCCAGACGGGCAAGACGGCGATCGCGATCGACGCCATCCTCAACCAGCGCGGCCAGGATGTCGTGTGCGTCTATTGCGCCATCGGCCAGCGCGCGTCCGCCGTGGCCAAGGCCGTGGCCGTCCTGCGCGAACAGGGCGCGATGGACCACACCGTGGTGATCGTGACCGAGGGCAACGAAGCGCCCGGGCTGGCCTACATCGCGCCCTACGCCGCCACCAGCATTGCCGAGCACTTCATGGAAGCGGGCCGCGACGTGCTGATCGTCTACGACGACCTCACGCAGCACGCCCGCGCCTACCGCGAGCTGTCGCTGCTGCTGCGTCGGCCGCCCGGCCGCGAGGCCTTTCCGGGCGACATCTTCTACATCCATTCACGCCTGCTGGAACGCTCGACGCACCTGCGCAAGGAACTCGGCGGCGGATCGCTCACCGCCCTGCCCATCATCGAGACCGAGGCGCAGAACATGTCGGCCTACATCCCGACCAACCTGATCTCCATCACCGACGGGCAGATCGTGCTTTCGCCGACCTTGTTCGAGTTGGGCGTGCTGCCGGCGGTCGATGTCGGCAAGTCCGTGTCGCGGGTCGGCGGCAAGGCGCAGCGGGCGGCCTACCGCGCGGTGGCGGGCGACCTCAAGCTTGCCTATGCACAGTTCGAGGAACTCGAGACCTTCGCCAGGTTCGGTGCCCGGCTGGATGACGCTACCCGCAAGTCGATCGAGCATGGACGGCGCATCCGCGCCTGCCTGAACCAGGCCGAATCGGCCCCGGTGCCGGTGCCCGCGCAGATCGCCATCCTGCTGGCGCTGGGCGCGCGCCTGTTCGATCCGGTCCCGATGGACAGGATGGCCGATGCCGAGCGGGCGCTGCGCGAGGTGGCGACCAAGATCCCGGCCGAGGTTTGCAAGCGTCTGGAGATCGCCGACACGCTGAGCGACGAGGATCGCGAGACCATCGTCGAAATGGCCCGGCGGGCGCTTGCACCCTTCGTGCCCCCGACCGAACCGCCGCCGCCGCCGGCGCCGCGCCTGCGCCGAAGCCCGACCCCGGTTCGCGTCCAGACCCGCAAGGACGGCAGTCCGTGAGCGACTCCACCGCCAGCCTGCGCCGCCAGATCGACAGTGCGACGGATCTCCAGTCCGTCGTGCGCACGATGAAGGCGATCGCTGCGTCGAGCATCGGGCAGTACGAGAAATCGGTGCGCGCGCTGGTCGACTACGAACGCACGGTGGACCTGGGGCTGGGCGCGTGCCTTCGGAGCATCGGGCCGGCCGCCTTGCGCGTGCCGCGACATGGGCCGACAGCCGCCCGCGTGATCAGCGCCGTCGTGTTCGGATCCGACCAGGGGCTGGTGGGGCGGTTCAACGAGGCGGTGGCCGAACAGGCGATCGAGACGCTGGCCAAGCTGCCCGGAAAGCCCCGCGTCTGGGCCGTGGGTGAGCGTGTTCACGCGCGGCTGGTCGACGCGGGCCTGGCGCCGGTGGCACGGTTCGCCGTGCCGACGTCCGTCAATGCCATTCCGCCGCTGGTCGGGCAGGTTCTCGTGGACAGCCAGAGGCGCGGCAGGCACGACGTGGACAGCCAACTCCACCTCTTCTACAACAGCCCCGCGGCCGGTCCGACCTATGCGAGCGTCAGCCAGCGACTGCTGCCGCTGGACGAAGACTGGCGTCGCTCCCGGGTCGAACTCCCGTGGCCGACCAAGAACCCTCCCGAGGTCGTGGGCAATGGCGCCGCGACGCTGGCGGCGCTCATCGGCGAATACCTGTTCGTCTCGCTCTTTCGCGCCTGCGCGGAGTCCCTTGCGAGCGAGAACGCGAGCCGCCTGGCCGCGATGGAGCGTGCCGACAAGAACATCGACGAGTTGCTGGAGGAACTGCGCGGCAGCTTCCACCGCCTGCGCCAGAACGGCATCGACGAGGAGTTGTTCGACGTGATCTCCGGCTTCGAGGCGCTGAACCGACCGCACCCACGGGACGGAGCATGAAGCTCGGGGGTCGACGCGGCAAGGTCGAGGCGCTGCTGGTGGCACGCCATCGAGCGGCGGTCGCGTCATGAGCGACGCCATCCTCGTCATCAACGCCGGGTCGTCGAGCCTGAAGTTCGCGCTGTATGGCGCTCGGCAGGAGCCCAGCCGGCGGGCGCTGCTATGCAGTGGCGAGTTCTCCGGCATCGGCCACGGTATCCGGTTCGAGGCGGTGGATGGCAAAGGGGCAGCCCTCGAAGCGCCGCGCTTGCCGCCGGGCACTGCGCACGAAGCCGCGCTGGAGCTGATGCTGCCTTGGCTGCAGCGGCACTTTCCCGCGCACAGGTTGGCGGCGGCAGGACATCGCGTCGTGCATGGCGGGTCGCGCTTCGCCGCACCCGTGCGCATCGACGAAGCGGTGCTCGCCGAGATTCGCCGCCTCATCCCTCTGGCCCCGCTGCATCAGCCGCATCACTTGCGCGCCATCGAGGCGCTGATGCGCCTGCATCCGACCCTGCCCCAGGTCGCCTGCTTCGACACCGCCTTCCATCACGGTCAACCGGCGCTCGTCACCAGCTACGCGCTGCCGCGCTCGCTGACCGACGAGGGCGTGCGGCGCTACGGCTTTCACGGGCTGTCCTACGAGTACATCGCGAGCGTGCTGCCCGAGGTCGTGGGGCAGGAGATTGCGGATGCCCGCGTCGTCGTCGCGCATCTCGGCAGCGGCGCCAGCCTGTGCGCGCTGCGACGTCGCATGAGTGTCGCCACCACCATGGGTTTCACTGCGCTCGACGGGTTGCCGATGAGCGAGCGCTGCGGGTCGCTGGACCCGGGCGTCGTGCTCTACCTGATCGAGCAAAAGGGCATGAGCGCGAGCGAGGTCACGGACATCCTGTATCACGCGTCGGGCCTGCTCGGCGTGTCGGGACTGAGCGGTGACATGCGCGTGCTGCTGGCCAGCCGGGACCCGCATGCGGCGGCGGCGATCGACCTGTTCGTCTACCGCATTTCGCGCGAACTCGGGTCGCTGGCTGCCGCGCTGGGCGGTATCGATGCACTGGTGTTCACTGCCGGCATCGGCGAGCACGCCGCGAAGATTCGTCAAGGCGTGTGTGAGGCCGCCGCGTGGCTCGGCGTGGAGCTCGACCCGGCCGCCAACCGGGCCGGCGGCCCGCGCCTCACGCGGGAGGGCAGCAAGGTGTCGGCATGGATCGTTGCCACGGATGAGGATCTGATGATCGCGCGTCACACCTGGCGTCTGCTGGCCATCGGCCGCAGGCCAGCCGATGATCTTCTGAAAGGCGAGTCGTAGCGGCGCAGCTCGCGACGCGGCGCGGCCGCGACGGAGCGCTCAGCGCTGGCTGCCGAACACTCGATGTCGACCCCCGCAGGTCCGCAGTGGGTCGAGCCCTGACCGCCGCTCCGCTGGACTGGAAGTCCACGACCCGTCATCCGGATCGATCGTGCCGCCAAGCTGACTCCGTCGGTCGCCCCCGACGGCCCCGGCCATGACCGGTCCTCTGCCGCTCTGCTCAGAACCAGCCGCTCTTCGATCAGAACGGCCCTCAAACCGCTCAGGCCTGCGGTTCGGCACCGGTCCTCGGAGCGCCCCGCAGCCGCAAGGCATTGGTGATCACCGACAAGGAACTCAGGCTCATCGCCACCGCCGCGATCATCGGCGAGAGCAGCCAGCCCGTGAACGGATAGAGCACGCCCGCGGCCAGGGGTACGCCGAGCGCGTTGTAGACGAAGGCGAAAGCCAGGTTCTGCTTCATGTTCGCGATCGTCTCCTCGGAGATCACCCGGGCCTGGGCGATGCCCCGCAGGTCGCCTTTCACGAGCGTCACCTGCGCGCTGTTCATCGCCACGTCGGTGCCGGTGCCCATCGCCACGCCGACGTCGGCTTTCGCCAGCGCCGGGGCGTCGTTGATGCCATCGCCGGCCATGGCCACGACATGGCCTTCGCGCTGCAGCTTGTCCACCAGGGCCAGCTTGTCCGCGGGTTGGACGCCGCCGTGCACTTCGTCGATGCCCAGGCGGGCTGCGATCGCCTTCGCGGTGGTCAGGCCGTCACCGGTGGCCATGATCACGCGCAGGCCGGTCGCCTTGAGCGTGGCCAGCGCCGCCGCCGTGCTGGCCTTGATCGGGTCGGACACGACCAGCAGTCCGGCGGCCCGGCCGTCGACGGCCAGGATCATCACGCTGGCGCCTTCGGCGCGCAGCGCTTCGGCCTGCGGCTTCAGCGCATCGACCGCCACCTCGAGCTGGGCCATCAGTGCCGTGTTGCCCAGGGCCAGGGCCTTGCCACCCACCACACCCCTGACGCCGATGCCGGAGATCGAATCGAAGCCTTCGGCCTTGTCGAGCACCAGGCCCTTGTCCCGCGCGGCAGCGACGATGGCCGCTGCCAGGGGGTGCTCGCTGCCCTGATCGAGGCTGGCGGCCAGGCGCAGCACCTCGTCCTCGGCTAAGCCCGGCACGGCCACCACGCGGTCGAAGCGCGGTCGTCCCTCGGTCAGCGTGCCGGTCTTGTCGACGATCAGCGTGTCGACCTTGCGGAAGTTCTCGATCGCCGCCGCATCCCGGAACAGCACGCCCTGGGTCGCGGCGTTGCCGGTGGCGACCATGATCGACATCGGCGTCGCCAGACCCAGCGCACAGGGGCAGGCGACGATGAGCACGGCCACGGCATTGACCAGGCCGTAGACCCAGCTGGGCTGCGGCCCGAACAGGCCCCAGCCGAAGAATGCCAGCACCGAGGCCGCGACCACGCCGATCACGAAGTAGCCGGACACGCGGTCGGCCATGCGCTGCATCGGCGCGCGCGAGCGCTGCGCCTGCACGACCATCTGCACGATGCCGGCCAGCACGGTCGCCCCGCCGACCTTCTCCGCGCGCATCACCAGCGCGCCGCGGGTGTTCAGCGTGGCGCCGATCAGCTTGTCGCCGACGGCCTTGGCGACCGGCATCGGCTCGCCGGTGAGCATCGATTCGTCGACCGCACTGCCGCCTTCGGTGACCGTCCCGTCGACCGGGACCTTCTCGCCCGGGCGCACGCGCAGCAGCTCGCCGGCCCGCACGTCGGCCAGCGGCAGGTCCTGCTCGGTGCCGTCGGCGTTGATGCGGCGGGCGGTCTTGGGTGCCAGGCCGAGCAACGACTTGATCGCCGCCGAGGTCTTCGAGCGCGCCTTGAGCTCGAGCATCTGCCCGAGCAGCGTCAGCGACAGGATCACCGCGGCGGCCTCGAAGTAGACCGCGACATGGCCGTCGACCGCGAACGAGGGCGGGAAGACGCCCGGCGCCAGCGTCGCCACGACGCTGTAGAGGAAAGCCGCGGAGGTGCCCAGGCCGATCAGCGTCCACATGTTCGGGCTGAGGTGGATCACCGATTGCACGGCACGAATGAAGAAGGGCTGGCCCGCCCAGAGCACGACCGGCAGCGTGAGCACGAGCTCGATCCAGCCGCGCGTCGTCGCGTCGATCCAGGGCAGGAAATGGCCGGCCATCGAGAGCGTCGCGACGATCACCGTCAGCGGCAGGGTCCAGAAGAAGCGCCGCCGGAAGTCCGACAGTTCTGCGTTCTCGTCGTCGCCGGTCGCAGGCTGCACCGGCTCCAGCGCCATGCCGCACTTGGGACAGGCGCCGGGGTGGTCCTGACGCACTTCGGGGTGCATCGGGCAGGTGTAGATCGCGCCGCCTGCCGCCGGCTCGGCCATCGCCGCTGCAGGCGCCGCGTTGCGTGGCGGGTCGGTCGGATAGGCGGCGGGGTCGGCGGCGAACTTCTCCTTGCAGCGGGCACTGCAGAAGTACACCGGCCGGCCTTCGTGCTGCAACCGATGCGCCGACTGGGCCGTCACGGACATGCCGCAGACCGGGTCCTTCAGCCCGCCGGATGCCGCAGGCACGTCAGGTTCGGGGCCGGTACCGCCTCCGTGGCCGTCGTGCACCTTCATGTCCATGTGATCTCCCGATCGTTGGTCAGGACCGGCGAGTCCCGGCCCGGCACGGGGCGTGCGGCCCTTCGCAACCCGCGCGGGTCACAGCGTCTGCAGGAACAGGATCACCTTCCAGATGTCGTCGGGTTTCAAGACGTCCTTGAAGGGCGGCATCGCCGATCCCACCGGGACGCCGCCCTCGGCGACCGTCCAGTCCAGGTAGCCATCGCCGACCATGGGCATCCGCCGCAGTCCGATCAGGCTGGCCGGAGGGGGATTGAGGCTCTTGCCGGCCGCGCCGTCACCGAGACCTTGCGCCCCATGGCAAGCGGCACAGTTCTGCTCATAGAGCTGCCGCCCGCCAGAGACGTTGTCTGCCGTGCGCGGCAAGGGGTTCGACAGACCCGCGTACTTCGGATCGATGCCGTTGCGCATCACGAAGTTGCGGCGGACCCAGGAGCCGGACATCATGCCGCCTCCGGGTCCCATGCCCGGTCCCATGCCGGATCCCATTCCGCCTTGCGCGAAACCCGCCGTGGGTCCCAGCAGGGCAACCGCGATCGCCACCACCATCGTCTTCATGAGTCGAACCTCCGTCAACGCACCATTTCATCCTGGCCTGAATCGATCCGGCCGCCCATCGGGGCGCCGATGGCGGGCCCATGAAAACGCCCAATGCAGCTCTTCGGGCCGCGTTCACTTGCGCTTCTGCATCACGATCCAGACGACAAGTGCAACCACGACAACCAGCAGGATCGGCACCCAGTACCCGCCGTAGCCACCCATCCAGCCGCCACCCCACATGCCGCCGTTGCCGCCGTTCATCATGCCTCCGTACTGCGCCGAAGCGGCGCCGGCAACTGTCAAGGACAGGGTGGTCACGGCGATTGCCATCATGGTCTTCATCTCTTCCTCCATCGGTCAGGATCCGGGAACGGGACGCCATTCCACTTTCAAGCGCCGTTCAGACGAATCACACTATTCCGAAACAGGGCCGGCTTCCGTGCGTCAGCGCACGCTCACCCCGGCCATCGACGTTCCTGAGGCTGTGGCCAACCCTTGCCGCGTCGGCGCGGATCGTCCTCGCCTCTCGGTGCACTTGTTCAAAGACGCAGCCACTGGCGGGCGCACCACGCGCGCAGCGGCGAAGTGCGGGTGGCCATGTAGGCGTCGGCCGCCTGCCGGATGGCCGCGCCCTGGGTCGGGTAGGCGTGAATCGCGCCGGCCAGCGCTCGCAGGCCGATGCCGCTGGCCATTGCCAGCGAGATGCTGTTGATCATCTCGCCGGCGTGGCTGGCGACGATGGTCGCACCCAGGATGCGGTCGCTGCCTTCGCGGACGTGAATCTTCACGAAGCCTTCCTCTTCACTGTCGACCACGGCGCGGTCCACGTCGTGCATCGGGATCGTGAAGGTCTTGACCGGAATCCGGCGCTCGCGCGCCTGGCGCACGTACAGACCCACGTGTGCAACCTCGGGGTCGGTGTAGGTGCACCAGGGGATGAGCAGTGCGCTCATGCGCTGGCGGCCGTGCAGCAGTGCGTTGCCCACGACGATGCGCGCCGAGGCCTCGGCCGTGTTCGCGTAGCGGTGGACCAGGCAGACGTCACCGGCGGCGTAGATGCGCGGGTTGGTCGTGCGCAGGAAGTCGTCCACGTGGATGCCGGACTCGGCGTCGTGCGAGACGCCGGCCACCTCCAGGCCGAGCCTCTGCACCGCCGGCCGGCGCCCGATCCCGGTGACGATCGCGTCGACCGTGGTCGATGCGGTGTGGCCGTTGCTGAGCATCTCGACGACCTTGCGTCCGCCTTCCAGTCGCACCTTCACCACCTTGCAATCGAGGTGGATCTCGACCCCGTCGCGCGCCAGCGCGTCGGACACCATCTGCGCCGCATCGCGTTCCTCCTTCGGCAGGAACAGGGGTTGGTCGTGCGAGATCAGCGTGCGCGCGCCGAAGCGGGCGAAGGTCTGCGCCAGCTCGCAACCCAGCGGGCCGCCGCCGATGACCATCAGGCTGGCCGGCAGCGCCCGCAGGTCGAACACCGTCTCGTTGTTCAGGAATCCCGCCTCGGCCAGGCCCGGAATCGTGGGCAGCAGCGCACGCGATCCGGTCGCGATCAGCGCGCGCTTGAAGTGCAGGCGGACGCCATCGACCTCGACCGCGTCAGGGGCAACGAAACGGGCATGACCGAAGAACAGATCGACACCGGCGCCGACCAGGCGGGCCGCGGCATCGACGCGACTCAGGCGTGCGCGGATGCGCCGCATGCGGGCCATTGCGGCCGGAAAATCGACCGCGACATCGGCCACCGCGGTGGCGCCATAGATCCCGGCATTGCGCATCGTGGCATAGACGCTTGCCGTGCGGATCATGGCCTTGGACGGGATGCAGCCGTAGTTCAGGCTGCCGCCGCCGAGCTGGTGGCGCTCGATCAACGCCACGTCGGCGCCCAGTGCCGCCGCGCCTTGCGCTGCCGCCATGCCCGCGGGGCCGGCGCCGATCACCACCAGGTGGTAGCGGCTTCGTGGCGCCGGGTTGTGCCAGGCGCCGGGGCGCACGTTGGCCAGGCGTTCGCGATCGGCCGGGTCGGAGGCGCCGGCGCGTCTGGGGGTCGAAGCCGAGGGCATGTGGCGATGCAGGCGGCTCGTCAGAGCCAGCCACCCCTGAACCCGGTGCGTTTCAGACCCCTGCGGATGCAGGGGACGCCGCGACCCAGCTGCCATAGCAGACCGGAGCGGAAGTTCTCGACCATCAGCACGATCAGGCCCTGGTCGAGGCCGACCTCGTCCGGCGATACCCAGCCCGCGCCACCGGGCGCCGCCACCGTGGCGTTGAAACCGCTGGCGCGCACCGCAGCGCCCGGCCCGCCGTGCAAGGCCAGCAGGCTGCGCACCGCGGGCAGCGCGATCTCGGGCGCGAACACCAGCGAGGCGAGCACCGCGGGGCCGCAGATCGTGCCGTCGTCGGGACCCCAGGGCGCGCCGCGCGCCGCGTAGCCGTAGAACGCTTGGCGTCGGCCGCCCACCGTCTGCGGCGGGCCGCTCGGGCCGTCGCCGGCCGACAGGCCCCAGCGATCGGCGCCGTAGCCGGCGAAACCCCGCGGGTTGCGGATCGCGTATTCGCGCTGCACCTGGATGGCGCGGCGGCTGTTCTCGAAATAGTCGCAGTCCTTCTCGCGCATGAAGGCGTCGCGGATGCCGCGAAAGTCGATCCAGGCATGGGAGAACTGGTGCACGAACAGCGGTCCGCCGTACAGCACGTCGATGCCGTAGAGGTTCTCCCATTGATAGGTCAGGCCCCAGGTCTGGAAACCGTTGGCGCCGAGTCCATGGGTGGGAGATCCCGAGGCCAGGACGTACAGAAGAATCGCCTCGTCGTAGCCGTCCCAGCCGTAGTCGAGGAACCCGCATTCGGGCATCCAGCCCTGCGAGACGGCACCGTCCCGGCGCTGCGCCCAGCGCCAGTCCACACGCAGATACAAGGCGTCGGTGCGCTCACGCAGCTCGGACTCGGCGGGGTCGGCAGCGTCGAAGTACGCGCCGGCCGTCAGCATGCCCGCGAGCAGCAGGGCGGTGTCGATCGACGACAGCTCCGACTGCCAGGCGCGGCGCCCGGTTTCCATGTCCAGGAAGTGGAAGTAGAAGCCGCGAAAGCCGGTGGCTTCGGCGCCACCGCTCTGGTCGCTGGCGCCGAAGAAGCGCAGCGCGGCCAGGCAGCGATCGACCGCGTCGGCGCGTGCGATCCAGCCGCGACTCACCGCCACCGGGTACGCCGCCAGTGCAAACCCGACGGCGGCGATGCTCGAAGGCGAGCCCACGCGCGTGGAGTCGGCCACCAGGCCGTTGTGCAGGTTCGTCGCCCGCATGAAATAGTCGAACGCCGCATGCTGCAGCGCGTCGATCATCGCTTCGTCCGCCGCGTCGAGTTCGTGCGGCATCGCGCGCGGCGCGGCCCTGGACCTCGCCATCGGCGACCAGCGGCTCACGACGCCGCGGCCCCGATCGCCGCATCGACGACGGCCTGCGCTTCTTCGAGGATGCGCTTCAGATGCGCCGGGCCGTCGAAGCTCTCGGCGTAGATCTTGTAGATGTCCTCGGTGCCCGAAGGACGCGCCGCGAACCAGCCACTGGCAGTGCTGACCTTGACGCCGCCGATGGCCGCACCGTTGCCCGGCGCCGTGGTGAGGATGCTTTCGATCTTCTCCCCCGCCAGTTCGCCCGACTTGATCTGCTGTGGCGTCAGCGCCGCCAGTTTCAGCTTCTGTGCCGCGGTGGCCTTGGCCTGCACCCGGTCGGCCACCGGGTTACCGAGGGCGGCGGCGAGTTCCAGATACAGCGCACCGGGGTCGCGGCCGCTGTGCGCGGTGATCTCCGCCGCCAGCAGCGCGGCGATGATGCCGTCCTTGTCGGTGGTCCACACCGAGCCGTCGCGGCGCAGGAAGCTCGCGCCGGCGCTCTCCTCGCAGCCGGTGCCCAGGCTGCCGTCGAGCAGCCCGGCGGAGAACCACTTGAAGCCCACCGGCACCTCGAACAGCTTGCGACCGAGCCGCCTCGCCACGCGGTCGATGAGCTGCGTGCTGACCACCGTCTTGCCGACCGCCGCCTGCGCGCTCCACTGCGCCCGCGCGCGGAAGAGGTAGTCGGTGGCGACGGCAAGGTAGTGATTCGGCGGCAGCAGGCCCGCCGCGGCGGTGACGATGCCGTGGCGGTCATGGTCGGTGTCGCAGGCGAAGGCGATGTCGAAGCGGTCCTTGAGGGCGACCAGGCGGCGCATCGCCCAGGGCGACGACGGGTCCATGCGGATCTGCCCGTCCCAGTCCAGGCTCATGAAGCGGAATGTCTCGTCGACGACCTCGCTGACCACCGTCAGCTCGAGCCGGTAGCGCTCGGCGATGGCCGACCAGTAATGCACCCCGGCGCCGCCCAGCGGATCGACGCCCATGCGGACGCCGGCGCCGCGGATCGCATCGAAGTCGATGACGCTCGCCAGGTCCGCGACATATGCCGTGCGGTAGTCGTGGCGGTGCGTCGTCGCCGCGCGCAGGGCCCGGGCATGCGGAATGCGCTTCACGCCTTCCAGCCCCGCTTCCAGCAAGCGGTTGGCCGCGGCGCCGATCGTTCCCGTGACCTCGTCGCCCGCCGGGCCGCCGTGCGGCGGGTTGTACTTGAAGCCGCCGTCGTGCGGCGGGTTGTGTGAAGGCGTGACGACGATGCCGTCGGCCGGGCCCGAGCTGCGCCCGCGGTTGTGGGCCAGGATCGCGTGCGAGACGGCCGGGGTGGGCGTGTATTCGTCGTTCGTCGCCAGCATGACCTCGACGCCGTTGGCCGCCAGCACCTCGAGCGCGCTGGCACAGGCCGGCTGCGACAACGCGTGGGTGTCGATGCCCAGGAACAACGGCCCATCGACGCCATGGCTGCGCCGCTGATCGCAGATCGCCTGCGTGATCGCCAGCACATGCCATTCGTTGAACGCGCAGTCGAAGGCCGAGCCGCGGTGGCCCGAGGTGCCGAAGGCCACGCGTTGCGCCGGCACTGCGGGGTCGGGCACCTGCACGTAGTACGCGGTGACGAGCCTGGCCACGTCGACGAGCGAGTCGAGCGGTGCGGGCCGGCCGGCCAGCGGGCTGTTGTGGGTCGTCATGGTGCTCTCGATCCTCGGTGGCCGATCAGGCGCCCGAGGCCTGCCGCGCCAGTTGCTGGCGCGCGGCGGCGAGCACGTGCGCGACGTCGAAGCCGAAATGGGCCTGGGCGACCGGGCCCGGTGCCGACAGCCCGAACGAGCGCATCGCGATGATCGCGCCGTGGCGTCCGACGTAGCGCTCCCAGCCCAGCGCCGACGCCGCCTCGACCGCGACGCGCGCGTGAACGGCGTCGGGCAGCACGCTCTCGCGATAGGCCTCGTCCTGCTTCTCGAACAGGTCCCACGACGGCAGGCTGACGACGCGCACCTTGACGCCTTCGCCCTTCAGTTGCTCGAAGGCGGCGATGCACAGCGCCACTTCGCTGCCGCTGGCCAGCAGCAGCAGCTCGGGCCGACCGCCTGCGCCGGCGTCGGCGAGCACATAGCCGCCGCGCGCCAGGCCAGCCGCGCTGGCGTAGCGGCGGCGATCGAGCGTGGGCAGCGCCTGGCGCGTCAGCACCAGGCTGACCGGGCTGTCCTCCAGCTGCATCGCCACGCGCCAGGCCTCGACCACCTCGTTGGCGTCGGCCGGGCGCAGCAGCACCATGCCGGGCATGGCGCGCAGCGACGCCAGCTGCTCGACCGGCTGGTGCGTCGGACCGTCTTCGCCCATCCCGATCGAGTCGTGGGTCCAGACGTAGATCACCGGCAGGCCCATCATCGCCGCCAGCCGGATCGCGCCGCGGCAGTAGTCGGTGAAGACGAAGAAGCTGGCTGCGAACGGGCGCAGGCCGGCGAGCGCCATGCCGCTGGCGATGGCGCACATCGCATGCTCGCGCACGCCGAAGTGGAAGTTGCGCCCGGCATGGTCGGCGCGCTGGGTGTCATCGCCGCCGTCGGCATCGCTGCCGCTCGCGCCGTCAGGTGGCTCGAAGACACCGGCGAAGTCGAAGCCCAGGTGGGTCTTGGTCGAGGGTGCCAGGTCGGCGGCGCCGCCGAGCAGCCACGGCACCTGCGCGGCGATCGCGCCCAGCACCTTGGCCGACGCGTCGCGCGTGGCCAGGCCCTTGGCGTCGGCGGCGAAGTGCGGCAGCGCGCGGTCCCAGCCGACGGGCAGCGCGCGCTGCTGCATGGCATCGATCTGTGCCGCCAGATCGGGGTACTGCGCGCGGTAGGCCGCCAGATCGCCGTTCCAGGCCGCATGCGCGCGCACGCCGCGTTGCCCGAAGCCGGCCGCGAAATGCGCCCGCACGCCCTCGGGCACGGCGAACTGCGCGTCGGGGTCGAAGCCGTAGAACTGCTTGGCCAGCCGCGCTTCGGCGGCGCCCAGCGGCTCGCCATGGGCCTCCTTGGTGTCCTGCTTGTGCGGAGCGCCGAAGCCGATGTGACTGTGCACGATGATCAGCGTCGGCCGCGTGCGCGTTTCGGCGAAGGCCTGCAGGCTGGCCGCAAGCGCGTCGAGATCGTTCGCGTCGGCCACCCGCAGCACCTGCCAGCCGCAGGCCTCGAAGCGCGCGCCGACGTCCTCGGTGAACGTGATCGCGGTGGCGCCTTCGATGCTGATGCGGTTGCTGTCGTAGATCCAGCACAGGTTGGCGAGTTTCAGATGGCCCGCGAGCGATGCCGCCTCGGCGCTCAGGCCCTCCATCATGTCGCCGTCGCCGGCGAGCGCGTAGACCTTGAAGTCGAACAGCGCGTGGCCCGGGCGGTCGTAGGTGGCCGCCAGCCAGGCCTGCGCGATGGCCATGCCCACGCTGGTGGCCACGCCCTGCCCCAGCGGGCCGGTGGTCGTCTCCACGCCGGCGGTCCAGCCCTGCTCCGGGTGCCCGGTGCAGCGGCTGCCGGCCTGGCGGAAGCTCTGCAGGTCGGCCATCGTCACCGCGAGCCCGCCGGCGCCGGCATCGTCGCGGCCCGGGTCCTTCACGCCACACAGATGGAGCAGGCCGTACAGCAGCGCCGAGGCATGGCCCGAGGACAGCACGAAGCGGTCGCGGTTGGCCCAGCCGGGGTCTTCGGCGTCGTAGCGCAGGAAGCGCTGCCACAGGCAGTAGGCCGCAGGTGCCGCGCCCATCGGCGTGCCCGGGTGGCCGGACTTCGCCTTCTCCACCTGGTCGATCGCCAGCGTGCGCAGCGTGGCCACGCACAGGCGGTCGAGGGCAGCGCTGTCGGTGCCGGACAAGGCGGTGGATGAAGGGGCGGAGCTCATGAATTCTCCTGGCGCAGCCGGCGGTGGCGCCGGATCAGCGCGTTGGTCGAACTGTCGTGGGCCAGCGCCGGCGCTGCGCTGCTGGCCAGCTCGGCCGCGGTCTTCGCGGCCAGCGCCTTGCCGAGCTCGACGCCCCACTGGTCGAAGGAATCGATGTTCCAGATCACGCCCTGCGTGAACACGCTGTGCTCGTACAGCGCGACCAGGGCGCCGAGCATGTACGGCGACAGCCGCTCGGCCAGCAGCATGTTGCTCGGCCGGTTGCCGTCGAAGACGCGGTACGGCACCAGCGCCTCGGCGGTTCCCTCGGCACGCACCTCGTCGGCCGTCTTGCCGAAAGCCAGCGCCTCGGCCTGCGCGAACAGATTGGCCATCAGCAGCTCGTGCTGGCTGCCCATCGGGTTCAGGCTCTGGTGGAAGCCGATGAAGTCGCAGGGGACGAGCGGCGTGCCCTGGTGCAGCAGCTGGTAGAACGAATGCTGGCCATTGGTGCCCGGTTCGCCCCAGAAAATGGGCGAGGTGGCCACCTCGACGCGCGTGCCGGCCAGCGTCACGTGTTTGCCGT
Source organism: uncultured beta proteobacterium (assembly GCA_963725755.1). Lineage (GTDB taxonomy): Bacteria > Pseudomonadota > Gammaproteobacteria > Burkholderiales > Burkholderiaceae_C > Rubrivivax. The sequence goes on from CAVRZW010000006.1 coordinate 630,337, forward strand.
TGCTCTCCATCGTCAGTTGCTGCAGGTAGGCCGGAAAGCGCTTGAGGTACTGGTCGTACGGCAGCACGGCCTGCGTCTGACAGCCGAAGAAATCGGTGTACCAGACCGTCAGCAGGCCCATCAGCACCGGCAGGTTGCGCTCGAACGGGGCGCTGCGGAAATGGACGTCCATCGCCTGGAAACCCTCGAGGAGGGCGCGGAATTGCGCCGGGCCGATGGCGATCATGGTCGCGAGGCCGATCGCCGAGTCCATCGAGTAGCGCCCGCCGACCCAGTCCCAGAAGCCGAACATGCAATGGGCGGCGATGCCGAACTGCGCCACCGCATCGGCGTTCGTCGAGACGGCGACGAAATGTCGTGCGACCGCCTTTTCGTCGCCCAGGTGTGCCAGGCTCCAGGCACGTGCGGCGCGCGCGTTGGTCATCGTCTCCTGCGTCGTGAAGGTCTTCGAGCAGACGATGAACAAGGTCTCGGCCGCATCGAGCCCCCGCGTGGCCTCGATGAAGTCGGTGCCATCGACGTTGGAGACGAAGTGGAAGCCGATGTCGCGCTGGCTCTCGTGGCGCAGCGCCTCGAAGGCCATCTCCGGCCCGAGGTCGGAGCCGCCGATGCCGATGTTGACGACATGGCGGATGCGCTTGCCGGTGTGACCCAGCCATTGGCCGCTGCGCACCGCCTCGGCGAACGCCGCCATGCGCTCGAGCACCGCGTGCACCTCGGGCACGACATCGACGCCGCCGACCATGATGCGCTGGCCTGCCGGCGCGCGCAGCGCGGTGTGCAGCGCCGGGCGCTTCTCGGTGGTGTTGACGACGTCGCCGCGAAACATGGCTTCGGTGCGCTCGCGCAGGCCGCAGCGCTGGGCAAGCTCCACCAGCAGCCGCAACGTCTCGTCGTTGATGCGGTTCTTCGAGTAGTCGAGGTACAGGCCCGCCGCTTCGGCGTTGTAGCGCTCGCCGCGCCGCGGATCGTCGGCGAAGAGCTGGCGCAGATGCAGGCCGGCGATCGTGGCGTGGTGTTCGACCAGCGCCTTCCACACCGCGCGGCCGGTGAGGGTCGGGCTCCTCGGCGCCGCGGAGGCCCTGCCGACGACCCGGCTCATGCCGCCCCACCGGATGTCAGCCGGCCCGCCTTGGTCGCGATGCCCTCGAGCAGCAGGCGCCACGAGTCGCTGAACGCCTTGGCGCCCTCTTCCTGGAGACGCGCGGCCAGGCCTTCCGTGTCGATGCCTTCGCGCCGGCAGTCGGCCAGCACCGCCTCGGCGTCGCCGCCGTGCATCGGCAGCGTGGGCCCCGGCTCGCCATGCTCGGCGAACGCCAGCAGCGTCTTCTCGGGCAGCGTGTTGATCGTGTCCGCAGCCGCCAGCGCCTGGACGTACAGCGTGTCGGGCGCCGCGGGATCCTTGGTGCCGGTGCTCGCCCAGAGCAGGCGCTGCGCGCGTGCGCCGGCCCGCGACAGCTTCTGCCACTGCGGCCCTGCGAGCGCCTCGCACCAGGCCTGGTAGGCCTGTGTCGCCACGGCGATGCCCAGCCGGTTGTGCAGCCGCTCGGGCAACCGGCCCTGCACCGCCACGTCCCATCGGCTGACGAACAGCGAGGCGACCGAGGCGACCGCCGGGTCGCGCCCCGCAGCGATGCGCCGCTCGATGCCGCGCCGGTAGGCCGTGCCCGCGGCCAGGGCCTGGGCGCGCGAGAACAGCAGCGTGACGTTGACCGGCACGCCGGCGAAGATCGAGGCCTCGATCGCCGCCAGCCCCTCGGGGGTGCCCGGGATCTTGATGAACAGGTTGGGCCGCGCGGCGCGGGCGTGCAGCGCTGCGGCGGCCGCGATCGTCGCCGCGGTGTCGCGGGCCAGCAGAGGCGAGACCTCCAGCGAGACCCAGCCGTCGGTCCCTCGCGTGGCGTCGAACACCGGGCGGAACAGATCGGCCGCGCGGCGCAGATCCTCCAGCGCGAGGTCGAAGAACAGGCTCTCGCCCTTGCGCCCGTCGGCGGACTTGCGGCGGATCGCGTCGTCGTAGAACTCGGTGTCGCCGATCGCGTGCTCGAAAATCGTCGGGTTCGAGGTCAGCCCGGTGACGGCGAAGTCGCTGATGTAGCGCGCCAGCGTGCCGCTGTCGAGCAGGCCGCGCGTGATGTTGTCCAGCCACAGGCTCTGGCCGAGATCGCGGAGCTGCTGGGTCGGGTTCATGGGGGCTCCTGGTCGTGGTACGGCCGGTGCATCGACGCCCGGCGTGGCTTCAGGCCGCTGCCTTCGCGGCGGCCGGCGGAGGGTCTTCGCGCTGCGCTTGCGGCGCGTGCCAGCCGCCATCGGCGGCGATCAGCGCGTCGGCCGCCGGCGGACCCCAGCTGCCGGGTGCGTAGGCGATGCTGCGCGGGTGCTCGGCGAGCACCGGCTCGACGACGGCCCAGGCCGCCTCGACCGCCTCCTCGCGCGTGAACAGCGCACCGTCGCCGGCCATTGCATCGCCGAGCAGCCGCGCATACGGCGCCTCGGCACCGAGCTGCTCTTCCGCGAGCACGAGTTCCCTCTGCTCGCCGACGAAGGCCTTGCCCGGCTGCTTGACGCGCGCCGCCAGCGCGATCGCCGAATGCGGCGACAGCGCGAAGCGCAGGTGGTTGGCCCGCGCACCGGTGGCCACCGCGTCCTCGAACAGCCGCAGCGGCGGCGGATGCAGGCGCACCAGCACCTCGCACGCGGTCGCCGGCAGCTGCTTGCCCGAACGCAGGTACCACGGCACGCCGCCCCAGCGCCAGTTCTCGATGTGCAGGCGCAGCGCGCAGAAGGTCTCGACATCGGAGTCGTTGGCCACCTGCGGCTCGTCGCGATAGCCCACGTACTGGCCACGCACGATGTCGGCCGCGCGCAGCGGCCGCATGGCTTCGAAGACCTTGAACTTCTCGCGGCCCACGGCGCCGAAGCCGCGGCTGCCCGGCGGCTCCATCGCCAGCAGGGCGACGATCTGGAACAGGTGGTTCTGCACCACGTCGCGCAGGCAGCCGGCGCTCTCGTAGAAGGCCCCGCGGCCCTCGACGCCGAACTGCTCGGCCAGCGTGACCTGGACGCTGGCGACGTGATTGCGGTTCCAGATCGGCTCGAGGAACGAGTTCGCGAAACGGAAGTACAGGATGTTCATGATCGCTTCCTTGCCCAGGAAGTGATCGATGCGGAAGATGGCGTCTTCGGGGAAAGCCGCGCCTGCGATGCGGTTGAGCTCGCGCGCGGAGGCGAGGTCGCGCCCGAAGGGCTTCTCGACGATCACGCGCGCCTGTGCCGCCAGCCCGGCCCGGGCCAGCCCCTGGATCACGGCCGGAAACAGCGACGGCGGTATGGCCAGGTAATGTGCCGGCCGGCGCGCCCCGCCCAGGGCCGTCTTCAGTGCGGCGAAGGTCGCCGCGTCCTGGTAGTCGCCGCTGACGTACTGCAGCAAGGACAGCAGCCGCTCCAGCGCAGGCCGGTCCGGAGTGGCGCCGTCGTGCTCGATGCTCTCCCGGGCATGGGCACGCAGGCGCGCGATGGTCCAGTTCGACGAGGCCACGCCGATCACCGGCACGTCGAGCACACCGCGCCGGCACAGGGCGTACAGCGCCGGGAAGATCTGCTTGTAGGCCAGGTCGCCGGTGGCGCCGAAGACGACCAGGGCGTCGGAGGGGGCCGCTCCAGGGGCATGGTCCTTGTTCATTTCAGGCCTTCGCATCCGGTGCGGCGGCGGGCTTCTCGTCGTGGCCGCCGAATTCATGGCGCATCGAGGAGAGCACGCGGTTGGCGAAGTCCGCCTCGCCGCGCGAGCTGAAGCGCGCATACAGCGCCGCGCTGAGCACCGGCACCGGCACCGCCGCGTCGATCGCGGCCTGCACCGTCCAGCGGCCCTCGCCCGAATCGGAAACGCGGCCCTGGAAGCCGTCGAGCGCCGGGTCGGCAGCCAGCGCGGCCGCGGTCAGGTCGAGCAGCCACGAGCCGACGACGCTGCCGCGGCGCCAGAGCTCGGCGATCTCGGGCAGGTCCAGGTCGTAGCGGTAATGCTCGGGGTGGCGCAGCGGCGTCGTCTCGGCATCGATCTCGCCCTTGCGCTTGCCGACGTTGGCGTGGCGCAGCACGTTCAGCCCTTCGGCGTAGGCCGCCATCAGACCGTACTCGATGCCGTTGTGGACCATCTTGACGAAGTGGCCCGCGCCGTGCGGCCCGCAGTGCAGCCAGCCCTGGTCGGCGGTGCCGGCGTCGGGCTTGCGGCCGGGCGTGGGGGCGGCTTGCCCGCGGCCCGGCGCGAGCGTGGCGAACAAGGGGGCCAGGCGCTGCACGACGGCCGCTTCGCCGCCGACCATCAGGCAGTAACCGCGGTCCAGGCCGGCGACCCCACCGCTGGTGCCGACGTCGAGATGGTGCGATGCCGGATTCGCGCAGTTCGCCGGCACGCCGGATGTCGTCGTGGTAATGCGAATTGCCGCCGTCGATGACGATGTCGCCCTTGGCCAGCAAGGGCGACAGCGCGACGAGCGAGGCGTCGACGGTGGCTGCCGGCACCATCAGCCAGACCGCGCGCGGCGGCTCCAGGGCCTCGACCAACTGCCGCAGCGTGGCCGCGCCGGTGGCGCCCTGCGCAGCGAGGCGCTCGATGGGCGCGGGGAGGGTGTCGTGGACCACGCATCGATGGCCACCGCGCAGCAAGCGCCGGGTCATGGCGGCGCCCATGCGCCCGAGTCCGATCATGCCGATCTGCATCTTGATGCTCCAGTTCCGGGTCAAAGGCGCCGATTCGTCACGCTCATGGCGCGGGCCGCACGCCAGGTCGGCCGGCCCGGCACCTCTCGCGCTCGGACGTGCCGGCCGATTCGAGCGCCGCGGCCGATGCATCGGGCTGCCTCATGGCTAGGACCGCGTCACGAGGCGATGGTTCATCCGGATCGGGGCCGCTTCTGCACGCCCGCCGGACTTCGCGGATGCCGGCGACGCGTCACCCCGGCGCCGTGCCATCGCCGAGCTCAGACTTCGGCCGCGACGTCGGCCGCGGCGCCCCAGTAGGCCCTGCGCCCGTAATGCTCGTGCAGGCGCGACTCGAATTCCCGCGTCACGGTCATGGCGGCGTCGTATGGCGGCGCGGTCCGGATCGCTTCGCGGGTCAGGTCGACGGTCACGGTGCGGTCGGGCCAGCGCAGGTCCTTGATCCAACGCGGCGAGATCAGCACCTGATGCCCCAGCCACCAGTTGCTGGTGTTGACGACGATGTATCGGATGGCCCAGGTCTCTTCGTCCATGAGCAGGCCCTCGACATGGCCGATCTCGCCGTCGCTGGCCTCGATGTGGTAGCCGATGACCGCCTTGCAGCTCTGCAGGTGCAGATCGTCGTCGCGATGCCGGGCCTCCTCGACCCGCAACGCGGCTTCCTGCGCTTCGCGGCGCACCGCGCTGGTGTCGCCGTAACCGTAGCCGACATAGCCAGGCCAGCCCGAAAGCATCGTGTACGGCGTCATGCCGCCGCCCCAGAGCCCGGCGCCGCCCCAATAGTTCGGATAGGCGTAGTAGCCGAGGTATTGCATTTCGTGCTGCCGCGACACTGGCTTGTCGGTGTCGATGTCCGGGCTGTCCTTGACCTGCGCCATGGTGATCGAGACGGGCAGGACGCGGCCGAGCCAGTCCGGGTCGTGGATCGACATGGGCGAGATCAGGACCTTGCGGCTCGCGAGCCAGGCGCCGGTCTCGACGACCAGGTAGCGGACGACCCATGCGTCATCGTCGAAATAGAGATCCTTCACGTGCCCGACATGGCCGTCGCTGGCGCCGATGGCGAAGCCTTCCAGGTCTTGCTGGTTGCGCAACATGCTGTTTGTCCTTCAGGAATGCCGAAGCGCGAGCGACGGCGAATGGCTTGAACGCGGCAGGGGCCCGTGCAACGCCCGGGCTGTGCCTGCACACGGCATTGCGATGGCGATGCCGTATCGATGACTCTGCGCGCGGCGCCGCCGGCACGTCTGTTCGCTGGCGCACCGAGGCGCCGGCCCAGGCGCGCGGTGCTGGCTTGATTGGCGCGGCGGGTATCGAGGCGGGCCGCTGCGCGACTTCAGACTTCAATGTGCCGATCGAGCTGCCCGCCCGCCGGTTGCCCACCGTGCTGGCCGGCAGCGCGCTCGGACGGTGTGGAAGCAATGATCTACACGCTCTCAGCCCGAATGCAGGCGCGCCAGAACCGACTGACGGTCACCGTCGATCAACTCGAAGACGACACGAAACAGGTGTCCGCTGGCCTGGCAGCGCAGCACTCGGTACCCGAGCGCTGGCCGCGAGCCGTCGAGGTCGGTCCCCAGCCCGGGCGCCTCGGCCATCGCCCGTGCCAGGTGGTAGCGGCCGCGGCCGTCGTGCAACGCGACACCGGCGCCGTCCGTGCTCGTGTCGTGAACGCGATAGCGATGCATCCCGAACCCCTGACCGCAATGAAGTGCGACGCTACCCGGGATCGCAGACGCGGTATGTGCGCCGGCGCACGCAAGCGGCACGCGGTGGTCACGACCGGCAAGAGGCAGGATCGGCGCGATCGAGCGACCGGCACATGGGTACGTTTGGAGGGGTTGTCCGCCGGCGAACGCCCTGGCACATTGTCTTGGTCCCTCCGACAGGAATCGAACCTGTATCTGGCGCTTAGGAGGCGCCCGTTCTATCCGTTGAACTACGGCGGGACGACGGTGGATTTTCGCATGGCCGCCTCGGCCGGTGGCTCCTGGAAGCGCCAGGTCCAGATCACGTCGGCCGAGTTGTCCAGCCCGCTTTGCAGGCGCAGCGTGAAACGCTGCGCGATGCGATAGACGAGCTGCCAGGTGCCGGTGGTGGCGTTGACGCCGCGCTCGTAGCCCAGGTACCAGCGGCGCGAGAGCTGCTTGCCCAGGCTGATCACGGTCTCGCGCACGTCGGTGTCGCTCTGGCGCAGCGAGAGCTGGTCGATGCCCAGGTTGCGCAGCAGCGCGTCGGTCGGTGCCTTGCCTTCGCCCGCGAGCACGGCCATCGCGGCCTGCTGCACCATGGCGGCGTCGTTGCGGCCGAGGTTGTCGGGGGCGCGGCCGAGCAGCAGCCACGACAGCTTGTCGCTGTCGGCCATGTCGGGCTCGGAATACAGGCGCACCCGCGGCGTCTGCAGGTTGCCGGTGATCTGCACGCCGACCCGGGTGTCGAGGTTGGGGCGCAGCGCGAGGATGTCGAGCCGCGGGTTGTCGGCGATGCCGCTGAAGGCGACGATGCCGCGCTCGATCTCGAGGTTCTGGCCATAGGCGGCGTAGGTGCCGCCGTCGGTGCGGATGGTGCCATTGACGGCCAGGCGGCCGCCGGGTGTGGTCAGCCGCACCTGGCCCTGCAATGCGGTGTCCAGGCCGCGGCCGAGCACGTGCATCTTCTGGCCCAGGTCGACGGTCACGTCGAGTGCCAGGTTGCGCCGCGGCTTCGGCGCGGCCGCCTCGCCGCCCGCCTCTGCGGCGCTGCCTGGCCGGCGCACGGTGACGTCGTCGTCGAGCGAGGGCGCGTCGGCATGGCTGGCGTCGTACAGGCCCTCGTCGATGCCGAACTTGCCGGTCAGCCGGGTCTGGTCGGCATCCAGCTCCAGCTCGGCGTTGCCGCTGGCCACGATCTGCCGGTCGACACGGCCGAGGACGCGGAAATGATCGGCCTTCAGCTGCAGGCTGGCGTGCGGCTGCAGGCCCAGCGTGGCGCCGCCGGTGACTTCGACCGTGCCATCGCCGCCCCGCAGCGTGAACTGCTCGATCTTCGCCGTGTCGCCGGCGAGCAGCACCGAGAGCCTGCCGTCGTGCACGTTGACGCCCTGCAGCAGGTTGCGCACGCCCAGGCCGGTGCCGGCGATCTGGCCGCTGTACTGCGGCCGGCCGAAGCGCCCGCTGATCGCCGCCGTGGTGCGCAGATCGCCGCTCAGGCGCCAGCCGGGCGGCACCCAGGCGGCCCAGATGCCGAGGTCGGCGACATGCGCCTGCAGCGACCCCTGCAAGGGCGCGTCGGGTGGCGGCCAGCGCCGATCGGGACTGGTCTGCACCTGGATCTGGCCGGTGATCTCGCCCAGGCTGCGGCCGCGGAAGGTCTGGCTGAAGTTCCACAGGCCGTCGTGCGCCGACAGCTTCAGGTGCAGGTCGGTCAGGCCCAGCAGCTGCAGGCCGTCCGCGCTGGCGATGTGGAGGTCGCCGTCGTGGCGCTCGAAGACGAGGTCGGCATCGACCTTCTCGGCAGCGCGGATGTCCACCTTCGCCGTCAGCCGCAGGTCGCCCTGCCAGCCCACGCCGGGTTGCGCGCGCGCCAGCAGCGGAGCCAGCGCGAAGGGTTCGATGCTGGCGTGGAGTTCGCCTTGCGGCTGCGCCCCGCGCAGGTCCAGGCTGACGGCGTCCCAGCGCAGGCTGGCAGTGTCCGACAGCTGCAGGCGGCCGGGGTCGGCCTGCAATGCCAGCAGCTTGCCGCCGGCGCCGAACTGCAGCTCGGCGCGCAGGTCCTTGGTCTCCACCCAGCCCGAGGCCGGCGGCGTGGTGTCGGCGCTGCCGTCCCAGGAGCCGATGACGAGTTGCTCGATGTGGGCGCGCCAGCGGCCGCCGCCGGCGGGGTCGGGCAGCCAGCTGCCCTGGGCGTGCAGCTGGGCCTGGGTGCCCGACTGCGCCTCGATGCCCAGGATCCGGACCGCCATTTCCGGCGGCAGCAAGGGCAGGGCGCCGGAGATGTCGATGTGGTGATCGGCCAGCGTGCCGTGCAGCTGGGCGCGCAGGTTGTCGGCGCGGCTCTTGCCGAACTGCACGCCCGCGAGATCGATCTGCAGCGCCAGCGGCCGCTCGCCCTGCAGGCCCATGGCCCAGGCGGCGCTGCCGCGGGCCAGCTTCAGCTCGCCGACCAGCAGTTGCGACAGCTGCAGGTTGCCCTCGGTGTGCAGCGCCGGCCAGCGGCCGTCGGCTGCCAGGGCGCCGGTGATGCTGCCCCCGCGCGGCACCCATTCGGCCAGTGCCGGGCCGAGCCTGGCCAGCGGTGCGAGTGCGGCCAGGGTCTCGGCCTTGACCTCGGCGCGCCAGTGGTCGTTGACGCCGCTGCCGGCCGGATCGCCTTGGCCCCGGATCGACAGCCGGTTGCCCCCGAGCTCGAATTCGGCGTTCAGCGAGCCCGGTGCCGGCGCCGCGCTTGGCGCGTAGCCGAGCGTGATGTCGGCGCTCAGCGGCACCCCGGCGAGCACCGAATCGCGGATGCGCAGCCGGCCATTGCCGACCAGTCGCTGGGCCAGCGCCAGCGGTGGCAGGCTGTCGGCGTCACCCGGCAGCCGGACCTCGAACTTCCAGTCGCCCGACAGCCGGTGCCTTCCCTTCCGCCAGCCCGAGCCGGCCTCGCCCGGCCACCAGGGCAGGGGGTCGAAATCGCGCAGCGTGCCCGCGGACTGCAGCTGCCAGTCGCCGTGGCCGGTGCGCGCCAGCGTGGCCTGCAACTCGGCGCTGGCGCCTCCGGATTGCGCCTGCACGTTGCGCAGCACCACCTGCTCGGCGTCGGCGCTGCCCTCGAGCTGCAGGTGCACCGGCTGTGGCGTGGCGTCGAGCCGGCCGCTGAGGTCGAGCTTCCAGTCGACGCCCGGCCTGGCCGCGGCGGCGCTGCCATCCGGTGCGGGCAGCCCGCGCAAGCTGAGGCTGAGCGGGCCGGTGAGCGTCATCGCCGCGGCGCGCCCGTCCAGCCGCTGCGGCGTGACGCCCTCGAGCCGCGTCTGCAGGCTCAGGGTCTGGCCCTGCCAGACCGCGCTGCCGCTCCAATGCCCGGCGGCCTGGCTGGCATCGGCGAACGCGAGGTCGAAACGCGACACCAGCAGCCGGTCCGGCTGGTCGGCCGTCCGCTCGGCGCGCAGGCTGAGGCGCTGCAGCGGCAGGCCTCGCTCGTTCCAGCGTCCCGGCGCCTCGTTGTGCAGCTCTGCGGTGGCCACCAGCGGCTGGCCGGCCTCGCCGCCGCTCAGCTCGGCCTGACCCGCCAGCCGCGTCGCGGGCAGGCGCGGCGACAGCGCAGCCAGGTCCAGACCAGCGGTCTGCAGGCTCAGCGAGGCCAGCGGCCAGGGCTGCAGCGGCTGCAGCACGGCGTGCAGGTCGAGCGTCGGGGCGGCGTGGCCGGGCAGCGGCCTGCCGCGCAGCGTGCCGGTCACGGCCAGCTTCGCCAGCGGCCCGTCGGCGCGCAGCGCCGCACCCCAGCGCGGGTGGTCGCCGTCGAGCGCCGGCCGCAGGCTGAGCTGCGCGGCCAGCGCCAGCGGCGCGCGGTTGCCGATGCGCGCCGCGCCCTCGGCCGCGACGCCGGAGCCGGTGAAGCTGAACCGCTGCACGCCGTGCTCGGCACCGGGCCGCGGGTCCAGCGTCAGGCCCTGCAGGTCGAGGGCGGTCAGCGGTGCGCCGCCATTGACCGTCAGCGACTCGACGCGGGCGTGGGCCAGCCGCAGCGCCAGCGGCGGCGCGATGCTGTCCGGCAGCACGAAAGGCGCCGTCGACGGGCCGTTTCCGGTCGTCAGCGCCGCGCTGCGCGCCGTCACGCCGGCGATCTCGAACCCGATCCACGCGTGCGCGCCGGGCCAGGCGCGCCATTGCAGGCCGCTGGCGCTGAGGTCGTCGATGACCAGGATGTCGCGGCCGCTGTTCCAGCTCACGCGCAACCGGTCGAGGTGCCACGCGGGGCCGAGCAGCGCGCCGCTGAAACCGGTGGCCTCGACGCCGGGCAGGTGGCGCAGCAGCCAGCGCGTGCCGTTTTCGGTGGCAACAGTCCAGCGCAGCGCGGCCACGAACAAGACCAGCACCAGCGCCAGCAAGGCCAAGACGACGCCCAGCGGCAGCAGCAGGCGCAGGCCGGTGCGCACCGGCATGGCTGGCGTCAGATGCCAGTGACCGGGCGAGGGTGGTGCAGGAGGCGGGCTGACCGGAGGCTCGACCATGGCGCTTCAGAACGCGATGCCGACGCTGAACAGCAGCTTCGCCTTGTGCACGTTGCGGCCGTAGGCCCAATCGATGCGCAGCGGCCCCACGGGGCTGCGCCAGCGCAGGCCCACGCCCATGCCGACGGCCGGATCCAGGTGGGCGAAGCTGTTGCCGGCGTTGCCGGCATCGACGAACACCGCGCCCCACAGCGAGGGCAACGACTTCGCGATCGGACGCGCCAGTTCGACGCTGGTCGTGTACAGCACGTTGCCGCTGCTCACCGAGCCATCGAGGATCGGCCCCAGGCTGCGGTAGTCGTAGCCGCGCACCGACTCGTCGCCGCCGGCGCGGAACTGCTCCGGCTCGGGAACCACCATGTTCGAACGCAGGAACACCTGGCCGAACTCGACCCGCGCCTGGCCGTACCAGGTCCGCCCGATCGGCAGATAGCCGATCGCGCGCATGTAAAGGCGCGTGAACGGGCCCGGCTTGGCATCGCGGCCGTGCGAGTAGCCGACACCGGTCTGGCCCGAGATGCTCAGACCCTTGGTCGGCAGCACCAGGCTGTCGAGGTCGCGCCAGCCGCCCTGGTAGTTCAGCGACAGCGCGATCGCCTTGGTGTTGACGACGTCGTCGAAGGTGTGGCGCGTCGAGCGCTCGGCCTGCACGAAGTAGAAGCGCTCGACGCGCTGGGTGTCCTGGGTGCGGCCCAGGCGCACCCGCTGCGACAGCACGATGTCGGTGTTCGAGACGAGATTGTCGATCGCGCTGGCGACGACGTTGTGATAGAGGCCGCTGCTGGCGTGGCCGGTGATGTCGCCGTTCCAGAACTTGTGCAGCTTGCCGTACTCGATCTGGTTGTGCATGGCGGCCGGTTGGCCGAACAGGCGCCGGTAGGTGTGCTCGACCGATGCGCGCGGGCCGGTGTTGGCGCTGACGCCGACGCCGAAGGTGAGGGTCTGCAGTGGCGCTTCGCGCAACCGCACCAGGATGCGCGCTTCGCCGGCGCGCGCCGGGTCGGGGTCGAGCGTGACGCCGGCGGTCTGGAACAGACCCGACTTCTGCAGCCGGTCCTGGAAGTCGAGCAGCAGGGTCTCGGTGACCGGCGCGCCACGTGCCGCGCCGACCATGTTGACCACCGACTGCAGGTCCTGCCGCGCCAGGCCCTCGACCTGCAGTTCGCCGTAGCGGAACAGCGGCCCGCTGTCGGCGACCAGGTAGAGCTGGACTTCGTTCTTCGCGGTGTCGACGTCGGCGCCCGAGCCGATCCAGTTCGCGGTGGCGTAGCCGGCGGCGCGCAGGCGCGCCAGGGCGGCCGCCTTGGCCTCGCTCCAGGCCGGGTTGCGAAAGCTGCTGCCCACCGGCAGCCGCCAGTCCTTGCGCAACTCGGCCAGGGTCCGGCGCGCGTGTTCGTCGCCCGCGGTGGCGCCGCGCTCGAGTTCGCCCTCGGTCTCGATGGTCACCTTGGTCACGCGGGCGCGCGGACCCGGGTCGAGATGCAGGGTCACGATGTCGGGCTGGCCCGCGACGCGGGCGGGGTCGCGTTCGAGCGTCACCCGGGGCGAGAAGTAGCCCTCGGTCTGCAGCAGCTCGCGCACCTGCGCCGGGGTGGCGTCGATCAGGCGCGACCACTCGCTGCCATCGACGTCGTCGCGTGCCAGCTGGCCCAGGCGCACGAGGTCGAGATGACGCTCGAGCAAGGTCTTGAGCGCGGCCGGCGCGTCGATCGACACGCCGACGCCGGCGGCGTTGGCGGCCGCGCTGGCCGCCGATGCCGGCGGCTGCGCCAGCGCGTTGCCGCCGGCCGCAGGCGCCGCCGCGCTGCCGCGCAGCGAACCGCAGCCGCCGAGCAGCAGCGCCAGCCCGAGCGCCGGCAGCAGCGCCCGCAGCGCTGTCGCCGCGCGGGCTGGCTTCATTTGCTGAGCAGCCGCATCGCGCCCTCGAGCCCGGCCAGGGTCAGCGGGAACATGCGCTGGTTGACCAGTTGCTGCACGATGGCGATGCTCTGCCGGTACTGCCAGACGCCTTGCGGCTCGGGGTTGATCCAGGCGAACCTCGGGAAGGCATTCGTCAGCCGCTGCAGCCATTCGGCGCCCGGCTCCTCGTTGTTGTATTCGACGCTGCCGCCGGGTTGCAGGATCTCGTAGGGGCTCATCGTCGCGTCGCCGACGAACAGCAGCTTGTAGTCCTTGTTGTACTTGCGGATCAGGTCCCAGGTGGCGTGCTTCTCGCTGAAGCGGCGGCGGTTGTTCTTCCACATGAAGTCGTAGACGCAGTTGTGGAAGTAATAGAACTCGAGGTGCTTGAACTCGGTCTTGGCGGCGCTGAACAGCTCTTCGACGCGGTGGATGTGCTCGTCCATCGTGCCGCCGACGTCCATCAGCAGCAGCACCTTCACCTTGTTGTGGCGCTCGGGCACCATCTTGATGTCGAGCATGCCGGCATTCGCTGCGGTGCTGTGGATCGTGTCGTCGAGGTCGAGCTCCTCGGCCGCGCCCTCGCGGGCGAAGCGGCGCAGCCGGCGCAGCGCGACCTTGATGTTGCGGGTGCCGAGCTCCTTGGTGTCGTCGTAGTCCTGGAACGCGCGCTGGTCCCAGACCTTGACCGCGCTCTTGTTGCGGCCCTTGTCCTGGCCGATGCGGATGCCCTGTGGGTTGTAGCCGTAGGCGCCGAAGGGGCTGGTGCCGCCGGTGCCGATCATCTTGCTGCCGCCTTCGTGGCGCTCCTTCTGCTCCTCGAAGCGCTTCTTCAGCGTCGCCATCAGCTCGTCCCAGCCCATCTTCTCGATCGCCGCCTTGTCCTCGGGCGAGAGCTCGAGCTCCAGCGTCTTGCGCAGCCAGTCCAGCGGCACGTCCTGGGTGAAGTCGGTCAGCAACTCCACGCCCTTGAAGTAGGCGCCGAAGGCGCGGTCGAACTTGTCGAACTGGGCTTCGTCCTTGACCAGCGAGGTGCGCGCCAGGACGTAGAACTCGTCGACCGAAGGCCCGATCACCCCGGCCTGCATCGCCTCGAGCAGGCTCAGGAACTCGGTCACCGACACCTTCAGCTTGGCGGCGCGCAAGGTGTAGAAGAAGTCGATGAGCATGACAGGGGCCGGCGCCGCAGCGCGTGACGTGGCGGTGGCGACAGTCTAAGGGCTGCCCTGCCGCCTTGCCGGCTCAGCCGCGGCCGCGCGCGCCGGGGTCGTGGCGCGCCAGCCAGCCGAAGAACTCGTCGTACCAGAGCTTGCTGTTGCGCGGCTTGAGGATCCAGTGGTTCTCGTCCGGAAACCAGAGCAGCCGTGCATCGACACCGCGCGCCTTCAGCGTGTTGTAGTAGGCCAGGCCCTGGGCGTCGGGCACGCGGTAGTCGAGCGCGCCGTGGATCACCAGCGTGGGCGTGCTCATCGCGGCGGCGAAGGCGTGCGGGCTTTGCGCATGGATGCTTGCCATGTCGTCCCAGTACCAGTTGCCCAGCTCGCGCGCATGCCAGCTCCAGGCGTCGTCGGCGAACATGCCGACCCAGTCGAAGCAGCCGGCGTGGCAGATGTAGGCCCGGTAGCGTCCATTCGGCAGATGGCCGTTCATCCAGGCCACCATGAAGCCGCCGTAGCTGCCGCCGGTGGCGAAGACCCGCTTCCTGTCGATCCACGGCTTCTTCAGCAGCCAGTCGGTGCCTGCCTCGATGTCCTGCAGCTCGAGCGCGCCCCAGCGGTGGGTGATGCTGTCGAGGAAGGCATAGCCGAAGCTCGACGAGCCGTGGTAATTGACGCTGGCGACGACATAGCCCTGGGCCGCGAAGACCTGGGTGTTCCAGCGGTAATGCCAGTTGTCGCCGGCGGTCGTGTGCGGGCCGCCGTGGATGTTGTGCATCAGCGGATGCTTCTTCTTCGCGTCGAAGCCGGGCGGATAGACGAGCCACATCTGGACGTCGTCTCCCTCGGCGGCGCCGGCGGCGCTGGCGCCCTTGATCCAGCGCTCCTCGACGCGGCCGAGCTCGACCTCGGCCAGCAGTTCGTCGTTGAAGGTCTCGATGCGCAGCGGCGCCCGCGCCGGCAGGTGGGCGTGCAGCCGGTCCGGGTGCAGCGCCGAGTTGGCCAGCGTGACGAGGGTGCCGGCGGCCTTGTCGAAGCCGCTGACCCAGGCGCCGGAGACGACCGCTTCGGCGCGGCGGTCGGGCAGGTCGAAGCGCCACAGGTGGGTGCGGCCCTTTTCTTCCGCCGTGAAGAGGACGGCCTGGCCGTCGGCTTCCCACAGCAGCGGGGCGTGGACCTCGTGGTCCCATTCGCCGCTGACCAGCTCCCAGTTGCCGGCTTCGCGCTCCCATACCGCGAGCTGTGCCGGCATCGTGTGCTTGATCGCCTGGTGGCTGGCGGTGAAGGCGACGCGATCGCCGTCGGGGCTGTAGCGCGGGGCGCCGAAGTCCCATTCGGCGTCGCGCGCGATGACGTGCGTCTTGCCGCTGCGGATCTCCATCTCGGCCAGCGCGAAACGGCCGTCGACCCGCTTGACCGGCGCCGGGTCGAAGGCGAAGACCAGTCGCCGCCCGTCGGGCGAGATGTCGAAGTCCTTGGCGCCCGGGTCGGCGCGGCCGAGCTCGTAGCTGCTGGCCTCGAACAGGTCGCGCACCTTGCCCGCGCTGCCGTCGCGCCCGAGCTCGAGCAGGTGCAGGTGCGCCACCCGGCCCATCGGCAGGTTGCGGTCCCAGTGGCGGTACTGCGACTCGCTGGTGGCGTAGCCGGTCTCCTTGCGCTCGCCGAATTCCTTGTGCTTCTTCGCCTGCGCCGTCTGCCCCTTGAGTTCGGGCCAGACCCAGCTCACGAACACGAGGCGCTTGCCGTCGGGGCACCAGCGGAAGGCCTCCACGCCGGTGGCCACCTCGGCCGCGCGGACCGCCTCGCCGCCGTCGGGGGCGATCAGGTAGAGCTGGGCCTCGCCGTCCTTCTTGCCCTGCTGCTCGCGCTTGGCGGTGAAGGCGATGCGGTCGCCACGCGGGCTCCAGCGCGGCTGGCCGTCCTTCTCGCCGCATTGCGTCAGCTGGCGCGGCGCGCCGCCCAGCGTCGACAGCAGCCACAGCGAGGACTGCGACTTGTTGTCCTTCATCGAAAAGCGGGTGACCGCGGCCACCGCCTGGGCGCCGTCCGGCGCCAGGCTGGGTGCGCCCAGTCGTTCGATCTTCAAGAGGTCCTCGATGCCGAGAGTCTTCTTCTTGCCTGCCATGGATGCTCCAGGAATGCGTGCGTTCAGCGCCGCTTGACGAGTTGCCAGTCGAGATGCGATCGCACCGCCGGCCATTCGGCGGCGGTGATGCTGTAGACCGCGGTGTCGCGCAGCGTGCCGTCGGCGGCCAGGCTGTGCGCGCGCAGGATGCCGTCGAGCTGGGCGCCCAGGCGCTCGATGGCGCGCCGGCTCTGCAGGTTCAGGCGATGGGTCCGGAATTCGACCGCGATGCAGCCCAGCGACTCGAAGGCATGGCCGAGCAGCAGTCGCTTGCACTGCGTGTTCAGCGGCGTTCGCTGGGCCGAGGCGGCGGTCCAGGTGCTGCCGATCTCCAGCCGCCGGTTGCCGGCGTCGATGTGCATGTAGGTGCTCATGCCGACGACGCGGCCCTGGGCGTCGAACGCCGTGAACGGCAGCATGGCCCCGGCGGATTGCAGCGCCAGCCGGCGTTCGATCTCGGCGGCCATGCGCTCGGGCGAAGGCACGCTGGTGTACCAGAGCTGCCACAACTCGCCGTCGCGCGCGGCGGCGCACAGGGCGTCGTGGTGCTCCCTGGCCAGCGGCTCCAGTCTTGCGTACGGGCCCGTCAGCGTGACGGGTTCGGGCCAGGCCATCGCGCGAACCGGCCCTTCAGCGGTTGTGGCGCTGCATGAACACGAGCTTCTCGAACAGCGTCACGTCCTGCTCGTTCTTCAGCAGCGCGCCGACCAGCGGCGGCACCGCGACCTTGTCGTCCCTGCTCTGCAGCGCGGCCAGCGGGATGTCCTCGGCCACCAGCAGCTTGAGCCAGTCGAGCAGTTCGCTGGTGCTCGGCTTCTTCTTCAACCCGGGCAGGTTGCGCACGTCGTAGAAGGTCTTCAGCGCCGCCGCCAGCAGCTCCTTCTTCAAGCCCGGGAAATGCACGTCGACGATCGCGTGCATGGTGTCGGCATCGGGGAACTTGATGTAGTGGAAGAAGCAGCGGCGCAGGAACGCGTCGGGCAGCTCCTTCTCGTTGTTGGAGGTGATGAACACGATCGGCCGGTGCCGCGCCTTGACCAGTTCGCGCGTCTCGTAGACGTAGAACTCCATGCGGTCGATCTCGCGCAGCAGGTCGTTGGGGAATTCGATGTCGGCCTTGTCGATCTCGTCGATCAGCAGCGCCACCGGCTGCTCGGCGGTGAAGGCCTGCCACAGGACGCCCTTGACGATGTAGTTCCTGATGTCCTTGACGCGCTGCGAGTTCTCCGCGTCGGCGAGCTGGCTGTCGCGCAGGCGGCTGACGGCGTCGTATTCGTACAGCCCCTGCTGCGCCTTGGTCGTGCTCTTGATGTGCCACTGCAGCAGCGGCAGGTCCAGCGCGCGGGCGACCTCTTCGGCCAGCATCGTCTTGCCGGTGCCGGGTTCGCCCTTGACGAGGAGCGGCCGCTGCAGGGTGACGGCGGCGTTGACCGCCAGCATCAGGTCCTGCGTGGCGACATATTGATCCGAGCCGTGGAACTTCATCGTGACTGGGTGCGCGCGCAGCGCTCGAGGGGTCGCGGCGGCTGCCGCGGCGGGTGGCTGGGCATCGCCCGGACCGGTTCGGACCAGTATAAGGGGCCCTATAATCTTCGCTGCTCCGCAGGTCGCCGGCTGTGCAGTCCAGCGCCTAACGTCAGTCGACCCAACCTCCTAGAGCCAATGACCCAAGCGATTCGTCTGCTGCTGGCGCTTGCCACTGCCCTGTCCGCCTTTTCCGCCGCGCATGCCCAGGACGCCGCCGCCGGCCGCAAGAAGGCCGACACCTGCCTCGGCTGCCATGGCATCCCCGGCTACCGGGCCTCCTTCCCCGAGATCTACAGGGTGCCCAAGCTGTCGGGCCAGAGCGCGCAGTACCTCGCCAATGCGCTGACCGAATACAAGAAGGGCGATCGCAAGCATCCGACCATGCACGCCATCGCCAGCGCGCTCAGCGACACCGACATCGCCGACCTGGCGGCGTTCTTCCACGCGTACGGCCAGTCGTCGATCAAGCCGGTCGCCGATACGCTGGCGCCGTCGCCGTCGCCCGCCGTCGCGGCGCTGATCGCCAAGGGTGCGTGCACGTCCTGCCACGGTCCCAACCTCAGCAAGCCGATCGACCCCGGCTACCCGAAGATCGCCGGCCAGTACCCCGATTACCTGTACGCCGCGCTGAAGGCCTACACGATCGAGGGCAACCCGCGGATCGGCCGCGGCAACGCGATCATGGCCGGGCAGGCCAAGCAGTTCAGCCACGACGAACTCAAGGCCATCGCCCAGTATGTCGGCTCGCTGCCCGGCGAACTGCTGACGGTGCCGAATCCCCGGTTCCGCTAGGCAGCTGCCGATCACGCGTCACGGCCGCCGCGGCTCGTCCCGGCGGCCGTTTCTCTTGCGGGCTCGCGCGAGGCGTCAAGCGCGCGCCGGCAGCGCGCCCTCGCGCTCGAGCAGGGCCTGCTTGCGCGGCAGGCCGGCCGCGTAGCCGGTCAGCGAGCCGTCGTGGCCGACGACGCGGTGGCAGGGCACGATGATGGCGATCGGATTGCGCCCGATCGCCGCCCCCACCGCACGCACGGCCGCCGGCTTGCCTATCCGCTGCGCCACCTCGCCGTAGCTCGCCAGGCTGCCGGGCGCGATGCCGCGCAGCACCTGCCAGACCGAGTGCTGGAAGGCCGTGCCCTGCGGATCCAGCGGCACCGTGAAGCGCGTTCGCGCGTCGCGCCAATAGGCTGCGAACTCGCGCGCGGCCAGCGCGAGGTGCGGGTGATCGGGGTCCGGCGGCGCGTCGATCTCCTCGCTGCGGTGCGCCTGGCCGTCGAACCAGGCCAGCGCCAGGCCGCGCGCGGTGGCGGCGAGGGTCAGCGGACCGAGCGGCGTGTCGATCCGAGACTGCGCTTCGAAATGCGGCGTCTTCATGTCGGTGTCTCCGGAGACGGTTCGATGTGGTGCCACAGCCGCATCACGGCATAGGCGCGCCAGGGCCGCCAGGGTTCGGCCAGCGCGGTGACGTGGCGCGGGTCGCGACTGCCCAGCGCGTTCAACAGCCCGATGTCGCTGGCCGGCCAGGCGTCGGGCCAGGCCAGCGCGCGCATCGCGATGAGCTGGGTCGTCCACTCGCCGACGCCGGGCAGCGCGCGCAGCGCGTCGAGCGTCGGGAGCAGCGGCGCGCCGCGGTGCAGCTCGATGCGGCCGGCGGCGATCTCGGCGGCCAATGCCTGCAGCGCCCTCACGCGCTGGCGCACGATCCCGAGCTTGCCGATGACCTCCGGGTCGGCGCTGGCGATCGTCTCGGCCGCCGGGAACAGGTGGGTCAGCGCCGCGAACGGCGTCGCGATCGGCTCGCCGAAGCGATCGACCAGGCGCTGCACCAGCGTGCGCGCCGCCTTGACCGTGACCTGCTGGCCGAGGATCACGCGCACCGCGATCTCGAAGCCGTCGAGGCCGCCGGGCAGCCGTGTGCCGGGGCGCAGGGGCACCGGCAGCAGCGCGAGCACGGGGTCGATCAGCGCCGGGTCGGCGTCCAGGTCCAGGCCCTGGCGCACGCGCTGCAGCACCGCGCCCAGCACCGGCGCCAGGCTGGGCGCCGCCTGCAGATGGACCTCGTGGCGTTCGGGCACGAAGCGGGCTTCGATCCACCCGGCCATGCGCTGGCCGCGGTGTTGCCAGCCCAGCGTGCGGCGCAGCGCCAGGCCCTCGACCTGCTCGACACCGGACACCGCACGGCGGGCGAAGAAGGACAGCAGCGCCTCGACGTCGTACGGCGGCCGGTAGGCCAGGCGCAGCGGCGCTTCCGCCGCTCCGAGCCCGCGTTCGCGCCGCAGTTGCGTCGGATTGAAGCGATAGCGCAGGGCGAACGCGGCGTTGAAGCGGCGCAGGCTGGCGAAGCCGCTGGCCAGCGCGACCTGCGTCACCGGCAGCATGGTGTCGGTGAGCAGCTGCTTGGCCAGCAGCAGCCGCTGGGTGCCGAGATAACCGTGCGGTGCCACGCCGTGCGCGGCCTGGAAGATGCGCCGCAGGTGGCGGTCGGTGACGCCGAGCCGGTCGGCCAGCAACGGCAGTGCGACCGGCTCGCCGCCGTGCACCGCGTGCTCGATCATCCGCGCCGCCGTGTCGGCCAGTGTCCGCGACGAGTCGGTGTGGGCCAGCCCGGGCGCGATCTCGGGCCGGCACTTCATGCACGGCCGGAAGGCGGCGGCCTCGGCCTGCGCCGGGGTGGCGAAGAAGCGGCAGTTCTCGCGCCGCGGCGTGCGGACCCGGCACACCGGGCGGCAGTAGACGCCGGTGGATGTCACGCCGATGAACAGGCGGCCGTCGAAGCGCGCATCGCGCGCCTTCACGGCGAGGTAGGCGGCATCGGGATCGAGGACCATGCGGCCATCGTAGCCCTCCAGCGGACCGGGACTCGCCGTTTTCGGACCTGTCCCTGGCGTCCGCGAACCGCAGCAGGCCGCGCGCTCAGCGGATCGCGCGGGCCTTCGCGATCGCGGCCGTCGCGGCCAGCTCGGCGTTCAGCGCCGCTTCCAGCGGCGCGCGGCACAGGCCGGCGATCTCGTAGTGCATGTTCTCGTACAACTCGGCCGTCGCCGGCGCGACGTCGAGGAGCATCTGCAGCAGGGCGTCGGGTCCGGCCTCGGCGAGCAGCGCCGCAACCTGGCGCGCGACGCTGCGGTACTGCTCTGCGCTGGCCTGGCGCGGCTGGCGGTCGAGCCGCTCGAGCAGGCCGGCCATCGCGGCCAGGGTCTGCAGGCGGGCGGGCAGGGGATGGCGGGCTTCGGCTTTCATCCATCACAGGTAGGGCCGCGAGTTCGGGTTTCAAGCCCTGGCGGGCGGCGTGGCGGGCGGCGATGATCGCGCGCCGGGTTCGGCCGGCTGGGGGATGCGGGCATGGGCGAGCGCAGGGTTTGTGTGGTCACCGGGTCGTCGTCGGGGATCGGTGCCGCGACGGCGCGGCGCTATGCGCGCGAGGGCTGGGACCTGGTCGTCAATTTCTCGCGTGAGCTCGCGCCGGCCGAGGCGGTGGCCGCGGAGTGCCGGGCCCTGGGCGCGGATGTGCTGGTCGTGCGCGCCGACGTTGCCAGCGACGCCGACTGCCGGCGCCTGGCGGCCGAGGTCGAGGCCCGTTTCGGCCGCGCCGACGTGCTCGTCAACAACGCCGGCACGACCAAGTTCGTCGGCCTGAAGAACCTCGAGGGCCTGGATGCCGAGGACTTCCAGCGCATCTACGCCGTCAACGTGATCGGCGCCTATCAGATGGTGCGCGCGCTGGCGCCGCTGCTGCAGCGCCACCCGGGCGCGGGCATCGTCAACATCTCGTCGGTGGCCTCGATGATGGGTGTGGGCTCGTCGCTGGCCTACATGGCGAGCAAGGGCGCGCTCAACGCGCTCACCGTCGGGCTGGCGCGTTCGCTCGGCCCCGCGATCCGCGTCAACGCGATCGCGCCGGGGCTGGTCGAGACGCCGTGGCTGCAGGGCGGCCTGGGCCCCGAGCGCTACGCCGCCAGCGTGCAGTCGTACAAGTCGCGCGCGGCGCTGGACGCGGTGATCGCGCCCGAGGACGTCGCTGACGCTGCCTGGTGGCTGGGCGCCGGCGCCGCGAAGACGACCGGCGAGGTGCTGCTGCTCGACGCCGGGCTGCGCATCACGCGTGGGTGAGACGGCCGCGGAGGCAGCGCCTGCAGGAATTCGCCTCGATGGGAAGCGAAGAGCCTGCGTTTGACAGCCGACAAACCTCCGCGTGCGCAGCACCTGTAGGCTGACGCCGAGATGGAGGCACCGATGGCGTCCTGGGTCACGGGTCGATCGATCCGCATCAAGCTCATGTTCCTCTTGCTGGCCGTGCTGCTTCCGGCTGCGGGGATCGTCGCCTGGCTGCTCGCCGCCGACTTGCGCGACGCGCGGGACGCGGCCTACGCCAACGTCAAGATCCTCTCGACCAACACCGCCGAAGATCTCACGCGATTCCTGAGCCAGAGCGAAGCGGCGATGGCGACTCTTGCCGCGCGTCCGCGCGTGAAGAGCCTCGCCCCCGACGATTGCGATCCGATCATCGCCGAATACATCGGCCTCAATCCTCAGTTCGACGCCCTTGCCGTCGGCGACCTGCAGGGGAGGATCGTCTGCTCGTACCCGCAGGCGCCGGCCGTGCAACCGAGCGCGATGGAGTCTGCCTGGTACGAGGCAGGCCTGCGCAGCGACGGCCTGCGTGCCAGCGATGCATTCGTCCAACCCGGGAGCAAGCGCTGGGCGACGGTCCTGAGCTACCCGATCCGCAACGACGGGGGCTCGACGATCGGCCTTCTCGTCCTGCCCGTCGACCTGCTCAGGCTCAGCGCGCAGCTGTTGGCGTCGGTGCCACGCCATGCCGTCGTCTCGGTTGTCGACCGCCAGCGAAGGATCCTGGTCCGATCGGCCGCGATCGAGTCGTTCATCGGCACCCGTCGGAACGCGGCCGAGCCCGACCCCCTGAAAGACCTGCGCGAGGGTTTCGTGTCGGCCAGGGGACGCGACGGCGTGCAGCGCCTGGTGTCGGTCGTGACGGTCCCGGGAACCGGTTGGATCGTGGCCGCGGGCTTGCCGGAGGCCGAGGCCTTCGCGCCCTACGACCGCCTCGTGCTGCGCACCGCCGGCATCGGGGTGGGGCTGGTGCTCGTGATTCTCGTCATCGCGTGGCGGCTCAGCAATTCCATCGTCAGGCCGATCTCGACGCTCGCCGCCGCGGCTGCCCAGGTCGCCGCCGGCGACACGGCGGTCCGTGTCCAGGTCGCCGGGCCGGTCGAGGTGGAGTCGGTTGCGCGGCAGTTCAACCGGATGCTCGACGCACGGGATCTCAGCGAGGCCCGGCTGCGCGGCATCTTCGAATCGGCGACCGATGCGATCATCACCCTGGACGAAACGCAGACGATCGTGATGGCGAACCCGGCGGCGGCGCGGATGTTCCGCTGCCCGGTCGGTACGCTGGTCGGCGCCCCCTATGAGCGATTCGTTCCACGCGGCGATCGCGCGGACCACGCCCGCGAGATCCAGGCGCCCGGGGAAGCGTCGGTCGGTGCCCACCGCATGCCCGTCCCGGGAGAGGCGATCGGCCTGCGTGCCGACGGCGACGCGTTCCCGCTCGACGCGGCGATCTCGCACCTCATGGTCAGCGGCCATCGCCTGTACACCGCGATCATTCGCGACATCACCGAGCAGCGGCGCGCCGAGGCCGCCTTGCGCGAGAGCGAAGCGCACCTGCGCGACCTGTTGACGATGCTGCCCGAAGCGGTCGTCGTCAACACGGACGATCGCATCACCTTCGTCAACGAGGCCGCGCAGCGGCTGTTCGGCGCCGACGAGGCGGCCTTGATCGGCAGGTCGGCGATGGATCTGATTCACCCCGATTCGGTCGACCTGGTCAAGGCGCGCAACGACGCGCTGAAGGCCGGCGCCACGACCCTGCCGCTGGCCGAGGAGAAGGTCTTGTGCGCGGACGGCTCCACCCGCCTGGTGGAGGCGACGGCGACGCTGCTGCAGGACAAGGGCAGATCCTCGATCCTCGCGGTCAAACGGGACGTGACCGACCTGCGGCATGCTTTGAGCGCGCTCGAAGACGCCCACGCCGACCTGCAGCGTCTTTACGTCGCGCACAACGAGGTTCAGGAGACGGAGCGCAAGCGCATCGCCCGCGAACTTCACGACGACCTGCAGCAGACCCTGGGCGCCATCAAGATGAATGTCGGTGCGATCGGCGAGGCCCTGCAGAGGAACCCGGCGGCGGCGCGACCCATATTGGCGGAGATCGACGAACTCACCGGCGCCGCGATCGATTCGAGCCGGCGCATCGTCAACGACCTGAGGCCGCAGATGCTCGAAGACCTGGGCCTCGCGCCGTCACTCGAAGCGCTGGCGGGCCAGTTCAGCCGCCGCTATGGCATCGCCTGCCGCTTCGACGCGCCGAGCGCCGTCGACGACGACGACGACGACGACGAACTCGACTCGCTGGCGTTGACGACCTGCCTCTTCCGCGTTACCCAGGAGGGGCTGAACAACGTCGCCAAGCATGCGCATGCGACCGCGGTGCAGATCGTTCTCACGCGAACTGCCGACCGTCGGCTCTTGCTGCGGATCCACGACAACGGCATCGGCATGCGCGCGGCCGACGAACGCAAGCCCGGCTCCTTCGGCCTGCGGGGGATTCACGAGCGCGTCCGCGCCCTCGGCGGCGTCGTGCGAATCGTCGGTGACCCCGGATCCGGGACGACGATCGAGGTGGAGGTCCCGCTGGCAGAGCTGCAGGAGGCCGAGCGGGATTGAGCGCCGTGAATGCGGCCCGCGCCGGATCTTCGCGCGGTAACGCAGGCCGGGTTCAGCCCCGCCGCGGATCGAGCGCGTCGCGCAGCCCGTCGCCCAGCAGGTTGAACGCCAGCACCAGCGTGAAGATCGCCAGCCCCGGCCAGATCGCCATCCAAGGCGCGTTGTCGACGTAGTTCTTGGCCGTGTTGAGCATGCTGCCCCAGCTCGGCGCCGGCGGCTGCTGGCCGAGGCCGAGGAAGCTCAGGGAGGCCTCGGCGATCACTGCCGCGGCCACCGCCAGCGTCGCCTGCACGATCAGCGGCGGCACGATGTTGGGCAGCACGTGGCGCAGCGCGATGCGCCACGGCGGGTTGCCGATCGCGCGCGCGGCCTCGATGTAGTCCTCGACCTTGACGTTGAGCACCTGGGCCCGCGTGAGGCGCACGAACACCGGTGTCGCCGAGACGCCGATGGCGATCATCGCGTTGGTCAGGCTCGGCCCCAGGAACGCCGCCAACGCGATCGCCAGGATCAGGAACGGGCAGGCCAGGAAGGCATCGGTCAGGCGCGAGATCAGCATGTCGACGGCGCCGCCGGCCGAGCCCGCGGCCAGCCCGATCGGCACGCCCAGCGCGAGCGAGATCGACACCGACACGACGCCGGCCAGCAGCGAGGCCCGGGTGCCCCAGACGACGCGGGCGAAGACATCGCGGCCGATCTCGTCGGTGCCGAACCAGTGCGCTGCCGACGGCGCCTGGCGCAGGGCGCTCCAGCTGGTGGCGATCGGGTCCTGCGGCGCGATCCAGGCCGCGAAGATCGCGAGCACGACGAAGCCCGTCACGACGGCGGCGCCGAACACCGCGCCGCGCCGGCGCAGCAACCGGCGCAGGAAGCCGGGCGGCCGCCGCCGCGGCGCGCCGGCGCCGGCCGCGACCCGGACTGCGACCCCGGGCGCCGTGCTCATCCGCGCAGCCTCGGGTTGGCCGCCACGTAGGCCAGGTCGGCCAGCAGGTTGAGCGTGATATAGGCCGTGGCCGTCACCAGCACCACGCCCTGGACGACCGCGTAGTCGCGGTTGAACACCGCATCGACGATCAGCTTGCCGAAGCCGGGGATCGTGAACACCTGCTCGGTCAGCACCGCGCCCGACAGCAGCGTGCCCAGCTCCAGCGCGCCCAGCGTGATGATCGGTGTCAGTGCATTTCGCAAGGCATGCTTGAGGACCACGACCGGCTCCGACAGGCCCTTGGCGCGCGCGGTGCGCACGTAGTCGGCCGACAGCACCTGCAGCATCGCGCTGCGCGTGTGGCGCATCAGCACGGCGGCGATCGCGTTGCCGAGCACGAAGGCCGGCATCACCATCGCGGCCAGGTTGGCGCGCAGGTCCTCGAACGGGCTGACGTAGCCCGAGGCCGGCAGCCAGCCGAGCTGGACCGAGAACAGCAGGATCATCAGGATGCCGAGCCAGAAGTTGGGCGTCGAGATGCCCCACAGCGCGAACGCGTTGGCCAGCGTGTCCCAGGCCGTGCCGCGGCCGACCGCGGCGACGATGCCGGCCGGGATGCCGATCACCAGCGCGATCGCGAACGCCAGCAGCGCCAGCTCCACCGTCACCGGCAGCTTCTCGAGCACGAGATCCAGCACCGGCTCCTGGTTGCGCACCGATTCGCCGAGGTCGCCGTGCAGCACGCCGCCGACCCAGTACGCGTAGCGCACCGGCAGCGGCTCGTCGAGGTGCAGCTTCTTGTGCAGGTAGGCGACCACGCTCGGGTCCTGCTCCTCGCCGGCCAGGATCTTGGCCGGGTCGCCGGGCAGCAGCTGCTGCAGGCCGAAGATCAGCATCGAGACGAAGACCAGCGTCGGCACGATGCCGGCCAGTCGCCTGAGCAGGAAGCCGCCCATCCGTTCAGGGCGCCAGCTTCAACCCGTCGACGCGCAGCAGGCCGTCGGGGATCTCGCGCACGCCCGAGAGCCTGGCGTCGTAGGCCCACAGCCAGTTGCGGTGGTAGAGATAGACGATCGGGCGCGCCGCCAGCACGCGCGCGGCGATCTGCTGGTAGACCTTCTTGCGCGCGGCCGGGTCGAGCAGCGTGCGCGATTGCACCAGCAGCTTGTCGGTCTCGGCGTCGCAGTAGCCGGCGTAGTTCAGCGGCTGCTTGCAGCCCATGAAGCTGTACAGGTTGCCGTCGGGGTCGGCGCGGCCGCTCCAGGCCAGCACATAGGCCTCGAAGTCGCCCTTGTCGGCCATGTTGATCGAGGTCGCGAACTCGGCGGCCTGGATCTTGACGTCGAAGCCGGCCTCGCGCGTCATCGCCTGCACCACCAGCGCCAGGCGCTGCGCGTCGCTGGTCGTCGGCGTGAGCAGCGTGAAGCTGGGGTGCGGCACGCCGGCGGCCGCGAGCAGCGCCTTGGCCTTGGCGACGTCGCGCTTGGGGATCGGCATGTTCTTCGCGTAGAACGGATTGCCCGGTGCCACCCACTGGTTGCCGACCGTCGCCTCGTTGTCCATCACCACCTGGGCCAGGCCCTGGCGGTCGAGCGAGAGTTCGAAGGCCTCGCGCACGCGCGGGTCGCGGCCCAGCGGGTTGGCCTGGGCCTTCTCGCTCTTGCCGATGTTGATCGTGATGCCCTGGTAGCCGATCTCGGTGATGCGCGAGACCTTGATCTTCTTGTCGCCCTTCAGCCCCGCGACGTCGCTGGCCGCGATGCGCTCGGCGAAGTCGAGCTGGCCCGACTTGAGGTTGGCCAGGCGCACCGTGGCATCGGGGATCGGCGTGTAGACGATCTTGTCGAAGTGGATCGCGGGCTTGTTCCAGTAGCCGTCGTAGCGCTCGAGCACGATGCGGTCCTGCGCCACCCGCTCGACGAACTTGAACGGCCCGGCGCAGACAGGGTGGCTGCCGAACTTCGCGCCCTCGGCCTCGGCGGCCTTCGGGCTGACCATCATGCCGGCGCGGTCGGCCAGCGCAGCCAGCAGCGGCGCGAACGGCGCGCTCAGGTTCAGGCGCACGGTCAGCGGGTCCAGCACGTCGACGGTGGTGACCGGCGCCAGCTCGCCGCGGCGGTTCGAGCCCGGCATCGTCTTGTGGCGCTCGATGTTGAACTTGACGGCCGCGGCGTCGAGCTTCTCGCCGTCCTGGAAGGTCACGCCCGGGCGCAGCTTGAGCGTCAGCGCCTTGTTGTCGGCCGACCACTGCCAGCTCTGGGCGAGCTGCGGCACGATGTTGAGCTTCGCGTCGGTGTCGACGAGCTTGTCGCACATCGCCGCAAAGACGATGCGGCCGACGAAGGTGCGGGCCAGCGTCGGGTCGAGCACGTCGGGGTCTTCGGCCAGGCCCACGCGCAGCGTTTGCGCCTGGGCCTGGGCCAAGCCGGCCAGCAGCAGGGCGGCGAAAAGGAATCTCTTCATGGCATGTCCTCTCTCGATGTCGTTTCAGGAAGCGAACGCCGCCTGCAGGCGCTGCAGGCGAAGGTTGACCGGTGCCGCCGGCGCGGCGGGCATGGGTTCGATCTCGCGCCAGCGCAGGCAGGCAACCGAGTGTCCCTCATCGTCCACCAGCGGCGGCACCTCGCCGGTGCAGGCCGCGGTGGCATGCGGGCAGCGGGTGTGGAAGGCGCAGCCGGCGGGCGGTTGCGCGGGGCTGGGCACGTCGCCTTGGAGCAGCGGCCGCTGGCCGCTGCGGCCGGGCTCGGGGCGCGGAATCGCCGCCAGCAGGGCCCGCGTGTAGGGGTGGCGCGGCGACGCGAACAGCGCCGCCGCCGGCGCCAGCTCGACGATGCGGCCGAGGTACATCACCGCGACATGGCTGGCGATATGGCGCACCACCGCCAGGTCGTGGGCGATGAAGATGTAGGCCAGGCCGAGCCGGCGCTGCAGGTCCTGCAGCAGGTTGACGACCTGCGCCTGCACCGAGACGTCGAGCGCGGAGACCGCCTCGTCGCAGACGATCAGCCGCGGCTCCACCGCCAGCGCGCGCGCGATGCCGATGCGCTGGCGCTGGCCGCCCGAGAATTCGTGCGGCCGGCGGCGCCCATGCTCCGGCGCCAGGCCCACGGTCTGCAGCAGCTCGGCGACGCGCTCGCGTTCGCGCCCGCGGTGCAGGCCATGCAAGGCCAGTGGTTCGGCCAGGATCTGCCCCACCGTCATGCGCGGGTTGAGCGAAGAGTACGGGTCCTGGAAGATGATCTGCATCGCCCGCCGCTGGGCGCGCAGCGCCGACGCATCGAGCCGGCCCAGGTCGCTGCCTTCGAACACCACCCGGCCGGCCGTCGGCTCGATCAGCCGCAGCACCAGCCGGCCCAGCGTGCTCTTGCCGCAGCCCGACTCGCCGACCACGCCGAGCGTCTGCCCGGCGCTCAGCGCAAAGCTCACGTCCTGGACCGCGCGCACGGCCGCACCCGGCCGGCCGAACAGGCCGCGGCGGACCGGGAAATGCTTGACCAGGCCTTCGACCTGCAGCAGCGGTGGGTTCATGCCGGCAAGGCTTGCAAGGGCCGGGCCAGCAGGGCCTCGGCGTCCAGCGGCGCGCGCCAGCAGGCCGACAGGTGCCCGGGTGCGACCTCGCGCAGCGGCGGCGCCTCGGCGCGGCAGCTTTCCTGCACGAACGGGCAGCGGTCGGCGAAGTGGCAGCCGGGCGGGCGCTCCTGCGGGCCCGGGACCTGGCCCGGGATCGCGGCCAGGCGCTCCTGAGCGCCTTCCAGCCGCGGCATCGAGCCCAGCAGGCCCACCGTGTAGGGGTGCTGCGGCTTTTCGAACAGGGCCTGCACCGGTGCCTGCTCGACGATGCGGCCGCAGTACATCACCGCCACCGCGTCGGCGACCTCGGCGACCACGCCAAGGTCGTGCGTGATGAGCACGATTGCGGTGCCGCTGGCCTGCTGCAGCTCGTGCATCAGGGCCAGGATCTGGGCCTGGATCGTCACGTCGAGCGCGGTGGTCGGCTCGTCGGCGATCAGCAGCCGCGGCTCGTTGGCCAGCGCCATCGCGATCATCGCCCGCTGGCGCATGCCGCCCGAGAGCTTGTGCGGGTGCTCGTGCAGGCGCTGCGCCGGTGCCGGGATGCGCACCCGCTCGAGCATCTGCAGCGCGCGCGCCTCGGCTTCGGCCGCGCTCATGCTCTGGTGCCGGCGCAGGCCCTCGACGATCTGGGCGCCGATCGTGAACGCCGGGTTGAGCGAGCTCATCGGCTCCTGGAAGATCATCGCCATCGCGCTGCCGCGCAGGGCCTGCAGCTCGCGCCGCGGCAGGCCGATCAGCTCGCGGCCCTCGAGCCGGACCGAGCCGGCGGCGATGCGTCCGGGCGGCTGCGGCACCAGGCCCATGATCGACAGCGCGGTCACGCTCTTGCCGCTGCCCGACTCGCCGACCAGGGCCAGGGTCTGGCCGGCCTCGACGCGGAAGCTCACGCCGTCGACGGCGGCGAAGCCGCCATCGTCGGTCGCGAAATGGGTGGCCAGACCGGTGACTTCGAGCAGGGCCAAGATCAGCTCCGGCGGGCGCGGGGGCGGGGCGGGCGGGTGGGGGGCGTGCAGAGCAAGGCGGGTTCCGGGATCACAAAGGGCGCGAGCCTAGCATCAAGCCCGGGGTCCGGGGGGCGCGCGGCCCCGCTGCCTACAATCGCGCCACTTTTCGACCGGCCTCCAGCCCCCTTCCTTCGCATGCAAATCGACGCCAGCATCTTCAAGGCCTACGACATCCGCGGCGTCGTCGGCAAGACGATCGACGAGACCTTCGCCGAGCACCTCGGCCGCGCCTTCGGCAGCGAGGCGGTGGCTGCCGGCGAGCGCGCCGTCGCGGTCGGCCGCGACGGGCGGCTGTCGGGCCCGGGCCTGGCGGCGGCGCTCATCCGCGGCCTGGTGAGCACCGGACTGGACGTGGTCGATCTCGGCGCCGTGACGACGCCGATGCTCTACTACGTGGCCGCCACCCGCGGCCGGCACGGCTGCACGAGCGGCATCCAGGTCACCGGCAGCCACAACCCCAAGGACTACAACGGTTTCAAGATGGTGATGGCCGGCCGCGCGATCTACGGCGACGCCATCCAGGCCCTGCGCCGGCGCATCGAGACCGAGACCTACACGCGCGGCGCGGGCCGCAGCGCGACGATGGACATCGAGGCCGAATACCGCTGGCGCATCGTCTCCGACTGCAAGCTCGCGCGGACCATGAAGATCGTCGTCGACTCGGGCAACGGCATCCCCGGCGCCAGCGCGCCCGGCATCCTGCGCGCGCTCGGCTGCGAGGTCATCGACATCTACAGCCAGGTCGACGGCGACTTCCCCAACCACCACCCCGACCCGAGCAAGCCCGAGAACCTGGCCGACCTGATCAAGGTCGTGCACGCCACCGACGCCGAACTCGGCCTGGCCTTCGACGGCGACGGCGACCGCCTGGGCGTCGTCACCAAGAGCGGCCAGATCATCTACCCCGACCGCCAGGTCCTGTTCTTCGCCCGCGACATCCTGCAGCGCCATCCTGGCGCGACGATCATCTTCGACGTCAAGTGCTCGCAGCGCCTGCCGCTGGCGATCCGCGAAGCCGGCGGCGTGCCGCTGATGTGGAAGACCGGGCATTCGCTGATCAAGGCCAAGCTGCGCGAGACCGGAGCGCCGTTTGCCGGCGAGATGAGCGGCCACCTGTTCTTCGGCGAGCGCTGGTACGGCTTCGACGACGCGATGTACACCGCGGCGCGGCTGCTCGAGATCCTCTCGCGCAGCACCGACGCCAGCGCGGTGCTCGAGGCGCTGCCGACGAGCTTCGCCACGCCCGAGCTCAACGTGCCCTGCGCCGAAACTGTCGATGGGGGCGAGCACCACCGCGTCGTCGCCGAGCTGCTGACGCGCGCGGCCGACGGCCGGCTGGCGTTCGCGGGCGGCGAGGTCGGCACCATCGACGGCCTGCGGGTCGACTTCGCCGACGGCTTTGGCCTCGTTCGCGCGAGCAACACGACGCCGGTCCTGGTGCTGCGCTTCGAGGGCCAGACGCAGGCCGCGCTCGACCGCATCCAGGCCACGCTGATGGCCGCGCTGCGCAGCGTCAAGCCCGACGCGCAGGTCGCGGCCGCGGCGCACTGAGGCGCGTTGGCGCGCCGGACCCTTGCATGAACCTGCGCCGCCGATGAGCGGCAGCTTCGCCCGCAGCGCCTACGCCTGGCTGATGCGGCTGGCGCTGCCGCTGGTGTTCCTGCGCTGGTGGTGGCGCGGCCGCCGCGAGCCGCAGTACCGCGAGCATTGGCGCGAGCGCCTGGGCGGCGGTGCGGGCGACGTGGTGCCTGGGCGCCTGTGGCTGCACGCCGTCTCGCTGGGCGAGACGCGCGCCGCGGCGCCGCTGGTCGAGGCCCTGCGCGCGCAGCGACCGGGGATCGCGCTGCTGCTCACGCATGGCACGGCCACCGGACGCGAGGCCGGCCGCGAACTGCTGCGCGAAGGCGACGTCCAGGCCTGGCTGCCCTACGACACGCCGGGCGCGGTGCGTCGCTTCCTGCACCGCCACCGGCCCTGCGCCGGCGTGCTGCTGGAGACCGAGGTCTGGCCTGCGCTGCTGCACGCGGCGCGCCAGGCCGGGGTGCCGATGGTGCTGGCCAATGCGCGGCTGTCGGCGCGCAGCCAGGCCAAGGGCGAGCGGATGGGCGCGCTGATGCGTCCGGCGCTGGCCTCGTTCACGCGCGTGCTGGCGCAGACCGGGGCCGACGCCGAGCGCCTGCGCGCGCTCGGAGCGGCCGACGTGCAGGTGATGGGCAACCTCAAGTTCGAGATGTCGCCGCCGCCCGCGCTGCTGGCGCGCGGGCGTGCCTGGCGCGCCGCGCTCGGCCGGCCCGTCGTGCTGGCCGCGGTCACCCGTGAAGGCGAGGAAGAGCTGCTGCTGCGTGCCTGGGCGGCGCTGCGCGGCCCGCGGCCCTTGCTGCTGTTGGTGCCGCGCCACCCGCAGCGCTTCGACGAGGTCGCGGCGATGGTGGCTGCCGCCGGCCTGCAGGGGCTGCGCCGAAGCGGCTGGGGCGAGATGCCGCCGGCCGCGGCCGGGGCGGCGGATGTCTGGGTCGGCGACTCGATCGGCGAGATGCCGCTGTACTACGCGCTGGCCGACGTCGCGCTGCTCGGCGGCAGCTTCGCGCCGCTGGGCGGCCAGAACCTGATCGAGGCCGCGGCCTGCGGCTGCCCGCTGCTGATGGGACCGCACACCTTCAACTTCGCGCAGGCGGCCGAACTCGCATTGGCGGCCGGCGCCGCCGAACGCGCCGCGACGCTGGAAGCGGCGGTGCAGCGCGCGATCGACCTGGCCGGCAACCCGGCGCGCGAGGCCTGGTCGGCACGCGCGCTGACTTTCGCGGCGCAGCACCGCGGCGCGGCCGAGCGGATGGCGGCGGCGGTGCTGGCGTTGCCGTTGGCGGGCGGCATGGCCGCCGCGTGACGACGGGGTCTACTGGGCGAGCAGACGGTTGACGGCCAGCAGGTCGCGGTCGGACAGCTGCCCGGCTGCCTGGAGCAGCCGCAGGCCACCGACCAGCACGTCGTAGCGCGCCTTGGCCAGGTCGCGCTGGGTGGTGTAGAGCTGGGTCTGCGCGTTGAGCACGTCGAGGTTGACGCGCACGCCGACCTTGTAGCCGAGCTGGGTGGCTTCCAGCGCGAGCTTGGACGACGACTCGGCCGCCTCCAGCGCCTTGACCTGTGCCAGCCCCGACTGCACGCCGTAGAAGGCCACCTGCGTGCCTTGCTCGACGCCGCGGCGCGCGGCCTGCAGGTCGTTGCGCGCCTTCTCTTCCAGCGACAGCGTCTCCTTGATCCGGCTTTGCACCGAACCGCCGGTGTACAACGGCCAGGTCAGTTGCAGGCCGACGGCCGCGTTGCGGGTCACGCCGTTGGGGTTGCTGATGGCAATGCCGCCGTTGTTGGTGGCGCCGACACTGCCCACGACATCGACCGTCGGCAGCCGCCCGGCGCGTGCCTTCTCGGTCTCGAGCAGGGCCAGGTCCAGCCCCAGCCGCGCCTTGACGATGGCCGGGTGCCCGCTGTCGGCCAGGGTCACCCAGGACTGGACATCGGCCGGCTGGGTGGCCGGCAGCACGACCGGGGTGAGCAGCGGCTTGGGCTGGACGCCGGTGCGGCCTACGAGCTGGTCGAGCGCGATGCGCTTGGTGCGCAGGTCGTTCTCGGCCGCAATCTCCTGCGCGGTGGCGAGGTCGTAGCGGGCCTGGGCCTCGCGCGTGTCGGTGATGGTGGCGGTGCCGACCTCGAAGTTGCGCTTGGCCGATGCCAGCTGTTCGGTGATCGCGGCCTTGCTCGTGCGCGTGGTGGCCAGGGCGTCTTCGGACGCCAGGACGTCGAAATAGGCCTGCGCGACGCGGACGACGAGATCCTGTTCGGCGGTCTCGAGATCGGCCCTGGCGACGAGCAGGCTCTTGTGGGCCTGGTCGATCGTCGCGTCGTTGCCGCGGTTG
This sequence comes from uncultured beta proteobacterium, assembly GCA_963725755.1. Classification (GTDB taxonomy): domain Bacteria; phylum Pseudomonadota; class Gammaproteobacteria; order Burkholderiales; family Burkholderiaceae_C; genus Rubrivivax. Next base: position 664,111 of record CAVRZW010000006.1, read on the forward strand.
AACAGCGGGTAGCTGCCGTTGAGGCTGGCGCCGGTGGCGTTGGCGCTACCGCTGCCGTAGCCCTGCGGCAAGGTGACCTCGGTACGCGTGGTGCTTGCGCTCAGGCTGGCCGAAGGCCGCCGCAGCGCTTCGGCCTGCTCGGCCCTGTACTGCGCCGAGTCGGCCAGCGCGCGCGCCGAAAGATAGGTGGCGTCGTAGGCGCGGGCGGCTTCGTACAGCTCCTGCAGGCTCTGCGCCAGCGCCAGGCCGGGCAGCAGCAGAGTCAGCGCGGTCAGGGCACGGGCGAACGCGCCGGTGCGGCGGGTGGGGGTGGCACGCATGCGGATTCCTCGGTGTTCTTCTCAGTAGCGCGGGACGGCCGGATCGACCTGCAGGGACCAGGCCTCGATGCCGCCGGCGAGGTTATAGACGGCGTCCCAGCCCTGGCGCTGCAGGAATGCGACGACCTGCGCGCTGCGTACCCCGTGATGGCAGATACAGACGACGGGCTGCGAGCGGTCGATCTCGCCCAGCCGCAGCGGGACCAGGTGCATCGGGATGTGCAACGCCACCGTGCCGGGCAGCTGCAGGCGCGCGGCCTGCAGTTCCCAGGCTTCGCGCACGTCCAGCAACTGCGCCTCGGGCCAGGTGGCGACGAAAGCCGCCAGTTCGCCGACCTGCAACTGCTGCATGCGCATTCAGAAGTGGAACCGGCTTGGCTCGGCGAAGCCCTCCAGCCGCGGTGCGACGGTGTCGAAGAGATCCGTCGCCGACCAGGCCGCTTCGCCGGCGCGGGTGAACAGGCGCGCCCGCATGACGGGCTCGTCACCGACCACGGCCGCCAGCCGGCCGCCGATCTTGAGCTGCTCCAGCAGCCCGCGCGGCACCTCGGCCACCGAGCCCGAGAGCAGGATGACGTCGAAAGGGGCCTCGGGGGGCAATCCGCGCGCGCCCTCGGCGGCGCTGACGTCGACGACGCGGGCGTTGAGGACGCCGTTGCGATGAAGGCTGTCGCGCGCCATGCGCGCCAAGGCCGGCCGGCATTCGAGCGTGAAGACCTGCTGCGCGCGGTGCGCCAGCAGCGCGGCCATGAAGCCCGAGCCGGTTCCGATCTCCAGCACCTTCTCGTGGCGCTGGACCTGCAGCTCCTGCAGCAGCCGCGCCTCGACCTTGGGCTCGAGCATGCAAGGGCCGCCGGGGTCGCCGGGAATCAACGGCACCTGGGTGTCGACGAAGGCCAGTGCGCGCATCGCCGGCGGCACGAAGTCCTCTCGCCGCACGGTCGCCAGCAGCGACAGCACGGCCTGGTCGAGCACCTCCCAGGGACGGATCTGCTGCTCGATCATGTTGAAGCGGGCGAGTTCGATGTTCATGGGGTGCGGGACAGGGGTCTTGCGGACTGAGCGCGGCCGCTGGAGCGGCCACGGCGGCTGGAGCGGCGGAATTCTAGGCCGCGACCTTGACCGCGCACTGACCGCCGAGCTCGCGCCGGCGCCGATCGCGCCGGCGGCCGATCCCTGCGAGGCCCATCGAGATGCCGTTCTCGCGCGCCCAGCGCTTGCGCATCGCTATCATGCGCCGCTTCGCTGCTTGCCTGGAGCCCGCGCATTGGACCCGATCCTGCTCGTCAAGGCCGCCGTCATGGGCGTGGTCGAAGGGCTCACCGAATTCCTGCCGGTGTCTTCGACCGGCCACCTGATCCTCGCCGGTGCGCTGATGGACTTCAACGACGAGCGCGGCAAGCTGTTCGAGATCGTGATCCAGTCGGCGGCGATCCTGGCCGTGGTCTGGGAGTTCCGCGCCCGCATCGCGGCCACCTTCGCCGGCGCGACGAGCGACCCCCAGGCGCAAAGGCTGCTGCGCAACGTGGCGGTCGCCTTCCTGCCGATCGCGCTGCTGGGCCTGCTCTTCGGCAAGGCGCTCAAGGCGCATCTGTTCAACGCGCCCACGGTGGCCGCGACCTTCATCCTGGGCGGCTTCGTGATCCTGTGGGCCGAACGGCGCGAGCACCGCGTGCGCGTGGCCAGCATGGACGAGATGAACTGGGTCGACGCGCTGAAGGTCGGCGTCGCCCAATGCTTCGCGCTGATCCCCGGCACCAGCCGCTCGGGCGCGACGATCATCGGCGGCATGCTCTTCGGTCTGAGCCGTCAGGCAGCCACCGAGTTCACGTTCTACCTGGCGATCCCGACGCTGGGCGTCGCGTCGCTGTACGAGCTCTACAAGGAGCGCGCGCTGCTGCACGCGGCCGATCTGGGCATGTGGGGCATGGGCATGGCCGCCTCGTTCATCTCGGCCTTCTTCTGCGTGCGCTGGCTGCTGCGCTACATCTCCAGCCACAGCTTCGTGCCGTTCGCCTGGTACCGGATCGCCTTCGGGTTGCTGGTGCTCGCGACCTGGCTCAGCGGGACGGTGAACTGGAGCGCGTGAACACGAGGTCCCACACGCCATGGCCGAGCCGCTGGCCGCGCTGCTCGAACTTGGTCAGCGGCCGCCAGCCGGGCCGCGGCGCGTAGCCACCCTCGGTCCGGTTGAACAGCCCCGGCTCGGCCGACAGCACGGCGAGCATCTGCTCGGCATACGGCTGCCAGTCGGTGGCGCAATGCAGGTAGCCGCCGGGCGCGATGCGCGTCGCCAGCTGGGCCACGAAGGCCGGCTGGATCAGCCGCCGCTTGTGGTGGCGCTTCTTGTGCCAGGGGTCGGGAAACCAGATGTGCACACCCGCCAGCGAGGCCGGCGGGATCATCTGCGCCAGCACCTCGGTGGCGTCGTGGCGGACGATGCGCAGGTTGGCCAGTTGCCGCTCGCCGATCTGACGCAGCAGCGCACCGACACCGGGCACGTGGACCTCGACGCCGATGAAGTCGGTATCCGGCTGCGCTGCGGCCACCTGCGCCGTGGCGTCGCCCATGCCGAAGCCGATCTCCAGCACGCGCGGCGCGCAGCGGCCGAAGACGGCCTCCCAGTCCGGCGGCGTGGCGGAAAAAGGCAGCACGAAGCGCGGCCCCAATTCGGCCAGGGCGCGCTCCTGCCCCGGTCCGAGGCGGCCGCCCCGAAGCACGAAGCTGCGGATCGGGGTGCGCGGCACTTGGTCCATCGGGCAGCGATTCTGCCTGCTCCGGCGAAGCCGCAACCCGGTCGCCGCCTGGGGCTCGAGCGCTGGGCGCCCGGCGCCGGCCTCTACGGCAGGCATGGTCCTGCCCAGGTTGGCCGGCAGCTAAAATCAAGACGGAGAGCATGGTTCAGCGAACGCTACCCCCACCGCCCGCGGTGACTTGAGACCCGAGCCCGCTGCGAGTTGTCCGAATCCTGCATATGCCGCGCCGCCCCTGCGTTCTTGCTGCCTGCCTTGCCGCCGCCTGGCTGGGTGGCTGTGCGACGCGCGCGGTGGACGTGGCGCCGGCGCCGACCAGTCCGGCCGAGTTCGTCGCCTGGGATTGCGACCGTATCGACGATGAGCTCGACCGCGTGCAGCAGCATGCCGCCGACGTCGCCTACGCGGTCGACGAGCGCGCGGGCACCAACATCGTGGCTCTGGGCGTGGGCCTGTCGGTGTTCTGGCCGGCGCTGGTGGCGCTGCGCCCTGCGGGGCTGGACGCGGCCGAGCTGGCGCGCCTGAAGGGCCGTTTCGAGGCCTTGCAGGAGGCGGCCCGCGACAAGGGCTGCCCGCCGGCCGCCGACACCCTGAGCGCCGCGCGCGCGGCCGCCTTGCCGCTGGCGGTGGGCGAGCAACTGGTCTACGAGGACCGCAGGGGCGGCCATGGCCCGGCGTCGGAATGGGTGCTGCGCCTGACGGCGATCCGCCGCGGCGAGATCGACTACCGCGTGCAGGCGCCGCCGGCCCAGGCCGATGCTGCGGACCCGACCTGGCGCCAGGACCTGGCCGGCAACATCATCGCGGCACCCCCCGGTGCGCTGCAGTGGCCGCACCTGCTGCGCGGCGAGCTTGACCTGGGCGCGGTGACTGCCGGCGACATCGTCGTCGCCGGTGACCCGATGGTCCATGCACGCATGCGCGGGCAGGTGGTGGCGGTGGGCCCGCAGACGGTGGCCGGGCGCCGCTTCGACGTCGCCGTGGTCGAGCTCTTCGGCGACGCACCCAGCGGCGCCGCCAGCACGCGCGTCGAAGGCGCGATCGTCGTCGACCGCGTCAACGGCGTGCTGCTGCGGCTGGACCTGAGCAGCGCCAACCCGAACTTCTCGCTGCAGCGGCGGCTGGTGCGGGTCGCGCCTGCGTCGCCTTGACACAGAACTTTACCGCCGGCCCACAGCGCCGATACGAGGCCCGACCAACATCCGCATCACTGTGACTCACTTCCTGGAGCAGTGATGAGACTCTCGATCGCACGACCCTTCCCGCGCCTGCCGCACAAGTTCGGCGCTCTCGCCGCGACACTGGTGCTGGCGCTGGCCGCCGGCACCGCCACCACGGCCTTCGCGCAGCGCGGATCCTGGGGGCATGGTGGCCCCGCAGGCATGGGCCCGGGCATGGAAATGCATGGCGGCTGGGCCGCCAGGCGCATGCTCGACCTCGTCGACGCGACGCCCGCTCAGCGCACCCAGATCCAGCAGATCATGCAGGCCGCGCACACCGACCTGCAGGCGTTGCGCGCTTCCGGCCAGAGCCTGCGTCAGCAGGGCCAGGCGCTGTTCGCGCAACCCAGCATCGATGCCAATGCCGCCGAAGCGCTGCGCCAGCAGGAGTTGGTGCTGCACGATCAGGTCACCAAACGCATGCTGCAGGCCCGGCTCGACGCGGCCAACGTGCTCACGCCGGCCCAGCGCCAGACGCTGGCCACCGCGATGGCGACGCGACGGGCGCTGATGCAGAAGCAGCGCGCCGAGCGTGCGGCGCTGAACCACGGCCCGCAGTGATTCGGCTGGCACCCGCGGCTGGCGCGGACCCGCGCTATGCTCTGTCGACCCCTGAGGGCTCGCACGGTCACGCGGGCCCTCTTCGCCCCGGTGAACTGCCGGGGTCTTTTTGCGCGCGCCGCCACCTCGTGATGAACCGCCTGCTGCTGATCGACGACGACGTCCGCCTGACCGACATGGTCAGCGGCTATCTGCGCCAGAACGGCTTCGACGTCGATGCCGCCGGCTCGTTGGCCGCCGGCCGCGAGCAGCTCAAGCAGGGCAGCTTCGACGCCCTGGTGCTCGACCTCATGCTCCCCGACGGCGACGGACTCGACTTCACGCGCGAACTGCGCGGGCAGGCGCGCACGCGGCGGCTGCCGCTGCTGATGCTGACCGCCCGCGGCGAGCCGCTGGACCGCATCGTCGGTCTGGAAATTGGAGCCGACGACTACCTGCCCAAACCCTTCGAGCCGCGCGAACTGCTGGCCCGCGTCAAGGCCCTGCTGCGCCGCGCCGCGCCCGACAGCAGCGACGAGGAGGTGCTCACCTTCGGCCGCCTGGAGGTCGATCTCGGCGCCCGCCAGGCGCGCCTGGACGGCGAGCCCTGCGACCTCACGAGCCACCAGTTCGAGCTGCTGTCGGTGCTCGCCAGGAGCCCCGGTCGCGTGCTCTCGCGTGACCAGATCATGGACTCGCTCAAGGGCCATCCGCTGGAGGCCTTCGACCGCAGCATCGATGTCCACATCTCGCGCATCCGCTCGGTGATCGAGGACGACCCCAAGGCGCCCAAGCGCGTGCTCACCGTGCGCGGCGCCGGCTACGTGTTCGCGAAGAAGCAGGACGCCCACGAGTAGCCGCGGATGCGCTCGCTTTACCTGCGCATCTACCTCACCGTCGTCGCCGTGCTGGCGCTGTTCGCGCTGGTCTCGGGCTGGCTGCTGCAGCACCATCTCGAGCAGGAATCGGTGCGCGTCGAGGCCACGATCCGCGAACGGATCGTGGCCTGGGGCGACCTGCTCGAGCGTGCGATGCCGGCTGCCGATGCACCGCTGACGGAGCAGGTCGCGGCGTTGCACGAATGGTCGCAGCGGCTGCGTTTGCCGATGGCGCTGGACGATGCGAAGGGCCAGCGCATCGCGGCCTCCGAGTCCTTCGTTCGCCGCGAGATCGAAGCCCCGGCGCTGATGGCGCGTGTCCAGGCCATCCGCTTCGCCGACGGCCGCACGCTGCGCGTGCTGCGCGGCGGCGGGCCGCGGCCACCGCCGGGCGCCGGGCCGCCGCAGCTGCGCCAGCCCTGGTCGCGCGCCCGGCCCTGGCCCGACGGCGTCGGCCTCGCGCTCTTGCTGGTGGTCCTGTTCGTCGCCGTGGCGGCCGGCGCCTGGCCGGTCGTGCGCCGCCTGACGCGCCGCCTCGAGGCGCTCAAGCTCGGCGTCGAAGCCTTCGGCGCCGGTGCGCTGCACCAGCGGGTGGCCGAGGACGGTCGTGACGAGATTGCCGCGCTCGGCGCCAGCTTCAACCGCGCCGCCGCACGCATCGAGGCCCTGTTGCGCTCGCACCAGAGCCTGCTGGCCAACGCCAGCCACGAGCTGCGCTCGCCGCTGGCGCGGCTGAAGATGGCGGTGGCGATGATCGAGGATGCGCCGCCCGGTCAGCGCGACGCGCTGCGCCGCGAGATCAACACCGACATCGTCGAACTCGATGCCCTGGTCGAGGAGGTGCTGCTGGCCAGCCGCTTGGACGCCGCCACCCCGATCGACCGCAGCCACCCGGTGGCCCTGCTCGGCGTCGCCGCCGAGGAGGCGGCGCGGGTCGGCGCGTCGGCCCATGGCGACGATGTCCAGGTGCCGGGCGAGGAGCGGCTGCTGCGCCGCGCCGTTCGCAATCTGCTCGAGAACGCCCGCCGCTACGGCGGCGACGAGGTCGAGGTCGAGGTCCGAGCCCGCGGTGGCGCGGCCGAACTGGCGGTGCGCGACCGCGGCCCCGGCGTGCCCGCGGCCAACCGCGAGCGCATCTTCGAGGCCTTCTTCCGCCTGCCCGGGCACGCCGAGCGCGAAGGTGGCATCGGTCTGGGCCTGTCGCTGGTGCGCCAGATCGCCGAGCGGCATGGCGGCAGCGTGCGCTGCGAGCCGCGCGAGGGCGGCGGCAGCAGCTTCGTGCTGCGACTGCCCCTGGCCTGAAGCGCGGCCGTCCGCGAGGCCGGGGGCTCGCTCAGTCGCGTCGCCGCTGCCGCCCGAGCAGCCAGACCATGAAGCCGCCGAGCGCAGCCGCCGCCAGCACCAGCCCGCTGGTCGATGCGATCCAGAAGCCGCGCGCGCCTTGCAGCGCCGCCGGCACGCCGCCGGGCACGTCGAAGGCCAGCAGGTAGCCGCCACCCAGCCCCACGCCCCACATCGCCGTCACGTAGATCAGCACCGGCACGGCGGCGATCTTGTAGGCGCGCAGCACGAAGGCGGCGATGGTCTGCGCCGCGTCGGCGACGTGGAAGACCGCGACCCAGGCCACCAGCGGCAGCGCGGCGGCGATCACCGCCGCGTCCGACGAGTACAGGCCGAGCAGGGGCCGCCGCGCCAGGAACACCGCGCTGCCCATCAGCGCGGCCAGGCAGCAGCCCATGACCAGGCCGTGCCAGCCCAGCCGCCTTGCCTCGGCCGCGCGGCCGGCGCCGATGCAAAGCGCCACCAGCGTGCTGGTCGCATTGGCCAGCGCCAGCGGCATCATGAACAGGATCGAGACGATGTTCACCGCCAATTGGTGCCCGGCCACCGGTGTCGTGCCCAGGCGGGCGATGAAGATCGCCATGAACGCGAAACCGGTGACCTCGACCAGGATGCTCGCGCCCATCGGCAGGCCCAGCCGCAGGTGCTGGCGCAGCGCTTGCCAGTCGGGCCGCAGCGGGCCGCGGCCGACGAGGTCGAACGGTGCATAGAACGGATCGCGGCGCACGACGGCGGCGGCGGCCAGTGTCTGCGCCCACATCGCGACGCAGGTGGCGACGCCGCAGCCGACGACACCCAGCGCCGGCAGCCCGATCGCAGGCAGCCCGAAGACCAGCAACGACGACAGCGGCAGCTTGAGCGCCAGCCCGGCCACCTGCAGCGCCATCACCGCCTTGGGCCGCGAGACGGCGACATTGAAGCCCCGGTAGACCGTGAACAGCAGCGACGCCGGCAGCGACAGCGCCAGCGCGAGCAGGTAGCCGCGCACCTTGGAGGCGACCTCGGGCCCGGCATGGGCCAGCGCCAGGAACGGCTGTGGAAACGCCAGCGTCGTGCTGCCCAGCATCGCCAGCGCGGCCGCCAGCCACAGCGCCTGGCGCACCTGGTGCCCGGCCTCCTGCGCGCGGCCGGCGCCATGGAGCTGGCCGACGATGGGCGCCAGCGCCAGCAGCACGCCCATGAAGCCGATGAAGACCGTGATGTAGGCCGCCGCACCGACGGCGAGCGCTGCCAGGTCGGCCGCCGAGGCGCGCGCCACCAGCAGCGTGTCGATGGTGCTGAAGGCCAGCACCGAGAGCTGGCCGACGAACACCGGCCAGGCCAGCGGCGCGATGCGCCTGGCGCTGTCGACCCACACCGCGCGGCGCGGTGCGGCGGGCGGGCCGCCCGTCAAGCGCGCAGCGCCGCCGCGGCGGCGAAGGTCTCGGGCGGCGGATGGTCGACGCCGCTGGCCAGTCGCGCCCGTTCGGCATAGCGGTTGAAGCGCCAGGCGCTGCCCTCGAGCATGATGCGGCGCCAGACCGCGCGCTTCTCGGCCGGGCTGAAGGCGGGCCAGTGCTGCACCTCGTCGAAGCTGCGGCCGCAGCCCTTGCAGGTGGCATCGCCCTGGCTGGTCGAGCAGATCGCGATGCAGGGCGCGTCGGGCGTGCTCGCGTACCAGGCCAGCCACGCCGCGCGCGCGCGCTCGGGCATCGTCGCCTCGTCGCACAGCGGTTCGCGGTAATAGACCATCAACGCGTAGACCTCGGCCAGCGCGCGCACCTCGGCGCAGGCGCTGATGCCGTCGGGCGAGGGCGATCGCTCACGCCACCAGTTGATGGCCGCCTCGATGTCGGTGATGTGGATGCCTGCCATGGCCGGGCTGCTCTGGGGGGCACCGAGTGTAGCCAGTACGCCGCAGGCCGGCCCCCGCCCGACCGTGGGCGGTTCCCTGACTCCGCCAGCGCTTCAGCGCCGGCGCCAGCGAAGACCTCAGGCCACGCTGGCGGCGGGCGCGTAGCCGGCTTCGGTCAATTGCGCCACCAGCGTCGCGCGGGGCGCGCTGCTCTGCACCTGCACGCGGTGGCTGGCCAGATCGATGGCCACCTCCGCTGCCGGGTCGGCGGCCTTGACAGCCTCGGTGACGGCGCGGACGCAGTGGCCGCAGGTCATGTCGGGAATTTCGAAGGTGATCATTACGGGCCGAGCGCCTGGAGGACGCGTCAAGTGACGATGAGCGCAGTCTGTACCTTGCCATCGTAGCAAGGTCAAGCCCGAAGACGGGTCGGTCTTGACCGAGGTCAAGCCGGCGGCAAGCCGCGGGCATCCGCGATGCGCGCGGGCCGGGATCCTCGCTGCCCGAGATCGCCGCGCCGGCTCAGGCTCTGCGCGCCCGCACCGCTCGCGCCAGCGACGCCAGCACCGGCTCGGTCTGAGACCAGCCGATGCAGGCATCGGTGATCGACACGCCATGCTGCAGCGCCTGCCCCGGGCGCAGGTCCTGCCGCCCTTCCTCGAGATGGCTCTCGATCATCACGCCGGTGATCCGGCGCTCGCCGGCGGCGATGCGGGCGGCGATGTCGGCAGCGACCTCGATCTGCCGCCGGTGCTGCTTGCGGCTGTTGGCGTGCGAGACGTCGATCATCACCTGCTCGCGCAGGCCGGCCGCCTTCAGCGCCGCGCAGGCGGCATCGACATGCTCGGGCCCGTAGTTGGGCTGCCTGCCGCCGCGCAGGATCACGTGGCAGTCGCGGTTGCCGCGGGTCTCGAAGATCGCCGCCTGGCCCATCTTGGTCATGCCCATGAAGGCGTGCGGCGCGGCCGCGGCGACGATCGCATCGACCGCCACCTGCACGCCGCCGTCGGTGCCGTTCTTGAAGCCCACCGGGCAGCTCAGGCCGGAGGCGAGCTGGCGGTGGCTCTGGCTCTCGGTGGTGCGGGCGCCGATCGCGCCCCAGGCCACGAGGTCGCTGATGAACTGCGGGCTCAGCAGGTCCAGGAACTCGGTGCCCACCGGCAGTCCGAGTTCGACGATCTCGATCAGCAGCCGGCGCGCGCGCTCCAGGCCCTCGTTGATCGCGAAGCTGCCGTCCAGGTGCGGGTCGTTGATGTAGCCCTTCCAGCCCACCGTCGTGCGCGGCTTCTCGAAGTAGCAGCGCATCACGACCAGCAGCGCGTCGGCCAGCGGCTCGGCCGCGGCCTTCAGCTTCTGCGCGTACTCGATCGCCAGCGCGTGGTCGTGGATCGAGCAGGGGCCGACGACGACGACCAGGCGGTCGTCCTGGCCGCGCAGCACGCTGGCGATCGCTTCGCGGCTGCGCTCGACCAGCGCCAGCGTGGCCGCCGAGCCGGGCAGCTTCTCCATCAGCAGCGCTGGCGTGATCAGCGGCCGGACGGCCTCGATGCGCGTGTCGTCTATGCGTGTGGTGTCGCGGGTGGGCGCGCGCTCGCCCACTTCGCGGTCGTGCAGGGGGTCGTCCAGGTTCTTCATGGCGGGATTGTCTCGCGCCGGTGCGTGCCGCTGGCGCTGCTGGCCGCTGCATGCACTGTGGCGCCGCGGCTGCGCTGTCCAGGTCTCGGTCGTGTCCGTCGGCGGTGAGTCGCACGACCCGGTCGCGGAGATCGGCTTCACTCCGCTGCCGTCCGGCGGAGTGGCGCCCGTCGGTCGGAGGCAGCGAACGATGGGCAGCCCAGCCTGCGCACCAGCCGCGGGCACTTCGGGTCCGCGCGCGGGCGCAGCGAACCCGGCTACAGCCCCATCGCGGTCAGCGCGCCCAGCAGTCGCCGGACCTGCCCCGGGTCGGTCATGGGATAGGTGGCCAGCCAGGCGGTGGCGCTGAAATCGGGCTCGAGACTCCGGATCTCGTTGACCTGCCATTGCGCCGAGTCGCGATCCCCCGTGAGCCACTGCGTCGCCGCCAGGTACACATGCGCCTCCAGGTTGTCGGTGTTGCGCTCGATCGCGTAGTTCAGGTTGACCCGTGCCTGGTCGGCGTCGCCGAGAAAGTAGTAGGCACGACCGAGCAGCAGGAAGTACAGCGATCCGGCGTCGGGGCTCAGCCGCAGCGCCTCCCGCAGCAGCGGGAGGCTGTCGGCTGGCCGGCCGATATAGGTGTAGATGCCGCCCTTCAGCGCGTAGGCGTCGGCATACGACGGATTCAGCCGCAAGGCGTCGTCGAGGTCGCGCAGCGCCGCTTCATGCTGCCGCCGCTGCGCGCGGACGAAGCCCAGCACCCAGTGCACTTCCGGCATGTCCCGGCTCATGTCGAGCGAGGTCTCGGCGATCTCGAATGCGCGCCCGAGGGTGGCGTTCCCGTCCCGGGCCCAGCCCTGCTGGTATTCGAGCGCGTAGGTCATTGCCACGCCGGCGTAGGCGCGGGCAAAGGTCGGGTCCAGCCGGATCGCGTCCCAGTACAACTCGCGCGCCATTTCGTTCTGGGCCGGCCGACGAGCCTGAAGCGCGCCCCGTGCGCGGATGAACTGCCTGTAGGCCTGCAGGTTGCGGGTGTCCCGCTGGGCGAGCCGCTGGATCTCGGCGTCGCTGACCTTCACCGGGAGGACGTCGAGAATGCTCCTGACCAGGTCGTCCTGCAGCGTGAACAGGTCCTTGACCCGGCGGTCGAAGCGTTCAGTCCAGATCGCGCGGCCGCTGCCTGCTTCGGTGAGCAGCACATTCAGGCGAAGGCGGTTGCCTTCTTCCTGCAGCGTGCCGGAAAGCACGTAGCTCGCCTGCAGGCGGTCGCCGGCGCGTGCTGCGTCGTCCGTGTTGCGTCGGCTTGCGACCCGTATTCCCGAGACCTTCGACAGGTCGGTGACCAGGTCCACGGTGACGGCCTGGGCGATGGGCGACTGCTCCGCCTTGGGGCCGAGGTTCTTGAAGGACTCGACGAGGACCGTCGGCAGCGAGGCCTGCGAGGCCGGCCGGGCGTCGGCGTTCGCCGCGCTCGCCGTCGGCGCGTGCCGGGTCGCCGATTGCCAGGCCCAGATCGCCGCGCCGACCAGAAGAACGGCAGCCAGGGCCACCCCGCCCCGGCGGAGCGTCGGCCGGCGCCGAGCCGGCCTGCCCTCGGGGCTGACTGGAAGGTCACCCGGCGGCCCGACCCCCGATTGCCGCACCTCGGCGATCAGCCGGTAGCCCTTCTTGGCGATCGACTCCACATAGGCTGGCTCGCGCGCCGTGTCTCCCAGTGCCTTGCGCAGCTTGATGACGACCTGGGTCAAGGCGTTGTCGCCGACGACCAGCCCCGGCCACACGGCTGCCAGCAGCTCTTCGCGGCTGGCCACCTGCCGCGGTCGGCACGCCAGATGAAGCAGGACGGCCATCGCCTTGGGCTCGAGGCGGACCACGATCCCATCCCTGGAGATGTGGTTCAGATCGGCGGCGACCCGCCAATCGCCCACCCACAGATCCTCGGGCGCCGCGCGCTCGACGGGCTCGTTCGCTGCAGGCACCGACACCGTCATCGCTTCCTCATCGAAATCTCATCGTTTCGTGGGGACGTTCCCGGCCGCGCTCGCTACCTTGTGCCTTCCTGGCCTGTTCCCGCTTCCGATCGCTGGAGATCGGAAGCGGGAACAGGCAGGGATCGAGGGCAATTTGTCTGGCAACGATGGTTCCATCACCCTCGCCGATGCGCGAGAAAGGAGATTACTCCCATGAAAACCGCTTCAATGGGCCGCTCGATGATTCTGGGATTGGCGGCGTCGCTGCTGGCGATGGCGGCGCTCGCCGAGCCCAAGTTCGTCATCAAGCCGCTGGCGCAGCGCAAGGTCGCCGAACTGCCTGCAGGACAGTTGTACTGGCGGATCGAGAACTGCGCTTCGGTCGCGCAGGCCCAGGCCGCGGCCGGGCCGTTCTCGCTGGTGGCGGAGTCGGCGGCGAAGGTCTGGCTGTTCACGCTGGGCGCGGCCGGCGGGTCGACGCCGGGTGCGACGAAAGTGGCCGAGGTCGGCCCGATCCCGCGTGTCGCTGCACACAACTACCTGCTGCGAATCAACGACGCCAGCGGCCCGCCGGGGAGCGCCACGTCCGTGCACAGCCATCCGGGATCCGAGGCGTACTTCGTGCTTTCGGGCGAGCAGAGCATCCGTGGTCCCGAGGGCGTCATGCGGGTCGAGCCCGGCGAGGCCGAGGCCGGGTTGGGCGTCGAGAAGCCGATGCAGGTGTCGAGCAGCGGCGCGGCCGATCTGCATGCGCTGGTCATGTTCGTCGTCGACGCCGACCGACCCTTCGCCACGCCCGCTGCTCTGCGGTAAGGCTGCCGCGGCGGCGCACACGCCCGTCGCCGCGCCTCGCTGCCGGCCAGGCCGCGCATCTCGCCATGGCCGCGGGTCACACCCGCTCGACGACCAGCGCGATGCCCTGGCCGACGCCGATGCACATCGTGCACAAGGCGTAGCGGCCGCCGCTGCGGTGCAACTGGTTGACTGCCGTCGTCACCAGCCGCGCGCCGCTGGCGCCCAGCGGGTGGCCGAGCGCGATCGCGCCGCCGTTGGGGTTGACGCGCGCGTCGTCGTCGGCCAGGCCGAGGTCGCGCAGCACCGCCAGGCCTTGCGCGGCGAAGGCCTCGTTGAGCTCGATCACGTCGATCTGCGCCAGGCTCAGGCCGGTCAGCTCGAGGACCTTGCGCGTGGCCGGCGCCGGGCCGATGCCCATGATCCGCGGCGGCACGCCGGCGGTGGCCATGCCGACGATGCGCGCGCTGCGGCGTCAGGCCGTGGCGCGCGGCTGCGGCTTCGCTGGCCAGCAGCAGCGCGCAGGCGCCGTCGTTGACCCCGCTGGCGTTGCCGGCGGTCACCGTGCCGTCGGGCCGGACGATGCCCTTCAGCCTGGCCAGCGCCTCGAGGCTGGTCTCGCGCGGGTGCTCGTCCCTGGCGACGACGACCGGCTCGCCCTTCTTCTGCGGCAGCGTCACCGGCGCGATCTCGGCGTCGAAGAAGCCGGCCTGCTGCGCCTTCACGGCATTGAGCTGCGATCGCAGCGCCATCCGGTCCTGCGCGTCGCGCTCGATGCCGAACTGTGCGGCGACGTTCTCGGCCGTCTCGGGCATCGAATCGACGCCGTAGCGTTCCTTCATCAGCTTGTTGACGAAGCGCCAGCCGATGGTCGTGTCGTAGACCGCGTTGCTGCGGCTGAAGGCGGTCTCGGCCTTGGGCATCACGAAGGGTGCGCGGCTCATGCTCTCGACGCCGCCGGCGATCATCAGGCTCGCCTCGCCGCAGCGGATCGCCCGTGCGGCGCTGCCCACGGCGTCCATGCCCGAGCCGCACAGCCGGTTGATCGTCGCGCCGCCGACTTCGATCGGCAGGCCGGCGAGCAGCGCGGCCATGCGCGCGACGTTGCGGTTGTCCTCGCCGGCCTGGTTGGCGCAGCCGTAGAGCACGTCGCCCAGCGCGGCCCAATCGACCTTCGGGTTGCGCTGCATCAGGGCCCGGATCGGCAGCGCCGCCAGGTCGTCGGTGCGCACCGACGACAGCGCGCCGCCGTAGCGGCCGATCGGGGTGCGGATGGCGTCGCAGACGAAGGCGTGGTTCATGGCGTCATCTCTCGGTGAGCGCGCGGCGGCGCAGCCAGGGGCTGACACGATAGCGCTCGCCGCGGTAATGGGCGTCGAGCCGGTCGATCAGCGAGGCGGCGTCGGCAGCGCTCCAGCCGGCCAGCCACTCGAAAGGCCCTGCCGGCCAGGCCACGCCCAGCTTCATCGCGCCGTCTGCGCCCTCGGGCGTGCACACGCCCTGCAGCACGGCGTCGGCGGCCTCGTTGATCAGCATCGCCAGCGTGCGCGCGACGACCAGCCCGGGCGTGTCGGCCACCGGCAGCGGCGTGAAGCCCAGCGCGGCCAGCCAGGCCCCGGCCTGCTTGCGCCATACCGGGCTGGCGGCATCGGCCACGGCGAAGGCCAGTGCGGTGCCGGGCGGCGCGGGCAGGACGAACGGGCGGTCGAAGACGGCGATGTCGCGGCTGCCCGACGGTGGATCGGCTTCGTCGCTGCGGCCGGCGGCGATGGCCTGCGCGCCGCGGCCGTCGGTCAGCACCAGCCGCGCGTCGTCGATCGCCAGGCCGGTCCAGTCGCTGTCGGGCTCGCGCGCCGGGCCCCAGCCCTGCGGCGCCAGCGCCTTCGTCGCCGCATCGGCCAGGAAGTCGGCCAGCGCGCCCTTGCCGTGCACGGTGACCGACTGTGCGGTGGCCGGCGCCTCGTGCACCGCCACCGGCAGCGCGGGCGCGCCATCGGCCGGGTAGCGGTAGAAGCCGCGGCCGCTCTTGCGACCGAGCAGGCCGCCGTCGACCATCTCGCGCTGCACGAGGCTTGGCTGGTAGCGCTTGTCGAAGAAGTTGGCCTCGAACACCGACTGCGTGACCGCGAAATTGGTGTCGTGCCCGATCAGGTCCATCAGCTCGCAGGGCCCCATGCGAAAGCCCGCGCCGCGCAGGCAGGCGTCGATCACGCCCGGCGTCGCCGCCTGTTCGAGCAGCAGCGCCAGCGTCTCGGCGTAGTAGGGCCGCGCGATGCGGTTGACGATGAAACCGGGCGTCGATCGCGCGTGCACCGGCACCTTGCCCCAGCGCCGGCTCAGCTCGTAGATCGCCGACGCCACCGCCGCGTCGGTGTGCAGGCCCGAGACGACCTCGACCAGCTTCATCAGCGGCACCGGGTTGAAGAAGTGCATGCCGACCAGCCGCTCGGGCCGCGCCAGGCCGTTGGCCAGCGCGGTGACCGAGATCGACGAGGTGTTGGTTGCGAGCACGCAGCCGGCGCCGACGACGCCTTCGAGCTGCCGGAACAGCGCGCGCTTCACGGACAGGTCCTCGACGATCGCCTCGACCACCAGCGCCGCGCCGCGCGCCTCTTCCAGCGCGGCGACGGGTGCGATGCGCTCGAGCGTGGCCCACGCGGCGTCGGCGGCCAGCTTGCCCTTGGCGACCAGGCCGTCGAAGGTGGCCGCGAGCCTGGTCTTGGCCTGTGCGGCAGCGCCCTCGCGGGCGTCGAACAACTGCACCGCATGGCCGGCCTGCGCCGCCACCTGCGCGATGCCGCTGCCCATGATGCCGGCGCCGATCACCAGCACCGGCGCGCCTTCGAGCTTGATCTCGTTCATCGTGGATTCCAGTCGGCTGGTCGCTTGGCCAGGAAGGCGGCGAAGCCTTCGCGCGCCTCGTCGCTGCCGCGCACGCGGCTGATGGTCTGGGCGCTCAGCTCGATCACGGCCGGCGTGATCGGGCCGACCTCGAGCTGCGCGAACAGCTGCTTGATCTCGCGCTGCGCGCCCGGGCCGCCGGCCAGCAGGTCGGCGACCATCGCATCGACCGCGGTGTCCAGCGCCTCGGCCGCGACCACGCGCTGCACCAGGCCCAGCGCCAGTGCCTCGGCGGCGGCGATGCGCTCGGTGCTCAGCGCCAGCCGCCGCGCCTGCCGCTTGCCGACCGCATTGACGACGTAGGGGCCGATCACCGCCGGCAGGATGCCGAACCGGGCTTCGCTGACGGCGAAGCTCGCGTCGTCGGCGGCGATCGCGATGTCGCATGCGGCAGCCAGGCCGACGCCGCCGCCGAGCGCCGCGCCCTGCACGCGGGCCAGCGTCGGTTTCGGGCAGCGGTCGATGCGCGCGAGCATCGCCGCGAAGCGGCGTGCGTCTTCCAGGTTCCATTCGCGGCTGGCGCTGCTGGCGCGCTGCATCCACTGCAGGTCGGCGCCGGCGCTGAAATGCCTGCCCTCGCCGGCGAGCACGATCACGCGCACCGTGTCGTCGGTGGCCAGTTGTTCGAACGCGGCGTCGAGCTCGCCGATCATCGCCTCGTCGAAGGCGTTGAAGACCGCGGGCCGGGCCATCGTCACCTGCGCGACGCCCGGGGCACGCTGGCTGACCTTCAAGCGGGTGGCTTCCATCAGTAGGTCTCCAGATGCAGGCGGCCTTCGCGCTTGAGCGCCGCGCCCACCGCTTCCCACTCCAGCCCGGCCTGCTGCGCCACCTCGCGCAGCGCCAGCAGCACGCCTTCTTCCATCGCCTTCAGGCCGCAGACGTAGAAGCAGGCGTTGGGGTCGGCGAGCAGGGCGCGAGGTCGGCCGCGCGCTCGCGCATCGCGTCCTGCACGTAGCGTTTGGGCGCACCGGGTGTGCGGCTGAACGCGAAGTTGATGTCGATGAAGTCCCTGGGCAGGTTCTGCAGCGGTCCGAAGTAGGGCAGTTCCTCCTTCGTGCGGGCGCCGAAGAACAGCATGAGCTTGCCGCCTTCGAACTTGCCCGACGAACGAAGGCGCCGCCGCCACTCGGTCATCGCCCGCATCGGCGCACTGCCGGTGCCGGTGCAGATCATCACGATGTGGCTGCGCGGATGGTTGGGCATCAGGAAGCTGGCGCCGAACGGGCCCGTGACCTGGACCTTGTCGCCCACCTGCAGGTCGCACATGTAGTTGCTGGCCACGCCGCGCACGGGGCGGCCCTCGTGGTCCTCGAGCACGCGCTTGATCGTCAGCGAGACGTTGTTGTAGCCCGGGCGTTCGCCGTTGCGCGGGCTGGCGATCGAGTACTGGCGCGGGTGGTGCGGCCGGCCCGCGGCATCGACGCCGGGCGGGACGACGCCGATCGACTGGCCTTCGAGCACCGGGAAGGGCATGGCGCCGAAGTCGAGCACGATGTGATGCGTGTCGTACTCGCGTCCGACCTCGGTCACGCGGACGTTGCCGACCACGGTGGCGGTGACGGACTTCTCCGCCGCCTTCGGGCCGTAGAGGTTGGTGTAGGCATGTGCGGCCGACCAGGGCGGCAGCGTCGCGCCGTAGGAGGCGGCCTTCGCCGGCTCGGCCGCGGTCGTGGTTGCGCCGCCGAAGCCGGGCTCGACGCCGGAAGCCGCCGCGGCGGGCGCCGGTTCGACATCACCGACGACGCCTTCTGCAGCCAGCTCGCCGGCCGACAACTCGGCGGGCAGCGCGTCCCAGCCCAGCTGCTCGACCAGGCTGTAGGCCCGCACCCGGGGCATGGTGCGCCAGTTGTCGATCGAGCCGGTGGGGCAGGGTGGGATGCAGGCCATGCACAGGTCGCACTTGTCGGCATCGACGACGTAGTTGCGGTCGTCGTGCGTGATCGCGCCCACCGGGCAGGTCGCCTCGCAGGTGTTGCAGCGGATGCAGATCTCGGGGTCGATCAGGTGCTGCTTGATGACGGCACCCAACTCGGAACTCTGGGCCATGTCCATGGCTGTCTCCAAGGAGGCATCGCGATTGTGCACAGGGGGCCGCTGGGGCCCCCTGGTGCGGTCGCGCAGGGCGGTCGGATCAGGCGAAGCGCACGTATTCGAAATCGACCGGCTGGCGGTTGATGCCCATCACCGGCGGCGCGATCCAGTTCGCGAACTTGCCCGGCTCGACGACGCGGCCCATCAGGCTGCGCACGAACGCGCGGTCGCCGGCGCTGGGCAGCCATGTGTCGACATGCGCCGCCCATTCGGCTTCGCTGATCACGCGGCCGTCGGGTGAGACCTTGACGCCAGACAGCGCACCGATGTTGCGGTGGAAGGCCTTGTGCGGCGTTTTCAGCCGGAACGGAATGCCGGCCTTCTCGATGAGCCTGTTCCAGCGCTCGACGCCGGCGATGCTGTCCTTGATGTAGTCGTCGCGCAGCACTTCGTTCAGCGCATTGAGCATCGGCACCTCGCGTTCGACCAGCTGCCCGCCGACGGCATTCAGCACCTTGTAGGTCTGGCCCTTGAGCCGATGGTCGTCGGCGCGCTTGCCTTCCTCGTAGCGGCCCTTCAGGCCCGTGCTGTAGAAGGTCGCGGCGTTGCTGCTTTCGTCGGCACCGAAGAGGTCGATCGTGACGCTGAAGTGGAAGTTGAGGTAGCGCTGGATCGTCGGCAGGTCGATCACGCCGGCCGCGCGCAGCTTCGCCGGGTCGTCGGTCTTCAGCTCGTTCATCGCCGCGCAGGTGCGCTGGATGACGCGGCCCACCCCGCTCTCGCCGACGAACATGTGGTGGGCTTCCTCGGTGAGCATGAACTTGGTCGTGCGCGCCAGCGGGTCGAAGCTGCTTTCGGCCAGCGCGCAGAGCTGGAACTTGCCGTCGCGGTCGGTGAAGTAGGTGAACATGAAGAAGGAGAGCCAGTCGGGCGTCTCCTCGTTGAAGGCCTGCAGGATGCGCGGGTTGTCCTGCTGGCCGCTGCGGCGCTCGAGCAGGGCCTCGCCTTCCTCGCGGCCATCGCGGCCGAAGTACTTGTGCAGCAGGTAGACCATCGCCCACAGGTGGCGGCCTTCCTCGACGTTGACCTGGAACAGGTTGCGCAGGTCGTACTGGCTGGGCGCGGTCAGGCCCAGGTGGCGCTGCTGCTCGACGCTCGCGGGCTCGGTGTCGCCCTGCGTGACGATGATGCGGCGCAGGTTGGCGCGGTATTCGCCGGGCACGTCCTGCCAGGCGGCTTCGCCCTTGTGGTCGCCGAAGTGGATCTTGCGGTCCTTCTCGCCCGGGTTCAGGAAGATGCCCCAGCGGTAGTCGGGCATCTTCACGAAACCGAACTGGGCCCAGCCCTGCGGATCGACGCTGACCGCGGTGCGCAGGTAGACGTCGAAGTCCTGGCTGCCGTCGGGGCCCATGTCGGCCCACCAGTTCAGGTAGTTCGGCTGCCACTGCTCGAGCGCGCGCTGCAGCGTGCGGTCTTCGGCGAGGCCGACGTTGTTGGGGATCTTGTCGGCGTAGGTGATGGTGCTCATGGGTTGCTCCTGGTACTGCGGGGGACTAGACGCGATGCCAATCGAAAGCGGCCCTCTCGCCCTTGCCGTAGACCTTCAGCGCGCCCTTCTCGCCGACGGCGTTGGGGCGCTGGAAGATCCAGTTCTGCCAGGCGGTGAGACGGGCGAAGACGCGGGTGAACATGTTCTCGGGGCCGTTGAAGCGCAGGTTGGCTTCCATGCCGGTCAGCGCGTCGGGCGACATCGCGACCCGCTCCTCGACCGCGATGCGCACCTCGTCGGCCCAGTCGATGTCGTCGGGGTTGCTCGTGACCAGGCCCAGCGCGAACGCGGCGTCGGCGTCGAGCGGCTGGCCGATCTTCGCGCGCACGGCATCGAGCGCCGCTTGCTCGCCGTAGAAGCGGCGATGCAGGCGGCTGTCGCCGGTGATCATCGGGTAGAGGGCGAAGTTCGCTTCGCTCACTGCGATCTTCGGGCTGCGCGCTTCGTCGTCGGGCAGCATCAGCTGGTAGCTGCGGTCGCAGGCCAGTGCCAGCTCGAGCAGCGTGCCGGCGAAGCAGGAGCCCGGCGCGATCAGCGCGAACAGGCTGCGCGAGCTGACGTCGAGGCGGCTGAAGGTGCGGCGCAGCAGGCCGATGGTCTCGCGGACCAGCCAATGATCCCGGTGCGCGAGCAGGCTGGCGTCCATCGCCATCACGGCGGACGCGTCGCCTTCGGTCCCGATCAGCCAGGTGCCGATCTCCAGCTCGTTGGTGCGCATCGACAGGATCGCGTCCTCCAGCTCGCGCGCCAGCGCCAGCGGATACCAGGCTGCGCCCGCGGCTTCGATGCCGGCGATGTCTGCAGGTTGCGGCGCGGCCGGCCCCTTGACGGTCCAGGTTGCGGTGCGCCTGACGCGGTCGATCTCGACGACCACGTTCGGATAGCGCAGCGCGTCGGCCTCGACCTCGCGCTGCAGCGGCGTCAGCTCGACGCCCTTCGCGCCGGCCGGCCGGTCGCTCTGCGCGGCGAGCTCCAGCGCCCGCTCCTGCACCTTCCGCGCGAAGACCGCCGGCTTGGCGATCTCGTCGACCAGCCGCCAGTCCTTGGCCTTCTGGCCGCGCACGCCTTCGGTGGTGGTGCAGAAGATGTCGGCCAGGTCGTGCCGCACATGGCGCTTGTCGGTGATGCGCGTGAGTCCGCCGGTGCCGGGCAGCACGCCGAGCAGCGGCACCTCGGGCAGGCTGACCGCGCTGCTGCGGTCGTCGATGAGGATGATCTCGTCGCAGGCCAGCGCGAGCTCGTAGCCGCCGCCGGCGCAGGCGCCGTTGACGGCGGCCAGGAACTTCAGGCCGCTGTGCCTGCTGGAATCCTCGAAGCCGTTGCGCGTCTCGTTGGTGAACTTGCAGAAGTTCACCTTCCACGCGTGGCTGGAGACGCCGAGCATGAAGATGTTGGCCCCCGAGCAGAAGACCTTGTCGCGGGCGCTGGTCAGGACCACGCTGCGCACCTCGGGGTGCTCGAAGCGGATCCGCTGGATCGCGTCGTTGAGTTCGATGTCGACCCCCAGGTCGTAGCTGTTGAGCTTGAGCTTGTAGCCCGGCGCGAGACCGCCGTTCTCGTCGAAGTCGGCTGCCAGCGTGGCCACCGGGCCTTCGAATTTCAGCTTCCAGTGGCGGTAGCGCGAAGGGTGGGTCTGGTAGTCCACGCGGGGGGTCGTGCTCATCGGGCGGTCTCCTGGGGCGCACGCAGAGGGTTGCATGCCGGGCTATGCGATGACAGGCATAATAGTGCCTATCTCGAATCGGTGTCAAGCACTTTAATGCATTTTCCGACCGAGATCAGGCGCCGAGCTGCAGCGCCTGGCGGACGATCTCGCGCAACGCGGCGAAGGTGGCCTCCAGCGGCTGGGCGCTGGTATCGAGGCTGAACTCGGCCTTGGAATAGAAGGCCGCGCGGCCGGCGAGGATGCCCTTGAGGTCCTGCATCGCTTCCTTGCTCGCGGCCATCGGCCGCAGGTCGCCCTGAGCGGTGACGCGCTTCATGTGCTCTTCGGGGCTGGCGCGCAGCCAGACCGTCGTGCAATGCGACAGCAGCAGGTTGAAGGTGGCGGCGTCGGACACCAGCCCGCCCGGTGTGGCGATCACCGCCTCGGGGTAGATCTGGATCGTCTCTTCCAGCGCCCGCCGCTCGTAGCGCCGGTAGGCATGCTGGCCGTAGAGGGCCTGGATCTCGGCCGCGCTGCAGCCGGCGAACTTCTCGATCTCGCGGCTGAGCTCGATGAACGGGTAGTCGAGGTCGTCGGCCAGCATCTGGCCGAGGGTCGACTTGCCGGCGCCGCGCAACCCGATCAGCGCCACCCGGGTGCCGTGCGCCGCATTGCGCCCGCCGGTGCCCAGCAGCTCGCCGACCGCGATCCGCACCCGGCGCAGCGTGGCTTCGTCGCGGTGCTCGAGCAGTTCGCGGATCAGCAGCCATTCGGGCGACGAGGTCGTCACGTCGCCCACCAGTTCGGCGAGCGAACATTGCAGCGCACCGGCCACCTGCTGCAGGACCAGGATCGAGGCGTTGCCGACGCCGTATTCCAGGTTCGCCAAGTGGCGCTCGGAGACATCGGCCGCCAGCGCCACCGCCTTGCGCGTCATGCCGCGGCGCGAGCGCAGCGCGCGCACGCGCTCGCCCAGGGCGACGAGCAGGGGGTTCTTGTCGGCGCCTTCGGCGTCGTGGCCGGCGGCGCCGACGGCCGCCGCGGCCGGAGCTTCGGCGGACTCCAGGCTCGGGGGTAACCCGGTACTATGCAATATAGTGCTTGACATCTCGCTTTGCCGATTCTATCGTGGCGAAGCGCACAATAGTTCATCTTCTTGCCGGCCGCAAGCGCCGGTGCCAAGCGGAGTTGCCCGTCATGTCCATCGCCGTCACCCCGCCCGAAGCCATCTGCGCCGCCAGGGTCGGGCTCGCGGCGCAGATCGCGGGCCGCCGGCGCCGGAGATGGGGAAGCACTGGGTGGCCCGCGGGCGCCGAACTCCTACCATCGGCGCAGCGCGGTGCCGGCAAGCACCGTGGTGCCGCCGACCCGCGCCGCGACCCGGGCAGCGAGCCGCGCGGCCCCGAAGACGAGGAGACGAGATGAACGCAACCCCGACCGTCGCGCCGCCCGGCGAGAAGTTCAACTTCGCCCAGCATCTGCTGGCGGCCAACGTCGCCCGCGCAGCCCGGCCGGCCTTCATCGACGACCACGGCGCGCTCAGCTACGGCCAGCTCGACGAGCGCGTGCGCCGCATGGCCGCCGCCTTGCGCTCGCTCGGGCTGCGGCGCGAGGAGCGCGTGCTGCTGCTGATGCACGACGGCTGCGACTGGCCGGTGAGCTTCCTGGGCGCGATGTACGCCGGCCTGGTGCCGGTGGCCGTCAACACGCTGCTGACCGCCGACGACTACGCCTACATGCTCGAGCATTCGCGGGCCCAGGCGGTGCTGGTCTCGGGCGCGCTGCTGCCGGCGCTGACGATGGCGATGATCAAGTCCGACCACGAGGTGCGCAAGGTGATCGTCTCGCGCCCGGTGGCGCCGCTGCACCCGGCCGAAGTCGAATTCGAGGCCTTCGTCGCCGACCACGCTCCGGCGCCGCGGCCCGCGGCCACCGGCCCCGACGACCCCGGCTTCTGGCTCTATTCGTCGGGCTCCACCGGCCGCCCCAAGGGCACCGTGCATTCGCATGCCAACCCCTACTGGACGATCGAGCTCTACGCCAAGGCCGTGCTCGGCCTGCGCGAGAGCGATGTCGGCTTCTCGGCCGCCAAGCTGTTCTTCGCCTACGGGCTGGGCAATGCGCTGACCTTCGCGCTGGGCGTGGGCGCGACGACGCTGCTGATGGCCGAGCGGCCGACGCCCGACGCGACCTTCAAGCGACTGACCGGCGGTGTCGGTGGCGTCAAGCCCACCGTGTTCTACGGCGCCCCGACCGGCTTTGCCGGCATGCTCGCCAGCCCCA
The DNA here is from genome assembly GCA_963725755.1 of uncultured beta proteobacterium. Taxonomy (GTDB): domain Bacteria; phylum Pseudomonadota; class Gammaproteobacteria; order Burkholderiales; family Burkholderiaceae_C; genus Rubrivivax. The sequence goes on from CAVRZW010000006.1 coordinate 687,788, forward strand.
AGCTGCCGGCGCGCGACGCGGTGGCGCTGCGCCTGGTGTCGTCGGCCGGCGAGGCGCTGCCGGCCGAGATCGGCGAGCGCTTCAAGCGCCACTTCGGCGTCGACATCGTCGACGGCATCGGCTCGACCGAGATGCTGCACATCTTCCTGTCCAACCGGCCCGAGAAGGTGCGCTACGGCACCACCGGCTGGCCGGTGGCGGGCTACGAGATCGAGCTGCGCGGCGAAGGCGGCGGCCCGGTGCCCGACGGCGAGCCCGGCGACCTCTACATCCACGGCCCGTCGGCGGCGATGATGTACTGGGGCAACCGGGCCAAGACGCGCGAGACCTTCCAGGGCGGCTGGACCAAGAGCGGCGACAAGTACGTGCGCAATGCCGACGGCAGCTACACCTATTCGGGCCGCAGCGACGACATGCTCAAGGTCAGCGGCGTCTACGTCTCGCCGTTCGAGGTCGAAGCCACGCTGGTCCAGCACCCGGCGGTGCTCGAGGCGGCGGTGATCGGCGTCGTCGACGCCGAGGGCCTGACCAAGACCAAGGCCTTCGTCGTCCTCAAGCCCGGTGCCCAGGCCACCGAGGTCGAACTCAAGGCCTTCGTCAAGGACCGCCTCGCACCCTACAAGTACCCGCGTGCGATCGAGTTCATAGACGAGCTGCCCAAGACCGCCACCGGCAAGATCCAGCGCTTCAAGCTGCGCGAAAGAGAGGCCGGGGCTTGACGCAGGCTGCCTTCGCGCTGATCGGCTGGCGCGGCCGGCCGGTGCGGGTCGAGGTCGCGTGGGTCGGCACCGACGATCCGCGCGCGCCGCTGGTCGTGTTCCTGCACGAAGGCCTGGGTTCGCTGGCGATGTGGAAGGACTTTCCGCAGCGCCTGTGTGCTGCCGCCGGCTGCCGCGGCCTGGTCTATTCGCGCCCGGGCTATGGCCGCTCGACGCCGCGCGCCGCCGAGGAGGCCTGGGACCCGGACTTCATGCACCGCCAGGCGCAGGAGGTGCTGCCGGCCTTGCTGGCCGCACTCGGCGTCGATGCCATCGCGAAGCCGGTCTGGCTGTTCGGGCACAGCGACGGCGGCTCGATCGCGCTGCTGTTCGCGGCGCATTTGCCGGCGCAGGTGGCCGGCGCGATCGTCGTCGCGCCGCACATCGTGGTCGAGGACCTCTCGGTGGCCAGCATCGAGCGCGCGCGAGCGGCCTACGAACAGGGCGAGCTGAAGCGCGGCCTGGGGCGCTACCACGACGATCCCGACTCCGCGTTCTGGGGCTGGAACCGGATCTGGCTCGACCCCCGCTTCAGGCATTGGTCGATCGAAGAGGAGATCAGCGCCATCCGCTGCCCGCTGCTCGCGGTGCAGGGGCTGGACGACGAGTACGGCACGCTGGCGCAGATCCGCGGCATCGCGGCTCGCGTGCCGCACACCCGGCTGCTCGAGCTGGCGGACTGCGGCCATTCGCCGCAGCGCGACCAGCCCGGGCGCCTCATTGCGGCTGCGGCCGAATTCATCCAACACCCCGAGGAGACTGCCTGATGACCACGACATCGAAACCGATCCTGCGCCGCACCCTGATCGCCGCCGCGCTGGCCTCGACGCTGGCCGCGCCGCTGGCCCATGCCGATGCCGGCAAGATCAAGATCGGCCTGATGCTGCCCTACACCGGCACCTACGCGGCGCTGGGCACGGCGATCGAGAACGGCTTCAGGCTCTATGTCGACGAGCATGGCGGCAAGGTCGCCGGGCGCGAGGTCGAGTACGTGAAGGTCGACGACGAGAGCGACCCGTCGAAGGCCACCGACAACGTCAACAAGCTGGTCAAGCGCGACAACGTCGACGTGCTGGTGGGCACCGTGCACTCGGGCGTGGCGATGGCGATGGCCCGCGTCGCCAAGGCCAGCGGCACGCTGCTGATCGTGCCCAACGCCGGCGCCGAAGCGGTCACCGGCGCGATGTGCGCGCCCAACATCTTCCGCAGCTCGTTCAGCAACTGGCAGCCCGGCTACGCGATGGGCGAGGTGCTGGCCAAGAAGGGCCTGAAGAAGGTCGTCACCATCACCTGGAACTATGCCGCCGGCGACGAGTCTGTGCAGGGCTTCAAGGACGCCTTCGAGAAGGGCGGCGGCAAGGTCGTCAAGCAGCTCGGCCTGCCGTTCCCGAACGTCGAGTTCCAGGCCTTGCTGACCGAGATTGCGGCCGAGAAGCCCGACGCCGTGTACACCTTCTTCGCCGGCGGCGGCGCGGTCAAGTTCGTCAAGGACTACGCCGCCGCCGGCCTGAACAAGACGATCCCGCTGTACGGCGCCGGCTTCCTCACCGACGGCACGCTCGAGGCCCAGGGCGCGGCAGCCGAAGGCCTGCAGACGACGCTGCACTACGCCGACGGGCTGAACACGCCGCGCGACAACGCCTTCCGCCTGGCCTACGCCAAGGCCTACAAGCTGCAGCCCGACGTCTATGCGGTGCAGGGCTACGACGCGGCGCAGATCCTGGGCATCGGCGCCAGCGCGGTCAAGGGCGATCTCACGAAGAAGGCCGGGTTCGCGGCCGCGGTCGAGAAGGCCAGGATCGACAGCCCGCGCGGCGCGTTCACGCTGTCGAAGTCGCACAACCCGGTGCAGGACATCTACCTGCGCAAGGTCGTCGGCCACGAGAACCGGGTCGTCGGCGTCGCGAGCAAGGCGCTGGCCGATCCCTCGGTCGGCTGCAAGATGTAGGGTCGCGGCTCATCCAGCGCCCGCCAAAGCGTCGCCCCGCCCTTGGACCTCGCCACCTTCCTGATCCAGTGCCTGAACGCGCTGCAGTACGGGCTGCTGCTGTTCCTGGTGGCCTCGGGGCTGACGCTGATCTTCGGCATCATGGGCGTGATCAACCTCGCCCACGGCAGCTTCTACATGATCGGCGCCTACATGGCGTACGCGCTGGCGCCGATCGTCGCGGCGACGGTCGGCGGCGGCTTCTTCACGACGCTGCTCTTCGGCGCCGCGCTGGGCGTGGCGCTGGGCTACGGGCTCGAGTGGGCGTTCTTCAGCTTCCTCTACCAGCGCGAGCACCTGCAGCAGGTGCTGATGACCTACGGCCTGATCCTGGTCTTCGAGGAACTGCGCAGCATCCTGGTCGGTGACGACGTCCACGGCGTGGCCGCACCGCCCGTGCTTTCCGGCAGCATCGCGCTCGGCCAGACGATGAGCTACCCGGTCTATCGGCTCTTCATCTCGGCCCTGTGCCTGGCGCTGGCGCTGGCGATGTACCTCGTCTTCACGCGCACGAAGCTGGGCATGAAGATCCGCGCCGGCAGCACCAACCGCGAGATGCTGGCCTCGCTGGGCATCGACGTGAAGCTGCTGTACCGCATCGTGTTCGCCGCCGGCGTGGCGATCGCGGTCGTCGCCGGCATGGTCGCAGCGCCGGTGTCGTCGGTCTATCCGGGCATGGGCAACTCGGTGCTCATCGTCTGCTTCGTCGTCGTCGTGATCGGAGGCATCGGCTCGATCCGCGGCGCGCTGCTGGCGGCGCTGCTGATCGGCGTCGTCGACACCTTCGGCAAGGTGCTGCTGCCGCAGGCCGCCGGGGTGCTGGTCTACGTGCTGATGGCGCTGATCCTGCTTTGGCGGCCCGACGGGCTGTTCAAGGCCGGGTGATCGCCATGCCTTCTTCGATGCCGGCCGCGCCGGCCCTGTCGTCTCGCCTGGGCTTCGTCGGCCTCGCGTTCGCCGCGCTGGCGCTGTGGCCGCTGACGGCCGGCGCGTTCGGCCTCGACCTCGTCGCCAAGACCATGATCTACGCGATCTTCGCGCTCAGCCTCGAGCTGCTGGTCGGCAACACCGGACTGGTCTGCTTCGGCCAGGCGGCCTTCTTCGGCATCGGCGCCTATGCTGCGGTGAAGCTGTCGCCGGCCGGTGCCGCGGCCTCGCTGCTGTGGCTGCTGCCCTGCTGCGTGCTGCTCGCCGCGGCCTATGCGCTGCTGGTGGGCGCGCTCTCGCTGCGCACGCGCGGCGCCTACTTCATCATGGTCACGCTGGCCTTCGCGCAGATGGCTTACTACGTCGTCCGCGACACGCCGCTGGGCGGCGGCACCGACGGCATCTATCTCGACCTGCGGCCCGGGCTCGGGTCCTGGCTGGGCGAGGGCGCCGGCCGCGCATTCGACCTCGAGCGGCCGCTGGTGATGTACTTCTTCACCCTGCTGTGCCTGGCGGCGGTGTTCGGCCTGCTCGCGCTGCTGCTGCGATCGCGCTTCGGCCGCGCGCTGGCCGGCATCAAGGCCAACGAGCAGCGCATGCGCGCCTCGGGCTTCTCGACCTATCCATACAAGCTGGCGGCGTTCACGGTCTCGGGCGGCATCGCGGGGCTGGCGGGATTCCTGTTCGCGGTCAAGGACGGCTTCGTCAACCCCGAGCTGCTGGCCTGGCATTTCAGCGGCGCGGCATTGGTGATGATCATCCTCGGGGGCCTCGGCCACCTGCGCGGCGCCCTGGTCGGCGCCTTCGCCTTCGCGCTGCTGCAGGAGCTGTTCAAGTCGGAGGCGCTGTTCGGCGCCTTCGCCAAGCATTGGCCGCTGGGCCTGGGCCTGACGATCATCGCCAGCGTCGCCCTGCTGCCGGGCGGCCTCGTAAGCCTGCCGCAGCAATGGCGCGATCGGCGCGATCGGCGTGCAGCCGCATGGCGGGAGCCGGCGTGAGCTCTTCTGCCGCAGTCCTGCTGCGCGGCCGGACGCTGACCCGGCGCTGGGGCGGGCTGGTGGCCGTGGACCGGGTCTCGATCGCGCTCGCCCGCGGCAGCGTGCACGCCGTGATCGGCACCAACGGTGCCGGCAAGTCGACCCTCGTCGACATGCTCTCGGGTGAGCTGGCCCCCTCCAGCGGCGGCGTCGAACTGCTGGGCGAGGACGTCACCCGCTGGCCGCAGCCGCGGCGCGCCCGCGCCGGGCTGGGCCGCAGCTACCAGCGCAGCACGATCTTCCCCGCGTTCACGGTGTTCGAGAACTGCCGTCTCGCGGCGCAGGCGCGAACCCAACGCCCCTGGCAATGGTGGGTCGCAGCGCAGCGCTGCGAGGCCAGCCGCTCGGCCGCGGTCGAGGCCGCCACGCGGGCCGGGCTGGCCGAGGTGCTCGACCGCCCGGCCGGCGAGCTCTCGCACGGCGCCAAGCGCCAGCTCGAGATCGCGATGTGCCTGGCCACCGCGCCGCAGGTGCTGCTGCTCGACGAGCCGCTGGCCGGCATGGGCGCCGAAGAGACCGAGCGCATGCTCGCGCTGCTGGCCGAGCTGAAGGCCGGCCACGCGATCCTGCTCGTCGAGCACGACATGGACGCCGTGTTCCGCATCGCCGACCGCATCACGGTGATGGTCAACGGCGCCGTGATCGCCTGCGACACGCCGGCCGCGGTGCGCAGCAACCCCGAGGTGCAGACCGCGTACCTGGGCGAGGGGTGTTGAGATGGCCGCGCTGCTCGAGGCCGACGCGATCCATGCCTGGTACGGCTCCAGCCATGTGCTGCACGGCATCGGCCTGCGCATCGGGCGAGGCGAGACGCTGGGCCTGCTCGGGCGCAACGGCATGGGCAAGAGCACGCTGATCCGCACCCTGCTGGGCCATGTCGCGCAGCGCCGGGGGCAGATCCTGATCGCCGGCCGCGACTTCTCGAGCGCCCGGCCGCACGAGGTCGCGCGTGCCGGGGTGGCCTACGTGCCCGAAGGCCGCGGCGTGTTCCCGAACCTGAGCGTGCGCGAGAACCTGGTGATGGCCGCGCGCCCGGGCCGCGAGCGCGCGGGCGAGTGGACGCTGGAGCGCGTGCTGGCCACCTTCCCGCGGCTGCAGGAGCGGCTGGGCCATCTCGGCGCGCAGCTCTCGGGCGGCGAGCAGCAGATGCTGGCCATCGGCCGCGCGCTGATGACGCACCCCGATCTGCTGATCCTCGACGAGGCCACCGAGGGCCTGGCGCCGCTGATCGTGGCCGAGATCTGGCGCGTGATCGCCGCCGTCCGCGCCAGCGGCATCGCGACGCTGATCGTCGACCGCGACTACCGCCGCGTGCTGGCCCACGCCGACCGTGCCATCGTGCTGCAGAAGGGCCAGGTCGTTCTGCGGGGCGCGGCCGACGAACTGCTGGCCGGTCCCCAGCTCGCCGCGTGCCTCGGGGTCTAGGCGGCGCCGGACCGGGGCGGCCGCCTACGAACACATCGCCTTGATGTCCTCGGGCACCGGAATCGCCCGGATGCGCTCCGGGTCGTCCGGGTCGCGCATCACGAAGGCGCGCACCTCGGTGCCTTCGCACAGCACGGTCTCGCCGCGCTTGACGACATGGCGGTGGCGGAAGGTCTTGGCCGACCAATGCTCGATCGTCGTGTGCACCTCTATCGTCTCGCCGTAGGTCGCGGTCCTGATGAACTTCGTGTGGATCTCGAGCAGCGGCGTGCCGACGATGCCGCGCGTCTTGACCAGCTCGCGCCAGGGCGGCACGCCGCAGGCCATGAAGAAGGCCAGCGAGGCCTCGTCCATCCAGCGGCTGAAGTTGGGGAAGAAGACGATGCCTGCCGGGTCGCAGTCGCCGAAATGGACCTCGACCTTGTAGATGTGGCTCTTGCTCATGGTGTCTCGGAGTGGGGGAACGGTCGCGCCCGGGGTGGCTCGCGACCCGGGCATTTTCGCGATCATGCCGCCTGCCGACCGGGTCGCCCCGTGCGGGACCGGGCGATCGGCAAGGGTCTGCCGCGCGGCCGTCGTGCACGATGTCGCCGGTGGACCCGATGTTGCGGCTGCGGGCGGCGTGAGACGATGTCCTCCGCGTCGCCCACAAGATCCCGCCCAGGACACCCCGCACATGCAAGGCCGCCCGGTGATCGAAACCGACTATCTGGTGTTCGGCGCCGGCGCCACCGCCGATGTGCCGAAGGTGGCGCTGCTGATGGCGAGAGGTGCGGCCGCCGCGCGGCTGCCGGCCTTGCTGGCACAGGCCCGCTGACCGGGTTTCGACGGCCCTGACGAAGGAGACGACGATGGACCAACCCGTGCTGCAGACGCTGCAGGTCGGCAGCCTGAAGATGCAGGTCGCGGTGCAGGGCAGCGGCCCGTTGGTGCTGCTGTGCCACGGCTTCCCCGAGCTGTGGCGCTCGTGGCGTCACCAGCTCGCGGCGCTGGCCGCCGCCGGCTTTCGCGCCGTCGCACCCGACATGCGAGGCTACGGCGGCACCGATGCGCCAGCCGAGATCGACCAGTACACGATGCTGCACCTGGTCGGCGACATGGTCGGCCTGGTCAAGGCGCTGGGCGAGAAGGAGGCGGTGATCGTCGGCCACGACTGGGGCGCGCCGGTGGCGTGGAACTCGGCGCTGCTGCGGCCCGACCTCTTCCGCGCCGTCGTCGGCATGAGCGTGCCCTTCGCGTCGCCCGGCCCGGTCGAGCTGCTGGCGGCGCTGCGCGCGCAGGGCATCGGCGATTTCTACATGCAGTATTTCCAGGAGCCCGGCGTGGCCGAGGCCGAGCTCGAGCGCGACGTCGCGGCCACGATCCGCCTGGTCAACTACAACGGCTCGGGCGATGGCCCCGACCGCCGGGCCTTCGGCCGCCTGGCGCCCGGTCAGGGCTTTCTCGGCGGCATGGTCGAGCCCGAGACGCTGCCGGCCTGGCTGCCGGCGGAAGACATCGCCGCCTACGCCGCCGAGTTCCAGCGCACGGGTTTTCGCGGCGGCCTGAACTGGTACCGCAACATCACGCGGTCCTGGGAACTGCTCGCGCCGTGGCGCGGCGCGGTGATCCGCCAGCCCTCGATGTTCATCGCCGGCGAGCGCGACAGCGTGCTGCGTTTTCCGGCCTCGCGCTCGCAGATCGACAACTTCGGCAAGACGCTGCCCGGCCTGCGCGGCTGCCACATCCTCGAAGGCGCGGGGCACTGGATCCAGCGCGAGCGCGCCGCGGCGGTCAACGATCTGCTGCTGGGTTTTCTCGCCAGCCTCTGACCCACCCAACCCCCAGGAGCCCGCCATGGCCGCCTACATCTACGGTGACATCGAGGTCACCGACCCCGTCGCCTACGAAACCTACCGCCAGCAGGTGCCGGCATTGATTGCCGCGCACGGCGGCCGCTACCTGGTGCGCGGTGGCGCGGTCGAGGTGCTGGAGGGCGAGCGTCAGCCACGGCGCCAGGTGATCCTGGAGTTTCCGGACATGGCGCACCTGAAGGCGTTCTACGGTTCGCCTGCGTACAAGACCCTGATCGCGATCCGCCAGGGCGCCTCGCACGGCAGCCTGGTCGCGATCGAGGGCGTCTGACGCGGGCTGGCGTTCGGTTCGAGCGAACCGGCGAACGCGGCACCGGCCGGGAACAGCTGGCCGAACACCTGCGGTCGAGGATTCCCTTCAAGACGACCCCGACGACACGCCCTTGCGGCCGGAATCACCGCCGCTCGCCCGGCCGCTGTCGACTGCAACAGCAGCTTCGTCAGGGTCGGGTGTCGTGCCTGGCCCAGCCAAGGGCATGGAAATAGACGCTGAGTGTCCCATCCCCCGCTAGACTTTCGGCCCATTGGCAGGGGCGATTGCGACCCCAACGCCGGACATGCGAACCCCAGCGGAATGCGGGGTTTCGCCAGCAAGGAAAGCGAGATGCCGACGAGCCTGCACGCGCGTGTTCGTGAACTGTTGGTCGAGCCGATCAGGCACCACGACAAGAGCGCGGCCTGCACGTCTGGCAGCTCCGGGCCGTTTCGGTGGCAGATCACGCTGCCGCCGGACCTGGCGGACATGGTCGCCAGGCCGCTCGGCGTGGACGGCCCGGCAACCTCCATCGACCGGAAGCCCCGCGGCGCCGCGCGTTGGGTGCCGGCCGAATGCGCCAACACGGTCGGTCACGAATGCCGGCATGGCGAGCAAGTCTCCCGCATCACGCAATGGGCCCGCCCGCGCGAATTCGAGGCCGGCCGCAAGGTGTCCGGCGAGTTGGTGCGCGACGGCCTGCTCGAGGAGTCGGGGCTCCACCTGCCGAATGCGCCGAAGATCCTGCGCTGCCTCGCGGACGATGCGCCCTTCGTCGACCAACTGCCGGCCCTGCCGGCCGCGTTGGCCTGAGTCTCTTGCGAGAGGCCCGCACCATGCCGCTGGACCATCGCCGTCGCCGCTTCGTTGCGGCACTGTCGCTGGCGTCGGCGGCGCCTTGGTCGGCCGCAGCGGCCGAGGCCGATCTGCGCCGTGCCTGGCCGCGCGGCCGGCCGACGCCGGCGCTGGCGCTGCCCAGCTACCAGGGGCCGCCGTGGCGCCTGGCGGAAGCGCGCGGCAAGGTGGTGCTGCTGAACTTCTGGGCCAGCTGGTGCGAGCCCTGCGTCACCGAGCTGCCGACCCTGGAACTGCTGGCCGCTCGCCACGAACGTGACGGCCTCGAGGTGCTGGCGGTGAACTTCCGCGAGACCGACGCGGCGGTCCGCCGCTTCACCCAGCGCATGCCGACCACGCTGCCCATTCTGCGCGACACCGACGGCGGCGCCGCCCGCGACTGGGGCGTGCACATCTTCCCGACGAGCATCGTCATCGGCCGCGACGGGCGTGCCGCGTTCTCGGTCGTCGGCGAGGTCGACTGGGGCGGTGAGACCGCCCGCAGCTGGATCCGCGCGCTGCTGTAGCGCACGGGCCGTGCCCTCACGCCCACCCCACCCAAGCCACCTGGAGATCCCCATGACGAGCCCGACCCTTTCGCGCCGTGACGTCCTGATCGCGGGCGCAGCCTCTGCCGCCGCGGCGGCCCTGCCACGAGCTGCCGCCGCCCAGGAGCGCCGCTTCGAGCCCCGGGTCGGACCCTGGCGCACCTTCGAGCTCGCGACCACGGTCAACGTGCTCGACGTGCAGGGCACGACGCGGGTGTGGCTGCCGGTGCCCGACGTCGAGAGCGACTACCAGCGCGGCATCGACAACGCCTGGACCGGCAACGCCGCCTCGGTGCGCCTGGTTGCCGACCGCGCGCGTGGCACGCGCATGCTCTACGCCGAATTCCCGGCCAGCGTGAGCGCGCCGACGCTGCGGCTCACCAGCCGCGTGCAGACGCGCAGCCGCGCCGTCGACTGGACGCGTGCTGCGCCGGTGCGCGAGGACCCGGCGCTGCTGCGCGCCAACCTCCAGCCCACCGAGCTGCTGCCGCTGGACGGCATCGTGCGCAGGACCGCACTCGACGCGACGCGCGGCGCTGCCAGCGACCTCGACAAGGTGCGCGCGGTCTACCGCTGGGTGGTGGCCAACGCCTACCGAGACCCGAAGACGCGCGGCTGCGGCACCGGCGACATCAAGACCATGCTCGAGACAGGCAACCTGGGTGGCAAGTGCGCCGACCTGAGCGCCGTCTTCGTGGGGCTGTGCCGTGCCGTCGGCGTGCCGGCGCGCGACGTCTACGGCGTGCGCGTCGCACCGTCGGTCTTCGGCTACAAGGAACTGGGCGCGAACCCGGCCAACCTGACGGGCGCACAGCACTGCCGTGCCGAGGCCTTCCTGCGCGACCACGGCTGGGTCGCGATGGATCCCGCCGACGTGCTGAAGGTCATGCGCATGGAGACGCCGACGTGGATCAAGGACCCGGCGCAGCCGGTGGTCGCGCCGGTGATGAAGGCCTTGTTCGGCGGCTGGGAAGGCAACTGGGTGGCCTACAACACGGCGCATGACCTGACGCTGCCCGGCGGTGCGGGCAAGGGCACGCTGCCTTTCCTGATGTACCCGCAGGGCGAGAACGCGAGCGGCCGCTTCGACGAGCTCGCGCCCGATCGCTTCCGCTACGTGATCAGCGCGCGCGAGGTCACCACCTGATCCGGCCATGATGGTCGGCGCCGCCGGCCTCGGCGACCATCGCAAGACGACGCTGGTGAGGGCGCACACCCGCGGTCGATCACCCACTGCCGCAGCCGATGCGGCAGCAAGTCGAAGTCGAGGCGACGACCCGGGTCAGTGCCAGCCCAGGCCGGCGGCAAGGCAGCACGAGACGACGACTGCCCATGGCGGCAACTTCCAGACTGCGAGCAGCAGCCAGGCCATCGCCGCCAAGCCGAAGTCGGCCGCCGACAGGATGCCGCCCACGAACACCGGGCGATAGAAGGCAGCGAGCAGCAGGCCGACGACGGAAGCGTTGACGCCGAGCATGGCGCGCTGCATCTGCGGATGTCGCCGCGCACCGTCCCACAGCGGCAAGGCGCCGATCACGAGCAGGAAGCCGGGCAGGAAGATGGCGACCACGGCAATCGCCGCCCCCGGCCACCCGTTGGGGCTTTGCGACGAGATGGCCCCGAGGTAGGCCGCGAAGGTGAACAGGGGGCCAGGCACCGCCTGCGCTGCGCCGTAGCCAGCGAGGAACGCATCGTTGCCGACCCACCCGGGCGGCACCACTTCGGCTTGCAGGACCGGCAGCACGACATGGCCGCCGCCGAATACCAGCGCCCCGGCACGGTAGAAGCTGTCGAACAGCTTGAGGCCGTGGTTGCCGCTGTGCGCAGCGAGTATCGGCAAGGCCAGCAACAAGGCGCAGAACACCGCGAGCACGACCAGCCCCGTGCGCCTGCGCAGGCGCACCGGAAACGGTCGGTTCGGCATCTCGGTCGCGGGTCGCAGCCAGAGCCAGCCCAGCAGACCGCCCGCGACGATGACACCGACCTGTCCCCACACGCCGGGCAGCCACGACACGACAGCCGCGGCCGCGATCGCCACACTGGCTCGCTCGCGATCCGGGCACAGGCTCTTGCCCATGCCCCACAGCGCCTGCGCCACGACCGCCACGGCAACCACGTTCAGGCCGTGCAGCCAGGGTCCATGCGAGCCGAGGCTCCAGGTCGAGAGCAGCAGGGCGAACGCCACCATCGCGACGGCCGAGGGCAGCGTGAATCCCAGCCACGCGGCCAGCGCCCCCGGCAGACCACCGCGCAACAACCCCAGCCCGATCCCGACCTGGCTGCTCGCCGGGCCGGGCAGAAACTGACACAGCGTCACGAGGTCTGCGAAGGCACCATCGTCCAGCCACTTCCGCCGCTCGACGCACTCGGCGCGGAAGTAGCCGAGATGCGCGATCGGGCCGCCGAAGCTCGTCAGCCCGAGCTTGAGGAAGACGGCGAAGATCTCGAGCGCCCGCGAGCGTGCCGATCCCGGCGAGCCGACCAGGTGCATCGCGACTCAGGGCCGGATCACGCGGGCATCGGGCGGGACGGCGTACAGCGCCTCGACCTCGGCCGCCCGCCGCGCCAGCACCAGCCGCTGGTTGACGTAGCCCTTGTCGGTGATCTCGCCGGTGGCAGCATTCGGCGCGTCGGGCAGCAGCAGTGCGCGCGTCGGCGTCTGCGACGATCCCGCGCCTTCGTCCTTCAGCGCGCGCAGGCCCTCGCGCAGGTAACCGGCCATCTGCTCGAAGGGCAGGGCGCGGCCGGCTTCGGTGAGAAAGACCAGGGCGCCGATCTCGCTGCGGTCGTGGCCGGTGATGACCACGTCCTGCGCGTAGGGCGCCAGCGCCGAGACAACCTTGATGCGCAGCGTGCCGACGCTGACCCAGGTGCCGCTGGTGAGCTTGAAGTCCTCGGCCACGCGGCCGTCGAAGACCACGCCCTGCAGCGGATCGGCTGCGTCGACCAGCTGCCCGGCGTCGCCGATGCGGTAGTAGCCGTCGTCGTCGAACGCTTCGCGGGTGGCCGCTTCGTTGTCGCGGTAGCCGGGGAAGACGTTGTCGCCCTTGACGCGCATCTCGAGCTTGCCGCCGTTGGGCACGAATTTCAGCGCCACCCCGGGCATCGGCAGGCCGATCACGCCCGGCCGCGCCAGCCGCCAATGGGCGAAGGTCACCGCCGGCGCGGTCTCGGTGCTGCCCCACGAGGTCGTCATCCACAAGGGCTCGTCGCGAACCCGCGCGGCCACCGCCTCCAGGCGCTGCCAGGTCGAAGGCGGCATTCCGGCGCCGGCATAGAACAGCATGCGCAGGCGCTCGAAGAAACTGCGCGCCAGCGCCTCGTCGTGTTCCAGCGCGGGCAGCATCATCTCGTAGCCGCGCGGCACGTTGAAGTACAGCGTCGGCTGCACTTCGCGCAGGTGGGCGATGGTCCTGTCGATGGCGCCGGGCAAGGGCCGGCCGTCGTCGATGAAAAGGGTGCCACCGGTGCGCAGCACGAGGTTCAGGTTGTGGTTGCCGCCGAAGGTGTGGCTCCAGGGCAGCCAGTCGAGCAGCACCGGCTTCTCCCGGTCCAGGAAACGCAGCGTCTGCGCCAGCATCTGCTGGTTGGCGCACAGCATGCGGTGGGTGTTGACCACGACCTTGGGCTGGCCGGTCGAGCCCGAGGTCAGCAGGTACTTGGCGTGGGTGTCGGGCGTGAGGGCGGCGAAGGCGGCCATCACCGCCGGCGTCTCGCGCGTGGCGGCGAGTTGCTCGAAGGCGATCGCGCCGGGGACGCCTGCCGCGCCTTCGCTGAACACCGGGGGGGCGTCGATGCCGGCCTCGGCCAGCGCCGGCGCGTAGATCGCGGCGCCCGACGCATAGACCAGCGCCGGGTCGAGCGCGCGCAGGATGCCGTGGATGCGGCTGTAGTCGTCCTGCGCCAGCCGGCAGTAGCCGCTGGAGACGGTGCAGGCCGCGCGGCCGACGTGCATCGCGGCCAGCATCAGCACGAGGTGGTCGAGCGCGTTGTCCGACAGCACGACGACCGGCTTGCCCGGCGCCAGCTTCAGATCCAGCAGGCCTTGCGCCACGCCGCCCACGCGCTGGCGCAGGGCGCCCCAGTTCAGGCGCCGCCAGCCGCCGCCGGCGTCGGGCTCGGCCACCGCGGGCGCATCGGGCGTCTCGCGTGCCCAGCGCTCCAGCCATTCGCCCACGCAGCGGGCGTAGGGCGCCAGCGGCTCGGGCGAGCGCAGCACGAAGACGCCGCCGCCCAGCTCGGTGCGAGTGGTGCGTCGTGGCGCGAGCATGCGCGGGTCGTCGAGGAAGCTGGCGGGCATCTTGGCTCCAAGCACACAGGTGCAGGCGGGTTGCAGCCGATGCTGGATTGCGCCCGCGGCGCGGGGCATCGGGACTTGCCCGGGCTCTCGCTTCCGCCTGCGCCGGATCTTCTTGCCGGGCCGGCGGCAGCCACGCCTGCCAGAATCGGCACGGACGGCCGCGACCTTCGGTGGCGCGGCCCTTGCTTCCGCCCCTGGCAGCACGAGACCATCGACCCGAGGATTGCCATGATCGAGCCGCTGCTGCTGACCACCGCCCGCGTGTCCACCTTCGACGGCCAGCGCCCGCTCACCGGGGCCAGCGGCTTCTTCTTCGCGCGCGGCGAGCGGCTGTTCCTGGTCACCAGCCGGCACGTGGTGATCGACGAGCCGAGCAAGCATTTTCCCGATCGGCTGGAGATCGAGCTGCACACCGACGCCGACAACCTCACGCGCTCGATCGGCCTGTCGGTGCTGCTGTACCGCGACGGCAAGAGCGTGTGGCGCCAGGGCAAGGACAGCGGCGGCGAGATCGACGTCGCGGTGATCGAGCTCGAGCGTGCCGCGCTGCCGGCCACGGTGGCGCTGCGCTGCTTCACGCCGGCGCACCTGCAGGATTCGCTGGGCGAGGTGGAGGTCGGCAGTTCGCTGCTGATCGTCGGTTTTCCGCTCGGCTTCCACGACGCGCTGCACCACCTGCCGGTGGTGCGCCAGGCAGTGATCGCGTCGTCGTTCGGGCTGCGCTTCCAGGGCCTGGGCTACTTCCTCACCGACGCGCGCACCCATCGCGGCACCAGCGGCGCGCCGGTGGTCATGCGCGACCCGCATGGCGACCCGGCGCTGCCGTGGAAGCTGCTGGGCGTGCATTCGGCGCGCATGGACATGGGCAGCCGCGACCAGCGCGTCGACGAGTCGCTGGGCCTGAACTGCGCCTGGTACGCCGACATCCTGATGACGCTGACCGCCTGAGTCGCTGCAAAGACTGTTTCAGTTGATGAAGTCGGCCGTTGCAGCGTCGGCCGCGACCGGGGCGGGTAGCATCGCGCGCGTGGATGCCTTCGCCTGACCCCGCCCCGATGGACAGCCTGTCTGCCCTGCAGTCGATGGGGCTGCAACTGCCCAGCCCCGCCTATCTCTTCGGCGCCTTCGTCTTCGGCCTCGTCGGCCTGGGTGCGTTTCGCATCGGCCGCAAGCAGGAGCGCCCGGTCACGCTGTGGCTGGGCGTGGTGCTGATGGTCTATCCCTACGCCGTCTCCAGCACCTGGCTGATGTACGCGGTGGGTGCGGCGCTGTGCGCGGGGCTGTATTACGACCGCAGCTGAATCCGCGCCGGCCCTTCTTTCCCCGCCGCTCAGAGTGAGCTCGGCAGCGTCGGCTGAGCTTCGTCCTGCGGCGACTTGCGCATCGCGCCTTGGGGCTGCTGGTCGCCGGCGCGCAGGCGTTGCAGCAGGCGGCCCGCGACTTCGCCGTCGGCGCGCTGCGCAGTCGCATCGGCCCTGACGTCGGCCGCAGCGCCAGGCGTCCGCAGCCCGCGCAGCAGCCGCGCGGCCAGGAACAGCGCTGCGAGGCCCAGGACCAGCAGCGCGCAGAGCAGCGCCAGGCGCTGGCGGCGGAGGCCGGCGAGGCGCGCATCCTGCGCCGATCGCAGCTCGTCCTGGGCCAGCCCGAAGAGCCTGAATTGGGCCTGCAGCGCGGCTTGGCCCGCGGCCGACGCCTGATCGGCGCTGGCCGGGCCGGCGCGCAGCAGGGCGAAGAAGCGGTCGGCGGTGGCGCCGGTCGCCGCGCCGGCCTGTGCCAGGCGGCGCTGCGCTGCCGTCGACCGCGCCCCGCGATCGAGTCCGCCCAGGCTGCGCGCCAGCTGCGCTTCGGCCGCCAGCCACTCGAGCCGCTGCGCTGCGGCGTCATGGTCGCCGGGGTCGGCTGCCGCAGCGGCGATGGCCGCGAACCGCGACGCCAGCCGCGGCAGCGCATGGGCCAGCGCCAGCGCCGGCTCGGTCGCATCGCGTTCGCGCCGGGACTCGGCCGACGCGTCGCCGCCGACGAGGTCGATCACCTGCAGGCACTGCTCCAGCAGCAGGCGGTGGGCGTGGTCGCTTTCGGCCGCGACGATGGTGCGCGACTGCACCTCGCGCGCGAGGGCCGTCCAGTCCTGGCGCAGCGCGTCGGATTCACCGATCGCGCGCACCCAGGCACCTGCGGCCAGCGCACCGGCCATCGCGGTCAGTCGCAGATCGACCTCGGCCTGGCGCTGCCGGCGCTCGGGCTCGAATGCGAGCTGCCCGCGCAGCACCTTGCTCGCCAGATCGCGGTGGACGACGAGGCCGCGCTCGACGTCGACGGCCCGCGCCGCCGGGTCGAGCGCCGCTTGCTCGGCCAGCAAGCTGCTCTCGGCCGCGTTCTGGAAGCGCAGCACCTGCACCAGCGGCAGCGCCACCATCAGTGCACCGACGATGCCGAAAGCCGCCAGCCGCCGCCGCAGGCGCTGCGGCAGACGGGCCGGCAGCGGCTCGGCGAAGATCGACGATCGCGGGTTGGACGGAGTGGGTTCGGGCATCGGCACGCAGGCGCTGTCGGGCGCGGCGCAGTGCATTCGCCGCCGCCCTTGACGCGATATCGGCCTCCCGGCGTCGGGCTTGAGCCGGCGTGGCTAGCACTCGACGATGTTCACCGCCAGTCCGCCGCGCGCCGTTTCCTTGTACTTGGTCATCATGTCGGCGCCGGTCTCGCGCATCGTCTTGATGACCTGGTCCAGGCTCACGAAATGGCTGCCGTCGCCGCGCAGCGCCTGCTCCGGCTGCGCAGTCAGTGCGCTTCGCAAGGCCGCAGCGCGGCGCCTGACCTTGAAGCCGCCGGGCAGGATGCCCTCGGTGGCGCAGCCGCGCTCCACGCAGTCCTGCATCACGCGCCAGATCTTCAGCAGGCCGGCGTCGATCTCGGCATCGCTGCGCCAGTGGCGTTCGTTGCGGCGCATGACCTCGGCGATCGGGCCGCCGATCTCGCGCGTGCGCTGCAGCAGCTCCGCGCCGCTGCGAAAAGGGGGTGCGCCAGCGCCGCCGTGTCGGGCGCGATCGCCTTGTGCCTGCTGCCGTCGGCGGCGACCTCGTCGCTGACCACGAAGCCGCCGCCGACCGAGTAGTAGACCCGGTTGGCGAGTTCGGTGCCCGCCGCGTCGAAGGCGACGAAGCGCATGCCGTTGGCGTGGAAAGGCAAGGTCTCGCGGCGGTGGAACCTGAGGTCGTCGGGCTCGGCAAACCAGCCCGAGCATCACCGCCTTGTCGCTGCCGTGGCCCTTGCCGGTGGCACCCAGCGAGCCGTAGAGCTGCGACTGCACGCGCGTCGTGCGCGGCAGCAGGCCGTCAAGCGCCAGCCGCAGCCCGAACAGCCGCGCCGCGCGCATCGGGCCCACGGTGTGGCTGCTGCTGGGGCCGATGCCGATCCTGAAGAGGTCGAAGACGGATACGGCCATGGCGATGGATCCTCCTGCGCGCGGGCTGGCGCTCGCGGACACCCGCAAGCCGTTGGCGAGCGGGCGCGGTTCAGCGCGCCCCGGTGCGCAGCATCTCGACGAGCGGGTCGGGGTCGATCGGCTTGGCGACGAAGCGGACGCCTTCGGGCAGGCTGTGCCGCGAGCGTCCCTGGGCGTCGCAGTCGGCCGACACGGCGACGATCAGCGCCGGCCGCACGATGCACCGGTCGGCGAGCTGGCGCAGCATCTCCAGGCCGTCCATGTACGGCATCACGATGTCGGTGATGAGGACCGTCGGCGGCTGCTGGCCGATCGCCACCAGGGCCTGGATGCCGTTCTCGTACAGCGCCACGTCGGCGTCGGGCAAGGCCGTCTTCACGATGGCGGCGAGCAGGTCGCGGTCGTCCGCGTTGTCATCGACCACGATCACGGTCGGCCGGACTGCCGGCTCGTCGGCCGGCACCCCGGCGCCCGCGAGCTGGGAATGAAACAGGCGCTCGGCGCTCTCGGTTTCGATGCGCCGGTGCCCGCCTGGGGTCTTCCAGGCCTTCAGGTGACCGGCATCGACCCAGCGCTGGACCGTCGGGACCGAAACGCCGAGACGCTCGGCGACGTCGGCAGTGGAGTAGGAGGCAGGACGCCCGGTCTTTGGCTCTGAGGACACGACCGGCAGTTTAAGCGGCCGCCCTCGATGCCGCGGCGGCCTGGCCGCGGAGCTCGGCCAGCACCTGGGCGTGGTGGCGCGCGAAGTTGCCCATGAGCGCCGGCCAGCGCGACGATTCGCCCATGTCGATCGCCAGTTGCAGCTCGCGTGCCGCGTTCGACAGCGCTTCGGCGCCTATCGTGCCTGCCGTCGAGACCACCGCATGCGCGACCTGGGCCACCTCGTCGGCGCGCCCGGCTTCGAGCGCGAGTTGCATCCGGCCGGCGTCGTCGGCCCGCGTCTCGCGGAAGCGCTGCACGATCGTCGCGTAGAGCTCGCGCCGGCCCAGGCATCGCGCGAGTCCGAGCTCCATCGAGACAGCCGAGGTCTGCGGCGCGGGCAGCGGTTCGTCGACTGCGGCCGCTGCGGGGACATCGGCGTGCCGCAGGGCGCGCGCGACGACGGCGAACAGGTTGCGCGGGTCGAACGGCTTGGAGACGAAGTCGTCCATCCCGACCGCGAGGCAGCGGTCGCGATCCTGCGCCATCGCGTAGGCCGTCATCGCGATCACCGGCAGCCGCTCGAGCGCCGGTTCTCGACGCAGCCGCGTCGTCGCCTCGAAGCCGTCCATCACCGGCATCTGCAGGTCCATCAGCACGAGGTCGTAGCGCTCATGGGCCAGGCGCTCGAGCGCCTCGGCGCCGTTCTCGGCGCAATCGACGATGGCACCGGCGACGCCGCCCAGCAAGTCGGTGGCGACGATGCGGTTGAGGTCGTTGTCCTCCACGAGCAACAGGCGCCGCCCGCGCAGCGTGGCCATCGGATCGTGTGCCGCCGGGCGCGGGGCCGTCGGCGCTGCCGCAGCCGCTGCCGGCCGGTCTGCCGCACCGAGCGCGGCGAGCAGCGCCGGTGCCCCGACCGGCTTCGCCAGCCAGGCCTCGAAGCCCTCGCGGCGCGCACGCTGGGCCAGCGCATCCGCCCCATAGGCGGTCACGAGCACGAGGCGCGGCGGCGGTGCGAGAGCGGCGTCGGCGCGGATCCTGGCCGCCAGTTCGAAGCCGTCGACCCCGGGCATCCTCCAGTCGATCAGCACGCTGTCGTAGCGGTCGTCGACGCTCGCGCGGCGCAACTCGGCCAGCGCTGCAGCGGCCGAGGAAGCGCTCGCATGGCGGTAGCCCAGGCCGTCGAGCAGGTCGGCGAAGATCTCGCGCGCGGCGGCGCTGTCGTCGACCACCAGCACCCGGCCGCGCGACGGCGGGTCCGTCGCCTGCGGGCGGGCCGCTGGCCCGTCGTCGACAAGGCCCAGCGGCAGGTGGAAGAAGAAGTCGCTGCCCCGGCCTGGCTCGCTGCGCACCCCGATGCTGCCGCCCATGCGATCAACGAGCTGCCTGGAGATCGCCAGGCCGAGCCCGGTGCCACCGTGGCGCCGCGTCGTCGAGGCATCGAGCTGGTCGAAGGGGCGGAACAGGCGCTCGATCTTCGACGGATCGATACCGATGCCGGTGTCGCGCACCGAGAAGCGCAGCACCGCCTGCCGCGGCCCCGCCTGCTCGACCTTCACGGTGACGACGACGATCTCGCCGCTGTCGGTGAACTTGACCGCGTTGCCGCACAGGTTCAGCAACACCTGGCCGATACGCAGCGGGTCGCCGACGAGGCGGCGCGGGACGTCGGGCGCGGTGCCGATCAGGAAGTCGAGTCCCTTCTCGGTCGCCTTCAGCCCGACCAGCGCGGTTACGCGCTCGAGCACGTCCTCGAGGTCGAACTCGCCCTGCTCGATCTCGAGATGGCCGGCCTCGATCTTCGAGAAATCCAGGATCTCGTTGATGAGCTCGAGCAGCGAGCCGGCCGCGCGCTGGATATTGCCCAGGTAGCCGCCGACCTTGGCCGGTACGTCGGGCAAGCGCAGCGCGAGGTCGCTCATGCCGATGATCGCGTTCATCGGCGTGCGGATCTCGTGGCTCATGTTGGCGAGGAAGCGCGCCTTCGCCTGCATCGCCGACTCGGCCACGTCACGCGCCTCGGCCAGCGCGGCGTTGATTCGCGCGAGTTCGGCGGTGCGTTCCTCGACGCGCTGCTCGAGGCTCGCGTTGAGCGCCTGCAGCGCCGCCTCGGCGCGGTGCCGCTCGGTGACGTCCTCGCCCGAGCTGAGGGCGCCGCAGATGCGACCGGTCTCGTCGTGGATCAGCGAGTTGCGCCAGCGGATGCGGCGCCGCTCGCCCTGCTTGGTGACGACCTCGTTCTCGCGCGCTTCCTCGTACGGCAGCGCGCCGGCGATCACGGCACGGTAGCGCGCCACCGCGGCCTCTTGGTGCTCCGGCGGCCGGACGGTGCGGAACCAGTCGCGCCCGTCCAGTTCACCGTCGGCGTAGCCGAGCACCTGGTGGCCCTTGCGGTTGAGCATCGTCACCCGCCCCTCGGCGTCGATCGCGACGAGCAGGGCGGCGGCGACCTGCAGGTAGCGCTGCGCCCGGTCCCGCTCCTGTCGCAGTGCCTGCACGGCATGCACACGGTCGGTCACGTCCTGCAGCAGCGCGAGCGTCGCCGGGCCGTCGGCGAACAGGAGCCGGGTGACCGAGACGAAGCAGGTGAACTCGCCGCCGTCGACGCGCCGCACTGCCAGCTCGTAGCTCTGGGGCACCGGCTCGCCGCGTCCACGCCGGCGGCCGCGTTCCGCGAAGGCGGCGTGCTCCTGCGGCGCGATGTGATCGAGTATCGGCCGGCCGACGATCCCTGCTGGATCGGGGTAGCCGAACAAGCGGGCGAAGCTGGCGTTCGCGTAGCTCATGTGCTCGCCGCGCACGATCGCGATCGCGACCGGGGCGTCCTCGATCAGGTGCCGGAACCGGGCCTCGCTGGCCTCGAGCGCCTGCACGGCAGCGCGTCGCTCGGTGATGTCGTGCACCACGCCCGCCATCCGGCGCACCCGGCCGTCGGCGCCCAGCGTGGCCCGGCCGTGGGTCTCGATCCAGTGCACCGAGCCGTCCGGCCAGACCACGCGCTCCTCGGCGCGGTAGACCGGCAGGCGACCCCTCAGGCAGGCGACGAAGCGCTCCCGCGAAGCGTTCGCGTCCTCGGGATGCATGCGCTCGAGAAAGTCCGGGAAGCGGCCGGTGAAAGTCCCACGCGGCAGACCGAGCAGCGGCGACAGGTCGCCGTACCAATCGGCGCGGTCGCTGACGACATCCCAGATCCAGGTCACGATGCCCATCGCGTCCTGCACCAGCGCCAGCTGCGAGGCCGTCTGTTCGAGGGGTGGTGGCCTGCTCGCGCCGGAGGCGCTCGGTTCGGGGCTCGCGTCTGCGGATCCGGGCATGCGATTCAACCTCGCTGGCGGTGGACCGCCCATCATGCCCGAGCGTTGCCCCCGTGAGTCTCCTCGCCACCACGCCAGTGGGGGCGGGCGCCGGGCCCGGGTCGGGAGGGTTCGTGATCAATGCAGTACAATTTGATTGATTTATGTGTTTTGTTTGATATACAGTCGCGTCCGTGCCTGCCGATACGGTGGTGATGGGCCGCCCGCCGGGCGGCCGTGGAGAACCCCATGCGATTCCTCGAACGATTCAAGATCGGTGCCCGGCTCGGCCTCGTGCTCGGCCTCCTCGTCGCCCTGCTGGTCGGCGTGGCCGCCGCCGGCATCTGGGGCCAGAGCACCCTGTTCGCGATCGTGCGCGACGCGCTGTCGAATGACGTGAAGCTGGCTTATCGCGCCGCTGCCATCAAGTCGCTGGTGCTGCAGCACCGGCGCTTCGAGAAGGACGCCTTCATCAACCTGGCGGCTCCGCAGACGCGCGCGGGCTATCAGCACGAATGGGCGCAAGCGCATGCGGCGCTGGAACAGGCGCTGGCCGCCGCCGAGGCGATGCCCCTGCAGGACGAGGACCGCGCCGAACTGGCGACGATGCGCGGCAACCTGAAGGGCTACGCCGACGGATTCGCGTCGACGATGGCGCAGATCGAGGCCGGGCAGATCACGAACACGCAGGATGCGAACCGCGAGATGACGAAGTCGAAGTCCCATATCCACGCGATGGAGGCAGCCAGCGAACAGCTCAGCCAACGCGCCCTCGCACGCGCCCAGCAGGTGCTGCCGACGCTGGCTGCCGTGCGCGCACGCACCGGCTGGCTGCAGTCCGGGCTGGCGGCGCTGGCCGTCGCGCTCGCCGCGGGTGCGGGCTGGGTCGTGGCGCGAACGATCACGCGGCCGATCCGGCGCGCCGTCGAGCTCGCCGAGAAAGTGGCCGCCGGCGACCTCGGCTCGCGCATCGAGCCCGGGGGCCGGGACGAGACGGGGCAGCTGATGGTGGCCCTCGCGCGGATGAACGAGAACCTGACGACGATCGTCGGCGAGATGCGTGGGGCCGCCGAGTCGATTGCGACCGGCTCGTCGCAGATCGCGACCGGCAATGCCGACCTCAGCCACCGCACCGAGTCCCAGGCGTCGAGCCTGCAGCAGACCGCGGCGTCGATGGAGCAGATGGGCGGCACCGTGCGCGCCAACGCCGACAGCGCGCGCAGCGCGGCGCGGATCGCTGACGAGGCGTCCGCTGCCGCCGTCAACGGCAGCGCCGTCGTCGGCAGCGTCGTCGCGACGATGGGCGAGATCGCCGCCAGCTCCGGGCGCATCGGCGAGATCGTGAGCGTGATCGACTCGATCGCGTTCCAGACCAACATCCTGGCGCTGAACGCCGCCGTCGAGGCCGCGCGTGCGGGCGAGCAGGGCCGCGGCTTCGCCGTCGTGGCCAGCGAGGTGCGCAGCCTGGCGCAGCGCAGCGGCGAGGCGGCCAAGGAGATCCGGACCTTGATCGCGGCGTCGGTCGAGAAGGTCGAAACCGGCTCGCGCCAGGTCGGTGATGCCGGCCGCGCGATCGACGACATCGTCGCGCGCGTGCAGCAGGTGAACCAGTTGATGGGCGAGATCAGCCACGCCTGCGCCGAGCAGACCGAAGGCATAGGCCAGATCGGCGGCGCCGTCAGCGAGCTCGACCGGGTGACGCAGCAGAACGCCGCCCTCGTCGAGGAGAGCGCGGCAGCCGCCGAGAGCCTGCGCCAGCAGGCGACCCGGCTGACCGATTCGGTGGCGGTGTTCCGCCTGCAGACACCTTGAGCGCCGCCGCCGACCTGCCGGACGCGGTGATTCCGGCTGCCGCGTCGCTGCCGCGGCCCGAGCTCCGGCTGCAGCAGGTGATCGTCACCGCCCTGGCCGGTCTGGCGGTCTGCGGTGCGGCCAGCCTGGCGCGCGGCATGGGCGCCAATGCCGCGTTGATCGGGCTCGCGGGGGCGCTGCTCGCCGTCGCGCTGCGCCTGGTGCGCCGCGGCCGGTTCGGGCAGGGCCTCACGCTGCTGCTGACGACGCTGACGGTGATGGCGGCCAGCCTGGCCTGGCTGAACCGCGGCGCGCACGGCGAGGCGATCCTGGCCTTTCCGGCGATCCTGATCTTCGCCGGCATGTTGGGCACGCGCCGGCTGCTGCTCACGCTGCTGGCGGCGATGGTCCTGGCCATCGGCGCCCTCGTGACCGCCGACGTGCACGGCTGGCGCAACGGCGCGCCGGTGCCGGAGGACTACGGCACGATCGTCAACCTGGTGGTGATCCTCGTGGTCACGGCCTACAGCGTCCGCCTCGTCACCAGCGACCGGCAGCGTGCGATGCGCGCGCTCGAGCTGGAGGTTCTGCGCGTGCTGCAGTCGCAGCTCGAGATCGAGCGCGTCGCCAGCCACGATGCGCTGACCGGCTTGCCCAACCGGCTGCTCGCGCGCGACCGCTTCGAGCAGGCGCTGGCACGGGCGTCGCGGCAGGGCCGGCGTTGCGCCGCGCTGTACTTCGATCTCGACCACTTCAAGGCCCTGAACGAAACCAGGGGCCACGCCGCCGGCGACGAGTTGCTGCGCCAGGCCGGCGCGCGGCTGGCCGCGCTCGTGCGCGAGGGCGACACCGTCTGCCGCCTGGGTGGCGACGAGTTCCTGGTCCTGCTCACCGACGCCGACGATGCCGACGCGGTGGCTGCCTTCGCGACGCGGGCCCTGGAAGGCCTGGCGATGCCGTTCGAGGTTCACGGCGCCGAGGTGTCGAATTCGGCGTCGATCGGCATCGCCCTGTGCCCCGGCGACGCCACGCGCTTCGGCGACATGCTCAAGAGCGTCGACATCGCGATGTATCAGGCCAAGGACGCCGGCGGCAACACCTTCCGCTTCTTCGACAAGCAGATGAACACCGGCGTGATGGAGCACTGCGAGTTGCTGGCGGGCATGCGGGCTGGCCTGGCGCGCGGCGAATTCCAGGTTCACTACCAGCCCCAGTTCGACCTCGGAACGGGCCACCTGATCGGCGCCGAGGCGCTGCTGCGCTGGCGCCACCCGACGCTGGGCGTCGTGCCGCCGGCGCGCTTCGTGCCGGTGGCCGAGCGCTCGGGCTTCATCGTCGAGCTCGGTGCCTGGGTCGTGCGCGAGGCCTGCCACCAGGCGGCGGCCTGGGACCGGCGGTTCGGCGCCGCCCTGCGCGTCTCGGTGAACCTGTCGCCGGTGCAGTTCCGCCGCGGCGACATCGAGCATGTGCTGCTCAATGCGCTCGAATCCTGTGCGTTGCCGCCGGAGCGGCTCGAAGTCGAGCTCACCGAGTCGATGCTGCTCGAGGACTCGCGCGACCTGCGCGGCGCGCTCGAGAGGCTGCGCACGATGGGCATCGGATTCGCGATCGACGATTTCGGCACCGGCTATTCGAACCTCGCCTACCTGAAGCGATTCGAGGTCGGGCGGCTGAAGATCGACCAGTCGTTCGTGCGCCGGCTGACCCAGGATCTGCAGGACCAGGCCATCGTCGGCGCGATCGTCCAGATGGCGACCCGGCTCGGGCTGACGACGATCGCCGAGGGCGTCGAGGATGCCGCGACGCTGGCGCTGCTGCGCGATCTCGGCTGCAACGAGGGCCAGGGCTTCCACTGGTCGCCGGCCTTGTCGGCGGACAGCTTTGCCGCCCGCTGGCTGGCGCCGGCCGCCGTTCCGCTGCCGGCCTGAGCGCCGATCGATCAGCCAGCGTCGCCGCTCACCGGCACGCAGCTGCAGAACAAGTGCCGGTCGCCATAAACGTTGTCGACCCGGCCACCGGCGACCAGTACTTCTGCCGTCGCAGCGCGGGCAGCGGATAGGCCGCCTGCTCGCGGCTGTAGGGATGCGGCCATTCGGCCCCGGTCAGCGCGTGCGCGGTGTGCGGTGCATGCTTGAGCGGGTTGTCGTCCCTGGGCCAGGCGCCGCTCTCGACCTGCGCAATCTCGGCGCGGATCGCGATCATCGCGGCGATGAAGCGGTCGAGCTCGACGAGCGGCTCGCTCTCGGTGGGCTCGATCATCAGCGTGCCGGGCACCGGAAAGCTCAGCGCCGGCGCGTGGAAGCCGTACTCGATCAGGCGCTTGGCGACGAAGCGCATGCCGTTGGCGTGGAAAGGCAAGGTCTCGCGGCGGTGGAACTTGAGGTCGTCCTTCTCGGCAAACGCGATCTCGCGCTGCCCGAGCAGCGCCAGCCGCCCCTGCGCGCGCATCCGGGCCAGCAGCTGCGGGACGCGGTCGACATCTACCGTGTCCGGCTCGTGCCCGGACAGCCCGAGCATCACGGCCTTGTCGCTGCCGTGGCCCTTGCCGGTGGCACCCAGCGAGCCGTAGAGCTGCGACTGCACGCGCGTCGCGCGCGGCAGCAGGCCGTCATGCGCCAGCCGCAGCCCGAACAGCCGCGCCGCGCGCATCGGGCCCACGGTGTGGCTGCTGCTGGGGCCGATGCCGATCCTGAAGAGGTCGAAGACGGATACGGCCATGTCGATGGATCCTCGGTTGGCCGGCCGCCTTCGGCGCGACGGACTGCTCGCGCATTGTCGGCGGAACGTCACCGTCGAGCTGATTGCTGCCGATCGGAGTCGACGGGTCGGCATCCGCTGACGACCGAGGTTGTGTGAAAACTCGGTCGACGCGAAATTTCCGGGGTCATCGAACCCCTCCCGCGATGCCGATCGTCGATCCTGGGCCGATCTGAAAGGTCGACTCTGCGCGCGACAACGCGAAGCCCGAGTTTTCACACAGCCTCGACCCTGAGCCGACCTTCGTCTCGCCAAACTCGCGGACCCAAAGCCGCCTTTGACCAGCCTATCCGGATCAGGTTGCCCAAGAAGCAGTGGACTCAACGTGCCGCCAACGAACCGCGCTTGGCCCGAAGACGATAGAGGCCATCCCGCGAAGGGAGACGGCGACATTGCTCGCCCAAGGCGTAGCCGAGCCGATCTTCAACAATCGCGGGCAATGATCCCGCCGTTACTCCACCTGCCTGCCCTGCGCGGCGGCCTGATCGCCCTGCTGGCGGCCGTCCTGTTCGGCGCCAGCACGCCCCTCGTCCAGAGATTCGGTGTGGGCATCGGCAGCTTCTCGACGGCGGCCTTGCTCTACGCCGGGGCCGCCCTGGTCGGCGCGCTGCTGCGCCGCCCGGTCGACCGCGAGGCTCGCGTGCGCGCCGGCGACACCCGGCAGCTCGCGCTGATGGCGCTGTTTGGCGCGGTTATCGGCCCTGTGGCACTCGCCTGGGGGCTGCAACACACCAGTGGTGCGGGCGCTTCGCTGATGCTGACCCTGGAAGCAGTCTTCACTGCCGTGTTGGCGCGCCTCTGGTACCACGAGGCGCTCGACCGGCGAGTCATGCTTGCCATGACGTTGCTGACGCTCGGCGCCATGGCGCTTGTGCTCGACCGCGCGGAGTCGGGTGCAACACCGATGCTTGGGTTGTTGGCCGTGACGCTGGCGACGGCCGCCTGGGGTGTCGACAACACCTTGTCCCGCGCAGTCGCCGCGCGCGACCCGGGCCAAGTCGTGATGTTCAAGGGTGCACTGGGCGCTGTCGCGACGACGCTGCTGGCGTTCCTCTTCGGCGAACCCTTGCCGGCACTCTGGCAGGCCCTGGCTTTGCTCGCGGTCGGCGCGAGCGGCTATGGACTGAGCCTTCGTTTCTACCTGCTCGCACAGCGCGCTTTCGGCGCAGCGCGCACGGGGTCGGTATTCGCGTTCGCGCCCTTCGTCGGAGCCGCACTCGCTTTCGGGCTGGGGGAGCGCAGTGGCAGTGTCTGGATGCTGGCTGGTGCTGCTCTGATGGCGGCCGGGATCATGCTTCATTTGGCCGAGCGTCACGCGCACGGGCACGCACACGAGCCGCTGGAACACGAACATGCCCACAGTCACGATGACGACCACCACGCCCACGTCCACACTCTGATGCCGGCGGGACTGCACAGCCATGTCCACCGCCATGAACCTCTGCGCCACTCGCACCCGCACGTGCCGGATGATCATCATGCCCATCGGCATTGAGTCGCCAACAGCCGAGACGCAGATCAAGCAACAGTCCCCGGTGATTGCCGCAGCGGCGAGGTCAGAGCCTGCCGGAGGCTTGCACGCGCCCGGAATCCAGCCCAGGGGCGGGTCCGGACAACTGCTACTTCTTGCGGAACTTCATGTAGCGCGAATTGCATGCGTCACCTGTCTGTTCGAACGCGCGCTTCAGGCGGGGATGGTATTCGCCTGCATGGTCACGGGCCTCGCGGCAACCGGGGCCGATGCATGACCGACGGACTGACTCGTGCATCGAAGCGCGGCCCCATCGCCCGATTGCTACTGCCGTCGGAGGTGGACCCAAGCGCGCTGCCCTTGGTGGCCGCCAGGGCGCTGCGCGCGCTTGCCGACGGCTACATGGCGGTGTTGCTGCCGGCGTACCTGCTGTCGGTCGGCTTGGGCACGCTGGAAGTCGGTGTCATCGCGACGATGACCATGCTGGGCTCGGCATTGGCGACGGTGGCCGTCGGTGCCTGGGGACACCGGTTTGCATCGGGGCGTCTGTTGCGAGCTGCCGCGCTACTGATGGCGGGCACGGGTTTGGGGTTTGCGGGGCTCTCGACGTTCTGGCCCCTGCTGCTGGTGGCCTTCGCCGGCACGCTCAATCCGAGCTCGGGGGACGTGAGCGTGTTCTTGCCGCTGGAGCACGCGCGCCTTGCCAGTGCGGCCAGCGGACATGCGCGAACCGCCTTGTTTGCGCGGTACAGCGTCGTGGGTGCCTTGTGCGCTGCAGTCGGTGCGCTGGCTGCGGGCTTGCCGGATTGGCTGGCGAGTCGCAGCGGCGTGGCGCAAATCGTCACGCTGCGCGCCATGTTCTTGCTCTACGGCGTCATCGGCCTTCTCATCTGGTGGCTCTACCGCCGGCCGGTCGGGACCAAGGCTGTGAACGAGCCGAATCCAGCGGCGGCGGCGCTCGGCCCGTCACGTCGAATCGTCGTGCGGCTCGCTGCGCTGTTCAGTGTCGACGCCTTCGCGGGCGGGCTGGTTGTGAACTCGTTGATGGCGCTGTGGCTGCTGCAGCGCTTCGGGTTGTCGCTCGGGCAGGCTGGTGCGTTCTTCTTCTGGGCCGGGTTGCTGAGCGCAGCGTCCCAACTGGCCGCGCCGCGTGTGGCGCGGCGCATCGGCTTGCTGAACACGATGGTGTTCACGCATATCCCTGCGAACATCTGCCTCGTGCTGGCTGCGTTGGCGCCGAACCTACACGTCGCGCTGGCGCTGCTGTTCGTGCGCAGCGCCCTGTCGCAGATGGACGTGCCAACCCGCACTGCTTATGTCATGGCTGTCGTGACGCCTGCGGAGAGGCCGGCGGCGGCCAGTTTCACGGCCGTGCCAAGAAGTCTGGCGGCGGCCTTGAGTCCGACGATCAGTGGTGCCTTGTTCGCCGCAGGATTTGCTTCTCTGCCGCTCGTGGCCTGCGGCGTCCTGAAGATCGCCTACGACCTTGCGCTGTGGCGCGGCATGCGCGGCGAACATCTGCCGGGCGAATAGAAATCCGCTACCTCGGCTTGTTGAGAGAGTTCTTGGAGCGGTCGACCGCCAGAGACGGCAGATGGCACGGTGCGGTCAGACGAAGTCGAAGCCGACTTCCGTGCCGAACCGCCCGGGTCATGCGCCGCGAAGGGAGCCTTCAAGGTTCCTGATCGACCCTCTGATGACATTCGCCCTGACGGGTCGGGCGGCGGATATGCGGCGGAGGCGGTCGGTCCCACAGGACACCAAACATTGGCAACCTATTTAGCGCCTGAGGCGATCAGGACGGCGTTCGTTCCCCCGAACGCGAACGAGTTGCTCATGACATGCCGGAGCCCGGGCGCTGGACGGGGCGCACCAAGAACCAGGTCGATCCCCAGGGCCGCATCGAGCTCCCCGGCATCGGGCACCGGCGGCAAGGTCTGCCGTTTCAGCGCGCACAGCGCGGCGACCAGCTCCAGCGCGCCGCCGGCCCCCAACAGGTGGCCCACCAGCGCCTTGGTCGCGGTCGCCGGCGGCCCCGCGCCAAAAACCCGGCGCAAGGCTTCGGCCTCGGCCGCGTCGCCGGCCAAGGTCGCCGTGCCGTGCGCATTGACGTGGCCGATCTGCTTGGCGTCCAGGCCGGCGTCTTGCAGCGCGGCCCGCATCGCGTGGGCCTGTCCGTCGGGATCGGGCTGGGTCATGTGCCTGGCGTCGCAGTTGGTCGCGTACCCGCTGAGCCAGGCCAAGGCGCTGGCACCGCGAGATCTTGCAGGGTCCTCGGCTTCGATCACGAACGCCGCAGCTCCTTCGCCCAGCGCGAATCCGGCTCGATCGGCCGCAAAGGGCCGGCACGCGCGTTCGCCGTCGCCCCCCGGCGCCAGCACGCGCATCGCACGCCACGCACCGATCACCCCCGGCGAGAGCAGCGCTTCGCTGCCACCGACGATGGCCAGGTCGAGCCGCCCGTTGCGCAGGGCCAGAATCGCCTCGCCGATCGCCACGGCGGATGATGCGCAAGCGCACGTGAACCCGATCGCCGCGCCGCGGGCGCCGAACCGCAAGGCCAGCTCGGCCACCGGCGCACTGGGCATCGCGGTGACGACGCTGGTGGGTCGGATGCGCCGGCGTTCGGCATAGACCGTACGGCAGGTCGTATCGAAGGTCGAGGCACCGCCCATGCCGCTGCCCCAGAAGATGCCCAGGCGGAACGGATCGACGCTTCCCAAGGCCAGGCGTGCAGCGGCCACCGCCTCGTCTGCGGCGGCCAGTGCCATGGCGCTGCCCCGGTCCAGCGGCAGCCGCGAGGGTGCCTGCACGCGCGCGGTCTCGAAGTCAGACCGCCCCATGGCGACGCTGCCCTGGTCGACGCCAGGCAGATCGAAGGCCACCTCGCGGACCGCGGAGCGGCCGGCGAAGAGCGCGGCATCGAAGGCCGGCAGCGTGTTGCCGAGGGGCGAGACGACACCGATGCCGGTGACGCAGACGCGTCGCATCGCCGTCACCCGACCAAGGTCGCGAGATCGCGCTGCGCCATGGCCTCGTCGAGCGCGGCACCTACGTCCGCCAGCGTCAGCCCGGCCTGCCTTGGGTCGAGGCGCTCCTCCGGGATCCGCAACGAGAAGCGATCCTCCACCGCGAAGACGAACTCCATCAGGGCGAGCGAGTCCAGCCCAAGCTCCGGCAGCGTCGTCCGCGGAGAGATGCGGTCGTTCGTGACGCTGAATTGGGTCCGCAGGACGTCGGCAATGGCTTCAAAGGTGGACTGGGTCATGGTTCCGGTCGGTCTGGGGCTGAGGGAAGGGGTTGCTCGTCGCACGGCGCGCCACGGCATCGACGAAGCGGACGGTCTCGCGCACGACATGCTGACGGTCGTTGTCGATCGTGATCATGTGGTAGCTGTTGCTCAGCAGCACACTGCGCAACGACCCGGCGCGGAGCTTGCTCTCGAGCAGCGCCACGTTGGCGGGGCTGGCGATCTCGTCCTCCACCGCGTGCAGGACGAGAGCGGAATTGCACGACAAGGTCGGCAGGCGGCGGTGGACCAGCCGTCTCAGGCGATCGTTCTCGCGCAGGTGCGCAATGCCGATCGTCGCCGCGCCGGCACGCGACACCCTCCGTTCGGCGAGTTCGCGTTCGATCCAACCGCGGACCCGCGGGTTCTTGACGCCATAGGGTGGAGATTCGCGATAGCGCCACCAGCGCCCCAGCGGCGTGTAGAGCGCGAGCGGCAACAGGAACTGGTACCGCGGAACGGCCCAGCCGTCCAGCAGCAATGACGTCGACATCAGCACCATGCCATCGACCTGTGCCGCCACCTCCGGGTCAGTCAGCGCCCCCAGGGCGAGGTTCGCACCGGCCGACAGCCCGATGACGACCACCCGGCGACCTCGGCCTGCTTCGTGGCGGACGGCCCGGCCCACGGCGGCCAGCCAGTCGCCATGCGGCGTTGCTCGCTGCTCGAGCCGGGCATCGTCGTAGGAGTAGCCTTCAATCGCGAGCGGGATGACGTCGTGTCCGGCCAGGCGCAGCCCGCTCATCACGGACAGCATCTCGTCGGAGGTGCTGCACAGGCCATGAAGCAAGACGGCGCTGATGCGACCCTGCGGGGACGCGCTCAAATCCGCTCCGGCACTCGTGCAGTGCCGACGTATCGTATTCTCATGGTGGCTTTATCGCCCGTCCGTCCTGACCACAAGCTGACCATCGATGCGCTTCCTGCTGGTCGAAGACGACACGGTGCTGCACGAGGTGATGCAGCGCAGCCTCGAGGACTCTGGTCACCGCGTCGATGTCGCGGCCACGGCTGCCGATGCGCGCCACCTCTGGCGAGTCCAGCCCTTCGACGCGATCCTGCTCGATCTCAACCTCCCGGATGCCAGCGGGCTGAGCGTCCTGCGCTCAGCCCGAGCGCGGGGAGACCGCACGCCGGTGCTGATCCTGACGGCGCGAAACAGCACCCAGGAGCGCATCGCCGGGCTGGACGCGGGCGCCGACGACTACCTGGGCAAGCCTTTCGAACTTGCCGAAGTCGAGGCCCGGCTTCGGGCGCTCGTGCGGCGGTCTCAGGGGGCCGATGACCTGACCGAGGTCGGTGGCCTCAGCTTCGACCGGCGCGCGGGGCGCATGCACATCGACGTCGGTGATGGGCGCATTGAGCTGGCGCTGCCGGCGCGCGAGTTCGAGGTCCTGTCGGCGCTGATGAGCCCACCGGGCCGCGTGGTGAGCAAGCGCGCCCTGTCCGAGCGCCTGTCGGACTTCGACGATGCCCTCGGGGACAACGCCCTCGAAGCCTTCGTCTCCCGGTTGCGGCGCAAGCTGCAGGGCACCGGCGTCAACATCCGCACCTTGCGCGGCCTGGGATACCTGCTCGAGGCGCAGCCTGACCATGGCGACTGATCGGGCGACCGTGCGACCGCTGCGACGTCCGCTGGCGCTGCCTTCGCTGCGCAGGCGGCTGCTGTGGCGCGTCATGGTGCCACTGGCGCTCACCTGGCTGGCCGGCAGCGCAATGGCGCTGGCCGTTGCAGCGATCTACACGCGCAAGGCCTTCGACAGGTCACTGCTCGACGATGCTTTCGCGTTGGCCGCCAACGTCGACTTCCGTGCTGGACAGGCCAGATTCGGCCTGTCCGATCGCGAGGTGTCCCAGGTCCTGTTCGACCACGACGAGACCGTGCTCTTCGCCATCGTGCGCGGCGACGGGTCGCTGCTGGCCGGTCGCAGCGACGTTGCGCGCTGGGCATCCTTCGGTTCGACGCCGGTCGGCTTCGATGACCATCGGCTGGGAGGGTTGGACCTGCGCACGGTGTCCCTGGTCCGCGATGCCCCGCTGCGTTTTGCGGTCGTGGTGGCTCAGACCAAGCGCAGCCGCGCGGCATTGGCCGGGCAGCTGCTCGTTGCGGCGGTCATCCCCCAGCTCGTCCTGCTGTTGTTGCTCGGACTCTGGCTGCGGCGCTCGGTTCGGGATGAGTTGCAGCCCCTGGGCCGTCTGGAGCAGCTGCTGGCGCAGCGCGATACCAACGATCTCCGGCCCGTGCAGCTGAATCCCGGCACCCGCGACATCGCGCACCTCGCCGACGCGGTCAACGCGTTGCTCGCGCGCATCGGGGCCGCCTTCGAGGTCCAGCGGGAGTTTGCCGGTGACGTCGCCCACCAGCTCAGGACGCCCTTGGCCGGGATCCGTTCGCTCGCCGAGTACGGGCTGTCGCAGCGCGACCCGGCGGTCTGGAAGGAGCAGTTGCGGCGCATTGCCGCCAGCGAGGAGCGGGCGAGCCACCTGGTCGACCAGCTGCTTGCGCTCGCCCTGGCCTACGAGGTCGGCGAAGGCCTGTCGCTGCAAGCGATCGCGATCGACGCCGTGGTCCGCGACCTCATCGTGCGCATGCTGCTGCGTGCCGACGCGCTGGGGGTGGACCTGGGTGCGGAAGGCCTCGAGCAGCCGCTGCGGGTGCTCGGGACACCCGCTCTGCTGGATGGGTTGCTCACGAACCTGGTCGACAACGCCTTGCGCTACGGGCGTCCTCCCGAGGGCGGTATCGTGCCTCGCGTGACGATCAGCGCCGAGGTCCAGGGCGCGGAGATCTGTCTCAGCGTGACCGATAACGGCCCCGGCATGGACGCCTTGCAGCGGGCGCGGGTGCTGGCGCGATGGGAGCAGGGAGCCGCCGGCATGGCCCAGGGCAGCGGCACCGGCCTAGGGCTCGCGATCGTCGTCCGCTACGTCTCGCTGCTGGGGGGGCGCCTGGAGCTCGGCGTCTCGCCCGAAGGACAGGGGCTGCGGGTAAGCGTATGGCTGCTCCGCCCGCCCGGCTGATGCGGGCTCGTGAGCGTCCAGCCACCCCACGTTGACGTCGGGCCAGGGCGACGTACGAAGTGGCACCGCAGCGGCGATCAGGCTTGAACTGGCTGCCAGCGATGCGGCAGCAACTCGCCGATGCGGCTGTTCATGTGGGTTGGCAACGGAGCGAGCACATCGCGCAGGTAGGACCAGGGCCCGTACCCGCTGAGCCTGGCCGATTGCATCAGGCTCATCACCACTGGCAGGCGCCGCGATCTTGGCCTAGAGGCATCGGCCGCTTCATGGCATGCGGTTCCAGACTACGGAGGGCAGCTGTGGGTCGTTCTCGACCAGTGGCGCAGCGGCGGTAAGCGGCCGGACCCAGGCTGAAGCGGCCGCAGGAGCACGTAGGCTGTCCGACCGCAAGTGGCCGGCAGAGTGAATTCATGGGCCTAAACCGTACTGCGCATCGGCTTGAATCGCATCGCAGCCGCTTCTATCGACGTGGAAAACTGGTCACCTACGCCTAGCCGCGGTCCGGCGCGCCGGCGCCCTCCGAGACGATCAGGCTGCCGCTCATGTCCTCGTGGCCGCTGCCGCAGAAGACGTCGCAGGCGAATATGAAGGTGCCGACCTTGTCGGGCCGCAGCCGCAGCACCGCCACCCGGCCCGGAGCGACATCCACGCGCAGCCTGAAGTCGTAGAGGTGGAATCCCATCGGCACCTCGGGCGCCGTCAGGTGCAGCTCGACGGGCTCGCCCCGGCGGACGTGGATCTCGCCGGGAACGAACTCGAACTTGCGCGCGACGACGTCGATCACCCGCACCGCCGGCTCGGCGGGCGCGCCCGCTGCGCAGGAGGCGAGCAGCCGTCCCAACCCGATGCCCCCCGCGGCGCAGAGCAGGCGCCGTCTGCCCGGTCCGATCGACATCGCTTCAGCCCTGCGTCACCGGCAATTCGGTGATCTCGTAGCTCCCGCTTTTCGGGTCGGACCCGACCTCGCGCCAGCCCAGCCCGCGGTAGGGCTGCGCCGGGTCCCAGGGCAGCGGCGTGCGCTTGGGTTGCGATCCGGGCGCCGGCAGCGGGAATATCAGCGACCGCGCGGCGTGGTGCGCGATCGGTCCGGTCTGGTGGTGGTTCTCCTGGTGGATGTGGCCATAGAACACGGTGACCTTGGGACGTGTCATCAGCAATTCGACGGCCTGCGCACCGTCGCGCGTGGCCCAGTCCCATTGCGGGTACAGGTCGAACAAGGGCCGGTGCGTGAAGACGACGACCGGCGCGTCGGCGGGCAGCGCCTTCAGCTCGCCGGCGAGCCAAGCGAGCTGTTCGGCGCCGATCTGCGCCGCCGGGTCGCTGACGTTGTCGAGGGCGATGAAATGCACGCCCTTGTGGTCGAAGGCGTAATGCGTCTCGCCGAAGAACTCGCGGAAGGCGCGCCCGGCGTCGAGCGCCGCGTCGTGCTCGCCGGGGAGGAAGTGCACGCGCGGGACCTTCAGCCGGGCCACGATGTCGCGTACCTCGGCCATTCGCTTGCGCCGCTCGCGTGGGTCGTCGGTGGTGTGCGTCAGGTCGCCGGTGAAGACCACGAAGTCGGGCGCCGGCTGCAGCGCGTTGACGGCGTCGATCGCCTTGGGCAGCGTACCCCGCGCGTCCGGGTTCGGCGGGCCCTCGAAGCCCCAGTGGCAGTCCGACAGCTGCACGAAGTAGAAGTCGTCCTCGGCAGCGGCGCCGACGCCCGAGGCGAACACGGCGCCGCCCCAGGCAGCGAAGCGCAGGAATTGCCGTCTGTCGAATTCGATCATGATGGACCCCCGGGTTGAAGTCTCCGGGGAGGTGCTCGCCGCAGCGCCGCGCCCCCGCCGGAATGCAAGACCGCCCGCCGCCGCGGGATATTCCCGGTCGCGGAGCGGCCCGCGTCGCGAACGGGGTCTTGCGGCGGCGCGGGAATGAAATGCGCGGCATGCCGGTAGTGCCTTGCTGAGGGAACCCGCTTGATCGCCGACGACGACATCCGACGCTTCGAGGCGCTCGCGCTGCCACAGCTCGATGCCGCCTACAACCTGGCCCGCTGGCTGACGCGCAACGACGACGATGCGCAGGACGTCGTGCAGGAGGCCGTGTTGCGCGCGCTGCGCCACTTCGCGGGTTTTCGGGGCGAGCATCTGCGGCCCTGGCTGCTGCAGATCGTCCGCCACACCGCCTACTCCTGGCTGCGCGAGAACCGCCCGGCCGAGGTCGTGCCGCTGGACGACGGCGAGGAGGCGAACGAACCCGCCGCGCCCGCTGCCGAGGAGCCGCCGGCGCTGGCGATGCGCAATGCCGACCGGGCGGCACTCAACCTGGCGCTGGCCAACCTGCCGATCATGTTTCGCGAGGTACTCGTGCTGCGCGAGATGGAAGAGCTGTCCTACAAGGAGATCGCGGGCATCGTCGACGTCCCGCTGGGCACCGTGATGTCGCGTCTGTCGCGCGCCCGCGCGCTGATGCGCCAGGCGATGACGCCCGGCACGCGGGCCGTCCTCCACAACGTGGTGCGCAACGGCCAGCGCGGAGCGCAGTCATGAGCCGCCTGCCGGACATGCAGGAACTGAACGCCTTCGTCGACGGCGAGCTCGACCTGCTGCGGCAGGTCGAGCTCGAGGCTCGTCTGGCCGAGGACGCGGCGCTGCGTGCCCAGGTCGAAGCCCTGCGACAGCTGCGCAGCTCGATCCACGACCGTGCCGAGTACCACGCCGCGCCGGCAGCGCTGCGCGCCCGTGTCCGGCGGATCACCGCCACCGCCGCTTCGGAGCGCACGGCCGGCGCCGCCGCGCCGGCGCCGCGCCGCCCGGGCTGGCGCCCGCTCCCGGCGGCGCTGGCCGTGACGGCGGCGGCCGTCGCCGTCGGGCTCGGGTTCGGGCTTGCGCAGCTGCGCGACGGGAGCGACGTGCGCATCGAACGGGACGTCGTCGCCAGCCATGTGCGGGCCACGCTCTCGGAGCGCCAGGTCGACGTCGCGTCCTCGGACAGCCACACGGTCAAGCCCTGGCTGTCGGCACGGCTGGACTTCTCGCCGCCGGTGGCCGCGCTGAATCTGCCCGGCTCGGTCTTTCTGGGCGGCCGCGCGGACTACGCCGACGGCCGCCCGGTGGCAGTGCTCGTCTACCGCCAGGGCCAGCATGCGGTCGACGACTACGTCTGGCCCACCGACGGCGCGGACAGCGCGCCCGCGTTCGCGTCGAGCCGGGGTTTCCACCTTGCGCACTGGTCGCACCAGGGCATGTCGCACTGGGTCATCTCGGACATCAGCCCGGCCGAGTTCGCCAAGGTCGTGGCGGCGCTGCGCCAGGCCGGGGACGGGCCCTGATCCGCCCGGCCGCCGGCCCTAGCCGTGCACCGACGCGGCCACGATCAGGTCGATCGCGATGCATGTGGCACTGACCACGGCGATCGTGGCATCCGCCATGACCGACAATCCTGCGCCTTCATCGCCTGGTCTTGCGCTCGCGCAGCTGTCCGCTCCCGGAAGCCCCATGCATCTCCTGCAAATTCTGATCCTGGCCGTCGTTCAGGGGGCCGCCGAGCTCCTGCCCGTCTCCAGTTCCGCTCACGTGATCGTGGCCGAGAAGCTGATGGGGATGGATCCGACCGCCCCCGAGATGACGTTATTGCTGGTGATGCTGCATACGGGGACGATGTTTGCCGTGATGGCGTACTTCTGGAAGGCCTGGCGCGAGACCTATTTCTCGTCGGCGCAGACGCTGCGTGTCCGGGGTTGGCAGCTTCTGGTCGGCACCGCCGCCACGGGCGTGGTGGGCTTGGCCCTGACGCTGGCGATCAAGCACGTCTTCGCCAAGAACGACCCGGCGTTCCAGATCGAGCAGCTGTTCGGCAATGCTCGTCTGATGGCTGCGTCGCTCGCTGCAGCGGGCGTGTTCATCCTCTTCGCATCGCGCATGGATCGAGCCGGAGGCGCCGACATTTCCATGCGCAGTGCGCTGTGGATCGGTTCCGTGCAAGGTCTGTGCTTGCCGTTCCGCGGATTCTCGCGTTCCGGTGCAACGATCTCGACCGCTCTCGCGCTGGGCGTCACGCGCAGGCGGGCCGAGGAATTCAGCTTCGCCCTGGCTGTCGTTCTCACGCCCGCCGCCATAGCCAGAGAGGCGTGGCGCGTGTACACGGCGCATAGCCTGGCGCCGATCGCAGCCAGCGGCGGGTTGACTGGCATGGTGGGGCCGAGCCTGCTGGGCATGCTGCTCAGCTTCGCGGCTGGCCTGATGGCGCTGCGTTGGCTCTCCCACTGGCTCGAGCAGGGTCGCTGGTACCTGTTCGGAATCTACTGCCTGCTGGCTTCGTGCGTCGTGCTGGTGGTCGGCTGAGCAACCCCGCAAAGTCGCACGCGCCAGCGCCCGATCCGGGGACCCGGAGCCCCGACGACGCGAACAACAAGGTCATGCGCATGAACTTCCGGAGAAGCCGCTTCTATCGTCAACTGCAGGCGCGGCCGCGCCTCTTCATCGCCGCAGCCGTTGCCGTCGCCGTTGGAATGACGTTGCCGGTCGGGGTTGCCAGCCACGCGGTGACGCGATGGCTGGTCGCGTGGAACGTCGGCACGTGCCTGTACGTTCTTCTCGCCGCGATCATGATGATCCGGTCGTCGGATCACCACATGAGACGGCGGGCCCAGCTCCAGGACGAAGGGCAGCTCGCGATCCTGATCCTGGTGGTCGTTTCCGCCGTCGCGAGCCTCGCTGCGATTGCGGGGCAGCTGACGGTCGTCAAGGACATGCACGGCGTTCTCAAGGTTGCGCATATCGGGCTGGCCGGCTTGACCGTCGTCTCCTCGTGGGCCTTCATTCAGGTGATGTTCACCCTGCACTACGCGCACGACTACTACGCCGCGACAGGTCAGGGCCTTCCGGCGGGACTTCAATTCCCGAATGACGATCGGCCCACCTACGGCGACTTCTTCTATTTCGCGTCGGTCATCGGCACGTCGGGGCAGACCGCCGACGTGTCCTTCGTGTCGAAGCCCATGCGTCGAATCGGTTCCGTCCACTGCATCCTGTCGTATCTGTTCAACACGACCGTTCTGGCCCTGCTCATCAACATCGGCGCCAGCCTGTTCTGACGCCTGCGCGGTTCGGGGTCCCCGTCACTCACCTGTCGCCCGGCCGGCCACGACCGACCAGGTGAGCACCGCCTGCCACCGCCGCCGACCGGAGCGCTTCGCGATGTATCGCCATGCAGTCCGCCGAGGAGCGGGTGCAACCGACCCGCGCCGGCCGATGCGGCGTGACTGCGCGCGCGGCGGCACGTCGGTCAGCGGCCCCCCATCTCGGGGCCGGGACGGGTCCGGCACCCCGAACGGCTTCCACCGACGCGTTTGCACGGATATACAGTTCGACACCTTTCTTCACAATCAGCGCAGCTTTCCGAAGCGAGGTCCGTCCTCCGTGGCACATTCCCTGACCCTCACCGCAGTCGATCGTCGTCGCCCATGGGCGCCGTCGATCACGGCCCAGATTGCGGTTCTGCTGTTCGTCCACGTACTGCTGTGGACCTGGGTCGGCGTCTCGTCGCGCTCCAATTTCGACGCCCCGGGCGACATGGTCGAGGCCTATGCCTGGTCGCAAGGCTGGCAATGGGGCTACTACAAGCATCCGCCCTTGTCGGCCTGGATCGCCGGCCTGTGGTTCTCGGTGGTGCCGGCATCCCAACTCGGGTACTCGCTGCTGGCCGCGCTCAACGCGGCAGTGGGCTTGGCGGGGCTGGCGGTGCTCGCGCGCGAGTTCCTGCCGCGCCCGTGGGTGCTGCTGGTGGTCGCGGCGGCCTCGCTGGCCCCAGGAATCACGTCCCTCGCGATGCGCTTCAACGCAAATGCGATCCTGATCTCCAGCTGGCCGTGGGCGATGGCGTTCTTCGTGCGCCTGATGCAGCGTGGTCGCCCGCGCGACGCCGTGCTCTGTGGCCTGGCCTGCGCGCTCGCGATGCTCGGCAAGTACTACTCGGGCGTGTTGCTGCTGTCGCTGCTCGGCACGGCGCTCTGCGTGCCGGAGTGGCGACGGCGGCTGTTTACCGCCCCAGCGGCCCTGGCGGTGGCGGTGCTTGCGGGCTGCCTGGCGCCGCACGTCGTCTGGCTGCTGAGCCAGACGCAGGGGCCGTTGCAGTATGCGTACGAGGCCACGTCTCAGGAAAGTCACTCGCAGGCCATCGTGCGCGCACTGAACTTCGGGCTGGCGCAATGCGTCTTCCCGCTGTTCGCGTTCGCCGCGCTGCGTTCGGCTTTGACCGGTCCTCGTGCGGGCCGCGCCTTCGTGCAAGCCGTCTTCGCCCCGCTGCGGCCAGGCCAGGACCGCTTCTGGCTGCTGGCCATGCTGCCAATCCTGCTCACGATGTTGGTCACCGTCGTCACCGAAGCCCGCACGGCCTGGGTCTGGGGCCTGCCGATCGCCGCGGTCCTGGCGCTGTTGGCCGGCAGCCGCGCGCGCGACGCAGGCGCTGATCTCAGCCTGCCGCGACTGTGGCGCACGCTGTTCGTGATCTGGGTCTCGGTCGCCTTGCTATCGCCGCTCTGGTGGGATGCGCGGGCGGCGACGCACAGCCCGGCCATCGCCGAGCCGCGCGAAGAACTCTCGATGGCCGTCGCGAAAGCCTGGCAGACCAGGTTCGGCCGGCCCCTGCCCGAGGTCACGGGCACGCGCGCCCTCGCCGCGTCGGTGGCGTTCTACGCTCCAAATCATCCCCGCTACTGGAGCCTGTGGAACACGACCATAGAGACGCCCTGGGTGACCGCTGGCGCGCTCCATGCCAACGGCAGCGCCATCGTCTGCGACAGCGCGGACCGCGCCTGCGAGGTGTTGGCCGAGCAATGGTCGGCCGATCGCCAGACGCTGGTGGTGGCCAAGCACGAGCGCGGCTTCCACTTCGAACCGCGCGGCTATGCGCTGTACCTGGTGCCTCCATCGGACTCTCCGAGCGACCAGGATCTTCGCGAACCAACGGCGGCGCCAGAGGCACTTGCCCTGACGAGGCTTGCGGGTCCGCTCAGGTGGGTCGGCGAATTGCTGGCAAAGCACGCTGAGCTGGCGACTTTCGGCGTCGGCGTGGGGGCGGACATCGGCACCGACGCTCGATGAGGCGCGATGGTCGCCACCGGCGCATCGTGGCCACCGTGAAGTGGCGGCGCTCCGCGGAGCACCGTTTGGTGCCAGCGCCGAACGAATTCGCTTGCAGCGTACGGCATCGGGTCTCGGGATAGCCGCGCGCAGTGGATGCCTGCCCGCCGCTAGCAGGTTGTGCGCTGGCATTGCGCTGGAGCTCGCCCCGGTGGGGCCGGCCATCGGGCCTCAAACGTGAAAGTACGCCAGCCCCCCGACCACCAGACCCAGGCCGCTCATCACGAAGACAGCCTTCTCCAGCCAACGGCGTTTGGTGAGCAGCGCCATCGCTGCCATCGCGATGGCAATCTGCAGCAAGGTCGTGGCCTGGGCCCAGCGATGATGCTGGTGCATCTGCGCTTCGCTCTTCTCGTCGAATTCGCCCGATTGCTTCTCGAGCTTCTCGGCCGCCAGCTTGATCTCGGCCTTCTCGGCCGCGTAGCGCTTCGATTCGGCCTCGAACTGGCGCTTGCGCGCATCATCGACAAGCTGCAGTCCAAGCTCGCTCAGATTCTGCTTGTTGCTCTTGGCCTGGTAGAAATTCCACTGATTCGACGCTTCGGTCTTCTTGATGGCCGCGTCGTTCTTGAGCAGACCGGCATCGGCTTGCGTGGCACCGGCCATGTACGAGAATATGGACCCAAAGGTCGCGAGGATGGCCGTCATCACGGCCAGTTGGCCTGCCATACCCCTTGGCTCGCGCTCGGCCGCATCATCCATGTGGTCTTCATGGGCCCCGCGAACTTCGAATTCTTCAGGCATTTGCGTCTTCCGTTGTGCGTTTCGATTGTGAACCGCGTTTGGTGCGCCGCGTGGCGGACGCTTCGGCCCGCTGCGACCGTTTCCAATGCAATCCGTCCTGGCTTTGCCGACGTTCGGGATACCTGGTTAGAGAAGTAGCATGCCGACGATGTCGCCTACCCTCGTCCCCGCAGGCTCCAGCGCATGACGCACGCCCAGATCCTCGCGCTCTCGATACTCGGTGTTGCCGTGATCGGCGTGCTCGACGAAATCACGGGCTACGAGCTGTCGCTGTCTCTGCTGTACCTGCTGCCCGTCGCGCTCTCTGCCTGGTACGTCGGGCGTGGCGCCGGCGTGGCGGTCGCGGCGTTGTCGGGCCTGGCATGGTTGGCCGCCGGCTGGAGTGCCGGCAGACGGTTTTCGACCATCGAACTCGCCGCCTGGAATACCTTCGTCCGCTTCGGGTTCTTCGTCATCACGAGTCTGCTGCTGAGCGCATTGCGCGCGAGCCAGAATGAACTGCGTCGATTGGCTCGTACCGATTCGCTGACGGGCCTGTGGAGCCGGCAGGGATTCGAGGACCGCCTCGAGCACGATCTGGCAATCTCGCTGCGCCACTCGACCCCTCTCACGCTGGTCTATATCGACGTGGACGACTTCAAGTCGATCAACGACAAGTTCGGTCACGCCGCCGGCGACGGCGTCCTGCGCAGGATCGCGCAGGTACTTCGAGCCGCGATTCGGCAGGCCGACAGCGCGGCCCGGCTGGGAGGCGACGAGTTCGCTCTCATCCTGCCCGAAACCAATGCAAGCGGTGCAAAGCAGTTGGTCGGAAAGCTGGCAGACCAACTCAAGGCGGCCATGACTGGCGGCGCGCAGGGTGCCGGTTGCAGCATTGGCGTCGTGACGTTGCGACAGCCGGGCACGTCGATGGCGGCCATCGTCGCGGCGGCCGATGCGGTGATGTATCGGGTCAAGCGCAGCGGCAAGGCGCACGTTGCGTTCAGTGTTGAGGACTCGCCTCCGTCAATCCCGAGTTCGGATCCACGCTGCGGCTGATTCGCAACCATGGCCGTGGGCCTCGGGTGAAGGCAGGCTACGGGCGCCGTCGTTCGAAGTCGAGCTTCGACCGGGGGGTGGTCCCGGCCATCGGCTTGCACCCTGACACAGCCTCTTTACGTCTGATCGATAGGATCTGCGTCAGCGGGTCTGCGGCTGGCGCCTGGGTGGGCGCCTGG
This sequence comes from uncultured beta proteobacterium, assembly GCA_963725755.1. Taxonomy (GTDB): domain Bacteria; phylum Pseudomonadota; class Gammaproteobacteria; order Burkholderiales; family Burkholderiaceae_C; genus Rubrivivax. Next base: position 730,507 of record CAVRZW010000006.1, read on the forward strand.
GCATGGGTGATCCGCGGTCGAGCGGGGCCCGGCCCGCCAGGGTGGGTGAGCGAGTGAACAACTTCCAAGGTGGCGACGCCAGTGTCGCAGGGCACTTCGTCGAGGAGCCGCCCAAGGACGCCTGGGACGTCCTGATCAAGGCCGTGATCGTGCTCAGCCTAGCGGCTCTGGTGGCGCTGAGCATCCAGACCGCCATCTTCTCGCCTTTGGTGCGGGTCGCGCAGCGCCACGGCTTGCTGGCTTTGTTGATCAAGCCCAGCGTGGTTTGGTTTGGCATGGGCGCCCTGCTGCTGTCCTTCCGCACCTTGCTGTGGTTTTCCTACCGCCCGTTCGCACCGGCTTCGGTGGCCAGTGCGCCGACGATGACCGTGGTGATCCCGGCCTACAACGAAGGGGCGATGGTGGCCCAGGCCATCGACTCGGTGGCCGCCGCCCGCTACCCACTCGGCCGGCTGCAGATCATCGTCGTCGACGATGGCAGCACCGACGACACCTGGGTGCACATCCAGAGAGCCGCGGCCCGCCATGGCGATCGAGTCGAGGCCGTGCAGCTGCCACGCAACCGCGGCAAGCGCGAAGCCCTGGCCACGGGTTTTCGCCGCAGCACGGGCGAGGTGCTGGTAACGGTCGACTCCGACAGCGTCATCGAGCCCAACGCCCTGCTCGCGCTGGCCGGCCCGTTCAGCCTGCCGCGCATCGGCGTCGTCGCCGGCCGCGTGCTGGTCTACAACCGCCACGAAGGCTTCATCCCGCGCATGCTGCACGTGCGCTTCATCCTCGCTTTCGATTTCCTGCGCGCCTACCAGTCGACGTTCGGCACCGTCTACTGCAGCCCGGGCGCGCTGTCGGCCTACCGCGGCAGTGCGGTGCGGTGCGTGCTGGACGGCTGGCTGAACCAGCGCTTCCTCGGTGCACCGGCGACCTACGGCGAGGACCGCGCGCTGACCAACGACATCATGCGCCTGGGCTACGACAGCGTGTACCAACGTGCGGCGTCGGTGCTCACCGTCGTACCCACCACCTACAGGAAGCTCTGCATGATGTTCCTGCGCTGGGAACGCAGTTTCGTGCGCGAGGAAATGCGCTTTGCCTGCATCGTCTGGCGGCGGCCGCTGCGCGCGCGCCTGTTTGCGCTGGTCGACATGGCGACCACGAACCTGCGCTACCCGGCGCTCTACGCCTCGCTGCTCATTCTCGGCTTCACCGTCTGGGACGATCCGCTGGTGCTGCCGCGAATGGCGCTGGCGATGGGCGCAGTCTCGCTGCTGTACTCGCTGTACTACCTGCGCAGCGAGCGTTCGCTCGATGTCGTCTATGGTGTCGCGTTCGGGTACTTCTCGTTCTTCTGCCTGTCGTGGATTCCGGCCTATGCGGTTTCGACGGTGCGCGCACGCGGTTGGCTGACCCGCTGAAGCAACTGCGCCAGGCGCCACCGAAGGACAGCTGCCAGTCTGAATGGGACCGTTGGCCAGCTGGACCCGAACGGCTGATGATGGCCGAGACTGTGAGTCCGCGGTCGATCCAGGCAGTGATCTTTGGTGGTGGGCCCAATGGAATGACGACTGTCGACGACGTCGATCATCGCGGGTCGCCTCACTGCGGCCGGAGGGGCATTGAATCCGCCTTCCATTGCGGTCGTTCAATGCGCAGCGGCACGATTTCCGGCGGCGACGCCAGCGGGTGCTTGGTACCCTCGGCGATACTCTTCCCATGCGACCATCTGGGCTGGCTCGTTGAGTCGCGCGCGTTTCGGCTCTGCCGGACAGTCGAGGCACACCCGGCGCTGCGACTCGGACACGGCGCCGAATGCAGCGCAGCATGAATGGAAGGCCAATAGCGACATGCAGACCCGCCTCTCACGCGCGGAAGTTCCCGTTGAATCGACCTGGAACCTGAACGATCTATTCGTCGACGAGGCTGCCTGGGAATCCGAATACCAGGCCGTGGATGCCGCTCGCATGGCGCTCGGCGAGTACCAGGGGCAACTGAGCGGCGCTGCGCAGAAGCTGCTGGCGTGCCTGCATGCAGTGGAGTCCGTGCAGGCGCGAGTGATGCGCGTGGCAAGCTTTGCGCACCTGCGCAATGCGCAGGATGGCACCAACCCCCGGTACCAGGCGGCGATGGCACGCGTGGCGGCGCTGCACGCGCGTGTCGGCGCCAGCACCACCTTCGTCGACGCCGAGATCCTGGCGTTTCCCGATGGCCTGCTGGAACAGTTCATGGCCGCCGAGCCGGGGCTGGCTGCCTTCGAGCGCATGCTGAACGACCTGCTGGAGTTGCGCCCCCACCGCCTGGGCGCCGATACCGAGCGGGTGCTGGCCTCGCTGGGCGAAGTGTTGAACGCCCCCTCCATGATCTACAACCGGTCCAAGTCCAGCGACATGCAGTTCGCGCCGTTCACCGACGCGGCCGGCACGGTCTACGCGAATTCGGTCAACGGCTTCGAATCCAATTTCGAGACCCACAGCGATACCAGCGTGCGCCGCAGCGCGTGGGCCTCGTTCAGCGCCGGGCTGAAGGCCTACAACCAGACCTACTCCGCCACGTTCGCGACCGAGGTCAACAAGAACGTCGTGATGGCGCGGCTGCGCAATTACCGCAGCACTGAAGAGTTTCTCCTGCAGCCGCACAAGATCCCGCACACGGTCTACAGCAGCATCCTGGACATCATCCAGACGGAGCTGGCCCCGCACATGCAGCGCTACGCCCGGCTGCGCCGCAGGGTGCTGGGCCTGGACAAGCTGCTGTACTGCGACATCAAGGCGCCGCTGGACCCGGACTTCAATCCGCGCATGTCCTACGAGGACGGCTGCAGACTGATTCTGGACTCACTGGCGGTGATGGGCCCGGAGTATTGCGACTTTGCGCGCAAGGCCATGGAGCAGCGCTGGGTCGACCGGGCCGACAACATCGGCAAGTCCTCAGGCGCGTTCTGCGCCTCGCCCTATGGCGTGCATCCCTACATCCTGATCACCTGGTCGGACACGATGCGCAATGTCTTCACGCTGGCGCACGAGCTGGGCCACGGTGGACATTTCGGCCTGGCGATGCAACACCAGCGCTTCGTGAACATGCGCCCGGCCATGCCCTTCGTCGAAGCGCCGTCGATCATGAACGAGATGCTGCTGGCGCAGCACATCCTGGCCCAGAGCCAGGAGACGCGGATGCGGCGCTCGGTCATCATGCAGGTGCTGGGCACGTACCACCACAACTTCGTGACCCACCTGCTGGAAGCCGAGTTGCAGCGCCAGGTGTATGCACTGGCGGAGGGCGGTGGCTCGATCACCGCGGCCGTGCTGAACGAGCGCAAGGGCCAGATCCTGGCGAAGTTCTGGGGCGACACGGTGGACATCGATGAAGGTGCGCGCATGACCTGGATGCGTCAGCCTCACTACTACATGGGCCTGTACCCCTACACCTACTCGGTCGGCCTCGTGGCATCGACGGCGATGTCGCTTCTGGTCAAGAAGGAAGGCCAACCCGCTGTCCGGCGCTGGCTGGAAGTGCTGAAGGCCGGCGGCACGCGCAAACCGCTGGAACTGATGCAGTTGGCAGGCATTGACATGAACGCGCCCCAACCGATCCACGACGCCGTGGCCTATGTGGGGCGCCTGATCGAGGAACTGGAGGAGTCGTTCGGCTGAGGGCGTCGCCGGCAAGCAGCCGGCCACGAGCGGCAGTTGCTGGCCGAAATTGCACCTTCATGGTCAGCTTTGTCGACTTGGACGATGCCCGCGACAGCGGCGGCGACGTACTGCGTGAACATGGCTCGAGCGCCCAGGAGCCTCCATGACGAACGGTCATGCATCGTCCCGCGGCGCCGGGTCCTGCGCTGGCCTGCGGAATATCCGACCCCCACCGTGGCTCGGGACCATGACCGGCCCGGCGCCGTGCTCAGGCCACTACGGGCGGCTGCAGCAGCGTCGCGCCAAGGTGGCCGACCTTCACGTAGATCAGCGCCCCTTCGCTGCCGGTGTATGGCGTGTGGCGGCTGAAACGCGGGCTGCGCAGCCAGCTGCCGGCCGGATACTCGCCATGCTCGTCGCGGAACAGGCCTTCCAGCACCAGGATCTCCTCGCCGCCGGGGTGGGTGTGGGCGTTGAAGCGTGTGTTCGGCCCCCAGCGCACCAGTGCGGTCGAGATGCCGTCGTGCTCGTGCAGCGGCAGCACCGCCAAGCCGGGAACGAGGCCGGGCCGCCAGCCGCCGCGCCGCGTGTCGACATCGACCGGCTCGGTGTCGCCAGGGCCGAACTGCCAGAGCTTGACGAACAGCGTGCAGCCATCGTGCGAGAACGGCGCGTGCGCCGTGCCCGGCGGGTTGCGTACGTAGCTGCCCGCGGCGTGGTCGCCCCGCTCGTCGGAGAAGGTACCGTCGAGCACCAGGTATTCCTCGCCGCCGCCGTGCACATGGTGCGCGAAGCGCGAACCAGCGTCGTAGTGCACGATGCTGGTGGCGCGCGCGATTTCGCCGCCGACGCGGTCGAGCCGGTGGCGATGGACGCCCGGCTCGGGCGAGGGCTGCCAGCTCGCGGCGTTGGGCGGTGGCACGACGACGCGGCGGTCGAAATCGGCGTTCAGAAGCAGGGGGGTCACGGTCGGAGAATCGATTCTGTCCATTGGAGGCAGGAGTATCTCCCCACCATCGCGGCGACCCCAGGGCCAACACTCCTGCAGGTTGCAAGAGTCGCGTCGGGTGCCACCCCCTCAACCCAGCCGTCCCGCGCCCTTCCCGATCCCTGCCGAGAATTCGAAGTCAGCGGCGCGCGAACCACCGCCGCGTTGCGTTCGACGCGTGCGCCGAACTGACGACGGGCGCGGCTTGCGCCACTTGCCGCCGCCTCAGCCCAGCGCGATTGCCACCGCGGTGCCCCTCACTTGAAGTGATAGTAGTCACGGTTCAATACCGCCGCGATCGAATTCACCTCGCCGGGGAGCAGCTTGAGATTCAAGGACTGGCTGCACCGCTCGACCTGGGTGCGCAGTGCGGCCGGTGTATTGATTCTTCCCTGCGGTCGGAAGATGGCCGACCCATCGCCGCCGACCTTTCGGCTGTGGCACTCGGCACATTGGTGCTCCCGGAACAGCTTCTCGCCCAAAGCGAGGTCGGCGCCTTTGAAGAGGATGGTGGCACTTTGCCCGGCCGCCAGGAGGGGCGCCAGCGTGGCCAGGACGGCAAGGGTAGCGAATGGCTTCATGAGCGGTCCCCCGGGGACGGTGAGATGCAATGGTAGTCACCTGCGCGATCCAGTGGCTGCGTGCGAGCTGCTGCACAAGGGGCTGAAAGCGGCGCAGGCAGTAGGTGACGCCGGGCTGGAGAACGACGGCACCGGTCTCGCGCAGGTTCAGGAACAGCTCGGTCTGTCCTCCAAGGTTCTGCAGGCATTTCATCGGCTGCGCCGAGACGGTCTGCGTGACCTTGGTCAGGACGGCGTCGTAGCCAGGCATCAAGCGCGCGGCCTGCGCCGAGGCGCCGGGGTTGCCGCTTCGAAACTCGATGATCGCGGTGATCACGGCAGCAGGCGCACCGTTGTCTTGTGCCGGGACGCCAGCCTCGGTGCCCGCCCGTCCGGTGCCGTATGGGGCTGACTGCTGCCAGTACAGCTCGATGAACTTCATCGCGATGGCGCGGCTCAGCAAGCGTAGCGGCTCGCTATCGTCGGCACCGATCTCGACAGCGAGGTCGGCCAGCGCAATTACCAGCGCGAACTTGTAGGTCGCAGCGAAGTCGCCTTCGGCGAACAGCCGCTGCAGTTTCGCGAGGAACGCCAATCGGGCGCCAGCTGACGCCGCCGGCGTCAACGCTTGCTCCAGTAGTCCGCCTTCTCCGGGATGATCCAGCGGATACCGCCACGCGGGTCGGCGCGGTCGCCGTCGTAGCGCGGGATGAGGTGGATGTGCAGGTGCGGCACGGTCTGACCGGCCGCGGGGCCGTCGTTGATGCCGATGTTGTAGGCCTGCGGTCTGAACTCCTGATCGACCCCGGCCTTGGCCTGATCGAGCAGCGCCAGGAGATCGGCGCGCTCGGCGGCCGAGAGGTCGAAGAACGAGCCGACGTGGCGGTGAGGGATGACCAGTGTGTGCCCCGGCGAGAGCGGGAAGCCGTCCCGGAAGAACAGGCCGTGCATGCTGCGGCCGATGACCCGCGCCGGCGCGAGGTTGCAGAAGGGGCAGGGCTTGGACGCTGTCATGCAGGTGAGTGCTTGAGGTCGGCCGGGCCGGTCGCGAGCCTGAGCTGGTCGCGTGCTTGCTGCTGATGAGTCTGGATCATGGGCATGGGCTGCGATGCGGTGGCTGCGCAGGGGTACGCCGCTCTGCGGTGGCGGCGACGAGTATCCGGTCCGGGACGGCAATGATGCCCTGGCTCGACTGCAGTGCGTTCCTCCTGATCCAGCTCAATGCACCGTGAAAGCTGTCGCACACCCCAGGCTGCCGAAGTGGAAGATGCCTTGACGGGCGGATCAGAAAGGCGTCAACTGACACTGCAGAGCGATCGTACGGTGCTGAAGTTGCTGGACAGCGAGGCGCTCTGAGTGTTGGGAAAGGAGGGCAGGCTTATCGAGAAGCGCCACCTAGAAACTTACCCCATGACCGGCATCGAGATGCCGGAAGGCGTCACCCCCGTGTGATGCAGGCTGCCGCCGAGAGCGGCGTCGCGGAATGCCCTGCAACTCAACGCAGGGCATTACTGTTTCTGGAGGGTCGAACGAGGCCCCTTGATCGACTGCTTGGAGCTTGGAGCCAGCCGGTAGTGCGCCGACGTGTCGATTAGCGCCCTCTGCGGCGGCATCGAGGGCAAGGCATCGTTCAAGCATTCGTGGCAGCGCGGGCAGCGCTGCGTCATTCCGGTCGAGTGGTTCGACGAGCCGTGCTGGGAGACCGGGCGCAATATCGGGTGGCGCTTCCGGCGTGCCAACGGCGAACCGTGGAGCCTGGCCGGCTGTGGAGCACGTGGATCGACAAGACGACGGGCGAGGTCGTCGAGAGCTACACGATGCTCACGCTGAATGCCGACGCCCACCCGCTGATGAGCCGAATGCACAAGCCGGACCCGAAGCTCGGGCCTGACGAGCAGGACAAGCGCAGCGTGGTGCCGGTCGAGATGACGGACGTCGATCAGTGGCTGTTCGGCACGCTCGAGCAGGCGAGGGAGCTGGTGCGGCTGGCGCCTGCGGAGGCGTTCGCCGCGGCGCCGGTCGGATGACGGGGCGATGCCATCGGATGGTGCAGTTTCGTTGGCCGAGCGTCTTCGTGGAAGCGAACGCCATCCAGCTACCGACACAATCGACAAAGCTCGACGCCTGCAACATCGGCTAAGGTGAGCGCATGCGCCCCGCCGTCATCATCGAAGCCCTGCCCGCTGAATACGGGGACTCTTTGCTCGTCACCTGCTCGACCCCGAAGGGCGATTGGCGTCTCCTCGTCGATACGGGGCCGCCCGAGTGCTGGGCTTCGTTGAAGGCACGGCTGGGGCAGATCCCCGCGGATCGGGCAGGGCATCGGCATCTGGACCTGGTCGTGATCACGCACATCGACGACGATCACATCGGAGCTGCCGCCGCGCACTTCGGCGACCGCACGCTGGGCCTGACCTTCGGCGATGTGTGGTTCAACGCGCCGGTGATGCCCGCGACCCGCGGTGTCGCGCAGGGGCAGTCGCTGGCCGAGCTGCTGGGCGCGCCGAAGACAGCGCTGCCCTGGAACAAGCCGTAGGGTGGCCAGCACGCGGTGGCGGCTGCCGATTCACTGTTCGTGGAACTACCGCACGACAGCGCGAAGCCCAAGATCACGCTGCTATCGCCGACGCCGGCGAGCTTGGCTGCCATCTTCAAGGTCTGGGACGCCGAGCTGAAGCGCCTCAAGCCGCGTGAGGTGCCGGAACCGGCTGCCCCGGTTCCACGCGAAGTCGGGGCGATGGATCTGGATGCGTTGGCGAAGAAGGCCACGCCGACCGATCACGCGCCAGCCAACGGCTCGGCCATCGCGTTCTTGCTGGAGCACCAAGGCGTGTCGGTGCTCCTCGGCGCGGATGCTCACCCGACAGTGCTCGCGCCAGCGCTGCAGGCGCTGGCTGCGCATCGTGGCGCGGCGATGCCGCTGCAGCTGAATGTCTTCAAGCTCAGCCACCACGGCAGCAAGGCGAACGGCACCATCGACCTCCTGCGCGCCGTGCAGGCGCAGCACTACGTCGTCAGCACGAACGGGGCGATCTTCAGCCACCCAGACGACGAAGCGATGGCCCGGATCATCGTGGACGGTGGCGCCCGCCGGACGATCTGGTTCAACTACCTGACGGACCGAACGGCGCAGTGGGGCGCCAAGCAGCTGCAGGTGCAGCACGGCTACAAGGCGACATTTCCGACGGGCGGGGGTAGGCGGGTGAGGATTGAGCTAGCCGGTCGTAAGGGTTGATCGGCCAGCCGAGCCCGGCCCGGATGCCCCGTCGCCGTGCGTCCACGGCGTCGTCTGCCGCCATGAGTGGATGCGCGTGGAGCCGGCGCCGAGCCCCTACAACCCGCCGAGCCGATGGTTGATATGAGCTGAGCGGCGGCCTGGAGGCCGTATCGGACTTGGTTCGGATCCGGAAGCTCATCATGAAACCCAGCGTCGCGCTGCCGCTCGTCCTGGCCCTGGGCCTCATGCTGGTCGGCCTGCCGGGCCTGGCCGGCATCGGCGCGACGAACCGCAGCGTCGAGACATGCCGCGGCACCGTGGCCGACCGGGTGGCCGACGAGCGCGCCGTCGCCACCATGCTTTACGCCTTGAAGGTGCGCGTGCAGGTGCAGGAATGGAATGACACGCTGCTGCTCGCTGCCGATCCAGCCAAGCTCTCCAAGCAGATGCCCGCAATTGAGTTCGCGGTCCACAACAACGCCCTCTAGTGACCTGCCTGACGCCACCATCGACAGGGAAGATCGTGCTTGAACCTCCTATGCGCTGCTGGCGCTGTCGGCCGACGCACTGTGGGGCTGGGCATGGCGGTCCCGCGCCCGACCCGCGGTCTGGGTGCTGACGCCGCGCCAGGCGGCCTTCGTCACTTGGGGATTGCCGCGCCGGCGCGGCCTGCCTAGGCTGGTTGCGCACGCTTTCGTGCAGCCTGCCGCCAGGAGGGCGACCCATGCCCAACCCGAAGCCTGACCGCGCGTGGCAAGCCGCCATGCGGCCGCTGATGGTCGCGATGCTGGTGGGACTGACGCTCTTCTTCTTCGCCGCGACGCTGTTCCAGGTGGCGCGTCTGAACGAACGCATCGAGGCCAGCCCCAAGCTCGACACCGCGGCCCTGCTCGCGCCGCCGGCCGCCGGCGCCGATCGGCGGCTCAATATCGCGGTGGCGCTTGAAGCCCACACCATCGCGCTGCGCCACCACGAAGCCGGCGTGCTGCTGATGGCCGCACTCTGGTCGCGCTACGTGGGCTTCATCACCGGCATGACTTTGGCCCTGGTCGGCGCGGCCTTCATCCTGGGCAAGCTCAGCGATGGCGGCACGACAGTCAGTGCGGGCGGCGAAGGCGCCGCGGTAAAGCTGGCCCTGGCGACGGCTTCGCCCGGCATCGTGCTGGTGGTCGCGGGCGTGGTGCTGATGGTGCTGACGATTACCACGCTGCAGCAGTTCAGCACCCGCGATGCAGCGATCTATTTCAGCGGCGAAGGGGCGGCCGCGCCGGCCGTGCCGCTCAACATCTACACCGAGCCCGGTTCGGCGGCCTTGCCGGCCAGCAGCGCGCTGCCCGGCCTTTTGAAGGGGAGCCTCAAATGAAGCACTGCCTATCCCTGCTCGCCGCCGGCGCGCTGGCATGCACGGCTGCCACCAGCCACGCCCAAGCCATCCCCACCGATCAGCAGCTCTACGCGTCGGGCCTGATCGGCTATGCCAACGGCAACTGCGTCAAGGCCTCGCGCTACTGGTTCGCGTACCTGCTGCGCCAGCCGGCGGATCTGGATGCCGCCCGCCAGGCCCAACTCGAAGCCGTGATCGCCGCGTGCGACGCTGCGCCGACGAAGATCGCCTACGCGAACGCGATGTTCGACCTGAAGAAGCCCACCAAGCAGGCGCAATGCGACCAGTACGCCGACCTGGCGGTGGCGCAGTTCGAGGCGGCGCAGCTCTCCGGCTGCGGCTTCAGCGGCTCACGCTGGAGCGGCAACCATGCCTACCACGCCAACTGGTGTCTGAGCGCCAAGGACTGGAGCCCAACGTCGAGCTGAATGCGCGCAAAAGCCTGATGGCCGCTTGCGTGCGCGAGCCGTAGCGGTGCCTCAGGGCCGGCCCGCAGATGCCGACAGGCGCAGCGCCCGATCCACCATCGGCGGCGCCTGGCCGCAGTAGTTCGCGGGGTCGATGAGGCGTTCGATCGCCGCTGCGTCCGATGCGCCGTCACCTCGGGCCGGCACAGCAGCACCGCGGCCAGGCTCACGCCCTCATGGACCGCTTCGCGGCAGGCGGCGTAGAGGATGTCCTGTGCCGGCTGGCGGCCCAGGTGCGCGGCCAGGCCCATCATCACCGCCTCGGCCACGATAGGGCCACTGGCGCTGCAGGGTGCCATGCCGCGGGAGCCTGGTTTCGAGCCGGACCAGGGATTCCAGCCAGCGAGTGTTCGCGGCTAGGTGCCGGATCGACGGTTTCTCTTCTGTCCGCTGTTCGCATCACAGTTGCTGGCCTTCAGCCGCTGAAGCGTGAGCGGCCAGCCGCCCCACCTTGCTGGCCCCTGATGGGATCGTGACGATGGTGCCCACCAATCGGAATAGGTGGGCACCTATGCAACCCAATTCGCAGCGGCGCGCGCACGGCGCCGAGTTCAAGGCCCAGGTGCTGGCCGCGTGCCGGGGCCGGGCGCGTCGGTGGCGGCCGTGGCGTTGGCGCACGGCCTGAACGTCAACCTTGTTCGCAAGTGGCTCGTCGGCCGAGGGCTCAAGCGTGCGGGTCTGGCGTCGCCCAGGCAGGTTGTGCGCTCGGCACAGAGCGAGGTCACGCCCTGCGCCGCGCCGCTGCAGTTCGTTCCAGTGGAGTTGGCCGCGGCAAGCCTCGTCGATGCCGGCGCCGGCGGTGCGGCCGCCCAAGAGCGGCCCGTCGCTGAGGAGCGAACTGGGCAGATTGTCCGAGGCGTGCGCAGGCCTGTGCCCGGAGAGCCGAAGATGAAGGCGGAAAGTCGACCCTGATGCGACAGCCGGGCTCGACCGCTCCGACATCGCTGAAGCCGGCGTTGGCAACGAAGCCCTGGAACCGGTGCAGCCGCGCAGCACAGTGCTGGGACCTCTTCAACCACGCGGCGCAGTTGCGGGCGCTGGAGCTGATCGCCATCCACCCGGTGGCCGAAGACGGAAGGCCGCGGCGCGCGCGGCGGGCCTAGCCTGCCGCCGACCACGCCACCACCGCAGCCACCAGGAAGCCCAGCGAAGCGACCGCCATGTGTGCGAAGACCAGCCATTCGGGCAACGGCTTTCGCCGCAGGTGATAGCCGAGATTCAATGTCAGGCCGCCGAGCGCGGCCAGCATGAGTGTCAGCAGAGCGAACGTCGCCGGCCCGGTGTACGACAGCTGCACCCAGCCGAAGGTCAGCAGCGCAATCGCGCCGGCCGCGGCGTAGCCGTGCAGCTTGACGATCCACGGTGGCGAGCGCCTCTCGCTGCCGAAGCGGATGAACATCATGACCACGCCGCTGAGGAAGGAGACAATGAGCAGCGCGCTGGCCGCGCGGAAGAATGACGGGGTTCCCAAGGGATTCCTTCGTGCTCGGACCACAGGCTGGTTGGCAGGTGCGGCCCGCGGCCGCCTTTGATCGCGGCCATCCGGCCTTCGCTCAGACGAGCCGCAGCCAGACCTCGTTGCGACGCATGAACCACGGCACCCAGGGCGGGTCGTAGCGGGAGTAGATCGGCTCTCCGGACGTGTGCAGCCCGGCGGCCCCGACGGCCTGTCGCAGGCGCTCCAGGTGCCGCCGATAGTTGTCGTCCGACCAGAAGCCCGAGTAACGGATCACGGCGTAGCGGCCGCCGGGGATCTCCGTGAACCGTATCCGGGGGTCGAGCGGCTCGGGCAGGGTCTGCAGGGTGAAGCGGCTGGGCATCATGAATTGCACCGTGAAGCCACCCACCGTCGGCTGCTGCGTCACCGGCGCGGTCATCTCGATCTTCTGCGGCGTCGGCGTCTGCGACACCGGCGCGGTCATCTCGATCTTCCGCGCGCCCTTGTTCTTGCCAAAGATGTAGGCCGCCAGGATGCGGAAGCCCTGGTTGCCGGCCTCGTCGGCGGGCCCCGGCACGTCCACGGTCGCGGCGATGTGCGGCGCGTAGTCGCGGATCTCCACCCCGTCCAGCTGTTGGACGACGGTGTACTTGGGTTCTTCGATGGCGTGGGCCATGCGGGTGGTCGCGATGCCGAGCACGAGAGCGGTGACCAGCCCCGAACGATATCGCCAACCGGGGCCGGTGATCGAGGTCGTCGCGCGTTGCCGTGCCGGACCCCGAGGGCCGGGCCCGCCACCGCAATCGACCGCGTCGGCGTGGCGCATCAGACCAGTCACACGAGCAAGCAGGCCACGGCGGCGAGTCGCGCCAGCGTGATCGCTTCCGAGAGCCCGTGCGGCCACGTGAAGCGCTGACGCTGGCTCTTGTCGGTCGCGCGGTTGATCGCCGGCATCAGCAACTGCCGCGACGGCACCGTGGTGAGGGCCACGAAGGCCATCAAGGCACCGGCCAGCGGGTCATGCGCCCACAACGACGCCGACGCCGCCACGGCCGTGACGATCATGAACACGTTGAACAGCGGGAACGCGCGGTGCAAGGCAGCTCCGGCGATGTCGGCGGGCACGGCGGTGAACAGGAAGGCCGCAAAGCCGAAGGCATACAGCGTCATGCCCCCCGAAGAGCAGCGCGGTGGTCAGGATGGCGAACGACAGGATCATGGGATGCCCGGTTGGGGTGGCCTGGGATTATCGAAACGCAGGGCCGATCGGACAGCCGTCATGGGGATGTGCCAGCCCCCGATGACGACGGCCCGCCGACGAAGCCCGACATTCCAGCGCCACAAAGAATCAGGTCTCCGTGTCCGCAAAGCCGGCCGTCAAGGCGTACTCCCGACCCACTGCCGACCTACGCCCGATCGACTTGAGCGCCTGAAAGCTGTCACTGGCAGAGGCCTCACGCCTTTGAGAGGGCACCATCAGACAGCCGACTACCTGCCGCGTGAGGGCCTGAGGCCGGAAAGCGCCTCGCGGCGGGAGACGCCGCAGTTCGAAGTGGGGCAATCGGTGGCGGATCCTGCGTCAGAGTCACTGTAGCTCGCTGGTGTCCGACCCTGCGATCGCGGCGGCCACAAGCTGCTCGGTGTGGGTGATGTGCTTTCGCAGCAGCTCGATGGCCCGCGTGCTGTCGCGCGAAAGCACGGCTTTGAGCAGCTGTTGGTGTTCGTCGTGCTTGCGGCGCGGCGTTTGCCGGTAGCGGGCAGCCCAGCGGCGGTAGCGCTCGGCGTTGTCGAACAGCACATCGGCCAGATCCAGCAACAGCGGCGACGTGCACGCCGCGTACAGGCTCAGGTGGAAGTTGCGGTGGCGTGCCGACCACTCGTCGTCCAAGGTGCGTGGGTCGTTGCCCAGGCGGCGCTCGACCAGGCCCAAGGCGTGAGCCGCGGCCACCGCCTGCGCTTCCCAGGCGTCACCGCCATGCGCGATGGCATCGCGCAGTGCTTCGCACTCGATCAGCGTGCGCACGCGGGCCAGGTCGCTCACCCCGGCCGCGGTCAGCGGTGCGACACGAAATCCACGGTTCTCGAGCGTGCGCACCAGGCCTTGTTCCGACAGCCGGTTCAGGGCTTCGCGCACGGGGCTGCTGCTGACGGCAAAGCGGCGGCTCAGTTCGTCCACCCGCAACCGCGCCCCGGGATCGAACTCGCCACGCACGATGGCCTGCCGCAGCGCGCGGTACGCGCGCTCGGCCAGCGGTAGTTCTTCTTCGGATTCGGCTGCCTTGTCCACGGGCGCGATTCTGCCTGCAGCCGGCCTCGGTCACTACTTCGGGTTTGTGCCCATTTTATGTTTTGTGCATAAAACAGATATTCCTGACGAATTCGACTTTGCCTGGAGAACGCCTTGAAACTCTTGTCTTACCTCCACGCCGGCCAAGAGGGCTGGGGTGCCGTTGCCGGTGACGGTGTGATCGCGCTGGCCGGTCGCACCGGCCACGCGACGCTGGCCGACTTCATCGGCAGTTCCGACTTCGCCCGCCGCGATGACATCGTCCGCGGCCTGCAGGCTGATCTGCCGTTGGCCGGCCTGCACTACCTGCCCGTGATCCCGCGGCCCGAGAAGATCGTGTGCGCGGTGCGCAACTACATGGACCACCACCAGGAGGTGCTGGCTGCCGGGCTGCACCGCGAACTGTCGGAACAGCCGCCGATCTTCCTGCGCGTGTGGCGCTCGCAGGTCGGGCATGAGCAGCCGGTCGTCCGCCCACGGGTGTCCGGCTCGCTGGACTGGGAAGGCGAACTGGCGGTGATCATCGGCAAGCCCGGGCGCGACATCCCCGCCGCGCGTGCGTATGAGCACGTGGCTGGTTACTCGATCTACAACGACGTGAGCGTGCGCGAATGGCAGTTCCACGCCAAGCAGATCGCGTCTGGCAAGAACTTCGAGGGTACCGGGCCCTTCGGCCCGTGGATGGTGACCGCCGACGAGATCGAGCCTGGCCGTGCCCTGACGCTCAAGACGCGCCTGAATGGCGAGACGGTGCAGGACAGCCACACCGGCCAGATGATCTTCGACATCCCGACACTGATTGCCTATGCGTCGACCATTTTCACGCTGGTGCCGGGTGACGTGATCGCCACCGGAACCCCGGCCGGCGTCGGCTGGAGCCGCAAGCCGCAGCGCTTCATGAAGCCCGGCGATGTGATCGAGGTCGAGATCGAAGGCATCGGAACGCTCCGCAACCCCGTCGTCGCACAGGACTGAGTCCAGCGCCGGCACCACCCAGGCAAATAAGAGGAGACAAACATGCAACGCCGCCACTTCACCGCTGCCGCGATCGGCGCGACCTTACTGCCCACTGCGCGCGCCCAGGACTGGCCCGCACGGCCCATCAAGGTGCTGCAGGGCTTTGCTGCCGGCGGCAATGCCGACACCATTGCCCGACTGGTCGGCACCGAAATGGGCAAGGGGTTGGGCCAGACCTTCGTGGTCGAGGCCCTCACCGGCGCTGGCGGCACGCTGGCCTCGGCCGCCGTGAGTCGTGCTGCACCTGATGGCTACACGATGCTGCTAGCCACCGGCGGCCATGCCGTGGCCGGGGCGCTGTACAAGAAGCTGCCCTACCAGACGGTGACCAGCTTCCAGATGGTGTCGACGATCACCTTCTTCCCCTTCCTGCTGGTTACCCAGGCCGATTCCAAGTACGGCAGCTTGCGCGATGTGCTGAGCGCCGCAAAGGCCCGCGCTGGCGGTGTGGCCTACGGCACCGCCGGTGTCGGCTCGACCCACCACCTGATCGGCGAACTGCTGGCCAAAATGGCCGGCGTGGAGCTGCTGCACGTGCCCTACCGCGGGGATGCCGCGTCGGTCACGGCGCTGCTGGGTGGCGAGATTCCGTTCATCGTGGTCCCCCCCACCGCGGTGCTGGGCCACCTGAAAGCCGGGAAGCTGCGCGCGCTGGCCGTCACCGGGGCGCAGCGCTGGCCAGGCATGCCCGACGTGCCCACCGTGGCCGAGCAGGGCGTCGCCGGGTACGACGTGCGGTCCTGGGCCGGGTGGATGCTGCCGGCCGGTACCCCGCAACCCATCGTCGACCGCTTGCATGCCGAGACGCAGAAGGCCCTGCAGGTCCCGAGCGTGAAAGCCCGCCTCGAAGAGATGGGCGGCGAAGCGCGTGGCAGCACCCCGCAGGAGATGACTGCCATGGTCAGCGCCGAACTTCAGAAGTGGACGCAGGTCGTGGCCGACGCCAAGATCGAGCGGCGCTGACCGCCAGGAGCCACAGATGTCGCTGATCCGAGTTCGCAAACGCCTGCTGACCATCGAGACCGTGCACCACGAGGGCGGCCCGCCGGTTGCGGTGCCACTGCGCATGGCCGCCGCAATGGCCGTGGTGCACAACCCCTACGCCGGCCGCCACGAGCCCGACCTGCTGCCCTTCATGGCCGCGTTGCGAGCCCTGGGCAGCGAGCTGGCCGAAGAGTTGGTGGGCGTGCTCGGCAAGGACCGCGTGGAGGCCTACGGCAAAGCCGCCATCGTTGGCGTGAACGGCGAGATGGAGCACGGCGCGGTGTGGCATGAAGCCGGTGGCTGGGCCATGCGGGCCGCGCTGGACGAGCCGAAGGCCATCGTTCCTGCGGCCCAGGCCGTGGCCAATGCGGGTTACCGCTTGATGGTGCCGCTGCACTACATTCATGCCGCCTATGTGCGCAGCCATTTCAACGCAATGGAGATCGGCGTGCAGGACGGCCCGCGGCCCGACGAGATCGTTTTCGCCTTGGCGATGGCCGACGGAGGCCGCGTCCATGCGCGTTTGGGCGGCCTGACCAAGAACCAGGTGAAGGTGCACGACGGGCAGCGATGAAGGCCATCATCATCCATGCGCCGGGTGGCATCGACGCCCTGCAACTGGCCGAACTGCCGCTGCCTTCGCCCGGTCCGGGCCAGGTCCGCGTGAAAGCCGCGGCGATCGGCGTCGGCCGGCCCGACGTGCTGATGCGCCGCGGTACCTACAAGTGGATGCCGCCGCTACCGGCAATTCCGGGCAACGAGATGGCCGGCACGGTCGACGCTGTGGGCCAGGGCGTGACCGCCCTGGCGGTGGGTGACCGCGTGCTGTTCAGCGCGCGTGAACTGCCGCAGCGCGGCGGCGGCTACGCGGAGTACGTGTGTGCCCCTGCCGACGCGCTGTACCCCTTGCCTGCGTCTGTTTCGTTCATCGATGCCGTCAGCTTGCCCAATTTTCAGCTGGCGCAAGCCTTGTTGTTCGGCTGCGGCAGCGCCATCCCGGTGCGATCGGTGTTGTTGACGGCGGCAGCCGGCGGCGTAGCTTCCGCCATGGTGCAGACGGCGCGTGCCAAGAGCCTGCAGGTGATTGCCACCGCCAGCACGGCCGACAAGCGCGCCCATGTTCTGGCGCAAGGGGCACACGCCGCGCTGGACCCGACGGCCGACGATCTGGTGGCGCAGGTCAGGGCCTTGACCGGCGGGCGTGGCGTGGATCTGGCCATCGACCCCGTCGGCGGCGCGCTGTTCATCGCCTGCCTGCATGCATTGGCACCGCTGGGACAGGCCGTGTCTTACAACATCGTGGGCGGTCCGCCTGCCGCCGATGTGTTTGCCGAAATGCGCACGCTGCTCGGCCGCAGCTTGGCCGTGCGAACGTTTTCGATGCACAGCTTCGACGCCGACGCCACGCGCCGCCGCGGCCTGATGCAGGCCGCCATCGACACCATGGCCAGCGGCGCCGTCAACGCCCCGCCTGCCACCATGCTGCCGCTGACCGAGGCCCGCCAAGCGCATGCCTTGCAGGACGACCCCGCCTTCGTGGGCAAGATCGTGCTGCGCCCCTGACCACCCGCCAAGTCAACTTTGCAAGGACCCCCTGCCATGGCCAGCGCACCCCAGTTGTCGCACTGCGGCATCTTCGTGACCGACATCGAGATGATGACGCGCTTCTACACGCAGGTCTTCGGTCTGCGCCTGACCGACCAGGGCGTGGGCGGCACCTTCAAGTTCAAGCTGCACTTCCTGAGCGGCACCTCGGAGCAGCATCACCAGTTGGTGCTGGCCAGCGGACGCGCGCCTGAATCGCCCAGCACCGTGATGCAACTCTCCTTCAAGGTCGAGCAGATCGACGACCTGCGCCGTGTGCGCGCTGCGGCGCTAGACGGTGGCGCGACGCAGATGCGCGGCATGAACCACGGCAACGCCATGTCGATCTACTTTCGGGATCCCGAGGGCAACACCGTGGAGGTCTACCTGGACACGCCCTGGTACATCCCCCAACCGCACGGCGATGCGTTGGATCTGACCAAGACCGACGCCGAGCTTTGGGCGGAAACCGAAGCCACTTGCCGCGCCGATCCGGCCTTCGAGATGGCAAGCACCTGGGCCCTGCGTTTCGACGAGGGGGCTTAGCCAGGCGCGCCGACCGCGGTTGGCGAGACAGCGGCCCGGCGCAGGTCCACTCCCCGGTCGCTGAAGATCCTTCGAGGCGCTGCAGCGCAGCCACGATGGCAAACTGCCGCCCTCGTCTTGCTGCGTCCGATTGCCCAGCCAACCGGTTTGTTCACAGCCCCCTATGGTCACGCGCGCTGCTTCTGGTGCGAGGCATCGCCAGGGTTCAGCACCGCCACGACCACGAATGGGGATTTCCGGTCGCCGACGACCATTGCGGGTTACTGATAAGGCCCAAAACATCCACTCTGACGTAGATTGCGCCGTGGCTGGACAAGCCAACTTCCTCAATTGGGACAATCATGATCAAGACATCCACCGCGCCATATGCTGCACTGCTCTTGCGCGTGAGCTTGGGGATCATGTTCCTGGCTCATGTGGGCCTCAAGATCTTCGTCTTCACCATCCCTGGGTTCGTCGGCTACTTCGGATCTCTTGGGTTGCCAGCCGTTCTTGCATACGCTGTCCTTGCGTTGGAAGTGTTCGGCGGCTTTGCCCTCATCCTCGGCGTCTATGCACCGCTCGTCGCGCTGCCATTGGCGCTGGAAATGCTCGGCACGATTGCATTCGTGCACGGCGCCAAGGGCTGGCTGTTCACCAACAAGGGCGGCGGCTGGGAATATCCGGCGTTCTGGGCGGTCGGCTTGATAGCGCTGTATCTGCTCGGTGACGGCGCCATGGCCCTGAAGCCTACCCCGCACAAGCACGCCTGAACTCTGCGAGGTGCGTCCAAGTCTCTTTCCTGATGCCCCTCCAAGCGGCCAGCCGCGAACGACAAGTCATGGCCGAGACTGAGAGCCCAGGGCCGCACTGCGAACGACTCCTCCCGATGTGTTGCAGGCGTTCACGACGCGAAAGCCGATCGCCGACATCGCGTCGGCGATCGATGCCGGACAGCGAAGCCGGAGCGCGCTGCGGCTTGCGGGGCGGTCACTCGGCGTCGTCGCTCACCGGCACGCAGCTGCAGAACAAGTGCCGGTCGCCATGGACGTTGTCGACCCGGCCCACCGGCGACCAGTACTTCTGCCGTCGCAGCGCGGGCAGCGGATAGGCCGCCTGCTCGCGGCTGTAGGGATGCGGCCAGTCGGCCCCGGTCAGCGCATGTGCCGTGTGCGGCGCATGCTTGAGCGGGTTGTCGTCCCTGGGCCAGGCGCCGCTCTCGACCTGCGCGATCTCGGCGCGGATTGCGATCATCGCGGCGATGAAGCGGTCGAGCTCGACGAGCGGCTCGCTCTCGGTGGGCTCGATCATCAGCGTGCCGGGCACCGGAAAGCTCAGCGTCGGCGCGTGGAAGCCGTAGTCGATCAGCCGCTTGGCGACGTCCTCGGCGCTGATGCCGGTGCTGTCCTTCAGCGGGCGCAGGTCGAGGATGCATTCGTGCGCGACGCCGCCGCCCTTGAGCTGTGGGTTGCCACCCGAATAGAGCACCGGGTAATGGTCGGCCAGCCGGGCGGCGATGTAGTTCGCGCTCAGGATCGCCACCTCGGTGGCCGCGCGCAAGGCGTCCGCGCCCATCATGCGGCAGTACATCCAGCTGATCGGCAGCACGCCGGCGTTGCCCAGCGGTGCCGCGCTCACCGCGCCGACCGAATGTTCGCCGCCGAGGCCGGCGGTGCGGTGGGCGGGCAGGAAAGGCACCAGGTCGGCCACCACCGCGACCGGCCCGACGCCGGGTCCGCCGCCGCCATGCGGGATGCAGAAAGTCTTGTGCAGGTTCAGGTGGCTGACGTCGCCGCCGAACTCGCCCGGCGCCGCCACGCCGACCGCCCCAGTGGGGCAGGGCGAAGGCGTCAGCGCGCAGGTCGCGCGCATCCTCGACGTGATCGACCGCAGCGGCGTGCCCTATCAGCTGACGCCAATGGGCACCATCCTCGAAGGCAAGTGGGCCGAGGTGATGGGCGTGGTCACGGCCTGCTTCGAAACGCTGGCCGCCGACTGTGCGCGCGTTGGCGCCCACATCAAGGTCGACTACCGTGCCGGCCCCGCCGGCCGCCTGCACTCCAAGACCGCCAAGGTCGAGCAGCAACTGGGGCGCAAGCTCAGGACCTTAGTGCCACCGCCGCACGATCCGAGGCGGGTCGCGCGGCTTGCGCCTAGGCCGACCTGGTGGCGGGCCCGTTATCGCCCACGGGCCTGCGAGCGGCGTCGTCGCCAGGTATCGTCAAGCGCGCTGCCGATGCCGACAACGGCGCCGCCGGCGAGTCCGCCCGTGGCGTCACGCGGGCAGACCCCGCCCGTAACGCGCCCACAGCCGGGCCCTGGCCCGCGGGTCGACGTTGACACGGCGCAGATCGCCGCGTACCTGCGGCAGTGCGAGCAGCCGCGGGTCCATCACCCGGAACCACAGCCGCGGCACGTAGGCCAGAGGGAACATGCCGAAATAGCCGCTGGGCAGCCGCGGCAGATCCGGGAAGTCGCGCAGGCTCTGGTAGCGCCGGGACGGGAACGCGTGGTGGTCCGAATGGCGCTGCAGGTGGAAGGTGGCGAGGTTGGTCACCAGGTGGTTCGTGTTCCACGAGTGGTGCGGCTTGGGCGACTCGTAGCCGGCCCCTTCGCGCTGGCGCAGCAGCCCGTAATGCTCGACGTAGTTGGCAGAGGTGAGCTGCCACCACGCGACCACGTTGTGGATGGCCAGGAAAGGCAGCATCACCCACCCGAACGCCACCAGCAGTCCGATTTGCAGCAGCCCGCTGATCGCGTAGGACTGCAGCAGCGTGTTTTGCCGGCTCCAGACGCCCAGGCCCGCGGTGCGCAATCGTTCGGACTCCAGAGACCAGGCCCGCCGCACGCCGCCGGGCAGTTCGCGCAAGGCGAAGCGATAGATGCTCTCGCCCATGCGCGCGCTGGCGTGGTCCTCGGGCGTGGCCACCCAGCGATGATGACCCTTGCCATGCTCGACCGTGAAGTGCCCATAGCAAGGCACCGCCAACACGATTCGCGCCAGCCACTGCTCGAGCGGGTTGTACTTGTGGCCGAGCTCATGCGCGGTGTTCAGGCCCAAGCCCGAATCCGAGCCCGCCGCGTAAGCGACGAGAACCAGGGCCCACCAGGACAGGTGATGCGTGCCGACCCACCACGCGCAGGCGATCAGCGCGACGAAATGCAGGGGCACGGTGGCCCAGGTCAGACGACGGTAATAGCGGTCGTCCTCGAGCTGCGGCACGACGGCCTCGGGCGGGTTGTTGTCGTCCTCTCCGATCCAGGCGTCGAGCAGCGGCAGCAGGCCGTAGCTGATGACGATCGGCAGCCCGAGCGCGATCTGCAGGCCGCTGAGCCGATGCGCCAGCAGGCCGAGCAGGGGCACCAGGGGATAGATGACCGACAGGCTCCAGGCCCAGCGTTTGCGGTCGCGGTATTCGATGCGCTGGCCGGTGGGGCCGACGGCGGTGTAGACCTTGGTCATCTCGGTTGCGTCCTGTGGCTTCCCGCCGATTGGAGCGCGCAGGCGGCCGGCAACGCAAGTGTCCGCGCGCCGCCGATCGAATCGTGGAACTCGGCGAAGGTAGAGCGCCAAGCGGACCGAATGCAAACGGCCGGCCACCGCTCACCGCGGCCGTGATGCCCGCGACACGGTCCGCAGGCCGCAGAAGGTCAACGCCCCGTTCAGCAGGAACAGCTCCGGCCCGATCCGCCAGCCGCCGAACAGCCGCTGCTGCTCGGCATCGATCACCCAGCAGACCAGCGGCGCCGCCGGCGCCACCAGCGGCACCCAGCGGCACCCAGCGGCCGCGCACCTCGCGCCGCGTAAACGCGCCGAAGGCGAACAGGCCCAGCAGGGGGCCGTAGGTGTAGGCGGCGATCTTGAGGATCAGCCCGATCATGCTCGGGTCGCCCAGGGCCTTGAAGCCCGGCATCAGCGCCATGAAGAGGAGCGCGAAGCCGACGTGCACCCCGCGGCGCAGGCGTGTCTTCGCCGCCTCGCCGCGGTCGCTGCGCTCGCGCAGCCCGGACAGGTCGATGCAGGTGCTGGACGTCAGCGCAGTCAGCGCACCGTCCGCGCTCGGGAACAGGGCAGGCGAATAGAGACGATGCAGGCCGCGCGGCCGACGTGCATCGCGGCCAGCATCAGCACGAGATGGTCGAGCCCGTTGTCCGACAGCACGACGACGGGCTTGCCCGGCGCCAGCGTCAGGTCCAGCAGGCCTTGCGCGACACCGCCCACGCGCTGGCGCAGGGCGCCCCGGTTCAGGCGCCGCCAGCCGCCGCCGGCGGCGGGCTCGGCCACCGCGGAGGCATCGGGGGTCTCGCGCGCCCAGTGCTCCACCCATTCGCCCACGCAGCGGGGCGAATAGGAAATTCAAACGCCCTTCTTCTCGCCCTTGCCCGGCCGGCAACGACGCTGGGCAGGCTTGATGCGGCCCTTGGAGTCGGCTGCGACGGTTGATTGCGACGCGTCGAGGGTCGACGATCCGGCCGAACAGCGCCGGTCATGGAGATCACCTACGGGTGAACCCTGAGCAGCAGGCCGCTTCGACCGGTCCCAGAAGACCCCGGGCGCAGCCGGCCCCGCAGCCCACAGTGCCGGGCGGCTCGAGTGGCGATGAGTTGACTATGCTCAGGCCGTTTGCAGCGCCTGGCAACGCGCAGCTGCCCGCGGCGGCGCACGTGGCTGCAGACCCAGGTGCGTGAGGGTCTTCTCGATGACCGGCTGCTCCAGGATCGCAGCGATGATCTTCAGCTCGCCGTCGCAGTCCGGGCAGTGCTCCAGGTCGAGCTCGAAGACGCGCTTGAGCAGCTTGGCGCAACTCAACCGCACGGGCCAACGACAGCACCCACTGGCGCACCGGCACATGGGGGATGACGTAGTCCACCAGGTGAGCCGCCGTCTGCGCCATGCGCCGGGCAGCGCACGGCGGGCAGAACCCCCGCCGCTTGCAGCTGAAGGCAACCAGCTTGTCGTGCCCGCAGTCGCCGCAGCGCAGCCTCAGGAAGCCGTGGGCCAGGATGCCGCACTCGAGGACGGCGTCGAACTCGTCCTTCACGGACTGCGGCAGGTCGGCGCCGGCCGCGGCTTCGGCCTCGGCGAAGAAGGTCGCGGCGTGCTGCTGCACCAGGCGGTACAGCGTGGTCTGCTCGGGGCGGTGCGCTCGTAGTGGACCGGGGCGCCATCGGGCGCCCGGTGGGGTTGAGCACCGATGGCTTGCACGCGTTGCTCATGTCGAAACCGTGGTGCTTCACGGCCTCAAACCGAGCGGTGCGCCGCCATGGCCCTCGGGGGCGCCTTCTTCCGGGCGCCCACCTCAGGGAGTCAACGATGTCTTCGGTGTCTCGCAGCAACTGCGAGCCAGATCCGGGCGCCTGAGCCGGACGGTCGGGAGCACCCGCAACGGGTCGAGGGTGTGAGCCCAGGACCGCACCGCGAACGACTCCTCCCGATGTGTTGCAGGCGTTCACGACGCGAAAGCCGATCGCCGACTCGGCGTCGGCGATCGATGCCGGACAGCGAAGCCGGAGCGCGCTGCGGCTTGCGGGGCGGTCACTCGGCGTCGTCGCTCACCGGCACGCAGCTGCAGAACAAGTGCCGGTCGCCATAGACGTTGTCGACCCGGCCCACCGGCGACCAGTACTTCTGCCGTCGCAGCGCGGGCAGCGGATAGGCCGCCTGCTCGCGGCTGTAGGGATGCGGCCAGTCGGCCCCGGTCAGCGCATGTGCCGTGTGCGGCGCATGCTTGAGCGGGTTGTCGTCCCTGGGCCAGGCGCCGCTCTCGACCTGCGCGATCTCGGCGCGGATTGCGATCATCGCGGCGATGAAGCGGTCGAGCTCGACGAGCGGCTCGCTCTCGGTGGGCTCGATCATCAGCGTGCCGGGCACCGGAAAGCTCAGCGTCGGCGCGTGGAAGCCGTAGTCGATCAGCCGCTTGGCGACGTCCTCGGCGCTGATGCCGGTGCTGTCCTTCAGCGGGCGCAGGTCGAGGATGCATTCGTGCGCGACGCCGCCGCCCTTGAGCTGTGGGTTGCCACCCGAATAGAGCACCGGGTAATGGTCGGCCAGCCGGGCGGCGATGTAGTTCGCGCTCAGGATCGCCACCTCGGTGGCCGCGCGCAAGGCGTCGGCGCCCATCATGCGGCAGTACATCCAGCTGATCGGCAGCACGCCGGCGTTGCCCAGCGGTGCCGCGCTCACCGCGCCGACCGAATGTTCGCCGCCGAGGCCGGCGGTGCGGTGGGCGGGCAGGAAAGGCACCAGGTCGGCCACCACCGCGACCGGCCCGACGCCGGGTCCGCCGCCGCCATGCGGGATGCAGAAAGTCTTGTGCAGGTTCAGGTGGCTGACGTCGCCGCCGAACTCGCCCGGCGCCGCCACGCCGACCAGCGCATTCATGTTGGCGCCGTCGACGTAGACGCGGCCGCCGTGGCGATGGACCAGCGCGCAGAGTTCCTTGACGCGGACCTCGAACACGCCATGCGTGCTCGGGTAGGTGATCATCGCCGCGGCGAGCTGGGCGCCGTGCTGCTCGCACTTGGCGGCCAGGTCGTCCATGTCGACGTTGCCCATCGCGTCGCACTTGACGACGACGACGCGCATGCCGGCCATCTGCGCGCTGGCGGGGTTGGTGCCATGCGCCGATTCGGGGATCAGGCAGATGTCGCGCCGGCCTTGGCCGCGGCTGGCGTGCCAGGCCCTGATCACCAGCAGCCCGGCGTATTCGCCCTGGCTGCCGGCGTTCGGCTGCAGGCTGACGCCGGCGTAGCCGGTGGCCTCGGCAAGCCAGGCGCAGAGCTGGTCGTTGAGCGCCCAGGTGCCCGCCAGCTGGTCGCGCGGCGCGAACGGATGCAGCTGCGCGAACTCGGGCCAGGTGATCGGGATCATCTCGCTCGTCGCGTTGAGCTTCATCGTGCACGAACCCAGCGGGATCATGCTGCGGTCCAGCGCCAGGTCCTTGTCGGCCAGGCTGCGGATGTAGCGCAGCATCTCGGTCTCGCCGTGGTGGGCGTTGAAGACCGGGTGCGTGAGGTAGGCGCTGGTGCGGCGCAGCGCAGGCGGGATCAGCGGCTCGATGCCCTTGTCGAAGCGCGCGATCTCGGGCAATGCCTGGCCGGGCCGGGCGAACCACGACCACAGCGCGGCGATGTCGGCGCGCGTGGTCGTCTCGTCCAGCGTCACGCCCAGTTGCCGCGGCGACAGCCGGCGCAGGTTGGCGCCGCCCTCCAGCGCGCGCTGCAGGATCGCATCGGTGGCGTCGCCGGTCTCGACCGCGATCGTGTCGAAGGCCTGCGGCGTGCCCAGCTCGTGGCCGAGCTCGGCCAGGCCCTGGGCCAGGATCGCGGTGAACGAGGCCACGCGCTGGGCGATGCGCTTCAAGCCGGCCGGGCCGTGATAGACCGCGTACATGCTGGCCATCACCGCCGGCAGCACCTGCGCCGTGCAGATGTTGCTGGTGGCCTTCTCGCGCCGGATATGCTGTTCGCGCGTCTGCAGCGCGAGGCGATAGGCCGGCTGGCCGTGCACGTCGACGCTGACGCCGACCAGGCGTCCGGGCATCGAGCGTTTCCACTCGTCGCGGCAGGCGAGATACGCCGCGTGCGGCCCGCCACCGCCCATCGGCACGCCGAAGCGCTGCGTGTTGCCGACCACGATGTCGGCGTCGAACTCGCCCGGCGGCACCAGCAGCGTCAGCGCCAGCAGGTCGGCGGCGACGATGAACGCCGCCTGCTTCGCATGCGCCTGCTCGACGAATGGCCGCAGGTCGTGGATGCGGCCGTCGGTGGCCGGGTATTGCGCGACGACCGCGAAATAGTCGTTCTCGGCCATCAGTTGCGCCGGCTTGCCGACCAGCACCTTCAGCCCCAGCGGCGCGGCCCGGGTCCGGATGACCTCGATCGTCTGCGGGTGGCAGTCGTCGGCGACGATCACGGTGTCGGACCCGACCTTCACGCTGCGCCTGGCCAGCGTCATCGCCTCGGCCGCGGCGGTGGCCTCGTCGAGCATGCTGGCGTTGGCGATCGCCATGCCGGTGAGCTCGCAGACCATGGTCTGGAAGTTGACCAGCGCCTCCATCCGGCCCTGCGAGATCTCGGCCTGGTACGGCGTGTAGGCGGTGTACCAAGCCGGGTTCTCGAGCACGTTGCGCAGGATGACGCCCGGCGTGTGGGTGCCGTGGTAGCCCTGGCCGATGAAGCTCTTGAGCAGCTTGTTCCGGGCTGCCAGGGCTTTGAGCTCGGCCAGCGCCTGGGCCTCGGTCACCGGCGCGGGCAAGGACATCGGCTGGCTGCGCGCGATGCTGCGCGGCACGATGGCGGCTATCAGCGCGCGGCGCGTGAAGTTGGGGATGTCGGCACCGATGGCGGAGAGCATGTGCCGCTCGTCGTCGGCGTCGGGCCCGATGTGGCGGGCGGCGAATTCGGCCGCGTTCTCGAGTTCGTCGAGCGGCCTCAGGGCAGACATCAGCATGGTCGGCTTTCGGTGCGCCGGGTCAGAGCGTCTTGAGCAAGGCGTCGTAGGCGGGCGGGTCCATCAGCTGGTCGAACTCGGCCATGTCGGCGATGCGCACCTTGAAGAACCAGCCGTTGCCCAGCGGGTCGGTGTTGGCCAGCGCCGGATCCGCGCGCAGCGCCTCGTTGACCTCGACCACTTCGCCCGAGACCGGCATGTAGATGTCGGCCGCGGCCTTCACCGACTCGACGACGCCGGCGACCTCGCCCTTCTTGTAGCTGCGGCCGACATCGGGCAGATCGACGAAGACCACGTCACCCAGCGCGTCCTGCGCATGGTGGGTGATGCCGACGACGGCGGCTTCGTGGTCCTCGATGTTGATCCATTCGTGCTCGGGGGTGTACTTGGTGGTCATGGGTGCGGCTCCTGGCGCGATCGGGTTAGGGGGTCAACGGTGGTAGCGGTGGGGCGTGAAAGGCATCGCGGTGACGCGCATCGGCCAGCGCTTGCCGCGCACCTCGGCGTGGACCTCGTACCCGGGCAGGGCATGGTCGCGCGGCAGGTAGGCCATCGCGATCGGCTGGTCGACAGTCGGCGCCAGCGTGCCGCTGGTGACGGTGCCGAGCTTGCGGCCCTGGGCGTCGAACAGCGGCGTGCCTTCGCGCACCGGCACCCGTTCCAGGCCGACCAGGCCCACGCGCTGGCTCGGTGCGCCGCCGCCCAGGTGGCCGGCGATGGCTTCGGCGCCCGGGTAGCCGCCTTCGCGCGCGCCCCCGGGGCGGCGCACCTTCTGGATCGCCCAGGCCAGGCCGGCTTCGACCGGACTGGTGGTCTCGTCGATGTCGTGGCCGTACAGGCACAGGCCGGCTTCCAGGCGCAGCGTGTCGCGCGCGCCGAGGCCGGCGGGCTTGACTTCGGGCTGGGCCAGCAGCGCCTCGGCCAGCGTCACCGCGCTGGTCGCCGGGACCGAGATCTCGAAGCCGTCTTCGCCGGTGTAGCCCGAGCGGGTGACGAAGCAGGCCGCGCCCATCAGATCGAACAGCCCGCCGCCCATGAAGCCGAGCCGGGCCACGCCGGCATGCAGCCGCGCCAGCGCCTGCACCGCCTGCGGCCCTTGCAGCGCCAGCAGCGCGCGCTCGGGCATGGACACGACGGCGCAGCGGTGGCCGATGCCGGTGGCCAGGTGGCGCGTGTCGGCGTCCTTGCGTGCCGCGTTGACGACGACGAAGAGATCGCCGAAGCCGGCCGCCTTCGCTTCGGGCGTCGGGCGGGCGACCATCAGGTCGTCGAGGATGCCGCCGCTGGCGTTGGTGAAGAAGGCATAGCGCTGGCGCCCGGCGGCGAGGTCCACCACATCGATCGGCACCAGGGTCTCGAGCGCGGCCGCGGCGTCTTCGCCCACCAGGCGCAGCTGGCCCATGTGCGAGACGTCGAACAGCGCCGCCGCGCTGCGGCAATGCCGGTGCTCGGCGATCACGCCGGCGGCGTATTGCACCGGCATCGCGTAGCCGGCGAAGGGCACCATGCGTGCGCCCAGGCGCAGGTGGAGCTCGTGCAGCGGGGTCTGCAGCAGGGGGGCGGATGGCGAGTCGGGCATGGCGCGAATCCTTCGAGGGCTGGGTTGCGCACTGCATGGCTGTGCGTCCGGGCCCTCGCTGTCCGCTTTACCTGAGAGATTCGGCGCCGCCCTCGCTTCCGCTGGCGGCGGAATCGGCGTGCCTTGCCCCTTCGGTGGGCCGGCATCGCCCGAGGGCGCGCCGGCCTCTCTCCAGTGAGGTGGAGGAGTCAGTCCTTTTGCCTGAGCGTTGCGGGGACACCTCGCGGTGGGCCCTGTGCGCCTTCGGCGGCGCCGCAGATGCCTCGAAGGCGCAGCGGCACTCTCTCCTGACTGATTCCAGTGTAGCAGCGGCTGCCGGGCTTCCAGCAGACCCGCCGGCCTTGGCATCATCCGCCCCTTGCCGAACTCCAGGAAGGCCCCGGATGAACGCCGAAGACATGTCGCGCCTGCTGCAGGCGCACCGCTCGATCCGCCAGTACGAAGACCGCGCGATTCCGCCGGGGCTGATCGACGAGGTGCTCGAGGAATCGCTTGCCGGCTCCTCCTCCAGCGGCAACCTGAACATGGTTTCGGTGATCAAGACCTTCGACCCCGAGCGCAAGGCGCGGCTGTGCGAACTGCATTTCGGCCAGCCGATGGTGCTGCAGGCGCCCTGCGTGCTGACCTTCTGCGCCGACACCTTCCGCACCCGGCAATGGCTGGCCCAGCGCGGCGCGCGGCTGAACTTCGGCAACCTGCTCGCTTATCACGTGGCTGCATTCGACGCCATCATCCTGGCCCAGACCACCGCGCTGGCGCTGGAAAGCCGCGGCCTGGGCATCTGCTACATGGGCACGACGCTGCACAGCATGGCCGAGATCGCCGAACACCTGGCCTGCCCCGACCATGTGCTGCCGGTCACGAGCATGGTGGTGGGCTGGCCGGCCGAGTCGCCGGCACAGCGCGACCGCCTGCCCCGCGAAGCCTGGATCCACGAAGAGCGCTACCAGCGCCCCAGCGCCGACGACATCGACCGCCTCTACGCCTCGCGCGAGGTCAAGGGCTGGGCGCGCTACCGTGCGCTCGGCCCCGAGATGATCGAGCGCATGGAAACACTGGGCATCGGCTCGCTGGCCCAGTTCTACACCAGCGACATGAAGTACGCGCCGCAGGTCTTCGAGCGCGACTCGGTCAAGCTGCGCGAATTGCTCGAGGCCAGGGGCTTCCTGCCGTAGCTGGCGCTACGATGTCGCATGACCGACGACATCCCCACCCTGCGCCGCATCCTCAAGGACAGCCGCACGATCGCCATCGTCGGGCTGTCGGCCGAGTGGCACCGGCCGAGCAACTTCGTCGCCAAGTACCTGCAGAGCCACGGCTACCGCATCGTGCCGGTGAACCCGCGCTACCCCGAGGTCCTGGGCGAGAAGAGCTACGCGCGGCTGGAGGACATCCCGTTTGCGGTCGACATGGTCGATGTCTTCCGCAAGTCGGCCGACGTGCCGCCGATCGCCCGCAGCGCGGTGGCCATCGGCGCCAAGGTCCTGTGGCAGCAGATCGGCGTGGTGAGCGCCGAGGCCGACGCGATCGCGCGCGCCGCGGGGCTCGACTCGGTGATGGACCGCTGCACGAAGATCGAGCATGCGCGCCTGTTCGGCGGCCTGAACTGGGCCGGCGTCGACACCAAGGTCATCTCCGCCTCACGACCACGATGACGGCCGCAGTGACGCAGTGACGCGCCGACCATGCCCGACCACGTCTTCAAGCCCGAGACCCTGGCCATCCATGCCGGCCAGATCCCCGACGCCGCCACCGGCGCGCGCGCCTTGCCGATCTACCAGACCACCAGCTTCGTCTTCGACAGCGCCGACCATGCGGCGAGCCTGTTCAACCTGCAGACCTTCGGCAACGTCTATTCGCGCCTGAGCAACCCGACCGTGGCGGCGCTGGAAGAGCGCGTGGCCGCGCTCGAAGGCGGCCGCGCCGCGGTCGCCAGCAGCAGCGGCATGGCGGCCGAGGCGATGGCGCTGATGACGATCCTGCAGTCCGGCGACCATGTGGTGGCCGCCGGCGCGCTGTACGGTGGCAGCGTGACGATGCTGGCGGTGAACCTGCGCAAGTTCGGCATCGAGACCAGTTTCGTCGATGCGACCGACCCGTCGGCCTTCGCCGCCGCGATGCGGCCCAGCACCCGCGCCGTGTTCGCCGAGAGCCTCGGCAACCCCAGCCTCGTCGTGCTCGACATCGCCGCCGTCGCCGAGGTCGCGCATGCGCAGGGCGTGCCGCTGGTGATCGACAACACGGTGCCCAGCCCCTTCCTGTGCAACCCCTTGGCGCTGGGCGCCGACATCGTCGTCCACAGCGCCACCAAGTACCTCGCCGGGCATGGCACCACGCTGGGCGGCGTGGTGGTGGAGGGTGGCAAGTTCCGCTGGGACAACGGCAAGTTCCCGGGCATGACCGAGCCTTCGCCCGGCTACCACGGCGTCAGGTTCTACGAGACCTTCGGCGACTTCGGCTTCACGATGCGCTGCCGGATGGAAAGCCTGCGCGTTTTCGGTGCCGCGCTGTCGCCGATGAGCGCCTGGCAGATCCTGCAGGGCGTCGAGACCCTGCCGCTGCGCATGGAGCGCCACTGCGCCAACGCGCTGAAGGTCGCCGAGTTCCTGCGCGCGCACCCGGCGGTGAGCTGGGTCAACTACCCGGGGCTGGACGACCACCCGCAGCACGCGCTGCTGATGCGCCAGATGCGCGGTGCCTCGGGCCTGCTGGCCTTCGGCGTGAAGGGCGGCGTGGACCAGGGTGTGAAGTTCATCGAGAGCGCACGCTTCATGAGCCACCTCGTCAACATCGGCGACACGCGCACGCTGATCAGCCACCCGGCCAGCACCACCCACCGCCAGCTCGACCCCGCGCAGCAGCTCGCCGCCGGCGTCAGGCCCGACATGATCCGCATCTCGGTCGGGCTGGAGCACATCGACGACATCCTGTGGGACATCGACCAGGCGCTCGCCGTGGCGAGCGCCTGATTCATCGGCCGTAGCCTCAGCGGCCGTAGACCTTGCCGAACAGCACCCAGGTCTTGCCGTCGAAGCGCGCCAGCTGCTCGCGCTCGATCGGGAAGTAGTCGTCGGGCGCAGTCTTGACGTTCACGCCCGGCAGCGACATCGGCAGCGTGATGTTCAGGTTGGCGGCCTGCTTCATCACGTTCTCGCGCGTGAGGTTGTCGCCGCACTGCTTGAGCACCTGGACCATGGTCTGGGCGACGCTGTAGCCATAGACGCTGTTGGCGTCGGTCAGGCTGCCGGCCGGGTAGTACTGCTTCATGAACGCGGTCCAGTCCTTCATCGCGGGGTCGTTGGCCCATTGCGGATCGGTCGGGTCCTTGCCGTACAGCGCGGTCATGATGCCGACGCCGTTTTCCATGCCGGCCGGCTTCATCACCGAGCTGACCGAGATCGAGACGTTGGTCAGGTACTGGGTCGGCTTCCAGCCGATCTCGGCCGCCTTCTTGATCGCCATCGCCGCGAACTTGGGCGTCGTGATGTTGAGGAAGGTGTCGGCGCCCGAGGCCTTGAGCGAGAGCATCTGGCTGTCGATCGTCGGGTCGGTCACCTCGTAGGTCACCTTCGAGACGATCATCGTCTTGGCCTTGTCGCCCAGGCCTTCCTCGAAGCCGTGCAGGTAGTCCTTGCCGAAGTCGTCGTTCTGGTAGAGCACGCCGATCTTCGCGCCCGGCTGGGTCTCGAGGATGTGCTGGGCGTAGATGCGCCCCTCGGCCGCGTAGGGCGGCTGCCAGCCCATGGTCCAGTGGAAATGCGCCGGGTCGCCGAACTTGGTCGCGCCGGTGGCCACGAAGAGCTGCGGCACCTTCTTGGCGTTCATGTACTTCTCGATCGCCGAGTTGCTGGGCGTGCCCAGCGGGTTGAAGACCAGCAGCACCTCGTCTTCCTCGACCAGCTTGCGCGCCTGCTCGACCGCGCGCGCCGGGTTGTAGCCGTCGTCGAGCGGGACGTACTTGATCTTGCGGCCGTTGATGCCGCCCTCGGCGTTGACCTTGTCGAAGTAGGCGCCGATCGTCTTTCCGATCGCGCCGTAGGCCGACGCCGGGCCCGAGTAGGGGCCGATCTGGCCGATCTTGATCTCGTGGTCGTCGGCGCCTGGGTCGTATTTCTTCTGCGCCCACGCGCCGCTGGCGACCAGCGCGACCGCCAAGCCGAGCAAGACTGGTTTGAGGTGCTTGAGCTTCATGTCCGATATCTCCTGGGTTGCATCTTCAGCCGCCGGGTGGGGCCTCCTGGGAAGGCGCGAGGGGCGCGGCGCCCGGCTGCCGCCGCGCCCTGAACCTGCGCGCCAGGCCCATCACGCCGGCGGGCATCAGGTACATGAAACCGATCAGGAAGGTCCCGTAGATGGCATAGGGCGCCGCCTTGGAGATCTGGTCGGCGAGGTTCGGCACGTACTGGATGAAGATGGCGCCGAAGATCGCACCCGGAATCGAGGCCAGCCCGCCGACGACGACACCGACCAGCAGGCTGATCGACAGCAGGATCGTGAAGCTGTCGGGCGAGACGAAGGCGACGGCGACCGCCCCCAGCGCGCCGGCCACGCCGGTGTAGGCCGCCGAGACGCCGAAGGTCAGCGACTTGAACATCGGCAGGTCGATGCCCATCGCCGCCGCGGCGATCGGGTGGTCGCGGATCGCCACCAGCGCGCGACCGACGCGCCCGCGCAGCAGGTTCCAGGCGAGCAGGAACATCAGCGCGGCAACGGCCAGGGTGACGAAATACAGCCAGCGGTCGGCGCTCAGCGGCTGGTCGAACAGGCGGAAGCTGAAGGGCGGGTCGGGCTTGGTCAGCACGATGCCCTGCACGCCGCCGGTCAGGGCCTCGAGGTGGCGGTACTTGAGCAGCTGCGGTATCGCGAGCCCCAGCGCGTAGGTGGCCAGCGCCAGGTAATTGCCGCTCAGGCGCAGCGCCGGAAAACCCATCAGGAAACCGAGGCCGAAGCAGGTCAGCCCCGAGACCGGCAACGTCGCCCAGTAGGGCCACCCGGCGCGGTCCATCAGCGCCGCTGCGACATAGGCACCGATGGCGTAGAAGGCACCGTGGCCGAGCGAGATCTGGCCGTTGTAGCCGGTCAGGATGTTCAGACCGAGCACCGCGATCGCATACACCAGCACCAGGTTGAACTGGAACACGCGGTAGTTCTTGACCAGGAAGGGCAGCACCACCAGCGCCACCAGCAGCAAGCCCGTTGCCGCGATGCGCAGCCGACGCTGGTTCGCCGGCGTCATACGCGGGCCACCACGGGGCGGCCGAACAGGCCGTTGGGTTTGAGGGTGAGCGTGCCGACGATGAACACCAGCGCCACCGTCAGCTTGAGCTCGGTGCCGACGACATAGGCGCCGAGCAGGTTCTCGAGCACGCCGATGATGAGGCCGCCGACGACGGCGCCGAACGGGTTGTCGATGCCGCCGAGCAGCGCGGCGGCAAAGGCGTACAGCAGGATGCCGCTCATCATGTTGGGGTCGAGGAAGACCGATGGTGCCACCATCATCCCGGCGATGGCGCCGATGGCTGCCGCCAGGCCCCAGCCGACGGCCAGCATCCACGACACGCGGATCCCGACCAGGCGCGCCGAATCGGGGTTCTGCGCCGCGGCGCGCATCGCCAGGCCGAACGAGGTGAAGCGGAAGAAGGCGAACAGCAGCCCCAGCACGCACAGCATCACGCCGGCGGTGCCGAGCTCGTGGGCGGAGAAGTAGCGCGTCGCGTAGGCCGCGTCCTGCGGGAAGGGGCTGGGGAAGCTCTTGATCGTGTAGTCGAAGATCCAGCCGCCGAGCGAGTTGAAGATCACCGCCAGGCCGATGAAGACGATGACGTTGGCCAGCACCGAGGCCTTTTCCACCGGCCGCAGCAGGACGCGCTGGATCAGCAGCCCGGCCACGAACGAGACCACCACCGTGGTGCCGAACGCGGCCCAGTACGGCCAGCCGGCCTGGATCAGCGCCCAGGCGATGAAAGTGCTGAAGGTGGCCATCTCGCCCTGGGCGAAATTCAGGTGGTGGGTGGCCTGGTAGATCATCACCAGGGCCAGCGCGACCGAGCCGTAGATGCAGCCGGAGGCCAGGCCGGAGCAGATCTGGTGCAGCAGCGCGTCCATCGGTCCTCGTCCTTCAGTAGCCGAGATAGGCGCGGCGCACCGCCTCGTCGCGCCGGATCTCTTCGCTGCTGCCGGCGAGCGCGACGCGACCGGTCTCCAGCAGGTAGGCCTGGTCGGCCAGCTCCAGCGCGAGCCTGGCGTTCTGCTCGACCAGCAGGATGCTCACGCCGTCGCGCTCGTTGATCGAGCGCAGGATGCGGAAGATCTCGGCCACGATCATCGGCGCCAGGCCGAACGAGGGCTCGTCGAGCAGCAGCAGCCGCGGGCGCAGCATCAGCGCGCGGCTGATCGCCAGCATCTGCTGCTCGCCGCCCGAGAGCAGCCCGGCCGGCTGGCGCTTGCGCTCCTGCAGGCGTGGGAAGCGCTGGTACATCTGCTCGATGTCGGCGGCCACGCCGGCCCGGTCGCGGCGCACGTAGCCGCCCAGGCGCAGGTTCTCCTCCACCGTCAGGGCGGCGAAGGTGCCGCGCCCGTCGGGCACATGGGCGATGCCCAGGCGGACCACGCTCTCGGTCGGCTGGCCGACCAGCTGCTGGCCGCCGAAGACCACGCTGCCGCTGGTCTGGACCGTCTGGCACAGGGCGCGCAGGGTCGTCGTCTTGCCGGCGCCGTTGGCGCCCAGGATCGCGGTGATGCGGCCGGCAGCGAGCGTGAAATCGATGCCGTGGAGCACGCGCGTGGCGCCATATCCCGCGTGCAATCCCCGAACCTCGAGCAGCTCAGGCATCGGCTTCGGTCCCCAGGTAGGCTTCGATGACGTCGGGGTTGTTCTGGATCTCGGCCGGCGTGCCCTCGGCGATCTTGCGCCCGAAGTTCAGCGCCACGATGCGGTCGGAGATGCCCATCACCAGGCCCATGTGATGCTCGACCAGCAGCACGGTCATGCCGAAGCGGTCGCGGATGTCGCGTATGAGGCGCGCCAGGTCCGCGAGTTCCTCGTGGTTCAAGCCGGCCGCGGGTTCGTCGAGCAGCAGCAGCTTGGGGTCGGCGGCCAGCGCGCGGCCGAGCTCGACCCGCTTCTGGGTCGCGAAGGGCAGGTCGCCGACCGGGCGCGCCTGCACGCCGGTCAGGCCGAGGTAGTCCATGATCCCGGCCGCCCGCTCGCGCAGCCGGCGCTCCTCTGCCGCCACGCTGGGCAGGCGCAGCGCGCTGGCCACGAAGCCTGCCGACGAGCGGGCGTGGGCGCCGACCATCACGTTGTCGCGCACCGGCATGGTCCGGAACATCGCCAGGTTCTGGAACGTGCGCCCCAGGCCCAGTTCGGCGATGCCGTGGCTGGGAATGCCGGCGATCGATCGGCCCTCGAACAGGATGTCGCCGGCCTGGAAGGGGTACAGGCGGCTCAGGCAGTTGAACAGCGTGGTCTTGCCGGCGCCGTTGGGGCCGATCAGGCCGCAGATCTGGCCGCGCGCCACCTCGAAGCTGACGCCGTCGAGCGCGACGATGCCCCCGAAGCGCACGCTGACGCCGCGGACATCGAGCAGTGCGGCGGCCTCGGCCGGGGCTGCCGAAGGCGTCATGCGAGGAACGTGGCGGTCAACGTGCGATCTCCGATCCCGCGACGGACAAGGGCGGGAGACCTTATAGGCTGCGATCGGCAAGCTGCGCAATCGGCGATTGCACCGGGCCCGGTCGGATGGCCGCGGCCGACGGCGCATCCGGCGCGTAACATTCGAGGCCTCCCTCCTGCGGACCGCGATGATGAGCATTTACGACCAGGGTCTGGACCGCAATGCGGCCAACTTCGTGGCGCTGTCGCCGGTGAGCTTCGTCGAGCGCAGCGCCGAGGTCTTCGGCGACCTGCCGGCGGTGATCCACGGCGCGCGGCGCTACACCTGGGCCCAGGTGCGGGATCGATCGGCGCGGCTGGCGGCGGCCCTGCGCGCCTTCGGCGTGGCACGCGGCAGCACGGTCAGCGTGATGCTGCCCAACACGCCGGAGATGGTCGAGGCGCACTACGCCGTGCCGGCGCTGAACGCGGTGCTGAACACGCTGAACACGCGGCTCGATGCGCCGCTGCTGGCGTGGCAGATGAACCACTGCGAAGCGGCGGTGCTGATCACCGACCGCGAGTTCGCGCCCGTGATCGGCCCGGCGCTGCGCATCCTGCGCGAGCAGTTCGGTCGCGCGCCGGTGGTCGTCGACGTCGCCGACGGCGAATACACCGGCCCCGGCGACCTGCTCGGCGGCCACGAGTACGAGGTGCTGCTGGAAGCCCACGCGCCGCTGGCCGCGCTGAGCGGCCCCGCCGACGAGTGGGACGCGATCGCGGTGAGCTACACCAGCGGCACCACCGGCGACCCCAAGGGCGTGGTCACCCACCACCGCGGCGCCTACCTCAATGCGGTCTGCAACGCGGCCACCTGGACGATGCCGCATTTCCCCAGGTACCTGTGGACGCTGCCGATGTTCCACTGCAACGGCTGGTGCTTCCCGTGGACGGTGGCGATGCTCGGCGGCACCCACGTCTGCCTGCGCCGGGTCGAGGCCCCCGCGATCCTCGATGCGATGCGCGAGCATGGGGTCGATCACTACTGCGCCGCACCGATCGTCCACAACCTGCTCGTCAACGCGCCGGCCGGCATGCGCGAGGGCATCACGCAGAAGGTGCGCGGCATGGTCGCCGGCGCGGCGCCGCCGGCGGCGATGATCGAGGGCATGGCAAAGATCGGCTTCGACCTCACCCATGTCTATGGGCTGACCGAGGTCTATGGCCCGGCCGCGGTGGCGGTCAAGCGCGAACCCTGGGCCCACCAGAGCCTGTCGGAGCAGGCGCGGCTGAACGGCCGCCAGGGCGTGCGCTACCCGCTGCAGGAAGGCATGACCGTGCTCGACCCCGAGACCATGGCCGAGGTGCCGGCCGACGGCCAGGCGATGGGCGAGATCATGTTCCGCGGCAACATCGTGATGAAGGGCTACCTGAAGAACCCGCTCGCCACCGCCAAGGCCTTCGAGGGCGGCTGGTTCCACACCGGCGACCTCGCGGTGATGGAGGCCGACCGCTACGTGAAGATCAAGGACCGCAGCAAGGACGTCATCATCTCGGGCGGCGAGAACATCAGCAGCCTGGAGGTCGAGGATGCGCTGTACCGCCACCCCGCGGTGCTCGCCTGCGCGGTGGTCGCGCGGCCCGACCCCAAGTGGGGCGAGTCGCCGGTGGCCTATGTCGAGACCAAGGCCGGTGCGACGGTCACCGCGGCCGAGCTGATCGCCCATTGCAAGGGCCTGCTCGCCGGCTACAAGGTGCCCAAGGAGATCCGCTTCGAGCCGATCCCGAAGACGAGCACGGGCAAGATCCAGAAATTCCAGCTGCGCGAGCGGGCCAAGAGCGCGAGTGCGATCGAATAGCGACCGGACAGGAGAACGACGATGACGCAGGAACCCCTGGTGCTGCAAGAGAAGGACTCGCGCGGCGTGGTCACGCTGACGCTGAACCGGCCGACCGCGTTCAACGCGCTGTCGGAAGACATGCTCGATGCGCTGCAGGCTGCGCTCGAACGCGTGGCCGCCGACGAGACGGCGCGCGTCGTCGTCATCGCGGCGGCCGGCAAGGCCTTCTGCGCCGGCCACGACCTCAAGGAGATGCGCGCCGAGCCGTCGATGGATTACTACCAGCGCCTGTTCGCGCAATGCGCGCAGATGATGCTGACGATCCAGAAGCTGCCGCAGCCGGTGATTGCCCGCGTGCACGGCATTGCCACCGCCGCCGGCTGCCAGCTGGTGGCGATGTGCGACCTGGCAGTCGCCGCGCGCGAATCGAAGTTCGCCGTCAGCGGCATCAACGTCGGCCTGTTCTGCAGCACGCCCGGCGTCGCGCTGAGCCGCAACCTGGCGCGCAAGTTCGCGTTCGAGATGCTGGTCACCGGCGAGTTCATCAGCGCCGACGAGGCGCGCGAGAAGGGCCTCGTCAACCGCGTCGTGCCGCTGGCCGAGCTCGATGCCGCGGTCGAGGCGCTGGTCGCGCGCATCGCCGCCAAGCCGCGGGCCGCGATCGCGATGGGCAAGGCGCTGTTCTACCGCCAGCTCGAGACCGGCATCCAGGCCGCCTACGACGATGCCGGCCAGACCATGGCCTGCAACATGATGGACGAGTCGGCGCTGGAAGGGGTGCAGGCCTTCATCGACAAGCGCGCGCCGGACTGGCATTGAGCGGCGCGCGGTTCAGAGTTTCGGGGGCGCGGGGCCGCGCCACCTTACGATGCGCGCACCGTCGCCAGTCGCGCATGCCATGACCCAATCGCCCCGCATCCCAGGCCGCCGCTTCCTGCATTCCCCCGGCCCGACGCCGCTGCCCGACGCCGTGCTGCAGGCGATGAGCGCGCAGCCGATGGACCTCGGCGACCCGCGGGTGGACGCCAACATATCGGCCTGCGAGCAGGGCTTGAAGCGCCTGTTGCAGACCACCGATGCCGACGTCTTCTTCTACGCCGCCAACGGCCATGGCGTGTGGGAGGCGGTGGCCTGCAACGTCGCCGCAGCCGGCGAGACGGTGCTGGTGCCGGGCAGCGGCCATTTCTCCGAGACCTGGGCCCAGCAGACCGAGGCCCTCGGCCGCCGCGTGCTGCGCACGCCCTGGCGCGAAGGCTGGCCGATCGACGCGCAGGCGGTCGAGGACGCGCTGCGCGCGGACCGCGCCCGCGAGATCAAGGCGGTGTTCGCGGTCCACACCGACACCGCCAGCGGCATCACCAGCGACCTCGCCGCGATCCGCCGCGCCATCGACGCCGCGCGCCACCCGGCGCTGCTCGTCGCCGACGTCGTCGCCTCGCTGGCCGCGGCGCCTTTCGCGATGGACGCGCTGGGCATCGATGTCGCGGTCGGCGCGTCGCAGAAGGGCCTGATGTGCCCGCCGGGGCTGGCCTTCACGGCCGTCGACGCGAAGGCGCTGGAGGTTGCGCGGCGCAACCCGGCGCCGCGCTTCTACTGGGACTGGGTGCGCAGGCGCGACGACCTCTCGTACCGCAAGTTCTGCGGCACGCCGCCGCAGAACCTGATGTTCGGGCTCGAGGCCGCGCTGGGCCTGATCGAGAGCGAAGGCCTGGCTGCGGTGATCGCGCGCCATGCGCTGCTGGCCGCCGCGGTGCAGGCCGCGGTCGAAGGCTGGTGCGAGGGCGGCGCGCTGGACTTCCTGGCCCGCGACCCGGCCTGTCGCTCGGTCTCGGTGACGACGATCACCGTGCCGGCGGGGCTGGATGTCGATGCGCTGCGCGCCACCGCGCGCGACCGCTTCCAGGTCGCGATGGCCGGCGGCCTCGGGCCGCAGACCGGCCGCGCCTTCCGCATCGGCCACCTGGGCGACTGCAACCCGGCGATGATCCTGGGTGCCATCGCCGGCGTCGAGGCAGCGCTCGAGGTGCATGGCGTGCCGATCGGCAGCGGCGGCACGCGGCGCGCGGTGCTGGCGCTGGCCGGGCGCTGAACCGCCGGCCGCGGCCGCAACGCCTGCGGGCCGCGATCGGGACCTACATGCCGGCGTAGTTCGGCCCGCCGCCGCCCTCGGGCGCGACCCAGACGATGTTCTGCGTCGGGTCCTTGATGTCGCAGGTCTTGCAGTGCACGCAGTTCTGGGCGTTGATCACCAGGCGCTCGCCGCGCTCGTCGGTGCTGACGAACTCGTAGACCCCGGCCGGGCAGTAGCGGCTCTCGGGGCCGGCGTACTTCGCCAGGTTGACGGCCACCGGCACCGCGTCGTCCTTCAGCGTCAGGTGCGTCGGCTGGTTCTCTTCGTGGTTGGTGTTGCTGATGAAGACCGAGCTCAGGCGGTCGAACGTGAGCTGGCCGTCGGGCTTGGGGTAGGCGATCGGCGCCACCTGGCCCGCGGCATGCATGCGCGTGTGGTCGGGCGTGTCGCGGTGCACGGTCCAGGGCGGGCTCTTCAGGCCCAGCCTGGGCAGCAGCCATTGCTCGACGCCGGTCATCAGCGCGCCCACCGTGTTGCCCTGCTTGAACCACTGCTTGAAGTTGCGCGCCTGCTTGAGTTCGTCGAACAGCCAGCTCCCGGCAAAGGCCTCCGGGTAGGCGGCGAGCTCGTCGCCGCTGCGGCCGGCCTTCAGCGCCGCGGCGGCGGCCTCGGCGGCGAGCATGCCGGTCTTGATCGCGGCGTGGCTGCCCTTGATGCGTGCGGCGTTCAGCGTGCCGGCGTCGCAGCCGACCAGCGCGCCGCCCGGGAACACGAGCTTGGGCAGGCTCAGCAGCCCGCCGGCGGTGATCGCCCGCGCGCCGTAGCCGATGCGCTTGCCGCCTTCGAGGTGGGTGCGGATCGCGGGGTGGGTCTTCCAGCGCTGCATCTCCTCGAAGGGGCTGAGCCAGGGGTTCTGGTAGTCCAGGCCGGTGACCAGGCCGGCGGTGACCAGGTTGCCTTGCAGGTGGTAGAGAAAACCGCCGCCGTAGGTGTGCTCGTCCATCGGCCAGCCGGCGGTGTGCACGACCAGGCCCGGCTTCGCCTTGGCGGGGGCGACCTCCCACAGCTCCTTGATGCCCAGCGCATAGCTCTGCGGGTCGCGGCCTTCGTCGAGCCCGAAGCGCGCGATCAGCTGCTTGCCCAGTTGGCCGCGCGCGCCTTCGGCGAATACGGTGTACTTGCCCAGCAGCTCCATGCCGAGCTGGAAATGGTCGGTCGGCTGGCCGTCCTTGCCCAGCCCCAGGTTGCCGGTGGCCACGCCGCGCACGCTGCCGTCCTCGGCATAGAGCAGCTCGGCGGCGGCGAAGCCGGGGAAGATCTCGACGCCCAGGCCCTCGGCCTGTTCGGCCAGCCACTTGACCACGGCGCCCAGGCTGACGACGTAGTTGCCGTGGTTGTGCAGGCAGTCCGGCACCAGCCATTGCGGCAGGCGGCGCGCCGAGCCGGCGGCCAGGAAGAGCACCTCGTCCTCGGTCACCGGCTGCAGCAGCGGCGCGCCGCGGTCCTGCCAGTCGGGGAACAACTCGGCCATCGCGCGCGGGTCCATCACGGCGCCGGACAGGATGTGCGCACCGGGCTCGGAGCCCTTCTCGAGCACCACCACCGACAGCGCGGGGTCGATCTGCTTGATGCGGATCGCCGTGGCCAGCCCGCCGGGGCCGGCGCCGACGACGACGACGTCGTATTCCATCGCCTCGCGCGGACCGTACTGGGCGAGGATTTCGGCAGGGGTCATCGGGCGCTCCGCTGCGGCTTGCAGCAATCGAAATGGGCGGGGCGATTCTACGAGCCGACCCGCCCGCCCGGCACCCTCGCGGTCATCGCGACCGATCGTGCGGCAGGCCTGCACGCCTTCGCGTCCGGCCGCTTAGGTACCATCCGGACCCGGGTTTGGTCGCAGGAGTGGCCGCAGTGGCGAAGGACATCGTGGATGACGAGATCGAGGGCGCCGAGATCCGGCTCGCGGAGCCCGGGTCCGATCCCGGCGGCATGCCCATGCCCTTCGGCGGCAGCGACGAATAGCGTGCATCTCGCGCATCCAGGCCAGCGACGGCTGCCCAGGGCCCGGGCCGCCATCTCGATGATTCTGCGGACGGCGGGCGTCGCCGCGTGGCTGTGCGCTGCCGGCCTGGCGATGCCGGTGCGTGCCGCGGCCCCATCGGCCTCGGTGCAGCTCGAGGACCTGACCTGGACCGAATTGCGTGCGCGCGTCGCGGCGGGGGTCACCACGGTGCTCGTGCCGCTGGGCGGCACCGAGCAGAGCGGCCCGCAGATCGCGCTGGGCAAGCACAACGCGCGCGTGCGCGCGCTGGCCGAGCGGATCGCATTGCGGCTGGGCGACGCGATCGTCGCGCCGGTCGTGGCCTACGTGCCCGAAGGCGACATCGCGCCGCCGACCCAGCACATGCGCTGGCCGGGCACGATCTCGATCCCGGTGCCGGCCTTCGAGGCCACGCTCGAGGGTGCGGCGCGCAGCCTGCTCGCCCACGGCTTGTGCCATGTCGTCTTCCTGCCCGACCATGGCGGCTACCTCGCCAGCGTCGCGCGAGCGGCGCAGCAGGTCAACCGCGGGCGGCCCGCGCCCAAGGCCGGCTGCGGCGCGCTGGCGCTGTCCGAGTACTACCGCGCGTCGGAGGCCGATTTCGCCAAGGTCTTGAAGGCGAAGGGTTTCACCGCGGCCGAGATCGGCATCCACGCCGGGCTCGCCGACACCGCGCTGACGCTGGCGACCGCCCCGTCGCTCGTGCGCACCGATGCCGCCACCCTGGCCAGCGGTGTCGACCGCGAGGGCGCGGCCGGCGATCCGCGGCGCGCCACCGCGGCGCTGGGGCGCGCCGGCGTCGATCACGTCGTCGAGGCTTCGGTGGCCGCGATCCGCGCGGCCACCGAAGCCCGCAACCACAAGTCGCCCTGAAAGCCTGTCGATCGCGACCGGCCCGGCAGCGTTACACCCATCACGGAGCAGATGCAATGAATTCGGCAATCAAGGCGACCTTCGCCACCCTGGGGGTCGGTGCCGCCGCGCTGGTCGCGGCCTGGGGCCTGCACGCCGCGGCGCACGCCGCAGCAGCCGGCGGCGCGCCCGCCGCGGCCCCCATCAACATCTACGCCGGCAGCGCGGCCGACAAGCTGCGCCCCGACGTCGCAGCCGACCCGGCGCGGATCTACGTGCCCAACCTGCGCTCCGACGACGTCTACGTGATCGACCCGGCCACGATGAAGGTGGTCGACCGCTTCAAGGTCGGCCTGTCGCCACAGCACATCGTGCCGTCGTGGGACATGCGCACGCTGTGGGTCACCAACAATGCCGAGGGCAGCGCCAAGGGCAGCCTGACGCCGATCGATCCCCGCACCGGCAAGGCCGGCGCGCCGCTGGCGGTCGACGATCCGTACAACATGTACTTCACGCCCGACGGCAAGTCGGCGATCGTCGTCGCCGAGGCGCGCAAGCGGCTGGATTTCCGCGACCCGCACACGATGGCGCTGCAGTATGTGATCGATGTGCCCGGCTGCCCCGGCATCAACCACGCCGACTTCGCCGCCGACAACAGCTACGCGATCTTCACCTGCGAGTTCTCGGGCGCGCTGGCCAAGATCGACCTCGCCTCGCACAAGGTGCTGGGCTACCTGCAGCTGAAGATGCCGGCGACGAGATTGAAGGAGCAACCCGGTGCGCCGCGCGTCAGGCCCGGTCAGCCCTGGGAGCCGGGCGCCACCGAGGTCTGCACCGCCGCGCACGGCATGCCGCAGGACATCCGCAGCTCGCCCGACGGCAGGCGCTTCTTCGTCGCCGACATGCATGCCGACGGCGTGCACGTGATCGACGGCGCGGCGTTCAAGGAGGTCGGCTACATCGTCACCGGCCTCGGCACCCATGGCATGTACCCCAGCCGCGACGGCAAGCTGCTGTACGTGGCCAACCGCGGTTCGCACAAGATCCACGGCTCGCGGCTGGGCGACGGCGGCGTGACGGTGATCGACTTCGCGACCGAGAAGGTGGTCGCCCGCTGGCCCGTGCCCGGCGGCGGCAGCCCGGACATGGGCAACGTCAGTGCCGACGGCAGATGGCTGTGGCTGTCCGGACGCTTCGACGACGTCGTCTATCGCTTCGACACCCGCACCGGCGAGGTGGCGCAGGTCAAGGTCGGCGAGGAGCCGCATGGCCTGACGGTATGGCCGCAGCCCGGCAGCCATTCGCTCGGCCACACGGGCAACACCCGGTGATGTCGACGTCGACGCAGCCGTGAACGCGGTCTTCGACGCCTTCTGGCGCGCGGTCGCCTATTGCCTGCACCCGCGGGTGATCCTGTTCTCGCTGCTGCCGCTGGCGGTGGCCGGCGCGGCGGTGGGGCTGCTCGGCTGGGCCTACTGGGAAAGCACGGTCGCCGCGGTGCGCGCGACGCTCGAGCGCTGGTCGCTGGTGGGCACGCTGCTGCAGTGGCTGGATGCGATGGGGCTGCCGCAACTGCGCACGCTGCTGGCGCCGCTGATCGTGGTCGCGCTGGCGGTGCCGGTGGTGCTGGTGGCGACGCTGCTGCTGGTGGCATGGCTGGCCACGCCGGCGGTGGTGCGGCTGGTCGCCAAGCGGCGCTTCGCCGAGCTCGAGCGGCGCCAGGGCGGCGCCTGGTGGCAGGGTCTGCTGTGGTCGCTGCTGTGTACGCTGGCGGCCGGCGCGGCGCTCGTGCTGAGCCTGCCGCTGTGGTTCGTTCCGCCGCTGGTCCTGCTGCTGCCGCCATTGATCTGGGGCTGGCTGACCTACCGCGTGCTCGCCTTCGACGTGCTCGCGCTGCATGCCAGCGCCGCCGAGCGCCGCTTCCTGCTGCGCACCCACCGCTGGCCGCTGCTGGCGATGGGTGTCGTCAGCGGCTACCTCGGCACGCTGC
This sequence comes from uncultured beta proteobacterium, assembly GCA_963725755.1. Taxonomy (GTDB): domain Bacteria; phylum Pseudomonadota; class Gammaproteobacteria; order Burkholderiales; family Burkholderiaceae_C; genus Rubrivivax. The sequence continues at coordinate 775,004 of CAVRZW010000006.1, forward strand.
CCTCGCTGCTGTGGGCGGCCAGCGCCGTCACGCTGATCTTCGCGCCGGTGCTGGTGCTGGTGTCGGTGTGGCTGTACACGCTGGTGTTCGCCTTCGCTGCCTGCTGGTTCGCGCATTTCCTGCTCGCCGCGCTGCGGCGCCTGCGGCTGGCCGAGGCGGCTGCGCTGGCGGCGGCGGCGGTCGCGCCGCCGGTCGCGCCGCTGGCCGGCCCGCCGGCCCTGCTGCCGCCCTAACCGTGAAGATGAGCGCATGGACATCGGTCTCGTGATCGTCGGCGACGAAATCCTCTCGGGCAAGCGCCAGGACAAGCACCTGGCCAAGGTGATCGAGCTGCTCGCCGCGCGCGGGCTGATGCTGGCCTGGGCGCGCTACGTCGGCGACGACCGGCCACGGATCACCGCCGCGCTGCGCGAGGTCTTCACGAGCGGCGACCTCGTCTTCTCCTGCGGCGGCATCGGTGCCACGCCCGACGACCACACCCGCCAATGCGCCGCTGCCGCGCTCGGTGTCGATCTGGTGCTCCATCCCGAGGCACGCGAGCTGATCCTGGCCCGCATGCGCGATCTCGCCGCCGAGCAGGGCGTCGCCTACGAGCCCGACCGGCCCGACAACGCGCACCGGCTGAACATGGGCGTGTTCCCGGCCGGTGCCTCGATCATCCCCAACCCGTACAACAAGATCCCCGGCTTCAGCGTCGGCGACGTGCACTTCGTGCCGGGCTTTCCGGTCATGGCCTGGCCGATGATCGAGTGGGTGCTGGACCAGCGCTACGCGCGGCTTCAGGGCGGCACGCGGACGGTCGAGCGATCGGTGATCGTGTACGGGGCGATGGAGGCCAGCCTGACGCCGCTGATGGAAGACATCGAGGCCCGCTTCGCCGGCGTCAAGGTGTTCAGCCTGCCCAGCGTCGACCACCCGGTCTATGGCCGGCACATCGAGCTCGGCGTCAAGGGTGCCGGCGACCCCGCAGATGCCTTTGGTGCCCTGCGCGAGGGTCTACTGCACTTCGGCGCCAGGCTAGGCCCCGAAATGGTGCGTTGAGCGCCGAGCCAGGGCCCACGCATGGTGCGCTTTGGGGCACTGCAAGGAGGCATGGTCGCGCGCTTCGCCGTTTCCAGCGAGCATGGCCCCGCTCGCAATGGGTGCGGGCATGGTTTCTGCTAAATTCCCTCGCGCCTTGTTGGGGCCTGCCCCGGCGGCCATACCCCTACCCAAAACCAATCCACGAGCCCCGCTAGGAGAGATCTGAATGGCAAAAACCGTTGCCGACGTGATGAAGATGGTGAAGGAGAACGAAGTCAAGTTCGTCGACTTCCGCTTCACCGACACCCGCGGCAAGGAGCAGCACGTGTCCGTGCCGGTCTCCGCTTTCGACGAGGACAAATTCAGCGCCGGCCACGCCTTCGACGGTTCGTCGATCGCGGGCTGGAAGGGCATCGAAGCCTCCGACATGCTGCTGATGCCCGACCCGAACACCGCGAACATCGACCCGTTCTACGAAGAGCCGACGCTGATCCTGAGCTGCGACGTGCTCGAACCCAGCGACGGCAAACCCTACGAGCGCGACCCCCGCTCGCTGGCGCGTCGCGCCGAGGCCTACCTGAAGAGCAGCGGCGCCGGCGACGCCGCCTACTTCGGCCCCGAGCCCGAGTTCTTCATCTTCGACCAGGTGCAGTGGAACGTCGACATGTCGGGCTGCTTCGTCAAGGTGACTTCGGAGGAAGCGCCCTGGAGCACCGGCGCCGACTTCGAAGGCGGCAACATGGGCCACCGCCCGTCCGTCAAGGGCGGCTACTTCCCGGTGCCGCCGGTCGACAGCTTCCAGGACATGCGCAGCGAGATGTGCCTGATCCTGGAGTCGCTCGGGATCCCGGTCGAAGTCCACCACCATGAAGTCGGCGGCGCGGGGCAGCAGGAACTGGGCACCAAGTTCAGTACCCTGGTGCAGCGGGCCGACTGGCTGCAGTTGCAGAAGTACGTGATCCACAACGTGGCCCATGCCTACGGCAAGACGGCGACCTTCATGCCCAAGCCGATCGTCGGCGACAACGGCAGCGGCATGCACGTGCACCAGAGCGTGTGGAAGAACGGCGTCAACCTGTTCGCCGGCGACGGCTACGCGGGCCTGAGCGAGTTCGCGCTGTACTACATCGGCGGCATCATCAAGCACGCGCGCACGCTCAACGCGATCACCAACCCCGGCACCAACAGCTACAAGCGCCTGGTGCCCGGATACGAGGCGCCGGTGAAGCTGGCCTACAGCGCGCGCAATCGCTCGGCGTCGGTGCGCATCCCCTACGTCGCCAATCCCAAGGGCCGGCGCATCGAAGTGCGTTTCCCGGATCCGACCTGCAACCCCTACCTGGGCTTCGCGGCGATGCTGATGGCCGGCCTGGACGGGGTCGAGAACAAGATCCACCCGGGCGAAGCCGCGACCAAGGACCTGTACCACCTGCCGCCGGAAGAGGACGCGAAGATCCCGACCGTCTGCCACAGTCTGGACCAGGCGCTGGAGTATCTCGACAAGGACCGTGCCTTCCTGACCAAGGGCGGCGTGTTCACCGACGGCTACATCGACGCCTACATCGAGCTGAAGATGCAGGAGGTCACGCGCTTCCGGATGACCACCCATCCGGTCGAGTTCGACATGTACTACTCGCTGTAGGACCGGCGTCGCGACTGCCAACGAGGCGGGCCTGCGGGCCCGCCTTTTCTTTGGGCCGACGCGCCTTTGCACGGCCGTTGCGGCGTGCGCCACAATGCCTTCATGCCGCTCATGCCACCTCTTTTCGGCGACTCGCCGGCCACCCGGCCCCGTGCCCCGTGGCTGGCCGCGCTGAGCTTCGCAGTCGTCGCCGCCGTGTCCCTGCCGGCACTGGCCCAGGCCCCCGCCAAGCCGGTGTACAGGTGCCCCGGGCCGCCGGTGCTCTATACCGATTCGCTGTCGCCGCAGGAGGCGCGCGAGCGCGGCTGCCGCATCATCGAAGCGGCACCCGTCACGGTGGTGCCGGCACCGCGCGCGCGCCCGCCGGCGAGCGCCGCGCGGCCCGGCGACGCGCGCGTCGATCCGGCGGCCCAGCGCAACCGCGACAGCGACGCCCGCCGCATCCTCGCCGACGAGTTGCAGCGCGAGCAGTCCAAGCTCGACGACCTGCGCAAGGAATACAACGGCGGCCAGCCCGAGCGCCTGGGCAGCGAGCGCAACTACCAGCGCTACCTCGATCGCGTGGCCGAGATGAAGGCCGCGATCGAGCGCAAGGAGGCCGACGTGGCGGCCCTGAAGCGCGAGCTCGCCAAGTTACCGCAGTGAGCGCCCGGAGGCTTCATTGACCGGCGAGGCCTCGCTGCCGGGCTTCGAGCCCTTCGACCAGCTGGCCAGCATGGTCGCGGTGGTCGCACCCGACGGCCGTTGCCTGCTGGCCAACTCGGCGCTGGAAAACGCGGTCGGCGTCTCGCGTCGCACGTTGCAGCGCGGCAGCCTGCTCGACTGGCTGGCCGACCCGGCGCAACTGCGCGAGACGCTGTGGCTGGTGGCGCGCAACCAGGTCGCCACCAGCCGCTTCGACGCCCACATGAAGCGCATGCCGGTGGGCAGCGCCGAGCTGCCGGTCCACGTCATCGTCAGCCAGACCGAATGGCCCGACCGGGTGGTAGTTGAGATGATCGAGATCGAGCAGCAGGTCAGGCTCGACCGCGAGGAGCGCACCCTGGGTCTGGCGCAGGCCAACAAGGAGCTGGTGCGCAACCTGGCGCACGAGATCAAGAACCCGCTGGGCGGCATCCGGGGCGCGGCGCAGCTGCTGGCGATGGAGGTCGGTCGTCCGATGGGCCGGCCCGAGGACGACCGCTCCCCTCGGGGGACCGACGCCGAAGGCGGCCCAGGGGCACTCAGCCCGCGCGAGCTGACCGAATACACGCGCATCATCATCCAGGAGGCCGACCGCCTGCAGGCGCTGGTCGATCGGCTGCTCGCGCCGCACCGCCGGCCGCAGGTGGTGGCCGACGTCAACATCCACGAGGTCTGCGAGCGCGTGCGCTCGCTGATCCTGGCCGAGTTCCCGCGCGGCCTGACGGTGCTGCGCGACTACGACACCTCGATCCCCGAGTTCCGCGGCGACCGCGAGCAGCTCATCCAGGCGGTGCTCAACATCGCCCACAACGCCACCCATGCGCTGGCCGAGCGCATCGCCGCCGGGGACGCCGTGATCGTGCTGCGCACGCGGGTGGCGCGGCAGGCCACCTTCAGCCGCCAGCGCTATCGCCTGGCATTGGAATTGCATATCGAGGACAACGGGCCCGGCGTGCCCGAGGACATCCGCGATCGCATCTTCCACCCACTGGTTTCGGGTCGCGACGGCGGATCGGGCCTCGGGCTGACGCTGGCGCAGACCTTCGTGCAGCAACACCAGGGCACGATCGAATGCGACAGCGTGCCGGGCCGGACCGTGTTCAAGATCCTGATTCCGCTGCCTTGATGATCGCCCTGCACGCATGAAACCCATCTGGATCGTCGACGACGATCAATCCATCCGCTTCGTGCTCGAGAAGGCGCTGACGCGGGAGCAGTTCAGCGTGCGCACCTTCGCCAACCCGCGCGAGGTGATCAAGGCGCTCGAGGAGGACGCGCCACAGGTGCTGGTCAGCGACATCCGCATGCCCGGCGGCAGCGGCATCGATCTGCTGTCCGAGGTCAAGAGCCGCCACCCCGGGCTGCCGGTGATCATCATGACGGCGTTTTCCGACCTCGAGAGCGCCGTCTCGGCGTTCCAGGGCGGCGCCTTCGAGTACCTGCCCAAGCCCTTCGACCTGACGACCGCGGTCGATCTGATCCGCCGCGCGGTCGAGGAGAGCCTGCGCGAGGAGGTGGCCGAGGCGCCGCCGGTGCAGGCGCCCGAGATGCTCGGCCAGGCGCCGGCGATGCAGGACGTGTTCCGCGCGATCGGGCGCCTCAGCCAGAGCCAGGTCACGGTGCTGATCACCGGCGAGAGCGGCACCGGCAAGGAGCTGGTGGCGCGCGCGCTGCACAAGCACAGTCCGCGCGGCGGCGGCCCTTTCATCGCGATCAACACCGCGGCGATCCCCAAGGACCTGCTCGAGAGCGAGCTCTTCGGCCACGAGCGTGGCGCCTTCACCGGCGCCCAGACCACGCGCCGCGGCCGCTTCGAGCAGGCCGACGGCGGCACCCTGTTCCTCGACGAGATCGGCGACATGCCGTTCGACCTGCAGACGCGGCTGCTGCGCGTGCTCTCCGACGGCCAGTTCTACCGCGTCGGCGGCCACCAGCCGCTGAAGGCCAACGTGCGCGTCATCGCCGCCACGCACCAGAACCTGGAGGAGCGGGTGCGCCAGGGTGCATTCCGCGAGGACCTGTTCCACCGCCTCAACGTGATCCGCCTGCGCTTGCCGCCGCTGCGCGAGCGGCGCCACGACATTCCGATGCTCACCCGCTTCTTCCTCGGCAAGAGCGCGCGCGAACTGGGCGTCGAGGCCAAGCGCATCACCGATGCGGCGCTCGAGCGCCTGGCGAACTTCGACTTCCCGGGCAACGTGCGCCAACTGGAAAACCTGTGCCACTGGCTGACCGTGATGGCGCCGGCGCAGGTTGTCGAGCCGAAGGACCTGCCGCCCGAAATCAGTGGCGCCGCGGGCGGCAGCGCCCATGCGATGACCCATGCCGCGGCGCCGGACGTTGCCGTCGCCCAGCCGCCGGTGCCGGATGCGGGTGGCCTGCCCGAGCAATCGGTGGCCGGCGAGACCCCGCCGATGGCGGGCGCAGCGCCGCCCGCGTCGTCGTGGCTGGCCGACCTCGAACGCGAAGCGCGGCGGCGCCTCGATGCCGGCGAACGCGAGGTCTGGGACACCCTGACCAAGCAGTTCGAAGGCCGCCTGATCCACACCGCGCTCGACCTCACGCGGGGCCGGCGCATCGAGGCCGCGCAGCGCCTGGGCATAGGCCGCAACACGATCACGCGAAAGATCCAGGAGCTGGGGCTGGACGACTGAGGGTCCGATCGGCGCGGCGTGGCAGCCGCCAGATCACGGCGCTCGATCCAGGGTCATCACCACCGGCGCATGGTCGCTGGGCCGCTCGTTCTTGCGCGGCAGCTTGTCGATCACGCAGGCCTGCACGCGCGGCCGCAGTGCGGCGCTGACCAGCATGTGGTCGATGCGCAGGCCCTGGTTCCTGCGGAACGCCAGGTTGCGGTAGTCCCACCAGGTCCATGATTTCGGCGGCTGCTCGAAGAGCCTGAAAGCATCGATCAGGCCGAGCCCGATCAGGCCCTGGAAATGCGCCCGCTCCTCGGGGGTGCAGTGGATCTGCCCGGCCCAGGCCACGGGGTCATAGACGTCGCGGTCCTCGGGCGCGACGTTGAAGTCACCCATCAGCACCAGCTGCGGATGCGCCGCGAGTTCGGCGCGCACCCAGTCGCGCAGGGCTTCCATCCAGCGCATCTTGTAGACGAACTTGTCGCTGTCGGGCGCCTGGCCGTTGGGGAAGTAGGCGCCGATGCTGCGCAGGCCGGCGACGGTCGCGGTGATCACGCGCGCCTGGTCGTCTTCGAAGCCGGGAATGTTCTTCACCACGTCGACCGCGCCGCCGCGGGTCAGCAGGGCCACGCCGTTGTAGGTCCGTTGGCCGAATCGTTGCACCGCGTAGCCGGCGGCCTCGATCTCGGCCTGCGGGAACTTGTCGTCGGTGAGCTTGGTCTCCTGCAGCGCCAGCACGTCGACCGGGTTGGCGGCTGAGCCAGGCCAGGACCTGGGGCAGGCGCACGGCCAGCGAATTGACGTTCCAGGTGGCGAGTTTCAAATCCTGCCTATCCACTTCGAGCGGGCAAAAGTCCTTGTCCGGTCAGCGCAGCGATGGGGTGGCGACCGAGCTCACTTGGAGGAACCAGAACCCGATTTCGAGTCGAGCGAGCTGGCCAGCTTGTCCAGCAACTCGAGAAACGCCGAGGCCTGCTTCTTGTCGAATACCGAAAGCAAGTCCTGGCTCGACTGCGTATTTCGACGTTCCGCGCTTGCCAACAGGAGCCGGCCGTCGTTCGTGAGTTCCAGAAACGACTTGCGTCGATCGGACGCATCGGTCGACGCGGTGACGAGACCCCGATCGCGCAGGATCTTCACGACGATCGACGTCGTGGACCGGTCCAGTGCAATCAGGCGACCGAGTTCGTTCTGGCCGATGGGGGAGCGTTCACGCAGCGCGAAGAGCGCGGAGTACTGCGAGGGTGTCAGCTCCAGGTCGGCACAGGCTTCGGTGAACACGGCGGTGGCGATCTGGTGGGCGCGCCGGATCAGAAATTCCGGACTTCCATAGAGCCCATCGAGCGGCCCTGACGTTTCGATGCTGGTATCCCTTTTACTGGCCATCGATTTGTGCAGGTTCTCCTCGCGGCAGAGTCTACCTGCATCGACGGGACAAATTGCCGGCGTTTGCTGCGATCCGGACAGGGGTTTGCGCCAAGGCCGGCGCGTTGCCGCCAGGCTTCAGTTTCGTAAGAATCTTGTCAGCACGGTCGTCTCAAACCATAATTCGAGCATGGATATTTCAGCTGTCGTGATCGACGACGATTTTGCGTCTGCGCGTGCCATCGGGCGCCTGCTGGAACAGGCGGGGTGTCGCGTCAGCATCTGCACCGATCCTGAGCACGGCCTGGGCGTGGCCCTGGAATCAGGCGTCGATGTCGTCAGCCTCGACATCAAGATGCCCCTGCTGGACGGCTTCGAGGTCCTGTCGCTGATCCGTTCGCACGAGCATTCGCGGCGCGCGCCGAGCGTGCCGGTCATCGCGATCACCGGCGACGTCACCAATGACGACAAGGCCCTTGCCATCGCGTCGGGCTTTGCTGCCCACATCGGCAAACCGGTCGCCCTGGAAGACCTGCGCGCCGTTCTCGGGCGTGTCGAGGCACTTCGCAGCGATCTCTACCGCACGCGCTACACGGTGGATCAGGAGGCCATTGCGGGCCGGCTGGATCACGTGTTGTCGAGTGCCGACAGCGAGGTATCGCAGGCCATCGCCGGTTTGGCGCTGGCGATGGAACAACAGGGCGCGCAGATGTTGCGCCAGATGCTGCAGAGTGCCTTTGGCCGCGATTTCGAGGCCGCTGCCGAAGCTGCGGCCCGGCTGGCCGACGTCGGCGAGGCGATCGGCGCCAGACACTTCGCATCGCTGTGCGGTTCGTTCATCGAATCGCTGGGCACCGACGGCGCGAGCTTCGTCCAGCAAGCCGTTCTCACGCGAGCCGAACTCGACCGGGTCGTCTACACGCTGCGCGAACGCGTCTTGCCGTAGCGTGCGCATGCCGGGCGCTGCGATGCGCTGCCCGACCGCAGCGCGAGCGCATTGCCGGTTGGATCAGCGGAGATGGACGGCAAGGCTGCCGCTTTTCCGGCACCTTGCCATCTGGTAAGAGGTCGATCGAGCTTGCATAATTGTTCGATGTCGATCATCTTTCCGGCATGCCATGCCGCCGCGCCGCAGCGGTCGAATCATCCAGGCCCTGCAAGGGTATCGACGATGCGAACGCAGCTTCCGGTCAGTCGACGCGTGTTGTCGTGACGCACGCGCGGTGAAGCAGGCTCTGCCCCCCGATTCGCTGGTCGCGGGCGTGCTGGTCGCGCTGGACCAGCACGCGATCGTCAGCGTGGCCGACGTCGACGGCAGGATCGTTTACGTCAATCGGAAGTTCTGCGAGATCAGCGGCTACGCAGCCGAAGAACTGATCGGCATGAATCACCGGATGGTGAAGTCGGGCATTCACCCCGCAGCGTTCTACGACGACATGTGGCGGCGCATCGCCAGCGGCCAGACATGGCAGGGCGCGATATGCAACCGGCGCAAGTCGGGCGAGTTGTACTGGGTCGAGGCGACCATCACGCCCGAGCTCGACAGCGCCGGCCTGCCCGTCCGGTACGTCTCGGTTCGCACCGACATCAGCGCCACCCGTTGCGCACAGCATCGTGCAGAGGTCGCCGAGGAACGCTATCGCCGCAGCCAGAGCTTCGGCAACATCGGTACCTGGGACCTGGACCTGCGAACCGACGAACTCCGCTGGCCTGGGCACATCGCCCCCCTCCCGGGGTACGCGGCCGGGGAACCGGGGACGTCCTACGAGACCTTCATTACCGCGGTCCACCCGGAGGACCGCGACGCGGTGGTGGCGGCGATCAACAGCAGCATCGAGACCGGCACGCCCTGCGAGATCGAGCACCGCTGCGTGTGGCCCGATGGCTCGGTGCACTGGCTGCTCGAGCGCGGCGACGTCACGCGGGGGCCACAGGGCGAGCCGCTGCACATGCTCGGCGTGGTGCAGGACATCACCGAGCGCAAGGAAGCGCAGGCGCAACTCGCGTTGTTCCGCCAGGCGGTGGAGTCCACCAACGAGGGCGTCACCCTGTTCAGCGCGGCCACGAACCGGCTCGGCTACCTGAACCCGGCGGCGCGTGCGATCCTCGGCTGGCCCGGCGATACCGCCGTGGGAGCCGAAGTGCTGGACCTCGTTCCGCCCCATGCCAGGGCAGAGTTCAGGCAGGCGGTCGCGAAGGCGATGCAAGGTCGCGCTGCGCACCTCGACTTCAGCTTCGTGCGACCCGATGGCACGCAGGTACCCCTCAGAAACACCGTCACGCCGGTGTTGGACGAGCGGGGCATCGTGAGTCACCTGGTCAACGTCTTCGGCGATCGAACCGAGGAGATGGAACGCCAGAAGGAAATCCAGGTCGCGCTAGACGAAGCACGGCGCAGCAACCGGGCCAAGGCCGAATTCATGTCGCGCATGAGCCATGAGCTGCGCACGCCTTTGAACGCGATCCTCGGCTTCTCCCAGGTGCTGCTGCTCCATCAGGATCTCGACGTCGCGCAGGCCGACAGCGTGCGCGAAGTCCTGAAGGCGGGCAAGCACCTGCTGGAACTGATCGACGAGGTGCTCGACATCGCACGCGTCGACCTCGGCACGCTGCGCGTCTCGCTGGAGCCGGTGCGCCTCGACGAGGTCATGAAGCAAGCGATGGCCCTGGTGGTGCCGAATGCCCGCGAGCGACGGATCTCGGTCAGCCACGAGATCGACGCGGCGATCACGGTGGTGGCGGATCACCTGCGCCTGAAGCAGTGTCTGATCAACCTGCTGAGCAATGCCGTCAAGTACAACCGCCCCGGTGGATTCGTCCGTGTGTGCACCCTCGAGCAGGCGAGCGGGCGCGTCCGCGTCGAGGTCGAGGACAGCGGCCTGGGCATCGCCGCCGACGAACTGGAGCTGCTGTTCCAGCCCTTCGTTCGCCTCGAACGACATCGCGGCAAGGCCGACGGCATCGGCATCGGCCTGTCCATCACCCACCGGCTGGTCAAGCTGATGAACGGTGAGATCGGCGTGCGCAGCCAGCAGGGCGTGGGCAGCGTGTTCTGGATCGAACTCGATCGCGCCGCGCCGCACGAGGGTTCGCGCGCCACGCCAAGCAGCTTCGGCGGGCTCGATCTCTTGAACCCGGCGCGGCAGGCTTCACGCTGGCAGGTGCTCTACGTCGAGGACAACCCGGCGAACCTGAAGCTGGTCCGCTCGATGCTGCGGCTCCTGCCCCATGTCGCCGTGCTGAGCGCGACGACGGCGGCCGAGGGCATGACCCTCGCCCGCGACGAGCGCCCGGACCTGATCCTGCTCGACATCGGCCTGCCCGGCATGAGCGGCTTCGAGCTGCTGGCCTGGCTGCGGCGCGAGCCCGACCTGGCGGACACGCCTGTCATCGCGATCTCGGCCAATGCCTTGCCGTCGGACGTGGAACGCGGTCTGGTGGCCGGCTTCGACGATTACCTGACCAAACCGATCGACGTCCACAAACTGCTCGGCCGTGTCCAGGCCGCACTGGCACTGCAAGGAGGCGCGCGATGAACATGGGTCGTCCCGATGCGCAGGCAGGAGGAGTCCGCGTACTGGTCATCGACGATGACGCAGCCAGCCTGAAGCTGGTCGAGCGAATCCTCGGCATGAGCGGCTTCCCACGGCCGACGCTGGTGGCCGATGCCCGCACCCTGCCGCAAGTGTGTGCCGAGCAGGTGTTCGACGTGGTGCTGCTGGACCTCGAGATGCCGCAGGTCGACGGCTGGCAGGCCATGGAACTGCTGGCGACCTGCTATGGCGACGATGCGCCCCCGGTGATCGTTCTCACCGCCGAAGCGCGGCGCAGCGTGCAGGTCAAGGCACTGTCGATGGGTGCCTGTGACTTCCTCGCCAAGCCCTTCGACGTCGGCGAGCTGCTGGTACGCATTCGCAAGCATGCCGGTGCGCACCAGGCCCGCCGCATGCTGCACGAGCAGAAGGGGGAACTCGAATCGATGGTCCAGCAGCGCACGCGCGAGGTGCGCCAGTCGCGGCTCGAGGTCGTGCAACTGCTGGGCCGCGCGGCCGAATTCCGCGACAACGAGACCGGTGCCCACATCTTGCGCATGAGCCATGTCTCGGCCCTGCTGGCCGAACGCATGGGCTGGAGTCCGGCGGACTGCGAACTCATGCTCAACGCCAGCCCTCTGCACGACATCGGCAAGATCGCCATTCCCGACAGCATCCTGCTCAAGCCCGGGCCGCTGACGGCGGAAGAGCGTGCGTGCATGGAGACGCACACGCTCAAGGGCGCAGCGATCCTGCGTGCCTCGGGCAACGACCTGATCAGCCTGGCCGCCGAGGTCGCGCTGTCGCACCACGAGAAGTGGGACGGTTCCGGTTACCCCCATGCGCTGAAGGCCAAGGCGATCCCCGAGAGCGCGCGCATCGTGGCGGTGGCGGATGTCTTCGACGCCCTGACCTCGAAGCGACCGTACAAGCCGGCCTGGCCGGTGGAGCGTGCAGTCGATTACATCGGCCAGCAGTCGGGGCTTGCCTTCGACCCCGTGGTGGTCGAGGTCTTCCGCGCGTCGATCGACGACGCCCTCGAGATCCGCCAGCAGTTCAGCGACGAGTCGGTGGACGAATCGAGCTGAGGCCCCTGTGCGGGCCCGGTCCTTGCGACGCATGGATTCGGTGTCCATTCCAGCAAGGCATCGCGGCAGCAAGCAGCGACACCTCCACCCTACCTATCGAACCCCAGCCAAGCCCCGTGATGCCGCCAAGTCCCTCTCATGCGCGAGATCGATCGCGCCTGCTCCTCCTCACCGAACTGACCGCGCGGCCGAGCGAAGACCGTGTCGCGTCGGCGGCACCGCAGCTCGGCCCCCCGCCAGCCGTCCGCTTCGTCGCGCACCCACGCACGCCGCCGCTGGTCTGCCTGGTCGGCCCGCTGCTCGACCAGGAAGCGGCGTTGGTCGGCTGGCTCCGGGAGCACGATTTCGCGCTCGAACGCTTCATCGACATCCAGTCCTTGTGCGCAGCCTGCGAGCAAGGCTGCGAACCCGTCGCGGTGATCATCGACGGCAGCGGCAACGACGCCGGCTTGCAGGACGTCACCGACGCAACCCGGCGCTGCGGGCGTGCCTTCCCGGTCATCTGGGTCAGCGAGCGCACGGATCTCGAGCTGCGGCTGGCAGCGCATCGCGCGGGCGTCGGCCATGTCCTGCCGCGCTCTTTCGAGCCCGAGCAGATCTTCGGCCTGCTGTCCGAGCTCAGCAACGCCGCAGCGCAGGTCCCGCTGCGCGTGCTGGTGCTGAGCGAAGCGCCGGCCCAGGTGGCGCCCTTGGCGGCGTCGATCGCTGCGGCGGGCCTGGAACTGCGCATCGAGCACCAGGCCGGCGGCTTGCTGCCGGTCCTGGAGGCCTTTCGGCCCGATTTGCTGGTCATCGACGGCGCACTGCAGGCCTACGACAGCCTCGAGCTGGCCGCCGTGCTGCGGGCCGACGTCTCATCGAACGAGACGCTGGCGATCCTCTTGCTGTTCGACGAGGCCGACGCCGGACGGCTGACGCCGGCCGGCGTCGGTGCACTGAGCCGGGCGGCCGGCAGCGAACGGCTCGTCTCGGCCGTGAAGTCGCGTGCACAGCGTGCACGGCGGCAACGGCAGCTGTTGATCGATCAGCGCCAGGCCGCCTACGAGCGCGAGCGCGAGCACCTGGCCCTGGACCAGCATGCCCTGGTCAGCATCACCGATGCATGCGGCGTCATCACCTACGCGAACGACAAGTTCTGCCAGACCAGTGGCTACTCCCGCGCCGAGTTGCTCGGCCGCAGGCACAACATCCTCAAGTCCGGCCAGCACGCCGCGAGCTTCTATCGCGATCTCTGGTCCACGATCGCCGGCGGCCATGTCTGGCAGGGCGAGCTGTGCAACCGCTGCAAGGACGGCCGCCTGTACTGGGTGGCGTCGACCATCACGCCGCTGCTCGACGACAACGGCAAGCCCTGCCAGTACATCTCGATCCGCACCGACATCACCGGGCGCAAGCTCGCCGAAGCACAGCTCGTTGCGGCGCGCGAAGAGGCCGAGCGCGCCAACCGGGCGAAGAGCGAGTTCCTCGCCAGCATGAGCCACGAACTGCGCACGCCGATGAACGCCATCCTCGGCTTCGGGCAGCTGCTGGAAATCGATCTGCAGCTCACCGGCAAGCATCGCGACTTCTTGCGCGAGATCCTCAAGGGCGGCCGCCATCTGCTCGACCTGATCAACGACGTGCTGGACCTCGCGCGGGTGGACACCGGTCGCATCGATCTCGCCTTCGAGCCGGTCTGCCTCGGTCCCCTCGTCGACGACTGCCTCGCGCTGGCCAAGCCGCTGGCCGACAAGCGCCATATCACGCTGCAGCCACTGGCCCTGGAGGGCTTCACGGTGCGCGCCGACCGGGTGCGGCTGCGCCAGGTGCTCGTCAACCTGCTGTCCAACGCCATCAAGTACAACCGCGAGGCTGGTGCCGTGGTGGTCTCGGCATCGGTCACCGAAGCCGGTCTGCTGCGCCTTGCGGTGCACGACATGGGGCCAGGTATCGCACGCGAGCGCCTGGGTGAGCTGTTCCAGCCCTTCAGCCGGCTCGGCGCCGAGGCCGGGCCGGTGGAGGGCACCGGCATCGGCCTCGTGATCACCAAGCGGCTCGTCGAATTGATGGGCGGTCAGGTCGGCGTGGACAGCCGACCCGGTGTGGGGAGCACGTTCTGGGTCGACCTGCCCGTCGGTGGACCGATGGTGCCGAACGCCGCCCCTGCGATCGCCGAGGCGCCGCCAAGGCAGATTGCAGATCCGTCGCCACCGCGCACCGTGCTCTACATCGACGACAACCCGATCAACCTGAAACTGGTCGGGCAAATCATCGGGCGCGAGGGGGGGTTGCGGCTGCTCACGGCGCACACGCCACGCCTGGGCATCGAACTCGCAGAGGTGCACCGGCCCGACCTGATCCTGCTCGACATCCAGATGCCGGGCATGGACGGCTACGAGGTCTTGCGCGTGCTCAAGGCGAGCGACCCTCCGCACAAGGCACCTGTCGTCGCCCTGACCGCGAATGCGATGCGCGGCGATGTCGCGCGGGGCCTGGCAGCGGGCTTCGACGACTACCTCACGAAGCCGCTGGACGTTCCGCGGTTTCTCGGGGTCGTCCGCCGCCTGCTGGCAGATGATCGTGGAGTTCAAGCGCACGACCGCGACCACAGCGCCCAGGGCTGCGCGGTCGATCGATGAACAGCAAGATGGGCCGAACCCTCTATCGCCTCGCACTGGTCCTGCTGATCGCGATCGCTCCATGGCCGGCGCTGGCGGGACCGCGACCGGCCGCAGCCAAGGAGACACCGCCCGCCAGCTATCGCCTGGGCATCTTCCCCTACATGGCACCACTGCAGACGGTGGAGTTCTTCGGCCCTGTCGCAGCGAGCATGCAAGCGGTGCTGAAGACTCCGGTCAGGCTCGAGAGCGCGCCGACCTTCTCCGACTTCACGCGCGCTCTCGTGGCACAGAGTTACGACATCGCGCTGATCCAGCCCTTCGATTACCCGGCGGTCGTCGAGCAGGCCGGCTACCTGCCGCTGGCGCGACTCTCGGTTCCGCTCGTCACGCAGTTCTACGTGCGCGACGACAGTCGCTACCGCAGTCTCGAAGACCTGCGCGGCACGATCGTCGCGATGCCGCCGGCGCAGTCGGCCAACGCCCGCATGGCGCTGCGCGCGCTCTACGACAACAAGCTCGTTCCCGGCCGCGACCTGGAACTGCGCTACTTCAATTCGCATGATTCGTGCATCCAGCAGGTATGGGCTGGAACCGCGAGCGCCTGCGTTACGGCCAAGCCCCCGATCGAGGTGTTCGAGCGGCGCATGCAGGCCAGGCTGCGCCAGATCTACGAGACGCCGCCCATCCCCCACGTCGTGTTCGTGACCCACCCGCGGGTGCCGGCAGCGCAGCGCGCCAGGCTGCAGGCGCTCGTCATCGGCTGGAGCCAGACCGCTGAGGGCCGCGCGATGTTGAAGAACCTGGGCTTCCCGGGCTTCGTTGCGCCCAGACCGGCCGATTACGCGATGATGCACAACTACGACCCGGTCGCCAGCACCCTCGCCAAGGCAGCGTCGGCCGCTGCCAGGGATCTGGTGTTCGGCGTCTTCCCCTTCATCGCTCCCCGGCAGCTCGCGCAGAACTTCGCGCCGGCCCAACTGGCTCTCGGCAAGTCGATCGACGCCACCGTGCGGCTGCGCACCTCGACGAACTTCGACACCTTCGACGCCGGCATCGAAGCGGCAAAGTACGACATCGTTGTGGTGAACCCGTTCGACTACGCCAAGGCCTCCGCCCACGGCTATCTGCCGCTGGCGGGCATGAAGAGCAAGCTGCATGGCACCTTCTTCGTGCGCGCGGACAGCCCGTACCAGCAGATCACCGATTTCAGGGGCAAGGCGATTGCGATGCCGCCGTTCGACTCGGTGCAAGCCAGGCTCGGCCGCCTGGCACTGATGCAGGCCGGTCTGATACCGGGCCGCGACGTCACCGTCGACTACCGCAAGAACCACGAGTCCTGTCTGCAGGAGGTGCGGACCGGTGCGGCACAGGCGTGCGTCACTTCCGAGATGACCCTGCCGATGCTGCCCACGGCCGTGACCCAGGGCCTGCGCGCCGTCGGGCGCACCGAGAGCGCGCCCGGCGTGCTGTTCATGGCCCACTTGCGCCTGCCGGCAAGGACGCGCGAGCAATTGCAGGCCGAGATCACCGGCTGGAGGAACAGCGAGCAGGGCCGCAGGATCCTGCAATCCATCCACTTCGGCGATTTCGTGCCGGTCGATGACGCCCAATACCGACGCATGCCCAGGCTCGAAGGGAGCCGTTGATGTTCAGCCGCCTGTCGCTGCGCTACCGGATCGCGCTCGTGATCTTCGTGCTGGAGGCGTGCATGCTGGCGAGCGTGCTGGGCGTGACTTTCACCCAGTCGCGGCAGACTGCGATCGACTTCGACATGGCGAGCCAGAAGGCCAGCCTGGACCTGCTCTCGACGCTGAGCGTGACCGCGCTGCTGACCAGCGAATATTCCGACTACCAGCTCTATATCCAGGACATGCAGAAGCAGCCGTCGCTGCAGCGCATCGTGCTGGCCGACGAAACCGGGCGCGTGGTGTCCGGCAGCCACGTGACCGACGTCGGCCGGACATTGGACGACGTGATGCAGGACGGCCGCGCGGGCTGGCAGGTCCGGCCGGTCAGCACGGCGGCCGGCGTCCTGGGCACGCTGGCGGTGAAGTTTTCCAACGCTGCCTTGACCGCGGCGCAGCAAAGAACGCTCAACGTCGCGTTGCTCATAGCTGCCATCGGCATGGGCATCATCGCGATCGTGGGGCTGGCCACCGGCATCGTGTTGACGCGCCGCCTGGCGCTGGTCACCGATGCCGCCAGCCGCTTTGCGGCAGGCGACCAGCAGGTGCGAAGCCATGTCGCGGGCAGCGACGAGGTCGCGCTGCTGTCGCGCAGCGTCGATCACATGGCCGACGCGATGGCGCTGCAGCAGCGGCAGCTGAAGGAGCAGAACGAGTACATCGAAACGCTGCTCGACTCGACATCCGAGGCGATCTACGGTGCCGACACCGCAGGCGTCTGCACCTTCGTCAACGCGGCCTGCCTGCGCATGCTCGGCTACGGCCGGCCTGCCGACCTGATCGGCAAGAACGTCCACGAATTGATCCACCACAGCCATCCGGACGGGCGCCCGTACCCTAAGGAGGAATGCAGGGTCCGCGTCGCGACCCTGCAGGACCGGGCCGCGCACGCCGACGACGAGGTGCACTGGCGCGCCGATGGCAGCAGCTTCCCGGTGGAATACTGGTCGCACCCGATGCATCAGGACGGCCGCTTGATCGGCAGCGTGGTCACCTTCATCGACATCAGCGAGCGCAGGCGCGCCGAGCAGGCGATGCGGCGGCTGAACGAGGAACTCGAGCAGCGCGTCGAGCAGCGAACCACCCAGCTGCTGCTTGCCAAGGAGGAGGCCGAGCGCGCCAACCTGGCCAAGAGCGACTTCCTGTCGCGCATGAGCCACGAGTTGCGCACGCCGCTCAACGCGATCCTGGGCTTCGGCCAATTGCTCGAACTGGAAACGCGCCAGCCCGCGCAGGCCGAGCAGGTGCGCGAGGTCCTGCACGCCGGCCGCCATCTGCTCGAGCTGATCAACGACGTGCTCGATCTGGCGCGCGTCGACTCGGGCACGTTCACGGTCAGCGCCGAGTCGGTGGCGGTGCGGCCACTGCTCGAGGAATGCCTGGCGCTGCTGCGCCCGCAGGCCGATGAGCGCGGCATCCGGCTGTTCAAGGCTTCGCCGGACCACGAGGTGCAGGTGCTTGCCGACCGCACCCGGCTCAAGCAGGTGCTGCTCAACCTGCTGTCCAATGCGATCAAGTACAACCGTGACCGGGGCAGCGTCGGCGTCGATTGCGTCGTCGACGGCGAGGCGCTGCGCATCGCCGTCAGCGACACCGGTGCCGGCCTCACGACCGAACAACAGGCGCGGCTGTTCGTGCCCTTCGAGCGGCTGGACGCCGACCAGAGACAGATCGAAGGCACCGGCATCGGCCTGGCACTGAGCAAGCGGCTGGTCGAGCTGATGGGCGGCACCATCGGTGTCGAGAGCATGCCGGGTGCGGGCAGCACATTCTGGGTCCGCCTGCTGCAGGCTGACGGCGACGCGCGCAGCACCCCCGCAGGCGCCGCCCCCGCGGTCGCGGTCACGCCGAATCCCGGGGCATCCGGTGGCCGCCGCGACGTGCTGTGCATCGAGGACAACCCGGCCAACCTGCGGCTGATCGAGAGCATCTTCGCGCACCGCACCGACATCCGCCTGCTCGGCGCGATCGCGCCGGGCCTCGGGCTGGAACTGGCGCGCATGCACCGCCCGGCGCTGATCCTGCTGGACATCAACCTGCCCGACATGGACGGCTACGCGGTGATGCAGTGCCTGCGCGAGAACGAGGCCACGCGGGGCATCCCCGTCGTGGCGATCAGCGCCAGCGCCATGCCCAAGGACATCGAGCGCGGCAAGGCCGCCGGCTTTGCCGACTACCTGACCAAGCCGATCGACGTGGCGCGCCTTCTGACGATCGTCGACCGAATTCTGGACGCCTGATTCCGGGGGGAGCGCGAGCGATGCCCCTTGACGACGCCGACTCCGATCTGCTCGAGATGGGCCGGCCGGCAATTGACGGGCCGCCCGTGCGCCGGCCAGCTCAGCGGCGCGGCAGGTCCGCCAGTTCGGCCAGCAGGGTCATCAGGCGCTGCAGGTCGAGCGGCTTGGGCAGGTAGCCGCTGAAGCCCGCACGCAACCCGCGCTCCACCTGCGCCGGCAGCGCATCGGCCGACAGCGCCACCACCGGCACCGACCGCAGGTGCGGATCGGATTGCAGCGTCTGCAGCACGGCGTAGCCGTCCACGCCGGGCAGGTGGATGTCGAGCAGGATGGCGTCGGGCAGCGCGCTGCGGGCCAGGTCCAGTCCTTCCAGCCCGGTGTTGGCGGTCAGCAGCCGCCAATGCGGGCGCGTCTGGAACATCAGCTCGACCACCTTCAGGTTGGCCCGGTTGTCCTCGATGTACAGCACCTGGAACGGTGCCTCCGCCACTTCGGGCTGCACCCGCTGGCCGGGCGCCATGCCGTCTTCAGCGCTACGCGCAGCCACGTGCAACTCGACCCAGAAGGTCGACCCCTCACCGATGCGCGACTCGACGCCGAGGCGGCCCCCCATCATCTCGGCCAACTGCTTCGAGAGTGCCAGGCCGATGCCCGAGCCCTCGACGCCCGATCGTTCCGCACCGAGTCGCTCGAAGGTCTTGAACAGGCGGTGGATCCCCTCCGGCGGAATGCCGGCCCCGGTGTCGCTGACGCTGATGCGCAGATGGCCGATGCCAGCCGCGGCGACATCGACCGAGATGCGTCCGCCCTCGCGGTTGTACTTGGCCGCGTTGGACAGCAGGTTCACGAGCACCTGGCGCAGGCGGATCGGGTCGGCCATCACGCCGACGCCCGCAGTCGCCCGGTTCAGCAGCGCGAGTCGGCGGGCGGCGAGCATGGGCTGCACGATGCGCAGCGCCTCGTCGATGATTTCGCCGACGTCGACCGGCATGGCGACGACGGCCAGCTTGCCGGCCTCGATGCGCGTCAGGTCGAGCAGATCGTCGATGAGGGCCAGCAGATGCTGGCCGGCGCGGTGGATCTCGTCGACGGCGTCCAGTTGCCGCGGCGGCAGCGGCTCCATCTGCAGCAGCTGCGAGAAGCCCAGGATCGCGTTCATCGGCGTGCGCAGCTCGTGGCTCATGCCGGACAGGAAATTCGACTTGGCACGGTTCGCGCGCTCGGCTTCGTCCCTGGCGGCGCGCAGCGACTGCTCGGCGCGCACGCGCTCGGTGATGTCGCGCACGAAGGCCATGAAGAACCGCTCGCCGCCGATCTCGACCAGGCTCGCGCTGATCTCGACCGCGACGAGGCTGCCGTCCTTGCGCCGGTGGCGGGTGTCGAAGCGATCGTGGCCCCTGGCCGTGAAGGCCTCGATGTGGGCCGCTGTCTCCTGCGGGCTCTCGTCTGCCTCGACATCGCCGAGGCTCAGGGCCAGCAACTCCGCTCGCGTGTAGCCGAGCATGTCGCAATAGGCCGCGTTCACGTCGAGCATGCGCCCGCTGCTGTCGGTGCTGTAGAAGCCGTCGATCGCCGTGCCGAGGATCAGCTCGCTGCGCAGACTCTGCCGTTCGAGCTCACCGGTGCGCGCCTGCACCAGGACTTCGAGCTGCCCGCGGTGTCGCTCGAGCTCGGCTTCGTGAAGCGTGCGCTCGGTGACGTCCATCGTGGTGCCGAACATGCGCAGCGCCCGGCCTTGGGCGTCGAAGGTGGTGAAGCCCCGCTGTTCGACGAAGCGCTCGCCTGCGGGCACCACGACGCGATGCACGAGGCGGTACTCGCCCGCGCCGCCCGGGCCCATGGCTCGCCGCATGGCGTCCAGTACGGCGCTGCGATCGTCGGGATGGATCGCCCGCACGAAGCTGTCGCGTCCGGCTTCGACCGCGTCGGGCTCGTATCCCAGCACGCGGTACTCTTCCAGCGACCAGGCCGCCTGGCCAGTGTCCAGGTCGAAGCTCCAGTTGCCCAGATGGGCCAAGCTCTGGGCCTCGGCAAGCAGGGCCTTCGTGTCCCGCAACGACTGCTCGGCGCGCTTCAGTTCGGTGATGTCCTGCACGGTGCCGCGCGAGAGCAGCGGCTTGCCGTCGGCGTCGAAGGTCGACTCGCAGCGTTGTTCGACCCACTTGATGCGTCCGTCGGGCATGCGCAGGCGGTGCTGGATCCGGTAGGGTGCGCGGTCGACCAGCGACCTCGCATGCGCGGCGTCGACCGCCGCCCGGTCGTCGGGATGGATGGTGGCCAGAAAGACCTCGTGGCTGGCACCGAAGTGAGCCGGGTCGATCTCGAAGATGCGGAGGACCTCGTCGGACCACATCAGGCGCCCGGTTCCAGGGTCGAGTTCCCAGGATCCCGCCTGCGCGATCCGCTGCGCTTCGTTGAGGCGCTGCTCGCTGTGCACCAGGGCGTTCTCGATGCGCCTGCGCTCGGTGATGTCGACCCCTACGGACACCACGTAGGCCAGACGGCCGTCGTCGTCGAGCAGCGCCGAGTTGTACCAATCGATCAAGGCCCGGTTCCCGTCGGCAGCCAGCCACTCGGTGGTGCAGCGGCCACTCAATGCCCCTCGACTCTCCGACAAGGCGGCGAAGGCCTCCAGCTTGACGGTCTCGGCTTGCTCGGGCGGTATCAGCAGGTCCCATGGACACAGCCCCTGCACCTCGTCGCTGCTGCGGCCGCTGACGGACTCGCAGGCGCGGTTGAAACGGACGATGCGGCCCTGCGCATCGAGCACCACCACCATCGTCCCGGCATGCTCGACGATGGCCTCGTAGAACGCGCGCTGCAGGCGCTCCTCGCGCTGGGCGCGCCGGACCTCGGTCAGATCGTGGATGGTCGCCATCGTCGCGACCAGGCGGCCGCCGGTGTCGCGGACCTGATCCACCGCGACCCGCACCGGCACCGTCCGTCCGTCACTGCGCGGGGCTTCCAGTTCTCCCTGCCAATGGCCCTCCCGCTCGAGCGCGTCCGTCACCTCCCGCGCAAGCGACGGCGCCAGCCAGCGCTCGCGGCCCTCCGTGCCCAGCACCTCCGCGGCGTCGCGGTAGCCCAGCATCGAAAGGAACGAGGCATTGACGTAGGTGAGCCGACCCTCGCGGTCGGAGATGCAGATGGCGTCCTGCGCACTGGCAAGCGCCTTCTGCGCCAGCGCGTTGGCCCGCGTCTGCTGCTCCACCTTCTGTGCCAGTTCGGCGGCGTTGCGGCCGGCGGCCAGGGCCACCCGTGCCAGGTGGATCATCACCAGTCGACTGACCGCCAGGGTGGCCAGCACGGCACACAGGGCACGAAGAACCTCCACCGGCACGCCCGCCACGGCGTCGAAGGTGACCAGCCATGTCGGCGCGCCGATATCGCTCTCGACCACCGTGCCGGCCAGCAAGGCATAAGCGCCGATCGCGATGGCGGCGACCGTCGCCGCGGCTCGACCGCCATCGACCGCCTCCGAACGGCGCCACAGCCAGAGCGATGTGAATGCCGCGCCGGGCAGGGCCACCAGGTAGCGCGCGGCAACGTGGATTGCCGGCAGCGCACCGAACGCCAGGGCCAGTGCCGCGGCGAGCAGAGCCAGCCAGCCGTACAGCCAAGGTGAAACCATCCGACGCCGAACTGCGGCCTGCGGCGGTGCGTCGTCGCGCCAAAGACGGCGTGCAAACTCGAGCAGCGGCAGGAACGAGGCGAGCAGCCACAGCGCCATGAGCCAGGCCAGGTCGGCGTGCGGCGCCGGCGTGGCCATTTGCCAGGCTTCGAAGAGTTCCTTGCCACCGTGCAGCAGCGCGAAGCCGCCCAGCCAGCGCAGATGGGCCGACAGCGGCCAGGTCGCAATCGCCGGCAGCATGAAGCAGACGATGCCGAGCACGGCAAAGGACGTGCCGTAGACCAGCAGGGTCGCCAAGGCGTAGCGGGACCAGACGACGGCGGGGCCGGCGCCGTGCCACCCGAACAGCGTGGCCAGGACCGCCACGACGAAGGCACTGATCAGCAGGATCCGCAGGCGGGCGAGGTCGGTTTCGGGAGCGGGGGCGGTGGGCGGCATGGGGCCGGTGTGTCCGAACCGAAGTGAGCCGGTATTGACCGCAATTCTGCGGTGGCCCATCCGCGGAGGCGCTTCGAAGAAACCCCGCCTCCGCCTGCCTGATCCGGTGACGCGCCGGCTCGCGCGGCTGAAATAGGCCTCGACGGGCCCGCTTTTCCGCTCAAGTTGCAATTCCGGTTGCCGTAAATTGCACCAGCAATTCGTCAGACGTCAGATGTTCCACGTCGGATGAAAACAACAGAAGGCAACCCACAGCACCCGCCCTGCGGGGACGAAAGGCAATTGCACCATGAAGGTTCAGACGCCCACATCCGGCGGCGGCGCCACGGCGCCGCGCTTCGCTCCGGGAACGGCCGCGAGCGAGTTCCTCGCGTTCAAGCTGGGCGCAGAGGAGTACGGCATCGACATCCTGCGCGTGCAGGAGATCCGGTCCTTCGAGGCACCCACCCGCATCGCCAACGCGCCCGCCCATGTGCTGGGCGTGCTGAACCTGCGCGGCGTCATCGTGCCGGTCGTCGACCTGCGGCTGAGATTCGGCATGGCCGATGCCGCCTACGACGGCTTCACGGTCGTCATCGTGCTCAATATCGGCAGCCGCGTGATCGGCATGGTCGTCGACAGCGTGAGCGACGTGATCAGCCTGGGCGGCGAGCAGTTGCGCCCGGTGCCCGAATTCAACTCGACCGTTCCGACCGAGCACCTGATGGCGATCGGATCGATCGACGAACGCATGCTCATCCTGGTCGACATCGAACGCCTGATGACCGGTGCCGACATGGCGTTGGTCGCAGCAACCCTGCAATAAGCCGCGCAAGGAATCATCGTCATGAACAACATCAAACTCTCGACCCGGCTCCTGATCGGGTTCGGCGTCCTGGCCCTGCTGATCGCCTTCACGGCCGGCGTCTCGCTGGTGAAGATCCCGAAGGTCGAGAACGCCTTCAGCAAGGTGATCGACGACCGCGTGCCCAAGGTGGCCGAGCTCAACGCGATCAAGGGCGACCTCGACCAGATCGGCCTGTCGATGCGCAACATGCTGATCACCAACGATGCGGCCGACCTGAAGATGCAGCAGGAGCATATCGTGGCCGCACGCAAGAACGTCGGCGAGGCGCTGGCCAGGCTCAAGGCCGACATCACGGCCGGCAAGGGCGAGGTCCTGCTGGCCAAGGTATTCGCAGCGCGAGAACAGTATGTTCCGGCGCAGGCCAAGTTCATCGACCTGGTGGTTGCAGGCAAGGCCGACGAAGCCAAGGCCCATATGCTGAGCGTCGCGCGCCCGGTGCAGCTGGCCTATTTCGCGGCGGTGGACGACCTGATCAAGTTCCAGGGCGAGCTGATCAAGGAGTCCGGCACCGAAGCAAGTGCCGCGGTGACCGAGATCAAGACCGCCATGTGGATCTCGGGCGCCGTCGCACTGCTGGTGGCCATCGCGATGGCGACCTGGATCATCCGCTCGGTGATGCGCCAGCTCGGCGGCGAGCCGGCCGCTGCCGCCGAACTGGCGCGAAGCGTTGCCGCCGGTGACCTCAGCGTGCGCATCGACCTCAGGCCGGGCGACACCACGAGCCTGATGGCCCGGCTCAGGGAGATGCAGACCAGCCTGTCGAAGGTGGTGTCCAGCGTGCGCCAGAACTCCGAGTCCGTGGCCACCGCCTCGGCCCAGATCGCCCAGGGCAACCAGGACCTGAGCCAGCGCACCGAGGAGCAGGCCTCGGCGCTCGAAGAGACCGCGGCGTCGATGGAGCAACTCGGCTCGACCGTCAAGCAGAACGCCGACAACGCCAGCCAGGCCAACCAGTTGGCGCTGAGCGCCTCCACGGTGGCGATCAAGGGCGGCGAGGTCGTCGGCCAGGTCGTCGAGACGATGAAGGGCATCAACGACAGCAGCAAGAAGATCGCCGACATCATCGCCGTGATCGACGGCATCGCCTTCCAGACCAACATCCTGGCGCTCAACGCCGCGGTCGAGGCCGCGCGTGCCGGCGAACAGGGCCGCGGCTTCGCGGTCGTGGCCAGCGAAGTCCGCAGCCTCGCGGGCCGTTCGGCCGAGGCGGCCAAGGAGATCAAGAGCCTGATCAGCGCCAGCGTCGAACGGGTCGAGCAGGGCACGGTGCTGGTCGACCGGGCCGGTGTGACGATGAGCGAGGTCGTCAGCTCGATCAAGCGCGTGACCGACATCATGGGCGAGATCAGCGCGGCGAGCAACGAGCAAAGCGCCGGTGTGTCGCAGGTCGGCGAGGCGGTGAGCCAGATGGACCAGGTGACGCAGCAGAACGCGGCACTGGTGGAAGAGAGCGCCGCAGCGGCCGACAGCCTGAAGCAGCAGGCGCAGCAACTCGTGCAGGCGGTGGCGGTGTTCAAGCTGTCGCATGGGATGGCGACGGTCGCAGCGTCGCCCAGCCCTGCGTTCAATCGCAGCGCTGTCGCTGCTCCGACGCAGGGCGCGACCGAGCGCCGCGGGCCGAATCGCGCCAAGAACGTCGCGCGACTGAAGCCCAAGGCGGCGCCGCAGGCCAAGTCAGAGCCGTCCGAGGAAATCGCCCTGGCCAAGACCGGGACCGACGGCGACTGGACCAGCTTCTGACCTGACTCCAGCGTGAACCCCCGGGCCGTAGCACCGGGTTCACGCCACTCCGCAATCCAACGAGGGCAACCATCATGCGAACCAACCTTCCCGTCACCCAGCGCGAATACGAAGTGGGCGACGAAGCGACGCTGATGTCGACGACCGACACGCAGAGCCACATCACCTACTGCAACGGCGCCTTCATCCAGGTCAGCGGCTTCGACAAGGACGAGCTGCTGGGTCAGCCGCACAATCTCGTCCGCCACCCGGACATGCCCGCCCAGGCCTACGCCGACATGTGGGCCACGCTGAAGGCCGGCGAATCGTGGACCGCGCTGGTCAAGAACCGCCGGAAGGACGGCGACCATTACTGGGTACGCGCCAACGCCACCCCGGTGCGGCGCAACGGGCAGGTGGTCGGATACATGTCGGTGCGCACCAAGCCCTCGCGCGACGAGGTGGCGAAGACCGAGGCGCTGTACCGCGCCTTCCGCGAGAACAAGGCCGGAGGCCTGCGCTTCCACAAGGGCATCGTCGTGCGCACGGGCCTGCTGGCCTGGACCTCGGCATTGCAGTTGATGCCGGTGCGCTGGCGCATCCGCTCGGCGCTCGGCGTCTGCACCCTGGGCACGGTCGCCGTGGCTGCCGGCTTCGGGCTGGCGGGCGCCGCGCTGGCAGGGTTCGCGGGCACGGCAGCGATGCTCGGCCTGGCCGCCGCACTCTGGCTGCAGGGCCAGGTCTCGACGCCGCTGGAGACGGTGCTCAAGCAGGCCCTGGCGGTGGCCGCGGGCCAGCCGGCGAACAACCTCAGCCTCGATCGCGTCGACGAGATCGGCCTGATCCTGCGTGCCGTGACCCAGGCGGGGCTGAACCTGCGATCGCTGGTCGACGACGTCGCCGAACAGGTGTCGGGTGTCCAGACGGCCAGCGGCGAGATCGCCCAGGGCAATTACGACCTGAGCGTGCGCACCGAGCAGGCTGCTTCGAGCCTGCAGGAAACGGCGGCGTCGATGGAGCAGATGACCGCGACCGTGACGCAGAACGCCGAGGGTGCCCGCCAGGCGACCCAGCTTGCCGGCCATGCCAGCACGGCGGCAGCCAAGGGCGGCGACGTCGTCGGTCAGGTCGTGGGCACGATGCAGCAGATCAGCGACTCGAGCAAGAAGATCTCCGACATCATCAGCGTCATCGACGGCATCGCCTTCCAGACCAACATCCTGGCGCTCAACGCCGCGGTCGAGGCCGCACGCGCCGGCGAGCAGGGCCGCGGCTTCGCGGTCGTGGCTGCCGAAGTGCGCACCCTGGCCCAGCGCAGTGCAGGTGCGGCCAAGGAGATCAAGAGCCTGATCAACGACAGCGTCGAGAAGGTCGTCAACGGCTCCAAGCTGGTGGACAACGCCGGGCGTTCGATGGAGGACATCGTGGCCCAAGTCCAGCGCGTGTCGAGCCTGATCCAGGAAATCAGCGCCTCCACCACCGAGCAGAGCAGCGGCATCACGCAGGTCAACGTCGCGGTGACGCAACTCGACCAGATGACGCAGCAGAACGCCGCCCTGGTCGAGCAGAGCTCGGCGGCGGCCGAGAGCCTGAAGGGACAGGCCCACAGGCTGGCGGAAGCGGTCAACGTGTTCAAGACCGTCGGCTGATTTCGGTGGGTGTTCGCACGGTGGGCAAGGCAGGGTGCGCGAGCGAGGCCCATCGGCTCGCGCTGCGCGCCAGCGTGCAGCCACTGTCGCTGTCGCGGATGGGTGACGGCGTGCTGGTCGACGTCAGCGACAGCTTCTGCCGTCTCACCGGCCGCGATCGCGCGAGTCTGATCGGCTGCAGGGTCGCCGATCTCGGGCTGTGGGTCGACCCGAGGCAGCGCGAGGCCCTGGTGCACGCCGTCCAGACCGCGGGCGAGGTGCGGGATTTCGAAGCGCGCCTGCGCACGCACGAGGGCGAGATCCGCACCCACTTGATCGACGCGACGCGGCTGGCCGCGCAGCCGGAGCCCTTGCTGCTGTCGATCGGCCACGATGCGACCGAGCGCCTGCGGATCGAGAAGGCGCTGAGCGAGTCCGAGCTGCGTTACCGGCGCTTCGTCGAGGCCATGCCGCTGGGCGTGCTGATCACGCAGCACGGCGACATCAAGTACGCCAATCCGAAGGCCGCCGAGATGAGCGGCTACACGCGCGAGGAGCTCATGGGGCGACCCTTCGTGCCGCTGATTCATGAGGAAGACCGGGCCCGGGTGGCCGAACTGCACCAGCGCCGGATGGCCGGCGAGGTCGATGTCTCCGCCTACGAGTTGCGCATGCGGCGCAAGGACGGCGCATTGCGGCATTGGCGCGTGCGGGTGCAGACCGTGGATTGGGCGGGCTCACCTTCGGGCCTGTCGATACTCAGCGACATCACCGACCAGGTGCTGACCGACAGGCGCCTGCGCGAACTGTCGAGCATCGTCGAGCAGACCAGCGACGCGATCATGCTGACCGCGACCGACGGCAGCATCCAGTACGTCAACCCGGGCTTCGAGCGCCTGACCGGCTACGGCCGCGACGAAGTGATAGGCAAGACTCCCGCAGCATTGAAATCGGGCGCCCACGACGAGAATTTCTACCACCAGCTGTGGGAGACGATTGCCGCGGGCAAGCCGTTTCACGCGCAAGTCGTCAATCGCCGCAAGGATGGAACGCTGTACCACGCGGTGAAGACGATCACGCCGATGTTCGATGCCGCGGGGCAGATCGTCAGCTACGTCAACATCGACATGGACTTCACGGCCCAGCACGAGGCGCAGCAGCTGACGGTCCATCTGGCGATGCACGACCACCTGACGGGTCTGCCCAATCGCTCGCTGCTCACCGACCGCCTCGGCCAGGCCATCGCGCACTACGAGCGCGACCGCATCGCCTTTGCGCTCCTGTTCATCGATCTCGACGGCTTCAAGGCGATCAACGACCGCCAGGGTCACCAGGGCGGAGACGAAGTGCTCAAGGAGGTGGCCCGCCGGCTGAGCGAGCGCATGCGCAGCGTCGACACGGTCGCCCGCATCGGCGGTGACGAGTTCGTGGTGCTGCTGGCAGGCGTGCAGGAGGCAGCGGTCGCGACGCACATCGCGCGCGAACTGGTTGCCGCGATCGGTGAATCGATCCCGCTGCCGTCGGGGCCCTGCCAGGTCGGCGCCAGCGTCGGCATCAGCGTCTTTCCGCGTGACGGTGACACCGTCGATGCGCTCCTGCAGAGCGCCGACCACGCGATGTACGGGGCCAAGCGTGGCGGAGGCAATCGACTCCGGCTGGCGGGAGCCGCTTGACCGCGGCCGAGGCCCCTCGCCACCGGCGAAGCCGGTTCGGGCCCCGGGGCCTGCGCCGCACCCCGGCCCCGGCGGCGAACCAGGCGGTCGCGCCTCGAGCGTCGCGCATGCACCCGAGGGCTTAGAGTTGACCGGCCGTCGTGCCCGCCTTCGCGCGCGGCCGGCGCCGATCCCCCAGCTTCGACCCACGCCGCATGACCGACGACATCCACTTCTACGAGCCTCGCAACGGCCATGGCCTGCTGCATGACCCGTTCAATGCCATCGTCGGCCCGCGGCCGATCGGCTGGATCTCGACGCGCAGCCGCGCCGGCGAGCTCAACCTCGCGCCCTACAGCTTCTTCAACGCCTTCAACTACGCGCCGCCGATCATCGGCTTCGCCAGCCTCGGCCACAAGGACACGCTGCGCAACATCGAGCAGACGGGCGAGTTCGTCTGGAACCTCGTCACGCGCGAACTGGCCGAGGCGATGAACCAGACCTGCGCCGCGGTGCCGCCCGAGGTCAGCGAGTTCGAGCTCGCCGGCCTCACGCCGCTGGCATCGAGCATCGTCGCCGCGCCGCGCGTCGGCGAGAGCCCGGTCAGCTTCGAGTGCCGGCTGACGCAATGCCTGCAGCTGCAGTCGGCGGCCGGCGAGAAGGTGCCGACCTGGCTCACGCTGGGCGAAGTGGTGGCGGTGCACATCCAGCGCCGGCTGCTCGTCGACGGCGTCTACGACACCGCGGCGGCGCACCCGGTGCTGCGCGGCGGCGGACCGGCCGACTACTTCGAGCTCGGTCCACGGTTCCGGATGTGGCGGCCGTCCTGAGCCGCGATCTGCCCGTCCGCGCTCAGCGGCGCTCGTAGGTCACGAAGTCGAACGCGACGCCGTCCTTGCCGTGCGCGTGGCGGCGGTCGGTTTCGCGAAAGGCATCGCGCGGCCAGGGCGGGAAGAATGCGTCGCCGGGCAGGTCGGCGTCGATCTCGGTCAGCACCAGCCGCTGCGCGCGCGGCAGCGCCTGGACGTAGAGATCGGCGCCGCCGATCACGAACACCTGCGGCGCTCCCGCCAGCGCGGCCAGCGCTTCGTCGAGACCGCGCACCACCTCGGCGCCCGGCGCCACGAAGCCGGGGTCGCGGCTGAGCACCAGGTTGCGGCGGCCGGGCAACGGGCGAAAGCGGGCCGGCAGCGAATCCCAGGTCTTGCGACCCATGATCACCGGGCAGCCGAGCGTCGTCTCGCGGAAGTGGCGCTGGTCGGCCGGCTCGTTGAACACCAGCCCGCCCTGCTGTCCGATCGCGCCGTTGCGCGCCACCGCGGCGATGAGCGTGAGCAGTGGCGCTCGCGGGGCCGGTGAACCGGGGTCGTGAAGATGCGTTGGCGCCACGCGAAGCCGGGCAGTGGATGGACGGCCCGCAGTGTAGGGCGCGCCGGGGCCGGCGGTCGCTCCGGGCGTGCGCGTACGATGTGCGGGATGGTGCCCGATCCTCACGAGTCGCACGACGTCGACGATGGCGGGCACGAGCACGCCCACAGCGAGCTCGGCCCGATGGATCTTCGCGTGCGGGCGCTGGAGACGGTGCTCGCGCAGAAGGGCTACATCGACCCGGCGGCGCTCGACGTGCTGGTCGACACCTACCAGACGCGCATCGGCCCGCGCAACGGCGCCCGCGTGGTCGCCCGTGCCTGGGTCGATGCCGACTACCGCGGCTGGCTGCTGCGCGACGCCACCGCGGCCATCGCCGCGCTGGGCTACAGCGGCCGCCAGGGCGAGCACATGGTGGTGGTGGCCAACGCGCCGGCGCGCCACAACCTGGTCGTCTGCACGCTGTGCAGCTGCTACCCCTGGCCGGTGCTGGGCCTGCCGCCGACCTGGTACAAGAGCGCGCCCTACCGCGCGCGTGCCGTGCGCGACCCGCGCGGCGTGCTCGCCGACTTCGGCGTGACGCTGCCCGAAGACACCGAGATTCGCGTCTGGGACAGCACGGCCGAGGTCCGCTACCTCGTGCTGCCGCAGCGGCCGGCCGGCACCGGGGCCTTGTCGGAAGACGAACTGGCGGCGCTGGTGACGCGCGATTCGATGATCGGCACCGGGCTCGTCGCACCGCCCACCGGCCCGCGGCCATGACGAGCGTGGCGCGATGAGCTACCGCAGCCTGGCCGACCTCGGCGGGCAGCCCGGCCACGGCCGCGTCGTGCCCGAGCCCGAAGGCGAACCCTTCCACGCGGCGTGGGAGGCCCGTGCGATGGCACTCACGGTGGCGATGGGCGCCACCGGGGCCTGGAACCTCGACATGAGCCGCGCCGCGCGCGAGACCCTGCCCGACTACGCGCGGCTGTCGTACTACGAGGTCTGGATCGCCGCGCTGCAGCGCCTGCTGGTCGAGCGCGGCCTGCTCGCCGACGACGAGTTGGCGCTGGGGCGCGCCCTGCATGCCGCGCCGCCGTTGCCGCGCCGGCTGGCCGCCGCCGATGTCGCCGCCGTGCTCGCCCGCGGCGCGCCGACCGAACGCGCCTGCCATGCGCCGGCCCGGTACGCCATCGGCGACCGCGTGCGCATGAGCTCGGTGCCGGTCCCGCACCACACCCGGCTGCCCGGCTACGTGCGCGGCAAGTGCGGCACCGTGCAGGCGCTGCACGGTGCGCATGTTTTCCCCGACACCCATGCCCGGGGCCAGGGCGAGCAGCCCTGCTGGCTCTACAGCGTGGCCTTCGACGGGCGCGAACTCTGGCGCGACGACACACCGGCGCAGCGCCTGACGGTCGCGGTCGATGCCTGGGAGCCCTACCTGGGGCCGGCATGAACCCACCGCTGCCGGCCTGGGGTCGGCGCGACGAGCCGGTCTTTGCCGAGCCCTGGCAGGCGCATGCCTTCGCGATCACGCTGAGCCTGCACGCGCGCGGCCTGTTCACCTGGGGCGAATGGGCCGCGGCGCTGGCGGCCGAGATCGGCGCGGCGCAGGCGGCCGGCGACGCCGACCAGGGCGACACCTACTACAGGCATTGGCTGGCCGCGCTGGAGCGGCTGGTGGCGGCCAAGGGCGCCAGTTCCGCGGCCGAACTGGCGCGCTGTGCCGATGCCTGGGACCGCGCCGCCGACCGCACACCGCACGGCCGGCCGATCGAGTTGCGGCCCGACGACTTCGACGCGTTCCGGCCCTGATGGGCCCCTGGCGCGGCGGCTGCCACGCTACGATGCCCCGATGAGCACCAAGGTCCTGTTCGGCTTCCACGCCGTCACCGTGCGGCTGAAGACGGCGCCGCAGTCGGTGATCGAGATCCATGTCGATGCGACCCGGCGCGACGCCCGCATGCGCCAGTTCGTGCAGCGTGCGAAGGACGCCGGGGCGAAGGTCGTGGACAGCGACGGCGAGCGCCTCGACGGCCTGGCCGGCACCTCGCGCCACCAGGGCGTGGTCGCGCGCGTGACGCCGCTGGTGGCGCGCCATTCGCTCGACGAAGTGCTCGAGGCGGTGGCCGGGCCGCCGCTGGTGCTGGTGCTCGACGGCGTCACCGACCCGCACAACCTCGGTGCCTGCCTGCGCGTGGCCGATGGTGCCGGCGCCCACGCGGTGGTGGCGCCCAAGGACCATGCGGTGGGCCTGAACGCGACCGTGGCCAAGGTCGCCAGCGGCGCCGCCGAGACCGTGCCCTACCTGATGGTCACCAACCTGGCGCGCAGCCTGGGCGAGATGAAGGAGCGCGACATCCGCATCGTCGGCACCAGCGACGACGCGCCGCAGACGCTGTTCGAGGCCGACCTGCGCGGACCGCTGGCGCTCGTGCTCGGCGCCGAAGGGGAGGGCCTGCGACAGCTGACGCGCAAGACCTGCGACGCGCTGGTGCGGATCCCGATGCAGGGCGCGGTCGAGAGCCTCAACGTCTCGGTCGCCGCCGGCATCTGCCTGTACGAGGCGCTGCGCCAGCGCGGCGGCTGACGCGCGCGGAGCGGATCGATGTCTATCGCGATGGCGGGTGTTCGGGCGTCGCCGGCGCCGGCCGGTCGGCGGGCGGGTCCCGGGACGGCACGACGATGGTGGTCAGCGGCGTTGCCGGCTCGATCGTCACCAGCTCACGGAAGACGCCGCCGCTGGCCACGCTGCCGCTTTGCGTGCCCTGGCCGTGCATGCGGGCTTGGCAGTCGCGGCGATCGTCGGCGGGCAGTGGGCGGCAGCGCGCGGTAACGTTCGCGGCGTCGGCGGGCAGGCCCTCGCCCAGCTTGCCGCGGCGCGCCTCGGCGTAGGCCGACCGGGCTTCGCGCAGGCAGTCGGCGCGACTCTGGTTCGACTGCCCGCTGGTGCAGACGGCGCTTTCGCGCCGGTAGCGGGCCAGGTTCGCGGCGGGCGCCGTCCGATCGCGGTGTAGGACGCGTCCTGCAGGCCTCTTGCGGCCCCGCGCCGGCGGCGCTAGACCCAGCCGAGGGCGCCGGCCACTGCGCCCACCGCCAGCGGCCACAGCGGGCTGAGCCGGGTGCGCAGCATGACCCACAGCGTGCCGGCGATCAGCAGCGGTGTGGCCAAGTGGGTGCGCGTGGGCTCGAGCAGGATCCAGCTGGTGGCCAGCAGCAGCCCGATGGTCAAAGGCGCCAGCCCGGCGGTGAATGCGCGCACGCCGGTCGCCTCGCTGCGGCGCGCACCCCAGCGCGTGACGACCAGGGTCAGGATGGTCGAAGGCAGCAGGGTGCCCAGCATCGTCGCCGTCACGCCGGCCAGGCCGCCGACGTTGAAGCCCATCACCGCGACGAACAGCACGTTGGGCCCGGGCGCGGCCTGCGCGATCGCCACCGAGGCCGTGAACTGCCCGTCGGTGAGCCAGCCGTGCTGGGTGACGATGAAGCGGTGCATGCTCGGCACCGTGGTGATCGCGCCGCCGATGGCCAGCAGCGACAGCATCGCGAAATGCGTGAACAGGGCCAGCCAGTTGGCTGCCGTCAGCGGGACCGGGCCGAGCAGCAAGGCGCTCATTGCGCCAGTCGCCACCAGGTCAGGCCGACCGAGGCGAGACCGAGGCCCAGCACCACCGACACCAGCGGCCAGTGCAGCAGGCCCACGGCGACGGCCGTGAGGGCCACGAAGGTGACGCAGCCGGCCAGCCCGAGCGGGTTGGCGCGCAGCCCGCCGAGCAGCCTCAGGGCGGTCGAGAGAACGAGGCCCGCGGCGACCACGCCCATGCCGCGCATGGCGCCCGCGACCGCGGCCACGTCGCGGAATTGCGCCGCAAGAATCGTCAGCGCGAGCACCGTCGCCAGCGGTGCGAGCAGCATGCCGGCCATCGCCGCCGCCGCACCGCGGCTGCCGAAGAAGCGGTCGCCGATGATCAGGGCCAGGTTGATGACGTTGGGCCCGGGCAGCACCTGGGCCACCGAGAGCATCTCCAGGAACTGCTGGCGGGTCAGCCAGCGATGGCGCTCGACGAGTGCGCGCTGGGTCACCGGCAGGACACCGCCGAAGCCCTGCATCGCCAGCCGGGTGAAGACGCGGAACAGCTCGGCGGTCGATTGCGGCGCCGTCGTGCCCGGCGCCTCGTCGGCGCGCGCGTCGGTGCCGCCGGCGGTGGTCTCAGACATGCGCGACGCCCTTCATGCGCGAGGTGACCCAGGCGCTGACGGCGATCGCGGCGAGCATCCAGGCCAGGCCGACCCACGACATCGCGGCGAAGCCCTTGGTGGCCAGGATCGCACCGCCGCCGCCGGCGCCTGCGGCCTGGCCGACGTAGATCGCCGAGGTGTTGAGCGCCAGCAGGGCCGGCGCGTATGCCGGTGCACTCTGCGAGAGCCTTGCCTGCTGCGCCGAGTTGCACGAGAAGCAGCCGAGCGCCCAGGGCACGAGCACCAGGGCCATCGCCGCCGGCCCGCGCGCCCAGGGCCAGACCAGCAGCGACAGCGCCATCAGGCCGAGGGTGAACTGGACGCAGCGCGCCGCACCCAGGCGGTCGATCCAGCGCGTCAGCAGCAGGTTGCCGACCAGGCCGAAGGCGCCGAACCAGAAGAACAGCCCGCTCACGGTGGCCGCACCGGCACCCAGCACCTGGCGGTAATAGGGCGCGAAATAGCTGAAGAGGGTGAACTGCCCCGCGCCGCTGAGGGCGGTGACGGCGACCATCGCCATCAGCACCGGGTGCGTCAGTGCGCTGCGCCAGCTGCGCAGCGACAGCGGCGGCGGCCGTACGCCGTCGGGGATGCTGCGCCACACCCACAGCGCCGCGCCGGCGCTGAGCGCTGCCACCGCGGCGAAGGCCCAGCGCCAGCCTAAGGTCTCGGCGATGAAGCTGCCCATCGGCATGCCGAGCACCGAGCTCAGCGACCAGCCGAGGAAGATCATCGTGATCGCCCGCCCGCGTTGCGCCGGCGGCGCGAGCACGTTGATCGCCGCCGCCGCCTGCGGCGTGAACACCGCCGCTCCGAGCACGCCGATCACGCGCAGCGGCAGCAGGGCGGCGAAGTCGGGCGTCAGCGCGGCCAGTGCGTGGCCGACGGCGTACCACAGCAGCGCCAGCACGAGCAGGCGGCGGCGGTCCCAGCCGCCCAATGCCGCGGCCAGCAGCGGGGCCCCGCTGCCCATCGCGATCGCGGCCGCGGTGATCAGCTGCCCGGCCACTGCGGGCGAGACGGCCAGCGAGTGCGACAGGTCGTTGAGCGAGCCCGGCACCACCATCACGCCGCAGCCGATCGCGAAGTTGCCGAACATCAGCGCGCGGCCGGCGATGCGCCAGCCGGGATCGTCGCTCGTCGCCGCCGCGGCGCCACCCGGCGCCAGGTGCGGGGTCAACGCATCACCTTCAGCGCCTCGGGGTTGACGAGGTTGCTCGGCTCGTTGTTGATGAAGTTGATGACGTTGCGGAACGCGGCGCCGAAATACATCTCGTAGCTGTCCTGCTCGACGTAGCCGATGTGCGGCGTGCAGACCGCGTTTTCCAGCCGCAGCAGCGGGTGGCCCTGCAGGATCGGCTCGCTCTCGAAGACGTCCACCGCGGCCATCCCCGGCCGGCCGCGGTTGAGCGCGGCGACCAGCGCGCCTTCTTCCAGCAGTTCGGCGCGCGAGGTGTTGACGAACAGCGCCTCGGGCTTCATGCGCGACATCGAGTCCAGCTGCACCGCGCCGCGCGTGCGATCGGACAGGCGCAGGTGCAGCGAGAGCACGTCGCTGGTCTCGAAGAAGCCCTCGCAACTCGGCGCCGCCGAGTGGCCGTCGGCCACGGCGCGCTCGCGCGAGCCTTCGCTGCCCCAGACCTGGACCTGCATGCCGAAGGCCTGGCCGTAGCCGGCGACGAGCTTGCCGATCTTGCCGTAGCCCCAGATGCCCAGCGTCTTGCCGCGCAACAGCATGCCGATGCCGAAGTTGGGCGGCATCGACGCCGCCTTCAGCCCGCTCTGCTGCCAGGCGCCATGCTTGAGGGTGCCGATGTACTGCGGCAGCCGGCGCATCGAGGCCATGATCAGCGCCCAGGTCAACTCTGCCGGGGCCCAGGGCGAACCCCCGCCTTCGGCCACCGCGATGCCCAGCCGGGTGCAGGCCTCGATGTCGATGTGCGAGCCGACGCGCCCGGTCTGCGAGATCAGCTTCAGGCGCGGCAGCTTCTCCAGCAGCGCACGCGGGAACTGCGTGCGCTCGCGGATCGGCACCAGGACTTCGGCGTCGCGCAGGCGCACCGAGAGCTGGCCGATGCCCTTGACCGTGTTGGTGAAGACCTTGGCGTTGAGCGGCTCGAGCAGCGCTGCGCACTTGAGCTTGCGCACTGCGTCCTGGTAGTCGTCGAGGATGATGATGTTCATGGGCTGGCTCGGCCGGGCCACGCATTCTGCCGTGTCCAGCGCGGTCTGCGCGGCGGCGCTAGCATCCGCGACCCCATGATTTCGAGGAGATACCCATGAGCATCACGATGCATTCGGCCAGCGTGCCCATCTTCGTGCGTCAGCTCGGCAGCATGCTGGCCTGGCTGGACAAGGCCGAGCGCCATGCCGAGGCGCGCAAGTTCGACTCCGCCAACTACCTCGGTCTGCGCCTGGCGCCCGACATGCTGCCCTTCGGCAAGCAGATCCAGATCGCCACCGACGGCGCGAAGGGCTGCGTGGCGCGGCTGGCCGGCCTGGAAGTGCCCAAGTGGGACGACAACGAGGCCACGCTCGACGAGTTTCGCGCCCGCATCCGCAAGACGATCGACTATGTGCAGTCGGTGCCGGCGGCGCAGATCGACGGCAGCGAGGCGCGCGAGATCGTGCTGCCGGTGCGCGTCGGTGAGCCGCTGCGCTTCAGCGGCGAGGCCTACCTGAAGCATTTCGCGCTGCCGAACTTCTTCTTCCATGCCACCACCGCCTACGCCCTGCTGCGGCACGCGGGGGTGGAGCTGGGCAAGCGCGACTTCCTGGGCTGAACAGCGGCGCGGGTCGCCCGCGCCGTGGCTCAGCGCCGCGCGTCGGCCAGGCGGGTGGGCTCGCCGACGACGGGCTTGCGCTTCGCGAACTTGCGCAAGCTGGCGTGGCCTGGCGCTGCGTGGGGCGCCTTGTGCGTGGCGGCTGCGACATGCCGGGCAACGACATGCCGGTGCCTCACCGGCGCCGGGGCCAGCATCACGACCACCGTCTGCCCGGGCTTGAAGCGGGCGTGCGTCGGGACATCGTTCCAGCGTGCGACGTCGTCCAACCGCACCTTGTAGCGCCGGGCCACCGAGGCCACGGTCTCGCCATGGCGTCCGGCCTTGTGGACCAGACGTCGCAGCGGTCGACCCTCGGGGGCCAGCGCGATCGTTGCGCTGTCGGCCAGCCGCGCCGAGACGTCGGCACTGACATGGGCTGCGCGCGGCACCAGCAGCGTCGAGCCGACCTTGACCAGCATCCGCGGCGGGATCTGGTTGAGCTCGCGCAACTGCGCTTCGCCCATGCCGGTCAGGCGCGCCGCTTCCGAGGGCTTGAGCGTGCGCGGCGCGACCCAGGTCGTCCAACTCGCCAGCGCACCGTCGTAGGCGGCCAGAGCGTGCAGGAAGCGGTTGGCGTTGTCGTAGGGCAGCAGCACGCGGGCCGAGCCCGCGGCCACGATCACCGGCTTGTTCAGCTGCGGGTTGAGCTGGCGGAATTCGTCGATGTCCAGCCCGGCCAGGTGTGCGGCCAGGGCGACGTCGATGTCGCGCTCGATCGCGACCCTGATGAAATACGGGTGATTCTCCAGCGGCGGCAGCGCCAGCGCGAAGGCCTGCGGCGTGCGGATGATGTTCTTCACCGCCTGCAGCTTGGGCACGTATTCGCGCGTTTCCTGCGGCACGCGCTGCAGGCTCTCGAAGTCGACCGGCAGCCCCCGGCGGCGATTGCGTTCGACCGCGCGCTGCACGTTGCCCGGGCCCCAGTTGTAGGCGGCCAGCGCGAGCTGCCAGTCGCCGAACTGGGTGTAGAGCTGCTGCAGGTAGTCCAGCGCAGCGCGGGTGGAAACCAGCACGTCGCGGCGGTCGTCGCGGAACAGGTTCTGGCGCAGATCGAAGTCCTTGCCGGTGGCCGGCATGAATTGCCACATGCCCGAGGCCCGCGTGCGCGAGACGGCCTGCGGGTTGAAGGCGCTCTCGATGAAGGGCAGCAGGGCCAGCTCGCTGGGCATCTTGCGGCGCTGCACCTCTTCGAGCACGTAGAAGAGATAACGCCCGCCGCGCTCGGTCATGCGCTGCACGTAGTCCGGCTGGCTCGCGTACCACTGCTCCCACTTGTGGACCAGCGGGTCGTCGAGGTCGGCCATCCCGAAGCCGTCGCGCACACGCTGCCAGAGGTCGACGCCTTCGTTGTCCTGTTCGGGGTCGAGGCGGCGGGCCGGCGGCCGGGGGTTGACGGCCACCTGAGCGGGCGCCGCGGCGGCACTGGCTGCGCTGCCGACGCTGACCGCGCTGGCCGCTGCCTCGGCGGCCGGCGCCGCGGCAGACGCCGATGCGGCAACCGCCGGCACCGCGTCGGTGGCTTCCGATGCGGTGCCCGCATCGGGGTGGCGAAGATTGGCGCAGCCGGCGGCCAGCAACGCGAGCGCCATCATGGCGGCTGTCGCGGCCCGGCCGGCAAGGGATGTGGCCGGCAGCGGCCCGTGACGTCGCAGCATGGTCATCGGAATCGGTTCTTCCATTCGCGCAGGCAGGCCAGCACGCTCACTTGGTCTTCGGCATCGGCGCCGTGGGCTTGAGCTGCGGCGACCACGGTCGGCTCGGCGCAACGCAGGAACGGATTGATCTGCCGCTCGAGCGCGATCGACGAGGGCAGGGTGGGCTGGCCGGCCTCACGCAGCGCGAGGCACTTTTCTTCGTAGGCCCGGCGCCCGGCGTTGTCCGGCTCGACCGCCGCGGCAAACCGCAGGTTCGACAGCGTGTACTCGTGCGTGCAGCAGACGCGCGTGTCGCCGGGCAGGGCGGCCAGCTTGGCCAGCGAGCGGCTCATCTGCGCCGGCGTGCCTTCGAACAGGCGGCCGCAGCCGGCGGAGAACAGCGTGTCGCCGCAGAACAGCAGCGGCGCCGACGGGGCATCGACCTGCACATAGGCGATGTGCCCGGCGGTGTGCCCCGGCACGTCGAGGATGCGAAAGCGCAGCCCCAGGACTTCGATCTGATCGCCTTCGACGAGCGGCAGGAAGGGCGCGGGAATGTCCTCGTGCGCGGGCCCCCACACGGGCCCCTGCAGCCGCGGCCGCAGCGCGTCAACGCCGCCGACATGATCGGCATGGTGGTGCGTCACTAGAATGCCCGCCAGCGCCAGACCGAGCCTGTCGAGCGCCGCGTGCACCGGTGCCGCATCGCCCGGATCCACCACGACGGCGCGCGCACCGTCGTGAAGCATCCAGATGTAGTTGTCGGCAAAGGCGGGCAGCGCAGTGAGATTCATGTCGAAAGCTGAATCGATTATAGAGTTCGGTGCCTGGCTGCATAGCGCGCCGGGCCGGTATTTGCTCGCCTGGGAGCAGGACCGTCTGGACCATGCGGTGGCCGACGCGTTCGGCTTTCATGCGCTGCAGCTGGGCCTGCCCGAGCTCGACGGCCTGCGCGCCAACCGGATGCCGCACCGCTGGGTGGCCAGCGACTCGCTGCGCCTGCCCGACCCGCTGCCCTTGCCGCCCCCGGCCGATGGGCTGCTGACCACCCAGAGCGCGCACGAGCCGATCGCCCTGCATTGCGAATTCGATGCCTTGCCTTTCCCCGACAACAGCCTGGACCTGGTGGTGCTGCCGCACGCGCTGGAGCTGGCGCGCGACCCGCACCGCACGCTGCGCGAGGTCGAGCGCGTGCTGGTGCCCGAGGGCCGCGTCGTGATCGCCGGCTTCAACCCGGCCAGCCTGTGGGGCTTGCGCCAGCGCGCCGGGCGGCTGCGGCGCGGCATGGGATTCGGCTGCGACCGCGGCCTGTACCTGCCCGACGGCGGCGAGTTCATCGGCTACTGGCGGCTGCGCGACTGGCTGCGGCTGCTCGGCTTCGAGATCGAGGCCGGCCGCTTCGGCTGCTGGCGCCCGCCCCTGCACAGCGAGAGTTGGCTGCAGCGCTTCGCCTGGATCGACGCGGTCGGCGACCGCTGGTGGCCGGTGCTGGGGGCGGTGTACTTCCTCGAGGCGGTCAAGCGCGTGCGCGGCATGCGCCTGATCGGCCGCGTGCGACCCGAGAGGCGCAAGGCCCAGGCGGCACCCGCCGTGGTGGCCAACCGCCGGCGCGAACCTGCAGAGATGGAATCCTGATGCCCGATGTGGTGATCTACGCCGACGGCGCCTGCCGCGGCAACCCCGGCCCCGGCGGCTGGGGCGCGTGGCTGAAGAGCGGCGCGCACGAGAAGGAGCTGTTCGGCGGCGACAAGCTCACCACCAACAACCGCATGGAACTCACCGCGGTGATCGAGGCGCTGGCCGCGCTCAGGCAACACAGCCGGGTCACGATCTACACCGACAGCGAGTACGTCAAGAACGGCATCACGACCTGGATCCACAACTGGAAAGCGCGCGGCTGGAAGACCGCCGACAGGAAGCCGGTGAAGAACATCGAGCTGTGGCAGCGACTCGACGAGCTCAATGCCGCGCATGCGGTGCACTGGCGCTGGGTCAAGGGGCACGCGGGCGACCCGGGCAACGAGCGGGCCGATCAGCTGGCGAACCGGGGCGTGGATTCGGTGCTGGCTTGACGGGCGGGCGTTGCGGCCATCGAACTGCCCCGAGGGATTTCACCTAAGGGTTGTCCTGGCTGATCGGTGGCGTGGCGATTTCGGATTTCTTTACACCGCAGCCCATCGCCTGCCCGGGTTTCGCGCCAAGTCTTTGTTTCTTCGAGTATTCGATGCGCTGGTACGGGATTTGCAAATCGTTACTTGCGTGGACGTCAGCTTGGCGGCGGGGTCGCTTGGTGTTTGGTCGCGTGGGCGGCTAGCCGCCCGACGCATCGGGTGAGTGGGTCGGTGGGCGTGACTTGGACCTCTTGGCCGAGAGATCGAAGGACTTTTTGCCGACTGGTGTCCAGGCCGATACGGCGCAGGTCGGTTGAATTCGATGTCGACAGGGCCATTCGGATGAGTGGATATCTGCTCAGCGATACTGAAATGGCGCCATTGGGATTTTTGAATCATTGATCTGGCAAGGACCTTTTCCACAAATCCGGAGGTAAAGATCGTGAGACGTCACATAGTCAAGATCATTTGCGCTTGCGCGCTGGCGAGTTTTGCGGTCGGCGCTCATGCCGATGGCACCGCCAACTTCAAGGCCGACGTCAACGCCGCGATCGACGCGGGTTTGGCGTATTCGCGGGCGAATAACTATTTCACGACCTACAACAGTGCCAACGGCCTGTCGTTGTTGACACTGCTTGAGAAGGAGTCCATCCCGGCTGGCTACAATGGTTTGAGCGCGTCGGACAAGCTCCTAGCCCAGAATGCAGCCTGTATCCTGATCGCCAACGGCAATTACGCCGCTCGGACCTACTTCTATTCGTATTACGATGGTCAAGTGCTCATGGGCTTGTCGGTCTACCTGGACACAGGCGGGCCCGACACACCTGCCTCGCCCGCGGGCTATGATTGTTCGGGAACGTCGGCGCGGGCGACTATCGACAAGGTGGTCGATCGTTCCCTCGCGGCGCAGACGCAGGGGGTCCCCGCATTCGGGGGTTCTGCCGGGTACTGGGGTTATACCGGCATCGGTTCCGACTCCTCCACCACCCAGTTCACGATCGCAGGTCTTGCCGCAGCCAAGGGCTTCTATAGCAGCAGCGGCGAATCGGCCGACAAGAACCGAATCCCATTGATCACGACCGCCCTTGATCTCACTTCTGATGGTTACGCCGCCAATGGAGAGCCGCAATCCGGGGGGTTGTTCGACAGTTGCGGCACCGCGGGTTGCTACGGTCACGGCTACCAATCCACGTATGGTTATTATTATGGCAGCGCCTACAACGTCCCGCAACAGACCGGTTCGGGGACTTGGGCTCAGCTAGTCGGGGCCAGAACTGTCAATGACGCTTCCGTGCAGCGCTATTTGCGTTGGTTGCAGAATGCTTACAATCCCGGCACCAACGCTAATTGGTATTATGGGGAGAATTCGTATTTTTATTTCCTCTGGTCGTCTTCCAAGGCGTACAACATCATTCAGGAATCGGGCGTCTCGCCGGCAGCCGGTAATATCGGGCCTGACAACATGGGTAAGCTGCCGGCGCTGACCTCTGGTTCCTACTCGCGGGTTGTCAATCGCAACCCGGCGACAGACCCGCAGCCGGCCCCGCGCGGCTCAGGTGGGGCCGGATATTATGGGAATGCTCCTGCCGGGTGGTACTACGACTATTCGTATCGGCTGATGGGGTTGCAGACCGCCAGCGGTCAGTTCCCTAACCCAATCGGTTCTTGGGGCTATCCGTCGGTTGATCACGACTATGCGATCTTGGTGCTGCAGCGGTCGCTGGGCGGTATCTGCGTCGATACGGATGGCGATGGCGTCTGCGACAACGTCGATAACTGCCCGAACGTCTACAACCCGGACCAGAAGGACAGCAACCACGATGGCATCGGCGACGCTTGCCAGCCCGTGCTCCTCAAGTGCGATCTCAACAACGACGGCGCGGTCAGCCCGGCTGACCTGAAGTTGTTCATTCCCAGGCTGAACACCAACGCCACCGGGCCGAACGACCCGTACGACCCGAACGGCGACGGCCGGGTCAACGCAGCGGATATCCGGTACTGCCAACTCAGGCTGACAGCGCCGACGCCCTGAGGCCGGCGGATGGAAAGCACCAAGTCCGCGGTGCCCAGGTGCCGCAGGGCTTGGTCAGGAGGAATGCCCGGTCTTTCGTTAGCGATGCGCTCTCGAGTGATCTGAGTTCATCACCTACAGGAGAATTTCAAAGTGAAAAGCAGCAACTGGAAACGTGGAGCTCTGGCGGCCATGGCCGTGGCGGCGGCTGGCTTCTGCCTCGCAAACGCATGCGGGAACCGTCAGCCTCGTCGCGAGCCCGAACACCATCACCAACCGCAGGCGATGCCGTCGGGGTTGACATCGTCGCCGATGGCCTGCCGTCGGCTGCGGGCGGGTTCACGCTCAATCTGGATTACGGCAATCTGACGTTTGTCGATTTACGTGTTGGGCCCGGGTGGGACGTTCGGAACCTCTCCCTACGACGTGGGTTCAGGAGATCTGGGCGGATCAGTGTTTCTCTCGGCCTTCTACGATGCGACCGAACTTGACCCGAACGCTGCGTATGCCGCGCAGAACTCGGGCGGCCCATTCGTGCTTGCGCACGTCAATTTCACCGGCATATCCCCAGGCGACTTCACGCTGGGCTTGAGCAACGTGGCGGTCAGCAACTGGGACGGAGACTTCCAGGACCCTGCCTTCAATTTGTTGGTGGGCGGCAACAATGTCCCCGAGCCGATGACACCGCTGCTCGTCGCCGTAGGGCTTGGCGGTTTGGCGCTCACCCGCAGACAGAAGGCGGCCTGACATCCGGCGCCTCGGGCGCTGACCACCAGCGCCGCCAGAAGGCAGAGCGTGGGCGGAACATCATCCGCTGACGTTCTGCCTTCGGTCACTTCCGACCCTTCGCCTTGCCGGCTTGCCATTCATCGCCCGCGCGACGGCCGCGAGATCACAGCGCGAATGCGCAAGGGGCCCTAAGGGGCCGTCCAGCCCGAAATGGCGGTCACCGGCACGATCGCGGTCTCGGTGAAGGGCTCGAACGGCGCCTGGATGCGGCGCACGGTTTCGATGTCGGGCGCCTCGAGCAGCGAGTAGTTGCACGACCTGTCGACGGCGGCCCATTCGCCGCGAATCTTCACGTCGGCAGGAATCGACGCGTAGAACGCCTTCGCCAGCGCGGCGAGTTCGCCGTATTGCGCGGCGCTCAGGTTCGCTCGGGTGCGATTGGTCAGCAGGAACAACATGGCTTCAAGCTCCTCGATGATTCGTGCAGCGTATCTTGCACCAGATGAGCCCTGCGGCGACGACGATGCAGGGTCGTGATGGAACACACAACGCTGCGGCGATGCTGGACGCGACTCGGGCATTGCATGGCATCATTTGAAGAGAAGGGCGGCCGAGCCCAGGGGTGGACCCGCTCGACATCACCCTTGGGGTTCACGCACCAAAAGGAACTGCCGACATGGTCACGCTCACCGGTTCGCCCGCGCTGAAGGTCCAGGTGATGTGCGAGGGCATCCGGTACACGCCGGCGCTCGGCCAGGCGGCATCGCACTCGATGCCCAACTACTACCCCTACCGATTCAAGGAGGGCGAGCACGACCCGACCGGCAGGGGCATCGCGACCATTCCCTACCTCATCAACACGGCCGACGGCACCGAGATCCGCATCCTGGGCGACGGCGATTCGCCGTGGCACGTCGAAGGCGACCTGCAGCAGGGCTATCAGTTGATAGACGACCGCAGCGGGCGCACGGTGCCTGTCGAGTTCGAGCCGATGCGGCCGTGGCTGACGCAGAAGACCGGTGACGGCCTGCCTTTTGCCCAGGCCGGCATCACCACGCACGGCGACATGCTGGTGATCAACGTTGCGCCCGGCTGCGAGTATTTCCTGCACAAGCAAG
The DNA here is from genome assembly GCA_963725755.1 of uncultured beta proteobacterium. Lineage (GTDB taxonomy): Bacteria > Pseudomonadota > Gammaproteobacteria > Burkholderiales > Burkholderiaceae_C > Rubrivivax. The sequence continues at coordinate 819,435 of CAVRZW010000006.1, forward strand.
ATGGCGTTTCGATGCGCTGCTCGTTCTGCGCCTATGGCGCGCCCGACGAGCGCACGAAGCACCTGGGCCAGAAGACCGGCCAGGTCGAGATTCCGCCGACTACGCTCGATCGCATGAACGAGGCGCTGCAGGCCGTGATCGACCAGGCCGAGATCCGCCACATCTACCTGGTCGGCGGCTCGCTCACCGACGCGCGCAAGGAAGGCGAGCGCTTCCTGCAACTTGCGCGCTTCGTCAAGCAGGTGAACACGCGCGGCATCCCGGTCGCACTGGGCTCGGGTTCGATCCCCGACGACCTGATCGCGCAATTCCACGCCGAGCAGCTGGTGCAGCATGTCTGCTTCAACCTCGAGATGTGGTCGGAGTCGCTGTTCGCGAAGGTGTGCCCCGGCAAGAGCCGGTATGTCGGCTACCACCGCTGGATCGAATCGCTGGAGACGGCCGTGCGTTACTGGGGTCGCGGCAACGTCTTCTCGGCCATGGTCGCCGGCATCGAGCTCGAGCCCGAGCACGGGCTGGAATGGGAAGAGGCCGCGCGCATCGCACTGGAGGGTGCGGAAGACCTCTGCAGCCGCGGCATCATCCCGATCTACTCGCTCGTCTGGCCGGTGGGCGGCCGCCAGCGCGCCGACTACCACGCACGCATCCGAAGCTACTTCGAGACGCTGAGCGCCGGCTACCGGGCGATTCGCAAGCGGCACGGGCTGGCGATTTCGGAGGGGTTCATGTGTCACCGCTGCGCCTACATGCAGCTCGAGTGCGATATGGACCGTACCGACATGGTGATTGCATGAGCGCCGTGCCAGGCGGCCGTCCGGGTGCGGGGGCCCTGACCCTTCTTCGATCGTCCGCCTGAGCACCGCGTACTGGGAGAGCCAGACGTTGCTCACGGCCAACCGACTGCGCCTGTTCGACTTCTTCGCCGACGGCGCCAAGTCGGCGGCGGAGGTGGCGGCCGGGCTGCAGCTCGATCCGCGCAGCACGGTCCTGTTCTTGCGCGCTTGCGTCGGTCTGGGCTTCCTCACGGAAGGCGACGGTCGCTTCGACAACGCGCCCGTCGCCTCGGTGTTCCTGGTCTCGCGCAGCCCCGCCTTCATGGGCAACGTCATCCGCTACAGCGACCAGCTCTACGGCGCCTGGGGCAGCCTCGAGAATGCGCTGCGTTCGGGGCGGCCGGCGCTGCCCGCCGAGACCTACCTGGGCGACGACCCGGCGCGCACGCGCGGCTTCGTGATGGCGATGCACGAGCGCGCGCTCGGCATCGCGCGCGCGCTGGTCGGCGTCATCGATCTCCAGGGGCGACGCTCGATGCTCGACGTCGGCGGCGGGCCGGGAACCTACTCGGTGCTCCTCACCGAGCGCTTCCCGGGCCTGCGCTCCGAGGTGCTCGAGCTGCCCGGCGTCGCCGCGGTGGCGCGCGAACTCGTCGCCGCCGCCGGCGCGAGCGACCGCGTGGCGCTGCGCGACGGTGACTACCACAGCGCCGACTTCGGATCGGGCAAGGACGTCGTGCTGATGTCCGGCATGTTCCATCGCGAGAGCGAGACGGCCTGCCGTGGCCTGATCGCGCGCGCCGCGGCCTGCCTCGATCCCGGCGGCCTGCTCGTGGTGAGCGACGTGTTCACCGACCCGGACGGCGCCCACCCGACCTTCGCCGCGATGTTCGGCCTGAACATGATGCTGACCGCCCCCGACGGTGGCGTGCACGCCGATGCGGACATCCAGCGCTGGATGGCGGACGCCGGATTCGGTGACCTGCGGATGGTGCCGCTGCCGCCGCCGATGCCGCATCGCGTGGTGATGGGCACGAAGGCATGAAGCGTCGCCACGGCCTGCTCGCGGCACTCGGGTTGTTCGCGGCGGTCTGGTGTCTGGCAGCGGGCGCGCAGACGCCCAAGCCGCTGGTGGGCGAGTTGAAATCACTCGGCCAGGACCGTTACCAGATCGGGCACATCGTGGTCGACAAGCACGCCGGCAGCTTCAGCGTGCCTGGCCGCGTGCACGTGCTCGGGCAACCGCTCGAATACCTCGCCACGAGTCCGGGCGGGATGAAGGAATACGAGACCTTGCTGGAACTCGATGCCACGGGCAGCGAATTCAACCTCGCCTGCATCCTGCTGGGGCTCGAGCCCGACCCGAACCAGGCGCAGTTCCGCCAGTTCAGCCGGGCCCCTCTCGTCGGCCAGCGGGTCGCCATCTCGGTCGCCTGGTCGGAAGGCGGGAAGCGGCGCCAGGTGTCGGCGGCCGAAGCGGTGCTGAATCCGGACGCCGGCGTCAAGCCGGAATCCGTCGAATGGGTCTACACGGGCGCCCCGGCGTCGCAAGGCGGCGGCCCGTTCGCCGCCGACCTTACCGGGACGCTGGTCGGGTTCGTCCACGACGCCAACAGCGTCATCGAGACGGCTCAGGGGATCGGTATCGGTGCCTACGGATCGGTTCGCGGCAACGCGATGCTGCCGCCGGTCGGCTCGGCGGTCGAGATGATCGTCAGCGTGACTCGCGCACCGAAATGAGGGTCATCCGCTGGGCGATGCTGGCGCTGGCGGTGGCGCTCACCGGCGCGGCCTTCGGCGCCACGACGATGGAGTTTCAGCCGTCCGCGCAGCGTCTGGTCGTCACCGTCGTGACCGGCCTCCTGGTCCCGCTGTTCTGGTGCGGTGCGGGCGCGACGCTTTCACGCACCGCGTTGCGTGTCGTCGGCTGGTCGGTGGGCGCGGCCTGCCTGGCGGGCACCGTGCTGCGAGCGATGGGTGGCGTTCGTCAGCCGCCGGCGCGGCTGGCAAGCGCCTGCCTGATGCTGATGCTCATCGCGCTGGCGACGCTCGCGCTGGCGGCGGCCATCGAGTGGCGCTTGCGAGGCAAGTCCGCCGATACGGAACGGGCGCGCGAGCAGGCCGGCCGTGCGGCGACGCTCGCGCTCGCGCTCGTCGGCGCCTTGCCGCTCTGGCTGGGCCCCTTGGCCGAGATACTGGCGCGCACCCGCCCCTGGGTCGTCGACGCCGTCGTCGCCGTGAGTCCGCTCACGCACTTGGCCATTGCCAGCGGCAACGACTTGCTTCGCAACCAATGGCTGTACGACCATTCCAACCTTGCCGCACTGGCGGTTTCCTACCCTGGCCTGAACACACTGCTGCTGTACTACGCGACGATCTCCTTGGCGCTGGCGGCTGTCCCGCTGGCCGCCCTCGTCCAGCATCGTCGATCCGAAGCTGCCACCACGTCTCACCCAACCGTTGAGGATGCCTCATCATGAAGAAGCTTGTTCTAGCGATTCTGGCCAGCGCCGCGTTGATAGCGCCGGCAGTCCGGGCTGAAGATCATATGGACCCGGCGTTGGGGTCGGCGGCCCGCAGTGCGATTGACAAGGGGCTCCATTACCTGCGCAGTCAACAGGGGGAGGACGGCTCCATCGCGAGGCAGGTCGGCATCACGGCGCTGTCGCTGCGCGCATTTCTCGAGAGCCCTCGCGGCTACAAGGAGAGCGACGGCCCCTTCATCTCGCGCCAGGTCGATTTCCTGCTGGCCCACGTGCAGGCCGATGGATCGATCAGCGAGTCGCTGGGCGACACCGGCTACAAGACGGCGGTGTCGCTGAGCGCGCTTGCGGCGACGAAGAACCCGAAATACGAACCCGTGATCGTGGCGGCGCGCAAGTTCCTGACGCTGCATCAGGTCGATGAGACGGAAGGCTACAAGCCGGATCATCGCTACTACGGTGGCTTCGGCTACGGCGGCGACCAGCGGCCGGATCTGTCGAACACCTACATCGCGCTGGAGGGCCTCAAGGCCGCTGCGCTGGACCCGAAGGATCCGGCGTGGCAGAAGGCGCTCGTCTTCGTGAATCGCTCGCAGAACCGCAGCGAGAGCAACGATCAGCCCTGGGCGGGCAACGACGGCGGGTTCGTCTACCGGACCGGCACCAACCCCGAGGAGTTCGAGATCGGCGAGACGGCGTCCTACGGCAGCATGACGGCGGCCGGCCTTCTCAGCCTGCTGTACGCCGGCGTGGACAAGACCGACCCGCGTGTGCAGGCGGCCTACAAGTGGATCACCGCCAATTACACGCTCGACGCCAACCCCGGCACCAACAAGAAGATCACCCTCTTCTACTTCTACAACGCCTACGCGAAGGTGATGCGCGCGTACGGGGAGGACACGTTCGTCGATTCCAAGGGGCAGCGGCACAACTGGCGCAACGAGCTCACGCAGAAGCTGCTGAGCCTGCAGGCCAAGGATGGCTCCTGGATCAATCAAGATTCGAAACTGTGGTGGGAAGACAAGCCGCAGCTCGTCACCAACTGGTCCGTGCTGGCCCTCGAGAACGTGTTGGCGGGTTTGAAAGTGGACGAAGATTGAAGTGGCGTTGCGGCCGGTCCTGCTCGTCGGACTCGCGCTTGTCTGCCATGCGCAGGCGTTCGCCCAAGCCCGTATCGAGCTCGCGGCGGTGCCGGCCTGGAGCGGTTGGGCCCGTTCGGGTCGGGCCACCGAGGTCGATGTTCGCCTGAGTTCCAGCACGGCGACGCTGGCGACTCTCGAAGTCGCGGTCGGTCGGCAGACCACGCATGTCGAAGTCAGGCTGGAGCCCGGACGGACGGTGCAGTTGCACCTGCCGGTGGTCCCGGCGCGGGATCTCACAGTCAGTTTGGTGTCGCCGGCCGCACTTCGACAGCGGCGCGAGGTCCGCGTCTCGCTGTCGGAGTCGCCCCTGCTCGGCGTGGGCCTCGCGTCGGGCGAGGCGGTCGATTTCGAGGGCTTCCATAGCGTCAGGCTCGATGCCGACGCGCTGCCGCGAGACGCCATGGCCTACGCGAGCATGGATGCGCTCATCCTGGACCCTTCGACCCTTGGCGCGCTCGATCAAGCCCAGCTCGGCGCGCTGCTCGCCCATCTCGCTCAATGTGGCCGTGTGGTGTTGTTGAACCCCGATGAGCGTATTCGCCGGGCGCTGGACGGCGCCGGGGGCTGCGCCGGCCGCTCGATGCTTTATGCCTCTTCGCTGGACGATGCCAAGCAGATGCTCAGGTCATCGCTCGCCGCGAGCCTCTTTACCCCACTCTCGCTTGCCGACGCGAGCGAGTTCAATCGATCCGGCCTGGGCACCTGGCAGCGCGTGCTCGTCGTTCTTGCCGTGTATTTCGCGGTGGCGGCATTGGCGTTTGCGTTCGTCTCGTCCCTGCCATTGCTGCTGTTGATCCCCGTGCTTGCCACGGCTGCGACTTTCGCGGTGTTGCACCTCATGGCGCCGCTGCCGCAGCTCGTTGTCTGGAGTGAGAGCGAGTCGGGCGCGCAGCTGGCCCGATATCAAGCCTGGGAGTGGTTCCCCGGCGTCGTTCGGGGTCGGGCGCGGGTGTCCTTGCCACGACAGCTCGCCTCGGGGCAGCCTTGCCGCCCGAACCAGCCGATGCGTCTGGACTACGACCCCGCCCTGAGCCGCGTGACGTTCGCCGAGTTCGATACGCGTCTGTTCCGGCAGGGTGCGCTGTGCTTTGCGGGGAGCTTCCCGGTGGCCAGATCGATCGAAGTCGAGGGGCGTGCCGATGGCTCGCTCGATGTCCGGAACACCGGGACGAGGTCGTGGCCCGCGGGCACGCTCCTGGCCGACCGTCTCGTGCACGATCTGCCACCCCTCGAACCCGGGGCCAGCGCGATCACGGACATCAGCGCAGGCAAGCCGCCACAGGACCGCCTGATGCGCACGGCCATGGCGCGCAGCGCGCCTGCGGGCCGTGCCGCGTTGTGGACGCTCGACCTGGCGTCGACCGCCCAACTCCCACCGGGCTCCTCGGGATGGCTCCTCGTTTCGATTCCGTCGCCGTGATCAGGGCGCCGGCGGACCACCTGCCCACATGGAGCGGGCTCGTACTGGCAGCCGCCACGGCCGCGTGGTGGCTGGGTAGCACGCGCCTGGCCCTCGACAACGGCGCGGACCCGGCGCGCTGTGCGCGCGACACGCTGCAAGCGCTGTTGCTCGTGCGCGGCACGGCGGTGGCCTTCGTGGCTGTGCGTGTCGGCGCGCTCAGCGGGCCGCGTGCCGGCATCGCGGCCGCGCTGGCGCTGATCGCGCCCGCCTGGCCCCTGGTGCTGCTGGCATGGTCGGCGAGCGCAGTCGGCGTGTCGCGCGTGATCCTGGCGGAATGCATGCTGGTCGCCGTCAGCACTGCACTGCCGCTGATCGGGCTGGGCTTGCGCCGTTGGCTGCGGTCGGCGGAACTCGCAGTGCTCGCCGGAACCGGTGTCGGCGCCGCGCTGGCGGTGTCGGCATGGCTCACGCTCGGCGTCTTCTTCGGGCCGTCGGCCTGAGTTGCGAATGGTCGCCTCGCCTGTGCAAAGACTGCTCGGCGCAGTACGCCGCCGATTGTGGTGGGCGCAGCTCGTAGCGGCCGTTCGCCTGGCCTTGTGGGGCTCGGCGGGCCTGATGCTTCTCGCCGCGGCCGCGCACCTTGCGGCCCAGCCGTTCCGCGCCGGGGCCATCGTCATTGCACTCGCCTTGCCGTGGGTCTCCGCGCTGGCCTGGGCGGGATTGACGCGCCCGTCCGATTCAGCCTGCGCACTGTGGGCGGACCGCCACCTGGGCGGCACGTCCGCATTCGCCACATTGCTGGAAATGCGCGGGCGCACACAGACTGGCCCGAACACACCAGCCGTGCAATGGCTCGAGCAATGGGCGACGGCGCGGGTGCCACACGGCCTGCAATTCCTCGCCGAGCGGCATGATTCCGCGCGCCTGGCCCGGCCGCTGTTTTCCATGTTGGTTTGCGCAGCGCTCGCGACGCTCGTCCTGACGCGGCCGAACACCGTGCCTACTTCGCGGCAGGAATTTGCCGCGTCCTCGCCGCCCCGCATCGCCGATCGCCCGGCGCCCGGTGCCGAGCCACCCGTGCCCGCCGAACGGGTCAGCGAACTCGCAAGCGCGTTGCGATCTCCGGAGTCGCTATCCATGTCGGATCGTCGCGAGGCTGGTCGATCGGCAGCAGCGGGGCAAGCCAAGAGCGATGACGGCACCGGTTCGCCGACGGCCCAATCCGGAGCGCCGCCACCGGACGGACGGGCGACCGCGAACGAATCGCCGGTCGGCGCTCCGGCCGATGCGGCCCCCGGCACCGGAGCCGCACAGGCTCCCGGCGCCGGCTCGGGTCGCGACGCAGGCGACAGCCCCGACGATCGTGCGGGTGCCGGCGTTTCGCGGGTCCTTCGGGGTACCTTGCCGGTGCAAATGCGCGAGTTGAGGGCGGGGCGTCCGTCGTCGGACCGGCAGGCTGACATGGACCAGGCGGCAACGTACGATGAACAGCCCGCCCTGCATGGCGCAGCGATGACGCGGGTGGAACCCGTTCCGGCCGCAGCGACACCACCTGTGGCCACAGAGGCAGTGCGCCTGACCCCAACGGAAGCGACCTACGTACAAGCATGGATGAAGGCCAGCGGGCGACGCCCATGAACACCTCACCTGTTGCCGACAATGCCTTTGCCGATGCGCATCGGCAGCTTCAGGATCTGCGTGCGTTGCTCGACCGCGTGATCGTCGGTCAGGGCGAACTCGTGACCGATCTGATCACCGCGGTCTTCGCCGGGGGTCACGTGCTCATCGAAGGGCTGCCCGGTCTCGGGAAGACCCACCTCGCCAAGGCGCTCGCCGCGGCGCTGGGCCTGCGCTGGGCACGCGTGCAATGCACGCCCGATTTGATGCCTGCCGATGTGACGGGCGCGGAGATCTACGTCACCGCGGCCGGGGGCGCATCGACCTTCGAATTCCGTCCGGGCCCGGTCTTCGCCCAGCTCGTGCTGGTCGATGAAATCAATCGCGCGACGCCCCGCACGCAAGCCGCGCTGCTCGAAGCCATGCAGGAGAGGCAGGTGACGCATGCGGGCACCACCCACCGCCTGCCGAGCCCGTTCTGCGTGCTGGCGACGCAGAACCCGATCGAACTCGAGGGAACCTACCCGCTGCCCGAAGCGCAACTGGACCGCTTCATGTTCAAGCTCACGGTGCCGTTCCCGGACCGCGCATCGCTGCGCGGCATGCTCGACGTTTCGCTCGATGCCGAACCGGCCGACACCCTGCAGCCCATCGCCGGTCCCGACGACGTGCTGCGGATCGCGGCGCTGTGTCGCACGGTGTTGCTGGGCGATCGCTGCAAGGAAGCGGCGGTGGACCTGATCGTTGCTACGCAGCCGGACGTCGGCGGCGCGACTTCGGATGCCCGTCGGCACATTCGGTACGGCGCGAGCCCGCGAGCGCTGCAGGCCGTGGTCCGCGCCGCGCGCGTGCGTGCGGTGATGGCAGGCCGCTCGCACGTCGACGTCGGCGATCTCGAGGTCGTTGCCCTGCCGGTGTTGCGTCACCGCATTCTGCTGCGTCTGGAGAGCGAGCTCGACGGCCTGGATGCGGACTCCGTGCTCGCGTCGGTTATCGACGGATGGCGAAGCCGGCTCTGATCGACGCGGTGCTGCCGGGCGAGCCGGAGCTGCGATCATTCGCGCGCGCGGCTGCGCATCTGTTGATCGAACGGACGCCGCACGCACTCGGCTCGCGGACCGTCACGCTGAGGGCCGGGGTCGGCATCCAGCATCTCGACCACCGCGACTATGCGCCCGGGGACGAGGTCCGCCACATCGACTGGCGGCAGACGGCGCGGCAACGGCGCCCGATCCTGCGCCGGTTCGAGTCGGAATCCGTGTCCGACTGGACCCTGCTGCTCGACGCGAGCTCGTCGATGGCGGCGCACGGCGCAGCCAAGTGGCGGGCGGCTGTCCAGGTCGGGGCCGCGATGAGTTACGCTTTGCTCCAGCTCGGTCACCGCGTGGGAATTCTGGCCTTCGGCGCGCGCGTGCTGTCGGAGTGCCCGCGCGGGCGCGGACAGAACCACTACGCTGCGATCGCCCGCCTGCTGGCCACGCTGCAGCCGGCATTTGCCGGTGAACGCTCCGAGCTCGGTGCTTGCGCGCCGCACCTGCACGGTGCCGCTTCGGTCTTCATCGTCAGCGACTTTCTGGCCGACGACGAGATGCGCCGCGATTTGAGCGTGCTGCTGCAGCGCTGCACGGCCTTGCACGTCCTGCAGGTCACCGATGCCGCCGAGACCGAATTGCGGGTGGCGGGCGACTTCGATCTCGTCGACGTGGAAAGTGGAGCGCGGATGCAGACGCAAGCCGGCGAGCAGGCGAACGCGCTCGCGGCCGGCGAACGTGCCGCGATGACGTCCCGGTTGCGGCGTTTCTGCGCCCGCAGCGGTATTGCGTTCACCGACTGGAATGTCGCGCAGCCCTGGCAGCACACGCTCCTTCGACACCTGGTCCAGGCGCGCTCCCATTGCTGAACTTCGCTGCACCGATGTGGCTGCTCGGCCTCCTGCTGCTGCCGGTGATCCGCTGGCTGCATCGTGGCGGACGGCAGCTGCGCGCCGTGCCCGTGTCCCGTCTGGATCTCTGGCGGCGTTCGGCCGCCAGCAGTCCGGCGGCAGGCGAACGCCGGCCTCCCGACCCCGCGTGGCGGCGCCGCGCGCTGTTGACCGCGCTGCTCCTCGTCGGGCTGTCCGGACCGCAGCTGCCGGAGCAGCGCATCCGCATGACGCTCTGGATCGACGATTCGATGAGCATGCTCACGCGCGAGCCGCATGGAACGCGGCTCGCCGAAGGATTGGCGAATGCGCGCTCGCTGCTGGCCGAGCTTCCGCGTGCCGATGTCGAGGTACGGACGCTGGGTGACCCATGGCACTCTCTCGGCGCGCTGACCGAGACGACCGGCGCGACCCTTCTCGCCGGCGCCGGACGGAAGGAGCCGGCCGCACCGCCAGCGGGTCTCCTGCGCCGCGACACCCTGCAGTGGCTGGTCACGGATGGCGCACATGCCGCGCTGTCCGAATGGCCTGGCGACAGGCGCCCGGATCGCATCATCCAGGTGGCCAGCGTCACGCGCAACGTCGGGCTGGAGCGGCTGTCGGCGCGTCGAAACCTGAACGACCCGGACAAGGTCGACCTGCTGCTCAAGGTCACGAACGGCGGCGCCGCCGCAGAGACGCGCGAGGTCGTCGTCTTCACCGACACTGGGGAACTGGCCAGATCGACGCACCGCCTCGGTCCGGGAAGATCTGCATTCGTGACGGCGGTAATCCCGGCATCGGCCCAGGTTCGCGCCAAGCTGCAGCCCGCCGATGCACTGGCCGAGGACGACGAGATTGCCCTCGACCTCACCCCGCTTCGCAGGCGCCGCGTGGCAACCGATTCGAACTGTCCCAGGGCGCTCATTGCGGCGGTTGGTGCGCACCCTGCGCTTGCCCTGGCGCAAGCGGACGCCGCCGGCGCGGATGTCGGGCTGGACTGCGGAGCGTATCGCGCCGCGGGCGGCATCCCGACGATCCGTGTGCTCGCGGATCGCGCGTCGACGCGGCCGTTGGGGTCCGTACAGTGGTCGTCCTCAGTGCCCGAGTCGCGCCGGATCCCGATCGACGTAGAGCGACTGCGGGTCGCAGCCAAGCTCCAGGTGCGACCGACAGATGCGGTGTTGCTCGCAGTCGGTGGCGAGCCCGTGATCCTCAGCCGGGCCGGTGCATCGAGACTCCTCGAGACATCGCTGGACTTCGGAGCGATGGGAACCACGCGCGGCCCCGAGATCCCGCTGCTGGTGAACCTGATGTTCGAGCACCTCCTTGGCACCCGTTTGCTCGACGCGATCGCGATCACCGATCGCGGCCCGGGCTCGGCCCTGGTCGTGCCCTCGGAGCGAGTGGGCGCCAATGCGGGTGCGCGAGCGCGCAGTGAGCCGCGCTTGCTGCGCGATTGGGCTCGTCCGCTCCTCGTGGCCGCCCTGCTCGTGCTGTTGTGGGAGATCTTCGCGCTGGGCCGTCAGTCGTACCGATTGATCGCGCACGCGCAGGAGCGGTCGGAGTGAGCACAGGCAGCGCCAGGACCTGGATCGCATTGGCGCTGCAATTGACGGCGCTCCTGGCGCTGTCCTTGTCCCTGCTCGGAACCTCCTGGCTCGACGCGCGCAGCAAGCCGCGACTGCTGATGCTGGTCGATCGCTCCCATAGCATGCCGCGCGCGGCCAGCGACAAGGCGGTCGCCGATGCCGCGCGCGCCTGGAAAGCGGCCGGCGGTGGTGACCGGCAAATGCTCGAGTTTGCCGGCAAGCAGGGCGCACCGTCGGCGCAGACTACGCTCTCCGATGCCGAACTCGAGCCGTCGGCAACGAACATCGAGGCTGCATTGGAAGCGGCATTGGCGGCAGACGCGCAGGCAGCGTTTGCCGGCGTCGTCGTCGTCTCGGACGGCCTGGCGAACGTGGGCGACACCGTGCGCGGGTTGCGCGCCGTGCGCGACGCTGGCTTGGCGCTGCAGTGGATCGCCGTAGGCCGACCGCCGCCGCCGACGCGCGTCGCCGAGGTTCTTGCGCCGGACCGCGCGCGGGTCGGCCAGCGGCTCCGGATCGGCGTGCAGTTGGCTGGGCAACTGGACAGACCGCTTCGCGTCACGGCCAGCGTGCGCACCACGGGTGGCGAAACGCAGACAGCGAGCAGCGAACCCGATCGCGCCGGCCGCGTGGAGATCGAGTTCGACGCCAGCCGCCCCGGCGCCGTTCTCGTGGATGTGGCGCTGAACGATCCAGCGACGGGACAGACGCTTGACTCGTTGCCGGACGCCGCCGTCATCGACGTGTCCCCGCGTGCGTCGATCTTGTATGCGCAGGGGTCCACCGGGTCGCCCGGGCCGCTTGCAGGCAGTCTGCTTCGGGGCGGCTGGACACTGAATGTCGTTCCTGCATCGCGGCTTGACGCCCAGACGGATGGGCTGGACGGATACCAGGCGGTCGTCCTCGACGACGTGGCGATCTCCGACGCGAGCCCACGATTCTGGCGTGCGCTGGTGGCCGCCGTGCAGAACAGCGGCCGCGGATTGATGGTGCTGGGCGGCGAGCGTTCATTCGCTCGCGGGGGCTATCGGGAATCGACGCTGGAGTCGGTTCTGCCCGTGTCGTCCGAGCCTGCGGCCCTGGATCAGCCGGCGAGCATCGTGTTCGTCGTGGACAAGTCGGGCAGCATGGGCAAGGGAAGCGGTGGCGTCGATCGCTTTCAGCTGGCCCAGCGCGCAGTGCTCGAAACCGCGCGCGGCCTCACCGCGCGCGATTCGCTGGGCCTCGTGGTGTTCGACGTGACGCCGCGCGTGCTGATCCCGCTCGGTCCCGCACCAGCCGCGATGCTGGCACTCGAGCGCGACTGGCAGGCGAGCCCGAACGGCGGAACGAAGCTCGCACCGGCGCTCGAGGCCGCAATCGCGCAGCTAGAGCGCTCGGATGCAGCGCGACGCATGCTGATCCTCGTCACCGACGGTTTCGTCGACGACGTGCCTCTGGCCCAGCTGCGCGCGCGGCTCGATCGCTCCCGAATCGAGACGATCGCGTTGGCCGTCGGGCCTGACGCCGACGCGAGCGCGCTGGAACGGATATTCGGTCCGGAATCGGGGCTGGTACTGCGCGTGAACGAGGCTGCCGAGTTGCCGCGCGTCATGCGATCGGGGCTCGAACGCCGCCGGGCGCGGATCGAGCGCGGCACGATCGCGGTCGAGCAGCGGCAGACGCTGCCGTTCTCGCCCGGCATGCTGAGCGGCTGGCCGGCCATCTCGGCCCACGCCGTCACCCGACCCCAAGCTCAGGCCGTGGTGGCCGTGCAGAGCCGGCGCGGCGAACCGCTGATCGCATTCCAGAGGTCCGGCCGCGGCCGCGTCGTTGCGGTGACCTGTGGACTGGGTACCTGGACCCCGCGATGGCTGCAGTGGCGAGGATGGCCGCGGCTCGCGGGTGGCCTCGCGGATTGGATCAGCGGCACGACCCAGGGAGGGGGAGTCGCGCTGGCGGTTTCGGACCTGCCTGCCGGTCTGCAGGTCGAGGCCGACGTCCAATCAGGGATGGGCACGCCTGATCCAGGCAGCGTGTCGATCGCGGTGAAGACGCCGACGCAGCAGGAGCACGTGGTGGCCGCCGAACCTGTCGCCCCTGGCCGGTTGCAGGCCATGCTGCCCGACGCTGGCCCCGGTCTCTACACGGCCCTGGCGTCGACTTCGCTCGGCACCCAGCGGCAACTCCACCTTCGGCGCCCTCGCGCCGAGAGCGAGACCTGGGGCACGAGCCCGGACCTGGAGGCGTGGAGGACCGCAGGACTCATCCGCAATTGGAATCCGGGCTTTCTTGTCCGCCAAAGCGACCGCAGCTGGGGACATCGTCCGGTCGATCGCTCGCTGATCGGGCTGGCTCTCGCGCTCTTCTTGTCGGGCGTGCTCCTGGACCGAACGAGGCTGCACTGGGCAGGCATCAGGCAAGCCCTGGGCCGGTGGCGAGCGCGCGCCTGATGCCGGCCGTGCCCGCGCGAGTGGCGTGTTAGAACTCCCAGCCGACGATCGCGTAGGCGTTGACCTTCATCGAGTCGCCGGTGATGCCGAAGAGCGGCGCGAAGTCGATGTGCATCTGCCTGTAGGGGCGGAAGCGGATCGAGGGCCCGATCTGCAGATCGCGCTCGTAGTGACCTCGCGAGCCGGCCGCGTCGGTCCAGCCGAGGCGCGTCTCGAGGCCCACCTCGAGCTGGTGGTCGATGACGCTGTGCGAGATGCCGGCGGTGAACTGCTTCTCGGTGGTCTTCTGGCCGCTCGTCTGTTGCTCGACCGAGAGGTTGACGCCCCAATGCCAGCCCGGTGCCATGGTGTCGCCGAGCAGGAGCTTCGTCTCGACGAGATCGGGACCGCCGCTGTTGCTCGTGTATTCGACGTAGAGCGTCGGGTTGCCCCAGATCTGCCCCCAGTCCGCGAACGCCCAGCGGATCTCTGCGGAATTGCCGGTGGAGCTCGGCCCGCCCGCGACGCCGATTTCGTGGCTGTTGTTGAGGTACAGGTCGAGTTGCAGGTGATGCGGCAGCCCGAACTCGATCTCGCTTTGCGTCGTGAGGGTCGTCGGCCCGCCGTCCTTCGGCGTCTCGAAGCGGTACCACTGTTCGACATCGACCTCGCCCTTGGGGATGACGTAGGTGCGCGTGCCGGAGAAGAGGCGCTGTGCCGTCCAGCGCGGCTGCGCGTAGTCGCCGATCAGCTCGTCGTCCTTGTACTGCGGCAGCGGCTTGCCCTTGACGACGACCGGTTCCATCTCGTAAGTGCTGAGCCGGCCCTCCTTGGAAGCCGCGTCGGAGCTCGACGAAGCAGCGGCGTCGGCGGCCTTGTCGGCCTGCTTCGCCGCTTCGGCGCCGGGATTCACGATCGTGCTCTGCGCCTGGGCCACCGAGCCGACCGCCGCGCCGGCGAGCAGCAACAACACCAGGGCAGGTCGAGGCGCGGACCTCATCGAACGAAGGGGCGACGGCATGGAACGCTCTCCACAGGGTGTACGGGTCGCGATGTCGTTTGACGAAGTCGCTCGGATGCCGGGCGGCTTCCAAATGACATTTGCCTACGCATCTGTGAGAGGGATTTTCTGTGATCGACTAAGCCGAGATATGAGCGTTGCGCCACGAGCGCTGGTGAAAACGTGATCCAGTGGACACCGGCGAGGACATCCGTTGCCCGGCGAAGATCTGAACGACACGCTGGCCCTTGCCAATGTCACGGCCGAGTCGCCGCGGTTCGTCGCTGCGGGCTGCAGCGCCTGGCGGATTCAATCGATTCATGGGGCTGCAGGCGACCGCCGGGTTCGAACCCCAACGGGCTCGGCGCCCGGCATTCGTGACCGACGTCGTGGGCGTCAGCTGCTCGCGTCGCACGCAGCCGCCAGATCCAGCCGGCAGGCCTGGCGTCGAAGTTCCTTCGCGCGCTGCGTGTCGCGCGGCACACCGTTGCCTGTCGCGAGCATGTCGGCAAGGCTCATGCAGCTCAGCGCATGCGACCGCGCGCAGGCCTTCTCGTAGGCGAGCGCCGCAGCTCTCGCGTCCTTGGGCGTACCCACTCCGAACCGCCACGCGTCGCCCTCGATGCCGCAGCCCTGGGCGTAGCCCAGTTCGCAGGATCGGCGGAAATGCCGGAAGGCCGCCGCGCGATCCTGCGCGACGCCGAGCCCCATCAGATGGACCGAGCCGAGGATGTAGCAGTCCTGCGCGCTCCCGCCCCGGCAGGCTTCCTCCAGCAGCTGCGTGTGCCTCCCGTCCAGCGATTCGACCAGCCGCTCGCAACCGGGCGGGTAGCCGAGGTCGCAGGCGCGGGCGAATTCGTGCACGGCCCCAAGGGGTTCGCCGACGTTCGCGGTGCCTTCGGCCGCGGCAGATCCGGCGCGCATGCATGCGCGGACGTCGCCGGCGCCGCAGTCGTCATGCTGGAGCTGGAAAAGCTCGAGGCAGGCGTTGTGGCGCTTTGCCGCGCAGGCCTGCTCCCAGAATCCGATGCTGCGGCCGGGATGCTTCTCGCCGACGAAGTGGGTCCCGTACATCCACGCAAACAACGCGATCCACAGGCCCATGTGAAAGAGGTTCTGCCGGTTCGCGTTGAGCTGGCCGATCTTCGCGAACGGGGCCAGGCGCGTCAGGCGGCTCTCGCGGCCGAAGTGGTCGAGGGCCTTGACCGTGAGGTTCAGGACCGGCACGCAGAGCAGCTTGTCGTAGAAGCGCGGGGCGCCGGCCCATTCCAGCAGCGCATACAGCCCGAACACGCTGGCGCCGTAGAGGGCGCCGAAGATGATGCGGCCGAGGTTCGTTCGCGGCGAGGTGGCCGGGTCCGTGATGAGCAGGTGCAGACCGAGGAACACCGCGATCGGGATGCTCGCGTCGAGGAACCAGTAGATGCCCGTCAGCTGTGTATAGACCGTGTTCAGCACGAAGAGCGCGGCGGCCGCGGACAAGGTCACCAGCGTGACGTGGAAGAAGTACTGCACCACGAGGCCAACGGCGAAGATATACAGGTACATGTGCTCGGGGCGACCGAGCTCAACGGCGATTTGCTGGGCCCAGGAAATGTCGGTCTTGCCGCTGACGACGAGCGCCACCGAGAAGATGAACAGGCCCAGCGCCGAGGGATTGAAGATGTGCGCCGAACGGCCGTCCTTCTGCCAGCGCAGGTACTCCTTGCCGATCATGCCGACCGAGATCATCGCGAACTGCAGGTAGAACCAGTCGTCCTTGAAGCAGAGGAAGAAATTGCTGCTCAGGATGATCGGGATCGATCCGAAACCAAGGCGCCAGGGCCGGCCCCGGGTCCAGGACAGCAGCATGTCGAACGCGTAGGCGTAGACGATTTGCGCCAGGATCAGCGGCACCTGGCCCAGGACCCAGGGCCAGGCCGTGGACCAATAGACGTAGACCGACCCCTGGACCATCGCCTGCACGTAGTGCGATTTCACGGCCAGGAAGTCGAACGAGAACCCGCGGCCGTCGACGCGTGCGCGCGCAAAGAGGAGCAGATACCAGGCCGCCAGTCCAGCGGCCGCGCCCAGGAACGAGGCGTGCAGGATGGGCATCGTGGCGATGCGCGGGAGGAAGGACAGCAGGAGCAGCGGCGCGATGAACAGCGCCGGCAACCCGACGCGCAGCGGGGAAGGCGCGGGAAGCCCCTTGGCTATGGTGCTCATGGCGGACCCCCTGCGTCAGGCACGGATCGGGTAGGGAGCGAGATGGATGGCGTCCTCGGGACAGGCCTCGATGCACAACTGGCAGGCATGGCAGTCGGCAGGACGGATCACGTAGGCCTGGCGGTTGCCGTGCGCCCAAGCCTTCAAGCGGCCGCGCATCGAAAGCGCGGCACGGTCGGACGATGCCAGGGGCTGGATCTCGAACACCGCGTACGGGCACAGCTCGACGCATTTCGCCTTCGCCTCGCAGCGATTGCGATCGATGACGGGCGCCACGCGTCCGGCATCACCCTTGCATGCGGCCGCAGCTGCGCCTTTCATGGCTGGCTCGCCGCTCACGTTCCCGAGACCCATCTTTGAAGCGTCAACGTGAGTACGAAAGCGACGACGGCCAGCACGGCCGGCAGCGGGTGCCCGCCACCCAAGAGCACGACGCCGTCGAGCACCGACATGCCGGCGATCAGCGTCACGACGGCGCGCGGCACGTCGCCCCGCGCGCGGCGTCGCAGCAGATTGAGGGCGAACGCCAAGACACCTGCGTACAGCACCAGCGGCAGCCAGACGACGGGCGCCGACACCGCCAGAACCACCCCGTACGCCACCGGCACGGCCAAGAAGCCGAGCGGCCAAAGGTTGCCGATGCGATCGAGGTGCTCCTGCTTGGCGATGTAGGTGAGGCCGATGAGGTGACATAGCAGCGCGATCGCCGCCAAGACCACCGCTGCCGGCAGTGCCACGGTCACGCTGAGTGCGGCCGTCAGGACCACGAACACTCGACACAGTCCCATGACCAACGGGCTCAACGGATTGCCCTTGTGATGCGCGTTGTAATAGACGATCGCGGCGGCGAGTGCAGCGGCTGAGGCGAGTGCGCGCCATGCCGGCAGTCCGTCCGCGCCGCGACTGGCGGTCGCCACACCAGCCAGGGCCATCGCGAGCAGTCCGAATCCGATTACGAAGACCTGCCGTGCGCTCACCTGGCCCGACGGAATCGGACGCTCCGGGCGATGCTGCGCGTCGAACTCACGGTCGAATGCATCGTTGAGGAACATCCCACCGAGGTAGAACAGCGAAAGCGCCAGCATCAGGAGGGGCAGATGCGGATCGGCCAGGTCGCCACCGGCGAGCAAGGTGCCCACGAGGACATTGGTCCAGACGGTGGGCAGATTGGAGATGCGCCCGAGCCGCAATGCAAGCGACAGATTCAAGCGTTGAGTTCCCTTCGCACCCACGCGAGTTCACGCGCCACCGCCGCGTCCACCGTGCCGCTGCGAAACGGCTCGGGCAGCACGCCCCAGGTGTAGGTCTCCACCTCGAGATGCGCCGACACCGGGCGTGCGCGCTGGATCGCAAGCACCTCGCGGATGAAGGATTGCGTCGAGGCGAACGGCGCCAGCCGGTCGAGGAAGATGGGGACATGAAAATGCACCCGCCATTCCCGATCCGCCATCGAACCTTGCAGCGAGGCCAGCGCCTCGGGCAGATCGGCGAAACGCGCGAGGCCGCCGGGCCCCTGCTGCACCACCTGGTGTAGGTACACGGGATCGTCGAAGCGCCTCAGCGCCTCGAGCGCATCGGCGTCGAGCGTTGGCAGCCGCAGGCCGGCGCTGATCTGCATCTTGTGCACGCGCACGCCCGACAGGTCGAGCCGCCGGATGCAGTCCGCGGCATCCTCGAATTCCACCGCCGCGTGGCAGAGATCGAGGCACACGCCGAGGTGATTGTGCAAGGCGCGAGCGGCCGCGGCGCGGTCGAGCCCGGTGAGTTCCATCATCCGGCGCACGGCGGCAGGACCGTGCAGCTCGCGCTCGAAGAAGGTAACGACCTCGGCGATGGTTTCCAGAAAGCAATGCGGCTCGGGCTCGAGCGCGAGTGCGATGAGCCGCCCGCTGCGTGCCCGCAGTTCCACCAGGTGCGCGACGTGGCGGAGCAGGTGTTCGACCATCAGGGCCACATCCTGCGGCCCGCCGAGCGCCGGCTTGTACGCACCGGGGACAGTGCTCACGCTGCCCTCGATGGCGGCGTCGTCGGGCAGCAGCTCGGCGAGCAGGTCGGCGAGCCCGTTCGTGTAGCGAAGTCGTTCCGGGTCGCGCCAGTCGGGCAGGTACACCTGCTCCTTCACACGGGTTCCGTGGAAGGTGCCATAGGGGAACCCGTTGATGGTGAAGACGTACATCCGGTTGCGGTCGAGGAAATTTCGGAATTCGGCCAGCGTGGCAGATTCCGCCAATTCGGCGGCCGCACGCGCCGAAAGACGCAGGCCGACGCCGAAACCGCCGTCGGGCATCAGCCGGTCGCGGACCGCGACCACGTGGCGGTCGAAGTTCGCACGGACCTCGGCCCACGACTCTCCGGGATGGATGTTGCTGCAGTAGGTGAGATGGACGCCGGCACCCAGATTCACGTGCCAAGCTCCTGTCGCCGCAGCCAGACCAACGCGCGCCGGATCTCGTGGGCATCCATTTGATGCACCTCTTCGCCCACGCCGAGCTCACGTAGCAGTGTGATCGTGAGCTCGCCGCCGAGATGCTCGCGAAACTCCTCGAGCCCGCGCAGCAACAGCCAGCGGCCCTCGGCGTCGCGCGACTCCAGCGCCGGATGCCAGAGGTGGAAACCGAGACGTTTCAGCAGCGCATGCACACGGTCTTCGCCGCCGGGCGTTAGCATGCCGATCTGCACCGAATAGCGGGTGTCGAGGGCAAGGCCTATGGCCACCGCCTCACCGTGGCGCAATTCGTGGGACGTGAGCGCCTCCAACTTGTGCGCTGCCCAGTGCCCGTAGTCGAGCGGACGCGCGCTGCCGGTCTCGAACGGATCACCGCCCTGTGCAATCTGCCGCATGTGCAGTTCCGCGCAACGCCTGATCATGCGACTCATGGCGGCGCCTTCGCAGGCACGCAGCGCATCGGCGCTGGCCTCCAGCCAATCGAAGAACACGCGGTCGCGGATCAGCGCCACCTTCACGGCCTCGGCCACGCCGGCGATCTTGTCGCGAGGTTGCAGCGTGCGCAGGAAGTCGGCATCGTTCAGCACCGCAAACGGCGGCGCGAAGCTGCCGAGCAGGTTCTTGACCCCGAAGGCATTGACGCCGTTCTTCACGCCCACGCCGGAATCGTTCTGCGCCAGCACCGTCGTCGGAACGCGGATGTGGCGTATGCCGCGATGGGTGGTCGAAGCGACATAGCCGATCAGGTCGAGAAATGCGCCACCGCCGATGCCGACCACGAAGGCATGCCGATCGATGCCGAGCTCCACCAGCCTTTGCTGCAAACGCGTGAGCAGCGCCGGGTCGTTCTTGACCGGCTCGCCGCCTGGCACCACTTCCGGCAGGGACAGAATTTCCATGGCCTCGCCGTGCACGCCCGCATAGCCGGCGATGTCATGGGCGAGCGACGGGAACGAGGCTGCGACGTTGGAATCGATGAAGGCCATGAACCGGTGGCGGCGGCCCGGCTCACGCCGCAGCAGGGTGTCCCTGAACACTGGGTTGTCATGCGCGAACAGGTGTTCCGTGAAGCACACGGGGTACTCGTAGCGAACCGAGAACGACTGCAGGTAGACGGCGGAACGTTCCTCGCCGCGCTGCGGCAGTCTGGCGATCTCGGCGCTCACGAAAGAAGGACCCCTGTGCCGGCGCGAATCCGCATGCCTACTTGAACACCAGCTCGTCCGCTGGCTCCGCGCTCTGCGGCGCGGCCCCCACGCGCGGTGCCTGGCCGCGCAACACGGAATTGCCCTCGAACATGTCGCGCTGATCGACCGTCTCGGGTGCGAGCCAATGCGACTCGAGCATCTGACCGCTCTGTCCATAGGCGGCGAGCGCATTGCCGTAGCATGTCGCCTCCATGTCCTTACGCGGAATGCCGCGCTCGAGCATGAGTCGTGCGGTCTTCGGCACCGCGAGCGGATCGGACACCCCCCAGTCGGCGCTGGAGTCGACGAAGATGCGCTCGGAGCCGTACTGGCGCACGATCTCCACCATCCGTTCGTTGCCCATCTTGGTGTTTGGGTAGAGGGTGAAGCCGGCCCAGAAGCCGCGATCGAGCACGTCGCGCACGGTCTCCTCGTTGTTGTGGTCGATGATGACCCGTCCCGGCGCGATACCCATCTCGACCGCAACCTCCATACTGCGGATCGTGCCGGCCTTTTTGTCCCGGTGCGGCGTATGCACCATCACGAGCATGTCGAACTCGCGTGCGAGTTGAAGCTGCGCCCGGTAGTACTTGTCCTCGAGGGGGGTCTGATCGTCGTAGCCGATCTCGCCCACGGCCACCACGCCTTCCTTCGACAGGTAACGCGGCAGCACGTCCAGCACCGCCTCGGCCAAGGCCTCGTTGTTGGCCTCCTTGCTGTTCAGTCCGATGGTGCAATAGTGGCGGATGCCGAACTGCGAAGCGCGGAAGCGCTCCCATCCGACGATGCTCGACAGATAGTCGACGTAGCTGCCGACATTGGTGCGCGGCTGCCCGAGCCAGAAGGCCGGTTCGATGACGGCGACGATGCCCGCCGCCTTCATGCGCTCGTAGTCGTCCGTCGTGCGTGACGACATGTGGATATGAGGGTCGATGAAGCGCATGGGTCTTCTCCCTTGGTTCAGTTGAAATCGAGTACCGACTTCCAGTCGGTGCCACGCGCCGCGACGGTATCGCGCAAGGCGCTGTGGCGCTCGAGGAGTCGGCGGGCTTCGGGATCGGGGGCGCTGCGCAAGGCGAGCACCGCGGCAGCGCGCTCGGGCTGTGCTCCTGCTTCAAGCACGCGTCCGAGGTCCGCAAGCAGCGGGCCGGAGGCGAAGGGTCCCACGCAGCGCCAGAGCTCCGGGCTGACCGGCCGGCCGGCAGACCAGCGCTCGTGCGCATAAGCGCCGAGCATGCGCGCCAGCCTTGCATTGGTGCGGCCGTCCAGGCCGACGATCGGGTCGAGCGTGCTGCCAACGAAGAGCGCCTTCAGCACCATCTGGTTCCAGGCGTCATCCGGCAACTGCTCTGCAGGATAGGGATTCCTGTGGGCGACCGCCTCGAACACCACCTTCATGTTCGTGCGCACGCCTTCGGCCGCGCGCAGACGATGGCGCCGCGGATCGGGATAGACCGGCAAGCCACGGTAGAACGCCACCAGTTCGTCCACGTCCGCCGTGGCACATAGTTGATCGAGGCGACGGACGAACGTGTCGCTGTCGGCCGCGGCTGCGAGCAGCAGGCGGATGCGTGCCGCCTGATCGACCGTCCAGGGCGATGGGTTCCAGCCCGGCCGCGCCTGCTCGGCAATCGCGAGCGCAGCGGCATCAAGCGAGAGCGGTGCCTTGCCGAGCTTGCGCGAGACCAGGCTCACGCAGCGGAACAGATCACGATCCGTGCCCCCGCCCGCAAGGCTCGCCACGGATTCGCGCAACCACAGGGCACCGGCCGCGTCCAGTCGCTGGTCCAGCCAATGCTGCAGCACCGATTCAGGTGTCATGCTCCTGCCTCCCGCCAGTGCTTCCGACGTCCGTTCATGCCGTGACCCCGAAAACGTGATCCAGCAGCAGTTGCTTCACCGAAGCGGCGGGTACGGGCCCGTCCGCAAGCAGTTCGGGTGCCGTCGTGATGAACAGCGGACCGTCCTCCGCTCGATCGGTGGGGCGGCCGTGCGACCCCCGCACCACCGTCGCGTCGAGACCTATGACATCCATCAGGTAACGCATCCCGAGCGCCTTGCGCGCCAGGCGGGACGCCACGGCGAGCTTCGGGAACCGGATCTGCGGGTCGATGAGCAACTCGACTGGGTCGTAGCCCGGCTTTCGATGGATTTCGACCGTGCGCGCGAAGTCCGGGGCGCGGGCGTCGTCGAGGAAGTGATAGTAGGTGAACCAGCTGTCGGCTTTGGCGACGGCGACCAGTTCGCCCGAGCGTGGATGATCCAGGCCCGCCGCAGCTTTGCCGTTCGAGTCGAGCACCGCATCCACGCCTGGCAGCGATGCCAGGCAGGCCGCCACATCGGGCACGAGCTCCGGGCGAGCCACATACACGTGTGCGAGTTGGTGGTCCGCCACGGCGAAAGCCTCGGAGGCCCCGGCATCGAGTTGTTCGCGACCTTGTTCGAGCCGCACCTTCAACCAGCCTGCCTCGCGCAGGGCGCGATTGACATGCACGGGGCGGGACACTTCGGTGATCCCGTACTCCGACAGGACCACCACGTGCGCGCCGAGCGCCCGGGCCTTCTCGATGAGCGGCCCGCACAGGGCATCCACGGCCGCGACCTGCGCGGGGATGCCCGGATGATGGGGCCCGAAACGCTGCAGGTCGTAATCCAGGTGCGGCAGGTACACGAGTGTGAGTGTTGGTAGCCGTTGCTCCAGTACGTGCAGTGCGCTGCGGGCGATCCACCGGCTTGATTCGATGTCGGCGGCCGGGCCCCAGAAGCGGAACAGCGGGAACTGGCCCAGCGCGCCCTGAAGCTCGTCGCGAAGCTCGGCCGGGTGGGTGTGGATGTCCGGCAGCTTTCGGCCATCCGCCAAGTACATGGGTCTGGGCGTGACCGCGATGTCTACATTGGCGTACATGTTGTACCACCAGAAAAGCTTGGCGCAGGTGAAGGACGGGTCGCGCCGTTTCGCCGCCTCCCACACTTTCTCGCCGTTGACCAGCCGATTCGACTGGCGCCAGAGCCAGATCTCGGACAGGTCGCGGAAGTACCAGCCGTTGGCTACGATCCCGTGGTCTCGGGGCGGCAGCCCCGTGAGTATGGTGGATTGCACCGTGGTGGTGACTGCAGGCAGGACGGTCGTGAGGGGGCGCGCTGCACCCTCGCGTGCAAGCGCCTTCAGGGTCGGCGCATGCTCGAGCAGGTCGGGCGTGAGCCCGACGACGTTGAGCACAAGGGTTGGCGTCATGCCAGGGCTCGCGCGCAAGCCGGAACGCTTCGCTGCTGCAAGCAGTCATCGATGTGCAATTGCCCGGACATCCGTTCAAGGTGCCGCGCGCAACCTGAAGCCGCATGTCGCCCGCAAACGTGCCTGGCGCCGCGCCGGACCGGCGCCAACGCGCTGGGTGCTTGGAACAATTTTGTGCTCTCCTGCCGCTCCGGAAGCAGTCCCCATTGATCCCCCGCTTCGCGGCCAGATCCGACGTCCCGACTGTTCATCGCGCGATGCCCCTTCCAGGTTCTGCTGCCCAGCGCACCGCGAAGCTCCTTGCCGGCACGAACCCATCTTGCCCCAGTGTAGCGAGCCTGCCCAGGTATGGTCATGCTCCAAGTCGGGGGGGCGGGGGTGGATAGTCCGTGATAGGCCACACGGACAAGCCAGGTTTGCCTGGTTCGCAAGGCAGCCGCGCCGCGGCTGTCTGCGGCCCGTTGGGCGCGCCCCGATCACCGCTTTGCTCGCACGCACGCGTGAGGCGGACGTTGCAGCCCGTCGAGAGGCCATTGGTCGGCCTATCGCTGGCCCCCTTGACGGATTCCTGCATGGACCCTAGCCTTTGACGATGCCTGAGCAAGTCGACACTGCGGCGCTGAACGTTCGACGAGCGGTCCGTTCCCTCGACTTGGAGGCACGAGACCTCTCAGCGGTGGCCAACGGCATCGAGGACATCTATGGTGAAGCCCTGGACGTGATCGTCGTCAGAGGTGCTTTCAGCGCCGCGACGCTGGCCGAGGCCGGAGACCGGCTCGACGCAGACATGGGCGATCCAGATTGGTCACGCCCCAATGTGAAGATGCCCGCCGAAGACCTGCAACTCCTTGGCACGGATACGCCGGCGACACCGACCTATCAGGCGCCGCGGGGAGCTTCGCTCGACGCCTATCTCACCAGCGCGGGTGCCCATGCGTCCAAGGTGGCCGCGGTCTTCGAGCCTGGCTTCGATGCTGCAAGTGAAATCCGCGCCGTGCTGGGCCGTTTCTCCGGTGGGCGGCCCGTGGCGTTGCCCCATGCGTCCGACGGCCGCCCCTACGTACCGTTCACGATCCGCCGCCTCGTCGATGGCAGGCAGATTGGCATTCACCATGATTACCACTACCGGCTCGAGCTGTACCGGGAGCTCGCGCAGCAGGTCGACACGGGGACACTGATCAGCTATGTGACCACCTTGCGCGCGCCGCGTGCCGGCGGCGAACTGTTCGTCTACGGCGCGACGTCCGACGCCCCCGACGTGCCGAAGCTGCCGAACGGGTTCTCATACGATCTGGTGGCCATCGAAGAGCGCTACGTCCGTGCGCAATTCAAGATGAATGCGGGTGACCTTTTCATTCTCGCGTCCGGCCGTTGCCTTCATCGTGTCGGCCGCGTCGAGGGGCCTCGGGCCAGAATCACGATGGGCGGGTTCCTCGCCTTGGACAAGGCGCGGGAGCGTGTCTTCTTCTGGAGCTGACACCAGCTGGCGTGCAGCCACCTTGTACGTTTCTCTCGCGTCAACGCGCACTCATCGGCAGATCGATCCCGAGGGCCTCCCTTGCGCGATCTCGCGGTCGACTGCCGTCAGCGGCGCAGGCTGCCCGCGGCACGATTTGGACGATGGAGCGGACATCCGGCGTCAGATCGGGGCCGGGCGCAGCACCGACACCGATGTGCTGACTCGGCTGGTCCGGGCTTCCCAGACTGCTCCCGGCAGGCATGAGCGGGCAAGGAGCGCATGACGCACAGCCTCGAGAAATTCTTCCCCCCGTCGGCCATGGGCAGGCCCGAACTCGACGGCCTGCGCGCCAACCGGATGCCGCACCGCTGGGTGGCCAGCGACTCGCTGCGCCTGCCCGACCCGCTGCTCTTGCCGCCGCCGGCCGATGGGCTGCTGACCACCCAGAGCGCGCACGAGCCGATCGCCCTGCATTGCGAATTCGATGCCTTGCCCTTCCCCGACAACAGCCTGGACCTGGTGGTGCTGCCGCACGCGCTGGAGCTGGCGCGCGACCCGCACCGCACGCTGCGCGAGGTCGAGCGCGTGCTGGTGCCCGAGGGCCGCGTCGTGATCGCCGGCTTCAACCCGGCCAGCCTGTGGAGCTTGCGCCAGCGCGCCGGTCGTCTGCGGCGCGGCATGGGCTTTGGCTGCGACCGCCGGCTGTACCGCCCCGACGCTGCCGCGCCATCGCTGCTGGACCGCGGCCGCGGGTCCAAGGGTAAAGCCTCGAAGCCGTTTCGACGCGGCAGCATATCCTCGATCATCGGAGCCTCCCACGGCACCACGGTGTGGTTGCGGTTTGCCATGCTGATTGCGCGTTAGACGGCGTCTGCCACACCGGGAAGAGGCCGACATGAAGGTCAATCGCTGTGCGACCTTGCTTTCAACGCTCGTCGTCGTCTGCTTTGTGCCGCCCGCGAATGCCGCGGACCGGATGCGTGCGGGCCAGTGGGTCGGCACGACGATCGCCGGCGGCAGGACCTTCCACACATCGAGTTGCATATCGCAGAGCGACGCGGCGGCGATGAACGGCGATGCCAGGTCGGTCCTGAACTACCTGCAGAAGATCATTCCACCGGAGATCTGCAGGATCACGGATGTCAAGGTCGGCGGCAGCCAGGTCGTCTACACGTCGACATGCGGCGGCCGCACGCCGCAAGTGGTGACGACTTCCTACCACGGCGACAGCTCGGAAGGAACGGACAACACAGGCTCGACGAAGACCCAGGCCAGGCTGGTGGGCGCCTGCAAGTAGGTCGAATTCGAGAACGGCGGGCCGCGGCCGTTCGCGGCCTGGCGCCGTCTCGTCCACAAGGCAAGGAGCTGGGCAAGCCATGAAGTACCTGACGTTGGTGCCATTCGCGGTTCTCAATCTTGCGGTCGTTGCGGTCGGTGCGGCCGAAGTCGAGCTTCCACAAATGAAGCCGGGCCTGTGGGAGATCCGGATGCAGCGCGCATCCGGGGGCAAAGCCGACGCCAAGCCCGCCACGCTGCAACAGTGCAAGGACGCAAGCGAGATGGCGCATGCAAAAGCGACCTCTGCGGACTATGCGAAGAAGAACTGCAGCAAGAACGAAACGCGTCGGGAAGGCGGCAAGTGGGTGAACGACACGGTGTGCAAGGTGGGAGCGCGCACGATGAGCACCCACAGCGTCAGCGAAGCCAGCAGCGACACCGCGTATCACATGGAGATCACGTCGACCTTCGATCCGCCTGCGCCGGGCCACTTGCCATCGACGACGACCATCGACGGCAAGTGGATGGGAACCTGCAAGTCGAACTGAGCGTTCAGTCCCCTTGCCGGCAGGAGCGCAAAGGCGATGAACGACATCCGCCCGCAAGCCCTGCTGCCGCCTGCGGCGGCGGCATTCGAGCGCCGGGCCCGAGGCTAAAGCGCTTGCATCGCCAGCCTGCTGCGCTGCGCCGCCAGCGTCTGGGCGAGCAGGCTGGTCGTGGCGTAGATCGCCTCGATCAGCGGCGTCGGCGTCCCGCTGATTCGCCCGAGCTCGACCACCGCGCCGACCAGCGCCTCGAGTTCGAGCGCGCGGCCATGCTCGACATCCTGCAGCATCGAGGTCTTGTGCGCGCCTATGGCCTCGGCGCCGGCGATGCGCCGGTCCACGCTGACCTTGAACTCGACGCCGAGCTTCTCGCCCACCGCCTGCGCCTCGCGCATCATCTGCACGACCAGCGCTCGCGTCGGCGCGAAGCGGCAGATGTCCTGCAGCGTCGCGTGGGTCAGCGCCGAGATCGGGTTGAAGCTGAGGTTGCCCCACAGCTTGACCCACAGCTCGCTGCGGATGTCGCGGCTGACGGGGCTCTTGAAGCCGGCGTTCATCATGGCTCCCGCCAGGCGCTCGATGCGCTCGCTGCGGCTGCCGTCGAGTTCGCCGAGGCTGAACCGGTTGCCCTCGACGACCCTGACCACGCCCGGTGCGAGCAGTTCGCTGGCCGGATAGACGATGCTGCCGATGATGCGCTCGGGCTCGATGTGGCGGGCGATGAAGCCGTCGGGGTCGAGGCTGGCGAGCGAGCGGCCCTCGTACGGCCCGGCGAGCTTGTGGAAGTACCACCAGGGCACGCCGTTGATCATCGTCACGACCATCGTCTGCGGCCCGAACAGGGCGCGCAGGTCGGGCAGCAGATCGCGCACCTGGTGGGCCTTGACGGTGAGCAGCACGGCGTCCTGCACGCCGGCGTCGGCGTAGCGATCCACGGCGCGCACCTGGCGCGCGACGCTCTCGCTGCCGTCTTCGCCGATCAGCCGCAAGCCGTTGGCGTTGATCGCCTCGAGGTTGCGGTTGCGCGCGATGAAGGTGACGTCCTCGCCGGCCAGCGAGAGCCTGGCGCCGAGGTAGCCGCCGATGGCGCCGGCACCGACAACCGCGATCTTCATGGGGAATGCCTTTGCGTGAGGGGTTCGTTGAGCGCGACCTCGGGCCTTGACGGCAGGGTCTGCGCGTTCGTTCAAGCCCGGCCCGGTTTGTGCTTGCGCGCGCGAGCCGCGGGCGATCCGGGCGCGGCGCGGAGTCTATGCAGCATGCCGGTCAGCCGCCGATGTAGTGCATCTCCACCCGCCGCTCGCCGTTGCCGGGCTGGGCCTGCATCGCCCCGCGCAGCTCCGAATAGCGGTCGTCGCGCGCGGCCCAGATGAGGCCGATGGCGGCAGCGATCTGGTCGTCGCTGTAGGGCCGGCCGCCGGGTGCGGCGCCGCGCAGCAGCGCGCGCAGGTCGTGGCCGCGGCTGGCAAACAGGCACAGGAAGAGCTTGCCTTCGGTCGACAGGCGAGCGCGATTGCAGTCGTGGCAGAAGGCCTGGGTCACGCTGCTGATGACGCCGATCTCGCCGCCGCCGTCGGCATAGCGCCAGCGCTGGGCGGTCTCGCCGGGCGCGGTGGCCTCCAGCGGCTGCAGCCCGAAGGCCGCGTCGAGCCGCTGCACGACCTCGCGCGAGGGCAGCACCTCGTCCATGCGCCAGCCGTTGGTGGCGCCGACGTCCATGTACTCGATGAAGCGCAGCACCACGTCGGGTCCGCAATGGGCGCGCACATGGCGCGCCAGCGGCACGATCTGGTCGTCGTTGGTGCCACGCTTGACGACCATGTTGATCTTGATCGGCGCCAGCCCCACGCGCTGCGCGGCCTCGATCCCGCGCAGCACGTCGGCGACCGGGAAATCGACATCGTTCATGCGCCTGAAGATGGCGTCGTCGAGCGCATCCAGGCTCACCGTCACGCGCTTGAGGCCGGCGTCGCGCAATGCCTCGGCCTTGCGCTCGAGCAGCGACCCGTTGGTCGTCAGCGTGATGTCGAGATCGTCGCCGGCGGGGGTGCGCAACGCGGCGAGCTGAGCGATCAGCGTTTCGAGGTTCTTGCGCAGCAGCGGCTCGCCGCCGGTCAGGCGGAGCTTGACCACGCCGTGGGCGACGAAGATCCGCGCCGTGCGCGTGATCTCCTCGAAACTCAGCAGCGAGGCGTGGGGCAGGAACTTGTACTGCTTGTCGAAGACTTCCTTCGGCATGCAGTAGCTGCAGCGGAAGTTGCAGCGGTCGGTGACCGAGATGCGCAGGTCGCGCAGTGGCCGGCCCAGGCGGTCGGCCAGCAGTCCGGTGGGCGGCTCGAACACCGCCGGCACATGCGGCGGTGGCGCGGCGTAGCGCAGGTCGGCCAGCGGGATCACGTTTTCGCCCATGTGCGGATTGTGCCGGCTGCGGCGTGCCCGCAGCCGCAGCGGGGTCGGCCGCCGCTACGGCACGGCGGCGGCAACCCCTGCCGGCAGGGCCATGGCCGGTGACGGGGTCGGTGGGCGCGGTGCCACTGCGGCGTCCGCAGCGGGCGCCGACGGGCGCTTGTCCCCTTCGGCCGGTTCGGCGCGTCGCGCGCCGCTGAAGCGCCGGGCCCAGTACGAGGCCCGCATGTCCTCGACGCGCACCTCGCCGCCGGGGCGTGGGGCGTGGATGAACCGGCCTTCGCCGATGTAGATGCCGACATGCGAGAAGGCGCGGCGCATGGTGTTGAAGAAGACCAGGTCGCCGGGCCTGAGTTCATCGCGCCCGATCTTCAGCAGGCCGGCATCCCGGGCCTGCTGGTCGGCGCGGCGCGGCAGCACCAGGCCGATGCTGTGCTCGAAGACATAGCGCGTGAAGCCGCTGCAGTCGAAGCCTTGCTCGGCGGTGTTGCCGCCGCGGCGGTAGCGCACGCCCAGGAAGTTCATCGCCGAAAGCACCAGGTCCGAGGCCGCGTCGCGCACCTGCTGCACCAGCGGGCCGGCGCCTGCCTGGGCTGCCTGCGCGACTTGCGCCGGGCCGCTCAGCAGGCCCCGGTCACGCAACAGCTGGACCAGCGCATCGCCCGAGCCGGCGGCCGCAGCCTGCGCGTTCGTGCCGGCCTGCATTCCGGCCGTCGCCGCCGCCAGCGCCGCGACCCGATCGGCGGCCGTTGCCGCCTCGGGCGCCGCATGCAGCCCCGCGCAGGCGCAGGCCAGGCAGGCAAGGGCGAAGGCGGCGGGCGTAGGCAGGGTCATGGGCGCGGGAGGATAGCAGTCGAAGGGGTGCTGTCAATGTGGCCGGCCGACGGAGGGGAAACAGGCTTGCGGCGGCGCGCAGGAGGCGGCAGCATCATGGGTCCCACGACAAACCCCGGTGCAAGAAAATGTTCAAGGCTTTGCTGCTGCAGAAGGACGATGCCGGCTTCCACGCCGACCTCACCGACATCGACGAATCGCGCCTGCCCGATGCGCAGCATGCCGACGTGCTGGTGCGACCCGAATACTCCACCATCAACTACAA
Source organism: uncultured beta proteobacterium (assembly GCA_963725755.1). Lineage (GTDB taxonomy): Bacteria > Pseudomonadota > Gammaproteobacteria > Burkholderiales > Burkholderiaceae_C > Rubrivivax. The sequence continues at coordinate 849,618 of CAVRZW010000006.1, forward strand.
GGACGGCCTGGCGCTGACCAACCGCTCGCCGGTCGTGCGCGCCTGGCCGATGGTGCCGGGCATCGACGGCGCCGGCACGGTGCTGGAAAGCACCCACCCGGCCTGGAAGCCGGGCGACCGCTTCGTCCACAACGGCTGGGGCGTCGGTGAAACGCATTGGGGCTGCCTGGCCGAGCGCGCGCGGCTGAAGGGCGACTGGCTGGTCAGGCTGCCGGCGGCGTTCACGCCGCGCCAGGCGATGGCCATCGGCACCGCCGGTTACACCGCGATGCTGTGCGTGCTGGCGCTGGAGCGCCATGGCCTGCAGCCGGGCGCCGGCGAGGTCCTGGTCACCGGCGCCACCGGCGGCGTCGGCAGTGTCGCCATCGCCTTGCTGGCCCGGCTGGGCCATCGCGTGGTCGCGGCCAGCGGCAAGACACAGGAGGCCGACTACCTCGCGCGGCTGGGCGCGGCGCAGGTGATCGACCGCGCCGAACTCGGCGCTCCCGGCAGGCCGCTGCAGAAGGAGCGCTGGGCCGGCGTGGTCGATGCGGTGGGCAGCCATACCCTCGTCAACGCGCTGGCGCAGACCCGCTACGGTGGCGTCGTCGCCGCCTGTGGGCTGGCCCAGGGGGCCGACCTGCCGGGCACCGTGATGCCCTTCATCCTGCGCGGCGTGACGCTGGCCGGTGTCGACAGCGTGATGGCGCCGCGCGCGCTGCGCGAGCAGGCCTGGGCGCGGCTGGCGCGCGACCTCGACCCGGCGCTGCTGGAGACGATGATCGAAGAAGTGCCGCTGGACGGGGCGATCGCGGCCGCCCAGCGCCTCATGGCGGGCCAGGTGCGCGGGCGCATCGTCGTGCGCATCTGACCCGATCCCGAGCCACGCGCTCGGTGCGTCAGCGCTGCGCAAGCGCGCAGCCGAAAATGCAGCGGACGACGGAGCCGCGCCACCGGCGCGGCAACCCGCGGACCGTGTCAGGAGACAGAGATGGGCTATGCCGAGTTCTACCGCCGCTCGATCGACGACCGCGATGCGTTCTGGGCCGAACAGGCCGCGCTGATCGACTGGCAGACGCCGTTCACGCAGGTCTGCGACTACAGCAACCCGCCTTTCGCGCGCTGGTTCGTCGGCGGCACGACCAACCTGTGCCACAACGCGATCGACCGCCACCTGGCCCGGCGGCCGGGCGACCCGGCGCTCATCTACGTCTCCACCGAGACCGGCCACGAGCACACCTACAGCTTCGCCGAGCTCCACGCCGAGGTGCAGCGCATGGCGGCCACGCTGCAAAGCCTGGGCGTGAAGAAGGGCGACCGCGTGCTGGTCTACATGCCGATGATCCCGCAGGCGGCCTTCACGATGCTCGCCTGCACGCGCATCGGCGCGCTGCACTCGGTGGTGTTCGGCGGGTTCGCCAGTGTCAGCCTGGCCAGCCGCATCGACGACGCCGAGCCGACGGTCGTCGTCAGCGCCGACGCCGGCAGCCGTAGCGGCAAGGTGATGGCCTACAAGCCGCTGCTCGACGAAGCGATCGCGCTGGCCGCGCACAAGCCGACCAAGGTGCTGATGGTCGACCGCGGTCTGGCCGCTTTCGCGCGCGTTGCCGGGCGCGACGAGGACTACGCGGTCTGGCGCGAACGCCACCTGGATACCGTCGTGCCCTGCGAATGGGTAGAGGCCACGCATCCCAGCTACACGCTGTACACCAGCGGCACCACCGGCCGACCGAAGGGCGTGCAGCGCGACACCGGCGGCCACGCGGTGGCGCTGGCGGCGAGCATGAAGCACATCTTCGACGGCCGCGCCGGCGAGACCTACTTCAGCACCAGCGACATCGGCTGGGTGGTCGGCCACAGCTACATCATCTACGGCCCGCTGATCGCCGGCATGGCGACGCTGATGTACGAAGGCCTGCCGACGCGGCCCGACGCCGCGATCTGGTGGAGCCTGGTCGAGAAGTACAAGGTCACGGTGATGTTCAGCGCCCCGACCGCGGTGCGCGTGCTCAAGAAGCAGGACCCGGCGGCGCTGCGCAAGCACGACCTGTCCAGCCTGCGCGCACTGTTCCTGGCCGGCGAGCCGCTGGACGAGCCGACCGCGCGCTGGATCGCCGACGCGCTGGGCCGGCCGATCATCGACAACTACTGGCAGACCGAGACCGGCTGGCCGATCCTGAGCCTGTGCAACGGCGTCGAGCCGGCCGTCTCGCGGTTCGGCTCGCCGGGCAAGGCCGTCTATGGCTTCGATGTCAGGCTGCTCGACGAGACCACCGGCGAGCCGCTCACCGGCGCGAACCAGAAGGGCGTGGTCGCCATCGAAGGCCCGCTGCCGCCGGGCTGCATGCAGACCGTCTGGCGCGACGACGAGCGCTTCGTCAACACCTACTGGAAGAGCATCCCGGGCAAGCTGGTCTACAGCACCTTCGACTGGGGCATCCGCGACGCCGACGGCTATTACTTCATCCTCGGCCGCACCGACGACGTGATCAACGTCGCCGGCCACCGCCTGGGCACGCGCGAGATCGAGGAGAGCATCTCCAGCCACCCGCAGGTCGCCGAGGTGGCGGTGGTCGGGGTGGCCGACGCGCTCAAGGGCCAGGTGGCGACGGCCTTCGTCGTCCTCAAGGACCCGGCGCTGGCCGCCACGCCCGACGCCGCGCTCAAGCTCGAGGGCCAGCTGATGAAGGTCGTCGACGAGCAGCTCGGCGCGGTGGCGCGGCCGTCGCGCGTGCGCTTCGTGCAGGCGCTGCCCAAGACACGATCGGGCAAGATGCTGCGCCGTGCGATCCAGGCGGTCTGCGAAGGTCGCGACGCGGGCGACCTGACTACGATGGAGGACCCGACTGCCTTGCAGCAGATTCGCGACCTGGTGGGCCCAGCCTAGGCGCCGCCGCGGTCGGCACAGGGATAATGCAGCCCTGCAGCATGCGTGGCGCCGCCGGGGAGGGGGCGGCGCGGCCGGGACAACGTGAATGAGCAGCATCGAACCCACCGTCATAGACATCATTGCCAAGACGTGCTCGATCGAGCGCGACCGGATCGCCCTCGATGCCACGCTCAAGGATCTCGACGTGCACTCTCTCGACGCGGTGCAGGTGCTGTTCGAGATCGAGGACAAGTTCAACGTCTCGGTGCCGGAACGCGACGACCGCTACGCCGCCGGCACCGTGCGCGACCTGATCGAGGGCGTCGAGCGGCTGGTGGCGGCCAAGACCCCCGCGACCTGACGGGTTCGCAGCGCCGCATGCAGCGCGTCGTCATCACCGGCATCGGCTGCGTCAGCGCGCTGGGCCTGAGCGCCGTCGCGACCTGGGACGCGATGCGCGAGGGTCGCAGCGGTATCGCGCCGCTGTCGGGCCTGGACGCGCCCGACCTGCGCACCCCGATCGCCGCCCAGCTCAAGGGCTACGACCCGCTGGCCCATTTCGACGACAAGCGGCTGGTGCTGCTCGACCCGGTCTCGCAGTACGCGCTGGTCGCTGCGCGCGAGGCGGTGGCGCAGGCCGGGCTGCGTTTCGACGGCGAGGTCGCCGAGCGCAGCGCGGTGATCATCGGCACCGGCATCGGCGGCGCGACCACGCAGGACCAGATGGCGCGGCGCCTGTATGGCGAGCGCAACCCGCGCGTCCACCCGATGGCCATCGTTCGCGTGATGCCGAACGCGCCTGCCTCGCAGATCTCGCTCGAGATGGGCCTGCGCGGGCCGGTGTTCGCGGTGGCCAGCGCCTGCGCCTCGGCCAACCATGCGCTGGCGCAGGCGCTGATGCTGCTGCAAAGCGGCGCCGCCGAGGTGGCGCTGGCCGGCGGCACCGAGGCCTGCATCACGGTGGGCACGGTCAAGGCCTGGGAGGCGATGCGCGTGCTGGCCGACGACACCTGCCGCCCGTTCAGCCGCGACCGCCATGGCCTGGTGCTGGGCGAAGGTGCCGGCGTGTTCGTGCTCGAGACGCTGGGCCATGCGCGGCGCCGCGGCGCCACCGTCCTCGCCGAGCTGGCCGGCGCCGGCATGTCGGCCGACGCCGCCGACATCGTGATGCCCGACGCCGGCGGCGCCGCCCGTGCGATGCGCGCCGCACTGGCGCAGGCCGGGCTGGCGCCGCAGGACGTGGGCTACGTCAACGCCCATGGCACCGGCACCCAGGCCAACGACCCGACCGAGACGCGCGCCATCCGCGCCGTCTTCGGCGCCCACGCCGACACGCTGGCGGTGTCCTCGACCAAGTCGATGCACGGCCATGCGCTGGGCGCCGGCGGGGCGATCGAGCTGGTGGCGGTGATCGGCGCGCTGCGCGAGGGCGTGCTGCCGCCGACGATCAACTACCTCGGCCCCGACCCCGAGTGCGACCTCGACGTGGTGCCCAACGTCGCACGCCGGCAGCCGGTGGCCGCCGCGCTGAGCAACAGCTTCGCCTTCGGTGGGCTGAACGCCGTGCTGGCGCTGCGGCGCATGGCCTGAACGGGCTCCTGCCGATCGGCGAGCGGCTGGCGCGGCGAATGCGTAGCATGCGCGCTGGTTTCTTCATCCAAGGAAGCATCGCATGTTCGACCTGCTACGCCGCGGCCGCTGGCCGTTGCTGCTCCTGGCCCTGCTCTGGGCCGCCGTCGCCGCCCGCGCCGACACCAAGCCGCGCATCGAGAAGGCGGCCGACCTGCCGCGCTTCAGCTATCGCATCGACGGCAAGCTCGAGGACATCCTGCGCTCGCCCGCGCGCTTCGCGCCGCTGGCAGCCCAGATCCGGCACGACACCGCCTCGGTGCTGGATGGCTACGACATCCCCGACAAGGCCACCCGGCGCGGCCTGATCACGACGCTGGCGCTGCTCGACTTCCTCGACGGCCGCTACGCCGATGCCCAGCGCCGCGCGGCCAGCCTGCGCGCGCTCGAGGACAAGCCGGCCGACAAACTGCTTTCGGGCGTGCGCCTGGAGGTGATGAGCCGCGCCGCCCAGGCCGACGGGCTGAACACCGGCGCCTACCGCCAGGCGGTGGCACAGGGGATCACGCAGGCGATCTCGGCGATGCCGTACGAGGTGATTGCCAACGACATCAAGGAAGCCAAGGCCGGCGTCGAACTGATCGGCGAAGCGCTGATCCTGGGCCGCCCGCGCGAGGTCTGGCAGCCCATCGTCGATGCCAGCGGCACGCTCAGCTCGGACTTCGCGCCCGGACTCGTCGGCGTGCGATTCGCGCTGGTCGCGACGCTGCCGCTGAAGGCCACGCTGGTCGACACCTACAGCCGCTACCTCGCGGCCCACCAGATCACCAAGCCCGACATCTGGGCCGCGCGCGATGTCGCGCTGCCGGCCGGCAAGCCCTACGCGCAGGTGCGCATCGCGGTCTGGGACAGCGGCGTCGACACCAAGCTCTACGGCGACCGCGTCGTGCGCGACGGCAAGGGCGCGCCGGCGCTGATCGCGTTCGACAAGTACAGCCGTCCGGCGCAGGGCGAGCTGATGCCGCTGCCGCCGGCGCTGCGCGACAAGCTGCCGCAGATGAAGGCGCAGACCAAGGGCTTCTCGGACCTGCAGTCGAACATCGACAGCCCCGAGGCGAGCGCGGTCAAGCAGTTTCTCTCGACGCTGCCCCCCGACCAGTACAAGCCGGCGATCGAGGAGATCGAGCTGGCCGGCAACTACGAGCACGGCACCCATGTGGCCGGCATCGCGTTGGCCGGCGACCCCTACGCGCGGCTGGTCGTCGGCCGCATCGAGTTCGGCTGGACGCTCAAGCCCGACCCCTGCCCGAGCCTGGCGCAGACCGAGGCCGACGCCAAGGCCCAGCAGGCCTATGTGGACTTCTTCAAGCGCGAAGGCGTGCGCGTCGTCAACATGAGCTGGGGCGGCAGCGTCAAGGGCATCGAGAGCGACCTCGAGCAATGCGGCGTGGGCAAGACGCCCGAGGAGCGCAAGGCGCTGGCGCGCAAGTACTTCGACATCGGTGCCAAGTCGCTCGAGGACGCCTTCGCGGGGGCGCCGGAGATCCTCTTCGTGACGGCGGCCGGCAACAGCGACTCCGACGCCAGCTTCGTCGAGGACATCCCGGCCGGCATCGTGCTGCCCAACCTGATCGCGGTGGGCGCCGTGGACCAGGCCGGCGACGAAGCGCCGTTCACGAGCTACGGTCCGACGGTGAAGGTGCACGCGAACGGCTACCAGGTGGAAAGCTACCTGCCCGGCGGCGACCGGGTGGCGTTGTCGGGCACCTCGATGGCCTCGCCGCAGGTCGCCAACCTGGCGGCGAAGATCCTGGCCGTGAACCCGGCGCTGCAGCCGCCCGAGGTGATCAAGCTGATCGTCGAGACCGCTGACACCAGCGCCGACGGCCGCCGTCATCTGATCAACCCGAAGAAGGCGCTGGCAATGGCCGGCATGCGCTGAGCCCAGGCGCTCGCGCGCGGCGGGCGAAGGCGCGACCGCGTCCCACGTGCGACGGCTGCAACAGGGGCGCCCCCGTTTGGTGGGGGCGCGTCCCTTCCGCTGGGCGATGGTGCCGCGACCCGGCCGGCGACACACTGGCTGCCATCGAGAACAGCGCGGGAGGCGGCGATGGACGACAGGACAATGGGCGCGCCGACGCGGCGGCGGGCGCTCGGCTGGCTCGCTGCCGCCGGCTGCCTGCCCGCAGTGGCCTGGGCCCGCCACGATTCACCGGCGCTGATGCTGGCCACCGAGGCGCCCGACGACATCGACCCGGCCGGCTTCCTGGTCAGCGAGAAGTTCGACGGCGTGCGCGCGATCTGGGACGGCGCCAGCCTGCGTTTTCGCAGCGGCCTGGCGGTGCCAGCGCCGGCCTGGTTCATGGCGCGGCTGCCGGCAACGCCGCTGGACGGCGAGCTCTGGCTGGGCCGCGGCGCCTTCGAGGCGCTGTCGGGCATCGTGCGCAAGGCCATCCCGGTGGACGGCGAATGGCGTGCGTTGCGCTACCAGTTGTTCGACCTGCCCGGCCAAGGGGGTCGCTTCGTCGAGCGCGTGGCGCGCATCGAGGCGATCGCCCGCCAGGCGGCCTGGCCGCAACTGGCGGCGGTGGCGCAGCAGCCGGTCGGCGACCGCTCCGCGCTGCGACGCCGCCTGGAAGAGGTCGTGAAGGGCGGCGGCGAAGGCTTGGTACTGCACCGCGCCGATGCGCTCTGGCGGCCGGGCCGCAGCGCGGACCTGCTCAAGCTCAAGCCGCTGCACGACGCCGAAGCGCTGGTCGTCGGCCATCTCGCCGGCCACGGCAAGTACGCGGGCAAGATCGGTGCCCTGCACGTGCGGCTGGACGACGGCACCGAATTCCTCATCGGCACCGGCTTCAGCGACGCCGAACGCGCCGCGCCGCCGCCTGCCGGTGCGCGCGTGACCTTCCGCTACCGCGGGACGACGGCGGCCGGCGTTCCGCGCTTCGCCAGCTTCGTGCGCGTGCGAGACGAGCCGTAGCCGCGGCCTACAGCACCTCGCTGGCGAAATCCGCCAGCCGCGACCGCTCGCCGCGCGCCAGCATCACGTGGCCGCCATGCGGCCAGCCCTTGAAGCGGTCCACCGCGTAGGTCAGGCCCGACGAACCTTCGGTGAGGTAGGGTGTGTCGATCTGCGCCAGGTTGCCCAGACAGACGATCTTGGTGCCCGGACCGGCGCGCGTGATCAGCGTCTTCATCTGCTTGGGCGTCAGGTTCTGCGCCTCGTCGATGAGCACGAACTTGTTGAGGAAGGTGCGCCCGCGCATGAAATTCAGGCTCTTGATCTTGATCTTGCTGCGCACCAGGTCGTTGGTCGCCGCGCGGCCCCATTCACCGGCGCTGGCGTCGGTGCGCGCGAGAACCTCGAGGTTGTCGTCGAGCGCACCCATCCACGGGCCCATCTTCTCTTCCTCGTTGCCGGGCAGGAAGCCGATGTCGTCACCGACCGGCACCGTCACCCGGGTGACGATGATCTCGGTGTAGCGGCGGTCGTCGAGCACCTGCGACAGGCCCGAGGCCAGCGTCATCAGCGTCTTGCCGGTGCCGGCGTTGCCGGTGAGGGTGATGAAGTCGCAGTCCGGGTCCATCAGCAGGTTGAGGGCGAAGTTCTGCTCGCGGTTGCGCGCCGTCACGCCCCAGACCGCGTTCTTGGCATGGGTGTAGTCGCGCAGCGTCTTGAGCACCGCGGTCTTGCCGGTGATCTCGGTGACGCGGGCGTACAGCGCCGCCGCACCCGGTGCCTCGAGGTAGACGAACTGGTTGATCAGCAGCGCCGGCACCAGCGGCCCGCTGATGCGGTAGAAGGTGTGGCCGCCCTGCTGCCAGCTCTCCATGGTCTTGCCATGACGCTCCCAGAAGTCGGCCGGCAGCGCCAGCACCCCGGTGTAGAGCAGGTCGCCGTCTTCCAGCGTCCTGTCGTTGGTGTAGTCCTCGGCCGGCAGGCCGAGGGCGCGCGCCTTGACGCGCATGTTGATGTCCTTGGACACCAGCACGATGTCGCGTCCCGGCTGCTGCTCGCGCAGGCTCTGGACGACGCCGAGGATCTGGTTGTCGGCCTTGCCCTGGGGCAGGCCGGCCGGCAGCTTGAAGTCGAGCAGGGTGGTCTGGAAGTACAGCTTGCCGCCGGCCTCGCGGTGGCCGGTGCCGCCGAGGTCGATGCCGGCGTGGGCGTCCAGCGGGCCGCTCTTGCCCGCCAGGCTGGCCAGCGCGTCGAGCTCGCGGCTGACCTGGCGCACGCTGCGCGCGACCTCGCTCATGCCCTTCTTGTGGCCGTCGAGTTCCTCGAGCGTGATCATCGGCAGGAAGATGTCGTGTTCCTCGAAGCGGAACAGGCTCATCGGGTCGTGCATCAGCACGTTGGTGTCGAGCACGAAGAGCTTGGCCGGCCCGGTGCTGCGGGGCTTGCGCGCCCGCGTGGCCGGTGCCGCGGGCGGCATCGCGTGCGGCGCCGGCGCCGGCTGCGCTGCCGGCGGTGCAGTGACCGGCGCCCGGGCCGCCAGCGCCGTGCCGCCGTCGTGCAGTTCCAGCGCGGCCTGCGCCGGCATCTCGATGTCGCGTGTCTTCAGCGAGCGCTTGTCGGCGCGCGGTGCGGCCTGCGCCTCGTAGTCGGCGCTTCGCAGCAGATCACCTTTTCTAGCGGGGGCCTTGGGCAGGGGCATGTCTTGGAACCGTCATGAGGAACAAAAAAGCCGCACAGGCTGCTGTGCGGCTCGGACTTGGGTGGTGTTCGCCGCTGCGGTGCATCGCCGCAGGCGGTGCGCTGGCAGGGCTTGGATCAAGCGGCCTTCTTCAGCGCCTTCACCGCCTTGAGGACTTCATCGACATGGCCGGCGACCTTGATGCCGCGCCATTCGGCGCGCATCACGCCCTCGGCGTCGATGAGGAAGGTGCTGCGTTCGATGCCCTTGACCTTCTTGCCGTACATGATCTTGTTCTTGACCACGCCGAACATGTGGCAGAGCTTCTCCTCGGTGTCGGCGATCAGCTCGAAGGGCAGGGCCAGGTTGGTCTTGAACTTCTCGTGGCTGGTCATGTTGTCCCGCGAGACGCCGAACACCACGGCCCCGGCCTTGACGAAGTCCTTGTGCTGGTCACGGAACTGCATCGCCTCGGTGGTGCAGCCGGGGGTGTTGTCCTTCGGGTAGAAGTACAGCACCACGGCCTTGCCCAGATGCGACTGCGGCGTGAACTTCACGCCGCCGGTGGCCAGAGCTTCGAATTCCGGGAGCAATTTGTTGATGACAGGCGCCATGGTTGTTTTCTCGGACTGCGCTGGTGCCGAAGCCGGCTCAATTGGAGATTATAAAGTCTCCCGCGGCCGCCGCCGGTCAAGGGGGTGGCGACAGCAGCAAGGCGGCGAGTACCCGCCGGCCTTCGCTGGCCAGCACGTTGTAGGTGCGGCAGGCGGCGCCGGTGTCCATGGTCTCGACGCCGATGCGCAACTCGATCAGCGAGCGCGTCAGCGCCGGCGGCACGAAGCGCAGCCGCGCCCCGCTGCCGAAGACCACCACCTCGGGCCGCAGCGCGGCTATGCGCTCGAAATGCTCGGGCGTCAACTCGTCGGGCGCTGTCGCCGCCCAGGGCAGGACCTCGCCGCTCCACGGCACGAGCAGGCTGTGCCCGAAGCGCGTGGCGCCGACCCAGACCGATCCACCGTCGTGGCGCGTGATGACGTTGACGCCTTCGGCAAGGTCGGGCTGGAACTTCATGCGTGGATAATTCTAAGTTCCTCGCGCCGGAGCCCTTACCTTGAGACCGATCGTCAAATCCGCCAAGCTCGCCAACGTCGGCTACGACATCCGCGGGCCCGTGCTCGACAAGGCGCGGCAGATGGAGGAAGAAGGCCACAAGATCATCAAGCTGAACATCGGCAACATCGCCGCGTTCGGGCTGATGCCGCCCGACGAGATCGTGCAGGACATGATCCGCAACCTGCCCGACGCCGCCGGCTACACCGACAGCAAGGGCCTGTTCGCGCCGCGCAAGGCGGTGGTGCACTACACGCAGGAAAAGCACATCGCCGGCGTCGCCGTCGACGATGTCTATCTGGGCAACGGCGCCTCCGAGCTGATCGCGATGAGCATGAACGCGCTGCTCGATGCCGGCGACGAGGTGCTGATCCCGTCGCCCGACTACCCGCTGTACACCGCCGTGGTGTCGCTGTCGGGCGGCACGCCGGTGCACTACCGCTGCGACGAGGGTTCGGGTTGGCTGCCCGACCTCGACGACATCCGGCGCAAGGTCACGCCGCACAGCAAGGCCATCGTCGTCATCAACCCGAACAACCCGACCGGCGCGCTCTACCCCGAGGACCTGCTGCGCGGCATCGTCGAGATCGCGCGGCAGAACCAGCTCATCGTCTTCGCCGACGAGATCTACGACAAGACGCTGTACGACGGCAACACCCACACCAGCATCGCCTCGCTGGCCGACGACGTGCTCTTCGTCACCTTCAATGGCCTGAGCAAGAACTACCGCAGCTGCGGCTACCGCGCCGGCTGGATGGTGGTCTCGGGCGACAAGCGCCATGCCGCCGACTACATCGAGGGGCTGAACATGCTGGCCTCGATGCGCCTGTGCGCCAACACGCCGGGGCAGCTCGCGATCCAGACCGCCCTGGGCGGCTACCAGAGCATCAAGGACCTCGTGGCGCCCGGCGGGCGCCTGTGCCGCCAGCGCGACCTGGCCTACGAGATGCTCGTGCAGATCCCGGGCGTCAGCGTGGTCAAGCCCAAGGCGGCGCTGTACATGTTCCCGCGCCTGGACCCGAAGATGTACCCGATCGCCGACGACCAGCAGTTCGCCTACGAACTGCTGGCCGAGGAGAAGGTGCTGATCGTCCAGGGCACCGGTTTCAACTGGCCGGCGCCCGACCATTTCCGGCTCGTCTTCCTGCCCAATTCCGACGACCTGTCCGAGGCGATCGGCCGCATCGAGCGCTTCCTCGCGCAGTACCGCAAGCGCCACGCCGTTTGAATCCGCTGATGAATACACGAAGTATTTCCGCGCCGACTCACGTCGCGCAGCGACGTGATGTCGAAGCCAGACCCATCCAGGTCGGCCTGCTCGGCATCGGCACGGTCGGCGGCGGCACCTTCCGCGTGCTGCAGCGCAATCGCGATGAGATTCGCCGCCGCGCCGGGCGCGAGATCCGCATCGCCAGCGTCGCCGACCTCGACGTCGAGCGCGCGCGGGCCGCCGTCGGCGACCAGGTGCAGGTGGTCTCGGATGCGCGGCTGGTGATCAACGACCCGGAGATCGACGTCGTGGTCGAGCTGATCGGCGGCACCGGCATCGCACGCGCGCTGGTGCTGGAGGCGATCGCCGCCGGCAAGCATGTGGTCACCGCCAACAAGGCGCTGCTGGCGGTGCACGGCAGCGAGATCTTCGCCGCCGCGAGCAAGAAGGGCGTGGTGGTGGCCTTCGAGGCCGCGGTGGCCGGCGGCATCCCGATCATCAAGGCGCTGCGCGAAGGCCTCACCGCCAACCGCATCGAATGGGTGGCCGGCATCATCAACGGCACCACCAACTTCATCCTCTCGGAGATGCGCAGCAAGGGCCTGGACTTCGGCGTCGTGCTCAAGCAGGCGCAGGCGCTGGGCTACGCCGAATCGGATCCGACCTTCGACATCGAGGGCATAGACGCAGCGCACAAGGCGACGATCATGAGCGCGATCGCCTTCGGCGTGCCGGTGCAGTTCGACAAGGCGTACATCGAGGGCATCACCGGGCTGCAGGCGGCCGACATCCGCTACGCCGAGCAGCTCGGCTACCGGATCAAGCTGCTGGGCATCACCAAGCGGCGCGACGACCTGAAGAGCGCCGCCTACCCGGCCGGCGGCATCGAGTTGCGCGTGCACCCGACCTTGATCCCCAGCCAGCGCCTGATCGCCAACGTCGAAGGCGCGATGAACGCGGTCGTGGTTCACGGGGACGCGGTCGGCACGACGCTGTACTACGGCAAAGGTGCCGGCGCCGAGCCGACCGCCAGCGCGGTGATCGCCGACCTGGTGGACATCACGCGGCTGCACGCCGCCGATCCCGACCACCGCGTGCCGCACCTGGCCTTCCAGCCGGGCGCGATGCAGGACACGCCGATCCTGCCGATCGACGAAGTCGTCACTGCCTATTACCTGCGCCTGGTGGTGGCCGACGAGGCCGGCGTGCTGGCCCGCATCACCGGCATCCTGGCCGAGCACGAAATCTCGATCGACGCCGTGCTCCAGCGGGAAAGCGCAGAAGGCGAGAACCAGACCGACCTCGTGATCCTGACCCACGACACGGTCGAAGGCCGCATGAGCGCCGCGCTGGCGCGGATGCAGGCGCTGCCGACCGTGCTCGCGCCCATCGTTCGCATCCGCAAGGAAGAATTGAGTTGAGGTATCTCAGCACCCGCGGCGACACGACGCCGCGCGGCTTCTCCGACATCCTGCTCGAAGGCCTGGCGCCCGACGGCGGCCTGTACCTGCCCGCGCATTACCCGCGCGTCGATGCAGCCACGCTGTCGCGCTGGCGCGGTCTGCGGTATGCGGAGCTCGCGTTCGAGATCCTGTCGCTGTACATCGCCGACATCCCCCCCGCCGACCTGAAGCGGTTGTGCGAAATCACCTACACCGAGCGCATCTTCGGCAGTCCGCAGATCGTGCCGCTGAAGCGACTCGAGGAAGGCCTGTATCTCGAATCCCTGTCCAACGGCCCGACGCTGGCCTTCAAGGACATGGCGATGCAGCTGCTGGGCAACCTGTTCGAGTACGAGCTGGCGCGCCGTGGGGAGGAACTCAACATCCTCGGCGCCACCTCGGGCGACACCGGCAGCGCGGCCGAATACGCGATGCGCGGCAAGCGCGGCGTTCGCGTCTTCATGCTCAGCCCGGCGGGCCGCATGAGCCCGTTCCAGCAGGCGCAGATGTTCAGCCTGCAGGACGCCAACATCCACAACATCGCCGTCGACGGCGTGTTCGACGACTGCCAGGACATCGTGAAGGCGGTCAGCAACGATCTGGACTTCAAGCGGCGCTGGCGCATCGGTACGGTGAACAGCATCAACTGGGCGCGGCTGCTGGCGCAGGTCGTCTATTACTTCGCCGGCTACTTCCAGGCCACCGACCCGACCTCCAGGCTCCGCTCCGCTTCGCCACCCCCCGAGGGGGCTGCGCCGCCTTGGGACGGCCCGGCGGCGGCGCGCCACGACGAACTGCCCCAGGTCAGCTTCGCCGTGCCTTCGGGCAACTTCGGCAACATCTGCGCCGGCCATGTCGCGCGCCAGATGGGCCTGCCGATCCGGCACCTGGTGCTGGCGACCAACGAGAACGACGTGCTCGACGAGTTCTTCCGCACCGGCACCTACCGCGTGCGCGGCGGCGCCGAGACCTTCGAGACCTCGAGCCCCTCGATGGACATCAGCAAGGCGAGCAACTTCGAGCGCTTCGTCTTCGACCTGCTGGGCCACGATGCCAAGGCGGCGGCGCGCACACGCGAGCTCTTCGGCGCCGCGCTCGCCCGCGATGGCGGCTTCACGCTCGCGCCGGCCGAGTTCGCGCCCGCGGTGGCGACCAGCGGCTTCGGCTTCGCCTCCGGGCGCAGCACCCATGCCGACCGCCTGGCCACCATCCGCGACACCTGGGCGCGCTGTGGCGTGATGATCGATACCCACACTGCCGACGGCCTGAGGGTGGCGCGGCAACATCGTGAGCCCGGCGTGCCGATGATCGTGCTCGAGACCGCGCTGCCGGCCAAGTTCGCGACCGTGATCCGCGAGGCGCTGGGCGCCGGCGCGCCGGCGCCCGAACTGCCGGCCGCGCTGCGCGGCATCGAATCGCTGCCCCGGCGCTTCACGGCCATGGCCGCCGACGCGGCCGCCGTCAAGCGCTACATCGAAGCCCATTGCACACCACCCACCGCGATCGCCGCATGAACGCCCCACGCACCATGCTCAGCCTCGACGATGCGCTGGCCCGCCTGGTCGCCGGCACGCTGCCGCACGCGATTCGCGAGTCCGAAGCCGTTTCCACGTTCGACGGCCTCGGCCGCGTGCTGGCCGCAGACGTGCTCTCGACGCTGGATGTCCCGCCCGAGGACAACACTTCGATGGACGGCTACGCGATGCGTGCGGCCGACGTGCCGGCCGCCGGTGCCTTGCTGCCGGTGACGCAGCGCATCCCCGCCGGCCATGTCGGCCAGCCGCTGCAGCCGGGCAGCGCCGCGCGCATCTTCACCGGCGGCCAGGTGCCTGCGGGCGCCGACGCGGTGGTGATGCAGGAGCAATGCGAACCGGTGGCGCAGGGCGAGGGCCTGGGTGCCGTGCGCGTCAACACGGTGCCGGCGGCCGGACAATGGATCCGCCGCCGCGGCGAAGACGTGCAGCAGGGCGCGGCCGTGCTGCATCGGGGCCAGCGGCTGACGCCGCAGGCGCTCGGCCTGGCCGCCTCGGTCGGCGCGGCGCGCTTGCAGGTGATCCGGCGGCCGCGGGTGGCGATCTTCTCCACCGGCGACGAGCTGATGATGCCCGGCGAGCCGCTGCGCCCGGGTGCGATCTACAACTCCAACCGCTTCACGCTGCGCGCCCTGCTGCAGGCCGCGGGCTGCGAAGTCAAGGACCTGGGCATCGTGCGCGACACGCTGGATGCCACCCGTGCAGCACTGCGCGAGGCGGCGGCCTGCGACCTGATCGTGACTTGCGGCGGCGTCTCGGTGGGCGAGGAAGACCACCTCAAGCCCGCTGCGCGCGCCGAGGGCGAACTGCAGGACTGGCAGATCGCGATCAAGCCCGGCAAGCCGCTGGCCTTCGGGTCGATCCGGCGCGGTGCCGGCGGGGAGGCCTTGCTGGTCGGCCTGCCGGGCAACCCCGTGTCGGCCTTCGTCACCCATCTGCTCGCCGTGAGCACGGTGCTGCGCGTGCTGCAGGGCATGGACAGCGACTTGCCGGCGGCGCTGCCGATGCGGGCCGATTTCGACTGGCCGCGGCCGGACCGCCGGCGCGAGTTCCTGCGCGCGCGCCTGAACGCCGAAGGCGGGCTCGACCTGTTCCCCAACCAGAGCTCGGGCGTGCTGACCTCGGCCGTGTGGGCCGATGGCCTGATCGACAACCCGCCCGGGCAGGCGATCGCGCGCGGCGATGCGGTGCGCTTCCTCCCGCTGGCGGCGCTGGTGTCGCGATGAGGCCGGTTCGATGAAGGTGACGCTGCGCTACTTCGCCTCGCTGCGCGAGGCCCTGGGCCCGGGCGAGACCCTGGAGATCGCGCCCGGCAGCACGCTGGGCGGTTTGCGCGACCAGTTGCTGGCGCGTGGGGGTCGCCATGCCGAAGTTCTGGCGCGCGGCCGTGCCGTGCGCGCCGCGGTCAACCAGGCGATGGCCGACGAGACCGCGGCGCTGCCCGAGGGCGCCGAGGTCGCGTTCTTCCCGCCCGTCACCGGTGGCTGAGATCAGCATGTCGATGTCGCGGCGGGTCTCGATCCAGACCGAGGACTTCGACCTCGGCGCCGAGGTCGCCGCCTTGCGTGAGGGCGATCCGGGCGTCGGCGCGGTGGCCAGCTTCATCGGCACGGTGCGCGACCGCAGCGACGGCGCCGGCGTGAGCGAGATGGAGCTCGAGCATTACCCCGGCATGACCGAGCGCGCCATCGAAGCGATGATCGACGAGGCGAAGCAGCGTTTCGACATCCGCGCCGCGCGCGTCGTGCACCGCGTCGGCCGCCTGCTGCCGGGCGAGCAGATCGTGCTCGTCGCGGTCAGCTCGGCGCATCGTGGCCAGGCCTTCCAGGCCTGCGAGTTCCTGATGGACTACCTCAAGACGCAGGCACCGTTCTGGAAGAAGGAGACGACGCCGGAGGGCGCGCGCTGGGTCGATGCGCGGGTGGCCGACGACGCGGCGCTGGCGCGCTGGGGCATCGCGGCGCGCAACGCCTGATGGATGCCCAGCATTTGCGCCGGGCGCTCGGCCGCTTCACGACCGGGGTGACCATCGTCAGCTGCGTCGATGCCGACGGCGCCTTCTTCGGCCTCACCGTCAACTCGTTCGGATCGTTGTCGCTGGCGCCACCGCTGGTGCATTGGGCTTTGCGGCAGACCAGCCCCAGCCTGGGTGCGTTCGAGGCTGCGCCGTGCTTCGCCGTCAACGTGCTGGCCGAGTCGCAGGTGGAGCTGTCGCGCCGCTTCGCCGCGCGTCGCGACGACAAGTTCGAGGACGGGGTCTGGGCCCTGGGCCCGCATGGCGCGCCGGTGCTGGCGGGTTGCGCCGCGGTCTTCGAGTGCGAGGCGGTATCGCAGCAGGCGGCCGGCGACCATCGCCTGTTCATCGGCCGCGTGCTCGCCTGCAGCGAGTCGGCGCTGCCGCCGCTGGTGTTCCAGGCCGGCCACTACCATCTGCTGGGAGAGGTGCTGTGATGCCGCGCATCGAAGGCAAGTGGATCGAGATGTTCGCCGAGGTCTTTCGGCTGTGCGGCGTCAAGGCGGGCGATCCCTGCGCGGTTCTTTCGGAGACGCAGACGCGGTCCGAACTGCCGCAGCTCAGCCTGCTGGCGTTGCAGCGCATCGGCGCACGGCCTTTCCAGCTCGTGTTGCCAGCGCGACCGCTGGCGGCGCCGGTGCCGGTACGCTCGACCGGCGCGTCGGATGCCATCGGCCGCCTGGCGCCGGTGGTGCAGGCGCTGGCGGCCAGCGTCTTCGTCGCCGATTGCACGGTCGAGGGCCTGCAACACGCGGCCGAGCTGCCGCAGATCCTGGCCGGCGGCGCGCGCGTGCTGGCGATCAGCCACGAGCACCCGGAGATCCTCGAGCGCTGCCTGCCGCGCGCCGAGGACGAGTTGCCGGTGCGCGATGCGATGCGGCGCCTCAAGGCGGCGCGTGCGATGCAGGTCACGTCGGCGGCGGGCACCGAACTGCACGTGGACCTGGCCGGCGCCCGCATCGGCGGCGTCTGGGGCTTCAGCTCCAGGCCGGGCACGCTTTCGCATTGGCCGGGCGGGCTGGTGCTCGCCTTTCCCGCCGCCGGCACCGTCAACGGCACCTTGGTGCTCGACCGCGGCGACGTCAACCTCACGTTCAAGCGCTACCTGCAGGACCCGGTGCGGTTGACGATCGTGAACGACCACGCCGTGCACGTCGAAGGCGAGGGTGTCGATGCCGAGACGATGCGCGGCTATTTCGAAGCCTGGGCGGACCCCGCGGCCTACGCCGTGTCGCACCTCGGCTGGGGCCTGAACCGCCGCGCGCGCTGGGATGCGATGAACTTCTACGACAAGGCCGACTTCAACGGCACCGAGCTGCGTGCGTTCGCCGGCAACTTTCTCTACAGCACCGGCGCCAACGAAGTCGCGGGCCGCCACACGCTGGGCCATTTCGACCTGCCGCTGCGTGGCTGCACGGTGCGCCTGGACGGCGTGGCGGTGGTCGAAGAGGGGCGGCTTCTGTGAGCCTGCCCGCGTTCACCGAACGAGGGCAGGGCAGTACCGCGGTGCTGCTGCTGCACGGCATCGGCGGCGGGCGCTCGCTCTGGTCCGACGAGGCGTCGGGCACCGCGCGGGCGATTGCCGCAGCCGGGTTTCGCGCGCTGGCGATCGACCTGCCGGGGTACGGCGAATCGCAGATCCAGGGTGCACCCGACATGGCGGTGTTCGTTGCTGCGGTGCTGGCAGTGATCGAGCAGATCGAAGCGTCGCGCGTCGTGTTGCTGGGCCACAGCATGGGCGGCATGGTGGCGCAGGAACTGGTGACGCTGGCGCCGCAGCGCGTCCACGGGCTGGTGCTGGCTTGCACCTCGGCGTCCTTCGGCCCGGCCGACGGCGCCTGGCAGGCGCGCTTCGTGGCCGAGCGGCTGGCGCCTCTGGATGCCGGCCTGGGCATGGCCGGCATGGCGCGGCGACTGGTGCCGGGCATGGTCTCGCCTGCGGCTGCGCCCGACGCGGTGCGCATCGCCACCGAGGTGATGGCGCGTGTGCCCGAGCCCACCTACCGCGCTGCGCTGCAGGCCATCGCCGTCTTCGACCGCCGCGCGGCGCTGGCCGCCATCTCCGTGCCCACGCTGCTGCTGGCGGCGGAACACGACCGCACCGCGCCGCCCGAGGTCATGCGTCGCATGGCCGAACGAATCGCCGGCGCCGAATACACCTGCCTGGCGGCGGCAGGCCACATCGCCAACGTCGAGCAGCCGGCGGCGTTCAACGCTGCGGTGCTGTCGTTCCTCGAGCGGCACTTCGTCGGAGCCTGAAACCATGCACGCCATGCACATCGCCGGCAACCCCGCGGCGCTCACGGCGCAGCAGCGCGAACTGACAGCGCTGGCCGCCACGCTGGGCCGCGACAAGTTCGCCCCGCGCGCGGCGCGCCACGACCGCGAGGCGAGCTTTCCGATCGAGAACTTCGCCGATCTGCATGCGGCCGGGCTGCTGGCGATCTGCGTGCCCAAGTCCTGCGGCGGCCTTGGTGCCGACTTCGCCACCTACGTGATGGTGGCCGCCGAGATCGGTCGCCACTGCGGCGCCACGGCACTGTCGTACAACATGCATGTGTGCTCCTGCATGTGGTCGGGCTTCATTGCCGACGCGCTGGAGATGACGCCGGCGCAGCGCGCCGACCACGAGGCGAACCGCGCCCTCCACTACGAGCGCATCGTGCGCCACGGCCAGGTCTATTCGCAGCCGTTCTCCGAAGGCGGTGCGGCGGCGGCCGGCAAGGCGCCGTTCGGCACCCTGGCCAGGTCGGTGGACGGTGGCTACCGGGTCAGCGGCAAGAAGATCTTCGCCTCGCTGGCCGGCGCGGCCGATTTCTACGGCGTCCTGTGCACGCTGGACAAGCCCGGCGCGACGCAGCGCGATTCGCTGTATCTCGCGGTGCCGGCGGATGCCGAAGGCGTCAGCGTGATCGGCGACTGGGACCCGCTGGGCATGCGCGCCACGGTCAGCCGCACCCTGCTGCTGCACGAGGTCTTCGTGCCGCACAGCGCGCGCCTGATGCCCGAGGGCCTGTACTGGCAGGCCGCGGCGCGATTCCCGCACATGTTCGCGACCCTCTCGCCGACCTACATGGGCATCGCGCAGGCGGCCTACGACTTCACGGTCGCCTACCTGCGCGCCGAGGTGTCCGGCATGCCGCCTGTCAAGCGCCGCATGTACCCGACCAAGCAGATTGCGGTGGCGGAGATGCGCGTCAAGCTCGAGCAGACGCGTGCACTGTTCCTGGGCAACGCCCGCGATGCGCAGGTCGATCCCGACAAGGACACCCGCATGCGGCTCTACGCCGCGCATTACACGATCATGGAGAACGCCAACGACATCGCACGGCTGGCGATCCGCACCTGCGGCGGGCAGAGCATGCTGAAGAGCCTGCCGTTGGAGCGTCTGTACCGAGACAGCCGCTGCGGCTCGCTGATGCTGCCCTGGACGGCCGAGCTGTGCCTGGACCGCCTCGGCCGCGAATGCCTGTACGAAGCGGGCGAGCGCGACGAGGAAATCGAATAGCCGGGCCGATGTTCGATCGCCTGGTCGATGAAGCCGCCGCCGCCAGCGCGCTGCGGCGGTTGACGAGCGAGGGCGTCGAGCCGGGTGCCATCGTCGCCTGGCTCGGGCTGAACAGCACCGAGATGCTGGCCACGCTGGTCGCCTGCGAACGCCTGGGTGCGGTGCTGCTGCCGCTGAACTGGCGCCTGGCCGCGGCCGAGCTGGCGCAGATCGTCGTGCATGCCGGTGCCGGGCATCTGCTGGGCACGCCCGAAATGTCGGGCTTGGCCGCCACGGTGCGGGCCGCAGCGAAGCCGCTGGTGCCGGGGCCGACCGCGGGCGTCGAGGCCGGCGACCTGCTGCTGGTCTATACCTCGGGCACGACCGGCAAGCCCAAGGGCGCGATGCACACCCGCGCCGGCATGCTCGCCAACGCGCAGGCGGCGATCGAGGCGCAAGGATTCGGCGCCGACACCCGCGTGCTCTCGGTGCTGCCGCTGTTCCACGTCGGCGGGCTGTGCATCCAGACGCTGCCCGCGCTGGCCGCCGGCGGGCAGGTCCGGTTGCAGCCGCGCTTCGACGCCGGGGCCTGGTTCGATGAGGTCGCCGCCTGGCGCCCGACCACCAGCCTGCTCGTGCCGGCGGTGATGCGCGCGCTGATCGAGCATCCACGCTGGGCGGCGGCCGACCTGTCGTCGCTGGGCTATGTCAACAGCGGCTCGCAGATCGTGCCGCGGTACCTCATCGAGGCCTTCCACGCCCGCGGCGTGCCGGTGGCGCAGGTCTATGGGGCGACCGAGACCGGGCCGCTGTCGATCGTGCTGCGGCCCGACGAGGCGATGGCCCATCCGGGCCTCGCCGGCCGGCCGGCCCGCGGCGTGCAAGCGCGGCTGGCGGCCGACGGCGAGATCCTGCTCAAGGCGCCGCAGCTCATGCGCGGCTACCACCGCAGCGCCGAGCCCTCGTTCGACGCTGACGGCTGGTTCCACACCGGCGATCTCGCGAAGCAGCATGCCGGGGGGCTGTTCGAGGTCGTGGGCCGCGTCCGCGAGCTGATCATCTCCGGCGGCGAGAACATCCATCCGGCGGAGATCGAGAACCTGGTCGCCGAGCGCCCCGATGTCGCCGAATGTGCCGTGATCGGCCTGCCTGACGAGCGCTGGGGTGAAGTGCCGGTGTTGGCCCTCGTGCTGCGTCCGGGCGCCCTGTTCGACGCCGCGGCGCTGCAGGCACTGTTCGACGCGCGGCTGGCGCGCTTCAAGCATCCGCGCCGCGTGGTGGCGCTGCCGGATCTGCCGCGGACCGCCCTGGGCAAGGTGCAGAAAGCGGCCTTGCGCGCCCGGCTGCAGGCCGGCGCCTGAGCAGCCGCCGCGGCGCCGGACTTGATCCGGCGCAAGATCGAACTGCGCCCGCGCCTTGAAATGTCGGCGTCAGCGCCCATGTCCCCTCGCAACCGGAGGATATGACGATGCGTGTCGAAAAGCTGACGACTGCGTTCCAGCAGGCCCTGGGCGAGGCCCAGAGCATGGCCGTGGGCCGCGACAACCCCTACATCGAGCCCGTCCACCTGCTGGCGGCGATGCTGGTCCAGCCCGACGGGCCGAAGTCGCTGCTCGACCGCGCCGGCGCCAACACCGCGGCGCTCGCCACCGCGATGGAAACCGCGATCCGCAACCTGCCGCAGGTGCAGGGTGGCGGGCAGCCCGTGCAGCCCGGGCGCGACCTGGTGCAACTGCTGCAGACGGCCGACAAGGAAGCCACCAAGCGCGGTGACCAGTTCATCGCCAGCGAGATGTTCCTGCTGGCGTTGGCCGACGCCAAGACCGACCTCGGCGGCATCGTGCGCGGCCATGGCCTGACGCGCAAGGCGCTCGAGGCGGCGGTCGAGGCGGTGCGCGGCGGCCAGAACGTCGATTCGGCCGAGTCCGAAGGCCAGCGCGAGGCGCTGAAGAAGTACACCCTGGACCTCACCGAGCGCGCGCGTCAGGGCAAGCTCGACCCGGTGATCGGCCGCGACGACGAGATCCGCCGTGCGATCCAGGTCCTGCAGCGGCGCAGCAAGAACAACCCGGTCCTGATCGGCGAGCCAGGTGTCGGCAAGACGGCGATCGTCGAAGGGCTGGCGCAGCGCATCGTCAACGGCGAGGTGCCCGAGACGCTGAAGAACAAGCGCGTGCTGGTGCTGGACATGGCCGGGCTGCTCGCGGGTGCCAAGTACCGCGGCGAGTTCGAGGAGCGGCTGAAGGCCGTGCTCAAGGAAGTGGCGGCCGACGAGGGCCGGATCATCCTGTTCATCGACGAGTTGCACACCATGGTCGGCGCCGGCAAGGCCGAAGGCGCGATCGATGCCGGCAACATGCTCAAGCCCGCGCTGGCGCGCGGCGAGCTGCACTGCATCGGCGCGACCACGCTCGACGAATACCGCAAGTACGTCGAGAAGGACGCCGCGCTGGAGCGCCGGTTCCAGAAGGTGCTCGTCGACGAACCGAGCGTGGAAGCCACGGTGGCGATCCTGCGCGGCCTGCAGGAGAAGTACGAGGTTCACCATCATGTTCAGATTACCGACCCGGCGATCGTCGCTGCGGCCGAGTTGAGCCACCGCTACATCACCGACCGCTTCCTGCCCGACAAGGCGATCGACCTCATCGACGAGGCGGCGGCCAAGGTCAAGATCGAGCTTGATTCCAAGCCCGAGGCGATCGACCGGCTCGACCGCCGCATCATCCAGCTCAAGATCGAGCGCGAGGCGGTGAAGAAGGAGAAGGACGAGGCGTCGATCAAGCGGCTCGGCCTGATCGAGGAAGAGATGCTCAAGCTGCAGCGCGAGACCAAGGACCTCGAGGAGATCTGGAAGAGCGAGAAGGCCGCGGCCCAGGGCTCGGCAGAGTTCAAGGAAGAGATCGAGCGCATCCGCTTCCAGATCGAGGAGCTCAAGCGCAAGGGCGACTTCAACAAGGTCGCCGAGCTGCAGTACGGCCGTCTGCCCGAGCTCGAGAAGAAGCTCAAGGCGGCCCAGGCCACCGAGGCCGGCAAGGGCCAGAGCGGGCGGCCGCAGTTGCTGCGCACGATGGTCGGGGCCGAGGAGATCGCCGAGGTGGTCTCGCGCGCCACCGGCATCCCGGTCAGCAAGCTGATGCAGGGCGAACGCGACAAGCTGCTGCAGATGGAAGCCAAGCTGCACGAGCGCGTGGTCGGCCAGGACGAGGCGATCACCGCGGTGGCCGATGCGATCCGCCGCTCGCGTGCGGGCTTGAGCGACCCGAACCGGCCGCTGGGATCCTTCCTCTTCCTCGGCCCGACGGGCGTGGGCAAGACCGAGCTGTGCAAGGCGCTCGCCGGCTTCCTGTTCGACAGCGAGGATCACATGATCCGCGTCGACATGAGCGAGTACATGGAGAAGCATTCGGTCAGCCGGCTGATCGGCGCGCCGCCGGGCTACGTCGGCTACGACGAGGGCGGTGCGCTGACCGAGGCGGTGCGCCGCAAGCCGTACAGCGTGCTGCTGCTCGACGAGGTCGAGAAGGCACACCCGGACGTCTTCAACGTGCTGCTGCAGGTGCTCGACGACGGGCGCCTGACCGACGGCCAGGGCCGCACGGTGGACTTCAAGAACACGGTGATCGTGATGACCAGCAACCTCGGCTCGCACCTGATCATGCAGATGACGGGGCAGTCGAGCGAGGACATCCGCGAGGCGGTATGGGGCGAGGTCAAGCAGCATTTCCGGCCCGAATTCCTCAACCGCATCGACGAGGTCGTGGTCTTCCACGCGCTCGACGCGAAGCAGATCGAGAACATCGCCCGCATCCAGCTGCGGCTGCTCGAGCAGCGGCTGGCGAAGATGGAGATGAAGCTCGAGGTCTCGCCGGCGGCGCTGGCCGAGCTCGCCAAGGTCGGATTCGACCCGGCGTTCGGCGCGCGGCCGTTGAAGCGCGCGATTCAGCAGCGGATCGAGAACCCGGTGAGCAAGCTCATCCTGGAGGGCAAGTTCGGGCCGAAGGCGGTGATTCCGGTGGATGTGGAGAACGGCGAGTTCGCGTTCTCGCGCGTCGTCCACTAGCTGCGCTGCCGGCGTCGGCAGCGTCCGGCGCGCTCGACCGGCCGGCGTTGCCGCCGGTCAGCTTGCCGGCGCGGGCCGCATCGGGCCGTTATTGCGGGGGCTCGATGCGCTCCAGCTGCATCCGGGCCAGCGTGAGGTTGCCGGTGCTGGCCAGCAGCACCAGGTGCACGGCGATGCCGGGGTGGCCGGGGACGGGGCGCAACAGCAGGTGGTGGCTGGTGGTGCTGAGCGTGGCCTCGGCGCGGCCGCCACCCAGGCCCATGGCCCGCGCGACTTCGGTCATCTGCCCGAGCAGCAGGGCACCTTGCTGCGCCATCCGGTCCGCCGGCGGCTGGCCGCCGGCGTGGGCCAGCGGCTTGCTCGAGTGGAGGTCGAAGACACAGCAGCTGAGCGTGCCCTTGATCAGCGCGCATCGGTCGGCGTAGGCCTGCCAGCTCGTACCGCCGGGCACCGGCATCGGCGTGACCGCTTGCACGGTGGGCACCGTGGGCCGGGTTGCCGGCGCCGGTGCCGGCATCGGCGCCAGTTCCATCGGCTGCGTCGCGGCCTCGCTGGCCGGTACGTTCGGGCTGGCGACCGCGCGCGCAAGGTCGGTCTGCAGCGCCCGCTCGCCGCCCGGGTGGCCGTGCAGGCGGTTCCAGGCGCCGCCGATGAAGGCCCAGGCCTGCTTGGGCTTGCTGGCCTGCGGGGTGACATGCACCGCGACCTCGCCGCGACCCGCAAGCTGTGTCGCCTGCGCCGCCAATGCCGTACTCGACCCCAGCGGCACCATCAGCAGATCCCGATTCGGCCAGGGCCCTCGAACCAATGCCTCGTGCAACGGCGCGAGCTGGCCGGTGACGGCGTGCGGTGGTAGTTCGCCGACCAGCAGCACACCGAGGCGGCTGAAGGCCAGCAGCACGCGGGCGACCTGCGCGCGGGTCTGGTTGTCGGCATTCAGGTCGGTGGAATACACCCGCACCAGGCTGCCGTCGGCCAACGGCACCTCGACGAACTGCAGCACGGCCAATGCCACGCCGTGTCCCTGTCTGCGTACCGACAGGCGTTGCACGCGCGCGCCGGCCGCGCCGGCCAGACTGCTGACCAGCCGCAGCGAGGCGCTGCTACCGACATCGTGCACGGCGATGAACTCGGGGCTGTGCAGCATGAACTCCTGCTGCAATGACCCAGCCACGTCGGCGCTGATGAAGAGCTCGATCTGGTCGTCGGAAATGCGCCGCCCGACATCGTGCCGTCCCTGGCCGAGGTAGGCCTCTCGATCGGCGACGATCTGGGTTTTCGGCGCCAGCAACTCTTCGCGGCCAGGGCCCCTGGAAGGGTTCGGCCGAGGGCTTTCTTCGCGGACGGGGCTCATCGGCGGATCATAGTCTCGGGGCTTTTCCCGCCGCATCCCTCCGCAGCATTGGCGCTCCTTAGAATCCGCGCTCCTGCCCAGCCTGTCACACCCGACGCCATGAATCCTCTTCCTGCCGCCCCGGGCGCCGCGTCGCCGGTGGTCGTCATCGGCGCCGGTCTTGCGGGCTTGGCAACGGCTCTGCACCTGGCGCGCGAGATGCCGGTGATCGTGTTGGCCAAGCGCGGCCTGGGCGAGGGTGCGACGGCCTGGGCGCAGGGCGGCATCGTCGGCGTGCTCGGCGAGGACGACAGCATCGCGTCGCACGTGCATGACACGCAGGAGGCCGGCGCCGGCATCGTCGACGAGCACGCCGCGCGCTTCATCGCCGAGAACAGCGCCGCCGCCGTCGAGTGGCTGGTCGAGGCCGGCGTGCCGTTTTCGCCCGACCCCGCAGGCCCGCTGGGTCTGCATCTCACGCGCGAAGGCGGGCATGCGGTGCGGCGCATCGCGCACGCCGCCGACGCCACCGGCAAGGCGATCCACGATGCGCTGCTCGCGCGTGCCAAAGAGCATCCCAACATCACGCTGCGCGAGCGGTGGGTGGCGGTGGACCTCGTGGTCTCGCGCCATCTCAAGCGCAAGGAGACGCCGCGCTGCTATGGCGTGTATGCGCTGGACATGGACCACCGGCGGGTCGAAACATTGCCCGCTTCCGCGGTCGTGCTGGCCACCGGCGGCGCGGGCAAGGTCTATCGCTACACGACCAACCCCGACACCGCCACCGGCGACGGCATCGCGATGGCCTGGCGTGCCGGCTGTCGCGTCGCGAACATGGAGTTCATCCAGTTCCACCCGACCTGCCTGTACCACCCGCAGGAGCGCAGCTTCCTGATCACCGAGGCGCTGCGCGGCGAAGGTGCGGTGCTGACGCTGCCCGACGGCACCCGCTTCATGCCCGCGCACGACGAGCGCGGCGAACTCGCGCCGCGCGACATCGTCGCCCGCGCGATCGACTTCGAGATGAAGAAGCATGGCCTGGACCATGTCTGGCTCGACGCGCGCCATCTCGGCGAGGCCTTCCTCAAGGAGCATTTTCCGACCATCCACGCGCGTTGCCTGCAGCTGGGAATCGATATCGCGCGCGCGCCGATCCCGGTCGTGCCGGCGGCGCACTACACCTGCGGCGGCGTGGTCACCGACCTCGAAGGGCGCACCGACCTGCCCGGGCTCTACGCGGTGGGCGAGACGACCTACACCGGCCTGCACGGCGCCAACCGGCTGGCCAGCAACTCGCTGCTCGAATGCGTGGTCATCGGCCGCACCTGCGCCCAGAGCATCCTGCGCGCCGGCGCCGTTGCGCGCGAGCCGCTGCCGCCCTGGGACGAGAGCCAGGTCGAGGACGCCGACGAGCAGGTCGTGATCGCCCACAACTGGGACGAATTGCGCCTGCTGATGTGGAACTACGTGGGCATCGTGCGCACGACCAAGCGCCTGGAGCGCGCACTGCATCGGATCAAGCTGCTGCGTGGCGAGATCGATGAGTACTACGCCAACTTTCGCGTCAACCGCGACCTGCTGGAACTGCGCAACCTGGTCGTCTGCGCCGAGCTCATCGTGCGCTCGGCGCTGCGCCGCCACGAGAGCCGTGGCCTGCACTTCAGCCGCGATTTTCCGAACCCGCTGCCGGTGAGTTTCCCGACCGTGCTCACGCGCCCGGCGCGCAGCGACCGGCGCTGAAGCCGCGCCGGCCGACGCGGCCTTCAGGCCAGCGTGCCGAAGCCCGTCTGCACGACCTCGATGCGCGCGCGGCCGCGGTTCTTGGCCGCATACAGCCCGCGGTCGGCGCGCGACAGCAGCTGCTCCAAGGTGCTGCCGTGGCGTGGGAACAGGGCGATGCCGGCCGAGAACGAGCAGCTCGGAAGACGCCGCTTGCCGATCTCGGCCTGCTGGCCCTGAAAGGCCTCGAGCAGGCGACCGAGCATGGTCTGGGCACCATCCGCGTCGATATCGGGCATCACCGCCACGAACTCCTCGCCGCCATGGCGGCAAACCACGTCGCTGCGGCGCAGCATCTGCGTCAGGAGACCGGAGAAGCGCTGCAGCACCAGATCGCCGGCATGGTGGCCGTAGGTGTCGTTGAGCAGCTTGAAGTGGTCGAGGTCGATCAGCACCACGCACAGCTGGCTGCCCTGGCGGCGGGCCAGTTCCATCAGGCCGGGAGCCATCTCGAACAGGTAGCGCCGGTTGTGCAGGCCGGTCAGCGGGTCGCGCAGGGCCTGCTCGCGCAGTTTGTTGTGCAGCTTGTCGGTCTCGGCGATCTGCGCCTGCAGGGCGGCGTTCAGTGCGGCCAGGCGGCGCCGGTCGTCTTCGACGGTGCGCTGTGAATCGACCGCCAGGTCGCGTTCGCGCTTGGTCTGGGCCAGTTCATGGCTGACTTCCAGCGCGATGTAGCGGGCGCGTGCGCCATGGCCCATCAGCTCTTCGTAAAGCGTGTGCGACCGGCGCAGGTACGACAGCGCCGCCAGCGTGTCGCCGGCCTGCTCGCAGGCGTCGGCGAGCACGCCGTACAGGGCCATCATGTCGTTGGGTCGGTCGCTGGCGCGGCGCTGCAGCAGGATCCTTTCGCCCAGTTCGCGCGCGCCTTGCGGGTCGTTGCGGGCCAGCAGGCAGCGCGCCTTGAGCCAGGCCCAGAAGATCATGCCGTCGCCATCGGAGAGGTCGACCACGGCGCCGCCATCGAGGTACGCGAGCGCCTCGTCGATCTCGCCCGCGCAAAGATGGCCCAGCGCCAGCGGCAGCGGGTTGTGCGCCAGGGCGCCCGGCGGCAACAGCGCCGGGTTGGTCAGCAGGAACTCGGTCATCGCCCGCGCCTGTGTCAGCTCGCCCTCGGCGTGATAGATGACGATGAGGTTGAGTGCTGCGGTCAGGACGACCTGCGACGGGCCCGAGGCGCGCGCCATCGCCAGGGCCTGCTCACTGAGCCGGCGCGCATCTTCCCAGTTGAACAGGCATTTGTGCTGGTCGCCGAGATTGGTCAGCGTGGTCAGTCGCGGACCGGTCCAACCGGTGCGGGTGGCGGCATCGGCGGCCGCATAGAGCTGGCGCAACGCGGTGTCGTGGTCACCGCGCAGCGCCGCGGTGAAGCCGCGCGAGTTGGCGGCGAGGAAGCTGTGCATCGCGTCGCGTTCGACGCCGCCGCGCGCATCGATCTGCGCCTGCAGGCGGGCCGCGCCCTCGTAATCGCCGCCGCGGCGCAGCGCGATCGCCTGCACCTCGTCGCACAGGGCCAGGCCAAGCCGATCGGGACCACTCGCGCCGAATCCCGCGCGCGCCAGCTCCAGCGCGGCCAGCCCGACCTCGACGTCGCCGATGCGGACCTCGGCCAGGGCCACGTGCAGCCAGCCTGTTGCCGCCGCGGTGCCACCGGCCTCCGCCAGCCGGCGGCCGATGTCGCGCGCCGCCGTCGGGTCCAGGTAGCAGAGTTCCCAGGCGCGCGTGACGAGCGCTTCGCTGGCCGCCCTGGCCAGCGAAGCAGCAGGGGCCGATGCGGGTTCAGCCACGGGCTCGCATCGCCGTGCGCGCCTGGACGAAACCAAACGCGTATTCCACCGCGTCGAGCAACTGGCGCTCGCTTTCGCCGCGCTCGCGCTCGCTCAGATAGAAGACGAAGTCCACCTCGTGGCGGATGTAGCGCGGAGCCAGGCGGTTCAGCGCGACGCAGGCCACGTCGGCCAGCAACTCGGCGTTGTGGCCCAGGCCCGGGTAGCGCTCGGCATGGCGCTGCACGGTGTCGAATACCGCACGCTCGTTGTGATTGCGCACGGAACTGAAGTCCACGCTCAGCGTGGCGGGCAGGGTCGCTGACATGCTCGTCCTTTGCCCCGCACCGGGGCACGCCGGGATATCGGCCGCCGTGGGCCGGGCCTGAAGTCGGATCGTCGCGGATCGTGCGTCGGGCAGACCGCAGGAAGTACGGGTCCGCACGACGATTCTTGGGGAAGTCATATCGCTGGGCGTCGCGGTTCAGGCGGTGCCGATGTTGCGCACGAAGCCGGCTGTCGGCCGCGCCACGCTCGCCGGGTGCTCGCGAACGAAGTCGAGCATGCGCTCGATGCAGCCCAGCGCCTGGCTGCGGACCGGCTCGGGCACGGTGACCTCACCGCCGCCGTGCTCCAGACAGTCCAGCACGCCTTGCACCGCATTCATCGCCATCCACGGGCAATGGGCGCAGCTCTTGCAGGTGGCGCTGGTGCCTGCGGTCGGCGCCTCGATCAGCGTCTTGCCCGGTGCCAGCTGTCGCATGCGGTGCAGGATGCCGTTGTCGGTGGCCACGATGTAGGCTGGCGCACTGCCCTTGACCACTGCGTTCAGCAATTGCGTCGTGCTGCCCACGACATCGGCCTGGGCGATGACGCTCTTCGGCGATTCCGGATGCACCAGCACCAACGCGTCCGGGTGCTCGCGGCGCAGCAGTTCCAGCTCCAGGCCCTTGAACTCGTCGTGCACGATGCAGGCGCCGTCCCACAGCAGCATGTCGGCGCCGGTCTGCTCCTGGATGTAGCGGCCCAGGTGGCGGTCGGGTGCCCACAGCACCTTGCGGCCCTTGGCATGCAGCGCCGAGACGATGGCCAGCGCGCAGGAACTGGTGACCATCCAGTCGGCACGCGCCTTCACCGCAGCGCTGGTGTTCGCGTAGACGACCACCTCGCGGTCCGGGTGGGCGTCGCAGAAGGCCGAGAACAGCTCGGGCGGGCAGCCCAGGTCGAGCGAGCAGGTGGCTTCCAGGTCGGGCATCAGAACGCGCTTTTCCGGGCTCAGGATCTTGGCCGTCTCGCCCATGAAGCGTACGCCGGCCACGACCAGCGTCTGCGCCGGGTGCTCGTGCCCGAAGCGCGCCATCTCCAGCGAATCGGCGACGATGCCGCCGGTGGCCAGCGCCAGGTCCTGGAGGTCGCCATCGACATAGAAATGAGCCACCAGCACCGCGTTCTGCGCCCGCAGCAGTTCGGCTGCGCGGTCCAGGCTGCGCCGGCGCTCGGCGGGGCCGAGCGGCACCGGCACCTTGGCCCAGGCCCGGGCGATCCTGGTGGCGCCGCCTGCGTCGGGGCGGGCGTAATCGAAGGCGATCTCAGTCATCGTGGCAATCCGGTTGGGCGGGCATTCACACCGCGGCGAAGAAGCGGCTCGGCGGCATGCCCACCGAGCGCGTGACCATGGCCGAGAAGGCGCTCGCGCTGGCGTATCCCAGCTCGGCGGCGATATGCGCCATCGGCCGCTTGCGCGCCGCCATCGACAGCGCCTTGGCCAGCAGAACCTGCTGGCGCCAGTCGGCGAAGGTGGTGCCGAGCTCCTGTCGAAACAAGCGCGCCACCGTGCGCACGCTGGCGCCGGCCTCTTGCGCCCAGCCGGGAAGGGTGGCATGGCGTGCCGGGTCGTCGAGCACCGCCTCGCACAGCGCGCGCAGGCGCTTGTCGGCTGGCAGGCCCACGCCCAGCGGCACCGGTCGCGCGCGGACCAGCTCGTCCTGCACCAGCGCAGCGAGCAGGCGTTCGCGCTCGGCTGGTGGGTCGCCGTCCGCCGGCGGCGCGCCGATCTGCTCGACCAGCACGCGCAGCAGCGGCGAGACCTCGAGCACGCG
The DNA here is from genome assembly GCA_963725755.1 of uncultured beta proteobacterium. Taxonomy (GTDB): domain Bacteria; phylum Pseudomonadota; class Gammaproteobacteria; order Burkholderiales; family Burkholderiaceae_C; genus Rubrivivax. Next base: position 880,501 of record CAVRZW010000006.1, read on the forward strand.
GCAGCGCTGCCAGGCGATGGCGCCGCCCTCGCGCGGCGCTGCTCCCAGCGGCGCCGGCCCCGACCAACCCGCCGGCACGTGCAGGTAGACGGTGCGCAACTCGGCATCCTCGACCGCCGTCACCACATGCTCGACGCCGGGCGGGATCCACACCGCGCGCGAGGGCGGCACGATGTAGGTGTGCTGCTCGGCACTGACGCGCAGCACGCCGGCCGACGAGTAGGCCACCTGCGCCCAGGCATGGCGGTGCGGCTCAATGCGCGTGCTCGCGGCCAGACGCCGGGCACGCACGCGCACCGCGCGCGCCGCGTCAGGTGCGAAGGAGGCGAGATCCGGCGCCGAAGCCGATGCCTCGATGGGCAGGGCGCCGGCAGGGCGGCGGGCAGCGCGGCCCGGTCGGCTCGGTGGCGGCGTGGGCGTGCGTGGCATGAATTCGACAGAAAATGTCCGGCTATCGTAACGCGGTCGCAGCCGCAATGCGTAAGCTCGGCGACCATGAACAAGGTTACCGCCGTCTCGCAGCCGATCGCAGCCACCGCACGCGGCGACGCCACCGTCATCGGCCTCATCGGCCTGGCGCATGGCACCTCGCACTTCTTCCACTTGCTGCTGCCGACGCTGTTCCCGACCTTCAGTCGCGAGTTCGGCCTCAACTATTCCGAGCTCGGCCTGCTGGTGACGGTGTTCTTCGTCATCTCCGGCATCGGCCAGGCGCTGGCCGGATTCCTGGTCGACCGCAGCGGTGCGCGGCCGGTGCTGTTCGCCGCGTTGTCGTGCTTCGTCGGCGCCGCGCTGGCGGCGGCCAACGCGCATGGCTACGCCGGGCTGATGCTCGCTGCGGCGCTGGCCGGGCTGGGCAATGCACCGTTCCATCCGGCCGACTTCACGATCCTCAACAAGCGCGTCTCGCCGGCCCGGCTGGGGCATGCATTCTCGGTCCATGGCATCACCGGCAACCTCGGCTGGGCGGTGGCGCCGGTGTTCCTGATCGGTATCGACCAAGCCACCGGCAGCTGGCGCACGGCCTGCCTGTGCGCCGCGCTCGTGCCGCTGGCGGTGCTGGCGCTGCTGACGCTGCACCGCGTGGCCGTCGACGACCGGCGCGGCCAATGGGCCCACGACAAGCCCGGCGCGACGCGCGGCGCGCCCGCCGCGGAGCATCCGCTGGCCTTTCTGCGCCTGCCATCGGTGTGGCTTTGCTTCTCGTTCTTCTTCTTCAGCACCGCGGCGCTGTCGGCGATCCAGAGCTTCGCCGGCCCGTCGCTGGCGCGCATGTACGGTCTGCCGCTGTCGGCCACCGCCTTCGTCGTCACCGGCTACATGCTTTGTGGTGCCGCGGGCATGGTCGCCGGCGGCTTCCTGGTCGGCCGCGTGAAGCGGCTGGAGAAGACGATCGCGGTGGCGATGACCGCCTCGGGCGCGCTTCTCCTGCTGGTGTCCTCCGGTGTGTTGCCGGCGCTGGCGGCGGGCGTGCTGGTGGCGCTGGCTGGCCTCGGCACGGGCCTGGCGGGGCCCTCGCGCGACATGCTGATCAGACGCGCCGCACCTCCCGGCGCCACCGGGCGCGTTTACGGCACCGTCTATTCCGGGCTCGATGTCGGCTTCGCGCTGGCGGCGCCGATCTTCGGCGGTCTGCTCGACCGCGGGCTGACGCATGGCGTGTTCGCCGGCTCGGCCCTGGCGCTGCTGCTCGGCGTGGCCTCCGCGGGCCTGGTCGGGCTGCGCGTGCGCGCCACGGCGCTGGCCGCGGTGTGAGCGGGCACCAGCGCACTGCGCCAGCCTGTTGCCGCATCCCGGCCTCAGCGCGCGCCACGCTGAACCAAGTCGAATTTCAGCCCGCTGTTGCCTTCACCACGGCCGGTGGTCTTGCTGCGCCCGATCCAGAGCAGGGCCCGGCCTTGCGCGTCGCGGGCGTAGTTGAAGCAGCGCTTGAGCTCGATGCCGTCTCTCGGCACTTCTTCTTCGGCCAGGCGCAGGTAGTCGGCGTTGACCGCCGCGTCCGGGTCCAGCCGCAGCAGGCTGCCACGCGGGTGGAACATGAAGTCCTGCAACGGGTTGTCGGCCGGCCCGCCCACCGGGCGCTGCTCGACGAAGTCGGTCTGCGCCCGCAGCCGGGCAATGAACTCGGCGTAGGCGGCGTTGCGCGCGTCGGCCAGCCGGGCGGGATCCACCTGGTACGCATGCGTGACGACGCCGCGTTGCAGTTCGATGGCCCAGTTGACGACGCCCGCGTCGCCCTTGCGTACCGGCAGGAACGGGATCCAGTTCGCCGCCACCGGCGTCTGCAGCACGTAGTGCAGCGGCGCGCCGCCGGCCTGGGCCACGACGGCAGCTGGCAGGCGCAGCGTCTGGCTGGTGGCCAGGCGGGTGCTCTCGAACTTGCGGTCCAGCGCCTCGCCCGAGCTGCCCTGCACGCGCTTCTCGATGCCCCAGACCAGGTTGGCCATCTCGTCTCGCATCATCAGCACATGCTCGAGCGGCGGGCCCTCGAGCGTGTCGGCTGCCGGGCACAGGTAGAGGATGTCGTCCAGCCGCTGGCGCGGTGCCGGCGGCGTGCTGCTCAGGCTCATCTCGTACATCGTCCACTGCGTGCCGTCGAGGTTGCGCGCCGGTGGGATGGTCACCGCGATGCCGAAGTTGTCGCCGACGACGAAGCCCGCCACCCGGTACAGCGCGTTCGACGGCAGCGTGAGGGGCAGCAGGTACCAGTCGTTGCCGAAGACCAGCGCGTACTCGAGCACCGCGACACGCGCGAGATCGCTCTTGGCCGCGCCGAGCAGACCGAAGTTGACGCGGCCGTCCTCGAACTCCCAGTAGCGGTCGGCCGGCATGCCGGGGTAGCTGGCGTGGGCGGGCAGCAGGCGCTGCCAGTCGTGGGTCTGGATCGCGGGCGGAGCGAACACCGGGCCCGCCGGTGCCTGGGCCACCGCGGCGACGCTGTAGCTGTGCCAGTCGAGCCGGCCGTCGCTGTACTCGTCGGCCTCGAGCCGTGCGCCGGTGGCCGGGTCGCCGGCACCGAGGGCAAAGCTGTACTCGAGCCGCTTCGGATCCCAGTACGGGCTGACGCCCGCGGTCGGATCCTCGAAGCTCAGGTCGTCGAGCCAGCGCAGCCAGCGGCCCAGCACGCCCGCGAGAGCACCGACATCGTCGCCAGCGGCGCCGAAGCCGGCAGCGAACGCGGCCAGGGCCGCGGCATTGCCGACCAGCGGCCGCAGATCGGCGGCGAGCGCGAGGGCATCGACGGCGCGCTGGTCGAGCAGCGTGTTCCAGACGAAGCCCAGCGTGTCGGCCACCGCATCGGCAGGTGCCGGCAAGGTGGCCGGGTGCGCGGCCCGCAGCGCAGGCAGCAGGGCGCCGAGGCCCGCCGCGCGCAGCTGCCGCGCCAGTTGCTGGCCGGCCTGTGCGTTGAGCTTGGGGTGCTTGCGCAGCACCGGCTCGCGTTCGACGAGCGCCTCCACGGTCGGCGCCCCGGCGTCCAACGACACCGGCGCGAGGTCCCCGGCCATCGGCAGCAGCGTGTGTACCGGCAGCCCTTGCACCGACAGCGCCGCGCGCACCGGGCTGCCTGCGTCCTCGGCCTGGAACTCGTTGAACTGCCACTGGCGCGCCAGCATCCACAGCGGATCGGCCACGGCCGCCTGCAGGCTCGCGGCCACGTCGTCGGACGTGGCCAGCGGCTCGAGCCGCGACCAGGTGGTGGCCGAAGGGTCGGGCCGAAAGACCTTCAGGTCCTTGATGCTGGCGCGGATCAGGCTGGCCGAGACGGTGAAGCTCATGGTGCGATCCTCGTCGGTCGTGGGTGTGGTCGTGGGCGGGCCGTCGGCGCGTCAACCGCTGACCACGCTCTTGCCTGCCGCCATCACGGCAAGCGCGCCGGCGCTGGAGATCTGGGCGTCGGCGCGCAGCGCGGCCAGGTTGCGCGCGACCATGCGGCTGAAATCGACCGACGGCACGTCGCGCTGGTAGTTGTTCGAAAGGTAGATGCCGGGCAGGATCAGCCCCAGCCCCGACAGGTCCTGCGGGCGCACGGTGCGCAGCTTGGCGAGCTCGATCGCCTCGTTGACCGTCGCCAGCAGCGCGTCCAGCGTCCAGGCATCGGCCTGCGGGTCGGCCGGCACCGCGAGCAGCAGGCTCTGCGGCGGCCGCGCACCCGGAGCGTCGAAGTGGAACGACAGGCCGGTGGTTTCCTGCGCGGACGGAATCGATTCGCTCCACTCGTCGATGAACAGGCCGGATAGCCTGTCCTGAGCCCCGATGCCCTCGAGTGCGCCGGGCGCATGCGCGACGACCGCGACCACGCCACGCAGTACCTGGCCGGGCTTGGGCGGCAAGGCGGCCCAATGCGCGGTGCCGTCGCGCGGGAACTGCAGCAGCTTGAAGTCGCTGGCCGCGCCTTCGTAGCCGGTGCTCGCGCCGAGCGCCTCGGCGGCGGTCAGCGCATCGGAGAGCAGTCCGGTGACCTCGCGCACGCAGCCGAGCTTGGGCAGCCAGCCAGCGATCGCCGCATCGTCATTGCCCAGGTCGGCCATGCCCAGCAGCGTGGCGCGGTCGCCGAGCGTGGCCACGGCGGGAGCCGCATAGTCGCCCAGCGTGAACCGAGGCAGCAGCGGGAAGTCCTTGCCGACGATCGCCGCCACGCGGGCCAGTGCCAGCTGCGCCTGCCGCGCGGTGGGTACCGGCTGGCCGCCGGCGTCGAGCGCGGTCGGCGCCGGCGCGGCGTCGCGTCGGGCCGAGACCTCGGCCAGCAACGCCCGGCCACGCGCCACCGCGAGCAACAGGCTGTCGTCGGGCAGCACCTGCTCGCCCTGGTCGTTGCGCCCGGTCTCGGCCACCGCGGTGCTGGCCAGCGCGCTGCGCCAGCCCAGCGCGTAGGCCTGAGCGAGCGCGCCCTGGATCGCATTGAACATCGCGACCGAGGCCGGCGCGTTGGGGTCGAGCGCGGCCACGGCATCGAGGTCCATCGCGGGCGGCGGCAGCGCGGCCTGCAGCGCGTCCAGCACCTGCGTGGCCGCGTCGTCGGCGATCTGCAGCCGGGCCTTCAGGTCGGCCAGATCGACGCCGGCGAACTCGCCGTCGTCGGCCAGGGCCTGAGATTCGACGCCGTCCCTGGCCAGCACCAGGTCCAGGCGGCGCAGCGGCCGCGCCTTGGCGAGCAGACGCCGCAGCAGCCATGCGAAGGACTCGAACGCGACCAGCCCCACGCTGCCAGCCGGCGCGTCCACCGGCGCCGCGCCTTCGAGCACCAGCGCCATCGCGTCCGCCGCGGCGCCGAAGCGTTCGTGCGCCTTCGCGCCGAGCGATGTGGCCAGATGTTCCTGCACCGCGCTCTGGCCGCTGCCCTGCTGCGCCTCGCTGCCCAGCACCAGTGCCAACGGCGACAGGTCGAGCTCGGCCAGGCTGACCTCGATCGTCTCGCCGTCGTCGGTCCAGCTCACCGTGGGCGCGGCCGGGGGCGGGTTGGCGACCACGGTCTTGCGCAGTACGCGGGCGTAGAAGCGGTAACGCGCCGGGTCGCCCATCAGGCGCGCGAGCCAGGCGTTCAAGCGCGGTTCGAGCCTGGCGCTCAGGTCGTCGGCCGGCCACGGGCCGGCGTCGATGGAGGCCAGCGCCACGACGACGCGCTGCGTGTAGCCGCGCGTCGAGTGCGGCGTGTCGGCCACCCGCGTTTCGGGCGGACGCTCCTGCTTGTCGAGTGCGGTCATCGCGGCGCTGGCGCCTTCGAGATTGCCGCCGGCCATCTGGAACACGCTTTCGGCCAGCAGCAGGTCGGCCACCGCGTCCATCTGGTCGAGCAGGTCGTCGAGGATCGCCTGCGTGGCCGCGTCGTCGCTGGGCGGCACCGTCGGCGGGCGCACCGCGGCCATGCCGCCGCTGCGGTAGGTGTCTATCAGGCGCACGCCATCGACGACGTCGCGGGCCGCGATAGCCTCCTGCGGCTGGTCGTCGTAGCTGGCACCGGCGGGCTTGAGCGGGAACTGCTTGCGGTAGTCGAGGATGTCCTGCGACAGGTTGGCGTCGCGCAGCGCGCGCTCGAAGCGGTAGCCCACCAGCGCCGCCATGGCCTGCTCGTTGGCCAGGCCTTCGAGCAGGCGCCTGGCGCGCTTGACGCGGCGCGATCGCAGGTCGATGTTGAAGGCATCGGCGTCGCTGTCGCGGTTGGCCACATGGCCGCTGCGCAGGATCGCGGCCGTCGCTGCCTGCTGGATCGACGGCGCGTGCACGTAGCCCAGGCTGTCGAGTGCCTGGTCGCCATGCTGCTGTGCGTCTGGCACCAGCTTCTCGACGATGCCGAAGGCACCGATGTGCAGACCGGCCGGCGCCGTCTCGCGCATCTGCTCGAGCCGGCGCGTGGCCAGCGAGGTGATCCAGGCATCGAGCCGGGTCGAGAACAGGTCCAGCGTGGTCCTGAATGCGAGGCTCAGCTCGCCCGCCAACCGGTCCTGCAGCGCCGCCAGGCTGTCGTTGAAGCTCGCGATGTTGCTCATGTGCTCGGGGAAGTTCGCGGCCACCGCCGACAGCTTGGCGCCGATCGCTTCCTCGACCGTCAGGTTGCCGGTCGTGCCGCCGAGCTTGAGCCCCAGCACGGCCTTCGCGTGGCCGAGCGCGAACTGGTCGCCGACCAGCGACACGCTGTCCACCCCCACGTACTCGGCCGCGCGCAGCCGCTGCGCGCGCTGCCGGATGTCCGCGCTCAGGTTCGGTATCGAGAGCAGGTGCTGGTAGAAGAGGCTCTGCGACGAATGCAGCACCTCTTCGTCGGCGGCGAAGGCGAGCATCGCTTCGAGCAGTGACTCGGCGTTCTGCATCGCGACGATCTGCGCGCGCAGGTCGCTGGTCGGCGTGGTGAGGATCGTCAGCAGTTGGGCGATGAAGTTGGTGGCCAGCGGGGCATCGCCGGTGAGCTCGACGCTGGGGTTGGCGGGGTCGCGCTGGACCCAGGGCACGGCGTCGAGTGGGTACGGCTTCGGGCGCACGGCGCAGGTGGCGACGAAGGGCACTTGGGCGAAGGGCGGCTGGCCCGCGAGCAGGCCTTCCAGGCACAGCGCGTAGAGCTTGCTCTGCAGGCTGGCGAAGACGTCGATGTCGGGGTAGTTCTGCACCGCCGCCGGCCCGGCGACCTGCCAGAAGCGCTTCGCGCAGGCCCAGGGCTGCATCGCCAGCACCTGATGCAGGCTCTCGGCGCTGGGGTCCTGCAGCGTGGGCACGCCGGGCACCGCGGCGTCCCAGAAACTGCGGAACCAGCCCAGCGCCTGCGCCAGCTCGCGCTCCAGCGGCGAATCGGCCCGCGCCATGTAGGCGCGCGCGGTCACCGGCAGGATGCCGTAGGGCTGCTTTCCCACCCGCAGCGCCGACAGGGGGCCGCTGGCACGCAGGTAGCGCACCGACCAGGCGCGCAGCTGCTCGATCGCGTCGTCGGCTATCAAGCTCTGCGTGCTGTCGATCGGGTTCCAGAAGTAGCGCAGCGTGTAGCCGAGCGTGGCCTTCCACAGTGCGTTGAGCATGTGGCCGGCGGCAGCCGCTTCCTGCAGGTCGGCACCGGGGATCTGGCCGGCGTCGAACAGCTCGGCCGGCAGGCCCAGCAGCTGCTGCAAGCGCGCGCCGGCGCTGGCCAGTTCGTCGGCCACTGCCGCGCTGCGGGCCGCGGTCGCTGTCGGATCGAGCGCGGCCGCCACGTCGCCGCCGCCCTGCGCATAACCCGAGCGCGTACTGGCGGTGTTGTTGGTCGGCGTGCCCTGGGCGACGAACTTCAGGCCGTCGCCATGCTGGTGGTTGTCGAGCAGCTCGGAGATCAGCTCGCCGGCCGACTCCGGCGTCTGCGTCCAATCGACGCCGAGCACGATCAGTCGGTCCACGCCGCTGCCCATCTGCGCGCCGGCCTTCAGGTCGGCGGCCGTGATGCGGATGCCCATGCCGACCGCCACTGCCTGGTCGAAGTCGATCATCCAGGCGAGGTCGGCGCCGAACGGGTCGTAGTCCTGCGGCGAATCGGGCGGCGGCGCATCGGCCTGCTCGGGGTCGAAGGCGGGCGACATCGGCAGCAGCTCGGGCACCGCGGCGCCCCATTTGCGGAAGATCTCGACGCCGCCGCGCAGACCGATGGCGACGAAGCGGTCGGGCAGGGCAGCGGCGTAGATCGCCTGCGCCTTGGGGTCGGCGAGCACGATCGACGCGTCGTCGAATTCCGGCGCGACGAGTCCGCCGTCGGCGGCCTGGCCCAGCGCCGCGAGGTTCGTCGGCGTGGTCTGGCGGACGATCCACGCCGCGCGCGCCGGCCGGTAGCGGCGCGCGATCTCGGTCCAGGGCGAGGTACTGTCGTCCGGCGTTGCGAAGCGCAGCTGCCAGTAGTGCTTGCCGGCATCGACCTCCGCCGGCGTCAGCCCGGGCTCGTGCGCGAACTGGTGCAGCGCGTCGGGGTAGATGCGGACCATCAGCTGCGACAGGTCCTTGGCGTAGCGGGTCTGCACCGCCACCGGCATCAGCAGTACCGGCTGCTGCGCCGACAGCGCCTGCACCAGGGTCGCGGGGTCGGGTTGATTCGCGAGCAGATCGTCGGACAGCGCGCGCAGCGCGGCCACACCTTCGCGCGCGCCGGCCGCGCCCTCGCGCACCCGCGCCCGCATTGCGTCCACCTGCGCCTGCTGCGCGGCGATCTGGTCGGCGTTCGCGCCGCTGGCGGCCAGGTCCGCGAGCCGGCGCTGCGCCTGCAGCAGCGCCGCGCTGGCGGCGCGCTGCGCGTCGCGCTGCTGCGCCAGCGCCTGGCGCGCCGCGCGGATGTCGTCCAAGGGGATGTCGAGTACGGGCATGCCAGCCTCCGCTCAGGGAACCAGGTCGTCGCCGAGGTAGTAGGCGCGGAACGGCTGCTGCAGCAGCGCCTTGGCGATTTGCGCCGCGGTGGGATGGTCGCCCAGCGCCGGGAACGACGCGAAGGGCGCGGCGACGTCCTGCAGCGCCTGCACGCTGGCGTAGTTGCCGGCGCTGACACCGACATGGTTCCAGCTCAGCGCCTTCCAGGGGTTGTAGTCCTGCTTGGCGTAGTCGGCCGGCGAGAGTGCGGCGAGCAGCTCGAGCTGGTCCGCCAGCGCCCGGCGCGGCTGCGGGCCGAAGCCCGGGTGCGGCGATGGCTGGCCCGGTACCGGGTCGCCGACGTCGAAGCCGAAGCGCGGCTCGCTCATCTGCTCTTCGAGCACGAAGCACCAGTTTCCGATGTCGGCCTGCTGGATGTCGAAGCCGAAGAAGGTGATGTCGGGCGCGATGACGCCGGCGAAATCCGGAATCTTGACCGCGCCCGCCGCCGCGCTGCCGTCGGCGTTCTTGGCCAGCTGCGTCTCCAGTGGCGGGCTCGGCTGCGCGCGCCGGCGCCAGGCATAGACCGCCGTGTTCGGATAGCGGCGCAGCAACTGGCCCTTGACGAGCAGTGCGACGCGGTCGGGGTCGCCGCCGACCGCATCGACGCGGCGTCCCAGCGGCTGCGCGCCCCACTGGTGGATCGGCTGCATGTCGTCGAGCAGCACCGTCGTCCGTGGCTCGACGACCTTCGTGCGGCCCCAGAAGCGCTGGAACGGCGTGCCGCGCAGGTCGGTCGGGAAGCCGCGCCACAGCAACTCGCGATTCATCTCGTGGTTGGCGCCGACCATGAACGCGTCGATGAAGAACGGGTTCACCTTGACCAGCATGATCATGTCTTCGGGGATGTCGTCCACGCCCGGCATGAAGGCCTGCTTGTCGTAGCCGGCCAGCGCCTGGTACAGCGCCTCGGTGAGCTTGGGCCAGGCCATCACGCGGTCGAACAGCGCCGGGATCATGAAGCGCTGCTGTGCCGCCAGGTCGTCGGCGGCGAGGTAGCGGCCGACGAAGAAGTTGGCGTTCGACGCCGCGTCGCCGGCGATCGAGACCAGCGAGCGCAGGCGGGCCGGCAAGGTCAGGGTCGGATCGGTGCGCACGCGCACGATCGCCGCCGCGCTGGCGACCCCGAAGTCCACCGGTTGCAGCTCGACATGGCTGGCCTCGAAGCCATCGCGCCACAGCGCCTGCGTGCCGCGGGTGGCGGCGGCGAAGCGGTTGAGCACCGTGCGCGTGCGGATCGCCGGCGGCAGGGTCAGCGTGATGCCGGCCGCCGGCGCCGCGGGCACCGGCAGCGGCGCGAACTCGAAGCCCTGGTCGAGCACGAAAGTCGGCGTGCCGGCGCCCGGCGCGGTCTGCAGCGCGTTGACCGGCAGCGATGCGAACAGGCCGGCGTTGTTGAACTGTCGCGCGTCGGTGACGTTGACGCGCCCGAGGTTGACCCCGGCGACGGCGGCCAGCGGGCCGCGCCGCCGCACCGGCGCGACCGGCTTGAGCGCGCGCCGGGCGGCGTCCAGGCGCAGCAGCGCGCGGTCCAGGTGCAGTGCGCCGCTGCGCGCGTCCAGGCGCATGCTGCTGAACTGCAGCGTCGCCTTGGCGGTATCGGCCTCGACCAGGAAGCCCTCGACCCCGCGCCGGCCCAGCGTCTCGACGGCGCTGGCGACCACGCCCCAATCGCTCGCGCGCACGCCGGGCGCGTTCGACGCCAGGGTGCCGAAGCGATCGACATGCGCGTCGGTGAACACGCCCTTGCTCTGGCCGGCGCGGATCTTCAGCGGCGGCACGCCGGCCGCGGCGAGCTGGCGCTGCGCGGCGTGGCCGGCGTCGACGATCTCGCGCACGCGGGTCGTGCTCACCGCCGCGCCCAGGCCGATGGGACTCAGGTCGACCGTGTTGCCGGCCAGGTCCAGGCCGTTGAAGAGCCGGGTGCCGACGACGCCGTCGGGTGTGAAGGCGTTGACTTCGAAGGCCGGCGCCTTCGTCGTCGCCGCGGCCATCGCGCCGACGTAGCGCTGCGCCAGTGCGGGCAGCACTGCCATCGTGCCCTTCATCCGCGCGGCCATGCGCAGCGCGCGGCGTTGCGGGCTGGCGGTGCGGCGCATGGCTGTGTCCAGCAGCGCCGCCGGCAAGCTGGAGCGGTCGAGCTGCCCGCCAAGAGACGCCAGCCGGCCATTGATTCGGTACGCGACATCGGCGGCGCTGAGCGCCTCGATGCGCGGCAGCGCCGGACCCATGACCTGCAGCAGCCGCTCGGCGGGCAGCTTGTCGAGGTGCTTGCGGCGGATCGCGAGCTGGGCCTCGATCGCCAGCCGGGTGCGGTTCATGCGCCGGTCGGCCTCGAGGATCTGGCCGATCTGGTCCCACGCGGCATCGACGTATTCCTCCTGGTTCTGGCGCACGATCTCGGCGCCGTAGCCGGCCGCGCCGCGGTAGCGCGGGCCCAGGTTGAGGTCGGCGATCCAGTGCTGGCCGAGCTCGTCCATCTGCACCGACTGCTGCTTGATGTGCCAGCCGCCGACGACCTGCGGCTTGACCTCCAGCCGCGCGCCAGCATGGTTCAGCCCGTCGTCGCCAACCGGGTCGACGACCTGGTCCTGCGGCGTGTTGACGATCGCCATCAGGCTCTCGGCCTGGACGTCGTTCTTCGGCCGGCCGCCCGGCGTGTACTTGATCGGGACCAGCGCGCCTTCCATGGTCTCGAGCGCGACCGGGTCCTCGCCCGAGAGCACGCTGTCCACGCTCATCGGCGAGGTACCTACCGCGCCCAGCGCGTCGGCCAGCGGGGTGTTCCTGTACGCGCTGGGCGTCTTCAGGCGCCGCGCCAGCGACTCGAAGTCGCCCGCCGCGCTGGTCGAGAACTCCCACCAGAAATAGACCGGCAAGACGACGTCGGCCACCGCCTGCCGGTTCCAGGCCGGCGCGATGGTCTGCATCGCCGGGTCCTGGTCGCCCGCCAGCCCCAAGCCGCGCAGCCGCCCGGGCTCGAACGCCGGGACCAGGCAGGCGACATAGTTCGTGCTCTCGCTCAAGCGGCGCGGGCAGACCAGGCGCGAGACGTTGCTGGCCGGCTTGCCTTGCAGGTCGCTCTGCAGGCTGGCCGCATCGGTGGCCTGGCTCACCACCTGGGCGTGCGCCCACGACCACGAATCGCCGAGGTCGGGCAGTTCGGTCGCGACGTCGGTCACCTTGACGCGGATGCTGGGCATCAGCGCCTGCGGCTGCATCCGCGGCAGCCCGGTCTTGGCGACCTCGAGCACGACCAGCACCAGCCAGGGCCGCAGCTGGTCACGGTCGTTGGCCTTCGCGGGCGTGAGGATCCATGGGAAGTCGGGCGGGTCGAAGTCGATGATCGCCAGGTAGTTGGGCTCGAAGTTGTGTGCGTTCGGCTTCGGGTCGGTGCGCACGACGAGGCCCGTGTCGATGCCGATCACGTCGCCCGGGCCGTAGAGCTGCATCGAGACGGGGGCGAAGGCGGTGCCGTCCAGCGGCGCGGCGAGCTTGACTCCGACCTGGGCCACCGCGCGCGAAGGCAGCACGCCGAAGGTGTCGGCGGTGGAAAGCGCCACCGTCAGGCCGCGCCGCACCCAGGGCAGGAACTGGTACGAGACCGCGGTGACGCCGACATCGGGGCTGGCCATGGTCGTCCTCTCGGTAGGGCTGGGTCAGGAGGCAGGAGGCTCAGAACGCCTCGACGGTCTCGAACGCCTCGACGATCTGCACCCGCCGCGGCTGCGCGGCGACCGCGTCGCGCGCATGCCAGACGGAGCTCGCCGCCGCACCCGCCAGTGTCCGGCCCTGCATCGTTCCGGCGGCGGGGTCGAGCACCTGCAGCGGCGGCGGGTTGACGGCGATCTTGCGATCGACCTCGGGCCGCAAGGCCTGCGCGCGGCGGCGCGGCGAGCGTCCCGCGGCGCCCAGCGACAGGCCCCAACCGGCCAGTGCCTGCGAGACCAGCGCGCCGCGGAAGATCTGCGACGGCGCCGCCGGCGTGGACAGGTTGCACTCTTCGTAGTCGAAGACGTCGTGCACCATGCCGCCGAACAGGTAGTCGCTCTGGCCGATGGTGAAGCCGGCCTCGAAGGGCTCGAACGAGGGCTGGCTGAGCAGCTCGTCCTCCTGCATCTCGAAGAACTGGGCGGCGGCAAAGCTGTGCTGCAGCCGCGCGTCGGGCGCCTGCGGCGGCGTGGCGCCGAAGACCACGCCGGCGATCTCGACCTGGGCCTCGCCGTCTATCGCGTCGCTGCCGAGCTTGTCGAGCTTCTTGGCCAGCGGCATGCGGTTCTGCATGAACTGCAGCACCGCGTTCGGGTGCGCGAGCAGCGTCGGCTGGCCCGCGGGCGGCGCCGGCAGCTTGGCGAAAGTGGCGAAGGCGTCGGCACCCTGCGGCAGCTGGGCCGACCAGTTGCCGGCGTTCTCGATCTCGGGCCGCAGCTCGTCGGCCAGCACCAGCCGGCGCACGGTGGTCGCGCGGTCCTCGCCCCAGGCCTCGTCGACATGGAGGTGGAAGTCGGGCAGCGGCCACGGCGTGTGCACGTCGGCGCGGCCGACGATATGCCAGCGCCCGGGGCCCTCGAACTGGCCGTACAGGTCGACGCTGGCGAAGTCGATGCCGAAGACGTGGATGCCGGCGAAGACGTGGATGTCGCACTCGAAGTGGAACTTCGGCGTGATGTAGATGATCGCGTTGAACTCGAAGCCGCCCTCGAAGCTCGCGATGCCGATGTCGGCCCACACGCGCAGCGACGAGCCGCCCTGCACGGTGGCCGAGGTGACCGCGAAGTAGCCCTTGAACTGCAGGCCGACGATGCCGATCGAGAACTCGGCGCCGATGCGCTGGAACGGCGCGGGCAGGCCCGGCGGCAGGTCGGTGAACTTGGGGTGGAAGCCGCCGGCGCTGATCAGGAAGGTCGGCCGGTCGCCGAAGGCGGCGCGGAAAGCGAACTGGCCGGTGAGCGCGATGAAGACCACGCGCGAATCGCGCAGCACGCCGTCGAACCAGATCTTCAGCGGATCGAACACGAAGCCGCCGGCGAAGTCGACCTCCAGCCGCAGCACGGCCAGCGATTTGTCCACCAGCGGCGGCAGCTGAACGATCACCTGGCCGACGAAGACGAGCTGGCTGGTCTCGATCAGCACGCCCACGCGCGCCGTCACCAGGCTGGGCGTGCCCCAGCCGAGCTCGAGCATCGGCCCGATCACGAAGCCGCCGACCTTGAACGGGAAGATCACGCGCAGCTGGTTGAAGATCTGCGGCGCGTTGGCCACCGGGTTCTGCGGGAACAGGAAGCTGTCGAGCGCGCCGCTGGAAAGGCCCGAGCTCAGAGTGTCGATCGCCACCGTGTGCTGCACGCCGAGCAGGCCGCCGATGCCGGTGAGGGTGAAGCCGAAGCCCAGCTGCACCGGCGGCAACTGCGCCGTGATGATCAGCAGCAGCGACCAGCCGCCCGGGTTCCTGGTCGCGAGCAGCCCGATCGCCTTGACGCCGATGGTCGCGATCTTGATGTCGAGGATGCCGCCGTACTCGCCGCGGTCGGGGTCGAACAGCAGGAAGCCACCGCCCTTGACGATGCCGGCGTCGATCGCAAGCCCCGCGCCCGAGGGCGGCTTCAGGCCCCAGAGCTGCGCCGGCAAGCCACTCAACATGTTCGTCAGGCTGAGCTTGCTGCCCAGGCGGTCGATCGACCCGCTGAACGGCCCGAGCGACACCTGGAACGAGCCGGACAACTCCATCGTCAGGGCATTGAGGCCGTCGGCCTTGCTCAACTCGAAAGTGAGGAACGGGATCTGGACCGGGCTGCTCGGGATCTTCTGCAGCGGGATCGTCGCCTTCAGCCCGGTGCCGTCCTTCAGGCGCAGGCCGCCGGCCATGTCGGCGATGAGGCCGAAGGTCAGCGCAACCTCGATCGAATCACCGATGACGGCGGACAGCAGCGCGTCGTCGCCGGTCTTCAGCACCAGCTTGCCGTCCTTGAGGTCGAACTCGACCTGCGGCGCGGTGTTCTTCAGCGTGATCGCGCCCGAGAGTTCGCCGATCGAGAAATGCGTGCCCGCGGCATTGCCCAGCACCAGCGGCGCGGCCGTGCTCTGGCGCGAGAAGCGCAGGCCGACGTCGATGTCGCCGCTGAACTCGGGCGAGGGGATGCTGGCCGGCAGCGGCACCAGCGACGGCAGGTCGAACGCAACGACGAACTGCGCCGCGGCCACGAGGGCGAGCTGGAAGTCGCTGCCGGCGGCGGCCTGGGTGTCGAGGTTGCTGTCGAGCTGCGCATACAGCCGCGCCGGGCCGGCCGGCGGCGTCGCGTCGTCGAAGCCGAGCGTGAGCTTCAGTGAGCGGCCGTTGGCATGGGCCAGCGTGATCTGCTGCGTCTTGTTGATGGCCGGCAGGGACAGGCCCGGGCCACGCGGTGCTGCCCGCGCGGCGGCGCTGCCGGGGTTCGCGAAGGCGCGATCGACGATCGTCCCCACCGTGACGACGGCCAGGCCGATCACGGCCTGCAGCTGGTCCATCGCGGCATCGATGGCGGCATCGGCGGCATCGGGGTTGCCGCCCTTGAGGCGATAGACCAGGCGTCGCGCCGGCGGGTCGGCCTCGGGCGCATCGACGTCGCCGCTGAGGATCAGCAGCAGCTTGGCAATCGAGTAGGCGCTGGGCGGCTTGCCGGGCTGGGCGTCGACGATGCGGTCGATCTGCTGGATGACCTTGGCCAGGTCGGCCAGCGACAGGCTGCCTGCGGCGAGATCGTCGAGCACCTCGCCGAGCGTCTTCAGCGCCGCCAGCGTCTCGCCGGTGACCATCGCCGCGACGGCCAGCGATCCGGCCGCGGCATACGAGGCCTTGAACTGCGTCGGATCGACCGTCGCTTCGGCCTGGTCGAGCTGCAGGCCAAGCTTGGTGTTGAGCGCATCGCCGAGCTTGGCACCCAGCGGCAGGGGGCCGGGGCTCGGCACGTTGGCCTGCAGCCACGCCACCGAGGCCTTGAGCCAGCGGAATGCGCGCAGGAACACCTTGTCCGATGTGACCGCCATGAATTCCTCCACCCCAGCCGCTTCGCGACCTTCGCCCGGCGAGGCGCAACGGCACCGACAAACCGCAGCGAGGCCGCGGATGTTTGCGCTTCCGGGACCCTCATGCCACCCCTAGTCTCTGGCTCGGCCGCGCCAGTGTCTGCCAGTGTCTTGTTGCGACGGCCGACGCCGCGGCCCTCACGAACGGGCCCGCCACGACGCGCTGATCGGGGCAGGCTTAGGGGGTCAGCTCGTCTTTACAAGCTTGGGGGTCACACCTAGCATCGACCGCATGGGTAAGGAGAGGTGGCAGCGCAAGCGCCAAGACAAGCGCCGAGCCGGGCTGCGTGTGGCTCCGATGGCTGCACTGGCGCTGGCCGGGGTGGCTGCATGCCCGGCGCCGGCAGCCGCCAGCGTCGATTCTCAGCGCGCTTCTCTGCAGTCGCGAGTTGCGGCTGTCCGCGCGTCGCTGACCGCTGCTGCGGCGACCGAAGCCGATGCCACGGCGCCGCCGCGGGACGCCGGGCAGTTGTCCGGCGGGCCGGTTGTCGGTCGCCTCGTGGCCCAGGCAGCGGCCTGGACCAACTGGCCGAAATGGAGCAAGTGGAGCAACTGGGCGAACAAGTGATCCACATGGCGCCGCGCGCCGGCCGGTCGCCGCGCGGCGGACCGGTGTGCGCCGGCGACTTTTCGCCACCACCGCGCACCGAACTGCTGGTGCTCCAGCCGACCCCGTTCTGCAACATCGATTGCAGCTACTGCTACCTGCCGCAGCGCAACGACAAGGCGCGGATGTCGCTGGCCACGGTGCGCTCGGCGGTGCGGCGCTTGCGCGACGACGATCTGCTGGGCGACGAGCTCACCGTGGTCTGGCACGCCGGCGAGCCGCTGGTGCTGCCGCCGGCGTACTACGAAGAAGCCATCGCGGCGATCGCCCAGGAGATCGGCAGAGACACCCGCGTGACGCATGCGATCCAGACCAACGCCACCCTCATCGACGAGGCCTGGTGCGCGTTCTTCCAGCGCCATTGCATTGCGCTGGGCATCAGCGTCGATGGCCCGGCGGCGCTGCACGACCGCCATCGCCGCACCCGCCGTGGTGCGGGCACCCATGCCGCGGTCCGGCGCGCGATCGAGATGCTGCGCGCGCACGGCATACCCTTCCATGCGATCGCGGTCGTCACCGCGGCTACGCTCGCCGATCCCGACGCGTTCTGCGACTGGTTCGAGCAGCAGGGCATCACCGAGCTCGGCTGCAATTTCGACGAGGCCGAAGGTGCGCATGTCGGCTCGAGCCTGGCCGGCCACGAGGCGGCGCATGAAGCGTTCATCGCCCGGCTGCTCGAGCGTTCGCTGTGCGGCGGCGTCGTCGTGCGCGAGCTCGCCGCCGCATGGCAGCTGCTGCGCGAGCCGCCGCCGCGCTGGCAGTGGCGAGGGCACCGGTGGCCGGTCAACACACAGGTGATGCCGCTGGCGATCGTCTCGGTGGCGCACGATGGCCGCTTCGGCACGTTCTCGCCGGAGCTGCTCGGCCAGCGCTGGCCGGCGTTCGACGACTTCGTCCTCGGCAACGTGCATGCCGGCGGTTATCTCGAGGCGCTGCAACGCGAGCCCTTCGCCAGCCTGTGGCAGGCCATCGCCGACGGCGTGGCGGCCTGCGAGCGCGGCTGCGCCTTCTTCGAGCAATGCGGCGGCGGCGCGCCGGCCAACAAGCTGTACGAACGGGGGGAGTTCGCGGCGACCGAGACCTTGTACTGCCGCAGCATGGTCCAGCGGCCTTTCGAGGCCGTGCTGCGCCGGGCCGAAGCCGAGCGGGGGCTGGTCTCATGAAGCCGCTGGCCGACTGCGAGTTCACCGCCTTCATCAGCTACGCCCATGCCGACGACGAGGCCTGGTTCGACTGGGTCACGCAGTTCCGCACCGAGCTCGAGCGCAGCCTCGGTGCGCTGCTGCGCGGCATCCGGTTGCCGCGCTTCCACCTGTCGGGCGAGAACGGTCCGGTGGCCGGCGTCCTCAGCGACGAGCTGATGAAGCGCGTCGAGGCCTCGTTCGCGATGATCATCGTCGTCCACGACAACTACGCCCAAAGCGACTGGTGCCTCAAGGAGCTCGAGTACTTCAAGTCCTTGTTCGGCGACGCGGGCTTCCGCCAGCGCCTGTACATCGTGGCGATGTCGGAGACGGCGATGCTCAAGGTCAGCAGCAGCGCGGCCTGGCAGAACCTGCTGCCGACCGACGAGCAGGTCTGGATCCCGTTCTTCGAGCCCACCGACCACACGCGGCCGCTGGACATCTACCTCGCCCCCGGCCTTGTCGCGCCGGCGTTCCGGGTGCCCTTCGAGCGCTTGCGCAGCGACTTCGCGGCCAAGCTGCGCCTGTCGGCGGCGATGCCTTCGGCGGCGGTGGCACCGTTGCCGCAGCCACTGCCGCGTGGCGCCGCGCCGGACGCTGCGCCCGGCATCGGGGCCACGCCGACCACGACCGGGCCGGTGCTGCTGGGTTTCGTACCACCGGCGCTCACCGCCGCGGCCCACGCTGCCGCAGCGGCGCTGGCCGAGCGCGGCATCACCGCCCGCGTGCTGACACCCGACATCGTCTTCAGCGACTTTGCGGACCTGGCCGAAGCCGATCATCTGGTCCTGCCCTTCGACGACTCGCAGCCGATGATGGGCACGCTGGCCGCGGGCGGCCACCTGCAACTGCAGCGCGAGGCCTGGCTCAACAAGGGCAAGCCGCCGGAGCGCCTGCACTGGCTGGACCTGCGCGAGACCCCGCCGCCGCCAGCGGCGTGGCAGGGCGCTGCGGCCTGGGTTGCCACGCTGGGCGTGCAGCCCCTGCAAATGCAGGCGCTGGCCGACCTGTTGCGGCCACCGCCGGCCGCCGCGCTCAACCCGCTGGCGCAGGCCGCGCGGGTCTACATCGAGAGCAACCGCCACGAGCGCACGCTGTGGGAGCCGCTGGGCGAGCAGATCCGGCGCAAGTGGGACGCCATCTGCCGGGAGATCGCGCCCGGCCGCGTGCCGCCGCTGTGCCTGCGGGCACGCGGACTGCCGGTGGACCAGATCGACAGTTTCCCGAGCCTGGATGACGCCGACGGCGTGGTCCTGCTGTGGGGTCAGAAGACCTCGGATGCGCTGGTGGCGCAGATCAACAAGGTCGAGAACAAGATGGCTCCGGGCCGCGACGCCGCGCCGGGCATCGTGGCCTACCTGATGCCGCCGCAGCAGTCCAGCGAACCGGTGCCGGCCTGGGGCTGGCAGGTGCTTCGCTTCCACGCCGCCGACGAGGAGTCGATCGACGTCGTCGATGAAGAGGTCGACGAACTCGAGCATTTCCTGCGCAAGGTCTTCGAGCGCCGCCAGCAGCGCGACGCGGCCGGCGCGCCATGAGCAGCAACGCCACCGCTGCCGGCCCGGCGGCCGATGCACGCAACCGGCTGCCGCGCGAGCCTTATCCGGGCCTGCGGCCCTTCCTCGACTTCGAGGCCGCGTTGCTCTTCGGCCGCGAGCGCCAGGTGCGTGACGTCATCGAGCGCCTGCGGCAGACGCAGTTCGTCGCCGTGCTCGGCGGCTCGGGCTCGGGCAAGAGCAGCCTGATCCATGCCGGCGTGGTGCCCTCGCTGCGCAGCTTCGGCATCCCTGGTGCCGGCGACCTCTGGCTGCCGATGACCTGCACCCCGGGCACCAATGTCAGCGCTGCCGACAGCGCGGCGCGCCGGCACTCGCCGATCACCCGGCTGGCGCGCCGCTTCGCCGGCCTGCTGCGGTCGCGCGGCAGCGAAGGGGCCGACGCCGAACGGCTGCAGGCGATTGCCGAGGTCTTTCGCCAGGAGGCCGGCTTCGCGCGCCTGCTCGACGCCTACGCCGGCGAACTCGCGGTGCCGCCCGGCCCCGACCCGGCCGACGCGCGGGTGCTGTTCGTGCTCGACCAGTTCGAGGAAATATTCCATCCCACCAACGCCGGCGTCGAGGACGCCTCGCTGCTCGTCGAGCGCGTGCTCGACCATTTCTTCAACCCGCACCCGCGCTGCCATGTCGTGCTCACGATGCGCAGCGAGCACCTCAACGACTGCGCCTCGTTCCTCGAACTTCCCGACGCGATCAACAAGTCCTCGTACCTGATCCGGCGCCTGGACGACGCCGAGCTGCGTGAAGCCATCACCGGCCCCGCGCAGCGCTTCCTGCGCCTGGTTGCGCGCAGCCTGCAAGGCGGCCCGGTCGCCAGTGCGTTGCCGGCATCGGTCGTCTTCGAGGACGCGGTCATCGAGCGCTTGCTGCGCGACGTCAGGTCGATCACCCACGACCCCGATCACCTGCCGCTGCTGCAACACCTGCTGGCCCGGCTGTGGCAGGCGGCGCTGGAGCGCGAGGAGGTCGACGTGCCGGTGCCCGCGCAGGTGACCGCGATCGACCTCGTGCGCGCGGTCGCCGGCGGCCGCACGCCGGGCGACGAGCAGCCGCTGGACGAGCGCACCAACACCCTGCGCGCCTGCGTCGAGAACTGGCCCGAGGCGATCTACCGCTGGCACGACGCGCCGCAGCGGGCGCAGCTCGACGCGCTGTTCCGCCACCTCGCCTTCAAGGACCCGAACACGGGCCTGTATTCGCAGCAGCGCATCGGCGTCGATGCCGCCGCCCGCCTGCTGGGCGACGGCAAGACCCACATCGACCTGCGGGCGCTTCTGGCCGAAGGTTTCCTGGGTTCGGTCGACTACCTGTTCTGGGACGATGAAGACCCGGCACGTGTCACGTTGAAGGTCTCGCACGAGTCGTTCATCCGCGGCTGGTCGCGCTTTCGTCAGCTCATCGACCTGGAGTCCGAGCGCTTCGACGAATACGTGGTCGTGCTGCGCAAGTGCGCGGCCTGGGTCGGCAGCCAGCGCAGCGAGGACTTCCTGCTCGAGACCGGCGAGATGCGCCCCCTGCGAGAGACCGACTTCGCGAGCCGGTTGGGCCAGCCGGAGCAGCGCGCGACCTGGTCGCGCTTCCTGCAGATCGACCGCGACGGCCCGCGCCTGGCGCGGATCGAGCCGCAGCTCGACGAGTTCTTCGCGCTGTCCAGCAAGCGCCTGCAGGACCGCGAACGCCGTGCCGGACGTTCGCGCCGCAACTGGCTGCTGCTGGGCGGGCTGACGCTGCTGCTGGCACCCTCGGCGCTGTTCTCGATCCTGATCCAGGCCCCTGTCACGCAGCGCGCCGAACTGCTGTTCGATGCCGGCAACCGTGCCAACCGCGCGCCGCTCACGCCCGACTACCCGGGCGTCGGCGCGGCCGCGGTGCCGCTGCAATCGCTGCTGCGCGCCGCCGAGCTGATCGACCTGGCGCGCAGCGGACAGGGCACGGTGATGGCGCGCATCTCGGAGTGGTTGCTCGAGGTCCTGGACTGGATCCCGCCGGTGCACCGGCAGGATGCCTTTCTCAGCGGGGTGGCGGCGCAGGCCGAGCCGCCGGTCAACGGCAAGCTGCGCCAGTTGTTGACGTCTGCAGTCTGGCAAGCCGGTCCGCGGCCGACCGTCCAGACCGCCTTCGCCGCGCCCGCGGTCCTCGACGTGGCGTGCGCGCCGGGCGCCGGCGAGCACGAGCAGGTCGCGGCCTTGCCCGGCCGGCTGCTGGTGGCGGCCGGCCGCGCCGACGATCCGCGCCCGCGGCGCGCGGTGTTCGTGCCGCGCTTCGACGGTGTCGGCGACAGCGCGATCCTGCTGCTCGACGCGAGTTACGACGTCGCCCGCCGGCAATGCATCTTCGGCCAGAGCCTGATCTCGATCCCGCTCTACCTCGATCCCGGCGTGATCTTCGATGCCGGGCTGCGCTACTTCGCCTACAGCGCGCAGGGCGAGCGCGTCGAGGTGCCCTCGGTGACGCTGCAGGAGATCGACTGGGAGCGCGTCGAGGCCGACCGCAGCCACATCGTTCAGAGCCAGACGCGGGCCGTGGTCACCGATGCGCAGGCGGTGGCGCAGCTGCGCCGCACGGCGGGCGATGCACGGGTGGCGGTGGTGCCGAGCTGGCGCGAAGCGGGCGGCCGCGTGCTGGACGTCGGCGGCCAGCATTGGCGCGTGCTGGGGCCCTCGGCGGAGCGCCTGCCGACGGCTGCGCGCGACGCCGGCTTCGTGCCGCTGGCGCACGCGGCCGAGGGCTCGACCTGCCGGCGGCTGACCCTGGGCTGGCAGCCGCAGCCCGGCTTCCGCAACGAGATGTTCGAGGGCGCCGGGCATTGCTTCGCGATCTCGCGCGGCAACCCGGCGTCGGCCGGCGATGCGTCTGGCGATGCGCCGGCCACACCACGCGAGCAGGTGCTGGTGGCGGTCTACGAGCAGCCCGAGAGCGGCGCCCTGGCGCGCCTGGCCGACAACCCGCCGGCGCCGATTGCCAGCCTTTCGCAGTTCGCGCGCATCGAGCCGGGCGACCGGAACTGGCTCGTCGGCGTGCGCGGCGCCTATGCCGGCTGGCTCGCGCTCGGCGGGCCCGACGCCAACGGGCGCGAGCGCTGGCTCGCCGCGCCGTGGAGCACCTGCGCCCTGTGGCGCCTTGGGCAGGATCTGCTGGCGCACAGCGCAAGCACCAGCTCGGGTGCCGTCCCGGGAGACATCTGCCGCGACCGTTGAGACGGGCCATCGGGTCCATCGGGCGCCCGCGCGGCCCCTGCCGCTCGGGCCACTCGGGCCACTCGGGCCACTCGGGCTACAGTGCGGCCATGGTCGAATCCACCGCTGTGCCCAGCGCCGCTTCGTCGCCGTCGAGGCTGGCCGGGCATGCGCTCGTCGAGGCGCTGGTAGTGCAGGGCGTGGGCACCTGCTTCGGCGTGCCCGGCGAGAGCTACCTTGCCGTGCTCGACGGCTTCCACGAGCACCGGGATCGCATCCGCTTCGTCGCCTGCCGCCAGGAAGGCGGGGCGGCCTTCATGGCCGAGGCCGCGGGCAAGCTGAGCGGCCGGCCGGGCATCTGTTTCGTCACCCGCGGCCCGGGCGCGACCAACGCCAGCATCGGTGTCCACACCGCGTTCCAGGACTCGACGCCGATGATCCTGTTCGTCGGCCAGGTGGCGTCCGACCAGCGCGACCGCGAGGCGTTCCAGGAGATCGACTACCGGCAGATGTTCGGCCCCGGCACGCTGGGCCTGGCCAAATGGGCGGCCGAGGTCAGCAGCGCCGACCGCCTGCCCGAGTACGTGGCGCGTGCCTTCCGTACCGCGATGCAGGGCCGCCCCGGCCCGGTGGTGCTGGCCCTGCCCGAGGACATGCTGACCATGTCCACCGCCGCCCCGGTGCTGCCGCGGGTGGAGCCGGTGCGCGCCTGGCCGGCGCCCGGCGCGCTGCGCGAACTGCGCACGCTGCTGCTGGCCGCAAGGCGCCCGATCGTCATCGCCGGCGGCTCGGGGTGGGATGCCGAATCCGCCGCCGCGCTGCAGCGCTTCGCCGAGAACTGGCAGCTGCCGGTGGCCTGCGCCTGGCGCTTCCAGGACACCTTCGACAACCGCCATCCGCTGTATGCCGGCGACGTCGGCATCGGCGTCAACCCGCGGCTGGCGGCGCGCATCGGCAGCGCCGACCTCGTGATCGCGCTCGGCGTTCGGCTGGGCGAGATGACCACCGGTGGCTACACGCTGCTGCAGGCGCCGCGTCCGGCGCAGAAGCTGGTTCACATCCACCCCGGCGCCGAGGAACTGGGCCGCGTCTATGCCGCCGACCTGATGCTGCAGGCGTCGACGGCCTGCGCCGCCAAGGCACTCGAGACACTGGCCGCGCCGGCCGAATTGGCCTGGGCCGGGCAGGCGGCCGCGGCGCGCGCCGACTACGAGGCCAACCTGGTCGCCCCGGTGGTCGAGCCGCTGGACATGGCCGTCGTCGTCGAGACCCTGCAACGGCTGCTGCCCGAAGACACGCTCTACGCCAACGGCGCCGGCAACTTCGCCGGCTGGCTGCACCGCTACTGCCGCCACCCGGGGCTGCAGCACCACGGCCGCACCCAGCTTGCTCCGAGCTCGGGCGCGATGGGCTACGGCCTGCCCGCCGCGGTCGCCGCGGCGCTGCTGCAGCCGCAGCGCTGGATCGTCAACCTGGCCGGCGACGGCGACTTCCTGATGACCGGGCAGGAACTGGCCACCGCCACCGGCCATGGCGCGAAGAAGCTGATCAGCATCGTCGTCGACAACGGAACCTACGGCACGATCCGCATGCACCAGGAGCGCGAGTACCCGGGCCGGGTCAGCGGCAGCGACCTCTTCAACCCCGACTTCGCGGCGCTGGCCCGCGCCTACGGCTGGCGCGCCGAGCGCATCGAGCGCACGGCCGATTTCGAGCCGGCGCTGCAGCGCGCGATCGAAGCCGGCACGCCGACCCTCCTGCACCTGAAGCTCGATGCCGACGTCAGCACCAGCCGGACCACGCTGGGTGCGATCCGCCAAGCAGCGCTGGCCCGACGTTGAACCTTTCCGGCCGGCCAGCGACGAAGGAAGCAAGATGACCGATTTCGCGACCTGCGACCTCTGCGATGCCCATGGTGCCGACCCCGGCCTGCGCGTGCTGCCGCCGGTGTTCCGCGACTACGGCGGCCGGCGGCGCTTCAGCGGCCCCGTGCGCACGGTCAAGTGCCACGAGGACAACTCGCTGGTCAGGGCCGCGGTCGATTCGAGCGGGGTGGTGGACAGCGCGCAGGGCCGCGTCGCCCAGGTGCTCGTCGTCGACGGCGGCAGCTCGCTGCGCCGGGCGCTGCTCGGCGGCAATCTGGCCGCGGCAGCGGCGCGCAACGGCTGGGCCGGCGTCGTCATCGACGGCTGCGTGCGCGACGTTGCCGAGCTGGCCGCCTGCGATCTCGGCATCCGCGCGCTGGCCTGCGTGCCGCTGCCCACCGTCAAGCGCAACCAGGGCGAGCGCGACCTGCCGCTGCAGGTCCAGGGCGTGTGGGTGCGGCCGGGCGACTGGCTGTACGCGGACGAAGACGGCATCCTCGTCGCAGGCGGGCCGCTGAAATGAGCGAAGCGATCGCCGTCGAGTGGGAGGTCGTCCCCGGCGAAGCCGACGACCTGCAGGCTGTCGCCGCGCGCTGTCGCAAGAAGGTGGTGCGGCGCGCGCTGCTGGCCGCCGGCGTCGCGATCGTGCCGGTGCCCGGCATCGACTGGCTCACCGATATCGGCGTGCTGGTCAGGCTGCTGCCGCAGATCAGCAGCGAGTTCGGCCTCACGCCGGCGCAGATCGAACGCCTGGCGCCCGACCGCCGGATCGTCGTCTACAAGGCGATCAGCGCGGGCGGCGGCATGCTCGTGGGCCGCGTGATCACGCGCGAACTGGTGCTGCGCGTGGTGCAGCTGGTCGGTGTTCGGCTGACCGCGCAGCAGGCTGCCAAGTTCGTGCCGATCGCCGGCCAGGCGGTCTCGGCAGCGCTCACGTTCACGGCCTTGCGCTATGTCTGCGAGCAGCATATCCAGCAATGCCTGGCGGTCGCGCGGCAGCTGCAGCTGCCGGCGCCTTCGGCGCGTTGAGGCGGTGCCGGACCTGCCCGGACGCAAGGGGCCGGCCGGTACAATCGATCGCTCGGGGTGTAGCGCAGCCTGGTAGCGCAACTGGTTTGGGACCAGTGGGTCGAAGGTTCGAATCCTTTCACCCCGACCAATGAAATCAACGGGTCAGCTTCCGCATGGGGCTGACCCGTTCGGCCTTCTGGCCGGCCGGCAACGGAATTGAGGCGTCTGGCGTGGATCCCCTGGTCGGCGAACTCCTGCCACCTCAGATCGGCGCGGCTGGCGGGGAGCAGGTCATGGCGTGCACGACGCCGCTGCAACTCCTGCAGTCGAACCCACCGCCTCGCAGAGATCGAGCCCTTCGAAGCAGAGCGGATTCACCGCCCTCGTCGGCCCGTCAGTCGTCTCGCTTCCTGGCTTGGGCGTATGTCGACTCGACAATTCTCGCGAGGAGCCGTTGACCGGACTGGCTGGGGTGGACATCACACAGGGTCTGGTTCTGCGGATTCGCGTTGAGCAGCCCCGCCACGCAGGTCTTTCCCCCGGCCGGGGTCGCAGCTGCCTGGAACGCCGAGAAGGCGTCGGCGACCACTGCACCGTTTGCCGCCGCAGCGGCGGCGAGGGTCTGGTTGATTGCGATGGTGAAGCCGGTTTGCAGTGGATCGGTGTAGTCCAGCGAGTAGTAGTTGACCACCATGAGGACACCCCTGAAGCCGGTCGCATGCAGATTGCCGAGGATGGTGTTCATGTTCGAGTAGATCGTGCCCAACACTGCGGGGAGCCCGTTCTGAATGCATGTGGGGTCGCCACCGCAGGCGTTCTGCAGCAGAAAGGCGTCATTCGCCCCGAGGCCGATGGTCACCAGCCTGGTGTGCTTATGCGTCGAGAGGAAGTTCGTCGCAAAGTCGAGCTGCGTCGAGGCGGACCCGGCGTGAAGGGGGAAGTTGGCCTTGAAAGGTCGGCATCCATTGTCGGCACCGGTCGGCGAAATGAATCCGCTGGTCGTCTCTCCCGGGCAAGAAGCATTGGCCGTTCGTACCCCCAAATCGCGACCAACGTAGTCCGGATAGCCGACGAAATTGTCAGGGTTGACGTATGCGTGACCGTCCTGCGTGATGTAACCGAAGACGACGCTGTCACCCAGGGCGAGGAAGGCGCTGTTGCCCGGTGCAGCGGGCGGTGCGGCCGTCGCCAATGTCGCCGCTCCCGCCATGACCAGCGCGAACACGAACCGGCGCAATCTGTCTGCCACATGAGACGATGGATACTCTTGCTTCGGACTCATTGGGGTCGTTCTCCATGGGTTGAGAAGTTCAGTGCCGCGCCCACCAGCGGTCAACGGTCAAATGGGCGACAAGCTCATGTTGCACAGTTCCTCGCATTCGGCAAGCCCCAGCGCAGATTCCCGGCGCGTGCCCAGTTTTGCATCCCCCGGATTGAGGGGAGCGAAAACCCGCAACTGCTGATGTCCTGCGCGGCGAGCGCTGTTGAGAGCAACGCGGCTGTTCGCCGCCGACGTGCCGGCAGGCGCACTCGACGCATCGCCGTCCGTCATGCGCTCAGGTGTTCAAGAAGCCCTTTCTCGGTCAGGCATCGAAGGCGGAGAGCCTGCGCCGCAGCCCCGGTCGCATCGTTCCGTTCCAGCCGTCGTGCGCCCGGTCCCGCGCCGTTTGCGGTCACCGCGGGCGAGGACGACGGATCTCTTCGGTACTTGCGGGGGCAAGAGCCGCCCCGGTCCGACCTCGGCCGCGAGGGCCAGCGAATCCGCCGCGTTCGGGATCGCCAGCCAACGCTCGGTGCTCGTTCGGCTCAAGATCACCAGGCCCGTGCCG
This sequence comes from uncultured beta proteobacterium, assembly GCA_963725755.1. Classification (GTDB taxonomy): domain Bacteria; phylum Pseudomonadota; class Gammaproteobacteria; order Burkholderiales; family Burkholderiaceae_C; genus Rubrivivax. The sequence continues at coordinate 907,635 of CAVRZW010000006.1, forward strand.
ATGACTGGAGGACTCAGACTGCGCCCGCGCCTCCATGACACCCACACTGCTCTGGATCCTTCCTGCCCTGGTGGCGCTCGCCAGCGGCTGGCTCGTCAGCGCGTGGTTCCACAAGCGCAAGATCGACGCGCTGCAGGCGCATCACAAGGCGGCCCGCCAGACCGAGGCCGAGCGCGCCAGTCAGGTCAAGCGCCAGATCGCCCAGCTCCAGGCCGAGCTGGCGGCGCGGCCGCCGTTGCGGGGCGCCGCGCCAGCTCCGGCGCCAGCGGCGGGCGGACGCGACGCGCGCGCCGACGCTGCGGCCGCCGAAGCGCGCCGCGCGCTGGTCGACAAGCTCGTACCCGACTACGATTTCGGCCGGGAGGCGATCGCGTCCGATGGCTTCGCGTCGACCGAGGTGATGGCGACCGTGCCCGGCTCCTTGCGCTGACGGGCGGCTGCGCCTCGGCAGGTCGCAGGCGAGCCGACGAATCCCTTCACCCGACCAAAGCCTTCATCGCGTCACGCTCCCCATCGCCTCCTGGGGACGTTTTCGCTGGCCGGCGTCGCACGGTTCTTCGCGCCAGGCATCGCCGAGCGCTCCCTGCACCCGCCGCTCATTCGAAGCCCACGACCGCGTGCGGCAGGTAGGGCGCCTCCAGCGCCGCGAGCTCCTCATTGCCGAGTTCGAGCGCAAGGGCCGCGACAGCGTCGTCGAAGTGGCCAGGCCTGGACGCGCCGACGATCGGTGCGGTGACGCCCGGCTTGCGCAGCAGCCAGGCCAGCGCCACCTGCGCCCGCGGTACGCCGCGCTGCGACGCCACGCCTGCGAGAGCCTCGGCGACCTGGCGGTCGTTCTCTTCGGTCTTCGCGAACAATGTCGCGCCGAACTTGTCGGAGGCAATGCGTGGTGTCTGCTCGCCCCAGGGCCGGGCCAGGCGCCCGCGCGCGAGCGGGCTCCACGGGATCACGCCGACGCCCTGGTCGCGGCACAGCGGCAGCATCTCGCGCTCTTCCTCGCGGTAGAGCAGGCTCAGTTCGGGCTGCATGCTGACGAAGCGTGTCCAGCCATGCCGCTCGGCCACCTGCTGCGCCTTCGCGAACTGCCAGGCGAACATCGACGATGCGCCGATGTAGCGCGCCTTGCCGGCCTTGACGACGTCGTGCAGGGCTTCCATGGTCTCCTCGATCGGCGTGTGCGGGTCCCAGCGATGGATCTGGTACAGGTCCACATGGTCCATGCCCAGGCGCCGCAGGCTGGCGTCGATCTCGTGGAAGATGGCCTTGCGCGACAGCCCGCCGACGTTCGGCGCGCGGCGCGAGGCGAAGCGGACCTTGGTCGCGACGACGATCTCCTCGCGCCGCGCGAAGTCACGCAGGGCGCGGCCGACGATCTCCTCGGACGAGCCGTCGGAATACGCGTTGGCGGTGTCGAAGAAGTTGATGCCGAGATCGACGGCCTGCCGGATCAGCGGGCGGCTGGCCGCCTCGTCCAGTGTCCAGGGATGTGCGCCACGCTCCGGCTCGCCATAGGTCATGCAGCCGAGGCAGATCCGCGAGACGCTGAGGCCGGTATTGCCGAGACGGGTGTACTCCATGGGATCCTCGCAGCGATGTCGATCCGCCAAGCCTAGCAGCGATGGCGAGGCCGGCAACGCCGTTTCACCGTCCCACGGGTCCGGTCACTCGGGAACCCTGAATTCCGCCTCCGCACGGCGCACAATGAAATCGGCGAAGCAGCGAGTGCGTCCATGACCATCGTCGAAGTGTCCCCGGCCGAGTTGCGTCTCAGCGTCGATCCCGCGACGCTGGGTTTCAGCGACACCTCCGAGTTGCTGCAACTGCCGCTGCCCTGGATAGGACAGGAGCGTGCCGAGCAAGCCGCCCGCTTCGGTCTGCAGATGGACCAGCCGGACTACAACCTGTTCGTGCTGGGCGAGGTCGGAAGCGGGCGGACCTCGCTGATGAGCCAACTGATGTCCAGCGAGGCGGCCAAGCGGCCGGTTCCTCCCGACCTCTGTTATCTGCACAACTTCGAGGAGCCGGAGCATCCGCGCGCTCTGCGCTTGCCGGCCGGCGAGGGGCGGCTGCTGCGCCAGTCGATGGCGGAATTTGCCAAGACGTTGCAGACCGAGATTCCCAAGCGGCTGCTGGCGCCGGACGTGAAGGCCGAACGCGAGCGCATCGAGAGCGCCTACAAGGCGGAGGAGGATCAGGCCTATGCCGAGTTGAGCGCCTATGCCGAGGCACGCAGCTTCGGACTGATGCGGGACCAGGGGCGCATGGTCTTCACCCAGCGCGACGAGAAGGGCGAGCCGATGACCGCGGGCAAGGCCTTGACGCTGACCCGGGAGCAGCGCGCAGAGGCCGATGCCGCCGAGGGTGCGCTGCGGATCGAGATCAGCCGCTTTCTGGAGAAGACGCGCGCCAGGGAACTGGTGATGAAGGAGAAGCTGGCGGCGCTGCGGCGCCAGATGATCAAACCCTTGCTCGAGCGTGAACTGCAGGAGATACGCAACAGGCTGCGAAAGCAGATCAAGGATTCGGTCAAGCTCGGCCACTACTTCGAACAAGTGCAGCACGACGTGCTCGAGAACCTGGAATTGTTCCAGCCCGGCGACGAGCAGGAAGAACTGCGTGTCGCATCGCTGGCCGAGCTCGTTTCGCGTCTGCGCGTCAACGTGGTGGTCGACAACCACGGCCGCGAAGGCGCACCGGTGATCGTCGACGACAACCCGCTGTTCCGTTCGCTGTTCGGCAGCATCGAGTACGAGTCGGAAAACGACGTGCTGGTGACCGACTTCTCACGCATACGCGCGGGCAGCCTGCTCAAGGCCCATGGCGGCTTCCTGCTGCTGCATCTGCGCGACCTGCTTGCCGACGAGCAGGTGGCGGAAAAGCTGCGTCGATTCCTGCGCAGCGGCAGGCTGCAGATCGAGGAGCCGGGGATGGTCTACGCGCCCATCAGTGCGGTCTCGCTGCAGCCCGAGCCGGTCGACGTCGAGGTGAAGATCGTCTTGATCACCTCGGTCGAGGACTACTATGTCTTGCAGGAAGGCGACCCCGAGTTCGCGCGGCGCTTTCGCTGCAAGGTCGATTTCGCCGAGAGCTTCGACGCCACGGCAGACTCGCGCAAGGCGACCGCGATCTTCGTCGCCCACACCTGCCGCAGGACGGGGTTGCCGCATTTCTCGGCGCCGGCGGTGTCGGTGCTGATCGAGCAGACGCACCGCGAGGCGCAGGACCAGATGCGACAGAGCGCGATCTTTGCCCACTCCGAGGCGCTGGTGATGGAAAGCGCGGCGATGGCACGCGCCCGCGGCGCGGCCCTGGTCGACACGATGGACGTGCAGGCCGCGATCCAGGCCCGCATTCACCGCCACGATTACCCCGAGCAGCGCCTCCAGGAGTCGATCGTCGACGGTGAGCGTCTGCTCGAGATCACCGGTGAAAGGGTCGGACAGGTGAACGGCCTGACGATCCTCGATCTCGGCGACTACCAGTTCGGCTTTCCGGTGCGGGTGACCGCGTCGACCCACGCCGGCGAGGAGGGACTGCTCAACATCGAGCGCGAGGTCGAGTTGTCCGGCCCCCTCCACGACAAGGGCGTGCTGATCCTGCAGAGCTATCTGTCGGGGCTGTTCGCACATATCGCGCCACTGGCGCTCAATGCCGCCGTGGTGTTCGAGCAGGAATACATCGGCGTCGAGGGCGACTCGGCGTCGTGCGCGGAGTTCTACGCCTTGCTCTCCAGCCTCTCCGGGCTGCCGCTCAGGCAGGCGATCGCCGTGACGGGCGCGGTCAACCAGCACGGCGAGATGCTGCCGGTGGGCGCCATCAACGAGAAGATCGAAGGCTATTTCCGCAGCTGCGAACTGCTGGGCCTGGATGGTCGGCAGGGGGTGCTGATGCCGCACCGCAATCGCCGCCACCTGATGCTGGCCCCGCGCCTGGTCGAGGCGGTCTCGCAGGGCCGCTTCCACATCTACACCGCCGACCTTGCCGGCGACGGAATGGAGTTGCTGACCGGGCAGAAGTTCGGCACCCTGGGGCCCCAGGGCTACCCGGCGGAGACGGTGCTGGGGCGGGCGCAAAGGACGCTGGAGGACTATCGCCGCGCTTGCCAGGCCCTGAACTCGCGCAAGCCATCGCAGCGGCCGCGCGCGCCGGGCCAGCCGCCCGGCGAACCCCGGCGGCGTTGACTTGCGGGCCGCGGGCCGCGGGGGCCGGACCGGTCAGGCCGTCGCGTCGGCGTACAGCGAGCGGAAGCGTTCGCGCAGCACGTTCTTCTGGACCTTGCCGGTGGCGGTGGCCGGCATCTGATCGAGAAAGACGATGCGCTTGGGCACCTCGTGGCGGCTCAGGTGCAGCTTGCAATGGTCGATCAGGGCCGGCTCGTCCGCGGCGGCACCGGGCTTGAGGAGGACGAAGGCCGTGACCGCCTCGATCCAATGCCTGTGCGGCAGGCCGACTGCCACCACGTTGGCCACCGCCGGATGGCCCAGCAGGGCCGTCTCGACGGTGATCGACGCGACGTTCTCGCCGCCGGTCTTGATCATGTCCTTCTTGCGGTCGACGAACACCAGCAGCCCGTCGGGGTCGAAGTAGCACAGGTCGCCGGTGTGGTGCCAGCCGAAGCGGCTGGCCTCCGCGCTGGCAGCCGGATCCTTGAAGTAGCCCAGCATCACGTTGGGGCCGCGCATCACCAGCTCGCCCACCTGTCCCTGCGGCAGCAGGCGGCCTTGGTCGTCCATGATGGCCATGTCGTCGATCAACGAAGGCTCGCCCCAGTAGGGTCCGGACTTGCTCAACTGGAACTCGGGCTTGAAGACGCAGGCGGCCGGGTAGGCCTCGGTCTGGCCGCTGCCCAGCGAGAAACTCGGGCACAGCTCGTCCATCAGCCGCGTCAGCGTGGCGCGGTCGATCGGCGCCATGCCGTACATGCAGTAGCGCAGCGAGCCCAGTTCGAAGCTGCGCCGTTGGGGATGGTCCAGCAGCATGCGGTACATCATCGGCAGCATGAACACCCAGCTGATGCGGTGCGCGGCCACCAGGCGCATGAACGACTCGGGGTCGAAGCGCCGCACGATCACGACCGTGCCGTTGTTGCCCAGTGCGGTGGCCAGCAGCGTGTGCTGGGCGCAGTGGAAGATCGGCATCACCGCGGCCAGCACGTCGTCGCGCCGGATGTCGGCCTCGATGACGTTGGCCAGCGACGCGATGTACACCGCCTGGTGGCTGACCATCACGCCCTTCTGGCGCGCGGTCGTGCCGCTCGTGTACATGATCTGCGCCAGGTCGGTGCCATCGATGTCGACCTCGGGTTCGGCTTCGGACTGGTCTGCGAGTGCCGAGGCGAACAGCGCGTCCTGGCGGCCTTCCGCAGGGGCCGTGCCGGTGGTCGGGATGACCAGCAGCCGCGGGCACAGCGCGTGATGTCGGCCATGGTGCGTGGCAGCAGCTCGTCGTCGGCGATCACCAGCCGGGCCTCGACCTGCTCGAGGATGTAGCGCAGCGCCTCGCCGTGAATCTGGGCGTTGATCGGCACCCAGACCAGGCCGGCCTTCGCGATGCCGTAGGCGGCGATGACGAGCTCGGACGAGTTCAGGCAGAGCGTCGCCACCGCCTGGCCCTTGGCCAGGCCGAGGCCCAACAGGTAGTTGGCGAAGCGGTTCACCTGGGCGTCGAGCTGGCGGTAGCTGAGCCGGCGGTCGCCCTCGACCAGCGCGACCTTGTCGGGGCGGCGTACCGCGCTGCGGCGCAGGCTGTCGCCGATCGCGATGCGGTTGATGCGGGTGGTCACGGACATGGGGTCTCCTTCGCTTTGTCGGCCGGGCCGGCAATGGCCTCGCGTCCCGCACTCTAGTCCCGCCGTCGCAAGTACGATGGCGTGCCCTTCGCCCGCTTCAATATCGACATGACGCAGACCCCAGCCACGCCGCACGTCCACAACGCCACTTGCGGTTGCCCGCGCCACACCATCCACCACGCGCAGAGCCACCATGGCTGGAACAACGCGCTGCCGCCGGTGCTGCATGTCGCGCCGGGCGACGCGGTCGAATTCGACGTCGTCGACGCGTCCGGCGGCCAGTTGTCGCCGGGCTCGACCGTCGACGACGTCGGGCGGCTCGACTTCGGCCGCATCAATCCGGTCACCGGCCCGGTGTACATCGACGGCGCCGAGCCGGGCGACCTGCTCAAGGTCACGCTGCTCTCGTTCAAGCCCTCCGGCTGGGGCTGGACCGCCAACATCCCGGGCTTCGGCCTGCTGGCTGACGCGTTCAAGGAGCCGGCGCTGCAGCTCTGGTCCTACGACCCGGGCACGCTGGCGCCGGCGTTGTTCGGCGCCTGGGGCCGGGTGCCGCTGAAGCCTTTCACCGGCACCATCGGTGTCGCGCCGGCGGCGCCCGGGCTGCACAGCATCGTGCCGCCGCGGCGCGTGGGCGGCAACATGGACGTGCGCGACATCGCCGCCGGCACCGAGCTCTACCTGCCGGTCGAAGTGAGTGGCGCGCTGTTCTCGGTCGGCGACACCCACGCCGCGCAGGGCGACGGCGAGGTCTGCGGCACCGCGATCGAGAGCCCGATGAGCGTGGCGCTGCGGTTCGACCTGGTCAAGAACACGCCGCAGGCCTTCCCGCGCTTCGTCACGCCGGGCCCGGTGACGCGGCACCTCGATGCCAAGGGCTACGAGGTGACGACCGGCATCGGTCCCGACCTGATGGAAGCCGCCCGTGCCGCGGTGCGCGGCATGATCGAGCTGCTGTCGGCGCGCCACGCGATGCCGGCGGTGCAGGCCTACATGCTGTGCAGCGTCTGCGGCGACCTGCGCATCAGCGAGATCGTCGATCTTCCGAACTGGACGGTGTCGTTCTACTTCCCGCGCCTGGTGCTGGAGTGAACGCCGGGCCGCGCAGCGCCGCGGCCAGGTCGAGCAGCAGTCCGGGTTCGTCATCGGTGGCCGAACCGTCGGTGGCGATGCCCGCCGCGACCGGCTTCACGCACTCGAAGTGCGGCAGCAACGCGTCGGGGATGAAGCGCGATCGCAGCGCGTAGAGGTGGCGGTCGCCGAACGCGCGCTGCTGGGTGACGTAGAAGCGCTGCGGCACCCACAGGCTGAGCGCGTCGCGGGCCCGCGTCATCGCGACGTAGAGCAGGCGCCGTTCTTCCTCGATCTCGGCGTTGCGGCCGGTGGCCATGTCGGCAGGCAGGCAGCCGTCGACGACGTTGAGCACATGCACCGCGCTCCACTCCTGGCCCTTGGCCGAGTGGATGGTCGAGAGGATCAGGTAGTCCTCGTCGCGGTGCGGTGGTCCGGCCTCGTCGCTGCTGGCCTGCGGCGGGTCGAGCGCGAGCTCGGTGACGAAGCGCTCGCGGCTGGCATGGCCGGCCGCGATCTGTGCCAGCTGCTCGAGGTCGGCCACGCGCACGCGGGCGTCGGCGTGCAGGCGCTCCAGGTGCGGCGCCAGCCAGGCGATCACGCGCCGCAGGTCGTCGGGCCAGCGCGCCTGCTCGCTGCGCAGATGCGCCATCAAGGCGACCAGCGCAACCCAGGCTGCGGCGGCTGCGGGCGGCGGCTTGAACGACGCGAGATCGCCGGCTTGGTCGCGCTGATGATCGAGCAGGCGGCGCACGCTCGCCGGCCCCATGCCCGGCACCAGGCGAGCGCAGCGCAAGGCGGCCAGCGTCGAGGCCGGGTTGTCGGCCCAGCGCAGCACCGCCATCGCGTCCTTCACGTGCGCCGATTCGAGGAAGCGCAGGCCGCCGTACTTGACGAACGGGATGCCGCGGCGCACCAGCTCGAGTTCGAGCGCGGCGCTGTGCTGCGCGGTGCGGAACAGCACGGCCTGGCGCTTGAGCGCCAGCCCGGTTTCGCGCTGCGCAAGCACGGCGTCGGCGACGCCGCGGGCCTGCGCCGCCTCGTCGTCGACCACGATCAGGCGCGGCGGACAGCCCGCGGCCCGATCGGTCCACAGCTGCTTGGGCAGGCGCTCGTCGGCCAGCCCGATGACGGCGTTGGACGCGGCCAGGATCTGCGGCGTGCTGCGGTAGTTGCACTCCAGCGTGACCACCTGCGCCGGCGGTGTGAAGCGCTGCGGGAAGTCGAGGATCTGGCGCAGGTCGGCGCCGCGGAAGGCGTAGATGCTCTGCGCGTCGTCGCCTACCGCGGTGAGCTTGCAGCCCTGAGCCGCCAGCGCATGCAGGATGTCGCCCTGCAGGCGGTTGATGTCCTGCAGCTCGTCGACCAGCACATGGTCGAAGCGGCCGCCGATGCGCGCGGCCAGAGCCGGCGTGTGCATCAGGTGCCACCAGGCCAGCAGCAGGTCGTCGAAGTCCAGCGACTGCTGCTGCCGCTTGGCCTCGGCATAGGCCGCGAACAGGCGTTGCAGTTCGGCGCCATGGGCTTCGCACCAGGGGTACTCGTCGTGCAGCAATTCGGCCAGCGGCAGATGCGTGTTGAGGGCACGCGAGTGGATTGCCAGGCAGGTCGGTGCGAGCGGAAAGCGGGTCTGGCTGTCGGCCAGGCCGAGCGACTGCCGGGTCAGTGCCAGCAGGTCCTGCGCGTCGGCGCGGTCGAGCACGGTGAAGCCGCGCGCCAGGCCGATGCGCGGCGCCTCGTCGCGCAGCAACTGCGCGGCCACGCCGTGGAAGGTGCCGCACCAGGGCAGCGTGGGGGGTGCCGTGCCGGTCGGCAGGCCCAGTGCCTGGTGCAGCAGGCGGCCGGCGCGGCGCGCCATTTCGGCGGCGGCACGGCGCGAGAAGGTCAGCAGCAGCACGCGCTGCGGGTCGGCGCCGTTGTGCACCAGGCGCGCCATCCGCGCGGCCAGGGTCAGCGTCTTGCCGCTGCCGGCACCGGCGACGACCAGCAACGGTCCGCCGGCATGTTCGACGGCCTGGCGCTGCTGCGGGTTGAGTTCGGTGCCGGCCAGCATGGGCGGTCGTTCGCAAGGGAAGGGGAAAGCCGGTACTGTATGCGCATCCAGACGGTACGGGCCGAACCGACGCGGGCCGGGCGGCGTTCAGGCGCGGTGCGCGTCCGGTCGCGGCGATGCCTCGTCGGCAAGTGGTTCGAGCGCCGCCGCCGCCGCGGCGCGGATCAGCCTGGCGTCGCGTGCCAGGCCTTGCAGGCGGCGCAGCAGCCAGGGTTGCAGGTCCTCGCTCGGCGCCTCGGTCGGCAGCACGCGCAGTTCGTCGGAATCGGGCATCTGCCGCGGTGGCACCGGGCCGATCGGGGCCTGCCGGGTGTCGAGGCTGGATTTCAGGTCGACCTGCGCCTGCGTCAGCGCCTGCGCGGTGGCCGCCGCGTCGAGGCCTTCGCCGCTGCCTGCCAGGATCAGCCGCACCACCGACAGATGGGCCATCAGCCGCTGGCCGTCGTCGAGCAGCGCGGCCACCGCCTGCACCGGCACCTGCACGCCCCTGGGCTCGGCGCGGCTGCGCTGCAGCGCGCCGGCCAGCGCGCCGAGCGAGTCGTAGGCGCGGCGGCGCGCCATCCGTGGCTCGACCGCGTCGGCCGCCGGCCAGCGCAGCGCATGAACGGCGTAGTCGTCCAGCGCCTTGAGCGTCGCGTGGATCGCCGCCGGCAGGCTCTTGCGCTCCCACGACGGCAGCACGTAGCTGAAGCCCCAGGCCAGCATCGCGCCGAGCACGGTATCCGCCGCGCGCTCGGCCACCGCGAAGCCGGCGGCGGGATCGACCGCATGCGACTGCAGCAGCGCCATCACGGTGGCTGCGGTGGCGGTGAGCCAGTAGCGCCGCGTGACGTACGAATGCGCGGTGCCCACGGCGAGCAGGAACACCAGGGCCAGCGCCGCCGGCGACCGCAGGCCCGACAGCGCCACCACCACGGCACAGCCCAGCAGCGTGCCCAGCACCCGCGCGTTGCGCCGCGACAGCGTCTGCTCGATGTTGCCGCGCAGGACCACGGCCACGCTGAGCACCAGCCAGTGTGGATGCGAGGCCCAGGGCAGGGCGCGGCCGATGAAGTACGCGCTGCCCAGCGCCAGCGCCGTGCGCAGCGCATGGCGCGCCACCGGCGAGGTCCAGCGCAACTGCGCCCACAGCGCGCTCAGCGGCCAGCCCTCGGGCGCGACGAAGCGCTGCAGCTGTGCCGGCGTCAGCGGCAAGGGCTCGACCGCGCCGGCCAGGGGCGCGCCGATGCGCCGGGCGATGTCTTCCAGCACGCGCAGCCGCAGCACCAGTGCCGGCAGCAGCCGCGCACGCGGGTCCTCGGCGGCAATCGGCGCCGCCGCGAACAGCGCATCGAAGTCGAACGCGGCGCCGAGCGCGGGCGGCTTGCCGCCGATCAGCGCCTGCGTCACCGCCTCCAGCGCGTCGGCCACATGCCGCAGCGCGGTGGCCGTCTGCGCCAGCAGCCAGCGGCTGGCGGGGTCGTCCCCGAGCAGGTCGAGGTCGAGCCGGCTGGCCAGCAGCACGTCGCGCAGGTCGATCGCGCGCAGCAGCATCGCCGCCTGGCGCGGGTTCGCCGCGGCACCGGCAAAGACGAAGTCGCGCGCGCTCTGCAGCCGCTCGGCCAGCAGAGCTTCGCCCAGCACCCAGGCGCGCATCGCGCCGCGCGCCTCGGGGTCGCCCTCGGGCGTGGTGATCAGGGCGGCCCGCGCGCGCAGCAGGGCCACGGTCGCCGCCAGAGCCTCGGCCAGCGCCAGCCGGCGGTAGCGCCGTGCGAGCGCAATGGCGCACAGCAGCGACCAGGCCAGGTAGGCAGCGCCGCCGACGGCGTGCCAGCCGGCGATCGAGGCCAAGGCATCGCGCCCGGCCGGCGAAGCCATCGAGAACACGATCGAGAGAATCGGTGCGAACGACACCGCGCCGGCGCGCAGGCCCCAGGCCATGGTCATCATCGAGACGAAGACGATGCCGGCGATGCCCAGGCCCAGCGCCATCGGGTGCGGCTTGAGCAGCGCCACGATCACCGACGCGATCACGCTCAACACCGCCGCCGCCGACACCCGGTGCCAGGTGCGCACGGCCGGGATCGGCAGGTCGGCCAGGCTTGCGCAGACGGCCCCGCTGAGAGCCAGCTGCGCCGCATGGGCCCCGGCCCAGGCGCCGACCAGCAACTGGATCAGCCCGATGCCCAGCGCCACGGCGATGCCGTTGATGGCGAAGGCGGGCAGACGGCGGAGGAGCTGCATGGTCGGCGGGGCGTGTGGCGGCCGCGCAGCCGGCATCGTCGCGGTCCCGCGGCGAAGACCCGGTGTCGCGCGCCGGGGCCCGCATTCTCGACGCGAACGGCGGCCCTGTCGCTCGCGTCTGCGCTCGGGGGCCTTCGCTCAGCCGCCCAGCGCCTGCAGCAGCTTGCTGCCGTTGGGGCTGCCCCAGCCGGTGCACGCGTCCCAGCCGTGGCGCGCGGCGAAGGCGCCGTTGCTGCCGCTGACGACGTCGTTGAACAGGCCCTTGCCGGCCAGCGAACCGTAGAGCAGCGGGTTGAGGAAGCCTACCGGTTGCGCGAGCTTCTGGTTCATCAGCGCGACGAGTCCGGCCCACAGCGGGGCCACCGCGCTGGTGCCGCCGATGACGAGGTTCTGGCCATCGACGCGAACCTGGTAGCCGCTGGCTGGGTCGGCGTCGCCGGCCACGTCGGGGACGCCGCGGCCGGCCTTGCCGCCGGCCCCCTTGGGCACCTTGGCATGAGCCTGGTACGCAGGCAGGCCGAAGAACGCGCTGACGCCGCCGCCGGTGGCGCTGTCGCTGCCTTCGTTCCAGACCACTTCGCTGGCGATGCCATGGCTGCCGGCGGTCAGCCGCGTGCCGCCGCAGCCGAGCACGAAGGGGCTGGAGGCCGGGAAATCGACATGCGCGTGGCCGTCGGTCACGCCGTCGGCGGAGCCGTTGTCGCCGGCCGCGCAGCAGACCGTCACGCCGATCGCGGCGGCGGCCTGGAAGGCCTGGTCGAACTGGGTCATCGCCTGCACCGTCCAGTTGGCCTCGGCGCTGCCCCAGCTGATCGAGATCACCGATGGCTTGTGCTTCTTGTCGTGCACCGCGGTGCTGATCGCATCGAGGAAGCCCTGGTCGGTGTTGGGTGCGAAATAGACGGCGACGGCCGCCTTGGGCGCCACTGCGGCAGCGACCTCGATGTCGAGCATGACCTCGCCGTCGGCGCTGTTGGCGTTGGTGGGGTGGTTGTGACCACCATCGACGCTGACCGCGATCACCTTGGGCGGCGCCAGCCCCAGGGCCTTGAAATAGGCCTTGATGTCGGCCGGCTTGTAGCCGCCGCCGAGCTCGATGATGGCGATGCACTGGCCATGGCCGTCGAGCCCGGCCGGGAAGTCGTAGAGCCGGGCCAGCTGCGGCGGCGTGAACGAGCCGCCGGCGGCGCGCTCGGCCAGGCCGCCGGCAGGCGCGGCGCGCTGGAAGTGCGGCGTGGCCTGCGGGCGGTTGTCGAGGCCGAACACGCCCTCGACGATGTCGGCCAGTTCGGCCGGCACGCTGATCGAGCCGACGCGGCCGCGGTAGGTGCCGGCGTCGTGCTCGAACTCCTGCAGCGTGACGCCGAAGGCCTTGCCGAAGGCCTTGGCGTCACCCGAGAGCACGACGCTACGTCGGCCGGCGTCAATCTGCACCACCGCCAGGCCCTGGGCCTTGGCGAAGGCGGTGACGGCGTCGATGTCGGTGCCGGCGGTGCCATGCTGGGCTTCGTACTCCTCGCGGCTGAGGTAGCGGCGCGTGCCGGGCGGACGGTCGTCGTGGGCGCCGCCTTCGGCCAGCGCGCGCGCGCCGCCGCGGCTGCGCAGGCGCAGGGTGACTTCGAAGCGCTCGTCGGGCAGCGCTGCGCGGGTGGCGCGGGCGCCCGGCAGGGGAGACTTCTCGCTGCCGGGGATGACATGTCGCTGGGATGAACTGGCCATGGGCTGCCTCGCGTTGCTGGCGGGTCCGTGCCGGGTGTCGGCCCCGCGGGTGCCGTTGCGCGCCCGGCCGCGTGGAAGGGGCGCAGCATCCACCGGGTATCGCGCCCGGCCCATCCCTAACAAGCGCGGGTGGCGGGCCGGCGCGCCGCGCGCGAGGTTTGGACCGATCAGCGCAGCAGTGCGCGGGCCAGCATCGCGTGCACACCGCGATGGCCGTTGACGGTCTGCGTGACGCGGAAGTCCACCGCCAGGCTGCACAGCGTGTAGGCATCGTCTCGCGCGAGACCGTGCTCCCCGAGCAGCGCGATCATCTCGCGCAGCGCGATCGCCAGGCATTGGTCGAGGTCGGGGTCCATGCCCATCGTGATGAGGTGGGTCGGCGTCTGCGCGCGCGGGTAGGCCAGGCCGGTGCCCTTGTGCACAACGAGTTCGAACTCGCCCTGCAGCGCGGTCTCGATGGCCGTGGTGCAGACCTCGCCGTCGCCCTGCGCGGCATGGCCGTCGCCGCAGGAGAACAGCGCCCCCGGCACGTGCACTGGCAGCAGCAGCGAACTGCCCGGGCGCAGTTCCTTGTTGTCGAGGTTGCCGCCATGGGCGCGCGGCGCGATCGTCGAGATGCGGCCCCAGTGCGCTGGCGGCGCCACCCCGAGCACGCCGAAGAAGGGGTGCAGCGGCAGGTCCAGGCCCCAGGGCAGGCGGGCGGTCATTCGCTGGGCATCCAGCGGGATGTTCAGCAGCCGGTAGGCGTCGAACTCGCCGGGCAGCGTGCCGGCCAGAGGACGGATCACGTTGTAGCCCCAGTCCTGGCGCAGACGCACGGCCAGGATGCGCACCTCCAGCGTGTCGCCGGGTTCGGCGCCCTCGACGTGGACCGGCCCGGTCAGGATGTGGCCGGGCATCGGCCTTTCGCTGCGGGCGTGGATGTCGAGCAGCTCGGGGGGCACGTGAAAGCCCGCCGGCGGCAGCACGTCGGGGCCGCCGCTGACACTGTCGATGGTCACGCGCTCGCCGCTGCGCACCCGCAGCACCGGCGGCAGCGCCGCATCGAAGAAGCCCCAGTGGCAGCTGGCGACGCTGGCGGGCAGGTGATGGCTTTGCATGCGGTGGCGGTCCTTCGTGCAGCCCGTTCAGACGGGCACGGTGCGCGCCAGGTAGGTCGGCGCGCGGCGGTGCTGCGTGGCCTGCTCGAAGGCCGCACCCAGCGCCAGCAGCCGCGCCTCGCTGAACGCCGGGCCGACGAACGACAAGCCCAGCGGCAGGCCGCGCACGAAGCCGGCCGGCACCGTGAGGTGCGGGTAGCCGGCCACCGCGGCCGGCTTCGAGAAGCCGCCGCGGAAGTTGTCGCCGCAGGTCGGGTCGATCAGCCACGCCGGTCCGCCGGTGGGCGCGATCACCGCGTCGAGCTCGTGCCTGGCAATCACCGCGTCCAGGCCCTGGTCGCGCGCGCCACGGCCGCATTGCGCCAGCGCCTCGCGGTAGGCCGGGGTGTCGAGCCCGCCCAGCGCCTGCGCCTTCTCGAACAGCTCCTGCGCGAAGTACGGCATCTCGCGCTCGCGGTGGGCGAGGTTGAAGGCGATGACGTCGGCCAGCGTCTGCACCGGCGCCTGTGGCGCGAAGGTCTTCAGCCACAGCGCGAGGTCGTGCTTGAGCTCGTACAGCAGCACGCTGAGCTCGGCGTCGCCGTAGTCGCCGCGCGGCAGCCCGATGTCGTCGATGATCACCGCGCCCTGCGCGCGCAAGACCGCGATCGCCTGCTCGATCACGGCGTCGGCCTCGTCGAAGCCGATGAAGTAGGCCCGCGCCACGCCCAGCCGCGCGCCTTGCAGCGCAGGGCCCGCGGGCAAGCCACCCATCGCCGCGCTGGCAGCGGCTCCGAGGGTGGCCGCGTCGGCCGCGTCGGGCCCGGCCATCGCGGCGTACAGCAGCGCCGCGTCGGCGACGGTGCGCGTCATCGGGCCGGCAGTGTCCTGGGTGTGCGCGATCGGGATCACGCCGTCGCGGCTGATGCGGCCGATGGTCGGTTTCAGGCCGACCAGGCCGTTGATCGACGAGGGCGAGACGATCGAACCGTCGGTCTCGGTGCCCACGCCCAGCGCGGCCAGGCTGGCCGCGATCGCGGCGCCGGTGCCGGCACTCGACCCGCTGGTGCTGCGGTCCAGCGCGTAGGGGTTGCGCGTGAGGCCGCCGCGGCCGCTCCAGCCGCTGGTCGAGCGGGTCGAGCGGATGTTGGCCCATTCACTCAAGTTGGTCTTGGCGAGGATCACCGCGCCGGCGTCGCGCAGGCGCTTGACAAGGTGGGCGTCGCGCACCGCGCGCACGCCGGTCAGCGCGAGCGAGCCGCCGCTGGTGCTCATGCGGTCGCCGGTGGCGATGTTGTCCTTCAGCAGCACCGGCAGCCCGTGCAGCGGACCGCGCAGCTTGCCGGCCCGGCGCTCGGCGTCGAGCTGGCGCGCGATCGCCGGCGCGTCGGGGTTCATCTCGATGATGCTGTTGATGCGCGGGCCGCGGCGGTCGATCGCCTCGATGCGCGCGCTGTAGGCCTCGACCAGGCCTTCCGCGCTCAGGCGACCTTCGGTCATCGCCTGGGCGAGGCTGGAGGCGCTCGCTTCCTCCAGGTCGATCGCAGGCTGGGCGGGGGCAGGAGCGGGGTGGTCCACGGCGTAAACCTTTGCGGCAAGAAGGGTGGCGGGGGCAAGCAGCAGGCTGCGGCGGCTGAGTCCAGGCGCCGACGCCTGGCGACCCGCGGCGGCCGGCGATGCGTGCCCGGCGCAAGAAGCAGGATCTGCGCCCGCAGCGTCGGCGGGGTCGTGACTTGGGGACATCGGGCGGGCCCTGGCAGGCGCCGGTCGGCGCGCCGCGCACTGTAGCGGAATCGCCCTCGGCGGGCCTTCGACCGCGGCGCCGATCACGGTTCGCGCTGGTGCACACTCACGGCCATGGGACCCCTGAACGGACTTCGCGTGGTCGAGCTCGCCAGCATCGGCCCGGGCCCGATGTGCGGCATGCTGCTGGCCGACCTCGGCGCCGACGTGGTGCGCATCGACCGCCTCGAACCCAGCGGCCTGGGGGTGGCGATGGACCGGCGGCACGATGTCAACGCGCGCGGCCGGCGCTCGGTGGCGCTGGACCTCAAGGCCGCGGCCGGCCGCGATGCCGCGCTGAAGCTGATCGCCCGCGCCGACGTGCTGATCGAGGGCTTCCGCCCCGGCGTCGCCGAAAGCCTGGGCCTGGGCCCGGCCGATTGCCATGCGCGCAACCCGGCCCTGGTCTATGGCCGCATGACCGGCTTCGGCCAGACCGGGCCGCTGGCGAAGGCGGCCGGGCACGACCTCAACTACATCGCGCTGACCGGTGCGCTGCACGCCATCGGCCCGACCGGCGGCAAGCCGGTGCCGCCGCTGAACCTGGTCGGTGACTACGGCGGCGGCGCGCTGTACCTGGCCTTCGGCATCCTGGCGGCGCTGTGGGAGCGCCAGCGCTCGGGCCGGGGCCAGGTCGTCGATGCGGCGATGGTCGATGGTGCGGCCTCGCTGGCGTCGATCTTCTACGGCCTGCACGCCGGCGGCGCCTGGAGCGAGCCGCGCGGCGCCAACCTGCTCGACGGCGGCGCCCCGTTCTACGACACCTACGAGACGGCCGACGGCCGCCATGTCAGCGTCGCCGCGCTCGAGCCCAAGTTCTTCGCCCAGCTTGCGCAAGCCCTGGGACTGGAGCCGCGCTTCGTGCAGCGCCAGTACGACCGCCGGCTGTGGCCCGAGATGCGCCAGGCGATCGCCGTCGCGTTGCGCCAGCGCACGCGCGAGGACTGGTGCGCGCAACTCGAAGGCAGCGACGCCTGCTTCGCGCCGGTGCTGTCGTTCGACGAGGCGCCCAGGCATGCGCATGCGGTGGCGCGCGAAGCCTTCGTCACCATCGATGGCGTGGTCCAGCCGGCGCCGGCGCCGCGCTTCGACCGCACGCCGGCGGGCCGGCCGCGACCGGCGCCCGAGGTCGGTGCGGACACCGCGCAGGTGCTGCGCGAGGCGGGCTGCAGCGACGCCGAGATCGAGGCGCTGCGGGCTTGCGGCGCGGCGCGATGAGCAGCGGCCATACCCCACCGCCCGATGCCCGCGCCGCGGCATCGCTGATCCTGCTGCGCGACGGCGCGCAGGGGCTGGAAGTGCTGATGCTGCGCCGCGCCGAGCGTGCCGGCGACATGCGCAGCGGCGTGACCGTTTTCCCCGGCGGCATCCTCGACCCGCGCGACCGCCACGCGCACGGTCATTGCGTGGGCGCCGACGACGCCACGATGAGCACCCGGCTCGGGCTGGAGATCGGCGGCCTCGACTACGCGGTGGCCGCGTTGCGCGAGACCTTCGAGGAAGTCGGCCTGCTGCTGGCCGAAGGCGAGATCGACCTCGGCGCGCTGCGGCCCTGGCGCGAGCGCCTGCAGGCCGGCCAGGGCGCGATCGCCGAGATGTGCCGCGAGCAGGGCCTGCGGCTGGACATGCGCGGCCTGGCCTACTTCGCCCATTGGCTGACGCCGCCGGGGCTGCCGCGGCGCTTCGACACCCGCTTCTTCGCCGCCCTCGCGCCGGCCGCGCAGGAGGCCGAGGCCGACCGCGGCGAGGCGCTCGAGCTGATGTGGCTGGCGCCGCGGCAGGCGCTGGATCCGCAGCAGGGACTCAAGCTGCTGCCGGTCACCGGTCGCATCCTGCACGAGCTGGCCGCTCACGCCGATGCCGGGCAGGCGATGGCGGCGTTCCGCGCGCGCACGCAGGTGTCGCTGACGATGCCGCGCCGTGCCGCCTCGGTGGGCGGGTCGCGCGTGGTGCTGCCGCACGAGCTGCCCTATGCCGAGATCGCCCGCCTCGACCCCGAGGGCCGCGGCGATGTCTGGTGCGACCTGCAGCCGGGCCGGGCGGTGCGGCTGTCGCCGCGCGTGATCCGCGTCACCGCCCCCAATCCGGGGCCGATGACCGGCCCCGGCACCAACAGCTATCTCGTCGGCGAGGGCGATGCCTGGACCGTCATCGACCCCGGCCCGGCCGCCGAGCCGCAACTGCAGTCCCATCTGCAGGCCCTGCTGGCGGCAGCGCCGGGGCGCATCGGGCAGATCCTCGTCACCCACACCCACCGCGACCATTCGCCCGCCGCCGCGGCACTGGCGCGGGCGACCGGCGCCGTCATGCTCGGCCGCCGCGCGGCGCATGCCGAATGGCAGGACCAGGGCTTCGCGCCGGCGCGCGAGCTGCAGCATGGCGAGCGCCTGGTCTTGGGGGCCGACACCACGCTGCGCGCGATCCACACCCCGGGCCACGCGTCCAACCACCTGTGCTACCTGCTGGAACAAGAGAAGCTGCTATTCACCGGCGACCATGTGATGCAAGGCTCGACGGTGGTCATCAACCCGCCCGACGGGGACATGGCGGCGTACCTGGGCGCGCTGCGCTCGCTGCTGGACGAAGACCTCGAATGGCTGGCGCCCGGCCACGGCTTCCTGGTCGCCGAACCCCATGCGGTGTTGCGCGGCCTGATCGCGCACCGGCTGCGACGCGAGGCCAAGGTGCTGGCGGCCTTGCAGGCCAGCGGGCCGGGGACCATCGACGCGCTGCTGCCTCATGTCTACGACGACGTCCCCGCGGCCCTGCACCCCGTGGCCGCGCGCTCGCTGCTGGCCCACCTGCTCAAGCTGCAGGCCGACGGCATCGCCACGCGCGACGGCGAGGTCTGGTCGGCGGCGTGATCGTCGGCCTCTGGCCGCTGCACCGGGGCCGACAATGCGGCCGCAGGAGGCCCGCAAGAGATGGTTGATTCGGCAAGCCCGCGGCGGCTGCAGGTGGCTTCGCCCGTGCATGGCGCGGTGCTCGGCGTCGAGGTCGTCGTCGGCCAGACGGTGGCCCCCGGGCAGGTGCTGCTGCTGCTGGAGGCGATGAAGATGGAGGTGCCGGTCGAGGCGCCTGCGGCCGGCATCGTGCGCGCGATCGCCGCCGCGCCCGGCGACGTCGTGCCCGAGGGGCGGGTGGTGATCGAACTCGAGGCGGTGACCCTCTCGGTCGACCCGGCGAGGCCGATACCCGCAGCGCCAGCGCCCGACCCTGCGCAGCCGCGCGCGGCGCTGCGCGCCGTGCTCGAGCGCCACGCGCTGACCGCCGACGCCGCGCGCCCCGATGCGGTGGCGCGCCGCCATGCCGCCGGCCGGCGCACCGCGCGCGAGAACCTCGCCGACCTCCTCGACCCGGGCAGCTTCACCGAGTACGGCGCGCTCGCGGTGGCCGCGCAGCGCAGCCGGCGCAACCTCGACGACCTGCAACGCAACACCCCGGCCGATGGCCTGGTCACCGGCACCGGCAGCGTCGGCGGCCGGCCGCTGGCCGTGATGGCCTACGACTACACCGTGCTGGCCGGCACCCAGGGCGTGTTCAACCACCGCAAGAGCGACCGGCTGCTGGCGCTGGCCGCCGAGCAGCGCTTGCCGGTGGTGCTGTTCGCCGAGGGTGGTGGCGGCCGGCCGGGCGACGTCGACTGGCTCGGCGTGGCCGGGCTCGACTGCACCACCTTCGGCCGCTTCGCCGCGCTGTCGGGTCAGGTGCCGCTGATCGGCATCGTCGCCGGACGCTGCTTCGCCGGCAACGCAGCGCTGCTGGGCTGCTGCGACCTCGTGATCGCGGTCGAAGGCAGCAGCATCGGCATGGGTGGCCCGGCGATGATCGAAGGCGGAGGCCTGGGCCGCGTCGATGCCGACGCGGTTGGCCCGGTGGACACGCTGGCCGCGTGTGGCGTGATCGACCTGCGGGTGGCCGACGAAGCGGCGGCGGTGGCGGCTGCGCGCTGCGTTCTCGGCCTGTCGCGACCGGCCCCCGATGCGGGCGCCGGTGGCGATGCGCTGGCGCTGCGCCACGCGCTGCCCGAGAACCGCAACGCGCTGTACGACGTGCGCCGCATCGTCGAGACGGTGATGGACGCCGGCAGCGTGGTCGAATTGCGGCGCGATTTCGGCGCCGGTGTCGTCACCGCCTTCGCGCGGCTGGCCGGCCGCGCGGTGGGGGTCGCGGCGAGCCACCCGCGCCACCTGGGCGGCGCGCTCGACGCGCCGGCCTGCGACAAGCTCGCCCGCTTCATGCAACTGGCCGACAGCTACGGGCTGCCGCTCGTCACCTTCGTCGACACGCCGGGCTTCATGGTCGGGCCGGCATCGGAGGCCACCGCGATGGTGCGCCACGCGGCCAGGCTCTTCGTCAACGCCGCGGCGCTGCGCGTGCCGGTGGCCAGCGTCGTGCTCCGGCGCGGCTACGGCCTGGGCGCAATGGCGCTCACCGCGGGCCACTTCCACGCGCCGGTGGCCACCTGCGCCTGGCCGAGCGGCGAGTTCGGCGCGATGGGCCTGGAAGGCGCGGTGCGGCTGGGCTTTCGCAAGGAGCTCGAAGCGGCGCCGCCGGGAGAGCGCGATGCCTTGTTCGAGCGCCTGCTGGCCGCGGCGATCGAGCGCGGCCAGGCGCTGAACATGGCCAGCCATCTGGAGATCGACGATGTCATCGACCCGGCCCAGACGCGGGCCTGGCTGCAGCGCGTGCTGGCGACCGCCGGCGCGCGCGAACTGCCGCCCCGGCGCGCCTTCATCGACCCCTGGTGAACGCGCCAGCGCGGCTCGTGATCAGCCGCGTCACCGCGGCAGCCCGGGGGCCGGAGCCGGCGCGTCCTGCCAGCGACCGTCCAGCAGCAGCTGGTGCGGCCCGAACTGCGCCTTGTAGGCCATCTTCGGGCTCTCGGCGATCCAGTAGCCGAGATAGACGTTGGGCAGCTTGAGCAGCTTCGTCTGTTCGATCTGCCACAGCACGCTGTAGGTGCCGTAGCTGGCGCCGGGCTCGGGTTCGTAGAAGGTGTAGACGGCAGAGATGCCGTCGCTGAGCACGTCGAGGATCGAGATCATCTTCAGTGGCCCGGGCTGGCCATCCGCGCCCGCCTCGCGGAACTCGACCAGACGCGAGTTGACGCGGCTCTGCAGCAGGAACTGGGTGTACTGATCGACGCTGTCGTGGTCCATGCCGCCGCCGCTGTGGCGGCCCGACTGGTAGCGCAGGTAGAGCTGGTAATGCTCGGGTACGAAGCCCAGTCGCAGCACCCGTGCCTTCAGCCCGGCATGCGCCTTGTGCGCACGGCGCTGGCTGCGCGTGGGCATGAAGTCGGCCACCGGGATGCGCAGCGGCACGCAGGCGCGGCAACCGTCGCAATAGGGCCGGTAGGTGAACATGCCGCTGCGCCGGAACCCGTTGGCGACCAGGCCCGAGTAGGCGTCGGCGTGGATCAGGTGGCTCGGCGTGGCCACCTGCGAGCGCGCCAGCCGCGCCGGCAGGTAGCTGCAGGGGTAGGGTGCCGTTGCATAGAACTGCAACGAGCGCAGCGGCAATTCCTTGGGGTGCGTCACGCGGCGTTCAGGGCAACTCGGTGGGCGGGCGCTCGAGCAGCGACCACGCCGAATCATCATAGGTCCAATCGGCGACGTCGGCGGCCTCGACACTGCGGGCCACATGCGCCAGGAAGGCGCTGCGCGGGATCTCGCGCGCGCCGAACGACGCGAGGTGGCCGGTGTTCTGCTGGCAGTCGATCAACGCCACGCCGCGGGCGCGGCAGGCGGCCACCAGTGCCGCCAGCGCGATCTTGGAGGCGTCGGTGCGGCGGGTGAACATCGACTCGCCGAAGCACATGCGGCCGATGGCCACGAAGTAGAGTCCGCCGACCAGTTCGCCGTCGATCCAGGTCTCGACGCTGTGCACGCGTCCGGCGTGGTGCCAGGCGGTATAGGCGGCGACCATCGCCGGCACGATCCAGGTGCCGTCCTGGCCGGGGCGAAGGGTGTCGGCGCAGTTCCGGATCACGCGCTCGAAGTCGCTGTCGAAGCGTATCTCGCAGCCCGGCGTGCGGCGGAATCGTCGCAGCGTCTTGGCCAGCGAATGGGTGAGGCGGAACTCGGCCACCGGCAGCACCATGCGCGGGTCGGGGCTCCACCACAGGACCGGTTGCCCGGCGCTGTACCAGGGGAAGATGCCGGCGCGGTAGGCCTCCTCCAGCCGCGCCGGGGTGACGCTGCCGCCGGCGGCGACCAGCCCCGGTGCAGCGCTGCCCGGGCCGAGCGCCTGGTCGGCCGGCGGCAGCGGCTGGCTGTCGTCGATCCAGTGGACCATTGCCGAGCCGCCCCGCCAGCCCTGCGTTCCGGCTTCAGGCGCGGCGCGCGGTCAACGCCCGCCGCCGAGCTGCTGCCACAGGAAGGCGTATTCCAGCGCCAGCATCTGGGCGCGCTGGCTGTTGTCGGCGGCGCCGCCATGGCCGCCTTCGGTGTTCTCCCAGTACAGCAGGGCGTGCCCCTGCTCGAGCATGCGGGCGGCCATCTTGCGCGCATGGCCGGGGTGGACGCGGTCGTCGCGGGTGCTGGTGGTGAACAGCACCTTGGGCAGCTTCACGCCGGGCTTGACGTTCTGGTACGGGCTGTAGCGGCTGATCCAGGCCCATTCCTCGGGCTTGTCCGGGTCGCCGTACTCGGCCATCCACGACGCGCCGGCGAGCAGCTTGGTGTAGCGGCGCATGTCCAGCAGCGGCACCTGGCAGACCACGGCGTTGAAGAGCTCGGGCCGCTGGAGCATCACCGCACCCACCAGCAGACCCCCGTTGCTGCCGCCCTCGATGCCCAGCCGCGCCGGCCGCGTGACCCGGGTTGCGATCAGGTCCTCGGCCACCGCTTCGAAGTCGTCGTAGCTCTTCTGCTTGTGCGACTTCACCGCCGCCTGGTGCCAGCCGGGACCGAACTCGCCACCGCCGCGGATGTTGGCGAGCACGAAGACGCCGCCGCGGCCGGTCCACGCGCGACCGATCGCGCCGGAGTAGAACGGCGTCATCGAGACCTCGAAGCCGCCGTAGCCGTAGAGCAGGGTCGGGTTGTCGCCATCGGCCCTGGCACCCTTGGGCCAGATCACGAAGTAGGGCACGCGGGTGCCGTCCTTGCTGTGCGCAAAGTGCTGCTCGACGCGCATGCCGGCGGCGTCGAAGAAGCTGGGCCGCGACTTGAGCGGCTCGCGCGCGTCGCTGCCGGTATGGCCGAGCTGCAGCGAGTCGGGGCTGAGGAAGTCGGCGGCGTTGAGCAGGTAGTCCTCGGCCAGCGGATCCTCGGGCAGCAGCGGGTCGTGGAGTGCCGTCACCGAGATCTGGCCCGGGTAGGGCGCGCTGACGTCGCGGCGCTGCCATGACCCGTGCGGGCGGGTCCATTCCTCGACCCGGCTGGCCACGTCGTCGAGCACGTCCAGCAGCACCGCGCTGCGGGTGGCCGTGTAGTCGGCCAGCGAGCGCGTCGGCGTGGGGGTGAACAGCGCCGTCAGATGCCGCTCGCCCTTCAGGTACGCGGCGGCTTCGGCGACCAGCAGCGAGCCCTTGGGCCAGGTCTGCCGGCCCAGCGTCCAGTCGCTGCGCAGCTCGATCAGCACGAGGTCGCGGTGGAACTCCAGCTTGGCGTCCAGCGGCTTGTCGATCGGCACCAGGCTGTCGCCCTGCAGCAGCGACAGGTGGACGCTGTAGAAGTCCACTGCGCGGCCGAAGACGGTGCGCTCGTAGCCCGGCGTGGCATCGACGCTGACATAGGCATAGACGTCGTCCGTCCCGGCCTCGAACACGGTGGCGGCGCTGGCCAGCGGCTGGCCGCGGGTCCAGCGCTTGACGATCCGCGGGTAGCCCGAGGTGGTCATCGAGCCGGGGCCGAAGTCGGTGCCGACGTAGACATGGTCGGCATCGATCCATTCGACGCTGGACTTGGCTTCGGGCAAGGTGAAGCCGCCCTCGACGAAGCGCTTGTCGACGGTGTCGAACTCGCGCACCACGCGCGCGTCGGCACCGCCGCGCGACAGCGACACCAGGCAGCGCCGGTAGGCCGGGCCGAGGCAGGTGGCGCCGCCCCAGACCCAGTTCTCGCCTTCGGCCTTGCCCAGCGCGTCGATGTCGATCACCGTTTCCCAGGCCGGATCGGCCTTGCGGTATTCGGCCAGCGTGGTGCGCCGCCACAGGCCGCGCGGGTTGGCGGCGTCGCGCCAGAGGTTGTAGAGCCATTCGCCCTGGCGCGTGACGTAGGGGATCTGCTCGCGCGAGTCGAGCACCTCGCGCAGGCTGGCGCGCATGGCCTGAAAGCCGGGTGTGGCGTACAACACCTTCTCGCTTTCGGCATTCCGCTGGTGCACCCATTGCAGGGCCCGCGCGCCCTCCACGTCTTCGAGCCAGCGGTAGGGGTCTTGCGATTCGGTCATGGCGGGTGCGGAGGCGGGTGGCGGGGCGTCGGCAGTCGCGGCCGTGGCGAGGCCGCAGGCGAGCAGCAGGGCGCTTGCGAGGCCGGTGGCGACGCTGCGCCGGGACGGGGTGGGTGTGTTCATGCGCTGCTGATTTTCAACGCGACGGGATCGATCTCGACGCTCTTGTCGCCGTTGCCGACCCACAGCTGCCCATCCTGCACCGTGACCTGCAACTGCATCGATCTCTCTGCCAGGGTGGCCAGGGTCTGGCTCTGCGCCGCCGGCAACTGCCAGACCTCGAGGTTGGCCAGGCGCGCGACCTTGCCCGCGATGCCGGCCCACCAGATCGGCGCCGCCGCGCTGTAGACGAACAGGCAGACCCGGTCGGCGCGGCCGCAGGCGCGGGCCAGGCGGCGCTCGTCGGGCTGGCCGACCTCGATCCACTGGCGCAGGCGGCCGTCCAGGCTGTGCTGCCAAAGATCGGGCTCGTCGGTGTCGGACAGGCCGCGCGCGAACACCAGCGCGCCGTCGTCGTCGCCGGCCGGCACGCGCAGGGCGAAGGCCAGCAAGCGAACCATCATGCGCTCGTCGGTCTCCGACGGATGACGGGCCAGCGTGAGCTGGTGGGTGGCGTACAGCCCGCGGTCCATGTCGGCGATCTGCAGGCCGGCGCGGAAGATGGTGGACTTGATCGCCATCAGCGGGGCCCGACGGGCGTGGGCGCCGACGGGGATCGCCCGCCCGGGTCGGCGCGCTGCGGGTCGACGGCTGATGACAAGTTCGATGGCAGCGGCATGGTGGCGGTTGGCGGCAGGGCTGCGCACTGTGCCACAGGCGCCGGCGGGCACGGCAGGGGATGGCATCATTGCCCTCCCGCCGGCCTTGCCGGGCAAGACATCCGAGGAACAAGATGAAGGTGAAGACGCTCCTGCTGGCTGCCGCGTGGATCGCCGCCAGCTCGCCGGCGTTGGCGCAGACCGCGGCCAAGCCGCACCCCGCGGCCAAGGCGGCATCGTCGGCTGCCGGCAGGACGCTGTCGCTGGGTGGCGGCACCGGCGGTGGGCCGTTGTTGACGCGCGAGGAGTTGCGCGCCTGCCTGTCGCAGGAAGCGTCGATCCGCACCCGGCTGGCCGACCTGGACACCCGGCGCGGCGCACTCGACAAGGAAAAGGAAGGGATCACCGCCGATCGCGAGGCGCTGACAGCCGAACGCGCGTCGATCGACGAGATCAAGCAGAGGGTCGCCGACCTCAACACCCGCATGAAGGCCTACGGCGAGCGCGTCAAGACCTGGAACCAGCGGGTCAACGACTTCAATGCGTCGCCGCCGGCGGGCGCCAGGGCCGACAAGGTCCGCGACGACCTCAACGCCGAGCGCGACGCGCTGCAGAAGCAGCAGAAGGAGCTCGAAGCCGACAAGGCCAAGTTGACCGACGAGAGCCAGCCCAAGATCAGCGGCTACAACGCCAAGGCCGTCGGGCTGGAGGCCAAGGTGAGCGACTGGAACCAGCGCAACAACGCGTGGAACGAGACCGCCAAGGCATTGGAGACCGAGCGCACCGGCTGGGTGGACTCGTGCTCCGATCGGCGCTATCGCGAAGACGACGAAATCGCCATCAAGAAGGGCAAGTGAAGCGCGCACTGCGGTCGGCGCCGGCATCCGCGGCGCCGGTCGGGCCTGCGCATTCCTGCCGCTCCGAAAGCCCCCCGCCATGAACGATCGAATCGCCGACAACCCGCTGCTGCAGCCCTGGGACAATCCATACGGCCTGCCGCCTTTCGAGCGCATCCGCGCCGAGCATTTCGAGCCGGCGCTGAATGCGGCGATGCGCGAGCACCGTGCCGAGCTCGACCGCATCGCCGACGCCCCCTCGCCGCCCAGCTTCGCCAACACGGTGGCAGCGTTCGACCGTGCCGGTCAGCGCCTCGCACGCGTGGCGGCGGCCTTCTACAACCTGACCGCTTCGGCCACCAGCCCCGAGTTGCAGGCGGTGCAGCGTGCGATGGCCGCCCCGATGGCGGCGCATCACAGTGCGGTGCACATGGACGCGCGGTTGTTCGCGCGCTTCGACGCCCTGCATGCTCGGCGCGCCGAGCTCGGTCTGGCGCCGGAGGCGCTGCGCCTGCTCGAGCGGCTGCACCTGGACTTCGTGCGCGCCGGGGCCCGCTTCGCCGCTTCGGCGCAGGAGCGCTATGCCGAGGTGATGCAGTCGCTGGCGCGGCTGACCACGCGCTTCGCGCAGAACGTGCTGCACGACGAATCGGCCTGGCACCTGGTGCTGGAGGGGCAGGCCGATCTCGCGGAGTTGCCCGACCCGCTGCGGGCCAGCGCCCGCCAGGCCGCCGCCGAGCGTGGCCTGGACGGCCATGCGATCACGCTGGCGCGTTCGCTGGTGGTGCCGTTCCTCACCTTCTCGCCGCGGCGCGACCTGCGCGAGCAGGTCTGGCGGGCCTGGGTCGGCCGCGGCGAACATGCTGGCGAGCACGACAACCGCGAGGTGGCGCGCGACATCCTGCGCCTGCGCAACGAACAGGCCCGGGCGCATGGCCACGCCAGCTACGCCGACTACGCGCTGACCGACACGATGGCCGGCAGCCGAAGCGCGGTGCAGGGGCTGCTCGGCGAGGTCTGGCCGCGCGCGCTGGCGGCGGTCGAGCGCGAGCGCGCGGCGCTGCGCGAGGTGATGCAGGCCGAGGGCGCGGACCCGACCGGGATCGAACCCTGGGACTGGCGCTTCTGGGCCGAGAAGTTGCGCCGCCAGCGTTTCGCCGTCGACGACGCCGAGGTCAAGCCCTACTTCCAGCTCGAGCGCGTGGTCGCTGCCGCCTTCGATTGCGCCGAGCGCCTGTTCGGTCTGCGCTTCGGCGCCCGGACCGACATCCCCGTCTATCACCCCGACGTCAAGGCCTACGAAGTGCGGGACGCCGGCGGTGAAGTCCGCGGCGTCTTCCTGCAGGACAACTTCGCGCGCGCCAACAAGCGCAGCGGCGCCTGGATGAGCGCGCTGCGCTGGCAGAGCCGCAATGCGCGGTCGCCCGCGGGTGCCGATGCCGGCGCGCAGCTGCCGGTGATCCTCAACAACAACAACTTCGCCCGCGGCGCCGAGGGCGAGCCGACGCTGCTGTCGCTGGACGACGCGCGCACGCTGTTCCACGAGTTCGGCCACGGCCTGCACGGGCTGCTCTCGGACGTCACCTACGAGCGCCTGTCGGGGACCCAGGTGCTGCGCGATTTCGTCGAGCTGCCGTCGCAGATCTTCGAGCACTGGATCGCCGAGCCGGAGGTGCTGCAGCGCCACGCGCGCCATTGGCGTACCGGCGAGCCCATCCCGGCCGAGCTGGTGCAGCGGCTGCAGCGGGCGCAGCGCGCCAACCAGGGCTACGAGACGGCGCGCTACACCGCCAGCGCGATCGTCGACATGGCCGTGCATTCGCTGACCGATGCCGAGCCGCCGCAAGACCTGTGCGCTTTCGAGACCGATCTGCTGCAGGCGCAGGGCCTGCCGAGCGGCGTCGGGCTCAACCACCGGCTGGTCCATTTCCAGCACCTGTTCGCCAGCAGCGGCTATGCCGCGGGCTACTACGTCTATCTCTGGGCCGAGGTGCTCGATGCCGATGGCTTCGGCGCCTTCACCGAGGCCGGCGGCCCGTTCGATGCCGCGGTCGCAGCCCGCCTGCGCCAGCACATCTACGCCGCCGGCAACAGCGTCGAGCCGGGGGCGGCGTTCGCGGCCTTCCGCGGCCGCGGGCCGACGGTACGGCCGCTGCTGGAAAAGCGCGGCCTGATCGAGGCCGAACCGGCCTGACCGCCCCGCGCCACGGTGGTCAGCGTGTCTTGCCGAGCAAGGCGTCGAGCGCGCCCGTGAAGACCCTGAAGTCCAGCGGCTTGGTCCAGTAGTCGGCCATTCCTGCCTGCAGCGCCCGCCGGATGTCCTCGGGCATCGCGTTGGCCGAAAGCGCTACGCAGGGGATGTCCGCCGTGGCCGGCTGTGCCCGCAGGCGGCGCAGGACCTCGAAGCCGTCCATGTCGGGCAGCTGCATGTCGAGCAGGATCAGATCGGGCGCCAGCGCGCTGGCCCTGGCCAGCCCGCTGGCGCCATCGACTGCGACCTGCAGCGTGAGGTCGCTGCGCGGCGCGAGCAGCTCGGCGATGATCATCGCGTTGACCGGGTTGTCCTCGATGTAGAGCACGCGATGCTGCCGCCCCGAGGGTGCGGCGGCAGTCCGCGGGATCGGGGTGGCGTCGTCGGATGCCGTCGATGCCGGGGTCGGCAAGCCCGGGCCATCGACGCCGGCCGCGCCGAGCCGGATCTCGAAGACGCTGCCGAAACCCTCGGTGCTCTGCACCTGGATCGATCCGCCCATGTGCTCGACCAGCGCCTTGACGATCGCCAGTCCGATGCCCGTGCCTTCGACCGCGGCGCTGGTCTCGCGGCCCAGGCGGTTGAAGGGCTCGAAGAGCTGCGCCAGCTGCTCGGCATTCATCCCGGGCCCGGTGTCGGCCACGCGCAGGCAGACCTGCGTGCCTTCGGACCGTGCTTCCACCGACACCTCGCCGCCCTCGCGGTTGTACTTGATCGCGTTGCTCAGCAGGTTGATCAGGACCTGGCGCAGCCGCGTGGCGTCGGCCATCACGGTGGCATCGAGCGCGCCGGTGCGCAGCTGCACGCGGTGGTCGTCGCGCAACGGCCCGAGCAGCGGCAGGGCCTGCGCGACCAGCGGCGCCAGCGCCACCGGCTGCAGCGCGATGCGCAGCTCGCCGCCTTCGAGGCTGGAGAGATCCAGCACGTCGTTGATCAGGCTCAGCAGATGCTGGCCGGCCATGCGGATGTGCTGCAGTCGCCGCTGCCTGCCGGCCGCGCCCGCGTCGCCCTCGCGCTCGTCGGCCAGCAGCAACTGCGAGAAGCCGAGCACCGCGTTCAGCGGCGTGCGCAGCTCGTGGCTCATGCGGGCGAGGAACTTCGACTTGGCCTCGCTCTCGCGGCGCGCGATCTCGCCGGCCTGGCGCGCGGCGTCGGCGTTGCGGCTGTCGGTCACGTCCCAGTTCACGCCGATGCGGCGGCGCTGGCCGCTGACCTCGTCGAGCAGCTCGAGCGAACGCGAGGCCAGCCAGCGCACGCTGCCGTCGGGCCAGACGACGCGGAATTCGTGCTCCACCGGGGTCCCGTTGGCCACCGCCTCGGCGAGGACGTGGCTGAAGGTCTCGCGGTCTTCCGGGTGCACGCAGGCGCGGCGTTCGGCCTCGGTCATCGCGCGCGACTGCGGCGCATGGCCGCGCAGGACCCACATCTGGGCGTCCCAGCGGGCTTCGCCGGTGTGCAGGTCCTGCTCCCAGGTGCCCAGGCCGGCGCCGCGGGCGGCCAGCGCCGCGCTCTCGGCGGCGCTGCGCAGCGCCAGCTCGGCCCTGCGCCGCTCGGTGAGGTCGATGACGACGCCGAACAGCCCGCGGGCGGCGGTGCCGGACTCCTTGCGCGAGTGGCTGACGATGTGCCGCACCGTGCCGTCGGCGAGCACGATGCGCATCGTCTGGGCCAGGCTTTCGTCGTTGCCGCGCACCCAATGTGCGAAGCGCTGCCGCACGTCATGGCGGTCGTCGGGGTGGACGAAACGCGCCAGCCATTGGTCCATCGGCGGCGGTGGCATGTCCGGCGGCAGTTCGATCAGCGCGCGCAGCTCGGGGCTCAGGCTCGCGCGCTCGGCGCCTTCCTCGAGCAGCCAGTAGCCGATGCCGGCGGTGCGCGTGGCGAGTTCGAAGCGGCGCGCCAGTTCCTCGGCGCGGCGGGTCTGGCCGACGCGCTCCGTGACGTCCAGCGCCACGCCGACGAAGGCCAGCGGCTGGCCGTCCGGGGCGCGCTGGGTGACCCGGCGCGCCATCACGTGGCGCCAGCTGCCGTCGCCGCGCCTGTAGCGCGCTTCGATGTCGGTCGGGCCTTCGCTGGTCAGCGCCGCTGTTGCCGACGCCAGCACTGTCGGCAGGTCCTCGGGGTGGGTGAGTGCGCGAAGTTCCTCCAGCGGAACGCCGCCGTGTCGCGGCAAGATGCCGAACACGCGGTAACCCTGCGCATTGAAGTACAGGCGGCCGGTCGCGAGGTCGTGACGCCAGATCGCGACGTTGCCCAGTTCCACCGCCACCGCAAGCTGCGACGCGAGGCCGTTCGGATCGGGCCCGATGACCGGCTGCAGCGCCAGCATCCAGCCGCCGTCCGGCAGGCGCCTTGAGCGCGCCTGCACCGGGCGAGGCAGCGGCCCGCGCAAGGCCAGATCGACCTCGGCCACCGCGCCGGCGGCCATGCCCGGATCGCACATCACGGGCGGGGCGCTGCCCGCGGCCCACAGCGCTTCGATCGGCGTGCCGGGTTCGGCACTGTCGCCCAGCAACTCGCGCGCTGCGGCGTTGGCCCGCAGCAGCGCGCCGTCGACGCCGACATGCAGCAACGCCACCGGCGCCGCATCGAGCAATGCGGCGTCGTTGTCGGCAGGGGTCGAGACGGGCCGGTCCATCGGTTGGGCTCCGGCGGTCAAGGGTTCGGGCCGCGGGCGGTCATTTGCCGCCTAGTATCGCGCCAGCGCGGCCCGCCGCCATTGCGTCGTGGCCCGACCGGCGACATCGTTGCGCTGCGGTAACCTCGCGGCCCTCAGCACAAGGAGAGCTTCCCATGTTCGATACCGCGATCGCCGGCAGCCTGCCCAAACCGGCCTGGCTGGCCGAGACCGAAAAGCTCTGGCCGCGCTGGAAGGCCGAGGGGCAGGACCTCGCGCAGGCCAAGCTCGACGCCACGCTGCTGTGGATCAAGGCCCAGGAGGACGCCGGCCTGGACGTGATCGGCGACGGCGAGCAGAGCCGCCAGCATTTCGTGCACGGCTTCCTCGAGCAGGTCGAGGGCATCGACTTTGCGCACAAGGTCGAGATGGGCATCCGGGCCGACCGCTACAAGGCGATGGTGCCGCAGGTGGTGGCGCCGCTGCGACTCAAGGGCCGGGTGCACGCCGCCGAAGCGCGCTTCCTGCGTGCCCACACCAAGCACCGGATCAAGTTCACGCTGCCCGGCCCGATGACGATCGTCGATACCGTGGCCGATCGCTTCTACGGCGACCGCGTGAAACTGGCCTTCGCCTTCGCCGAACTGCTCAACCAGGAAGCGCTGGCGCTGCAGGCCGACGGTGTCGACGTGATCCAGTTCGACGAACCGGCTTTCAACGTCTATCTGGACGAGGCAGCGACCTGGGGCGTGCAGGCGCTGGAGCGCGCAGCCCAGGGCTTGACCTGCAAGACCGCCGTGCACATCTGCTACGGCTACGGCATCCAGGCCAACATCGCCTGGAAGAACACGCTCGGCCAGGAGTGGCGGCAGTACGAAAAGGTGTTCCCGGCGCTGGCGGCCAGCCGCATCGACCAGGTCAGCCTGGAATGCATTCACTCGCATGTGCCGCCCGAGCTGATGGCGCTGCTGAAGGGCAAGGAGGTGATGGTGGGTGTCATCGATGTCGCGAACGACACGATCGAGACGCCCGAGGAAGTCGCCGACACGATCGGCCGCGCGCTGCAGTTCGTGCCGCGCGACAAGCTCATCGCCTGCACCAACTGCGGCCTGGCGCCGATGAGCCGCGCCGTGGCCGAGGCCAAGCTGCAGGCGCTGGCCGCGGGTGCGGCATTGGCGCGCGAGCGCTTCGCGAAGGCGTAGCCGCGAGACGTCGCGGCCCGGGATGGGCCCGGGCCACGGTCGCACCGGCCTGGCGGTGCGCCGCCGCCTCGAGCGGCGGCGCACCATGAGCGCCTTCCGGTCAGGCGAACCGCGTATTGGCCTGGGCCACGCGCTTGCCGAAGGCCTTCGCGGTGGCGATGTCGCCCGGCACCATCTCGTCGACCGAGGCGTCCGACGGCGTGGCCGTGATCAGACCGGCGCTGCTGCCCAGGTTGTTGATGTCGTCGCGGGTGTGGCGTTTGGCGTTCATCGGCATCATCCCGGTGCCGACCCAGAACATCCCGTGCTGCTGGCTCAGCGTGAACAGGTAATGCAGGGTCGAGAACTTGTCACCGTTGAGCGTCGCCGAGTTGGTGAAGCCGGCGGCGAGCTTGTCCTTCCACTGCTGGCCGAACCAGGGCTTGGAAGAGGCGTCGGCGAACTTCTTGAACTGCCAGCTCACGCCGCCCATGTAGGTCGGTGAGCCGAACACGATGGTGCTGGCCGCGGCGAGCTGCTCCCAGCCGCCTTCGGGCAGGTTGCCTTCGGCGTCGATGGCCAGCAGCGTGCCGCCGCTGCCTTCGGCCACCGCTTCGGCGACCTTCCTGGTGTGGCCGTAGCCGCTGTGATAGACGATGACGATCTTGCTCATGCGAACTCCTTGGGGCGAGCAGTTGACGGGAAGAGGGGGATCGGTGGGCGTTCAGGCGGCGCGGGCGCGCCGGGCATCGAAGCTGGCCGGACCGGCACCGAGCGCGAACACGAACAGCAGGCCGCCGATGACCGACAGGTTCTTCATGAACAGCAGCTGGGTGACCATCGCCTGGTCGGTCGGGACGGCCCAGAAGGCGTGGAAGATCGGCGTCACGACGATCGTGAACAGGGCCAGCGCGAGTGCGACCGCACGCGCCTGGAAGCCGACGGCGAGCGCGATGCCGCCGACGAGTTCGAGCGTGGCCGCGGCCACGGCCAGCAGCATCGGCATCGGCAGGCCCTTGCTCGCGATGTAGCCGGCGGTGCCGGCCAGGGCGCCGAACTTGGCGGCACCGGCGAGGACGAACATCAGGGCGAGCAGCACGCGGGCGAGCGCGGCGACGGGGGCGGGAGCGTTCATGGTGGGTTCCTTGTGAAGGGTCGGGAGATCGGCTCAGCGGGCGAGGTCGAACACCAGCACCTCGGCGTCTTCACCGCCTTCGAGCACCAGTGTCGATTCATCGTCCAGCCGTGCGGCATCGCCGCCTTGAAGCCGGTGGTCGTTGACGCGCAGGCCGCCGCGTACCAGGTGCACGTAGGCGATGCGCCGGGGGGCGAGCGCGATCTCGACGCGCTCGGCGCCATCGAGAAGGCCGGCGCGCAGCGAGGCGTCGGCGTGGATCGTGACCGAGCCTTCGCGGCCGTCGGGCGAGGCGATCAGCGCCAGCTTGCCGCGCTTGGCGGCGGCGTCGAAATGCTTCTGCTCGTAGCCGGGTGCGATGCCGGCGCGGCTGGGCAGGATCCAGATCTGCAGGAAATGCGTGGTCCGGTCGGGGGCATGGTTGAACTCGCTGTGGCGCACCCCGGTGCCTGCGCTCATGCGCTGGACGTCGCCGGGCCGGATGACGCCGGATTGCGCGCTGCCGGCCGCTCCGTTCCCCATGCTGTCCTGGTGCGCGAGGGCGCCGTCGAGCACGTAGCTGACGATCTCCATGTCGCGGTGACCGTGGGTGCCGAAGCCGGTGCCCGGTGCGATGCGGTCCTCGTTGATCACGCGCAGGTTGCCCACGCCCATCTGCGCCGGGTCGAAATAGTCGGCGAACGAGAAGCTGTGGAAGCTCTTGAGCCAGCCGTGGTCGGCATAGCCCCGGTCGGCGGACTTGCGCAGGGTGATCATGGTCGTGCTCCTTCAGTGGCTTCACTGTAGGCAGCGAGCCCGAATCCGGGGTCGGAAGGCGTTGTCGAGCCCGTTCAAATAAGATGAAGGCATGGCCGACCGCGTGCACGCGCTGACTCCCGATGCGCTGGTGATGATGGACACCATCGCCCGCACCGGCAGCTTCGCCGCCGCCGCGCGCGAGCTGGGCAAGGTGCCTTCGGCGCTGACCTACAGCGTGCGCCAGCTCGAGGAGGCGCTGGACGTGCTGCTGTTCGACCGCAGCTCGCGCCAGGCCCAGCTCACCGCCGCCGGCAGCGAGCTGTTGCACGAGGGCCGGCGCCTGCTGCAGGAGATGGACGCGGTGGCCAACCGCGTGCGCCGCGTGGCCTGCGGCTGGGAGACGCAGCTCGCGATCAGCGTCGAGGACATCGTCTCGGCGCCGACCGTCTTCGAGCTGGTGCAGGCCTTCTTCGAGGTCCGCGTCGTCGACGACCGTGGCGGCGAGCAGGGCGGTCCGGCCACCCGGCTGCGCCTGCGCACCGACGTTCTCACCGGCACCTGGGAGGCGCTGGTCACCGGGCAGGCGGACCTGGCGATCGGCGTCGGCGCGCACCACGCCAACCCGGGCGGCATCGAGTTGCGGCGGCTCGGCGATCTGTCTTTCGTCTACTGCGTCGCGCCGCACCATCCGCTGGCCGCGGCCGCCGAACCGCTGACCGATGCCCAACTCGTGCACCACCGCGCCGTGGCAGTGGCCGACACCGCCCAGCGTCTGGCCCCCATGACCCTGAACCTGCTGCCCGGCCAGGACGTGCTCACCGTGCCCAACATGCGGGCCAAGCTCGAGGCCTTGTTGCGCAACCTGGGCTGCGGCTTCATCCCCGAGCCGCTGGCACGGCCGCACCTGGAGGCCGGGCACCTGGTGCGCAAGGAGACGGTGCGCGGTGCGCGCATCGCCACGTTGCACTACGCCTGGCGTGCCGACCGCGGCGCAGCGGGGCTGGGCCGCGCGCTGCAATGGTGGCTGGCGCAGCTCGAGAGCCCGACCACCCGGCGCGCGCTGCTCGAGCGCCACGCCGGGCCGCTGCGCTGAATGGCCTTGCCCGCCGGCGGCTACCGCGGCCGCTTCGCGCCCTCGCCGACCGGCCCGCTGCACGCCGGCTCGCTGGTCGCCGCGCTGGGCAGCTGGCTGGACGCGCGCGCCCACCGGGGCAGGTGGCTGGTGCGCATCGAGGACACCGATGCCCCGCGCTGCGTGGCCGGCGCCGACGAAGTCATCCTCGGCCAGCTCGCGGCCTGCGGCATGGTCGGCGACGAGGCGCCGCAGTGGCAGTCGGCGCATGGCGCCGCCTATGCAGCGGCACTGCAACGGCTGGTCGATGGCGGGCGGGTGTTCGCCTGCGGCTGCACGCGCAAGGAGATCGATGCCCATTGGGCGGCGCTGGGCGTGGCCGCAGCGGCGGATGCCGAGCGCCCGTATCCCGGCACCTGCCGCACGGGCCTGCACGGCAAGCCGGCACGCGCCTGGCGCTTTCGCGTCGATGCAGGCGCCGATGCCCTGGTGCAATGGCGCGACCGCCGCCTGGGCCCGCAGATGCAGGACGTGGCGCAGGCGGTCGGCGACTTCGTTCTGCGCCGCGCCGACGGCCTGTGGGCCTACCAGCTGGCGGTGGTGGTCGACGACGCGGCGCAGCGGATCACCGATGTCGTGCGCGGCGAGGACCTGGCCGACAACACGCCGCGCCAGATCCTGCTGCAGCGCGCGCTCGGCCTGCCGACCCCGCGCTACCTGCACCTGCCGCTGGTGCTGGCAGCCGACGGCCGCAAGCTGAGCAAGCAGAACGGTGCGCAGTCGCTGGACCTGGCGGACCCGGTGGCCGCCTTGCAGGCTGCCGGCGCGGTGCTGGGCCTGCCGCGCATCGAGGCGCCGAGCGCCGGCGAGTGGCTGG
Organism: uncultured beta proteobacterium; assembly: GCA_963725755.1. GTDB lineage: Bacteria > Pseudomonadota > Gammaproteobacteria > Burkholderiales > Burkholderiaceae_C > Rubrivivax. Next base: position 943,215 of record CAVRZW010000006.1, read on the forward strand.
CGCGGGCGGTGCCGGCCTGGGGTGAGCGCCGCGGCTCCACGTCGCCCTGCGGCGACGCGGACGGCGCGAACGCCCGCTGACTCCGGCACCGGGCTGGCATCATTGCCGGCTTTGCCAACAGGAGCAATCGATGACGACGACCCCTTCGGGCCTGCAGTACGAAGACACCATCGCCGGCGACGGCGCCGAAGCCACTGCCGGCCGCCGCGTGCGCGTGCACTACACGGGCTGGCTGCACGACCCGCAGGCCGCGGACTCGCGCGGCCGCAAGTTCGACTCCAGCAAGGACCGCGGCCAGCCGTTCGCCTTCGGTCTCGGCGGCGGCGAGGTCATCGGCGGCTGGGACGAAGGCGTGCAGGGCATGAAGGTCGGCGGCACGCGGGTGCTGACGATCCCGCCCGAGCTCGGCTACGGCGCACGCGGCGCGGGTGGGGTGATTCCGCCCAACGCGACGCTGGTGTTCGAGGTCGAGCTGCTGGGTGTCTGAAACGAAAAAGGCGCCCTCGTCGGGCGCCTTTGCGTTTGGGATCGGACCGTCGGCGCGAGACGCCTTCCGGCGTCCCGCGTCCGGTCTCAGCGGGCCGGACGCGGGCCGGCCTTCGCGAAGGTCTTGCCGGCCGGCTTGAAGGGCTTGCCGCCCGGGCGCGGGCCGAAGCTCTTGCCCGGCTTGGCGCCGCGCGGCAGGCCCGGCGCTGGCGCCGGGCGCGGCTCGGGCCGCTTGGGTTCCAGGCCGGCGATGGTCGCCATCGGAATGCGCTGCGTCGTGTAGCGCTGGATGCGGTGGATCATGCCGCTGTCGCGACGTTCGGCCAGCGTCACCGCCAGTCCGGTACGGCCGGCGCGGCCGGTGCGGCCGATGCGGTGGACATAGTCCTCTTCCTTCATCGGCAGGCCGAAGTTGATGACATGGCTGATCGTCGGCACGTCGATGCCGCGTGCGGCGACGTCGGTGGCCACCAGCACGCGCAGGTGCTTGCTGCGCAGGCCCTGCAGCACGCGGTTGCGCCGCCCCTGCGGCATGCCGCCGTGCAGCGAGGCCACCGAATGGCCCATCTCGTGCAGGCGGTCGGCCAGCCAGTCGGCGTCGCGCTGGGTGCTGGTGAAGACCAGCGCCTGGTCGACGCTGCGCTCGGTGAGGATGTGGTCGAGCAGCGCGTTCTTGTGCTCGAAGTCATCGGCCCAGTGCAGGCGCTGCTCGATGTCGCCATGGGCCTCGGTCTGCGAACTGACCTCGATGCGCTGCGGCTCGCGCAGCAGCTCCGACGCCAGCTTGCCGACATGGCCGGCGAAGGTGGCGCTGTACATCATGGTCTGGCGCTGCTTGGGCGTGGCCTCGACGATCAGGCGGATGTCGTCGATGAAGCCCATGTCGAGCATCCGGTCCGCCTCGTCGAGGATCAGCATCTCGACGTTGCCGAGCATGGCCTTGCCCGAACCCAGGTGGTCGATCAGGCGGCCGGGGGTGGCGATCAGGATGTCCAGCGGCCCGCGCAGCGCGGCCAGCTGGGCGCCGTAGGGCACGCCGCCGACGACGGTGGCCACGCGCAGGCCGGGCACGAAGCGGCCGTAGTCCATCGCCGCCTTGGCGACCTGCAGCGCCAGTTCGCGCGTCGGCGTCAGCACGAGCACGCGCGGGCCGCGGGTCTTCACCGCCGTCTGGCGGCTGGCCAGCACGCGGGTCAGTGCGGGCAGCATGAAGCTGGCCGTCTTGCCGCTGCCGGTTCGGCTGCTGACCATCAGGTCCTGGCCGGCCTGGGCCGGCGGGATGGCGGCGGTCTGCACGTCGGTCGGCACGGTGTAGCCGGCCGATTGGAGGGCACGGGTCAGGGCCTCGTGCAGGTTCAGGGCTTCGAATGTCATCTCGGGTCTCGCTCTCTCGGGCTCGGCGCGCGCAAAGGCGCACCGTCGCGGCCGCTGTCGAAGGTGACGGGCCACGCAGGTGGGGTCGCAGGATGGGCAGGGCTCGGGACGAGCCGGGTGCCGGGGTACAGCGACGGCATCGCCGCCGACCCGAAAGACGCGCACTCTGAAAGAACTGCAGAGCGGCAAAGGCCGAAGGGGATGAACGAAAGGCTGGTCCAATGTGGACAGCCAAGCCCGCGACTATACCCGACTTCGGGTTTCTACGACAGCGGGCGCTGGATTCGCGGCCGCAGCGCCTCCCACACCGGCGTGAGCCTGCCGGGCAGGTCGGGCAGGGTGCCGAGTTCGGTGCGGCTCTCGGCGGGCGAGTGGAAGTCGCTGCCCCGCGAGGCGAGCAGGCCGAACTCGAGCGCCGCGTCGGCGTAGCGGATCTGCTCGGCCGCGCTGTGGCTGCCGGTCATCACCTCGACGCCCTGTCCGCCATGGGCGATGAACTCGGTGAACAGCGCGTATTCCTCGGTCGGCGTGAAGCGGTAGCGTCCGGGGTGGGCGATGACGGCGATGCCGCCGCCGTCGACGATCCAGTGCACCGCATCGCCGAGCCGCGCCCACTGGTGTGGCACGTAGCCCGGGTGGCCCTGGGTGAGGTAGCGCTTGAAGACGCTGTGGGTGTCGGGGCAGACACCGCTTTCGACCAGGTGGCGGGCGAAATGGGTGCGCGAGATCAGCTCGGGGTTGCCGACGTAGCGCAAGGCGCCTTCGAATGCGCCGGGGATGCCCGCCTGCGCCAGGCCATTGGCCATCTGCTGCGCGCGCTCGCGGCGGCCGCTGCGGGTGGTGGCCAGGCCCTCGCGCAGCGCAGCGTTCCCGGCATCGAAGCCCAGGCCCACGATGTGCACCGTCTCGCCGGCAAAGCTGACCGAGATCTCGGTGCCGGTCAGGTAGCCCATGCCCAGCGCCAGCGCCGCGTCGCGCGCACGCTGCTGGCCGCCGAGCTCGTCGTGGTCGGTCAGCGACCACAACTCCACGCCGTTCGCATGGGCCCGCGTGGCCAGGGCTTCGGGGGTCAGGGTACCGTCGGAGACGTTGCTGTGGCAGTGGAGATCGGCGTTGAGCAAGTGCACTGGGGCATTTTACGAGGCCCTGCCTGAAGGGCGCTCGGAGGACCTATCGGCCCAGGGTCAGCGTGTGGCCGCAGCGCGCGGCCAGGCTGTGGTCGTGGGTGACGACGACGAAGGCGGTGCCATGCTCGCGCGCCAGCGCCAGCATCTGCTCGAACACGCCGTCGGCGGTGCTGCGGTCGAGGTTGCCGGTGGGCTCGTCGGCGAGCACGCAGGCCGGCCGCGTGACCAGCGCGCGCGCGATCGCCACCCGCTGGCGCTCGCCACCCGAGAGCTGCGCCGGGTGGTGCGCCACGCGGTCGGCCAGGCCCACCTTGGCGAGCATCGCTGCCGCCCGCTCGCGCGCCTCGGCGCTGGTCAGGCGGCGGATGCGCAGCGGCATCGCGACGTTGTCGAGCGCGCTGAACTCGGGCAGCAGGTGGTGGAACTGATAGACGAAGCCCAGGTGCCGGTTGCGCCACAGGCCCTGCGCGGCGGGGTCCATGGTCGCGAAGTCGCGCCCCATCAGCTCGACCCGGCCCGAGGTCGGTGCATCGAGCCCGCCGAGCAGGTGCAGCAGCGTGCTCTTGCCCGCGCCCGACGCGCCGACCACCGCCAGCGTCTGGCCGCGGGCGACGGTCAGGCTCACGCCGCGCAGCACGGTCACGTCCAGCGCCTCGTCGCCGTAGCCCTCGATGAAGCGCTTGTGCAGGTCCACGGCCTGCAGGACCGGGCCGTTGAAGCTGTCACCGGCGGGCACCGCCTCACTCATAGCGCAGGGCCTCGGCCGGATTGACGCGGCTGGCGCGCCAGCTCGGGTAGATCGTGGCGACGAAGGCGAGCACGAGCGAGATGATCGCGATCGGCACGATGTCGCTGGCCATCGGGTCGCTGGGCATGCGGCTGATCAGGTAGATGCTGCTGGGCAGGAAGCTGGTGTGCAGCGCATGCTCGATGGCCGGCACGATGACGTCGATGTTGCAGGCCACCAGCAGCCCGAAGGCGACGCCGGCGAGCGTGCCGATGATGCCGGCCGCGGCGCCCTGGACGACGAAGATGCCCATGATCGAGCCCGGGCTCGCGCCCAGCGTGCGCAGGATCGCGATGTCGGCGCGCTTGTCGGTGACCGTCATCACCAGCGTCGAGACGAGGTTGAACGCGGCCACCGCGACGATCAGCGTCAGGATGATGAACATCATCCGCTTCTCGACCTGCACCGCCTCGAACCAGTTGCGGTTGTCCAGCGTCCAGTCGCGCACCGTCACGGCAGGGCCCAGGCGCCGTTGCAGGCTGGCAGCCACGGCGGGCGCGCTGTTGACGTCGGCCAGGCGCAACTGCACGCCGGTCGGGCCCTCGACGCGAAACAGCTTGGCCGCATCGTCGAGGTGGATCAGCGCCAGCCCGCTGTCGTATTCGTAATGCCCGACCTCGAAGGTGCCGATCAGCGTGAACTGCTTCAGGCGCGGGATCACGCCGGCCGGCGTGACCTGGCCGCCCGGCGCGACGATCGTCACCTTGTCGCCGACCCGTGCGCCGACCAGCCGCGCGAGTTCGGCGCCGAGCACGATGTTCCATTCGCCGGCCTTGAGCCTGGCCAGCAGCGGCGCCTGCGTGCGGGCCAGCGGCGTGACCTGGCCTTCCTGCGTCGGGTCGATGCCGCGCACGACGGCGCCGCGCAACTCGTCGCCGCGGCCGACCAGCGCCTGCGCAGTGATGAAGGGCGCGGCACCGATGACGCGCTCGTCCTGCCGCGCTGCCGCTGCGGTGGCGCGCCAGTCGGGCAGGGCGTTGCCGCCGGCGTCGAAGATCTGGATGTGCGCGACCACGCTGAGCATGCGGTCGCGCACCTCCTTCTGGAAGCCGTTCATCACGCTGAGCACGATGATCAGCGCCGCCACGCCGAGCGCGATGCCGAGCATCGAGACGCCGCTGATGAAGGAGATGAAGCCGTTGCGACGGCCCGCGCGACCGGCCCGCGTGTAGCGCCAGCCGATCTGCCACTCATAGGGCAGGTTCATGCGGCGGGGATGCTACCCGAGCGGTCGATGCGGCGCCCGGTGCTCACCGCGACACGGGCAGGGCGTCGACGCGCGCCTCGATCTCGGCCAGCAGGCGCTGGTACGCGGCGCCTCCGACACCGCCGTAGCGGGCGACGAACTCGGACTCGGGCAGGTACTCGGGCAGGTCGCCGGCGTCGGGCATGAAGTCGGCCTCGCGGGCGCCGGCGGCCAGGCGCGCCTGCAGCCGCAGCGGGTCGCGCACGGCGATCTCGCCGAAGCGTGTGCCGGCGCGATCGGCGGCGATGTCGTTGAAGCTGAAACCGCTGCCGCCCCGGGCGTCGGCCATCTCCTTCCACACGCCCACCGCGTCGGCCAGCGGCGTGTCGGCCTCGGCGGCGATGACGGCCGAGATCAGGAAGTGGAGCGGAAAGTCGCTGCGCTTCTGCAAGGTCACGACCAGCGGCCGCGGCTGCGGCCAGCTGCCCGCGGCCGGAACCAGCAGCCCGAGCGGCCGGCCGTTGGCGTAGAAGGTCAGCGTCAGCAGCGCGGCGCGGTTCTCGGCGACGGCGTCGCCGCCGGCGGCGCTGCGCTGGGCGGCCAGCGCGAACAGCGGCTGCAGCAGCCGCGCCACCGACACCTCGTGGCCCCCGATGTCCTGCGTCAGCGCGGCCAGCCGGTCGCTGTATGCGCGCAGGCGCTGCTGGTCGGCCGCCGGCACCAGCGCGGCACGCAGCCGGCCCGTGGTGCCGGGGCCGAGGCGGTAGCTCAGCATCAGCTGCCCACGGGCCATGACGACGCGTTCGATCCCTTTGACGTCGAGCAGCGCATCGGCCTGCATGCCGTGGCGCTCGGCCAGGCCGCGCAGCAGCGGCATCGCGAGCGCCGCCGGCACCGGCAGGCGGCCGACGCGCAGGTGGTCGATCTCGGGCAGCGCCGCGGTCTGGCGCAGCGCCAGCTCGACGTTCCACCAGCGCCCCAGCGGCGCCGCGATGCTGGCCTGCACGGTCACGAGGCCGGGTTGCAGCCGCAGGCGCGTGTTCGCCTTCAGAAAGCGCCGCGCCGCGCGGTCGAGCAGCAGGTCGGCGTCGCGCTCGCGAAGCGTCAGCCACTGCAGCTGCCCGGGCGGCACGCGGCGCGGGTCGTGCAGCCGTGCCAGCGCCACGGCGCGGTCGACGTCGGCCGGCGAGACGTCGTCGCGCTGCGCCACCCGCGGCATGCCCTCGACGGCCAGTGCCAGCGCCAGCAGCGCCGCGAGCAGCAGCCCGAGCAGGGCGCCGAACATCCATTTCGAAACGGTTCCCATGGGCGCCGAGTCTGCCAGCACCCGCATCGCCGGCCGGCTGCGGCCCGGATAATGCGCCGATGCACCTGCTGATCCCGTTCGCCGCGCCCTTGCCCGAAGAAGGCCGCGCGGTGGCGGCGCGGATTGCGCTGCCGCGGCTGCAGGGGCTGCTCGGCCGGCTGGCCGAGGTCGAGCGCGACGGGGGCGACGAGTGGAGCCTGTCGCCGCCGCACGAGCGGGCCCTGGCGCTGGCCCTGGGGCTGCGCGGCACGGCCGGCCGGCTGCCCTTCGCCGCGCGCCAGGCCGCTGCCGACGGCATCGCCACCGGTGATCTCGCCTGGGGGCTGCTGACGCCGGCGCATTGGCATCTCGGCACCGACCAGGTCAGCCTGATCGACCCCGCCGCATTGATGCTCGACGAAGCCACTTCGCGCGCCTTGTTCGACGCCGTGCAGGGCCTGTTCGCCAGCGAGGGCTTCGCGCTGCAGTACGGCGCGCCGCTGCGCTGGTACGTCGCGCACGACAGCCTGGCCCTGCTGGCCACCGCGTCGCTCGACCGCGTGATCGGCCGCAACGTCGATGCCTGGCTCGGCAGCGACCCGGCGGCGCGGCGCATCCGCCGGCTGCAGAGCGAGGTCCAGATGCTGCTCCACACCCACCCGCTCAACGCGCGCCGCGAGGCCCAGGGTCTGCTGCCGGTCAACTCGTTCTGGCTCAGCCAATGCGGCCCGGCACAGGCCGCAAGCGGCGCCGCGCCGCGCATCGACGAGCGCCTGCGCGGACCGGCCCTGGCCGGCGACTGGGCGGCCTGGGCGCGGGCCTGGGAGACGCTCGACGAAGGCCCGCTGGCCGATCTGCTCGCCGCCGCGCAGCGCGGCGAGGCAGTGGGCCTGACGCTGTGCGGCGAGCGCTCGTGGGCGCGCTTCGAACCGGCCGCCGTCGGTCTGCTGCAGCGCCTGCGAAGGCATTGGTCAGCACCGGCCACGGCGGCCGTGCTGGCTTCGCTGTGATGCTGCAGCTTCGCGACGTGCCGCCGCGGGTGAGCTTCGCGCTCGAGCAGGCCGGCGTGCACCCGCTGCTGGCGCGGCTGCTGGCCGCGCGCGGCGTGCGCAGCGCCGACGAGCTCGACGACAGCCTGGCGCGGCTGCTGCCGCCCGACACGCTGGCCGGCAGTGCCGCGGCCGGCCGCCTGCTCGCCGACGCGATCGCGCAGCGGCGGCGCATCTGCATCGTCGCCGATTACGACTGCGACGGCGCCACCGCCTGCGCCGTCGCTTTGCGTGGCCTGGCGCTGCTCGGCGCCGATCGCGCGCTGCTCGGCTACGTCGTGCCCGACCGCGCCGTCCACGGCTACGGGCTGACGCCGGCGATCGTCGATCTGGCTCTGGCGTCATCGAGGCCGGGCCGACCCGATCTGCTGGTGACGGTGGACAACGGCATCGCCAGCCTCGCCGGCGTGGCCCATGCGCGCGCCGCCGGCCTGCAGGTGCTGGTGACCGACCACCACCTGCCGGCGGTCGGCGACGACGGCGAAGTGGCGCTGCCCGACGCCGACGTCATCGTCAACCCGAACCAGCCCGGCTGCGGTTTCGCGAGCAAGGCGCTGGCCGGTGTCGGTGTCATGTTCTACGTGCTGCTGGCCACGCGCGCCGAGCTGCGCGCGCGCGGCGCCTTCGACGGCGCCGAACAGCCGCGGCTGGACAGCCTGCTCGACCTCGTCGCTCTGGGCACGGTGGCCGATGTCGTCAAGCTCGACGCCAACAACCGGCGGCTGGTCGCGCAGGGGCTGAAGCGGATCCGCAGCGGTCGCATGCAGCCCGGTGTCGCGGCCCTGTTCCGCGCTGCCGGACGCGACCCGGCGCGCGCCGCCGGCTTCGACTTCGGCTTCGCCCTCGGGCCGCGCATCAACGCCGCCGGCCGCCTGGCCGACATGACGCTGGGCATCGAATGCCTGCTCACCGACGATGCGGGGAGAGCAGGCGAACTCGCGGCCCAGCTCGACGCCATCAACCGCGAGCGGCGCGAGCTCGAGTCGGGGATGCGCGAACTCGCCGAGCGCACGCTGGAGCAGCTCGTTCCAGCCGCCGAGTCCGCGCCGTCGGCGCTGGCGCTGTTCGACGAGAGCTTCCACGAAGGCGTGGTCGGCATCGTCGCCGGCCGCGTCAAGGACCGTCTGCACCGGCCGACCTTCGTCTTCGCGCGCGGTGCCGAGGGCCGGCTCAAGGGCTCGGGGCGCTCGATCGCCGGCTTCCACCTGCGCGACGCGCTGGACCTGATCGCCAAGCGGCACCCAGGGCTGCTCCTGCGCTTCGGCGGCCATGCGATGGCCGCCGGCTGCACGCTGGGCGATGCCGGCATCGAGCGCTTCGACCGCGCGCTGCGCGAGGTCGCCGCCGAATGGCTGGACGCGGCCACGCTGACGCGCACGCTGCGCACCGACGGCCCGCTGGCGGTCGAATGGTTCAACGCCGCCACGGTGGCGCTGCTCGACGCCCAGGTCTGGGGCCAGGGCTTCGAGGCGCCGCTGTTTTGCGACGAGGTCCAGGTGCTGCAGCAGCGCCTGGTCGGCGACAAGCACCTCAAGCTGCGCCTGCGCCACGCCGGCCACGAGCGCGACGCGATCTGGTTCGGCCGCGCCGAGCCGCTGCCGGCGCAGGCGCGGCTGGCCTACCGGCTGAGCCTGGACGAATGGAACGGCCGCCAGCGGGTGCAGATGGTGGTCGAAGCCTGCGACGGCTGACGGGCGCGGCGCTGGAGGGTAGGGGATGTCGCGGCCGCGAGCGGCGGCCCAGAATTGGCGCGTTCGCAAGCCGAGGAGACCCGCATGCCCGCACCGCTGCGCGACGTGCCCGAGGAGGGCATAGCGCTGATCCAGAGTTTCGAGGGCATTCCCGACGGCGACCCGAGCACGGTCAACATCGACGCCTACCTCGACCCGGTGGGCATCTGGACCATAGGCTGGGGCCACGCGATCACCTACAAGGGCGACTTCCTGCGCGGCGCCGCCAACAAGGCCATCGCGCGCGCTCTCTACCCCGGCGGCATCACGCGCGAACAGGCCGAGACGCTGCTGCGCGGCGACCTCGTCGATACCGCCGCGGCGGTGAGCCACATGGCCGCGGTGCCGCTCGACGACGGCCAGTTCGCTGCCCTGGTGAGCTTCGCCTTCAACGTCGGCACCGGCAGCCTGGCGCGGTCCACGCTGCTGCGCCTGCTCAACGCCGGCGACGTGGCCGGCGCGGCGGAGCAGTTCCTGGCCTGGGACAAGGGGCGCGTCGACGGCGTGCTCAAGCCGCTGGCCGGCCTGACACGGCGCCGGCGCGCCGAGCGGGCGCTGTTCCTGGGCCAGGACTGGCGCGCCGCGGGTGCCGTGACCGCGGTGGCCCCCAGTCGCGGCGCGCCCGCAGGCGTCGGCGCGGCGCCGGTGGCGAAGGCACGCAAGCGGCGTGCAGGCGTTCGGGCCGCTACATCGCGCGCCCGAACCACCACACCGAAAGCCCCGACGCCGCCAGCGCCAGCAAAGCCCCGAGCCCGGCGAAGAAGGCCGTGATCTCGGTCTCCTTGCGCTCGACCACCATGCGCGAGCCCAGCGACTCGTAGACCTTCTTCAGGTCCTCGGCGGTGCCGGCGTAGAAGTACTCGCCGTGGGTCAGCAGCGCGATGTTCTTCAGCGTCTCCTCGTCGAGCCGCACGCGCATGCTCCAGCCCTCGAAGCCGATGATCTCGCCCTGGGTCGTGCCGACGCCGACGGTATAGACGCGGATGCCGTGGTCGGCGGCCATCCTGGCGGCGTCCAGCGGATCGGGCCCGGTCGTGCGCTGGCCGTCGGTGAGCATGATGATCGCCGCCGAGCCGTACGAGCCCGGGGCCACCGGCTTGAAGGACTGCGTCGGCTGGCGGCGCCCGATCTCCTTGCCCGGAAAGCGGCGCTGGCCGGTGATGTTCTCGATCTCGATGCCGTCGTCGGGGAACAGCGTGGCCAGCGACAGGATGATGCCGCTGCCGGTGGCGGTGCCGCGCTGGAGCTGGAAGCGGTCGATGGCCTTGATCACGTCCTCGCGGCTGGTGGTGGGCGCCTGCACCACCGCTGCGGTGCCGGCGAACGACACCACGCCGACACTCACTTCGCGCGGCAGGTGGTCGACGAATGCCCTGGCCGCCGCCTGCGCCGCAGCCAGGCGCGTGGGCTTGACGTCCTCGGCGCGCATGCTGCCCGAGACATCCATCGCGAGCACGATCGTGCGTTCGGCGATCGGCAGCGTGAGCACGGCGGTGGGCCGTGCGACGGCCAGCAGCAGGGCGGCCAGGGCCAGCAGCATCAGCGCCGGCGGAAGGTGGCGGCGCCAGCCCGGCCCCTTGCCCGCCGCCTGCCGCGCCACGGCGATGCTGGCCAGCCGGACGCTGTGGCGGCGGCGACGGGCCAGCAGCCAGAGGTAGGCGGCCACCAGCAGCGGCAGCAGCGCCAGCAGCCACAACATCGAAGGCCAGAGGAAGCTCATCGCGCAGCGCCCCGACCCGCAGTGGCCCGTTTGCCTGCACCCGGCAGCGCCCGTGACATCGATGCCGGTTCGCTTGCGCCCGGCAGCGCTCGCAAGAGCGCTGCGGGAAAGCGCCTCCCCGGCGGCAGCCGCGCGCGCTGCTTGCGCAGGTCGGCAAAGCGCATCAGCGCCTCGAGCATGTCGTCGTCGGTGGCCAGCTCCAGCACATCGGCGCCGCAACGCGACAGGCCGGCCAGCAGCGCCGCCTCCTGCGCCTGCGCGATATCGGCGTAACGCTGGCGAAATCCGGGGTCGGCGGCGTCGATCAGCAACTGCTCGCCGGTCTCGGCGTCTTCCACCGTGACCAGGCCGAGATCGGCATCGGCGGGCAACGTCATCTCCAGCGCGTCCCACAGCCGCACGGCCACCACGTCGTGACGGCGCGCCAGGCGTGCCAGCGCTGCCTCCCAACCCGGCCGGCTGATGAAGTCCGAGACCACGAAGACCAGCGCGCGCCGCTGCATCGCGCTGTCGGCGGCGTGAAGCAGCTCGGCCAGCGCGGTGCCGGCCTGCGGCCTCGGCACCGGCGCGCGCGGCGCGGTGATGCGTTGCAGCAATTCCAGCACATGCCGGCGCGACGCGCGCGGCGGCAGCATGTCCTCGACCTGGGCGCCGTAGAACAGCGCGCCGACGCGGTTGCCGTGGCGCGTGATCACCCGCGCCAGCGTGGCCACGAAGGCGGCGGAGACGGCCAGCTTGGTCTGCCCGGTGGAGCCGAAATCGACGCTGCCCGAGACGTCGAGCAGGAACCAGGCGTTGAGGTCGCGGTCCTCCAGATACTCGCGCACGTAGGGCTGCTGCAGCCGCGCGGTGACGTTCCAGTCGATGTGGCGCACGTCGTCGTGGTGCTGGTATTCGCGCAGGTCGGCCAGGTCGACGCCGGCACCGCGCCACAGCGTGCGCCAGTCGCCCTGCAGCAGGCCGTCGAGGCGGCGGATCACCGTCCATTCCAGCCGGCGCAGCAGCGCTTCGGCGTCGGCGACCGATCGTTCAGCCATGGGCCGCGCCGGCCGGGGCATGGGCCAGCGGCTTGTCGGGGGCGCTCACCCGGGCGAGGATGCGCGTGACCAGGGCGTCGGCACTGATGTTCTCGGCCAGCGCCTCGTAGCTGAGCACCAGGCGGTGGCGCAGCACGTCGACCACCAGGTCGGTCATGTCCTCGCGCAGCGCGTAGCGGCGGCCGCGCAGCATCGCCAGCGCCTTGGCGCCTTCGATCAGGCCGATGGTCGCGCGCGGGCTGGCGCCGTAGGTGATGTACGGGGCGATCTCGGCCAGGCCATGCCTTTCGGGGCGCCGCGTCGCGCTGACCAGGCGCACCGCGTACTGCATCAGCGCCGGGTCGCAATAGACGGCGCGGCATTCGCGCTGCAGCGCGGCGAGCTGGAAGGTGTCGGCCACCGCATTCACGGTCACCGGCTCGCCGGTGACGCGCTCGGCGATCACGAACTCCTCGTCCTCGCTCGGGTAGTCGACCAGCACCTTCATCATGAAGCGATCGACCTGCGCCTCGGGCAGCGGGTAGGTGCCTTCGGTCTCGATCGGGTTCTGGGTCGCCATCACGACGAACGGGTCGGGCACCTTGTGCGTCTCGCCGGCGATCGTCACCTGACGCTCCTGCATCACCTCGAGCAGCGCGCTCTGGACCTTGGCCGGGGCGCGGTTGATCTCGTCGGCGAGCAGCAGGTTGGCGAACACCGGGCCCAGCGCGGTGCCGAACTCGCCGCTCTTCTGGTTGTAGATGCGGGTGCCGACCAGATCCGCCGGCACCAGGTCGGGCGTGAACTGGATGCGCTTGAAGCTGCCGCGCACGGTGCGCGCCAGGGTCTTGACGGTCAGAGTCTTGGCCAGCCCCGGCACGCCTTCGACCAGCAGGTGGCCCTGGGCGAGCATGCCGACCAGCACGCGTTCGAGGAAGCGGTCCTGCCCGACGACAACACGCTTGACCTCGTAGAGGATGCGCTCCATCAGGGTGGCGGTGGATTCGGTGGGTTCTGGCATCGCGGGCTCGGTTGAAGGCCGGTCAGAACGGCGGCATGCCTGCCGCCGCGGCTGCATTCTCGATCGGCATGGCGAAAGCGATGCCGATGAAGGTCCGTTCCTCGGAGGGGTTCAGGATCGCGGTGACGACGCCCACCACCTGCCCGTCCATGGTCACCAGCGGGCCGCCCGAGTTGCCCGGGTTGGCGGCGGCGTCGAACTGGATCAGGTTGGTCAGCGTTTCCTTGCCGTCGGTGGAGCGGAACTCGCGCTTCAGCCCCGAGACGACGCCGTAGCTGACCGAGGGCCCGATGCCGAAGGGGTGGCCGACGGCGATCACGTGGTCGCCCGGGCGCAGGTCGGAGGTGCTGCGCATGGTGGCTGCTTCCAGGTCGTCGGGCAGGCTCTGCGCGCGCAGCACGGCAAGGTCGTTCTCCGGCTGGGCGCCGACCAGCATCGCCTCGCTCTGGTGGCCGCCTGCGAAGATCACGCGGATGCGTCGCGCGCCGGCCACCACGTGCAGGCTGGTCAGGATGGTGCCGTTGTCGATGATCACAACGCCGCTGCCCAGGCTGCGCTCCATCGCGCGCTGCTCGGGGTTGTCGTCGCCGGTGTCCTTGTCGTCGAGCAGGCCGATGACGCGCACCACCGAAGGCAGGATCGCGTCGTAGGCCCTGCGCGCTTCCGAGGGCAGGGGTTCCTTCTCGAGCGACTCGCGCACCGCGGCGTCGACGTCGCCCTGCGTGATCGGGTGGCCCGGCGGGTGCACCCGCTGCAGTAGCAGCATGAACAGGACCGCCAGCAAGGCGCCGGCCAGCAGCCACAACGGCGCGGCGCGACGCACCGCGAACGACACGGCATCGCGCCGAGGCGCCGCTGGCGCCTCGGCCGCCGGCGACGCGGCGGTCGGGGCAGGCGGCTCGGCAGCGGCAGGCGCCGCGCTGCGGCGCGGGGATCGGCTGTACAGCGGGGCCTTCTTCATGGGCGCGGGGGTCTGGTGCGGGCACGGTATCACGTTGCGCGGCACGGCCGGGCACAGGGGCCGCGGTGGGTCATCATCGCGGCATGTGGATAGATTCGCACTGCCATCTCGACGCCGCCGAATTCGATGCCGACCGCGCCGCGGTGGTGCAGCGCGCGCGCGCTGCGGGGGTGGCGATGTTCGTGCTGCCGGCGGTGGCGGCGGCGAACTTCGAGGCCGTTCGCGCGCTGGCCCATGCCCATGACGGAGCGTATGCGCTGGGCATCCATCCGCTGTTCGTCGATCAGGCCGCCGACGAGGACCTCGAGCGCCTGGCCGACGCGCTGCAGGCGAACAGGGCCGACCCGCGACTGGTGGCGGTGGGCGAGATCGGGCTGGACCATTTCGTCCCCGCCGGCGGGCCCGATCGCGAGCTCGCCCTGGCGCGCGACCGCGGGCGTCAGGAGCACTTCTACGCCGCGCAGCTGAAGCTGGCGCGCGATGCCGGCCTGCCGGTGATCCTGCATGTGCGGCGCTCGGCCGACGGATTGCTCAAGGGCCTGCGCCGGGTGCCGGTGGTCGGCGGCATTGCGCATGCGTTCAACGGCAGCGAAGTGCAGGCGGCGCAATTCGTCGCCCGCGGGTTCGCGCTCGGCTTCGGCGGCGCGATGACCTTCGAGCGCGCGCTGCAGATCCGCGCCCTGGCCACCGCCCTGCCCGAGACGGTGCCGGTGCTGGAGACCGACGCCCCCGACATCCCGCCGCAATGGCTGTACCGCACGGCGACGCAGCGTGCGGCCGGCGACCTCGCGCGCAACGAACCCGCCGAATTGCCGCGCATCGCGGCCACGCTGGCAGCGCTGCGCGGCTGGAGCCTGGACGAGACCGCCGCCATCACCGCCGCCAACGCCTGCACGGCGCTGCCGCGCCTGCGCGCCTTGGCGGCCTCGGCCGCGGGGGGCCCCCGATGAGCCGCCTGGTCGGCCTGCCGCCGGTGATCGGCCGCCGGACCCGGCTCGTCGTGCTCGGCAGCTTCCCGGGTGCGGCGTCGCTGGCGCAGCAGCAGTACTACGGCCATCCGCGCAACCATTTCTGGCCCATCCTGGGCGCGATCTGGCAGCTCGACCTGGTGGGCCTGCCCTACCGCGAGCGCATCGCCGAGCTGCGCCGGCGCGGCCTCGGGCTGTGGGACGTGTATTCGAGCTGCCGCCGCGAAGGCAGCCTGGACCAGGCGATCGAGGACGCCGCCTACAACGACCTGGCCAGCCTGCGGCGGCGCGCGCCGGGATTGATCGCAATCGCGCACAACGGCGGCGAATCGGCGCGCGCGATGCGGGTCACGGCAGCGCTCGGTCTGCCGTTGCACCGGCTGCCGTCGACGAGCCCGGCCAATGCCAGCTGGTCCTTCGAGCGCAAGCTGGCGGCTTGGCGGGCGGTGCTGATCGAGGCCGGGGTCGCCTGATGCGCCGCCCCGCCGCGACGCTGCCGCCGGTGACGCTGTCCGAGTACGCCGGCGTGCGCTACCTGCACCTGGGATCGGTCTGGATC
The DNA here is from genome assembly GCA_963725755.1 of uncultured beta proteobacterium. Lineage (GTDB taxonomy): Bacteria > Pseudomonadota > Gammaproteobacteria > Burkholderiales > Burkholderiaceae_C > Rubrivivax. The sequence continues at coordinate 958,484 of CAVRZW010000006.1, forward strand.
CAGGGCGCGATGCGCATCGCCAAGCCGCAGAAGATCGAGCTCGATTACGTGCAGCGCATGCTGGCCGGCCTGCTGTGGCTGCCCGGCGAAACGCTGGGCCAGGGCCAGGCGGTGCAACTCGGCCTGGGCGCGGGGGCGATCACGCGCTTCACGGCGGAGGCGCTGGGCATGGCCACGATGGTGGTCGAGATCAACCCCGAGGTCGTCGCCGTCAACGGCATCTGGTTCCGGCTGCCGCGCGAGGTCGAAGTGGTGTGCGGCGACGCCGCCGACTGGCTGGCGCAGGCGCCGCCGGCCAGCGTGCGCCTGCTGCATGTCGATCTGTACGACCAGGAGGCCGCGGCGCCGGTGCTCGACAGCGAGCCCTTCTACGCCGCCTGCCGCGCAGTGCTCGAAGAAGGCGGGGTGATGAGCGTCAATTTGTTCGGTCGCCACGCCAGCTTCCATGACAGCATCACCCGCATCGCGGCGGCTTTCGGCACCGACCAGGTCTGGAGCCTGCGCCCGACGCGCGAAGGCAACACGGTGGTCGTCGCCGGCCGTGCGGTGCAGGTGCCCGGGCGCGAGGAGCTGGCCTCGCGCGCGGCGCTGATCGAGGCGCGTTTCGGGGCCCTGGGGCTGCCGGCGCGCAAATGGCTGCGCATGGTGCGGCCCTACCTTGCAGAGGATTCGACAACGTGAATCGCCCGGCCGTGGTCAAGATGGTGAGTCCGCTCGCGCCGCCGGTGCGGCCGGCGGCGGCCGATCCGCCACGGTCACGGCTCGAGTGGCCGTTGTTGCTGGGCTGGCTGCGCGAAGACGGCTGGATCAGCGCCGAAGACGCCGAGCGCGTCTCGGCGCGCTTCCGCGCCGGCCCGTCCAGCCTGCACGCGCTGGTGCGCCTGGGGGGCGCCGGACTGGTGCGCCAGCGCAGCGCCGCCGGCGCGGGCCGCGTGCTCGACACCGAGGCGCTGACCGAATGGCTGGCCGGCCGCTGCCGGCTGCCCTACCTGCGCATCGACCCGCTGCGCGTGGACGTGGGCCGCGTCGCCGAGGTGATGAGCGTGCATTACGCCGAACTGCGCCGCGCGCTGCCGGTGTCGGTGACGCCGACCGAGGTCGTCATCGCCACCGCCGAACCCCTCGACACCGCCTGGGTCGCCGAGATCGAGGCCCACACCCGGCGCACCGTCCGGCTGGTGGTCGCCAACCCCGACGACCTGCGCCGCTACACGACCGAGTTCTACGCCCTGGCACGCAGCGTGCGCGCGGCGCAGAAGTCGGGCGAGGTCGCCACCAGTGCCAGCTTCGAGCAGCTGGTCGAGCTGGGCAAGACGAACAAGACCCTGGACGCCAACGACCAGGGCGTGGTCCAGGTCGTCGACTGGCTGTGGCAGTACGCCTTCGACCAGCGTGCCAGCGACATCCACCTCGAGCCGCGGCGCGACATGGGCGCGATCCGCTTCCGCATCGACGGCGTGCTGCACACCGTCTACCAGGTGCCGCTGACGGTGATGGGCGCGATGACGGCGCGCATCAAGCTGCTCGGCCGCATGGACGTGGTGGAAAAGCGGCGGCCGCTGGACGGCCGCATCAAGACCAAGCGGCCCGAAGGCGTCGAAGGCGCCGGCGGCGAGGTCGAGATGCGCCTGTCGACCCTGCCTACCGCCTTCGGCGAGAAGATGGTGATGCGTATCTTCGACCCCGAGACCACGGTCAAGGGGCTGGACGCGCTGGGTTTCGGCGGCCACGAAGCCGAGGCCTGGCAGCAGCTCATCGCGCGGCCGCACGGCATCATCCTCGTCACCGGGCCCACCGGCAGCGGCAAGACGACGACGCTGTACGCGACGCTGAAGAGCCTGGCGCGCGAGGAGGTCAACGTCTGCACGATCGAGGACCCGATCGAGATGATCGAGCCGGCCTTCAACCAGACCCAGGTCCAGGCCGCGCTGGAGATGGGCTTCGCCGAGGGCCTGCGGGCGCTGATGCGCCAGGACCCGGACATCATCATGGTCGGCGAGATCCGCGACCTGGCCACCGCCGAGATGGCGATCCAGGCCGCGCTGACCGGGCACCTGGTCTTCAGCACCCTGCACACCAACGACGCGGTCGGTGCGGTGACGCGGCTGGCCGACCTCGGCGTGCCGACCTATCTGATTGCGGCCACCGTGATCGGCGTGCTTGCGCAGCGCCTGACGCGCACGTTGTGCCCGACATGCAAGGCGCGCGACGATGCCGTCAGCCGCGAGATGCTCGACGACGCAGCGCAGCCCTGGCGGCTGTCGGGCGGCGTGCGCCCCTACAAGGCGGTGGGCTGCCTGGAATGCCGCCACACCGGCTACCGGGGCCGCGCGGGCCTCTATGAACTGCTGATCATGAGCCCCGCCGCGCGCAAGGCCATCCATCCGGGCCTGGACAGCGAGGCGCTGCGCCGCCAGGCGATCAAGGACGGCCAGCGCCCGCTGCGCCTGGGCGGCGTGATGAAGGTCGCCGAAGGCCTGACCACGCTCGAAGAAGTGCTGAGAAACACACCGAGCCCGGACGTGCAGGCGTGACTGCTCACGCCTGCTCGCCTGGCGAGGGACCGGGCGTATCTCGCACGCCCGGGCACGGGACCGGACGTGCAGGCGTGAGGGCTCACGCCTGCTCGCCAGGGCCCGGAAGCGCCGGCCCGGCCTGCGCCTCGCCGCCCAGTCCTCAACGCGGCGCGCGGGCCTCCAGCTTCTGCACGTCGGCCTCCAGCGAGCGCAAGCGGTTCTGCAGCGATGCGATCTTGCCGTTCAGGGCCCCGACGTTGACGAAGACCTCGTTGTCCGCCGGCGCCGACAGCGCGCCCGCGTAGCCCAGCCAGGACGGCTCGTAGACCTTGACGTTCCTGAACCCGATGTCGCGCAGTACGGCGGCCGTCTCCGAGGCGCGCACGCCGCTCTGGCAGTAGACGACCGTCTCCTTGGCCGGGTCGAGCGTGGAATACAGCGCCTTCAGCTGTTCCGCGGGCTTCAGCGCCATGCCTTCCTTGCTCTTCACCTGCTTGGACGCCAGCTTGGACGGCGTCGCCGGATCCTTCCAGTTCGACTCGTAGGGGATGTTGACCGCGCCGACGATGTGGCCGCCGCGGACGGCCCGGATGTCGTCACCGGCGTATTCCTTGGGCGTGCGGACATCGAGGAGTTGCGCGCCGCCGCTGCGCACGCGCTCGACGACATCGTTCGTCCCCAGCGATCCCGCGCCCGCGGTGCTCAGCGCCAGCGTCACCGGCGGCAGCTGGGTCGGCTTCGTGCTCACCGGCTTGCCGGCGGCCTTCCAGGCGTCGATGCCGCCGTGATAGACCTTGCCGAACTGGCCGCCGTAGTACTCGAGCATGCGCGCCGCGTAGTAGGCAAAGGGGTCGCCCTCGCTCGTGTAGACGATCACCTCGTGGTGCAGGAAGTCGATGCCCGCGTGGCCGAACAACTGCGCCGCGGCCGCAGCCGAAGGCGGGTCCTCGCGGTTGGGGTCGCGGAACAGCTCGCCCGCGGCACCGAAGTTCACGGCGCCCGGAATGTGGCCTTCGGCGTAATCGTCGCTGTCGCGCGCGTCCCAGACGATGGCCCCGTGCTGCAAGGCCTGCTCGATGCCCGCCGTGTCGACGATCAGCGATTGGGCGTAAGCGGAATGCAGGCCGAAGGCCAGGAGGGCGCAGGCCGCCAGCCGGCGGAGCTTGATTGTCATGGGTGGTCTCCTGAGGAACATCAGAGGGGTCGAGGGTGGTGGTGAAACTGCAGCCGCGTGCCGCCCCTCGTTCGGACGACGTCGGCTGCGGTGCTTCAGGCCTGCGGCCGAAGATACCTGAATCGCTGCTCGAGCCAGGCCAGGCCCCCGACGCCGCCCAGCAGGACGAGGACGAAGGCCAGCGCCCACCAGCCCATCGCGATGCCGGTGACGGCGGGCAAGGTCAGGTCGGGGATGGCCGTGGCCTTGTACCAATCGTCGAGCTGGGGCGTCAACTCGGCATAGGCGTACACCCCGGCCAGCATGCCGAGCGCGAAGATCATGCCGTCCTTGCGGCCGGTGGCGATGGCCGCCACCGACGTGCCCGGGCAATACCCGCCGACGAGAAAGCCGGCGCCGAACAGCAGGCCGCCGACGCCCTGCGCGATCAGGTTGGTGGGTTCGAGGTACAGCTCGCCGATGTCGAGCACGCCGATCGACGACAAGGCGAACAGCCCGACCATCGCGGTGACGACGGCCGTGAACATGACCTTCACGACCGCCATGTCGTAGAGATAGAAAACCGCGGTCAGCCTGCGCGCGCTGCCGAAGCCCGCGCGCTCGAGCGCGAAGCCGAAACCGACGCCGAGCGCCAGCGCGATCGCCAGGCTGGCGCCGACCGAGAAGTCGATCGAAGACGACAGGGGCAACATCACAGCCACTCCTTCCTGACGAAGTACGCCAGCCCGAAGGCTGCAGCGAAGACGGCGAGCATGAAGACCAGGCTCCCCACGTTGAGGACCGAGCTGCCGGTGAGCGCCTGCCCGCTGGTGCAGCCCTTGGCGAGCTTGGCGCCCAGGGCGGCGATGAAGCCGCCGACGAATGCCAGGGCCAGGCGCTGGCCGTCGGTGACGCGCGGGCCGCGCTCGACCGTGAAGCTGAACCGATGGGCCTGCCAGCCCGAGATGGCTGCGCCGACGAAGGCACCGACAAGCAGGAACAAGGTCCAGTTCAGCAGCGGCGCACCGTCGTTCCAGTACTTGGCGTGGACGACGCTGGTCTGGACATGAGACGGCGAGATCATGCCGGCCAGCCAGGTGGCGACGCCGGCGAATCCCGCCGTGGCCCCCAGGCCGCGGCCGGTGACCAGATAGCTGGCCAGCAGCACCAGGCCGAGCAGGACGCCGGCCAGGTAGGGGTTCATGAAGGCCTTGGCCACCGGTGCGACGGTCCGACCGGTCACTCCGGTGCGGCGCTGAATCAACGTGTTCATGATGGGTCGACTCCTATACCCTGAATGGTATCTTCTGCGGCATCGCTCGGGGTCGGCGAAAGGCGTCGTCCTTGGGGCGGCGGGTGGAGATCCGGGATCAAATTCGCTTCGTCCTGACGTGGATCAAATGCGACCCCGGACGCCTGCCGGAGCATCCGCGCTCCCGCTTTTCCGGCGGTTGGCGATAATCGCCGCTTTTGTCTGGAGTGACCCCATGAAGAAACCGCTCGCGATCCTTGCCGCTGCCCTGTTCGCGCTGTCCGCCGCCGCGGCGTACGCCGCCGACGCGCCGAAGAAGCCCGAGCCCACGAAGACCATGAAGGCCGCCTCGGCGGCGTCCGCCGCCTCGGCGGCGTCCGCAGCGGCCGCCAAGAAGATGAAGAAGGAAAAGAAGGGCGGCTGCTGAACCGGGTCCGGCCTGCCCGGGCTTGCCCCGCCGGTCCGGCTCAGGGCCCCAGGCCCGCCACCGAGACGATGTGGCTCAACTGCCCGGCATTGACCATCACCCAGCGCAGCGTGAAGCCGCCGACCAGCACCAGCGCCGCCGGCCCCACCGTGTGCGCGACCCGGTGCGAGAGCTCCAGCGCCTGCCAGGCGATGGGCACCAGCAGGCCCAGCCCGACGACGACGCCCCAGAACGCCAAGGCGTAGGGGCCGCCGGCCATGAGCAGCGATGCGGCCGCGGCGTGCGACGCCGAGGAGGTGTGCAGGTTGAGGATCAACAGGCCGATCAGCACCAGTTCGACGACGAGGAAGAACATGTCGGCGCGGATCAGCCCGTCCACGGTCTTCTTCTCCGGCGGCTGCGGGCCGATGGCCTGGATCATGGCTGCGAAGGCGCCACCGACGGGGCCCCGAGGTGCCGGGCGGCCCGGCAGGACGACCGAGGCCAGGTGCACCATCGCCGCGCCTGCCGACAGCCCCGAGAACAGGAACAAGGGCCCCAGGATCGCGCTGTTCCACAGCGGCCTTGCGACCATCGTGTCGAGCAGGATGCCGGTGTAGATGCCCAGGCCGACGCCCAGGCCGATGTTGGCCCAGGCCAGCGCGCGCAGCCAGGCCGGCCGGGAGACGATCGCCTCCGACAGGGCCGCCAGCCGAGGCACGGTCCGGCCCAGCCAGGGCCAGGCGTCGGGCAGGCGGACCAGCGCCGAGACCAGCAGCACGCCATAGACGACGATCAGCAGCCACGAACCCCAGGACATCGGCGAGTGGACCTGGAAGGTCGCGAACATGCGCCAGACGTAGAGGCGGTGCGTGAGGTCGAGCAGCAGCGCCAGCATGCCGGCGTTGAGCAGCACGAAGCCGAGCAGCGGCGTCTGCATCGAGAAGAAGGTCCTGCCGTCCTCGCCGCGGGCGACGCGCAGCATCGCGATGCCCGCCAGCACCATCATGCCGGCGACGACACCGCCGACGAACAGGTACAGCGGGATCTCCCAGCTCCACACCGCCAGCAGCGGGTCGACGAGCGGGTTGTGGCGGGTGCTTGTGATTTCGAGCATGGCGGTCCGCTCCTCAGCTCAGGTAGAACACGCGGGGCTTGGTGCCGGCCTCGGGCAGCAGCGTGTGGTGGCTGCGCGTGCGGAGCAGGGCGTTGACCGCGCTCCTGGGGTCGTCGAGGTCGCCGAAGCTCATGCAGCGCGTCGGGCAGACCGCCACGCAGGCGGGGTCCAGGCCGACCTTGACGCGGTGGGTGCAGAACGTGCACTTGTCGACGTAGCCGTCCGGGTGCACGTAGCGGGCGCCATACGGGCAGGCCGCGATGCAGGCCTTGCAGCCTATGCACTTGTCGGCCGTCACCTGCACGACCTTGCCGAACTCCTCGACGTGGCTGGCCCCGGTCGGGCAGCAGCTCACGCAGGGCGGGTTGTCGCAGTGGTTGCAGCGCTCCGAGCGGATCTCCAGGCTGAGCTCGGGGAAGGTGCCGCGGACCTCGGTCGTGATCCAGTCGCGGCAGTAGCCGTGCGGCACGTCGTTCTCCGTCTGGCAGGCCACCACGCAGTCCATGCAACCGACGCACTTGCGCGTGTCGATGACCATTCCGAAGCGTGACATATCAGGCCTCCTTCACGAGGGCGACGAAATTGGCGTGGATGCTCGTGCTCCCGATCAGCGGATCCGTCGCGTAGTGGGTGTTCAGGCCTGCGGCGCTGGCGCCGTTGAGGTACGCGCCCTTGAGCATCTTGTTGGTGTTGCCGAAGCCATAGACCATGTAGACGCAGTCCTCGCGGATGCGCTGGGTGGCCTTGACGCGGACGCGGTTGCTGACGATGCCGTCCTGGTTCCTGAGCGTCACGTATTCGCGGTTCTTCAGGCCCAGGCGCGTGGCGGTGGCGGCGTTCACCCAGACCTCGTTCTCGGGCATCAGGTCGTGCAGCAAGGGGTTGCTCTGGGTGCGGGTGAAGGTGTGCACCGGCGCCCGCCCGGTGATGAGGCGGAAGAAGCCCTCGGGGGCCTGCGGGTGCGCCTTGTACCGGGGCACCGGATCGAAGCCGGCCTTGGCCAGCTGGTCGGACCAGAACTCGACCTTGCCCGACGGCGTCGCGAACTCCAGCGCCAGGCCGTCCTCGACCGTGGTCGGCTGGGGCTTGCCCATGATCACGCCTTCCTTCTTCAGCGTCTGCCAGCTGTAGCCCGACTTCTCGACGCGGTACGAGAGGTATTCCTCCATGTCCTTGAACGGCATGCAGGCGCCGATCCCGAGCTTCTCGGCCAGCTGCTTGGCGATCCACCACGAGGGCTTCTGGTCGTGCGGCGCTGCCACCACCGGCTGGCGCAGCGCCGTCCAGCCGGTCCGGCCGAAGCCGACCAGCAACTCGTCGTGGCGCTCGAGAAAGGTCGTGTCCGGCAGGATCACGTCGGCGTAGCCGGCAATCTCGCTGGGGACCGTCTCGCAGACCACGAGCAGGTCGAGCTTGTCGATGGCCGCCAGCGTCTCCTGCCGGTTGGGCAGGGTCTGCAGCAGGTTGGTCGAATAGACGAACCAGCTCTTGATCGGATACGGCTTGCCCGACAGCGTGGCGCTGCGGATGCTGTTGGTGACGCCTTCGTCGGCGTACGGGTACTGCGAGCCGTCCGAGCCGTCGGCCTTGGGCTTGTCGGACGACGGGTACGCGGGCAGCGGGAACGGCGCGATCTTCATGCCTGCCGAGACGTAGAACCCGCCCTTGCGGCCCCAGCTGCCCAGCAGGCCCGACAGCAGTGCGATGGCGCGCGTGCGCTGGGTGTCGTCGCCGTACCAGTTGACGCGGCGGCCCGGGTGGACGAGGGTGGCCGGCCGGTGGCTGGCGAACTCGCGCGCCGCGGTGCGAATCAGGTCGGCGGAAACGCCGGTCTGCGCCGCCGCCCACTCGGGCGTGCAGCCCTTGATCTCGTCGCTGAACTTGTCGAAGCCGTGGCCATGCTTGTCGACGAAGTCCTTGTCGTAGCGGCCTTCGGTGACCAGCAGGTTCATCCACGCGAGCAGCAACGCCAGGTCGGTGCCGGGCTTGACCGGCAGCCAGTACTTGGCCTTGCTGGCCGCGACCGAAAAGCGGGGATCGACGACGATGATCGGCACCCGGCGTTCGACGGCCCTGGCGAATTCCTGCACCTGCGAGTTGTGCATGTTCTCGCCCAGGTGCGAGCCGATCAGCACCAGGCAGTTCGTGCCCTGGATGTCGGTCGGCTCGGGCGAACCGACGCCGCTGCCGAAGGTCAGCGAGAAGCCGGCGTCGCGCGCGCCGCGGCATTGCGCGAACGAGGGCGCGGCATAGTTGATGACGCCGTAGCTGCGCAAGACATGCTGGATGAAGCGCTGGCCCAGGCCGTGGTTGAACAGCGCGATCGATTCGGCGCCGTGCTCGGCCTTGATCTTGCCCATGCGCGCGGCGACGAAGCCGAGGGCCTCGTCCCAGCTCGCCGCCTTCCACTGTTCCTTGCCGCGTTCGCCCACGCGCAGCAGCGGCTGGCGCAGCCGGTCGGGGTCGTAGTGCGCGCCGACTGCACCGGTGCCGCGCGGGCACAGGCGGCCCTGGCTCAGCGGGTCCTTCGGGTTGCCCTCGAACTTCCAGAGCTTGCCGTCGCGGACATGGGCGATGCCGCCGCAGCGCCAGAAGCACATCTCGCAGATCGTGGGGATCGTCACCACGGTGCCCGCTGCGCCCGACGCCGCGTTCGCCCTGCGGATCAGGGGCTCCCATTGCGTGGCCACGGTCGTGGCGCCCATCGTGGCGGCGGAGATCTGCAGGAATCGCCGGCGTGAAAGCTGTTGCATGACCTGACCCCTCGGGGCTTGCGCGACCCGCAGCGAAGCTGCGAACGCAGCCGGCGCCACGGTGGGATGTCGATACAGGGTAGGGTATGCCGCCGCAGCGACACCCGGCATGACCCAGGTCAATGATCCGGCCGCCGGTCCTCAGAAGCGGGATCCGACCGGCCGCCGCTCGGCCCGGCTGAAGGCGGCGCTGGCCTGGGCAGCGGCGGCGCGCGCCTCTGCCGGCCGGTGTTGCCGGTCCAGCGCGATCGCCAGGCCGCCGAGCGACCAGCCGTTGGCGGGGTAATGCTGCAGGTCTTCGCGATAGACCTGCTCGGCCTGCTGCGGCAGGCCGGCCGCCAGCAGGGCGGCGCCGAGCGCATGCCGCGTCGGCGCCAGCCACAGGTGCGGCTCGTCGTAGGCGAGCCCGTCCTCGATGCGCGTGGCCTCGCGCAACGGCGCCACTGCGGCCTGCGCGTCGCCGCGCGCCGCGGCCAGGTCGGCACGCAGGGTCAGCACCGCGATGTGTGCGACCCGCGCTGTCGGGTTGATGTTCTTGATCTCGAAAGTCTGCAGCGCAGGCTGCGCGGCGATCGACTCGAGCTGCTCGAGTTCGCGCTGCGCGGCGTCGAGCCGGCCGGTGCGGGCCAGCGCCGTGCCGCGCGCGTAATGCCAGATCGCCAGCGGGTACGGTGCGCTCGTGTCGGGCGGCAGGGTGCCGTGCAGCAGCCGGTCCCACAGCCCGAAGCGCACCAGCGTGAAGATCGGCAGCACCGCGTACTGCTGCACGATCGCCGTGCCGGGGTCGCGCCGCGTCGGCCCGCAGGCGGCGGGCCACGCGGCCTGCGCCGCTTCGAGGGCCAGCTGCTGGCGGCCGGCCATCGACGCCGCCGCCCACAGGAACTGGTAGTTGTGCGCGACGTAGCCGACGCGGTAGGCCCCTTGCGCATCGACCTCGGCCAGGTACCGCCGGTCGGCTTCGATCGAGCGCTGGTTGGCGCGTATCGCGTCTTCATAGTGTCCGAGGCGCATGAAGATGTGCGATGGCATGTGCAACAGGTGGCCGGAGCCGGGGACCGCATCGACGAGGAATTCCGCGCTCGCCAGGGCGCGCTCGGGATGGGGCGACGATTCCTGCAGGTGAATCCAGTAGTGATGCGCGCCGGCAAGACGCGGCTGCAACGCCATCGCCCGCTGCAGCAAGGCCTCGATCTCAGGTGTCCATGGCTGCGGCTGGCCCCCCGGCGCCCACCAGTCGTACGGGTGCAGGTTCATCAGCGCCTCGGCCGCCAGCAGCGCGACCATCGCCTGCTGCGGGTAGCGCCGCGCCAGCGCCTGCATGCGCGCGGCATAGGCCTGCTCGTCGACGCTCCCTGGGGCCGGGTGGCGCAAGGCCAGGGCCTCGATCAGCGCGCGCTGCACCGGTGTCGCGCGGCCGGCATGGCGGCGCGCCTGGCCGAGGGCAAGGTCGACGGTCGGCGCGGAACGCGGATCCATGTCGGTGTTGATATTGGGCCCCAGTGCCCAGGCCAGCGCCCACCAGCAGCTCGCACAGGCCGGGTCGATGGCCGTCGCGGCCTCGAACGAGCGTGCAGCTTCCGCCGCATTGAACCCGAACACCAGCAGCATGCCCTGGTCGAAGTAGCGGCTCACGCGCCGGCTGGGCGATTCGATCGGAAAGTGCGAGCCGTCGAACCCGGTCAGCAGTGGTGCTGTCGGCGTGCGCGCGACCTCACGCCGCGCCGGTGCACCATCCGATGCCGCCGCCGGCCGGGCCGAAGCTTCGAACGGCGCGACGGCACCGGCCAACGCCAGGGCCCAGGCGATGGCGGTCAGCCGGCGAAGGAGCGACATGGTGTCGGGCACGGGCAGACGATGGACCCCAGGGGGACGCAGACGATGGCGGCCAGTGTAGTCAGCCCGCACGGTGCGGCGACCGCGCCGCCGCCGGTGGCCTTCGGTGGCGACGCGGCTCGCAGCGTTCATCATCGCGATCCATGAAGATCTTCGGCATCGCCGGCCACTCCGGCATGGGCAAGACCACGCTGCTCGAGAAGCTTGTGCCCGAGATCGTCGCGCGCGGGCTGGTGGTCTCGCTGGTCAAGCACAGCCACAAGAACATCGACATCGACCGCCCCGGCAAGGACTCGTACCGCCTGCGCGAGTCGGGCTGCAGCGAGGTTCTGCTGCTGGGCAACGACCGCTGGGCGCTGATGCACGAGCTGCGCGGTGCGGTCGAACCGACGCTGGAGGATCTGCTCGACCGCATGGCGCCCTGCGATCTGGTCCTGATCGAGGGCTTCAAGGGCGGGCGCTATCCGAAGCTCGAGGTCTGGCGGGCTGGCCTCGGCAAGCCCACGCTGTGGCCCGGTTGGCCAGGCATCGTGGCCATTGCCAGCGACGTTCTGCCCCCAGCGCAAGCGCAGTCGGCGGCTGCGCCGGGCCCGAGGTGGCTGGAGCTCCGCGATACCGCGGCCATCGCGAGCTTCGCGTTGGCGAATGCCGGCGTTCTTCGTCGAGGGGGCCGATCCGGACATGGCGGGCGAACCGATGCGGAATTCGACGGACCTTGAGCCAGGGCAACCAGGCGGTCGTCCGGCCGGCGCCCAATGAGATTCCCTTGAAGGCAGGGAGATGCCGGAGCCAGGATGTGCGAACTGTTCGCGATGTCGGCGCGTTATCCGAGCACCGTCCGCCTGTCGCTGGAGGAGTTCTCGCGCCACGGCGGCCTGGCGGGAAGGAACAAGGACGGCTGGGGAATCGCCTGGTACGACCAGCGGGACGTCCGCCTCGTCAAGGAAGTCCTCGCCGCCGCCGGCAGCGCGCAGGTGCGCTTCATCCAGGACAACCCCTTCGTCAGCCCCTGGGTCATCAGCCACGTGCGCAAGGCCACGCGCGGCGAAGTCGCCCTGCGCAATTGCCAACCCTTCGTGCGCGAGTTGGGTGGGGCCTGGCACACCTTCGCGCACAACGGCGACCTGCCGGGCATCGAGCGGCTCGCAGCGATGGAGGCCCGCGCCTTTCGCCCGATCGGCGAGACCGATTCCGAGCGCGCCTTCTGCGCCCTGCTCGAGCGGCTGCGCCCCTTGTGGCTGGCCGCCGAGCCACCCGGTCTCGCCGCGCGGCTGCACGAGATCGAATCCTTCGCTGCCGAACTGCGCGCGATGGGGCCGGCGAACTTCCTCTATTGCGACGGCGACGCGCTCTTTGCCCATGCCGATCGGCGCCACCAGGACGACGGCACGATCCGACCGCCGGGGCTCTGGCAGCTGAGCCGCCGCTGCCCCGCGGGCGGTGAACTCGCCGCCGCGGGCTTGCGCATCGAGGCGCCCGGCGTGCAGCAGGAAGTGGTCCTGTTCGCGAGCGTTCCCCTGAGCGCGGAAAACTGGGTGCCGCTGGCGCGCGGGGCGGTCCTGGTCGCCCAGCGCGGGCGCCTGCAGGTGGCCCCGGTGGAGGCGCGCCCGCCGCCCGACCTTTGAGCGATGTCATGGCCGGCAACACCTGGCCGTGCGTCATGGGCAGCGCGCGAAAGATGCGCGATGCCGCCGGCCCCCGCATCGCGCCGTGGCGGCTCGCGCTTCATACCCGACACCCTATGCGCTAAGCTTGCGAAAGGCGCATCGGGGTCTGGCCGTCCGGCTCGCCCTTCGTGCCACTCCGGGTGCTGTCCGGCCCGCATCGAAAGCTGCAACATGTCTGCGCTGGTCGACGAGGCGCATCGCGCCGATCTCCTCAACCGCCTGAAGCGCGCCGAAGGCCAGCTGCGCGGCGTGCAGCGCATGGTGGGCGAGGGCCAGCCCTGCCTGGACATCCTCAACCAGATGACGGCGGTGCGCAAGGCGCTGGACAGCGCCTGCGCGCGCATGACCGTGTGCTACATGAACCAGGAACTGCAGGCCCGCCTGGGCCTGGATGGGCGCAAGGGCGATGAGCTCGACGCCGTGCTCGAGGACCTGCAGGCCCTGCTCGCCAAGGGCAGGTGAGCTGAAGCGGATGCGTCGTCGCCGACCCTGCACCGGGCCGCGGGCGCGATTCGGGTAGCGCCTGCGAAGGAAGCCGGCAACCCGGCATTCACACCGTTCGCGGCTCGGCGAAGACCGGATAGCCTTGCGCTCGTCATGACACCCGCCGCACTCGCGCCCCTGAGGGAACCCGTCTTCCGCGGCCTGTGGCTGGCCTGGCTGGCGGCCAACCTGACGATGTGGATGAACGACGTGGCGGCCGCCTGGCTGATGACCACGCTGACCACCAGCCCGGTGCTGGTGGCGCTGGTGCAGACGGCATCGACGCTGCCCGTGTTCCTGCTCGGCCTGCCCAGCGGCGCGCTGGCCGACATCCTCGACCGTCGCCGCTACTTCGCCGCCACCCAGCTGTGGGTGTCGGTCAACGCCCTCGTGCTCGCCGCGCTGTCGCTGGCCGGTCTGCTCAACGCCCATCTGCTGCTGTTGCTGACCTTCAGCAACGGCATCGGCCTGGCGATGCGCTGGCCGGTGTTCGCGGCCATCGTGCCGCAGATCGTGCCGCGCGCGGAGCTGCCGGCGGCGCTGGCGCTCAACGGCATCGCGATGAACCTGTCGCGCGTGATCGGCCCGGTGCTCGCCGGCGCGCTGCTGGCGGCGATCAGCCCGGCGGCGGTGTTCGTGCTCAACACCTTGCTCGCTGCCACCGCCTTCACGCTGATCCTGCGCTGGAGGAACGCGCCGCGCACCAGCGCGCTGCGCGGCGAGCGCTTCGTCGGCGCGATGCGGGTGGGGCTGAACTACGCGATGCAGTCGCCGCGGCTGAAGGTGATCCTGCTGCGCATCTTCCTGTTCTTCCTGCAGAGCACGGCGCTGGTGGCACTCCTGCCGCTGGTGGCGCGGCGGCTGCACGGCGGCGGTGCGGGCACCTTCACCGTGATGCTGTCGTGCCTGGGCGGCGGTGCGATCGTCGCGGCGATGTATTTCCCGCGCTGGCGCGAGCGCTTCAACCGTGACCAGTTCGTGCGCGCCGGCACCCTGATCCACGCCGCGCTGTCGTGCCTGATCGTCAGCGTGCCCGAACTGTGGGTTGCGTTGCCGGCGATGATGGTGATCGGCATGGCCTGGATCTCGGTGGCCAACACGCTGACCGTCGCCGCGCAGGTCGTGATGCCCGACTGGGTGCGCGCGCGCGGCATGTCGATCTACCAGATGGCGCTGATGGGCGGCTCGGCCGCCGGCTCGGTGCTGTGGGGCCAGGTGGCCGGTGTCGCCGGCGTGCGCGGCGCGGTGCTCGCGGCGGCTGCCTTCGGCGTCGTCGCGCTGGTGCTGACGCGGCGGCTGTCGGTGCAGGGCGGTGTCGATCTCGACTTTTCGCCCGCCGCGGTTCGCAGCAGCGCGCCCGAGCCGTCCTATCCGGTGGCCCACGACGAAGGTCCGGTGATGGTCACCGTGGAGTACCAGATCGACCCCGCGCAGGCGGCCGCCTTCAGCGAGGTGATGCAGCGCACGCGGCGGGCCCGGTTGCGCCAGGGCGCGCTGTCCTGGGGCCTGTTCCGCGATGTCGCGGTACCCGGGCGCTACATCGAGTACTTCGTCGACGAGAACTGGGTCGAGCACCAGCGCCGGCTCGAGCGCTTCACCGCTTTCGACGCCGAACTGCGCCAGCAGCGCCTGGCCTTCCACCGCGGGCCCGAGCCGCCGCTGCTGCGCCGCTTCGTGGCCGATGCGCCGGCCGGCCCGATCGCGCCACCCGGGGCCGGCCCGTAGCCCGCCGCGGCCGCGGTCGCGCGCGAGCCTTCACAATCGACAATCGCGCGGCCGGCAGTTGTCGGCGCCGTTCAACCACCGCGCCGCGGCGCGGCCCCAACTCATTCGAGCCCATGCACGCATTCGACTGGTCCACCGGCTACCCCAGCCGCCGTTCCCCGGTGTTCGCCCGCAACATCGTCTCCACCTCGCACCCGCTGGCCGCACAGGCCGGGCTGCGCATATTGCAGGCCGGCGGCAACGCGGTCGACGCGGCGATCGCCACCGCGGCGATGATGACCATCGTCGAGCCCTGCAGCAACGGCCTGGGCTCGGACGCCTTCTGCATCCTGTGGGACGGAGCGCAACTGCACGGCCTGAACGCCTCGGGCTGCGCGCCGCAGGCCTGGACGCCCGAGTACTTCGCCGCCAAGTACGGCAGCCAGGCGAAGACGCCGCCCAAGCGCGGCTGGGACGCGGTCACCGTGCCCGGCGCGGTGGCCGGATGGGTCGCGCTGCACGAGCGCTTCGGCAAGCTGCCCTTCGCCGACCTGATGGCGCCCGCGATCGAGACCGCCGAGCGCGGCTACGCGGTGCCGGTGATCGTGCAGGACAAGTGGCGCAAGGCCGCTGCGCTGGCCGAGCTGACCGAGCAGCCGGGATTCGCCGAGGCCTTCCTGCCGCGCGGCCGCGCGCCCGCAGTCGGCGAGCGCTTCGCCTTCGCCGCCGCGGCGCGCACCTTGCGCCTGATCGCCGAGACCCGCGGCGAGGCCTTCTACCGCGGCGAGGTTGCCGCCGCCGCCGAAGCCCATGCCAGGGCCCATGGCGGCGCGATGACCGCGGCCGATTTCGCGGCCTACCGCCCCGAGTGGGTCACGCCGATCGGGCGCGACTACCGCGGCTACCGGCTGCACGAGATCCCGCCCAACGGCCAGGGGATCGCGGCGCTGATCGCGCTGGGCATCCTCGAGAAGTTCGACCTCGCGTCGCTGGCGGTCGATGGCGTGGCCTCGCAGCACCTGCAGATCGAGGCCATGAAGCTGGCCTTCGCCGACGTCTACAAGTACGTCGCCGAGCCGCGGGCGATGCGCCTGACGCCGGAGCAGATGCTCGACGACGCCTACCTCGCCGGCCGTGCCCGGCTCATCGACCCGAAGCGCGCGCAGGACTTCGGCCCCGGCCATGGCCCGCAGGGCGGCACGATCTACCTCACGGCGGCGGATGCCGGCGGCATGATGGTCAGCTTCATCCAGAGCAACTACATGGGCTTCGGCTCCGGCATCGTGGTGCCGGGCTACGGCGTGAGCCTGCAAAACCGCGGCCACGGCTTCACGTTCGACCGCAGCAGCGACAACCTGGTCGGCCCCGGCAAGCGCCCGTTCCACACCATCATCCCGGCCTTTCTGACCAAGGACGGGCGGCCGGTGATGAGCTACGGCGTGATGGGCGGCGACATGCAGCCGCAGGCCCACATGCAGACCCTGGTGCGCATGCTCGACTACCGCCAGAACCCGCAGGCGGCCTGCGACGCGCCGCGCTGGCGCTACAACGCCGGCCTCGTCAACACCGAGGAAGGCATGCCCGCGGCCACCGTCGAGGGCCTGCGCTCGCAAGGACACCGGGTCGAGACCTTCAGCGACAGCTACCAGGACTTCGGCGCCGGCCAGTTCATCTGGCGTCTCGACGAAGGGCAGGGCGACCCGGCGGTGGGCGGCTACGCTGCCGCCAGCGACCCGCGGCGCGACGGACAGGCGGCAGGCTTCTGAGCCGGGCGCAGGAGGCGCCGATGGAGCTGGCCGATCCGCGCCGCGGCGTGCCCGCGCCCGACGTCGGCGATCGCCCCGGCACGCCGGTCGGCGCGGCGTTCGCGGGCCGGCCGCGCGGGCCCGCCTGGCCGGGCATGGCGCTGGCCTCGGCCGGGTCGATCGCGTTCTCGGGCAAGGCGATCATCGTCAAGCTGGCCTACCGCCATGGCGTCGATGCGGTGACGCTGATCATGTACCGGATGCTGTTCGCGCTGCCGCTGTTCGTGCTGCTGGCCTGGTGGTCCGGGCGCGGCAAGCCGGCGCTGACGCGGCGCGACCTGGTGGTGGTCACCGGGCTGGGTTTCAGCGGCTACTACCTGGCGAGCTTCCTCGACTTCGCGGGCCTGCAGTACCACGACGGCGAGCCTGGAGCGGCTGATCCTGTACCTCAACCCGACCCTCGTGCTGCTGCTGGGCGTGCTGCTGTTCGGGCAGCGCGTGCGGCCGCGGCAGCTGCTCGCGATGGCGGTGAGCTACGCCGGCGTGCTGCTCGTCTTCGGCCACGAGCTCGAGCTCAGCGGCAGCCACAGTGCCGTGGGTGCGCTGCTGGTCTTCGGCAGCACGGTGAGCTACGCGGTCTACCTGGCGTTCAGCGGCAGCGAGGTCAAGCGCCTGGGCGCACTTCGCCTGACCGGCTGGGCGAGCTCGGTGGCCTGCCTGTTCTGCATCGCGCAGTTCGTCGCGCTGCGCCCGCTGGCCGCGGCGGCGGTGGTGCCGCCCGTGATCTGGCTGTCGCTGCTCAACGCCACCGTGTGCACCGTCGCGCCGGTGCTGATGATCATGATGGCGATCGAGCGCGTCGGTGCGACGCTGACCGCGCAGACGGGCATGATCGGCCCGCTGTCGACGATCATGATGAGCGTGCTGATTCTCGGCGAGCCGTTCAACGCCTGGATCGGGGCCGGCACGGTGCTGGTGTTGTCGGGGGTGTGGCTGCTGGCCCGCGCCCGCTGAAGGAATCGGAGCCAAGATGGATCTGGGCATAGAGGGCCGCTGGGCGCTGGTCTGCGCGGCGAGCAAGGGCTTGGGCAAGGGCTGCGCGCAGGCGCTGGTGCGCGAGGGCGTCAACGTGGTCGTCACCGCGCGCGGCGAGGCCGCGCTGCAGGCCACCGCGGCCGAGTTGGCCGCACTCGCCCCCGGCGTCGAGGTGCGCGCGGTGGTCGGCGACATCACGACGCCCGAGGGCCGCGCCGCGGCGCTGGCGGCCTGTCCGCAGGTCGACATCCTGGTCAACAACGCCGGCGGACCGCCGCCGGGCGACTTCCGCGACTGGGACCGCCAGGCCTGGATCAAGGCGCTGGACGCCAACATGCTGACGCCGATCGAGCTCATCAAGGCCACCGTCGACGGCATGGCGGAGCGCGGCTTCGGGCGCATCGTGAACATCACCTCGGCGGCGGTGAAGGCGCCGATCGACGTCCTGGGCCTGAGCAACGGCGCGCGATCGGGGCTCACCGGCTTCGTCGCCGGCGTCGCGCGGCAACGCCGGCTGGCCAGCCGCAACGTCACCCTCAACAACCTGCTGCCCGGGCCCTTCGACACCGACCGCGTGCGCGGCATGGCGCTGGGCACGGCGCAGAAGAGCGGGCAGACGGTGGAGGCGGTGCTCGACGCGCGCCGCCAGCTCAACCCGACCCAGCGTTTCGGCAGCGCGGCCGAATTCGGCGCTGCCTGCGCCTTCCTCTGCAGCGTGCACGCCGGCTACATCACCGGCCAGAACCTGCTGCTCGACGGCGGCGCCTATCCGGGGACGTTCTGAGGCGATGGCCGATGGCGATCAGCGCCGCCGGCCCCCGCCCCCCGCCGCGAAGTAGGCCTTGATCTCGGCCGTGAAGCGCTGCCGGCCATGCTGGCGGCGTTCGAGCAGGCCGACATGCCGCTGCACGTCGACGCCGGGCAGCGGCACGATCTGCAGCGAGCGGTCGCGCGACCACTGCACGTTGGCCAGCTGCGGCACGATCGAGACGCCGAAGCCCTGGCGCACCAGCGCCACGATGGCCTCGACCGAGTTCAGCTCCATGCCTTCCCTGACCGTGGCCGCGCATTGGGCCAGCGCTTCATCGACGAGATGCCCGGTCCAGGCCTGGCGGTCGAAGCGCATGAAGGGCGACTGGGCGAGGATGTCCAGCGCGTCCGTGGGCAGCGTGAAATGCGGCTGGCGCGGCACGATGAGCACCATCGGTTCGGTGTAGAGCGCGGACCAGAGCAGGTTCGACGACAACCGGGCAGGCGGCCGCGTGACCACCGCCGCATCGAGTTCGCCGTGGTCGACCTTGCGCGCGAAGTCGGCCGACTGGCCGGCGAAAAGCCGCACCTCGAGCGCCGGATGCCGGCGCTTGAGCGCCCACAGGCTGTCGGCGAAGGTGCCCATCAGCGCCGACACCAGCGCGCCCATCACCACCGTGCCGCTGAGCTGCTCGCCGCGTTGCTGCCCGGCGAGCGCGTCGTAGCGCGCCACCAGATCCTGCGCCGGCGCCAGCAGCGCGCGCCCGGCGGCGTTGAGCACGATGGCGCGTCCGCTGCGGTCGAACAGGGCCTGGTGCAGTTCGCCTTCCAGGGCCCGGATCTGCAGCCCGACGGCGGCGGCGGTCAGGCCCACCTCCTTGCTCGCAGCGGCGAAGCTGCCCAGGCGGGCGACGCAGAGGAAGATCCTGAGGGTGCGGATGGAAGACATCGGACGGCGGCGACTTCGCGGCGGGCGAGGGCATCGACTGTAAAGCGCTGCTTTCGCTGAGCCACAGAAACATTCGCTTTTCCTTTGCTGCGTGGCGATCTAAGGTCGCCGCTGGCCGCCGTTGCGGCACAGGCAGCAGACGACACATGACGGCACCCCGAACCCGGCCGGCCCGCGAGGCATGACCGAGATGCTCGACGTGAGGATCTGGCGCGGCAAGGCCGACGTCGGCGCGTTCGTGTCCTACGAGGTGCCGCGCCAGGACAGCCAGACGGTGCTCGACGTCGTCACCCATGTCCAGCGCCATCTCGAGCCCGCGCTCGGCTACCGCTTCGCCTGCCGGGTGGGCATGTGCGGTTCCTGCGCGATGACCGTCAACGGCCGGGCGCGCTGGACCTGCCGCACCCATGTCTCCGCAGTGGCCGAAGCGGGCGGGCGGCTCGAGATCGCGCCGCTGGCGAACCTGCCGGTGATCAAGGACCTGGCCACCGACATGAGTGGCTTCTTCGACAAATGGGCGCGCGCCAGGGGACAGTTTCGCGGCCGGGCGACCCGCCACGACGACTTCGCCCGCGTCGAGCCGGCCGCGCCCGAGCGGGTGGCGGCGAATGCCGGCATCGAATGCATCGGTTGCGCGGTCTGCCATGCCTCCTGCGAGATCGTTCGCTGGCGTCCCGACTACCTCGGCCCGGCGGCGCTGAACCGGGCCTGGACCCTGGTCAACGACGTGCGCGACGTCCAGCAGACCGAGCGCATGCGCGCGGTCGCCGGCGACGCCGGCTGCCACGCCTGCCACACCCAGGGCTCGTGCACCGAACGCTGCCCCAAGCGGCTCTCGCCGACCCTGTCGATCGCCGGGCTCAAGCGCAAGGTCGCGCGGGCGGCGGTGAGGGGCGAGCTGTGAGCGACAGCGCCAGCGCCGCGATCGCGCAGGCCCGGCGCTGGTACTGGCAGCGGATCAGCGCCATGGTGCTGGCGCTGTGCGTGCTGGTCCACTTGGCGCTGATGATCCATGCCGTCCACGGCGGGCTCAGCGCCGCCGCGATCCTCGCCCGCACCCGGGGCAACTGGGCCTTCGGTGCGTTCTACGGCGTCTTCGTCGCCGCCTGCGCGGTTCATGTGCCGCTGGGCCTGGCCCACATCGCGCGCGAGTGGTGGCGCCTCGGCGAGACTGCTGCGCTGTGGCTGGGTCGGGCGTTCGCGCTGCTGCTGCTGGCGGCCGGCTGGCGCGCCGTCGTCGCGGTCTTCTGGGGCGGCGCATGAGCCCGTCGGCAAGCCCCGGGGGCGGAAGCCGCAGTGCGCAGCACGAAGGCATCCCGGTGATCCGCCGCAACGACTGGCGTGCCCGCGCGCATCCCGCCTACTGGGCGTTCCTGCTCCACCGCCTGTCCGGCCTCGGACTGGCCGTCTTCCTGCCGCTGCATTTCTGGGCCCTCGGGCAGGCGCTGCACGGCGCCGCCGCGCTCGACGGCTTTCTGCGCCTGACCGACCAGCCGCTGTTCAAGTTCGCCGAATGGGGCCTGGTGGTGCTGCTCGCCCTGCACCTGGCGGGCGGGGTGCGCCTGCTGCTGATCGAATTCGGCAGCGCCGACGGGCTGCGCAAGAACTGGATCGCCGGCGCGGTAGGCTTCGCCGCCGCGTCCGGCATGGCATTCGCGCTGGCGCTGCTGACCTGACCGCCATCCGATCGAGCGCTCGACGACGGGCGCAACCCACTCTAACCAACGACCTGGAGACTCGCATGACCCTGAATCGCCGCTCTGCCCTCGGCCGCCTCGCGGCTGCCGGCCTGATCACCAACCTGCTGCCCGCGTGGGCGCAGGACGCCTGGCCGAACAAGCCGGTGCGCATCGTGGTGCCGTTCGCGCCCGGTGGCTCGACCGACGTGGTCGCGCGCCTGGTCGGGCAGAAGCTGGGCATGCTGTGGGGGCAGTCGGTGGTGATCGAGAACCGGGCCGGTGCCGGCGGCAACGTCGGTGCCGACGTGGTCGCCAAGGCGGCTCCCGACGGCTACACCCTGCTCATGGCCTCGGGCAGCGTCACGATCAACCCGTCGATCTATGCCCACATGCCCTTCGACACCAAGAAGGACCTGATGCCGATCACCAACGTGGCCAGCGGGCCGATGCTGGTGGTGGTGCCCGACGGCTCGCCGGCGCGGACCCTGCAGGACCTGATCGCGATGGCCAAGGCCAAGCCGGGAACGATCAATTTCGGCTCCGCCGGCGTCGGCAGCCAGGTCCACATGGCGGCGGAGAGCCTGGCCGATGCGGCCGGGATCGACATCCGGCACGTGCCCTACAAGGGCGAGGCCCCGGCCTACACCGACCTCATCGGTGGTCAGACGCAGATGATGGTCGGCAATTTCGCCGCCGCCTCGGCGCTGATCGGCAAGGGCCGGCTGCGCGCGCTGGCCGTCACCGGCAAGCACCGCTCGCCGCAGTTGCCCGACGTGCCCACGGTGGCCGAAAGCGGCCTGCCGGGCTTCGAGATCTCGGGCTGGTTCGGGCTGCTGGCACCGGCGGGCACGCCGGCGGCCATCCTGGCCAAGGTGCAGCGCGACACGGTCAAGGTGCTGTCCGACGCCGAGACCAAGGCCCGACTGAACGAGCAAGGCATGGTCCCGGTGGGCAACAGCACGGCCGACTTCAAGCAGGCGATGGACGCCGAAATGCTGCGCTGGGCCCGGGTCGTGAAGAACCGCAAGCTCAGCGTCCATTGATCCGGGGGGCTTGAGGGTGCAGGTCGATCTGCAGGCGGTCGAGGAAGCTGCCAAGGCGCTGTACATCCGGGCGCTGAAGGTGTTGCCGCCGGACATCAAGGCCGGCTTCGACCGCCTGCAGGCCGGCGAGACCGCGCCCACGGCGCGCCGGGTTCTGGCCACGATGGTGACCAACATCGAGGTCGCCGAGCGCACCGACAACCTGCTGTGCCAGGACACCGGCGTGCCGATCTACAACCTGCTGATCGGCCGCGACGTGCAGTTCGACGGCCATGCGCTCAAGCAGGCCGTGCGCCGCGGCTGCGAACGCGCCACCCGCGAGTACCCGCTGCGCAGCTCGGTGGTCCACCCGCTGACGCGCCGCAACGAGCACAGTTCCTGCGGCATCGAGGTGCCGGTCATCCACGTCGACTTCAGCGACGCGAGCGAGCGGCTCGAGATCGAGATGATCCCCAAGGGCAGCGGCTCCGAGAACAACTCGTTCCTGAAGATGGCGATCCCGGCCGAGGGCATCGCCGCGATCAAGACCTTCGTCGTCGACTGCGTGCTCGCCGCCGGCGGCAAGACCTGTCCGCCGACGATCGTCGGCGTCGGGGTCGGCGGCACCTCGGACCTGGCGCTGGCGCTGGCCAAGCGTGCCGCCACGCGCGCGCTGGGCAGCCGCTGCGCCGACGCCGACGGCGCCGCGCTCGAGGAGCAGCTCTCCGCCGCCGTGAACCGGCTCGGCGTCGGCCCGCAGGGTCTGGGCGGCGACGGCACCGCCTTCGCGGTGCAGATCGAACTGGCGGCCACCCACATCACGATGAACCCGGTCGCGGTCAACATGCAATGCCACTCGGCCAGGCGTGCGCGCGCCGTCTTCACGCCGGCCGGCGTGAGCTTCGGCTTCTGACGGGAACCGGCACCATGGCTCACCACGAACTCACGATGCCGGTCACCGAGGCGCAGGTGCGCGCGCTGCGCGTCGACGACACGGTCACGCTGCAGCGCACGCTGTTCGGCATCCGCGATGCGACGCAGATCCACATGTTCGACCGTGGCCGGCGCACGCGCTTCGACCTCGCCGGCCACGCCGTGATCCACACCGCGCCGAACGTGCGCAAGGTGACGCCGAACGCGGAACACCCCGCCGGTTACGCCCCGGTCTGCGTCGGCACCACCACCTCCGACCGCATGGAGCGCTTCACCCGCCCCTTGATGGCGCAGTACGGCGTGCGGCTGATCATCGGCAAGGGCGGGCTGCGCGAGGCCTCGGCCGCCGCCTTCACCGAGCTCGGCGGCGCCTACCTGGCGATCGTCGGTGGCACGGCGGCGCTGGAGACGACCTGGATCGAGCAGATCGAGGACGTCGATCTCGACGACCTGAACCCCGAGTCGCTGTGGAAGTTCCGCATCCGCGATTTCGGGCCGCTGCTCGTCGCCATGGACAGCCATGGCCAGAGCCTGTACGGCGTCGTGCGCGACGAGGCGCAGTCGCGCCGCGCCGCGGTGCTGGCCGGCCTCGGGGTCAAGGTGTGACGGCAACCGCGATCAAGCGGCTGCAGACCGACATCCTGATCCTCGGCGCCGGCGGCGCCGGCCTGTTCGCGGCGCTGCACGCGCACCAGACCGCGCCCGAGCTGTCGATCACGGTGGCGGTCAAGGGCCTGCTCGGCAAATGCGGCTGCACGCGCATGGTCCAGGGTGGCTACAACGTGGCGCTGGCCGCGGGCGACTCGGTCGAGCGCCACTTCATGGACACCATCGAGGGCAGCCAGTGGCTGGCCGACCAGGATCTGGCGTGGACGCTGGTGACCAAGGCCGTCGAGCGCGTCCACGAGCTCGAGAACGAGCTCGGCTGCTTCTTCGACCGCAACCCCGACGGCAGCGTGCACCAGAAGGCCTTCGCCGGCCAGACCTTCGACCGCACGGTGCACAAGGGCGATCTGACCGGCATCGAGATCATCAACCGCCTGTCCGAGCAGGTGTGGTCGCGCGGCATCGCGCGGCTGGAGGAGCACCGCGCCGTCGAACTCGTCAAGACCGCCGACGGCAGCGCGCTGGCCGGCGTGCTGCTGATCGACATGCGCGACGGCGGCTTCGTGTTCGTGCAGGCGCGGGCGGTGCTGCTGGCCACCGGCGGCGGGCCGACGATGTACAAGTACCACACGCCCTCGGGCGACAAGAGTTGCGACGGGCTGGCCATGGCCTTGCGCGCCGGGCTGCCGCTGCGCGACATGGAGATGGTGCAGTTCCACCCCACCGGCCTGCTCGCGGGCACCGGCACGCGGATGACCGGCACGGTCCTCGAGGAAGGCCTGCGCGGCGCCGGCGGGTACCTGCTCAACGGCCGCCACGAACGCTTCATGGACCGCTACGACCCGCGGCTGGAGCGCGCCACGCGCGACATCGTCTCGCGCTCGATCTACGCCGAGATGCGCGCCGGCCGGACCTCGCCCAACGGCGGGGCCTATCTGCAGATGTCGCACCTGGGGCCCGACAAGGTGCGCTCGCAGTTCAAGGGCATGGTCGAACGCTGCGCCGACTGCGGCTTCGACCTCGCCGGCG
The DNA here is from genome assembly GCA_963725755.1 of uncultured beta proteobacterium. Taxonomy (GTDB): domain Bacteria; phylum Pseudomonadota; class Gammaproteobacteria; order Burkholderiales; family Burkholderiaceae_C; genus Rubrivivax. The sequence goes on from CAVRZW010000006.1 coordinate 983,116, forward strand.
GGCTGGTCGAGGTCGTGCCCACGGCCCACTACATGATGGGCGGCGTCGTCTTCGGGCCCGATTGCACGACCGGGCTCGCCGGCCTGTTCGCGGCCGGCGAGGACACCGGCGGCGTGCACGGCGCCAACCGGCTCGGCGGCAACGGCGTGGCCAACTCCACCGTCTTCGGCGGCATCGCCGGCGACTTCATGGCGGCCTGGGTGCGCGAGCAAGGCCGTTGGCAGGAGCCCGACCCGGCAGCGATCGCGCGCAGCATGGCCTCGCACGAGGCGCCGTTCGCGCTGGCGGCGGGCGACCTGGAGCCGATCCGCGAGGCGCTGGCCGAGTGCATGTGGCTCGACGCCGGCATCCTGCGCACCGCGCAGGGCCTGCAGCGGGCGCTGGACACGCTGGACGCGCTCGACGCGCAACTGGCGCACACCGGGGTGCCCGACGGCGACCGGACCTTCAACCTGCGCTGGCACGACTGGCTCAACCTGAGGAACCTGATCGCGGTCAGCCGCGTGATCGCGACCTCGGCGCTGGCCCGCGAAGACTCGCGCGGCGCGCATTTCCGCGAAGACCATCCGCGCACCGGCGAGCTGCCGGGCTCGAGCTACATCGTGGTCACGCAGTCGGGGCCTGGGCTGGCGCTGCGCCGCGAGCCGGTGCGGTTCAGCCGCGTCGCGCCCGGCCGGAGCCTGCTGGGGGATGGCCCGACGGCCGCGCGATGAGCACATCGCCAGCGGCGCCGGGCCCATGATCGATCTGCCGTGGACCACGCTGCTGGCGGCGGCGGCGATCGTGTGCCTGGCCTACACGGTCTATGGCCTGACCGGCTTCGGGGCCAACATCGTCGGCGTGCCGTTGCTCGCGCATTGTTTCGCGCTGCGCTTCGCGGTGCCGATGATGCTGATCTTCGACCTCTGCGCCGGCGCCTTGCTCGGCCTGCGCGCGCGCAGGCTGCTGGACCGCTCGGAACTGCTGCGCCTGCTGCCCGGCCTGCTGCTGGGCATGGCCGCCGGCGTGACGCTGCTCGTGCACGCCCCCGAGCGCTGGCTGTTGCTGCTGCTGGGCAGCGCCGTGCTCGCCTATGCGGGCTGGAACCTGCTGAGCAAGGCGGCACCGGCGCCGATCTCGCCGCGCTGGGCCCTGCCGGCCGGGATCGTCGGCGGTGCCTTCACCTCGCTCTACGGCACCGGCGGGCCGATCTACGTCATCTACCTGGCGCGCCGGCTGCCCGACAAGGCCGTGCTGCGGGCGTCGATGGGCGCGCTGATCTTCGGCACCGCCTTGCTGCGTCTGGCGCTGTTCAGCGGCAGCGGGCTGCTGACCCAGAAGGGTCTGCTGCCGGTGGCGTTGGCGCTGCTGCCCTGCGCGCTGCTCGGCTACCTGGCCGGCAGCCGCCTGCACGTCCACATTCCCGCGCGGCGTGCGGTGCAGGCGGTCTGGTTGCTGCTGGTGCTGGGCGCGACCAGCCTGCTCTGGCGCAGCCTGGGCATGGCCTGAGGAGCGGGCGATGGGCCGATTTCGGACGACCTCCCGGAGGGCCTGCGCTCAGCCGCCCATGCCGCCGTCGACGGCGAGCATGGCGCCGGTCGTGAAGCTGCTCTGCGCCGAGGCCAGGTAGAGCACCGATTGCGCGATCTCGTCCGGCGTGCCGTGGCGGCCGAGCGGAATCATCTCGTTGAAGAACTGCGTGCCGTCGCGGCCGATGACGCCCTGCAGGTCCTGCTCGACCGCGAGCTGGAAGCCGTTGGCTATCGGTCCCGGGTGGATCGTGTTGACGCGGATGCGGCGCGGCGCGAGTTCCTTGGCCAGGCAGCGCATCAGCCCGACCTGGGCGTGCTTGGCCGTGATGTAGGCATACACGCCGGGATCGCCGCGCGTGCCGGCGACGCTGGAGTTGATGACGATGCTGCCACCGTCGTTCATCTTCGGCACCGCGTGCTTGCACATCAGGAACGCGCCCCTGACATGCACCGCGTAGACGGCTTCGAACACGTCGAGCGGATAGTCGGCGATCGGACGCACGGTGCCGAAGTTGCCGGCGTTGCTGAACAGCATGTCGATGCCGCCCCAGCGCTCGGCGGTGGCCGCGACGGCGTCGTGCACGCTGGCCTCGTCGGTGACGTCGGCGACCGTCCACGCCGTGCGCTGCGCGTCCAGCGGTGCGGCCGCTCGCTCGAGCGCTGCTGCGTCGAGGTCGACGAGCATCACGCGCGCACCGTGCTCGACGAACAGGCGCGCCGTCGCGCAGCCGATGCTGCCGGCGCCGCCGGTGAGCAGGCAGGTCTTGCCTTCGAGTTGTCGTGCCGGATTCACTGGATTCCTTCTGTCCGCGTGCGGACACTGTGCCCGCCGGCGCTCGGCGCCGGCGGTGCTTCCTGCGCCAGGTAGGTGGCGTGCAGCAAGCCGGGGTTGGCCTCGATCTCCGACGGCGGCCCTTCGAACTGCACGCGCCCGCGGTTCATCACGTAGACATGGTCGGCCAGGCGCAGCGCCACATGCGTGAACTGCTCGATCAGCAGGATCCCGCAACCTTCGGCGGCCAGCGCCTGCAGCACCTTCATCAGCCGCGCGATGATCAGCGGCGCCAGGCCGAGCGACATCTCGTCGACGAGGATGAAGCGCGGCCGGCTCATCAGGGCCTGCGCCAGCGCCACCATCTGGCGCTGGCCGCCCGACAGCATGCCCGCGGCCCGCGCCTGCAATTCGCGCAGTTCGGGGAAGACCTGCAGCGCGCGCTCGATCGCGGCCCCGAGCTCGCGCGGGGCCAGCGCACAGCCGGCGACCCTGAGGTTGTCGAGCACGTTCAGCGCGGTCAGCACCTGGTGGCCTTCGGGGATGGCGGCGATGCCGGCGCGACGCACCTCGTGCGGCGCGGCGCGGCCGAGCGCAGCGCCGTCGATCAGCACCGCGCCCGCAGCTATGGGCAGCACGCCGCTCATCGCCAGCACCAGGCTGCTCTTGCCGGCGCCGTTGGGCCCGAGCACGGCGACGATCTTGCCGGTCTCCAGGCGCAGCGACACGTCGTTCAACACACGCTTGCTGCCGCGCGAGACCTGCAGGCCGCGCACCTCGAGCACCGCGCTCACTCGGTCGCCTCCACGCCGAGGTAGGCCGTCTTCACGCGGTCGCTCTGCAGGACCTCGGCGGTGGGCCCGAACGCCAGCAGTTCGCCGAAGTCCAGGACCACGGTCGACGCGCAGGTGGCGGCGATGAGTTCGACGTCGTGCTCGATGAGCAGGGTCGTCGCGCCGAAGCGCTCGTGGACACCGAGGATCGCGCGGCGCAGCGCATCGACTTCGTCGTCGCGCAGCCCGGCGGCGGGCTCGTCGAGCAGCAGGACCTTCGGCGCGCCGACCAGGGCCTTGGCGAGCTCGGTCATGCGCCGCTCGAACGCATTCAGCGAAGCGCCCGGGGCATCGGCGCGGTCGGCCAGGCCGACGAACTGCAGCGCCTCGGCGGTCTGGCGCTGCCAGTCCCGGCGCAGCGGGTGCGGCAGGCCGTCGAGCACCGCGCGCACGTTGTCGGCCACCGTCAGGTCGTCGACCACCTGCTCGGTCTGGAACGTGCGGCGCAGCCCCCAGCGGGCACGCCGGTGCGGCGCCATCGCCAGCAGGTCGGTACCGAAGGCGTGGATCGAGCCCGAGCGCGGCTGCACGAAGCCGCTGAAGACGTTCAGCAAGGTCGTCTTGCCGGCGCCGTTGGGGCCGATGATGCCGACGATGGGGTCGCTCAGGCCGACGCTCAGCTGGCTGAGTGCGCGCACGCCGCCGAAGCTCACCGACAGATCGCGGATCTCGATCATCGCCGGCTCCGCCGCTCGCGCAGCCGCCTGAGGCCGTCGAGGATCTGCCCGGCGATGCCCCGCGGTGCGGTGATCAGCGCATGCAGCAGCCCGATGCCGAAGAGCGCATAGGCGAGGTTGCCGTCGATGCCGATGTCGTTGAGCAGGGCCGGCGCAGCGCGGAAGAGCAGGCCCGTGATCACCTGGCCGAGCGCGCTGTAGGCGCCGCCGACCACGGTGAGAGCGAACAGCAGGATCGATTCGCTGGCCGGGAAGGTGGTCGCGTCGAGCACGCCGATCGTGCCGGCGAGCAGCCCGCCGGCGATGCCGGCCAGGAAGCCGGCGATCGCGAAGCCCCAGGCCTTGTACAGCGCCACGTTGACGCCGGCGGCCATCGCGCAGGCCTCGCTCTTGCGGATCAGCGCCCAGGCCCGCCCCGGTCGCGCACGCCTGGCCCATTCGACGAGCCCGAAGCACAGCAGCGCGACGACGCTGACGTAGCGCAGCATCGCCTCGTCGGAGTGGCCCAGCGGCGGACGCGGCATGAAGACGCTGCTGACCGCGATGCCGAGCCAGCCGTCGCCGCCGTTCGGGAACTGGGTCCCGGTGACGAGGATCTGGAAGCCGGCAGCGGCCATCAGCGTGATGATCGCCAGGTACAGGCCGCGCATGCGCAACGCGGGCAGGCCGGCCAGCATGCCGACCATGGCCGACACCAGCGCGGCGACGAGCACGTTCAGCTCGAAGGGCAGGCCGGTCGCGTGCCACATGCGCAGCGTGACCCAGCCGCCGACGCCGACCAGGGCCACCTGGGCCAGCGACACCAGCCCGAGCCGCGCGTACAGCAGCGCCGTGCCGGCGGCGGCGATGGTGAAGATCACCGACGAGATCAGCACCCGCAGCCACAGCGAGCTGAGCAGCGGCGGCACGACGGCGATGAGGACGACGGCGATCGCGAACGCGACCTGCGTGCGCGGATCGGTCAGCAGGGTTGCGCCCGGCGGTCGCGACGCTGCGGCGGCAGGGTCGGCAGCGTCGGCAGGCGGCGTCTCGGCGTCGCGCATCCGCTCAGTCCTGCCCCGAGAACGTGAGGCGCCGGTTGCGCTGCAGCCACAGCAGCAGCAGCGCGGCGACGATGAAGGGCGTGGCGGTGCGGTAGGCGGCGATCGGATGAACGAGCGTGGCCATCGCCTCGACGACGCCGATCACGAGCCCGCCGACGAGCGTCATCGGCAGCGACTCCAGGCGCCCCACGACGGCCGCTGCCATCGCCGGAATCACGAGGAAGGTCAGCGCGCCCGGATTCGGCCGCACCAGGTCGCCGAACATCAGGCCGGTGAATCCGGCGAGGAAGCCGCTGATCACCCAGGCGGTGGTCTCGACGCGCGCGACCGGCACGCCGAGCATCGACGACAGTTCACGCTGGTTCGCCAGCGCGCGCATCAGCAGTCCGATGCGCGTGCGCGCGAGGAAGGCGGTGATGCCCAGCGTGACCGCCAGCGTGGCCACGAAGACCAGCGCCCGGGTGCCGGTGATCCGCACGCCGAGCAGACGGAAACCCATGTCGTCGGTCACGAGATACAGGCGGCGAGGCGCCTCGACCCACTGGTAGTTCAGGAGGCCGAGGATGACGAGCGCGAAGCCGAGCGTGGCCACCGCCTTCACCACCGGCTCCCGGAACGACAGGCGCGGCGCCACGAAGCGCCCGTAGGCGAAAGAGAGCGCGGTGGCCGCCCCCAGCGCCACCGCCCAGGCGACCGGCTCGGGGTAGGCCCACTGCTCCAGCTGCCAGGCGAGCATCGCGCCTGCGGCCCCGAGCGCGCCGTAGGCCAGGTTCAGCACGCCGGTGCAGCGGTACAGGACCACCAGGCCGACGCCCGACAGCGCGTACAGCGCGCCCATCGCGAGCCCGGTGACGAAGAAGACGCCGTACACGTCGCCGGGCTGCCGCTGCTGAAGGGAACGAGAGAGGTCGGTCGGGTCCTGCCGGCCGCGGGCTCAGTTGCCGGTCAGGTGCTGGGACTTCTCCATCGCCCGGATGTTGTCGAAGTACTTGCCGGTCACGTCGAAGCAGCCGGTCTCGCTCTTGAAGCCGGTCTTCTCGACGACCACCATCTGCGACGCGTGGTTGGCCTGGTGGAAGTCCGCATTGCCGAAGTACCAGGGGCCGCACAGCAGGTCGCTGCGATAGTTCTTCACCGCCTTCAGGGCCTTGGTCACGTTCGCGCGGTCGATCGCCTTCGGATCCATCTTCAGCAGCGTGTCGACGAAGATGTTGGCCGACACGAAGCCGGCTTCGCTGAAGGTGTCGCGCGGATCGTCCTTGGTCGCGTACTTGTCCATCACCGCGCGCCAGCGCTTGGCATCCGGCCCGGTGCCGTTCCACGGCGTGAGTTCGATCGCCACGTGCACCTTGCCGCTCCAGTAGGCGCCGAGTGCCTGCGGGATGCCTTCCTTGTACAGCGGCGTCGGCGAGATCCACTTGTACTTGTCGCGCATGTCCTGCTCCTGCGCCGCCTTCAGGACCGCTTGCGCCAGCCCCGCGGGCAGGCTGACCAGCATGGTGTCGGCGCCGGAGGCCACGGCCTCGAGCAGGGCCGAGTTCGCGTCCGGCGCGCCCGGGTCCATCAGCACCGAGACACCCTGGAGGCCCTTCTCCTTCAGCCAATCGTTGGTGAGGTTGCACGACCAGACGCCGTTGCTCGGGATGTTCAGCCCGATGCAGGCCACCTTCTTGGACCCCAGGTGCTGCACCGCCCATTGCACGGCCGAGATGTTGCTCGGCACCGGGCCCTGGTTGGTGGAGGCGATGTTCTTGGCCTCGAAGCACTCCCGCACCGCGCAGGCCGAGGCGACGACCGCCACGTTCTGCTGCTCGTAGAGCTTGGCGTTGACCGTCATCTCGACGAAGCTGCCGTTGCCGACCAGGGCGACCACGCCGCGGTCCTTCACCAGCTTGGACGCGACCTGGCCCGCCACCTCGGGCTTCCACTGATCGTCCTCGACCAGATACTGGATCGGCCGGCCGTGGATGCCGCCGTTGGCGTTGACGCAATCGAAGTAGGCCTTGGCGGTGCGGGCGGACGAGCTGAAGTCGTCGGGCCCGGTCTTGCCGACGACCGCGCCGACGAGGATCGGCGCCCCGGTGGCCTTCTTGCCGTTGTCCAGGCCGCAGAGCTTGCCCTGGGCCAAGGCGCCGCCGGCGAATGCCAGCCCGAAGAGCGCGATGGCGGCGGATTTCGCCCAGGGGGCGGACGAGGTGGGTAGCATGTTCATGGGTTGTCTCCTGCGCTTGGACCGGTCTTTTGCATTCCGCGGGCACGAGCCGATGCATTGCCGCGCTCGGAACCGCAGGCGGAGTGTAGTCAGGCCGCCGCGGTCCGGCTTGTCTGGAGCGGACGGATTCGTTGCCCGGATCGGACGTTCGCGGCACCGCGATCGGCGGCCGGCAATTAGGGGCGACACCGACCGCCGCGCCGGCGCGAGCCTCTACGATCGGCCCCATCCGCGCGCCGCCGCAGCCACGAAGCGCCCGCGCGGGTCGAACCACCCGAGCAAGGTCTGCCGATGAGCGAACTACTGGCCCCGGTCAGCGACGTGTCCACCGACCAGGTCGCCCCCCACGAGCGGCTGGCGTTCTGGGAAGCCCACAACGCCTCGGCGCTGATCGGGCTTCATTGTTCGACCTTCGCCACCGGCGGCCTGCGGGCGCGCGAGCGCACCTTCGACCTCGGCAGCGTGCGCATCACCGAGATCCGCGGCAACGAGCATGTGGTCGAGCGCTCGCCGCGCATGCTGCGCACGCACCCCAAGGAATCGGTGTTCGCCAGCGTGCTGCTGCAGGGCAACGCCTTCTTCTTCCAGGCCGGCCAATGCATCAACGCCGGCGTCGGCGACGTGCTCGTCTATTCGACCGACATCGCCTACCTGCACGGGTTCACCGCCGACATGCGCCTGCTGGTGGTGGAGGCCGATCTCGGCCGGTCGCCGGGCGGCGCGGCGCACCCGCGCGCGCCGATCAAGGTCGACACGCGTCTGCGCAGTGGCCGCTTGCTCGCCGGTGCGCTGCGTTCGACCGCGGTCGGCTTCGTCGAACGCCCGCTGGCCGAAGACGTGCCGGGCGTCGTCGCGCGCACCCGGGGCCTGATGCAGGCCCTGACGAGCCCGCCTTCGGCCCACGGCGAACTGACGGACTCGGCCTATTGGCTGCTGCTGCGCGCCGAGGCCTACATCGGCGAGCATCTGCAGCAGCCGGGGCTGGAAGCTCGGTCGGTGGCGAAGGCGGTCGGCAAGTCGCTGCGCCAGCTGAACCGCCTGTTCGCGGTGCGCCAGAGCTCGGTCAGCCATTTCATCTGGCAGCAGCGGCTCGAGCGCGCCGAGGAGGAACTGGCCTGCGCCGACCTGCGCTCGGTCCCGGTGGGCGACATTGCCGACCGCTGGGGCTTCGCGAGCCAGGCGCATTTCGCCCGTGCCTTCAAGGCCCGCTACGGGCTGTCGCCGACCGAGCACCGGCGGCGGGCGATGGCCGGCCCCAAGCCCACCGACTCCCGTTGACCGCAGGCGCCGGGACGCCGAGCCCGGCGCGATTCCCGGGCTGGCCGCTGCCCGCGCCGGCGTGGCAGATCCGTCGTTTCAGCGCGCCCGCCGGCGCGACACCGCGATGCCGGCCACGATCAGTGCGAACGCCGCCGCGTGGTAGGGGCGCGGCGCCTCGCCCAGCAGCAGCGTCGAGAGCAAGGCAGCGAACAGCGGTGTCAGGTTGTTGAAGAACGCGGCCAGCGCCGGCCCGCCTTCGGCCACGCCCATGCCCCAGCAGCGGTAGGCGACGATCGATGCGCCCAGCGAGACATAGACCAGCGCCGCCGCCACGCCCGCGCTCCAGTGGATCGGCGCCGCGCCCAGCGCCTGTTCGCCGGCGGTGAACAGGCCCGCCGCGAAGAGGCCGAACAGCGTCTGCACGAGCAGGAAGCCGGCCCAGTCCCAGCCCTCGGCCACGGTCGGACGTTGGGCGCCACGCATGTGCGCCGGCGGGCGCACCAGCAGCCAGCTGTAGAAGGCCCAGCCGATGACCGCCAGCAGGATGTAGAAGTCGCCCGGCACGAAGCGCACCTGGCTCAGGGTCTGCCACGAGCCGCGGCCGATCACGATGCCCACGCCGCACAGGCCCAGCGCCGCGCCCAGGAGTTGCGGCCGCGTCGGGTGCTCGCCGAAGAAGAGCGCGCCGACGGCGAGCATCCACACCGGCATGCTCGCCGCCACCAGGGTCACGTTGAGCGGTGACGAGGTCACCAGCGCCAGGTACTGCAGCGAGTTGAAGGCGCCGACGCCGAACAGCCCCACCGCCAGCAGGTAAGGCCAGCGGCGGACCAGGCGCGAGACCGGCAGCAGCGCGCGCCAGCGCATCGGCAGCAGGATCAGCGCGGTGAGCGTCCAGCGCATGAAGTTGAGCGTCAGCGGCGGGACCTGGCCGGCCAGCAGGCGGCCGACCACCGCGTTGCCGGCCCACAGCACCGGTGGCAGCGTCATCAGCAGCGCGAGGCGAGGCGTCAGCTTCACGGAGCCGCCGCCTGGCGCAGGGCACCGCAGTTCCAGCATTGCTCGAACGGGCCATCGACGGTCTCGCCGCAAGCGAGGCACAGCCAATGCAGGTGCGGCCGCCGGCGCAGCTCGTCCATCAGCGTGCGGGCGCGCTCGAGGTCGGCGTCGTCCTGGATCCAGACCTCCGGCAAGGCCTGGTCGGGCGGGATCTCGCCGGCGATGCCGCTGGCATAGGCGCGCTGGACGCTGGCGGCGATGCCGGCGTCCTTGATCTGGTCGGCCCACAGCGTGGCCAGCGCGAGGTTGGGGGCTTGCAGGAGGCGCTTCATGAGGGACGCCGATGCTGCCACGAAGTGCCGCTGCGGGCCGCGCGCTGCAAGCCGGCCCCGCATCGCTTAATCTCGATCCTCTTCCAACCACCCACGGAGCCCCCATGCCCAGCGCGATCCAGATCACCGCCTTCGGCGGACCCGAACAGATGAAGCTCGTGGACCTGCCGGTGGGCGATCCGGGGCCGGGTGAAATCCGCATCCGCCATCTGGCCTGCGGCCTGAACTACATCGACGTCTACCAGCGCACCGGCCTGTACGCCAATCCGTTGCCGCTGACGCTGGGCATGGAAGGCGCCGGCATCGTCGAGGCGGTGGGTGCGGGCGTGAAGCACCTGGCGGTGGGTGACCGCGCCGCCTATGCCAGCAACCCGCCTGGCAGCTACAGCAGCGTGCGGGTGATGCCGGCCCGCAACGTGGTGCGCCTGCCCGACGCGATCGATTTCGACACCGGCGCCGGCATGATGCTCAAGGGCCTGACGGCGCAGTACCTGCTGAAGAAGACGCTGCCGGTGGAGGGCCTGCAGCCGGGCGACTTCGTCCTCTTCCATGCCGCCGCCGGCGGCGTCGGGCTGATCGCCTGCCAGTGGGCTAACGCGCTCGGCCTGCAACTCATCGGCACCGCCGGCGGGGCGGCCAAATGCGCGCTGGTGCTGGAACATGGGGCGGCTCATGCGATCGACTACACGCGCGAGGACTTCGTGGCCCGGGTCAAGGAGATCACCGGGGGCAAGGGCGTCAAGGTGGTCTATGACTCGGTCGGCAAGGACACTTTCGAGCGCAGCCTGGACTGCCTGCGCCCGTTCGGCCTGATGGCCAGCTTCGGCAACGCCTCGGGACCGGTAGCCCCGTTCGCCCCCGGCATCCTCGGGCCCAAGGGTTCGCTGTACCTGACGCGGCAGACCCTGTTCACCCACATCGCCACCCGCGAAGCAACGCAGGCGATGGCCGACGACCTGTTCGCGGTGGTGACGAGCGGTGCGGTGACGATCCGCATCGGCCAGCGCTACCCGCTCGCCGATGCAGCGCAGGCGCACCGCGACCTGGAAGCGCGCAAGACGACGGGCTCGACGGTGCTGATTCCGTAGCCGCTGCGGACCCGGCAAAGGGGACGGCGCTTCGCGCCGCCGCCCTCAGGTGCTCATTTCTGCGCCGTGGGGCCGAACGTGTAGTCGGTCTTGGCGGCCTTGCGCATTTCCTCCTGGAACTGCTGCATCCTGACCTGCTCGATGCGCTGCTTGACCTTGTCCTTGACGTCGTCGAAGGCGGGGAAGCTGGCCGGCCGCGTGTCCTCGAGCTCGATGATGTGGTAGCCGAACTGGCTCTTCACCGGCGCGCTGGTCATCTCGCCCTTCTTCAGGTTCTTGAGCGCGGTGGCGAATTCGGGCACGTAGGACTCGGCCTTGGCGAAGCCCAGTTCGCCGCCGTTGGGCGCCGAGCCGGTGTCCTTGGAGTTCTTCTTGGCGACGTCGTCGAACTTGGCGCCGGCCTTGATCTTCGCGATCAGCGCCTTCGCTTCGTCTTCCTTGTCGACCAGGATGTGGCGGGCCTTGTACTCGGTGCCGCCGGCCTGGGCCTTGTACTTGTCGTACTCGGCCTGCGCCTCGGCGTCGCTGACCGGGTGCTTCTTGCTGTAGTCGGCGAACAGGTCGCGGATCAGGATCGCCTGGCGCGCGAGTTCCATCTGCGCCTTGAAGTCGGCCGTGTTGGCCATGCCGCGCTTGAGCGCTTCCTGAACGAAGATCTCGCGCAGCACGACCTCGTCGCGGGCCCGCGACTGCAGTTCGGGCGTGACCGGTTGGCCCGCCTTGGCGGCCTGGTCGAGCAGCACGTCCAGCCGCGCCTTGGGCACCGGCTTGCCGTTGACGATGGCGATGTTCTGCGCCTGCGCGGCAGGCGCCGCGACCAGGGCCGCCAGCGGCAGCAGCAGGGCGAGCAGGACCGGGGCCAGGGCCGCGCGCGCGGCAGGAGTCTTCAGCTTCATGGACAGGAGGCCTTCAGGGGTGGATGCCGCCGGATCGGGCGGCTGGGCGGAGATCGATGCCGCGAGCGGGACGGCGGCTGCAGGGTTTTCAGGTTTCGTCCGGCGCCTTGGCCACGATGGCCAGCGCATGCACGCCCTGGGCGGCGAGCGGACCCAGGGCATCATACACAAGCCGGTGTCGCGCCACCCGGCTCAGGCCCGTAAAGAGACTGCTGGTCAGGCGGACCGTGAAATGCCGGCCCTCCCGGGCGCCGGCATGGCCGGCGTGCAGGTGGCTGTCGTCTTCGACCGCGATCGAGGCCGGCGTCAGCGCGGCACGCAGCCGGGCCTCGATCGTGGCGGGGTCCAGCGCCGCCGTCATTCGTGCCCCGGCTTGAAGTCGATCGCCGCCGAGTTGATGCAGAAGCGCTCCCCGGTGGGCTCGGGGCCGTCCTCGAAGACATGGCCGAGATGGCTGCCGCACTTGTTGCAGCGCACCTCGACCCGCACCATGCCGTGGCTGCTGTCGCGCACGCGCTCGACCACCTCGCTGTCGATCGGCTCCCAGTAGCTCGGCCAGCCGCAGCCGGCGTCGAACTTGGTCGCGGACTCGAACAGCGGCGTGCCGCAACCGACGCAGAGGTACCTGCCGTCCTGGAAATGGTCCCAGTACTTGCCGCTGAACGCGCGCTCGGTGGCGGCATGCCGTGCGACCTCGTACTGCATCGGGTCGAGGCTGGCGCGCCATTCGGTGTCGGACTTCTTCACCGGGTAGCGCGGGTCGTCGTGGTCGTGGGGCTTGGTCATGATGAGCAGGAGACCTCCAGTTGTTGCGCCCAGGCGGGCGGAAAGGCGGCATCGGCCGCGTTCTCCGGCTGTTCGTCGAAAGGATGCGCCAGAACTTTCATCAGCCGCTGCACCTCGGCAAAGTCGGCCTCGCGGGCGCGCTGGATCGCGGCTTCGGCCAGGTGGTTGCGCAGCACGAACTTCGGGTTGACGCGGTTCATGCGGGCAGCGCGTTCGGCATCGACGCTGGCCTCGGCGGCCAGGCGTTGGGCATAGCGCGCCGCCCAGGCGTCGAAGGCCGGTCTGTCGATGAACAGGTCGCGCACTGCGGCGTTGGCGGCATGCCGGCGCCGGCCGCGGTGCTGAACGAGCGCCAGGCGGCGGAAGGTGATCGTGAAGTCGCAGCGGTCCTGCGTCATCAGGCGCAGCAGGTCGTCGGCCAGGGCGCGGTCCTCGTCGCGCGCTGCGCGCAGCCCGAGCTTGGCGCGCCAGGCGCCGAGCATCGCGTCGGCAAAGGCGGCCTTGTACGGCTCGAGCGCGGCCAGCGCAACGTCGCTGTCCCCGATCAGCGGCATCAGCGCCTGCGCCAGCGCGTGCAGGTTCCAGAACGCCACCTGCGGCTGGCGCGCCCAGGCGTAGCGACCGCCCTGGTCGGTGTGGTTGCAGATGTGGCCGGGGTCGAAGGCGTCGAGGAAGCCGAACGGGCCGTAGTCCAGCGTCAGGCCGAGGATCGACATGTTGTCGGTGTTCATCACGCCGTGGCAGAAGCCCACCGCCTGCCACTGCGCCATCAGCGTGGCGGTGCGCAGTGCCACCGCCTGCAGCAGTGCGGCGTAGGGCTGGCCGGCGCCGGCGCGGGACTGCAGCCCGGGGAAATAGCGCGCGATCGTGGCGTCGGCCAGCCGGCGCAGCGCAGCGATGTCGCTGGCGGTGTGCGTGAAATGCTCGAAGTGGCCGAAGCGCAGGAAGCTCGGCGCCAGGCGCGTGACGACGGCTGCCGTCTCGACGGTCTCGCGCCTCACCGGCAAAGCTGAACCGACCAGGGCCAGCGCGCGCGTGGTCGGGATGCCCAGGGCGTGCATGGCCTCCGAGCACAGGTACTCGCGCACCGACGAGCGCAGCACCGCACGGCCGTCGCCCATGCGCGAGAAGGGTGTCAGGCCGCTGCCCTTGAGCTGGACCTCGATCCGGCCCTGCGGCGTGTCGGCTTCGCCCAGCAGCAGCGCGCGCCCGTCGCCGAGCTGTCCGGCCCAGACGCCGAACTGGTGGCCCGAATAGGCGGTGGCCAGGGTGCCACCCTGCGGCTGCGCATTGCCGGCGAGCATTGCGAGCGCATCGTCGCCGTGCAGCCAGTCCGACCAGCCCAGCGCCTCGGCCAGATCGTGATTGCGCGCCACCCAATGCGGGTCGGGCAGCGGCTGGGGCGCCTGTTCGACCGCATAGGCGGCACCCAGGGCGCGGACGAAACCGTCGTCACGCCAGGCTGGCGCGGCGAGCAAGGCCAGAGGCGTGGCTGCATTCATGCGTGTATTGTCCGGCCACGGGCCGGCCGTGGCCGGCGCGGGGTCATGGCGCCCATGTCCCGCCGGTGACAGCGCCTTCGGGGTAGTCCCTGAGCGAAAGTGCTACCTACATCCGCTACCTTCGCGCGGGTTGCAAACTTTGTCGGAGACAAACCATGAAATTCACCTATCGCCTGTTCGGTATCTCGATCGTGGCCTCGGCGGCACTGGTCTCGGGCCTGGCCTTCGCGCAGGCCGGGCAGACGGTCAAGATCGGCTTCATCGACCCGCTGTCCGGCCCCTTCGCCAACGTCGGCCAGAACCAGCTCAAGTCCTGGCAGTTCGTCGCCGACAAGTTCAACGCCAAGAATGCCGCAGGCGTGAAGTTCGAGTTCGTGCCCTTCGACAACAAGGGCTCGCCGCAGGAAAGCCTGAACGTGCTGAAGGCGGCGATCGACCAGGGGATCCGCTACGTCGTCCAGGGCAACGGCTCGGGCGCGGCGGCGGCGATCGAGGACGCGGTGACCAAGTACAACGCGCGCAACCCCGGCCACGAGGTGGTGTACATCAACTACGCCGCGGTGGATCCCGACCTGACGAACAGCAAGTGCTCGTACTGGCACTTCCGCATCGACGCCGACACCTCGATGAAGATGGAGGCGCTGACGAGCTTCATGAAGGACCAGCCCGACATCAAGAAGGTCTACATCATCGGCCAGAACTACTCGCACGGGCAGCAGGTCTCGCGCTACTTCAAGGAAGACATCAAGCGCAAGCGGCCCGACATCCAGATCGTCGGCGACGACCTGCACCCGATCGGCCAGGTCAAGGACTTCGCGCCCTACGTGGCCAAGATCAAGGCCTCGGGCGCCGACTCGGTGGTCACCGGCAACTGGGGCCAGGACCTGACGCTGCTCGTCAAGGCCGCTCACGACGCGGGTCTGAACGCCAGTTTCTACACCTACTACGCGGGTGTCAGCGGCACGCCGACCGCGCTCGCCAGCGGCGTCGGCAAGGTGCGCGTGGTGGCCTACAGCTACACCGACCTGCCGGGCGTCGTGAAGTGGGGGAACGAATTCAAGAAGCGCTTCAACGACGACTGGTACACCCACGCCACCTACAACGGCATCGAGATGCTGGTCGATGCGATGGCCAAGGCGAAGAGCACCGACCCGGTCAAGGTCGCCGCGGCGATGGAAGGCCTGACCTTCAAGGGCTTCGACGGCGACGTGACGATGCGCAAGGCCGACCACCAGCTGCAGATGCCGCTGTACATCTCCGAGTGGCGCAAGGCCGACGCCAAGCACCCGTATTCGGTCGAGAACACCGGCTACAACTTCCAGATGGTCAAGGCGATCCCGGAGTACGTCGCGAGCACGCCGACCTCCTGCGAGATGAAGCGACCCTGAGCCCGCTGTCGGGGCTGCCGCGCGACGCCGACCCGGTCGGCGTCGCGTTCGTCGTTGCCGAAACTGCCGCCCGATGGACACCGCGTACTTCCTGATCTCGCTGCTCAACGGCCTGTCGGTCGGGTTGCTGCTGTTCATGCTGGCGTCGGGCCTGACGCTGATCTTCAGCATGATGGGCGTGCTCAACTTCGCCCATGCCAGCTTCTACATGCTGGGCGCCTACATCGCCTACACGATCGCGCAGACGCTGGGCTTCTGGTGGGGGTTGTTGCTGGCGCCGCCGCTGGTGGGCGTCATGGGCGCGGCCTTCGAGCGCTTCGCGCTGCGGCGGGTGCACAAGTTCGGCCATGTGCCCGAGCTGCTGATCACCTTCGGCCTGAGCTACATCATCCTCGAGCTCGTGGGTCTGGTCTGGGGTCGGCAGGCGCTGAATTTCGAGCCGCCGGCTTCGCTGCAGGGGCCGCTGTTCACGATCCTCGACCTGCCCGGCTCGCTCAGCCTGGCCTGGGGCGCGCCGCCGGAGCTGTGCAAGACCGCCGCCGAGACGGCGTGCACGCAGTTTCCGGCCTTCCGCGCCTTCGGCATGGCGGTCGCGGTGCTGATGCTGATCGCGGTGTGGCTGCTGCTCACGCGCACCCGCATCGGCCTCGTGATCCAGGCCTCGCTGACCCATCCCGACGCCGTCGAGGCACTCGGCCACAACGTGCCGCGCGTGTTCATGCTGGTGTTCGGCGGCGGCACGGCGCTGGCGGGGCTGGCAGGCGTCATCGGCGGCGTGCTGCGCGTGACCGAACCCGGGATGGCGCAGGCCGTGGGTGCGGTGGTCTTCGCCGTCATCGTGATCGGCGGCATGGGCTCGCTGGCCGGCGCCTTCGTCGCCTCGGTGGCGCTGGGCATCATCGACAGCTTCGCGGTCAGCAGTGACCGCTCGCTGGCCGACCTGTTCGGCTGGCTCGGCGTCAAGCTCACGCCCGAGAGCTTCGGCATGGTGGTCTGGAGCGTGAAGACGAGCCAGGTCGCGGCGATCCTGCCCTACCTGCTGCTGGTGCTGATCCTGATCTTCAGGCCCAAGGGTCTGTTCGGAACCAGGGAGGGCTAGCCATGGCTGCCGCCAGCGTGGCGCTGCCCGGGCGCCTGAAGAAGATCGACCTCGGTCGCTGGGCGGTCTGGGGCGGCTATGCGCTGGTGATGCTGGTGGCGCCGCTGGTCTGGAAGAGCAGCCTGTCGCTGACCATGCTGTCGCAGATGGGCATCGCGATCATCGCCTGCCTGGCCTTCAACATGCTGCTCGGGCAGGGCGGCATGCTCAGCTTCGGCCATGCCGTGTATTCGGGCATCGGCGCGTTCTTCGCGATGCACGCGCTGAACATGATCGCCGACGGCAGCCTGCATCTGCCGGTGAGCCTGATCCCGCTCGTCGGCGGCGGCTTCGGCATGCTGTTCGCGGTGCTCCTGGGCTACGTGACGACCCGCAAGGCCGGAACGACCTTCGCGATGATCACCCTCGGCGTCGGCGAGCTGGTGGGCGCGATGGCGCTGATGTTCCCCGGCTTCTTCGGCGGCGAGGGCGGCATCAGCGGCGACCGCACCTCGGGCGGGGCGCACCTGGGCATCACCTTCGGGCCGCAGATCCAGCTCTACTACCTGATCGCGATCTACACCTTCGTCTGCACGGCGGCGATGTACGCCTTCACCCGCACGCCGCTGGGCCGCATGCTCAACGCCGTGCGCGACAACCCCGAGCGGGTCGAGTTCGTCGGCTACAACACGCAGTTCGTGCGCTACTTCGCCTTCATCGCCTCGGGCTTCTTCATGGGCATCGCCGGCGGCCTGGGGGCGTTGAACTTCGAGATCGTCACCGCCGAGGTCGTCGGCGCGCTGCGCTCGGGCAGCTACCTGCTGTTCACCTTCCTGGGCGGCGCGCTGTTCTTCTTCGGCCCCATCATCGGCGCGGTGCTGCTGGTGCTGGCGCTGGTGCTGATGTCCGAGCTCACCCAGGCCTGGCTGCTCTACCTGGGGCTGATCTTCACCTTCATGGTGATGGTCGCGCCGGGCGGCTTCGCCAGCCTGATCATGATGAACCTGCGCCTGGCCTCGTTCGGCAAGCTGCGCCCGCTGCTCGCCTCGTACCTGGCGCTGGCCGGCACTGCGGCCACCGTGCTGCTGGGCGGTGGGGTGATGATCGAGATGGTCTATCACCTGCAGCTCAACCAGGCCATCGGGCCGCGGATGAAGTTCATGGGCCTGCGGCTGCACACGCACGAGTTCGACACCTGGTTCGGTGCGGTCTTCGTGCTCGTCGTCGGGGCGGCGATGTTCGAGCTGGTGCGGCGCCAGTTCGTGCGCCAGTGGAGCCAGGTCCAGGAAGAAATCGAACGCGACATCCAGCAGCGCGAGGCGCTCGCATGAGCCAGGCCGGCGAGTTCGCGCTCGAGTTGCGCGACGTGCGCAAGCGCTTCGGCCGTACCGAGATCATCCGCGGCGCCAACCTCACCGTGCGCGCCGGCGAGCGGGTCGCCGTGATCGGGCCCAACGGCGCCGGCAAGAGCACGCTGTTCAACCTGATCAGCGGCCGCTTCGGCAGCAGCGGCGGCGACATCCTGCTCCACGGGCAGAAGATCGACGGCCTCAAGCCCTACGAGATCAACCGCCGCGGGCTGGCGCGCAGCTTCCAGGTCAGCAACCTGTTCACGCGCCTTTCGGTATTCGAGAACCTGCGCTGCGCGGTGCTGTGGAGCCTGGGCTACCGCTACGCCTTCTGGCGCTTCCTGGCCCAGGCCCGCGACGCCAACGCCCGCGCCGCGGAAGTGATGGCGATGATCAAGCTGGAGCGCCGGCGCGACGTGCTGGCGATGAACCTGACCTACGCCGAGCAGCGGGCGCTGGAGATCGGCATCACGATCGCCGGCGGCGCCAGCGTGGTGCTGCTCGACGAGCCCACCGCCGGGATGAGCCGCAGCGAGACGGCGCGCTTCGTCGAGCTGATCCGCGAGGTCACGGTGGGCAAGACGCTGCTGACGGTGGAGCACGACATGAGCGTGGTCTTCGGCCTGGCCGACAAGATCGCGGTGCTGGTGTATGGCGAGGTGATCGCCTTCGACACGCCCGAGAAGGTGCGTGCCGACGAGCGCGTCAGGGAAGCCTACCTGGGCTCGGTCCTCGCTGAAGCGCAGGTCGCCGAAGCCGGACATTGAACATGCTCACGCTGACCGACGTCCACGCCTTCTACGGCAAGAGCCACGTGCTGCACGGCGTGAGCTTCGACGTCCGCCCGGGCGAGATCGTCGCCCTGCTCGGGCGCAACGGCTCGGGCCGCTCGACGACCGTCAAGGCCATCATGGGTCTGGTCCACGGCACGGGCTCGGTGCGCTGGAAGGAGCACGAGGTGCTGGGCCACAAGGCCTTCGAGATCGCCCAGGCCGGCATCGGCTACGTGCCCGAGAACCGCGACATCTTCCCCACGCTCACGGTGCACCAGAACCTGATGCTGGGCTGCAAGCGCGGGGCCAGGAACCCGCGCTGGTCGTTCGACGACATGTACGCGATGTTCCCGCGCCTGCAGGAGCGCCGCTACACCGAGGCCGGCTTTCTTTCGGGCGGCGAGCAGCAGATGCTGACGCTGTGCCGAACGCTGATCGGCGACCCCGAGCTGATCATGATCGACGAGCCCACCGAGGGTCTGGCGCCCAAGCTCGTCGAGCTGGTGGCCGGCTACCTGCGCGAGCTGAAGCGGCGCGGCATCGCGGTGCTGCTGGTCGAGCAGAAGCTGACCATTGCGCTGGAGGTGGCCGATCGCTGCCTGGTGATGGGCCACGGCCAGATCGTCTTCGAGGGCACGCCGGCCGATCTGCGCGCGAACGCGGACATTCGCCGCGAGTGGCTTGAGGTGTGAGCGGGTTCGTGCCACAGTGTCCGGCTCGCGGTGCGGGCCGGCGAAGGCAGTGACCCAGCCGATCGGGGCCCACCGCGGCCTTGTCACGCCAGCGACACGCCGTCGCGTTTTCGGGCCCCTAGAATCGAACGACCGTTCTATTTCGCCTGCCTGAACCGCTTGCAAGAGGAGACGCCATGGGCGCCAAGTACGAAACGCGCGGCAATGTCGCCGTGATCACCCTCGACAACCCGCCGGTCAACGGCCTGGGCTTCGAGACGCGGCGCGAATTCGCCGCCGGCATCGACCGCGCGGTGGCCGACCCGGCGGTCGCGGGCATCGTCGTCACCGGGGCCGGCAAGGCCTTCTCGGGCGGCGCCGACATCAAGGAGTTCGGCAGCCCCAAGGCGATCGCCGAGCCCAACCTGCTGTCGCTGATCAGGCTGCTCGAGGATTCGCCCAAGCCGGTGGTCGCGGCCGTGCACAGCGTGTGCATGGGCGGCGGGCTGGAGCTGGCGCTGGGCGCGCATTACCGCGTGGCCGCGCCGGGCACCAACGTCGCGCTGCCCGAGGTCAAGATCGGTCTCATTCCCGGTGCGGGCGGGACCCAGCGCCTGCCGCGCGTGCTGGGTCTGGAGACGGCGCTGAACATGATCGTCAGCGGCGAGCCGGTCAAGAGCGAGATGCTCGCCGCGCTGCCGGGGCAGAAGCTGTTCGACGCCATCGCCCAGGGCGAGCTGCTCGACGCCGCCTGCAAGTTGGCGGCGGACAAGGCGGCCGAACATGGCGCCGGCAAGCCGCTGCCGCGGGTGCGCGACCTCAAGGTCTCGCATCCCAACCCCGACGGCTTCTTCGGCTTCGCGCGCAACACGGTCAAGGCGATGAGCAGGAACTTCCCGGCGCCGCTGAAATGCGTCGACGCCGTCGAGGCCAGCATCAAGCGCCGCTTCGACGAAGGCATGGCCTACGAACGCGAGCTCTTCATCGGCCTGATGAGCACGCCCGAATGCAAGGCGCTGCGCCACGCCTTCTTCGGCGAGCGCGCCGCCAGCAAGATCCCCGATGTGCCCGAGGACACACCGCAGCGCAAGATCGAGAAGGTGGCCGTGATCGGCGCCGGCACGATGGGCGGCGGCATCAGCATGAACTTCCTCAACGCCGGCATCCCGGTGACCATCCTCGAGATGAAGCAGGAGGCGCTGGACCGCGGCGTGGCCACGATCCGCAGGAACTACGAGGCCCAGGTCAAGAAGGGCAAGCTCAAGCAGGACAAGCTCGACGCGCGGATGGCGCTGCTCGCCACGACGCTGAACTACGCCGACATCGCGCAGGCCGACATGGTCATCGAGGCGGTGTTCGAGGAGATGGGCGTCAAGGAGAAGGTGTTCAAGACGCTGGACGAGGTGATGAAGCCGGGCGCGATCCTGGCCAGCAACACGAGCACGCTGGACGTGAACAAGATCGCCGCCTTCACGAAGCGGCCGCAGGACGTGGTCGGCACCCATTTCTTCAGCCCGGCCAACGTGATGAAGCTGCTCGAGGTGGTGCGCGGCGAGAAGACGGCCAAGGACGTGCTCGCCACGGTCATGACCCTGGCCAAGAAGATCCGCAAGACCGCGGTGGTCTCGGGCGTCTGCGACGGCTTCATCGGCAACCGCATGATCGAGCAGTACAGCCGCCAGGCCGGCTTCCTGCTGGAAGAGGGCTGCACGCCCGAGCAGGTCGACAAGGCGGTCGAGAAATGGGGCATGGCGATGGGCCCGTTCCGCATGGGTGACCTCGCCGGCAACGACATCGGCTGGGCGATCCGCAAGCGCCGCTACCTCGAAAAGCCGAACATGCGCTACAGCAAGACCGCGGACCTTCTCTGCGAGATGGGCCGCTACGGCCAGAAGACCGGTGCGGGCTGGTACGACTACCAGCCGGGCAAGCGCGACGCCATTCCCGCGAAGGTGGTCGTCGAGATGATCGAAAAGCACCGCGCCGAGCTTGGCATCACCCCGCGCAAGATCTCCGACGAGGAGATCGTCCACCGGCTGGTCTATGCGCTGGTCAACGAGGCGGCGAAGATCCTCGAGGAAGGCATCGCCAGCAAGGCCAGCGACATCGACATGGTCTATCTCACCGGCTACGGCTTCCCGCTGTTCCGCGGCGGGCCGATGTGCTATGCCGACCAGCAGGGGCTTTTCAACGTCGTGCACCAGATGAAGAAGTTCGCCGCCAACCCGCACGACGACGCCTCGTTCTGGCAGCCGGCGCCGCTGCTGGCGCGGCTGGCGGCCGAAGGCAAGTCATTCACCTGAGAGCGTTGAAGGAACACACACCATGACCCGAGCCGTCATCGTCTCCACCGCCCGCACGCCGCTGTGCAAGAGCTGGAAGGGCGCCTTCAACATGACCCATGGCGCCACCCTCGGTGGCCATGCCGTCAAGGCTGCCGTCGAGCGCGCCGGCATCGCCCCCGCCGAAGTCGACGACGTGATCATGGGCTGCGCCAACCCCGAAGGCGCCACTGGCGCCAACATCGCGCGCCAGATCGCGCTGCGCGCCGGCCTGCCGATCACGACCAGCGGCATGACCGTCAACCGCTTCTGCTCCAGCGGCCTGCAGACGATCGCGCTGGCGGCGCAACGCATCGTCGCCGGCGAGGGCGAGATCTTCATCGGCGGCGGTGTCGAAAGCATCTCCTGCGTGCAGCAGGAGATGAATACCCACATGATGAGGGACAGCTGGCTCGCCGAGCACAAGCCCGAGATCTACTGGAACATGCTGCAGACCGCCGAGCAGGTGGCCAAGCGCTACAACATCGGTCGCGAGCGCATGGACCGTTACGGCGCCGCCAGCCAGCAGAAGGCCGCGGCGGCACTCGAAGCCGGGCTGTTCAAGGACGAGATCGCGCCGATCACCGTGACTGCGGGCGTGGCCGATGCGGTGATGGGCCTGCGCAGCAAGGAGGTCACCGTCGCCAACGACGAAGGCATCCGGCCCGGCACGACCTACGAGGGCATCTGCAACATCCGCCCGGCGATCCCCGGCGGCGTGATATCGGCCGGCAATGCGAGCCAGTTCAGCGACGGCGCCGGCGCCTGCGTCGTGATGGACGAGACCGTCGCCGAGCGCAAGGGCCTGAAGCCGCTGGGCCGCTTTCTCGGCTTCGCGGTCGCGGGCTGCGAGCCCGACGAGATGGGCATCGGCCCGGTGTTCGCAGTGCCCAAGGTGCTCAAGCGCCTGGGCCTGACCGTCGCCGACATCGACCTGTGGGAGCTCAACGAGGCCTTCGCGGTGCAGGTGCTGTATTGCGCCGACACGCTGGGCATCCCGATGGACCGCCTCAACGTCAACGGTGGCGCGATCGCCGTCGGCCACCCCTACGGCGTCAGCGGACAACGCCTGACCGGTCATGCGCTGATCGAGGGCAAGCGCCGCGGCGCCAAGCGCGTGGTGGTGACGATGTGCATCGGCGGCGGCATGGGCGCCGCGGGCGTGTTCGAAGTCCTCTGACCGCGGCCGGTCATGCAGGCCCTGCGCACACCTGAGGAGCGGTTTGCCGGGCTGCCGCAGTTCGACTTCAGGCCGCGCTTCCTCGAACGCGAAGGCCTGCGCGTGCACTAATGAAGGCCGAGCTCGAGACGGTCCGCGCCTTCTTCCGCCTGGCGCCTTTCATGGTCGATCTTGGCGTCGACGTCACCGATGTGGGCGACGGCCGCGTCAGCACGGCGCTGGTCCTGCAGCCGCGCCATCTGCAGCACACCGGCCAGGCGCATGCCGGCGTCACCGCCACGCTGGCCGACCACAGCATGGGTGCCGCCGCGCAGACGTTGGCGCCGGCTGGCCACTGGGTGATCACCGCCGAGCTCAAGACCAGCCTGCTGCGGCCGGCCACCGGCGAGCGCCTGGTCTGCGACGCGGTGGTCATCAAGCCGGGCCGCCAGATCATGTTCACCGAAGCCGAGGTGCATGCCGAATCGGGCGGCCGGCGCACCCTGGTGGCCAAGGTCTCGGCGACGATGGCCGTGGTCGCGATCCGCAACTGAAGTCCCCACCCATGCGCAGCACCCTCGACTTCCTGCTCCACGGCTGGCTGGGCGTCCGCAGCCTGCTCGATCGACCCCGCTTCGCCGACCATTCGGACCAGACCTTCGCCCAGGTGCTCGACACCTGCGAGCGCATCGCACGCGAGAAGTTCGCGCCCTTCAACCGCCTGGCCGACACCGAGGAGCCGCATTTCGACGGCGAGAAGGTCCATCTGCCGCAGGCCACGCACGACGCGATGGCCGCCTTCGTCGAGTCGGGCATGCTCGCCGCAGCGCAGGACTACGACTGGGGCGGCATGCAGCTGCCCTGCGTGATCCAGATGGCGGCCAAGGCCTTCTTCAGCAAGGCCAGCGTCGCGATGGGCGGCTACGCGATGCTGACCAGCGGCAACGCCAACCTGCTGATGGCGCATGGCACGGCGATGCAGCGCGAGGTCTTCGCGCGCAACGAGTTCGCCGGCCGCTGGTTCGGCACCATGTGCCTGAGCGAGCCGCAGGCCGGCTCGTCGCTGAGCGATGTCGCCACGCGCGCGCTGCCCGACGGCGAAGGCTCCGAGGCCGACCCGCTGGGCCCGCGCTTTCGGCTGCGCGGCAACAAGATGTGGATCTCGGGCGGCGAGCACGAGCTGGCCGAGAACATCATCCACCTGGTGCTGGCCAAGATCCCGGGCCCCGACGGCAAGACGGTCCCGGGCACGCGCGGCATCTCGCTGTTCATCGTGCCGAAGAAGCTCGTGAACGAGCGCGGTGAGCTCACCGGCGAGCGCAACGACGTGGCGCTGGCCGGGCTCAACCACAAGCTGGGTTACCGCGGCACGACGAACACGCTGCTGAACTTCGGCGAAGGCAGGTTCCCGTTGCGCGGCGGCCCTGGCGCGATCGGCTACCTCGTCGGCCAGCCGGGCGAAGGCCTGCGCTGCATGTTCCACATGATGAACGAGGCGCGCATCGGCGTCGGCCTCGGTGCGGTGATGCTGGGCTACGCTGGCTACGAGGCCAGCCTGGAGTACGCGAAGCAGCGCCTGCAGGGCCGGCCGATCACCGGCAACGGCAAGGACCCGACGCAGCCGCAGCGGCCGATCATCGAGCACGCCGACGTCAAACGCATGTTGCTGGCGCAGAAGGCCTACGTGCAGGGCGGCCTGGCGCTGGCGCTGTACTGCGCGCGGCTGGTCGATGAACAAGACACCGGCGGTGCAGCCGCGGCGGCCGAGGCCGGCCTGCTGCTCGAGATGCTGACGCCGATCGCCAAGAGCTGGCCCAGCGAATGGTGCCTGGAGGCCAATTCGCTGGCGATCCAGGTCCTCGGCGGCTATGGCTACACGCGCGATTTCCCGGTCGAGCAGTACTGGCGCGACAACCGCCTGAACATGATCCACGAGGGCACGCACGGCATCCAGGCGCTGGACCTGCTGGGGCGCAAGGTGCTGATGCAGGGCGGTGCCGGCCTGACGCTGCTGGCGGCGCGCATCGGCGCCACGATCGAGCGCGCCGGCCCTGTGCCGGGCCTGGCCGAGCCGGCGCAGGCGCTGGCCGGCGCCCTGCAAAGGCTGGGCGCCGCGACCCGGGCCGCCTGGGCCACCGGCGTGCCCGAGGAGGCGCTCGCCAACGCGACGCCCTACCTGCAGGCCTTCGGCCATGTCGTGCTGGCCTGGATCTGGCTCGACGTGGTGCTGGCCGCCGCGCCCGCCGAGGAGGCGATGGCCACCGGATTGCGGGCCGCGATGCGCTACTTCTTCGACTACGAGCTGCCGAAGGTCGACGCCTGGCTGGGCGTGGTCGCCAGCCGCAACGACGTCTGCCGCACGATGCGAGAGGAATGGTTCTGACGATGTCCAACGCTGCGCTCGACAGGCTGATCTGGGTGCTCATCTACGGCGGCCTGCTGGTGGCCTGCCTCAGCCTGTTCGTGGCGCGCCAGCGCAGCAGCCTGGCCTGGCCGATGGGCATCGTCGGCGCCCTGGTTGCGGTCATCGGCGCGATCCTCGTCTTCGTCCGGGCGCGGCGCCGCGACCCGTCGCGCGCCTGAGGCCGCATTCACCGATCAAGGAGACATTGCATGAGCACCCCCGTCCAGAAGCTCTTCGACCTCGGCGGCCAGACCGCGCTGGTCACCGGCGGCTCGCGTGGCCTCGGCCTGCAGATCGCCGAAGCCCTGGGCGAGGCCGGTGCCAAGGTGATGCTGAGCTCGCGCAAGGCGAGCGACCTCGAGGAAGCCGCGGCGCATCTCGCCGCGCGCGGCATCGATGCCCGCTGGATCGCCGCCGATGCCAGCGACCCGCTCCAGGTGCAGAAGGTCGTCGATGAAGCGATGCAGCGCCTGGGGCGCATCGACATCCTCGTCAACAACGCCGGCGCCACCTGGGGCGCGCCGGCCGAGGACTACCCCTTGGAAGCCTGGGACAAGGTGATGAACCTGAACATCCGCAGCCTGTTCCTGTTCGCGCAGGCGGTGGGCAAGGCGAGCATGATCCCGAACCGGCGCGGGCGCATCATCAACATCGCCTCGATCGCCGGGCTGGGCGGCTCGATGGACGTCAAGTTCATCGCCTACGGCACCAGCAAGGGCGCGGTGGTCAACTTCACGCGCACGCTGGCCGCCGAATGGGGCGCCTACGGCATCAACGTCAACGCGCTGGCGCCGGGCTTCTTCCCGAGCAAGATGACCAAGGGGGTGCTGGCGCAGTTCGGCACCGAGCACCTGGCCAAGGCCGCGCCGCTCAAGCGCATCGGCGACGACGACGACCTCAAGGGCGCGGCGCTGCTGTTCGCCAGCGCCGCGGGCAAGCACATCACCGGGCAGATCCTGGCCGTGGACGGCGGCGTGTCTGCGGTGCACGGCGGGTGAGCGTGGACCTGCCGGAGCCCCTGCGTGCCGACGCACGCCTCGCGAACGACCTGCGCCTGCGCGCCGTGGCCGCGCTGCTGAGCAGGACCGCGACGCTGGCTTTCTGCGAGGGCCGCGTGTTCGACGAGGACGGCCGGCCGTGCGCGCATGCCACGGCCACCTTCATCAAGTACCTGCATGCGCTGCCCACCAAGGGCCGGCATGCCAAGGCGCCGCAGCACGCGGCACCACCCACCACCAAGGAAGCACCATGATCAACCACCGCATCGTCCTCGCCTCGCGCCCCGCCGCCGAGGCCAGCGTCGCCAACTTCAGGCTCGAGGAAAGGCCGCTGCCGGCCCTCGGCGAAGGCCAGGTGCTGGTGCGCCACCATTACCTCAGCCTCGACCCCTACATGCGCATGCGCATGAACGACGTCAAGAGCTACGCCGCGCCGCAGGCTCTCGGCGAGGTCATGACCGGCGGCACGGTGGGCGAGGTCGTCGAATCGAAGCACCCGGGCTTCGCCGCCGGCGACAAGGTCGTCGGCATGGGCGGCTGGCAGGAGTTCGCGGTCGTCGATGGCGGCCAGCCGGGCATGCTGCGCAAGATCGACACGAAGCACATCCCGATCTCGGCCTACCTGGGCGCGGTCGGCATGCCGGGGGTCACGGCCTGGGTCGGCCTGAACCACATCATCGAGCCCAAGGCCGGCGAGACCATCGTCGTCGATGCCGCCAGCGGTGCGGTCGGCAGCGCGGTGGGCCAGCTCGCGAAGGCGCGCGGCTGCCGCGCGGTCGGCATCGCCGGCGGCGCCGACAAATGCGCCTACGTGGTCGGCGAACTCGGCTTCGACGCCTGCATCGACTACAAGGCGCACCGCGATTTCGCCTCGCTGGCCGCGGCGCTCGATGCAGCCGCGCCGAAGGGCGTCGACGGCCTGTTCGAGAACGTCGGTGGCATGATCTTCGACGTCGTGCTCTCGCGCATGAACGCCTTCGGCCGCGTCGCGCTGTGCGGGCTGATCTCGGGCTACGAGGGCGAGTCGCTGGCGATCACCAACGCGCGCGTGCTGCTGACCCAACGGCTGAAGCTGCAGGGCTTCATCGTCAGCGAGCACATGGCGCTGTGGCCGCAGGCACTGCAGGAACTGGGCACGCTGGTCGCCACCGGCAAGCTCAAGTACCGCGAGTCGGTGGCGCAGGGCCTGGCGGCCGCGCCAGAGGCGTTCCTGGGCCTGCTCAAGGGCCGCAACTTCGGCAAGCAGCTCGTCAAGCTGACCTGAATGACCGACCTGGCCTGGACCTGGCTGCGCTTCGAGGCGCTGGGCGTGGACCGGCTCTACGACGCGCTGGCGCTGCGCTGCCGCGTCTTCGTGCTGGAACAAGGTCCGTACCTCGACCCGGACGGGCTGGACCGCCAGGCCTGGCACCTGCTCGGCCATGATGCGCAGGGGCGGCTGCAGGCCTGCCTGCGCGTGGTGGATCCAGGCGTGAAGTACGCCGAGCCCTCGATCGGCCGCGTCATCACGGCCCCGGAGGTCCGCGGCAGCGGCCTGGGCCGCGCGTTGATGGCGGAAGGCCTGGCGCGCTGCAGCGCCGCCTGGCCGGGGCAGGGCGTGCGCATCAGCGCACAGGCGCACCTGGAGCGCTTCTACGCCAGCCTCGGGTTCGGGCGCGTCGGCGAGGCCTATCTGGAAGACGACATTCCCCACCTCGAAATGGTGCTGGAGGCGAAATGATCACGACCCACGAAGTCACCAACCAGAGCACGCCGCTGGCGGGCGTCAACCTGTTCCTGGCCAACCGGCCTCTGCGCGATGCCCTGGCGGCGCAGGTGCCCGACCTCGGCACCGCTCGCCTGGCCGCGCTCGGTGCCGAGGCCGGCTCGGCTGCGATGCAGGCCGACGCGCGCCTGGCCAACGCGCACCCGCCGGTGCTGCACACGCACGACCGCTTCGGGCACCGCATCGACGAGGTCGAGTTCCACCCCAGCTACCACGCGCTGATGGCCGGTGCGCTGCGCCACGGCCTGCACGGCGCCCCCTGGCCGGCCGGGTCCGGTGCGCACATCGAGCGCGCGGCGGCCTTCATGCTCTTCACCGAGGCCGAGCCCAGCGTGCTGTGCCCGGTGTCGATGAGCTACGCCGTCACGCCGGCGCTGCGCGCCAACCCGGCGCTGCAGGCGGCCTGGGGCCCGAAGCTCGCCGACCGCGCCTACGATGGCCGCTTCGTGCCGTTCGACCAGAAGACCGCAGTCACGATGGGCATGGGCATGACCGAGAAGCAGGGCGGCTCCGACGTGCGCACCAACACGACGCGTGCCGAGTTCGCCGGGACCGACGCCTGGGGCCGGCGCTACGCCGTCACCGGCCACAAGTGGTTCCTCTCGGCGCCGATGTGCGACGCCTTCCTCGTGCTGGCGCAGACGCCGGGCTCGTCAGGGACGGGGCTGAGCTGCCTGTTCATGCCGCGTTGGCTGCCGGACGGCAGCCGCAATGCGATCGCGATCCAGCGCCTCAAGCACAAGCTGGGCAACCAGGCCAACGCCAGCTCGGAGGTCGAGTTCGACCGCGCCGCTGCCTGGCTGGTCGGCGAGGAAGGCCGCGGCGTGCCGCAGATCCTGGCGATGGGCGCGCTGACCCGGCTCGACTGCGCGCTGGGCACCGCGGGTCTGATGCGCCAGGCGCTGTCGCTGGCCCTGCACCACACGGCCCAGCGCCGCGCCTTCGGCCGCGCGCTGATCGAGCAGCCGCTGATGAAGAACGTGCTCGCCGACCTGGCGCTGGAAAGCGAAGCCGCCACTGCGCTCGCGCTGCGGCTGGCGGTGGCCGTCGATCGCACCGAGCATGGCGGCGATGCGCACGAAAAGGTTATGCGCCGCCTGCTCACGCCGGTGGCCAAGTTCTGGATCTGCAAGCGCGGCAGCCATTTCGCCCAGGAGGCGATGGAATGCCTGGGCGGCAACGGCTACGTGGAGGAAGACGGCGAGGGCGTGATGGCGCGCATCTACCGCGAGATGCCCGTCAACTCGATCTGGGAAGGCGCCGGCAACATCATGGCGCTGGACCTGCTGCGCGCTCTGCGCGGTGCCGACGTGGCGCCGGCGCTCGAGCAGGAATGGGCACCGGTGCGCGGCGCCCACGCCGCGTTCGACCGCAGCGCCGACGCGGCGCTGGCGCAGATCGACGGCGTCACCGAAGAAGCCCAGGCGCGCCGGCTGGCGCGCGACCTCGCGCTGCTGCTGCAGGCTTCGCTGCTGCACCGCCAGGCGCCCGGCGCGGTCTTCGATGCCTTCTGCGACTCGCGCCTGGCTGCCGCATCCGACGTGTTCGGCCTGCTGCCGGTGCGCCATGACCTCGATGCCCTCATCGCGCGTGCGATGCCCCAGGAGACCAGGTGAATTCCCGGCGCGCCGGGTTGCGGATCAGACAGGAGAAGACATGAGCAATTGGCAAGGACGCACGGCCGTGATCACCGGCGCCGCCTCGGGCTTCGGCCTCGAGGCCGGCCGCATCGCCGCCGCGCGCGGCATGAACGTCGTGATGGCGGACGTGCAGCAGGAGGCCCTGGACCGCGCGGTGCACGAGATCGAGGGCCTGGGCGCGGCGGTGCTGCCGTTCAGGCTCGACGTGGCCAAGGCGGCCGAGGTCGAGGCCCTGGGCGCGGCCACGATGCAGCGCTTCGGTGCGCCGGGCTTCGTCTTCAACAACGCCGGCGTCGGTGCCGGCGGGCTGATCTGGGAGCAGTCGGCAAAGGACTGGGAATGGGTGATCGGCGTCAACCTGATGGGCGTGGCGCATGGCGTGCGTGTCTTCACGCCGCTGATGCTCGCCGCGGCCGCGCGCGACCCCGGATTCCACGGCCACATCGTCAACACCGCGAGCATGGCGGGGCTGTTGAATGCACCCAACATGGGTGTCTACAACGCCAGCAAGCACGCGGTGGTCTCGATCAGCGAGACCCTGTACCAGGATCTGGCCCTGGTCAGTGACCAGGTCCATGCCCATGTGCTGTGCCCGTTCTTCGTGCCCACCGCGATCCACCAGAGCGAGCGCAACCGCCCCGCCGAGTTCAGGGTCGCGGCGCCGCCGACACGCAGCCAGGTCATCGCCCAGGCGATGAGCGACCAGGCGGTGACGCGCGGCAAGGTCAGCGCGGCGCAGGTGGCGCAGTTCGTCTTCGACGCCATGGACGAGGACCGCTTCTACATCTACAGCCACCCGAAGAGCCTGGCCGGCGTGCAGACGCGGCTGGAGGACATCATGACCCCGCGCAACCCGACCGACCCCTTCGTCGCGCGGCCGGAGATCGGCCAGCACCTGCGCCAGGCGCTGCGCGGCGCCTGAATCTCGGCAGCCCGACCCGCGGGCAGGCGATCCGGCGCGAACGACATCGCCCGCTGCCTTACAGTGCCGCGCCATGCACAGCGTCGCGGTGATCGGGGGCGGGCCGGCCGGCCTCATGGCCGCGGAGCGGCTGGCGGGGCGCGGCGTGGCCGTCGATCTCTTCGATGCCATGCCCTCGGTGGGTCGCAAGCTGCTGCTGGCCGGCAAGGGCGGGCTCAACCTCACCCATGGCGAGGACGCCGCGACCTTCGCCACCCGCTACGGCGCCAGCAGCGCCGCGCTGGCCGGCGCGCTGCAGCGGCTGGATGCGCAGGGCCTGCGCGACTGGGCTGCAGGGCTGGGCATCCAGACCTTCGTCGGCAGCTCGGGTCGCGTCTTTCCCACCGACATGAAGGCCGCGCCGCTGCTGCGCGCCTGGCTGCATCGGCTGCGCGGCCAGGGCGTGCGCTTCCACATGCGGCATCGCTGGCTCGGCTGGGCCGACGACGGTGCGCTGCGCTTCGCCACGCCTGCCGGCGAACTGGCGCAACGCGCCGATGCCACCGTCCTCGCGCTGGGCGGTGCGAGCTGGCCGCGCCTGGGCTCCGACGGCGCGTGGTGGCCGCTGCTGGCGGCGCGTGGCATCGATCTGGCGCCACTGCGGCCGTCGAACTGCGGCTTCGACGTCGCCTGGAGCGAGCACCTGAAGACCCGCTTCGCCGGCGCGCCGCTGAAGTCGGTGGCGATCAGCTTCGAAGGCATCCGCCAACCCGGCGAATGCGTGCTCACCGCCGGTGGCATCGAGGGCAGCCTGATCTATGCGTTCTCGGCCGCGCTGCGCGACGCGATCGAGCGCGAGGGCTCGGCGCTGCTGCAGATCGACCTGCTGCCGGGGCGCAGTGAGGAGGCCGTGGCGCGCGAGATCGCCCACCCGCGCGGGCCGCGCTCGCTGGCCACCCACCTCAGGTCGCGCCTGAACCTGGCGGGCGCGAAGGCGTCCCTGCTGTGGGAGTTGGTGCCGCGCGAGGCGCAGGCCGATCCGCAGCGCCTGGCCGCCGCGATCAAGGCCTTGCCGCTGCGCCTGCTGGCGCCGCGGCCGATCGAGGAGGCCATCAGCAGCGCCGGCGGCGTGCGCTTCGAGGCGCTCGACGAGCGGCTGATGCTGCGCAAGCTCCCCGGCGTGTTCTGTGCCGGCGAGATGCTCGACTGGGAAGCGCCCACCGGCGGCTATCTGCTGACGGCCTGCTTCGCCACCGGCTGGGTCGCGGGCGAGGGTGCGGCGCAGTGGGTTCAGGAGGCGGGCCGCGCTTAAACTGCGCGGCTTCGCCTTTCGCCGCTGTCGGACTTCTTGGACAAGATCGTTTCGCAAATCGCCGCCGAGCTCCATGCCCGGCCGGCCCAGGTCCGGACCGCCGTCGAACTGCTGGACGGCGGCGCGTCGGTGCCCTTCATCGCCCGCTACCGCAAGGAGGCCACCGAGGGCCTGGACGACATCCAGCTGCGCGAGCTGGAGACGCGCCTGGCCTACCTTCGCGAGCTCGAGGACCGGCGCGCCGCGGTGCTCAAGAGCATCGACGACCAGGGCAAGCTGACGCCCGAATTGCGTGGCGCCATCGAGTCTGCGCCGACCAAGCAGGAGCTCGAGGACCTGTACCTGCCCTACAAGCCCAAGCGCCGCACGAAAGGCATGATCGCCCGCGAAGCCGGCCTGGAGCCGCTGGCCGACAGGCTCTTCGCCGACCCCGGCCTGGACCCGGTCGCCGAGGCCGCGGGCTTCGTCAACGCCGAAGCCGGCTTCGCCGACGCGCACGCCGTGCTCGATGGCGTGCGCGACCTGCTCGCCGAGCGCTGGGCCGAGGCCCCGGCGCTGGTCGGCAAGCTGCGCGAATGGTTGTGGGCCGAAGGCCTGTTCCAGAGCCGGCTGGTCGAGGGCAAGGACGGGTCCCACGCCGACGCCGCCAAGTTCCGCGACTACTTCGACTACGCCGAGGCTGTCCGCACCGTGCCCAGCCACCGCGCGCTGGCGGTGTTCCGCGGCCGCACGCAGGAATGGCTGGATGCCAGGCTGGTGCTCGACGAGGAAGCCGTCGCTGGCCAGCCCACGCTCGCGGAGGGCCGTATCGCGGTCCACCTGGGCTGGCGTCACGCGAAGCGCCCGGCCGACGAGCTGATCCGCAAGACCATCGCCTGGACCTGGAAGGTCAAGCTCAGCCTGAGCCTGGAGCGCGACCTCTTCGCCCGCCTGCGCGAAGCGGCCGAGGCGGTCGCGATCAAGGTCTTCGCCGACAACCTGCGCGACCTGCTGCTCGCCGCGCCCGCCGGCAAGCGCGTCGTGATGGGGCTGGACCCCGGCATCCGCACCGGCGTGAAGGTCGCGGTCGTCAGCGACACCGGCAAGGTGCTGGCCACGCACACCGTCTATCCGCACGAGCCGCGCTGCGACTGGGAGGGCTCGCTGCATGCGCTGGGCCGGCTGGTGGCGCAGCATGGCGTGAACCTGATCGCGATCGGCAACGGCACCGCCAGTCGCGAGACGGACCGGCTCGCCGCCGACCTGATCAAGCGGGTGCAGCAGATCAGCCCCGACCTGAAGCTGGACAAGGTGGTGGTCAGCGAAGCCGGCGCATCGGTCTATTCGGCCAGCGAGTTCGCGAGCAAGGAACTGCCCGAGCTCGACGTCAGCCTGCGCGGCGCGGTGAGCATCGCCCGCCGGCTGCAGGACCCGCTTGCCGAGCTGGTGAAGATCGATCCCAAGAGCATCGGCGTCGGCCAGTACCAGCACGACGTCAACCAGAGCGGGCTGGCGAAGTCGCTCGACGCCGTGGTCGAGGACTGCGTCAACGCCGTCGGCGTCGATCTCAACACGGCGTCGGCGCCGCTGCTGGCGCGCGTGTCGGGACTGTCGCCGGCAGTGGCCGCGGCCATCGTGCGCTGGCGCGACGCGCATGGCGCGTTCCGCAACCGGCGCCAGCTGCTCGACGTGGCCGGCCTGGGCACGCGCACCTTCGAGCAGGCCGCCGGCTTTCTGCGCATCCGCGACGGCGACAACCCGCTGGACCTCACTGGCGTCCATCCCGAGACCTACCCGGTGGTCGAACGCATGCTCGCTGCCACCGGCCGCCCGGTGGCCGAGCTGATGGGCCGCACCGAGGTGCTGCGCACGCTGCGGCCCGAGGCCTTCGCCGACGGCAAGTTCGGCACCATCACGGTCAAGGACATCCTCGCCGAACTGGAGAAGCCCGGCCGCGATCCGCGCCCCGACTTCAAGGTCGCGCGCTTCAACGAAGGCGTCAGCGAGCTGAAGGACCTGCAGCCGGGCATGGTGCTCGAAGGCACGGTCAGCAACGTCGCGCAGTTCGGTGCCTTCGTCGACCTGGGCGTGCACCAGGACGGCCTGGTCCATGTCAGCCAGCTTGCCAGCAAGTTCGTCGCCGACGCGCGCGAGGTCGTGCGCACCGGCCAGGTGGTCAAGGTGCGCGTGCTCGAGGTCGATCTGGCGCGCAAGCGCATCGCGCTGACGATGAAGCTGGACGCGCCGGCGCGGCCGGCGGCGGCCGGCGGCAGCGCCTTCCGGCCCCCAGCCCGCGACGAACGCGTGCGCCGCAGCGAAACCGCGCCGCAGGCCCAGGGCGCGCTGGCCGCCGCGCTGGCCAAGCTGCAGATCAGGCGCTCCTGAGCCGCCGCGGGGCGCCGAGCGCATGTCCGCGCTGCAGATCTTCGCCGGTCCCCGGGCCCTTGCCCTGCTGCGCGAGCGCGGATTGCGCGCCGCCGACGTGCGCGTGATCCCGGCCGCGGCCGGTGGCCCCAAGGGCCTGGCGCTCAATCCGCTGGACCGCTTCCTGTTCGGCCATTGGCTGGTGGACACGCCGCAGCATGTCCACCTGCTGGGCGCGTCGATCGGCGCCTGGCGGCTGGCCTGCGCCTGTCTGCCCGATGCCGATGCAGCGCTGGCCCGACTCGCCGAGGACTACGTCACCCAGCGCTACGAGCACGCCCCGGGCCGCTCGCCCACCGCGGCGCAGGTCAGTGCGACCTTCGGCCGCAAGCTCGACGAGCGGCTGGGTTCGCGCGCCACCGAAGTGCTGGCCCATCCGCGGTTCCGGCTGCACGTGTTCACCAGCCATGGCCGCCACCTGCTGCGGCGCGAAAGCCGATGGCGCACGCCGCTGGGCTACCTGGGCGCCTTCGTCGCCAACGCCGCACGCCGCCGCGCGCTGGGCTCGTGGCTGGAGCGGGTGGTCTTCGGCGATGCGCGCGAGCCGTTGCCGTTTCCGCTGTCGGACTTCCGCAGCCGCAGCGCCGCGCTCACGGCGCAGAACCTGGCTCCTGCGATCCTGGCCAGCTGCTCGATCCCGTTCTGGTTGCGGGCCGTGCACGACGTGCCCGGCGGCCCGCGCGGCGCGTATTGGGATGGCGGCATCGTCGACTACCACCTGCGCCTCGACTACGCGGCGATGGACGAGCGCGCCCGGCCGGGGTGGGCCGGCGGGCCGGGCATCGTCCTCTACCCGCACTTCCAGAGCCGCATCGTGCCCGGCTGGCTCGACAAGGCCTGGAAGCAGCGCCACCGCACCGGCCCGGCGCTGTCCAACGTCGTCGTGCTGGCGCCCGCTCCCGAATGGCTGCGGACCCTGCCCGGCGGCAAGCTGCCCGACCGCGGCGACTTCAAGGCCTACGGCGACGACCACGCGGCCCGCGAGCGCGCCTGGCGACGCGCCCTGGCCGAGAGCCAGCGGCTGGCCGACGAGTTCGCGGAGCAGGTCTCGTCGGTGCGCCCGATCCACGCGCTGCCCCTGACCTGAGCCGGCGTTCGGCTAAACTGCGAAGCTCGAGCAACCCAGCAAGAGCGAGAAAGGCAGCATGGTTATGACACCGCGGACTACGCCCTTCGCCTTCACCGAGGTCTAGCCGGCCGCGCCGTCGTCGCCCGTTCCCGTTTCGAGATCAAAGCGCGGCTCACCCCCGCGCTTTGTTGCTTTTGGAGTGTCCTGAAATGATCCAGATCACGTTGCCCGACGGTTCCAGGCGCGATTACGCCGCGCCCGTCACGGTCGCCGAGGTGGCCGCGTCCATCGGGGCCGGCCTGGCCAAGGCGGCGATCGCCGGCCGCGTCGATGACAGGCTGGTCGATACCAGCCACCGCATCGAACGCGATGCGCGGGTGGCGATCGTCACCGACAAGGATGCAGACGGTCTGGAGGTCATCCGCCACTCGACGGCACACCTGCTGGCCTACGCGGTCAAGCAGCTCTTCCCCGAGGCCCAGGTCACGATCGGCCCGGTCATCGAGAACGGCTTCTACTACGACTTCGCCTACATGCGCCCGTTCACGACCGAGGACCTGGCGGCGATCGAGCAGCGGATGGCCGAACTGGCGAGGAGGGACGAGCCGGTCGTGCGCCGCGTGCTGCCGCGCGACGAGGCGGTCGAGCACTTCAAGGGGATCGGCGAGTTCTACAAGGCCGAGATCGTCGGCAGCATTCCGGCCGGCGAGGACGTTTCGCTGTACCGCGAAGGGGGCTTCGAGGATCTCTGCCGCGGCCCGCACGTGCCAAGCACCGGTCGGCTGAAGCATTTCAAGCTGATGAAGGTGGCCGGTGCCTACTGGCGCGGCGACCAGGCCAACGAGCAACTGCAGCGCATCTACGGCACGGCCTGGGCCACGAAGGACGAGCTGCAGGCCTACCTGCATATGCTCGAGGAGGCAGAGAGGCGCGACCACCGCAAGCTGGGGCGCGAACTCGACCTGTTCCACCTCGACGAGCATTCACCCGGCACGGTGTTCTGGCATCCCAGGGGATGGGCGGTGTGGCAGGAGGTCGAGCAATACATGCGCCGTGTCTATCGCGACAACGGCTACCAGGAGGTCAAGGGGCCGCAGATCCTCGACCGCGCGCTGTGGGAGAAGACCGGCCACTGGGACAAGTACCGCGACAACATGTTCACCACCGAGTCGGAGAAGCGCGACTACGCGCTCAAGCCGATGAACTGCCCGGGCCACATCCTGATCTTCGAGCAGGGCATCAAGAGCTACCGCGACCTGCCGCTGCGCTATGGCGAGTTCGGCCAGTGCCATCGCAACGAGCCCACCGGCGGGCTGCACGGCATCATGCGGGTGCGCGCCTTCACGCAGGACGACGGCCACATCTTCTGCACCGAGGACCAGATCCTCGACGAATGCACGGCCTTCACGGCGCTGCTGCAGAAGGTCTATGCCGACTTCGGCTTCCAGCACATCATCTACAAGGTCGCGACGCGGCCGGTGGCCCGGATCGGCTCGGATGCACTGTGGGACAAGGCCGAACACGCGCTGATGGAGAGCCTGCGTCGGTCCGGCTGCGAGTTCAGCATCGCGCCCGGCGAAGGTGCGTTCTATGGCCCGAAGATCGAGTACACGCTCAAGGACGCCATCGGCCGCGAATGGCAGTGCGGCACGATCCAGGTCGACCCCAACATGCCCGAGCGGCTGGGCGCCGTCTACGTCGCAGAGAGCGGAGAGCGCCGGCACCCGGTGATGCTGCATCGGGCCATCGTCGGCAGCCTGGAGCGATTCATCGGCATCCTGCTCGAGCAGCATGCCGGGGCCTTGCCGGTCTGGCTGGCGCCGGTGCAGGTGGTCGTGACCCCGATCACCGACAGCCAGGCCGACTATGCGTCAGCAGTGGCGAAAGCGTTGCAAAAACAAGGAGTTAGAGTGACGCTTGATTTGCGCAACGAGAAGATCGGCTATAAAATCCGCGAGCATTCGATGCAGAAGGCCCCGTTCATCCTGGTCGTCGGCGACAAGGAGAAGGCAAATGGGGCTGTTGCCGTGCGCGCTCGGGGCAATCGGGATCTCGGCGTCATGCCGCTGGCAGACTTCCTCGGGAAGGTCGACAGCGACATCGTCTCCAAGGCCTAGGAAGCCCAAGGCGCGCGTTTGTTTTTTATGTGGCCCGGGTGCCTTCGGGTTGCAACAGGAGCTGGAACCATCGCTACTTTCATGGACCGCCGCGTACCCAACGCAGAACGCAAGCACAGGCTGAATCGAGAAATCATGGCGCCGCAGGTGCGCCTGAACGGGGTGGAGAACGAACCGCTCGGCATCGTCAGCACGATGGACGCGTTGCGCATGGCAGGGGAGTTGGACGTCGATCTGGTCGAGATCGCCGCCACCGCAGATCCCCCGGTATGCCGGTTGATGGATTACGGCAAGTTCAAGTACCAGGAACAGAAGAAGGCCGCCGAGGCCAAGAGCAAGCAGAAGGTCATCGAGATCAAGGAAGTCAAGTTTCGTCCGGGCACCGACGAAGGCGACTACGCGATCAAGATGCGCAACCTGCGCCGCTTCATTGCCGAAGACGGCGACAAGGGAAAGGTCACGCTGCGCTTCCGCGGCCGCGAGATCACCCACCAGGACATCGGCATGCGCTTGCTCGAGCGCATCCGCGACGAACTGGCGGACGTGGCGATGGTCGAGCACATGCCCAAGCTCGAAGGGCGCCAGATGATCATGGTGCTGGCGCCGAAGCGGAAGTAGTTCTCGAAGGATTCGCAGCCCCGGTCTGGTCACCGCGGCAGCGAGAAGAAGCGGCTGCAGGCCAGCAAGTGCCCGGGACCCCGGGCCGCCTGCAGCAGCAAACATAGCAAGGAGCAGTCATGCCCAAGATGAAGACCAAGAAGAGCGCGGCCAAGCGGTTTCGCGTGCGTCCGGGAGGCACCGTCAAGCGCGGTCAGGCGTACAAGCGCCACATCCTCACCAAGAAGACGACGAAGAACAAGCGCCACCTGCGTGGTGCGGCCAACGTGCACGAGACCAACATGGGCCACATCGCCGCGATGATGCCCTTCGCCGGTCTTTGATCCGACACCCAACGCCATAGGAGAAGAACATGCCTCGCGTCAAACGTGGTGTCACCGCACACGCCCGCCACAAGAAGATCCTGGCCCTGGCCAAGGGCTTCCGCGGTCGCCGCAAGAACGTCTTCCGCATCGCCAAGCAGGCGGTGATGAAGGCGGGCCAATACGCCTACCGTGACCGCCGCACCCGCAAGCGGGTGTTCCGCCAGCTCTGGATCGCCCGCATCAATGCGGCGTCGCGCGAGCTCGGCGTCACCTACAGCCGCTTCATGGCCGGCCTGAAGAAGGCCAACATCGACATCGACCGCAAGGTGCTGTCGGACATGGCCATCCACGACCCGGCCGGCTTTGCCAGCATCGTCGCCCAGGTGAAGGCCCAGCTGGCTTGATGCACCGCGGCCCGGCGCCATGCCGGGCGCGCGGACACGAGCGATCGAAGGCCGTCACTCCGGGACGGCCTTTTTTATTCCGAAGCGCATGAACGATCTGGACACCCTGGTAGAGCAGGCGCACGCCGACTTCGCGGCAGCGGCGCAGGCCGCCGAGCTCGAGAACGCCAAGGCACGCTACCTCGGCAAGAGCGGCGCCTTGACCGAACTGCTCAAGGCCCTGGGCGCGCTGCCGGCCGCCGAGAAGAAGGCCCGCGGCGCCGAGATCAACACCGCCAAGGCACGCATCGAGGCGGCGCTGCAGGCCCGCCGCGAGCGCCTGGCCGCGGCCGAACTCGAGCGCCAGCTGCAGGCCGAGGCGCTCGACGTCACGTTGCCCGGCCGCCGCCGCGGCAGCGGTGGCATCCATCCGGTCAGCCGCACGATCGAGCGCATCGAGGCCATCTTCGCCTCGATGGGCTTCGACGTCGCCGAGGGCCCCGAGATCGAGACCGACTGGATGAGCTTCACCGCGCTCAACAACCCGGAGAACCATCCGGCGCGGTCGATGCAGGACACCTTCTACGTCGATGTGAAGGACGCCGAAGGCCGCTGGCTCAACCTGCGCCCGCACACGAGTCCGATGCAGGTCCGCTATGCCCGCGCGCACGCCGCGAAGTACGCCGGCCTGATCGCCGGAGGACACCCGATGCCCGAGATCCGCGTCATCGCCCCGGGCCGCACCTACCGGGTTGACAGCGACGCCACGCATTCGCCGATGTTCCACCAGTGCGAAGGCCTGTGGATCGGCGACAACGTCAGCTTCAAGGACCTCAAGGTCGTGTTCAGCGACTTCGTGCGCCAGTTCTTCGAGACCGACGATTTCGACGTCCGCTTCAGGCCCTCGTTCTTCCCCTTCACCGAGCCCTCGGCCGAGATCGACATCGCCTTCCGCAGCGGCCCGCTGGCCGGGCGCTGGCTCGAGGTCGCCGGCTCCGGCCAGGTGCACCCGAACGTGGTCCGCAGCTACGGCCTCGACCCCGAGCGGCACATCGGCTTCGCCTTCGGCATGGGCCCCGACCGGCTGGCGATGCTGCGCTACGGCATCGACGACCTGCGCCTGATGTTCGACGGCGACCTGCGCTTCCTGCGTCAGTTCGCCTGAGCGCGACGGCGCCGCATCCTCTCAACACCGAAGCGACATGCAATTCCCCGAGTCCTGGCTGCGCGAGTTCTGCAATCCGCCGCTGACGACGCAGCAACTGGCCGACCTGCTGACGATGTCCGGCATGGAGGTCGAGGAACTGCGCCCGGCCGCGCCGCCGTTCAGCGGCGTCGTCGTCGCCGAGATCCTGAGCGCCGAGCCGCATCCGCAGGCCGACCGGCTGCGCGTGTGCCGGGTCGATGCCGGCGCGCATTCGCCCGCCGGGCCGCTGCAGATCGTCTGTGGCGCCCCGAATGCGCGCGCCGGCATCCGCGTGCCGCTGGCCATCGTCGGCGCCGAGCTGCCGCCCGGCGAAGACGGCAAGCCGTTCAGGATCGGCATCGGCCAGCTGCGCGGCGTCGAGAGCCGCGGCATGCTGTGCTCGGCGCGCGAGCTCGGCCTGGCCGACGATCACAGCGGCCTGCTCGAGCTGGCAGCCGACGCGCCGCCGGGCACCGACCTGCGCGACTGGCTGCAGCTCGACGACATGCTCTTCACGCTCAAGCTCACCCCCAACCTCGCGCATGGGCTGAGCGTGTACGGCATCGCGCGCGAGGTCTCGGCGCTGACCGGCGCGCCGCTGAAGACGCCGGTGATCGCGCCGGTGACACCCGCGCACGACCAGCGGCTGCCGGTCGAAGTGCTGGCACCGGACCTCTGCGGCCGTTTCTCGGGCCGCATCGTGCGCGGCGTCGACACGCGGGCGGCAACGCCGCACTGGATGGTCGAGCGCCTGGCCCGCTGCGGCCAGCGCAGCGTGAGCGCGCTGGTGGACATCTCCAACTACGTGATGTTCGAGCTCGGGCGGCCGTCGCACATCTTCGACCTCGACAAGATCCACGAGCGGCTGGTCGTGCGCTGGGCCCGGCCCGGGGAGACGCTCAAGCTGCTCAACGGCAGCACGGTCGAGCTCGACGCCGACGTCGGCGTGATCGCCGACGCGCAAGGCGTGGAGTCGCTGGCCGGCATCATGGGCGGCGACGCGACCGCGGTGTCGGACACGACGCACAACGTCTACGTCGAGGCCGCCTTCTGGTGGCCCGACAGCGTGGCCGGGCGTTCGCGCCGCTTCAACTTCAGCACCGACGCCGGCCATCGCTTCGAGCGCGGCGTCGACCCCGCACTGACCGCCGCGCACATCGAGCGCATCACGCAGCTGATCATCGAGATCTGCGGCGGCCAGGCCGGCCCGCTCGACGACCAGGTGCTGCGCCTGCCCGAGGCCGCGCCGGTGACGCTGCGCGTGGCGCGCGCGGCCAAGGTCGTCGGAATGCCGCTGACGCAGCTGCAATGCGCCGACGTCTTTCGCCGCCTCGGGCTGCAGTTCACCGAAGCCGACGGAACGCTGACCGTGGTGCCCCCGAGCTGGCGCTTCGACCTCAGGATCGAGGAGGACCTGATCGAGGAGGTCATCCGCGTCATCGGCTACGACAAGCTGCCGGCCACCGCGCCGCTGGCGCCGGTGACCGCGCGCGTGCGTCGCGAGGGCCGGCGTTCGGCCAACGCGGTCCGGCGTGCGCTGGCCGCGCTGGACTACCAGGAGACGATCAGCTTCAGCTTCGTCGAGGAGCGCTGGGAGCGCGAGCTGGCCGGCAACGCCGATCCGATCAAGGTCCTCAACCCGATCGCGGCGCCGCTGGCGGTGATGCGCTCCAGCCTCGTCGGCAGCCTGGTTCAGGTGCTGCGCCACAACCTCGCGCGCAAGGCCGGCCGCGTGCGCGTCTTCGAGCTCGGCCGCGTGTTCATGCGCGACGCCAGCGTCACCGACGGCCCGCTCAGCGTCGCCGGCGTGCGCCAGCCGATGCGCGTGGCGGGGCTGGCCTACGGCAGCGCCGAGCCGCTGCAATGGGGCACGAAGGAGCGGGGCACCGACTTCTTCGATCTGAAGGGCGATGTCGAGACGCTGCTCGCGCCGCGGCGGGTCCGCTTCGCCAGCGCCAGCCATCCGGCGCTGCACCCCGGGCGCGCGGCGCAGGTCGAGCTCGACGGCCAAGTCATCGGCCACCTCGGCGAGCTGCACCCGCGCTGGCGCCAGGCCTACGAACTGCCGCAGGCGCCGATGCTGTTCGAGCTCGACCTCGAGGCCGTGCTCGAGGTGCCGGTGCCGGCGTTCGAGCCCGTGCCACGGCAGCAGTCGGCATTTCGCGACCTGGCGCTGGTGCTGCGCGACGATGTGCCCCACGATGCGCTGATCGCGAATCTGCGCAACGACCCGGCGGGGTTGATCCGCGACGCGACCTTGTTCGACATCTACAAGCCGGCTGCGGCGGTGGCCGGCATCGCGCCGGGCGAACGCAGCCTGGCGGTGCGGCTGGAGCTGCTCGATGCCCGGGCCACGCTCACCGACGAGCGCATCGACGCCAGCGTGGCGGCGGCCGTCCAGCGGGCCGCGCAGGCATTCGGCGCGCGGCTGCGCGCCTGACCGGGGGAGGACAAGCCATGACCATCGAAGACAGTCCGGGCGAGCGGGTCATCCTGCCTTCGCTGGAAACGCCCACCCTGACCAAGGCCGAACTGGCCGAGCTGCTGTTCGACCGCCTGGGGCTGAACAAGCGCGAGTCCAAGGACATGGTCGAGGCCTTCTTCGAGATCGTCCACGGCGCGCTCGTCGAAGGCCGCGACGTCAAGCTGTCGGGCTTCGGC
This sequence comes from uncultured beta proteobacterium, assembly GCA_963725755.1. GTDB lineage: Bacteria > Pseudomonadota > Gammaproteobacteria > Burkholderiales > Burkholderiaceae_C > Rubrivivax. The sequence continues at coordinate 1,025,528 of CAVRZW010000006.1, forward strand.
AACTTCAACATCCGGCGCAAGGCGCCGCGCCCCGGGCGCAACCCGCGCACCGGCGAATCGATCCCGATCAAGGCCCGCAACGTGGTCACCTTCCACGCCAGCCACAAGCTGAAGTCGATCGTGCAAGGCGACACGCCCGTCGAAGGGGACTTCGAGTAGAGTCTAGATTTCCCCATCGATCCCATTGATTTCAATGGAGAAAGCGCTGCCCGCAATACCGGCCAAACGCTACTTCACGATCGGTGAGGTGAGCGAGCTGTGCGGGGTCAAACCGTACGTGCTGCGCTACTGGGAACAGGAATTCACCCAGCTCAAGCCGATGAAGCGCCGCGGCAATCGGCGCTACTACCAGCACCACGAGGTGCTGCTGATCCGGCGCATCCGCGACCTGCTCTACGACCAGGGTTTCACGATCAGCGGCGCGCGCAACCGGCTGTCCGACCCCGCGGGCCGCGGCGCGGCCGAAGCCGCACCCGACGACATGGTGGAAGGTGGTGGCGAGCCGACCGCCGGGCAGATCGGCGACGGGCCGGAGTCCGACGCGCACGATGTGCCGCCGCCGGCGCAGCCGGCGCCTGCACCGTCGACGGGCAGCGGGCTCGAGACGCAGCTGCTGCGGGCCGAATTGCTGTCGATCCGCGAGCTGCTGTCGGCCTGAGTGCGCGGCCGCGCCGTATAATCTGCCCCTTCGTCGGGGTGTAGCGCAGCCTGGTAGCGCACTTGCATGGGGTGCAAGGGGTCGCGAGTTCGAATCCCGCCACCCCGACCAAATGAATCAACGGGTTAGCTTCCACAAGGGGCTGGCCCGTTTGGCTTTCTGGCCGGCCGGCAACGGAATCGGCAACAGAATTGAGGCGCCTAGGGGCGGATCTCTTGGCGTGCCATCCCCTCGCGCACGCGCGCGAAATAGTCGCGGTTTAGCAACGCGGCGATAGAGCTGCGGTGTCCCGGCATGAGCCGGTAGCTTCAGCGACCCCCCTGGCCCTCGCCGCGCGATCGCTAGCTGTCGTCGCCTAGAGATCGATCCCGAGTTGGCCGCCGATCTCCCGCAGGCGGCCGTCGAGCCGAAGCAGGTGCGCCGCGAGCGCGTCATCGCGAATCTGCTCGTACTGCATGATGCCGTTCAGGATTCGCCGGTGCGTCCGATGGTGCATGCCCTTGGGCCTGGCCCAGTGCTCGCCGAGCCGGTTCTCCAGCTTGGTCTGCCGACCCCATGCGCGCGCCATTACGTCGCCGGCCTGGCTGGCGTACACGACGCCGCAGCATTTCCTGCAGCTGAACCTGCCGCCTCGCAGAAACAGCACGGCCACGCGCAGTCCGAGTTTTCACACAGCCTCGACTGGCAGCGGTGCTTCAGAGTCGCTCGCCGTCCTCACCCCAGTAGACAATGCCGGGCTTGCCTGCGGCTCTGGCCTTGTCAGCCTTCTTCCGATGCAGTCACATCGACTTCTGCGTTTCCTGATCTTCTTCGCCGCGTTGGGCAGCGGTACTGCCTGGGCCAGTGAAGCCGACCGACCGCTGGCGATCGGCGCTGGCTATGAAACCATGCGTCTGCCCGGCGACGAACACCTAGGCATGGCGCACGCCGTGGTGTTGTTTGAGGTAGCCCCCGGTTGGTGGCTAGGACCAACCGCCTACGGCGCTGCCTCGGGGCATCGCGGCGGCTTCTTCGTCGGTGGCCTGGCGGCGCAGCGGACGTTGGCGATTGCGTCCGGCCTGTTGCTGGTGCCAGCATTGGCGATCGGCGGCGGTGGTGGCGGTGGGGCCCCCGTAGGCAATGGGCTGATGCTGCGCCCATCGCTGTCGTTGCAGGTACCGCTGGGCCCCTGGCGTCTCGGGCTCGGCGCATCGGAGGTGTATTTCCCCGGCACGGCAATCCGCAGTTCGCAGCTCGGCGTCGTCGCCGAATGGCATGGTCAGTTCGTGGCCGAGCCACTTGCGCGGATCGGTGAACAAATGGCCGCCGACGGGCGGAGTGGCCTCGGCTTCGACCGCATGGCGCTGACGGCGGGGCGCTATTCGCTGCGAGGCAACACGCCGTCAGCGCATGTCGACTTGGTCGGCGTGCGGCTGGACCGCTTCGGCGCCCGTACCAGTGCCAATACCTATTGGGGTCTCGAGGCTGCCACTGCGGCCAATGGCAGCAGCGCGGGCTACATGGAGATTCTCGGCCAGGGTGGCGTGGAGATTGCGCTCGCCGACACGCTGCGCGTGGGTGCGCGCGTGGCGCTTGGCCTCGGAGGTGGCGGCGCCGTGCCCACCGGCGGCGGGACGATCGGTCACCTCGACGCGACGCTGCAATTCACCCCGTCGCCCGGGTGGCACTTTGGCGCTGCGATCGGCCGCTTGGCCGGCACCTCGTCGGCGATGCGCGGCGTGCGCGCCGAGTTGTCGTTGGCGGCCGACCTCGAACCCGAAGGGATACCGGGTACGCCGGCGCGCATGGGCACGGTCAAGCGCATCGAATGGGGCGCTACGTTGGAACAGATCGGCGCGGTGCGCCGCAAGGATGGCACCGCGCAGTCGCTGCAGACAATTGGCTTGCAGCTCAACTGGTGGATGGGCCCGAATGCCTACCTCACGGGCCAGGCGCATAGCGCACTGGGCGGCGACGCGGGGGCGTATTCGCAAGGACTGCTCGGTGCCGGTGTCGCCACCCCTGCACACGCCGAGCTTTGGCAGGTCGGCGCCGAGTTGCTGGCCGGCGGCGGCGGTGGTGGCGGCGTGCAGAGCTTGTCCGGCGCGATTGCCCAGGCCATGTTGTGGTTCGGTTGGCTAAAGCAGGGCGACGGTGCACACGCTCGCCTCGCAGTAGGCGTAGAGGCGTCCGGCAACCGTTCGTCGAGCCCCGTCCTGGCGCTGAGTTGGGTGGTGCCATTCGGGCAGATCGTTCGCTGACGCCACTACTCGTGGCGTAAGAGAGAGTGCCTCGCCGCCTTCTTCTCTGGCCTTCAGCACTCCGCTCGCACACCGTCCCGCTGCCCTTTGCGCGCGCGCGTCAGCCCCGCAGAATACGAAATCAACAGCGAGATCTTCAACGGCCGCCCGCCCACTGAAGGCAGTGAACAGCCCTGAACAGCCGCAGACAGCCCTGCAGATGGCTACTCTAGATAGCACTACAGCAGGTGAAGTAGGCGGCCGGCCATGTACCCCCCGGATAGCGCCAGCAGCTGAAGTAGCGGGCCGGGCCCTTACTACGCGCCGTGTAGCTATGCGGCCTTTGCTACTACACGCGGTGAAGTAGGGCACGCGTTTTTGCCCGGTGGCGAGATCACGGTCAGCGGCGCCTTGAACCTGAACTCGTTGCGCGTGAAGCCCGCCTTCGCGCCAGGGTCGAACTTGTCGCAGTCGTCTATGGCTGGCCAGGTCAAGGCGAACAGCGAGCAGACATTCGGCCGCCGGCCCTTGCGAGTCTCGTACAAGAAGCCGGCGTCGAGCAGTTCGCGCTTGACCTTGTGCAGCGTGGCCTCGCTGCGCCAGCCGCGTGGCTGCATGAGCTTCCACGCGACGGACAGGTCGCCATTGTTGTCGCCCCGGTACTGCGCCGCCACGTCGATCAGCAGCTTCAGGGCATGGGGCGACAAGGCCCTGAAGAAGCTGGGACTCAACAACGACATCAGCGCCGGCGGCGACTACACCGTGCCGATGGCTTGGGCCAAGGCCATCGACGAGGCAGACTCGAAATGGGACGGCATCCTCTATGTCTCTCGCCAGCACAACGCCGGGCTTGCGGTGGCCGTGTTCGAGCGCAGCGGGGTCACCAAGGCCCGCTCGCGCAAGCTCGAGGGCAAGGCACTCGACCAGCTTTGTGACGAGTTCGGCGCGGTGGCTGTCTAGGCCCAGTCGAAGGCACGGCACATTGCTTGCCGCCACCACGACTTAGCGGTCGGCGGGACCGGCAGACGGGAAGATCGGTAGGAAAACGGCCTCGGCGCAAGGAACGGCGCGGGCTGGCGGCCGATTTGCCGGAGTTCTCCAAGAGGCTGGCCCCTTTTGATTCATGGTGTGCATGG